>OZ223300.1:0-2047478 GCA_965140705.1 uncultured Arcobacter sp.
GCGTCATTCTGTGGTTCAATTAATTTTTCAAGTTCAGCTTTTGCAGCTTCTAATGCTACTTTAGCATCTGCCTCAGCCTTTTGAAGATTTTTTAAGGTTTCACTATTTTCATCTTCGCCGTGAACTTTCTTAAAAGCTTTTTCAAAATCTGATTCTTTTTGATCCTCTAGTGCTTTTACTGCTTTTTGATATTTCTGATCAGCCATTGAAATACTCACGTTAAGAGAAACATTATTTTTTTTAATTTCAGTCTTTTCCTCTTCGGCAGTTTTTATCTCTTCTTCGGCAAGTTTTTTCTTTTCTTCGGCAAGTTTTTTCTTTTCTTCGGCAAGTTCTTTCTTCCTTTCAAGCTCATCTAATTTTTTTTGAAAATATTCCTCTCCTCTGTTCAGAGTCCCCTCCTAAAGCACCTAACTCAATATCAAGGGCACCTTCTCTATCTGTACTTCTAGATATACCTTGAACTTCAAACTTTTTCTCTAAAGTATCATCTGTATTCGTTGGAGTATCTGTACTTTCAGAAGTATCATTAGTAGAACTATTTGATTCATTGATTATTTTTCTTAATTCATTTAATTTAGTAGCTAAATTCTTAGCAGCACTATACTTCTCAGCTATATATTTAATAATATTATCATCAAGTGTTAAACTTCCAGTATTAGCTCTTAATGCTTCTATTGCTGCATCAAGCTCATCTTCAATGCTTGTTCCATCTACATTCTCTATTGATTCTAAAACTTCTTCTATATCAACATTTAGGGCAGCAGCACCTGCCTCTATTCCATTCTTAATTTCTTCTTCATCAATTCCATCTTTTAATTTTTCAGGCAAAGAATCAGAAGATGTTGATGTATCAGGATTATTAAATTCACTTTCAAATCTACCTTCTGATACTTGCCCACCACTTGCACTTGCATTTGATTTTGTCTTATCTTCTTCTCCATTTGATGCAGAATCTGCTCTTCCTTCTGCTTCATTTTTTGCTGCACTTGCTTCATTTGTTGCAGAATTTGCTTCATTTCTTGCTGTATTAACATTACTTTGTGAAGCATTTGCATCTTTATTTGCTTTTATCTCATCTGATTTAGCTTGGATATATTTCTCTTGTGCATCATCGATTGTATCTTGAATATCTACATCTGGATTCTCTTCATTTGAAGATGTCATTGCATCTTGTACTTGCTTTCCATAAGTATCTAAATGCTCATTTACATCTGAATTTATAGTTGAAAATTCAGCTCGTATATTACTTCCATCTGCTATTTCTTTTTTATACTCTTCATAACTTCCTTCTGCAATAGTATCTATATTATCTTCTGTAGAAAAATCTGACCCACTACTTGTAAGTTCTGAACCTATTAATGATTTTATATCACTTGCATTTTGTTCTAACTCATCATCATCTACATCATTTATATCATTTTCAAAACTATCTATTTTCTCTTTTTCACTTTCTACTTTAGCTTGGCCTTCTGCTATATCACTTTTAGCTCTATTAGCATCTGAAGTAGCATTATTTTGAGCATCTATTGCTGCTTGTGATTGACTTTGACTATTTCCTTCTATATCATCTTTCTTATTCTCATCATAATCATCTTGATTCCCACTCTCATTAGTACGTGTAGCATCTTGAGCAAAGTTGCTTGAATCTACATTACTAGTACTATCATCGGTTTGGCTTACACTTATCCCTTTTAATTCAGAAGGAGCTTCTATATTTGGTACTGTATGTCCATGTCCTGTTACAGTTCCCTCTTCACTCCCATTTACAATAGTAGCAATTGTTCCACTTGCAAGTAAAGATATTGATGTTCCTTTTAGTTCTGATAATAAAGCTTGTACTCTACCTTTTTTACCTGTTTCATAAGCAATACCATAGTAGTCTCCATTTCCTATTTTAATAGAAACATTCCCTCTTCCAGCAGCTGCATATATACCTAAGCCATCTCCAAACTGAATATTAAGATTAGCTTGGCCTTTTGCAATACTGATGTTTGTTCCATCTCCTACTTTGGTATTGATATTTAAATCACCTTTTTGTGCAGAAATATTCATACCATCACCTACAATAGTTTGAACATTTAGTTTTCCACTCATAATACCTATATGTAAACCATCTCCTACTTTAGTAACAATATTTGCTTCACCTTTTGCAATAACAGCAGAAGAACCTGATCCTACTTTAGTAATAATATTTGCTTTTCCATTGGCAGCTTGTATACTATCTCCATCTCCTACAACGCTTAAGATATTTGCTTTTCCATTGGCTAGTACGACTGATCGTCCATTCCCTACTTTTGTAATGATATTTGCTTTTCCATGTGCTACTATATTTGTAGCACCTCTTCCCACATGAGTAATAACATTTGCATCACCTAGAACAAGACCTGATAATACACCACCTGTTCCGTTTACAACATCACTCACTGTTGAGTCAACTAATGTCTCCATTCCACTAATAACACTATTGACTACACCCATTGGGTTAGAGCTAATATCTCCACGTGCTAGTATTCTATCTTCTGGTGCTACTGGGTCTGCTACGATTCCATCTAAAGGTGCAACGGTAACACTAAAGTCATCCATTGGTCCCACTTTAGTTACTACATTTAAATTACCTTTAAGAAGGGCATAGGTATTACTTTGTTCACTACTGATATGTGTTACTACATTGGCTTTCCCATATAGTGCTGTAACAAGCTCATCGTTACCTACTTTAGTAATAATATTTGCTTTTCCAATAGCAATAGCTGCTGTTAATCCATCTCCCACATGTGTCATTACATTTAAGTCACCCTGCATCAACGCAACTGTAAGTCCATCTCCTACTTTTGTAAACACATTGGCTTTACTTAGTGCCATAATAGCTACACTTGTTCCATCTCCGACATGGGTAAAGATATTTGCTTCACCTTTTATCATAGCTGCAACAGTTAGTCCATCTCCTACTTTTGTGAAGATATTTCCAACTCCTCCAAACATTAATGCCCCAGAAATACCATCTCCTACATGCGTAAAAATATTCCCTACTGATATACCTGTTTCTGACGGTGGAGTTAACATAACTGCAAGTGCTGGTCCATCTCCTACTTTTGTAAAAATATTTCCAAGTCCTAGCATAACAGCACCAGTAGTCCCATTTCCTACATGTGTGAAGATATTCCCTTTACCTAGCATAGCTGCTACTGTTATTCCATTTCCTACTTTTGTGAAGATATTTCCTGTAGCTGCCATAAGTGCCAATGTCGTACCATTACCTACATGGGTAAGAATATTTCCAGCTCCTACCATAACTCCTACAGTTAAACCTTCTCCTACTTTAGTTAGAACATTTCCAGTCCCTACCATAAGTGCTGCTGTTGTTCCATCTCCTACATGTGTGAAAATATTCCCAGCAGAGAACATAGCTGCAATAGTTAAGTCATCATCTGCTATTCCATTTCCATTTAACTTACCACCTATTTTAGTAAAGACATTTATCCCACCTGCCATAATAGCAATAGAGTCTCCATCTCCTTTATGTGTAAAGACATTACCCACACCTATCATTACAGCAAGAGTAAGATCATCTTCTTTCCCCCCTACTTTCGTAAAGATATTCGCTCCACCTATCATTGCTGAAACAGAATCTCCATTTCCAACATGTGTGAAGATATTCGCTCCACCAAATAAGGCTCCAATAGTAAGTCCATCTCCTACTTTTGTAAGAACATTTGCTACACCTAGCATAACTGCAGCAGTCGTACCATCTCCCACATGAACTAAGACATTTAATCCACCTGCCATTAAAGAGTAAGCATCTCCATCCCCAGATTTTACAATGACATTTGCTCCACCTAACATTCCTGCATATAGGTCTCCACTTCCTACTTGCCCTATATAGTTTATCCCACCTGCCATAAGGGCATAGATAATTCCACCATTATTTCTTTTTAATAAGACATTTGCCCCACCTAACATAAAGGCCTTAATATCTCCATTCCCCTTCCACTTAACAACATTGGCTCCACCAATCATGATAAGTCTTCCAGAACCATCACCTCTTCTATTTACAATATTACCAATTCCAGCTGCAACAATATTGGTTGTTCCATTTTCTGAATTATTTGTGAGAATATTAGCTGCTCCTAATCCCTTGAAGCTATAGTCTCCACTTTTTGCTTCTAATTTAACAACATTGGCAATTCCACCTAACTCTGCAGTTAAATTTGCGTGAACTTCTGCTTCTCTTGTAACTTCTGTATATCCACCACCACCATTTACAACAATATCTCCTGCTTTAGTAGTATGTACAACTTTATTATATAGTCCTGCCAAAGAGATATTTGCAGAGTAGTTTTCATCGTTTTCAATTTCTTGAGTAGTATCATTAATTTGAAATGCATTTTCCCCTGTGGTAAATGAAGTATTCCCATTCTCCCATTGTCCACTTTTTTTGATGACAACATTATCTATTCCCCATGATTCATCATCAATATTTTGATTTAAAGTTGAACCAAATCCTAGTCTTACTTGTCCCTTATCATCTAGTGTAGCTTGTAGGGTATAGTGGTGTATTTCATCATTATACTTATTAAAAACATTTGAAGAAGTTTTTGTACCTGTAATTTCACCAACATGTAGTTTTTCTGCTAGCTCTTGTTCTCCATTAATAAAAACTCTAAACTCTTCATTATCCCATGAATCTATCTCATACATATCAAAGTTAATATCAACCACTTGTCCTGCATTTTGCAATCCAAAGTCATAGGTTTTAAAAACACCTTCATTCCCTTTTGTGCCACCCATTCTTCCTAGAAAACTTCCCAACTCTGTATTAGTTTGTGAAACTTTGGTATTACTCCAACCTTTAGCACTTCCCTCTTCAAAGTTTTCAGAAGAAAGTATTCTACTTCTTGAAGTATTGGCTTCTTTATTTAAAGCTTCCCAATCTCCAATAGTAGTCATTTTTACATTATCAATTCCCCAAGATTCATTATCTATACTTTCATTTAAAGTTGAACCAAATCCTAGTTTAATATTTCCATTCTCATCTACTTGCGCTTGTAAGCTATAAGAATGCATATCTTCAGAACCCCAACTTTTATATACATTTGCAGACGTAGCAGTTCCTGTGATTGTCCCAACAGCCATTGTTTCATTTATAACTTCATTATCATTTACAAAAACTTTAAACTCTTCATTATCCCATGAATCTATCTCATACATATCAAAGGTTATATTAACCATTCTTCCAGCATTCTCAGCCCCTAGGTTAAATGTTTTATACAAGCCTTGATTTCCGTTTGTTCCACCAAATCGTCCTAAGTAATCTCCCATTTCAGATTCTGTTCGACTTGTAGTATTATTACTCCAACCTTTTGCAACTCCACCATCAAAGGTCTCATTCACAATAACTTTCTCATTCCAATTAGCACCTTTTGACAAGGTCACATTATCAATTCCCCATGATTCATTATCTATACTTTCATTTAAAGTTGAACCAAATCCTAGTTTAACTTCACCATTTTTATCAACAGTAGCTTTAATACTATAGTGGTGTATTTCATCATTATACTTATTAAAAACATTTGAAGAAGTTTTTGTACCTGTAATTTCATACTGACGTAATTTTTCTACTAGTTTTTCTTCTCCATTGATAAAAATGCTAAACTCTTCATTATCCCATGAATCTATCTCATACATATCAAATTCTATATCAACTGTTTTTCCAGCATTTTGAATACCTAGGTTAAATGTTTTTGAAAGTCCTTCTTTTCCTGAAGTTCCACCCATTCTTCCTAAAAACTCTCCTAGTTCTGAATCTGTTTTTGTGGTTTGATTATTTGTCCAGCCTGTAACTTCTTCTCCATCAAAGGTCTCTTTTATTAAGATGTCACCATTTTTAGAACTTTCAGTAAAACCTTCATCAAACTCTTCTTCCCAATCTCCAATGGTTTTTAGTTTGATATTATCTATTCCATAAGATTCATCATTAATATTTTGATCTAAAGTTGAACCAAACCCTATTTTGATTTGACCGTTGTTATCTACTTTTGCTTCTAAGGTATATCTATGCATCTCATCATCATACGTATTAAAAACATTAGAAGAGACTCTTTCCCCTGTGATCTCTTTGCCAATAAATCCTTCATTTACTACTATTTTATCATTAACAAAGGTTATGAAACATTCATTGTCCCATGAATCTAATTCATACATATCAAAGCTTAACTCTACCATCTTTCCAGCATTTTGTATACCTAGATTATAAGTTTTATAAACAGCTTGTTCCCCATTACTTCCACCAAATCTTCCTAAAAAATCTGTTAAATTATTATGCGTAGTTAATCTTGCGGCACTATCATAAACTAGAACACCTTCATCATTAATCAATGTTGGTGTTTGAGTATCAAGCTGTGTTAAGGTAATATTCTTTAAGGTTGCATCTTTATGTCTAAAAGAGGTATCTACGTAGAGATTTCCATATGATTTGATAGTTGAAGTATAAAATACTTGATCATTTTTTAGATAACTAATAACATTACCTGTTCTTTGTACACTTAAAGTATCTCCACTTTTATAGCTTCCAAATGTTCCTTTATTTTCTCCATTTTCATATACTTTTAAATTACCACTATCTTCTAAATATACAGCATAATCGATTGTATCATAACTTTTACTGCTATCATCACTTGAAAAACCTATCATTCTAGACTTATTAGTCTCAAGAACTGTAGTAGAAACTTTTCCATCATCACTTATGAACTCTTCAGAAAAAGAACCAGCATTCCAACCTGCAGAACTTGTCTTTGTGATATTATTTCCAGATACACTTACTCCCTCTTGATTTATCAAAGTAGGTATCTCATAAGTACTCTTTGTAAGCTCTATTTCTGAAAGTGTTGCATCTTTATGTCTTAAAGAAGTATCTACATGAAGTTCTCCACTTGAAGCCACACTTGAAGTATAAAATACTTGATCATTTTTTAGGTAAGTAATAACATTACCTGTTCTTTTTACACTTAAAGTATCTCCACTTTTATAGTTTCCAAATGTTCCTTTGTGCACTCCTTTTTCATATACTTTTAGATTACCACTATCTTCTAAATATACAGCATAATCGATTGTATCATAACTTTTACTACTATCATCACTTGAAAAACCTATCATTCTAGACTTATTAGTCTCAAGAACTGTAGTAGAAACTTCTCCATCACCTTCAAGTGATTCTTGCGAAAATGCTCCTGCGTTCCAGTCACTATTATTGGTTTTTTTCTTAAGTGTTTTTCCATCTTTATTACTATTCCAACCTAGAGCCTCTCCCCCTTCGAAAGTCTCTTCTAACAAGACTTTACTATTCCAATCATATCCTGTATTGATTTTTAGGTTATCTATTCCATAAGATTCATCACTTATATCCTGATTTAAGGTTGAACCAAATCCCAATCTAACTTTTCCATCTGCATCTACAACAGCTTCTAGCTTATAATGATGTATTTCATCAGTATACGAATTAAAAACATTTGAAGAAGTTTTTGTACCTGTAATTTTATCACTATTTAATTTTTCTGCTAGTTTTTGTTCTCCATTAATAAAAACTCTAAACTCTTCATCATCCCATGAATCTATCTCATACATATCAAATTCTATTTCAACTGTTTTTCCAGCTTGTTCTACACCAAACTCAAAGGTTTTAAAGATACCTTCTTTTCCAGAAGTTCCTCCAAATCTTCCTAAAAAGTTTCCTAATTCAGAACTAGTTTGAGTCAAAGTTGATGCATTGGTCTTATTAACCCATCCTGAAATATCAGAATCTTCATAGCTCTCACTTACAAGATTATAACTATTCCAATCTCCTGCGGTTCTAAACTGTACATCATCTATCCCCCAAGATTCATTAATACTTTCATCTAAAGTTGCTCCAAATCCAAGTTTAACTTTCCCATTTTCATCTAGAACAACTTTTTTTGTATACTTAACCTCTGAACCATTCTCCTCACTGGTTTTTTGTTTTACTCCATCTTCAGCCCCATGAATTACTATCTCATCATTGATATATGTATTTAAAAATCCATCATCCTTAGAATCTATCTCATAAAATTTAAAACTAAGTTCAACTTCTCGTCCTGCATTTTGAATACCAAAGCTATAGGTCTTATAAACAGCTTGTTCTCCATCTGTGTTTCCAAATCCTCCTAAGAATTTTGTCAATTCACCTTTTTCAGTAATAATTTCACTACTCCAACCTGAAGTATCTCCTTTTTCAAAACTTTCATAACTTAAAAGCAGACTTTCATTCTCTCTTTGAGTATAATCATTTTTAAATACTGAAGAAGTATCAATTAAATCTCCTGACAACCCTTCAATGGTGATTCTATTTGAGGCTCCTACTCCTTTAAATTCTAGTGCCCCTTTTTTCATCTTAATATTGATTTCATTATCAATACCAACTCCCGAAATAGTAACATCTCCTTCTTCACCTATTCGAGTGATTTTTGAGCTAATGGCAAGTCCAGAAACTGTAGTATCTCCAAATCGTGTAGCATGTATAATCTCATTTCGTAAACCAGCTACATCAGCTATTAAGTCTCCTGAAGAGTTATCATTAAATTCTCTACCTTTTTTCTCTATATAATTTCGTCCACCTAAGGCTTCAACTTTTGTATCTCCTGTTATTGAATAATGTCTAACTTCATTATTGATTCCAATTAAATTTAAGTCTACATTTGAATCTTTACCATATCGAGTGAATTTCCCATTTCCAGCAAGTGTAAATCCTGTCATATCTCCAGTATCTACTGTACTAATAGCTTCAACCCAGGCTCCTGCCCCATTAATTGTTAAATTCCCTCTAGAATTAGCATATCCATTACTTTTTCTCTCAAGTTTAAGATATGCAGCTCCTCCTGCAAAAGTAAGATCTCCTACTTTTGTATGTAGTTTAAAAGAAGTATGTGCAGCAAGTGACCCTGCTGTTAAGTTTCCAATACGCCCTTTTCGTAATGCCGTACTTGAAAGTGCAACACTTGCAAGGTTTAGATCTCCACTCTCTCCTGTATGTTCAACAAGTAATCCTCCTGCTGCTCCTACATAATCAAGATTCCCTTCTCCTTCTTTATATATCTCTGTATATCCACCTGCTCCTACTACATTTAAATATCCTGTGGTATCTATAACTTTAAGGTTAAAAGCAGCTGCGATTACGTCATCATCTCCACCTTTTGTGAGAATCCCTCTTCCCCACCCCAGATTCATTGAAACAGCTACAATGTGATCATTACCTTCTGTTCCTTTATAGGTACCAGTAAGAAAATACTTTATAGCTTCAAGTCTTTTTTCTACAAACTTTACTACTGCTGACATGACATAATCCTTACTATATAATGAAATTAATTATTTTTATTCTTCTCTTCTGCTTTTATAATACCTGCCTTTTGGTAAGCCTCTATCGTCTTTATCATCTTTGGATCTTTTAATAAACTATCTATTACTGATGCTGAATACAAAAATCCTGGCAATGACATATTTATTACTTTATTACTTTTCATTTTTATTTCACTCTTATTCTCACTATCTTCTTCTAAGACATTCTCTAAATCTTGACTTGCTAGAACTATTTTTATTACTCCATTATTAAAATTAATCCCTACTATTGTATCTGCATATATCTCTTCCATTTCGTTACCTTTCTTCTCATCTGAATATATTATATACAATAGTAATAGATTAATATAATTATAAACTTAAATTTTTTACTTAAGTCTTATTATTGCAGAATTTTTAATTTATTTAATTTGTTCCCTAAAAAACAGGTGTTATATAGGGAAAAAAAGGAAAAAGTTAGAAGTTTGATATTAATTGATAATTGTTAATTGTATAAAATTTAAGAGTATTTTAAGTTTGTATAATATTTTAAGTTTTTTTTAATCATCTAAGAATTCGCCACTTCTATATAGCCATTTCCCATCTATTTTTAAAAATTTACTTTTCTCAGTAAATGAAACATCCAATCCTCTTTGTTTGATTCCTACTTTAAATGTCACATAAGACTCTTCATCTCCATCTATAAAATCAAGTATTTCAAGACTATAAAAATCATTTGAACTTATAACATCTTGAAGGTCTTCTCTCCATTTACTTTTATTTTTTGAGTATTCAATATTATCTTCATGAGTTGTACTAATTATGTAATCTATATCCCCCACTACAAAAGCTGAAAATCTAGATTTCATAAGTTCTACTGCAGTTTGTGGATATTCACCTTCATGGAAGATTTTACAACAATTTTTATAACTTTTTTTACTACCACATGGGCAAGCTGCATGTTCATTATAAGCCACATTAACTCCTATTTTTATTTAAGATATTAAATCTTTATACTCTTTTGTTCTAATTTTTCTATTTATTTCTCTTTTTATTATACCAAAAGCATATTTACTATCTCCACCACCAATTACAGCTTTTTGAGATTCACAAGAAGGGCATAAAAAATAGGTCTTATGTAATAAGTAATCATTTTCATAAACCAATGTCTCACCACATTCTTTGCAATTACATTTTAAATTTACAATTTCTTTTTTCTTCCATTCCCATTGCCATGGGACTTCATATAAAGTGTCTTTTGTATATTTATAAAAATCCTCTTTTGTCATAAAAAAGGCATAATATAAAATAAGACAAACTATAAATAATCCTATACCCAATGCTATATATGTATAATTCAAATAAATCCTTTATAAAAAGTTATTATACAAAAAATTATATTTAATACAACAATATTTTTTTACTAATATTTATAATGTTTAATGTATTATTATATAAAACAAAGGAAATAAATGCTTCAAAACTTCCCGATTGAAATTGTATCTAACATTATATCTTTATTAATTATAGTCTTACTAATTATAAAAATTGTTAATTACAAAAAGAAAGTTTCTGTTATAGATGGTTTATATAAATTAGAAGAAGAGAATAAACTATCTTCAAAGGACAAAGAGTTTATAAAAAAGAATCTACTTGAATATGAAATTTTACATGAGAAACAAATAGGCTTTAATAAATTTATGTACCCAATTTTTATTTTGATTGCTGGTATACTTTTCGCATATTTTGGCTTTGCAGAAGCAATGATTCATATTAATATACTTGTTGTTGCTTTTATATATTTTTATATCAAAAAGATTCATTACAAAAATTATATTGAACTTTTAAAGGGAATTAAGATTTGATAAAATCTTTTTCAAAACTTTTTTTAGCTTCATTTTTAATTATTTTATCATGTATGGGTTTAGCTAGATTTGCTTTTGGTATGATTCTACCAAATATGCAAAGTGATTTAAATATATCAACTACTGTTGCTGGATTAATAGGAAGTGCAAACTTTGCTGGATACTTCATTGGTATAATCTTTGCAAGTAAAATATATTCACACTTTAGAACTACGCCTTTAATTTCAATATCCCTTTTTATTCAGGGTCTTACTATGATATTAATGGCCTTAGTTGATAATTATTTTATAATATGTGTTTTATATTTTTTAACTGGTTTCCTAGCAGCCATTTTAAATGTAGCAATCATTGTTTATATATCACATGCAGTGCCTGATAAAATAAGAGGGAAAACACTTGGTATTGCAGTGAGTGGAAATGGTGTTGCAATTATATTTTCTGGTTTTTTAGTCCCTTATTTGGAACAATTTTATCAAGCTGATTCGTGGAGAATATCTTGGATTATCTTCTCTTTGATTATTATTGTGATTTCATTTTCCATAAGATATTTATTAACTTATGAAGTAGACCATAAAGCAAAATCTGATGTAAAATTTTATTCTTACATTAAAAATAAAAACTTTTGGAAGATAGGCTCTTTATACTTCTTTTTTGGTATTTCTTATGTTGTGTATGTAACTTTTTTTGTAAGTGCTGCTATTGATAAATGGAATTTAAGTTCACAAATATCAGGTATGTTTTGGTCAACCTTTGGATTTATTTGTATATTTGGAGGTTTTTTATTTGGAATGATTGCAGATAAATATGGAACTTTCAAAACTCTAATTTTAGTTTTCGGATTTCAAGCTTTCTCTATTTTTATACTTATTTTTAATACACCAAGTTTTGTACTCTTTGTCTCTGTATTCTTTTTCGCAATATCTGTGTGGAGTGTGCCTACAATGATTACTATGCTTTGTACTGAGTTCTTTGGACTTAAAAAGACTGCCCAAGTATTTTCTTTGGTAACTCTTCTTTTTGCTTTAGGACAAATTATAGGACCTATAGCAGCTGGATATATTCATGATACTTTAAAATCTTATGATTATGTTTTTCTTATGGCATTTTTATTAAGTTTTTTTGGATTTAGTTTTTCTGTTATATTTTCATATAAAAAACTCACAATCTAAAAAAAAGGGGAGAGACAAAAAAGCCACTCCCCCCTTATTCAAATTAAATCTCTTCTTATAATACTGGTGATTTGATTACCATCATTTTTTGGTTTGTCATCTCTTCCATACTATAATGTATTCCACCTAATCCTAATCCTGAAGCTTTAGCTCCTCCAAATGGCATCCAATCTACTCTAAATGCCGTATGGTCATTTACCATTATTGCTGTTCCATTTATTCTTTTCACTGCTTTTAATGCTGTATCTATATTTTTTGTAAACACTGCTGCTTGGAAAGACACATCTAAAGAGTTCGCTCTATCGAATGCTTCTTCTATATCTGAGTAAGAATAAATTATTACTACTGGTCCGAATATCTCTTTTTGAGAAATGATTGCATCATCACTTGGGTTTAGAATTACTGTTGGTTCAAAGCAAGAATCTGAAATTCTTTTACCACCAGTTAAAATCTTTCCACCTTTTGCAACTGCATCATTTACCCATTCTTCTACTCTATTTACTTCATTATGGTTAATTAATGGTCCTACTTCTGTTTTAGGGTCTAATTGGTCACCTACTACTAATTTAGATGCATAATCAGAAAGTTTAGAAGACACTTCATCACAAATTGATTCATGTACATATACTCTTTGCACAGAAACACAAACTTGTCCTGCATGGTAGAATCCACCTTTTCCTAAGTCTGGAATCATTGCATCGATATCTGCATCTGGTTCTACTATTACAGGTGCTACTCCACCATGTTCTAAAGCAACTCTTGTTCCATTTGCCACTTTAGATTTTAAGTACCAACCAACAGCACCAGAACCTATAAATGTTAGGAAATCTACTTTAGGAGAAGTTGCAAGCAGTTCTCCTCCATGTCTATCACAAACTACTGCTTGTGCCCATCCTTTTGGAAGTCCTGCTTCTTCTAGAATTTCTACTAATCTTATTGCACTCATTGGAGTTTGAGTTGCTGGTTTGATTACTACTGGGCATCCTACTGCGATTGCTGGGATTACTTGGTGAACTGCTAGGTTAAATGGGTGATTAAATGCTGATATTGCTGCTACCACTCCTATTGGTTCTCTGAATGTGTATGCCATTCTATTTGCACTTGAAGCTGTATGACCCATTGCCACTTCTTTACCTTCTAGTGCTCCTAGGGCTTCAATAGATAGTTTTATTCCGTTGATTGCTCTATTTATTTCAACTTTAGAATCTACATATGGCTTCCCACCTTCACTTGCACATAGAATTGTTAATTCTTCTATTTGCGATGACATGATTTCTGCCACTTTCTCTAAAATCTCTATTCTTTTATATTTTGGTAAGGCATTCTCATGGTCTAAAAAAGTCTCTCTTGCTAAGTCTATCGCTGCTTGTACTTCTTCTTCACTATTAAATGGTACATTCCCTACTACTCTTCCATCAAACGGCGATGTTACTTCTATTGTTTTACTCATTCTTCAATTCTCCTAAAAAATATTTATATCTAAAAAAACTATTATCAAACTAACGATTTTCTAATCGTATTACAAATACAGAACAGTGAGCATGTCTAATTACACGCTCAGCTGTACTACTAATAAAATAACTACTTAATCCAGGTCTTGTTGCCATCATTACAATTGCATCAGCCTTTCTTCTTTTTGCTTCATCAAGAATCTCATCATGAACAATTCCATCTTTTACTAAAAAAGAGACTTTATCCAAAGGCAATGAATGTTTTTTCGCAATCTCTTTTAATTTATCCAATGCTTCATGATCATAATTTGTTTGATTTTCATCATCTAAAACCACAGAACCATGTATACGATTTTGATTTGTAAATAACAAAGTCATTTTTCCATCATCATCTAAAACTTCTAAGGCTCCTTTAAATAACTTTTCATGATTCTTTGAATATGCAATATGAATCGGTACTAAAATATTTTTAAACATTAAATTTTTCCTTTATCCCATAATCAAATCGGGTAGCCAAACAACAATGTCTGGAAAAATCATACACGTAATTAATACAATTAAATTGATAATTATAAAAGGAGTTACTGATTTATAAATTTCACTCATCCCTACATCAGGTGGAGTAATTCCTTTAAGATAAAACAGTGCAAATCCATAAGGTGGTGTTTGTACCGCAATTAAAATATTAATAATCATTAATACTCCAAACCAGATTGGGTCATACCCCAATGAAACAGCAATAGGAGTAAATAACGGTGCACACATCAATACAATAACATAATCATCAAGTATAAATCCCAATAATATCATTATAATTTGAAACATCATTATAATAACAATTGGAGGTAAATCTAAACCTTGTGCAAAATTGGCAATCATACTTTGAATTCCCATAAGTAACTGGAAATTACTAAATAATGAAGCCCCTAAAATAATCCACATAGCAACACTAATTAATGAGGCTGCTTGTAAACCTGCTTTTTTGAATATTTCAAATTTAAATCGTTTGAAGAACATTGCAAGAATAACTGCTCCTGCAACTCCTAATGCACCTGATTCAGTTGGTGTAGCTATACCTGCAATGATACTACCTAAAACAACAAAAATCAAACCAATAGAAAAAAATCCATCTACAGCTATTTTAAATTTATCTTTTGGTTTTAAAACAGGTAAACCAATTGTCTCACTAAGTAAAGGAGCTCTTTTTGGATTTAATTTTGTACTAACTATAATATAAATTATAATAAGTGCAATAGTCAATAAAGCTGGCATAATTGCACCTATAAACATTCTTCCAACAGAATTGTGTGTTGAAGCTGCAAACATAACCATTGGAATACTTGGAGGAATTAGTATTCCTAAAGCACCACCTGCCATAATTGTTCCAAGTGCTAATTTACGGTCGTATCCTGCATCAAGCATTGGTTTTAAAGCAATACTTCCTGAACTCATAATCCCAGCTCCAATTATACCAACCATAGCCCCAATCATAGAACAGATAAAAACAACACTAATTGCTAATGAACCACGAACTTTACCAATCATTAATTGACTAGCTTTAAACATAGCATCACCAATACCAGTATGTGATAAAAGCTGTCCCATATAAATATAAAGAGGAATAGCAAGTAAAATATAACTAAAATATATTGATTCTATTGTTGTTGGAATAACATTGAAAATTCCTGTTCCCCAAGAAAAATAACCAATTAACATGGCAATTCCACCTAGCGCTAGACCTACAGGAGATCCAATTATGAAGAAAAATAAAAGACAAAGTAATAAAACAATAGAAAGTGTCTCAATTCCCATTTGTATGCTCCTTTTCTAGTAATGGTGTTCCTGTAATCAGGAAATAAAGTTCCACAATTAGATCTCTAACTAATTGAACTGTAAACAATCCACTTGAAATACAGAACATAAGCCAGAAATGCCACATTGGTGGTGCCCATTCAGTTTGTCGACGATAATTTAAAGCCATAGCCTCATTAAATTTAGTAATACAAAGGTAACAAACAATAATAAGAAAAAAGATACCTAGTGCATAAGTAATAAGATTAAAGATAGCCTTAACTCGAGGAGAAACTTTTATATAAAATATATCTACATTAATATGAGATCTTTTTTGTTGTGCATAGGCTCCACCTAAAGCAGCAACATAACCAAATAAGAATAATGCCATATCAAATGTCCAAATAGGAGGAGAATCAAACATATATCGAGCTATTGTTCCATAAAAAACTACAAAAGCAAGAATGGGTACCATTACTGATACCCCTCTTCCTAACCACTTAACTGCTGTATCAACAGATACACAAAATAGTTGTAAAATCCTTTTAAACATGGTAATTCTTGTTCAAAATTCAATTACTAGTTTTGTGTTTTTCTAAGAACATCAATTAATTGTTTACTATATGGTCCTTTTTTAGAATACTCATCCCATAAACCTGCACCTGCTTTTTTCCAAGCAGCTTTATCAGCAGCTGATGGTTCAGGACTCCATTTTAAACCTTTTTTAACCATTTCATCAACAGCTTCTTTTTCCCATTGTCTTGATTTAGTTAATTGTTCTTTTGCATGATCTACAGTTGCTTCATAAACTTCTTTTTTTAATTTATCAGATAATTTATCCCAAGCTGCTTTATTAACAAGAATAGGTAATACTTGTGCACCAGCTAATGGTAATCTATACATATATTTTGCAACTTCAACGTGATTTCCATCTCTATGGTCAATCATATTAGAACCAATAGAACCATCAATAACACCTGTTGCTAAACTTGTATAAATTTCACTCCAAGCTAAAGATACAGGAGATGCACCTAAGTTTCTTAAGAATTTACCATATGCACCTGGAGCTCTAATTTTAAGTCCTTGGAAATCTTTAATTGATTTAATTGGTTTTTTAGTAATAATATAAACTGGTGGTTGAATATAAGGTTCTAACCATACAAGCCCTTGAGCAGCGTATGCTTTTTTAAGGATATCTCCAAAACCTTGTTCATGGAATAGTTTATATAATTTATCAGTATCAGCTGTACCACCTGGTAAACCAAGTTCAATTATACCTGCTGGTAATTCTCCTGCATTTAATGCTTGAAAAGGTGCAATCATTTGTACTAGACCTGATTTTGCAGCTCCTAATAATCCTGAACTTCCAACACCTTCACCTGAGAAAAGTACTTGAACTTTAATTTTTCCACCAGTTTTTGTTTCTATATCTTTTGCAAGATCTTCATAGATTTTACCAAAAGCTGTTCCTCGTCCGTATAAATTACCGAACCTCCAATTAAATTCTGCTGCTGAAGCAGTATCAACCATAGCCATAATACCTAATAATGCAATTATAGATGTTGCAATTATGTTCTTCTTAAACTTATTAAACATTTTCTTCCTTTTTATTTTTTATTTTTTAAATTAAACTTGTAATTAATGATTTCCAAAAAAAGAAATCATTAATAGTAAGATTAGTTGTTTACACCCATTTTAATAATAAAAGTCCCCCTTTTCTTATAATTTAAATTTTTTATTTTGCTATGCTTCTAAATAACTCTGAAAATTTATCTAAACCTTCATTTGCTACTTCATCACTAATTGTTAATGGTGGTAAGAATCTAATAACATTCGCGTTATATCCACAAGATAATAGAATCAATCCATACTCTACAGCTTTTCCAATAATTGCTTTAGTTAATTCTGGATTTGGAACATTTGAATCACCATCAACCATTAATTCCAATGCAATCATAGAACCTTTATTTCTTACATGAGAAATTAATTTTGGGAATTCATTTTGTAAGTCAGTTAATCTTTTATTGAATAAATCACCAATAACTACTGATCTATTTAATAAATCTTCTTCTTCCATAACTTCAAGTACTGCTAAACCAGCTGCACAACCTACTGGTGAACCACCATAAGTTCCCCCTAATCCACCAGGAACAGGAGCATCCATAATTTCAGCTTTTCCAACAACTGCTGATAATGGATAACCACCAGCAATACCTTTTGCCATAGTCATTAAATCTGGTTCAACACCTGAATATTCACTATTAAACATTTTTCCAGTTCTACCAAATCCTGATTGAATCTCATCAAAAATTAATACAATTCCATTTTCATCACATATTTTTCTTAATGCTTGTAATAGTTCAACTGGTGTTTGGTAAAATCCACCCTCACCTTGAACTGGTTCAACAATAATTGCAGCTACATCTTCTGCTGGTACATCTGATTTAAATATGTTTTTAATTCCTCTTAATGAATCTTCAATAGTAGCACTATATGCTTCAGCTGGGAAAGGAACATGATAAATCTCACCAGGAAATGGTCCAAATCCAATTTTATAAGGAGCAGTTTTACCTGTTAGAGCCATTGTTAAGCTAGTTCTTCCGTGAAAAGCTCCATTAAATGCGATTACAGCTCTTCTTTTTGTATGTGCTCTTGCAATTTTTACACAATTTTCTACAGCTTCAGCACCTGTTGTTACGAATATAGCTTTTTTCTCACTATCACCTGGAGCTAATTTTGTTAATTTTTCAGCTAATTCAACAGCAACTTCATATGGATTAACCATCACACAAGTATGACTAAAATTTTCTATTTGTTTTTTTACAGCATCAACAATTTTTGGATGACTATGCCCTGTATTACATACTGCTATTCCTGTTCCAAAATCAATAAATCTATTACCTTCAACATCCCATAATTCAGCATTTTTTGCTTCTTTAACAAAAACGGGATAAGTATTACCTTGTCCTCTTGCAAATACTTTTGCTTTTCGTTCTTGTAATTTTTGATTTGTCATTTTTTTTCCTCTTTATAGTTAATAATTTTGTTTCTTTTAATTATTACAGAAGAGAGTACTCAAATAGTATCATTATTGTTAATTTTTATATGTTTTTTTAGCTAATAATTATAAGAAAAAGTAAAGAATAGTTTTTATTTATCAATTGAATAACAATAAGAAGTAGTTTAAAAAGGGCTATAAATAGGGTGTTTTGATTAAATAAAAAGATGTGATACTTGAGAAAAATGAACCTAGTACTTTTTATTCCTTATTTTTTATTGAAAAATTATTCTTCTTATTAATAGGAATAAAAATAGAAAACTTAACTCCATTTGGAATATTTTGAACACTTAGTTCCCCTTTCATATTCTGCTCAATAATCATCTTACTCATATATAATCCAAGTCCTGTACCATTGTAACTATCTTTAGTTGTAAAATAAGGCTCAAATATTTTATGAATAATAGACTCATTGATTCCACCAGCATTATCTGCAATCAATATTCTAATATGAGTTTCAGCTTTTTTAGTTGTTATAGTAATACATGGATTTTTTATTTTTAAATCTAAAAAAGCATCTTTTGAATTTGTAAGGATATTTAATAAAACTTGAGAAAGTTCACTTTCAAAGCCACATATAATTGCATCATATGAGATTCTATTTTCGATTTTTATATTATTACTTTTAAAACTATCATCAATAAGAAAAATTGTTTGTTGAAGTGCATCCCCTATTGAAAAAAATTGTTTCTCTTTATTTGGTTTAAAAAAGTTTTTAAAATCATCAATTGTTTTAGACATTTTATCCGTAAGGGCATTACTTAAAACTCTTTGTTTTTCCAAATACTCTTTATCTAATTTTCCAAGGGAGTGTCTTAAGTGTATATTTTGAATTACTGTACTTAAAGCGCTTAGAGGTTGTCTCCATTGGTGAGCGATCATACTTATCATTTCACCCATTTCTGCAAGTTTTGATTGTTGTATCAATAATTGTTCTTGTTTTTTTCTATTATTAATCTCTTCTTTTATTCTAGTATCTAAGGTATTATTTAAATGTTCAAGTTCATGGGTTTTGATTTTTAGTTTTTTATTTGAAAGTTCTAATTCTTGAGTTCTACTTTGTACTTTCTTTTCCAAAGTACTATTTAACATCTCTATTTCTTCTTTTACAGTTGTCAATTTTTTAATATATTTACGTTGTAGTATATATGTATATAAAATTAATAATAAAATAAAAAATAGGAAAGATATAATACTCCAAAATAGTTTATAGTCAATACTTTTTTCATATTTGATAGAAACCCACCGATTAATAATTCTTTGTTTTGTTTCATCACTTATAGAATCAACTACTTTTTCAAAGATACTTAAAAGTACTGGATCATCACTTCTTACACCAACAGACAAATGCCATTTTTCATCAAACTTTCCTGATATTTGTAAACTTCCATAAAACTCTTCTTGAAAGGCATAAGCAACATTAAGATGTGTAGTAACTTGTCCAAAGAGTTCTCCCCTTTCAACTTTTTTCAAACCCATTCGTAAGTGATCTACATCAACAACATGTAAGTTAGGATAATCTCGTCTTATTATTTCATTATATGCAAAGTTTTTTTGAATACCAATTTTTTTATTCTTTAACATTTTTAGATCACTAATAAAACTTACATTTCTTTTTGTAACTAAAACCAAAGGTGCTGTTACATATGGTTTTGTAAAACTCATATAGTATCGTCGTGATGGTATATTCATTACTAATGAAAGAACATCACATTTTCTTTGTTTCATATAGTCTAAAGACTCTGTCCAGTTTTTTGTTTCTATAAGTTTTAAAGGAACTCCAATTTTTTTCTCAAAAACTTTCATATAATCAGCAACAATACCAACATGTTTATGATTTTCTATTTTTTCATAGGGCATCCAATCTGGATCTACACACAATCTAATATCTTTTCTTCTTTGTAAATAATTAATTTGCTCTTTAGTAAACATTATTGGTAATTTAGCCAAATCTTTTAAAAACCATTTATCAAAAAGTTTTTTACTCTCTTTTATTGAAATAGAATTTAAACCTTTTTCTAAAATAGATTGTAGTTCTACTTTATCTTTTCTAATAAAAAAATATAAATTTGAAGGATTAAAACTAATAAGGGGCATAGCTTTTAAATCAATTATTAGATTCTTTTCTAAATATTTTTGAATAAGAATTGGAGAAGCTATTAGGGCATCAACTTTGCCCTCAAGTAGTTCCTGTGCAGATTCTTGCACATCTCTTGTTTCCACAACTTTTATATCTGGATGATATTTTCTTATATTGGAAATAGCACCAGCTTCATTGATAACTGCTACTTTTCTATTTTTTAAATCATCCATTGATTTAATTTTAGTTTCCTCTTTTTTTACAAATAAAATATTCTTAATTTGCAAAATATCAGAGGTATATACACCATAATCACTTTTTACTTTTTTCTGATTTATTACAGGTGCTACATCTATCTCTTGATTTTCAAATGCAGATTCAATATCACCTTGAGTAATATCTACTGATTTAGTTTTCATTTGGAATTTTTTTATTATAAGATTTAAAACATCGTTTGCAAAACCATTTCTTTGGTAATCTCTAGTTAGGTAACTTAAGGGATATAAATCAGTAATACCTATTTTTACTTCATTATTTTTAATCCATTCTTTCTCTTTTTGGGTCAATTCAGTTGAGTTGGCATATAGGATACTAAAAAAGAAAAGAAAGAGAAAAAGAAATTTCAAACAATAACCCCTAAATATTTTTGTGATTATATCATATAAGGAATTATTATATAAAAAGAAATGCCCTCTTTTGTATTTTTTGCAAATAAATTTCCATTATGATGGTTTTGCACTATAATTTTTGACATATAAAGACCTATTCCTGTGCCATTTTTTTCTTTTTTAGTTGAAAAATATGGTTCAAAAATAATATCCAAATCTTCTTCAGCAATTCCTCCACCATTATCATATATTTCTATTTGGATGCCATTTTCTAAATCTAAAGTATTAATTTCTATTTTTGCATTCTTTGTTTGTTTTTCTAAAAACTTATCTTGAGCATTTTTTAATATATTAATAAAGACATGAATCAATTCATTTTCATAAATATCAATTTTTCTTTTACTTTCAAAATTTTGTACTAATTCAATTTTATTAGATTTTAAATCACTTTGTATTATTTTGATTGCCTTTTGAATAGGACTCTCAACAGTTGCATTCACAGGGACTTTATCAGTTTTGAAAAAATTCCTAAAATCATCTATAGTATTAGTTAAATTTTGTACATAAAATTCTATTTCATCAAGTTTTTTGCTGAAGAAATTAGTTTGTTCTTCTCTTCCTTCTTGAGTATCTAAATCAAATTTTTCTGTTAATAATTTATATTTTAAATTAAAAGATGCTGTTCCAATTGAAGATAAAGGTTGTCTCCATTGATGGGCTATCATACTTATCATTTCCCCCATTGCTGCAAATCTTGATTGACTTTCAATAATATGTTGTTTTTCTTCATTCTTTTTTATTTCTATTTCTAGTTTTATATTCTTTTCTATGAGTTCCTCTCTAAGAACTTTTGCTTCTATTGCTTTTATTAGATTTTCTTTTAACTTATATATATCAATAGGTTTTAATACATAAGCATCAATATTTAGTTCAATAGATTGTAAAAGAAAACTTGTTTCATGATGAGCAGTAGTAATAACAATAGGAATATCATTATCAATTTCTCTAATTTTTTCAATCATTCCAAGCCCATCTAGTTTGGGCATTTTAATATCAGTTAAGATTAAATCAATTTTTTTACTAGAAGATTTAAAAATAGATAAAGCCTCTTGTCCATTTTGAGCACAAATAACATCTATACCAAAAAGATTTAGAGTTTCGGTTATTCCCTCTTGTATTATCGATTCATCTTCTGCATAAAGTACGGTTATATCTTTAAGAACTTGATTATCTGTCATAGAATCTCTTTTATATTTTTCATAGTTTAACAATAAATAGTATTCAAAAAGTATTAAATACTATTTAAATAGTACCATAACATATGTATTTATACTATATTTCAAAAGATTTTTTATACACAAATATAAGAAACAAAATGATAATATACTTTTTTTAAAAGGATTCTGATGGACTATGGATTGTTAAAAAAATATACTAAAGAGTTTAATGTACTTTTTGTTGAAGATGACATTGACTTTAGAAAAGAATTTTTTGAATTACTCCAAGATATTTTCCCAAATGTTACAACTGCCGTTGACGGATTAGATGCCTTAAATAAATATAAAGAATTTTACACACAAACAGATAAATACTATGACTTAATCATTTCAGATATAAAAATGCCAAATTTTGATGGTACCCAATTAGTTGAAGCAATATATGAAATAAAAAAAGATCAAATAATTGTAATCTTATCTGCAAGAAATGAATTTAAATATCTCTTACCTTTAGTCAATCTAGGGATACACCAATTTTTTACGAAACCAATAAACTATTCTACTTTTTTAGATGATATATTTAAACTTTCTAGTCAAATTTATCACCTAAAATTAAATGAAAACAAAAATATATTAAAAATTGATGACTCTTTGGTTTGGGATATACAAAACAAAGAATTACTACTAAACAATACTCCAATAAAACTAACAAAAAAAGAGATTATTTTTGTGGATACTATTCTAAGTAATAAAGGAAGAATATGTACCATAAATGAACTTATTGATATTATTTGGTTTGAGGAATTTGATGTTAATGCTGATATTAGGAATCTAAAAAATATCATATCTCGTTTAAGAAAAAAAGTACCCAATTTACATATTAAAAATATTTATGGTATGGGATATAAAGCTGATTATTAATAAGTGATATTTAATCACAATCTAAAAAAAAGGGGAGAGACAAAAAGCCACTCCCCCCTTATTCAAATTAAATCTCTTCTTATAATACTGGTGATTTGATTACCATCATTTTTTGGTTTGTCATCTCTTCCATACTATAATGTATTCCACCTAATCCTAATCCTGAAGCTTTAGCTCCTCCAAATGGCATCCAATCTACTCTAAATGCCGTATGGTCATTTACCATTATTGCTGTTCCATTTATTCTTTTCACTGCTTTTAATGCTGTATCTATATTTTTTGTAAACACTGCTGCTTGGAAAGACACATCTAAAGAGTTCGCTCTATCGAATGCTTCTTCTATATCTGAGTAAGAATAAATTATTACTACTGGTCCGAATATCTCTTTTTGAGAAATGATTGCATCATCACTTGGGTTTAGAATTACTGTTGGTTCAAAGCAAGAATCTGAAATTCTTTTACCACCAGTTAAAATCTTTCCACCTTTTGCAACTGCATCATTTACCCATTCTTCTACTCTATTTACTTCATTATGGTTAATTAATGGTCCTACTTCTGTTTTAGGGTCTAATTGGTCACCTACTACTAATTTAGATGCATAATCAGAAAGTTTAGAAGACACTTCATCACAAATTGATTCATGTACATATACTCTTTGCACAGAAACACAAACTTGTCCTGCATGGTAGAATCCACCTTTTCCTAAGTCTGGAATCATTGCATCGATATCTGCATCTGGTTCTACTATTACAGGTGCTACTCCACCATGTTCTAAAGCAACTCTTGTTCCATTTGCCACTTTAGATTTTAAGTACCAACCAACAGCACCAGAACCTATAAATGTTAGGAAATCTACTTTAGGAGAAGTTGCAAGCAGTTCTCCTCCATGTCTATCACAAACTACTGCTTGTGCCCATCCTTTTGGAAGTCCTGCTTCTTCTAGAATTTCTACTAATCTTATTGCACTCATTGGAGTTTGAGTTGCTGGTTTGATTACTACTGGGCATCCTACTGCGATTGCTGGGATTACTTGGTGAACTGCTAGGTTAAATGGGTGATTAAATGCTGATATTGCTGCTACCACTCCTATTGGTTCTCTGAATGTGTATGCCATTCTATTTGCACTTGAAGCTGTATGACCCATTGCCACTTCTTTACCTTCTAGTGCTCCTAGGGCTTCAATAGATAGTTTTATTCCGTTGATTGCTCTATTTATTTCAACTTTAGAATCTACATATGGCTTCCCACCTTCACTTGCACATAGAATTGTTAATTCTTCTATTTGCGATGACATGATTTCTGCCACTTTCTCTAAAATCTCTATTCTTTTATATTTTGGTAAGGCATTCTCATGGTCTAAAAAAGTCTCTCTTGCTAAGTCTATCGCTGCTTGTACTTCTTCTTCACTATTAAATGGTACATTCCCTACTACTCTTCCATCAAACGGCGATGTTACTTCTATTGTTTTACTCATTCTCTTCTCCTTCTAATAAAGTTTCTGCATTTTTCACAAGATCATTTAATATAGCATGATTTAATGAATAATCAACAGCTAAATCAATTACATGTACACCTTTAGAATTTACACATTTTTCTAATGTTTCTGTAAACTCTTCACAAGATGCTGGTCTGTGTCCAATTGCTCCATAACTTTCTGCATATTTTACAAAATCTGGATTATCATAGTCAAGTCCAAATGTTTCAAATCCCATACCTGTTTGTTTCCATTTAATCATTCCAAAGGCATTATCATTTAGAATTATTACTGTAATATCAAGTCCAAGTCTTACTGCTGTTTCAAGTTCTTGTGAATTCATCATAAATCCACCATCACCACAAACTGCAACTACTTTTCTCTCAGGATAAACCATTTTAGCTGTCATTGCAGATGGTAAACCAGCACCCATAGTAGCTAATGCATTATCCAATAATACTGTATTTGGTCTAGCTGCTTTATAATTTCTTGCAAACCAGATTTTATATACACCATTATCCAGTGTTAAAATATCTTCAGGTGCTAAGATATCTCTAATAGTCTTTACAGCTCTTTGAGGTAAAATAGGGAATCTCATATCACCAAAATATTTAGTCAATCTTTTGTTAATAGTTCTAATAACTGTTTTATAAAATTCAAAATCCCAATGAGCTTGTGGAGATAAAGCTCTATTTAAATCTGTAATACTTCCTGCAATATCACCCACAACATCTAAGTGAGGGAAGTAAGTATCATCAACTTCTGATGGGAAGAAATTTAAATGAATTACTTTACAAGCATCAGGTCCCTCTTCCATAAAAAATGGTGGTTTTTCAATAACATCATGACCAACATTAATAATTAAATCAGCTGTTGAAATAGCAGCGTGAATAAAATCATCAGCTGAAAGAGCAGCAGTTCCTAAACATAATTTATGATTATCATCAACCACTCCTTTACCCATTTGAGTAGTAAAGAATGGGATTCCAGAATCATTAACGAAATCTGTTAAGGCATCACCAATTCTATTTCTATTTGCACCTGCTCCAATTAGAATTAAAGGTTTTTTTGCAGATTCTATCATTCTTACAGCTTGTAAAATTGTAGTTTTGTCAGCATATGGATATCTTACATTTCTTACTGGATAAACATGGTCTCCAGCTTCTTCTTCTGCAATATCTTCAGGTAATTCAATATGAACTGCACCTGGTCTTTCTGCTGTTGCTACTTTAAATGCTTCTCTTACCATTGATGGGATATTATTTCCATTAACTACTTGTTTAGCATATTTAGTCATAGGTCTCATCATTCCAACGATATCAATAATTTGGAATCTACCTTGTTTAGATTTTTTAATTGGTTTTTGACCAGTAATCATCATCATTGGCATACCACCAAGTTGAGCATAAGCTGCACTTGTTGCAAAGTTAGTAGCTCCAGGCCCAAGAGTAGAGATACAAACTCCAACTTTCCCTGTAAGTCTTCCGTAAGTTGCAGCCATGAATCCAGCCCCTTGCTCATGCCTTGTTAAAACTAATTTAATGTTAGATTTTCTTAGTGATTCTAAGAAATCTAAGTTTTCTTCACCAGGTATTCCAAATATGTACTCAACGCCTTCATTTTCTAAGGCTTTTACAAATAAATCAGATGCCTTCATTTTTTTCCCTTTGTTTTGTTTAATTAAAATTTTTATTTTGATAAGTTTCTCACAACTTACGTTTAAAATGTCTTAAAATCAAGTTTTCCCTATATTGAATAAAAAAAAATTTATTTTAGTTCTATTATTACACACTTTTTCAAAAAACCAATATTATAGTTACATTAAAATAAATAATTAAATTTAAATCTCTGTATATATTAAGGTTTTATACGATCCTATTTTAATATTTTATCCTTATTTTTTATTTAGTTTTTTAATGTAAAATTGTTAAAAAAGTTTAGGAAAATAATAAATGAAATCTCTTATTTTTGACTTGGATGGCACACTTTTAAATTCTCTTTTAGATATCGCTCTTAGTATGAATAAAGTCTTGGAAAAACATGGATATCCAACCCACGAAATTGATAAATATAACTATTTTGTAGGTGATGGTGCCTTGGTTTTAGTAAAAAATGCCATGCCCCAAAATGCAACAGAAGAAGATATTCAAACAGCATTAAAAAGTTTTATAGATATTTATGAACAAAATACTCACAATAATACTTTTGCCTATGAAGGTATTTATGAGATGTTAGAAAAATTGGAAAAGCTAAAAATAAAAAAAGCAATCTTATCAAATAAGCCACATAAATTTACTTTAAAATATATGGAAAATATATTTAATAATTTTAATTTTCAAGAGATACATGGACAAAAAAGTGATGTTCCAAAAAAACCAGACCCAACTATGGCTATAGAAATTGCTACAAAACTAAACACAAAAATTGAAGATATGATTTTTGTAGGTGATACCGCAACAGATATGAAAACAGCAAAAAGTGCAGGAATGATTGCAGTTGGTGTAGAATGGGGATTTAGAGGAGTTGAAGAGTTACTTGAAAATGGAGCAGATTTTATAGTAAAAACTCCACAAGAAATTTTAGAGTTATTAAATAAGCTAGAATAAGTAAAAGCTTATTCTGGCTTTTTATATCCTAGCTTCTCTATAACATCCATGGGACTCATATCATATTTTTCTGCTATTTCTCTAAACTTTTCATCTTCTTTTGCCTCAATTCCTAAAGCTTTTAATTTTGAAATAAACTCAGCATCAGATAGTCTCAAAGTCTTTGCAACTTCAGATATAGTTTTTCTACCCATTCCTGTTAGTTGAATAGTCTCTTCTCCCGCTTTTTCAAAATTCTTTCTTAAAAGATTATAGATAAATTGAGGGCTCAAACTGTTATTATCACCGATTTGATTTAGACTTTGAGTAACTTCAAATTTGATATTATTTGTCTCTAAAATTTCTTGGGTTTTTTCTAAATCATAAGCCATTTTTTTAACAAACATTTTAAGAGAAGATAATTCTGCATGGGAATAAGGAGCTGTTCCATACTCTTTTTCCCAAGAGTTTTTTACTCCTGTTCCAAAATCTAAAAAAGAAGAAAAAGGAGGAATAAAAAAGATCGTTCCTAGTAAAAATATTGCTACTAAAATAATAGCTACTAACATTTCTTTTGTAAAAACAATCATCTCTTTAGCTGAATTTTTCATATAACTTGTAAGGGGTTTCCAATTGTAATATACATGTAGCAATGTCATAAGTATAAAAAGGGACATAAACACCGAATGGATTTGAACATAACTCTCTTTACTTAATCCAAATAATTTCCAATTTGTCCAATTTGCAATTCTTCCAGGAGGAGCAACAAAAAGCATAATACCAGTATAAGTCATAATAATCATCACAAACATCATAGTTAGTGAAGTAATCTTTTTCAGGTTCATAATAAATCCCTTTTCATCTCTTTTGTAAATAAAAATATCTTAAATTATAATTCAACCTCGAAGAACTTTTCATCAATCTTTTTGTACTCTGCAACAGAACAAGTGATTTTTTTAGCATTTTGATAATCACCAAACTCTTTCAAAAATAGTTTTTGAAGATCAGAAATATTTGCAGTTCTAAAAATAAAATAACCTAATATTTGTTTTCCTCTAGAACCTGTTTTTTCTATACCAAAACTATCAAATTTCCACTCTACACCCTTAGAGAATAAAAATACTTCTCCTAGTCTCTTTTCTAATTCATCTCTCACACTATTATTGTACTCTTTTAGATGTACATAAAAAGCAACATTTATATTATAATCTTCTTGTGCTAGTTTGCTTTCAAATTGTGTTTGTGGTTTTTGCACTATCTTTGTATTATCCATAAAAAGTCCTCTATTTAATATATCTGCTATTATAATATATTAGGCACTAGCTTGTCTAGTACCATCAGATTGTTGGCTCCAAGCTAAAAGTACATCATCTTTAAACTCTTGTGACTTATCAGTCATAAAACCATTATTTCCTATTGTTTTATCAGATGTAGCCATAATCTCAATTAATTTATCAAAAATATCATTATCAAGATATTCATACTCTACTATATCTCCTGCACTATTAGTTGTTACTGAAGTTACAATAGCGGCTCTTTTCTCATAACTTTCAAAGTAATCCTCTACTTTTAATGCACCAAACTCTTCGAACCAATCTTGTGAATCTTCTTCTGCTGATGACTTTCCATTATAATTATGAATGATTAAGTCATTATCTTCATGTTCAAACCATAAGTTTTCATATGAAAAATTATTAAATACAATCATATCCGATGATTCAATATCTGTGATTGATCCCTCTATATTTTGTTGAGTTAATACAAAGATATCTTCACCTTCTCCTGCTGAATACTCATTATTAAGTCCACCTATAAAGATAGTATCCTCTCCACTTCCTGTATAAATTTGGTTATTTTTAGATTTTGATCTTGCCATTACTGTATCATTCCCAGAATCTGTTTGAATTATACTATCATATGCATATACATCTATTACATCTTCTCCATCTCCACCCATAAGGTGATTTTGGTTACCAAATATTTTAGCTTGGTCATTTCCTGCTTCTAGGTGTGCTTTATGCCCTGATCCCATAATAACAGCAAAGTCATCTCCTTCTCCTGCATTTATATCATGGTTATTTCCAGTTGATACGATATAATCATCTCCTGCTCCACCTTTAATTAAACCTCTATCTCCAAATGCCCACAGTTGATCATTCCCATCTCCACCAAATAAATTGTTATATCTTCCTGATGCAACAACCATATCATTACCTTCTCCACCAATAAACATATGGTTTTGTCCCATCATAATAGCGGTATCATCTCCTGTATTACCAGAGAAGGTATTCCCTTCTCCCATTAGATATCCAACATCATCTCCTTCTCCTGCCCATACATTATTATTAACACCAAGTAAAGAAATAAGGTCTTTCCCATGTCCTCCCCAAACAAAGTTTTGAGAACCAGTACTTACAACCATATCCCCATCTTCTCCTTCATCCATAAATCCACTTTCAGTAAAGAAAGTTAACATCTCATCTTCCATATTAGCAGCATCACTACTTAATGATTTACCTAAATCATTTATTAAAGTAGGCATTTTTGTAAGCATAGACGGTATAGATAAAATATCAAAAAACGAAGGCATCTTTAAGCCAGAAAATCCAAATGCTTTTCCTTCTGGTTCAACTAGGCTACCAATGGTAAGTTCTGTTGTAATAACTTGTCCAAAGTTATTTTTTAAACTATTCTCATCCACTGAAACTGTTAATACATTATTTACTTCTTCTGCAAAGGTAATAACTAATTTCCCATTTACAATAGAAATACTATCATTCTCTGTTAATGAATCTTTACTTCCATTACCTTTTAAATCTACTTTTATACTATCTTTCAACTCAGCTAAGCTTGCAAAGTTATTTTGTACCTTATCCCCAAAGTCTATAGTAAGTATTTTTTTACTCTCATCTAGTTCATATACACCTGTACTCAGTGATTCTACATCAATTGTATTTGTTATAACTTTTCCAGAGGTATTTCTTAAGCTATTTTCATCAATTTGAACATTAAGAAATTGACTTGATATAACATTTTCTAAAGTTACTACTAGTTTCCCATCTTGTATTGCAACACTATCATTGATACCTAATAAAGTAGCTGTTCCATCACCATTAAGATCTATTTTTACACTTGCTTTTAATTCATCTAAAGAGGCTGTATTATTAACAATATTATCACCAAAGTCTATAGTAATTATTTTCCCTGTTTCATCTATACTATATACAGCGCTACTTGGTGCTGTTGCATCTACTTTTGTATTATATTCTTCTTCTATAACACTCCCTGTATTATCTTTTAAACTATTTGCTTCTATACTTACTGTTACACCTTCTTCTGGTGCCTTATCTAGTGTAATAATAAGTTTTCCATCTTCTATTGCTATACTATCTTCATTTCTCAAAGCAGTTTTTACTGGACTACCATCAATAGATACAAATATCTTTTCTTTTAAAGCAGCTAGGCTACTTAAATTGTTTGAAATATCAGTTTCAAAGGTAAGAGTAATGATTTTCCCACTCTCATCAATATGATTACTTACAGTTTCAACTATCTCATCAGAAATACTTTCCACTTCACTTCCATCATCAACAGGTAATCCCAATGCACTTAAACCATTTTTAACCATATCAACACCAACACCACCCATAGCTTTGATATTATTTATCATTTTATTTGTATTGGTTAATGTATCAATCATTGTTCCACAACTTTCTGGAAGTATGGTTGTAAAAAAGTCTTTTATGATATTTTTATTTGGGCTTTCTCCTGTAGTAGAGTACATTGTTCCATCAGAGGTATATCCCTCTCCCACCCACTCTCCAAGAGTAATATCATCAGTCATTTCTGCTAGTCTATTTCCCATATTTTTATACGCTTGTGTTTTTATATCAGCAGGTGAGAACGTAAAGGTATTTGTAGGTGCTCCTGTTGAAGAAAAACCTTGTTGCATTACTCCAAAGAAAGAAGCTAATGTTGTATCTAATACAGATGATATTGTATCTGCAAATATAAATGAGAAGTTACCATTAGCTAAGATAATATCAGAACCTTGTCCTGCAACTGTAAAGTTTACTGAGGTATTTTTAACACTATTTTTAGCATTAGTTATTTTCCCTTTCATCTTTTCTTTTATACTTGCATTTGGGGAACTCTCACTACTGCTCCCTCCTCCTCCATTTACTGCATTATTTAAAGTAGCCTCTACATCATACATAATCCCTCTACTTGAAACATCATTTTGGCTACCTACATCAAAGAGTGTTGTATAGTCCACACTACTTGTTATATCAAGTACACTCATATTTGTAGAAAAGTTTTTCGCTTGCTCAAAGCTCCACAGTTGTTCTTGTTCATCTGCATTTGCACTTCCCATACTTTGTAAGGTCTCAGAAATACCACTCGCGCCATCAAAGGGATTCATAAAAGGTATTATAGGAACTGACTTATCTAACATAACAATAAAGTCATTTCTTTCTCCTTGGTTAAAAGCAAGGTTTCTTTGTCCTATTAACATTTCAGCACCTTCAAATGCTGTATATCCTCCAGATTCAACAGTAACTGTAGTATCTCCTCTATCACCTAGGCTAATCAAGGCATTATTATCTCCAAACATTGCAGTTTTATGTCCACCATCTCCTATTTTTATATCTATATTATTACTTCCATAGTATAAAGATGTATGCTCTCCATCTCCTACATCGATTTGGATATTTCCTCCTATTTTTTTTGCTTTAGTAGGTTTTTCACTTGTAAGTGAATCTGCTACTGCATCTCCCATTTCTGTTTTTTTAATAGTTTTATTAACATTTAAATTTCCTACTTTTTCAATACCATCTTCTATCTTACTCATTTTCTCTGTATCGATTACTTTTGTTTTTGTTCCTGTAGGATCATTTGGATTAATATCATTATTTGCTAAAGAATCTCCAACCTTATTCATATCAACTGTCTCAAGATTTACTTTATCTTCATGTACTAGTCGCTCTGAATTCCTTAATCCCAACTCTTTGTCATTAGCGTTATTTATATCTTTTGCAGAGTACACATTACCTTTATTTGCTACTTGTTTAACAACCACTTCTCCATTTGCATCTATTGTATACGTCGTTTTTGCTGAAGAAACTTTATTAAAGAAGCTTCCTGATTCTCCACTTCTTGTTCCTGTTCTTCCATCCTCTGCAATTGCAACATAAGCATTTCTAACAGATACATCTGTTTCTACTCCATCATTATGAAGTATGGTAATAAGGTCTTTCCCATAGTCACTATCACTTAACCTTTCTGAACCTTCCCCTAAATTACACCCTTTAAGTGATACTTTATCTAAAGAATTTCCATTTTCTATCAAGGTGCTATTTAATGTTTTTACTTGTTCTGCAAACTCTTCGGCTGTTCTCCCTCCTAAGGTTTTTTCATCTCCTGTCGTTCTTCCATGTCCTACGGCATTTATTCTTAGACTTTTACCACTTATATCTCCTAATTCTGTTCCATAAAGATGTTTTATATTTCCAAATTTATCCATTGAGATAATAGTTGAGTGCTCTGGATGTTTAAATGCCAAGTTTACTGCAGAATTTCTTACTAAATCTTCCCCTTCCATCACAATTATCACTTGATGGTCATAGTCTGATGGTTCAGATTTCCCATCATTTTCTGCACTATTTGTTAACTTCTCTGTTTGTTCTGCTGTTAATTCATTCCATTGGTCTACTGTATCATTTAAAAATTCTGTTGTAGCATATAAATCACTATCACTTACTCCTAAAGCATTTCCATCTACACCAGCAAGAAGAACAGGAATATTTCCACCTAAAGGAGTACGTGAGTTTGCTTCCAATATTTCATTTACATTTGTAGCGTTAATACCATGTTTATCAAGTAACTGACCTAAATTCTCTGAAGGATCCCTTAAATCCTTTTGTCCTTCAATTCTTTTCTCTTTACCCTTAATAACTTCTGTAAATATATTTCCATATTGTCTAACAGTAATCACCTCTGCACCTTCTGGAATATCAAGAAAAGGAGAAGAAATTATTTTCTTCCCATCTTCATTCATATAAACCTTTTCTATTTTTAGATATACATCTCTGTGAACTTCCCCTGTAGTATCTTCTATTTTAGAACTATTCTGTATATCTTTATCAAAAATTATTTCTTTTGTATCATCAAAAGGTGATGTAATAACTAATTTATTAAAATTATCATTAGGATTTTCAATAGCATCAATTATTTTTATAGCATTAGATAAACTAGCTATTTCTGAATTTGCATCTCTTAAATTTTGAATAGCTTCAATTTTACCTTTCAGTGCAAGAAATGCATTTCTTATTTTTAAAGAATCTTCACTTTCAATAGCTTCTAATAACTTATCATCTGCATCAGTAAATTCATTAAATAGCTCTAAAAGATTTCCATTCATAGTCTCCATAGAAGACTTTTCCTCATTTATTTCGGGTTCATAATCAAACTTATAAATTGCAGTTAAAACATCTAATTCCAAGCCTTTTTGTACAGATTTGATAGCTTTTATATCTTCAGGAGAAAGTTCATCATTATTAGGATCATAACTTCCCAGTGCACTTATCGCTCTATTAACGTCATTAGCAAAATCTAAATCATCACCATAAGAATTGCTAAAAAATTTTTTAATAACATGAACTAATTCTTTTCCTTTTATATACCCTCCTTCTTTAGGAGCAAACTCCACACTATATTTTATGGTTCTACCTAATAATGTTGAAATAGTTTTTGACAGAGCAGAATCCAGACCATTATTTAACATTGAATCTGTAAGAACATCTGTACTTTCATGTCCTGCAAATTCCATAACAATATCAGCTATTAGATAACCTCCTGCCCTTTCAACATATTTATTAAGCATACTTTTAGCATGCTCTGTAAAAGACTTACTTTTTGAAGGTAACTTTTCAATAGCAATTTCCTTCCCAATACTTTCTCCATTTTGTAATACTTTTTTTACCACTGCATTTATTTCTTTATCTGAAATTTTATAAATACCTTCTTTTGCTAGTTTTACTTTTAACAAAGTGCTAGCAATATTTGCGATTTCATCTCCTACAATTGTTGTAGAAGTACTATGAGAACTTTCAAATATAGCATTATCAGGATTATCTCCTATTGCACCATGTGTTATGGGTGTTGTGATTAATCCATTTGCAATACCCATTCCCATAACATTAAACAAAGTATCTGTTAAAATTGATAATAATTTCCCTTCATCACTTGTAGGTTCAATTGTTTGAACCCCATTTGGTTTAAATACTTTAAGTGGAAGAATAAATTCAGCTATTACTGTATGTACAAATGCTGAGATAAATCTAGCTATTATAGTACTAGCAAGATCTGGTAATACAAAATTTAACCCCTCTTTAATAGTAACTTTAAAAAGAGAAGAAACACCTTTTTGTATAATAACCGATTTAATTATTGCCTTGACTTGATCCCAATATTCCAACTTTAAATCCCCAGCATTCATTTCATTAAGTATATTTTTTGCAAAGGTATCATATTGACTATCGATTTTTTCTGCCGTTTTAGCTCGTAGATTAATAATTGCTTGTTTTGATGCTTCAGCATTTAACTCATTGCTTCCAACAAGTTTATATTTTATCGTGTTACCATCACCTACAATTTCTTGTTGGATATATCTATTTTCATTACCTTTTCTTTGAGCATCTATGGCTATATATAAAGAATTGGCACTATCTGCATTTAAAGCATGACCACCAATAACATTATTATCATCTACTTCTGCTACACCATAAGAATAATTCCCAATTCCTCCCTCCCTAATAACTCTTATTGTTTGATTAGTATTATCAGAATTTGTTGTCTCTAGTACTTGTGTAGAGGAAGTAATATTCCCATTTGTATCTCTTTTTACTTCATATACTTCTAATTTAATATTTTCATCTTCTAATACAGAAGCAAGGTACATAGGAAGTACATCATGAAGTTGATTTGCATTTCCATTTTCTATTCGTACTTCATTATTTAAAATACTATCAAATATACCCTCAAAGTTAATTTTTGATAATCGAGGATCTGTCATTCTTATTAAAGTTTGTTGTTGGATTACATTTTCTTTCTGTTTACTTATAGTAAATCTCTCTTCTTTCAGTTCTTCAAGTTGACTCTCTTTATCAGCGTTTGCATCTATGTTTTCGTTTATAAATTCTTGCTGCTTTTCATCGTAATTAGGCTCTTCATTATTGTTTATTGCCTCTTTAAGTTCATTAATCGCTCCATCTACTACTTCAAGCTCTTGTGTTAACTCAGCATCTACATCCCTATTTCTTAAGAATTTTTTCGTACCTTCAATATTTTCTTTCTCATTTTTAATGTCATCCAATTCTTTTGAAGCTTCGCTTATAAAATTTTCCAGTTCTTCAATTTCTTTTTTTGCTAAATCAATTGCGTCATTCTGTGGTTCAATTAATTTTTCAAGTTCAGCTTTTGCAGCTTCTAATGCTACTTTAGCATCTGCCTCAGCCTTTTGAAGATTTTTTAAGGTTTCACTATTTTCATCTTCGCCGTGAACTTTCTTAAAAGCTTTTTCAAAATCTGATTCTTTTTGATCCTCTAGTGCTTTTACTGCTTTTTGATATTTCTGATCAGCCATTGAAATACTCACGTTAAGAGAAACATTATTTTTTTTAATTTCAGTCTTTTCCTCTTCGGCAGTTTTTATCTCTTCTTCGGCAAGTTTTTTCTTTTCTTCGGCAAGTTTTTTCTTTTCTTCGGCAAGTTCTTTCTTCCTTTCAAGCTCATCTAATTTTTTTTGAAAATATTCCTCTCTCTGTTCAGAGTCCCCTCCTAAAGCACCTAACTCAATATCAAGGGCACCTTCTCTATCTGTACTTCTAGATATACCTTGAACTTCAAACTTTTTCTCTAAAGTATCATCTGTATTCGTTGGAGTATCTGTACTTTCAGAAGTATCATTAGTAGAACTATTTGATTCATTGATTATTTTTCTTAATTCATTTAATTTAGTAGCTAAATTCTTAGCAGCACTATACTTCTCAGCTATATATTTAATAATATTATCATCAAGTGTTAAACTTCCAGTATTAGCTCTTAATGCTTCTATTGCTGCATCAAGCTCATCTTCAATGCTTGTTCCATCTACATTCTCTATTGATTCTAAAACTTCTTCTATATCAACATTTAGGGCAGCAGCACCTGCCTCTATTCCATTCTTAATTTCTTCTTCATCAATTCCATCTTTTAATTTTTCAGGCAAAGAATCAGAAGATGTTGATGTATCAGGATTATTAAATTCACTTTCAAATCTACCTTCTGATACTTGCCCACCACTTGCACTTGCATTTGATTTTGTCTTATCTTCTTCTCCATTTGATGCAGAATCTGCTCTTCCTTCTGCTTCATTTTTTGCTGCACTTGCTTCATTTGTTGCAGAATTTGCTTCATTTCTTGCTGTATTAACATTACTTTGTGAAGCATTTGCATCTTTATTTGCTTTTATCTCATCTGATTTAGCTTGGATATATTTCTCTTGTGCATCATCGATTGTATCTTGAATATCTACATCTGGATTCTCTTCATTTGAAGTTGTCATTGCATCTTGTACTTGCTTTCCATAAGTATCTAAATGCTCATTTACATCTGAATTTATAGTTGAAAATTCAGCTCGTATATTACTTCCATCTGCTATTTCTTTTTTATACTCTTCATAACTTCCTTCTGCAATAGTATCTATATTATCTTCTGTAGAAAAATCTGACCCACTACTTGTAAGTTCTGAACCTATTAATGATTTTATATCACTTGCATTTTGTTCTAACTCATCATCATCTACATCATTTATATCATTTTCAAAACTATCTATTTTCTCTTTTTCACTTTCTACTTTAGCTTGGCCTTCTGCTATATCACTTTTAGCTCTATTAGCATCTGAAGTAGCATTATTTTGAGCATCTATTGCTGCTTGTGATTGACTTTGACTATTTCCTTCTATATCATCTTTCTTATTCTCATCATAATCATCTTGATTCCCACTCTCATTAGTACGTGTAGCATCTTGAGCAAAGTTGCTTGAATCTACATTACTAGTACTATCATCGGTTTGGCTTACACTTATCCCTTTTAATTCAGAAGGAGCTTCTATATTTGGTACTGTATGTCCATGTCCTGTTACAGTTCCCTCTTCACTCCCATTTACAATAGTAGCAATTGTTCCACTTGCAAGTAAAGATATTGATGTTCCTTTTAGTTCTGATAATAAAGCTTGTACTCTACCTTTTTTACCTGTTTCATAAGCAATACCATAGTAGTCTCCATTTCCTATTTTAATAGAAACATTCCCTCTTCCAGCAGCTGCATATATACCTAAGCCATCTCCAAACTGAATATTAAGATTAGCTTGGCCTTTTGCAATACTGATGTTTGTTCCATCTCCTACTTTGGTATTGATATTTAAATCACCTTTTTGTGCAGAAATATTCATACCATCACCTACAATAGTTTGAACATTTAGTTTTCCACTCATAATACCTATATGTAAACCATCTCCTACTTTAGTAACAATATTTGCTTCACCTTTTGCAATAACAGCAGAAGAACCTGATCCTACTTTAGTAATAATATTTGCTTTTCCATTGGCAGCTTGTATACTATCTCCATCTCCTACAACGCTTAAGATATTTGCTTTTCCATTGGCTAGTACGACTGATCGTCCATTCCCTACTTTTGTAATGATATTTGCTTTTCCATGTGCTACTATATTTGTAGCACCTCTTCCCACATGAGTAATAACATTTGCATCACCTAGAACAAGACCTGATAATACACCACCTGTTCCGTTTACAACATCACTCACTGTTGAGTCAACTAATGTCTCCATTCCACTAATAACACTATTGACTACACCCATTGGGTTAGAGCTAATATCTCCACGTGCTAGTATTCTATCTTCTGGTGCTACTGGGTCTGCTACGATTCCATCTAAAGGTGCAACGGTAACACTAAAGTCATCCATTGGTCCCACTTTAGTTACTACATTTAAATTACCTTTAAGAAGGGCATAGGTATTACTTTGTTCACTACTGATATGTGTTACTACATTGGCTTTCCCATATAGTGCTGTAACAAGCTCATCGTTACCTACTTTAGTAATAATATTTGCTTTTCCAATAGCAATAGCTGCTGTTAATCCATCTCCCACATGTGTCATTACATTTAAGTCACCCTGCATCAACGCAACTGTAAGTCCATCTCCTACTTTTGTAAACACATTGGCTTTACTTAGTGCCATAATAGCTACACTTGTTCCATCTCCGACATGGGTAAAGATATTTGCTTCACCTTTTATCATAGCTGCAACAGTTAGTCCATCTCCTACTTTTGTGAAGATATTTCCAACTCCTCCAAACATTAATGCCCCAGAAATACCATCTCCTACATGCGTAAAAATATTCCCTACTGATATACCTGTTTCTGACGGTGGAGTTAACATAACTGCAAGTGCTGGTCCATCTCCTACTTTTGTAAAAATATTTCCAAGTCCTAGCATAACAGCACCAGTAGTCCCATTTCCTACATGTGTGAAGATATTCCCTTTACCTAGCATAGCTGCTACTGTTATTCCATTTCCTACTTTTGTGAAGATATTTCCTGTAGCTGCCATAAGTGCCAATGTCGTACCATTACCTACATGGGTAAGAATATTTCCAGCTCCTACCATAACTCCTACAGTTAAACCTTCTCCTACTTTAGTTAGAACATTTCCAGTCCCTACCATAAGTGCTGCTGTTGTTCCATCTCCTACATGTGTGAAAATATTCCCAGCAGAGAACATAGCTGCAATAGTTAAGTCATCATCTGCTATTCCATTTCCATTTAACTTACCACCTATTTTAGTAAAGACATTTATCCCACCTGCCATAATAGCAATAGAGTCTCCATCTCCTTTATGTGTAAAGACATTACCCACACCTATCATTACAGCAAGAGTAAGATCATCTTCTTTCCCCCCTACTTTCGTAAAGATATTCGCTCCACCTATCATTGCTGAAACAGAATCTCCATTTCCAACATGTGTGAAGATATTCGCTCCACCAAATAAGGCTCCAATAGTAAGTCCATCTCCTACTTTTGTAAGAACATTTGCTACACCTAGCATAACTGCAGCAGTCGTACCATCTCCCACATGAACTAAGACATTTAATCCACCTGCCATTAAAGAGTAAGCATCTCCATCCCCAGATTTTACAATGACATTTGCTCCACCTAACATTCCTGCATATAGGTCTCCACTTCCTACTTGCCCTATATAGTTTATCCCACCTGCCATAAGGGCATAGATAATTCCACCATTATTTCTTTTTAATAAGACATTTGCCCCACCTAACATAAAGGCCTTAATATCTCCATTCCCCTTCCACTTAACAACATTGGCTCCACCAATCATGATAAGTCTTCCAGAACCATCACCTCTTCTATTTACAATATTACCAATTCCAGCTGCAACAATATTGGTTGTTCCATTTTCTGAATTATTTGTGAGAATATTAGCTGCTCCTAATCCCTTGAAGCTATAGTCTCCACTTTTTGCTTCTAATTTAACAACATTGGCAATTCCACCTAACTCTGCAGTTAAATTTGCGTGAACTTCTGCTTCTCTTGTAACTTCTGTATATCCACCACCACCATTTACAACAATATCTCCTGCTTTAGTAGTATGTACAACTTTATTATATAGTCCTGCCAAAGAGATATTTGCAGAGTAGTTTTCATCGTTTTCAATTTCTTGAGTAGTATCATTAATTTGAAATGCATTTTCCCCTGTGGTAAATGAAGTATTCCCATTCTCCCATTGTCCACTTTTTTTGATGACAACATTATCTATTCCCCATGATTCATCATCAATATTTTGATTTAAAGTTGAACCAAATCCTAGTCTTACTTGTCCCTTATCATCTAGTGTAGCTTGTAGGGTATAGTGGTGTATTTCATCATTATACTTATTAAAAACATTTGAAGAAGTTTTTGTACCTGTAATTTCACCAACATGTAGTTTTTCTGCTAGCTCTTGTTCTCCATTAATAAAAACTCTAAACTCTTCATTATCCCATGAATCTATCTCATACATATCAAAGTTAATATCAACCACTTGTCCTGCATTTTGCAATCCAAAGTCATAGGTTTTAAAAACACCTTCATTCCCTTTTGTGCCACCCATTCTTCCTAGAAAACTTCCCAACTCTGTATTAGTTTGTGAAACTTTGGTATTACTCCAACCTTTAGCACTTCCCTCTTCAAAGTTTTCAGAAGAAAGTATTCTACTTCTTGAAGTATTGGCTTCTTTATTTAAAGCTTCCCAATCTCCAATAGTAGTCATTTTTACATTATCAATTCCCCAAGATTCATTATCTATACTTTCATTTAAAGTTGAACCAAATCCTAGTTTAATATTTCCATTCTCATCTACTTGCGCTTGTAAGCTATAAGAATGCATATCTTCAGAACCCCAACTTTTATATACATTTGCAGACGTAGCAGTTCCTGTGATTGTCCCAACAGCCATTGTTTCATTTATAACTTCATTATCATTTACAAAAACTTTAAACTCTTCATTATCCCATGAATCTATCTCATACATATCAAAGGTTATATTAACCATTCTTCCAGCATTCTCAGCCCCTAGGTTAAATGTTTTATACAAGCCTTGATTTCCGTTTGTTCCACCAAATCGTCCTAAGTAATCTCCCATTTCAGATTCTGTTCGACTTGTAGTATTATTACTCCAACCTTTTGCAACTCCACCATCAAAGGTCTCATTCACAATAACTTTCTCATTCCAATTAGCACCTTTTGACAAGGTCACATTATCAATTCCCCATGATTCATTATCTATACTTTCATTTAAAGTTGAACCAAATCCTAGTTTAACTTCACCATTTTTATCAACAGTAGCTTTAATACTATAGTGGTGTATTTCATCATTATACTTATTAAAAACATTTGAAGAAGTTTTTGTACCTGTAATTTCATACTGACGTAATTTTTCTACTAGTTTTTCTTCTCCATTGATAAAAATGCTAAACTCTTCATTATCCCATGAATCTATCTCATACATATCAAATTCTATATCAACTGTTTTTCCAGCATTTTGAATACCTAGGTTAAATGTTTTTGAAAGTCCTTCTTTTCCTGAAGTTCCACCCATTCTTCCTAAAAACTCTCCTAGTTCTGAATCTGTTTTTGTGGTTTGATTATTTGTCCAGCCTGTAACTTCTTCTCCATCAAAGGTCTCTTTTATTAAGATGTCACCATTTTTAGAACTTTCAGTAAAACCTTCATCAAACTCTTCTTCCCAATCTCCAATGGTTTTTAGTTTGATATTATCTATTCCATAAGATTCATCATTAATATTTTGATCTAAAGTTGAACCAAACCCTATTTTGATTTGACCGTTGTTATCTACTTTTGCTTCTAAGGTATATCTATGCATCTCATCATCATACGTATTAAAAACATTAGAAGAGACTCTTTCCCCTGTGATCTCTTTGCCAATAAATCCTTCATTTACTACTATTTTATCATTAACAAAGGTTATGAAACATTCATTGTCCCATGAATCTAATTCATACATATCAAAGCTTAACTCTACCATCTTTCCAGCATTTTGTATACCTAGATTATAAGTTTTATAAACAGCTTGTTCCCCATTACTTCCACCAAATCTTCCTAAAAAATCTGTTAAATTATTATGCGTAGTTAATCTTGCGGCACTATCATAAACTAGAACACCTTCATCATTAATCAATGTTGGTGTTTGAGTATCAAGCTGTGTTAAGGTAATATTCTTTAAGGTTGCATCTTTATGTCTAAAAGAGGTATCTACGTAGAGATTTCCATATGATTTGATAGTTGAAGTATAAAATACTTGATCATTTTTTAGATAACTAATAACATTACCTGTTCTTTGTACACTTAAAGTATCTCCACTTTTATAGCTTCCAAATGTTCCTTTATTTTCTCCATTTTCATATACTTTTAAATTACCACTATCTTCTAAATATACAGCATAATCGATTGTATCATAACTTTTACTGCTATCATCACTTGAAAAACCTATCATTCTAGACTTATTAGTCTCAAGAACTGTAGTAGAAACTTTTCCATCATCACTTATGAACTCTTCAGAAAAAGAACCAGCATTCCAACCTGCAGAACTTGTCTTTGTGATATTATTTCCAGATACACTTACTCCCTCTTGATTTATCAAAGTAGGTATCTCATAAGTACTCTTTGTAAGCTCTATTTCTGAAAGTGTTGCATCTTTATGTCTTAAAGAAGTATCTACATGAAGTTCTCCACTTGAAGCCACACTTGAAGTATAAAATACTTGATCATTTTTTAGGTAAGTAATAACATTACCTGTTCTTTTTACACTTAAAGTATCTCCACTTTTATAGTTTCCAAATGTTCCTTTGTGCACTCCTTTTTCATATACTTTTAGATTACCACTATCTTCTAAATATACAGCATAATCGATTGTATCATAACTTTTACTACTATCATCACTTGAAAAACCTATCATTCTAGACTTATTAGTCTCAAGAACTGTAGTAGAAACTTCTCCATCACCTTCAAGTGATTCTTGCGAAAATGCTCCTGCGTTCCAGTCACTATTATTGGTTTTTTTCTTAAGTGTTTTTCCATCTTTATTACTATTCCAACCTAGAGCCTCTCCCCCTTCGAAAGTCTCTTCTAACAAGACTTTACTATTCCAATCATATCCTGTATTGATTTTTAGGTTATCTATTCCATAAGATTCATCACTTATATCCTGATTTAAGGTTGAACCAAATCCCAGTCTAACTTTTCCATCTGCATCTACAACAGCTTCTAGCTTATAATGATGTATTTCATCAGTATACGAATTAAAAACATTTGAAGAAGTTTTTGTACCTGTAATTTTATCACTATTTAATTTTTCTGCTAGTTTTTGTTCTCCATTAATAAAAACTCTAAACTCTTCATCATCCCATGAATCTATCTCATACATATCAAATTCTATTTCAACTGTTTTTCCAGCTTGTTCTACACCAAACTCAAAGGTTTTAAAGATACCTTCTTTTCCAGAAGTTCCTCCAAATCTTCCTAAAAAGTTTCCTAATTCAGAACTAGTTTGAGTCAAAGTTGATGCATTGGTCTTATTAACCCATCCTGAAATATCAGAATCTTCATAGCTCTCACTTACAAGATTATAACTATTCCAATCTCCTGCGGTTCTAAACTGTACATCATCTATCCCCCAAGATTCATTAATACTTTCATCTAAAGTTGCTCCAAATCCAAGTTTAACTTTCCCATTTTCATCTAGAACAACTTTTTTTGTATACTTAACCTCTGAACCATTCTCCTCACTGGTTTTTTGTTTTACTCCATCTTCAGCCCCATGAATTACTATCTCATCATTGATATATGTATTTAAAAATCCATCATCCTTAGAATCTATCTCATAAAATTTAAAACTAAGTTCAACTTCTCGTCCTGCATTTTGAATACCAAAGCTATAGGTCTTATAAACAGCTTGTTCTCCATCTGTGTTTCCAAATCCTCCTAAGAATTTTGTCAATTCACCTTTTTCAGTAATAATTTCACTACTCCAACCTGAAGTATCTCCTTTTTCAAAACTTTCATAACTTAAAAGCAGACTTTCATTCTCTCTTTGAGTATAATCATTTTTAAATACTGAAGAAGTATCAATTAAATCTCCTGACAACCCTTCAATGGTGATTCTATTTGAGGCTCCTACTCCTTTAAATTCTAGTGCCCCTTTTTTCATCTTAATATTGATTTCATTATCAATACCAACTCCCGAAATAGTAACATCTCCTTCTTCACCTATTCGAGTGATTTTTGAGCTAATGGCAAGTCCAGAAACTGTAGTATCTCCAAATCGTGTAGCATGTATAATCTCATTTCGTAAACCAGCTACATCAGCTATTAAGTCTCCTGAAGAGTTATCATTAAATTCTCTACCTTTTTTCTCTATATAATTTCGTCCACCTAAGGCTTCAACTTTTGTATCTCCTGTTATTGAATAATGTCTAACTTCATTATTGATTCCAATTAAATTTAAGTCTACATTTGAATCTTTACCATATCGAGTGAATTTCCCATTTCCAGCAAGTGTAAATCCTGTCATATCTCCAGTATCTACTGTACTAATAGCTTCAACCCAGGCTCCTGCCCCATTAATTGTTAAATTCCCTCTAGAATTAGCATATCCATTACTTTTTCTCTCAAGTTTAAGATATGCAGCTCCTCCTGCAAAAGTAAGATCTCCTACTTTTGTATGTAGTTTAAAAGAAGTATGTGCAGCAAGTGACCCTGCTGTTAAGTTTCCAATACGCCCTTTTCGTAATGCCGTACTTGAAAGTGCAACACTTGCAAGGTTTAGATCTCCACTCTCTCCTGTATGTTCAACAAGTAATCCTCCTGCTGCTCCTACATAATCAAGATTCCCTTCTCCTTCTTTATATATCTCTGTATATCCACCTGCTCCTACTACATTTAAATATCCTGTGGTATCTATAACTTTAAGGTTAAAAGCAGCTGCGATTACGTCATCATCTCCACCTTTTGTGAGAATCCCTCTTCCCCACCCCAGATTCATTGAAACAGCTACAATGTGATCATTACCTTCTGTTCCTTTATAGGTACCAGTAAGAAAATACTTTATAGCTTCAAGTCTTTTTTCTACAAACTTTACTACTGCTGACATGACATAATCCTTACTATATAATGAAATTAATTATTTTTATTCTTCTCTTCTGCTTTTATAATACCTGCCTTTTGGTAAGCCTCTATCGTCTTTATCATCTTTGGATCTTTTAATAAACTATCTATTACTGATGCTGAATACAAAAATCCTGGCAATGACATATTTATTACTTTATTACTTTTCATTTTTATTTCACTCTTATTCTCACTATCTTCTTCTAAGACATTCTCTAAATCTTGACTTGCTAGAACTATTTTTATTACTCCATTATTAAAATTAATCCCTACTATTGTATCTGCATATATCTCTTCCATGACTTTTCCTTCTTATATCTTTTAAAGTAAATAATTCTAATATGTTTTAATTACAGGTGAATTACATCTAGTATATATAGTAAAAAAGCAATTTAAAGAGGATATAAAATAAACAAATAAATAATAAATTATCTACTATCTATTAAAGAATAAATTATGTTTAAAAACTTATCAGTTTTTTTAACTAGCTTTGTTTTTGCAAACAATCTAAGTAATTCTCAAACTATCCAGCAAAAATGGTTTCAAAGGTTGTTAGAGATTCTATAAGACTCAAAAGAACATAATTAATTTAAAGTAAACCTTCTTACAAACTTTTACTTGTTATAATGTTTTTTATAAAGGGGAGTAAAATGAGAATATTGTTTATGCCATTATTTATTTTATTTTATTTATCAATAAATGCAATAGCAGAACCTATTAAATTAACCAAAGATGAAAAAAACTTTATTGCTTCACACCCCATAATCAAAGTTGGGATGATGCCTGACTTTGCACCCTTTTCATACTATATAAAAAATACTCCTGTTGGCTTTGAACATGATATATTAAAAATAATCTCTAAAAGAACAGGCTTAGAATTTGAAAAAAAAATAGATAATTGGTCAACTATTTATAATGCATTTAAAGATAAAAAAATAGATATGATTTCTAGTATCTCATATAAAAACTATCGGGTACCTTTTACTACTTTTACAAGCTCTTATTATGACATTCCTATTATGATATTTGTAAGAGATGATTTTGGAGAATATAAAGGTGTAAAAAGTCTTGCAGGTAAAAGAGTGGGGGTATTAAAGGATGTTTTTTATATCAAAGAGTTGGAAAATATAGGGACGATGAATTTAGTCTATTATAATAATTATACAGAGTTAATAGAGGCTTTAGTATTTGGTAAAATTGATGCTTTGATTCAAAATCTTACAAATATAAACTACCTTATTAAAAAAAATCTATACTCAAATTTAAAACTTGCTAGTGAATTAATTCTTCCAAATACAAAAAAAGAGGATCTACGTTTTGGTATTCAACCTAGCGAACCACTTTTAGGTTCTATTATACAAAAAGCTCTTGATACAATAACAAAAAAAGAGAAAGAGGATTTAGTAAATAAATGGATTGGTTCAATAAAAGAGTACAAAGGCGGTCATATTGAGCTTAATAAAGAAGAAAGAGCCTACTTAAATACAAATGTTATTAAGTACTGCATAAATCCAGATGGAATGCCCCTTGAAGGACTAAATGATAAAGATGAACACTCTGGGATGAGTTCTGATTATTACAATCTGTTTGAAAAAATGCTTTCTGCAAAATTTCAACTTGTAAAAACAAAAAATTGGAATGAATCAATCACTTTCATAAAAGAGCATAAATGTGATATGTTGGCTCTTGGTATGGAAACAAGAGAGAGAAGAAAATATCTAAACTTTACAAGTAGTTATTTAACAGTTCCTTTAGTAGTAGCTACAAGAGTTGATGTGCCCTTTATAAATCAAATACTGGACTTAGAAGGTGAAAAAATTGGTATCATAAAAGGAGATGCTTTTGTAAAAATACTTAGACAAAAGTACCCCTCTTTAAATCTTGTAGAAGTAGAAGATATCAAAGAAGGCCTAGATAAAGTTAAAAATGGTGAACTCTTTGCCTACATTGATACCCTAGCAAGTATTGGGTATGAATTTCAACAAAAGTATTTTGGAGAGCTAAAAATAGCAGGAAAGATATCTGAAAACTTGAAACTTTCAATTGCTGTTGTAAAAGAAGATAAAATCTTATTAGATGTTTTACAAAAAGCTGTCAATAAAATAACAAATGAGATGCATAGAGAAATCTTTAGTAAATGGGTTCCAATAAAATATCAAAAAGGTATAGACTATGATTTAGTTTGGAAAATATCTATTGGTGCCATATTATTTATTATGCTTGTTGTTTATTGGAATAGAAAAATCATAAAAACAAATAACTTATTGAAAGAAGCACAAAAAGATATTAAAATAAAAAATAAAGAGTTAGAAAAACTTGCAATTACAGACAAACTAACAAACTTATATAATAGAAGAAAATTAGATGAGTTATTACAAAATGAATTAAATAGATGTGAAAGATTTAACCATACCTTTGGTATAGCTATTTTGGATATTGATTACTTCAAAAAAGTAAATGATACTTTTGGACATCAAGTGGGAGATAAAGTTTTAATTGAAATCTCAAACATATTAAAAAAACACATTAGAAAAACAGATTTTGTAGGTAGATTTGGTGGAGAAGAGTTTGTAATAATCTGTCCAGAATCACAAAAAGATGGAATACATAATCTAATAGAAAACATCCGAATAGATATTGCAAACTATGATTTTAAAAATGTTGGAAAGGTAACTGCAAGTTTTGGTATTGCAATGCTAAAAGAAAATGATAGTATTGAAGCCCTATTAAAAAGAGCCGATGTGGCACTTTATGAAGCTAAAAACGCTGGAAGAAATAGAGTTGTTGTTAGTGAGAGTTAAGTGAATATAGAACAAAGATTTTTGCTAAAGGCTATGGAAGATAAGAATTTTGTCTGCTTTAATTATGAAGAAAAAAGTTTTAAAGATGTTAAGGTTTTGAAATTTGAAGATAGTTTGATTTATACAAATAATGGTAACTTTGAACTGAAAAAGATGAAAAAAATAGTCATCTTGAAAGATAGGTTTTAACCTACTCTTTTATAAACTGTTTTCTATAATTTTCTTCTAATGATGTTTTATCTTTATAATCTATAATATCCCCAATTTCAATCTGAACTTTCAAACCTTTTGTTCTATTGTTAATAGCCTCTTCTAAAACCTCATTTGCATTTGATTTTATGTACAAAGGCAAGATAGGCAATCTATTTTTTAAAGCAACTATCCTAGAGCCTTCTTTAAAAGAGGACAAGGGAGTATTCTCTTTATTTCTAGTTCCCTCAGGAAAAATATACAAAGAGTGTCCTTGCTTTACGACTTCTTTAGTATCTTTAAAAAATGGTGCCATATTTGAAGCATCCCTATCTAATAAAACTGTTCCAGCATTTTTGGTAAATGTTCCAAAGAAAAAGGAATTATATAACTCTTTCTTTGCTACCCAAAAACCATTGATTTTGCTATTTTCTAAAGCTATTTCAATAATCAAAGGATCAATAATACTTCTATGATTTGACACCACTAAATACTGTCCATCTTGTGGTATTTTTTCTTTGTTTATTACTTCAACACTTATGTTTAATTTTTCTAATAATTGTTTGGCATATTCTAATCGTAAATCAAATATTTCTTGAGAGTTTTTTACTTTTTTAAGTCTAAATCCATATTTGTTTGTAAGATATGTGGCATAAATGGCTATTTTTATTTGTTTAAGGTTCAATAATATCCTAATATTTTTTCGTAGTATATCCAGATGAACTTATGGGAGTATTGATTTAAAATTTACATTTGACTATTAAAGTAGAAGTGTGTTTTGTTAGTTTTAATATTAGATTGTTTTTAGTGTTTGGCTTTTGCTCTTGAAGACCTAAAGGTCTCCGCTTTTTCACTTTTTAGTGGTAAAAAGTAAAACAAAAAGCCACCCTCGGCTTCAAAGCCCTTCGGGTTCCCTCACTTATTATTTTTAATTTCTAGCTTGCGGAACTCACAAAAAAGAGTGAGTTTATCACTCTTTTTTCCTCAAACAGTCCTCAGCTTTTTCCGAAATAAAAAATAAACGCTCGGCTTCTGTAGATGTGGGGATTTATATTTCTTTGAAGCTAAATTTTTAAGATTTTATTAAACTCGAATATATTAATAATATATCTAACCTTATAGTAAACTCAAGTTTAACTAAGAATTATCCCTCTAACAAAATCCACCCATGAAGGAGTATTTGTAAGACTTCCTACCACAAAACTATCAATATGTTCTTTTAAACCTTTATATCCATTTTTATCTTTAGTCTTTAATTCTAATAATAATGTTTTTGTCTCTTCTACATTTTTGTTTTCAATAGATTTAATTAAATTTTTTATCATCTTGTCTTTTAATTTTAACGAAGATAATAGTAATTGTATATTTTCATTATTGCCAATTCTAAGAGAAGACAATTCTTCTCTTAAAAATTTAACTTCATCTTTTAAAGAAAATAAATTTTCATCATAAGTTTTATCTTGTAAAGCTAAAAGTTTTTTCTGAAAACCTATCTCCTGTTCTGCAGCATTTAATTTAGTTTCTAATTCCAATTGTTGTATAGGATTTAAAGCAAATTCTTTAACCGACATTTGATTAGTGACAACCATACCAAATTTATTAAGATATTTTTCTATTTCTTCTTTTTTACCATCAGGAGTTTCTATACTCATAGTCACTTTTAAACCCTCTTGTTTAATAGAAACACTTACTTCTTCATTAGAATATTTCTCTTGTAATAATTTTCCAAAATATTGAAGAATTGATATTCCTGCTGTAAAATGCTCTGGAGAAAACTGAATAAACTTAACAATTTGATTTTGAAAAAAGAACTCTTTATATTTTGTTATATACAAATTATTTAAATCATCAAAAATTTCAAAAATTTTTTCATTATTATAGTACTTTTTGTATATTGAAATATGATACATTTGATCATCATATTCAATATAAAAACTACTCTCATTCTTTGTAAACTCAATAAACTCTTCTTTAAATCTTCCATATGGATAATACTCTTCCCAAGTATCAGGTGTTATAGAAAAAGTAATTGTTACATGTAAGATATTGTTTTTCTTTCCAATGTATATAATACGTTCATTTCCAACTAAGCTAATTGCAATATCATTGATAAAGTCTTCAAGATTAAAATTTTTAATCAAATTATATGAATTTTCATTAGAAGAAATAGCCTCAACAACATTATTACAACCAAAGTTCCATATGTTAAACTCCTCATCAGAGTAATCTCTTAATTTTCCTATTTCATCACGATTAATAAACAAAATACCATTATTATTAAAGATTTTGCCTTGCATATCATTCCTTTTTTAAATCTTATATTTATATAATCATAATTAGCCTCATAGCTTTGAGAAATTTCAAATAACGGCTAGAAATTAGTCAATTTTATTCTAGTTCAAGGCGAAAGTCAAAATATGTGAGGAGCATACTAGAAGTATGTAACGAATATATTTTGAAATTCAACGCAGAAATCGGACAAAAGTGGCTGATTTATAGCCGTTATTTTTTTGCTAGGCTATGTCCTGCTAAGTAACCACTCGCCCACGCGAAGTGTAAGTTATATCCACCTCTGTTACCCACTATATCCAGCACCTCTCCTGCCAAATACAACCTTTCCACTTTCTTACTCTCAAAAGTTCTATTATCCACCTCATCGGTTCTCACTCCTCCACCACTTGCTTCTGCGTGTTTGAAACCTTGTGTATCTGTAATTTTAAATCTCCAGTTTGTGAGAGTATTTATTATACTTCTTATTTGTTTGGCATTTATATCTTTTGCTTTTGCCTCTTTGTCTATGTTGTTTATTTGACATATTACAGGAGAGAGTTTATTTGATACTATTCCTGTTAGTAGTAAGACTGCATTTGAATTTGGTAGGGTTTTAAATAGGTTTTCTATTTGTCCTAAAAGTTCATTTCGGCTTATATTTGGAAAAAGATTTATTGATAGTTGTACATCTTGGTAAAGACTTAGAGGATATACTGCGTGTTGTGAAATATCTAGAATAGCAAATCCTGATAAGCCATATTTAGTAAAAAGTACATCACCATATATTTCACACTCTTTTTTTCCATCAAGATATAAAGATACATTTGCCTCTTTTTTTACCCCTTGTATTCTTGACGCTTGTTCAAAATCTGTATGAAGTCCTACAAGTGAGGGGTAAGTTAAGTTGTAGGTGTGTCCGAACTTTTCGGCTATATTCATACCCTCTTCGCTAGCTCCTAGTTGTGGTGCTGCTCCTAGACCTGAACTGATTACTACTTTGTCATAATCTTTGAACTCTTTATCTTCACTTTTTACTGTGAATTTATTTTTTTGTTTTTCTATATCTATTACTTTTGTCTCTAGGATTAGATTTACTCCTAAGTTTTCAAGTTCATTTTCTAATAGGTTTATTACTGATTTTGCTTCATTTGATAGGGGATATACTTTATTTGTCTCTTTTATATCAAGTAAAAGCCCAATACTTTTACAAAACTTTTCAAAGGCTTTATAATCAAACTCTTTTAAGGCATAACTTGCAAAATTTGGATTCTCTCCTATAAAGTTTTCTACTCTTGCTTGGGTATTGGAGATATTACATCTTCCATTTCCTGATGCCAGTATTTTTTTACCTATGGCACTGTTATTATCGAAGAGATCTATTTTTATATTTTTATTTAATCTTTTAGCAGTGATGGCAGATATTATTCCTGCTGCTCCTGCTCCTATTATTGCTATTTTCAAAGTATACCTTTATCTTTATGCTTTGGATTATACACTTTTTATGTTTTGAGTTTATTCAAGTAAAAGGCATAGTTCTTGCAATGACTCTTTTATAAATAAAATAAGGAAGCTCATGAATCCCCAAAGCGCTAAAAGAGCAATCTCACATTTGTCAAAAAGAAAAGTTCCAATATTTTTGTGGGGACCTCCTGGTATTGGTAAGTCTTCAATCATAGCTCAAATAGCACGGGAAGCAAATATAGCTTGTATTGATTTGCGTCTTTCACTTCTTGACCCAACTGATTTAAGAGGAATACCTTTTTTTAACTCTAGTGATAATTCTGCTGTTTGGGCACCTGCCTCTTTTTTACCTGATGGAAAAGAAAAAGAGGGAATACTATTTTTAGATGAATTAAATACTGCAGCTCCTATGGTACAAGCTTCTGCTTATCAGCTAATATTAGATAGAAAAATAGGTGAATATACTCTACCAGATGGTTGGAGTATAGTTGCTGCTGGAAATAGAGAAAGTGATAGGGGAGTTGTATTTCGTATGGCTAGCCCACTTGCCAATAGATTTGTTCACTTAGAGATGGAAGCTAATCCTGATGATTGGAAAACTTGGGCAATAAAAGCAAAAATTCATCCTACAATTATCGCTTTTATCTCATATAGACCTGATGCCCTTTTTGCTTTTAATACTCAAAATGATGAAAAAGCTTTTGCTACTCCAAGAACTTGGGAATATGTAAATGAAATACTAATGTCCGAACCTGATGATGATTTACTTTTGACTATGATAAAAGGCTCTATTGGAGAAGAGTTAGCTTCCGCATTTTTAGGATTTAAAAGTGTTGAAAAAGAGTTGCCTAGTATTGACGATATTTTAGAAGGTAAAACAACTGAAACTCCAAAAGATACCTCTGCTTTACATATTTTGTGTACGGCACTTACTATTAGAATAGATGATGAAACCAGAGCAAAAGATATAAACAATCTCATCTTATACACTCTAAATCTTCCCGGAGAGTTTGCGGTAATGGTAATACAAGATTTAAGGGAAAGAAAGATTGAATTAGATTACTTGAGTAATTGGCCTCTTTGGATGAAAAAATTTAACAACCTTCTGCACTAATCATGACTGCTGATACTCTATTAACAAAAGCAAAAAGTCAACTTGCTTCCAAATATCCCTACTTTGGGATGTTAGCTTCAAGACTTAAACATGAAAGTAATAGTGAAGTGAGATTTTATGCAAGTAATGGGGTAATCTTTAAATATAATCCAGAGTTTATAAAAAAGTGTTCTATAGATGAACTTATCTTCATACTTACAAACTGTGTTATGCATCATATCTTAGCCCACCAGCAGAGAAAACTCAAAAGAAAAGGTTTCCTTTGGCAACTTGCAACTGATTATGCAATAAATAATTTACTCAAAAAAAATGGTCTCAAAATCCCAAAGGGTGCAAATTTTAACAACGATTTTAGAAATATGTACGCAGAAGAGATATATGAAGTACTAAAAGAGCAAAATAACCTTGAAGAGATAAGTAATAGTTTTAGTGATGAGCAAGAAGAGGAAAAAAAGTTTGCAGATATTTCAAAAGTAGATGAAGACTTAGATGAACAAGATGAATCAGAATGGGAATATGCAGACTCTTTAGCAAAAGAAGTGGCTTTGAGAAAAAGCAAAACTCCCTTAGGTCTAGAAAGACTAGCAAAAAAGATGGAACTTAAAAATGTAGATTGGAAATTTGAACTTTATAATGCCATAAATAGACATATGAGAAATAACTACGCCTTTATGCCACCAAATAAAAAGCATATCTATAGAGGTGTTGCCCTTCCCTCACTTTCAAGTGATACTCTAAGTCTTGTAGTTGCCATTGATACATCTGGTTCAATCAATGATGAACTTTTAGGTGCTTTTTTAGATGAGTTTAAATCTATCATGCAAAGTTTTCCCTCTATTGCTATTGAGTTAATCATTGCAGATGCGAAAGTACATGCCCATTATACTTTTCAAGGTGCAAGTGAAATTGACTTTGCTTTAAAAGGTGGGGGAGGAACTGATTATCGACCTACTTTTGAATTTATTGAAGCAAATTTACCTATGAGTTCTATGCTTTTATATTTTACAGATGGTGATGGTATTTTTCCTAGGGTTCCACCTCCCTATGAAGTGATTTGGGCGCTATCCCAAAGAAAAAACAAAATACCTTTTGGAAGAGATTTAGTTATTTTATAATTATAACTATTGCTCTTAACTCAACTTTTTGTTAAGATTTTATTAATAAAATATGATAATATACAAACAATATAAAATAGAGGAATGAATTATTGAATAATTACATAAAAAAAAGTTATTTTTTTATTAGTTTAATCGGGATAATTACTATTTTTAGTGCTTGTTCAGAACAAACTGACAAGAAAGGACCACCAAAAAGATTAGCCGAAGCTGGAACGTATACAGTAACTCAACAAGAAGTAACACTACAACAAAAACTTTCAGGAAGAACAGTTATTGCCTTGAATTCAGAAATTCGTCCTCAAATTGGAGGAATAATTGAACGTCGATTATTCAAAGAGGGTTCATTTGTAAAAAAAGGTGATGTTTTATATAAAGTAGTCTCTTCAAGTTATGAGGCCACATACAACCAAGCCAAAGCCTCTTATGAAAATGTTTTAGCAAACGTAAAAGCTGCAAAACTAAAAGATGAAAGATACGAAGATTTATTAAAAATCAATGGTGTTTCAAAACAAGATTATGAAGATGCACATGTTGCGTACTTACAAGCATTAGCAAGTGTAGCAGAAAAAAAAGCAGCTATGCAAAGTGCAAAAATTGATTTAGAACATACCGAAATTAAATCTCCTATTTCTGGACATATTGGAGTATCAAGTGTAACAGAAGGTGCCCTTGTAACTGCCCAACAAACAACAGCCCTTGCTAGTGTTAAATCACTTGATCCAATTTATGTAGATTTTACCCAATCAAGTGTACAAATGTTAAGATTAAGAAAACTCTTAAAACAAAAAGATATGAAAAAAGGAAATGCAATTGTTAGTCTAAAACTCGAAGATGGTTCAATTTATGAGAATAAAGGTGAATTAAAACTTCAAGAATTATCAGTGGATGAATCTACTGGTTCAGTTACTCTAAGGGCAGAATTTCCAAATCCAAAAAATATATTATTACCAGGAATGTATGTAAATGTTATTTTAAATGAAGCTGTTAATTCAAAAGCCATTTTAGTACCACAACAAGGTATTACTTTTAATTCAAAAGGTGAGGCAACAGCAAAGGTAGTAAATAAAGAGAATAAAGTTGAAAAACGTGATGTTGTAACACAAAGAGCTATCAATGATTTTTGGCTTATAAAAGAGGGATTTAAAGTGGGAGACCATTTAATTGTGGAAGGTCTAAATAAAATCAGAGTTGGTGATAAAGTCAAAGATATAGATGTATCATCTAAATTTAAATTTAATAACTCAAAAATAGAATAATGGGAGCTTTTTTTATAAACAGACCCATTTTTGCATGGGTTATTTCAATCATTATTATGTTAGCTGGATTAGGTTCTATTTATAATCTTCCAGTAGCACAATATCCAGATATAGCACCTCCTACAATTAGAATTTCTGCAACTTATACAGGAGCAGATGCTGAGACTGTTGAAAATAGTGTTACTCAATTATTAGAACAACAATTAACAGGACTAGATGGTTTATTATACTTTTCTTCTTCAAGTGATTCTTCAGGAGATGTTTCAATAAAAGTATCTTTTGAACAAGGTACAGATCCAGATATAGCCCAAGTTCAAGTTCAAAATAAGATTTCCCAAGTATTAACTAGACTTCCAAGTTCAGTCCAAGAGCAAGGGGTAAATGTAACTAAATCACAATCAGATTATTTGATGATTGCTGCTTTATATGATGAAACAGATAAAGCAACTGGTTCTGATATTTCTGATTATTTAGTTAGTAATATACAAGATTCAATAGCAAGAGTTGAAGGAGTTGGAAGTATTAGAGTTTTTGGTTCTCAATATGCAATGCGTATTTGGTTGGACCCCTCAAAACTTTTAGCATATAAACTTATGCCCTCAGATATATCAACAGCTATAAAAAATCAAAATGTTCAAGTTTCAGCAGGAAGTATAGGGGCGATGCCTACTTTAGCAAATCAAGAATTAAATGCGACAGTTACTGCTGAATCTAAATTACAAACTCCCCAACAGTTTAAAGATATAATTATAAAAAATGATAAAAATGGAGCTATAGTTCGTCTTTCAGATGTGGCAAGGGTTGAAATAGGAAATGAATCATATGGGACAATTCCAAGATTAAATAGACACCCAGCATCAGGACTTGCAGTTATGTTATCATCAGGGGCAAATGCACTATCAACTGCAAAAAGAGTTCGTGATGTTTTAACTTCTTTACAACGTAATATGCCAGAGGGCTATAAAATAGCATACCCAGTAGATAGTACTAAGTTTATTAGTATCTCTATAAATGAAGTTGTGAAAACTTTAATAGAAGCTATAGTACTTGTGGTACTTGTGGTTTTTCTATTTTTACAAAGTTGGCGAGCTACAATTATTCCAGCAATTGCTGTTCCCGTTGTACTTCTAGGAACCTTTGGAATTCTCCAAGTTTTTGGATACTCAATAAATACTTTAACAATGTTTGGAATGGTTTTATCCATCGGTTTACTTGTTGATGATGCCATTGTTGTAATTGAAAATGTTGAAAGGATTATGAGAGAAAAGGGTCTTTCTGCCCATGATGCTACAGTTGAATCAATGAAAGAAGTAAGTACTGTCTTAATAGGAATTGCAGTTGTTCTTTCTGCTGTTTTCTTACCTATGGCATTTTTTGATGGCTCAACTGGTGTTATTTATCGACAATTTTCTATTACAATTGTCTCTTCTATGATTTTATCTGTTATTGTAGCTTTAACCTTAACACCTGCCTTATGTGCTTCACTATTAAACTCAAATCACCTAGATAAAGAGACAGGTTTTTTTCATTGGTTTAATAATACTTTTGAATCAATCACTAAAAAATATTCAAAAAAAGTTTTTAATGTATTAAATGCACCAAAAAGATGGATATTCTTATATGCCATAATACTAGTAGTTATGGGATACTTAACATATAAACTTCCTACTAGTTTCTTACCCCTAGAAGACCAAGGTAAAGTTATGGCTCAAATTTCTTTACCACAAGGTGCTTCAATAAAAAGAACTAATGAGATAGCAAAAGAGCTTGAAGATTATTTTCTAGATACAGAAAAAGATAATATAAAAGCCATTTTTACAATCTCAGGATTTAACTTTAGTGGAAGTGGACAAAATGCTGGATTGGCATTTCTTTCATTGAAAGATTGGGATAAGAGAAAAGATAGTGCAGGGGAGATAGTAAATCGTACAAATAGAAATCTATCTAAAATAAGAGATGCTAGAATTTTTGCTTTAAATCCTCCTTCAATAAGAGGATTAGGGAATACAAATGGTTTTACTTTTCAACTTCAAGCAAATGCTGGAACACCTAGAGATACTCTAAAACAAATGAGAGATACTCTTTTAAGTAAGGCTTCCAAAGATCCTATGCTTACAGGAGTTAGACTTGGAAGTATGTCTGAAACTTCTCAGTTACATGTAGACATTGACCATGAAAAAGCTGTCTCTTTAGGTCTGAAATTATCTGATATTAACTCAACTTTAAATGCTGCATGGGCAGGAAGTTATGTAAATGACTTTATTGATAGAGGTCGGGTTAAAAAAGTATATATCCAAGGTGATGCCCAATTTCGTTCTGCACCTGATGACATTAATAAATGGTATGTAAGGGGTAGTGATGGTAAAAGTATGAGTTCCTTTTCAAATTTTGCAAAGACAACGTGGAGTTATGGACCAGAGAGTCTATCTAGATACAATGGATTAGCTGCTTATGAGATACAAGGTTCAGGTGCCCCAGGTGTAAGTTCAGGAGATGCCATGAATGAGATGTCAAAACTAGCAAAAGAGCTTCCAAAGGGGACTAGTTTTGCATGGAGTGGATTATCATATCAAGAGTATAAATCAAGTGGACAAAGTGCATTTTTATACTCAGTATCTATTTTATTTGTTTTCTTATGTCTTGCAGCTCTTTATGAAAGCTGGTCTATTCCATTTTCTGTGTTATTAGTTCTTCCCTTAGGAATAATTGGTGCTGTGACAATTACTTCAATTAGAGGTTTGGAAAATGATGTTTATTTTCAAGTTGCCCTACTAACAGTAATTGGACTATCCTCTAAAAATGCAATTTTGATTGTAGAATTTGTTGAAGCTTCTTATAAAAATGGTCACTCCTTATTAGAAGCAGCCGTAGAAGGTGCAAGATTAAGATTTAGACCTATTTTAATGACTTCATTGGCCTTTGTTGTTGGTGTTTTACCACTTGCCGTTTCAACAGGTGCTGGGGCAAATAGTAGAATCGCAATAGGAACAGGAATAGTAGGAGGAACTCTTAGTGCTACAATTCTTGGAGTATTTATGATTCCACTATTTTATGTTTTAATTAGTTCAATATTTAGAAGAGACAAAAAAGTAAATGCAAAAACAATTGAAAAAGGAGAGAATAAATGAAAACAAATAAACTAATTCATATATCTATCTCTTTTGTTTTATCAATTTTTCTTAGTGCTTGTAGCTTCATAGATTCAAAATATGAACAACCAGCAGCTCCTGTGCCAACAAATTGGCCAAAGGGTGAAGCATATAAAGAACAAGTAAATCCAAATATAAATAAAGCCCTTATATGGGGAAATATGATTCTAGATGAAAAGCTTAAAAAAGTTATCAAAATAGCACTTAAACAAAATCGCTCAATAAAAGAATCAATAGCAAATATCCAATCTGCAAGAGCCACATATAAAGTACAACACGCTGGAGAGTTTCCATCTATCGATGCAGGAGTTTCTGGTACTAAAGCTCGTTCATTAAATCCATCAAACTCTAATAAAGATACTTCAAGTATCTCTGAAAATTACAAGGCAACAGTAGGATTAAGCTCTTATGAGTTAGATTTTTTTGGAAAAGCAAAAAATTTATCAAAAATAGATTTTGAAAAATATTTATCTATTCAAGAAGCTAAAAAAGTTACTAAAATAACTACTATTGCAGAAGTAACAAATGCATGGTTGACTCTAGCAGCAGATAAAAGCTTACTTGATTTTGCAAAAGAGACTTTGAATAGTAGTAAAAAGAGTTTAGAAATTATTCAACAAAGGGTAAACTTAGGAGTAGATTCTAAAGTTACTCTTTATGATGCTCAAACAGTATATTACCAAGCAATGGCAGATATTGAAAAATACAAAACACAAATTGCCCAAGACCTAAATGCACTTAATTTATTAGTTGGTGAAAATGTAAAAGAAGAGTTACTTCCTTCTAAATTGGATGAGAACAAAGAGTATTTAGCAACTATTCCAGTTGGATTATCTTCTAAAGTTTTATTAAATCGTCCAGATATTTTACAAGCTGAGCATGATTTAAAAGCTGCAAATGCAAATATTAGTGTGGCAAGAGCTGCTTATTTCCCATCTATTTCTATTACCACAAATGCAGGGATTGCAAGTAATGCTTTAAATAATCTTTTTACAGGAGGAGCCGCTTCTATTTGGTCATTTGTTCCAAGTATCTCTTTACCAATTTTTGACTGGGGTTCAAAAGGGGCTTCTTTGGATTATGCTAAATCCCAAAGAGATTTATACATAGCAAAATATGAACTTGCAATTCAAACTGCTTTTAAAGAAGTTGCAAATGCCCTTGCTAGATATGGAACAATTGAGAATCAATTAGATGCACAAAAAAACTTAGTGGATGCCTCTAAAAATAGTTTCTTCCTTTCTCAAAGACGTTATAAATCAGGTATTGATACATATTTAAATGCCTTAAGCTCTCAAAGAAATTTATACAAGGTAGAGCAAGACCTAATATCTTTACGTTTAACTAAAATCAATAATCGCGTAACTTTATATAGAGTTTTAGCAAATGATGATAAATAACTAATTGTTATTATAAAAAATAGCTAGCCAAATTGTGGGCTGGCTTGTTGATGTATATTTTATTCTATGTTTTTCTCTTGCTTTTATATCTAAGAAATCACCTTTTTTTAATTCAACTTCTCTTTCATCTTCAAATTCAAGAATAGCATCACCTTCTAGGACTAATATAAACTCATTTTCGTCTTGTTCATACCAAAAGTTATCTTCACTTTTTTGTCCATTTGAAACAATTCTTTCAATTCTAACACTCTTTTCTCTTAATAAAGTGATATATTCTTCATTATTTTTGTCAACATTAACTTTGTCAAATATGTTTTTTTTCTTCATTTTTCCTCTTTTTATAATTCTTATAAAATTAGTCAAGATTGTATTTGTACAAATTTTCATATTTTAATAAGATTGAAACTCCCTATTTTATGGGATTTATTCAAATTAATTAAACCTGAGTATATTAATCAATATTAAATTACTTGACATTAAATAAAAAATATATTACAATTTCAACATAGATTTAATATGATATACAAAAAGGAATAAATATGCAACAAGATACTATTGCAGTTCACGCTGGTTATAATAAAAAAGAGGGATGGGGAACAATGAATGTTCCTATTGCCCAAACTACTGCTTTTGCATTTAGAGATGCAGAACATGCAGCAAATTTATTTGCCCTTAAAGAGTTAGGGTCTATTTATACAAGACTTACAAATCCTACTACTGATGTATTAGAACAAAGATTTGCACAACTTGAAGGTGGAGCAGCAGCTATTTGTGTAGCTTCTGGGCAAAGTGCAATTTTTTATGCTATAGCAAATGTGGCAAGTGCGGGAGATAATATCTTAATCTCTAATAAGCTTTATGGTGGAGCAGTTACGCTTCTAACTCATACAATCAAAAGATTTGGTATTGAAGCTAGAGTTTTTGATGTATCTGATGCTTCAAATTTAGAAGAACAAATTGATGGTAAAACAAAAGCAATCTTTTTTGAATCTTTATCTAACCCTCAAATTGCAGTTGCAGATGTTGAAAGCATAGTAGAAATTGCAAAAAGAAAAGGTGTTTTAACTGTTTGTGATAATACTGTTGCAAGTGCATCTTTATTTAATCCAATCAAATGGGGAGTTGATGTTGTTGTACACTCAACTTCAAAATATACAAATGGACAAGGTAGTGCTATTGGTGGAATTATCGTAGAAAGAGATGGTTTAGCAGAATTTTTTAAAGAAAATGCTTCTAAATATACAGAGTTTACAGAGCCTGATGAATCATACCATGGTTTAGTTTATGTGGATGTTCCTCTTCCAAATTTTTGTTTGAGAATAAGATTAGCATTATTAAGAGATATTGGAGCAGCACAATCTCCTCATAACTCTTGGATATTATTACAAACTTTAGAAACTCTATCTTTAAGAATGGAAAAACACTCTAATAGTACACTAGAAGTTGCTAAATTCTTAGAGTCACATCCTAAAGTTAAAGCAGTAAATTATCCAGGATTAGAATCTAACAAAGATTATGCAAAAGCACAAAAATATTTCAAAGATGGTAAAGCATCTGGACTATTATCTTTTGATGTAGAATCTTATGATGATGCTAAAAAAATTATTGACAGCGCAAAACTGTTTTCAGTTGTGGTAAATATTGGTGATTCTAAATCATTAATTGTACACCCAGCTTCAACAACTCATTCACAATTAAGTGAAGAAGAGTTATTAAAAGCTGGAGTTAATCCTTCAACTATTAGACTTTCTATTGGATTAGAAGATCCAATTGATTTAATTGAAGATTTAACTCAAGCCTTAAGTTAAGAAGAGAATTATGGCTTTAATCTCCTCAAAAGGTGTGTATGGACTTGCTGCCATGCACGAATTGTTACAAAATGAAGAGAACAAACCAATGCAAAGTAGAGAGATATCAGCAAGAGCAGATATCCCTCAAAGTTATTTGGAACAACTTCTAGGAAAGCTTAAACATGCAGGATTGGTTTTAAGTATAAGGGGTTCAAAAGGTGGCTACATGTTAGCTAAAGATCCAAAAGATATCTTAGTAAAAGATATTATTATTGCTTTAGAAGATGATATAAAAATTATTGATACAAAGAGCAATAATCCTATTTTAAATATATTTTTTGATGAAACAAAAGAGAAAACAAAAAAACTATTTAACTTGTCGCTGAAAGATTTAAAACAGTATCAAGATAAATATAATCAATATTTACACTATAGTATTTAAGTGAAAGTTGCTTCTAGAAGAAGTTCAAAAGTAGAAGTTCAAATTAATATTTGAATCAATAAAAGGAGAAAAAGATGAAATATGCAAATGATGTAACAGAACTAATTGGAAATACACCACTAGTAAAATTAAAAAAAGCAAGTACAAATGGAACAACAGTATTAGGTAAATGTGAATTTATGAATCCTACTCATTCAGTAAAAGATAGAATCGGATTTAATATGATTAATGAAGCAATTAAATCAGGAAAAATAACTGAAGGAACAACTGTAATTGAACCAACAAGTGGAAATACTGGGATTGCATTAGCTAGCGTTTGTGCAGCTAAAGGAATCAAACTAATCCTTACTATGCCTTCAAGCATGAGTATTGAAAGAAGAAAACTCTTAAAAGCACTTGGTGCTCAAATTGTATTAACTGAGCCTGAAAAAGGTATGAAAGGTGCAGTTGAAAAAGCTAATGAATTAAGTGAATCACTTGATAATTCAATTGTATTACAACAATTTGCAAATGAAGCAAATCCAGATATTCATAGAAAAACTACAGCTTTAGAAATCTTAAGAGATACAGAAGATAAAGTTGATGTTTTAGTTATTGCAATTGGTACAGGTGGAAGTATTACAGGTATTTCAGAAGTTGTTAAAGCTAAAAATCCAAATGTAAAAGTAATAGCTGTTGAACCTAGTGATTCTCCAGTACTTTCAGGTGGTAATCCTGGTCCTCATAAAATTCAAGGTATTGGTGCTGGATTTGTTCCTGCTGTATTAAATACAGAAATTTATGATGAAATTATCACTGTATCAAATGATGATGCAATGGAAACTGCTAGAAACTTAGCAAAAGACGAGGGATTATTAGTAGGTATTAGTGCGGGAGCTAATGTATTTGCTTCAACTACTCTTGCACAAAGAGAAGAAAATAAAGGTAAAACAATAGTTACTATTCTTTGTGATACAGGGGAAAGATATTTAAGTACTCCTTTATATCAATTAGATGATGAATAGGACTAAATAAAAAATGGCAGAAAAGGCTTATAGATCTGTTGTCAAAAGCATTTCGTGGAGAACAGTAGGAACTCTAGATACCATGATTATCTCATATTTTATTACAGGCGACCTAGTTATGGCCGCCTCTATAGGTTCTATAGAAGTTTTCACGAAAATGATTCTATATTATTTTCACGAAAGAGCTTGGAATAAAATCTCTTTTGGGAAAGTTAAAGAGCCAGATTATCAGATTTAGGAAAGAAAATGATAGATGAAGTAAAAGAATTAAACAAAAAATTAGAAGATAGTAATACTGAAGAGATTTTAAAATTTTTTATGGATGAATACAAAAATGAAGCAGCATTATCTTCTAGTTTTGGAGCAGAAGACCAAGTTTTAACTCATATGATGTTAGAACATAATAAAAGTGCAAATATATTTACACTTGATACAGGAAGACTTCCATATGAAACATATAATGTTATGGATAGTACAAATTTAAAATATAATATAAAAGTAAATGTTTTTTTTCCTAACAATGAAAATGTAGAAGAACTTTATAGAAGTCATGGAATAAATGGTTTTTATGAATCAATAGATAATAGAAAATCATGCTGTAATATAAGAAAAATTGAACCACTTAAAAGAGCATTAAAGCCATTAAAAGTTTGGATTACAGGACTAAGAGCTGCACAAAGCGTTACAAGAGTTGAAATGCCATTAGTTGAGTGGGATGAAAACTTTCAAGTAATAAAAGTAAATCCTCTTATATCTTGGAGTGAAGAAGATGTATGGAAATATATAAAAGAAAATAAAGTTCCATACAATAAACTTCATGACCTTGGGTTTCCAAGTATTGGATGTGCACCCTGTACAAGGGCTGTAAAAGAAGGTGAAGATATTAGAAGTGGAAGATGGTGGTGGGAAAACCCAGAACATAAAGAGTGTGGATTACACGCAAAATAGATGAATCAAACTTTTAATTTGAAAGAATCTAAAAAAATATTTAAATACAATTAATGGAGAGATTATGATAAGTAAGGAAAGACTTACCCATTTAAAACAGCTAGAAGCAGAATCAATACATATAATGAGAGAAGTAATAGCAGAATTCCAAAATCCTGCAATGCTCTACTCTGTAGGAAAAGATTCTTCTGTAATGTTACACATATTACAAAAAGCTTTTTATCCAGCTCCTCCACCACTTCCATTAGTACATGTTGATACAACGTGGAAGTTTAAAGAGATGATAGAATTTCGTGATAAACGGGCAAAAGAGGTTGGAATGGAACTTATTGTTTATTCTAATCCAAAAGGTTTAGAGATGAATATTTCTCCTTTTACTCATGGAAGTGCTGTACATACTGATATTATGAAAACAGAAGGTCTAAAACAAATGCTAGATATCCAAAAATTTGATGCAGTATTTGGTGGAGCTAGACGGGATGAAGAAAAATCTCGTGCAAAAGAGAGAATCTATTCATTTAGAGATGAAAACCATAGATGGGATCCAAAGAATCAAAGACCAGAGTTATGGAATATTTATAATGGAAGACACACAAAAGGTGAATCTATTAGAGTTTTTCCAATATCAAACTGGACAGAACTTGATGTTTGGCAATATATCTATTTAGAAGGAATTCCTATTCCTGATTTATACTTCTCAAAAGAGCGTGAAGTAGTAGAATATATGGGCACAAAAATCATGGTTGATGATGATAGAATGCCTGAAGAATTACGAAAGACTGCTAAAAAAGAGAAAGTGAGATTTAGAACACTTGGTTGTTATCCTTTAACTGGTGCAGTAAATAGTGAAGCTTCAACTCTACCTGAGATTATTCAAGAGATGTTGATTTGTACAACTAGTGAGAGACAAGGAAGACTTATAGATAGTGATGGTGAAGCATCAATGGAGAAGAAAAAACAAGAGGGGTATTTTTAAGATGGCACACCAATCAGATTTGATAGCTGAAAATATTGAACAATATTTAAAAGAACATGAAAATAAAGAGATACTAAGATTTATAACATGTGGTTCAGTTGATGATGGGAAAAGTACTCTAATTGGAAGATTACTTTATGATTCAAAAATGATTTTTGAAGACCAATTAGCTGCAATTGAAAAAGATAGTAAAAAAAGTGGAACTACTGGAGATAAAATTGACTTAGCACTTTTAGTTGATGGATTAGCTAGTGAAAGAGAGCAAGGTATTACTATTGATGTAGCTTATAGATTTTTCTCAACTGAAAAAAGAAAATTTATCATAGCAGATACTCCAGGACATGAACAATACACAAGAAATATGGCAACTGGTGCTAGTACAGCAGATGTAGCCATTATCTTAATTGATGCAAGGTCTGGCGTGTTGACACAAACAAAAAGACACTCCTTTATAGCTTCTCTTCTTGGGATTAAAAATCTTATTGTTGCTATAAATAAAATGGACTTAGTTGATTTTGACCAAGATAGATTTGAAGAAATTAAAAAAGATTATGAGATAATTATCCCTAATCTTCCACATAATGAAGATATCAATTTTGAGTATATTCCAATCTCTGCATTAGATGGAGATAATATCCTTACAAATTCACCAAAATCTACTTGGTATAAAGGTCTTCCATTGATGGAATTATTAGATACTATTGATATTCATAAAGCTGAGAATCATGATTTTAGATTACCAGTTCAGTATGTATCTCGTCCTCATTTGAACTTTAGAGGATTTTCTGGAACAATTGCAAGTGGGAAGATTAGTGTAGGTGATGAGATTACAGTTTTACCATCAAGAAAAACTTCTGTTGTAAAATCTATTGTTTCAAATGAAATTAAAGATTTAAGACCAATAGGGAAAGATGAAACTGTTGAGACTATGGAGACAGCATTTGCTCCAATGGCTACAACAATTACATTAAAAGATGAGATTGATATTTCAAGGGGTGATATGATTGTAAAATCAAGCTCTATTCCACAAGTATCGAATAAGCTTGAAGTGATGGTAGTTTGGATGGATGAGAAAAAGCTTGAACTTAATAGTAACTATATTATTAAAAGAGCGACTTCTGTTATAAATGGTGCCTTTAAATCAATAGAGTATAAAAAAGATATTAATACTTTTGATGAAGTTAAAGCGAAGCATTTAGAATTAAATGATATTGCAAAATGTACCCTAGCAATAGATAGACAAATTGCAGTTGATCCATATAATAAAAATAGATATACAGGAAGTTTTATTATCATCGATAGATATACAAATACAACAGTTGGTGCAGGAATGATTGTATCTTCAGTTATGAATGAATCTGTAGATAAAGAAGAACAAATAAGAGAATATACAAAAGCAGAAATTGAACTTAATGCTTATATTAGAAATAATTACCCAGAATGGGGATGTAAAGAAGTTTTAGGATAAATATTTGGTCCCTTCTAAAATGGGACATTTTTCAAGGATTAGATAATGGCAAAAGAGAGTGCAGCTCAAAGAGTAGAGCGAATAAAAAAAGAGAAGAACGGTTTAGATGTATTAAAAGATATATATGTCTACGCTGTTTTAGGTGAAGAAGTAGACCCAGAAGATATTGATAGATTTAAGTGGTATGGACTTTACACTCAAAATAGAAATCTTCAAGCAGAAGATGACCCAACTTTATATTTTATGTTAAGAATAAAATTAGAACATGGTGCTATGAATTTAGAACAACTAAGAGAAGTATCTGCAATATCTAAAGATTATGCAAGGGGAACTGCTGATTTTACAACTAGACAGGATATTCAACTGCACTATATCCAAGTAAAAGATTTACCTGAAATATTTAGAAGACTAAATGAAGTTGGCTTGTCAACAATTTTTGCAGCGGGAGATGTTCCAAGAAACGTTATAACTTGTCCCGTTTCAGGAATAGATCATGATGAATTATATGATGTTCGACCAATAGTTGATAAGGTGAATAATTATCTAAGAGGAAATAAAAACTTATCAAACTTACCAAGAAAATATAAAATTGGTATTAGTGCATGTCATAAACACTGTATAGGGCATGAGATTCAGGACTTATCTTTTACAGCAGTTCCTTGTGATTGTAGTGACAAAGTACTTTTTGATGTAAGTGTTGGAGGAGGATTGGCTTCTGCTATGGGAATTGCACATCACATTGGATTTGTTACCCCTTCTCAAATTTTACCAATAGTAAAAGCTGTTAGTACTATATATAGAGACCATGGATTAAGGGAAAATAGAAGAAAAGCAAGACTTAGTCACTTAATCAATGAATGGGGAATTGAAAAGTTTAAAGAAAAAGTAATTGCTAAGTCAAAAGTTGCTATAAAAGAAGAGAAAATAATGGAGTATACTCCTTATGCAAAAAGAGAGCATTTTGGAATTCATGATTCTAAAGAAAAAGCAAAATCATATATAGGTTGTGCTATAAATGGTGGACATATTGGTTCACAAGGGCTAGAAGACTTAGCTGTTATTTTAGAAAAACATGGTGCAACAACAATTAAAACTACAATTACTCAAAATTTTGTAGTAAAAGATGTACCAACTAAAAATGCAGAAGATTTAGCAGAAGAGTTAAAAACAATTGGAATAGAGGCTTTTCCTAGCCCTTTTAAAGCAAGAACTCTTTCATGTACTGGATTAAATTTTTGTAAATTTGCTATTTCAGAGACTAAAGACAAGGCAATTTCTCTTGCAGAACATTTAGAGAAAAAATTTCCTAACTTCAAAGAGACCGTCTCTATATCTGTAAATGGTTGTCCAAACTCTTGTGCTCATCCACATGTGGTTGACATAGGTTTACTTGGATTAAAAATGAAAAATGACGAGGGTGTTACTGTTCCAGGATTTGAACTTATTTTAGGTGGAAATCTAGAGGGAAGTAAATCTAACTTTGGTAAAAAAGTTAAACTCAAATTTTTACCAGAAAAAGCTGAAGGTATTTTAGAAAATATCATCCAAAAATATATCGATAGTGGTGAAAATAGTTTAAATAAATTTTTAAAAGAGAGAATAAATGACGAAGAATTTGTTTCGTCCCTTCATTAATCAACATACTGACAAACTTCAATACTTAAAGTATGGAACAATAGGTAAGCACAAAAGTGCTTACTTTGACTATACAGCTTCAGGATTAGCATTTAGGCCTATTGAAAATCGTATTTATGATATGCTAACAACATATGCAAATACACACTCAAAAGAGTCAGGTATGGCCAATCAAACAAATAGTTATTATGAAGAAGCATTAACTAATTTAAAAAAATCTTTAGATTTAAATGATGAATTTGAAATAATCCCAAGTGGTTGTGGATCAACTGCTGCAATTAAAAGATTTCAAGAGTTATTAGGACTTTATATTCCCCCAGCTACTAAAAAAAGATTGAATATTAATATTGACAAATCAAAACTTCCCCTTGTAATAGTAGGTCCATATGAACATCACTCAAATGAGATAAGCTATAGGGAAGCTATGTGCGAAACTGCTAGAATAGGACTTACAAGTGAGGGATTAGTAGACTTAGAAGAGCTTGAAAAAGTCTTAGAAAAGAATCAACACAGAGAACTCATAGGTTCATTTTGCATAGCTTCAAATGTTACTGGAATAGTAACTTGTTATAAAGATATTTCTAAAATACTTAGACGATACAATGCCCTTGTATGTCTAGATGCAGCAGCTTCTTCTTCATATATGAATATTGATTGTAATTATTATGATGTGATGTATGTCTCTCCTCACAAACTTTTAGGGGGACCAGGTTCTTGTGGACTTCTTATAATAAAAAAAGATTTAATAGACCCTAGCTTATCACCTACTTTTGCAGGTGGAGGAACAGTTACTTATGTAAATAAATCTACTGTTGAGTATGAAAAAGATTTAAGAGCAAGGGAAACAGCAGGAACTCCTGGAATAATACAAGTAATAAAAGCAAGTCTTGCTTATCAACTAAGAAATGAGATAGGTTTTGATTTTATACAAAAAAGAAAAAATGAATTGTTGAAGTATTTTTTAAAAGAAGCACAAAATATACCAAATATAATCATCTATGGCAATCAAAAATCATACAATATTGGTATTGTTTCCTTTAATATAAAAGATTTCGACCCATATACAATATGTGAAAAAATTTCAACAAAAGATGGAATCCAAACTAGAGCTGGATGTTCATGTGCTGGACCATATGGTCATGACTTATTACACTTTGATAATAAAGATGAATTAGATAAAAAACCAGGTTGGATAAGAGTCTCTATTCATTTTACTCAAACAAAAGAAGAGATAGATGAGCTAATAAAAGCTCTTAAAAAAGCTATCATATAGAAATAATCACAAAATACAATTAATTGTAATTGCTTTGTAACTTTAAACATATAAAATCCTGAATATTGATTCAAATTTAGGAGTAAGATATGAAAAACAAAGTAATTACAGCTTCAGTTATTGCAGCATCTGTTCTATTTTCAGCATGTGCAACAAAATCAACAATGGCAAATAATGCAACAATGCATGATATTAAATTCAGTGGTGTTGCAGTTCCAACAACTGATAGTGAAAAAAGAAAAATTTTCGCTTCAAATCAAATCGAAGTTGATGGGAAAAAAACAAAAATTGGATATAACACAATTTTAAGAAGTGGAGATAAAGTAGGTAATGGTGTTTTTGGTTTAGTATATGACAAAAATGGAAATCCTATAAGAGAAAAAGATGGTTCTTTTAAAATCTCAAACTCAAATGACTTCTCTTCACTTTTACCTGTTGGTAAAAAACTTTTTATGGTTTCACACTTTGAAACTAGACCAGCTGCTGTATATGTTACTGAGTTAAAACAATCTAAAGATGGTAAATTGACAGCTGTAAATACAAAAAACGTTGACTTCTCAAATATGAATGGATTATGGGTTCCTTGTGCAGGTAGTGTAACTCCATGGAATACTCACTTAGGAAGTGAAGAGTATGAACCAGATGCAAGAGCAGTTAAAGAAAATGGTTCTATTAATGCTTATTATGATGCAATGGCATCTTATTTTGATGGAGATTTAAAAGCACTAAATCCTTATGATTATGGATGGACTACTGAAATAAAAGTTCTTAATGAAAAAGGTGATGTAAAAGCTGAAAAACATTATGCAATGGGTAGATTTGCACATGAATTAGCATATGTTATGCCTGATGAAAAAACAGTTTATTTATCAGATGATGGTACAAATGTAGCTTTATATATGTTTATTGCTGATAAAGCAAAAGATTTAAGTTCTGGTACTTTATATGCTGCAAAATGGGATCAAACAAGTGATTTAGGGGCTGGAAGTGCAAATATAAAATGGGTAAATTTAGGTCACTCTTCTGATGATTATATTAAAGCTGGATTAGACCAAAGATTGACTTTTAATGATTTATTTGAAACATCTAAATTTCCAAAATTAGGATTCACTTCAATAAATACAACAATGGGTCAAGAATATTTAAAAATCAAACCAGGTATGGAAAAATTAGCTTCAAGAATGGAAGCTAGAAGATATGCAGCAATAAAAGGTGCTACTACTGAATTTAGAAAAATGGAAGGTATTACTTACAATCCAAATGATAACAAAATATATTTATCTATCTCTGAAATCTCAAAAGGGATGGAAAATCGTATGAAAAAAGGTAAAGCAAACAACAAATATGACACTGGTGGAAACAACGACATTAGAGTGGATTACAACAAATGTGGTGCTGTATATGAGTTAAACTTAGCTTATGCTGACGATATCCAATCAGCTACAGATGGTTCTTATATTAATTCTAATTATATAGTAAAATCTATGGATGGATTAATTGCAGGTAGACTTAACAAAGGAACAGGAGAATTAGCTAAAGCAAATAAATGTTCTCTTGATGGCTTAGCAAATCCTGATAATATAACTTTTATTCCAAATACAAATACTTTAATTATAGGTGAAGATACAGGTTCTGGACACCAAAATGACTTTATTTGGTCTTATAATATAAAACAAAAAAAATTAACAAGAATATTAACATCTCCTTATGGTTCAGAAACAACTTCTGCATATTACTATAACAATATTGGTGGACATGGATATCTTATGGCAGTTATTCAACATCCATATGGGGAAGGTGATGCAATTACAAAAGAAGAAGATATGCCTTCAAATGCAAAATCAGTTGGTGATATGAAAGCTTATACAGGCTATGTAGGACCACTTCCTGTAATTACTAAATAAATTCAATGATGCAAAAATTTACATTTATAATTACAGTGCTTTTAAGCACTGTAATACTTCAAGCAAATAAAGTTGACTTAACAAACTCTTTTATTAATAACCCAACAGCTTATATTCCAAGTCAATGTTATACAAAAACAGCATATGGAAAAGATAATCAAATTTTGAGCAATCCATGTTTTTCTTGTCACAATACAAATAAAACACCTAACTTTATCACTTCCGATGAGGATTTACAAGAGAGTTATGACTTCCCAGAACCTGGATTAAAAAATCATTGGACAAACCTTTTTAAAGATAGAACAAAAGAAGTAAATAATATTTCAGATGAAGAGATTTTAAAATATATAAGAGAAGATAACTATAAAGATAAAAGTCACAATCTCATCCTTGCTCAAAAATTAGAAAATATTCCAAAAGATTGGGATTCAAATCAAAATGGAAAATGGGATGGATATATTCCTGATTGTTATTTTAACTTTGATAAAGAAGGTTTTGATAGAAAGCCAAATGGCAATATTACTGGATGGAGAGCCTTTGCTTATTATCCTTTCTTAGGAACTTTTTGGCCAACAAATGGAAGTACAGATGATGTGCTTATTCGTTTACCTGAAATCTTTTGGAAAGATATAAATGGTAAATTTGATTTGAATATTTATAAAATAAACCTCTCTATTGTTGAAAGTCTATTAAAACAAAAAACAATCTCGACAGAAAAAATAGATGAAAAAAAATATGGAGTGGATTTAAATCAAGATGGGAAATTAACTACTGCAGAAAAAATAGTATTTAAATGGACTATTCCCAATTATGATATTTCAACAAATAAACTAACAAATTTTTCAATGACTTATGTGGGTTTAGCAAAAGATGCTTTATTGAAAAATGAGATTCATATTGCACCTGGTCTTTATCCAAAAGGTACAGAATTTCTACACTCTGTTAGATATTTAGATATAAAAGACTCTTCTATAAAAATGTCTTCAAGAATGAAAGAACTTCGTTATGCTAAAAAAAGATATTGGGTAAGTTATTCAAAAATGAAAGATATAGTAGGTGAAGAGGTAAAAGAAGAACATGACTTTCCAGATAGAGTAGAAGAGTATACTGGAAATATTGAAATAGGATTAAACAACAAAAAAGGCTGGTTTTATCAAGGTTTTATTGAAGATGAAAAAGGTAATCTAAGACCACAAAGTCAAGAAGAGACTCTTTCTTGTATGGGTTGTCATACTGGCTTAGCAGTTACAGCTGATTCAACTTTTGTTTTCCAAAGAAAATTTGAAAATGACCCATTTGCAAATGGTTGGTATCATTGGAGTGAAAAAGGATTAAAAAATGTCCCTGATAAAAAACTAAGTAATGGAGAGACTGAATATGCTAGATATTTAAGGGAAAATAAAGCGGGTGATGAATTTAGAGCAAATGAAGAGGTTATGAATAAATTCTTTTACAAAGACCTAAAGCTTAAAAAATCTGCCATAAATAGACTTAAAAAAGATATTACTTACTTAATTATCCCAAGCAAAAGAAGAGCTCTAAATCTTAACAAAGCCTATAAAGTTATTGTAGATGAGCAAAGTTTTATTTATGGGAAAGCTGCCCATGTAAAACCTTTAAAAAATGTTCATAAAAAAGTAACTCAAGGAGAAACTACTCACCTTAAAGAAATTACAAATTGATTTACTCAATTTGTAATTTAAGATTAATTAATCTTTACTAGTTATAATCCTACATGAGATTTATAATATTTGCCACAATTTTTTTATTAGTAATGGGATTATTAAGTCTTTTTATTTCAAAAAGATTTATTAATAAATTAGATATTCCCAAAAAATCAAAACTATTTTTAAATATATTTTTGCTGATTAATTTTTTAGGTGTCATTGCTTACATGTGCACTAGATACTTATTCTCAGTACCAAATGACTTATACTTTTTACTTTCACTTCCTATTGGTGTTATTTTTTTACTTTTTTGTACAACCTTGATGTATGAAGTTCTTTCCCATCTTCCAAAAATTAGAAAAGATGAAAAAAGAAGAGCTTTTATGAAAAAGTCAATTGACTTTGGTTCACTTGCTTTTGCCACATCTATTACTGCAAAAGCCATATATAATGCAAAACAATCTTATATTGAAAATGTAAATGTAAAAATCCCTAACTTAAAAAAACCATATAATGTAGTTCAATTAAGTGATGTGCATATTGGAGGATTGATAGACCAAAATTTTATTAAAAATATTGTTTATAAAGTAAATAAACTAAATCCTGATGCAATTTTTATAACAGGGGATTTAGTAGATACAGATATCAACTTTGCAAAAAAGGCAGTTGATGAACTTGAAAATCTAAAATCAAAATATGGTACATACTATATAGTTGGAAATCATGAATATTTTCATGGTGTAGAAGAGATAATGGCATACTTAAAATCTATAAACATTAAAGTTTTAGAAAATGAGAATATCTATATCGGCGAAGAAAATCAGGGCTTTAATTTAGCAGGTGTTTATGATGTATTTGGATATAGAACAAATAAGTTTGCACCAGATATTAAAAAAGCTTTAGAAAATGTAAAAGATTCTCCCACAATTTTATTAGCTCACCAACCTAAATATATCAAAGAACTTGATAAACAGAATATTGATTTAGTCTTAAGTGGACATACTCATGGAGGACAAATTGTTCCTTTTAATTTACTAGTTAGACTTGCTCAACCATACATAAAAGGTCTACATCAACATAATTCTAAAACTCAAATATATGTAAGTAAAGGAACAGGCTTTTGGGGACCACCTATGAGACTAGGTGCTAGTTCTGAAATCACACATTTAAAACTCACTTCTTAATTTCAATTAATTACATTTTTGCTTTTAATTTCCAATTAATAATAAATTCATTATTATAATAATAAACTTAATTAACTGTTGTCTTAAATTATATTATTACTTATTGCTATTTATTTGCAACTAAAATATATTATAATAATCTTAAATACAAATTTCTAAAAGGATTACACATGGCTAATAAAGAAATTTTATTGGATTCAACCTCATTTATTGTTTCAGAAACTGATGAAAAAGGCATTATTAGATATGCTAATGATGAATTTTGTGAAGTGAGTAATTACTCTTTAGAAGAACTTATTGGGAAACCCCATAAGTTACTAAGACATAAAGATATGCCAAAAGAGGCATTTGAAGATTTATGGAAAACAATTCAAAATGGTAATATATGGAAAGGCTTTGTAAAAAATAGAACGAAAAATGATGATTATTATTGGGTATATGCCACAGTATATCCACTTACTTTAAGTGATGGAAGTAAAGGATATATGTCATGTAGAAAAGTTGCATCAAGAGATGAAATTGAAAAAGCTATAAAACTTTATAGTACTATGAAATAAGGATATCCCAATGAATATTATAGAAAATGCCTCAATTAAAAAAAGACTTTTTTTAATCTTTATTATTCCCCTTTTAGCAATTATTTTATTATCCTCTTTAGTTATTTATGATCATTATCAAGATTATAAAAATTATAAAAAACTAGAAATAATGATGAATCTTAATTCTGATATATCACAACTTCTTCATGAATTGCAAAAAGAGAGAGGGGCAAGTGCTGGATATATAGGAAGTAAGGGAGCAAAGTTTTCCGATATATTAAAAAAACAAAGAGTATCTACTGATACAAAAATTAAAAACTTGAAAAACTATATAGAAAAAAAAGAGATTAATAAAATAATTGATAAAGAAGGAATAAATGACATAAATAATATTTTTCAAGAATTGAGTAAACTTAGTTCTACCAGAACAAATATTGATGATTTTAAAATAGCTTTAAACGATGCTGTTGCTTATTATTCTAATATAAATTCATCTTTACTTCATTTGACAACATTTTCTTTTAAAGATTCTAAAGATGCACAACTTTCAACTCAAGCAATGGCATATTATGAGTTTTTAGAAGCAAAAGAATTAGCAGGATTAGAAAGAGCAATTGGTTCTGCGATATTTGGCTCAAAAGAGATAGATATTGACCTAAAAAGTAAATTTATTTCATTAATTGCTATGCAAAAAACATATTTTAATGAATTCCATAATTTTGCCAATAAAAAACTACTAAGCATTGAAAAAGAGACTATAGACAAAAACATTTTAGCTGAAGTAAATAAAATGCGAGAAATAATTACTTCAAACATAACTGGTAGTCATACTGAAGTTGAACCAACTTATTGGTTTCAAACTATAACGAAAAAAATAAATCTTCTTAAACAAACTGATGATTTACTCTCAAAAGAGATACTAAAAGAGACTATAGAAAAAAAATCTAGCGTCTTAAATACCTTTATTTTATATGTTGCAGTTGTCTTAATTATTGTTTTAATCACCACTTTTTTAGGTATTTATATTAGTAAAACAATTAAAGATGCTGTTTTAAAAATAAGAGAAGGAATTAAAGAATTTTTTGATTTTATGAATAGAAAAATAAATATAGTAAATAAAATTGATATAAAATCAAAAAGTGAATTTGGAGAAATTGCTTCTTTTATAAATGCAAGTATTAAATCTTTGCAAAAAGAGTTAGATGCTGATACAAAATGTGCAGGTGAAGCAATTTTAGTTTTACACAAATTACAAGAGGGATATTTAAATTATCAAATTCTTTCAACTCCAACAAATCCACAAATAAGAACTTTTGCATTGACCGTCAATAGAATGCTAGTTAATCAGCAAAAAGTCATGAGCAATATTTTAGAGGAATTAGAGAAATATACAAACTATAATTATCTATCAAAATTATCAGACCAAAATATGAGTGGAGAGATGAAACAGCTAATTGATGGCATAAACTCCTTAGGTGATTCTATTACTAAAATGTTACAAGATAATAAAAGAAATGGGGATATTCTTACAAATAGTTCGGAAACATTATCTTCAAATGTCTCTCATCTTAATACATCTGCTCTTTCTCAAACTGCCTCTATTGAAGAAACAGCTGCTGCAATTGAAGAAACAACATCATCAATTAATGAAATTTCTCAACAAGCTGCTCAAATGCAAGAATTATCAAAAGATACATTATCTTTTGCAACAGAAGGTTTAAATTTAGCTAATAAAACACAAAGTTCTATGGATGAAATAAATAGTGCCACACAAGAGATACTTGAAGCGACCTCTATCATTGATCAAATAGCATTTCAGACAAATATCTTATCTCTAAATGCAGCTGTAGAAGCAGCTACTGCTGGAGAAGCAGGAAAAGGGTTTGCAGTAGTTGCAGGAGAAGTGCGAAACCTTGCAACGAGAAGTGCAGAAGCTGCAAAAGAGATAAAAGAACTAGTAGAAAAAGCGAATACAAAAGCTAGTGAAGGAAAACTTAGCTCAGAAAAAATGATAGAAGGATATTCTAAATTAAATGAGAAAATAAATGACTCAAGTAAAATTATATCTAATGTTGCAAATGCTACTATAGAACAAAGTAAAGGTATTTCTCAAATTAATGAAGCTGTTAGTGCTATAGATAAACTAACTCAAGAAAATGCAAAAATTACAGGTGAAACACAAGAAATTGCTAAAAAAACAAATGAAATCGCTAAGAATATTATAAAAGATACAGACTCTAAAGAGTTTAAAAAAGAGTAAAAATAATTCTTTAGAAATCATTTTTTACCATAAAAAAAAGGGGGAAAGTAAACCTTTCCCCCTTTTAACTCAAAAAATTCGTGCTTTAAAATTAAATATTAATTATTAAAAATTCTAGCACCTCCTAAAATTTCTTATATTCCATTATATTTCATATCAAATTTTACTGAGCAATATATACTATTGTTGATAATACTGAGATAATATAAATTCCCAAAGTTATCAAATAATCTTTTTTATTCGTTTTTAATACTGCTATAAATTTGTTCATCTTCTCTCTTATTTAATCTTTATTACTTTTTTATGTTTTTCTTCACTTAATTTTGGGATAACTACTTCTAACACTCCATTTTCCCCAGATGCTTCCACATTTTCAATATCTGCATTATCTGGAAGAGTAAAACTTCTTGAAAACTTACCAAAAGATGTTTCTACTTTATAATAATCTTCTTCTTTAACTTCTTCTTTTGTTTTTCGCTCACCTGAGATTGTTAATACCCCTTTGTGAATATCAACTTTTATATCATCTTTATTAACACCTGGTAAGTCAACATCAATATGATATGCAAATTCACCCTCTCTTGTGTTAACTACTGGTACAAAACCACTAACTCCTTCATTTGAAGGATATTTATAAAAATCCTTTTCTAAATCTCTAAATTGTTTAAAAGGGTCAAATCTAGTTAATAACATGCTAAACTCCTTAAAAAATATTTCTTGATAGCTTTCCTATCAAGTTAATGAAATAATAACATATTTTTTAGCACTTGTCAATATATAGTGCTAATATTTTTAGCAAATTATTTTATAGAGTGCTAATTAAACTTTTTTATACTTATTTGTTTTTTATGAATATTTAAATAGAAATTTTATGAAATAAACGCTAAAGTGGGATTTTTATAGTAAATGTAGTACCCTTATTCTCTTCACTATGACAATCAATTTTCCCTCCTAAATTAATTGTCACTAGATTATAGACAATATTTAAGCCTAATCCAATTGAACCATTTTTTCTATTAGTTGTAAAAAAAGGCTCATATATTTTTGATAAATTTTCTTGTAAGATTCCCTTTCCATAATCTTGATATTCAAAAATAAAATCTTTTCCCTCAATTCTAGCACTTAAAGAAATGACTCCTTTTTCATCATCCTTATATGAATGTTGTAAAGAATTTAAAATCAAATGATGAAGAATTTGTGCAAAAAATCCTGGAAATGAGTTAATTCCTAAAACACCATCGCACTCTATCTTAAATTCAATATCTCGTTTATTTAATAAGTTATCCATACTTATTAAAATACCTTTAATATACTCTTTAACATTAAAAACTCTTTTTATTTCACCAGTTTGATCAACAGCAAGTTGTTTGAAGTCTTTTATAATATTTTCTATTTTATTCAAATTTGTTACTATAATATTAATCAATTCATTTGAATTTTGCAAAAGGGTTTTCAAATCTTCAGGAGAAATTGAATTACTCTCATATTTTGAACTTATCTCTTCACAAATATACTCTAAATGTGATGCCCCTGTAACTCCAAGACCAATTGGGCTACTAATTTCATTTGCAACACCTGAAACCAAACTACCAAGTCCAGCTAGTTTTTCAGACTCTACAAGTTTATTTTGAGTTATTATCAGATTTTCCATAGAAGCTTCAAGTTCATCATTTGATTCTTGCAAATCAAGATTTTTATTTTCTAGTTCTATTTCTAACATCTTTTTATCTTGAATATCTCTCCAAAGTCCATGTATTACCACTTCTTCATTTATAACTATCTTTGTTAGTACAATTTCACACCAAAACTCTTTCCCTGATCTTTTTTTAAGAAGCCACTCAAATCGTATACTATCTTTTTCTAAACATTTATTAATATACTCTTTTCCTAAGGTGCTAGAAGATACACCATTTGGTTGAATTTCGGGGGATATCTTATCTGGATCTAAATTTAAAAATTCTTCTTTGTCATTAATTCCAAATAATTTCAATAGTGCGGGATTACAATCAATAAATTTCTCATCTTTTAATAAACTTATTCCATCAGAAGAGTCATTAAAAAGTGTTTCAAAAACTTTCTTTTCTTCTTCTAACTCTTTTGTTCTAAGTCTCACATCTTCTTGAAGCTTAGAATTAAATGCTTTTATTTTTTCTTCCTGCTCTTTTAACTGCTCAATATCTTCAACAATTTTATCTCTCATCTTTTCAAAATTTGTTGATAATATTTTTAATTCTTTTACCCCTGATACATTTATCTCTGCGTTAAAATCTCCGGAGGCAATCTTTTTTGAAACATTTGATAACATATCAATAGGTTTTAATACTTTTCCTACAATTACTATAACTATTAATGAAATTGCAAGAATAATTATTAAGGAAATGACTAAAAACATATCTCTAAATGTATATAATTCTTGATATTTAATATTTATATCAACTCTATAGCCAATAATCCAATCCCAAGGTTCAAAATGTTTAAAGATAATCCATTTACCACCATCTTTTATAACAATTTCAAAATTGCCATTTTTTTCTTTCAATATTCTTTTGTATTCTGCTTTATCTTTATATAAATTTTTATCTTGTTCATTATAAATTCTATGCAATAATAAAAATCCCTTTTCATTTATTATAAAAGGAAAAATACCTTTAGTATTTTTATTAAAAACATTTTTTATAATATTTAAAGTTCCCTTTTTAAATGATTCTTCGTAAGACTTTTCCATTTGTGTTTTTAAAAGTGTTTGGTATTTTTGGTTTATAAGATAGATAATATTGTCAATTTTTTCATTGTATATTTTCTCTTGTGATATATCTATTTCTTTTTTTAAATAATTATAAGAAAAATAAAAAATAGTACCTATTCCAAGTATTATTACTAAAAGGATTGAAATTAGAAGTTCCGTTTTTAAAGAGCTATTTTTTATCATTTTACTAACACCGCATTATCAATTAATTCAAAAGGGAAAACTATATTAAGCTTTTTTGCTAAAGTTGTATTTATATAAATATTTGCTTTTTTATTTACAACTATTGGTATATTTTTTATGTTTTCACCCTTTAGAACTCTAAGGGCTGTTTTCGCTACCCACTTACCTTGCTCTTCAGGCTTATTAGCAAAAATTAACAAAGCAAAATTATTTAGAGTAATATCCCAAGCAGCAGATGGTATTTTAGTCTCTTTTTCGACAAAATCTTTTAACTGGTCTTTATTCTTATCCCAATTTACTAAAGCCCCACTATTTCCAAGTAATAAAATATCTACATTATTTTGTAAATATATAAAATTCTTTTTCCATTCTTCTATTGTTGTTGCATACCTTTTAGTAATTTTTTGATTTAACTGTTTTTCAAAAAACTGGTTCTGTATTTTGACACTGAAAGAATCATCATCTAAACTACCTATTCTCTTCCCCTTTGCATATTTTTTTAAAGTATCAATTAGTTGGGGGATAAGCTGAACTTCTTCCATTCCAGTTATATTATTAGGTAGTTGTTCATACTTCTTTATGGTGCCATTTATACCACAAAAAATAATTGGAATAGTTGAGTTTTTAAAATAGGGTAAAATAACATATTTAAAGGCATTATCATCAGAAGCAATAATCACATCAGGTTTAAAGTTTTCAATTTGATTTTTGATTTTTTTGGCTATTTTTATTTTGTAAGACTCATCATTATTTATTTTAGAGTCCATTTCGACTCTTTTAAACTCAATGGGCAGTTTAGAGTTAAAAAGTACTTTTTTTAGGCTTTTCTCAATCCCATCACTCCAATAAAGACCAGAATGATAAGAATTGATATAAAAAACTCTTTTTTTGGCAATAAGATTTTCTGCTTTAATAAAGCTAAAGAACAAGACTAATGAAAAGAGAATAGTAAAAATCTTTTTCATAATAAGTACTTTTCATTTATTATAACATAACTTACACATAATTGATATGACATATATTAATTAGTGATTATTGCATAAGTTGTAATAATAGTTATGATATATATTCCTATTACAATTAAATAATCATTTATATTAGTATTTATATTATCCATTTTTTTCTCCTTTTTATAGGAGAAAAAATTCTCCTATTTATTTTGTTTTATTAATTATCTTGCGCCTCATATGAAACTTCAAGTTCTTCCTTTTTTTGATTTGCTTTTTTAGACATAAAAAAAGGGAAGAGCTAAAAAGCCCTTCCCTTCGTAAAATTTAGTATTCTAAATTTTATTCGAATTTTGTCTTTTTAGCTGTTCTTTTTCTAACTGTTGGGTCAAGTTCTCTTTTTCTAACTCTTACTGACTTAGGAGTAACTTCAACTAATTCATCTTCTTCAATCCACTCTAATGCATTTTCTAAAGACATCACTCTTGGTGGGACTAACTTAATAGCTTCATCAGCACCTGAAGATCTTACGTTCGATTGTTGTTTCCCTTTTGTAGGATTAACATCTAAATCATTCCCTTTTGCATGCTCACCAATAACCATACCGTTGTAAACTTTATCTTGAGGCTTAATAAACATAACCCCTCTATCTTGTAAGTTAAAAATTGAATACCCTAAAGCTTCTCCATTTTCCATAGAAACTAAAGCTCCGTATTTTCTTGATTCAACATTTCCTGAATATGCTCTAAACTCTAAGAATGAGTGGTTCATAACACCCTCACCTTTTGTCTCAGTTAAAAACTCTGTTCTAATACCAATCAATCCTCTTGCTGGGATTTCAAATTCAAGTCTTGTATAACCAGATCCCATTGGTACCATATTAGTCATATTAGCTTTTCTTTTTCCAAGTTTTTCAATAATTGCACCACTATATTCATCTGGAGTATCAATAACTAAATGCTCAAATGGCTCCATTTTTATACCATCTTCGATTTTAGTAATAACTTCAGGTCTTCCAATACAGAACTCAAAACCTTCTCTTCTCATATTTTCTGCTAAGATACAAATTTGAAGTTCACCTCTTCCGTTAACTTTAAATTTACCTTCACCATATTGCTCATAATTCATAGCAATATTAGTATTCATTTCAGCTCTTAGTCTCTCATCAATTTTATTTGAAGTTACATATTTACCTTCAGTTCCAGCTAATGGAGAATCATTAACCGCAAATGTTACAGATAATGTTGGCTCTTCAATATGCATAGGATCAAGAGGCATAGGATCTGTTGGATCACAAAGAGAATCACCTACGTCAATTGTTTCAAAACCAGCAACGGCAACAATATCACCAGTACCAGCTGTTTTGATATCGAATCTATCCATACCTTTAAATCCAATAAGTTTAGAAACTCTACCTCTAACTTTTTCTCCATCTGCTTTACATAATAAAACTGTCTCACCCATAGAGATTGTTCCATTAAATATTCTTGCAATACCAATTTTTCCAATAAAGTTATCATAATCAAGTGTAAATACTTGAAGTTGAAGACCATTTGAATCATCACCAACTGGTTTAGGAACTTCTGTTAAAATTGTTTCAAATAGTGGAGTTAAATTTTCATTTGCATCTTCTAAAGCAAGTTTTGCATAACCATCTCTGGCTGCTGCATATACAACTGGAAACTCTAGTTGTGATTCACTTGCACCCATTTGGTCAAAAAGGTCAAATACTTCATCAACAACTCTATCTGGATCTCCACCTGGTTTATCAATTTTGTTAATAACAACAATTGGTCTATGACCTAAAGAAAGTGCTTTTTTTACAACAAACTTAGTTTGTGGCATAACACCCTCTTGTGCATCAACAAGTAATAAAACAGAATCAACCATTTTTAAAACCCTCTCAACTTCACCACCAAAATCGGCGTGTCCCGGAGTGTCAATAATGTTAATTCTTACATCCTTATAGTCAATAGCCGTATTTTTAGAAAGGATTGTAATACCTCTTTCTTTCTCAATAGCATTACTATCCATAACTCTTTCATCCACATGCGTATGGGCTGCGAAAGTTCCTGATTGCTTCAACAGCTCATCAACTAATGTTGTTTTACCGTGGTCAACGTGTGCGATTACGGCAATATTTCTTATGTCTCTCATATATTCTCTTTAGATATTAATTTTCGCGATTATACTAAAAAAATGCTTAAGTTTTATCATTTATGATAATAATAAAAGAATTTACTATTATCATTTTTTAAAAAGGTAAAATTTATTTTACCGTATTACATAAAAATAAGATTCTTTTTGATAAGATACTTCTCAGATTTGTGGCACAAATAGATATGTTTTTTCTCGTTCATATCACTCTTCAATAACTTAATTCTTTTAATCTTTAAAAGAAACTTTCAAAATAAAATATATTGTTAAGGAGAATACTTGCATGGATTATTTCAAGCAATTTAAACAAAAATATATGGTAGCTTTCTGGCGTCCATTACCAGCTGTAATAGCTTTAGGAGTTTTAGCAGCTTATTATTTCGGTATTACAGGCACTTATTGGGCGGTTACTGGTGAATTTACAAGATGGGGTGGACACATCTTGCAACTTTTTGGTGTAGACCTTAGTTCTTGGGGTTATTATAAAATTATGGGTATGCAAGGAAATAGCTTCACCCGTGTTGATGGTGTTATGATAATAGGAATGTTTGCAGGTTGTATTGCAGCAGCATTTTGGGGTAATAATGTAAAACTTAGAATGCCTGCAAGTAAAGTTAGAATCTTTCAAGCCCTTTTTGGTGGTATTATTGCAGGATTTGGAGCAAGACTTGGTATGGGTTGTAACCTAGCAAGCCTTTTTACTGGTATTCCACAATTTTCACTACATGCTTGGTTATTTACTCTTGCTATGATTGTAGGTGTTTATATAGGTGCTAGAGTAACTTTATTACCTTTTTTTCAATCTAAAATGAAATTGCAAAAAGTCTCTTGTTCTACTACTTTAAATACCGATACTAAAAATGTAAAATCACTTTTTACAATTGGTACTCTTGTTTTTATTGCTATGATTATCTGGGCATTATATTTAATTTTTATTCAACAAACTACTAAATTAGGTATTGCGATGTTATTTGGTGCTGGATTTGGTCTTTTAATTGCAAAAGCTCAAATTTGTTTTACATCTGCTTTTAGAGATATTTTTACAACAGGAAGAAGCCAAATGGCAGTTGCTATTATTATTGGGATGGCAGTATCTACTATTGGGGTATTTAGTTATATTATGATTGGTGTTCCACCAAAAATTATGTGGGCAGGACCAAATGCACTTATAGGTGGATTACTTTTTGGATTTGGAATTGTACTAGCAGGTGGTTGTGAGTGTGGTTGGATGTATAGAGCTGTTGAAGGTCAAGTACATTTTTGGATAGTTGGAATTGGTAATGTTATTGGATCAACTCTACTTGCATATATGTGGGACAGTTTCTCTTTATCTTTAGCAACAAGCTGGCCAAAAATCAATTTACTTCAATCTTTTGGAAATTATGGTGGATTATTTATGAACTATATTTTCCTATTTTTACTATTTCTATTAGTCTTAAAATTAGAAAGAAACTATAGAACAACATTAAAAGAAAAGGTAACAAAATGATAAAAAAAGATATTATTCCAGACTATCGAATTGATATGCAAGGTGAACCTTGCCCTTATCCTGCTGTTAAGACTCTTGAAGCAATGAAAGAATTGAAAGAAGGGGAAATTTTGGAGATAATAAGTGATTGTCCTCAAAGTATTCATAATATTCCCCAAGATGCAAAAAATCATGGATATAAAGTTTTAAGTGTAGATAGTAGTGGACCTACTATTCAATATATCATTCAAAAATAATTTAATAAACTTAAACTTCTTATTTATAATATTACGTGTAATAGGCACGTAATATTATAATTCAATGAACTCTACCTACTTTTTATACTCTTTTCTTAGCTATAATTATAAAAAAGATAAAGAGAAAAGATGGATTTTAATACTATTTTACAAGAGATTCAAGAAGAGATTCAAAAGTACTTTACAAAAGGGAAATTAGCAAATTACATTCCTATGTTAGCCCAAGCCAATGAGAGTGATTTTGCTATGAGTATAATAACCCTTGATAATGAAGAGTATCATATTGGGTGTAGTGATAAAAAGTTCTCTATTCAAAGTATCTCAAAAGTTTTTACTTTTACCCTAGCCTTAGAGTACTATAGCAAAGAGTTATATAAAAGAGTTGGACATGAACCATCTGGAAATCCTTTTAATTCATTAGTTCAGTTGGAATACGAAAGTGGAACTCCACGAAATCCTTTTATAAATGCAGGTGCAATTGTCACAACTGATTGTTTGACCTCAATTTACAAAAATAATGCCTTTGATGAAATTTTAGCTTTTATGAAAAAAGTTTCACACGAAGAAAATATCACTTATGATGAAGATATTTTTATCTCTGAATTAGGACATGGTTTTCATAACTTTGCACTTATAAATCTAATGAAAAGTTATCAAAATATCAAAAATCCCATAGATGATGTGATTCAAACATATTTTAAACAATGTTCAATAATGATGAATACAAAACAACTTGCCCACTCTATGTTATTTTTAGCAAACCATGGGAAAGATCCCTTTACAAAAGAGCAAATTATAAATGAATCAAAAGCAAAAAGAATAAACTCACTAATGCTAACTTGTGGACACTATGATGCAAGTGGTGATTTTGCATACAGAGTTGGACTTCCTGGTAAAAGTGGTGTAGGAGGAGGAATAGTTGCAGTCGTTCCAAAGAAGATGGCAATATGCGTTTACTCACCAAAACTAAATGTACATGGAAACTCACTAATTGGCACAAAAGCTTTAGAACTTTTTACTACTAAAACGGGGCTTTCAATCTTTTAGAAAACTATTTTAAAACACAAGCCTTCGTTTTTATTTTCTGCTGTTATTTGACCATTTAACTTTTTAGAAACTATCTCTTTAGCTAAATATAACCCAATACCAGTGGAAGAACTTTTTGAAAAATCTTTTTCGAAAATTTTTTCTTTATGTTTAATATTTATTCCTCCTGCATTATCTTCAAAACATACTTCAATTTTATTTTCAATCTCTTTTATAAATAGCTTTATCTTCGGTTGTTTTACTTTATTTCTTTCAAATGCTTTTAAAGAGTTCTCAAATAAAATCATAAGTAAATTAAAAAAATAGTTTTTCTCTATTTCAATTTTTAAATTATCTTTACAATTAACTTCTATTAATATTGATTTTTTTATAAATTCCCTATTAATTAGATTTATAATATAATCTATCTCCTTTTTTAAATCAATTTTTTCAATATTTTTCTCTTCTTTATAAAAGTTTAACTGACTAAGTGCAGTATCCCTTAAATATAGAGTTATATCTTTTATATTCTTTAAATTTTTATCAATAATTTTATCAATATTTTTATCGTTGAATTCCCTTGCTACATCAATATGATTAATGCTATTATATATATTATTTATAGGGCTTTTCCATTGGTGAGAAATATTAATCATAGTTTGTCCTATAAAAGTTAGTTTTGAATACTCATTTAAAAGTTGAGCATTTTTTTCATGTTCTTTTTTTATTAAATAAGTTGCATGAACAAGGGCAAAAGCTAAGAATAAATCTTGACCTATTGATCCAAAAGCTAAAGAATAATAATAAAATTCATTATTTGAAATTACACCTACTAAACCTAAAATAAAATAAGTAATAGCAAAAAAAAGTATCAAATTGGCTATAAGATAAAACCCTGAACCTTGTTTTTTCTCTTTATAAACTTTAAGTGATAAAAGCAAAAGCATTAACATTGTTAAAATATTTATTATATTTGTAATACTATTATCATAAAGCAAACTGTCTATAATTGGATAAAATAAATTTATCATAGCAATAACAAAAACTATTCCAAGTAATGCTTTTAATATTTTCTTTATTACTTTATATTCATCTTTTTTAATGTTAAAAAAACTAAAAGGAAACATCCCTAAGAGAATCAATGCTATTAGGGGAACAACATAATTAGAAATAGTGACCAAATAAATAGGAAATTCAAATTCATAAAAAAATCCAGCAACTGCAAATTGATAAGTAGTACTACATATAGTAAAAAGAGAATAAGTTAAATAATGTTTTTTTCTAAAAACTAAAAAAAATCCAAAACTTGTTACTGTGACAACTATTAAAATACCAAATATAATAAAATATACCATTTCTTGTTTATTATAATAATTATTAAAAGCATCAATTTTAATAGCTTGCCAATTTGTTTCCATAGAACCAAAACTTTTTTGTTTTATATAAATATCAAGTTTTTCAAAACCTTCTAACTCAAGATCAAAATATGAAACTCTAAAAATATTATCTCTATTTTTATAATCTTTCATATCACCTAAAGAGTATTTTTCAATTAAGTTATCATCTTTAAGAATATAGACATCAACATAATCTAAACCAGCTCTTTTATTATAAAATCTTTTTATCTGCTTTTTTTTTGAGTTATTAGTCACTAATATATGAATCCATAAATTATGTCGTACTATCCCAAAATTTGATTTAGTAATTGGGCTAAACTTTTCTTTTTTTTGTAAGATTTCTTTTAATGTCATATTATTATTGATATCAATTAAATATTTTTTTTCAATATTAAGTTGATTGGCAAAAAGAAAATTTAGCAAAAGGGTGAGTAAAAATATATGTTTCATATTATTTTTTTATTATATAACCAATATCTTTTATATTTTCTATAAGTTTTATAGGTAATTTTTTATTTATTTTATAAATTAAAGATATCAATGATTTTTGGTTTTGAGAATCTAAAATATTCAATATTTCATCATAATTGACAATTTGATTTTCTCTTTTAAAAAGATACTCTATAATTTTTATCTCATAAGAGGTAAATTTATATTCATTTCCATCATAAAAAACTATCTTTTTTGTTCTATCATAATAACAAATTTGAGAAATTTGATATTTTAATAAACTCTTTTTTTCAATATTTTTTACAAATTTATATAAAACATTTTTTAAAACATCTAACTCATAGGGTTTTACAATATAATCTAATAAATTCAGAGAAATAGCATTTTTGAGTTTAATTTTGTCATCATATGAACTCATTATAAATGCAGATACTTCATCATCAGTCTCTCTTATTTTTGATAGGAATTCATATCCATTCATAATAGGCATATCATAATCTACTATTAGTAAATGACATTCATTTTTATAATAAACCTCTAAAGCCTCTTTTCCATTATTTGCTATAAATACATTTTTGAAATAGTATTGCAATATTTTTTTTAGGCTTTCACAAGCTTTTATATCGTCATCAACATATAAAACATTTAATTCTTTTAAAATACTTAAATCATTCATTATAAAATTTTACCATGTTGAAACTAATTTTAATCCAATAAAAGAATTTTAAACTTTTTTATTGATTTTGTGTTGATTTTACTATGATAAAGTAGTAAAAATATTTTATCAAGGAAAATAGATGAAAAGATTATTAGACTTTAGCTCAAGGTTTAGAATCCTAAAAGGGGGAAAGATAAGTATGGTAGTATCAGCCCTATTAGCTGGAGTTACTATCTCTTATGCTGCTCCTAGTGGCGGAGTAGTTACAAGTGGAACTGCAAATATTTCCCAAAATGGAAATACCACAAATATAAACCAATCCACCCAAAAGGCAACTATCAATTGGCAAAAGTTTGGTATTAAAGCTAATGAAACAGTAAACTTCAAACAACCAAATAGCTCTTCTATTACACTAAATAGAGTAATAGGAAATGAAAGAAGTGTTATCAATGGAGCACTTAATGCCAATGGTCAAGTTTGGATTTTAAACTCAAATGGGGTTTTATTTGGTAAAAATGCTAGTATTAATACAGCTGGTCTTTTAGCAACTACAGCAAAACTCTCTGATAATGATTTTAATATAGGAAACTATAACTTTAAAAACTCTTCTTCAAACTCTATTATAAACTTAGGAACAATAAATATCTCAAATGAAGCCTATGCAGTTTTAGCTGGAAAAGAAGTAACAAATGAAGGAAGTATAAAAGCTGTAAAAGGAAAGATACATTTAGTAGGAGCAGATGAATACTCTATAAACCTAAATGGTAATTCTTTATTAAACCTAACAGTAAAAAAAGGAATCTTAGATTCTATTGTAAAAAATAGTGGTTCAATAAAAGCAGATGGTGGAGAAATATACCTTACAACAAATGCAGTAGATGAATTACTAAAAGGGGTAGTTAATAATACAGGTGTTATTGAAGCTGATTCTTTAGATGGACTTACTGGTAAGGTTGAACTCTTTGCCCATGGTGGTGAAGCTCAAGTTGGCGGTACCATTTCTGCTACTGATGGGTTTGTGGAGACTTCTGGGAAAGATTTTACTTTCAATGGTGCAAATATAATTACAAGTAATTGGCTTATTGATCCTGTTAACATTACTATTGATTCCTCACTTGCAAGTGCAATACAAAGTGCTTTAGATACAGCAGATGTAACGATAACTACTGATGGAAGCAATACTCCTGATACAAGTTCTGGTGAAAGTGCAGGAGATGGAGATATTAATATAAATTCTAATATCACAACAAATGCATTAACTTCTGATAAAACATTAACATTACTAGCAGATAATAATATTGTTTTTGCAGATGGTGTTTCTATTGATGCTAGTCAAAATTCAAATGCAAATAAATTAAATGTTGTTTTAACAGCTGACAAAGATAATAATGGCGATGGACAAATTATATTAAATGGAGCAACAGGAAATACTATTATTACAAAGAATGGAGACCTAACTATCAATAATCAAGTTGACAGTAATGTTGATGGAGAAACACCTCTTACACTAGATGCAGGAACAGGTAAAATAACATTATATGATGATTTAGGGGAAAATAAAAAGTTGAAATCATTAAATATAAGTGCAGGTAATTTAGATTTAGGAACAAAATTACACTATATAAATACCTTAAATGAACAAGTTTATAATGCAACTATAAACTTACTTGCAACAGATCAATTTGCAAATGCAGGTTTTGAAGAAGGTGATACATCAGGTTGGACAGTTGATACAACACATACAATATATTTAAATGGTGGATCTACTATAGCGGGAGTTAAGACTCCAAATGATGATTCTTTACCAAACAAAGTTCCATCACAACCAAGTGCAAATAATAGTGGAGCATATGATGATTATACATCAACAGGAACATATACTTCACAAATCTCTACAGATACAGATTCTGATGGAGGAAGTTACTCTTTACAGTTAACATATTCTGGAGGAAATGTAAGTGAAGGTTATGGTGTTGTTCATGGACCATCTGTTGCAAGTAATGATTCTGTATCATTAGGTAAGGGGGATGAAGTATCATTTAAATGGAAAGCATCAGGTGGAAGCGATGCATATGATGTATTTGGATATATTTTAAATGTAGACACAGGAGAAACGCAAGCAATACTAAATGAAACAGGTGCAAATGGAAGTGCTTCTACTAACTGGGCAACAGCATCTGTTACGGCAAATAAAGCAGGTAACTATAAATTTATTTTTATCGGTGGCTCTTGGGATGCTAGTGGAGGAAGAGCTTTAGGAGCGAACCTTTATATTGATGGTATATCAACTAATAGTAAGAAAACTTTTTCAGGCTCTGCTGTTACATTTAATAATCCTTTAACTGCACATACAAATTCCGTAGAAATTATTGCGGATAAAGTTGCTCTTAATGATAAAATATCAGGAAGTAATACATTAACTATAAAACAAAAAACAAATGGAAATAATATCGAAATTGGAGGGACATCAACGGCTGATAATAATATATTAGATGTAACAAGTTCTGATTTAGCTAATATTCAAACAGGATTTTCAAAAGTTATTTTTGGTGATAATGAAACTGCAAAAATCACTACAAAAGGTCCTATAGTCGCTGATTATGACTTGACTTTAATTGGAAAAACTGCAGGTGTTGAAATAACTAATGAATTAAATATTGGAACAAAAACATTAACAATTGAAAGTAACAGTGATGTTAATGATTCAGGACAAGGACATATTATTGCAAAAAACCTAAATATAAAAGGAACTGGAGACTTTACTTTAGATAGTAACAATAACGATGTAGATGTACTTGCAGCAGGTACATCAAGTTCACCAATTGGAAAACTAGTCTATAGAGATGCCGATGATATTACAATAGGAAAAGTTAATGACTCAAAAGGACTAAACTCAACAGATAATATTAAAGTAAGTACAGTAAAAGATGCCATTAAAGTCCTTGAAAATGTAACTACTTCTAAACAAGGTAGTGATGTTATTAATTTAAATGGAGAAGAAAATGTATCAAAAGGACGTTCATATGATGCTCCTGAAAAAGCCACAACACCAGAAACAGTAAAAGATAATAGACCAGATGAAATTAAAAAAGTAATTACAACAATCGCAAATAATACAACAACAAATGTTGTATTACCAAAAGTAATCAATACTCCAAAAGTAAAAGTGTCACAAAATCAAATACCTCAAACAAATGCAAACCTAGGAATTAATAAGGGAAATGTATCTATTGTCTCAAAAACAATTAATGGAGAAAGTGCAAATAAAGTAGTAACTTTAAGTGAAATAAAAACTGCAATGAATAAAAATACTACACAAAATACAGATGTATCAAATACTCAAGATGATATAAGAGTACCTTTATCATCTGATTCAGTAATAGATTTAGTAAATGGTGGAGTAAACCTACCAGAAGGTGTAGATCAATTATTTTATGTAGTAAAAGACAATGAGAGATAAGGAATAAAATGAGAAGAATAACTAAACCAATAATATTATCACTAATAACATCAAGTTCATTATTAGCAGCAACACCAAATATAGGTGATGCAATAAAACAAATAAAAGTTCCAAAAGAAGTAAAACAAAAAAAGACTCCTTTAGTAGAAATTGGTGGAGTTAAAAAATATGCTCCTGTTATGAAAGATGATAAAAGTGGTAAAACTATATTTGTAAAGGGTTTTAAAATAGAAGGTGCTATTCATATAAATGAAACTACCCTACAAAATCTAATCTCTTCATATACAAAAAAAGATTTAACCTTTAAACAACTACAAGAAGTAACAAGCATAATCACAAAATATTATAGAAGTAAAAATTACTTTGTAGCACGTGCATATTTACCTGTACAAGATATAAATAAAAATAATGGAGTAATTACTATTACTATTATTGAAGGTAATTATGGAAAGTTTAATTTAAAAAACAACTCTTTAGTTAAAGATAGTATTGTTCAGGGTATGTTAGATGATGCCAAAAGGGATAATATAGTTTCTACTAATACTTTAGAGCGAGCAATGTTAATCATTAATGACACACCAGGTGTAAAAGTAACTAGTGCTGATGTTATGCCAGGAGCTGATGTAGGAACTTCTGATTTTTCTATTACAACAGAAGAGACAAAAAGATTTGATGGGTATATTTTAGCTGATAATTATGGAAGTAGATATACAGGTAAAAATAGAGTTATGGCTGGGGTTAATATTAACTCTCCTTTTAAAATAGGAGATAAAATCTCATTAAGTGGTCTATTAAGTAATAAGACTGATTTAAAAAATGGTAGATTAGCATATTCAGCTCCTTTAATGTCAAATGGATTAAGAGGAGAACTAAGTTATTCTAAAACAACTTATGCCTTAGGAGATAAATATTCAAATCTTGATGCAAAGGGTAACTCTACAGCTTTAGATGCTAAATTAACTTATCCAATTATACGAACAAGAATGGAGAATTTAAAAGCTTCATTAGATATTGATAAAAAGAGTTTAAAAGATGAAATTAATTCTCAAGATGATACAACAAAAAAAGATGTTAAATCTTTAAGCTTAGGATTAGACTATGATAAGAGTTATTTAGCCTTTAATCTTCCATCAACTTCTAAAGTTAGTTTTAATTATACCTATGGAAAGTTAAGCTTTGATGATGCTGCTAAAAGAGCAGATGATGAAAATGGAGCTAATACAAATGGTAATTATTCTAAAGTTAATTTGGATTTATCACATAGTATAAACTTTACTTCTAAAATCTCATTAGATACTTCATTAAACTTACAGTATGCCCTAGCACATAAAAACCTAGATGGAAGTGAAGATTTATCTATTGGTGGAGCTTATGGGGTTAAGTTATATCCTACTAGTGAAGTTAGTGCTGAAAATGGGTATATATTTAATATAGAAGGAAAATATAGATTGCCTGATATAAACTCTTTATCAAATAGTGTTGGAATCTTTTATGATAGAGGAAGAGCATTTATGGCAAATAACAATGTAGGCTTTGAAGCTAAATCTTTACAAGATGTTGGTGTTGGATATTATGCTTCATATAAAGACTTCTTTGGTCAAGTTCAAGTTGCTTGGAATGCTAATAGTGCTCCTGTTACTAGTGAACCTAATAGAAACAGTAGAGTTCTTTTTCAAGGTGGGTGGGTCTTTTAAACCCCTTCCTTTGCTTAGAAGAGGTTTTAAATAACTATTTTAAAAGATAAGCCCTCATTTTTATTTTCTGCTGTTATTTGACCATTTAGCTTTTGAGAAACTATCTCTTTTGCTAAATATAAACCTATTCCCGTAGAAGAGCTCTCAGAAAAATCTTTTTCAAATATCTTTTCTATAAAATCTATACTTACTCCACCTGCATTATCTTCAAAAATAATTTCAAGTTTTTTCTCTATTTCTTTTACTAAAATTCTTATTTTAGGATTTTTTATCTTTCGTCGTTCAAAAGCTTTTAGGGAGTTTTCAAATAAAATCATTAACACATTTAAAAAATAGTTTTTTTCTATTTTTATTTTTATCTTATCATTACAATCAAAACTTATCTTAATATCTTTTTTTATAAACTCCTTTTCCATAAGTCTTATTACATACCTTATCTCTTCACAAAACTCAACTTCTTCAATATTTTTTTCTTCTTTATAAAAATGCAGCTGCCCAAGGGCTGTCTCTTTTAGATAAGAAGTTGTCTCTTTTATAATTTCAAGATTATTATCAATAATTGTATCTATATTTTTATCTTTAAATTCACGGGCAGCTTCTATATAAGTGATACTGCTATAAATATTATTTATAGGTTCTTTCCACTGGTGGGAAATATTTACCATGGTTTGTCCTATAAAACTAAGTTTTGAATATTCACCTAAAAGTTCAATGTTTTTCTCATTTCTTTCTCTCATTACATATACAGAATAAATTAACCCAATGGCTAAAACCATATCTTGCCCAATGGCTCCTATTGAAATGAAGTAATATAAAAAACCTTCATATTTTAAAATACCAAAAGCGACCAATATATACAAGCCTGCAAAAAAGAAATAAACAATATTTGCCAATAAATAAAAAATAGAACCATCTTTTTTTAAAAGAAACATTCGAATTGAAAATATCAAAATAGTAAGCATAAGTATAAAGATAATATAAACATAAAATTTACTAAAATAAAGCACATCAGGATAAATGCGATAAAAGAACTGTGTAAAAGCAAAAATAGTAAGTAAAACAATAGATATTTTTATAATAGTTTGTGTAATTTTAAATTCATTTTTTTGGATATTGAAAAAATATAAGGGAAACAAACCAAATAAAATCATTGCAAAAGCAGGAATAAAAAAGATAAAAAATTTATTTAAATCAAGTGGAATACCCAATTGATATAAAAATCCAGCTACAGAAAGTTGAAAAATCCCAACAGATAAGGTAAATAAAGAATAAATTAAAAAATGCTTCTTTTTAAAAATAGAATAAAGAGTAAAACCAAGAACAATCATCACAAGTAAAATACCGGCAAAAAATGCGTATATCAATCCTTGAAAGAAATAATAAGTTTCAAAATCTTTGATATTAATTATATTCCACCTTATTTCCATAGTGCCATAAGTTTTTTGTTTTATAAATATCTCTACTTTTTGCAAAGGTTGAAGTTCAATATCAAAGTAAGAAATCCTAAAATCATTCTCTCTTTTATTATGTTCTCTTAGATTTCCTAGTTTGTAAGTTTTTGTTATTTGATTATCTTTTACTAAAAAAACATCAATTAAATTTATTCCTGCCATTTTATTATTTATTCTTTTTTTTAAATTGTGTTTTGTGTTATTTTTTAAATCGATTTTTATCCAGACAGAACTTTTTGTTATCCCTAAATTGTATTTTTTTATAGGAATAAAATCATCTTTGTGCTTCATTATCTCTTGTATATTTAAAGAGTTATTCGTATCTACAAAATACTTTTCTACAACATCTAAATCATGGGCAAAAAGTGAGGTAATAAAAATAAAAAATAAAATAAATAACTTCATACTATCTTTTCAACCAATATCCCATATCTTTTACATTTTCTATAAGTTTGATATTTAGTTTTTTGTTTATATTATAAACTGAATTTATCAAAGATTTTTGATTACTTGATTCTAAAATATATAAAAGCTCATCATATTTAATAACTTGATTTTTATATCTAAAAAGATATTCGATAAGTTTTATTTCATAAGAGGTAAATTTATACTCTTTTGAGTCATCAATGAAAGTCTTTTTTAATCTATCGTAAAAAAGAGTCTCAGTAACATAGTATCTTATTAATTCCTTTTTTTCTAAACTTTTCACAAATTTATTTAGAACATCTTTTAACTCATCCAAGCCATAAGGTTTGACAATATATTCCAAAAGATTTAAGCCAATTGCATTTTTGAGTTTAACTTTATCATCATAAGAACTTATAATCATAGCAGATATCTCATCATCTTTTTCTCTTATTATTTGCAAAAATTCATAACCATTCATAATAGGCATATCATAATCTACTATTAAAAGATGACACTCTTTTGTATTATATATCTCTAATGCTTCTTCTCCATTATGAGCTATAAATACATTCTTAAAATAATATTCCAAAGTCTTTTTGATATTTTCACAAGCTTGAATATTATCATCTACATGTAATACATTTAATTCTTTTAATATATCTAAATTATTCATGGAAAAGATTATATCATTAATAAAAATAAAAATAGATTCTAAAATTTACAAGTCTTTTACTTTCTAATGATTTTGCAATGATTTTGAGTTGCTAATATTTAGCTATTAAAAATTATTTAACAAAAAAGAAGTTTACTAAATGACAAAAAGAATATTATTTTTAACACTTTTTATAACATCACTACTGTTTTCAAAAGAAACTCTAACCTCATATGACCAAGCAGTAAAACTATTTAATGAAAAAGATTATGAAAAAGCTTACGAAATATTTCTTTCTTTATCAAAAAATGATTTGGAAAACCAAAATCTAAACTTCTATCTTGGAAGATGTGAATATGAACAAGGAAAATATGATATAGCAATAAGTTATTATGAGAGAATACTTTTTGCTCAACGAAATAATTTAAGAGCTCAAATAGAAATAGCCCAAAGTAATTTGATGCTTAAAAACTATACTCAAGCAATAAAAGACTTTAATGCTGTTTTAGTAAATGCAGATACTCCAGCTGATGTAAAAAAAAGCATTGAAGAAAGACTTGCATACATAAAACAAACTATGCAAAAAAACTTTATAAGTGGTGCTTTAGTATTTGATTTAAGTTATGATTCAAATGTAAATAACTCAGCAACAGCAGGTAAATACTCAGTCTTTGTACCCCAATTGGGAACTGATTTAACTTTAAATAATGATGGAAAAGAAGAATCAGATTACTATTATGATGCCATTGCTGTTATAAATCATGTATATAAATATAATGAAAACTTCTCTTTAAATAATAGCCTTGTAGCTTATACCCAAGATTATGATACTAAAAAAGATAGTAATATTGATGTTATCTCATTTACTTCTACTCCTACTTTTTATGAAGGGGCAAATAAATATGGCACTGGATTTGGAATTGATTATGTTAGATACAATGATAAAGACTATTTAAAAAACTATAATCTAATATTTTCAAACTCTCATATTTTTGCACAAACAACTTTAAATGATATTACTTTTAAACTAAGTAAAAAACTCTATGACCAAGAAGAAGATAAACAAAAAAGTGCCTATGTATTTGATTTAACAAATAGCTTAAAATATAAAACAGAAGACTTTGGACTTTTTACTTTAGATACTTCATATAGTAAAGAAATAGAAATATATGAACAAAGAACAGATGTAAGTAAAGAATCATTTGAAGTAGGCTTAGAAAATAGTTTAGCTTTACCATATAAATTTAATCTAAACACAAATATAAATAGTAAAAAAGTAATCTATAGGGATACAGATGTTAACTTTCTATCTAGAAGAGTTGATAAGATAAATAGTGTCTCACTTGGAATAAGTAGACCATTAAGAAAAAACTTAATCTTTGCCTTAAAAGGAACAGCTACAAACAATATGTCAAATCAAGCACCCTTTGATTATAGAAAACAAGTTATTAAATCTTCATTGATTTATACATTTTAAGGATTTAACATGAAAAAGATACTTTTATTACTTTTTATACTTATTAGTTTTTCATTTGCTAGTATTGGACAAATAACAGCTTTAGTTGGTGATGTTAAGATATCTAGGGATTCTAATACTATCCTAGCTAAACTTGGAGAAAAATTAGAAAAGAATGATGTTATAAATTCTTCAAAAGGTTCTAAAGCTCAAATTACCATGAATGATAATACTATTATTACCATTGGGCAAAATTCTACGTTAAATATCTTTGATTATGTTTATGATGAGAGTAAACCAAAAGATTCTAAGGCTAGCTTTGGGTTTATGAAAGGCTCTTTTAAATCTATTACTGGAGCAATAGGTAAAATCAATAAAAAAAGATTTAAACTTAGAACTAAAAGTGCAACTATTGGTATTAGAGGAACTACTATTATTGGAAATCAACAAATTATTATTTGTACTGATGGTGCTATTAGTGTTACTGCAAATAATTTTACTGTTAATGTTGATAAGCAAGAGTTTACAAGACTTCCACAAGGTAAAGCTCCAACTCCTCCTGAACCTTTAAAACAAGATACCTTAGATAGTGTTCAAAAAGGATTAAATGCTGAATCTAGTGATAGTAATACTACAGAGTCTAAAGAAACTAAAGAGAGCACTACTTCTACTAAAAAAGAAGAAAAAGCAAGTTCTAAGGATGATGAAGGTGGAACTCTTACACCTAGTGGTAATGATGACGGAACTACTCCTAAAAAAAAGGTTACACCTCCTAAAGAAAATATTACTACACCTCCTACAGTTTTAGAAGATACACCTCCTGTTAATCCTGAGAAGCCTGATATCCCTTTATCTGGCTTTTCAACACTTGGGTATGTAATTGCAGCAAAGTTTGATGGAAATTCTTATTCTCTTCAAACTGGAGAAATAGAGAAAAATGAAAATAACTCTCTGATAATTATAAATAACCAAAATATTACTGATGCTACCTTTGGTGAACCAAATAAAGGGGACGTCGTAGAATTTGGAGAGTGGTCTTCAAAACAAAATCCTTATGATCAAACATTTTATATTGCAGGTATTAAAACTGATACAAGTTATATAAGCAGTTTAATAAATAATACTTCAAAAACTACAAAATCATTTGATAACGCAGGTAATTTAATAACTGGATATATAGTTGATAATAATACTTTATACAACATTGATATTTTCTTTTCATCTTTTAACTTTTCATTTAATTTTGGTGCAGGGATAAACTCTTTTACAGGGGATATGAACATAAAATATTTTAATAGTAATGATAATACTGATAAGGGGGAATATGCCATAAAGTTTGCTAATGGCAAAATAAACAGTTCAGATTTTTCATCATCAGAATTAACTCATGGAAATACCCCTATAAATGGAAGCTTACATGGTTCTTTTTATGGAAGTGGAGCAAACAAAATTGAAGGAAACGTTAACTTTAATGATGAAGTAAATAATATACAAGGGGCTGTGATATTTGGAGCTGAAGCTAACTAAAAGGAGCTAAAGGTATAAAAAAATACCATCGCCACTTTATCATAAACTGGGAAAGTTACAAACAATATTTCAAATCAAGCACCCTTTGATTATAGAAAACAAGTTATTAAATCTTCATTGATTTATACATTTTAAGGATTTAACATGAAAAAGATACTTTTATTACTTTTTATACTTATTAGTTTTTCATTTGCTAGTATTGGACAAATAACAGCTTTAGTTGGTGATGTTAAGATATCTAGGGATTCTAATACTATCCTAGCTAAACTTGGAGAAAAATTAGAAAAGAATGATGTTATAAATTCTTCAAAAGGTTCTAAAGCTCAAATTACCATGAATGATAATACTATTATTACCATTGGGCAAAATTCTACGTTAAATATCTTTGATTATGTTTATGATGAGAGTAAACCAAAAGATTCTAAGGCTAGTTTTGGCTTTATGAAAGGCTCTTTTAAATCTATTACTGGAGCAATAGGTAAAATCAATAAAGAGAGATTTAAACTTAGAACTAAAAGTGCAACTATTGGTATTAGAGGAACTACTATTATTGGAAATCAACAAATTATTATTTGTACTGATGGTGCTATTAGTGTTACTGCTAATAATTTTACTGTTAATGTTGACAAGCAAGAGTTTACAAGACTTCCACAAGGTAAAGCTCCAACTCCTCCTGAGCCTTTAAAACAAGACACCTTAGATAATGTTCAAAAAGGATTAAATGCTGAGTCTAGTGATAGTAATACTACAGAATCAACAGAAACTAAAGAGAACACTACTTCTACTGAAGAAGAAAAAGCAGGAGCTAAGGATGATAAAGATGGAACTCTTAAACCTAGTGATAAAAATGATGGAACTACTCCTAAAGAAAATGTTACTACTCCTTCAGAAAATATTACACCTCCTAAAATTTTAGAAGATACACCTCTTCTTAATCCTGATAAACCTGAGATTAATCCTGATATCCCTACAGAGCATACTAGTTTTTCTGGTTTTTCAACACTCGGATATGTTTCTTTTCTAGCACGCTCTAATGGAACTTTTAGTTCTGCTCAAACTGCAGAAATAGGGTTTAAGGAAAATAATAGCGTTAATAACTACCTGGTGATTGCAAATAACAAAAATATTACTTTTCCGATTCTCTTTTATACAGGAGATTTTTACTCTGACTCAGAAGAAGAGAATTTTTTAGGCTTGGGAGAATGGCAACATAATGAGGCTATTCCTCAGTATGATAAAGGATATTGGGTTAAAGGTCTTAAAACTGATACAAGTTATATAAGCAGTTTAATGAATAATGCTTCAAAGACTACCAAATCATTTACTGGTAGTGGTGGCAAGATTAAAGGAACAATATTGGAGAATAATAATTCATACGACATTGCTAGTAATTCATTTATGAACTTTAAATTTGATTTTGGTGCAGGGATAAACTCTTTTACAGGGAGTATGAAATTATACTATGGCAATAATCAAGACTATACCATAGGGTTTGCTGATGGCAAAATAAATAGTTCAGGTTATTCATCAAAATTAACTCATGGAGGGGAATCTATAAATGGAAGCTTACATGGTTCTTTTTTTGGAAGTGGAATAAAAGGATTTGGAGGAAATGTTAACTTTGATGATGGAGAGATACAAGGGACTGCAGTATTTATAGGTGAATTTCAATAAAAGAAGCTAAAGCTCAAAGACCATCGCCACTTCATCACAAACTGGGGAAGCTATACATCGTATATAAGCAAACCAGATTTTGTGTTCAGGTATTTTCTCTTTTAATAGAAATATAGTTTTATCTAAAAATCAATATGAATTTTTTTTCATATTCTATTCATAAAGGCGTCATGTAAAAACTATACTATTTCCTAAAATAAAAAAGGAAATATGTGTTAAGTATGTCTCTAAAAGCTTTAAAAGCCAATCCTCTAAAAACAACTTTAATATATATAAGTCTAATATTTTCAATAACATCTATTTTTCTTATTAGCTCTATTTCAAATGGAGTTATCTCTATGTACTCAAATATGCTAAAAAGTGATGGAGATATTATTATCACTCAAGCAAAAATCTCTGATACATTTTTTTCAAATGTAAATATAAAACTAATAAAAGAAATCGAAAAATTAAAAGGTGTACAAAAAACTTCAGCGATAATTGTAGGAGCTAGTCCAGTTGAAGAGTTACCAATCGTTGCTGTTTATGGAGTCACTCAAAATAGATTTGATAATTACAAATTAACACAAGGTTCTTATCCAAAACCAAATGAAGTACTTGTGGGAAAATCTATTTATAACTCACTTTCAAATAAAAAAACTGTACAAATAGCCGATAAAAAGTTCCAAGTATCAGGGGTCTATAAAAGTAAGATTGGCTTTGAAAATGGAGGAGTTGTTTTAAATATATCTGATGCAAGTGCCATTTTTAATAAAAGTGCTTCAATGCTAATGGTAAATAGTAAAATTAATACAAATATCAAAGACCTTATCTCAAAAATACAAGCACTAAGTTCTGATATAGAAGTAAAATCAACTCAAAACTTTGTAGATAATTATAATCAATTTAAAATCATAAAAACCTCATCAAATCTTATAGGTCTTATCTCATTTTGTATGGGATTACTTGGAATCATTAGTATCATGAGTATAACTATAAATCAAAGAAAAACAGAGTTTGGTATCAAAAGAGCCATAGGAATTTCAACTAAAAAAATAATCTTGCAAATCATGAGTGAAAGTACTATTTTAGGAGTTTTTAGTTTTATAAGTGCCTTTTTTATCTCTTGGATTGCCTTATATTTTATAAGAACCTCATCACTATTTCATGGGTATGTAAATGGTGAGATTTCATCTACATTGGCTGTTTATTTATTTGGCTGTTCTCTTTCAATGGCAATTTTAGGTTCAATCATTCCAGCATTAAATGCTTCAAAAATCGACCCAATCATTTTAATGCAAGGAGATAAAATATGATTATCCAAGCTTCAAATATAAACCATGATTATAATGGAGATATTGCATTAAAGAATATTCATTTACAAATAAAAAAAGGTGAATTTATCTCTTTGATTGGAGAAAGTGGAAGTGGAAAGACAACACTTCTTTCGATATTGTCAACACTTCTTAAACCTAGAAGTGGAGAATTAAACTTTGAAGAGAGTAATTATGCTGATATTACAAATATAGATAAATTTAGACAAAAAAATATCGGTTTTATTTTTCAATTTCATTATTTGATAAATTATCTAAACAACTTTGAAAATATAAAATTAGCAAATGAAGCTGCCTCAAATCATGAGATAGAGTATCTTTTAGATTTACTTGATATAAAAAATCTAGCTAAAAAATTTCCAAATGAGATATCAGGAGGTCAGCGACAAAGAGTAGCTATCGCAAGAGCACTTATAAATACTCCTAAAGTACTTTTTGCTGATGAACCAACAGGAAACTTAGATTCTAAAAATGCAAAAAAAGTTTTTGAGCTTTTTAGAAAACTATCAAAGGAAGGCATGACGATAGTTGTAGCAACACATAATAAAGAGTTAGCAGAAACTGCTGATAGAATTTATGAAGTAAAGGATGGACAACTTGCTTAATTTTAACACTTTTGTAAATAGACAATTTAAAATATCACTTATATTTTTATTTTTGGCACTATTTTTTGGAATTTTGTATTCTATAAATTTACTTGGGTACTCTATAAACTCAACTACTTTATTACCATCAAATATACGTTCATTACATATTAGTCTTATCCTTTATGGTTTTGTTCCCTTGATGCTTTCATATTTGCCTTTTTTGATTATAAATAAAGATGGGGTACAAAGTGAAAAAGGCTTACATTACTTAAATCTATATACTATTTTTTGGTATATCTTTTTAGTCTTTATGATTAGTTCACTTCTTTTTGGAAATACAAGGGGTTTGGCTTTTTATGATTTTCCTTATGAATTAAACTTTATACTTGCTATTGCTGGAATTTTTTATATTATTGCTTTATACAAATATATAAAAGCCTATGAGATTATTCCTTTATGGATAAAGGTGTGTTTATGGGTAGTAGTTATTGCTCCCTTTGCCCTTTTGATTTTGATGAATCCTGTTATTGGGCAAGTTGAAAGTACAATTTCTGGACCACATGGAGATAATACTTTAGGTATGAGTTTAGCCTTGATACCTATATATTATCTTATCATCAAACTTCTAAATGTAGGTACGTTTAAAGCTAGATGGAATATTTTGTGGATTATTCCTACAATCTTTTATTTTAGTTCTGTTTTATATAGAACTTTTGTAGGACACTTAACATATGACCAAGAGTGGTTTTTCCAATGGCTAACTTTTCTTTATATCCCTATTTTATACAGATGGTACAAAGATGCCCAAATTGAAACTTTTGCTAAAAAGGCTCTTCTTATTTCTATACTTGCATTTTTATTTGTAGATGTTGAGGGAAATATTTTATTTATTCCTGAGTTTAGATGGCTTTTTCATAGAAATGATTTAATCGTAGCACACGCTCATGTTGCTATGGGAATTGGGGTATTTTTCATGGTAATTGCTATGTTTGTATCATATGTAAAAGAGCTTAAAAAACTCTCTTTTTATATTTTATACTTAGCTGGTCTTTTGGGTATTTTTACAGTTTTAAGTATCTCTGGATTTATTGAGGCAAATATTATTCATGGAAATATTGATTTTCTATGGGCTCTTAGAAGTATGTTTGGAGTACTTACTTTTTCATCTTTGTTTACTTTTATTTCTTGTAAATTTGAACTTACAAATTTACAAAAGTACAATCTTTTTGGAGTATTAGCAGATGGTCTTGGTGGTGTTTTTTTAATACTACTTGCTAGTTTTATCTATCCACTTTTAGGATTTTCATTTACAGGAACTTATGAATATGTTGTTTTTGCTTTTGTGAGTACCACAGGGATTATTCACTATTTTGCTCTTAGATACAAAGAGCATGAGCAAATACTTACAAAAATAACAGTTATAACAAGAGTAATAATAAGTTCAGTCTTTTTTGCTCTTTTTTATAACAAAACACTAGGAATAGAAGCACTTATGATTTCTCTATTTGATGTCACTTTTGCCTCTATTTTTTTACTATTTTTTTTAGAAAGAAGAACTCGTTCTTCTCTTTAGAATTTGTTTCTTTAGTTGGAATTTATTTCCAACGATAAAAGAAAACCATAATATTAAGGTCCCTTTTAAATGGGACATTTAAAAGGAGAACCTATGCCAAAAATAGCACTTACACTTTTCATAGCATTTGAACTTTGTTATTACTTGCTTATTGCACAAACAGGTATTGTTGAGTATTTTTCATCAAATATCTTTTTAATAGCTTTTTTACCTATGGGGGGAGTTATTGGTTCACTATTAAGTTATTATATAAAAATATCAAATCAACAAAAGATAACTATCTTTTTATGTATGCAGTTGATTTTGACATTTTTTTATCCAGACTTTTCAAGTTTTGAACTCTTTTTATTAGGAATTAGTGTTGGAGCTTTGGCACCATTACTTATAAATGAACTAAAAAAAGCAAGCATTATTGAATTAGGATTTGCTTTATCTATCTCATATGGAGTTGGAACTTTATTATTTAACTATGATGTTTCAAAAAGAGAGTTTATTGGAGTGGCTTTTACTTTAATAGCCCTACTTTGTTCAACACAACTTCCAAAATTAAAAGAGATAAAAACAAATAATTCTATTGAATCATACTCTTTGTTTATCATGGTTTTATGGATATTTTTAGATTCTGCACTTTTTGAAACCCTATCAAGGGATGTAAGTATTCCTATTTGGAGAGGTGGATATACTTTTGAAATAGTTATATTCCATATTTTAGGTGTAATTGCAGCTTTAAAATTCAATATACAAAAACTTGAAAAAGAGTTATTTATAGTGATACTTTTTGCACTTTCTTATCTATTTTATTTCTTGCAAGAGCCACTTTTATTATCTATTGTTTATCCTTTTGTAATCTCTTATTATAATGTGACTATTTTACAATCACTTCTAAAAAAAGATTTAAAAGTACTAGCAATTTATATGGTTTTTATAGGATGGATAGCATCTGGAGCTGGCTTATTTATAGCCTTAGAAAATATTATTCTTTTTGTTCCAATTATATTTTTAATCTCACTAATAAAAGTTTTAAATTCACAAGATACAATTCAATCAAAGGAGAAAGAATGTTTAAATTAGTTTTAGTTTTATTGTTTGCATTAATTGCAAATGCCAATGAGTTGAAGTTGCTTGATGGCCAAATTCAAGCCCACACAGAAGTTTTTGGAGATAGTACTATTGATCCACAAACAAAAGATATAATAACAAAGGTACAAAAAGGTGATTCAATAGAATCAATAAGTGGAGAATTTATTATCAACTCTTCTACTCTTACAAGTGATAATAAAGACAGAGATAAACACATGTATGAAGTTTTGAAATCTTCTGTTAGTCCAAAAATTTCATTTACTATAATAGCAATTGAAAAAGCAGGAGACAAATATAAAATAACAGGTAATTTGAAAATGAATAAAATGACCCATCAAATTACAACATTGGCAACTATAACTCAAAATGATAAAATAAACATAAATGGAGATTTTTCAATAAATCTTACAGATTTTGACTTAGAGCCACCAACAATGTTTTTTCTAACAGTTAGAAATAAGATAGATATAAAATATAATTTTGACTTTGACAAAGGAATGTAGATGTTAAAAAAACTTTTATTTTTACCCCTATTTGCTATTATTTTATATGCAAATAGTTTTGAGGTAAATCAGAACATAGGAACTTTTTCATTACCAAATCAATTTGATAAAAAACAGACAATAGATAGTTCTATTACTACTATTTTAGTATCTTTTGAAAAGGGAACAGGAAAAGATGTAAATCAATTCTTAGCTAGTAAAGACAAAGATTTTTTAAAAAATCACCATGCAGTTTTTATTGCAAATATTTCAGGAATGCCCTCAATTATAACAAGAATGTTCGCCTTACCTAAGATGAGAGATTATAAACATAGTGTTTTACTAATTTATGATGATGACGACAAAAGATTTGTAAGCCAAGAGGGTAAAACAACCCTTTACAAGCTAAAAGATGGTGTGATAAAATCTATTTCTTTTATCACAAAAGATGATTTGGAAAAAGTATTTCAATGAAACTACCCTCACTAAAGGAAATTGAAGTATTTGTAAAAGCCCATGAATTAGAGGGCTTAAAAATACTTCACCTTAGTGATATTCATATTAATAAAAAAACTTCCCTAAAAAATATTCAAGATTTAGTAACTCTTTGTAATCTTTGTGAAGCTGATTTTATAGTTATCACAGGGGATATTATTGATTGTAAAGTTATATATATACTTGATAAACTAAAAGTATTAAATAGTATAGAAAAAAAAGTTTTTTATATAAGTGGAAATCATGATTTATTTTATGGTTTTGAGGAGTTAAAACCTTTACTAGAAAATTTTATACTCTTGGATAATGAGACTTACTTTTTAGAATATAAAAATACAAAAATAGCCCTAGCAGGCTTGAGTGATAGATTCTCAAAATTTTTTAAAATCAAAAGAGAAGAAAACAAAGTTATAAACTTTTTAAGTGCTTATAAAAACTCTATTTTTATAGCCCACCAACCAAAAGATTATAAGTTTGCTTTAAAAGCCAATGCCAAACTCTTTTTATGTGGACATACACATGGCGGTCAAATTTACCCCTTTCACTATGTTGTTAGACTCTTTCAACCTTTTTTAGCAGGGCTTTTTTATATAAAACAAACAGCTATTTATGTAAATAAGGGCTTAGGATATTGGGGTATAGATTTTAGATATAAAGCAAATAGTGAAATTACTTTATTAAAATTAACATCAAAAAGTGTAGAATAATCAAATGAAAATTTTAATAATCGAAGATGATGTAAAAATCGTAAATTTTTTAAAAAAAGGCTTAGAAGAAGAGTCTTATAGTATAGATTATTCACACAATGGTGAAGAGGGATTATATTTAGCAAGTGTCAATAGCTATGATTTGATTTTGCTTGATATTATGCTTCCATTACTTGATGGAATAGAAGTGTGCAAAAAATTGAGAGCTGAAAAAATACATACTCCCATTATAATGCTAACAGCAAAGGATAGTATTGAAGATACTATAAAAGGCTTAGATATTGGGGCAAATGATTATTTACCTAAACCTTTCTCTTTTTCTGAACTATTAGCAAGAATAAGAGTGCAATTAAGGGCAAAAGATTCAACTCAAACCACTCTAAAAATAGCAGATTTGGAGCTTGACCTCCTTGCAAAAACAGCAAAAAGAGCGGGTGAAGATATAACTTTAACGGCAAAAGAGTTTTCACTTTTAGAATATTTAATCAAAAACCAAAATAAAGTATTATCAGAAACAGTATTAGCTTCAATGCTTAATAATATGGATGAATCAAATATTAGTAATCTTGTAAATGTCTATATTTATAGACTAAGAAATAAAATAGATAAACCTTATGAAAAAAAACTCATAAAAACAATTAGAGGATTAGGATTTAAAATAGATGCTCAATAAGCTATCAATCAAACGAAAACTACTTATTTATAATGTTTTAATACAAGGCTTTATTTTAATAATTCTATCTTTTTCTATTTATAAAACTTTGCAAGTTTCAACTATAGATAAAATAGAGAGTTCCTTAAAAGTAATTATTTTAGATATTACAGATGATATTATTGATCACAAAAATGAACTTTCCGATTTGAGTTTTAATGAAGAGAATGAGTACAAATTTAAACCTTTGTATATAAGATTATTGGATGTAAATAAAGAACCAAAAGTGATAAGTCCTTCATATTTTCCAAGTTCAATACCCTTTACATTTAATCATATACAAAATAATACTATTCACTTTGTAGAACACGAGAATTATATACTTGGCGAAATAAAATTTAAGATGAAAGGTGAAACTTATATCTTACAAGTTGCTACTGATTATAAAGTATTAAATCATACTATGGAAAATCTATTTTATATCTTATTATTCATTGTTCCTATTATTTTGATTTTTTCTATTATTGGTGGATATTTTTTGATTTACAAATCTTTTGCACCCATTGAAAAGATACTTTTTGATTTGAAAAAAATAAATGCCACGACCTTAAGTGAGCGATTAAAAAGTTCAAATACTAAAGATGAAATTTCACAACTTTCAAATGAAATCAATAGTCTACTTCAAAGACTTGAAATATCCTTTGACAAAATAAATCAATTCTCAAGTGATGCCTCCCATGAACTTAAAACTCCTCTTACAATTATTAGGGGTGAAATAGAAATAGCCCTTAGAAAAGATAGAGATTCTAAAGAGTACAAAGAGACATTAAATGTCTGTTTAGATGAAGTTTTGATGATACAAAACACTATCGATGATTTACTTTTTTTAGCCAAAAATGAAAATAACAAAGATGTTTATAAAGAAGATGCATATATAGATGAGATAACAACTGATGCAATAAAAGAGTTAAGCCCCTATGCAAAATTAAAAAATATAAATATCCAATCCCAAATAAAAGATATTTTTCAAATAAAAGGGCATCCAAAACTTCTAAAAATAGCTATTAAAAATATTCTTAAAAATGCTATCTCTTTTAGTCATGAAAATTCTGATGTAATCATAAAAAACTATATAAAAGATGACAAATTTATTGTTAGTATTGAAGATAAAGGAATAGGAATAGCACAAGAAGAACAAACTAAAATATTTGAAAAGTTTTATAGAACAGATAAAAGTAGAAATAAAGAATCTGGTGGGACAGGATTAGGAATGGCAATAGTTGAAAAAATCATCTCAAGCCATAATGGGAAAATTGATTTAAAAAGTAGTGAAAACAAAGGTACAACTGTAAAGCTAATCTTTACAAAAAACAGGTTCTAAATCCCATTTATTTTGTGATTTTGAACTTTTTGGCTACAATTCCACCAAAAGATACTCTTATTGGGGAATTTCCCTCAAAACTTAAGAAAACAATCAAATTTATAAATTTTAGATTTTAAAAATAGTGGAGAACAGATGGTAAAAAAATATTTTAAAAGGGATGAGTGGTTCAGCAATATCAGAGGAGATACTCTCTCTGGGCTTGTTGTTGCATTAGCTTTAATTCCTGAAGCAATAGCCTTTTCAATTATTGCAGGAGTTGATCCTAAAATTGGACTTTATGCTTCATTTTGTATAGCTGTTGTAATCTCATTTGTGGGTGGTCGTCCAGGAATGATAAGTGCTGCAACTGGAGCTATGGCACTTGTAATGGTGAGCTTAGTAAAAGATTATGGTTTGCAGTATTTATTGGCAGCTACTCTTTTAACAGGTATATTTCAAATAATCGCCGGATACTTAAAACTTGGAAGATTTATGAGTTTTGTTCCAAGAGCTGTTGTAATTGGTTTTGTAAATGCTTTGGCCATTTTAATTTTTATGGCCCAATTACCTGAACTTACAAATGTAACTTGGCATGTTTATGCTCTTACAGCCCTTGGACTTGCAATTATCTATTTATTTCCTTATGTTCCAAAAATCGGGAAAATCATTCCTTCGCCACTTGTTACAATTATTACTTTAACACTTATTGTACTTTTTTTAGGAATTGATGTAAGAACTGTTGGAGATATGGGAGAACTTCCTGATACTTTACCTATATTTTTATTTCCAGATATTCCATTAAATCTCAATACTTTACTTATCATCCTTCCTTACTCTGTTTCACTAGCAGTTGTTGGTCTTTTAGAATCACTTATGACATCAACTATAGTTGATGAATTAACAGATACTAAAAGTGAGAAAAATAGAGAATGTACAGGTCAAGGTATTGCAAATATTGCCTCTGGACTTTTAGGAGGAATGGCTGGATGTGCTATGATTGGGCAATCAGTTATCAATATAAAATCAGGTGGACGAACAAGGTTATCAACTTTTTTAGCTGGAGTATTTTTACTTATTATGGTTGTATTTTTAAGTGGCATAATCTCAGTAATTCCAATGGCTGCTTTAGTTTCTGTTATGATTATGGTTTCAATTGGAACCTTTGATTGGGGTTCATTTAGAAATTTAAAAACTCTACCCCTATCAACAAACTTAGTAATGCTTACAACCGTTTGTGTAACAGTTTATACCCATAACTTAGCCCATGGTGTTTTCTCAGGTGTACTATTAGCTTCACTATTTTTTGCTAATAAAATCTCTCACTTTATGTATAATGAAACTTCATACAATGAAGATAATACAATTAAAACTTACAAATTTGTAGGTCAAGTATTTTTTAATAGTGCTGATAAGTTTTATGCAGCCTTTGATTTTAAAGAGGTTTTGGATAAAGTTATTATTGACTTAACTCGTGCACATTTTTGGGATATTTCAGCTGTAAATGCACTTGATAAAGCAGTTATAAAATTAAGACGAGAAGGTGCAGAAGTTGAAATAATCGGTCAAAATGAAGCTAGTAAAACTATTATTGATAGATTTGGAATTCATGATGATCCAGAGGAAATTGAAAAAGTAATGGGAGGACACTAAAATGAGTTCAAAAAAAGTTTTAGTATGTATTGATGATTCTTCATATTGTAAAGCAGCTTGTGAATATGGAGTCTATATCGCTAAGCTTCACAATTTACCACTTGTCTTATTAAATGTAGTAGATCATTTACATGTTTCGAAAAAAGTTGATTTATCAGGAAATATTGGATTTGGGTCAAAGGAGACTTTACTTGAAGAACTTAGTCTTGAAGAGCAAGAAGAGAGTAAAAAACTTATAAGTAAAGGACGAACTCTTTTAAAAAATTTTAGTGACTATGCGAAGGAGCAAGGAATTGAAAATCTTTTTTCACTTCAAAGACATGGGAATTTTGAAGAGAATCTTGAAGATTTAGAAAAAGAGACTTTTATTGCAATCATTGGTTTTGATAAAAATAGTAAAAACCTTGAAGACATCATTAGAGCGCTTACTCTTCCAATACTAATAGTAAACTCTGAATTTTTTCCTATTAATTCGATTTTAATGGCATATGATGGCTCTGATTATGCAAATAAAGCTATCTATGAGGCTACAAAAGAGCCAATATTTCCAAATATCACAAGACATATAGTAAATATAAACAAAGATACACAAAACTCACAAAAGTTATTAAGTGAAGCTAAAAATCTTTTTGCTAAAGCAGATTTTGAAATACAAACTTCTTCATTGGAAGGGAATAATAAGGTTGAAGAGATATTAAATTATCAAAGAAACAATAAGCTAGATATTATAGCTATGGGTGCCTATAGTCACAATAGATTAAAAAGTGTTTTATTTGGTAGTTTCACTTCAAAAATGTTAGAAAAAGTAGAAAGACCCCTACTTCTTTTTAGATAATATTCTAAAAAGAAGTTAATTAACTATACGTTAACTACTTATTAATTTAACTTAAATAAAATTCTATTAACATTAATATGAGGAATAAAATGAAAAATCTTACACAATACAAATTAATACTTTTTGTAGCTATATTTTTAACTACATTCTTTAATCTCTCTTTTTTTAAGAGTATTTTGGAAGTATATACCTTCTCTGGATCAAATATCATATACATAATATCTATTGCCTTTGTTTTTTTGGCTTTAATTGTATTTTTATTTTCACTAGTAGCAACTAAATATACTACCAAACCTATTTTAATAATTGTACTGATTGTATCATCCTTTACTGCATATTTTATGGATACATATCATGTTGTAATTGATACAGAGATGATAAGAAACACACTACAAACTAACTTAAGTGAATCAAGTGATTTATTTAGTTTTCAACTTGTACTTTATGTGTTATTTTTAGGGCTTATACCTTCAATTCTTATTTATAAATTAAATATTAATTATAGACCATTAAAAACTGAAATCTTTGCAAAACTTAAAACTCTAATTATTTCATTATTAGTAATTGTCATAATAATTCTTAGTTTTAGTAAATTTTATACTTCATTTTTTAGAGAACATAAACCTTTAAGATACCATGCTAACCCTATATTTTGGATATATAGTATTGGTAATTATATAAATAAAACTATAAATAGTGGTCCATTAGTTTTAGAAATAATTGGTAAGGATGCAAAATTTTCACCAGAAGAGTATAAAAGTCCAAAGAAAGAACTTCTTATTATGGTGGTGGGAGAAGCTGCAAGAGCTAATAGATTCTCTTTAAATGGTTATAAAAGAGAAACTAATCCTCTATTAAAAAAAGAAGACATAATAAACTTCCCAAATATGTATTCATGTGGTACTTCAACAGCAGTTTCTGTTCCATGTATGTTTTCTGTATATCCAAGAAGTGAATACACTTATAAAAAAGGTATCTCAACTGAAAATGTAATTGATATTTTAAATAATACAAAAAAAGTAAATATACTTTGGAGAGATAATAATTCTGATTCAAAGGGTGTGGCACTTAGAGTTAACTATCAAAACTTTAAAGACCCTAAAGTAAATACAATATGCGGAGATGGAGAGTGTAGAGATGAGGGTATGCTTGTAGGTCTTGATAAATTTATTGAAAAGCATAAAAATGAAGATATACTTATTGTTCTTCACCAAATGGGAAATCATGGACCAGCATATTACAAAAGATATCCAAAAGAGTTTGAAAAATTTAAACCAGTTTGTAAAACTAATCAATTGGAAAAATGTACACAAGAAGAAGTTGGTAATGCTTACGATAATGCAATACTTTATACTGATTATTTTTTATCAAAAACAATAAACTTTTTAAAACCTTATTCAAATGATTATCATACAGGTCTAATTTATATGAGTGACCATGGAGAAAGCTTAGGAGAAAATGGCTTATATTTACATGGAATGCCTTATCTTATTGCACCAGATGAACAAAGACATATAGGTGCTCTAATGTGGTTTGGAGATGATGATATAAATACTCAAAAACTAAAGACATATTCTGATAAAAGATTTTCACAAGATAATCTTTTTCATACACTTTTAGGTTTTTTTGAACTTGAAACAAATGTTTATAAAAAAAATATGGATATATTAGCAAATGCAAGAAAGTAATAAATATATATTATTTACAATTATTTGTTTAGTATTAACTATTGCTCTTTTTCAATATACTTCTTTGGATATCTATGTACAAAATTACTTTTTTCAAATAGATACCCATAGTTGGATATTAAATAGAGATGAACCTATATTAAGACTTTTGTTATACACTGGAATGAAAAAAGTTCTTATTACTTTTGCACTTTCTGTACTTTTAGTTTTTATTCTTTTTAGAAAAAAAGAACTTATAAAAAGATACAGAAATGGCATTATCATTTTTATTCTTAGTTCTATATTTGTGCCCTTAGTTGCTGCTACATTAAAAGATATTACAAATACTCCTTGTCCAAAAAATTTAGAGCACTATGGCGGAAGATATCCAGATATAAAGATTTTAGATTCTTATCCAAAAGATTTTGTTCAAGAAAGAAGAATCAAATGTTGGCCAGCAGGACATGCAAGTGGTGGCTTTGCTCTTATGGCACTATTTTTTCTTTTTAAAAAAAGAAAAAATAAAATAATTGCTTTAGGATTTGGTCTTTTTATTGGTTGGAGTATGGGACTTTATAAAATGCTTATAGGCGATCACTTTTTAAGTCATACTATAGTTACCATGCTTTTAGCTTGGCTTATAATTTTAATAATTGCAAAAATAGTACAAAGGAAAGAACTTGAGAAACCAACCCAAATATAACTTTTTTAAAAATACCTCTTATGCGTTAAAAGGCTTACTTGATTTAATAAAGACAGAAACCTCTTTTAAAATAGAACTTATTATTACTATCATTTTATTACCGACCCTATTTTTTATAGATACAACACTTACCAATAAACTTTTGATGTTTATTACTTTGATGGGTATGATTTTAGCAGAGACTACAAATAGTGCCATTGAAAGAGTTGTTGATCTTGTAACCTTAGACCATCATAAGATGGCAGGACGAGCAAAAGATGTTGGAAGTGCTATTGTATTTATTAGTATCTTTATTTTTATTGTGACTTGGAGTTGTATATTACTTTCTAAATTGTAAAGAAAGTGTCAAGAAAACCTTCTACTACCCTTTAAGCTTTTATTTTATACTTACAATATAAAAATATAAAGGCTTAAAGATGAAACTACTAATTCTTCTAGGATTAATTCTAAATCTAACTTATGCTTCTGTTGTTGATGATTATTTAAATGATCTCAAAGTAGAAGTTCAAAAATCAGATCCAAACTTCAAAGAATTTGATATAAAAAGAGGTGAAGAGATTTTCACATCAAAACATATGGGGAAAAAAGGTAAAGAGATAGCATGTACTTCTTGCCATGGTATTGACTTAACAAAATCAGGTAAAAACTTTTTCACTGGAAAAGTAATAGAACCACTATCTCCACTAGCCAATCCAAAAAGATTTACTAAAGTCAAAAATATAGAAAAATGGTTAAGAAGAAATTTCAATGATGTTTATAAAAGAGTTGGCACAGCACAAGAAAAAGGTGATGTTGTAACTTATATATTGTCAAAGGATAAATAATGAAAGCTTTAATAATATTGACTTTACTAAGTTCACTAATTTTTGCAGAAAATCATTATTCTAATGGAAAACCTGGAGTAAAACCTGTAGATAATAAAATCTATAAACTAGAGTGTAGTGCTTGTCACTTTGCATATCAACCAGGTCTTTTACCAGCAGCTTCTTGGAATAAGATGATGAATAATTTAGAAAATCACTTTGACACTGATGCAAGCCTTGCAAAAGAAGATTTTAAAATCATAAAAGAGTATTTAAATAAAAATAGTGCTGAAAAGGCTATGGAATACAGAAGAAGTAATAAAATTGTAAGAAGTATAAGAAGTGGAGATATTCCAGAATCTATTTCTAAAGTACCATATATCATCAGAAAACATGATGAAATTAGACACTCACTAATATCTCAAAAAGAGGTAAAAGGCTTATTTAACTGTGTAGCTTGTCATACCACAGCCGAAAGAGGAATATACAGTGAAAGAGATATAAAAATTCCAAACTATGGAAGATGGGATGATTAGGAGATAAGATGCAAAAGATATATATTTGGTCACTACCAACAAGAGTATTTCACTTTTTATTTGCTTTTTTTATTTTATTAGTATTTATTTCAAGTGAAGAAGATAGATGGTTATCATACCATGCAATAATTGGATATGCAATATTTATACTTTTGTTATTTAGATTAGCATGGGGAATTTTTGGTCCAAAACACTCAAAATTTAAAGACTTCCCAATGGGCAAAAAAAATATAAAAGAGTTTTTAAATAATATCTTTGAAGATAAACAAAAATACATAGGTCACAACCCAATAGCTTCTTATGTCATGATAAGCATGCTTGTTGTTTGCTTTTTTGCAGTTATAACTGGAGTTTTAGCATATGGTATACAAGAGGGTAAAGGAATATTTGCATATTTAAATAGCTCTTTTTTTGAAGATATGAAATTATTTAAACATATTCATGAATTTTTATCAACTCTATTTTTGGTACTTTTAGCTTCACATATACTAGGAGTAATAAGTGATAGAATACTTCATAAAAAACATGAAACACTAAACTCTATAGTAACAGGTTATAAAAAAAGTGAAAATGAGCAGGGAATAAAACTAAATATTTTTCAAAAATTTTTAGCTTTTATGTTTTTAGTTATTCTTGTTTCTTTTTTCATATTTAATATTGTAAAACCAGATAATGTATTAATAGCTTCAACTTTTAAAGCAGTAGATTATAAAAAAGAAAACCCTCTTTTTGTAAGCGAGTGTGCATCGTGCCATACTCTGTATCCCTCCAAATTTATTGCCTGAGAAATCATGGAGAATATTGATGGGAGATTTAAAGAATCATTTTGGAGATGATGCAAGCTTAGATGCAAAAGATGAAAAAATTATCTTAGACTTTTTAGTAAAATATAGTGCTGAAAAATCTACAAAAAAAGCTAGTTTCAAAATTCTAAAGTCTATAGGAAATAAAGATATAATAGCCATGACTCAAACAACTTATTGGAAAAAGAAACATGAAGATATTCCAAAAAGTGTATTTTTAAATAAAGAAGTTAAAAGTAAAGCCAACTGTAAAGCTTGCCATAGTGATGTGGAGAAAGGATTAATTGAAAATGATAAAATTAAAAATATTAGCTCTTTTATGTAGCATTATTTTCACTACTAATCTTTTTGCAGATAAATATGAACATCATGAAAGAGATGAAAAGGTTAAACATCATATTTATAAAAACTTAGATTATCTAAATCTTGACAAAAACCAATTAGCCAAGCTAAAAGAGGTATTAAAAAAATATAAAATAGAATCTAAAAAATTTTATAAATTTGAAAGAAAAAAAGAGAAAGAATTAACTCAAATAATTGGGAAAAGAGATTTTGATGAAAAAGCCTATGAAAAAGTTTTAGATGAGATTAATCAAAAATCTAAAGAGATAGAGATAAAAAATCTAAAAAAGATTCATGATATTTTAAATGATGAACAAAAAGAGAAATTTTCTCACTTTTTAAAGGAGTGGAGAATTGAATAGAAAAGTACTACTTATAGAAGATGATTTGCAAATGCAAAGTTTGATAAGTGATTATCTAAAAGATTATCACTTTGATTGTACATCATTTGCAAACCCAAAAGATGCCCTTGATGAATTTAGCAAAAATCAAGATTTTTCTATTGCCATATTAGATTTAATGTTGCCAACAATGGATGGTTTTGATTTATTTAAAAAATTAAAACAGATAAAAGATATACCTATTATCATTTCATCTGCCAGAGGTGATATTGGAAATAAAATACATGGCTTTGAGTTAGGGGTTGATGATTATTTAGCAAAACCTTACGAACCAAGGGAATTAGTACTTAGAATAGAGTATATTTTAAAAAAATACTCAAGTAAAAAAATAGAAATTGGTGCTTTTGAAATAAATAAAGAAAACAGAGAAGTAATAGTTGACAATTTTCCAGTTGAATTTACAAAAATAGAGTTTGAGATTTTTCTTTTTTTAATAGAGAACCTAAATAAAATCTCTTCAAGAGAACAAATACTTCATGCCACGTCACTAGATCCAAATACAAAAAATAGAACAATAGATATGCACATATCAAATATAAGATATAAAATTGGTGATGACTCAAAAAACCCAAAATACATAAAGTCTGTTTGGGGTGTTGGTTATAAGTTTGTGAGTTAAGATGAGTATAACAAAAAAGATCTCCATATTATTTATCATAAGCCTTATTCTTATGAGCATAATTGGATATTGGATAGATAGTATAAATTCACAAAGAATAGATAGCCTAATAAAAGATAAATATTTAAAAATAGCAAATGAGATTTATCAAAATATAGATAATACAAGTTTAGTAAATCAAATAATCAAAGATTATAAATTAAAACCCATCAAAAAAAATGAAACAAAAGAAGAGAAGATTTTATACACTGAAGCTCACACTTTTGGCTCTATTTCTATATTTCAAAAGGGCTTTGATGATGAGCTTATTCTTCATATAAAATATCTTGAAGATGAATATATTTTAAAAACTCAAGATGAAAAAAATCTAAATGAAAAACTTACATTAAATATTTTGGTTTTTCTTGATGTTTTTGTTTTACTTCTTATTTTTTTATATATTATAAAACTACTCTCTCCACTTAAAAAAATCACCAAAGAGATAGAGAGCTTTTCAAAGGGTGATTTAAGTGCAAGAATTAAAATCAAATCAAATGATGAGATTGGAAGATTAGCAAATACTTTTAATAAAATGGCAAATAATTTAGAAGAGTTAATTAAAACAAGAGAAGCCCTACTTAGAGATATTGGACATGAGTTAAGAACTCCAATTGCTAAGGGTAAATTTGCCATAGAAAAGATTGATAACTTTTCACAAAAAGAGCTTTTAAAAAAGATATTTTCTGATTTAGAAATTTTGACGAATGAGTTAATAGAACTTGAAAAACTAAACTCATCAAAACTAGATATTACAAAATTTAGTGCTGAGACTTTGATTTTAGAAGCATTAGATAAACTATATATAAATGATGAAACAAAAATAAATTTAATAATAGAAGATGATTTTAAAATAGAAGGTGATTTAAATTATCTATGCATTACTTTAAAAAATTTAATTGATAATGCCCTTAAATATGCAACTTCATTACCTATAATCATAGAAGCTAAGAATCAAACTATCTTCATAGAAAACAAAGGTGAAAAGTTATCAAAAGAGTTAGAGTATTATTTAAAACCATTTACCCAAGAGTTAGTTCAAAGAAATGGTTTTGGATTGGGGCTTAGTATTGTTGATAAGATTTTAAATAGACACTTCTTAAAACTTGAATATGAACACAAAAATAAAAGCAATATTTTTAAAATCAACTTCAAATAGAAAATTTAGTATAATCCATAAAAATAAAATAAAAGAGTTATTAAAAAATGACAGCCCTACAAATTGCAGACATCATAGGAATAATTTGCTTCGCAGCAAGTGGCTTTTTAATTGCTGTGCATTATAACTTAGATATTTTAGGAATAGTTATCTCATCTTTCTTAACTGCCCTTGGTGGAGGAATGATTAGAGATACAATTGCAAATAAAACTCCATATATCTTCATAGATACACTTCCTGTAACACTTGTAATAGGAACAGTTTTTTTATCTCTTGCTTTTAAACTTCATAAAATAGCAGATTTTGAAGGTAAAACAGCTTTTATAATTTCTGATGCTATAGGTTTAGTCTCTTTTGCCATAACTGGCTCTATTATAGCTATTGAAAATGAGTTCAATTTTTTGGGTGTTTTAATTTTAGCCTTTCTAACAGCTGTTGGAGGAGGAACAATTAGAGATATTCTAATAAATAGAGTACCATCAATACTTGTAAGTGAATTCTATGGAACAGTTGCAATAATAGTTGGTTTAGGTATGTATATTTTACAATTATTTGATGAAAGAAATATTTTTAATATTACAATACTATTTATTATTGGTGTTCTTTTAAGATTGATAGCTTATTATAAAAAGTGGTCTTTACCAAAGTTATAAATCTACTATAACTTTATTTTTACCACTCTCTTTTGCAGTATAAAGTGCTTTATCTGCTCTATTAATTGTTGATTCAATATCTTTATCAAGTTGAGCATCAAATTGGGCCACACCCAAACTAAGAGTAAAGTTAAACTTTTTAGCTTTTACTTCCACAAAAAAATCTTCAACATTTTGTCTAATATTCTCTGCTACACTTTGGGCAAAGGCTAAAGAAGTATTATATAAAAGAATTACAAACTCTTCTCCACCGAATCTAGCTACAATATCACTTTTTCTACAATTATTTTCTAATATTCTTGAAAGGGAAACTATAACTTTATCCCCAACAGAGTGACCATAAGTATCATTTATATTTTTAAAATTATCAACATCCAAAATAATAATTGAAATGTGATGATTATTTCTAATAGAAAGACTTTGCATCGTAGTAGCTGCTTCTGTAAAATATCTTCTATTATATAATTGAGTAAGTGGATCTTTACTAGAGAGTTCTTTTAACTCTTCGTTTAATTTTTTTAATCGTTCACTTGACTCATGGAGTTTCGTATGGTCATAAATATATAAACAAACTAATCTTTTTTCCAAATCATAAGGTACTAAGGTAACATCTTGTCTCATATATTTAAAGACTTTCCCCATTATACTATTTGATTTAATTTTAATTAGATACTCATGTGGTTCTACACTAAAAAATGAGCTGCTTTTTGTTATAAGAACTGATTTTATTTTTCTTACTAATTTTTTTCTATCTATATAAGAAAATTTTTCGCAAATATCATGATCAACTATTTCACTTGCTTTTACACCTGTTTTAACTTCAAGCCACTTATTCCAAGCTTTTATATTTAGATTTTCATCTAAAATTATTATCCCATTATCAATTGTGTTAAAAATAATATTGTTATTTAAAAATTCCATTTAAATCTCATCCATTATTTTATCTAATGCACTTTTCATAAATCCTATAGAATCATCTCTTAGCATCATAATTAATTCACTGTGTATATTTTGAACTTCAAATTCTATTAGAGTTGAGATAATTATTATATGATTATATTCTACATGATAATGTTCTTCTAAATTTTGGGCAGACTCTACTATTTTCACATCAGGTGGTGAAAATAAGATATCCGTCTCTATTAGTTCAGCTAGTTTACTAGAAGTAGTTGAAGAGATAATATTTGTAATTTCTAAAACTACATCTTTTAATTCATCTTCATTTATATCTGATTCATTTAAATCAAATTCTAAAGCTAAATTTTTTAGTGAACTTTCATCAATTAAAAAAAGATTTTCCCCTGAAAGTTTTCCATCAATTAATTGACTAACTAAATAACAAGCAGGATAGTGTTCCACTTTTTCTTGGATATAATCCTTAAAGTCATTACTTGATAAAGTGACAATTTTAGGAATACTAAGGTTTGCAAATTTTCCAATAATATCTGCAATAGCTGCTGTTGCAGAACCATAAGATATATTCATCAACTCTTGTAAACAATCTTTTTGATCATCACTAAAACAGTTGCTGTCGTTCATTATAAAACCTTTAATTTTAAAAGAATTTGTTTAAGATTTTCTTCATTAATCGGTTTTTTAATAAACCCTAGTGCTCCATTTTCTTTTGCTTTTGCTTTTGATGCTTCTTGAATATCTGCACTCACTACAATTATTTTTGCATTTTTGTCAATTTTACATATTTTTTCTACTGCATCAAAACCATTCATCTCAGGCATCGTTAAATCCATAAAAGTAATAATAGGAGATACCTCTTCATAGAGTTTTATAGCTTCTAAGCCATTAGTTGCTTCAAAAACTTCTATTTCGTCACCAACTAAATTTTTTAAATCCTTAATTAGCATTTTTCTTGCCATTTTAGAATCATCACAAACTAAATATTTCATTATTTCTCCAAAACGATTATTAATTTATTATAGGAAAAATAGTATTAAATACTACTCAACTTAACAATTTTTTAAATGCTTTTATGATAGCTTTTTTCTCTAAATTTTTAATTTTTTCTTCTAAAGTTTCTATATTTTCATCATTTGATAAGGAAATTTTTTCTTGAATTATATATTTTCCTTCATCATAATTTTCATTTACAAAATGTATTGTACAACCAGATTCTTTTTGTTTTTCTTTTATTACAGCTTCATGTACAAATCTTCCATACATTCCTTTACCACCGAACTTTGGTAATAATGCAGGATGAGAATTTATGATTTTATTTGGGAAGTTTTTTAAAAGATTTTTTTCGATTTTTTTCATATAGCCTGATAAAAATATATAATCAACTTTGAACTCAAGCATTAGTTTAGTAATTTTTTCATCAAGGTTTTCATTTGGATATTTTTTTGCATTTACAACAAAATTTGGAATATAATTTTTTGATGCTTTTTGTAACACTTTTGCCTCTTGGTTATTAGATATCACTAATACCACTTGTGCATTTAAAGTTTTGTTTTCACAAGCTTCTAAAAGTGTATCAAAACCACTTCCATTGTGTGAAGAGAGTATTCCAATTCGTTTCATTTATTATCCTAATATTTCATAAAAGCGAATTATAACAACTTTACTTTAAACTAATCTCATGCTTTTTTTCCTTTATTTATTAAAAATACTCCTAAAAATATAAATCCTGTAGCAATAATATCAATTAATTTAATATCTTCTCCCACAATAAATATTGCAATAATAAGTGCAACCACAGGAGGAATATATGTAATTGAAGAAGCCTTTAGTGCTCCTAGTTTTTCAATCATATAATAATAAATAATATAAGCTAATCCCGTACCTAATAATCCTAAACCAATAACCAAACCAAGTGCACTATGTGTATCTTGCCAAATATTATTTATTCCATCAAAATCTGTAATAAATAGTAAAATCAAAACACCAAAACCTAATTGATAAGTAGTAAGTGCTTGGGCTTTTAGTTTTAAAGGCATAACGTACTTTTTAGCATAAATAAATGATGCTCCCACACTAAGTGATCCCAAAACCATATAAAGCATTCCTTCCATACTAGAAGCCATAATATTTTCATTAAATACATCACTTATTAGAATAACTCCTAAAAATCCTATAAAAACACCTAAAAAAGCCAATTTTGTAATTTTTTCTTCTTTTAGAAAAATTGCTGCTAATAAAAATGAAAAAAGAGGAATTGAGCCACTTAAAGCTCCTGCAACTCCAGATAAAAGTAAAGCACACCCTTTTACAAATCCAAAATAATAAACAACAGTTGCAAGTAAAGACATAACAATAAAATGAAAACTATATTTAAAATCTTTTAGTTTCAAACTTTTTGTATAAAGTGCATATAAAAATACTGGAATAAATCCAAATAAAACCCTGAAAAAAACAACTTGCATAGGGGAAATATAATCAGCTGCCATCTTCATATAAATAAAATTACTTCCCCAAATAATTCCTAAAGCCCAAAAGGCAATAATTGCTAAATTTTTCATTTTAATCTTTGTGCATGAGTTAAGGCAATTGCAATTGCATCTGTGATATCAAGAGGTTTTATCTCTTTTTTTATACCTAATAATCTTTTTACCATAAAAGCCACTTGTTCTTTTGCCGCTTTTCCATTTCCAGTAACTGCTTTTTTAACTTGTAAAGGAGTGTATTCAGAAAAATTTCCAAATTTTTGTAAAATTTTTAAAGATATGGCACCTCTAAATTGAGCAAGTTTAATAACACTTTTTGGATTGAAAGCATAAAACATATCTTCTATTGCTACTTCACTTATTTCATGATTTGAAAAAATCAAATCTAAGCCTTCAACCATTTCAACTATTTGCTCTTGTAAAATTTTACTTTTTATTTTTATTAATCCAGCTTCACAAAGTCTTAATTCTCTATTATTTTTTTCTATAACTGCATAACCACAATTTATAGTTCCTGGATCAATTCCTAATATCTTTTTTTTCAACTGTTCACATATCCTTAAAAAATCTATTCACTTACTAAAAGAGTGATATAATGGTAAAAACTTTATAAATTTTCACTTAAATTGTAAAGTTATTCAAAAGTTATTCACTACTTATTCAACATAATTTTTATTATATCTTAGTTTTTAAAATATTTTAGATATAATATCTACCAATCAAATAAAAAAGAGTTTATATTTAATGACAACAAAAGAGATTTTATCAGTTTTAAAAAATGAAACATCAAAATCAGACTATGACAGATACCTAAAACAACTTGTATACAAAAAAATTTCATCTGACGATAACATAGCTATTTTTGAAGTTCCAAACAAATACATTGCAAACTGGATAAAAAGTAAATATTCAAAAATCATTCAACACTGTATTGAGACAATAGATGGTACTAAGCCAACTGTTGAGATAAAATTAACTGGTGAAAAAAAGACAAAAAAAGAGATATTAAAAGAACAAGTTGGAAAATCAGATGTGGAAAGTACTATTTTAAATCCATCATATACTTTTGATTCTTTTGTAGTTGGTTCATCAAATCAAATGGCTTTTAATGCTTCCCTTGCAGTTTCAAAAAAACCAGGTATTCAATACAATCCATTATTTATTTATGGTGGAACTGGTTTAGGTAAAACTCACTTGCTTCAAGCAATTGGAAATGATGCAATAGAGCATGGTAGAACAATTATTTATGTTACAATTGAACAGTTCATGAATGACTTTACTTTTGCAATTAAAAACAAAAATATGGAACACTTTAGAAGTAAATATAGAAAATGTGATGTTTTACTAATCGATGATATTCAATTTTTAAGTGGAAAAGAACAAACCCAAGAAGAGTTCTTCCACACTTTTAATGAACTTCATAATGCTGAAAAACAAATTGTTATGACTTCAGATAGACTTCCATCTCAAATAGCTGGACTTGTGGATAGACTAAAATCAAGATTTGAATGGGGTCTAACAGCTGATGTTCAAATACCAGGATTAGAGACAAAAATAGCAATTATTGAAAAGAAATCTGAATTAAATGGTATTCATTTAGATAGGGAAATAGTAAATTATATTGCTACAAACCTTGATAACTCTATTAGAGAAATAGAGGGTGTACTAATTAGAATAAATGCTAGTGCAGCCTTACTTAACCAAGAGATTAACTTACCTATGGTACAAAATCTTTTAAAAGAGCAAATTAAAGAAACAAAAGAAAATATAAAACTTCCTGATATAATAACAATCGTTGCAATAGAACTTAATATTAAACCAAGTGATATTAAATCTAAAAAAAGAACAGCAATTGTTGCAAATGCAAGAAGAATAGTGATATATTTAGCAAGAGAGTTAACACACAACTCTATGCCAGATATTGCTAAGTTTTTAGGTATGAAAGATCATAGTTCAATTTCTCATAATATTAAAAAAGCAAATGAGTTAATTGAAAAAGATGAAAATTTCAAACTTATAATAGAAAATTTAAAAAATAAAATCATAAATAGAGGGTAGGTGTAGAAAAGTTTCAAAACGTTATGTGAATAGGTGTGAATATCTTTAATCTTTTTATCACTCTTCCTAGAGCTGATATAATAGAGTTATTTCAAGAGTTTTCATCTATTCACATAGTCTACTACTACCACTAAATTAAAATAATAAATAAAGGGGATAACATGAGATTTATCATTGCTAAAAATATCTTTGAAAATATAATCTCTTCAATGCAACCATTTTTAGAAAAAAAAGATTCTAGTTCTATTACTTCACATATATATTTAGAAGTAATAAATTCTAAATTAATATTAAAAGCTACAGATTATGAAATTGGATTAGAATCTTATGTTAATGATATTGAAGAATCAACAGATGGAAAAGGTACAGTTAATGGAAGTAATTTATTAGGTATCATTAAAAGATTAAAAAATGACAAAATTATTGTTGAAACTATAGATAACAATTTAGTTATAAAACAAAATAGATCAACTTTTAAATTACCTATGTATGATGCAAATGAATATCCTAATTTAATTATGAATACTGAATTAAATATATTAAATATTTCAACAATTAGTTTAGTAAATAGTATAAGAAAAATTACACCTGCAATTGATAACAATAATCCAAAATTTGAATTAAATGGTGCTTTAATTGATATTAAAAATTCTAAAATAAATTTTGTAGCAACAGATACAAGAAGACTTGCTATTTCTCATTTACAAAATATTTCGAATAATGAATCACAATTTATTATTCCTAAAAAAGCAATCATAGAAATTCAAAAACTATTTTTAGATGATGCAAAAATATCTTATGATGATACAAATTTAGTAGTAGAAACTGATAATTCTAAATTTTTCACAAAATTAATAAACGGAAAATTCCCAGATTATGAAAGAATTATTCCAAATAGTTTAAAATATAATTTAACATTACCAAAAGCTGTTTTAATAGATTCTATTAAATTAGTTACATCTTTATTTTCAAATATCAAAATTACATTTTCTCCAAATTCTATGGTATTTGAATCTTTAGATGAAGATACAGAATCTAAAACTCAAATTGATATTGATTTAAATATTAGTGAAAATTTTTATTTAGCAGTAAATGCTAAATATTTATTAGATTTTTTAAGTATGTCAAATAATGAAAATGTTGTAGTTGGATTCAATGAATCTAATTTACCATTTTATTTAGAAGATGATAAATTTTTTACAATTGTAATGCCAATTGTGTTAGACAAATAAAAAAGGATAATTAATGAGCCAAGAGTATGGTGCTAGTAATATTAAAGTTTTAAAAGGTCTTGAAGCTGTTAGAAAAAGACCAGGTATGTATATTGGTGATACTAACACTAATGGATTACATCATATGGTTTATGAAGTTGTTGATAACTCTATTGATGAGGCAATGGCTGGATATTGTAAAAATATAAAAATTACTATGACTAAAGATCATTGGATAAGAGTTGAAGATGATGGTAGAGGTATTCCAACAGCAATTCACGAAGGTGAAGGAATTTCAGCTGCTACTGTTGTTTTAACAGTACTTCATGCCGGTGGTAAATTTGATAAAGATACATATAAAGTTTCTGGTGGTCTTCATGGGGTTGGGGTTTCTGTTGTAAATGCCCTATCAAAAGAATTAAAAATGACTATTTATAGAGAAGGAAAAGTTCATTATCAAGAGTTTTCAAAAGGTATTCCAAAAGCTCCATTAGAAGTAATTGGAGATAGTCCTAGAAAAACTGGTACTACTATTGAATTTTTAGCTGATGATTCTATTTTTGAAGTAAATACTTATGATTTTGCTGTTCTAGCAAAAAGATTTAGAGAAGTAGCATATTTAAACTCATTTATCTCAATTACTTTAGTAAATGAAATAACTAAAAAAACAGAAGTTTACCATTTTGAAGGTGGTATTAGACAATTTGCTGAAGATATAAATACAGCAACAGCTGTTTCTGATGCTGTTGCTTTTAATGATAATGTTGATGGTGTAGAAGTTGATATTGCAGTTATGTATAATGATACTTATGTTGAAAAAACTTTATCATTTGTAAACAATATTAGAACAATTGATGGGGGAACTCATGAGGCTGGATTTAAAGCTGGACTTACAAGAAGTATTGTTAAATATTTAAATGAAAATGCTTCAGCTAGAGAAAAAGATACAAAAATTACAGGTGATGATGTAAGAGAAGGTCTTATTGCTATTATTTCTGTAAAAGTTCCAGAACCACAATTTGAAGGTCAAACAAAAGGTAAACTTGGAAGTTCTTATGTAAAACCTATTTGTCAAAGATTAACATCTGAACAATTAGATAAATATTTGAAGAAAACCCAGCTCAAGCAAAAGCTATTATGGATAAAGCTTTAATGGCAGCACGTGGTAGAGAAGCTGCTAAAAAAGCTAGAGATATGACTAGAAAAAAAGATGCTATGACTGTGGGAACTCTTCCTGGTAAACTTGCAGAGTGTCAAAGTAAAGATCCAGCTATTAGAGAATTATACCTAGTGGAAGGGGACTCTGCGGGAGGTTCTGCAAAACAAGGTAGAGATAGGGTTTATCAAGCAATTTTACCACTTAAAGGTAAGATTTTAAATGTAGAAAAATCAAGACTTGATAAGATTTTAAAATCTGATGAAATTAGAAATATGATTACAGCTCTTGGTTGTGGTATTGGTGAAGATTTTGATGAAGAAAAAATCAGATATCATAAAATCATTTTCATGACAGATGCCGATGTTGATGGGTCTCATATTCAAACACTACTTTTAACTTTCTTCTTTAGATTTTTAAGACCAGTTATTGAAAAAGGTTATTTATATATTGCTCAACCACCTCTTTATAGATATAAAAAAGGTAAAAATGAGACATATTTAAAAGATGACAATGCCCTATCTGCTTTTTTAATTGAAAATGGTTTAGAATCATTTGAATTCCAAGGTCTTGGATACAATGATTTAGTTGATTTATTTAAAACAGTTTCTAGATATAGAGGAATGTTACAACAATTAGAAAAAAGATACTCTTTAGCAGAAGTTTTAAAACACTTAATTGAAAATTCAAACTTAGTAAATTTAGATTATCAAGCTTTATATGAAGAAGTAAAAGGATTCCTTGAAGCTAAGGGATATAATATTTTATCAAAAAGATTAACAGATGAAAGTATTCAACTTTTCGTTCAAACAAATGAAGGTCTAGAAGAGTTACTAATTGATGATGAACTTTTTGCATCACCATATTTTAGTGAAGCTACTTATATTTATAACAAATTAGTTGAAAGAGATTTAACTGTATTTGAAGGTAGGGATTTAGTAGAAATATTAGATGAAATTGAAACATTAGCTAAAAAAGGTGCATATATTCAAAGATATAAAGGTCTTGGGGAAATGAACCCTGAGCAACTTTGGGAAACAACAATGACACCAGAAGCTAGAAGACTTCTAAGAGTAACTATTGATGATGCAGCAATTGCATCAGATACTTTCACACTATTTATGGGTGATGAAGTAGAGCCAAGAAGAAACTACATCGAGGAACATGCCAAAGATGTAGAACACTTAGACGTATAAAAGTTTATCTTTTATCCAATCTCTGCGTTGGAGGAGTAATTTTACTCCTCACGTACTTTTAGTACGCTCCTTCGCAAAATTATTCCCCCGCCTTGACCTTGAAGAAAATATAAACTTTTAAAAAATTAATAATAATTTATTTTTATAAGAAGAAAAATGAAAAAACTAAAATACCTTGAACACTATCCTAAAGATATAATCTTACAAATACAAAAGCTAATAGATAATAAAAAGCTGGATAAGTATTTGTTAAATAAATATAAAACTTCCCATGAGTATAAAAATGATAAAGCCCTCTACTCTTATGCTATGGATTTTAAAAATAGCTATTTGAAAAAGTCACTTCCTCTTAGTAAGGTGATTTATGATGGAAAGATAAATGTTATTAATGATGCTTTGGGTTTACATACTATTATTTCTCGAGTTCAAGGTGGGAAGTTAAAAAGTAAAAATGAGATACGAATAGGAACTTTGTTTAAAAATGTTCCAGAAGAGTTCCTTAGAATGATTGTAGTGCATGAATTAGCCCACTTAAAAGAAAAAGAACATGATAAGGCCTTTTATAGTTTATGTTGTTTTATGGAGCCTAATTATCACCAATTTGAATTTGACCTAAGAGTTTATCTTACATATATGGATTTATATGGAAAACTTTATTAATATATAACAATCTGCAATAAAATCAATCCTAATAAAAAATTTATCTTATACTTCCTCAAATATATCAAAGAGGACATTACAAAATGAATATATGTGGAATAGAATTAAAAGCAAACCAAACAATCTTAGCAGTACAAATAGATGGTGAATATAAAGATTTAAAAACAAAAAAGATTGTTTTAGAAGATGATGAGAAACAAGAATCAATAAGAAGTTATTGTAATGATTTATTAGTATTTTTAACTGAAAACAATATTGAACAAGTCTATATTAAAAAAAGAGCAAAAAAAGGAAACTTTGCAGGTGGTGCAGTTACTTTTAAAATGGAGAGTTTAATTCAATTAAATCCAAAATGTAAAGTTGATTTAGTATCAGCTCAAGCTATGGGAAGTTATGAGAGAAAAAATAGTATTGAATATCCAGAAACTTTAAATAAATATCAAGAACAAGCTTATTTGACAATTTTAACTTCTTAACTTTATTTTTGACTAAAGTCTATTTTATTTAAAATAGACTAAGTAAAATTGCAAAACCTAATACAAAGAGAATCACTCCTGAGATCTTCTCTATTTTATTTGAGTACTTTTGTATTAGAACTCTATTATTTTTTGAATTGATTAAATATACTATAAAAATATCCCAAAATAAAACCGCAAAAAACATCCAAAATGCATAAATTATTTGAAAATTCAAGGGTATATTATGTGTGCTTGAAATAGAAAACATAGTGAAATAAAATATTGAATTTTTTGGATTTAATATTGCTGATAAAAATCCTTTTAGAAAGTTTTTTAATAGCTCTTTTGTTTTTTTGATATTTTTATCATTTCTAAATAACTCCCTTTGTTTTGAAAATATTAAGTGATAAGATAGGTATAATAAGTATAAAGCACCTATTAGTTTAATACTTATAAAAAGTATTTGATTATTTTGAATAAGTAAAATTCCAAAAAGAGCAAATAAAATATAAAGTCCATTTGCAAAAGCAATACCAAAAGCTGTAAGAATACCTGCTGTTTTTCCATTTTTTGAAGAGCTTGAAACTAATATAAAAAAATCAGCACCAGGACTTAGAAGTGCAATAAAGTGTGCAAGCGCTAGGGGTATAAAACCTTGTATAAAAATATCTATATTCATAAACTTCCTTTTTAGAAGTCTATACAAATAAAAAATATTTTTATTGTACGAAGTTGTCCTGATACTCTTTTGGAGTTAAAGCTACTATTTTTAAAAAGTTTCTATGCAAATGGCTTTGGTCATAAAAGCCAGACTCTAAAGCAGTCTCTATTATGCTTATGCCTTTTTTTAGTAGTACCTTCGCATATTCAATTTTTAGATTGATAAAATATGAATATACAGATATTCCTAACTCCTTTTTAAAAAGTTTGATAATATAAAATGTAGAAAGATTGAACTTTTTTGATAGTTCATCTAAAGATATATTTTCACTAATATTTTTATTTAAATATTCCATAATATCTTTTACTTTTGTTTTATAACTCTCTTTTGAAGCTATTTTAAAATCACAATGATTTAAGTATAAATTTGAAATAAATTCCAATAATAAAACCTCTTTTTCCAAATAGAGTTCAGAAGAAAAAATCACTTCACATAATTTAATAAAATCTTCATACTCTTTTTTATTTTTAAGAAATTCTTTAGAAAAAGGAACAAAAGAGTTTAAAGCTGGATTTAACTCTTTTTGCATTTTAAAAAGCCATTGTTTTTTTATATAAAGCATATAATAACTTGTCTCTTCATCAGTGATATTATTACAAGAGTGAATTACATTTGGATTTACTATTGCTAAGCTATTTTCTGCAATTATATATTTATTGTTTTTATTTGTATATTCTCTTTTTCCACTAACTAAAGCACCTATTGATAATTCATCGTGCAAGTGCTCTTTATAGTTTAATTTGGTCTTAGAGTATCTTAGTTCAATATAAGGAATTTTCTTATCTATAAAAAATTGGGTTTTGTTCATTTTAAATTATTTTATCAATCCAATCTCTTTGAAATATTTTTTTGCACCACTATGTAAGGGAGCAGATAATCCTACTAAAAAAGATTTTTTTGTAATAGGACTAAGTGCTAGATGGGCTTTTTTAAATTCATTAAAGTTTTCCATAATCTGTTTTACTAGGGTATAAACAGCTTTATCACTCATATCAGCACTTGCAACCAATACAGCTTTTACAGCAAAAGTTGGTATGTTTTTTGGGTTACCCCTATAAATTCCACCTGGAATATCAGTTTTTGTGAAGTATGGATGCTCTTTAACAAATTTATCAACTTTTGCTCCTGTGATAGGTACAATTTTAGTATCTGTAGAGTTTGAAGCATCTTTTATATTAGCTGTTGGATGACCAACCATATAAAAGTATCCATCAATTTTATTATCTCTTAGGGCATCTGGCATTGCTGAAGACTTTAGATTTCCAACATATGATAAATCAGAGGTTTTTATATTTAAGGCTTTAAATAGAGCTAGTGCTGTAGCTTCATTACCTGAACCTACATTTCCTATATTTATTCTTTTACCTTTTATATCCATAATGTTATTTATATTTGCATCTCTTCTTGTAACTAAAGTAAATGATTCTGGATAAATGGCAAGAACTGATCTTAGTTTAGGAAATTTTTCACCTTTAAATTTTCCTATACCCTTTGATGCTTGGTAAACAATATCTGATTGAACAATTGCAAAATCCAATTCACCACTTTTTATTGCTTTTACATTAAAAACAGAACCACCTGTTGATTCAATAGAACACCTAATATTTGTTTTTTCTTTTGCTTTATTTACAAATTTACAGATTTTTCCACCAGTTGGGTAATATGTTCCCGTTACTCCACCTGTACCTATTGTAATAAATTGTGTAGCAAATAAGAAAGTGGGTAGAGAAGCTAAAAATATCAATAATATAAACTTTTTCATAATGACTCTTCTGATTATTCTTTGTTTTTTATTATACACAGAAAAGCTACAAAATAGGTAAAAATGGTTTATTTATCTTTTTTATATATGGATATTAATATTCCAAAAAGTATCAATATTGTAGAAATTATCAAAGTAGAAGTTATTTTTTCATTTAAAAATAGTACTCCTAAAAATATAGCAAGTGGAGGTATTAAAAGTTGTAAAACTCCAGAAGTTATAATTTTCATATTTGGAAGTAAGTAGTACCATAAAAGATAACCAATAGAAGAAGTTATTCCTCCTGATATAAATGCTAAAGTTATCCCATAGCTTGAAAGCTTTACATTATGGACAAAAAATGCAAAAAATATAATCGCGAAAAGAAGAGATTTTGTAAAGTTATCGGTTGTATTTAGTGTAGCATTTGATGATTTTTTTCCAAAGATTGTATAAAGCCCCCAAGCAACACCCGATATCATCATCAAAATAGAGTGATAAAGTGATACTTCAAAACCTTCACTTGGATATAACAAATAAAATAATCCTATAAAAGCCAAACTTATTCCTAAAGCTTTTCTAATATCAATGCGTTCCTTTTTTATCAAGGCAGTGATTATTATAGTAAGTTGTACCATCGCAAAAAGTATTAAAGCTCCAAGTCCTGCATCTAAATTTATGTAAGCATAGGAAAAACAAATGGCATATAAAAAAAGTAAAAAGGAAGTATGCCAGTTTTTATTTAGACTCAAATTTAGTTTTTTTTCTTTAAAAGATAAAATAATTACTAGCGTTAAAGCTCCAAAAAAAAGCCTAAAAAATGTAAAAGAATATGGGTCAATTGAATTATTTATTAATGCAGCCCTTGCTAAAACCGAGCTTGTTGCAAAGAAAAACAGAGTAAGAGAAACAAGCAAAACAAGTTTTATATTCATCATTTTATTTAAACTCTGGATTATTTTTAAGAAATTCTTCTACTTTGTCTGTATGAGCGTAGATTTTCCCTGTTCTTCTCATATATGAGTTTACTATATGATAACCATGATTTAATGAAGCGGCAATTGACCCTCCTGTATTAAAAGCAATATCTCCTGCAACATATAAAAAAAGTATATTTGTCATGTAGTGTTCATTGTAAATTGGTTTATTTTCACTATCTAGCTCTATTCCACAGTTTTTTAAAAAATCTACTGGACTAGTTCCTCCAATAGCATATATTATCCTATCAAACAAAGTAAAATAACCATCATCAAAATTAACTTTTATTTTACCCTTTTCATTTTCTAATGAAATAATATTTGTATTTAGTCTAAGTCTTAGTTTTTCTTGTCCATTATAGGTTCTTAAGATCTCTTCATTTTCTGGATTTAATCTTGTAAATTGTGCTTTTCTATAAACAAGTGTTACATTATTGTTTTCATCAGCTAATTCATAGGCATACTCAGCAGCACTATTTCCACCACCTACTACTAGTATTTTCTCCCCTTCACTACAGCCATCAAGGTTAAAATTTACTTTTGCTTTTATAGAGGGGGGAATTTTATATTCTGGTTTATTTGGTTTACCCATTTTACCAATTGCAACTACAACTGCTTTTGATTTGAAGCTTTGATTTCCTGTACTAATTATAAATTCATCTTCGTTTTTTGTTATTGACTCAACTTCTGTATTAAATAAAGTATCAATTTTATCAAGGTCAAGAAGTTTGTCAAAAAAATCTAAGGTTGACTCTTTAGTTCCATCCATAAAAGGAATATTTCCTTCTATTTGGACACTTTTACCCTTCCAATCTTTATCAACTCTTTTATTTTCTTTATAGAATTTTCTAATAGTACTTGAGTGATTATCAGCTTTATCTATAAGTATGATATTTTGGATACCATGAACTGCAGCTTCAAGTGCTGTAGCAATTCCCCCTGGTCCTCCACCAATAATAGCTATGTCATAATTATCTGTTTTCATAATAAAGCTCCATAAAATAAGTTTTTCTAATAATATAATAGCATGAAATGATAGTAGTATAACATTTGTAAGAATATTTTTGATAAAATCATGTACTTATATTATTTAAAGAAATTTTCAAATTAAAGGCAAGAAACAATGAAATATGGTGAAAAAGAGATAGTAGAATTTGATATTAACAAAGAAGAAAATTTTTGGCCAAACAAAAATGATAAAAATTATGTAATAAATATAGAATTACCAGAATTCATGGCAAAATGCCCAAGAAGTGGTTATCCTGATTTTGCAACAATATTTATACATTATACTCCAAATAAAAAAGTTATAGAACTAAAAGCTTTAAAATTATATATAAATTCATTTATGTTTAGGGAAGTTTCCCATGAAAATGGAGCAAATGAAATTTTTGATACTTTAATGGAGAAATTGGAGCCAAAATGGTTAAAAGTTATTGCTGATTTCAAACCTCGTGGAAATGTTCATACGGTTATTGAAATAGACTCAAATAAACTATAAGTTGTGACCTTGGAAAGATTAGTAACTACAGCACAAGCGGCAGAGATACTTGGTATATCTTTACAAGGAGTTCACTATAGAATAAAAAACAATCAACTAAAATCAATAAAACAATCTGGAAAAACCTATGTTTATCTTTGGGATGATAATAGTAAAAAAGAGGGTTATTCAACTTCTCTTGAAGAAGTAGCTCAAAGAAAAGAAGAAGAAAATATCTATATCGAAAAAGTTATTGAATCAAAAGATGAACAAATTCTTCTTTTAAAAAAGTCAGTAAAATGGTTGAGAAGACAGTACCAAGAAGAGATTGAAAGACTAGAAAAAAATCAAGATAAGATTATAAGCGTATTTGATTCAGAGATAAAACTTCTACAAAGTGCCTTTAATGAAATGCGTGCAATTTATAAACCAGAATTAAAACCTTTGAGTCCAAAGAAGAAGTTTATATCCCTAATAGACTTTACAGCTTTAATGAAAACTTATAAAAAAACTGATAGAGAGATAAAAATTTTGATTTTAAAAGCTATTAAAAATGGGGATAAAAGATTTATTTATAATAAACAGACAAAAAAAGTTTTGATTTTAGATGAAGATTTTTCAGATTTTAAATAAAAGAAGAAGTGCTTAGCACTCCTCTCCAGATACCTAAACACACCATAAAAGAAGGTGCCTTGCTATGTTCCCATCCTGGGGCGTTGTCTTCAGATATGATTGTAAAGGTCTAAAGAAGAGCATAAAAAGTACCAAATACTCTTTGTGCTTCTCTTTAAGGGAAGTAATCTTACCCTAATAAACTTAAAATTCTTATAAAGTAATAACTTGACTTTTAACTATAGAAGAGTACAATTCTATCCTTATTTTAAAAAAAAGTGATAATTTTGACTAAAAATTTTAATCTCATAGGAATATTTTCCTTAATTTTTGCAATGTTTATTTGGGGTAGTTCTTTTGTTGCATTAAAAATAGCAATGCAAGATTTAGGGGAATTTACGGTTCTATTTTTTAGAATGTTCATAGCCTCTTTGTGTTTTGTTTATTTTATAAAAAGATTTTCAAAATATAGTTTTGAAAAAAGTGATATTAAATATATGATTATGTTATGTATTTTTGAACCCTCACTATATTTTGTCTTTGAAATTAAAGCTTTAACTTTTACTTCTGTGTCTCAAGCTGGAATGATTACTTCTTTGATGCCTATTATTACTGCAATGGGAGCTGGGTATTTTCTTAAAGAGCTAGTCTCTAGACAACTTTTATTTGGCTCTGTAATAGCAATGATTGGTGCTATTTGGTTAAGTGTACAAGGTAGTATAACTTTTAGTGCTCCAAATCCTATGCTTGGGAATTTTTTAGAACTATGTGCTATGGTTTGTGGAGCAGCTTATACAATACTTGCTAGACATTTAATAGAAAAGTATCCTGCACTTTTTATAACTGCAATTCAAGCTTTTGCAGGGGCTATTTTCTTTTTTCCATTTTTTATTTATGAGTATATGACACGAGATATTGTTTTTACACAAAACTCTGTTTTATCTTTAGTTTATTTAGGTGTTGTTGTTACTTTGGCTGGGTATGGTTTATATAATTATGCTTTGACAAAAGTAGAAGCTTCAAAGGCAGCAATGTATATAAATCTAATCCCTATTTTTACAATGATTCTTGCCTTTATTATTTTAAAAGAAGAGTTAAGCATTGAAGAATTGATTGCTAGTGCAACGATTTTAAGTGGAGTTATAATCTCTCAAGTTTCTGTAAAAAGATTTAGAAGAAAAAGAAAAATAGCTTGATTTATTTAACTCTTTTTTTCTCAAGTTTTGTTTCTGCAACATTCTTTCCTATGGTAAGTGAAGCAGTTCTTGTCTATGATATTTTACAAGGGTATAATTTAGCTCTTTTACTTTTTGTAGCGACTTTAGGTAATAGTTTAGGCTCATGTGTAAATTATTTTCTTGGACTAAAAGGTGAAGAGTATTTAGAAAATAAAAAGTACATTCCTAGAAAGAGTATAGATAGGGCAAAAAGTTTTTTTGATAAATATGGAGGCTGGTCCTTACTTCTGTCTTGGATGCCAATAATAGGTGATCCTATTACTTTAATAGCTGGTGTTTTAAAATATAAGTTTAGATATTTTTTTGCTTTAGTTGTAATTGCAAAATTTGTAAGATATGCAGTATTAGCATATCTTACTTTACTATATTAGATTATATTTATATTATAAGCTTTGAATTGTGCAAAAATAGTATCATTTATCTTAATTTCAAGATTTTTATAACTAGAGTTTGTAATTTTTGCATCTATTAAATTTTTTTCTCCACATCGAATACTCAAAAAAGTATTGATTCCATCATCATTAATCTTTTCAACTACTCCTTTTAAAGAGTTTCTGGCACTATTTGAATTTACATTTTTTGTAATTACTATTGTGCTTGTCTCAATTAAAAGTTTTACAGACTTATGAAGAGTTAGTTCTCTTTTTTCTAAAAACTCTGTGCTAACTATTGTTATTAGCTTTTGTTCTGAGGCTAAGGTAATCTCTATTTCACAAGTTTCATTTTTCGACAATATATTTGTAATTCTACCTTCAAGTTTTGAGAACACAGGTTTTTCATTTTTTAGATTTATAACAAGACCATCAAAAAGATTACTCATATTTTTTAAATAAGTTTCGTGAAGATTCATTAACTCATCGTATGCACTTATAATCTCTTTTGCATAAGTGGTTATAACTGTACCTCCACCACCAACACCACCAGTTACTTTTGTAACTAAAGGTTCTTGTGATAGTTTGTTCATAATATCTACACTATCCCATGCTGCTTTATAGCTCATCTTCATCTGTTTTGCAGCTTTTGAAATAGAGCCATAAATTTGGATATTCTTTAGAAGTTCTACTCTTCCTTTTCCAATAAAACCTTTTGTATCTTTATTTACCCAAAAATTACCATCTATATTAAATTTATTTTCCATAAATGAAATATAACCTAATGAGATATAATTGTCAACTCATTTGAGTAATCTCTATCTTTCAATAAGCTAAAAATAATAAAAAATATACAGACTTTAATATTTTAATAGATAAAAAATAGATAAAATTGCTTATACTTCTATTTAAGGTTAATAATGTTCAAAATACTTATAAGTATTTATTTGATAATTTTTTTTACAACAAATATTTTTGCATCAACCACAGATAATAATATCTCTTTAACATCTAAAGAAAAAGAGTGGGTAAAAAACAATCCTATTATCTCAGTTGGTACTTCTTCTAATTTTCCTCCTTTTACTTATCTTGAAAATGGTACTCGAAAAGGTTTCACAATTGATATTCTTAAAAGAATTGAAAAATTAACTGGCTTAACTTTTGACATAAAAGCAAAATCTTGGTCTGAATCATTAAGTGATTTTAAAAATGGCAAATTAGATATTTTAAGTGATATGTCTTATAGTAAAGAAAGGGAAAATTTTACCTATTTTACAAAGGAATATTATGAAATACCTAATTTTATTTTTGGATTAAAAAATGATGAAAAATATAAAGACAATGATAGTTTAAAAGGTAAAACCTTAGCTATTACAAAAGGAATTTTTTATATTAATGATATAAAAAATGAAGGAATAAATATATTTGAAGTTACTTCTACTTTAGATAAAACTAAAGCTGTATTAGATGGGAAAGCAGATTATTTTGTTTCTTCATATACAAAAGGATTAGAAATAATTGAGAAGAATTCTTTGACAAATTTTAAAATAATAGATGAATTTAAGAGAATTAAAAAAGAGGATTTAAGGTTTGGAATTACTAAACATAAACCTATTTTATACTCTATAATAAATAAAGCTTTAAATGGAATATCTACTCAAGAGTTAAATTCAATAGCTAATAAATGGATTTTATTTTCTAAAGATAGCTCAAGATATAAGAGTATTAAATTTACAAATGAAGAGAATCTTTATATTAAAAGTAATCCTATTATTAAATATAGTGAAATAGATTGGATGCCTTTATCTATTATTGAAAATGGTGAAATGCACGGAATCTTAGGTGATTTTCTAAAGATTATAAGTATAAGATCAGGGCTTCATTTCCAATTTGTTCCTTCAAAGTCTTGGAAAGATGTTTTAGATAAATTCGAGAAAGAAAAAATAGATTTAATTCCAGCTGTTACTTCAAATAAAGGAAAAGACTCATTAGGTCTGGTCTCTAAAATGTACTCAAAGTTTCCAATGGTAATAATAACTGGTTCAAAGTATTCTTACGTAAATAATTTAAATGACTTAAAAAATAAAGTAATTGCTGTACCTAAATATTATACCAGTTATAATTTTATTAAAAAAAATTATCCTAATATCAAGATATTAGAGACTTCAAATATTCAAGAAGCTTTGATTTTAGTAGAAAAAGGGAAGGCAGACGCTTTTGTCGGGCATATTGCAACTTCAATATTTTATATTTCATTACTTCATTTGAATGATTTAAAAATCTCTGGAAGTACACTTTTCGATTTTGAACATCACTATTTAGTACAAAAGAATAATCCAATCTTATTATCAATAATTAATAAAACAATAGATTCAATTACTCAAAAAGAGAAAAAAGATATTTATTCAAATTGGATTCAAACTACTGTTAAAGAAAAAGCTGTTGACTATAAAATTTTAATAATCATTTTATTAATAACTTTATTGATAATAATAGGATTTTTATATAGACAATATTTTTTAAAAAAATATAACAACAAACTAGAAAATTCTTATCGTAATATTCAAAGTATTATAAATTCTACTTTAGAGGCAATTATTCTTACAGAAAATAGAGTATGTATAGATGCAAATGATTCTGCTTTAAAACTTTTTAACTTAAGTAAAAAAGAGATTATTGGGTTAGATTATTTGGAGTTTGTACCTGATGAAGATAAACAAAAAGTTAAAGAGAGTTTTTTAAGTGATACTTCTGAACCTTTTGAGGTAAATATTTTAACATCAGATAAAAAAGTTATTCCTACTTTAGGAAGAGGAACAAATTTAAAATTGGATAATAAGATTATTAGAATCTCTTCTATTATTGATTTATCAGAGGTTAAAGATAAAGAGAAACTTTTGATTGAGCAATCTAAAATGGCAGCCCTTGGTGAGATGATAGGACATATTGCACATCAATGGAGGCAACCATTAAGTATAATTACAACAATTAGTAGTAGTTGGAGTATTTATGATCAAATAGGAAAATTCAACAAAGAAAAAGTTTTGGAAGATTCTAAACAGATAGTTTTAAATGCTAATTATCTTTCTCAAACAATTGATGATTTTAGATCTTTTATTAAAGGTGGGGAAGATACAAAAGAGTTTAATATAAAAGAGTTGATTGAAAATCTAAATAGACTTATCTCTCCCTCTTTACAAAGTGCCCAAGTAAAATATCTATTTGATAATGTTTTGGACAAAAATGTAAAAGGAAATCAAAATGAGGTGCTTCAAGTTTTGATAAATATAATTAACAATGCAATTGATGCTTTAAAAGAAAATAAAAAAGATGGAGATAGATTGCTCTTTGTAAAAGTTACACAAGATAAAGATACTATTTGTGTAAGTATAAAAGATAATGCCAATGGAATACCTATGAAGATAATGAATAAAATATATGAACCATATTTTACTACAAAACATGAATCCAATGGAACAGGGCTTGGTTTATATATGGCTTATTCAATTGTTAAAAAAATAGGAGGGGAAATAAGTGTTTCAAATGTAGAATATGAATATGAAAGTAAAAAATGCAAAGGGGCAAATTTTTTAGTTTCTTTAAAGTGTGTTGGGTAAAACAAAGACCTAAAGTCTTTGTTTTAGATTTAAAATTGTCCTACATTTGCATAAGATTCTCTATCTTCCATTGGAATGTCAGCAATAAACTTTTGCTCTTTTACACTTGGTAACATAAGACCTTTAGTTTTATGTTCTCTAATTTTATAAGTACCTTCGTCATTACCCATTGCATAATATTCAGAGAACTCTGCAGTATAAGGCATATCCCATACAATTGCACCTTCAGTTGGACAGGCTTCTGCACATCTTGGTTTATCTGCATGATCAACACACTCAACACATGATTCTGGTTTTACATAAAAAACATCTGTAGGATTTTTATCATGACCATCTTCTAAAATCGCTGCAACTGGACACTCTGGAGCACATGCTTCACAACTTATACACTCTTCTGTAATTCTAACTGCCATTGTCTTTCCTTATATAAAAATATAAAAAAGACAATGCAAATAGTGTTCCATTATTAAGCTATTTATCTAAGTGGTAATACCAAGCGTTTAAATTACTTCGTTTAAATTTTTTATTTGTGTAAAATTCTTTGGCTGTTGTATTGTCTTCATCACAAACTAATTGTAGTCTTGTTAATGAGTGCTTTTTGGCATAATCTTTGATGTACTCAAGAAGATAAGTTCCAACACCTAAATCTCTGTAATCATCTTTGATGATGAAGTCTTCTATTAGTCCAACTTTTGTTCCCATAACAGTTGAAATAATTTTCTGAATAGTAATCATTCCTATAACTTCATTTTCAAATTTTACAAGGATAACTTCGGAACTTCTATTATTTATTAGTAGAATTATCCCTTCTTCATGTTTTTTTTCATTGAAAGCAAAATCTTGTTCAATAGTAAACAAAGATTGAAGAAGGTTAATTAGGTCTGGAAGGTCGTCATTTGTTGCTTTACATATTTGTAAATTATTTTTTAATATCATTATAGTTTATCTCCTTAGAGACCTTCTTTTCCGTACCTTTCACATATATTAAATCTACATCTTTTTCATTACATATATACTCTTGTGTAATTACGCACGAACCCAAGTTCTCTTCTGATGGTATTGTATATTGTAATGGTAGCATAAGTTTTTCTATTATACCCCTTAATCCTCTAGCTCCTACGTCTTTTTCATAAGCGATATTTGCAATTTCATCTAGGGCTTTATCATCAAATTTTAAATCAACCCCATCAAGCTCAAAAAGTATTTCATACTGTTTTGTAATAGCATTTTTAGGTTCTTTTAGAACTCTTATTAAATCCTCTTTTGAGAGTTTATTAAGTTCTGCAATTACTGGAATTCTACCAATAAATTCAGGAATTAATCCAAAAGAGATAAGCTCTTTTGCTTCGATATCTTTTTTATCTTTTTGTTTATTATCTTTGTTTAAAAATCCCATTACTGTAGATTTTTCTTTGTTTTCATCTTTTCTTAATCCAACAAAAGCACCACCACAGATAAATAAAACATGGGTAGTATCAAATAAAATAGTCTCAGCAGATGAGTTTTTTCTACTTCCTTTTACAGGAACATAAACTTCAGCACCCTCTAATATTTTTAATAAACCTTGTTGAACACCCTCCCCACTTACATCTCTTCCACTTGTGGCACTTTCACTTTTATTGGCTATTTTGTCTATTTCATCTATATAAACAATACCTCTTTTTGCTTTTTCCAAATCAAAATCAGCAGCTGCTAAAAGTCTTGAAAGTATAGACTCAACATCTTCACCCACATATCCAGCTTCAGTTAAAGCTGTTGCATCTGCAACTGCAAAGGGTACATCCATGATTTTAGCAAGTGATTTTGCAAGAAGAGTTTTACCACTTCCTGTTGGACCTATTAGCATGATATTTGATTTTTCAAGTTCTACATTTTTGATAATTGGTTTATCGATTCTTTTGTAGTGGTTATAAAGGGCAACTGCTAAAACCTTTTTAGCATCATCTTGACCTATTACATAATCATCAAGATGTTCTTTTATTTTAATAGGAACACTAAGACCTTTTTGGAACTCTTTTTTTGCTTCTTTTATAGTCTCTTTTTCCATAACATTTGAACACATAGAGATACATTCATCACAAATATTTGCACTTTCACTTGAAAATATTTTTTTAACTTCTTTTATCTCTTTCCCACAAAAATCACATGATTTTAATTTATTAGGCATAGTTATTTATAAACTCATTTAAACTCAAATTTAAATTTTCTAAATTATGAGTTTTGATAAATTTATCCTCTTTTTTTGTTAGTTCAGGTTTATTAAATATAGCAAACCCACCTTTTAAATCCATTGTTATTTCATTTGCAACCATTCTAAAAGTATCTTTTGAAAAATCAACACCCATAAAAAGATACTCTTTGTCTTTTCTAAAATCTTTTAAAATAGGAGGCATAGCAAATCCACCCATAGCTTCTGTTAACCAATCTACAAAATCAGCATCAGAGATGATAAAATTCATCTCAGGTTTTGTTGAGCCCATAGGTTTAAATAAAATTGGCAAATCTAAAGTTAAAGCCTCTTTTTCTACTTTTTCATAGGCATTTCTACTAAGATCAAATCTATAAATAATAAATCTATCATAATCAGCAGTTATTCTAGAAACTCCAGTTATTAAGAAGTGATTTTCATCACTATAAATCTTTTGTAAGCTATCATCTAGATTTGTATCAATTACATATTTAGGTTTGATTTGTTTTAGCCAAGTATAAACTTTAGGTAAATCATACTCTTTAGAACTATAGATATGGTTTGTCATTTGAATAATAAACTCTCTACCTTTTCTTTGCTCTAAACTCATAGCGGCTCTTGAGTATTCATACATAAGTCTTGGGCTCATAGCTCTTCCATTATTTAGGGCTAAAATCATCGAATCACTATCAAATGGAAGTTTTGTTCCATCTTTTGCAATACTATCTTCGAATATACCCATTCCTAAAAATGGGACGAGAGTACCATTTTTTAATTTTTCTACTATATTTTCCATTAAATATCCTATAGTAATATTTAATTAACTACTATGCAAAAACCGTTCCTTAATATTATGTTTTAAATTAACTATTTTGCCACATTTTCGCCACAGCATTAATTTATAATTTTATTAATTTATTAAACTAATAAATTGATTTATTAATTTTTAAGTTATTAAATTAATTTTAAATCTAGGAGAATAAAATGAAAAATGGAATGAATAGACGTACATTTTTAAAATCAAGTACAGTTGCTGCAGCTGCAGTTGTTCAAGCTCAGGCAATACCTCTAGTTGGTGAAAGTTTATTTAATGATAAACCTTTAGAGATGAGTGCTTCTCACTTTGGTGCATTTAGAGCAAGAGTAAGAAACTCTAGATTTGAAGGTGTGGAAGCATTTAAAGGTGATGAATATCCATCATCTTTAATAAACGCACTTCCAGCAAGAACATATGCAGAAGATAGAATTCTTTACCCGTGTGTTAGAGAAGATTATCTTAAAAATGGATATAAAAGCGATAAATCAAAAAGAGGTAAAGATAAATTTGTTCGTGTTTCATGGGAAAAAGCTTTAGAGTTAGTTGCTAACGAAATTAAAAGAACACATAAAGATTATGGTGATGAAGCCATTTATGGAGGAAGTTATGGTTGGTATTGTGTAGGATCATTAAATAATCCTCAAGCACTTTTAGGAAGAATGCTTCACTTAACAGGTGGATACACTTCAAGAACTTGTACATATTCAACACATGCTATTAGACAAATTACTCCTTATATTACAGGTACTGATGAATCAACAGCTAAACCAACGGCGTATCCAGTATTAATTGAAAACTCTGAATGTATTGTATTTTGGGGTGCTGATATTGTAAATACAAATCAAATCGCATGGGGTGTTCCAGATCATAAAACATATACTTATTTAAAAGAGTTAAAAGCACAAGCTAAAAAAAGAGGATTGAAATTTTATATAATTGACCCTGTTTATAATAATACTGGTATGTATTTTGATGCAGAGCATATTAAAATTAATCCTACAACTGATGTCGCTTTGATGCTTGGAATAGCTCATTATCTTTATACTAATAAATTACATGATGCAAAATTTTTAAGAAAATGTACTTATGGATTTAAACAATTTTCACAATATTTAATTGGTAAAACTGAAGATAAAATTGAAAAAACTCCAGAATGGGCATCTAAAATTTGTGGTGTTGATGCTGAAGTAATTAAAATGTTAGCAAAAGAATTTGCTTCAAAAAGAACAATGTTAATGGGAGGATGGTCTACACAAAGAGCTGATCATGGGGAACAACCAAACTGGATGTTAATTACACTTGCAAGTATGTTAGGACAAATTGGACTTCCTGGTGGAGGTTATGGATGTAGTTACCACTATTCAGGTGGAGGGGTTCCAATGCCTGCAGCTGCAACGGGGAATGCACAAAGTGAAAAATCACTCAATGGATCAACGGGGTTAAAAGCAGAAAAAGGTGCATTATCTGCATCTCCAGGACTTGGTGGTATAGGTAGAAAAACAAAAATTGATGGACCATGGAGAGATAATAAAGTTCCTGTGATTCCAGTATCACGAATTGTTGAGTGTTTAGAAAACCCAGGAAAAGAGATTAAGTTTGATGGTAACATCATTAAATATCCAGACATCAGAATGGCATATTGGGCTGGAGGAAATCCGTTCCACCATCACCAAGATAGAAATAGAATGATTAAAGCATATAGAAAATTAGAAACATTTGTTGTACAAGATGCTTTCTGGACTGCAACTGCTAGAATGGGAGATATTATTCTTCCTTCAACACTAGAGCAAGAAAGAAATGATATTACAAAATCTCATTCAAATAGTTTTATTTTTGCTATGAAACAAGTATCTAAACCATATGGAGATGTGAAAGATGATTTTGATATTTTTACTGGAATATTAGAACATTTCTCTAAAGAACATGTTTATGCTTTCACAGAAGGTAGGGATAAAATGGGATGGATTAAACACTTCTATGAAGTTTCTTATAAAAAAGCACAAAATTCTGGAGTAAAAATGCCTACTTTTGATGAATTTTGGAAAAAAGGATTTTGTGAATTTAAAACTCCAGAAATCGCAAAAAAATACATAAGATTTGAAGAGTTTAGAAAAAATCCAATTATTAATAGACTTGGAACTCCATCTGGGAAAATTGAAATTTTTTCAAAAAAAGTGGCAAGTTATGGTTATGATGATTGTAAAGGACATCCTATGTGGTTTGAACCAATGGAATGGGTAGGTTCTAAAAAAGCTGAAAAATATCCATTGAATTTAATTACACCACATCCTAAATATAGACTTCACTCTCAATTAAATAATACTTGGATTAGACATCTTGAAGAGGTAAATGGAAGAGAACCTATTTGGCTAAATACTGATGATGCAAAAAAACGTGGTATAAAAAATGGTGATGTTGTAAAAGTATTTAATGGACGAGGACAAATTTTAGGAGGTGCAGTAGTAACTGAATTTGTAAAAAAAGGTGCAGTACGAATGCAAGAGGGAGCTTGGTATGATCCAACTGAAGCTGGAGAACCTGGTACTTTATGTAGACATGGTGATGTTAATGTATTAACTCCCGATAAAGGAACTTCAAGTCTTGCTCAAGGAAATCAAGCAACTGCACTTGTTGAAATTGAAAAATTTGATGGAGAGGTTCCTGCTATTGGAATATTTAAAGCTCCAGAAATTAAAGGAGCTTAGATGACATTTTTAAGAAAAATATTATTGGTTTTAGTATCAGTTGTTACACTTAGTGTAGCTGCTGATACGGCATATTTATCTCAAAACACAAAATTGTATAAAGATGTAAATAAAAAAGAGGTCCTTGGTGATTTAATTGTGGCTTCACAAGTAAAAGTTCTTAAAAAAGGAGCTAAATTAACAAAAGTAGAATTTATTGGTTATGCTCCTGAAGATAGTCCAACTGTTTATGAAAAGGCAGGTTTCTTAATCACTGGCTTTGAAGGTAAAGATTTTGCTGATTATAAAATTATTGGAAAAAAAGTTGATGAGTATGATAATGAGTGGTTTGAAGTTTTAATAAAAGGATATATTAAAAGTGACTCTTTAACAAATGACAAAACTAAAATTATAGCAGAAGGTAAAAATATGTTTGAAGCAAAATGTGGTGCATGTCATGATATTCATCATAAAGAGGAATTTACCCCAAATGTATGGCCAAGTATTTTAAATAACATGGCACCTCAAGCTGGGCTTACCAAAGATGAAAGAATGAAAATAGAAAAATATCTTCAAGAACAATAAATTTATGGTTTCTTCTATTTGAAGAAACCTATTCGATATGGTAAAATAGAGATTTATTTTATAAAAAAGGCTTATATGTTTAAAAAGTTATTCTTAATATTTCTTATTGTCTCTTCTTTAAGTGCATCATCAAAGTATATATTATTATTACATTCATATAATAAAGGCTTAGCTTGGTGTGAAAATATTTCTAAAGGTATTGATGATTCCTTAAAAGTACTTCCTGATTATGAACTCTCTACTGAATATTTAGATGATAAAAGAAATAAAAATAAAAAGTATCACAAACTTATTAGAGAAGCTTTCATAGAAAAATTTAAAAATCAAAAATTTGATATTGTCATCGCAGCAGATAATGCAGCTGTTCAATTTGTGTTAAAGCATAGAAATAAATTGTTTAAAAATGTTCCTTTAGTCTTTACTGGAATTGAAGAGATGAATCCTGGCATTGATGTTAATGAAGTGTTAAAAGATAAAATTAGCTTAATAATGGAGCATAAACCTTTAAAAAGTGCCATTGAAGCAATCTTACAAATAATGCCTGATTTAAAATATTTATATGTTATAAATGATAAGACCTATACTTCTGAAATGATTAATAAGATAATAAAAGAAAAATTAGATAGTTTTAAAAATAAAATTGATTATAAATTATATTTAGATGGAAATATTTCTCAAATTTATAAAGATTTTAAAACCCTTCCAAAAAATAGTGCAGTTTGGTTTGGAAATTTATATCTTGATGAAAATGAAAATTATATACCTTTTTTAAAAGTCAATAAACTTTTAAATAGTTCTCCTGTTCCTGTATTTTCTATGACTGATTATCACTTAGGAAAAGGAGTTATTGGGGGTCATTTATTGAGAGGTTATTATGTTGGTTATGAAGCTGGTAAAAGAGCTGTTGAGATTATGCAAGGTAAGAAGGTTGATTATACAAAACCAATATTGGCGCATACTGAATATGTTTATGATTATAAAGTTATGGAAAAATATGGCTTAAATACAAATTTAGTTCCTAAAGGTTCAATTTTTATAAATGAACCAGAAACATTTTTTGAAGAATATAAAACTTGGATTCATAGAATATTTATAATTTCCCCTTTTATTCTATTTTTCTTACTTCTTGCACTTGTAAATATTTATAAAAGAGATAAATTGTCAAAACAATTGATAGCTGAAAATAAAAGAGAACAAGTTCTTTTAAATAATGTAAAAAGTGCAGTGTTTTGGATTGATTCAAATGGATATATTAGAGGTCACAATCGGTCTTTTTCAAAAATATTTTATAATGGGAAAGATGGAATTGGTCTCTATATTTGTGATGTTTTTAAACCATTTTGCACAGTAATAACAAAAGAAAGAATATCTATTGAAGAAGATATTGAATTTGTTTATAATGATAATTCCTTTTTTGCAAGAAGTAAAATATATTATGATGAAAATGGTAAAAACAGTGGTACAGTAACAATTATTACTGATATAACAGAAAAAAAACAGCTTGAAATCAATAAACAGTTTATAATCCAACAATCAAAACTAACAGAAGTTGGAGAAATGCTTTCCGCTATTGTGCATCAATGGAAAGTACCACTAATTGAACTCTCAGTAGTTGCTCATAAAATGCAGCGATATTACAAAAAAGGTAAATTAAGTAAAGAAAATATGGATGGATTCTTTGACACTATTATGAAACAAATTATTTATATGGGTGATACAATTGATGCATTTAGACAATTTATCAAACCATCTAATAAACCAGTACTTTTTGATATTGATAAAGGAATTAAAGAAATAGAGACAATACTTGATAGTTCATTAAAATATAACAATATTCAACTTGAATATGTTAATAATTTAGATAGTTCATATAGCCTTTTTGGATATCCAAATGAGTTTAAACAAGTTTTACTAAACATAATAAACAATGCAAAAGATTCAATTATATTATCAAGAGAGTTTAAAAAGAGTGGAAAAATCATGATTTTACTCTCTAGAAATGCTACTTATATTAATTTAAGTGTAATTGATGATGGTAAAGGATTTGATGCTGATGCATTAAAACATCTTTTTGAAGCTTTTTATACTAATAAAAAAAATGGTGATGGCTTTGGTTTGTATATGGCAAAACTTATTATTGAAAATAAAATGCATGGTGTAATAAATGCTTTCAATACAGAAAATGGTGCAAATATAGAGATATCATTACCTTTGAATATAGAGAGAGATTAGATGAAAGTTTTAGTATTAGAAGATAATGAAAGTTTATTAGAATTAATTACAGAAGAATTAAAAGATATTGGATATGAAGTATCAAGTTTTAATGATGGATTGGATGCCCTTGAGCATTGTATAGATGGATTCGATTGTTTTATTTTAGATATAAATGTCCCAACTATAGATGGAATTTCATTGTTAAAAGAGATAAGAAATAGAGATAAAACAACTCCTGCAATAATTATAAGTGCAAACTTTGAATTGGAAAATGTAAAAAAAGCATATTCAAATGGATGTAATGATTTTTTAAAAAAACCATTTTATATGTATGAGTTAGAGACAAAAATAAAACAACTATGTCATCTTGGAGAAGAAAAAAAGCTATTGGCTAATTATACATATAATTTAAGTTCAGAAACATTATTTGATGAAAACAAAGAAGCGGTAAAACTTACAAGAAAAGAGAGACGTTTTATATCCCTTTTAATTAAACATGAAAATAAAATGACTCCTTTAGAGTATATAGAAGATTATGTTTGGGAAGGAGAAATGACAACTTCAGTTGGAATTAGATCTATGATTAAAAGATTAAGAGCAAAACTTCCAGAGGGGATGATCGTTTCACAACACTTTGGATATGAAATAAAAACCTTTTAAATATTCTATAAAGATGAAAATCCAATCATTTTGCCACAAAATTTTTATATAATTTTTTGATTAAAAGAAAGGAGGATTCATTTTTTCTCTTTTTGTTGCCTTTTTAGCTCATGGAAAATGGATAGCTTATTATGGGGAAAATGAAGAGAAACAAGCTTTAAATAGCAAATCATTAATTATTAATGAGAGGTCAAAGGCAGATATGAAATCTGTACTAGTTGACTATAAAAATGGAACTTATGGTAGGGCTTTAAAAAGAATGGTAAAGTCTAATTTATACCATTAAGTAATGTGATTTTGAATTTATAGCTAATAAGATTGGTAAATAAATTTAAAATTTTGATGGTCTTTTGACTTAACAATATAAACAATAAAAAAATCAAAATAAAATAAAATCAAATAAGCTGCAAGATGAGAGTCTTGTAGCTATTTTTTATTAACCGTGGCAACCAACTCCTGTGTATGATTGATAAACTTTGTTTAATTCAATTCTTATTCTTTCCATATCAAAAGGTTTGGATAACTCTTCTGGCATATCAATGTGATATATAGCTCCATCTTTTCCAACTAAAAATAGGGCTTTTGTTAAGCAGTTTTCTAAAGTACCACTTACTATTTTTGTTCCATACATATTTCCATAATCTTCATTGATATCAAAAACAGGAAGTATTTTTTTAAATGTATAGTCAAGGTCAATCTTTTTATCAAATATCAAATAAGTAAATATTTCAACTTTTGCATCATTCATAAACTCATCAAAAGCTATAATTTCTTCTTTAAAATCTTCAAAATTTGGAAATGATAAAAGAATCTGAATCATTCTATTTGGACTTGCTTTTTTTATAGTTAGCTCATTACCTTGTAAATCTACAGCTTCAATATCTTCAGCCATATATCCCACATCTATAAATTCATCAATGAGTTCAAATTCTTCATTCTTGTATTTCATTTGTTATTCCATATTTATTGATTTTATAACCCATTTGTCTAAGTGTTATTCCTAGCTCTTTTGCAGCATTTGATTGGTTGAAATTATTTGCAATCAAAGCCTCTTTTATAGCCTCTTTTTCCATATCTTCTAAGCTTTTTTTATGGCTTGCTTGTTTTGAAGAAGCTATTGGTTTATCTTCTAATTTCCCTTTTTCTAGTGCAGGAAGAAGTAGTGACATATCAAAACTATCTATGCCATTTTCATTACCCATTAAAACAATTCTTTCCATAGTATTTTCTAGTTCTCTAACATTTCCAGGCCAAGGATAAGCTGCCAATATATCCATAGCTTCATCTAATATTTTCACCTTTTTTTTATGGTTTTTAATGGCTCTCTCTAAAAAGAAATTAACAAGTTGTTTTATATCATCACCTCTTTCTCTAAGTGGTGGTAAATCAATTGGAATTACATTTAATCTATAATATAAATCTTCTCTAAATTTTCCCTCTTTTACCATTTGTTCTAAGTTTCTATTTGTAGCTGCAACTAGTCTAACATTTACTTTTATGGTTTTACTTCCACCTACTCTTTCAAACTCTCGCTCTTGTAGAACTCTTAGAAGTTTTACTTGTGCAGAAGATGAAATATCTCCTATCTCATCCAAAAATAAAGTTCCCTTGTCTGCTAATTCAAATCTTCCTTTTCTAGTCTCTCTCGCATCTGTAAAAGCACCTTTCTCATGACCAAAAAGTTCACTTTCAAGTAAGGTATCAGTAATAGCTGCACAGTTCAATTTAATAAAAGGCTCATTTGCTCTTTTACTTCTTTTATGGATTGCAGCAGCAACTAGCTCTTTACCAGTTCCTGTCTCTCCTCTTACTAATACAGTAACCTCTGATTGGGCTATTCTTTGTATTACTTGAAAAACTTGTTCCATTTTTGGACTATCCCCAATGATATCTCCAAAATTGTGAACCTTTGAGTCCCATTCCATTTTATAATATGATTTCAAATCTTCTAATCTTTCTTTTTCTTTTATGTTTAGTTGATAAGAGTAGATAGTTTGTGCAAATATTGAACCAATAATTGTAAGTATTCTTACACAATCTTCAAATCCTATTTCCGTACTTTTAGTAAGAGCAGCACCCAAAACACCAACAGTTTCATTTTCAACAACTAAAGGAACAGCTACATATGAAAGATTTGAAAAATCTCTTTTCCCTGATTTGTTTAAAAATAGTGAATCATTGTGAATATTTTCCACAACAACTGGTTCTTTAGATAAAGCTGCAACTCCAGTTGCTCCTTCACCTACTTTATAAACTGATAGTTTTTTTTGAATAGTTGATAGTTCAACTGAAGCAAATACTGTAAGTAAATCATCTTCTAAAATATGAACTGTACAGTTTGTAAGATTTAGACTATTTTTCAAAATCTTTATTGATTTTTCAAGAGAAGTTTCCAAATCATAATGATTTGATATTACTGCTGAAATTTCATAAAGTGTTGTTAATTCTCTAAGTGTTAAACATGAGTTACAGGCTGTATTATCAAATAATGACATGAAAAATCCTTTTTAATAATAGTATAACATACTGAATACAAATTCATAAATAATTTTGTATATTTTATATACAAACAGGTTTTAACTGTTGAGTTTTTTACAAACTTCTTCTTTAGGTAAATTTTTTGGACCTGGTTGTATCCACCATGTTTCACCATTAGAAAGTTCACATTCTCCACCCCAATTTTCTTCAGTATCAAACTCTACAGACTCTATAATCTCTTCCATATCTTTTTTTGCAAAATAGAAATATATTTTGCCCTCATTTTCTCTTAACATAACTTTTGCCATTTTCTTCTCCTTTTTTAATTTAATCTATTTATAAATAGATTTCTTATTTTTGTAAGTATTGAATTATCTTCAAATCTTAATCTAAAGTAACCTTTTTGAACCTCTTTTATTAAGATGTGTTTTTTTAAATTTTCATCTTCAAGTGGATAATCTTCTCTAAAATGAGCACCTCTACTCTCTTTTCTTTTTTGTGCTGAAAGTATTATAGCTTCTGATATTTCAAGGGCATTTCTTAATTCTAGTATGGAAATTAATTCAACATTATTAGTCTTTTCTTTATTTATACAATGAAGGGAATATGATTCTCTTCTTAGATATTTTACATAATCAAAGGCTTTAATCAAACTCTCTTCGGAACGTATAATTCCTACTTTTTCAAATAAAACTTTTCCTAAGGAGATTCTAATTGCATTGAAGTTTTTTGTAGTATCACCTTCAAAAATTTTATCTATATTTTGAATATCTCTTATGACTATATTATAATCAATTGGCAAATACTCTTTGTAGTGAGTATATTCATAAGCTTTTTTACCCACTAGTTCACCAAATATTGTTCCCTCTAAAAGAGAGTTTCCTCCAAGTCTATTTGCTCCATGAACTCCATTTGAAGCCATTTCTCCACAGATAAAAAGTCCTTTTATTGAAGTTTCACCCATATTTGTATCAACTCCACCCATACTATAATGGGCTACAGGTTTTATTTTTAATAACTCTTTACTAATATCTATTCCCACTTGATTATATGCTGCATTAAATAGTGAGGGAAGTTTTTCTTGAATTTTTTCGTATCCTAAATGTCTTAAATCAATAAATACCTCTTTCCCCTTTTTTTGCTGTTCAAGTATTGCCTTTGCAATTTTATCTCTAGTTTCTAGTTCGTTAATAAATCTCTCACCATCACTATTTATCAAGTATCCACCTTCCCCCCGTGCTGCTTCTGTTACAAGATAATTTGTTTTGGCTATTCCTGTTGGGTGAAATTGCATAAATTCCATATCTTTTAAAACTAATCCCGCTCTTAAACAAACAGCTAATAAATCACCCGTATAATCTTGTGCATTGGTAGAGTTTCCTCTAAATATTCCAGCATATCCACCACCTGCAAGAACTACAGCTTTTGCTGGATATACTAAAACAGAAGTGTCAGATCTTCTTAGACAAACTACCCCAGAAATAGCGTTTTCATGGGTAGCTAGGTTTAATACATAAGTATTTACCAAAAAAGTTATACCTACTTCTTTTGCTTTTTTTATAAGTGCTTGAGTTATTGCAAACCCAGTTTTATCTCCCACATAACAAGTTCTATTTGCTGAACCTCCACCAAAGGGTCTTTGTAAAATATTCCCCTTTTCATCTTTATCAAAATTTACTCCATATTTTTCAAGTTTTGAGATTATATTAGAAGCATTTTTACACATATAACTTATGGCATTTATATCTGCTAGACCTTTTGATGATTTGAAAGTATCATCAATATGAGAATTTATTGCATAAGAATCTTTAGAATTTAAAACTGCATTTATTCCACCACTTGCCATGGCAGAATTTGATTTGAAGATATTTCCTTTTGTGATGAGAGCTACAGTATTATCAACTTTTTTTGCTTCTATTGCTGCCATTAGTCCAGCGATACCACCGCCTACTACAACTACATCATAAATCATATTATACTCTATACATTAAGTCGTAGTGTGCTCTTGGAGTTGACTTTATTTGAGATATTTTTAGATTACTTTTTATATGAACAGGTACTTTTGAAGCAAAAAGTGAACTTATAATTCCAGGTGTTGAACGTACAAATTGAAGCGCTAATTGAATATCATTTTCTAGAACCATTTTATTATCCAATAAGTAACCAGTTTCAGCTTTAAATGACTTTTTAAATAGATTCATTTGAAGTAGTGAAGAACTACTTATAACACCAATTTTTAGTCTATGTGCTGCTTGTAAAAGTGTACATTCCTCACCTTTTACTGTTTGTGTTGGCATTGTATATATGTTTGTTTTTGCAATATTAAAAGGAGTTTGAATATATTTAAAATGGTTATCTTCTCCTCCAACTTTAAGTGCAATTTCTACTAAATCTTCTAAGTTGATATGTTCACCTGTAGATTTATCACTAAATCCATTCCAAACAGCAACCCCATAGTATTTGATGAAGCCCATAGTTACCATTTTTTCAAATCTTCTAAATATAGATTCAACTTTTTTTAGGAATTTTTTATATCCATTTTTTTGTATTTGGATTTCTGGATTATGTAAATAGTAAATATCAAATTTATCAATACCCATATTTTCCAAAGATTTCTTACATGACCACTCTATAAAATCAGCACTTAAACAGTGTTGATCCAATTCTATATCTTCTTGTGTCGCTAGTTTTGTGTTGATGATATTTTCTTCAATCCAAGTATATGGATTTTTTGGAAATGGATATTCTAATTGAATAAAACCACCCTTTGAACAAATAATTAGTTCTTCTCTTGTAACTATTTTCTCTTCAAAAAGCTCTTTTAGTGCAATACCAATCTCTTTTTCACTTTGCCCATATCTATAATTACTTGCAGAATCTATTAGATTTATGCCATTTTTAACAGCTTCTTTTACACCTTCAATATAATGAAAAACGTAATTCTCTTCTTTATAAGGCTCTTTATTAAAAGTACCAAGGCCAAGTTTTGAAAAAATGAGCTCATTGCTTTTTATATAAAATTCTTTGTAAGATGAAAATTTTTTTGCAAAATTGTAAGTTGCGTCAAAAGTTGCTTCTGTCATATATATTTTTCCTTTTCAATTCCTTTTAAAAAAAAGAGTAAAACTGGGGGAGTCTTACTCTTTAAAATTTAACTACAAAAGGTTGACTAATATACATGCAAGAAGTGTTCCTTTGATATTGAGTAAATTATGTAATTAAATGGTTACTGAAATTTAGATATAATTAAGGTAATACATAAAAAAGAGATCAAATGAAGATAGTTATAATAGGTGGAGGAATTGCCGCAGTTTACTTAGCAAATAATATTTTAAATATAGATTCATCATGTAATATTACTATGCTTAGTGATGAAAAATATATCCCTTATGATAGGATACATCTTTGTAGACTAATTGGAACTAAAAATGATGTAGAAGATATAAAACTAGAACTAAATAGTGCTGTAACCTTACAACTTAATCAAAGGGTTTCAAATATCAATAAAGAGGAAAAAATAGTCTTCTCAAATGATAAAACTTATACCTATGATAAACTTATTATTGCCACAGGTTCAACTCCCCTAACTCTTTTAGATACAAATATAGATAATGTAGCTGTTTTTCGAAATGTAAATGATTGTAAAAAGATAGAGAAATACTCTAAAACCCATGAAGTAGTACTTGTAGGAAGTGGCCCTATTGCCTTAGAACTCCTTGATACTTTAAATAATATAAGTGATGTGAAAAGCATAACTTTACTTTTAAGAAGTAGACATTTATATGATAAATATATATCAAATGAAGCTATGCAAATCATGGAAAAAAGCTTTTTAAAAAATGAAAAAGTAAAAATCTCCTATGAAGATGAGATAGTTGATACAGTAATCAGAAATAATAAAATTGAACTTCTTAAAACAAAAAAGTTAGAGATAAAAAATCCTTTTATTGTTTTTGGAGTGGGTATAAAAGCAAATGCAAGTTCTTTTGAAAATATTGTAGATGTAAATAAAGGAATTCTAGTAAATGAATTCATGCAAACTAGTGATGAAAATATCTATGCAGTTGGTGAATGTGCAGAAGTTATAAAAGATAAATTCTTAGCAGGTCATGTAAAAGAGTGTACAATCCAAGCAAATGTTGCTATCTCTCATATCTTTCAAAAAGATGTTATGAGTTTTGAGTTAGATGTGGCAGTTGATATGCTTAAGATTGGTGATTTTACTTTGGTTGAAATTTGCTCTTCAGATTTTAATAAAGATTTTGAAAAAGTTGCCATTGAATCAATAGATAAAAAAAGAGTTGATGAATACTTCTTAAAAGATAATAAACTTATTAGATTTATTGGAATTAATTCAAATATTGATACAGCGTATTTAGAAAAAGTGATAAAACAAAAAGAAGAGATAGATTTAAACTATTTGTATGAAAATAGAGAATTAAGCCCAAGAGGTAAGTTAGTTTGTGCTTGTAAACATATCTATTATGATGATTTAGTAGAACTTGTAACTTCTTGTAAAATAGACTCTTTTGCTACTTTAAAGGAGTTTAGTGAGGCAGGAAGAGTTTGTGGGAGATGTAAAAAAGAGATAGATGATATTATTTTGGATACCCAACATTTAATAGATTATGATACTCCTAAAAAAACTCCTGAAGAGATAAGATTAGAAGAAGAGTTAAAAAGAAGTAAAAAAAGAGTAGAGAAGTTTAAAAAACTACATCCAAAAAATAATATGGATGAAAATAATTTAGAATCGGCACTAAAAATGCTTGATATGGGCAAAAGTGAAATTAATAGTTGGATCTCTATGGTAACAGCTAATATGAAATTAAACCCAGCCTTTGAAGATGTTGTAAGTGAGGGAATTAAAAACTTAAATAAGATTCCAATAATTTGGTTGGAGTTAAGTGATTGTAGCGGGAATAGTGAAGCTTTTATTAAATCTTCTAATCCTGTTTTAGAGGATTTGATTTTTGATTATATCTCTTTGGATTATCATGAGTTACTTATGAGTGCAAGTGGTGATGAGAGTGAGACTATTTTAGAAGATATTATAAAAAATGACAAAGGTAAATATGTCTTAATAGTCGAAGGCGCTGTTCCTTTAGGGCTTGATGGAAAATATTTACGAATAGGCAAAAAAGGTGAAACAGGAATTGAACTTTTAGAAAAATGTGCTAAAGATGCAGCCCTTGTATTAGCTGTTGGTTCATGTGCTTTTGATGGAGGAGTAGTATCTGCATATCCAAATCCTACAGGTGCAGTTGGAGTCGCGGAGGCTTTAAAAAGAGATGATGTGATAAATATTACAGGATGTCCAACAAATCCTATAAATATAGTAGGAACATTGCTCTCATATATGATGTTTGAAGAGTTGCCAGCTTTAGATAAATTTAACCGCCCTTTATGGGCTTATGAACAAAGGGTTCATGATAATTGTGAAAGAAGAGGTCACTATGAACTTGGCGAATTTGTAAAAGAGTGGGGAGATGATGGTGCAAAAAATGGTTGGTGTCTTTTTGAGATGGGCTGTAAAGGTCCATATGCCAATGTAAATTGCCCCTCTATGAAATTTAACCAAGGAACAAGTTGGCCTGTACAAGTTGGGCATGGTTGTATGGGTTGTACTGAACTTGGATTTTTTGATAAGTTTGCAAATGAGAGAGTCTATAAAGAAAAAGAGACAGAAAAATGATGAAAAAAATTGTTATTGATCCCATTACTAGAATTGAAGGACACTTAAGAGCTGAAGTAGAAGTTGATGAAAATGGAGTCGTAAAAGAGGCTTATGTTAGTGGGCAACTTTTTCGAGGCATAGAGATAATTTTACAAGATAGAGACCCCAGAGATGCAGGATTATTAGCTGGAAGAGTTTGTGGAGTTTGTACAAATTCACACTTTAGAGGTGCTATTGGGGCTGTTGAAAATGCATATTCTTTAAGTGTTCCTCAAAATGCTAGAATAATAAGAGACTTGATGTCTATGGCTTTGTTTATTCAAGACCATGTGGTACATTTTTATCAGTTACATCTGCTTGATTTTGTGGATGTATTAAGTGCCTTAAAGGCAAATCCTAAAGAGAGTACAAAAGAGGCTCATAAGTATTGTAAAAAACCATTTAGAAACTCTAATACACATTATGAGACAGTTTTAGAAAAGCTTCAAAATTTTATAGATGCAGGAAGATTAGGACCTTTTAATAGTGGATATTGGGGACATAGTGATTATAAGTTAAGTAGTGAACAAAATTTAATTTTATTATCCCACTATTTTGAAGCCTTACAATTTCAAACAAAAATCTCAAAAGCCATAGCTATCTTTGGAGGGAAAACACCCCATCCTCAATCTTTGGTTGTAGGTGGTATTACAAGTGTTGCAGATATGCTAAACCCCCAAAGATTAAATGACTTTATTTTTGTAATAAAAGAGGCAAGTGATTTTATAAATAGGGCTTATTTACCTGATATGAAATTATTAGCGATTGCATATAAAGAAGAGATAAAATCAAAAAGTGGAAAAACAGCTGCTAATTATTTAAGTGTAGGTGTATATCCTATAAACAAAGAGAAAAAACTTTTTTCTAGTGGAGTTATATTTGATGGAGATTTTTCAAATATACAAGAGTTCGATGCCAATAAAATAAAAGAAGAAGTTCAAAGGGCTTGGTATAGTGATGATGAAAAACAAGAACCTTTTTATACTGATTTAAATGAAGATGGAACTTTAAAAACTAAAAATAGTGATGATAAATACTCTTGGATAAAAGCTCCACGATATGATGGTAAGACTATGGAAACTGGTCCCATTGCAAGATTGTTTATTAGTTATTTAAATAATAACACTGCCATAAACTCTTTTGTTGATGAATTTTTAAAAGATACCTCTTTAAACTTTGAAGATTTAAACTCAAGCATTGGAAGAAATTGTGCAAGGGCAATTGAGAGTCAATATATTTGTGAATATATTTTTAAACTTGTTTCAAATTTGATTCAAAATATTAAATACTATGATACAAATACTTGGGATAAATACAATTTTGAAGAACTAGAAAAAGATGCAAGTGGCTACGTTTTCTTAGAAGTGCCAAGGGGAGTTTTACTTCATAGTATAAACATAGAAAACTCCAAAATAAAAAATTATCAAATCATTGCCCCAACAACTTGGAATGCAACTCCCAAAAATAGTGATGGAATTAGAGGTGCATATGAAGAGGCTTTAGTTGGGGTAAAAATAGCTGATCTATCTAAACCCCTCGAAGTTCTAAAGGTATTACACTCTTTTGACCCATGTTTAGCCTGTGCAGTTCATATTATAGATACAAAAGGGAAAGTTTTGGGAGAGTATAAAATTAGAACTTAACTTCTTTAATGATTTATTATACTCATTTTACTTCCTAGATTTGCCATACCACTTGTGTACATTGCACTAGATACTATTCCATCTATTTGTAAACTTGCATACTCTTGTACATTATTTATATTTACTCCACCCGCAACTAAAATAGTTATGTGGGGGAAATTTTCATTTTTATATTTTATTATCTCTTTTAAAACATCTATTTTTATTTTATCTACTTGAAGAACATCTGCTCCATATTTCATTAATTGTTTTGCATCATCAAGAGTTTCAGTCTCTATTACAATCTTCTTTTCACAAGCTTTTTGTTTGAAGTTTTTAATATCATTAAAAAACTCATTTTCATTTTTGTAAGCTATTCGATGTTGTGGAAAAATAAGAATACTCTCACTTAGTCCCAAACGGTGTGGCATAGCACCACCTATCATTATAGATTTAATACATAACCTTTTTGCAAAAGGGAAACTCTTTCTAGTGGATAATAGTTCACAGTTTTTATTTACACTATTGATTTTTTCTTTCATTTTAAAAGTGTAAGTAGACATTTTACAGCTATACTCTAAGAGCATTTGACACGCTCTCCAAGCTTTGTGTACATCTTCGTAGTCTCCACTAAACTCCATAATTGTATCATTCTCTTTTATCAAAGTTTTTGATGGTATATAATTTTCAACTTTACAATTTAATAGTTGGGCAATTCTTTTAGCCTCTTCACTACAAGAGACAATAATCTCTTCTCTAGTAAAGATACTTAATTTTACTTTTTTATTAGATTGTTCTTGAAGATATGTGGTTAAATCAAGGTAAGGGATATCATCATTTATATATTGTTGTAATTCATAATCTGTTAAGTTATACATATGTCTGTCCTAAGTTAGTTTGTTTCAAATAGTTTTTGAAACAAACTATTTATTTTTTAAGCTACTAAGATAACACTTGATGCTTTAAAAATAGCATAAACGGTATCATCTTTTCTAATTGATAAATCTTCTACTGCTTCATTTGTAATTACAGCACAAAGTTGGTTCTCTCCAATAGATACTTTAATTTCACTATTAACTGCACCTTTAATTACTTCTTTTACCACACCCTTAATATTATTTCTAGCTGTTGTTTTAATAACTTCTTTACTTAAAATAATTGTTGAAGCTTTAATTAGCGTACCAACTTTACTATCAACATCAATTTTAAGTGATTCTTTCCCATCATTTGTAACTGTTGCACAAATATGAATAGAAGGTGAAACTTCTATCTTAATTTCACTCATTACTGTACCTGTAGTTATTTCTACGACTTTACCATTTAACTGGTTTCTTGCACTTGTTTTCATATCAAACTCCTTATAATAAAATTAAATCTTCTACAAAATAAAAGACTTAAATTTAATATATTTTTTCTTTTTTCTGAAGTATATTTAGACAAATAAAAAAGACAATAGATATAACTACTAAAATACCACTAAGTGCCATTGCCAAATCATATTCTCCATCAAATACAGCATTATAAATTGCAAGGGATACCGTATCTGTTTTCCCAATAATATTCCCACCTAACATCAAAGTAATTCCCACTTCGCCCAATGCCCTAGCAGTAGCTATCAATAAGGAGATATATAGTGAGTTTTTAATATTTGGTAGTACAATAAACAAAAAAGTATTTATCTCACTTTTCCCACTAATGTATGCAGCTTCTTTGATGTTTTTAGGAAACTGTTCTATAGTAGCTTGAAGTGGTTTTACCATCAAGGGAAGTCCTGCTATAAAAGTTGCTATTACAATTCCTGAAAAACTAAAGATTAGTGTGATATTAAAATGACTAAGTAATGCCCCTAATACACCATCTCTTCCTAGGAGTATAAGGAGAAAAAAACCCACAGCAATTGGTGGAAATATTAGAGGCATTGTTACAATCGTGTCTAAAATCCATTTAAATCTTAGATTCTTTTTTGATAAGATAAAAGCTATGGGAACTCCTATTATCATAAATAAAATTGCACTCACCCCAATAGTTTTTATACTAAGTATAAAAGGTTTAGAAATTTGTGCAAGTTCAAGATACATTAAAGACCATATTTTTCAAATATTTTTTTAGAGGTATTATTTTGTAAAAAGTTCACAAAATCTCTACACTCTTTTGTGTCACAAGCATTTAATTTACCTGCAACTATTTCAATATTTGTATAGTATTTTTTGGGTACTTCAATATATCCACCTATTTTATCTTTGTTTGCTAAAGCAGCCGTTAGATTTACAATCCCTACATCTACTTCGCCTGTTATTACATATGTCATTGATTGGGGAACAGTTGCAACTATATATAACTTGTCTTTTACTTTATTTTCTAAATTACTATTTATCAAAAACTCTTTTCCTGCTATTCCATATATTGCTTTTTTGGGTTGGGGCATAGAAATTCTAGTTATGTATTTTTTTGATAAATCATTTATAGAGTTTATTTTTTTGTCTTTTGCATAGGCAAGTACAACTTTTCCTTCTCCTAGTTTAATATAATCATTAAACTTTAAATTACTTTTTTTTGATAGAAACCTTTTGTCTCCTATTATTAAGCCCATATCTGTCTGTTTTGCTTGAGTTGTTACTTGTCTCATATTTCCAAAAAAAGCATCAATTTTTTTACCACTTTTTTCATACTCTTTTATAACTTCCATCAAAGGTTTTTTATATCCAGCACCAGCTGCAACTTTTAAATTAGCTGCAACAAGTGCAACACTTACTGCAATAATACAAAATAGTATTTTTTTCAGCATCATAATTCCTTTCAGTATATATATTTATATATAACGATAATTAAATTTTTTTAGGTATTTTTTATCAAAGGTGCAAAAGCTTTTGTACTCACTAAAACTTTTTGCCCAATATTTAAATTTTTTGCTTCATCACTACTTACAACAACTTCCACAAGCTGTTGACCTATTGATACAATCGCTACTTGTATTACATCAACTTTTATAATATCAAGTAATTCTCCCTCAAATGAGAATTTCTGAGAGCCACTAGTTCTTAATAAAATATCTTTAGCCTTCCCATCATTTATTACTAAACCTTGATTTAAAACTATAACTCTATTTGATAATCTATACATTTCACTTGGATCATGACTTACCATTATTGTGGTTGTATTAAATTCTTTATGAAGTGTTAATATCTCTTGTTGTAGTTTTGCTCTCATTTTTGGGTCTAGTGCTGATAAAGGCTCATCCATAAGTAGAAGTTTTGGTTTATTCATTAGTGCTCGACAAAGACTAACCCTTTGTTTTTGTCCACCACTTAATGTATTTGGTAATCTATTTTCTAACTCTTCCATTTCGGTTATTTTTAAAAGTTTTATTGCTAAATCTTTATCTTTTTTCACAAATAAAAGGTTATCTATCACACTCATATTTGGAAATAGAGCATAGTCTTGAAAAACAAAACCTATTTCTCTTTTTTGAGGAGCTAGAAAAGTTGAGTTATTTTGCCAATAGGTTTCACCTATTTTTATTTCACCCTTTGCTTCTTCTAAACCTGCAAGTATTCTTAAAAGTGTAGTTTTACCACTTCCACTTAGACCTGCCAAGGCTATAAAATCACCCTCTTTAATCTCTAAAATTACATCTAAATTCATTTGCCCATTTGAGCCATGAAGTTTTTTAAATATATCTATTTTTATCATATTTTATATTCCAAATTTTTTGTTGCTTCTACCATTGAAGATATAAACACTAAGAAGTACTAAAAAACTAATTATGACCATAATAGCACTATAGATATGGGCAGTTTTATAATCCATTATTTCTACCATTTCATATATTGCAACTGAAGCTACTTTTGTCTCACCAGGAATACTTCCTCCTACCATAAGAACAACTCCAAACTCTCCTACTGTATGTGCAAAGGTTACGATTATTGCTGTAAGGAGAGCTGGTTTTATGTTTGGTAAGGCTACTTTTAATAAAGTTTTTATTTTCCCTTTTCCGCAAATATAACTTGCTTCAATCATATTCTTACTAATACTTTCAAAACCACTTTGTAAGGGTTGAACCATAAAAGGAAGACTGTAAAAACAACTAGCAATAACAAGGCCATAAAAGTTGAACACTAGTTTTATTCCTAAAGTATTTTCAAAAAAGGCACCTATTGGTGAATTATATGATAATACCCACAGAATATAAAACCCTAAAACAGAAGGTGGTAAAACTATTGGAAGAGCTGTGATTGCTTCTAAAAAAGGTTTCAATCTTGATTTTGTTTGAGATAAATACCAAGAAAGAGGTAATGAAATCACAAATAAAATTGAGGTGGTAATAAATGCTAATTTAAATGAGAGTATAAAGGGACCAAATTCTATAGCTTTCAGGGTTTCAAACATTTATTATTTCCTCAATAGATAAATCACTTGCTTTTATGAAAATATTAATTTCATCATCTTTTTTTAGATGCATTTTTTTTGCACTTGCTTGGGTTATTATTGATTGAAAATAGGAGTCCTTAGCTTTAATTGTAACGCTACAAAGAAGTTTGCCATTTTCAATATTATCAATCTTTCCATTTATTTGATTAGAGAAACTAAGCATACCTTTAAAATCTCTTGCCAATATTATATTCGTAGCTTTTACAACTAATACAACTTTTTGACCGATTTTAATATTTTCATTAAGATCCAAACTCATCATTTTGAGTTTGATTCCTGAAAAGTCAAATTGTACAATATTGAGATTATCAATATTGTCTATTTGAGATATGATAGCTTCTATTTTATTCATGGTACTAAATATCCAAATTTGTTAAATATTTTTTTTGCATTTGAACTTAAGATAAAGTCATAAAAGGCTTTTGCTTCTTTATTGTCTTTTGCATTGTTTATAATAACAATTCCTTGATTAATAGGAGTATAAAGTTTTGGATTTACATCTATCCAATTTACACCTTCTTTATACATACTCATTTTTGGACTATATAAAGATGATTTTGCAATAAATCCAATATCAGTTGCTGTTGTTGCATATGTAACTGTTTGAGATATAGATTCAGCATATACATATTTTTTTACAACATCGTTATATATTTTTGCATTTTTCATAGCTTCAACTGCTGCTTTTCCATAAGGAGCAGTTTTTGGATTTGCAATAGCGATTTTGCTTACTGAACTATCCTTTGCTAAATTTATTCCTTTTGACATATCTAGTTTTTTCACACTTAAAATTGCTAAACTTCCTTGGGCATAAATAACTGGTTTTGTAATGGCAATTTTATCACTATATAAGGCTTTTGGATATTTCATATTTGCTGCCATAAAAATATTATATGGAGCACCATTTTTAATTTGTGCAGTTAGTTTTCCACTACTTCCAAGTGTTACTTCAACTTTTGTATTTGGGTTTGTTTTATTAAACTCTTTGATTAAATCTCCAATTGCATAACTAACATTTGCAGCAACTGCAACATTTATTTGTCCTGCAAACAGACTTAAACTTATAACTAAAATCCCTATTACTATTTTTTTCATTCTTTTTCCTTATTTTCCTATCATTACATCTGTTGCCTTGATTATGGCACTAACACTATTTCCTATTTTTATATGTAAGTTCTTTATTGAGCTTGCTGTAATTACTGAAATTACTCTCTCCTTATTTCCTATATCTATTTCTACTTCTGCAGTTACAGAACCTAAATGGATATTTTCGACAATTCCTTGAAGTTTATTTCTTGCACTTATATTTAAACTTACATCTGTAGTTATAAGAACACAACTTGATTTAAATATTACTGTAACTATGTCATCTATTTTTAAATCAAGATTTTTAACAGCACTATTTGTAATCACTGAAACAATTGTATATCCACTATTCAATTTTACATAGATTTCAGAATTAACTTGACCTTGTTCAACTAATTCTATTACTCCAGTTAATTGATTTCTTGCACTTAGTTTCATTTTTCTCCTTTACGCAAAGCATTATATATTTATTTATATAACGATTAGCTAAAAAAAACTAGAAGGAATCCCTCTAGTTTTAAAATTATCTTACTGAATCGAAGAAATAATCTGTTTCAGCAATATCTTTTGTCTCTTCATCTAATTGATCTAAGATACCATTAGTAATCCAAGTTAAAAGGTTGATAGCACCTTCATACCCACTCATAGAGTATCTATGTAAGTGATGTCTATCAAAAATTGGGAAACCAATTCTAATAAGTGGAGTTTTTGTATCTCTATAAAGTTCTTTACCATAAACATTACCAATCATGAAATCAACTGGTTCTGTGAATAATAATGATCTTAATGCCCATAAATCTTTACCTGGCCAAATATTACATTCGTCAGATCTGTTTGATTTATCTAAGATTGCTCTCATTTCTGCTTCCCAATTTTTTCTTGGAGCATTATGACAAACAACATGAGTTGGAATTGCACCCATTTCAACTAAGAAAGAAACCATTCCTAATAGGAAATCAGGATCTCCCCAGATTGCAATTTTTTTACCATGCATATATGGATAAGAATCTTGCATTGCATCAACAAGTCTAGCTCTTTGTTGTTTTAATTCTTCTGGAACTTCTTTACCAGTTAATTCTGCTAATTTCATAACAAATGCATCTGTACCACTTAAACCAATTGGATTACAAGTTTCATAAGTTTGTTTCCATTTGTTTTTAATAGTTTTAGCAGTTGCTATTGTAGAATACTTTTGTAAAGAGATAGTTGCTTTTGCATTTACTGCAGTTTTAGCATCTTCAATTTTAGTTCCACCAGCATATAATTTATATTCACCAGCTCCTGTATCCCATTGTTCTTCATGGTCACCAATCATTATGATTTTATCACCGAACATTTTAGAGATTTTTTTAATCTCTTTTAATGAACCTAAATATGGTTCAAATCCAGGGATAATATTAATTCTCTCTTCATCAACTTTTTCAGCTTTAGGAGGATTTAATTGCTCTAAAGTAGATTTCATCATATTATCGTAACCTGTAATATGAGATCCTACGAAAGAAGGAGTATGTGCATGAGGAATAAGAACGTCATCTAATTCACCTTCTGCTTCTTCTTTAGCTCCAATAATAAATGCACCTAAGTCATCACCGATAACTTCTGCCATACAAGTTGTACTTACAGCAATCATTTCAGGTTTATATAAAGCGTTACAATTTCGTAAACCATCTTTCATATTTGCCAATCCACCAAATACCGCTGCAGATTCTGACATAGAATCACTTACACATGGAGTTGGTTCTTTAAAGTGTCTTGTAAAGTATGTTCTAAAGTATGCAACACATCCATGAGATCCATGTACGTAAGGCATAGTATTTTCAAAACCAAGACCAACCATTACAGCACCAAGAGGTTGACAAGCTTTAGCTGGATTAACAGTAATTGCTTCTCTTGCAAGGTTTTTTTCTCTATAATCCCATGATTTAGTCCATTCTTGGATTTCATCAACTTTAGCTGGATTGATAGCTCCCATTGAACCTTCAAATTGTTTTTTGTTTTTTAAAACCTCTTGATATTCAGGTTTTAAAAATAGTTTTTGTCCGTTTACTATATTATCTAAATCTTGCATACTATGCTCCCTCTACTTCTTTATCCCATGGTGCTTTAGTATGATTCCATACAGGAGAATTCATAGCTAAATCCATATCTTTTGCAAAAATTGCAAATGCATCATACCCATGGTATGGTCCACTATAATCCCAAGAGTGCATTTGTCTAAATGGTAATCCCATTTTTTGAAATACATATTTCTCTTTTACACCAGCTGCAACTAAGTCAGGTCTTAATTTTTTAACAAATTCTTCTAACTCATACTCATTTGCATCATCATAAATAAGTGTTGATCTTCCTAAATCTTCTTTAGTTCTTTTATAATCATCACCATGTCCGAACTCATAACCAGTACCGATTACTTCCATTCCTAAATCTTCATAAGCTCCAATAACGTGTCTTGGTCTTAATCCACCAACATAAAGCATAACTTTTTTACCCTCTAACATTGGTTTATATTTAGCAATAACAGCGTCAGTCATAGCAGTATATTTAGCAATAACTTTTTCTGTTTGTTCTTGAATCTTTTCATCAAAGAATGATGCAATTTTTCTTAAACTTTCAGTAGTTTTACTTGGTCCAAAGAAGTTATATTCCATCCAAGGTATACCAAACTCTTGCTCCATATGTCTAGAAATATAGTTCATAGATCTATAACAGTGAAGTAAGTTTAATTTTGCTTTCGGTGCAATTGCTAACTCTTTATAAGTAGCATCACCAGACCATTGTGCAATAACTCTTAATCCCATTTCTTCTAAGATTAATCTTGTAGACCAAGCATCTCCACCGATGTTATAATCTCCAATAATTGCCACATCATAATCAGTTGATTCAAAATCTTTTCTATGTGATGTATCAGGCATAACATGATCTCTAATCATATCATTTGCGATGTGGTGACCAAGAGATTGTGAAACCCCTCTAAACCCTTCACATGATACAGCAACAGTTTGATGACCTGTCTCTTTTTTATGCACTTTAGCTACTGCTTGAATATCATCACCGATTAGACCGATTGGACATTCTGATTGAATTGAAATACCATTGTTTAATGGGAATAATTCATCAATCTCTTCTAATGCTTTTTTAAGTTTTTTATCTCCACCGAAAACGATATCTTTTTCGTTAAAGTCAGTTGAGAAGTTCATTGTAACAAATGTATCAACACCAGTTGTACCGATATAATAATTTCTTCTACCACCTCTTGAATATTGTCCACATCCAATTGGTCCGTGAGAGATATGAATCATATCTTTAATTGGTCCCCAAACAACCCCTTTAGATCCTGCGTATGCACAACCTCTTTGTGACATAACACCTGGTACAGTTTGTTTGTTACTTCTTGTAGTATCACAAGAACCTTTTACACCTTCTGGATTATCAGTTCCTAAGTGTTTTGCTCTATTTTTTTTAGCTTTTTCTGGATAAGCTTCAAGTACTTCTGCAATCGCTTGCTTTTGAAGACTCTCTAATGTTTCTGGTCCCATAATTTTCTCCTTTGAAAGAAAAAGTAGCTTACGCTACCTTAACTCTATATAGATTCATGTCATCTAATTTTTTACATATTGTTTTAGTTGCATCACCATCAACAGATTTTGAGATTTCAGAAATTTGATATTTATTTGTGTAATAAATCATTTTGTAACCGTCTTTTTCTGCACACTCAGTATTTGTATAATAATCAACTAGAGCTGTATGTAAAAAAGAACCTTCTGGGATAGAAATCTCTTCTAACTTAACACCTTCTCTTGTTTCACTTGATACAACTACAGATTTACCTGTAGCATCAATTCCATCTTGCACTTTTTCTATTACTTTATCAAAACTTACATCATTACCCATATCAGCTGGGAAGTGGTATCCACATACAAACATTTTATTCTCCTTTTAAAATGTCCCATTTTTAAAGGGACCTATCTTTAATAAATTCTTTTAACAGGATTTATAAAAAATCCTTAAAGAATCAAATCCTAAAGGGCGAAAGAATTCGCCAACATATAACTTTATATTTAGTACTTTTTTAAGCTTCTTCTGCTTTTTTACCTAAGTTTTCTTCGTCTACTTCTTCTTCTAATCCAAATTCCATTAATAGATTTTCTAAGTCATCCATTTCTAATGGTTCAGGAATAACTTTTAAGTCATTAGCGATGATTTTTCTAGCTAATTCTTTATATTCCATAGCTTGGTCAGATGATGGAGCGAATTCAACAACTGTCATTCTTCTTAACTCAGCTCTTTGAACGTGGTTAGATCTTGGTACGAAGTGAATCATTTGAGTACCAATTTGCATTGCTAAGTGTTTAGCAAGGTCATACTCTTTATCTGTCATTCTCGCATTACAAATTAAACCAGCAAGTCTAACTCCACCAGTATTTGCATATTTTAAAATCCCTTTAGAAATGTTATTAGCTGCATACATAGCCATCATTTCTCCAGACATTACTATATAAATCTCTTGAGCTTTACCTTCTCTAATAGGCATAGCAAATCCACCACAAACAACATCTCCAAGAACGTCATAAGATACGAAATCTAATTCATCATCATAAGCACCTTCTTCTTCTAAGAAGTTAATTGCTGTAATAACACCTCTACCTGCACATCCAACACCTGGCTCTGGACCACCTGATTCTGTACAATTGATATATCCTTCTGTAATATCTGTATTATCTGGGTGAAATTCTGCTGCACCTGGTTTACATACATCTTCTAATTCTAAATCTTCAACTGTTCCAGCTTCACTAGCTAGTTGCATAATTGTTGATTGTGCTTTTTCATGTAATATAAGTCTAGTTGAATCTGCTTTTGGATCACATCCAACGATTAATATTTTTTTACCATAGTAGTGACACATTGCTGCTAATGTGTTTTGAGATGTAGTTGATTTACCAATCCCACCTTTTCCATAAAACGCTATTTGTCTTAAATCTGACATTCTGTCTCCTTTTAATATTATTAATTACAAAATAGATAATTGCATATAGCGTTCCACAAGATAAAAAAATAGTAAATTTTTTTTGTAATTTTTTTTAAAGTCCATAAAATAGGGATTTTGGAGAAGATTTTTTTTAAAAGAGATAAAAATAGGATAAAATATATCTTATTTTCATTATTGTTTTTATACTACATTTTTTGTAAAATTTGTTGTTTTGAATTGTAAATATTAAGAAAATCAACCAAAGGTTGATTTAAAAAAAGTGCTTAGAATAAGTAGATTTAGAATTGTTTACAAAATTCTTTACTGTATTTTGCTTCTCCAATGAAAACTAATACATCGTTTTCTTTTACTTTATAAGAGGAGTCTATATTTAAAACCCAAGTACCATCTGATTTGTAAGATACTATTTTGAGTTTTTTATATTCTTCTTTTATTTCATAAATTCTTCTATTGATAAAGTTTTCATTTGCTACTAGTTTTATGACTTTTATATTATTACTTACATCTATCTCTTCCATTGTCATATTATCAATAAGTTTATTTACTAACATTCTTCCTGCTATTTTTTCAGGATAGATAATTTTAAAGGCTCCAATTTTTGATAAGATCTCACCATGAGTTGATGTAATAGCTTTTGCAATAATATTTTGATTATTTAAATCTTTTAGTGCCATTACTGTTAAAATACTTGCTTCAATATTCTCACCAATACTAACAATAACCGTATCAAGATTATAAATTCCCACATCTTCTAGGGCTTGTTTATTTGTACTATCAAGAACAAAAGCATTATCAATATATTCGCTTATCTCTTGAATTCTTTTTTCATCATTATCTACTGCTATTACTTTTACATCTAATCTTGATAAACTTTTTACAATATAAGATCCAAATTTTCCTAATCCAATAACTGCGATTGTTTTCATATAATAATCCTTCCCGTTGGGTATTTAAAATGTTTTGTTTTTGCTTTTCCAACTAATATTAGACCAAAGGCAAAGACTCCAAGTCTTCCTGCTAACATCATAATAACGATAATACTTTTACCTAAAACATCGAACTCTTGTGAAAAGCTAAGAACTCCACTACCATTACCTGTTGATACTCCTACTGTTCCAAAAGCTGAAACAACTTCAAATAAAATTCTTAAAAAAGGTAAATCTTGGGTTTCTACTAAAATTAAAGTGGCTAAAAGTACGAAAAAAGATGAAGAGAGAATAATTGCTAGTGCTTTGTTTATAATCTTTTGTTCAATGGTTCTTTTAAAGATACTTGGTTGTTGGTTACTCTCTTTTAAAATATAAATTACTGTAATAATTAAAATTGCGACTGTAGTTATTTTCATACCACCACCTGTACTTCCTTGTCCAGCTCCTGTCATCATAAACAAAGTTGAGAAGAAAAGGGAAGACTCTTTTAATCCACCAAGATCAATACTATTAAATCCACTGGTTCTAAAGTTTATTGAGAGGAAAAAAGCATTTAATATTTTGTCATAAACAGATAATCCTCCAAAAGTCTTAGGATTATTCCACTCAATAGATAAAAATAAAATCATTCCAGCAACAATCAAAATAACTGTTCCATAAATCATAATTCTTGTATGGATAGTAAATCTTTTTGCAAATCTTCTATTTTCATAAATTTCAATTAAAACAAAATAACCCATTCCACCTAAGACAACTAAGATACAAATAGTAACTAAAGATATAGTATCACTTTGATATCCTTCCAAACTATTGGGGAATAAAGAGAATCCCGCATTATTAAAAGCACTTACACTATGAAATATCCCATACCAAAGTGAATGTAAAAAATCGTATTTTTTTAGAAATTGGGTAGTTAAAATAATTGCACCAAACATTTCTATGACTAACACCACGGCAAAAATCTTTTTTAAAAACTTTCTTACATGTAGACTTGGTAAGTCTAAAGATTGTCTCATAGCTCTTTTTTCATCTATATCCAATCTTTGTCTAAATGATAAAAAGAAAATTATTACTAATGACATATATCCTATTCCACCAATTTGAATAAGAATTAAAATAATAACTTCTCCCAAAAGAGTAAAATTTTCAGAGGTACTTGTAACAATAAGTCCTGTTACACATGTGGCACTAGTGGCTGTAAAAATAGCATCAATAAAAGCTAAATGTCCTTTATGGCAAATAGGTAGAGCTAATACTAAAGCTCCAAAGAATATAACTAATACATATCCTACAAATATAGATCTTACATATTTATGTTCCACTAACTAATAATCCTAATCTTGAGTATAAGAAAATCTATATCCAATACCTGACTCAGTTTTTATATATTTGGGTCTGGTACTGTTTTCTTCAATTTTTTTTCTTAATGTGTTTACATAAGTTCTTAAATATTGCATTTCAGTTTGATAACCTACACCCCATACTTCATTTAGAATTTGTTTGTGGGTTAATGTTTTGTTTGCATTTATCATAAAATATTTTAATAACTCATATTCAATAGGGGTCAATTTAAGAACTTCTTTTTTAAATTTTATAGTTCTTGAACTTATATCAAGTTCTAAGTCATTGCAAATAAAGTTATTATCAATCTCTTCTTTTGCAATATTTCTTCTTAAATTTGCCCTTATTCTTGCCAATAGCTCATTTACAGAAAATGGTTTAGTAATATAATCATCTGCTCCAACATCTAAAGCTGCCACAATCTCTTTTTCATCATGTCTTGCTGTTAGAACGATAATAGGTACTTTTGATATTTCTCTAATTTGTTTTATTAAATCTTTACCATCACCATCTGGTAAGCCCAAATCAACTATAAGAAGATTTGGATTGTGACTTAAAAACATTATTATACCATTTTTCTTGCTTTCACTTGAAATAAAATTAAAAGCATACTCTTTAAATGTTATTTCTAATAATCTTTTTACAGAAGAATCATCTTCAATTATGTGTATTAACTCTTTCATATTAATTTTGCTCTTTTTAATACTGGTAGGTTTATCTCTATTAGTATGCCATTATTTTGTGAAATAGCTCTAATTTCTCCATTATGAAGTTTAACTATACTTTTACAAATAGCCAAACCAATACCACTTCCTGAGATATCATTTGTATCTTCTACCCTATAAAATTTATCAAATATATTTTTTAATTTTTCTTCATCTAAAAATTCTGTTTCATTAAATACTTGAATTTTTATGTAATTATTACAATCTAATACTTCAAAATCTATTTTTGTATTGGTAGTTGAATATTTAAATGCATTATCAAGTAAATTTACTACTAATTGGGTAAGTAAAGTATTATCTCCCCAAAATAGTCCAGTCTCTTCTATATTTATTATTACTTTATCTTCATTTTGTTTTTGAGAAAACTCATCTAAAGCAACTCCTATAATATCTTCGAAATCACACCATTGTAGTTTTAAATTAATATCTCCATTTGATAGTCTAGTACTATCAAGAATATTTGTAATAAGTCTTTCCATTCTAATAGAAGCGTAATTTATATCTTCTAGTAGGCTATTTTTGTTTGTTTCATTTAAGTCATTGTTTGACAATATTAAGTTAATACTTCCATGGATTGTTGATAAGGGAGTTCTTAAATCATGGGAAATAATATGTAAAAGACTCTCTCTTAATTCATTTTGTTTCATTTGATTACTTAAACTTTTTGCTTGATAAGTTATTATCCATCCCACAATTCCAAAAATCAGAAAACTCCAAATATAAAGTTCATTATGTACAGAAAAGCTATATATTGGTGGAATATATAAAAAATTTAGAAGAACTACGCATAGAACAGTCATAAAAAAAGTAGTTTTTCCTTTTCCATGAATAGCGACTACTATTACAGGAATAATGTGAATAAGTGCAATATTTATGATATCTAAAGAGTTTCTGAACATATGGCTAATAATAGTAATGATTAGTAAGATACCTAGGGCTTTTAATATGTAATTGTATTGTCTATAGGGAAAGAGTAAGTTTTTCATCTCATGCTTTAAAAAGTTTTATTATTAAAAGAAGTATTAAAAAAGATAAAATGGAAAGCATAATTATATTTGGCGTTGTCATATTTTTCTCTTTTCTTTTAAATAAGGTGTGTTACTATTATATTTTTTCTTATCTAAAGAAAAAATCAAAAAATAAATTTAAATATAAAGATTTTATAAAGATAAATATTAGAGGTATAAAAGGTTTTTCCTCTAATATTTGTTTGCAACTTATAAGTTATTTAGTATTCTGATTCATCTCTTTTGCTTTAACATCATTTTTACCAATAAACTCTTTCTCATTTGCTTCTGAAACAATAAGTTTAGCAATAGTATCTGTTGTTGTTGCTATATCATGGGTTTGAGATGCAATCATCGCATTTTGTTGAGTTTGTTGATCAAGTTGGTTTACTGCTGAATTTATTTGCTCTATACCAGTTTGTTGTTCTTTACTTGACATTTCAATATCTGAAATTAGATTTATAGTTTCTTGAATAGATTTATTTAATTCTTTATATCCTTCTATCATATTTCCAGCTATATTTTTACCCTCATTTGCTTTTGAAGTAGCATTTTCAACTAATGTTTTTATCTCTTTTGCTGCTTCTGCTGAACGAGAAGCTAAGTTTCTTACTTCTTGTGCAACGACTGCAAAGCCTTTACCTGCTTCCCCAGCAGTTGCAGCTTCTACTGCTGCATTTAAAGATAAAATATTTGTTTGAAATGCAATTTGGTCAATTACACTAATTGCTTCACTAATAGAGTTAACTTGATCATTTATTTCATCCATTGCAACTGTTGTTTGATTTGCAAGTTTTTCTCCATTTGATACAGAAGTTGTAACATTAGTTGAATTACTTGCCATTTTTGCAATATTTTGAGTATTGTTTCTAATATTTGAAGTTATCTCTTCTAAAGCTGCTGCTGTTTCTTCTAAACTTGCTGCTGCTTCATTTGAACTTTGATTTAATTTATCAACATTTGCTAAAAGTAAATCTGAACCTTTATCAAGTGTCAATCCATTTGCTTTATTTTCTACTAACATTTCATTTACAACATTGGCAAGGTTGTTTAATCCATCCGCCACTTCCCCTAAATTGTTCCCATCTATTCTATGGGTAAAGTTTAATTTTTGAAAAGATACTAGGGCTGCTGAAATTTTATTTAAATTACCATCTACTTTAGTAGATACAATCTCAAACAACTCATTAATTCCATTTTTAAGACCTTCTACTCCTTCATTTTGTGTTGTCTCTTTTATGGTTTGTTTCATAATACCTGTTTTTGCTATATCAACAGCTTTTTTAACAGCATCTATTACTTTTTTAGATTCAGTAATATCTTGTGCAAATTTTACAACACGAGTAACTTTCCCACTACTATTTTTTACAGGAGTATATGAAGCTTGAATCCAAACAGAAGTACCATCTTTTCTAATTCTTTCAAATTCATTTATTTGAGACAAGCCCTTATTTAAACTCTCCCAAAATTCACTATATTCTTTTGTAGTTACATATGTTTTATCACAAAACATTCTATGATGATTACCAACTGTTTCTTCTAACTTATAACCTAAGACATTTAGAAAGTTATGATTTGCATGTATTATTGTTCCATCTGGCTTAAATGATATGATTGCATAGTTTTCTTCCATTGCAGCTAGTCTTGCTATTTCTTCTTCTGTTTTTCCAAAATTAAACATAAGAATCCTTTATTATTAATATTACTTCATTTTATTATTTTCTTAAATATAATATCTAATATTATCTTTAATAAAAATATTTAGTAGTTGTTTTATGTCATTTAGTATTGTAAAAGAGAGCCTATATAAAAGGAAGAGTTTATAAATTCTCTACTTTATAAAGTTTCTTTCTCTCTTTTGATGAGGGCATATCTAGCATTTTTCTGTATTTTGTAATAGTACGTCTTACCATTTCTAGATTAAACTTTTCTTGAATAGCGTCTAATATATCTTGGTCTGTTAGTGGTGCCTCTTTATCTTCATATTCAACAAGGCTTTTTATGTAGTTTTTTATCTCTGAAGAGGATAAATCTTTATTATTAACTGCATTTGAAAAAAAGTGTTTTAAAGGAAAAATTCCTAAAGAACACTCAATATATTTGTTTGCTACAGCTCTTGAAATTGTTGATTCTGCAAAACCAATCTCATTTGCTAATTCTTGCATAGAGTAGGGTCTTAGTTCACCACCCACAAAAAATGAAATTTGTTTTTCAACAATTAAAAGAACTATTTTATATAGAGTTGATTTTCGTAAACCTAATAAGTTTACTAAATCCCTTGCTTCTTTTAGTTTCTCTTTTATACCCTCATTTTTAGAATTAAAAGCATCTTTTACTTCTAAATCTGGATAATAAGCATGATTTATTTTGATATTGATATCTTCACCAATATCTACAAAAAAATCAGGAATAATTTGTACATTGTTATTCATATAGTTTACAGCAGGGGGATTATTAAAGTATTTTATTATCTCTTTTGCATCTTCAAATCTATGGTGTGCTGCATACTTATCCAAGTGAGAGATATCTTTAATAATCTTTTTTATGAAGTTATATAATTCATCATCAATTTTTTTATCACAGGCATCTAATTGAAAAAGAAATGACTCTGATAAATCTCTTGATCCAATTCCACTTGGTTCTAAAAGTGAAAATCTTTGTCTTATAGATTCAACATACTCTTTATATACATTACATGTTTTAGCTATTTTTTCTATATCTCCTTCAAAATATCCCTCTTCATTTATATCACAAATAATCTCCATAGCTACTTTTTGAGAGTTTGGAGTTGAAAAATTTGGAGCACATATTTGTTCACTTATTACATCATTTAAAGACTCGTTATAAATTGCCAAAGATTCAATAAACTCTCCACTAGTTCCTTGTGGCATAAAGTTTGCATAAAACTCTTTTGGTTTTTTAATTTCCAAAAATGGATTTTCATAAGAGACATTTTTTAGATGTTTCTCTAGGTCTTGAAGTGAAGATTGTAGCATTGGTAGCCACAGTTTCAAAGATAAGTTAAGATTTTGCTTTTGTGAAGCTGAAGTTGATAATGTTTGTGCCATTATGATATTTTGCCCAAATTCAGAAAGAATTTGGACATTTCCTTGTTTATTTTTTAATACTTAATTCTAATAACACCATTAGGCTTAACTATTTTCATTTGGCAAGACAATCTTGTTTTATCAGTTGCTGTACCTACACAATTCTCTTTGATTACTTTAATTTCTTTTTCATTTATTGGAGAAATAAACTCCATACCTTGTTCAATTTCAACTACACATGTTCCACATTCTCCATCTCTACATCCAAAAGGTAAAGCTGAACCTGATGCTTCAACAACATCTTGAATTGTACTCCCTGGTTTAACATTTATTGCTAAAAAATCGTTTATTATTTCTACTCTAGTTGTCATTTATTTTCCTTTTAAATTGTCCCAATATTGCTACTCCCCTTGAAATACTGTTTCAATAGGAGCCCAGCAAAGGGATCTAAATTTATTAACTTCTTTTTACACAGGAAATAAATTCCTTTAAAAGAAGCAAACCCTAAAGGGAACAACGAATTGTTCCTTTTCAATCTTCTTTACTTTTATCAGACGAATCTACTTTTTTTATTTTAATATATATGGTTTTACTAAAATATCACCTTTGATTAACATCATTGGTGCAATTCTAACTTTTGGGCTGATTGTAAATTGTTGACATTGTAAAGCTTCATCAGAAGTGATTGCTCCCAATTTAACTAATACATCTAACTCTTCATCTTCCATATAACTTGTAGGTTCTTCATCTGCAAGATTTTCAACATAGATTAAACTTTTTGCATAATCTTTCGTATCAGATACAAGAGGAACACCTTTCTCTTTAGCCAATCTAACAATTGGTTCACCGATTTTTGCATCATAAATACCATCAGTAACAGTATCAAAATGCATAAAAATAACTTTTGCCATATTTTGTCTCCTTTTTTAGCTTGTTTTCTTCATACAAACCAAGCCATATGATAAAGTTCTAAAAACTCTTTCATCTGACTTGGTTAATAATTTAATCTTTTGAATAGTATTTTTCTCTATGTTTCCTCATAAATTCTAACTCTTCTTCTACTTCATCCCTATAATCTTCCATTGCTTCTAGTTCATGTTCTCTACACCCTACTATTTCAACTGGAACATCCAAAAGACCTAAAAAGTGAACTTCATATACTCGAATTACTTGTAAAAAATCACCCATAGATTTGATATATCCAATCGCACCTGCTGGCATTAGTTGTGCTCCAATTGGTGCATGGGGATAGGTTCCATCATTGACTATCTCTTTTAGAAGTTTAACTTTTTGACCTATTCCAAACTTTGGTTTGTCTTCATCTTTTCCTGAACGACCTGCTGTTACACTATCATGAAGAGGTGTGTTAGCATCTACGATATCTTTATGATCAACACCCACAACTTCCTCCTGCTCCTGTTGGACTTGGACTACAAGAAGAACAACCTTCTAATTTCCCAGTCTCATACATATTCCAAACATCTGCAGCACTTGGTGAGTGTCCATTTTTATAATCACCATAAACTCTCAACAGAGAAAATTTCAAAAATTCTAAAAGTTTATTTTCTTCAGTAATTGAAGATAAACCTTTTTTTATAAGTGTTCCATACTCTTTCATCATATGAAATCTTTTTACATTGATTAGTTTTTGGTCAAAATCTATATCAAAAAATTTAAAAAAATCTTCTGTATCTCTCAATTTATAAAACTCTTCTATTGTTTTCATTTTATATCCTTTAAAATGTCCCATTTTAAAGGGACCTTATTTTATTTTTCATCTACTTTTTAACAGGATTTGTGAAAAATCCTTAAAAGTAGCAAAAACTAAAGGGTTTTAAGAATAAAACCTTTTTTTAAGCTGGAATCTCTTCTTTTAAAGAGTCAATCCATTTTGATACTCTTATTTCTGTTTTATCTTTTTCATTGTGTTCGTCTATTGCTAAACCACAAAGTTTTCCATCTATTTCTGCTTGTGAATATTCATACTTATAATCACTTGCATCTACAAAACCAACAACATTTGCTCCAGCAGCTGTAAAGGTTTTGTAAAGTTTTCCTAAAGCTGAACAGAAGTGTTCACCATGTTTTACACTATCTCCTGCCCCAAATAAGGCAATAGTTTTCCCTGAAAAATCAATACCATCTGATTCTATTTCAAGTAAAGGATCAACCCACTCAAAATATACATCACCTTGTCCCCAAGTAGAACTTCCAATGAAAAGAACATCATGTTCAAGCATTTGATCTATATCATCAAAATCTTCTTCCATATTAATCACTTCTTCCACATCAAAAGCTTCTGCTAAAGCATTTGCAACTATCATAGATGTTCCACCTGCTGTTCCACAAAAAATTCCAATATTTGCCATACTTATGTCTCCTTTATTTATACATTCTTATATTTATTGTAAGTCTCTTCTGCTTTTACAAGATACTTTTCACCCTCTTTTAACAAATCCTCATATGTTCTAAATGAAAATCTATGAGCATCTTTAAAAAATTTCTCAGCTAATACAATTTTTCCTGCAAAAACTACAACTCTTCCAAATCCTTCATGACTCATCTCCATTACAACTGAGCACATTACACCTGTTAGTTTTTCAAAAGCCAAAGCAACAGCTTGGAATACAAGTCTTATATCTTTGATTTGCATCTCATCTATATCTGCAATAATTGGAATGTTTTTTAAGTCCTCTTTAGTTCTTACATATTTTTCCACTAGTAAGTCTTCATCACTTTTATTAACCCATGTTCCAAATTGATCTAAGGCTCTAACTTGTCCAATTAGTGTTACTTTAAAAAGTTCTTTTTTATCCATTATGAGGCCTTTTTTTCTATAATTTTTTTGATAAAAGGAGGAGGATTTGTATTTAACATATCCTTTAGTTTTTTTACTTCTTCATCTATTGAGACAACTTCTTTATACTTAATAGTGAAGATTCCATTATTGATAAGTTTTGCAGCTGCTATTGCTCCCACATTTGTAAAATATACAATGTCAACACCTTCTAAAAGTGCTACTGTTTTATCCGTATCTTTTTCAAGTACTTTTTTTATCTCACACATTGTTGATTGCTCTTTACTTATTTCATAAATAGCAAACTGTTTTGCACTACCAAAGTGAGAATCAATGTTCTCTAAATCAGTAGTTGCAAAAGCAACTTTTATAGTACCTTCTTGAGAGTCATTTGTTGTGATTTTAATACTGCTCATTTTTTTGTCCTAAAATAAATTTAAATAGATATATGCAAATAGTGTTCCACAAAAAATTAAGTAGTTTTTTTACTTCTAATTAGTGCCAGAAAATCTATAAGGTCACTTAGGAAAAATGCCCTATTTGTGAGCTCTGCAAAGTAAACATTTGTAAAAGTATTTTGAGATGTAAATGATTTTGCGCTTTGTACAAACTCTTTTGGTAATTGATTATTTATAGGAAGTGGTTTTATTAGTTCATCACAAACTTCTTCAAAAAGAAATAAAATTTCAGCAGGTTTTTCTTCACACAACATATAAATATCACTTCTATAAAGATCATATTTTTTATATAGTTGATGATAAGTCTCTTTACTCATTTTCCTACCGCCATTAAATATAAGATATTGTTTGAAGTGATTAAAGTATTTTGTATTTCATCATCAAAATAAGCTCCAATTCCAGTGGAGTTTATTTGTAGATTTGTTGCCCTTAAAGCAATAATATGAGCTAAAAAACCACTAAGTATAAGAGCTAAAGAGTAATTTGATCTTATTTTTGATGTGAAAAATATAGTAGCACTTGAAGTCCCTCCTATTTTTTGATTAAAGGCTAAATTTGTTGATATCTCACTAAAATCACCCTCTTTCTGTAGTTTAAACTCTTTATAAATCCCTTTTTTTAGAGTATTTATTAGGTGATTTATAAAATATATTTCTATATGATATTTTTTTGCAAAAGTAATAATACCTTGCATAATAGTTTCAAAATCTTCTTTATTGATAGGTTCTTGTTTAAATGCCCTTACTGATCTTCTTTTATCAATAGCATTTTGTAGATTTTCTTTTGATAACTCTTTTAAAAAGTCTATTTTCAATTTATCAAAGTTTTTATGATAAGAGTGTGAATAAAACTCTTCAATAAAAGGCTCTTTTATATAATAATCGCAAGGGTTCACAAAAGGAATATTCTCCCTTAGTCTGTTTGTTTCTATATTTTTATATTCACTTGAATAAATAGAGGCTACAAAATGTTCATAATTATCAAAAGAGAAGGCTTTATTTAACTGTTTCTTTTTAAACTTAAAATTAAAAAGATGTTCCATATCTTCTAATACAAGTGACGCATAAATAGAACCTAACTGGTGACCAGTATCAAGTAATAGATACCTTATAGCCCTTTTATCATATTTCCATGAACTTCTAAAATAAACATTACTAAGCAAGAAGATAAATTTTTGTTGTTGGATATTCATATAACTTTCTAAGCCATCATTCGTTAATTCATGGATTAAAGTTAAAGAATCTTCAAGTGGTTCATAGTGGTAAATGCCATTTAAAATCTTTTTTGTACCTCTTATTTGGATATAAATTTCACAAGGATAAAGTCCACCAGCACTTGGATTTACCCTTAATTTTATCTCATCATTACCATATCTTTTTGAATAGGTGATTTTCCCAAAGTTTTTTATAAACTTTAACTCTTCATAATCATCAAGTTTAAAGCGTCTATAAAATTTTGGATAGTTTTTATATGCTCTTGCTTGGGTTTGCCAATTTATAAATTGGGTTTGGGTAAAGGCATTTTTTTTTGTAATGTCTGTTTGATTATGAAACTCTTGCATTTCTTAACATTTTTACGATTTTTGGAGTAACTGCTAAATCAATAGCCTTAAATCCATCAAGATTTTCATAAGAGCTATTAGCTCCTTTTTCTAAAAGTAATTGTACAAAATCTTCTTTTCCAGCACTTGCACAATACATTAAAGCTGTCACATCATTTACATTTTTTGAGTCTATCTCAATACCAGCATTTACAAGAAGTTCAAAGCATTCGTATGAAGAAGCAAAACAGGCATTCCAAAGCGCAGAATTCCCATCTACATTTTTCATGTTTAAATCAACATCTAAGCTTAATAGCTCACTTACAAGTTTAGCTTCTCCTTCTCTTGCTGCTTTCATCACAGCAGAGTTTCCATACTTACCCGCTTTATTTAAGTCATTTTCATCATAATCATTAGTTTTTAACCATAATTTTAATTCACTAGATAAAGTTTTCATACACTCATCCAGTTTTCGTGGGTATGCCCTTTTACTTTTGTGTTGATAACTTCCTCTAAGGCTGTTTCAAACTCATCTAAGTCTAGTTTATATTCAGCATTTGAAGGTATCTCTTTGTATCTTATTACACCTTCTTTATCTATAATAAATACTGATTTTGCAATCAAACTTTCATTTAAATTTACTCCAAATTTTAAAGAGAATTTATTAAAGTCATTTGAGAGCATACTTTCATCTATCCCAAATACAGAAGCAACTTTTTTTATATCACTAATAGGGCTATTTGTTATAATATAAACTAAAATTTTTGATTCAAATTTTTTTAAAATGTCATGTAACCCATTGTTATAATCTTTTATATTAGGTGAGGTAAGCATTACTTGAATTTTAGGTGCCATCATACCAATAACTTTTGATTCCCCATCCAACATTTCAACCCTAACAGCTGGTGCTTCTGAGTCAACTTTTCTCTCTCTTTGCTTTAATATATAAAACTCTTTTTTGTATTTTACTTCCATTTATAAAATTTCCTTATGTGTTATTTGACAATTTGTATCAATTATCATTAAAGACTTTTTTAATTGATTTTTTTCATCCTTTATACTAAAGGTTTTTGAGAACTCTTTGTATTCCCTTGAGATTAAACTCTCTTTCAATTTATACTCTTTTATTATCTCTTCACATTCATCAATACTACTCATTGTGATAACAAAAGTTTCAGCTCTATTTTTAAAAAAGCTTATTGCATCATTTAATTGTTCATTAAAGTTTTTAATATCAGGCAAAGAAATTACAACTTGTATTTTCTCTTTTGGAATTCCCAATAATCTTGTGCTTCCATTTATCATCTCTAAGCCTAATGCTTTTACTATTGGTCTTTGTAAATTAATGCCCATGAAATGCCCCTTGATTATGATGGTTTATTAGGTTTGCTAACTCAAAAAGTAAGTAAGTGCTTCCTTCATATAAAACATCATTTTTTAGTTGATTACCAACTCCTTCAAAATCAGGGAAACCTCTTAACATAAGAGCTTTTTTATGTCTCATTGTGTATCTCTCCCCATGAAAGTTTGATATTAATATGTCACTTTCTTTTAGATATTTTTCAACATCTTCAAAATCACCAATTATTATATTTTCACACTCTATATTATCTAGTAAATCATTTTTGTGGGTAGTTACTATGGCCTTTATATTTGCCCCTGCTTCAATAATAGTATTTGCAATACTTATACATTGATCAGGTTCAAGGGCCAATACAACAGAAGCACTTCCAATTGCAAAGTGAGAATCAAGCATAGCATCTTGCAATCTTTTTCTCCATCTAACAATACTTGGATGAGGAGTTGAGATATTTTTGATTTGGCAAAGGGCTTTGAAAAATTTATCACCATCTTCTAAGCCACCTAAAGAATCAAAATGTAGTAATTTCATATTTTCATTTTTTGCTTTTAATTTATCTCCAGCTTTTTTTACACTACTTCCTATACTAATAGCTAGTGAACAAGTTCCTAATTTCTCTATATCTTCTACGGTTATTCCTCCACTACTTAAAGCGCCTTGTTTTAATCCTAAGTGACCATCTAATGAATCACTTAAATCAGGAAGAGATAAAACCTCATAACCAAATAATGCTATTGTGTCTTTGATTTTTTCTATCTCTATTGGTTTTAGATTTACATTTGGAATAATTACTGCTTTATTCACATCAACTTCACTTGCATTTGCAACAAGTTGCTCAATGATTGCTTCAATAGATTTTGCAAAACCACTTTCAATAGAACCTTCAAAATCAGGAGTATTTACATAGACCATTTTTTGTTGGTCTTGGACAAGTAAACAAGCTCCTTTTATATCATCCCCTTTTGTCTCCGTAAGACCTGTTGTAAAAAGACCTACAAGATCAGGTTGCACTTTTTTAGTGATATTTTTAATTGATTCAGAAATCGCATAATCTCCTCCATCAATTACAGCTGTTATATCATTTACAGCTGTTGTTTGAACGGCTATTGGATCATTGAAATGTCTTGTAAAAAACACCTTTGAGAATGAAGCACAACCTTGCGCTCCATGCATAAGTGGCATACAGTTTTTTATTCCTAAAAAACAAAGCATCGCTCCCATAGGTTGAGATAGTTTGATAGGGTTTAATTGTAGAGGTTTTGCACTTATACTTTCCATGATATTTCCTATATTATTTTCAGTATATATGCAAATAGTGTTCCTAAAATTAAAATAACAAAATAATCTTTAAAATAATTATCTTAATCTAATTTTAAGGTAAGTGCTCTTATAATTTTGTAATTAAGGAGTAACTATGTCTGGAATTGATGATGTTGTGAATAGTTTTAATGTTGGTTTTTTTCAAACAATTAATACTAACAAAAATCCAATTGATTTAAATATTCCAGAAAACTCTCAATTTGGTGATTTTAGTAAAAAACTTAAAGTTATAAGCTCTGAAGCTACTTATCGTCCTCCTGAAACTGTCTATCTTGATGGATTTGATGGTTCTGATCCAAAAAATCCCATACCTATAAAAATTCCACTTACAGGTTATTTCCAACATCCTTTTTTGGATAAGGATGGAAATTGGGATGAGGAAGCAGAATATAAATCTTATGCAGAAAAAGAATTGGAGTATAAAAAAGGAGTAGTAGCTAACTGGATGGAAGAGCGAGGTTATGATTTGCAAAAAAATGCTGAGCTAATGAAAGCTTTATTGGAAAAAGAAGGATAATTATTTTTATCCTTCTTTAACACTTGACATAAGTAGGGATATCCACTTAGTAGTTTTATTTGAATCAAAGGCAATTTTTAATGTCATTGTAATAGGAACTGCTAAAAACATCCCTACTATTCCCAATACCCAACCCCATAAAATCAATGAGAAAAATATAACTAAAGGAGAAAGACCAAGCTCCTTTCCCATAAATTTTGGTTCAATAATATTACTTATAGAAATATTTATTGCAAGATATAATACTATTAATATTAAAGTAGTATTTAAATCACTTGTTAAAAAAGATAAAAGTATTGCTGGAATTGCTGCAATAATAGACCCTACTACTGGAATAAAATTAAATAACATTGCAATTACACCCCAAAGTATAGGGTAGCTAATATCAAAAAAGATTAAAGTTATAGCTACTAAAAATCCTGTTAAAAAACTAGTTGCTGTTTTTACTAAAAAATATTTTTGTATATTGTTTGAAAAAAGTTTGAAATGCTCTATTTTATCACTCTCTTTTCTAAAAAGTATTTTTAACTTTTTTTCAAAAGATTTTGATTCTGCGAGAATAAATCCTATACCAATGATAATAAGTAAAAATTTAGATAAAAATGTACCAATACTTCCAATTAGGTTTGTAGTAATTCCAAAAAATGAGTTTAGATTTAAAGCATCTAAAATAGTTTTTTTATCAATTGAGTAGCCATAGTTTTCTGCTAATGAAATAATATTTACAATAGTTTGTTGTAATTTCTCTTCATAAGTTGGAAGATTTGTTATAAAGTCTTTTAAAGAGATATTTACAATGTAAGCTAAAAGTAATGAAATAAGTGTAAAAAACCCAAGTACTAATAAATAAGAGATGAGTTTAGGAATATGTCTTTTATCTAAGATTTTTATTAAAGTTGATATTATAGATGAGATAAAGATTGCTAAAAATAATACAATTACAATTTCACTGGCTATTTTTACTCCGGCAATAATAACTACTATACAAGCCAAATAAAAAAAATAGTTCCTTATTTTTTCTTCATCCATATTTTCCCTTTATTTTATAAAAGTAATTATAACGGCTTTTCATAAAATTTGGAAATTAATACTATTTTTAAACATATAAAGAGAAGTCTTTATTAGATGAAGTATTGAGTTTTTCAAGTAAAGTATTAAAATCAAGTAAATCTTCTTTATCTTTTTGAGTTAATTTTTCTTTATTTTTTAAAGATTCTTTTACTACTTCTTTTAATTTATTATAGTTTTGTTTTATTTCTTCATTTGAAAGTAGTTTTAACTCTTTAATTGAACTATTAGAGTAATTTTTTTTGGATGTTTCTTCTTTCTTTTCATTAGTAGTATCCATAAAGTTTATATCAGAACCTTTTACATAAGTATTTCCTATATATATTCCAAAAGTTAAAGAATCAGCTATTTGGGGATCTTTATTTTTATCATTATAAACTACTTCAATATTATTTGTTGTTGTTTCACTATGTAGTATTGCCACAAAAGGATTTTTTATTTGTTGAATTTCATCAAAAAGTGTTTTATTATAGGATTCATTGTCTAAATAATCTATTTTTTCTAGTTGCTTTTTGAATGCCATTAAATTAAGATTTTCATCATCTAAATTCTTATTTTTATTCATAAAGTCTTTTCCTAAGTTTATTAGTATTTCTGAGCGTTTATCAATATCAAAAGCAGAAACATCTTTTAGGGCTTCTTTATTTTTTTCATTTTGAAATCTTTGCATCTCTTCATGACTAGAAGAACTATTCTTTAGTCTACTTTCAATGATTTCTTTTAGTTCTTTATAGTTTTCTTTCACTTCTTTATAGGAGAGATTTCGTAAATCAGTGGCACTATAAGTTGAATAGTCACCTTCGGTTTTTTGAGTAAAAGCTGTGATTTTAGTTTGACTTTCTTTATGAATCTTAATTGAGTCATTATTTATACTTTTTGGCTCTTTATCTTTAAAAAAGCTATTGATTGAAGGAAATAGTAATTTTTGGCTTGAATTAATGTTCATAATAGACTCCTAAAAATTACTTTATTATAATAAACCAATTCTTAGTCTTAGATTATAAAAATACTATAACTCTTCATTCATTTTTAGTTTATAGTCCAAGGTTCAGGACTTCCAACTACTTTAAATACCTTGTTATTAACTGCATTAGAGACATCTTTTGCTAAGTTTATAAGTCCACTATATGCTCCATAACTTACTTTTTTCTCTTGATTTACATCCACAAAGGCTACTTTTTTCTTAATAGCTGTATATAAACTTCGTCCACCTGCTAATAAAATATCAATATTATGTTCATCTATTAGTTTCGCTTGTTCAGTTCCTGGATCATTCATAAGTATTTTTACATATGTTGCACAAATCTCTTTATCTTCTAAGGTTGCTTTTTTTACACTTGTTGCAACCACATCTATACCTATATCTTGTAAGGCAGATGCTATAGACCAGGTTTTATTCCCTCCTGTATTTAAAATAGCTTTTTTACCTTCAAGTATTTTTCTATATGGAATTAGTGCTTTTTCAAGTTTTGTCTCTTCCTCTTCTATAACTTCTTTTGCTCTTTTGATAAGTTTTTCATCTCCAAAGGCATTTACTATACTCATAATTGCATTTGTTGTATCACGTTTTCCATAAAATGAGATACTTATATATGGTATATTGTATCTCTCTTGCATTTTTCTTGTTAGAGAGATAAGTGATTTAGCACAAACTATTACATTAAGTTTTGCCCTATGTGCCATTTGAATATTTTCTATTCTTCCATCACCTGCTAGGGTTGAAACTACTTTTATCCCTATTTTTTCCAAAATTGGAGTGTATTGCCACATGTCACCAGTAACATTGTATTCACCAATTAAATTTATTCCGAAAGGGTGAATCTCTTCTGGTTCTTTTGTTCCTATAAGTTGGTGTAAAACTGATTCTCCTCCAAGTCTTGATCCTAAGTTTTTACCTCCAACAAACCCAGGAGAGTGAATAACAACTATAGGAATACCATGTTTCTCTTCCATCCTATTACAAGTATTATCCATGTCATCACCAATCATAGCTGTAACACAAGTTTCATAGACAAAAATTCCCTTTGGATTTTTATTTTCAACTATATAATTAATGGCATCTTCTAGTTTTTTATCTCCACCAAAGATTACATCATTTGTATTTACATCTGTTGTATAACCAGTGATTGTATTATTCTCCCCCTCATGTGAAGTTAGAGTTTGTCTAGTCTCCCATGAAGCTCCTATACAAGTAGCAGGAGAATGAACAAGATGCACAACATCAGCATAAGGAAAAAGTGCGATTTGAGCCCCTTCAAAAGCACATCCCCCACTAGTAGCACCTGGTTTTGGTTTATCACAAGATGATTTTTTTTCTTTATTGTGAGAACATGCACTTTCACTTAATAACTCTTGAATTAGTTTTTTATTTACCATTTTAGTTCCTTTGTTATCTACTTTTATAGGAAAACTCTAAAGAGGATAATTTCTTACCCTGACATTTAATTATTATAGATGCAATAAGCGTTCCTTTTTTTATTGTGGAATGGATTTTGCATGGTAAAAATATAATGATTTAAAGGATTTAAAATGATTGCTATACCCTTAAGTAAAGAAGACTCAACGGTAATTTCTGATTTATATGGAAATGCTCCATATTTCGCCCTATTAGATTTAAGTTCTGGGTATTTTAATGTAAAAGAAAATGTTGGCTGTGGCAATGGGCTTGAAACAGCAAAATGTGTAGAAGATTTAGGTGCAAAAAGTACGATTTTTTATCATATGGGAGAAGGTGTCTTTAATCATCTAACTGAAAATAAAGTAAAAGTTTATAGTGCGGCAAAAACTTACTTAACAATAGAAGATATATATAGAAATATTTTAAACAAGTCATGTAAAGTTGTTACAAAAGAGAATTGTGAGAGTTTATTGGACTCTGGAACAACATCTTGCTCATGTGAGTGTGATAAAAACTAATCGAGTAAATATGCAAAAAGATTTAGAATATTATCTAGCTTTAGATTACCCCTTTGAAACATATAGTGGAGAAAATGAAGTTGGAGATGCTTTTTTAGTAGAGTTTTTTGATTTTGATATAAAAGCTTCAAGCGAAGATTTTGATGAGGCAGTTGAACTTGCACATACATATTTAGAAGAACATATAAAAAGAGAATTAGAAGCAAACAGAGAAATTCCAAAGCCAAATGAAGGAAGAAGATTTATGAAACATAGGGAAGCATTAGCTGCATACAAAAACAAAGATTTTGATAAAGCCTATAGTATTTGGGAAGAAGAAGCAAAACTAAAAAATGACCAAGCTATGACAAATCTAGGTTTGATGTACTTAAAAGGTGAAGGTGTAGAAAAGGATTATTCTATAGCCAAAGATTGGTTTGAAAAAGCTAGTTCTTATGATAATGATTCTGCAAATTTTAATTTGGCACTTATGTATCAAACAAAAATTGGTGTTGAAGAAGATATGGAAAAGGCAAAAGAGTATTTTAGAAGAGCAGTTAGAAAAAATCACACCCAAGCAGCTTTTAGATTGGCGCTTATTTTACTTCAAGATAGACAAAATCTTGAAGGGGTAAAAGAGGGTTTTGATTGTATGTTAAAAGCTGCAAAAAATGGTCATACAATGGCAAGTATTCAATTAACAGGTATAGATAAAGAACTAGAAACCAATGTTGAATTAAATGATCATTTCAGATCCCAAAGTATGGAAAAACAATTAGAAATCATAAATGATACTTTGGATAGATTTATTAGACCAATTTTACTAAAAGATGGTGGAAATATTTTACTAATAGATTATGTAAATGAACCAGAAATAGAACTTAGACTTGCCTATCAAGGTGCATGTGTAGGGTGTTCAATCGCTAGTACTGGAACCTATGAGATGATAAAAGGTACTTTGGAAAAAGTCATAGACCCAAGGGTTAGGATATTTATATTATGAGAATCGCATTTGCTTCTAAGGATAATATTTATGTGAATCAACACTTTGGTTGGTGCAAAGAGTTTTACATCTATGAAATAAAAGATGATAGTTTCTCTTTTATAAAATCAGTTGACTCTTCTATTGAGATAGAAGATGAAATAGAGAAGTTAAATTATAAAATAGAATGTTGTGAAGGTTGTGATATTTTATATGTACAACAAATAGGACCAAAAGCAGCGCTTATGGTAAAAGCTTCAAAAATATTTCCTATGCAAGCAAGCAGTGAAGATGAAAAGATAGAAGATATTTTAAATAAATTAATCAAAATGAAGGAGAATCCTCCCATTTGGATGAGAAGGTTAATAGATTAAGATGGATACAAATCAACCAATAGAAATCGCCCCAAACATTTATTTCATAGGATCATTTGATCCAGATATTAGAACTTTTGATATTATTATGAAAACAGCCAATGGCTCATCATATAATGCATATTTAATCAAAACAGAAGAGGGTGTGATTATTTTAGATACGGTTAAATTAGAGTTTCAAGATGAGTTTTTTAAAAAAATAGAGTCTTTATGTTCTTATGATGAGATTAAATATGTAATCTCACATCACTTGGAACCAGATCACGCAGGAGCCATTCCAGAACTAATAAATAGAGCCCCAAGGGCAAAAGTTCTAATTTCTCCCCAAGCAACACCTATGCTAAAAGCAATCACAAGAAATGAAAATATTGATTTTGAGACGGTTTGGACAAATAAAAGTCTGACTTTGGGAGATAAAACTATTAAATTTCTTACAACTCCATATTTACATTGGCCAGAAACTATGAGTTCTTATGTGGAAGAGGACAAACTGTTATTTTCAGGTGATGTTTTTGGGAGTCATTACCACGATAGAAGATTATTTGATGATTTGGTAGGAGACTTCTTTTATGCTTTTAAATATTATTATGATCATATTATGAGACCTTTTAAATCTTATGCTTTAAATGCAATCAAACTTTATGACAAACTAGAAATAGATATGATAGCAACACTTCATGGACCTATATTAAGGGAAAACCCAAAACAGTATATTGATTATTATAGAAAATGGAGCCAAGATAATTATAAAGATACTTCCCATGGCAAAAAAATCTTATCGATTTTTTATCTAACTAGTTATAAAAATACTAAAGATATGGCAGAAGCTATATTTGAAGGGGCAGAAAGTGTTGAGGGAATCATTACCAATGTATATGATTTAGCCTCAATTGAAGAATCAAATATGATAAATATACTTGAAGAGAGTGATGGTGTGCTAATAGGAACACCTACTATTAATGCAGATGCTCCAAAACCTGTGTGGGATTTGCTCTCTTGTATGATGTTGTTGGAAAAAAGGGGAAAAACTGGGGGTGCTTTTGGCTCTTATGGTTGGAGTGGTGAAGCCATTGATATGATTTTACATAGATTAAAATCCCTAAACTTTAGAGTTCCTCCAATGGATTCTTTAAAAATAAAACTAATACCTACCCCAGAAGAACTTGCCCAATGCTATGATTATGGGGTAGAGTTTGCCGAAATCATAAATGGAAAAATGCTAGAGATGACCATGAACTAAAATGAATGAATAAGTGATGAGTATGAATTAATTGACTAAAACTAATACTCATCACCTATTTATTTATGATAAATCACTAAGCGTTGATACTTTATATATTACATCTTTAAGTTCATTTAGCTTTTTAATGATATCTTCATCACAGTGTTTATCCATCTCAAATCTTGTCTCCATAAAATCATATATATTATCTATATTTGAAAATACTTCTTGGAGAAGTTGCTCTTTTATCCTCTCTTGTATACTCATCTTAATTCCCTTAGTTTAAAATCTAAAATTTTATTTAAATCAAATCCGCAGAATTTACTTGTACCAATTGTTATAAGTGGTCTTTTTATTAAAATAGGATTTGAAATCATAAGATTTAATAAATCTTCATCGGAAGTGTTTTCTAAATCTAAACCATTATTTTTTATTAAAGGTGCATTTGGATTTATACACTCCTTTATACTTTTGCTCTCAAAAAAATTAAGTAGTTGCTCTTTTGAAAAGTTTGTTTTTAATAAATCTGTACTAATAACATTAAAGCCAAAGTCTTTTAATCTCTTCTTTTGTTTACTATTATTTACACATCCTACTTTTTCATAAAAAATTATTGGAATCATTTTATTCTCCTTAATAAATTCTATAGATGCATATTTCATTCCTAAAAAGTTTAAGGAACGCTATATGCATAAAGTAAAACAGAAATAAAAAAAGGAGATACTATGAGTTGTTCTTGTACATCTAGTAGTACACAAGAGGAATTACAACAAGAAGTTATGGATAAGATTAACAATCATCCATGTTATTCAGAAGGGGCTCACCAACACTACGCGAGAATTCACGTAGCTGTTGCACCTGCTTGTAATATTCAATGTAACTACTGTAATAGAAAATTTGATTGCTCAAATGAGAGTCGACCTGGTGTTACTTCAGCTAAATTAAGTCCTGAAGATGCAGTTAAAAAGGTTTTATATGTTGGTGGTGATATTCAACAACTATCAGTTGTGGGAATAGCAGGACCTGGTGATGCTTTGGCAAATCCTAAAAAGACCTTTGATACTTTTAGAATGCTTCAAGAAAAAGCACCAGATTTAAAATTATGTTTATCAACAAATGGACTTAGACTTCCTGAGTTTATTGATGAAATAGAAAAATATAATGTCGATCATGTAACAGTTACAATCAATTCTGTTGATGAATCCGGTGAAGTTGGTGCTAAAATTTACCCATGGGTTCATTGGAATCATGAAAAAGTTTTTGGAACAAAAGGAGCAAAAATTCTTTTAGAACAACAACTAAAAGGTATCAAGATGTTAACTGAGAGAGGTATATTAGTAAAAGCTAACTCAGTATTAATTCCTGGAGTTAATGATAAAGAATTACCAAATGTTGCTAAAAAATTAAAAGAGTTAAATGTATTTTTACATAATATTATGCCTTTATTATCAAAACCAGAATTTGGAACATATTATGGACTAAATGGACAAGCAAGTGCTACAGACCAAGAGGTTATGGCTGCACAAGAAGCATGTGGAATGGATATGAAACTAATGTCTCACTGTAGACAATGTCGAGCAGATGCTGTTGGATTAATTGGTGAAGATAGAGGTGAAGAGTTTACTCCTGATGTTTTCCAAAATATGTCTTGGGAAGAGTTAGAAGACCAATATAATATGGAAGCACGTGCTAAAAAACATGAAGTTATTGAAAACTGGAGAGCTGCACTTGATGCTGCAAATGAAAGAATTAAGATAGAACAAGCAAGTAAAGAAGAACTAAGTAGTACTGGTGAGACTAAATTAGTGGCTGTTACAACAGCAGGTGAAGGAACAGTAAACTTACACTTTGGTAATGCTACAGAATTCCTAATCTACGAAGTTGGTGACAAAGCTATCAAATTTGTAATGCATAGAAAAGTTGAAAATGCTTATTGTAAAGGTCCTGAAGATTGTGATGGTTCATATCCAATTGAAGAGATTAAAGATACTTTAAAAGATGTTGATATCTTATTAACAGAAAAAATTGGTGGTTGTCCTCAAGATGAGTTAAAATCTATCAATCTTATCTCTGATGATTCTTATGCTCTACAACCAATAGAAAAATCAGTATTTGCAGCAGCACAAAAATACTTCTTTGCCGTTGATGCTAAAGCAGAAAAAGAGATAGGTTAAGCCTATCTCTTAAAATCGTCTATGGAATAGATTTTGCATCTATATTTTTAATCCAACAAAAGGCAAAACAATGTTTCTAATAAATGATACAACATTAAGAGATGGTGAACAAGCTCCCTATGTGGCATTTAATACAAAAGAGAAATTAGATATTGCTAAAAAACTTTATGAAGCGGGCGCAGACGAACTTGAAGTTGGAATTCCTGCAATGGGAAAAAAAGAACAAGAGGATTTAAAAGAGATATTAGCTTTAAATCTTCCTATTCCAATTATGAGTTGGAATAGAGCTACTATGAGTGATTTAGAGGCTTCATTAGAGTGTGGGCTTAAATCCGTTGATTTATCAATCCCTGTTTCAGATATCTTAATTGATGTGAAATTTGGTGGTGATAAACAAAAAGTCTTATCACAGCTTGAAAAGGTGATTCTACATGCAAAAAAAGAAGGGTTATTTGTTTGCATTGGAGGAGAGGATTCAAGCAGAGCTAATTTGGACTTCTTAAAAGAGATATTAGCTTTAGGTAAAAGTCTTGGTGCCAATAGATTTAGATATTGTGATACCGTTGGAATATTAACTCCAACAAAAACATATCAAAATATAAGTGAACTTACAAAGTTAGATTTACTTGATATTGAGATGCATACCCATAATGATTTTGGTATGGCAACTGCAAATGCTATTTCGGGTTATGAAGCAGGAGCAAAAAGTGCCAATACTACAGTTATTGGATTGGGTGAACGCGCGGGAAATGCATCTTTTGAACAAGTATTGATGACTTTGGCAAGACTTCTTGGAAAAGATACACCAATAAAATCTGATAAATTAAAAGCACTTATTCAAACAGTAGGTTTGGCATCAAATAGAAGAATTGATACTAATTTACCTATTGTTGGAGAGTATATTTTTTCACATGAATCAGGTATTCATGTAAATGGAATGATGAAATCAAAAAGTGCATATGAACCATTTACTCCAACGGAAGTTGGTTTAGAAAGATGTTTCCCAATAGGAAAGCATTCTGGAACATCTACTTTACTTTTTCACTTGCAAACTTTAGGAATCACTCCTACAAAGGAGAGTTTACAAAAACTATTGCCATTGGTTAGGGAAATGGTTACAAATAGAAAAAAAGTATTGGATATAAAAGAATTGGAAGAGTTATACTTATGTTCGTTGGATATTTAAGAAATGATTTTGAAGAAGAGCTCTCTTCTATATTAGAAAGTGATGCTCTTTTTGATTTGGAGTTATTAAAACAGACTTATGAGGTATTTCCTCAATACTGTTTTGCTGCCTATGAAGATGGCAAGATTGTAGGAGTTATAAGTGCATATGCTTTTAGTAAACATATCTTTATAAATCTGATAAAAGCTTTAGATACCCATAAAGAAGTTCTAACAAGGCTTATAAAACTTTTGGTACAAAATGTATCTAGCATGAATATATATGTATTAATTGAAGATAAATTAAGTTCATATTTTACAGCTTTCAATTTTCAAGAACATTCAAAGTTCTTAAGATATCTGCATAGTGGGGAAGCAGTTGCTTTTAATTTCTCAAATTCAACTGCCAAACAAGTAAGTGGAGAAAACTATAATGAGATTTCAAGAAAAATTGATAAGGAAGTATTTTTAGATGATAGGGAAGAGTATATAAAAAAAGATTGTGTTTTTACAAACTCTTTAAAACTTTCAACTACAAGTGGGTTTATGCATTCATATGTAGTAAATAAAAGATATATAAAAATCTCACCTTGGCTTATGCAAAATGAATCTTACTTAGATGCTGAAAAGCTTTTAAGGGGAGTTTTGTATTATCGAGGGTTAAAGAAAATATTTGCTTTTATCCCAAAAGATATAAAAGAGATAAGTGAACTCTATGAGAGTTATAAGTTTAAAAAAGATGGAAATTTTACTTTACTTTATTTAGGTGAAAAACCTGAGTTAAAGTTAGAGAATTTATATGCACTTTAAAATAAGCAGAAAAGGAGAGATAAGTATGGCAGATTTAACACCTGAGCAAAAAGAGAAGAAAAAAGAGTTAGCAAAGTATAAAAGAAAAGTTGTAGAAAAAGCAGGTATTGTCCATGACATAGTTGAAGATACTATTTGGACAGACTATGATAAGTTGCCAAAACTTAGTGAAGAGATAGCAATGGCAATGAAAGAGGTGGAGAGTTTTTTAGCTGAACATCCTTATTTAAAGTGAGTTAATATGGAAGATTTAAAGAACAAAATTATTTGTGAGTGTGGGGAAAAGAGCATTCTTGATGCAGCAAAGATATTTGAAAAAACGGATCTTCCATATAAGAAAGCTAAAAAGTTAGTAACAGGATGTAATAAAACCTGTTGTAGAAAACCTCTTATGGCATTGTTTAATATGGTTGATTTTGGTTTTGTTGATTATGAAGAGATTTCATTTTTAATAGATGCTATGAATGATAGATTAAAGGGACAAAATGAGAAGTGAAATAGAAGACTTTATTAAATGGGTAAATGTCAATGGTTTAAACTCTTTCATCTCAACTCATATTGATGATATAAATAGTATGACCCACTTAGATTTATCTAAAAAGAAAATAAGAGAATTACCTGAATCATTTGGTGTATTGCAAAATCTAACAGTATTGAAATTATCAAATAATAGATTAAAAAAACTACCTAATTGTATTGGTGAGTTTAAATACTTAAAAAACTTACAATGTGAAAATAATCTTTTAAGTGAGATACCAAAAAGTATTGGAAAGCTTTCAAAACTGATGATTTTAAATCTAAATGGGAATAGACTAGAAGAGTTGCCAAAAGAGTTATATGATTTAAAAAGTCTTACAAGGCTAACTTTAGCAGCAAATAAGATAAAAAAGCTTGATGTGGAATTAGGTAAGTTATCAAAACTTCTGTATTTTTCTTTAGATACTAATGAATTAGAAGAATTACCTGATAGTTTTTCTAATATGAAATCTTTGTATTATCTTGATGTTTCATTTAACAATTTAACAAAACTCCCTAAATCTATCTCCCAAATAGATGAGTTGCAAACATTGTTGTTAGAGGGAAATCAAATCGATGATTTGCCTTCATTAGAATCCCATGATATGCTTATAAAACTTGATTTGAGTGATAATTCCTTGAAATCTTTAGATTTTAATATTAGTAAATTAGAAGATTTAAAAATACTTATTTTGGATAATAACTATCTTGTAAAACTTCCTGATGAGGTATGTGAGTTAACTAATCTTACTAATTTAAGTGTTAGTTCAAACTCTTTGGTTGAACTTCCCAAAAACATAGGAAAACTACAAAATCTTGAAGAGTTGGATATAGAAGATAATAGTATAAAAAAGTTACCAGACTCTTTTTTTGAATTAAAAAAGCTAAAAAACTTATATTTAGCAGAGAATGAAAGGTTGGAGCGACCTGAGGGAATGGATTTTGAATATTGTGATATATAAGAAAAGATATTAGAAAACTATTTAAAGGAGTTTGATATGAGAGATTTAGAGCTTATGGAAAAAGAGGTTTTAGACCTTTTAAAAAAACATGCAAATAATGAACAAATAAAAGCTACCTTGGCCCCACTTATAGCAAAAACTTCTATAGAGATGGGACATCTTTATTCTGATTTAGGATTACCAACTAGGGAAGAGATGGGGAAACTAATGAGTGCAAACTTTTCAACACTAGCAAAACTAAAACCAGCTGATGTAAGATGGAAAAAGTATTTATATGACTGTATAGGTAAAACTGCACCCGCTTGCGCAAAGTGCAATGATATATCTAACTGTTTTAATTGCTCTTTAGCTTCATAAAATCAGTTTTCTTCTAAAAACTGCTCATAGAGGTCTTTATTTTGAGAATAGATTTTATATAAAACATTTTCATAATTAAACTCTAAGTAGTTGGCATGAAGCCATAATCTATGTGAACCACTACCCTCTTTCCTTTTTTCATCATCTAAAAGTCTATCTAAATAAGCATCGGCAAAATCATCATCAACTCCATATATTGGGTCGCCAAAGATGGGATGACCTATTGAATATAGATGTACTCTTATTTGATGTTGTCTTCCAGTTACGGGAATAGCTTCTACTAAGCTCAAATCTCTTTTTTTATCATATTTTATGGGATTGATTATTGTTTTAGATTTTTTCCCCTCAGCTCCTGCAAGCATTCTTACACCTATATTTTTGCCCTCTTTTTGTATAGAGGTATCAATAATTATAGACTTTTTTATCTGACCTCGTACTATGGCCAAATAAGATTTTTTGTATTTTTTCTCTTCAAACATTAATTTTAGTTTAGATTCTATATCCCTATCTTTTGCACACATTATTAATCCAGAAGTTTCTGCATCAATTCTATGTACTAAATTGGCATCAGGCCCGAAGTGATAGCGAACTTCATCCAATAAACAGTATTCAGTATTTTTGCTAATTGGATGAACAACAACTCCTGAGGGTTTTTCAAAAATAGCGAAGGAATTAGTTTGAAATAGGGGATTTAAGCCCCTTGTATGACCTTCAAATTGTGCCATATAAATCAAATCAGAATTAATAATATCTCCATACTTCAAAGTATTGAAAGCTTCATCAAAAACTCTTCCTTTACTAATTGATTTTTGCGCTGTAGAGGTCTTTATCTTTAAATTTTTGACTAAATGCACTTGGATTTTTTCTCCAGAAAGTGCGGGGTATTCTTTTAATATAAACGGCAAAACTATATCCTTAAATTAAGTAAAAATTAACCAAAAATTAATAAGATTTTTTGACTAAAGTAGATAACATATCATATTAAAAAAAATCGAAATTTATGATAAAAATGTAGAAAATGCTATAAGGAATTTATTAATGGTTGAAAGATACGCAAGAGAAGAGATGAGTTCGAAGTGGACTCAACATGCAAGATATGCGGCTTGGCTTGAGGTAGAAAAAGCAGCTGTAAAAGCTTGGAATAAGATAGGGCTTATTCCAGATGAGGATTGTGAAAAGATAGTAAAAAATGCTACTTTTTCTGTTGAGAGAATAGAGGAAATTGAGGCTGTTACAAAGCATGATTTGATTGCATTTAATACAAGCGTATCTGAGTCACTTGGTTCTGAATCAAGATGGTTTCACTATGGTATGACTAGTTCAGATGCTGTTGATACTGGTGTTGCTATTCAAATGAGAGATTCTTTAAAAATTATTATTGATGATGTAAAGATGTTAATGGACTCTATTAAAAAAAGAGCCGAAGAGCACAAATTTACTTTAATGGTAGGAAGAAGTCATGGAATTCATGGTGAGCCTATTACTTTTGGTTTGACTTTAGCTGTTTGGTATGATGAAGTATCAAGACATCTTAAAAACTTAGAAGAGACTATGGAAGTGATTTCTGTAGGACAAATCTCAGGAGCTATGGGTAACTTTGCTCACGCACCACTTGAACTTGAAGAGTATGCAATGGCAGAGCTTGGACTTAAGCCTGAACCTTGTTCAAATCAAGTAATTCATAGAGATAGATATGCAAGACTTGCAACTGCTTTAGCACTACTTGCAAGTTCTATTGAAAAGTTTGCAGTACAAGTAAGACACCTACAAAGAACAGAAGTTTATGAAGCAGAGGAATATTTTGCAAAAGGTCAAAAAGGATCTTCTGCTATGCCACACAAAAGAAATCCAATTTTAACAGAAAATATAACAGGACTTGCTAGAATGATTAGAGCTTACGCAACTCCTGCTATGGAAAATGTTGCTTTATGGCATGAAAGAGATATCTCTCACTCATCAACTGAGCGATTTTGGCTACCAGATGCATTTATCACAAGTGATTTTATGCTTCACAGAATGAACAGTGTAATTGCAAACTTAACAGTAATGCCAGAAAATATGATGAAAAATTTAAATTTAACTGGTGGATTAGTATTTTCACAAAGAGTGTTGTTAGAACTTCCAAAAGCTGGTGTCTCAAGAGAAGATGCTTATAAAATAGTTCAAAGAAATGCAATGAAAGTATGGGAAGAGATACAACAAGGTAAACCTAGTACAAATGAAAAAGGTGAATCTTTATATTTACAATATTTATTAGGGGATGAAGAGTTAAGAAATTCTTTATCAGAAGAGCAAATAAGAGAGTGTTTTAATTTTGAATACTACACTAAAAATGTAGATGCAATTTTTAAAAGAGTTTTTAAATAAGAAAAATATAACTATCAAAGGTAATACGATGGCTTTAATGATCCAAAAAAGAAATGGAAGAAAAGAGGTTTTAGATATAACTAAAATCCAAAAGATGTCAATAGCAGCAACTGAAGGTTTAGAAGGGGTTTCTCAAAGTGAGTTAGAACTAGATGCTCAAATTAAATTCATAGATGGGATGAGTTCATCTGATATTCAAGATGCTTTAATAAAAACAGCTATTGAAAAAATTGATATTGATGTTCCTAACTGGACTTTTGTAGCAGCTAGACTGTTTATATTTAATCTGTACCATAAAGTTGGAAGAACAACAAATAGCGTAAAAGGTGAAGCTTATTCTCATATGAAAGATTATATAAAAACTGCACAAGACGCAGGAAGAATGATTCCTGGACTTGAAAGTGGATATGATTTAGAAGATTTAAATGATTATTTAAAGCCAGAGAGAGATTTACAATTTAATTATCTAGGGATTAAAACTTTATATGATAGATATCTAATCAAAGATAAAAATTCTGACCCAATAGAGTTACCACAACATATGTTTATGGGTATTGCTATGTTTTTAGCTCAAGATGAAGATAACAAACAAGCTCGTGCAAAAGAGTTTTATGATGTTATTTCTAAATTTGAAGTTATGTTAGCAACTCCAACATTAAGTAATGCAAGAACAAATAGACATCAATTGTCGTCTTGTTATATTGGGTCAAGTCCTGATAATATAGAAGGTATTTTTGATGGATATAAAGAGATGGCACTATTATCTAAATATGGTGGTGGTATTGGTTGGGATTGGAACCAAATTAGATCATTAGGTGGAGCAATTGATGGACACAAAAGTGCTGCTGGTGGTACAGTTCCATTTTTGAAAATCACAAATGATATTGCAATTGCAGTTGATCAATTAGGTACTAGAAAAGGTGCAATTGCTGTTTATTTAGAGCCTTGGCATATGGATATATCTGATTTCCTTGACTTGAAGAAAAATTCAGGAGAAGAGAGAAGAAGAGCACATGATTTATTCCCATCACTTTGGATTTGTGACCTTTTCATGCAAAGAATCATGGAAGATTCACATTGGACACTATTTGATCCAAATGATGTGAAAGATTTAAGTGAACTTCATGGTGATGCTTTTGAAAAAAGATATGTTGAATATGAAAATGATGATACAATCGTAAAAGATAGAATCAAAGCAAAAGATTTATGGAAGAAAATTTTAACTTCATATTTTGAATCTGGTTCTCCTTTCCTTTGTTTTAAAGATAATGCAAATAGAGCAAATCCAAATGCCCATGTGGGACATATTAGAAGCTCAAATTTATGTACAGAGATATTCCAAAATACAAACCCAAATAAATACAAGATAAAGTTAGAGTTTGAAGATGGTTCAATAGAACTTTATGATGAAGAAGATACTATAAAAGTAGATTCAGGTATCACTAAAAAAGCTAATAAAGTAACAGCACTAGACTCTGTTGGTGGTAAAAAAATCTTTATAGTAGAAAAAGAAAAAACAGATGGAGATACAGCTGTTTGTAATCTAGCTTCTATAAACTTAAGTAAAATTCATACAAAAGAAGATATTGAAAGAGTAGTTCCAACTGCTATTAGAATGCTTGATAATGTTATTGATTTAAATTTTTACCCTCTTAGAAAAGTAAAAGCTACAAATCTAAAATCAAGAAGTATAGGTCTTGGTGTAATGGGTGAAGCCCAAATGTTAGCAGAAGAAAAGCTTGTTTGGGGAAGTGTTGATCATTTGAAAAAAATTGATAAAGTAATGGAAGCTATTTCATATAATGCTATTAAGTCAAGTGCAGAACTTGCAGTTGAAAAGGGTAAATATCCTACATTTGATGGTTCAAATTGGTCAAAAGGTATTATGCCACATGATCATGCACCACAAGCTGTTAATGCATTGGTTGAAAAAGATTTATTTGATACAGGCTATGATTGGGATGCTTTAAGAGCACAAGTTAAAAAAGATGGTATGAGAAATGGTTACTTAATGGCTGTTGCTCCTACTTCATCTATTTCTATTTTAGTTGGAACTACTCAAGCAATTGAGCCAGTATACAAAAGAAAATGGTATGAAGAGAATTTATCAGGACTTATTCCAGTAGTTGTTCCAAAACTTAGCCCTGAGACTTGGTCTTATTATACTCCAGCTTATGAAGTAGATCAATTGGATATAATTAAAGCAGCAGCAGTTAGACAAAAATGGATAGACCAAGGTCAAAGTACAAATATTTTCCTTTCTTTAGATAAAGCAAGTGGTAAATATATGCATCAAATTTATACTTTAGCTTGGCAGTTAGGTTTAAAATCAACTTATTATCTAAGAAGTCAATCACCTGAAGCTTCAAATGATGTAGAAGATAGAAGTATGGAGTGTGCAGGTTGTCAATAAGATAACCTGATTTCCCGTTTTATAATAAATATAATATAAGGTAAGAAAGTGGCTAGAAAAACAATATATAATCCAGAATCAAGAGAGAGTTTAAGCGATAGAAGAATTTTTGGTGGTAACCCAGATGGTATGATTAACTTTACAAAAATGAAATACCAATGGGCTCTAAATCTTTGGGATACTATGGAAGCAAATACTTGGTTCCCAAGAGAAGTACAAATGACAGGTGATGCCAAGGATTACAAGTACCTGACACCTGCTGAAAAGAGAATGTATGATTTAGTATTATCCCAGCTAATTTTTATGGATTCGTTACAAACAAATAACTTGATGGATAATATAAATCCTTATATTACTGTTCCTGAAATTAATGCTTGCCTTTCAAGACAATCATATGAAGAAGCAAATCACTCAAAATCATATGCAGTTATGGTTGAATCAATTTCTGATAATACAGATGAAATCTATGATATGTGGAAAAATGACACTCAATTAAGAGAAAAAAATAACTACATAGCAGCGGTTTATGATAACTTATCTGACAATATTACAGATGAAAAGATGGTTTTAGCAATGTTTGCAAACCAAATCTTAGAGGGACTATATTTCTATGCAGGTTTTGCAGCTATATATGCCCTTGGAAAATCAGGAAAGATGTTAGGAAGCTCACAAATGATTAAATTCATCCAAAGGGATGAAGTAACGCATTTACTACTTTTCCAAAATATGATTAACTCTACAAGAAAAGAGAGACCTGATTTATTTACTCCTGAGTTAGAAGTAAAAGTAAGAGCTATGTTTAGAAAAGCTGTTGAACTAGAAGCTGGCTGGGGAGCATACATCACTCAAGGTCAAATTCTAGGTTTCACAGATGCAATTATCACACAATATATCCAATATCTAGCAGATAAAAGATTAGAAGCAGTAGGATATAAACCAGAATATAATGTAAAACATCCAATTCCATGGGTAGATGGATACAGTAGTTTTAATGACCAAAGAACGAACTTCTTCGAAGGTAACGTGGTTAACTACTCTAAGGGTTCAATCGACTTCGACGATTTTTAATAGGTCTTTTAGACCAATCTCCGCGTTGGAGGAGTTTTTTAACTCAGTCACCTACTACTTGTAGGCTCCTTCGCTAAAAAACTCCTCCGCCTTGACCTTGACTAAAATACCTATTAAAAATAGGAAAGGAATTAAATGGCTTCAGAAAAGAAAAACTCAAACAAATTAAATTTTTTAAATTGGATATTAGGTGTTGCAATAGTTCTATTTTTTGGTTTATTGATAATATATTATTTTAATATTTTTGATTTAGATACTACAAAAAAATCTGATTGGGGTACCTTTGGTGATTTTATAGGTGGTACATTAAATCCAATTTTTGCATTATTTAGTTTGTTTGCAATTATTTATACTATTAAAATTCAAACACAAGAGTTAGAATTTTCAAGAGAAGAACTTGAAGAAACCCGTAAAGAATTAAAAGAGTCGAGAATTGCACAACAAGAACAAAGTGAGTCTTTAAAATTGCAAAATATGGGAACTCAACTGCAAATATTTGAAAATACTTTTTTCCAATTAGTTGATTTATTTAGTAAAGAAAAAGAAGGTCTTTTTGCGAGTAATTTTAAAATAGATACTTATGCAAGTATTATTAAAATACATATGGATTCTAAAAAGGTTGATATTCCAAAATATATTTTTAAAAATGATGAAGGACTACTAACTATTAAGAGTATTACTGCATATTTATATATTTTGAAAACTTTTCAAAAAGAATCACGAATTAATTATGATGAATTTAATATAAAATATGAGAGTGACACAGGCTCTTATTTTGGACAATTATATCAAATAATTAAATTTATAGATGAAAGTAATATTGAATATAAACAGAGATATATAAATATATTAAGAGCACAATTTACAAAAGAAGAGTTAGAATTTTTATTTTATCATTGTTTAGGAAGTATAGGAAAAAAAAGATTTAAAGATTTAATTGAAAGATATGAATTCTTTGAGCATATTATATTAAATAATAATATTGAAAAACAACTATTAGAATATGATATTAAAGCATTTGGAAAGAATGAGAAAATACTAGAAAAATATAATGAATTAAAAAGTAAAGTTCAATAACCAAAGAAATCCCAGCCTTTGTCAAAGCCGAGTGTTTATTTCTCTTTTCGGAAAACGCCCGAAACTGTTTGAGCGTAAAGAAATGACCTAAATGGTCATTTTAGCGAGTTTTGCAGGGCAGAAAAGAGAAATAATAAGCGAGGGAAGCTTTGCCTTTGACAATACGGCTGGTGGCTTTTTGTCTTACTTTTTGCCACCAAAAAGTGAGAAAGCGAAGAACTCGTTCTTCAAGAGAGTTTGATTTATACAATATCCCCATCAACTACAATATTTCTCCCATTATTTTTAGCCATATAAAGTCTTTTGTCAGCCCTTGCAATAAGTTCATCCATGTTGTTATCCTCTTTTCTTAAAGAAGAGACACCACAACTAACAGTAAAGCAAATAGTAGAATCTTTTGTTTTAACTTGAAAAGTTTCCACCTCTTTTCTTATCTCTTCTGCTATGATAAAAGCATCTTTATGAGTTGTTGAGGGAAGTAAGATTACAAACTCTTCTCCACCTATTCTTGCAACTATATCCGAATTTCTTCTCTCTTTTTTAAGGATTTTTGAAAAAGCTTTTATAACTTCATCTCCTTCTTTATGCCCGTAAGTATCATTTATAGTTTTAAATTTATCTATATCAAAAAGTAAAACACTTATAGTTGTATTCTCTCTTTTCGCAAGGCTTATTAGTCTATTACTTATTTCAAAAAGTGGACGTCTATTTAAAAGGTCTGATAGGAAGTCTTTATTTGCAAGTATTTCTAATTTATTTTTTGATTCTTCTAACTCTTTTGTTCTTTCCTTTACATTCATTTCTAAGTTATCTTTTGCTTTTTGCATGATAACAAATTTTTCTTTTTCTAGGATTTTGATTCTATATGCTAAAGCTAAAGAGAATAGAATCATTTCAACAAAAGAGCCAACTATTATCCCATGTCTTGAATAAAAGTTATATTCTAAGAATCCATAAGATGATAGGGAAAAAAGTGTGCTCATAGATAAAAATCCAACTTGAGCTAAAAGATAAAAGATAGCTATCTTATTTCCATTTTTGTAACTCTTATATCCCATATAAAGAAGAAAAGGTAAGACAAAAGATGTAGTTGCATTCATAACTAAAATTGAGGGTTTAAATGCAAAGATACTACAAATAGCTAGAAATATATAAAAGCCTCCTATGAAATTTAATACATTATGATATTTTTTAGACATAGTTTTTATATCTAAGATATGGTTTGTAAAGAGAGTTAAAAATGCAACCAAAAGAGGAATACTAGCTCCTATAAAATAATAAGATTGAGTACTTAAAAATGTATCAAAGGGGTATATCCCACTCATTGACGTTTGCCATGCTATAAAAGATAAAGAATATAAAACATAAAAGATATATGAGATATCTCTTGTATAAAAAAATATTACTAAGTTATATAAAGCAAGTGAAAGTAAAGAACCAATCAAAAATGCATAGATAGTTGTATATTCCCGTTCAAATATATTAAGTGCCTTTTTGTCATAAATTTGAAAGGAATTAAACATTGGATATAAAGAGCTTATTTTGATATATATTGTTTTTGTTTCATCTTTTTTTAGACTAAACTCTATAAAGGGTCTTTCTAAATAATTACTTTCACCCTCTTTAAAATATCCCACACCCTCTTTTTTGTGTTTTATCATTTTGTTATTTGAGTATATGTAAAAGTCAATTTTATCGATAATACTTTCTGTAAATTTTAAATATCTTTCGATAGTTTTAGAAGTTCCATTTTTTACTGTAAGTTTGTACCAAAAGGTTGAATTCGTAAATCCATTACTTATGTTGTTTTTGACTTCTTTAAATTTTTTTATTGATCTTATATCTTTTATAGTTAAACTTGAAGTTTTATCTTCATATGCAGAGATTTTAAAATTTTTTATTGTTGAATTATTATCTATTATTAGAGTATGCTCTGCAAATAAAGTAGTAAAAAAAAAGATAAGTAATAAAAGGTATTTAATCAACTTTAGGCCTAAGATTTATAGTGAAAATAGATTTTACCTAAAAAACAATTTTATTTGCTTTCATTTATGATTACAAATTAATTAAGTACTTCATTTTTATGAAGAATTGTTTTCTTTGTAACACATAAAATTTAAATTTAAACAAAAAACAAATATCTTTTGATAAACTATTTGATTAAAATTTATTAATTATAAGAGGTAATAAATGTTTACAGAAATTATTAAACCTAGATTTTTAGAAACAGATGCACTAGGGCATATAAATAATAATACCTATGGAGTATGGTTTGAAGCTGCAAGGGATGAGATATTTCGTATTTTTATGCCAAAAGCAAACATAAAAGAATGGAACTTAATCATGGCTCATACTTCATTTGATTTTTTAAAAGAAGTATTTTGGGGTAAAGAAGTTATCGTAAAAACTGGTGTTGCAAAACTTGGGAACTCATCAATAGAGTTGTGCCATGCAGTTTATCAGGACGGAAAATTATGTACAACAGGAAAGTGTATAATTATTCATTATGATTTTGAGACAAAACAAGCAGTATCAATACCTGAAAAAATAAGAGCAAAATTAGAAACTCACCTTTTCACATCCCCTTGGATGGGTACACTAAAAGAAGTTGAAGAGTTTGAAAATAGTAATAAAAGTTAAACTCTTATTACTAAGACTCAATTATCACAGGAAGAATTGATACAACTAAAAGTATCGCCATGATAAGATTGAATTTTCTAACATGACTTTCTTCTTTTATAAATCTCTTTAAGGCAACTCCACCCATAGCCCAAACATTACAAGATATTGCACCTGAAAGTAAAAATAAAAAAGCTATGATAACTACTTGAGATATACTATTCTCCTTTGATGTAACAAAAATAGACATTGCAGTCATAGACATAATCCAACCTTTTGGATTAACCCATTGAAAAAGTGCTGCTTGAATAAAAGTAAAAGGCTTATGCTTCTCTTTTATTTTCATATGACCTTTACTAGAACCTATTTTATATGCCATCCAAAAAAGATAAAGTATTCCTATTACTTTAAGTATTTTTAGAACTATTGGAAACTTCTCAAATATAATACCAATGCCTAACCCCACAAGTAAAACCATTAATCCAAAACCTAAAAATACTCCAAATACATGGGGCAAAGTTCTCTTATATCCAAAGGTAAGACCAGAAGATAAAAGTAGGACATTATTAGGTCCAGGAGTTATTGTAGCTGTTAGTGCAAATGTTGCTATAGAAATCAACATAGCTGCTGTATAAAACTCTTCCATTTATACTCCTTTGTATTTTTTAAGGGATATTCTTTTCCCAAATGTATTAATTAATAGTGCCAATATAATTAACACTGATGCCACTATTTTTATAAGTCCAATCTTTTCATCAAAAATAAAGTATGACCCAGCTATTCCAAATATTGGAATAAGCAAACTAAGGGGTGCCACACTTGATACTGGATACCTATGCAATAGTGTATTCCATATCCAATAACCTAAAAGCGTAGTTGGATAAACTTGAAACATAATTGAAAAAATAGCCATATTACTAAGATTTTCAAAAAAGTTTGTAAATACAATATCTCCATTTGTTAAAAAAGCTAAAACAAATAATGGAATGGGTGAAAACAGACTTGCCCAAACCATAAATGAAAATAGATTTTTAGTACCAGCTTTTTTTATAATGATATTTGTAAAACTAAGTGACACCGCAGCAATTAGCACTAATATCAAACCAAGTATTGTCACAGAACCATCCGTAACACTAATAATCAACAAAAGACCAAATAGTGATATAGCAAAAGCTATCTTTTTTGTTATATCAATAGTCTCATCTAATAATATAGCTCCTAAAATCACAGTTAAAAAGGCACTCATTTGAAGTACTAAAGAAGCCATTCCAGCTGACATTCCAAAATAGATACCTAAAGAGACCATTCCCCAAAGTCCTACACCAAAGAGTAAGCCATAAGAAATCAACCATTTTATATGAATCTTTGGTTTTTTTACAAAAAAGACTAAAGGTAAAGCACATAATAAAAATCTCATACCAGATAAGATAAAAGGATCAAGGGATAAAAGTCCTAGTTTAATTACAGAAAAATTTACACCCCAAATGAAAGCAACTAAAACTGCTAATAATAAATCATTTATTTTCATTAAACTACTCCTTTTATTTTTGTAAAGAGTTTATCTTTTATATTTTTTTTATTCTTTACATATATTGGTTATAAAATTATCTATTTTTGTTCAGAATATATACATTATATGTTAAAATTAAAATAATAAGGATAAATATGCAAAAAAGAAGTACTTATAACAAAAATGTGCAAATAGCAAATGATGCTATGTATTATATATATGAGTATATCGATACGGATATCAATATTGATGATTTGGCACTAAATTTTGGTATTAGTAAATTTCACTTGCATAAATTATTTAAAGAAGTTATGGGCATAAATATATATGAAACCATAAAATCAATACGACTACAAAAAGCCGCAAGTCTGCTTCTTACAAATAGATACTCAACTATAACTGAAATAGCCTCTATGTGTGGGTACTCTTCTCAAACTTCTTTTATACGTGCTTTTAAAGAGAGATTTCATCAAACACCAAAGGTATGGAGAAATGGTGGAAGTGAAGAGTATTCAACAAGTATATTAAAAAACTCTTCAATGCTTTTATATGAAGAGAAGGGCTTTGAAAATATTGAACCAAAAATAATAAAATCAAAGGCTTTAAAGACTTATTATATAAGACAAAGGGGTTACTTAAAAGAAGATGTTGTAAGGCTATGGCAGAAACTTCAAGCTTGGGTTTATACAAATAATATAACCCAATACGATGAAATAGGAATATATCATGATAACCCAACCATTACTCCCCACAATGAGTGTTTTTATGTGGCAGGTATTATTCCAAAGGCTGAAGTTGATTTATCAAATACAAGTCTTCCTATTTTTTACACTCCAGAGGCCTTATATGCTACCTTTGAGATAAAAGGAAAAATGGGAGATATTTTAAGATTTATACAATGGGCATATCAAGAGTGGCTTCCCAAAAGTGGCTTTGAGACAACAACAAATCCTCCTTATGTAATATTTAAAAAAAATCATTTTTTAAATGAAGATAGATTTTTTGAAGCAACTTATTATTTACCTATACAATATGTGTAAAATTTGTTATAATTTTTTATGATAAAAATAAACCACTTAGACCATCTTGTACTAACTGTTAAAAATATAGATGCTACCGTAGAGTTTTATACTCAGATTTTAGGTATGGAAAAAGAAGTTTTCAAAGGCTCACGAATTGCTTTAAAATATGGAAATCAGAAAATAAATCTACATGAATTAGGGAAAGAATTTGAACCTAAAGCTTTCAATGTAAAAGAGGGAAGTGCTGATTTATGTTTCATTGTAGATACTCCTGTAAAAGAAGTAAAAGAGTTCTTAGAATCAAAAAATATAGAGATTATAGAGGGAATAGTTCCAAGAACTGGTGCAATGGGACCTATTGAATCTGTTTATATAAGAGACCCTGATATGAATTTAATAGAGTTGTCAAATTATTAGAATTTGGTTTCATCATGATAAAACTCATTTACATCATTGAATCCTTCTAAAAAATAAAGGAAAAAGTTCACATCTTCAATTTCCTCTAAAGATATTTTTCCTTTTTGACTTGGCATTGTATCAAAGTGTCTTATTACTCCTTGAAGACAAATAGTTTTTGATTTATCTGGATAATATAAATAATCTTTTAGAAAATCAGCTGTTTCTTCTAAATGAAATTCAATATCTTCCATACTTCCAATTTGATGTTTTAGTCTATAAGATATCTCATTACCTGTTGGAGCTTTAAGATTTAGTAGTTTATTATTTTCTTCAAAAAAATTTTTCATTAGTAGTTGAATATCCATAGATTTTACATGACAATTGTTACATTTTTGTTCAAAAATCTTCTCACCCTTAAGGTATCTTTCTCTATCAAATTGATTAGGTAAAGCATAAATAAGATTTAGTGTTATAAGTAAAAGAGTTAATATTCGCATGAGTACTCCTTCTTGTTATTTATTATAATGAAATTATGTGTAATTGTAAAATTATAGTTGTATAAATAAGAAATTAAATAATTTATTCTAAGAAATAGTTTATTTTCTAATAAATATTATTATTTTATGTTGAAAAATATAATTTTTTTAGATACAATTAATAGATTTTACTAAAGAGAGTTGCATGAGTATTCTAAAACAAATAATTTTTTTGTCATTTCTTCTAGTAGCAATTATGGTTGCTTGTGTATATTTATATATAAATCAAGATAAATTTGGAACAACTACTTTTTATACTCCCTTAATTTCTCAGAAAATAATCATTCCAGAAAAAACAGATGTTAATAAAGAAGAAATAGTAGAAGGACCATCTGAAAAAGTTGTACCACCAATAATTGAAGAACAAAAAGATGATGCTGTTATTGAAGAAAATACAGATGAAGATCAAAAAAAGATAGATGAAATAGAAAAGCCTGACATAGAAAATGCTGATATAATAGTAGATGACAAAAAAGAAGTTGTTAATACTAAAAAAGTAGTAATACCTGAAGATAAAAAGATAGAAGAACTTTCTCATAAAATTCAACCTAAAAATATTCAAGATGATACTATCGAATCTAAAACAAATAAAAATAAAAAGACTCAAGATGAGATAAATGCAGTTATATCAAAAGACCATATCTTTTTCAAAAGATTAGGTACTGATATAACAGATGAAAGTTATAAAGTTGTAGAACAAATAGCAAAAATATTAAAAAATAATCCAAGTGTAAAAATAGAAATAGGTGGACATACAGATGCGAAAGGAGAAGCTGATGTTAATCAGTGGATATCTTTGCAAAGAGCAAAAAGTGTAAAAAAAGAGTTAGAAAAGCTTGGAATAGCAGAAGATAGAATTACAGCCGTTGGATATGGGGAGTCACAACCTTTAGTTCCTAATGATAAAAACGGATATTCTTCTGAAAATAGAAGAGTTGAATTTAAAATAATAGAGGAATAAGTATGTTGATAATTGCTTCAAAAATAGTTTTTTGGTTAATAGCTGTTGCTATACTTGCAATGTATATAGGATTCTTAATTGGGAAACTAAGATACAAAAAAAGACAAGTTTCTTATGAAATAAATCCAATTTTAAGAAAACCAGGAAATATATATAATAAACCTTTTATTTTAGGAAATCCAAGACCTACGGGTAAAGATGATTTAAAAGCAATTGAAGGAATTGACCATCAAATGGAGAATAAATTAAATGCTCTTGGAATATTCCATATTGAGCAAATTGCTAAGTGGAGTGAAAAGAATATTGATTGGATAGAAGAGTATTTTTCTATTGACAATAGAGTTACAGAAGAACAATGGGTAGAAAAAGCAAAAGAAATTATAAAAAGATAGAGCTTATTTCTCTACCTTTTCTTTCATTAAATTTATAACACAAGTCTCAATCATCTCAAAAACTTTATCAAAACCTTCAAATCCATCAAAAAAATAAGGATCAGGTACATCTTGACCCTCATATCCAAAATCACCTATTAATAAGGGATTTTGGCATCCTAAGTTTTTTAATGAAGCAATATTTTTAGAATCGAGTCCTACTATTAAATCAAATTTTTTAAAATCTTCTTTTTGCACTTGTCTTGCTTTGTAATTTGAAATATCAAGACCTTTGATTTTTGCTATTTTTTGAGAATCTGGACAAGGTGCTTCACCTATATGCCAAGAGCCTGTTCCACAAGAATCAATTTCTATATCATAGCTATTTTTTTTGGCATAATCCTTTGCAATAGCTTCTGCAAGTGGTGACCTACAAATATTCCCTAAACATACAAATAATATCTTCATACTATTTTATACCCACGTCCAAATATTTTCTCATAAGTTGTATCTCTTTTAGGTCAATTACTTTAGAGATAAGTTCTTTGTTATCATCTATAGTTACATCTCCAAAAGGGGTGATGATAGCTGAACTTTTAGCACAAGACTCATCTGAACTATCACTTGCAATTACAAAGCATTGGTTTGTAATTGCTAAGGCTCTTGTTAGAGTCTCATAATTATCTTTTCTTTTTGCTCCCCACATGGCAGGCACAAGGATAATATCTGCACCTTGAAGCTTTTTCCAATAATCTATAAATCTAAGTTCAAAACATATAAGAACACCTATTTTTAAATCCTCAAAATCAAAAAGTTTTACATCTTCTTCTCTTCCACTTTCAAAATATTTATTTTCATCATTTATTGCAAAGAGTTTTATTTTTGATTGTTTATGTAGGATTTTACCCTTATGAAAGATATAAAAAGTATTGAAGTAATCTTCACACTCTTTATTTGTCATAGTAAGACATATTGTTCTTTCTTTTGAAAGTGAAGTTAGTTTATCTATAGCAGTTCTAGCGAACTTTCCTGCTTCTATTATTCTCCCATAAGCATAGCCTGTAAGGCATAATTCGGGCGCTAAAATAAAAGAGTCCTTTGGTGTTTGTAAAATAAGTTCTTCAAGATGATTTAAATTATCTTGAAAGTTTGTGCTAGGTTTAGTTTGTAGTGTTACTAAGTTCATTTTTACTTCTTAAAATTAATTCGTTTATTTTCTTTTCATAAAGTTTTGCAACTTCAAGGTCTGTTGATTCAAATCTCGTCACAAGTACAGGTGTTGTATTTGAAGCTCTAACTAAGCCCCAACCTTGCTCAAAAATAACTCTTACACCATCTACTTCTATGATATCTAAGATTTTAGGAAAGTCATCTCCTACCGTGATTAGATTCTTTTTGATTTGGTGCATTAAAAGAAATTTTTCTTCTTCTGTGGTCTCTACTTTTATCTCTTCTGTTGAATACACTTTTGGTAAAGAGTCTATCTCTTTATCAATATCCATCCCATTTTGGATAAGCTCTAAAATTCTAAATGTTGCATAAATAGCATCATCAAAACCATAATATCTATCATTGAAAAAGATATGTCCAGATACTTCTGCTGCCATATCAGCATTTAGCTCTTTTAATTTTACTTTTAAGTTTGAATGTCCTGTTTTATACATAACAGCAGTACCATTTTCATTGATTCTATCATACATGATTTGAGTACATTTTACTTCACCAATGATTACTGGATTATTCATAGTTTTTGCAAAAAGCAGTGCCATAATATCGCCTTTTACATTATGATTTTTAGTTAAAAATGCAATTCTATCTGCATCTCCATCATAAGCAAAACCATATTCATAGTTACCTTTTAATTTTTCAATAACATCTTTTAGGTTTTTTTCTTCACTTGGATCTGGATGGTGATTTGGAAAAGTTCCATCTGGTTCGCAATATAGTGCATCATAATTTAATTCTAAGGCATCTAAAATATCAGTTAAAACAGTATCAGCAACGCCATTACCACAATCAATAATAAATCTTTGTTTCATACCTTTAAGATGTGCAAATTCTGTTATCATATAGTTTTTATAGATACTTTTTACATCTATTTCTTTATAATTTTCATTATCTTCAATACTCATATTTTGGTTATTAATAATCTCTTCACCCATAGAATAAATATCCTCACCAAAAAATGGTGCATTGTTAATAGTTATTTTAAAGCCATTATAAGGACTTGGATTGTGGCTACCTGTTATCATAACTGAAGCATCTGGTTTTACTCCATCAAACTCTTGAAAAGAAGCAAAATAGTTAACTCCTGTAGCCACCATTCCCATACCTAAAACTTTGCAGCCTGCTTTGTTAAATCCAGAAGTAAGATAAGAAAATAGTTCAGGTGAGTGAGTTCTTGCATCATATCCAATTACCACAACTGGTTCTTGTACATTTGTTCTTTTTATAGCTTCTAATCCCAAATAGTAACCTATAAGTTTTGAACTTTGTTCATTTAGTTCATCTCCTACAATTCCTCTAATATCATACTCTCTAAAAATACTTTTATTTATCATCATCTTCGCTTTTTTTATTTTGATTATAGCAAAAAAGTATTTATATTACATTTGCTATGGGGAGTATTTTCTAAAGCTAAGAGTTGTTATAATCTTGGAAAGGAATATTATGCTAGAACTATCAAATCTTTATATGTTTATACTTGCTTCATTCTTATTATGTTTAGCTCCAGGACCTGATAATATTTATGTTTTAACCCAAGGTATGACAAAAAGTAAAAAAGCAGCTCTCGTTACAACTTTAGGCTTATGTACAGGACTTATTATTCATACAAGTGCAGCAGCTTTTGGAATATCTGTTATTTTTAAAACTTCAGAAATAGCTTTCAATATTGTAAAATTTGCAGGTGCAGCTTACTTGTTGTATATTGCTTTTCAAGTTTTTAAATATAGAAATGAACCTCTTGATTTATCGGTTCAAAACTCATCAAATGAACTTAAAAAACTTTATATAAAAGGTTTTTTTATGAATGTTTTAAATCCAAAGGTTTCTATATTTTTCTTAGCTTTTTTGCCTCAATTTGTTAGCCCAGAGAATGGGAGTGTTCCTATGCAAATGATAATATTAGGTTTAGTATTTATGGCTTTGACAATTATTGTTTTTTCATCTATTGGAATTGCTGGAAATCTTTTAAGTGCAAAATTAATACAAAAACCAAGTATTGTAAAATATATGAATATTATGACTTCATTTGTTTTAGGTGGCTTGGCTATAAAGTTAGCTTTATCTCAAAGATAGGAGAGTTCCTATCTTATTTGTCCATTTCCATAAACTTTAAATTTAAAAGTTGTTAGATCATTGATTCCCATTGGTCCTCTTGAATGAAGTTTATTTGTTGAAATCCCAACCTCAGCACCGAGTCCAAAAGCACCACCATCTGTAAATCTTGTACTTGCATTTGCATATACACAAGCAGAATCAACCTCATCTAAAAATTTATTTATACTACTATAGTTTTCACTTATTATTGCTTCTGAGTGACCTGACCCATGTTTTGCAATGTGAGATATTGCTTCCTCTATGTTTTTTACAACTTTTATAGATAAAATATTTGCTAAATATTCTGTATCATAATCATTTTCACTTGCACTATGTATATCTATATAATTTCTTGTGATACTACAACCTCGTAGTTCCGTACCATTTTGCATAAAGGCTTCATGTAATGGTGGTAAAATATATGCTGCTACATCTCTATGAATTAGAAGTGTTTCTAAAGCATTACATGCACTTGGTCTTGAGCATTTTGCATTTATAGATATTGCTATTGCTTTTTCATGGTTTGCATCTTTATCAATATATGTATGGCAAACTCCCTTATCATGTTTTACAACAGGAACAGTAGCATTTTCACTTACATATTTTATTAAGGCTTCTCCACCTCTTGGAACTATTAAATCCACATATTTGTCTTGTTTTATTAAAAAAGCTACTCCCTCCCTTGAAGAGTCAGGAAGTAATGAAATAGCATTTTGTGGAAGGCCATTATCATCTAATACTTTTCTCAAAATTGTTGCTATTGCTTTATTTGAATGTTCTGCTTCTTTTCCACCTTTTAAAACACAAACATTTCCACTTTTAAAACAAAGGGCTGCTGTATCACTTGTAACATTTGGTCTACTTTCATAAATAATTCCAATAACACCAATTGGGATAGATACTTTTTGAATATTTAATCCATCTTCAGTGACCCAGCCATCAAGTGTTCTTCCTACTGGTTCTTTTAGTGCTGCTATTTCTTTTATAGCTTTTGCCATATCCATTACTCTATTCCCTGTTAGGAGTAATCTATCCATTAAGGCAGCATCTAAGTTATTTACCCTTGCATTCTCCATATCTTTTTCATTGTGGTTAATTATGTAATCACAGTGTTCAATAATAGCCTCAGCCATTTGATTTAGAACTTTGTTTTTTATTTCACCACTAAGTGTTGAGATATGTCTGCTTGTCTTTTTTGCTTCTATTAAAAATTGTTGCATGAAATTCTCTTTTCTAATAAGTTGTATATATTTTGACTATTTTAGCTAAAAAATCTTTAACTATTTTTTTCAATATTTAAAATTGTATTTTTTAAAGTACTAATAACACTACTTTTATCAATCTCATTTAAATCCAAAATAAGATTAAATCCACTTTGTTCCTCTATAATTGTACTATTACTACTACTTGAAAGTACTTCATAGGTCTGAATAGGATGGGATATCCCTTTTACATTTAACTTTTCTCTTTTGATACATTTTATACTATCTTTAATAAACATATATGTTTCACTTGATATTAAAATCTCATCGGGGCTTGCATTTGATTCTAATCTAGAAGCTAAGTTCACAACTCCTCCTATAATAGTATAATCGAGTCTATTTTTAGAACCAAAGTTTCCAACTGTACAATACCCACTATTTATTCCCATTCTTATATGAACAGGTTTACTTATTCCATCTTTTTGCCATTTAATACGTAGTTCTCCCATGGCTTCTTTCATTTCTATTGCCATATTTATACAAGAAATAGCATCTTTAGTTTTACCTTTTGAAAGTGGATCTCCAAAGAAAACCATAATAGAATCACCTATATATTTATCTATAGTTCCTCCATGTTTTATGGCAATACTTGACATGATATCTAAGTATTCATTTAAAAGTTGTGTTAATGTTTCTGTTTCAACACTATCTGTAAAGTCTGTAAAACCTTGTATATCTGAAAAGAAGACAGTTAAATATTTTCTTTTAGATTCCAATTGAACATCTTGTTTTCCACTAAAAATTGATTCAAAGATTTGAGGCGACAAATATTTAGAAAGTTTATTTGATAAATTTTCTAAAGTATCTTTTTGTTCTTGTATATTTATAAGAGCAGTTTGTAATTCATTTGTTCTACTTTTTATTCTTTGTTCTAGGGTATTTTGATTCTCTTTTATATTTTGAGACATGTTATTAAATGTTTTTGCTATTTCATTAAACTCTTTATCTTCATGGATACTTATATTAGCATCATAATCCCCATTTTTCAGCTTTTGTACACCTTTTCTCAATTTTTTTAGTATTATAGTAAGTCTTGAGGTAATATATAAAGTTAAAACAAAAGTAATAAAAACAATACTTACTACTAGGGTAAATTCTAGGGTGGATAGATTATTTAAGAATTGATCAGTTATTTCTTCTATTTTTCTTTCAATTGAAACTGAAACTTGTTTGTTCTCTTTTAAGATAGAAATTAGTTCATTTACAAGAACTTTTTCTTGTTTTTCTATGTCACTTATAGTTAAAGCAATTTTACCAACTTTTTCTACGGTCTTTTTGTAATTGTTAAATAAACCAAATAACTCTTTCTCATCTTTTTTGAGTAGTTCAAAAATGATTTTATCTATAGAGTTTATCCATTTTTCGTATCTTTCTTTATCTTTGTGTTGATATAAAGTTTCTTTACTATAATATCTTAAATCACCAAATTCTTGAACCAAAGTTAGACTTTTTGTCTCTTTAATTAGTTTTTGCAGTTTATTTCTTGCTTCATCTTCTTTTGGATATAACTTTTTAAATATATCTTGGTGAAAAACATGTTTTTTTTGAAAGTTATATACTTTATCAAAAATTAATTCAATGGTATGTTCATTTTCAAATAATTTAGTTAAATGATTTTTTACTTCATCATTTTGACGAATATTATGTATTATATTATCAACAAAATCTTTTTTGGTTTTTTTGAGAATTTGATCTTTTAGTAATTCAAATTTCTTTTCAAAGGAGTTGAAATTTTCTTTTATTTTATCTAAATTTTCTAGAGAACTTTCTAGAGTAGCTAAATTAATTAGTTCATTCATATCTTCTTGAATATTAATTAATTCAGAAACTTGCTTAGCAAAACTAGCGTTCTCTTTCATGTGATATGTTGTTATTAGGCTAAGAGAACTAATAGAAATAATAAATAGAATTAGTATAATAAAACTATAAATAACTTTTTTTCTTATATTCATATGGGTCTCTTTATTATAAAATAATTAGACCCTAATGATATTATATTTTTACTAAAAATCTTCCTGAAGCTTTACCATTAAGTAATGCATCATATGCATCTTTTATCTCATCCAATGATATTTCATTTGTAAGTTGTGCTAGATTTTCTATTTTAAACTCATCTGCAATTTTTTCCCAAGCTGCAATTTTTTTCTCAATTTTGCACTCAACTGAATCAATACCAATAAGTCTAACTCCTCTTAAAATAAATGGAAATACATTTGTATTTAATGCAAAAGAAGAAGTTAATCCACAACAAGTAACCACACCATCATATCTAACTATTTTTAATGCTTCTGCTAAAATATTTCCACCAACTGTATCAATTACTCCATCAAATTTTTCACTTCCCATTGGTCTTTTATTTTCCACATCAAAGTCACTTCTTAGGATAACTTCACTTGCACCTAAATCTTTTAGGAATGGTATTTTATCCTCTTTACCACTAATTGCAGTTGTATTAAATCCAAGTTTATGTAGGATGCTTATTGCAATACTCCCAACTCCTCCTGTGGCTCCTGTAACTAAAATATTCCCTTTTGTTATTCCATTATTAAGTAATTCATTTACACTTAAAGCAGCAGTTAATCCAGCTGTTCCATAAGTCATAATTTCTCTATCTGTGATAGTATCTGGGATTTTAACTACCCATGAATCTGGAACCTTAACAAACTCTTGATGACCACCATCTGTATTCATACCAAGATCATAACCCGTTACTAAAACTTTTTCTCCAATAGAAAATTTATCAGAATTTGACTTTTCAATTACACCTGCAACATCAATACCTGTTACATGGGGAAAATTTCTTGTAACTCCTGGGTTTCCAACAGAACTTAAGGCGTCTTTGTAATTAAGTGAAGAGTATGTTGCTTTTATTAAAACTTCATTTTCTCCAATTGTTGGGATATCTATATCTTTTAATCCTGATTGAAACTTTTTATCTTCTAATTTTTCTACTATATATGCTTTCATATTTATCCTTTGTTTTTTTTTAGTCTATCATAAATATTATCTTCTAGCAAGAACTTACAAAAAAGAAATGTACTATCTAAAAAGATACTATTACCATTTTGTGTGTGTTAATTCGCATTGAATCATCTCTCCTCTTTTAGCAGGTGTGTTAGGATTTTTTGCTGATTCACACAATAATGTTGTTCCATAATCGTTTCTTTTATCATTTGCATTACTTCTTGCCCAAACTGATACTATTGCTCTCTCTTCTGGTTTTGCTTCACAATTTCCATCAACTTCAAAAGCATGGATTGTATTTTGGTGAAAATACATAAGTGGATCTTTTTTGTAACTGCTATCTAACCACATATCATGCTCATGTGCTTGTCCTGAATCAAATTGAACTTTTCTCATTTTGTCAGTTACTTCTACAGTTTTTAATAAAGGTGAATCTTCTCTTATTGCAAAACTTTTAAACTCTTTTACACAAGCTGGAACTCTCATGTTATAATAGATTTCTGAAATAGCATGATTGTGATATGGGTAAAAAGTATTAACAGATTGAACTGTCATACCTACTTCTGCACCTACTTCTTGTCCATTTATTTTTTTAATTCTTAGTAATCCCCATGGTCCAAATACTTCCCCATATGCATAACCTCCTCGTATATTTAAGAAGTTCTTTTCATTTCGTTTGCTCTCTTCTGCATACATTGGAAACCAACCAACTGCTGCCCAAAGATTTGGAAGTGAGTTAGCACTAACATCATAAGGAAAAACTGAAGGCATTTTTACTTCATCCCCTGTTACCATTTTATAGAAGTTCTTTGTAAACTCAAGTCCTAATTTTTTTACTTCTTTATTTTTCACTTTTTTGTTAAAGAACTCTTCATAAGTAGTTCTTTTTAACCATTTTGCAACTGGAGATTTTTCTTCTAACTCTCCTCCTGGACTATATATCCAATTTACATCTTCTCTCGCACTAAAGCAGGCTTTTGCTTTATCTGGATTATTTATAACTTGGTAAATATTTTTTACCATTAATTTCATATCTCTTCTATCCATGATACACATTTTTTTGATACCTGCACTTGTATCATACATCGCTTCATCGGAATTTCGGCAATTATTCTCCTTTGAATTAGTTAATGCAATTGCATAAGCATTTAAGTACTTTAATGTTTCATCCCAAAGGATATCTACATATTTTTGCCCCTCTTTTGAATACTTAGTTGTTGTTCCAAGACATTCAAAGTTTGCGTTTAAAATATCTTTTTTATCCAAGAAAGTTGGTAAATCACCTGCTTTTGCATTTGTCATTAATATAAAAGTAACTAGTATCATACTTCCCCATTTGATACAGTTATCTCTTAAAATTTTTACATGTTCCATTTTTACTCCTTTAAAGTTAACATTTAGAAAGTTTAGTTAAAATGTGTTAAAAGGTCAAGAACTTACTAAAAGTAAATGTACTTACTAAAAAGATACTATGGAGTGAACAATGACTAAAAGAATTGATAAAGATTTTCAAGAAATTATTGAAAAATGTCCTGTAGAAACAGCACTTGATGCCTTAGCTGGAAAGTGGAAAATACTAATTTTATGGTATTTAAAAAGTGAAACAAAAAGATTTAGTGAATTACAAAAGCTTCTTCCAAGAACAACACAAAAGATGCTAATACAAAAGTTAAGAGAGTTAGAAGAAGATGGAATAGTTCATCGTGAAGTTTATCCTGTCGTTCCACCAAAGGTAGAATATTCGCTTACTGATTATGGTAAAACATTAAAACCAATATTAAAACAACTATATTTATGGGGTGAGGTTCATAAAAATAAGGATTTATAAACTAGATATTCCCTCTTTTTAGTGTAAAGTATATTATTGCACTAATTCCTGCACTTGATAAAACCATAGTCATAATCATGATTTGATATCTAACAGCAATCAAAGGGTCAATACCAGAGAGTATTTGCCCTGTCATCATTCCAGGTAGGGAAACTAGTCCTACTGCAAGTAAAGAGTTTATTTGGGGTATTAAACAGGCCTTAAAGGCTACTTCTCTTGCTTTTTCAAAAGAAACATCTCTGCTCAACTCTTTTTCATATCTTTCAATTGCTAAAGATAGTGCATTCATTGTATTTGCAAATATCATCCCTGCTATTGGTATTACATATCTTGGTTCATAAAGGGTGTGTAAATCAAGTACAAAAACTATAATTAAAACAAGATGTATTATTCCAGATATTGCAATTGATAAAAGTATTTTACTATAGTGATTAAGTGATTTGTCTTGGGTATTTCTTAAGGCAATCCAAGTTGATACTGTAATCATAAAAGTTATGATTAATAAACCAACAAAATCATTTTTTTCTTTAAACAAATAAATTAAAAAATACCCTATTATTAGAAGTTGTATTACCATTCTAATAGTGGAAGTTATTATCTCATATTTATCATTTGTCCATTTTTTATAAAAATACCACACTATTAAAAGGGGTAAAATGGAATAGGCTAAATGAGTAAAAGGAATAATTTGCATTTTAACTTTTTAATAAATCTTTTAAACTATCTATTGGCTCTTTCCCATCAAGTATTCTTTTTACTTCGTTTGCTATTGGCGTATAGATATTATACTCCTTAGATAGTCTGTATATGGCTTCAGCTGTTTTAACACCCTCTGCTACTTCTCCTAATTCTTCTAAGATATCTTCAAGTTTTTTATTAAGGGCAAGTCCTAATCCTACTCTGTAATTTCTACTCATAGTAGAACTAGCTGTTAAAAACAGATCCCCTGCCCCACTTAGTCCTAAAAAAGTAGATTTTTTTGCTCCAAACTCTTTACCAAATCTTGCCATTTCTACTAGACCTCTTGAAATCAAAGAGGCTCTTGCATTGTTACCAAGTTTTAAACCATCACAAATACCACTTGCAATGGCTAATACATTTTTATATGCACCTGCTATTTCTGCACCAATCACATCTTTTGAGTGGTAAGTTTTTAAGTATTCTGGGAAAAACTTGCTAAATTCATCATATAATTTTTTTGATGTTGAATTTATAACTATTGCTGCTGGTAGGGCTTTTATAACTTCTGCTGCAAAGGAAGGACCTGAAATAAAACCAATATTCTTATTTGGTACAAACTTTTCATATATCTCATTAAGAAATTTTCCACTAGAAGCTTCAATTCCCTTTGATGCTACAAGTATTTTTTGTCCCTTATAAATAAAGTGTTCTTTTAGCCATTTTTTTATCTCTTGGGCAGGAATGGCAATAATTAGGTATTCACACTCCATTGCAGTCTCTAAATCAACAAAGTTTTTAATATCTTTTTTTGTTCTTGAACTTATATAAACTTCCTGTTTTAAACTAAGAGCAAAATGTAAAGCTTGTCCCCATTTCCCTGCTCCTATAACTGCAATTTTTTTCATAAAATACCTTTAAAATAAATAAATAATATCTATCATAATATCTAAATATTGCTTTTAAATATTTTTGCTTTATTTTTTCGTAGTTAAAATATAAAATAATTTTAAGGGATATATAAAGTTGTATATGCAACTATTATACAAGGAGTTTAAATGAAAGATGCAAAAAAGATATCTCTTCCTCATAAAGTTACACAAACTGCATATAAGATTAATCAGTGTTTATCAAAAGATTTAATTGAATTTGATATTGCTCCAGAACAAAGGGTAATCCTAGAAGTTGTGGACAAAAATGAGAAAATCTCACAAAATGAATTAAGTCAATTTCTAAAAAAAGACAAAACAACTGTATCTAGAACTTTAGATGTGATTGAAAAGAAAGGATACATTGTAAGAAAATATACAAATGAAGATAAAAGAATAAAATTTATTACCTTAACTTCTTTTGGAAAAGAGGCTTTATATAAAACAGAAGAAATTGTTACTTCCTTTAGAAAAAAAACTTTAAATAATTTTTCTAAAGAAGAGATAGATGCTTTTTTTGATTTTCTAGAAAAGCTTTCATTAAATATTGAGAGAAATGATGATGAAGAATAAAACACTTGGTAGAAATATAATGGTTTTTGCCATTTTTTTGGCTTTTATGGGAATGGGAGTTGTTGATCCAATTTTACCAGATATTGCTCATAAACTAGGGGCTAATCATTGGCAAATAGAGATGCTTTTTAGTGCGTATATTTTAGTAATGGCCTTTATGATGTTACCAGCAGGTGTTCTTGCTACTAAATATGGTGATAAAGTTATTATGGTGTCAGGATTAGGATTAGTTTCTGTTTTTGCTACCTTGTGTGCCTTGTCTAATTCTATATTTGAAATCTCTTTATTTCGTGCTGGCTGGGGTTTTTCAAATGCTATGTTTTTCTCAACAGCTTTAGTGATACTGATTGCTTTATCCCATGAGTATCAAAAAGCTGTAAGTCTTTTTGAAGGAGCTATTGGATTTGGAATATCTGCTGGTCCTTTACTTGGTGGATTATTGGGCAATCACTCTTGGAGATATCCTTTTTTGGCAACGGGGGTATTGACTTTATTTGCTTTTTTTGCAGTAATTCTTTTTGTAAAAATTCCCAAATCAGAAGATAAAAGAAAAAGTATCACTTTATTGGATTTAAAAGCTCTTTTTTCAAATAAGAAGTTTGTATTAATTTCTATTTCTGCAATGTTATATTTTTATGGATTTATTGTAGTCCTTGCCTATTCACCTCTAGTTGTAAATCTAAATCCCATAGAAATAGGGTTACTATTCTTTGGTTGGGGATTGGCTTTAGCTTGTGGTTCTATAATTATTAGTACAAAATTAGAGAAAATGTATAAAGTTAAAAAAATAGTACCTGTTAGTATGTTTATTTTTTCAATAATACTTTTATGTATTATGGGAACTAATAGTAAATCCTTAATGATTATGTTAATAATACTTTCTGGGCTTTTATCTGGTATTAATAGTTCACTTTTAACTTCTTATGTAATGGAAGTGCATTTTGAAAAAAATATCATATCTGGGGGATTTAACTTTTTGAGATGGATGGGAGCTGCTTTTGCACCTATTTTATCTGGATATATTGCTGGTGTTACAAATAATATGCAACTACCATTTTTAATAGCTGCTATATTCTCTTTAATATCTTGTTTATTGTTATTTAAATTGAGAGTTTCAAAATAGAGAAGTCTCTACTTTGTTATGCTAATCTTTGTTTTAAAAGTTCACTTACTTTTTGAGGATTTGCAGTACCTTTACTAGCTTTCATAGTTTGACCTACAAAGAAAGCAAACATTTTTTCTTTTCCTGCTTTATATTCTGCAACTTTATCTTGGTTATTATTTAAAATTTCATCTATCATAGTAAGTAAAGCTCCATCATCAGATACTTGTTTTAATCCTAGTTTTTCAATGACACTATCAACACTTGCGTCATTTCCCATTAGATAATCAAGTACTTCTTTAGCTGCTTTTCCAGAGATAGTATTATCTTCAATTCTTTTAACTATTGTTGCTAGTTTTTTAGCATCAACTGGTGATGTTGTTAGTGAATCTGTTAATCTTCCTTGTAGTTCGACTGTTAACCAAGTAACTGCATTTTTACCACTGATTCCCTCTTTTAACATCTCTTCAAAGAAATTAGCCATCTCAAGTTGACTTGTAATAACACTTGCATCATAATCTTTAATTCCATAATCTTTTACAAATCTAGCTTTTTTCTCATCTGGAAGTTCTGGTATTTGTGAATATTTTTCCATCATTTCATCTGTAATAATTACAGGTCTTAAATCTGGGTCCGGGAAATATCTATAATCAGCAGCATCTTCTTTACCTCTCATAGATCTAGTTTCACCCTTTTCTGGATCAAATAGTCTTGTTTCTTGTACTATTTCTGTTGAGTGAATACCATCTTCCCAAGCTTCAATATGTCTATTTACTTCATAAGCAATTGCTTTTTCAATAAATTTAAATGAGTTCATATTTTTGATTTCACATCTTGTATAAAGATTTGTATCACCCTTTGGTCTAATTGAGACATTAACATCACATCTAAAGCTTCCTTCTTGCATATTAGCATCACTAATTCCAAGGTATCTTACTATTGAGTGAAGTTTTTTAAGATATAAAACTGCTTCTTCAGCTGTTCTCATATCTGGTTCTGAAACTATTTCAAGTAAAGGTGTTCCAGCTCTATTTAAATCTACGTGAGAAACTGCCCCTGCATGGATATTTTTACCTGCGTCATTTTCTAAATGTGCTCTTGTTACACCAATAGTTTTTTGGCTTCCATCTGGAAAATCAATCACAAGTTCACCAAGTCCTACAACAGGTACTTCAAATTGAGATATTTGGTAACCAGATGGTAAATCTGGATAGAAATAGTTTTTTCTATTGAAAATAGATTTTTGGTTTATTTTTGATTTTAATGCAGTTCCTAACATAATTGCTTTATGAACAGCCTCTTTATTTAATACAGGAAGAGCTCCTGGAAGACCTAAACAAGTAGGACATACATTTGTATTTGGATCTTCTCCAAAACTAGTTGCACACGAACAAAAAAGTTTAGTTTTTGTGTTCAGTTGTACATGTACCTCAAGACCTATTATTACTTCAAACATCTATTTCCTTTATCTAATTACTTTTATATCAGCTGTTAATTTTAATTTTTCAAAATACTCTTTTAAGAATTTTTGTTCTCTTTCACCCATTAATGCATTAAAGATTTTTTCTTTTACATCATCAAATTTTAAAGTACTAACTCCACTTTTATTTTTTACAAAAAACATTACAAAAGTTCTATCTGCTGTAAAAATCGGAGTAAAAGTTCCATTTTTTGTATCATTTAAAAGGAATTTTAATTGCGGATTTAATTTTTCTTGCTCTAGGGTAAAATCTTTTTTTACAACATCATTTAAAATTGCCATTGGGTTTTGTGATATTGTTATTAGAGATCTTTTATTTTTACTTGCATATTGAGTTACATTTATTTTTGCAGCAGTTGTAAACATTGCTTTGTTATTATCATAATAGATTTTCAAATCTTCTTCTGTAGCAATAGGAATATTTCCACGTACTAGTTTTGCTGCAAGTTTTTTCTTCATAAGCTCTTTTTTAATGTTATCTTCAAACTCATCAAAGTTTTTATTTTTTTGTCGAAGGATTGATTTAAATGTATATAAATCCATACCATTAGAGGCAGCTAGTTTTTCCAAATAATCATTAACTTCAAAAATATCAACTGTTATATTTTGTTTTTCAAGTTCTTGTTTATATAAAATTTGGTCAATTAATTCACTAACAGCAGCTGCTTTTTTCAAATGTGTTTCTGCCATTTTTTGATTTATATCACTTGTAGTTATTGGTTCATCATTTACTGTTAAGGCCAAAGCATCTATCATTTGAGCATTTGAAAATGTGAATGTTGCCATCAAAGTAAAAAGAACTCTTTTAGCAAAAAGTTTAATTTGCTTATCTTTCATCGTTTAATCCTTTTTTATAAAGCAAATATTCTACCACAAAGTTGGTAAAATATTTGTTTGATGAAAGTTGTGTTTTTAAACTTTTGTAGAACTACATCTATTTACTAAATATAAAATTGAGTTATAGTCGAGTCCTGAGTGCTCACTTAATCCTATTTCACAAGTTTTTGATGTAGAAAATGCAAGTTTTGCTTTTGAGGTTTGTTCTTTTAGTTTACTAAGGGCTGAATCATTTAATTCAGGAAAATTAAATCCTCTATCCCCTGCAAATCCACAACATTTTACATCTGTTGGAACTATTACTTCATTGGCACATAGTTTCGCAAGATTAATAAATTTTTCATGTATACCCATTTTTCTTGAACTACAAGTTGAGTGTATTGTTATTGGTTCATCTATTTTAGTAAGTTCTAATTCATTTACTACATGGTCTAAACAAAATTCAATAGGTTCATAAATCTTAATATCACTAATAAAACTCTCATGCATCTTTTTAGTACAAGGACTTGTATCACAAAGAATAGGATATTCTCCATTAGAACTTGCATCTATTAAAGCTTGTTCTAGTTGTATTGATTTATGTTCAGCTTGTTTTTTAAATCCTTTTGATGAAAAAGGCATACCACAACATAACTCTTCAAGCTCTTTTGGTAATATAATTTCAAAACCTGCTTTTTGAAGAACTTCAACTGTTGTATCATATAAGGTTTTCTCTTCTTGAGAAAAACTACTTTGTCCCATAGTTCTACTTAAACAAGAAGGGAAATAGACTACTTTTTTATCACTTGCTTTATTTGCAAATTTTTTATTTATACTTAATCCACTAGGTAGTGTAGCACTCCATTTTGGTGTTCCTAATAGTTTTCTAAAACTATTTGTCATTCCACCCATTAAAGAAGTTCCTACTAAATTGTGAACAAGGTTTGCACCTTTTAGCCCTACTCTCATACCACTTAGTGTAGTAGAAAAGTTATTTGCAATAAATGTAGCAATTTTATCTTGTGTTGGAGTTATTCTTTCATGTCTTAGATACTTCGTAAGAGCTCCTGTATCAATTCCTACTGGACAGGCAGTTGAACATAAACTACATGTTGCACAAGTCTCTATACCATCATATACATATGCCTCTTTTAACTCATCTGCTTCTTTTTGTTCACCAATTGATTCTAGTCTACTTATTTCTCTATTTGCAACAATTCTATGTCTTGGCGTAAAAGTAATGGCATTTGAAGGACACATTGGCTCACAAAATCCACACTCAATACAAGTATCAACTAAATCATTAGTTTGTGGTAATGGCTTTAGGTTTTTTAAATGGGCTTGTTTATCATGATTTATAATTACACCTGGATTTAAAATACCACTTGGGTCAAAGATATTTTTAATACTTTCCATCATATCAAAAGCAGTTTTACCCCATTCTAACTCTATAAATGCAGCCATGTTTCTACCTGTACCATGCTCTGCTTTTAAGCTTCCTTGATATTTTAAGGCAACTGAATTAGTAACATCATTCATAAATTCATCGTATCTTTTAATCTCTTTTTCATCATTAAAATCTTGTGTAAATACAAAGTGAAAATTTCCATCTAAGGCATGTCCAAAAATAAGTGCTTCATGGTAACCATGTTTTTCAAATAAGCTTTGAAGTTCTAATGTTGCTTCTGATAAAGATTCTATTGGATAAGCAACATCTTCAATAATAACTGTTGTTCCTATTTTTCGCACAGCTCCCACAGCCGGGAAAAGACCTTTTCTTATTTTCCAAAATAGAGTATATTCTTCCACTTTTGAAGTAAACTCTATCTCTCTTACAGTTGTAAATTCACTTAAAAGAGTCTCTATCTCTTTTGTTTGTTTTGTCAAGACTGTTTTTTTACTAGCTCTTGTTTCAACTAATAAAGCTGTTACTTCATTATTGAACTCTTTTAAATATTCTGGCATTCCCTCTTTATCTTGTACAGATTTTAAGGCTTTATTATCCATAAGTTCAACAGCATCTACAACTATTTTTTTATCATCTTTTGCTAGTTTAAGTTTTGCCACTGCATCACAGGCATCTTTAATATTTTGAAAAAATATTAAAGCACTTGCTTTATTTGGATAATCTTCAACTGTGTTGTAAGTTACTTCTTCAATAAAGGCTAAAGTCCCTTCACTACCAATTATTAGGTGTGATAAAATATCAAATTCATCTTCATAATCAATAAGGGCATTTAAAGAGTAACCACAGGTATTTTTTATCTTATATTTTTTTTCAATAAGTTTACTTAACTCTTTATTATCTTTAGTGATTTTTGATAATTCTTTTAAATCATTTAAAAGTTTTCCATGCTCTTTTTTAAACTCTTTTTTTGATTTTTCACTAGCAGTATCAAGTCTTGTTCCATCTGCCATAATAAGTTTTATTGATTTGAGTGTTTTATATGAGTTTTGTGAAGTTCCACAACACATACCTGAAGCATTATTTGCTGCAATTCCACCTATCATAGCGGCATTTATACTTGCTGGATCTGGTCCTATTTTTTTATTAAACTCTTTTAATATATTATTTGCTTGTTCACCTGTAATTGCAGGTTCTAAACTTATATAACTTTTATCTTCTGCTAATTTAAAATTAGTAAATTTTCTTGATGTAATTATCAAAATAGAATCACTAATTGCTTGTCCCGATAAAGAGGTTCCCCCTGCTCTAAAAGTGATTGGTAATTCTCTTTTATATGCTTCTTTTATGATAGTTTGTACTTCATCTGAATTGTCTGCTTTTATTACAATTTTTGGAAGTAGTCTATAAAATGATGCATCAGTCCCATAAACTAAAGTATGTAGTTTATCTGTAAAAATCCTATTATGTTCAATATTTTTAGAAATGCTTTCTAAAAAATCTTTGTATTTCCCTTCTAACATTTGAAATCCTTTTTAATTTTTTATAATTTTAATAAATCAAAAAGAGTCATCTACTCTAGTCTAGGTACTGTGTATATTCTTTGTTGTGGGTCATTAATAAATGAGTGCATTATGTCACGATGTTTTAAAATTATATTTAATAACAGTTCTAAAAATTGTGACATAATCCCTCTTTGTTAGTTTGTAATACTCATTCCAAATATTTGTGGATAGAATGCAACTAGTGCTAATATAACTATTTGTATTAAAATAAATGGTAAAACACCTTTGTAAATATCTATTGTCCTCACTCCATCCGGGGCACAGCCTTTTAAATAAAAGAGTGCAAACCCAAACGGTGGGGTTAAGAATGATGTTTGTAAATTCATTGCTATTAAAATAGCAAACCATACTGGGTCAATTCCTAATGTTTGTGAAACAGGAATTAATATTGGTACTATTATATATGAAATTTCTATAAAATCAATAAAGAAACCTAAAAATAATATAGCTAACATTGTAAATATTATAAATGACCATTTTCCATCACCACCTGGTAAGTTCAACATAAAGTCATGTACAATATCTTCTCCACCTGTATATGAAAATACCATAGAAAATGCTGTTGCACCGATTAAAATAGCAAATACCATTGATGTGATTTTAACAGATTCTAAAGCAGCTTCTTTTACCATAGCAGTTGTAAAAGTTCTATACATTAAAGATAAGAAAATCGCCCCTAAACATCCAACTGCAGCAGATTCTGTTGGTGTTGCAACACCTTCAAAAATAGAACCTAAAACTAAAACAATAAGAGTTAGTGAAGGAATAATTGCAATAAGTGCTTGTATTATTTGTTGTTTTTTTGTTCCCATATCTGCATGTTTTGGAATAGCTGGTGCCATATCTTTTTTAAAATATGAAACAATTAATATAAAAAGAATATAAGCAACAACTAGAGCAAGTCCTGGCCAAACAGCAGCTGAAAATAGATCACCAACTGGAACTTGGAATACATCACCTAATATAATTAATACTAAAGAAGGAGGAATGATTTGTCCTAGTGTTCCAGAGGCACAGATTGTTCCAGCAGCAAGAGGAACATTATATTTGTATTTCATCATAACTGGAAGTGAAATTACCCCCATAGCTACAACAGATGCTCCAACAACTCCAGTTGAAGCAGCAAGTAGTGTTCCTACAAGTACAGTAGAAATTGCAACTCCACCTCTAATCTCTCCAAATAAGAATCCCATAGATTCAAGTAATTTTTCAGCAAGACCAGTTTTTTGTAAAACAATACCCATAAAAATAAACATAGGAATAGCCATCAAAATAGTATTTTGTTGAATTGCATAAATCCTAAAAGGCATATAATCAAACATTAATATACCTTCATGAATACCTTCAATCAAGCTATGTAAACTACCATCAAAACCAATTTCTACAATTCCAGCGATTAATCCAAAAAATACTGAAACAGCACCAAAAGTAAAGGCAACTGGAAATCCAATTAACAGCATAAATAATGCTGTAAAAAACATTACTACACCAATCATTTAGAGTCTCCTCTTTCATCAATATCAATAGTATGAAATTTATGTTGTTCTAAATCACATTTTAAATTTGATATTTCACCTTTTAAGTTATAATCATCTGATGGGTGAAGACCTTTGTAGATATTTAAGTTTTTAATGAAATAACCAATTGATGTTATTATTAAAAGTAAAAATGATAAAGGAATTAGAGATTTAACAATCCATCTATAAGGTAATCCTCCTGGATCGCCACTTTGTTCCATTGATAGGTATGCTTCATGGGCATTATTAATTGAACTAAGTCCTACAAGTATTGCTATTGGTAATATAAAAGTAATAACACCAACCATATTAATCATAGCTTTTTTTCTATCAGGTAATCTATCATAAATTAAGTCTACTCTTACATGTCCATCTTCTTTTAAAGTATATGACATTCCTAAAAGTATAACTACAGAGAATAGATGCCACTCCATCTCTTGCATTGCTATACTTCCATCTCTAAAAAAGTATCTCATGATTACATCATAAAAGACATTTAAAATCATAAGTACCATAGTAATAGAAGTAATAGTTCCAATAAAATCAGCAAATTTATCGAAACCTTTTTCTAATTTTAACAGCATAAAAAATTCCTTTGGGTTTTCAAATAAGTCAGATAAATATACTTTATAAGTACATTTATCTAATATATAAAAGGTTTAATCCCTTAAAAAAGGGATTAAACAAACTTCTTATAAATTGTCTTTTAAGTATAAGTAGTCTGACATTTTTGTCCACTCTCTAACTTTCTTTTGATAAGCTTCTTGTGAATCTAAAACTTCTTTTAATAAAGGATGACCTTTAACCATTTCCTCTCTTAGTTCTTTGTTTGCTTTTTTCATAGCATCCATAACTGGTTTTGGAAAAGTTTTAACTTTAATATTTGGGTAATCTTTTTTCATTTTTTCCCAAGCAGTCGCACTCATGTCATAATTTTGAATATACATATCATAAGAACTTAATTTCATTGCTGTTACTAAAATCGCTTGTAAGTCTTTTGGAAGTTTATCATATGCTCTTTTATTTACTAAAAATTGTAACTCAGTTGCTGGTTCATGCCAACCTGTATAGTAATAAGGTGCAATTTTATGGAATCCCATATTGATATCCATTCCTGGTCCAACCCATTCTAAGGCATCAATTGTTCCTCTTTCAAGTGAAGTATATAATTCACCTGGAGCAATATTTGTAACTGTAAGACCTAGTTTTGCCATAATTTCTCCTGCAAAACCAGGAATTCTCATTTTAAGACCTTTTAAGTCATCAAGTGATTTAATTTCTTTTCTAAACCATCCACCCATTTGAGCGCCAGTATTTCCTCCAGGGAAAGATAACATCTTATGTGGTGCATAAGCTTTTTCCATTAATTCCATTCCCCCACCGTAATAGAACCATGCATATTGCTCAGGTGCAGTCATACCAAATGGCATTGTTGTAAATGGTAATAGATTGATATCTTTACCTTTCCAATAATATGATGCAGAGTGTCCCATTTCATATTGACCCCCTTGTACCATATCTAAAACACCAAATGGAGCTTTATGTTTATTAGCAGCATCTACTCTAATTTGTAGTCTACCATTAGACATTTTTTCTACCATTTCTGCCATTTTTGTAGGTGCATCAATAAATGGATGTAGCGTAGGCCCCCACGTTGTTGCTAATTTCCACTTATATACTTTATCTGCAGCTAATGAAGCAGTACTAAGCCCCGCAAGTACTACTGAAGCTACTAGTAACTTAGTTGTTTTACTAAACATTTTCATATATTCTCCTTTTTATTTGTTCACATAAATTGTAACTTGTGAATATGATAATGAAATGATATTTTAAGCTTAATTATTTAAAGTGGGCTAAAATTTATATTTTAAATATATAACCCGTATCAACGACTGTATGAATATAATCTTTTATAAGTATTTTTCTTAGTCGTCTTATTAAACTTCTTATTGATTCTAGTGTAACAAAGTTACCTTCCCAAACATAGTTTTCTATCGCAGCATAGGTAATTACTTCATTTTTTTTAGTTAAAAAAAGATTTAATAGAAGTCTCTCTTTTTTTGTAAGTCTTACTTCTTCCTCATCTATTTTTAATAAAGAAGATTTAAAATCAAAACAATAATTTTGGTCAAAGATAATAGTTTCATTTGTAATCTTACATAGTTTTTCAATTTTTATTTCTAATTCATCTATAAAAAAAGGCTTTTTAAGATAATCATTACATCCATAATCATATGCTTCTTTAATAATATCAAGTTCAACAGTAGAACTAATTATGATAATAGGTACTTCTGTATAATAGTCTCTGATTTTTTTAAGTATTTTTATTCCATCAATATTAGGTACATTTATATCTAATAAAAAACAATTATAACCATTTGATATGGCATCATATGCTTTTTGTCCATCATTAAAAGAATCGACTTTATATCCTTTTAATGCAAGCCTTTTAGATATTGTTTGGCTAAGTTTTGTATTATCTTCTAGGAGTAAAATTTTCATTTTAAAACCTTTTTCATTGTAGGAATTTTCATTGTAAATATAACTTTATTTTCATCATTCTTCACAAACATTTGACCTTTCATCTTATCTTCAATAATTACTTTTGCCATATATAATCCAATCCCAGTTCCGTCTTTTTTGGTAGTAAAGTAAGGATCAAAAATAGAATGTATTATTTTTTCATCTATTCCCCCAGCATTGTCTATTACTTCTATTATAGTGTAATTATTATTTGTATAAACATTAACTATTATTTTGCATTTATTTTCTAAAGTTTTTTCTGATATCTTATTTTTTGCATTGTTTATAAGATTTAAGAGTACTTGTTTAAATTCATTTTTATATCCATATACTAAATATTCATTGTTATTTTCTTTATAATTTATATCAATTTTTATATTCAAATAGAAGAGTTGTTTTCCTACGATTTCTAATATGTCATTAAAAGATTGTTTTACAGAAAAATTTGTTTTTTTAGTTGAAGGTTTTAAAAAGTTTCTAAAATCACTTAGAGTTTGGGACATGTATTGAATCTGAATCATTGAACTTTTTACAAAACTTTCAACATCTTTAGTTCTTAACTCTTCTAACATATGTGAGGTTTGAATATCTTGTACTAAGGCTGATAATTCAACTAATGGCTCATTCCATTGATGTGCAATGGCCGCTACCATATCTCCCATTTCTGCTAATTTTGTTTGTTGTATTAGGAATTGTTTTTGTTGAACTCTTTCCGTAATATCATCCATAATACAAACAATACCACCAACTTCTCCATTTATATTCTCATAAGGGGCCTTATTTAAAATGAAATATTTCATTTGTAAGTTTGCAAAGTGTAAGACTATCTCTGAAGTATCTGTTTCTTGACTTTTTTGAATCTTTTCATCTATCTCTATATTTTTTAAAGCTATCTCTTTTGGAAAAAAGTCAAAGGCAGTTTTTCCAATAACCTCTTGTTTTGTGATATTGAATAATTTTGCAAAAGCTAAATTAGAGCCAATAAATTTACCATCTTTATTTTTATAGTATATCGCATTTGGTAGGGTATCTAATAAAACTTTTTCAAATTTCAAACGATTTGAAAGGTCGTTTTCAAGTTTTTTTCTTCTTTGTATATTTGCTCTCATACTAATAACCATGATTGAAAGAACAAAAATTATAGTAAAAACAATAACTATAAATTTTGTATATTTTTTATAAAATGAACTTGGTTCATTTAAAATTGTATATTTTTCATGAATATTATTTAAAGAAATATCAAATTTCTTTAGTTCGTTATAATCGAAAATGTATCGATTGGGAGATTTCTCTAAAACAGGAATTTCTTTTATATCTTTCCCATTTAAAACTTGTAAAGCCATATCTGCAACACTATTTCCTTGGGCAGTTGCTGAAGTTACTAATCCACCTACAATTCCATAGTTTAAATAAAAATCCCATAAGCCATAAATAGGGTTATTACTTATTGATTTTACTTGTTTAAGTCCCTCTTTATAAGTAAAGTTTTTCCCTGTTTTATCCTTGAAAAGAAGTACAAATAGTAAAACATCATTTTTATCTAAATCTTTAACTTTCTTTTTTAAAGTTTTCATATCCCATTGATCAATATATTCTACTTGGAATTTATCTTTATACTCTTTTATTATAGGTCTTAAATCCCTTTTTATTGCATAACCAGTTTTTGATTTATCATTTATAATAACAAGCTTTTTCATTTTAGGGTGAAGTTCATGTATTAGTTTAAAGTTGTTTTCCAAATCAACTTGTTCTACTACCCCTGACATATACTCTTTTATGTTATTTTCATCTAATAGGGCTTTATCAAAGTTATTGATACCACAAAATAATACAGGAGTTTTAGGAAAAAGATAGTCATGATTTTTTATCATAAATTCAAAGGCATTATTATCACTTACAATAATTAAATCAAATTTTCTGTTTTTGAATTGCAGTTTGTAAAGTTCAGCTAGTTTGTTTAAATACATTGGATCTAAAATTCTTTTGGTATCCATATATCTAGTTGTAAGTTCTATATTCCCATGAGAGGCAAATTTCTTTTCAATAGCTTTTGAAATGTCATCACTCCATTTATATCCTTTATGGTATGAATGGAGTAATAAAACCTCTTTATTATCAGCTGCAAAAGAAAATGTAACAAAGATTAAAAAGTACAGTAATAAAAGTTTTTTCATATTGTGCTGATTATATCATTATTCTACAAAAATGACATATCCAGATTTTGGACCATGTGCCCCTATTACAAGTGATTGTTCTATGTCTGCTGTTTTAGAAGGTCCTGAAACAAATACCCCATATCCACTATTTTCAAACTCAATTTTAGTATATGCTTCATGCATATTATTTACAATATCATTTTTGTTTACTACTATTATGATATTTTGAGCTATGAAATAAAGACTTCGGTGTCTATTATTCTCATCTTTTAACCAAACTGCACCATTTTCAGCAACTGCAAAATTTCCTTTTACTATTGCTAAATCTATATCTTTTAAGTTGTGAGCATCATCTTGTGCATTTGCATCAAAATTACTTAATGAACAAAACTCAACATTTGAGTAAACTTGTCCCAATCCCTCTTTATAAAGATCTTTTATAGTTTCATCAAGTTTATCTTTTGTTGTTACAAGAGATTCTCCACCTACAGTTTTTAATACTTGACCATATTTTTCTAATTTATTTTCAAAAGTTATTCCAAAATGGTCATATTCAGGAAGAATTTCATCTTTTACTACATTGTTTGATTTTATAGCATTTAATATCTCATCTCTACTTGACATTATGAATCCTTTCTTTCTTTATATAATTCTTTAAAAGAGTTTTTAGGCATTTTTGGAATATCCCTTTGTTTTCCCCAAACATTTGCTTTTGAGTAAATGATAGAATCAGGTAATAATGGAATTACTTTTCTCATGATTTTTCCACCTATATTAAATAGTGTAGGGTGATCCATTACCCATGAAGTTATTTTCATAGCTACTGCTTTTTTTGTATCTATTAAATGTTGTTTAGCAAGATCTTGTCTATGTGCATAAAGTTGTGAATCCAAATCAATTTTTACAGGACATACATTTGTACATGAAGCACAAAGTGTACAAGCAAAAGGTAAAGATTTGTGCTCTTTTGGATTTCTAAATGCAGCTAAATTTGAACCAATAGGTCCTGGAATTACATATTTATAAGAGTGACCACCACTTCTTCTATAGATTGGACAAGTATTCATACAAGCACCACATCTAATACAATTAAGTGATTTTTGATAAGTTGTATCTGCTAATATTGGAGTTCTTTTATTATCTACTATTACAATATGCATCTCTCCACCCTCAACTGGACCATGGTAATGAGAAGTATAAGAAGTAATAGCTTGACCAGTTGCACTTCTTGCTAGTAATCTTGTAAATACTGATAAGTCTTTTAGTCTAGGGATTGTTTTTTCTATACCCATAGAAGCAATATGAAGTTTAGGAACACTTGCTCCCATATCTGCATTTCCTTCATTTGTACAAACAACTATTCCACCTGTTTCACTTATGGCAAAGTTTACACCAGTTAGTCCTGCTTGTGCTGTTAGGAAATCCTCCCTTAAACTAGCTCTTGCAGCACGTGTAAGATAAGTAGGATCATCATTACCTTTTTCTGTTCCTAAGTGTTCGTGAAAAGTATCACTTACATCAGATTTTTTTAGGTGAATTGCAGGTAATACTATATGTGAAGGTGTCTCTTTTCTTAGTTGAACAATTCTTTCCCCTAAGTCAGTATCAATAACTTCAATTCCTCTACTTTCTAAATAAGGATTTAAATGACACTCTTCTGTTAACATTGATTTTGATTTTACAAGTTTTGTAACATTATGAGAAGCTAAGATTTCGTGAACAATTTTATTATGTTCTTCGGCATCTTTTGCCCAATGAACAATAATTCCTTTTTTTGTAGCATTTTTTTCAAACTCTTCAAGATAAAAATCAAGTTTATGCATAGTATGAGTTTTTATATTATTTGCATATTCTCTTAATTTTTCCCATTCAGGTATCCCCTTACTTGAGATATCTCTTTTTTCTCTTACAAACCATAGTGCTTTATCATGCCAATGCATTCTCTCATCATTGGCTACAAATTTTGCTGCTTCTTCTGGGTGACTCATATTGTTTCTCCTAAAAGTATTTCACTTATGTGCATAACTTTTATAGGGTTTTTCTCCCTATTTATTATTCCTTGCATATGCATCAAACATGACATATCTGCACCAGTCATAACTTGAACATTTGAATCCATATGGTCTTTTATTCTATCTTTTCCCATTGCAACTGATATTGCTTCTTCTGTTACACAAAAAGTACCACCGAAACCACAGCATTCATCTTCTCTGTTTAATTTAACTAATTCTATTCCCTCAACAAGTGATAAAAGATTTTCTAGTTTGTTAAAATGTGGGATGTTAAGTTCACTTGCACTTCCAAGTTTTAAAATTCTATGCCCATGACATGAATTATGAATACCAACTTTATAATTAAATTTTGAATCCAATTTATCAATTTTTGCAATGTCATGTAAAAATTCTGTTATTTCATATATTGATGTTTTGATTTTATTATAATCTTTATTGTCATTGAAAAATGGTTCATAATGCTCTTTTACCATGGTTACACATGAACCACTAGGCGCTACTACATAATCATATTTTTTAAAAGTATTTACAAATCTGTGTGCTAATTTTTCGATATCTTGGCTACAACCTGAATTTGCCATAGGTTGCCCACAGCAAGTCTGTTCCATTGGGTATTCTACATTAAATTTTAATTTTTCTAAAAGCTTTAACGTTGCCATTGATGCTTCTGGATAAAGCTCATTCATAAAGCAAGGTATAAATAGTCCTATAGTCATAAAAACTCCTCTTTTGATGGTAAATTATATAAAATTGATATAACAATAATATGATATTTCTATTTTTTCATAAAAATTGAAAAATCATTATCTAAATAATTATCCTTTATTGTTATATTTTCTGTTAATGTTTTGACGTGTGATAATATATCTTGTGATTTAATATTAGTCAAGGAATCATTTTTTAAAAAGTTAAATATAAATCCCTTTTTTGATGCATTAAAGCACTTTTCAATAAATGTTTTAATTTCATTTTTTGTTAGAATACTTAAAGCTCCGCTACATATATAATAATCTGCTTGTTCTAATTCATCTATAAGAATATCTGTAAGATAGAAGTTAACATTCAAAAATCTTTTACTAGCTAGCTCTATCATTTGTTTTTCACAATCAAGACCAATGTAAAATTTTGGCTTTAAATTATTATCAAATAAATAATTATAATACTCCCCAAAACCACATCCTGCATCTATAATTGTAGAGATTTTTATTTCATCTTTTATAAACTCTGTTAAAATCTCGAACCTTTTATATTGACTATATTGGGAGTTCCAGTGAACGCCCCTTGCACTTATGCCATATTTTTTAATAGTTCTATTATAAAAGGAATTATTGTCTTTGTGAGCCATTTACTTTATTTGTTCTATGATTACATTATTATCTTTTAGGAATTTTGAAACAATATCTGAATCTGTATGCTCATAAGCTTTTTGGAAAACAATTCTTTTGATTCCTGCTGCGATTAAGTTTTTTGAACACTCACTACAAGGTTCTAGTGTCACATAAATAGTTGCACCTTCTATACTTATACCTTTTCTTGCTGCCCAAATTAATGCATTCATCTCAGCATGTATTTCATAGGTTTTTGACCAATCATGATGATCTTTTGTATATTCATCATTCCAATGTTCTTTACAATTTACATATCCAGTTGGTGTTCCATTGTAACCTGTTGATAAAATTCTCCCATCTTTTACTATCACTGCACCAACTTGTTTTGATACACATTTTGAAGCACTTGCTATCTCATGTGCAATATTTATAAAGTTTTTGTCACTTATCATTTTTTATCCTAAAGCATTTTCTATTTTTCTAAAAAATCAACAATTTTTCCAAAAAATCAGTAGTTTTTTTTAAATTTTTGTTAAAAATGTACAAATTATGTTAAAAATTTCTAAATTTTATAAATTTTAAATTTATTACATTTTTATAGTTATTTGTGTATTATACCCTAAAATTTTCAAAATAAAGGCTAGATATGGAATTCAAAGATATAAAAGAATTAATTAGAGTTTTTGATAAAAGTGATTTAAATAAATTAAAAATCAAAGATGGGGAATTTGAAATTAGTATGCAAACTGGTTTTGATGGAGGAGCTGTTGTAACAACAACTGCTGCACCTGTAGCTCAACCTACTCAAGCTGCACCAGCTCCTGTTGCAGCAAGTAATAATGTAACAACAGAAGAAGCAGCACCTATTAGTGGACTTACAATTAACTCACCAATGATAGGAACTTTTTATGCTTCACCATCTCCTGAATCTGCTGCATTTGTAAAAGTAGGAGATACTGTAAAAGCTGGACAAACTTTATGTATTTTAGAAGCTATGAAAATTATGAATGAAGTTGAAGCAGAATTTGATTGCAAAATTGTAAAAATATTAGTTGAAGATTCTAATCCAGTAGAATATGATATGCCACTATTTGTCGTAGAAAAAATATAAGAAAGATAAAATATGGCAGAAATAAAAAAAATCTTAATAGCTAATAGGGGAGAAATTGTTCAAAGAGCAGTTCGAACTATTAGAGAGATGGGTAAGAAATCGGTTGCAGTTTACAGTGCAGGGGATAAAGAAGCTTCATATTTAAAACATGCTGATGAAGCAGTTTGTATTGGTGGTGCTAAATCTAGTGAATCTTATTTAAATATTCCTGCAATTATTACAGCAGCTGAAATGACTGGCTGTGATGCAATTTTCCCAGGATATGGGTTTTTATCTGAAAATCAAGATTTTGTAGAAATTTGTAGATTACACAATATTAAATTTATAGGTCCTTCTGTTGAAGTAATGGAAAAAATGGCTGATAAATCTAAAGCAAAAGAAGAGATGGTAAGAGCAGGGGTTCCTGTTGTTCCTGGATCTAATGGAGCTGTTCACAATGTGGAAGAAGGAAGAAAAGTAGCTCGTGAAATAGGTTACCCAATCATGGCAAAAGCATCTGCTGGTGGTGGTGGTAGAGGTATGAGACTTATTGAATCAGAAGATAAGTTTGACCAACTATTTACAGCCGCTTCTAGTGAAGCTTTAGCAGCTTTTGGTGATGGTACGATGTATTTAGAGAGATTTATTAATAATCCAAGACATATTGAAGTTCAAGTAGTAGGGGACTCTCATGGAAATGCTATTCATATAGGTGAAAGAGATTGTTCTTTACAAAGAAGACATCAAAAAGTTATTGAAGAATCACCAGCTATTTTATTAAATGATGAAACTAGAGCAAAACTTCATGCTGTAGCAGTAAAAGCTACTAAATATTTAAAATATGAAGGTGCTGGTACATTTGAATTCTTAGCTGATGATAAACAAAATATCTATTTTATGGAGATGAATACTAGACTTCAAGTTGAACACCCAGTTTCTGAAATGGTTTCAGGTATTGATATTGTTGAGCTTATGATTAAAGTTGCAGAAGGTGATGTTTTACCTCCTCAAGAAAAAATCAAATTTAGAGGTCATGCAATAGAGTGTAGAATTACAGCAGAAGATCCAAATACATTTTTACCAAGTCCAGGAAAAATCACTCAATGGATGGTTCCTGGTGGAAGAAATGTAAGAGTTGATTCTCATATTTATACAAATTATGTTGTACCTCCTTATTATGACTCTATGATTGGGAAACTAATTGTATGGGGAAGAGATAGAGAAAAAGCTATCAAAATTATGAAAAGAGCTCTAAACGAGTTCGAAGTATATGGAATCAAGACAACTATTCCTTTCCACATTAAGATGATGGGAAATAAAGATTTCAATGATAATAACTACGATACAAAATATTTAGAACACTACAAAGGTTTAGGTGATATTTAACAAAAGAGCATAAAACTCTTTTGTTAAAGCTTAAACTAATACAAATTTATATATAATCCAGCAAATATACACAATTATACTTATTACTCACTCATTTAGTTACTGTACACTTTTATAACTAAACTGTTTTATCAAGTTTCAAACTTTTAGTTTTAAATATATACGTGTATATAAAATACACAAAGGTAATTAATGAATTTCTCAGATTTCAATTTTAAAAAAGAACTACAAAAGGCTATTGATGACGCAGGTTTTATACAACCAAGTCCTATTCAAGAAGATGCTATTCCTGTAGTTTTAAGTGGTAAAGATATGGTTGGTCAAGCACAAACTGGTACTGGTAAAACAGCTGCGTTTGGACTTCCAATGATTAACATGATGAAAGGTAACTCTGGTGTTGAAGCTGTAGTTATTGTTCCAACAAGAGAGCTTGCAATGCAAGTTTCTGACGAATTATTTAGATTCGGTAAAAGTTCAGGAATGAACACAGCAACTGTTTATGGTGGTCAATCTTACTCTATGCAGTTAAAAAATATAGATAGAGCATCAATTATTGTTGCTACTCCTGGTAGATTAATTGATTTATTAAAAGGTAAAAAAATTGATATCAAACCATCTTTCGTAGTTTTAGATGAAGCTGATGAGATGTTAGATATGGGATTTCTTGATGATATTAAAGAAATCTTTACTTATTTACCAAAAGGGAGACAAACTCTTCTTTTCTCAGCAACAATGCCTCCTGCAATTAAAAAACTTGCTCAAAATATTTTAAAAGAACCTGAGTTTATTACAGTTACTAAATCAGAAATGACTAACTCTAAAATTACTCAATTATTTTATGTAGTTGATGAATATGAAAGAGATGATGCTTTAATTAGACTTTTTGATTTCAAAAATCCTGAAAAGTCTATCATCTTTTGTCGCACAAAAAAGGAAGTTGATAGATTATCAACTTACCTAGTATCTCAAGGACATATGGCTAAAGGTCTTCATGGAGATATGGAACAAAGACAAAGAGAAGAAGTTATTAGATCTTTTAAAAAGGGTGCATTGGATGTACTTATTGCAACTGATGTGGCGGCACGTGGATTGGATGTAAATGATGTAACCCATGTATTTAATTACCATTTACCATTTGATTCAGAGTCTTATGTACATAGAATTGGAAGAACTGGAAGAGCTGGAAAAGAGGGTGTTGCTATTTCAATTGTAACTCCACATGAGTTTAGAATGATTCAAAAAATTCAAAAAACTACTGGTGGAAAAATGGAAGCGAAAGTTATTCCTAATATTGACTCTGTAAAAGAGAAAAAAACTAGTACTTTAAAAAGTAAAATTTCTGAACAAAAAGTTTATGATTCTGGGATATCATTAGTTGAGAGTTTAAAAGAAGAGTTTGATTTATCTACTATTGCTTTTAAATTAGCTTCAATTTTATCTGATTCTACAATTGTAAAAGGTAACAACTACATTGGTAAATCAGAGATTGATATTAAAAAACTTTTTGAACGATTAAAAGACGACAGAGGTGATGATTCAAGAGGTCGAGGTGGTCAAAGAAGAGGAAGGTTTGGTGGCGGTAATCGAAACCGAAATGGTGGCGGTGGTAACCGAAATAGAAGTGGAGGAGGAGGAAGAAGAAGAGATTAATCTCTTCTTTTCTCTTTATAGTATTTCTTAACAACTTTTGTTGCTTTTGAAAAAGCTTCTTGTGTATTTCTTCCAAATGCTCTAAAAACACCATTTTTCCCAAAAAATTCAACACTTTCTAGTTCCCCATTTTTTATACCTACAACGCTAAAAATATTAAATTTCTTTTTCATTTTAGATACTTCTGGAAATTCGTTTTCTGTTATGATTTTTATAGTCATATTCTTTCCTTTATCTATAATTTATTACTATTATATATAAAAGTACTTAAGTTTTACTTAACTAAAATATTTATTAACGATTTATTAATAAAGATTTATTTTAGAATAATTTATGTAGTTTGAGAATAAGATAGTACTAAAAGGTATAAAAATTTAAGTTTAGTTTAAGTTTTATGTAACTAGAGAGTGGGTAGTATTCTATCTACAAAAAATTACAGAATGGTAACAGAAGGATATTTTTGGATTTTAATACCATAAAAAGAATGGATGAAGCAAGAGATAAATCTCTTCCAAGTTTTGCAAAACTTTCCCTTGCATTATTATTTATAGTTATTGTATTTTTGTGGAGTTACTCTTCACATGAAGAATTACCAAATAACAGCTTTTTGATTATTGGTGCTGTATTCGGTGCTTACATGGCAATGAATATTGGAGCAAATGATGTAGCTAATAATGTTGGTCCAGCAGTTGGTGCTAAGGCTATGACTCTTATGTGGGCTATAGTTATTGCAGCAATATTTGAAGCTCTTGGAGCTTTGGTTGCTGGTGGTGATGTTGTTAATACAATTAAAAAAGGGATTATTGATCCAGCTCTAATCTCTAATCCGCAAATTTTTGTTTGGGCTATGACAGCTGCTTTATTATCTGCTGCATTATGGCTTAATTTTGCAACATCAATTGGTGCTCCTGTTTCTACTACTCATTCAATTGTTGGAGGAGTTATGGGTGCAGGTATTGCAGCTGCTGGTTTTGATATTGTTTCATGGGAAACAATGGGTAAGATTGCCGCATCTTGGGTTATTTCACCAATATTAGGTGGTGTTATTGCTGCACTATTTTTATATTTTATTAAAAAAAACATTATGTTTAAAGATGAGAAATTAGCTTCTGCTAAAAAATTTGTACCCTTATTAATTGCCTTTATGACATGGGCTTTTTCTACATATATTATTTTAAAAGGTTTAAAACATCTTGTAAAAGTTGATTTTACTACTGCTTTAATTCTTGGACTTATTATTTCAATTATTGTTTTTACTCTTATTAAGCCTTTGATTGCAAAAAAATCATCTAAACTAGCAGATAATAGAATAAGTGTGAATAGTTTGTTTAATATTCCTTTGATTTTTGCTGCTGCTTTATTATCTTTTGCTCATGGTGCAAATGATGTTGCAAATGCAATTGGACCATTGGCTGCTATTAATGATGCTGTTATGAATGCTACAATTTCCTCAAAAGTTGGTATTCCTTTATGGGTTATGGCTGTTGGTGCTTTTGGTATTGCTATTGGATTAGCCCTTTATGGACCAAAACTTATCAAAACAGTTGGTTCTGAAATAACTGAGCTTGATCAAGTAAGAGCTTTTTCTATTGCAATGGCAGCAGCTATAACTGTTATTGTTGCCTCTCAACTTGGACTTCCAGTATCTTCTACTCATATTGCAGTTGGAGGGGTTTTTGGAGTTGGATTTTTAAGAGAATGGTTAGATTCATCTGAAGAAAAATTCTTAAAAGAGATTAGGGGAAAATTTAAAAAGGATAAAAGCCAACTTGATAAATATCAATTAGAGTTAAGTCAACTTGCTGCTAAAGATTCTAAGTCAAAAGTTGATTATAAAAGAATAGTTGAATTATATAATTTGATTGATGAAAAAGATGAAAAAGTTAGATTAGAGAAAAAAGAGTTTAAATCAGCAAAACGAATTAAATATGTAAAAAGAGATGCGATTAAAAAAATTATTGCAGCTTGGATTATTACTGTTCCTGCTGCTGCTTTTGTATCTGCTACTATCTTTTTTATGATTAAAGGTATGATGCTTTAATTTCAAAATTTTCTTAATTAATCTTCCTTATGATAATATTTCAGAAATTATCATGAGGAATATTTCATTCAAGCTTTAATTTCAGTCGCTACTATTTACTTATTTATTTTAATTGGCTTTGTTTTTAAGAAATCTTTTAAAGGTGAAGTAAATGAAAGAACTTTAGTACTGTTAAACTTATATTTTCTTCAACCATTACTTGTATTTTGGGGATTAACTAGAGCACCTATTAGTGAAGAATTTCTTCTTACACCTGTAGTGAGTGCTATATCTCTTTTAATAGTTTTAGTTATTTTATATTTCTATTCTTTAAAATTTTTTAAAAAAGATGTTCAAGATAAATCTATTTTTTTAGCTTCTTCTTTAGTGGGAAATACTGGTAATTTAGGTATTCCCTTAGGAATTGCTATTTTTGGTTTACAAAGTGTCCCTTATACTTCTATTATTAATATTGTTAATGTTTTTTATATGTATATTTTTTCTATTTATTTTTTTACAGGTGAGAAATTTAGTATAAAGTCTTCTTTAAAAGCAATTTTTAAAATGCCTGCGATTCATGTCACTTTTATTGCTTTATTATTTAACTATTATGATTTACATATTAATGCAGATTTTGAGAAGTTTTTTACTATGGGAGCATATACTGCAATTGTAATGCAATTGATTATCTTTGGTATATTTATGTCTGATGTGAAAATCAAATCAGCCAATTGGCATTTGGCACTTAATATATCTTTATTTAAGCACTTTATTCTACCTTCTATTGGTCTTTGTGTTATCTTTTTATTTGATTTACCTCCATTGGTTAGTGCCATTATATTTATGGAATTATTTGTTCCCCTTGCTGTTAATAATGTGAATCTTGCATCTTTATATAAATGTAAGCCAGTTGATGCAACTTTCTCTGTTTTGGTTAGTTCTTCTATTTTTGTAATTTTGACTTACGGATATATTCTATTAATTAATTATTTCTTCGGATTATAGTATGTGTGGTATATTAGGTTCTAATTTTATTTCAAATAATTTTGATAGTGCTTTATCTATTATGAATAATAGAGGTCCAGATTATTCTAAAGTTTTTTCTCACAAAAATTATCAATTTGGTCACACAAGATTGTCTATAATTGATGTAGATGAAGAAGCCAATCAGCCTATGATATTTGATGATATTTTGATTGTTTTCAATGGTGAGATATATAACTATAAAGAGCTAATCAAGAGTGAAAATCTTCTTTGTAGTACATCATCTGATACAGAAGTTATAATAAGATTATATCAGAAGTATGGAATTGACTTTTTAAATAAATTAAATGGTATGTTTTCCTTCGTAATTTTTGATTTAAAACAAAAAAAATACTTTTGTGCTAGGGATAGATATGGGAAGAAACCATTCTTTTATTATTTCAAAGATAATAAATTTATTTTCTCTTCTTCTATTAAATCTATAATAAAAATATTAGGTTTTACTCCAAAATTAAATAAAGTTGCTTTATCTCAATATTTACAATACTTTGTTTCATTAAATGATATGACTTTTTATAATGATATTAATAAATTAGAAGCTTCTTCTTATATGCTTCTTTCTAACAATGAATTATTTATAAAAAAATATTACAAAATCAATACTTACAAAAAAGTTGTTGATGAGAAACAAGCTTTAAATGATATAGAGGAGCTTTTATTTAAAAGTGTTGAATCAAGACTTGTAGGTGATGTGGAAGTAGGGAGCCTATTAAGTGGTGGAATTGATAGTTCACTTATATCCTCTTTGTATACAAATATCACAGGAAAGCGTATCAACACTTTCTCTGTAGGATATAGTGACCATATAAGCTATTCTGAGCTTGATTATGCTTCATTAGTATCAAAAGATATTAATTCTATACATCATCCCTTAGAGGTATCTAGAAATGATTTTATTGATGTCTTTGATGAAGTTATTGATGCCTTAGAAGAACCCCATGCTGATAGTGCTGCATTTCCTTTATATTGTTTAACTAAATTAATCAATAAAAAGGGAATAAAAGTTGTTTTAAGCGGTGAGGGTAGTGATGAGCTTTTTTTAGGATATGATAATTATGCTAAGTTTTTAAAATATTATAATTTCAAAGAATCTTTATCAAATAATCAAGGTGGATTTTTAAAAGACATTATCTCTGCTTTGCAAAATAATACTAAAGAGAGTGAATACTTACGTAGAGTGGTTACCGATGAAAATATTTACAACTCTTTTGGTGAAATATATACTACTATACAAAAAAAGCGTTTATTTAAACGACTTCCTACTTTCAAACAAGAAAAGGCAAAAAAAGATCCTATTGATTGGATGAGTTATATTGATTTAAAGATTTGGTTAGGGCAATCGTTACTTTCCAAGGTAGATAGAATCTCTATGGCAAATTCTATTGAAGTTAGAACTCCATTTTTGGATTATAGATTAGTTGATTATCTATTTAGTGTTGATACTAAATTAAAAACTGGAGATACAAATAAATATTTGTTAAAAAAGATTGCTAGTAAGTATATTCCAGAAAAAATTATTAATAGGAGTAAAAAAGGATTTAATTCTCCATATAATGAATGGATTTTTAATAGTCATGGTGAAGATTTACTAAAAACTATTCTTAAAGTAAATTATGAAACAAATTTATTCAATGAAGATTATGTTATTATGATTTATAATCTTGCAAAAAAGAATAAATTCAAACAACATTTTTGGTCTTTGTATATTTTTTCTTATTGGTTTAACAAAAATTATCTTATTTAAAAGGTTATATATGACACTACTTATTCCTACTGATTCTAATAATAGACATGAATGTGTTCTTTCAAGTATTGAAGAGAATAACTCATGGGCTTATGTAATTTTAAATGATGGACAAATAATTTCATGCGATTTTTTTGATAGAAAAGAAGATGTAATTGAATGGATTGATTATGTTATTGTTTTAAATGACAAAGAATATATTTGGCCTTTTCTTAATGAAAAAATTAAAGTTCTTGTATCAAATAACGAAAAAAGTATTGACGAAATAGTTGAATCTTTTCTTTTAAATAAGCTTACATTGTATACTCAAAAATAATAACGGATATTTCTTACTTTTTTACAAAACAATACACAAATAAGCTAATATTTAATTATGTCTAGATTAATTTAGATATTTCTAGATATAATTGTCTGGATACTATTATATAAGGCTTCTAAAATGGAAAAAAGAAAAATTGGTAGACCAATTCAGAAAATTGGGCGTGTAAAGATAGGAATGTCAATTGATGGTAAAACAAATGATTGTTTAACAGAATTAAGTGTAAATAGTGGTAAAACAAAGAGTAAAATTATAGAAGAATCCATTGCCTTATATTACGAAAATAATAAAGAACTGCAAGACAAAATTATATTAGCAAATAAAATGAAAGATGATCCTTATTTTCATTTTAGAGATATTTTGAAAAAATCTTTAGACAAATAATTAAAAAGAATTTGGATTAAATCCAGTATCAAAATCGTTATAATTATTGAACTCATTTAAAAAATCATTACTTTGAATCGTTGGATCAGAATATCCATTTTGAATTGACTTCATTCTAAGATTCATTATATCAGTTTTAGAATCTATAAATTGAGGACATGCAATCGTACAGTTCCCACATAAAGTACAATCCCATATCCCGTTTATTTGAATTGTATCAAGTTTTGAGACTTTATTAGCTTCTTTTTTGTCATTTAGATACCTAAATACTCTTGTAAGAGCAAAAGGGCCTAAAAAGTCCTTATTTACCTCATATACAGGGCAAGAGCTATAGCAATTTTGACATAAAATACAAGTACTTTGTAAATCTATTAGTTTTTCATCTTCCTTTTTTATAGATATTTCTTCAAATTTTTCAATAAATGCCTTACTTTTAGATAAAAACTTTGCTGTTTGCTTTAAGTCCACAACTAAATCTTTTATAACAGTGCTGTTTTTTAGGGGTTTTACTATGATATCTTCATTTAATTTGCATTTACAGGCTAAAACTTCTTTTTCATTTACCAAAATACTACATGAACCACAAATTCCACTTTTACATCCACTTCTGTAAGTTAAAGTAGAATCTATATTTTCTTTTATATATTCTAAGGCTTCAAGAGCAGTAATATTATCTTTATTAATTTTATATTGTTCTATATAATCTTCTTTATCATTTTTTCTATTTATACTTATATTCATAGTGACTCCTCAAGCTTATAATCATTCTTCTTGTCAATATTCTGAATAGTTGATATCTTTTGATATTCTTTATTAATTTGTTCATAATCTTTTCTAAAATGTGAACCTCTTGACTCTTTTCTTTTTATGGCTGATTCACATATAAGTTTTGATAAGAGTAATAAATTACCTAATTCAATATAATCAACAATATTTTTGTTATATTTTTTGCTTTTATTTTCTATTCCACTGTTTTTATATTCTTCTTCAAATTTTTTAATCAAAAGATGAAGTTTTTTTAAATCATTTTCTGTTCTATATAATCCTGCATAATTAAACATTGCTTCACTTAAATCATTTTTTATTTTATAAATAGACTTTCCAAGCTTTTTTTCTAGTATGTGATTTATTATATTGGATTCTATTTTATTAGTAATTTCTGTTTCTTTTTTTAAGGCTATCTCAGTAGCATTACTTCCCGCTATTTTACCAAAAGTTATAATTTCTAATAGGGAATTTCCTCCTAATCTATTTGCACCATGTGTATTGTTTTGTGTTACTTCTCCACAGGCATAAATATCTTTTATTGATGTTTCACATGAAACATTAGTTAAAATTCCACCCATGGTATAGTGTACTGCAGGAACAATAGGAATCAAATCTTTATGAACATCTAGATTCATAATATCTTTTATTAGTTTTTTCTCTTGGGGCATTTTTTCTTTAATTATATTAATATCTATATGTCGCATATCTAAATATACATTTTCGCCATTATCAATTTTTCTTTTAATTGCTCTTGCTACTTCATCTCTTGTAGATAATTCATCAACAAATCTTTTACCTTCATCATCAATCAGAAAAGCACCTTCTGCTCTAGCACTTTCACTAATTAAAGTATTAGTACCTTTAAGTGCAGTAGGGTGAAATTGTATGAATTCTAGATTTGAGAGTTTAATTCCATGTTTAAAAGCGATTGCAAGCCCATCACCTGTAGTTGAGATACTATTTGTTGTATGAGTCGAATATATATTTCCATAACCTCCTGTTGCAATTATAAGAGTTTTGGAATATAAACTAATTTCTTCACCATTTAATAGGTTAAAAACATTTACTCCTAAGTATTTATTATCTTCTATAATTAGATCAATAAGAGAGTGTTCATTTAAAAACTCTATATTATTTTTCAGACAATTATCATATAAAGTATGAATGATTTTAAGACCAGTATAATCAGAGGAATAACATGTTCTTTTTGCCTTTGTTCCACCAAAATATCTTTGTGCTATTTCTCCATTGGCATCTCTTGAAAATGGAACTCCTAATTTATCTAACCAAGTTATAGTTTCTTTAGCACTTTCACACATCTTTTTTATAGTATTAATATTACCCAATTGTTTTGAGGATTTGTAAGTATCAGTTATATGATTTGATATTGAATCATTTTTATAGTCTAAAACACAATTTATTCCACCTTGTGCTTGAACTGTTTGGGAATGAGTAGGGTAAGTTTTTGATATAACAAGTACTTTATCTGTTTTTTCTTTAGCACTTAATGCTGCACTTAATCCAGCACCACCAGAACCAATAATTATTACATCATACATTTTATTCCCAAAAGTCTTTTAAATTTTCTTGTATATCAGCTTTATCATTATTTATTATTCCTTCTATGCTATCAAGTTTTTCCAATAATGAAGATTTTTTTTCTTCTTTTTGTTTACTTATTCCTTTATTCTTTTCTTTAGGAATTTCTACTTCTTTTTGTCTAGTATTAATCTCTTCTAATAATTCTAATTCACTGTCTATACTTATATTGTTATTTAATAAGTAATTGATAATTTCTTCATATTTTTTAAAATCCATCAATATAAAAGATGGTTTCCCATCTCTTAAAATAACAGCTTTTTCTATATCATTATTTTGAATAGAATCAAATACTTGTTTACTTTTTCTTATTAATTGAGTTGATGGAATCATCTCACTTGATTTATATTGTAACAATGATTTTAAAATATCTTTATTCATCAATAAATCCTTTTATATTATTATAAACACCTTCTATCAATTTCTTTCTTGCCTGAATAGATGACCAAGCAATATGTGGAGTGATAATTACATTTTCATTTTCAAGAATATCATTAAGAGGAGAATCTTCTTCTATTGGTTCTGTTGTAACAGTATCTAATGCAAAGTAAATATTCTTTTCTTTTAATATCTCTACAATATCATATTCATTTATTATTCCACCCCTTGCAACATTTATTACAATTGAATCATTTTTTAATAATTTCATGTTTTCGTAGTTTAATAAATCTTTTGTTTTTTCATTTAAGGGTGAGTGAATTGATATAATATCTGATTCTGATATTAATGATCCTAAATCAGTTGCATCATAGTTCGCATTATAATTCATACCTGAAGTTGAGTAGTATTTAATATTACAGCCGAATGCACTAGCAATTTGTGCAACCTTTTCACCAATATTACCTAATCCGATAATTCCCCAAGTCTTACCATCAAGTTCAATGAAGGGCTTATCTATATGTGTAAAAATCTTTGATTTATGCCAATTACCTTCTTTTACATAATTAGAATAATAATCCATCTTTTGTATAAAATGCAAGGCAAAAGATATTGTCAATTGTGCAACACTTGAAGTTGAATATCCAGCTACATTTTTTACTTCAATGCCCTTATGTTTGGCATATTCCACATCCACGTTATTCATACCAGTTGCACTTATGCAAATTAATTTTAACTCAGTAGCATCAATGATTTCTTTAGTAATAAGAACTTTATTAGTAATTGCAATATCGCAATCTTTTAATCTGGCGATAGTTTCTTCATCATTCGTGTAATCGTAGCAAATGACTTCCCCAAATTTATTCAAAGAGCTTAGGTCCATGTCCGAACCTAAAGTAGATCTATCTAAAATTACAATTTTCATTTTGTATACCTTTACATATTATAATACGTAAAGGTATCAAAACTAAACTAAAATTATGATTATTTATTTTTAGTAGAAAATATATTTTCAGCCCATTCAGTAATAGGGCCTCTAAGAACTTTTTGTAGTTCAATTGCAAATATATTTACCAAAGAAGATTCTGTTTTTGTAGACTTTAAAAGTGTAGTTAGTGAGTTTGTATATTTATTTACATAAAAGTTATCTATTTGTTTATTACTCCCTAGTATTACAACTTTACAAGTATTATCTATTCTAGAAAGAACCATTTGCATTGTTTTATTTGACATATTTTGTGCTTCATCAATAATTACAAATGCATTTGATAATGTTCTTCCTCTCATTTCTCCTACCCACATTGTTTCAATAAAATAGTTTTGAATCATTTGGTCAACTCTAGTTTTTAGTTCTTGCTCATCTATTTCTTGTTCTTCTTTACTCTTAGATGCTCTTCTTTTTTTATATTCAGAACGAACTATATGATCAATACTATCCATTAATGGATGATTATATATTTTGAACTTTTCTTCAAGTCCTGGCAAGTATCCAACATCTTCACCTTTGTCCAATGATTCAATTGAATTTCTTATGTATATGATTCTTTGATATTCTCTATTTTTAACTAATTTTAATGCTCCACTTAGAGCTAAAAGTGTTTTACCAGAACCAGCTTTTGCTTCTATAATTAAAACATTAAAATAGTGTTGAATGATTGCATTTGAGAAAAATAGTTGTTCTTTATTAAGTGGAGCAATTATTTGATTTCTTACTTCATCTTCATTAAGAACTCTTATCTTTTCATTTTGAATTGAAGCAAGTACAACTTGGTCCGAACCTTTAACTTTGAAACAATAAGAAAAATTAGAAACTTTATATTCACTATCAAGTTCTTTTATATCTCTGTTTTCTATAGTCTCTAAATCTTCAAATTTTATTTGAATAGTTTTTATAAATTCATGAATAAAATCATCTTTATTTGAGCCAATTAATGATTCCGCTTTTATGTCCAAAGATATTGCTCTTGTTCTTGCCATGATATCCATAGAAAGAAAAGTTGAATTTTTATCATAAAATTTTGTAGTGAATTTTGCTATTTCTAATATTCGTCTGTCATTTGCAATATTAGGAGCTGTTGTTTTTGTAACAAATTGATATTCAAGTTTTGAAATCACATCAATAGAAATAGGGCACTCATTGTCTATTCTTAGTCTCACAATTTTGAAGTCATCTTCACTTTTTGTAAAAAGAATAGTTGAGTTTTCTAAGATTCTTGCAAACTCTCTAGCTTGAAAGTTTATCTCATCAAAACCACTTTTTTTTGCATCAATTTCATCTAGAACCGTTTCAGGCAAGATAATAAGATTTTTATTATCATCAGATAATTTAAATATATTATTTGCATCTTCTAATAAGATATTTGTATCAAGTACATAGTATTTATCAAAGTTATCATTCTGCATTTTTTACTCTTTTTGGTTTCATTATCATATAAATTATAAATGCAAATAAAAGTATCATAGCTAAGGTAAAAGTAATTGATACAACTTTTACAATAACATAAGTAACAATTAGTATTGCAAATAGAGTTGGTATTTCATTATAAGCTCTAAAGAATTTTCCACTTCTTTTACACTTATTTTCTTCTAATTGTTTTCTAAAGTATTCTAAAGAAAATGAGTATAAAATAAGCAAAAATGCAACAGTTAGTTTTGCATGTAACCAAGCACCTGATTTAAAAAGTTCTGGTGACAAATATATCATTGTTGAACCACTTATGATAGTTGTCCACATTGCAGGCATACCAATATATTTATATATTTTGTATTCTTGTATCTTTACTACATCTACAAAATCTTTCTTATCACTATTTTCCACATGATAAACAAAAAGCCTAGGTAGATAAAACAACATTGCCATCCAAGACAAAACTGATATAACATGAAACGCTAATATCCAACTATAATATTCCAATTACTTATCCTTTATTTTTTTAATCCAATCATCAAGAGTTTTTTCAAAACCTATACCTTTTGAATCATATAATCTCAAAGGTTCACTTAAATATTTTTGTTCAACATAACCACCAAAGTTATGAGGATATAAATAATCTTTATGAAAAGAGTCTATATTTTTTGGTATATTTAAGATTTTACCATTTTTAACTTCACTTATTCCTTTATTTATTGCTTCATAGGCTGAATTAGATTTTGGTGAAGAAGCTAAATAAATGACACATTGTGACAATATAAAATTACTTTCTGGATATCCAATTTTAGAAGTTGCAAGCATAGTACTAACAGCAAGATTTAGTGCATTTGGATTTGCATTTCCAATATCTTCACTTGCAAGAATAACTAATCTTCGTGTTATAAATTCTACACTTTCACCACCTTCTATTAATCTTGAAAGATAATAAAGTGCTGCATCAATATCTGATCCACGAATTGATTTAATCATTGCACTTGCTAAATCATAATGTGTATTTGAAGATGATACTCCATCTCCAATCACATTTTGTCTTAGTTCTTTTAATGTTTCACATGAAACATTTGTATCAACTTTGAAAGCAAATTCAAGAAGATTTAGCATAGCTCTTGCATCACCTGATGAACTATTTATTAAATACTCTTTTGTTTCATCACTAAGTTTTGTATCTAATTTTATTTGTGCAACGTCTAATATTTTTGTTAAATCTTCCCTTGAGTGAGGTAAAAATTCAAATAAAAAACTTCTAGATCTTATTGCATTAGTCAAAGTGAAAAATGGATTTTCTGTACTAGCCCCTATAATTATCGCTTGATAGCTTTCCATAATAGGAAGTAAAACTTCTTGTTGATTTTTTGATAATCTGTGAACTTCATCTATAAATACAATTGGTTTAATCAAACTATTATCATATTTACTAAATACTTTTCTCAAGTCTTCAATTTTTAAAGATGTTGCATTAAAATAAAAGTAATCTGTCTTGATAGTTTTTGCAATGATTTTTGCTAAAGTAGTTTTCCCAGTTCCAGGTTTACCATAAAAAAAAAGGTGAGGAATCTCACCTTTTATGATTAGTTTATATAAGACTTTGTTTTTTGATATTATATGATTTTGTCCTACAAAATCTTGAAGAGTATTTGGACGTAGTATTGAACTTAAATTAGTCATTATCTTTTGAATGCAAATAATCTTTTAAGTTTTTGTACTCTTCTCTTGTTAGATATCTGCTTTTACCAGTGGGTAAATTATTTAAACTAATTCCACCATATTCAACTCTTTTTAAATCCATTACATCAAGTCCAAAGTGTGCAAAGAATCTTCTTAATTCTCTATTTTTACCTTCCGTAATTGCAACTTTCAATTTGGAAAAAGTATCTTTAACAGAATCAATTTTATATCCTAAGAAAGGTGCAAAGTTCATTGATTTTACTTTACTATCTTTTCTTGCACCTTTAGTAGCATCTTCAAGTTCAAGACCATGTAACATAGCATCTTCAACTTGTTTGTTTATTGGTCCATTTACTTTTATTTTATATACTCTTTGTAAGTCAGAATGCATAAGGCCATTTGCAACGTCTACGCTGTCCGTGAGAAGCAAAACTCCCTCACTTGCATAGTCAAGTCTACCTATAGGTAAAAAGTGCTTATATTTAGCTCCTAGAGTGTCAAATATTATTCTTCTACCTTGGGGATCATTTTTAGTTACAAGTTCACCTTTTGGTTTGTTATAAACTAGAACAGTATACATCTTGTTTTTTTCAAATTTGATAGGTTTATTATCAATTGCAACAATATCACTATCTAATACTTTTGTAGATAAATCAGTAATTGTTTTCTTATTAACTTTTACTCTACCTTCTGCAATAATTGCATCAGCTTCTCTTCTAGAGTATTTACTATTGTGTGAGATAAATTTGTTTAATCTTGTACTATCTTCTTTTGAATCTGATTGATTTTTCATGGTACCTACTTTATTCCTGCTTCAATTAAATCATGAATATGTAATACACCAACAAGTTTATTACTATCATCAACAACAACTAAAAGTTGTATCTTATAATCTTCAATAATTTTCAATGCATCACTAGCTAATAAATCTTTATTATTTAAAACTTTTGGATTCATAGTAGCAATTTCTTCTACTTTACACTCTAGTGAAAAGTCATCATTCATTAAAGCTCTTCTCAAATCTCCATCACTTAATAAACCAATAACTTTATTATCTTCAGTAATTATAACATTACCAAGTCTACCTTCACTCATTTTAATAATAGCATCTTTTAAAAAAGTTCCACGTGAAACAATTGGTAATTCTTCTGTTCTAAGTAAATCAGAAACTTTTATAAATAGCTTTTTACCTAGGCTTCCTCCTGGATGAAATGAAGCAAAATCACTTTTTTGAAAATTTCTTTTTTTCATCAAACAAACAGCCAATGCATCACCCATTGCCATTGTTAATGTTGTAGAAGAAGTTGGAGCTGTATCTAATGGACAAGCCTCTTTTGTAACATTTATATCAAAAAAGATATCAGCATATTTGGCTAAAGTAGAGTTTGGATTTTTTGCCATAGCAATCATTGGAATATCAAATCTTTTTAAGTGAGGAAGAATTTGAATCAACTCTTCACTCTCACCAGAATAAGAGATAGCTAAAACTGTATCATCTTTACCAATCATCCCCAAATCACCATGCATAGCTTCTGTAGGATGCAAGAAAAAAGAGCTAGTTCCTGTACTAGCTAAAGTTGCAGCTATTTTTGTACCTACTAATCCAGATTTACCAACGCCTGTAACGATTAGTTTACCCTTTGTATTGTAAACAAGTTCAACAGCAGCATTCATATCAAAAGAATTATCTCTAGAAGCTCTTTCTAACTCTTTTGCTTCAGTTAGTAAAACTTCTTTTGCAATCTCATTATAATTCATTTTATTTCCTTAATAAACAAAAATAGTAGGAACAATCATAGGATATTTTTTGAACTTTCTAACACAATGTTTTCTTACAACTTTTCTAATTTCATCTTCTAAATATTTATTATTTTTAAATATACCTTCTTTTGCATTTGAAAAGAAAGTTTCTAATAAGTCTTCAATCTCTTTTGCAAAGAATCTATCTTGATTATCTGGAACTAAACCAAATGAAGTAACTCTTGTCTTATCTGAAAGTTTTCTATCATTTTCGTTAATTTGTGCAACAATCATAACAACACCTTCATTTGCCATTGTTTGTCTATCCAGAATAATATCATCTGCAATTTTGTGATTTAATTGATTATCTATATAAGTTTTACCACTTTTTACAGTTTTAACTTTTTTAAGATATTTAGGAGTAACTTCTATTTGTTCTCCATCACTCATAATATAAGTATTTCGCTCTAGTACACCACATGAAATACCTGTTTGTTGGTGCTTAACTGCATGGTTATATTCACCATGAATTGGCATAAAGAATTTAGGTTTAACAAGTCTTAACATAAGTTTTTGTTCTTCTTGGGCAGCATGTCCTGAAACATGGATTTCTGAGAAGTTTTGATATGCAACTTCAGCACCAGCTTTTAGTAAATGGTTAATGATTTGAGAAACACTAGCTTCATTTCCTGGAATTGCTTTTGCAGAAAGAATAACTTGATCTCCTGGTTTAATTTTTATGTGTCTATGCTCATGAATCGACATTCTGTAAAGAGCACTCATTGATTCACCTTGAGAACCAGTTGTTACAATTAAAACTTGGTTATCATCATATTTATGTACTTCATGTGGCTCAATAAATTGATCTCTTGGGAATTTAATATATCCTAATGCCATTGCTAATTCTAAGTTTTTCTCCATAGATCTTCCAATAACACACACTTTTCTACCATACTTTAATCCATGCTCAATTGCTTGTGCAACTCTGTGCGTATTTGAAGAGAAAGTAGACATAATAACTCTACCTTTTGCTTTTGAAAATAGAGTATCAAAAGTTGGACCAACAGTTGATTCAGATTTAGTAAAACCTGGTGTATGTGAGTTTGTAGAATCAGACATTAAAAGTAGAACACCTTTTTCACCATAATGAGCAAATCTATGTAAGTCTGATGGGAAACCATCAATTGGAGTATGGTCTATTTTAAAGTCACCCGTATGAATAATTGTACCAGCATCTGTAGTAATTGCTAAAGATGAAGCATCAATAATTGAGTGAGTAATATGCATCCATTCTATTTCAAAATCACCAATTTTTATAGGAGTTCTTTTTTGAATTGCATGGAAATAACCTCTATGTTGTCTCATTTTATGTTCATCAAATTTTGAACCAATCATTTCTAGTGGTAAAGATGTTCCATAAATAGGAAATTGCATCTCTTTAAATAAATATGGCATAGCACCAATATGATCTTCATGACCATGAGTTATAATAACAGCTGCAATTTTATCTTTGATTTCTCTAATATAAGTAAAATCAGGGATTAAAATATCAACCCCATGCATATCTTCATCAGGGAAACTCATACCAACATCAACGATAATTGCACTTTTTTCAGTTTCAATCACCATCATATTTCCACCAATTTCACCTAATCCCCCAAGTGGAGTGATTCTTATTTTTTGAGTACTAGAAAGGTTTAGTTTATTGTGTGGATTTAATCTTTCTTTGTGAATTCTTTCATTGATAACGTGAGCTTTTCTAAGGTCTGTTATCCAACCTTCACCTGATTTGTCTTCCATTTTAGGAACAACTGTTTTTTTTCTTTTATTAACTGGTCTTTTTGGTTTTTGCTTTTTAGGGCTAGGTCCTGTAGTTTCTTGTTTTGTAGTAGTATTATTTGCTTCTGGAGCAGCTCTTTCTACAACCTTAGTATCATTCTGTACTGTTTTGTTTTCTTCCATCTATTATTGCCTTTGTATATATTTGGCTATACAAAGATGCACTAAGCTCATGAGGTCGAATGTTATCATTAATTTCAAGCTCTTCAAATAAAGAAGAAATAGTCTCTTTAGGAACAATAGATGAGATATTTTTAGATAGCTTTTTTCTTGGCTGTTGAAAACAAGCCTTTAGAAAACTATTAAAGTTCTTATCCATAGTTTTTGACATATCTTTTTTTATATAAAGAATAGAAGAAGTAACTTTAGGAGGTGGATCAAAAGATTCTGGTGGAACATCAAATAAAATCTTTGACTCTATTGAGCAAAGTTTTGATATCACACCCAATGCAGAGAACTCTTTGTCCCCTTCATTGGCAGAAAACTTTTCAGCTACCTCTTTTTGAACCATTACAATAATGTGTTCACAAGCTTCATCTTCAAATGCTCTTAGTATTATATTTGTCGCAATATAATACGGTAAATTAGCGATTAGATCATATTTACTAGTATGTAAACTTTTTTGCTTTGTCCATGACTCTAAAACATCAGCGTGGATGAGTGTTAGAGAACCTTTATCTATCTCAATAGCAAAATTAGTTTTTAGTATAGTAAATAAATCTGTATCAACTTCATAGGCCGTTACATCTTTGCATTTGACTAAATTTTTTGTCAAATCACCTAATCCAGGCCCAATTTCTACAATATGATTATTGTTGTTGGGCATCGATTGGATGATCTTTGATAAGACTGTGTCATCTTTTAAAAAGTTTTGACCATATTTTTTTTTAGCTTTTATTTTTTCCATAAGAGCAAAGATTATATATGAACTTAACTTACATTTAGATAAGATAAAAACTTAATAACGAATAAGGATAAAAAGTGAGCAGTTTTGCAAAGAGAATAATTCCATGCTTAGATGTAAAAGATGGAAGAGTTGTAAAAGGTGTTAATTTCGTAGGATTAAAAGATGCAGGTGACCCTGTAGAAGTTGCAAAACGATATAACAATGAAGGTGCAGATGAAATTACTTTTTTAGATATAACAGCTAGTCATGAAAATAGAGATACAATAGTTCATATAGTAAAAGATGTGGCAAAAGAAGTCTTTATCCCCCTAACTGTAGGTGGTGGAATAAGAACTTTAGATGATATTTATAAACTTTTAAATGTAGGTTGTGATAAAGTTTCTGTAAACTCAAGTGCAGTTGTAAATCCAGGATTTATTGATGAAAGTTCTAAAAGATTTGGTAGCCAATGTATAGTTGTAGCAATTGATGTTAAAAAAGTAGCTGATGGCTCTTACCATGTTTTTGTAAAAGGTGGAAGAGAAGATACTGGACTTGATGCACTAGCTTGGGCAAAAGAGGTTTATAATAGAGGAGCAGGTGAGATACTTCTTACTTCTATGGACACAGATGGTGCAAAAAATGGATTTGAATTAAATATTACACAACAAATTTCAAGTATAGTTGATATCCCAGTTATTGCAAGTGGTGGTGCTGGGACTATGGAACATATGAAAGAAGCCTTTGAACATGGAGCAAGTGCTGCCTTAGCCGCTTCTATTTTTCATTTTAAAGAGATAGATATAATGGATTTGAAACACTATTTAAGAGATAACAATATACCTGTAAGGATTTAATATGAGAAAATATTTATTTATATTTTTACCATTTTTTCTTTATGCTTTTGAAGTCGATTTTAGTAAAGAGTTTACAAAAACTCTGATTCCAAATGTTCTAAGTGCAGATATTTCGGTAGTAATTGAAGATGAAAAAGAAAAAAATGTAATAGATAGATTAGAAGTTTTTAATAAAGAGATAAAAGATTATAAGAAAGTTGAAAAACAATTAGAAACATTTAATGTAAGACCTCTATATCAAAAGGCTAGTAATAGTCCAAGAATATATGGATATAGTGGAGAACTAAGTTATAAAATAGAAACAGATGATGCTCTTGCTATGGGAGAATTTATCTCTATGATAACTAATATGAAAGAGAATAGGGATACTTCTGTAACTTTAAATAATCTTTCATGGAGAGTTAAGGATGATAGTTATAATGTAATTTTAGACTTAGTAAGACTTGAAGCAATTACTTGGGTAGAAAATTATGTAAAGATACTCTCTAGTGATTTACAAAAAGAATGTACTATAAAAAGTATAAGTTTAGCAAATAACGTTGTGCATACTTATAGACAACATTTAAATTCGATGAAACTTAGTTCATCTTTAAAAAGAGAAGATGTTCCTGTACCTGAGGTTTCTCATCAAAAGCTTTCTCTTCTTACGAATTACAAATTGGAGTGTAAATGATTATTTGTGCTGGAAACATTGAGAGTTTTAAATTTGCTGAACCAATGGGAATAGGGCTAGTTGATATGGCTATAAATCTTACGAGAAGATGTCTATTTAATAAGCCAGAGTTTATTTTGTTTATAGGAACAGCAGGTAGTTATGGAAATCATAAAATCTTAGATATTGTGGAATCAAAACGTGCTGCAAATTTAGAGTTATCTTTTTTAGAAAACAACTCTTATACACCCCTTGACAATGTACTAGAATCAGAAAATAAAATGGTTAAAAACGATACTATAGTAAATAGTTCAAACTATATTACTACAAATGAAGAGATAGCTAAAAACTATAATGAATATGGAATAGGTATTGAAAATATGGAGTTCTTTTCTGCTGTAAAGGTTGCAAAAGAGTTTGAAATACCAGTTGCAGGAATATTTGTTATTACTAATTATACAAATAAAAATGCCCATGAAGATTTTAAACAAAACCATAAAATAGCGATGGAAACACTTACTAAATATTTATTAGAAAAAAATATAATTAAATAAAAATGTTTCATGTTTCATGTGAAACATTACAAAAAAGGAAAAATTTGCAATCAATATATGACTTTACTTTAGATGAATTAAAAGAGAGACTTAAACCATCATTTAGAGCAAAACAAGTTTATAATTGGATATATAAAAAATATGCTAACTCTTATGATGAGATGAAAAATATACCAAATGATTTAAAAGAAGATTTAAAAGAAAATTATGCAATTGATATATTAAAAATTATAAAAAAAGAAAAAAGTAGTGATGGAAGTATAAAATATCTTTTTAAACTTCATGATGGACATACCGTTGAAACAGTATTTTTACTTATGAGAGAAAAACAAATTGGTGATGATGGAGTTGTTGAAAAGGGTGAAAAACATACAGTTTGTATATCTACTCAAGTTGGCTGTAAAGTTGGCTGTACTTTTTGTTTAACTGCAAAAGGTGGTTTTGTAAGAAATCTTACAGTTGGTGAAATAGTGGCTCAAATAGTTAATATGAAAAGAGATAATAATATTGATGAAAATAAATCATTAAATATAGTATTTATGGGAATGGGTGAGCCCTTGGATAATTATAAGAATTTTGTCCATTCTGTAAAAGTCTTTTCAGAAGAAGAAGGTTTATCCATAAATAGAAGAAGACAAACAGTTTCTACTTCAGGAATTTCTTCAAAAATAGAGAAACTAGGAAATGAAAATTTAGGAATACAACTTGCAATTTCATTGCACGCAGTTGACGATGAATTAAGAAGTGAATTAATTCCTATGAATAAAGCTTACAATATAAAATCGATTATTGATGCTGTTAAAAAGTTCCCAGTAGATGCTAGAAAAAAAGTGATGTTTGAATATTTAGTTATAAAAGATAAAAATGATGACATAGCAAGTGCTAAAAAACTTTTATCACTACTTGATGGAATAAAAGCAAAAGTAAATCTTATTTACTTCAATCCATATCCAGGCACTTCATATCAAAGACCAGAAAGCAAAAAAATGGTAGAATTCCAAAACTACTTAATAAGTAAAGGTTTACTTTGCACGATAAGAGAATCAAAAGGCTTAGACATCTCAGCGGCGTGCGGACAACTCAAAGAAAAGGACTCAAATGAAAGCAGCTGATTACGCAATGGTTATATTTTTAGCGGTATTTGTTATCGCATCAGGGATATTTTTTTTAAAAAATTTTAGATAAGTAAGGAAAAGATTAATGACAGTTACACGATTTGCCCCAAGTCCAACAGGTTATTTACATATTGGTGGACTAAGAACAGCTTTATATAGTTATTTATGGGCAAGAAGAAATAAAGGTGAATTTAGATTAAGAATTGAAGACACAGACACAGCAAGAAATAATGAAGATGCCCTAGGTGCTATTATGGAAGCATTTGAATGGGTTGGATTAGATTATGATGGAACAGTAGAATACCAATCAAAAAGAAATGATATTTACAAGAAATATATAGACCAATTATTAGACCAAGGTAAAGCATACTATTGTTATATGAGTAAGGAAGAGTTAGAAACTCTAAGAGAAACTCAAATGGCAAATAAGCAAACTCCTAGATATGATGGAACTTGGCGACCAGAAGAGGGTAAAGTTTTACCTCCTATTCCTGAAGGTATAGAGCCAGTTGTTAGAATAAAAGCACCAAAAGATGGAATTATAACTTTTATTGATGGAGTTAGATCTATTATGAATTTTAGCAGTAATGAAGTTGATGATTTCGTTATAGCTAGAAGTAATGGAGTTCCTACATATAACTTTGTTGTTGCAATTGATGATGCTTTGATGGGAATGACTGATGTAATTAGAGGTGATGACCATTTAAGTAATACTCCAAAACAAATAGTTATCTATGAAGCATTTGGCTGGAAACCACCTAAATTTTACCATATTCCTATGATAAATAATCCTTCAGGTAAAAAACTATCTAAAAGAGATGGTGCTATGGATGTAATGCAATATAAAAGAGATGGTTATCTTCCAGAAGCACTTTTAAACTTCTTAGTAAGACTTGGTTGGTCAAATAAGGATCAAGAGATTTTTTCAATGGAAGAAATGCTAGAACTATTTGATCCAACGCATATTAACAAGTCAGCTTCTGCTTTTAATGAAGAAAAACTTTTATGGCTAAACTCTCATTACATAAAGAATGTATCAAATGAAAGATTAGCAAAAGAGTTAGAATTTTTTGATTGTCATATTGGTGGGCATGATAAAAAAGAGATGATTTTAGACTTAACAAAAGAGAGAGCTCAAACTTTAGTTGAATTAAAAAATGCTATTACAGCTATTTTAGATGCACCAAGTGATTATGAAGCAAAGGGTGTTAAAAAGTTTATAAAAGATGAAACTATTTTAAAAATTTTAGATAATTATGTAAAATTACTTGAAGAAAATGCAGATAATTTAAATATTAGCATTGATTATGAAGAAGTTACAAAACCATTTATTGAAGAATTTGAATTAAAATTCCCACAACTTTTCCAACCAATAAGATTGGCTCTAACTGGTTCTACTCAAGCTCCATCAGTATACGACATTATGGCTGTACTTGGTGTTGAGGTTGTATGTGAAAGAATTAGAACAGCATGCGAGAAAAACTTTAATAAAGAGTAATTTTACTCTTTATTAAACATCTACTACACACTGCTTCCATACTTTCATGTTAAAATATGACAAAAAGGATATAAAATGAAAAAAACATATAAATCAGATAAAATAAATTGTGCAAAATGTGAAAATTTAATAAAAGTATCTTTAGAAGATGACTTTGGACCAATTGATGTTGATTTAACGAAAACTCCAAAAGAAGTAACAGTAGAGATAACTTCTGATGAACAAGAGAATAATTTTAAAGCAGAGATGAAAGATTTAGGATTTGATATATTAGATTAAAGGCTAAATTATGGCAAAAGAAAAAATTAATTTAAATATATCAGGTATGACTTGTGTAAATTGTTCAGGTGGAATAGAAAAATTTTTAAACAAAAAAAAGGGAGTAATCTCTGCTAATGTAAGCTTTGCTTCAAGTGAAGGAGAGTTTATTATTGATGATTCCCTTTATTCCAAAGAAAAACTAACTAGTGATATACAAAAATTAGGTTATAAGCCAGAAGAAGACCTAAAAGCTCTAGAAGAGGAGCAATTACTCTCTTTTAAAAGATTAAGAAAGATATTTTTTACTTCTATTACTTTAACTTTTATTATGTTTTGTCTAATGTTTTTGAACATATTTAGTGAAGAGACAACAAAGTATTTAGTATTTTTTATAGCTTCTATTGTTCAGTTTTATTGTGGATTACGGTTTTATAAACTTGGAATTAAGTCAGTTATAAATAGAAATTATGATATGAATGTTTTAGTTGCGCTAGGAACTAGTGCAGCATATTTTTACTCAACTGTTGTAGTCTTTTTTCCACACTTATTTCCTGAAAACTTGAGATTTCTATATTTTGATGGAGCTTCTGTAATCATTACCTTTGTACTTTTGGGAAGATATTTAGAAGAAAACTCAAAACTAAAAGCAAGTGATTTTTTAAAAAAACTTATGAATTTAGCTCCTGTAAATGCTAACTTGATAGATGAAAATAAAAATATAAAAACTGTATTAGCAAGTAGCTTAAAACCAAAAGACATAGTACTTGTAAAAAGTGGAGAGAAAATACCAACAGATGGTATTATTATTGAAGGTAATGCTGATATTGATACTTCAATGATAACAGGTGAATCAATGCCTGTTTTTAAAAAAATTGGTGATGAGGTATTATCTGGAACCTTAAATAGTAATGGAACTATAAAAATAGAAGTTAGTAAAGAATCATCTGATACAACACTATCTAAGATAATTACACTTCTAAAAACTGCACAAAGTAAACAAATACCAATTAGTAGATTTGCAGATAAAGTAGCAAATATATTTGTACCATCTGTTATTTTTATCTCTATTTTGGCATTTTTAGTTTGGGGCTTTGTATTTGGAGATTTCCAAAAAGCAATAATAGCTTCAATTAGTGTTTTAATTATCTCATGTCCTTGTGCTTTAGGACTAGCAACACCAATTGCAATAGTAAGTTCAGTTAGTCGTGGTGCAAAAGAGGGGATTTTAATTAAAAACCCAGAAATATTAGAAGAGATTAAAGAGATAAAATATGCAGTATTTGATAAAACAGGAACTTTAACAAAAGGTGAAATAACTGTTTCAAACACAAATATTGATGAAAAATATTTTGAACTAATAGGTTCAATTGAAAACTACAGTGAACATCCTATTTCAAAAGCAATAGTTAGTTTTATCAAAGATAAAAAATATGATGTAAACAAAGAGATAAAAGAGATAGATATTATCCCTGGGAAAGGTATAAAAGCCTCTTTTGATGGTGATGAGATAATCTTGGGTAATAAAAAGTTATTAGATGAAAATAGTGTTCAAGTGGATGAAAGCCATGAAAAGTTCTATTTAGAAGAGTTAGAAAAATCAAATGGGCTAATTTATGTAGCCATAAATAAAAAAACAATAGGTTCTTTTTCTTTAGAAGATAAGTTAAAAGATGATGCTGTAAGTGTTATAAAAGAGTTAAAACAGCTAAATATAGAGCCTATTTTATTAACAGGTGATAATAAAATTACAGCTGCTAAAATAGCGCATAAACTAGGTATAGACAAAATCTATAGTGAAGTCTTACCTACAGAAAAATATGAAGTAATAAAAGAGTTACAAGATAAATCAAAAGTTATGTTTATTGGAGATGGAATTAATGATGCTCCCTCAATAAAACAGGCAAATATAGGTATTACTTTAAATTCTGGTTCTGATATTACTAAAGATGCTGGAGATATAATTTTAGTACATAATGAGTTAAGTTCTATTATTAAAAGTATTAATCTTTCTATTGAAACGATGAAAATCGTGAAACAAAACTTATTTTGGGCATTTACTTATAATATCCTAGGAATACCACTTGCAGCAGGGATTTTATACCCAATCTTTGGGTTGATGTTAAATCCAATGTATGCAGGGATTGCTATGAGTTTTTCTTCAGTGAGTGTTGTTTTAAATTCTTTGCGATTGAAAATTAAAAAGTTGTAATAAGTGAAAATACTTTTGATGGAAGATGATTTGATTTTAAATGAAATCATTGAAGAACATTTATTAGAAAAAGGACATGAACTTGTATGTACTTTTACTGGTAATGAAGCAGAAGAACTATTATATTCTCAAAAATTTGACTTATTACTTTTAGATGTAAATGTACCAGAAATAAAGGGTTTTGATTTACTTTCTACTTTGAGGAAAAACAATATTAAGACTCCTGCTATCTTTTTAACTTCACTTAATTTAACAGATGACATAGAAAGAGGATTTCAAAGTGGTTGCGATGATTATATAAAAAAACCATTTGAATTAAAAGAGCTTGATTTACGGATTAATAATATAAAAAGACTATTTAATATCTCTTCTTCAAATCATATTGAATTACCAAATAATATGATTTTGGATACAGATAATTTACTTGTAACAAAAGAGAATAAAGAGATTCATTTATCAAAAAAAGAGATAGAAGTTTTGATGTATTTTATTAGAAATAAAAATAAAATCATAAGTATAGAAGAGCTGTCTTCAAATGTATGGGTATATGAAGAGGGCCCAAATGCTTCTACAATAAGAACATATATAAAAAACTTGCGAAAAATATTAGGTGAAGAGGTAATTACAAATATAAGAGGAGTAGGTTATAGATTTAACTACAAATGAAAAAAGCACTTTTTATAGGTTTTTATTTTTATATTTAGGCTCATCTTTTATATTAATGGCTTTAATAGCTTTTTTGTATTTTGAAAATCAACAAAAACTCTATTTTGACTTGACTAAATCAAGAATGCAAAATATTGCTTCAAAAATCGCTTCAAAAATAATAGTTGCTCATATGAATGGTACAAAAGTGGATATAACAGGGGATTTTGAAGCAAAAGATTATAAATTAGCTTTTTATGATAATAATGGCAAAAAAGTTTATGGCAATATTGATGAAAAAATAGATTTAAAGAAAGATATTATAGAGGAACATAATAGTTTTATATTGGTTGACAAGTCTACCTTTGGGCATTTGGGAATATATGCAATTGTTATAAAAGAACATCTGTATTCTAAACAAATAAAAGAGTTAGAAATAAACATAATAGTACTTTTCTTTCTTATTTATTCAATTATTGCTTTTATTGGATTTTATTTAGCAAAACTTTTTATTAAGCCAATAAAAGAAGAAAGAGATAAGTTAAATAACTTTATAAAAGATACAACCCATGAGTTAAATACTCCTATTAGTGCAATTCTTATGTCTACAGAAGATAAAGAGTTAAATACAAAACAAATTGAGCGTGTAAGATTAAGTGCAAAAAGGATTTCTGAGATTTACAAAGACTTGACATATATTTTTTTACAAAAAGATTTTCAAAAGCAAGATTTAAAAGAGATATCACTTAGTGAAGTTATAAAAGAACAATTACTGTATTTTGAGCCTTTAGCAAATAAAAAGAAGATAAAAATCAATTTAGATATCCAAGAATATAAGTATAAAATGCTCAAAGATGACTTTATTAGAGTATTTAATAATCTAATTTCAAACGCAATAAAATATAATAAAATAAATGGAACAATTTTTATTACTCTAAAGAATAATAAACTTATCATAAAAGACACAGGAATAGGTATAAAACAGACAAAGATAAATGATATATTTAAGCGATACTATAGAGCAACAAGTTACCAAGGTGGCTTTGGTATTGGATTAAGTATAGTTAGTGAAATAAGTAAAAAATACAATATAAAAATAGACATTAATTCTATTTATGATGAAAGTACAACAATAACTCTAACTTTCTAATCTCCACACATTCTCCACACTATAAAGCTAGAATTTTTAAACTTAAAATTTAGGAGTTCAAAAATGAAAAATATCTTTAAACTATTTGTTGGTTTGCTAGTAGCATTTAATTTAGTTCATGCAGATCCACTACTTCAAGAAGGAAGTAAAGATGGCTATGATGTAAAACTAAGTAGTGAAAAATCACTAGTAATGGGAAGTAATGAAATTATTATTGAGTTAGCAAAAGATGGTGCAAAGTTATCAAATACAAAAGTAAAAATCAAGTTTTTTATGCCAGAAATGCCTGGAATGCCGTATATGGAGAGTGAAGTAAAAGGTAAAATTGTTGATGGTAAATTTAAAGCAAACGTAAATTTTGCTATGGGTGGAACTTGGCAGTATCAGTTAAAATTTAAAACAGAAGATGGAAAAGTTCATACTGTAAGAGGGAGCGTAAACATCTAATGTTAAAAAATAGCTTTATTCTAATTTGTTTGATAATTACAAACTCATTTTCTGCAAGTTTAGAAGATATATTAAATAGTGCAATAGAAAGTAATAAAAACCTACAAGCTATTGAAAAATCTATTCAAATAGCAAATGAGCAAATTAAGCTATCAAATAAGTGGGATAATCCTATTTTGACCATTGGTGCCAATGACTTGCAGTTTGACACTTCTCGAAGAGATTTGGAGCCTATGCAAGGTCAGTATATAGGTTTCTCGCAAAATATACCTATAAATGGAAAAATAAAGCTACAAGAAGAGATAGCTATGAAAGATAAAGCTATCTCAGATTTAAATTTTGAAGATGCAAAACTAGAGTTAAAATCAAAATTAATGCAATATTTGTATAATATAAAAATCTTAGAAAAGAAATATTTACTACTTAATCAATATCAAAAAAATATTAAAAGCCTAGAAGATTTGACAAGCTCTTTATATGAAAGTAATAAATCAAATCAAAGTATGGTTATAAATCTAAAAACAGATTATTTAAAAATAGAGATTCAAAAAGAGAATTTACAAAATATTATCAAAAACAATTACTTAAAATTAGAAGAGATAACATATAAAAAAATCACAAGTATAGAACTCTCTTTAGATGTAAAAGAGCTTATTCTTTCAAAGGATATCTCTACACACCCAAAAATAAAGACACTAGAGCAAAATAATGAAAAATTTTATAAACAAGCACAATTAGAAGATGCAAAAAAACTATCAGATATAAAAGTAAGTGCTGTATATTTTCAAAGGGATGACAAGTATAAGGATTATGCAAATATATCACTTAGTATACCCCTTGCCTTTTATGGAAAAGAGAATATAAAGATATTGCAAGCAAAAATCAAAGCAAGAGAGTTTGATGATAAACTTTATGATAGCAAAAAGAGATTTGAGCTAAAAGTAGCCTCTTTACAAAATGACTTAGATAGTTCAGTCAAAAAGTATAAATTATTAAAAGAGTTAATTCTTCCTTTACAAGAAGAGAATCAAGAGATAATAGAAAAATATAATAGTTTAGAACTTATAAAATCAGATGAGATATTAAAAAACTTAAACAAAATCATACAAAATAAAATTGCACAATATGATGAGATAAAAAACTACTTTGATGCTTATTCTCAGGCTTATTATTATACTCAAGGGAAAATTAGATGAAAAATATATTTAAATTACTTTTATTAATGTTATGCATAAGTTCGCTAAATGCGAAGATTTTAGATGCAAATCAATTATTCAATAAAAAGATTGTTAAAGTAAAAGATGAGAGTGTTTATAAGACAAAAAGCTTTTATGGGGAAACTTTATTTACAGAAGAGAGTATAAAAGACATAGTTCTTCGGTTTGATGGTTATATTACAAAATTAAATGCAAATAAAAATTTTATGGAAGTGAAAAAGGGAGATAAACTTTTTTCTTTGTACTCAGATAAAATTCAAAGCATAAAAAAAGAGATAAAAGTCACAAAATCTATAAATAAAGCCATGTATAAAAGTTCCCTTGAAAAGCTTGATTCTTTAGATGTAAAAGCTTACCAATTAAAAAATAAAGAGATATCTTTTTATGCTCCTTTTGATGGCATAATCTTAAATAAGAAGATAAATGAAGGTTCTTATGTAAAAACAGGCTCTCTTATTATGCAAATTGCAAATATAAATAAACTCTGGTTTATCTCAAAAGTTTATCAAAGTGATTTGGCATTTTTAACTAATAATATGGACGCAAAAATCAAAATTGATGGAAGAGATATGATCTTTAAAACCAAAATTGACTATATCTATCCTTTTGCAAATAAACAGAGTAAAACTATAGATGTCCGATTTGTAATAGAGAACAAAGATAAGACACTTTTCCCTAATATGTTTGGTAAAGCTATAATAAAAATAAGTTCTAAAAAGGTATTAACACTTCCTAAAACGGCGGTTTTAAGAAAAGGTGCAAAATATTACGTATTTAAATACATATCAGAAGATGAATTTAAACCAGTATTAATAGACGCAAAACAGATAAGTTCTGGGAAATATGAGATAGAAGATGGATTAAAGGTTGGTGATGAGGTAATAGATAATGCCTTATTTTTACTAGATTCAGATGCTGTTACAAATAATTTGTATGAAGATGAAGACAATGATTGGTAAAAAATAATGGTTGAGTATATAATAAATAAAAGCGTACAAAATAAATTTTTAGTTCTTTTTTCTGTACTGATTTTAACAGTTGCTTCTTTTTGGGCAGTAAAAAATAGTTCTTTAGATGCCTTACCTGATCTTTCACCTCCTCAGGTAATCGTACAAGTAAAATGGGCAGGACAAAGTCCAAAAACTATAGAAGAGCAAGTATCTTATCCTCTTATTTCAAATTTGATGAGTTTACCAAATATTGATACAGTAAGAGCTATGAGTTCATTTCAAAATGCTCTTATTTATATCATATTTAAAGATGGAACTGATATTTATGATTCTAGAAATAGGATATTAGAGCAGTTGTCTCAACTTCAAGGAACTTTCCCTGATGGAGTTAATGTGGCAATTGGTCCTGATGCTACAGGTGTTGGTTGGGCTTATGAATATGCTTTAAAATCAAAAACTAAGTCATTGGATGAATTAAAAACACTTCAAGATTATTACTACAAATATGCTCTTTTAGGAGTAGATGGAGTATCAGAAATAGCTTCGGTTGGTGGATTTATAAAAAACTATGAAATAACACTAAATCAAGATAAATTAGTGCAATATAATCTAAGTATAAATGATGTAAAAAAGGCCTTAGTTTCTAATAATGATGAAAAAGGTGGTCGAATCATTTTAGAAAATGGTTATGAACACATGATTCAAGCAAGGGGTTATTTAAAAAGTGTAGTTGATATAGAAAATATTACAGTTAAAACTTTTGGCTCAACTCCTTTAAAAATAAAGGATATAGCAGATGTAAATATTACTTCATCAAATAGAAGAGGGATGGCTGATTTAAATGGTGAAGGTGAAACTGTTGGTGGAATAGTAGTTGTAAGATTTGGTGAAAATCCATATAAGGTTATAAAAGCAGTAAAAGAAAAGTTAAAAACACTTCATGTGGATGATGTTGAAGTAGTTGAGACTTATGATAGAAGTTCTTTAATAGATAAAGCTATAGATACATTAAAACACACTTTACTGGAAGAATCAATTATTGTCATAGTGGTTACTGCTTTATTTTTATTTCATTTTAGAAGCGCTTTGATTATAATTATAACTTTGCCAATAACTGTATTATTTACTTTTCTTTGCATGAAGTTTTTTGGAATGGGTTCAAATATCATGAGTCTAGGTGGAATTGCAATTGCAATTGGTGCGATGGTTGATGCAACTATTGTGATGGTAGAAAATGCCCATAAATATCTACAAGGCAAAGAAAACATTAGTAATAAACAAAGAATAGAAATAATTATAAAATCAGCAAAACAAGTAGGTCGACCAATCTTTTTTGCCTTGCTTTTAGTTGTAGTTTCATTTTTACCAATTTTTGCTTTAACAGGACAAGAGGGAAGATTATTCTCTCCCTTAGCTTTTACTAAATCCTTTGCTATGATTTCAGGTGCCATTTTATCTATTACACTGGTACCTATTCTTATGATATTCTTCATACGCGGAAAAATTATGGATGAAAGAAAGAATTATTTAAATAAATTTTTTATAGCTCTATATTCTCCCTTGTTAAAACTTTCACTTAGATTTAGATATATAGTAGTTGCATTATTTATAGGAACCCTGATTTTAGCATATCCAGTTTATAAAAAACAGAATTGGGAATTTATGCCAATGATGAATGAACAAACTTTTATGTATATGCCAGTAACTCCTTATGGTATTGGTATTGATTTAGCAAAAGAGCTTACACAAAAGACAGACAAGATTTTAAAATCATTTCCAGAAGTACAAACAGTATTTGGAAAAGCTGGGCGAGCAGATAGTGCGACAGACCCAGCACCCTTAGCCATGATAGAAACAATAGTACAATTTAAACCCCAAGACCAATGGCGAGGGGGGATGACTTATAAAAAGTTAATGCAAGAGATGGATGACAAGTTAAGAGTTACAGGATTAGTTAATTCATGGACATATCCAATTAGAGGAAGAATTGATATGCTTTTAACTGGTATTAGAACTCCTTTAGGAATAAAACTATATGGAAACGATCATCAAGAATTAGAATCTGTAGCTTTAAAAATAGAACAAAGGCTTAAAAAGTTTGATAAAACACTCTCTGTATCTTCTGATAAAATAAATTCAGGATACTATTTAAATATAGATTTAGATGAAGAGATGTTATCAAGATATGGAATTACAAAAAATGATATTTTGTCAACAGTCTCTTTAGGTGTTGCAGGAGCTAAAATATCTAAATATTTTGATGCCTTAGAGAGATATCCTATTAGCTTGAGATATGAAACAACTCAACGGGAAGATATAACTTCTTTAGAGAATCTTCAAGTAAAAACAAAACTAGGTTTTCAACCCTTAAGAATGTTTGCAAAGCTTCAATATGAAGAAGGACCATCTGTGATAAAATCAGAAAAGGGATTAAATGTAAACTTTATATATATTACTCCTAAAAATGATGTATCAGTTAAAGAGTATAAAGATAAAGCTCAAGAATTACTAAAAGAGATAAAATTACCAAGTGGTTTTTATTATGAGTGGGCAGGTCAAAGTGAGTATTTGGAATCAGCAATGAAGAAGTTAAGTTATATTATTCCTTTAACTTTTGTGATTATATTTATACTTATCTTTTTTGCACTAAGAAATATCACATATACAGCAATAATATTTTTTACACTTCCTTTTGCCCTAACAGGTGGGATATTTTATTTGGATTATTTAAATTTTAATATTTCTATTGCTGTAATTGTTGGATTTTTAGCTTTACTTGGAGTTGCAGCAGAAACTTCAATTGTGATGCTTGTATATTTACATGAAGCTATGCTTGAGTTAAAAGATAAATGTATTTCTTTGGATGATGATAAACATATCTTTCATGCCATATATAAAGGGGCAGTATTAAGACTTCGTCCAAAGCTTATGACTTTATTTGCTATTTTAGGAGGCTTAGTTCCTATTATGTATATAGATGGTGTAGGAAGTGAAGTTATGCAAAGAATTGCTGCACCTATGATAGGAGGGATGATAAGTTCAGCATTTTTGACGCTTATTATTATCCCTTCCGTATTTTTTATCTTGGCTCTAAAAAAAAGAGATAAAATATTAGAACAAGAGTTGTCACATTAAAATATTTGGTCTACACAAAAAGTACACATATATTTTATAAACTTACAAATAAAATAAAAAAGGAATAAAAGATGAAAAAATTAATTATGTTAGTAGCAGCGCTACTTTTTACAGCGGGTGTAGCTTTTGCAGATGGGAAAACTGGTTCTTGCGGGGCAGGGAAATGTGGAGACTCTAGTAAAAGCATGATGAAAAAGGGTATTAGTTCTAAAGAGATGAAAAAAGCTGGTTCATGTGGAACTGGTAAATGTGGTGATTCTAAAAAGAGTATGATGAAAAAAGATCACATGAAAGGTGACATGATGAAAAAATCAGGCAATAAAGCTAGTGGTTCATGTGGAGCTGGTAAATGTGGTGATTCTAAAATGAAAAAAGGAATGAAGTAATTATAATCTTACTTTTCTAAGAGTGTAGCTTTCTACACTCTTATATTACACAATACTCTTAATTTATACATAGTATAAAAATAAGCAAATATTGCAGCAGAATAAATCATAAGTAACATACCTACAAATAAATAAATATAATCCAGTTTAAAATAGCTTACAATGATATATGAAACTATTGCTTTAGCTACAAGTTGTCTATATATTCCTATATAAAATATCATCTTAGGTTGTTTTATAGCTTGAAGAGTTGATACACAAATAAATAAAATAATATAAGCATAAAATATCCATACTTCAACAAGTAAATAGTTAAAGCCATATTGGATAACTGTTGTATCATCATCAAATTGAGCAACTATAAGTTTCCCAAAAACGTATAAAAATATAATTCCAAATGTTGATATCATAAAACCATATTTTAATGACAACATAACAATCTCTTTTACTCTATTAAATTGTTTTGCTCCATAATTATTTGATACAAGAGAAAGAACAGCAGTACTTAGTCCAAGTGCTGGTAGTAACATAAGTTGTTCAACTCTAAAGCCAATTCCATATCCGGCAACTGCTTTATATCCATATTGTGTTACAAAGTAAGTTAAAATGATAGAACCAAAAGCCATAGTTAACATATTTAAACTAGAAGGTATTCCTTGCTTAAAGAAAGCCTTATAAACTCTTAAATTAGGTAAATAGTATTCTAACCTATCAAAGTGTATTATCTTTGTTTGTAGGACTTTATAGAGCATATAAAACATATTTATAACTTGAATCAAAACAGTAGCAAAGGCAATACCTGATATTCCCATCTCTGGAATAATCCAAAAACCATACATGAATAAAGGATTTAGTACTAAATTAGCAAAAAAACCAAAAATCAAAGAGTTTCTATATGTTTTAGTATCTCCCTTTGATACAAGTATTGCATTAAGGGAAAAATTAGCCATAAAAAATATAGTACCAAAAAGTATTACATTGATATATTTTAAACAAATGTCAAGATAAGCATTTGTTGCCCCAAGAAGTTTAAATAACATAGGTGAAGCAAAATATCCAAGTATAGAGAATAAAAGTCCTAGAATAACTAAGAAACCAATCCCTTTATGGGCATAAATAGATGCTAAGTGATTTTTCTTTTTTCCAAAAGAGTTCCCAATTAGGGCGCTAATTGCTGATGAAAAACCATATCCAAAACCTGTAATTAAAAAAAATATCATAAATGATAGGGATAATGCAGCAATCGCTTCTGTAGAAATTAAACCTGCGTAAAATGTATCTACTACATTGTACATAGTATTAAAAAACATACCAGTACTTGCAGGTATTGCTAATTCTTTTATAAGTTTTGGAATAGGTTCTTCAATTAAATATTGAGTCTTATTCAATTGAAGCCTTTATTTTAAATTTTATTAATCTTCTATTCTGATCATAACTGGTTTAGTCGTTGCAACACCAGAATTTTCTATTTCTTTTAGTGCTTTATTTATATTTTTTTCTACACAAACATGAGTAGAAAGTAATAGATGTGCACAAGTCGTATTATATGGTTTTTGAATCATTTTTTCAATAGAAATCTCATGTTCACCTAAGATTTTAGTTACTTTTGCTAAAACACCTACTTTATCTTCAATTCTAAGTCTTAAATAGTATTTTGTCTCAATTTCGTCTTTTGGCATAATTGTAAGATTTGCTTTATAGTCAAACTCAAACCCTAGCATTGGTGCACCTTTACCTCTTCTTGCTATATCTACAATATTTGCAATAACAGCACTTGCAGTTGCATTTCCACCCGCACCTGGTCCATAATACATAGTTTCACCAACTTTATCACCAATTACAGAAATACCATTCATTACACCATCAACTTTTGCAATCATTTCACTTTTAGGAATAAATGCTGGATGAACTCTTAATTCTATTTGTTTATCAACTCTTTTTGCAATAGCTAATAGTTTGATAGAATAATTAAATTCATTGGCAAAATCGATATCTGGAGTATCAATATTTTGAATTCCTTCTATTAATATATCTTCAGGTTTTGCATCAACATCATAAGCAATTGAGGCTAAAATTAGAAGTTTATGCGCCGCATCAAATCCTCCAACATCAAAAGTTGGATCAGCTTCAGCATAACCTAATTCTTGGGATTCTTTTAATATAGAATCATAATCAACACCATCGTTTATCATTCTAGTTAGCATGTAATTACAAGTACCATTTAAAATACCTCTAATTGATTCTATATTATTTGCAGATAATCCATCTCTTAAAGCATTGATAATAGGAATTCCACCAGCAACTGCTGCTTCATATTCAAATGGAATATCACCAGCTAGTTTTTCTAAATCATATCTATGATATGCAAGAAGAGCTTTATTAGCCGTAACTACTGGTTTTCCTTTTGAAAGTGCTCTTTTAATGATTTCATATGGTCTTTCAACACCACCCATAAGTTCAACAATAATATCAATAGACTCATCATTTAAAGCTTTGTCTAAATCATCTGTTAATTCAATACTTACATCTCTTTTTTTGTTTAAATCATTTACAACACCAATAGTAGGAACAATTTCTACTCCAGCACGTGAGGTAATAATATCTTTATTATCTTTTAATATATTTGCAACACTTGCTCCAACAGTTCCTACACCAATAATTGCGATTTTTAACATTTCTTTTCCTATAAACTATTTAAATATTTCTTTATATTTTTTGCTGCTTGTCTAATTCTTTTTTCATTTTCAATTAAAGCAATTCTTACATATTGGTCACCATATTGACCAAATCCAATACCTGGACTTACTGCTACTTTTGCTTCAGTTAGAAGTTGTTTAGAGAACTCCATACTTCCTAAGTGAGAAGCTTTTTCAGGGATTTTTGCCCAAATAAACATTGAAGCATTTGGTTTATCCATATCCCATCCTGCATCTTTAAACGCTTCTAACATCACATCTCTTCTGTAATGATATTTTTCTATATGCTCTTCAACACACTCTTGTGGTCCATCAAGTGCAATAGTTGCTGCTACTTGAATAGGTGTAAACATACCATAATCAAGCCATGATTTGATTCTTTTTAAAGCACCCACTAGTTTTTCATTTCCAACAATAAATCCAACTCTCCATCCTGCCATATTGTATGATTTACTTAAAGTAAATGATTCAACTGCAACATCTAAAGCACCCTCAGCTTGGAAGATTGATGGAGTTTTATAACCATCAAAAGTAATATCAGCATATGCAATATCAGAGATAATATAAAATCTCTCTTTTTTTGCAAGGTCAACCAATTTTTGGTAAAATTCAGGTGTAACCGTTGCACAAGTTGGGTTATGAGGAAAATTTACTACCACATATTTAACTTTTGGAATTGATTCTCTTAATGTTTTATTTAATCTTGCAAAAAACTCATCTTCATCAACTTTAAAGTCTCTATTAAATGGTAATTCAAAATTATGAATACCTGCACCTGCAAGCATAAAAGCATATGAATGAATTGGATATGTAGGATCTGGAACTATTGCCACATCCCCAACATTTACAATAGCTTGTACTAAGTGAACATATCCCTCTTTACTTCCCATTGTAGCAACGGCATGTTTATTTGGGTCTAAATAATCAACACCATATTTTCTTTTATACCAATTACAAATAGCAAGTCTTAGTTTATAAATACCTGCACTTGCACTATAACCATGATTTTTTGGTTTATCAGCTGTTTCTTTTAATTTATCAATTATATGTTGAGGTGCTGGACCATCTGGATTTCCCATTGAGAAATCTATTATATCTTCACCTTTTCTTCTAGCTTCCATTTTAATATTATTTACTTCTGCAAACACATAGTTTGGAAGTCTTTTCATTCTTTCAAATTCAATTTCTGGGAACACGACTACTCCTTAATTAGTACGGTTAATCCACGCTTTATGTTAAATAGCGTGTATAAATCTGTTATTTTAATATATCTTGTATTTTCTGGTATAGAAAGTGTTAAATTTCTATATACTCTTTCTTCTTTTGATACCTTTAGTATGTTCAAATGTTCATCATAAAATACCACATAAGGAAGCCAACTATTAAGTGTTTTACTTGCTATGAATATTGTACTTGCTTTATCAATTTTTATAAAGTATGGAGATAAAGGTTTTGAAAAAGATATTTTTTCATTTGTTGATACATATGTCGCATCATATAAAGATGCATTTGTTGTATCTAATTCATATACCCATTTATCATTTTCTTCTTTTGTTATATTTGTAACTTTACAATCATGTTGAAATAGCTCATTTGATAATACTAAAGGATCAATGGCGGCCTCTGTTTTTAACTTTATTGTCCAAGTTAAACTTTCAGTTCCATCATAAACTGTATGCTTTGTAAAATAGTAATAGTACCCAAGTGATTTTAATGTATCTTTTAAGATTTTTAAAGATTTTATTGGATTACTATTTATTTTAAAAGTAACTTCGATATCTTTAGGGGCATTAAACGCAAGGGTTAATAAACCATTCTCTTTTAAAGTTTTTAAAATAGTTTGATAATTAAGTCCATCAACTGTAGTAAACTGATACTCTTTTTTAAAAATAAAATTTATTAAGTTTTTATGCGTAAGGTAACTATGTGTACCAATGAAGTTTTCAATCTTTTGATTTAACAAATCATTTGCACTAAGACTCATCACTAAAAAAACAGAAATTAAAATATTTTTTATCATCAGTTTACTCTTTTGTTTTATTTCATTAAATTATATATTAAAATACCAGCTGCAACAGATACATTTAAAGAATCAAAGTTATTTTCCATACCTATTGAGACTTTTAAATCTAACTTACTAATTATCTTATTTGATAAACCTTCACCTTCACTTCCTAAGAAGAGGGCAACTTTATCATCTTTTGTTATTGTTCCATATTTTTTTAAATCTGTTCCATTCATCGTTGCACCAATAAGTGTAAAACCAGATTGTTTTAACTCATTTGCAAGATCTAAAGAGTTTGGATACAAAGAAAATGGCATATCAAGCATAGCTCCTGAACTAGTTCTAATAACCCCTGATTCATTGAGCGATTTTACACCAGCTGCAATTACACCATCAACACCTAATGCATAAGCAGTTCTTGTGATAGCTCCTATGTTACCCACATCTGTAAGACCATCAAGTACTACTATAAAATTATTTTGCTTCATTTCGTTTATGGGAGTATAATCGAACTCTTCTTTAAGTTTTAGAAAAAAACCTTGATGGTTCCCACCTTTTGCCAAAGATTGGGCTTTTTTGTTATCAAGTCTAATTATCTTTTTACCAAGTTTTAGAAACTTTGAAAAAATCTTTTTATCTAATTCTTTAGAAAACATTACTTCTTCAATTATTGAAGGGTGATTCTCTAAAACGTATAAAACTATTTGTTTGCCATATATTATCATAGGGGGATTTTATCTAAAATATGTTAATAAATATCTTTTGTAAAATTATTTTAACATTTTGTCCCAAGTAGGTCGTATAATTAGGCCAAAATTAAAATAAAAAAGAAGAGTTTTATAAAAAGATTTTAAACTTAATTTTCGTCTAAAAGTTTTTGATAGATATCTTTTATTTTTTCACCAGTTAGTTTAGCAAGTAGTTTTGCTTTTACTTTTGGTGGTAAATCAAGTTCTTTTATATCTTCAATATTTAAGTTTTTACCAGAGGTACTTATTGGTTCTATTATAACTACCCATTCACCTTTTATATTTGTATCTTTTAGTTTATTGTATAAGTTTAAAGAACTATCTTTAAAAGTTGTTTGGTATTGTTTCGTTAACTCTTTTGCTAAAAAGATAGTTCTATTTTCATCAATATCTTTTAACTCTTCCAAAAGTTTTAAAAGTCTATGTGGTGATTCGTATAAAATTGGCAAAATCTCACTATTCATTACTTTTTGTAGTTTCTCTTTTCGCTCAACACCTTTATGGGCTAAGAAACCAAAAAAAGTAAATTCTGTATGTTCAAATCCACTCATTGCAAAGGCTGTTAAAACTGCATTGGCTCCTGGAATAACATCATATTTTATATCATTTTGTATGGCATATTCTACTAAAGAAGCCCCTGGGTCTGAAACACAAGGCATACCAGCATCACTTACATATACAATATTTTTCTCAAACAAATCTTTTGATAATGTTTTTAAAACTTGTTGTTCATTGTGTGAATGAAATGATTTAAAATCTGTACAAGGAAAATCTAGGTTGTATTTTGAAGCAAAAAGTGTTAGAAGTTTTTTTGTGACTCTTGTATCTTCACAAAAAATAAGTTCCGCTTCCAATAGGGCATCTAGTGCACGCTTAGAGATATCTTCTAAGTTTCCTATTGGAGTTGGAACTAAAGTTAGCATTATAAGACTTGTTGTCTTATTTTTGTGCGTATTTAGCTTTGAATTTCTCTACTCTACCAGCAGCATCAACGATTTTTTGCTCACCTGTGAAGAATGGGTGACAAGCTGAACAAATATCAATTCTCATTGATTCAACATTTGATTTAGTTTCGAAAGTATTTCCACAAGAACAAGTAATAACACAAGTTTTGTAATCTGGGTGAATTTCTTTTTTCACTTTGTTTCCTTTTAATTATGTAATATTTAACAAAAGGTCGAGTCTTGTTTGTCGCCCTTTATTAGATATTTAAAATAAGATTGCGATTATACTGTAAAATACTTAAGAATATCTGAATTTAAGTTTTCTATAATGTTTATTGTTTGTTTTTGATTAAATTGGGATTTATTAAAAGTATTTTGCCTTTTTGCTAGTTTTGCTGTATTTAAAGATATTCTTTCTTCTAATTGCTCTTTTGTAAGTTTACCATCAATAAATTCTAAGGTCTCAATAATACCAATAGAACTCATCGCATTTGGTTTTCTTGTATATTTTTTCTCTAAAAAGAGAACTTCATCTATCACTCCATCTTTTATCATCTGTTTTGTACGAAGAGCTATTCTTTTTTTTAACTCTTCTCTATCCCAATATATCTCAAAAAGTTTAAGCTCTGGGGAAATTGGTTTTTTTGGATTTTCTGCGAAATATTGGCTAGGAGTTAAGCCACTTTTTTTATAAATAGAATAAGCTTTTTGTATACGATATTTATCATTAGAAGCTATTTTTTCCATATATGTTCTATCTAAATCAAAAAGCATTTTATATATCTCTTCATGGGGCATATCAAGTTTTACATCTTCTCCTACACCTTCACTTATGCCTTCAATTAATATTTTAAGGTAAAAGCCTGTCCCACCTACGATAATAAGATTTTTTTCATTTTGTTTGGCGAATTCTTTAGCTTTTTTATAACATTGCAAAAATTCAACCACATCAAAACGTTCATTTACAAAAACTTCATCAATACCAAAATGTATGATTCCATCTCTCTCTTTTAGTGTAGGTTTTGCAGAGGCAATATCTATCTCTTTATAAACAGAAAGTGAGTCTAAAGATAAGATTATAGAGTTGGTTTTATGGGCTATATCTATTGATAAGCCCGTTTTACCAGAAGCCGTTGCTCCTATGATTGCTATTTCTTTCATAAACTTTGATTTCCTAGTTTTTTTCTACTTTAATTACATCATAAATATCTGTTCTTCTATCTTTTAGGTTATTTACACTTCCTAAACTATGAAGTTCTGTTAAAAGCTCTAAATCCACATCTGCTATTAGTATCATTTCTGTATTTGGTGTAGATTCTGCTTTTATGCCATTTGCTGGAAATGCAAAATCACAAGGAGTAAATACTGCTGATTGGGCATATTGGATATCCATATTTTCAACTTTTGGTAAGTTTCCTACACAACCAGCGATTGCTACATAACACTCATTTTCTATGGCTCTTGCTTGGGCACAAATTTTTACTCTTGAGTAACCATTTTGAGTATCCGTTAAGAATGGTACAAATAGTATATCCATCCCTTCTTTTGCAAGTAATCTACCAAGCTCTGGAAACTCACTATCATAACAAATAAGTACTCCAATTTTTCCACAATCCGTATCAAAGGCTTTTATTTTATCTGAGCCTTTAAGTCCCCAAACTTTTTGTTCATCTGGAGTTACATGGATTTTGGCATATTTTTCTATCTCTCCATTTCTTTTACACACAAAGCCTATATTGTTTAGTGTTCCATCAATAAGTTCTGGCATACTTCCTGTGATGATATTAATATTGTATGCAATGGCAAGTCTTGAGAAGTCTTCTTTAAATCTCTCTGTATATTTTGCAAGTTCTCGAATAGCATCTGCTTCACTTAAGTGATTAAACTCTGCCATTAATGGAGCATTGAAAAATTCTGGGAAAAGTGCAAAATCACTTCTATATCCAGATACTGCATCTATAAAGTATTCAGCTTGTTCGATTACCTCTTCATAGTTTTTATAAAGTCTCATTTGCCATTGAATAAGTCCCAATCTTATGACTTTCTTTTGTGACATTGGTTTTACTGTTGGTTTTGCATAATAGATGTTGTTCCAAGCTAATAAACAAGCATACTCTTTACTATCTATATCACCTTCAAGATAATTTTTTATTACTCTTTTTACATAAAAGTCATTTGAGAGTTGAAAATTAAGTACTGGGTCATAAATCTCTCGCTCTTTTACTTTTTGAATATATTCTTTGGGTGTTATTTTATCTGCATATTTAGAATAATTTGGAATTCTTCCTCCAAAAATTATTCCCTTTAGATTAAGTTCTTCACAAAGCTCTTTTCTAAAATCATATAATCTTCGACCAAGTCTTAAACCTCTATACTTTTTATTAATAAAAACATCTACTCCATAGAGCATATTTCCATTATCATTATGAGTGTCAAAGGTATAATTACCAGTAATTTCTTTATAACTATGTGTATCATCAAACTTTGTATAATCAACTATAATACTAAGTGCAAAACCTGCAAACTCCCCATCAATTTTTATTGCAACTTGTCCATTTGGAAATTTTTCTATTAAAGCTTCAAACTCCTCTTTACTCCAAGATGATTCATCAAGATGACGATATTCATCTTCCATCAAAGAGCAGATAGAGTTGTGATCTTCTTTTTTTAAATAAACTAATTCAATTTTATCAATATGTTTTGGATCCATTATTATTTCCATCCTTTTATTCTGAAAAGATTATATTATAATATTTGATTGTTACTCATAAAACAATTAAATACAAAATATCTTTTAAATAATTTATTTGATAAAATACGCCACATGAATAATATATTGAAAAAACTTAATGATTTTAGTGAACTAGTTATGTTCAAACACTCGATTTTCTCACTACCTTTTATATTTATAGCGATGGTTGTAGCAGCAAATGGTTGGTTTGGATGGAGATTGTTTTTTTTAGGAATTCTAGCAGCAGTTACAGCTAGAAATTTTGCGATGGCATTTAACAGATACCTAGATAGAGATATTGATTCTTTAAATCCAAGAACAGAAAATAGACCAAATGTTGATGGAAGATTATCAGCTAAGTCAATTTTGACTTTTACTCTTCTAAATGCCCTTGGATTTATAATTGTTGCAGCTTTTGTAAATAAACTTGCTTTAATCTTAGCTGTTCCTATTTTACTAGTGATTGGTTCATACTCATATTTTAAAAGATTTTCTTATCTTGCTCACCTTATTTTAGGGGTTTCTTTAGGACTAGCTCCAATTGCTGGAGTTGTAGCCGTTAGTGAAACTATTACTTTATGGTCTGTTTGTCTAAGTATTGGGGTTATGTTTTGGGTTGCTGGTTTTGATTTACTTTACTCACTACAAGATATAGATGTGGATAAAAAACTAGGACTTCATTCAGTACCAAGTGTTTTTGGGGCAAAAAATACTATGCTATTTTCAAAAATAGCCCATAGTTTTACAGTTTTATTTTGGCTTTTATTTGTAATAAACTCTGGAAGTGGTGCTTTTGCATATTTAGCTGTAATAGTTAGTGCAGTGATGTTAAGTTATGAACACTACTTAGTAAATAAAGATTTTAGAAAAATCGACAAAGCATTTTTTACTGTAAATGGATATTTAGGTATAATATTCTTCATATTAATAATAATCGATACTATCGCAAATTAGGCATATAATTACTTTATAAAACTATTATAAGCTAAGCTGTGATAATATTCCAATCCATTTTCAAACGCGTCTGTGGCTCAACTGGATAGAGCTCCCGGTTTCGGCCCGGGTGGTTGTGGGTTCGAATCCTACCAGGCGTGCCATAAAGAAGCCCGATATAATCATTCATTTGAGTGTTTATGTCGGGCTTTTTTATTTCTTATAAAATTGTATTCCTAGACTTCTAAGTATCTTTTTCTTACATTTTGTAATATTTTGAAGAGTTCATTTTTATTTTTGTTAATATTTATCATCAGAAAATTTATTTGGAAAAAGGATATAAAATGATAAATATATTAAGTAGTTCCTTGTTTATTGTATGCATAGTAGGAATATATTTTTATGCGAAGAATAAATCAGAGCAAAGTAAAAAAATACCTTTTAAAATACGATACGAAAAAAATAGAAAGCTTTAATTCTTACAAACTCTTTTAAAATAAATTCCTCTTCAAAAAATCTTTAAATAAACAATTTCAGAAATAAAATCAATTTTATAAGTGCATAATTATTTTATGTATTTTTAACAATATAAAAAATTATTTATTATTTTTTAATTTAATATTGATAAGTAATTAATGCTTTTAAAGCCATAAAATTAGTATGATTTAAATATATGTAAAAAACATTTAAAATATTTCATTGAGTATTTATTTGTAAATTTATTGAATTTTATTAAGAGATAAAATCCCTTAAAATAGGGATTTTTATTAAAATAGATAATAATCAATTTTTTCTTTAAGTAAAGTTTTATTTTTATGTTTTTTAATCACATTTAAATAATTTAAATGTGATTAAATTTTATTTTTGTATAAAAAATATACAGTATAAAAATATTATTTTTTTATAAATAATGATAGGATTTCTCAGTTTGAAGTTATACATTGTTTGAATGATTTATGTTATTTCGAGGACATAAGTAATTTATCATAAACAATATCTACGAGAAGTCTCGATTAAAATTTATACAATTAAGGAAATAAAATGACTAAGAATAGAAGAGATTTTATTAAGAAAACTGGTTTGGCAGGAATTACAGCAGCAGTGGCAATTCCATCAGTTGCTAGTGCCGATTCTAAAAAAAAGTTTAGATGGAAAATGACAAATTGTTATGGGGCAGGGGCTCCATTTTATTCTACTGGACCTGGAAGTGCAAGTTATTTTTGTAAAAGAGTTGAAGAATTGACAAATGGAAGATTGAGAATCAAACATTATCCAGCTGGTGAATTAATCCCTGCAATGGAAGGTTTTGATGCTGTATCAAAGGGTACTATTGAGATGAACTGGGGTAATTCATTTTTTTGGGCTGGTAAAACATTTGCAGCACAATACTTTACAGCAGTTCCTTTTGGTATGACTTTTGAGGGTACAAATGCTTGGTTACAATTTGGTGGAGGACAGGAGCTTTGGGATGAGGTTTATAAACCATTTAATGTGATTGGTTTAGCAGCTGGAAATACGGGTACTCAAATGACTGGATGGTTTAAAAAAGAGATAAATGGTGTTAAAGATTTAAATGGATTGAGAATGAGAGTTCCAGGACTTGCTGGAAAAGTTCTTGAGCAATTGGGTGTTAGCGTTAAGTTATTACCAGGTGGAGAAATTTTCCCAGCTTTAGAAAGAGGTGTAATTGATGCAGCAGAGTTTGTAGGACCTTACCAAGATAGAAGAATGGGATTTCAAAAAGCTGCTAAATACTACTATACAACAGGATGGGGAGAACCAAGTAATACAACTGAGTGTTTAATTAATAAAGATGCTTGGGCAACACTACCAAAAGATATTCAAGCAATAGTAAAAGCAGTTGCATCTGAGTGTAATCTTATGGGGCTTTCATGGTCTGAAGCAAATAATTCAGAAGCATTAGATGATTTGGTAAAAAATCAAGGTGTTATCGTAAAAACATTACCAGATGAAGTTATTAAAAAACTAAGAGAAGTCACATTTTCAACATATGACAAACTTACGGCTAAAGATCCTTTGGTTAAAAAAGTTCATGAGAGTTACTTTAACTTTAAAACTATTCATGATGGTTGGCAAAGTAAAGGTGAATTAGTGGTTATGACTAAGTTGTTATGATGAAACAATTGGCACTTTTAGCAAATAGACTTGATACGCTTATAATGCGTATCGGTCAAATAACATCTTGGCTAATTTTTATCTTGGTTTTATTAGTTGCTGGAGATGTTCTTTTTAGATATTTTTTTCATATAAGTTCTATTGCTGAACAAGAGTTTCAATGGCATCTTTTAGCAGCAATTGCAATATTTGGTTCTGCTTATACTTTTCAACAAGGAGAACATGTAAGAGTTGACCTTTTTTATCACAATTATAGTAAAAATGTAAAAAGATGGATGAATATTTTAATTCCTTTAATAATAATTCTTCCTTTTTCTGCTTTTATAATTTATTTATCAAGTGATTATGTACTGCAATCTTATGCAAATAATGAAGTCTCACCTGATCCTGGGGGATTACCTTATAGATACCTAGTAAAAGGACTTATACCTTTAGGTTTTATACTTATTTTTATTCAAGGATTAGCGGTTTTATTAAAAGCCATAACAAAAACAGAAAGCGAGTTATAATTTATGGATCCACAAATATTAGCAATTTTAATGGTTGTATCTCTTTTTACACTGATTTTAGCAGGAGTTCCAGTTGCTTTTGCAATAGCAGGGGCAGGTCTGTTTTTTGGAGCAATTGGTGTAGATATGAATCTTTTCAATTTACTTCCTGCAAGAATCTTTGGAGTTTTGACTAACTATACACTTTTGGCAGTACCTTTATTTGTTTTTATGGGAATACTTTTAGAAAAATCCCGCATAGCAGAAAAGATGCTTGATGTATTAGGACTTTTATCTGGTAAAAAGCCTGGAGGAATGGCTATCGCGATTATTGTTGTGGGTATTCTTATGGGTGCATCAACAGGAATTGTAGGGGCAACAGTTGTTACTCTAACAATGATTTCTCTTCCTACACTTTTACGAAGAAACTATAGTCATAGTGTTTCGTGTGGTACTATTTGTGCTTCTGGAACATTGGGACAAATTTTACCTCCTAGTTTAGTTCTTATATTATTGGCAGATATTAGTGGAGAAGCCATAGGGCCTCTTTTTGCTGCTGCTTTAGTTCCAGGGTTACTTTTAGCTTGTATGTATATTTTATATATTGTTTTTTTGAGTTGGTTTTTCCCTCAACATGTGCCACCAATTGATATTGAAGAGAGAGAATCTTATTCAAGAAAAGAGTTATGGATAGAGTTTATAAAATCAGTTGCACCACCTTTTATTTTAATCTTTGCAGTTTTAGGCTCTATCATTGGAGGACTTGCAGCTCCTACAGAAGCTGCTTCAATGGGAGCAATAGGCTCACTTGTGATAGTTTTTTTAAGTAAAAGATTAAGTATGGAAGTCTTGAGGGAAACCTTATACGAAACTATGAAAGTAACTGGTATGATTATGTTCGTTTTATTGGCTTCTCAAATATTTGGGCTGAGCTTTAGAGGATTAGAGGGAGATTATTTAGTAGAAGATCTTTTCGCCGCAATTCCAGGGGGAATGTGGGGTTCTATTATTTTTATGATGTTTGTACTTTTTGTATTAGGGTTCTTTTTAGAATGGATTGAAATCTCTTATATTGTATTGCCATTGGTTTTACCTATATTTCATGCTTTGGATATAAATATGATATGGCTAGGTATTTTAGTTGCACTAAATTTACAAACTTCATTTTTAACTCCACCTTTTGGTTGGTCCTTATTTTTCTTAAAGGGAGTTGCTCCTAAAGAGATAAAGACTATGGAGATATATAAAGGTGTTTTACCTTTTATTGGAATTCAGATTTTTGTTATTGGATTAGTGATGCTTTTTCCAGATATTGCTTTATGGTTACCAAAAGCAATTGGATGGATGTAAGAAGAAAATAAACTAATTATAATAAAATGCTACAAAGGATATTTAAATAAATATGGATAAATTACTTAAAACACAAACTTCACAAGAAGGAATGGTAGTCTCACCCCATCATGCAGCTTCAGATGCAGGACTTGAGATATTAAAAAAAGGTGGCAATGCAATTGAAGCTTCAATTGCAGTTGCTTCTTCTTTAGCAATACATTATCCTCACATGACAGGTATTGGAGGAGATGCCTTTTGGTTAGTTTACGACCCCAAAGAAGGTGTTTCTTTTATAGAGGCCTCTGGGTATTCTGGATATGATGTAAAAAAAGAGTTATATGAAGGATTAAATGAAATACCTTTTAGGGGAAAATTAGCAGCAAATACAGCAGCTGGAGCAGTTTCTGCTTGGGACTTAGCTTTTGAGAAAAGTAAAACTTGGAGTGGGGAAATGACTCCAGCAACTCTTCTTTCTGAGGCAATAAGTTCTGCAAATAATGGTATTAAAGTAAGTAAATCATTAAGTGAAACCTTAAAAGAAAAACAAGCAGAACTTCAAGCTGATACTTTTTTTGAAAGTGTTTATTATCCAAATAAAGAAGTTCCAAAAGAGGGTGATTTCTTAATCCAAAAAGCATTGGGTGAAACATTAAAAAGAATTTCGGAAGAGGGGTTTGATACCTTTTATAGGGGTTCTTTATCAGAAGATATAGCAAATGATTTTTCAAAAAGGGAAGGATTTATAACTCTTAATGATTTAAATAACCATTATGCAAGTTGGAATAAGGCACTAGAATTACAAACTTCACAAGCAAAACTATTTAATGCTTCAGCTCCTACGCAAGGTGTGGCTTCTTTGATGATTTTGGGATTATTTGATCGTTGGGTAGAAAAATTGCCCCAATTGGATTCTTCTAATCATGTACATTTGTTAGTAGAAGCTACAAAAATAGCTTTTTCTCATAGGGCAAAAATGGATACTTCGGCAAGTGCAGAAGAGTTACAAGCTTGGTTGGAACCAGAATATTTAGATAAATTAAGTGAAAAAATTGATTTACAAAAAGCTAAAGCTTGGGGCAAAGAAACAGCTCCTGGTGATACTACTTGGTTTGGAGCTGTTGATTCCCAAGGTAGAGTTGTAAGTGCTATTCAAAGTATTTATCATGAGTTTGGTAGTGGTTTGATGTTACCTAAGACTGGTATTGTTTGGCAAAATAGAGGATGTAGTTTTTCTTTGGATTCTTCACATATTCAAACTTTGATGCCACATAAAAAACCTTTTCATACTTTAAATCCTGCTATTGCTTTATTTAATGATGGAAGAGTGATGGCATATGGAACAATGGGTGGAGATGGACAACCTCAAACCCAAGCAGCTGTATATTCAAGATATGCATATTATAATGATGACTTGCAAACTACTATTAATAAACCAAGATGGTTATTAGGTAGAACTTGGGGAAATTCATCTGAGAGTTTAAAACTAGAGTCTCGTTTTCCCCTTGATTGTCAAGAAGATTTAATAAAAAAAGGGCATGAGGTAGAGATTTTATCATCTCTTGATTCTGCTGTTGGACATGCAGGTGCAATAGTATGGCATCCTAATGGACAAATAGAGGGTGCAAGTGACCCCAGAAGTGATGGAAAAGCATCAAATTTATAAAAATAAGGATAAAAATTAATGAATGAATTATTAGTGCTATTACCCATTCTTTTAGCATCTGGTGTAATAGCAGGTTTATTGGCAGGCTTATTAGGAGTTGGTGGAGGTATTGTTATAGTACCAATGCTTTATCATATATTTATTTATTTAAATATTGATATTACAGTTGCAATTCCACTATCAATTGGTACTTCACTATCTACAATTGTAGTTACTTCTATTATGTCTGCAAGATCACACCATAAAAAAGGTGGAATAGATTGGGATTTAACTAAAAGATGGATACCTCTTGTTATTATTGGAGTACTATTAGGTTCTTTTTCTTCTAAATATATTGATGCTTCTACTTTAAAATTTATGTTTGGTATCTTATTGGTAGTAGTTTCACTAAATATGATAATAAGTAGTTTCAAAAGTATAATTATAGCTAAGCAGTTACCTGGTAATTTTGGGCAATCGATTTTTGGATTATTATTAGGTGGATTTGCTTCACTTTTAGGAATAGGGGGAGGAACTCTTATGGTTCCACTATTAACGCTTTTTTCTTATCCAATACATAAAGCTGTAAGTACAGCTTCAATATTTGGTTTGGTTATTAGTATTCCAGCAACTATTGGTTATATTATTGTTGGTTGGGGTGCTCCAAATCTACCTGTAGGCTCTACTGGATATGTAAATTGGATTGGATTTATTGCACTTGTTCCTATGACTATGTTATTTGCTCCTTTGGGAGTAAAGTTAGCATATAGGCTTAATGTAAAGCAATTAAAAGTAGCTTTTGCTGTTTTTTTAGCTTGTGTTGGGGTAAAAATGCTTTTAGTGTAAGTACTTAAATAAGTAAGACAAATAAGAGAATTCTCTTATTTGTCTTTATCTTCAATTCTTTGTTTATAATAAGCAAAGCCAATTACTGCAAGTGCAATAATTATAAATCCAATAATTTCATTTTGTAAATCTGACATCAGCAAATCCTAAATTTCTTTAATCTCTTGTAAAAATAAACGCAAAATAGCCAAATGCCATCTCTCCTAAGCTAACTATTCCCCACATTGGATTATAAATAACACCAGTAACAATAGAGATAACTAAAGCTATTACAAGGGCTACTTTAGGTTTTTCAATAAATTTTGCAAGGAGAAACCCAAGAATAACAAATATAAAAAGATAAACTAACATAATAAACTCACTTTTTTAGATCTTACAAAAATTATTGAATGTAATCTGGAAATATGCACCTATATACTGTTTTTTATTGTAAATATAAGTGCTATTAAAAACTTCAATTGAAGCATCATGATACTCTGTAATTATTTGATGTGACATAGATAATCCAATACCTGTACCAATACTTTTGTGTTTTGTTGTAAAGTATGGTTCAAAAACTTTGTGTAGGATATTATCATCTATTCCCCCTGCATTATCTTTAATTACCAATATAAATTGATTATTTATTTTTTGAGATTCAATAAAAATAAGTTTTTCATCACTTTCTTTTAATCTCTCTTTTATTGCATCTTTTGAGTTATTGATAATATTAATAAATGCTTGAATAATCTGATTTTGGAAACCTTCAATTTCCCAATCATCTTTAAAATTTGTAATTAATTTTATGTGATTATTATTTATAGATGGTTTTAAAATAGTTAAAGCTTTTTCAATTGTTTCCACAATTGAGATTGTTTCTTTTATATTTGTATTTTTTATAAAGTTTCTAAAATCATCTATTGTTTGAGATAAATAATTAGTTTGTCCCATGATTTTTTCCATGTCAGAAACTATTTGGGGAGAGACTTTTTCAACTAATTCATTTTTTAATAAAATTCCACTTGCAATTGTTGAAATCATACTAAGTGGTTGTCTCCATTGATGGGCAATATTTCCTATCATTTCACCCATAGAAGCCAGTTTTGATTGAGATTCTAATAATTTTCGTTGGGATATATCTTGGCTAATTCCTAGATAACCATAAGTTTCATTGTCTTTATTTTTTAAAGCAGTGATTGTCATAAGTACAGGAATATGCTCTCCATTTTTTGCGATAACTGTCCATTCACTTTCATTTTTTAACCCCAAATTTGTTTTGGCCGTAAATACTTCAAAAGTTGATGTTATATTAATATTTAGCTCTTTTGATAGATAAAATTTTCTTTGTTTAATTTCAGATTTTAAATGAAAAAGTAATGGAGTATGAATATTTACAACTTCTTTTGCTTCATATCCCAAAACTCTTTCTGCTTCTTTATTAAACTGTTGAATGATTCCATCTCTATTTGTACTTATCATCATATAGCCAGAGTTGTCAAAAATAGTAGTTTGTAACTCTAGTGCTTTGTGTAATTTTGCTTCATTTTCTTTCTCTTTTGTTAAATCATAAAACCAACCGATAGTTGCATTTTGACCATCATATTCAATATTCATATAAGAAGCTAGTAAAAAAACTTGTTTATTTTGTATCTCTACTTCCATTATCCTATTATATATGCTATTCCCCTTAAGAAGTTCCTTTTCTATATCTTCATATGCAGTTTTAGTTGTATAATAACCTTTTGGATCCATTCCATAAACACTGTTTTGATTTATTTTTAACATCTTAGAATAAGCACTATTAGCAAAAATCACATAATCTTTATTTTTTTTATTTTTTTTGGTGATTCTTACAGCAATAGGACTTAAATCAAGTAGATATTCAAGGCGATGTTGACTTTTTTCTAAAATATTTCTAGATTCTTTTATGGATAAAATCATCTTATTAATACTTGAAGAGAGTTCATTGATTTCTGTACTTTTAGAGTAAGGAATAGGTTTACTTGGTATCCCATGGCTATTATCATTATTAATTGCATCAATAATATTTGAAATAGGTTTTAATATATAATATTTAATACTTAAGTACAAAAATAAAATCAATAATATAGATAAGAAAATGGTATTTACAATAGTGTTATATATGATTATATCTAGCTCTTTATTTAGAGCTGTATCGCTAAGATAAAGGGTAATAGTACCAAGGATATTATTTGAAGAGTCAGTGATATTTGAACTATTTGAAAAAAATGAATTTGCTAATTGTTTATTTTGTTCTTCATTTTTATAATCATAGTCTTCAATAACAGAATATTTATTTTTTATTTTCCCACTTATATAAACCTTTTTACCTAATACTTTTCCTAAGTTATAATCTTTTATTACAATTGCAAAAATATCTTTATCTTTAAGTTCATTAGTAATAATTTGTTCATATTCATTTGGAGAGTATGAAGCAAGTAATATTGAGATATTATTTTTTAGGGAAAAAATAGCATCTTTAGAGTCCTCTTTCATCTCTTTTAAAATAGAATTTTTTGTTTTTTGATAAGTATATGTTGAATTGATTATCATAATACTTACTACTAGTGTAATAATTATTACTCCAAGTTTTGTTAATAATGAATATTCTTTTTTTTCCATATATTTAGTTGCTCTCTATACCCAAAACATTATGTTTAATAAAAGCAGTTTCCTTTTTAATATTATTTACAGTAATTATATTTACTGGAAGTTTTATTTCTTTTTTTACTTCTTTTCCTTTTATGTAATTATTCATTTGCTCTATAGCTAATTTCCCCATATTAAAAGGTTCTTGTATTGCTGCTGCTAAAATTATATTTTGAGGGATTAACTCCAAAAATTCAGGTTCTAAATCAAAGGTTATTAGTGAGATTTCTTTTTGTTTATTAAAATCATTTATTGCTTTTATGGCTGATTTATAAGTCTTTGAAGATTGAAGCCAAATAGCATGTAAATCAGGATATTTTTCTATCATATCTTTTACTAATATATAAGTCTCTTCTTCTGTTCTTGTCTTTACTTGTTTTAAATCAGCACTTTTAAATGGAGACTCTTCCAATGCTAATATAAATCCAGCTGTTCTCTTTTGTATTATATGTTTTTTTTGAGGAAGAGCTATAATTCCTACTTTACCATTTTTATAGCCTTTTTTTAATAACTCATTTGTAAGATATTTACCTAGTTTATATGCCCCAAGTCTATTATCTGAACAGATATATGATACATAGTTTTTACTATTTGTTCCTACATCAGAAAGAACAACTGGAATATTTGCTTTATTTGCTAGTTTTAATATGGTTTCTGCTGTATATGAATTTATAGCTGAAAGTATTATTCCATCTACTTGATCTTTTATGGCTTTTACAGTATTTTCTAACTCTTTTTTTTGATTATTCTGAGCATCTAATATTTCTAAATCATATGATAATTTAGTGCTATTTCTTCTAATTCCTTCTTTCATAATTTGCCAAAAAGGAATATTTAAATCAGCCACTAAATATGCGATCTTTTTAATTTGAATATTTTGTGCATGTAGATTTATTAGTAGTGTAAAAGGTAATAAAAATATAATCAATTTTTTTTTTAAATACATTTGTTCGTTCTTTTTTAGTTAAAATAAAATTAGCTGATTTTATCATAATATTTAAAAAAATAATATAGTATTAAATACATACAACACTAATATAAAATATTTTGTATAATGATATATTGTATAAAATCTATACAGAGAAGACTTTAAATTAAATATAAGGATAAGATATACTAAAGTAATGTTACAAAAAGATACTAAAACGGATTATTTGATTTTTACAGATTTAGATGGAACACTTTTGGACCACAAAACTTATGAATTCAATGAAGCTAAAGAGATGCTTGAATTTATAAGTAAACAAAAAATACCTCTAATAATTGTCACAAGTAAAACAAAAGATGAGGTTATAGAATTACAAAAAAGACTAGGTATTTCTTATCCTTTTATTATAGAAAATGGGGCTGGAATATTTATTCCAAAAGAGAAAAGTTTTGAGCTAATTTCTTTAGGTAAAAGTTATGAGACTACTATTACTTCCTTTAAAAAATATTCAAAAGAGTTCCCTATTAAGGGATTTCATGAAATGAGTGATGAAGAGGTCTCTTTATATACAGGACTTTCAAAAGATAAATCAAATAAAGCAAAAAAAAGGACTTTTAGTGAGCCTTTTATTTTAAAAGATGAGATGAATATAGAAAAGTTGAAACAATTAGTTTTAGAAGATGGCTTTGATGTGGTAAAAGGGGGAAGATTTTATCACTTAATTACTTTTGGACAAGATAAAGCAAAGGCAGTAATTGAGATGAAAAAGTATTATGAAAACTTGTATAATAAAAGTTTTAAAACAATTGCTTTAGGTGATGGTGAAAATGATATTAGCATGTTAAAAAGTGTAGATATCCCCATTTTAATAAAAAAGTATGATGGTACTTTTATAAAGTGTGAAATAAATAATCTTATAAAATCAAAATTTATTGGGCCAAAAGGTTGGAATGATAGTTTAAAAAAGGTATTAAATGTTAAATAAAAAAGAGTTAGAAGATATTTTTTTATCAGTATTAGAAGAGATTAACCCAAAAGAACTTATAAAAAAACAGTGTAAGTTTGAAAATGATAGATTTTATATAAAGGATGAATCTATTGAGATAATAAAAAATAGAAAGATTCATATCTTAGGTTCTGGAAAAGCAGTACTTAGTATGGCTGAAGCTTTATATGAAATTATGGAAGATAAAATTGAAAAAGCTCTTTTAATAGGAGCTTATGAAAATAACTTTAAAAAACAAAATCTTACATATATAAAAAGTACCCATCCAATACCTAGTGTTAAAAGTGTAGAAGGAGCAAAGGCTTTAATAAAAGAGTTTGAATCCCTAGATGAAGATGATTTTTTTATATATTTATTATCAGGAGGAAATTCTGCTTTAGTAGAACTTCCAGCAGATGAAATAAGCCTTGAAGAGTTTCAAAAAACAACAAAATTAATGTTAGAAAACTCTATGCCTATAGAATCAATAAATTGTGTAAGAAAACATATCTCTCAAGTAAAAGGTGGAAGATTAGCAAGTCTCACAAAAGCAAAAGGAGTAGTTTTAACTCTAAGTGATGTTTTAGGGGATAATTTAGAAGCTATTGGTTCAGCACCTCTTTATTTTGATAGTACAACTTTCAAAGATGCTTTTGATGCCTTGCAAAAATATAATATCTTTGAGAAAGTACCTAATTCTGTGCAAAACTATATTAAAAAAGCTCTTAACTCAAAAGAATTAGAGACTCCAAAGAGTGAATCTTCAAAGATAAAACACTATTTAGTAGGTTCAAATGACATCTTACTCAATGTTGCCAAGAATCTTTTAGAAAAGAAAAATCTAAATCCAATCATAGTAGATGAAAAGATAGATGATGATGTTGAAATTGTATGTAAAAATCTTTTGCAATTTTGTAAAGAAAAAAAAGAGGGTTGTTTTATTTTTGGTGGAGAAGCAACTGTAAATGTTAGTGGTAATGGAAAAGGTGGACGAAATCAACATCTTGTTTTAAGTTTCTTAGATTCTTATCCAAAAGATCAAAATATAATCTTTTTAAGTGGGGCAAGTGATGGGATAGATGGAAATTCTGATGCTTGTGGAGCGATAATAGATAAGAATACATTAAAAAAAGTAGAAGAGTTGAATTTAGATATAAAAGCTTATATGAAAAATTTTGATTCAAATACTTTTTTTGACAAATTAAATCAACTTTTAAAACCAGGTCCAACACATAATAATATGCTTGATATTGTGATTATACTTATAAATTAAATAAAACAAAGGAGATAAAAATGTCTGATTTCTTTCAAAATGGTGTGATAACAACTTTACAAAAATTAGGGGATAGAACACTTGAAGATATGGAAAGAGAGCTTGAGAAGTTTAGTCAAAGAAGAGGAATGGTTCTTTTACTTCCAGCTCTTTATTCAGAGTTTCAAACTCCCTCTATGCATAAAATCATAGATGAATTAAAAAATGTGAAGTACCTTTATAAGATTATATTAGGACTTGACCAAGCTACAAAAGAGCAGTTTGAAGAGGTAAAAAAACTTATGTCTATACTTCCTTGTAAGGTTGATATTTTATGGAATGATGGACCAAACATTAAAGAGCTTTATAAAGATTTGACAATAGAGGGTTTTCCTGGACTTGAGACACCTGGAAAAGGAAGAAATGTTTGGACAATGATGGGTTATGGTTTAGCGGACAAGGACGCCTATGCTTTTGCACTTCATGATTGTGATATTGTAAATTATAATAGAGAGATTCCCGCTAGACTTTTTTTTCCAATAGTTCACCCAGCACTTGATTTTGAGTTTAATAAAGGTTTTTATTCAAGGGTTACAAATAAACTTCATGGAAGAGCTACAAGGTTGCTTTATACTCCTTTATTAAACTCACTTAAAAAAGTTTATGGAGGGAGTAGGTATTTAGACTATATGGAGAGTTTTAGGTATTCCTTATCGGGAGAATTTTCATTTATAAGATCTCTTGGGCGAGGTATTGGTATCTCTCCTACTTGGGGATTAGAAGTTTCTACATTAAGTGAAGTTTATAAAAATACTTCAAATAGAAGAATCTGCCAAACAGAGATAATGGAAAGCTATGAACACAAACACCAAGAATTAAGTAGTCAAAGTGAAGGTGGTGGTATTTATAAAATGGCAAATGACATTGCAAAAACTATTTTTAGAGTTATGGCACAAGAGGGAGTAGTTTTTTCTTCTAGTTCTTTTAAAACCTTACTTGCAACATATTTCCAAGAGTCAAGATTTGAAATATCAAAATATAATGCACTAAGTAAATTAAACGCATTAGATTATAATAGGGAAAAAGAGATTGAAGCTGTAAATACTTTTCAAGATGCTATAAAAAAAGCAGCAGAAGAGTTTTATGAAGATCCTATGGGGATTCCATCATTATCATCTTGGATTACAGTTCGTTCTGTTATGCCAGAATTTTCTGCAAAATTTATAAAATATGTAAAGGAGGATAATGCATGAAAGGACCAAAACATATATCAGATTCCAAACATACTATAAATAAAAGACTTCATCGTTTATACCCAGAAGAGATAGCACAAAGGGCTGTAAATGATATCATTGATTTAATTTTTAAATATAAACAAAGAATTAAACCAAGTGATTATCGTCTAAGCCAAAAAGATATTATTTTGATAACTTATGGTGACCAAGTATCAAAACTTCATGAACCATCTTTAGAGACTTTGAATAATTTTATGAATGACCATCTAAAAGGGGTAATAAATTCTATTCATATTTTACCTTTTTATCCATATTCAAGTGATGATGGCTTTTCAGTTGTTAATTATAATGCCGTTGATCCTCATATGGGTTCATGGAGAGAAATTGAGTCAATAAGTAAAGATTATAGACTTATGGTAGATGGAGTTATAAATCACATCTCTCAATTTTCTGATTGGTTTAAAGCCTATTTAGCAGGTGATCCATATTTTCAAGATTTTTTTATCAATGTTGATCCTTCAATTGATTTAAGTAAGGTTGTTCGCCCCAGAGCAACACCCCTTTTAAGTGAATTTATTGATGATGAGGGGAAGATAAAAAATATTTGGACAACCTTTAGTAAAGACCAAGTTGATTTAAATTACAAAAGTCATAGGGTTTTACGAAATGTTTTAGATGCACTTTTTTATTATATAGAAAAAGGGGCAACCTTAATTAGACTTGATGCTATAGCATTTATTTGGAAAGAGATAGGAACCTCTTGTGTTCATCTTCCCCAAACCCATGAACTAATACAACTCATGCGTGAGGTTTTACATGAAGTGGCACCTGAAGTTATTATTATTACAGAAACAAATGTTCCCCATAATGAAAATATTTCATACTTTGGAAGTGGAGAAGATGAGGCTCAGATGGTATATAACTTTGCTTTGCCTCCTTTATTATTACACTCGATTCTAAACTCAAATACTAAAAAACTAACTGCATGGGCGAAAACTTTAACTCTTCCTAGTGATAAGGTTTGTTTTTTTAATTTTACTGCAAGCCATGATGGGATAGGTATGCGTCCTATAAAAGGTATTTTAGAAGATGAAGAGATTGAAAATCTAGTAAAAACTGTAGAAGACCATGGGGGATTAGTATCTTATAGAGCAGAAGAAGATGGAAGTCAGACTCCATATGAATTAAACTGCTCTTATATAGATGCTCTTACTCACCCAAAAGAAGATCAATACTTAAGAGTAAAAAGAATGTTAGTAACTCAAGCAGCTGTTTTAGCAATGCCAGGTGTTCCAGGAATTTATTTTCACTCTTTGGTGGGTTCTAAAAATTATCATGATGGGGTTAAACATACAGGTGTAAATCGTACAATAAATAGAGAAAAATACAATATTGATTGGTTGGAAAATGAACTTTCAAGTCAAGGAACTCTTGCAAAAACAATGTTTGATTCATATAAAAGACTTATATCTATACGAATAAGTGAAGAAGCATTTAATCCATTTGGAGAGTTTGAAATTCTAGATTTAGATGATAGGCTTTTTGTTATAGATCAATCTTGTTGTGGTAATGAAAATAGAATTGTAGCAATACATAATTTCTCAAATGAAGAGGTTATGTGTAAGTTACCTGTTTCTATTTCCTTACCACTTTGTGATATACTTTCTTCAAACTGTATGTCAAAAAATGAAGAAAAAACAGAAAAAATGAATGAAATAAAATTAGAGCCATATCAAATTATGTGGCTAAAAGGCAAAATTTAAAAAGAAAAAAGGATAAATAAATGAACGCTAAAGATAAAACAATAACAAGTTGTCTATTTCCAGCAGCTGGATATGGAACAAGATTTCTTCCAGCAACAAAAGCTATGCCAAAAGAGATGTTACCAGTTCTTACAAAACCCTTGATTCAGTATGGAGTTGAAGAGGCTATGGAAGCTGGTTGCGACATTATGTCTGTTATTACAGGGCGAGGTAAAAGAGCTATAACAGATCATTTTGATATCTCTTATGAGTTAGAACACCAAATACAAGGTTCTTCAAAAGAGAAAATGTTAGCTGATATTAGAAATATTATTGATAAATGTACATTTACTTATACTAGACAAAATGAGATGAAAGGTTTAGGTGATGCCATATATAAAGGTAAAGTTTTAGTAGGAGATATTAATCCTTTTGCAGTAATTCTTGCAGATGACCTTTGTGTAAATCCAAAGGGTGATGGTATTTTAGCTCAAATGGTAAAACTTTATAATAAATATAAATGTTGTATTGTAGCTTGTATGGAAGTACCTAAAGAAGATGTACATAAATATGGGGTAATAGAAGGTAATCAAATAGAAGATGGTGTTTTTATGGTATCAAATATGGTTGAAAAGCCTGATAATGATAAAGCTCCATCAAATTTAGCTGTTATAGGAAGATATATTTTAACACCAGATATTTTTGAAGTAATTCAAAATACAAAACCTGGTAAAAATGGAGAGTTACAAATTACTGATGCTTTATGTACACAAGCAAAAAAAGGCATGGTAATGGCTTATAAATTCCAAGGAAAAAGATTTGATTGTGGTAGTGTTGATGGTTTTGTTGAAGCTACAAACTATTTTTATAATTTAGAGAATAAAAAGAAATAAAATGAATACAAAAAATAATCTATGTGATTTTATTCTTTTTGGTGGACATGGTGATTTGGCATTTAGAAAACTTATGCCTGCACTTTATCATCTATGTAAAGATAAATATATCTCAAGTGAAAGTAGAATAATAACAGTCTCAAGAAAAGAGATAAGCATAGATGAACACATAAAGCTTATAGAAGATAAATTAAATGAATTTTTAAGTGAAGAAAAGATTGATGAAGAGTTTTTCAAAATCTTTAAAAAACAACTTCTTATGGTAACTATAGACTTTGCAGATGAAAAATCATATGAAAAATTGCAAACTATTTTAAATGAACATAGTGATAGAGAGAGAATAAATTATCTATCAACTTCACCTGATTTTTTTGGAACTATTTGTAAGTCATTAAATCACTGGAATTTAATAAGTCAACAAACAAGAGTTGTACTAGAAAAGCCTTTAGGAAGAGATTTAAAATCATCGCAAGAGATAAATAAAGAGGTTTTAAAATACTTTGAAGAGGATCAAATCTATAGAATTGACCACTATTTAGGTAAAGACACCGTTCAAAATATTATGGCTTTGAGATTTTCAAATAGACTTTTTGTTCCACTTTGGAACTCTAACCACATAGACCATGTACAAATAACAGTTGCAGAAAGTGTTGGTGTTGAGAATCGTTGGGGTTATTATAATGAGTATGGAGCCTTGAGGGATATGATTCAAAATCACCTTATGCAACTACTTTGTCTAATCGCTATGGAGCCTCCTTGTTCACTTGAAGCAAATAGTGTAAGGGATGAAAAAGTAAAAGTATTGCGTTCTTTTAGAAATATAAATGATGAAGATATCAAAACAAAAACGGTAAGAGCTCAATATAAAGCTGGTTCTTCAGATGGAAAAACAGTTCCAGGGTATCTTGATGGAAAAGAGGAAGGAAGTAATACAGAAACTTTTGCAGCCATTAGAGTTGATATAGATAATTGGAGATGGAATGGAGTACCTTTTTATATAAGAAGTGGTAAACGTCTTCAAAGAAGAAATTCTGAGATTGTAATTCAGTTTAAAACTATTCCTCACTCTATATTTGGTGAAGATGAGACTTCAATAAATGCGAATAGATTAGTAATAACTTTACAACCAAAAGAGAGTATTGAGTTAAAGCTTATGAATAAAATCCCAGGGTTAAGTGATAGTATGAAACTTCAACAAGTGGATTTAGAACTAAACTCACCCCATAATAGTGATAGAAAACCTGATGCCTATGAAAGACTTATTTTAGATGTGGTTCGTTCTAATCCTACGCTTTTTATGAGACTTGATGAGGTAGAAACTGCTTGGAAATGGGCAGATAAGATTATAGAGGGTTGGGAAAAGAATCTCTCACCTATGAAAACCTATACAGCTGGAAGTGATGGACCAAGTGCCGCTATTCAATTAATCGCAAAAGATGGAAGAAGTTGGAATGATGAATGAATTTAAAGAATTTTTTTCAAGTGAAGAATTAGCACAAAACCTAGCTTCTGATATTGCTTTAATATTAAAAAATAGTATAGATACTTTAGGAAAAGCTACTCTTTTAGTATCAGGGGGAAATACTCCAAAACTATTTTTTCAAAAACTTTCAAAGATAAACATTCAATGGGAAAAGGTAACCATTGGATTAGTAGATGAAAGATGGCTTGAAAATGATTCTAAAGATAGTAATGAGTTTTTAGTTAAAGAAAACTTACTCGTAAATTTTGCTAAAGAAGCTCATTTTATAGGGCTTTATGTAAAAGGAGTTAGTGCAAATTCTGCCCAAAAGATTTGTTCAAAGATTTATGAAAAAGAGTTTGAAAGAATTGATGTACTAATTTTGGGAATGGGTACTGATGGACATACTGCCTCATTATTTCCAAATAATGAAAGACTAAAAGAGGCTTATGATTTAAAAAATGAAAACGTTTGTATCTCAATTGAGCCAACAACAGTTCCTTATACAAGAATGAGTTTAATATTAAAGAAAATTTTAGAAGCTAAAAATATAATATTACACATAGAAGGAAAAGAAAAGCTTGAAGTATACAATAGTGCTATAAATGCAAAAGATATTTATAAATATCCAATAAGCTCAGTTTTAAGTCAAACTGACAAAAAAATAAAGGTTTATTACTCATGAATAAAACAATAGAAGAAGTAACAAACAAAATAATAAAAAGATCCCAAAAAAGTAGAAAGATTTATCTATCTAGAATAAATGAAGCTAAAAAAAATAGTGTAAATAGGACAACTTTAGACTGTGCTAATTTAGCCCATGCTATTGCTCCAATGACCAATGAAGAAAAAGCTTATTTAAGCGATATGAAATCTTTTAATATGGGAATTGTAACAGCTTATAATGATATGTTATCAGCCCATGAACCCTATGCTGCATATCCTGATATCTTAAAAAAAGAGCTTTTAAAACATAGTTCGACTGCTCAAGTTGCAGGTGGAGTTCCAGCAATGTGTGATGGGGTAACTCAAGGGCAAGCAGGTATGGAATTATCACTTTTTTCTAGGGATAATATAGCTATGGGAACTGCAATTGCCTTGAGCCATAATACTTATGATGGAGCATTTTATTTGGGAATTTGTGACAAGATTGTTCCCGGATTAATGATTGGGGCTTTGAGTTTTGGACATTTACCAGCTATTTTTGTACCATCAGGTCCTATGCCTTCTGGTATTTCAAATAAAGAAAAAGCAAAAGTGAGACAAGAGTTTGCCCAAAACAAAGTAGATGAAAAAGCACTTTTTGAAGTGGAAAAGGCATCTTATCATAGCTGTGGAACCTGTACTTTTTTTGGAACAGCAAACTCAAATCAAATGCTTTTGGAGATGATGGGCTTACAACTTCCTAATGGCTCTTTTGTAAATGCAAATACACCTTTAAGATATGCTTTGACAAAAAAATCAGCCCAAACTCTTATAAACTTATGTGAGAAAAAAATATCAATATCAGATATTGTAAATGAAAAAACTTTTGTAAATGCAATTATTGGACTTATGGCAACAGGAGGTTCAACAAACCATACTATTCACTTAATTGCCATGGCAAAAGCAGCTGGGATAGTTCTTACTTGGGAAGATTTTGATGATATTTCAAAAGTTACGCCATTACTTTGTAAAATGTATCCAAATGGAAGTGCAGATGTAAATCACTTTAGAGATGCGGGTGGGATGAGTGTAGTTATAGCCCAACTTCTTGACTTAGACTTAGTTCATAATGATGTTCAAACAGTTGTTGGACATGGTTTAGATAATTTTATCAAAGAACCAATTTTACAAAATGATGAACTGGTTTTTAATGATGGAGAAAAAAGTTCAAAAAATATAGAAGTAATCTCAAGTGCTAAAACTCCTTTTTCAAAAGAGGGTGGATTAAAACTTTTAGTGGGAAATCTTGGTAAAAGTGTTATAAAAACTTCAGCTTTAAAAGAAGAGTATCTTTATATAAAAGCACCAGCAGTTGTATTTAATTCACAAGAAGAGTTACAAAAAGAGTTTGTACAAGGAAAACTAGAAAAAGATTTTATTGCAGTTATAAGATATCAAGGGCCAAAGGCAAATGGAATGCCAGAACTTCATAAATTAATGCCTCCCCTTGGAGCCTTACAAGATAAGGGTTTTAAAGTAGCGATTATAACAGATGGTAGAATGTCAGGGGCTTCTGGAAAAGTTGCCTCTGCAATACATCTTTATCCTGAGGCTATTGAAGGTGGACTTATAGCAAAAATTGAAAATGGTGATATGATAGAGATGGATGTAAAAAATGGCACAATAAAACTTCTAATTGATAAAGAAGTTTTAGAAAAAAGAGAAGTTAAACAGATAAATTTAGAAAAAAACAGACATGGTTTCGGACGAGAACTATTTTCAAGTATTAGAGAAAATGTAAGTTCAAGTGAAACCGGAGCAACTATTTTTAAACTTGTAGGAGAAGAAAACTTATGAATGCAAATGATGTAATGAAAATATCACCAATAGTACCAGTTATTGCCCTTGATGATATAAAAGATGCCTTGCCTTTAGCAAAAGCTTTAAGTGAGGGTGGAATAAATATTATGGAGATAACTTTAAGAACAAAAGCTGGACTTAAAGCTATTAATCTTATCTCAAAAGAGATGCCATCTATGAATGTGGGAGCTGGAACAGTTTGCAATAATGTTGATTTGATGGAAGCAAAAGCAGTAGGTGCAAAATTTGTATTTTCTCCTGGAATTTCTCAAGAGTTAATAGATAGTGCAAAAAAATATAAGATGACAATTATTCCAGGAATTGCAACCGCTTCAGAAGTTATGCTTGCTCAAAATAATGGCATTTATAATTGCAAATTATTCCCTGCAATAATAAGTGGAGGAGTTGATATTTTAAAAGCTTTTCAAGGCCCTTTCCCAAAAATGAAGTTTTGTCCCACAGGTGGAGTAAATTTAGAAAATCTAAATGACTTTTTATCTTTAAAAAATGTTTTGTGTGTTGGTGGAACATGGATTATTCCAAAAGATATTATAAAAAGTGGTGATTTTGATAAGATTACTGAGTTATGTATTGAGGCACTGGCAAAAATAAAATAAAAGGAGATTATTTTGGCAAATGAATTAGCAGGAAAAAAAGCACCCAAAGAGATATTAGAGGATATCCCAAAACTACTTTCATCTTATTATGAAAATAAGCCAAATATAAATGAAGTAAGTCAAAAAGTTAGTTTTGGTACATCTGGACATAGGGGAAGTTCCCTAAAAACAAGTTTCAATGAAGACCATATTTTAGCTATTTCTCAAGCCTTATGTGAATATAGAAAAGATGCAAAAATAACTGGAACTTTATATATAGGAATAGATACTCATGCCCTCTCAACTCCTGCTCAAACAACAGCATTACAAGTATTTGTAGCAAATAAAGTAAAATGTAAAATTGCCCAAAATAAAAACTTCACGCCCACTCCTGTAATTTCCTTTACTATTTTAGAAGCAAATAAAAATAGTGAAATATTAAATGATGGAGTTGTAATAACTCCTTCTCACAATCCACCAAGTGATGGTGGCTTTAAATATAATCCACCAAATGGTGGACCAGCAGATAGTGATATTACAACTATCATAGAAAATAGAGCAAATGAGATTTTGGCAAATGGTTTAAAGGATGTAAAAAAAGTCCCAATTGAAGAGTTAGATGCTTCTTTGTTTGTAGAAGAGTTTGATTTTATAACTCCTTATGTAAAAGCTCTTGATACTATTATTGATATGTCTTGTATTAAAAAAGCAAATCTTAAAATTGGTGTTGACCCAATGGGTGGTTCTGGAATAGAAGTTTACAAAAAGATAAAAGAGATTTATGGTTTAAATCTTGAAATTGTAAATGATAAAGTTGATCCAACTTTTTCTTTTATGACTTGCGATCATGACGGTAAGATTAGAATGGATTGTTCATCAAAAGATGCAATGGCTTCATTAATAGGCTTAAAAGATAAATATGAATTAGCTTTTGCAAATGATCCTGACTTTGATAGACATGGAATAGTAACTCCAAGTGTTGGGCTTATGAATCCAAATCATTATCTCTCTGTTGCTATTTGGTATTTATTTTCAAATAGACCTTGGAGTGATGACTTAGGTATTGGGAAGACATTAGTCTCAAGTTCTATGATAGATAGAGTTGCAAAAATGCTTAATAAAAAGCTTTATGAAGTACCTGTTGGCTTTAAATGGTTTGTTGATGGTCTTTATGAAGGAACTTTAGGTTTTGGTGGAGAAGAGAGTGCTGGAGCTTCATTTTTAAGATTTGATGGAAGTGTTTGGTCAACTGATAAAGATGGAATAATTTTAAATTTATTAGCAGCTGAGATTACTTCAAAACTAAAAAAAGATCCTGGAACTATTTATAAAGAGTTGGAAGAAAAAAATGGGACTTCATATTATAAAAGAATCGATGCCCCAGCAACAATAGAGCAAAAAGCTAAACTAAAAAGTCTAAGTGTTGAAGATATAGTATCAAAAGAGCTTGCAGGGGAACTTATCGAAAATATTTTTACCAAAGCAGAGGGTAATAAAGCATCCATTGGAGGGCTAAAAGTGGTTACCAAAAATGGTTGGTTTGCAGCTCGTCCTTCAGGTACAGAAGATATATATAAAATCTATGCGGAGAGTTTTATAAGTAGTGAGCATTTGGAGCTTATTTTAAGCCAAGCTCAAGAGATAGTAACACAAAGTATAAAAGGATAAAAGATGAATTATAGTGCAAATTTTAGTCCAAGGGTTTCTGATAGTGAGATTTTCGAAAGTATAAAAAAAGAGAAGCAAGATATAGGTTATTATAACTTGCCTTTTCAAGATACAACTCTAATAAAAGAGTATGCCCAAACTGTCAAGCAAAAAGATATAGCAATAATTGGAATAGGTGGGAGTACTTTAGGAACCTTCGCAATTTATAGTTTTTTAACCAGAACCCATAACTTTGATAAAAAGCTTTATTTTTTTGAATCAACTGATCCAATTGATATAAATACAAGATTGGAAAGATTAGATTTAGATAATACACTATTTATCGTTATTAGTAAATCAGGTACAACTATTGAGACAATAAGTGTCTTTAAATACCTTTATTCAAAAGTTAAAATTGACAAAGATAATTGTTTGATAATAACAGAGACTGATAGTAAACTAAATGATTTTGCCCAAAGTAATGATATAAAAACATTTGAAATACCAAAAAATGTTGGTGGGCGGTTTTCTGTATTTTCAACTGTAGGACTTGTACCTTTAGCAATTGTTGGAATTGATATTGATAGATTATTAGATGGAGCTAAAGAGGCTTATAGTGAATACTTTGAACAAGAGGCTTTATATAAAAGAATAATGACAAAAGCTAGATTTATGGCAGAGTATAAGCATAAGTTTAATAATAATGTAGTTTTTTCTTATGCTTCTGAACTTGAAGGATTTAATAAATGGTATGTACAATTATGGGGAGAGAGCTTAGGAAAAATAGATAAAGACAATACTCACCAAGGTTTGACTCCAATTGGTTTATTAGGACCTGTTGATCAACATAGTTTTTTACAGTTAATCATCCAAGGAAAAAGGGATAAAACGGTTACTTTTATTAAAATAAAAGATTTTGCAGATAACTCAAAAATCCCTGATGTCAAATTAAAAGGTTTAGAAGAACTTGATTATATTAATAATTTAAAATTCTCTGAGCTTATAAATCATCAAGCAGATGCTACAATAGAAGCAGTACATGATTTACAAGATATTCCATGTGATACTATTACTATGGATAAGGTTGATGGATTTAGTTTAGCAAAACTAATGTATGTATATGAATTACTAACTTCAATAGTTGGAAAATTTTTATTTATAAATGCCTATGACCAACCAGGCGTTGAAAGTGGTAAAATAATCTTAAAAGAAAAACTAAAAAAGAAAAAATAAGGCATAGAATGTTCTTATAGGGATATGAAAAACTTTTGGATTAATGTATAATCTTTAATAAAAAGGTAAGGGAAGATTATGAAATTAGGAATATCTTCGTGTTTGATAGGAAATCTTTGTCGATATGATGGTGCTCATTCAAAAGATGCTTTTGTATTTAATATCCTTCAAAAGTATTTTAAAATAGTGCCTTATTGTCCTGAGAGTATCATTTTTGGTACTCCAAGGGAGACTATTAGATTGGTTCGTAAAGGTGAAGATATAAAAGTCACTACAAGTGACGGTTCAAAGGATGTAACTAAACAACTAGATGATATCTCAGTTTCTTGTGCAAAACAAATAGCAGATGATGATATTTGTGGCTTTATTCTAAAATCAAAATCACCTACTTGTGGTATGGAAAGAGTAAAAGTTTACCAAGAGAAAAATGGACCAAGTATAAAAGAAGGTGTTGGTTTTTTTGCAAAAAGAATAAAAGAATTTTATCCTTATTTACCCCTAGAAGAAGAGGGTAGACTTAATGATGCTTGGTTGAAAGAAAATTTTTTAATGCAAGTTTTTGCTTATAAAGACTTACATGAGTTTTTAAAAAAAGAAGATATTGAGTTTAATGATTTAGTAGAGTTTCATACTTCATACAAATATTTAATTTATGCAAAATCACAAGAGTTTTACAAAGAGTTAGGACATATTGTTGCAAACCATGAGAAAAAACCTTTAAAAGAGATTTTAGCTGAATACAAACAAAGTTTTTTAAAAGCAATAAGTGAAAAAAGTACTATTAATAAAACTTACAATGTTTTACTTCATATTTTTGGATATTTTAAAAAACATATCTCAAAAGAAGAAAAAGAGCTATTACTTGTGAGTATGGATGAGTATAAAGACGGGATTATTCCTCTTATAACTATAGTTAAGATGTTTAAAATATATATTAGTAGATATGATATTGAATACTTAAAAAAACAAAAATTTTTAAATCCATATCCAGCTGAATTAGCCTTGAGATCTGATTTAAAAGCTAATAAATAGAATTTAAATGGAAGATTTAAATAATAATATACCTCTTCATATGAATGTGATGGTAGTTTTCTTTTCAGTACTGCCATTTCTTGTGATGGCTAGTATATATTTTGCAAAAAATAAACAGTATAAGTTGCACTTTTATTCCCAAGGGTTTATTTTAGTTTTGACAGTTTTAGTATTAGTGTTTTTTGAAATCATGATTAGAATAGATGGTGGTTTTTTTGAGTTTGCCAAACAAAGTGATATGCCCCATGGCTTTTTAGTAGGATATTTGATTTTTCATATAATAATTGCTTTGATTGCTGCTGTTTTATGGATAAGATTATTTATCAAATCTATGCTTTTATATCAAAATGGAAAAATAGAAGAGATAAAAGCTTCAAATCATATACGAGAGGGAAAGATTACTTTTATATTTTTACTACTTAGTTGTATAACTGGAGTATTTGTTTATCTATTTTTGTTTATTTTTTGAAAAGATGCTAAAATACGAAAAAAGAATAAGGAAGTTTAATGAGTATAGAGAAGGATCTTTTAGATAGAAGTGGTAGTGTTTGTGAACTTTGTGGGGCAAGTGATGGTCTTGAAGCAATTGAAGTTGCACCAAAAAATGAGAAAATTGTAGTATGTTCTACATGTAAAGAGCAAATTGAAGATGAGTCAAAAATGGATTCAAATCACTTTAGATGTTTAAATGATTCTATGTGGAGTGAAACTCCAGCTGTACAAGTTGTTGCTTATAGATTATTAAAGAACTTATCAATTGACGAAGGTTGGGCTCAAGATTTAGTTGAGATGATGTATTTAGAACCTGAAACTTTAGAATGGGCAGAAGCAGGGCTTGCTACTGGTGAAGTTGTAAAAGATAGTAATGGTGTTACTTTGAATTCAGGTGATAGTGTAACTATTATAAAAGATTTAGATGTAAAAGGTGCTGGATTTACTGCAAAAAGAGGAACTGTTGTAAAAGGAATATCTTTAGGTGATGATCCAACTCACATTGAAGGTAAAGTAAATGGAGTTAGAATCTTTTTGAAAACTTGTTTTTTGAAAAAATGTTAAGATAAACTCTCTACTTTTGTAGAGAGTTTTAGCAATCAGAGAAGTTTTTTATAAGCTCTTTTGCATTTTTAAGGGCTTTATCGCTTGACTCTTTATCAAAAGTAAGTGCTACAGCCATTCTTCTTCCCACATGAGATTGTGGCTTTCCAAAAACTCTAACGTATGAATTATCACTAAATGCTTCATCTTTAATATCAACAATAGGATTAAAAGTATCTGCAACAGCTTTATATGCAGCACTTGCACCTGCTCCATATTGAATATAATTTAAAGGCAATCCTAATACTGCTCTTACATGAAGTGCAAATTCACTTTGAGATTGAGTAATCATAGTTACCATTCCTGTATCATGAGGTCTTGGGCTTACTTCAGAAAAATAAACTTCATCACCTTTTACAAATAATTCAACTCCAAAAATACCTCTACCACCTAAACCATCAGTGATTTTTTTAGCTATTTCTTCTGATTTTTTGATTGCTTTATCACTCATTTTCATTGGTTGCCATGAGAAGATATAGTCACCATCTTTTTGAATATGTCCAATAGGAGCACAGAAGATAGTTTGTCTTTCATTTCTTACAGTCAAAAGAGTTATTTCATAATCAAATTTTATAAACTCCTCAACAATTAGTTCACTAGCATCACCTCTAGCTTCTTTGGCAATTTCCCATGATTTTTCTAACTCTTTAGCACTTTTAGCAATACTTTGTCCGTGTCCAGAACTACTCATTACAGGTTTAATAACACAAGGAAAACCAATATATTCTGCTGCATTTTTTAGCTCATCAAAACTTTTTACAAACTTGTATTTACTTGTAGGCAGTTCTAACTCTTCAGCTGCAAATTCTCGTATGTTTTTTCTATTCATTGTTTTGTTTACAGCTTCGGCATTTGGGATTACATGAAATCCCTCTTTTTCAGCAGTAAACAGAGCATCAATATTGATCGCTTCAACTTCTGGCAGAATATAATCAGGTTTTTCTCTTCTAATTACATCTAATATTTCATTTTTATTTTTCATATTGATTGTGTAAGCTTTATTAGCAACAAGTTGTGCAGGAGCATTAATATAACTGTCAACTGCAATAGTTTCAATACCTAATCTTTGAGCTTCAATTATAACTTCTTTACCAAGTTCACCACTTCCAAGTAACATTATTTTAATTGAATCAGATTTTAATGGAGCATTAAATTTCATTTATTTCCTTTTTTAAGTTTTTATAAAATTTTTCATCGTATTTTTCTAGATTATTACTTTGTATAACAATTTTTAATATTCTTAAGTATCTTTCTTTTATTTGAGAGTAGTTTATTAATGTTTGGCTTAAAATTAAACCTGATAATTCTTTATTCATTTTTTCAAAATGAGAACGTAACATTCTAAATGCTCTATAAGCTTCTGTTCTATTTAGGTTTAACATATATGAAGAAATAGATTTCTCAAATGAATCAAATATCCTTACCATATGTGTAGCATTAGGATCTCGATTTAAAGGGATCATTCCTTTTTCTCCATTTTTCCCATATGTCCAATGTCCAAACAGATTATTTCCTTCCCTTACAAATCTACTTGTTCCCCAACCACTTTCAACAGCAGCTTGTGCTAGGGCTAAAGATGGAGGTACAATATTTACCCTAATTAAAAGTTTGTTATAATCATAAATATTATCTACTCTATATTTTTGGGCTAGTAATTTAAGTCTTTGTATATTTTTAACTCTTCTACTAAAATGTTTATCTAATCTCATTTTTAAGATAAATTTTCTATCTTCCAAGATTTTTATATTTGCATGCTCAATATAAGGAAATAAGTAATTAAAAAAATAGTTTTGTTTTTTAATAGTTGCTTTCATTTTATAATATTTATCGGGGAAACCAGTTGTCCCCGCATAAATATTAATTAAAAATAGAGTTGAAAGTATAAATAATATTTTATTCATATTATTTATTATATCTCTGTTACGAATACTTTTTTTACTGCACCTTTAAAGAAGAGCTCACCATCTCTTATACTAACTATTAATTCCTCTTTGCTTTTTGGATAAACAAAAGATTTATTATCTACTAATCCCAAAGCATTTGCTCTTAAAAAACATGCAACCATTCCTGTTCCACAAGCTAAAGTTTCACCCTCAACACCTCGTTCATAGGTTCTTACAAATATTTTTCCATCTTCAATTTTTGCAAAGTTTACATTTGCATTATGTTCATATCTCATTTTTGAAGATAAATCATGGTCATATTTTTCTAAATCATCTACAATGGTTACTAAATGGGGAACGCCTGTATCGATTAAATACCAAGTCAAACCCTCTTGTTCAAACTCTTCTTTGATGATTTTAGGTTTAGTCATTTGAGTTTCAACAATATTTCCATCTACAGATGATGTTATAAATCCAGCTTCTGTCAAAAACTTCATATTTGAAGGAGCTAAACCATTTTTGTAAGCATAGTGTGCTACTGCTCTTGTACCATTTCCACACATAGCAGCATCACTACCATCACTATTATAAAAAAGCCATTCAAAATCAGCTGTTTCATTTGGAACAATAACAATTAGTCCATCTGCACCAATACCTTCAGTTCTATTACATAGATTTATAGCATCTTGCGAATAGTCTTTTTTTATTAGTGTATGAAAAATCACAAAGTCATTTCCACTGGCGCTGTATTTTGTATATGTCATATAAGTTCTCCTATAACTCGTTCAACTTCTTTTTGAAGGTTTTTTAAATTTGTTGAATTATCAATTACTAAATCTGCTAATTTCTTTTTTTCTTCTATATCCATTTGATTTGAAATTTTTAATTTTGCTTCTTCTTTGCTTATATTGTCCCTTTGCATCAATCTTTCTATTTGTATCTCTTTTGGGGTATAAACCACTAAAGATTTTTTAATAGGATAATTCATCTTTTCATAAAACAAAGGAATATCTATAAGATATGGTTTCCCTTGTTTTTCAAAGATTAAAGCCTCTTTTTCTATTTCTTCTTTTATTAAAGGATGAATAAAACTTTCCAATTTTTCTTTATTTTCTTGATTTGAAAATATTATAGGTCCTAGTTTTTTTCTAAGTACCTTTCCCTCTTCTACATACTCTTGCCCAAACATTGAAGCTATCTTATTACTATGTCTGTCTAAAAGTCTATGTGCTATCTTGTCTGCATCTATTGTCAAAAATCCATGTAGCTTAAAAAGACTACAAACTGTACTTTTACCTGTGGCTATACCACCTGTTAATGCAATAGCATATTTAAATGTTTCATTATTCATTATTAGATTTTACAATAAAATTGATTAATTTAAAAGGGGAAGGAGATTTTGTACTACAAAGCTTATCGCTTTGCAATACCTGTTAACTCTTTTTGAATATAAGTTGGGAATACAAAAGATGCATGTTGAATCTCTGTAGAATAGTAGTTTAAGTCCACAAGTAAATCAGATCTTTGTAAAATAATATCAGCTGTTGGATGATATTTTTTAGATGCTAATACACAAGTTGTATGTCCAAAACTATATGGCATACAAATCCAAAAATTTGCCCCTGTGATTGTTAAATCATTTTTTAATTTATCTGCATCTTTAGAATAACTAGCTGTTTTATATGAAATTAAACCATCATCTTTTAAAACTCTTTGAATATTTGCTAAAACTATTTCATCAATATTTATATCAGTTAAAATTATTACATCAATATTTTTTTCATTTTTAGAGTTTAATAAAGAAATATCCCCATATTCTACATTTACTCTATGTTTTGCAACTTCTTGTTTTAACTCTTCGTCATAGTTTCCTATAACTAAAATATTTTCAGGTTCTTTATGCGTACATAGAGGAACATGAACAATCATTTCATTAAAAGCAAAGTTTTTGTTTTCAACACTTGACATTATTAGTCCTTTTATTTTATTAAATTTTCGATATAATAGCGAAAAATTTTTAAATTAATAAAAGATAATTACTTTAATTGTAAAAATAAAAAAAAAGGTGAAGAATGAGCACAGTTAGTTACAAAGATGCTGGTGTAGATATAGACGCAGGAAATCAATTTGTTGAAAATATTAAGCCATATGTTAAATCAACAATGATTCCTGGAGTACTTGGGGGAATAGGTTCTTTTGCAGGTGCCTTTGAGTTACCAAGTGGTTACAAAAAACCAGTATTACTTTCAGGAACTGATGGTGTTGGAACTAAATTAAAATTAGCAATTGATTCTAAAAAATTTGATACAGTAGGTATTGACTTAGTTGCTATGTGTACAAATGACTTATTATGTAATTTTGGTGAGCCACTATTTTTCTTAGATTATTATGCAACTGCAAAATTAGAAGTTGAAGAAGCGACACAAGTTGTAAAAGGTATAGCTGAAGGTTGTGTTAGAAGTGAATGTGCACTTGTAGGTGGAGAAACTGCTGAGATGCCAGGAATGTACAAAGAGGGTGATTTTGATTTAGCTGGTTTTTGTGTTGGAATTGCTGAAAAAGATGAATTAAATAGAATAGATAAAATCTCTATTGGAGATACTTTAATTGCTCTTCCATCTTCAGGAGTTCATTCAAATGGATTTTCACTTGTAAGAAAATTATTACTTGAAAAACTAGGAATGTCTTTAGATGATGATTTCCAAGGAAAACCATTAAAAGATGTATTATTAGAACCAACTAGAATATATGTAAAAGAGTTCAAAGCAAACAAAGATAATATTAATGCTTTAGCCCATATCACAGGTGGTGGTATTACTGAAAACTTGCCAAGAGTTTTACCAGATAATTTTAAAGCAGTGGTTGATAGAAGTAAGATTAAGGTGCTACCAATCTTTGAATTTATGTCTAAACATGTTGAAGTTGAAGAGATGTATAGAACATTTAATATGGGTGTTGGTATGGTTTTAGTTGTAAATCCTGCAAATGTGGATGCCATTTTAGCTAATACTGATGGATATGTTATTGGAGAAATTGCTGAAGGTGAAAAAGGCGTAGAGTTTATATAGTCTTTTACTATTTTCTTTTAAAGGTAAGTTCTTTTGGACTTACCTTTTTTTATGCTAAAAAGTATATGAGTCATCTTTTAGTGAAGCATGGGAATAATCACAAAATGGTTTATTTTCTGATGCTCCACAACGGCATAGGGTAAATTTAGTTTTATTGGCAAATGATGACCAGTGTTCAATTTTTAAATCAACTGCTCCAATTACAGTAATTGGAGCATTTTTTAGTATATTGATATTTTCTTTCTCATAATCTTGCATAATTTGTTTATTTTCTATTGAATAAGATAAGGCACTAGAAGGACAACCTTCAATTGACTTGATTATCTCTTCTGTTGTCTCTGTATCTAAGTTAATCCAGTCATGTGAGCTTTCTGAGCTATAAATAGAGGGAAATTCATTAACACATTGTGCACTACCAGCACAAATTGAGCGATTAAAAGTTACAGTTACATCTTTTGAATTATAAACTTGGATAATCTCTTCTTTTAATTTTTTTTCTGAAGTAAAATTATCTTTTAAGTGAGTCCCATCACAAAAAGGTTGGTTTTTAGATTTCCCACATCTGCAAATAAAGGTGCTTTTTTCTAATGTAATGGGTAATGAGTCATAAAATATTATATTTTTTAAAGTTTTATTACTTAAGTTTGAAATTTTTAAAGGGCCATTTTCTATAGGGATAATTGATAATTCATTCATATGTACTCCTTTTTTATAATAAATAAGAACTTAAAACTTGTTATTCTAAAAACCAACAATAAAAGTTTACAATACAATTATTAATCAATTATTTCTTAAATATTATTGTATCCATTGATTGATTTCCATACATATAAATATCGTGTAAAGATTCTCCTATATGATTATTTGAGGCACCAAAAGTTACAAATAAAGGTAAAAAATGTTCTTTAGAGGGATGGTTCATCTGTAGATTAGGAGCTTCTTTTTCATAATTTAATAAAGAAGTAATATTGCCTTTTTGGATATTTCCTACAACCCAATCTCTAAACTCTTTTGCATAAGAATTAGGTTTTGCATTTTCATTTTCCCAAGTTGAGTTCATAATATTATGCGTCATAGCACCACTTCCAATAATTAAGGTATTTTCTCTTAATTTATTTAAAACTACTCCCAATTCAAAAAGTTTTTTTGAATCAAAGTTTATTGGTAAAGAGAGTTGAATAATTGGAATATTTGCCTTTGGATATATTAAGCTTAGAGGGGACCATACTCCATGATCAAATCCACCTCTTGAAATATCTTTTTCTATTTCTATTCCAGAACTTTTAATTAAATCTATTATTTCATCACATTTATTTAAATCACTTTTTGCTTCATATTTTAATTCGTATAACTCTTGTGGGAAATTATAAAAATCGTGTATTGTATGAGGATTCTCTTCATATAATATTTTTAAATTTTTAGTAAGCCAATGGGCTGAAATAACTAAGATAAATTTGGGTTCAGGAAAATTTGATGATAAATTTTTTAAAAAGGAAGTAGTACTATTATCCATTATAGATAGAGCTGGACTTCCATGTGATATATATAAACTTGGGAACATTTTAGTCCTTTAATTTGCTTTGTAAATTTTATTAACCAATGAGTATAAAGTATCTAATTCTTCGTCACTTAGTACTTCCATCGCTTTATATAAATTTTTTGAATGTTCTGGAAACACTTTTTCTATAATGTCTTTACCTTTTTGTGTAATTGTTAAAATTGAGGCTCTATTATCTTTTGGATCTTTTATTGAAGTAATCCACTCATCTCTTTTTAAATTTTTTACTACAACAGTAATATTTCCAGGAGTACTCATAGTAAGTTTTGTTATTGAACCTATATTTAAATTACCTCTATGGTATAGAACTTCTAAAACCTTAAATTGGTTAAAAGTTAGTCCATGTTGAGATAAATACGAAAGAGTTTTATTTGTTATTTTGAGTGATGCTTTTTCTAATCTAACAACAGTTCTCATAGATTTATCTGTTCTTTCTCCATAAGTTTTTACCATTTTTCTTCCTTTAAATTTTAATCAATAAAGCCTAGGCTTCTTTCATTTCTATAAATAAGAAATGTGAATTTGAAATAGCATTAATAGTAATTTTATTTTCTTTAGTGATTTCCATAGCATCACCATAATTTAATTCAATTCCATTAATCGTTGAAGTACCTTCTATTTGTACAAAATAAACTTGTCTATTTTTATCGATTTTATACTCAAGTGTTTTATCTTTTTCTAATTCACTTACATAAAAATTAACATCTTGATGAATCTTAATTTCTGCATTTCCTTCTTGCGAAGAGACTATATTTAATAATTTATTTTTTCTTTCTTCTTCTAAATATCTTTTTGAACCATAAAGTCTTGGTAAAGAGCTTTTTGGTGGGATAATCCAAATTTGTAAAAGTCTTAAATCTTTAGTTTTATTAAGATTATATTCACTGTGATAAATACCATCTCCTGCACTTAAATATTGGACTTCTCCACGTTTTAGTGTCTCTTCATTTCCCATAGAATCTTTGTGTGTAATCTCTCCATCAATAACATAAGAGATTATTTCCATGTTTGCATGTGGATGCGTACCAAATCCACTATCTGGATGTATAATATCATCATTTATTACTCTTAAAACCCCAAAATTTATATTATTAGGATTTCTATATTCTGCAAAACTAAAATGGAAACGACTTTCCAACCAACCAAGATTTGATGTTCCCATATTCTCCTTTAAAAGTTTTTTTAACATAATTTATCCTTTTACTATACTAGCAAACTGACTAATAATTCTTTGTGAACTCTCAAGATTTAATGCTTTTGTATATGTTGTTAGAATTTCTCTTGGTAAGACTATTGCATTAAGTCTTGTAAATTGTGTTCTCATAGCATTTAAAGCATCTTGTCCACCACTACCAGAGTGTGTTGCCAATTGTATTTTTTTAAGAGCAAAAAGTGCTCTAAAGTCATCCCCTATTCTTGATAACCAAGCAATTGTATTTACTAAAACTGGTGGTAGTGAAAAATTGTACTCAGGTGAAATAAATATAAATCCTTCTGCCTTATTCATTTTTTCAGATAATTCATGAATCTTTGTGGGAATACCATCATTTTGTTCTTTTAATGTATCGTACATAGGTAGATTTAATTCAACTAAATTAATTATTTCACTTTCTAAATTTTCACTATTCAATTGTTCTTGTAAATTTTTTGCTAATTTCATATTTTCATTTAAACTTGCTACAAATATTAATATCATAATTTATTCCTTAAATATTATTATAAATTTTGAACTTTTTTAATAGTTCAACTACTTCGATGTTACCAAGTAAATAACTTGATAACATCAGAATGTTTATTTTGCTAAAACACCTTCTAATTCAACATTGATTTTAACAGTTTCTCCAACTAAAACTCCACCAGCTTCTAAAGTTTTATTCCAGTTAAGACCAAAGTCTTTTCTATTGATTTTTCCTGATAGTTCTAAACCAACTCTTTTATTTCCCCAAGGGTCAGTAACTGTTCCATTATTTTCATAATCAAAAACTACAGGTTTAGTAATACCTCTTATCGTAAGTTTCCCATATGCTTTATCTCCTTTGATTTTTTCTAAATCAAATGTTAATTCTGGATGATTTGCCGCATCAAAGAAATCAGCAGATTTTAAATGTCCATCTCTTTTTGCGTTATCAGTATTGATTGAAGCAACTTCTGCTGTACCTTTTAAGCTTTTTAATGTATTAGTTTTTTCATCAAAAACAAAAGAACCATTAAATTTATCAAATTTCCCAGTTACATTTGAAATCATTAAGTGTTTAACTTTAAATCCAAGGTTTGAGTGAACTGTATCAACCTTATATGTTCCTGCAAATAATGCACCTGCTGTTAAGATAGAGATTAGTCCTAATTTTACTATGTTCATTTTTTTCCTTTCTTAATTACTAATTAGTAATATTTATATTTAGCTTTTTTTAAAGCAACAACTTCTGAAAACTTTATAAGAATGTATAATTCAAATTGATAAAAGATTACAAAATAAAACTAAAATATAGTTCATTTTGAATCTGTAAAAGAATTATACTACTAATTAGTAGTATTTGTCAAGTAAAATTGCCTAAAAAAGTAAAATTCTTTAGGCAAATATTATTTAAGCGGCTTTTTTAGCTATTTTTTTAGCAACTTTTTTTGCAGCTTTTGGTTTAGTAAGTTTTAACTTAGAAACTTTTTTAGTGATTTTTTTAGCTATTTTTTTAGCCGGTTTTTTCTTAGCAACTTTTGACGCAGCTTTTTTAGCTATTTTAGAAACTTTTTTTTCTTTTAATACTTTTGACATGTTATTCCTTTTAATTTTATCTATTACTTCTTTATAAAAGTAATATAATATAGACATTGTATAGAATATTTTTATGTTTGTCAAGTTTTTTACACAAATATTAATAAAAATTTTCTAATTTATGTTTAACCAATTAATAATATATTTTTAGATAAAATCTATCGTTTTACTCAAATGAAAGAAAATTAAGGAAAATAAATGTTATTGACTCCAGGTCCTACTCCAGTACCAGAATTTGTAAGAAAAGCTATGGCTGATATTACTATTCATCATAGAACACCAGAGTTTGAATCTATTTTTGGACAAACTAGAGAATTATTATTAGAATTATACGGAATGGATGAGGTTGTGATGCTTGCTTCTAGCGGAACAGGTGCAATGGAAGCTTGTATTACAAACTTAGTAAGTAAAAAAGCTCTTACAATTAATTCAGGTAAATTTGGTGAGAGATTTGGGAAAATTTGCAAAGCTTATAATTTACCTTATACTGAAATAAAAAATGAATGGAATACTCCTGTTAGTGTTGAAGAAGTAATGGAAACATTAAAAAATGACGGTGAGATTGATGCTATATTTATACAAATTTGTGAAAGTGCTGGAGGGCTTAGACATCCAGTAGAAGAACTAGCTAAACAAGTAAAAGAGTTTAATAAAAATATTATGATTGTAGCTGATGGAATTACTGCTATTGGTGTAGAAAAAATTGATACAACAAATCTTGATGCTGTAATTACTGGTAGTCAAAAAGCACTAATGCTTCCTCCTGGTCTTGCTATGATTGGATTAAGTAATGCGGCTGTTGAAAAAATACAAACTTTAGCAAAAGGGTATTATTTTAATTTAGCAACAGAGATAAAAGCACAAAAGACAAATACTACAGCTTGGACAGCAGCAACAACTTTAATCATTGGATTAAAAGAGATTTTAACGCATATAAAAAATAATGGTGGATTTGAAGTACTTTATGAAAAAACAGCTTTAAGAGCAAAAGCTACAAGAGAGGCTTTAAAAGCAATTGGTTGTGAAATATATCCAAAAATACCAGCTGATGCTATGACAACAGTTTATACAGAAAATGCACCAGCTATTAGAAAACTTTTAAAAACAAAATATAATGTAAATATTGCAGGTGGACAAGATCATATTAAAAATTCTATCTTTAGAATCAATCATATGGGGCTTGTAGAAGACTTTGAAGCTGCTTGGGCTGTAAATGCAGTAGAGTTAGCAATGGATGAATTAGGTCTTAGAGAATTTGATGGGACAGCAAATAAAACATTTGCATTGGTTACTTTTAAAGGTAATGAATGATTTATGCTCATGAGATACCAAAAGGAAGTCGTCTTTATTTTGGAAAAACTGCAAAATTAAAAAGAGAACTAGAAAGTAAGATTAGTGATATTTTATATTCTAATAACTTTGAAGAAATAGTTACTCCTAATTTTTCATATTCTCAACATCAATCAATAGAAGATGAAAAGAAATTAATTAGTTATTCAGATATTCAAAATAATCAAGTAACTTTAAGAGCAGATTCTTCTTTAGATGTTGTGCGAATTATTACAAAAAGATTAGGAAGAACTACAAAACACAAAAAATGGTTCTATATTCAACCTGTATTTTCGTATCCTTCAAAAGAAAAATATCAAATTGGGTGTGAATGGATTGACCATGACAATATAAGTGATATTTTAAATTTAACAGCACATATCTTAAAAAGTATTAATGTTCAACCAATTTTACAATTATCTAATATCAATATTCCAAAACTTGTATCAAAGGTTTTAAATATAGATATTGAACTTTTTAAAAATGGTGAAATAGCGCAATTATTTGAGTTAGACATAGATTGGTTAAACTCTTTAATTAGGGTTAAAAATATTGAAGATTTGGAAAAGAGTATTTTATTAGTTCCAAGTGAAATAAAAATTCATTTAGAAAAACTTTTAAGTACTGCATCACAAATTGAGTATGATAATTTAGTAATTGCACCATTATATCATGGAAGTTTAAAGTATTATGATGATGTTTATTTTAGAGTTATACATAACAACTTTGTAATATGCAAAGGTGGAAAATATAGTGCTGATGGAATTAGTTCATTAGGATTTGCACTTTATACAGATAATTTATTAAAAATTTTAGAGGATTAAGGGAAATGAGTAAAGCTGATTTAATAGTAGGAATTCAATGGGGTGACGAAGGTAAAGGTAAGATGGTTGATATGCTTGCCCAAAACTATGATGTAGTTTGTAGAAGCCAAGGTGGTCACAATGCAGGACATACAATTTGGGTTGATGGCGTTAGATATGCCTTACATTTGATTCCTTCTGGTGTTTTAAATCCAAAAGCAATAAATATAATTGGAAATGGTGTTGTATTATGTCCAGAATCAATTATAAAAGAGATGGAACAATTTAAAAATTTAGAAGGAAGACTTTTTATTTCTGATAAAGCCCATTTAAATCTTCCTTATCATGCCTTAATTGACCAAGCAAAAGAGAGATTAAAAGGTGATAAAGCTATTGGAACAACTGGAAAAGGAATTGGACCTGCTTATGCAGAAAAGATTAGTAGAACTGGTTTTAGAGTAGGGGAACTTTTAAATCCAAGTAAACTTGCAAGTGGAATACTTGATTATTTTGCACAAAGTAGAGCAATCTTTGACGTTTTAGAAATTGCTACTCCTAAAAAAGAAGAGTTGATAGAATTATTAACTTCATATAAAGAAAAATTAGAGCCATTTATTGCAAATACTACAAATATGATTTGGGAAGCAATTGATAATGACAAAAAAATATTATTAGAGGGTGCTCAAGGTACTTTATTAGATATTGATCATGGTACATATCCTTATGTAACTTCATCTTCTTGTGTAAGTGCAGGAGCTTGTACTGGACTTGGTATTTCACCAAAAGATATAGGTGTTGTAACTGGTATTGTAAAAGCATACACAACAAGAGTTGGAAATGGTCCTTTCCCTTCAGAAGATTTTACTGAAGAGGGACAAAAGATAGCTGATATTGGTAAAGAAGTAGGTGTTACAACAGGAAGAGGAAGAAGATGTGGTTGGTTTGATGCAATTGCTGTTAAACATGCTGCGAGACTAAATGGTTGTGATCAATTATCATTAATGAAACTTGATGTTTTAGATGGTTTCCCAAGAGTTAAAATTTGTGTTGCTTATGATTTAGATGGAAAAAGAATTGATTATATGCCATCTGATTTAAATAATGTAAAACCTATTTATGAAGAATTTGAAGGATGGGATAAATTAGCAGGTGTAAGAAAATTTGAAGATTTACCTGAGAATGCAAAAAAATATATAAATAAAATTGAAGAATTAACTGGTGTAAAAGTAGGTATAATCTCTACATCACCAGAGCGAGACGATACTATAATTAGAGGATAACATTTATGAAAATGAAATTACATCATACACCATATATCGCAAGAAGAATATCAAGAGATTTGGTAAATTGTGAATTTGTAGAAGTAAGAAAAACTAAAGAAGAAATCACAAAAGAAGTAGAAAGAATTTTAGATATAGATATCGAAAAAGAGCATGACTTAGATGAAAAAGTTGATGAGATATTAGCAGAACAAGCTGAAGAAATAGAATTTTTAAATGCTGATTATAGACAACTTTTTTGGATGACTAAAAAAAGACTTGCAAATGAGTTTGGAGTAATATTAAATAATGATGATAGATTTTCAGATATTTCTCATCAATTATTAGATTTTCTTTGGGAAGAGGATTATATTCATTATACTGTTTCAGACAATAAAGTTAAAAATATAATTTTTGATTCTATTAGTCAATTCTTAGAAGGTTTTGAAAAAGCCGATGATGCAGTATTTGAAAAAATTAAAAACTATAAAAGAAAATTGATACAAGGTACAGACGAATATGACATTGTTTATCATAGATTATATGAAGAAGAGTTAATAAAAAGAGGGTTAATGTAATATGCAAAAAGTATGGATATATTTAGAAAATGGGACATTTCTAGAAGCAAATTCTTTTGGTGCAAAAGGTACAACAGTGGGAGAGATTGTATTTAATACATCTTTAACTGGGTATCAAGAAATAATCACAGATCCAAGTTATGCTGGACAATTTGTTACTTTTACTATGCCAGAAATTGGAAATGTAGGGGTAAATAAAGATGATATGGAAAGTAGTACAGCCTTTTGCAAAGGTATTATAGTTAGAAATTATCATCATGAATACTCTAATTATAGAGGTGAAACTGATTTATGCTCTTTATTAAAAGAACACAACGTTTTAGGTATAAAAGATATTGATACTAGATATTTAACTAAAATGATTAGAGATGAAGGTGCAATGATGATGATTGCATCTACAGAAATTTCAAATAAAGAAGAATTAGCTAAACAATTAGCTGCAAGTCCTAGAATTGAAGATATTAATTATATAGAAGAAGTTAGTACAAAAGAGCCATATATACATAAAAATGGAGCTTGGAATCATCAAATTCTTTCTTACAATAAAGCTGTAATGAGTGATAAAAAAATAGTTGTTATAGATTTTGGTGTAAAAAGAAATATCTTAAATGAGTTAGTTGAATCAGGACTTGAAGTTGAAGTTGTTCCTTCATCATTTAAAGCTGATGAATTAATAGCTAGATATGAAGCAAAAGAAATTGGTGGGGTGTTTTTATCAAATGGTCCAGGGGATCCTCTTACTTTAGTAAAAGAGAAAGAAGAAGTTCAAAAATTAATTGCTACAGATATTCCTATTATTGCAATTTGTTTAGGACACCAAATGCTTTCTATTGCACATGGTTTTGATACATATAAATTAAAATTTGGACAACATGGTGGTAACCATCCTGTAGCAAATAATGGAGTAGTTGAAATAACTGCACAAAATCATAATTATAGTGTTCCTGATGATATTATAAAAATTGCAGAAGTAACTCATAAAAATCTATTTGATGATACAATTGAAGGTGTAAGATATATCAATAAGAATATTTATTCAGTTCAACACCATCCAGAAGCTAGTCCTGGTCCTCATGACTCAAAATATATCTTTAAGCAATTTGCAGAGATGATAAAGTAAATTTTATTCTTCACTTTTGTGAAGAATAAAAGCAATAAAATGAACTGTATATTGAAGGAATAAAATGAAAACTCTAGAAAATAATACAGATGATACTAACAAAAAAGAAATTGATGCAATGAAAATGTTACTTAAACTAAGTAACAAAATTCCATTTTTCTCTATTTTAAGCAAAGATGAAATTGAAGAAATAATCACAGAAGTAAAAATTATAACATACAAAAATAAAGAGATTATATTTCAAGAGGGGGAGACTACTAGAAATTATATATATTATTTATTAAAAGGTAAACTTTACATAAATAGAAAAAAGCAAATAGATGCAAGGTCAAGTGTTAGAATTGCCACTATTGATAAACCAGCGCTATTTGGTGAGATGATGAGACTTACAGGAGAACCTAGAAGTGCTACTGTTGAGTCAAGAGAGTCTAATACAATAGTTTTAGCCTTTAGAATTAAAGACTTCAAAGAACAAACTAGTATTTCGAAATTTTATAAAAATGTTATTATGGAATTATCTGCAAAAATTGTACAGATGAACAAAAAACACTATTAATTAAAGTACAAATTTTAATAATAATTGATATACAAAAGCAGAAGCAATACCAGCTGCAAGTCCTGCAACTAAATCATCACCCATAACTCCCCAACCACCTTTTACATCCCTATCAATTCTACCAATAATTGATGGTTTCCAAATGTCAAAAAGTCTAAAGAACAAAAATGCTAAGGGTGCAAGATAAAACATATTTTCATTTGTAATACCACAAATTGAAAGTGCAAGCCACATTCCAGCTAATTCGTCTATGACAATCTCTTTTCCATCATGTATACCAACTTCTTCTTCATAGATATTGATTTGTTTAATAGCAATTGCTGAAATTAAAAGAGAGAGTAAAAAAAGTGTTGATACATGGATATATTGTAGAAGAAATAGACCCAAAATCAGTGCAACAAAACTACCAACAGTACCTGGAGCTTTAGGAGATAGTCCACTATAAAAAAGAGTTAAAAAAGCTTTTCTCATTATTTTTTCTTCTCAATTCCCAATTTTTTTCTTTTTTCCCAAAGTGATTTTCTAGAAATACCAAGTTTTTTAGATAACTCAGTATCAGGATATTTTGATTGAAAAGATATAACCATCATCTTAACATAGTCATTTATTGTCATAATATTATTATTTAGCATAAACATATCAGGTCTCATAAATTCAATTTTTGGGAATGGAAAATCAACTTCTTTTTCTAAAGAGCTAATAATACAATTCTTATGCTCTATTGCAATACAAACATTATCCTTAGCACTTTTCTTTAAGGTATGATAATCAGTTAAGTAAACTACTTCTTTATTGGTAATTGTTGATAATTCTTTTTGCCAAGTTGGACTATCAAGGGCTATAAATCTAATTGGTAATTTTAAAGATTTTGATATTTCAAAAGCCAATTTATCAGTACATCTTTGAGAATTTGTTTCCACAAGCATTGGAAGAGAGTGAGAGATATTAACACCAGTTGTATCTATCTCTTCAAGAAGAAATTCAACATATGTTTTAAGAGTAGATAACTCCTGTTTCATCTGTCTACACTCTTTATAGTGATAAATTTTTCTAATTAATTCATCCATAATAAATGGCTTCATAATATAATCTTTTGCTCCCTCATTAATTGGCTCAGTAACAGTTTCATCACTAATATAAGAAACAAGCAAGATTATAATAGAGTTTTTATATTTTTGAATAGTTTTTTTTACCATTTCACTAGGGAGCGAAGTTGATAATAAAACCATATCGTAATCTTTGGTTAAATTATTATTTGGCATTTCAACAAAATCACAAGAATGACCATCATCAAGTATTCTTGAAACAACTTTTTGTGCTAGATAAATTTCATTTTCTATTATTAATATATTCATTTATTTTTCCAATCAAAATATTTCAATGTTGCAACACTATGAACTGTAACACCTTCACTTCTTCCTACAAACCCAAGTTTTTCTGCAGTTGTTGCTTTCACATTAACATATTGCATCTGAATATTCAAAAGTTGTGCCATAGATTTCTTAATTTTAAATTTAAAAGGGTTTATTTTAGGTTTTTGTGCAAGGATTGTAAAATCTACATTTACTATTTCATATCCAACATCATAAATAAATTTTACTATTTTTTGAAGTAAGATTTTTGAGTCTATATTTTTATATTCATCCTCAGTATCTGGGAAAAACTCTCCAATATCACCTGCCCCACAAGCTCCTAGAAGTGCATCAATTACTGAATGAATTAATACATCACCATCACTGTGAGCTTTAAATCCTACATTACTGTCAATTTTAACTCCACCAAGTACCATTTGTTTATTCTCTTCAAAGGCATGAATATCTATTCCAAATCCAGTAAAGAAATTATTTGAAGGTCCTTCAAGACAAGGGTTTGATTTAAGATCTTCTTGAAAAGTTAGTTTATTGCTTTTTATACTTCCATTTATATAATAAATAGATTCATTGATATTTTTTATGGCAGAACTATCGTCTGTAAAAAAAGTATCAGTATCAAGCGCTTTTTTTAAAATTTCTGTTTTTGAAAGTTGGGGAGTTTGTATGAGTTTGACTTCATCCCTATTGATTGTCTCATTTTTAAATACAACAGTATCTGATACATTTAAAGCAGGAACAATACATGAAGCTTTTTCTTTGTTTGAAATTAGATCTAAAATAACATTTTCAGGTACACATGCTCTAGCCACATCAGTAACCATTACATACTCAGAATCAATTGTTCTTAGAGCATTTGACATGGAATCTTGTCTAGTTTCTCCACCCAAAATAAAATCATATTCATCTGAAAAATTTTTCATGTAAGATAATTCATCTTTTGAAGATGTAATAACTACTTTGTCAAAATTATAATAAGAAGTAATTTTTTTAGTAACAAATAACCATAGTGGAATATCTCCTACTCTTAACCACTGTTTCTTACTACTAAGCCCAAATCTAGTAGAATTCCCAGCACATAATACCAATAAAGTAACTTTAGACAACAATACCCCTTGTGTAAAAAAGTTACAAATTATAACTAATGTTACTTATGAAAAATTTAAGTTAGAAAATTAGTTAATTTTAATTAAAATTATTGGTCATTAATCTTTTCTTTGATTTTATCAATAGCATTTACTAAAGGTTCAATTTCAAAGTTATATTTTGTTGCTAATTCTAAAGCTCTTTCAACTTGTTCATCACCCAATGGATTTCGTATATCTGTTAAAATTTTTACTATTTCAAGTATTTTTACTTTTCGTTGATATTCTTCTGGGCATTGTTGTATATTACCTACAAATCCAATAGTAAAAATAAGATTATGACTTAAGTTCCAGTGCTTGAAAATATTTGCAGTAATTCTAGAACATGAAAAACCAGTGAAAGCCTCTTCAATACTAGATAAGCTTCCTTCTGCTGTTTTTAAAGCTTCTTGAAACTCTTCTGTTTTATTTTGTTCTTGAATTATTTCAGAGATAATGAATTTACCAGTTTCTTGCAAAAATGCTGGTAACAATAAATCTTCTTTAAGTCCGAAGTCAATTTCACCTACCCAATTATTGATAATATTTGATGCTAAGTTTGATGCCATCAAGAAATCATCAGTTGATATATTATAGGCATTTAAATTTGATTTTATTAAATCTTGAACAACTGAACCTAAAGCAATAGAAATAGTAAAATTTATTCCAAGTAAATTTACAGCTCGGCTTGGAGTCTCCACTTCACTTCTAAATCCAAACATTGCAGAGTTGGCAACTCTTAGAAGAGTTGTAATAATAAGTGGATCTTGTTCAATAATCTTTAAAAGTTCGGCAGGTTCTTTTTCTGGTCGTCTTCTAAAGTTTTCTAACTCGATAACACTATTTGGTAAAGGTGGTAACGATTCTATTTTTTCTATAATATCATTTTTCATTTATTTCCCTATTGTTCATAAAATAATAGATTATTTTTACTTATTATTGACTTATCTACATTTTTTACACATGTTATGCCCTACTATAGCTAGTCAAAATACAAATTACATATGAACATTTTTAATATTTTCAAATGGCAAATTTAATAATTACATTAATAATGATGTTAATATAATTTTTATTATTAAATATTATACCAATATTTTTTTAATTATATAGTATATCAAATTATCTTCTTTTTAGAAGGTGTGTATTTATATAGATATTTTAATACATATTTTTGACTATTTTACGTAAAGTGCTTATAAAATCTACTCAAATATTGAAAAATAACATTTAGAATATTAATAAAACAAAATTAATTTAATAGATTAAGTTTTTATAAACTTAACTTGATATAATCAGGGAAAAATTTAGATAGGAATATTTTATGAGAGATTGGTTAGATAATCATAAAGATGATGAAGTAAGAACTCAAATGTATTATGCAAAAAAGGGCATGATAACACCAGAAATGGAATATGTTGCAAAAGTAGAAAAAATCGAACCAGAATTGGTTAGAAGTGAAATTGCAAGGGGAAGACTTATTATTCCTGCAAATGTAAATCATAGACACTTAAAACCAATGGCAATAGGAATGGCATCAAGTTGTAAAATCAATGCAAATATAGGTTCTTCTGCTTTAGCTTCAGATATTGCAGGTGAAGTTGAAAAAGTTGATGTATGTTTAAAACATGGTGCTGATACTATTATGGATTTAAGTACAGGTGGAGATTTAGATTCTATTAGAAGTGCTGTAATTGAGCATTCTACTGTACCAATTGGAACAGTTCCAATTTATCAAATTTTACATGATTGTAAAGACAAAATTGAAGACTTGTCGATTGAAGTTATGTTAAAAACTCTTGAAAAACAAGCCTTACAAGGTGTTTCGTATTTTACAATTCATGCTGGATTTTTATTACAATTTATGCCCCATGTTGCAAAAAGAAAGATGGGAATCGTTTCACGAGGTGGTTCTTTAATGGCTGCTTGGATGATGCATTATCATAAAGAAAATCCATTTTATGATGCGTTTGATGAGATTTTAGATATTTGTAGAAGACATGATGTATCTTTATCTTTAGGGGATAGTTTAAGACCAGGGTGTCTATTTGATGCCTCTGATGAAGCACAATTATCAGAATTAAAAATTCTAGGCGAATTGACACTTAGAGCTTGGGAAAAAGATGTTCAAGTTATGATTGAAGGTCCAGGACATGTGCCTTTAAATCAAATTGAGAGAAATATGAAACTGGAGAGAGAATATTGTCATGAAGCTCCTTTTTATATCTTAGGTCCACTTACTACTGATATTGCTGCTGGATATGATCATATTTCATCTGCAATTGGTGCAGCTGTTGGTGGATGGCATGGAGCTAGTATGCTTTGTTATGTTACACCAAAAGAGCATTTAGGTTTACCAAATGCCCAAGATGTTAGAGAAGGTATTATTGCATACAAAATAGCAGCTCATAGTGCTGATATTGCAAGAGGGAGAAAAGGTGCAAGGGATATTGATGATGAAATGTCTGATGCTAGATACTCATTTGATTGGAATAGACAATTTGAATTATGTTTAGATCCAGATCGTGCTAAAGAGTATCATGATGAAACACTTCCTCAAGATGTATTTAAAGAAGCAGAATTTTGTTCTATGTGTGGACCAAAGTTTTGTTCTTATAAAATCACACAAAAAATTGTTGAAAATCATGGTGCTGAAATGGCAACAGCTGTATAAATACATTTTATGAAAGTAAAAGTACTTAGACCTTGTCATTGTATAAAAAGATTTAAGTTTGATGAACTCTTTGAATATGAAGACAAAGAAAAAGCTTTTAAAAAAGCAGAAGAGATAGTTGAAACTATGGCAACAAAGAGTTGCCATACCCATGAATTTTTGATTATTGAAAAAGATGATGTTTTTGAAATATCTAGCAAAATTAATTATAAATCATGGTAAAATAATTATGATTTATAATTAAGATAAAAATTATCCTATTTTCTCTATAATGCGAAAAAATTGAATAATAAGTTTAAGGAAGTATTGATGGCAAATGTAGCTGAAATAAAAAAAGAATTAGAAAAAGTAATTTATCCAGGTTTTACAAAATCAATTGTTGAGTTTGGATTTTTGAAAAATGTTGAAGTAAATGGTGACGCTGTAAGTATACTTGTAGAAATAACTTCAAGTGTTCAAGAAGTAGAACATGAATTAAGAACTAATATTAAAAAAGTATTAGAAAATATTGGTGTTACAAATTTAGATTTACAAGTGAAAAAACCAGAAACTCCTAAACAAACAAGTAATAGTGTGAGTGGAAAAAATATTGCACCACAAATTAAAAACTTTGTAATGGTATCTTCAGGAAAAGGTGGAGTTGGAAAATCAACTACAACTGTTAACTTAGCAGTAGCTGCTGCGATGCAAGGTAAAAGAGTTGGTATTTTAGATGCTGATATTTATGGACCAAATATTCCACGAATGTTCGGATTACAAGGTAAAGAAGTTGAAGTAATAGGGAATAAAGCAAAACCATTCCATGCATATGGTGTTGACGTTATGTCTATGGGATCACTTATGGAAGAGGGACAAGCTCTTATTTGGAGAGGTGCTATGATTATGAAAGCAATCCAACAACTTCTAAGAGATATTTTATGGGAAGAGTTAGATATATTATTTATTGATATGCCTCCTGGAACTGGTGATGCACAATTAACATTGGCTCAAAGTGTTCCTGTAACTTGTGGTGTAAATGTTACAACTCCTCAACATGTAGCACTTGATGATTCAAGAAGAAGTTTAGATATGTTTAAAAAACTTCATATTCCAGTTGGTGGAATTGTTGAAAATATGAGTGGATTTATTTGTCCTACATGTAATACAGAATCTGATATTTTTGGTATGGGTACTTGTGAAGCTTTAGCTAAAGAGTATGAAACAACTGTTTTAGGAAATCTTCCAATTGAACCTGCTATTAGAGAAGGTGGAGATAATGGTAAACCAATTGTTTATTTCCATCCTGAATCAATTTCTGCAAAAAGATATATGAAAGCAGCTGAAACTTTAATTGAATTTATTGATAATGTAAGTGATAAAGCTGAAAATGCTTCTATTCAACCAACTACACCTCCTGGTGTATCTGCTTGTTCAACAGCAAAATAATTATTAAAAATATTTAGAGGTTTGACCTCTAAATATTCTTCTCAAAATTACCTATTTTATACCATCATAATAAAAAATTAATTAACTTATATCAAATGATTATAAATCCTTAGATATAATAAACAAAAAATTATTAGGCTTATTATGAAAAAACACTTAGAAACAAAACTTTCTCATCTACAAGATTTTGCCACAATCCAAGATCAGTATGGTGCTTCGCACTTTCCTATATACAATACAGGAACTTTTGATTTAAAAAAACAAGATGGTGAGAAGATATATGATTATACAAGAAGTGATAATCCTACAAGAGAAGCTTTAGAAAATCTTTTTACAGAAGTGGAAAATGGAGCAGGATGTGTGTGTACACATACCGGAATCGGAGCAGTATCACTTTTATTTGAAACAGTTTTAAAAGCAAACTCTCAAGTTCTAGTAGAGTCTGATTGTTATGGAGGAACTTTTAGATTATTAAAGGTTTTTCAAGGTAAATATAATATTAAAGTGCATTTTGCTGATTTCCTAAGTGAAGCAGAATTGGAAAAAATTCTAAAAAATAATAAAATTGATTTAGTTTTATGTGAATCACCAACAAATCCTGGTCTTAAAATAATTGATATAGGTATGGTATCTGTTTTAGCAAAAAAATATAATGCGCTTTTTGCCCTTGATAATTCACTAGCAACTTTTATTTCTCAACGACCACTTGATATGGGTGCTGATTTTTCACTTTTTTCTACGACTAAATATATCTCAGGACATGGAAGTGTAGTGGCTGGTGCAATTGTTGCAAAAACAAAAGAATTGGCTGATGAACTTCACTATTATGCAAATGCCCATGGAAGAAGTCAAAACCCAATGGATGTATTTTTAATAAGCTTAGGAATACCAACCCTTAAAATAAGAATGAAAGAACATCAAAAAAGTTCTATAATGATTGCTGAATATCTAGAAAAACAAAGTTTTATAAAAGCTGTTATGCATCCAGCTTTAAAATCTCACCCTCAACATAAATTAGCAACGTATCAAATGGATTATATTCCGGGTGTTTTTTGTGCAGAGTTTATAAATAAGGATTTTGCAGAGAAGTTTATTGAAAATACAAAAATTTTTGGAGAAAAATGTTCTTTTGGAAGCCCTGATTCTAGAGTAGAAATTCCTGCAAAAATTTCACATGCTTCATTTTCAAAAGAGGAATTAGCTGCCATTGGAATAAGTGATGGTACAGTTAGATTCTCTATTGGATTAGAAAATGTTGAAGATTTAATAAAAGATATTGAACAAGCCTTAAAATAGATGAAGAATAGTTTGTTTAAGCCTATAGGTTGTGGTGAAACACTACCACAAAATAATGTTCATGCAGTAAGTGTAAGTATGCCAAAACTCCAAGATGTAATCGATTATGAAGAGGGTTTTGGCGAAGGAATGGAGAAAATAAAGTCTGGTTATCCCAGGTTTACTATGCATCCATATTTAAGAATCCTTGCAAAATATATAAAAGAAAAATATAAAGTAAGTGATTCTTATGAAGTAGTATTACTAAGTTCTCAAAAAGCTGTAGATATTTTAAGTGATAAATATTATATCCATAACAAAATAGAGATTGATGAACCCTTTGGGGTTATATTAGTACAAAATGGAACTTGTCAACTTCAAAGAGTATTGATGTTTATCCAACATGTAGGTTACAATTTATCTTCTAGATTTGCAGAAGAATATCTATATAATATTGGATTGATAAACGTAAAACATAAAGAAGAGCTAGAAAAAGAAGAGTTTGCTTTTGAGTTAGTAGTTTCAACTTTAGGAAAAGCTTATAATCAACCAAAAGAAAATATTACCTTAGCTCCATCTGGTATGAATGCAATGTATGGTGTTGTAAAAGGCTTAAAAAATATTCAAAGAAAAAATGGAAGAGATATTTTAGTTCAACTTGGTTGGTTGTATTTAGATACTATGAATATAGTAAAACACTATTATGAACAATCAAAAGTTTTTTGTGATGTGAAAAACTTAGATTTATTGGAAGAGTATTTAAAAGAAAATGGCTTTAAAGTAAGTGCGATAATCACAGAAGTTCCTACAAATCCTCTTTTATTATGTGTTGATATGAAAAGATTAAACTCTCTTTGCAAAAAATATAATATTCCTTTGGTTGTTGATTCCACATTGGCAACACCATACAATATAGATTTAAATGAATATGCAGATATATATGTGGAGTCTCTTACAAAGTTTGCTTCAGGTAATGCAGATGTTCTAATGGGTGCAATTATTTTAAATCAAAAATCAAAACTATCTCATATGAATGTAGAGTTTTTTAAACATTGTGATAAAGCATATATAAAAGATGTTCAAAGAATGGCTTTTGAAATAAAAGATTATGAGAAAAGAGTTAAAAAAATTAGTTTAAATACAAAAGCCTTAGTTGACTACTTTAAAAAATGTTCTTATATAGATAAGATATATTATTGTTTAAATGCTGAAAATGAATTTGAGTATAAACAAATAATGAAAGATGATAATTCATATACAGGTCTTATATCAATAACCTTTAATAAATCATTTGAAACTATATATGATAATTTAAATTTTGCAAAGGGACCTAGTCTAGGAACAGAGTTTACACTTCTTATGCCTTATACATATCTTGCACACTATGATTATATAAAAAGTGAAGAAGGTGTAAAATATTTAGATGAGATTGGATTACCAAAAGATATCCTTAGAATTTCTGTTGGAAGTGAAAATATAAATGACATAATAGAAGAATTTAAAAGATTAGAGGAATAATTATGGATATGAATAGAATAAAAGAGTTGATTTTAAAATTCTCAAAAGAAAGAGATTGGGATAAATTTCACAATCCAAAAAATTTAGCAATGGCACTTAGTGTAGAAACGTCAGAATTAGTTGAGATATTTCAATGGTTAAATGAAGAACAAAGCTTAAAACTAGATAAGTCAAAAAAAGAGCATTTAGAAGAAGAAATTGCAGATATTGCAGTTTATTTACTAAGAATTTGTTATTCACACAATATAGATTTAGAAAAAGCAATTATTTCTAAAATGAAAAAGAATGAAATAAAATACCCTTTATATGATAAAAATGGCGAAAAAATAGAGTATGGTAAAAAAAACTAATGCAAAAAAGAATTTTTTTCAAAATTTAAGCTACAATTAATATGTAGCTCTTGACAAAGGCAAAAAAACCTATTATAATTCCCGTCCAATTTGAGTGACAAACGTCGCGAAGAGTTGATGTTCTTTAACAAACTACGGTTTAAAGAAGTAAGTAACTTTTATAAACCGAATATGATATAAAACAAGAGAATATAAAAATTCTCGTCTATTAAAAAAACAATGAGTAATGTCAGTAAACAATTGCAATTAATTTTCTTAGGGAAATTAGATAAAAGAGTTAGACACTAGTCAAGATTAAACAAAACATTTTATGGAGAGTTTGATCCTGGCTCAGAGTGAACGCTGGCGGCGTGCTTAACACATGCAAGTCGAACGAGAACGGGTTAAAGCTTGCTTTAACTGTCAGCTAAGTGGCGCACGGGTGAGTAATATATAGGTAACGTGCCCTAGAGAGGGGGATAACAGATGGAAACGTCTGCTAAGACCCCATATGCCTTTAAGTCTAAAGACTGCAAGGGAAACATTTATGGCTCTAGGATCGGCCTGTACGGTATCAGTTAGTTGGTGAGGTAATGGCTCACCAAGACAATGACACCTAACTGGTTTGAGAGGATGATCAGTCACACTGGAACTGAGACACGGTCCAGACTCCTACGGGAGGCAGCAGTGGGGAATATTGCACAATGGGGGAAACCCTGATGCAGCAACGCCGCGTGGAGGATGACACATTTCGGTGCGTAAACTCCTTTTATATAGGAAGATAATGACGGTACTATATGAATAAGCACCGGCTAACTCCGTGCCAGCAGCCGCGGTAATACGGAGGGTGCAAGCGTTACTCGGAATTACTGGGCGTAAAGAGCGTGTAGGCGGGTAAATAAGTTGGAAGTGAAATCCTATGGCTCAACCATAGAACTGCTTCCAAAACTGTTAACCTAGAATATGGGAGAGGTAGATGGAATTTCTGGTGTAGGGGTAAAATCCGTAGATATCAGAAGGAATACCGATTGCGAAGGCGATCTACTGGAACATAATTGACGCTGAGACGCGAAAGCGTGGGGAGCAAACAGGATTAGATACCCTGGTAGTCCACGCCCTAAACGATGTACACTAGTTGTTGTGAGGCTAGACCTTGCAGTAATGCAGTTAACACATTAAGTGTACCGCCTGGGGAGTACGGTCGCAAGATTAAAACTCAAAGGAATAGACGGGGACCCGCACAAGCGGTGGAGCATGTGGTTTAATTCGACGATACGCGAAGAACCTTACCTGGTCTTGACATAGAAAGAACTTTTTAGAGATAAATTGGTGCCTGCTTGCAGGAGCTTTCATACAGGTGCTGCACGGCTGTCGTCAGCTCGTGTCGTGAGATGTTGGGTTAAGTCCCGCAACGAGCGCAACCCTCGTCGTTAGTTGCTAACAGTTCGGCTGAGAACTCTAACGAGACTGCCTACGCAAGTAGGAGGAAGGTGAGGACGACGTCAAGTCATCATGGCCCTTACGACCAGGGCTACACACGTGCTACAATGGGGTATACAAAGAGCAGCGATACGGTGACGTGGAGCGAATCTCAAAAATGCCTCCCAGTTCGGATTGTAGTCTGCAACTCGACTACATGAAGTTGGAATCGCTAGTAATCGTAGATCAGCTATGCTACGGTGAATACGTTCCCGGGTCTTGTACTCACCGCCCGTCACACCATGGGAGTTGAATTCATTCGAAGCGGGGATGCTAAAATAGCTACCTTCCACAGTGGATTTAGCGACTGGGGTGAAGTCGTAACAAGGTAACCGTAGGAGAACCTGCGGTTGGATCACCTCCTTTCAGAGTAATGAGAAGATATTCGTTTATCTTCTCAAGAAATAAACAATGGGTAAATATCCAATATCATATTCGGTTTGTAAAGGTTATTGAAATAATAGGTGAAGAATGGGCCTATAGCTCAGCTGGCTAGAGCGCTCGACTGATAATCGTGAGGTCCCAGGTTCAAGTCCTGGTAGGCCCACCATGAGAAGAAGATAATCTTTGTTGGGGAATTAGCTCAGCTGGGAGAGCGCCTGCCTTGCACGCAGGAGGTCAGCGGTTCGATCCCGCTATTCTCCACCAACATTAGCACCTAAACCAAGTAGAACAGAGATAAAAAACTAAATATAAGTCTTAAATATAAGATTTATATTTGGTTTTCGAATCAAAATGTTATTTAAAAATTTAATGTTAAAGTCTTTAAAATTTTTTCGAATTGGAATAATGAAAGTTATTTTAATTAAAATAGAAAACAATTTAAACACACAATTACTGTTTTATTAAATATTGTATTTAATAAGATAGTAGCCAAGGAATAATTATCAAAAAGGTAACTAAAGAGATTTAGTTATACAAATTATAAGCTATTAAGGGCTAATGGTGGATGCCTAGACTGTAAGAGGCGATGAAGGACGTATTAGGCTGCGATAAGCCTCGGGGAGCTGCCAAAGAGCTTTGATCCGAGGATTTCCGAATGGGACAACCCAGCATATAGAGATATATGTTACCCTGCGGGGAGCTAACCTGGTGAAGTGAAACATCTCAGTAGCCAGAGGAAGAGAAATCAAATGAGATTCCGTAAGTAGCGGCGAGCGAACGCGGATTAGGACAAACCCTATGCTTGCATAGGGGGTTGTAGGACCATGCTGTGAGACTAAAAAGAATAGTAGAAATATCTGGAAAGGTATAGCATAGAAGGTGAAACTCCTGTATACGAAATTCTTGATAGCTCTAATGGTATCCTGAGTAGGACGGAACACGTGATATTTTGTCTGAATCTGGGGGGACCACCCTCCAATCCTAAATACTACTTACAGATCGATAGTGAACAAGTACCGTGAGGGAAAGGTGAAAAGTACTCCAGCGAGGAGAGTGAAATAGAACCTGAAACCATTAGCTTACAATCATTCGGAGCCCTATGATTTATCAGGGTGACGGACTGCCTTTTGCATAATGAGCCTGCGAGTTGTGGTGTCTGGCAAGGTTAAGTCAAGTACGGAGCCGTAGCGAAAGCGAGTCTTAATAGGGCGATATAGTCAGATGCTGCAGACCCGAAACGAAGTGATCTATCCATGAGCAGGTTGAAGCTGGTGTAAGAGCCAGTGGAGGACCGAACCCGCTGACGTTGAAAAGTCTTGGGATGACTTGTGGATAGGGGTGAAAGGCCAATCAAACTTCGTGATAGCTGGTTCTCTCCGAAATATATTTAGGTATAGCCTTATGTAGTAACATATAGGGGTAGAGCACTGAATGGGCTAGGGCTGCTTACCGCGGTACCAAACCCTATCAAACTTCGAATACTATATGCGTAATCATAGGAGTCAGGCGGTGGGTGATAAAATCCATCGTCGAGAGGGGAACAACCCAGACTAACAGCTAAGGTCCCAAAGTTACATCTAAGTGGAAAACGATGTGAAGTTACTGTGACAACCAGGAGGTTGGCTTAGAAGCAGCCACCCTTTAAAGAAAGCGTAACAGCTCACTGGTCTAGTGATTTTGCGCGGAAAATATAACGGGGCTAAGATGTACACCGAAGCTTTAGACTTGTACTTGTACAAGTGGTAGGAGAGCGTTCTATTCAGCGTTGAAGGTATACCGACAAGGAGTGCTGGAGCGGATAGAAGTGAGCATGCAGGCATGAGTAGCGATAATTGAGGTGAGAATCCTCAACGCCGAAAACCCAAGGTTTCCTACGCGATGCTCGTCATCGTAGGGTTAGTCGGGACCTAAGTCGAGTCCGAAAGGGGTAGACGATGGCAAATTGATTAATATTTCAATACCAACAAATAAGCGCGATGTGGGGACGCATAGAGTTAATCGAGGTCACTGATGGAATAGTGGCTCGAAGGACGTAGGATGATAGTTAGGCAAATCCGGCTATCACTAATCCGAGATCTTACAGGCTGTTGCGATTCTTCGGAATCAATTCAGAATCGATGATACTGTCGTGCCAAGAAAAGCCACTAAGTATATTATTTGTTGCCCGTACCGTAAACCGACACAGGTGGGTGGGATGAGTATTCTAAGGCGCGTGGAAGAACCCTGGTTAAGGAACTCTGCAAACTAGCACCGTATCTTCGGTATAAGGTGTGCCTACTTATGTATAGAGACTTGCTCTCGAAAGCGTAAGAGGTTGCAACAAAGAGTCCCTCCCGACTGTTTACCAAAAACACAGCACTTTGCTAACTCGCAAGAGGATGTATAAGGTGTGACGCCTGCCCGGTGCTCGAAGGTTAACTGATGATGTCAGCGTAAGCGAAGCATTTGATTGAAGCCCGAGTAAACGGCGGCCGTAACTATAACGGTCCTAAGGTAGCGAAATTCCTTGTCGGTTAAATACCGACCTGCATGAATGGCGTAACGAGATGGGAGCTGTCTCAACCAGGGATCCAGTGAAATTGTAGTGGAGGTGAAAATTCCTCCTACCCGCGGAAAGACGGAAAGACCCCGTGCACCTTTACTACAGCTTGACACTGTAGCTTGGATATTCATGTGCAGGATAGGTGGGAGGCTATGAACTATGGACGCAAGTACATAGGGAGCCACCCTTGAGATACCACCCTTGAATATTTGAGTTACTAACTGGGACGAGTTATCCTCGTTCAGGACAATGTCTGGTGGGTAGTTTGACTGGGGCGGTCGCCTCCTAAAAAGTAACGGAGGCTTGCAAAGGTTGGCTCAAAGCGGATGGAAATCGCTTGATGAGTATAATGGCATAAGCCAGCCTGACTGTAAGAGATACAACTCGAGCAGAGACGAAAGTCGGTCATAGTGATCCGGTGGTTCTGTGTGGAAGGGCCATCGCTCAAAGGATAAAAGGTACGCCGGGGATAACAGGCTGATCTCCCCCAAGAGCTCACATCGACGGGGAGGTTTGGCACCTCGATGTCGGCTCATCGCATCCTGGGGCTGGAGCAGGTCCCAAGGGTATGGCTGTTCGCCATTTAAAGCGGTACGCGAGCTGGGTTCAGAACGTCGTGAGACAGTTCGGTCCCTATCTTCCGTGGGCGTAGGAAAGTTGAAGAGATTTGTCCCTAGTACGAGAGGACCGGGATGAACGTACCACTGGTGTACCAATTGTTCTGCCAAGAGCATCGTTGGGTAGCTACGTACGGATGTGATAAGAGCTGAAAGCATCTAAGCTCGAAGCCAACTCTAAGATGAACTTTCCCTGAAGATCCCAGCAAGACTAGCTGGTTGATAGGCTAGATGTGTAAGCGTTGTAAGACGTTTAGCTGACTAGTACTAATAGATCGTTTGGCTTATTTTATATATTTCTTGGTTTACTATCTTATTAAGTACATACTTAATTTGTATGTGTGTAAAGACTTTAACATTAACTTCTATCTCAAGATGATATGTTACCTTGGAAAAGTTGTAAACTTTTTTAAGAAACATAAGTTGAGTAAAGAGTGAATATTTACTATTCTTTCTTTACTCAACTTTGTTGGTGATTATAGAGAAGTGGAAATACCCAGCTCCATTCCGAACCTGGAAGTCAAGCACTTCATCGCTGATAATACTGCAGGGTCCCCTTGTGGAAACGTAAGTCGTCGCCAACTCTTGAGTTTTTAAAGCTTAGCTCTTTATAGATTTTTATCTATCCTGTGCTAAGCTTTTTTTTTGCACTTTTTTTATAGGATATATTTTATTTATTATTTATCTGTGTATAATTATTATCTATAGTATAATCTTTATTATTCTCTATTATTAGCTTATATGCCCTTTTTATTCTTTTAAATACATATACCTCTGGATTCTCTTTCTTTTCTTTATATAATGCATTTATATTTGTTTATGGTTCTATAATAGTATTGATTTATTTTTATTCTTGTTATACAATTAGATTATTAATATAAAGGATATAAAATGTATTTAGATAAAATTGGAATTTTAGTTGGAATAGGTTTGTTGATATTTATGTTCTTAAGTTTTGTAGTAAAGTATTTTATACGAAAAAAAGAGTAGAAACTACTCTTCTTTTCTTGAATTCTTTTCGTCAATTCCTGACATACCAAATCTTCTAGCTAGTTCTTGTTTAATTCTATCAGGAGATATATTTTTACTTGCCAATGCAACCATTGTGTGGTAAACTAAATCTGCTGCTTCATAAATCATCTCTTCACTATTGTCATCTTTAACAGCAAAAGTAAATTCACCTGCTTCTTCGACGATTTTTTTAAGCATAGAGTTTTCTTTTCCATTTAATAGTTTAGATGTATAAGATTTTTTAGGATCATCATTTTTTCTATCTTGAATAACATGAAATAAGTTATCTAAAACAGAGTATTTATCAGTTGTATTAATTTTTACTTCACTAATGATTTCATTTGTTTCTAAATTAGTAAAGAAGCATGACTTTCTACCTGTATGACAAGCTACACCTTCTTGTATAACTTTTATCAAGATAGTATCATTATCGCAATCAAGTAAGATTTCCACTATTTTTTGTGTATGTCCAGACTCTTCACCTTTTTTCCAAATTCTTTGTTTGCTTCTAGAAAAATAGTGAGCATATTTTGTTGAAAGAGTTAAAGACAAAGCTTCTTTATTCATATAAGCTAGCATCAAAACTTCATTTGTTTTAGAATCTTGTGTTATAACTGGAATTAAACCATCCACTTTTTCCCATGCAATGTTTTCTATATTATTCATATTTTTACCTTAGAAATTTTTACCTAAATTAATTTTTACACCATCAATAGATCTTTCATCTGTATTTATATTAACTGTACCATCTATTTTTATATCATCTTTGTTTTTTTTGGTCAAATTAACTTCTTTATCTATTGGTTTAGTCAATAAGTCCTCTTTTTTTTGATAATCTTTTTTAGTCTTTAGTTTGGGTTCTATTTTTGGGGTTAATAATTTGATATTATCCAAATTAGTGTTGTTTTTTTGCTCTTTAGCATTTAATAGAATTACAAAACTTAATATAATAAAGATTATTTTTAAAAATTTAGTTAACATAGGTACTCAAATACAAAGAGTAGAAAAACTACTCTTTATAAAATTATTTACTTATTGAAGAATTTTTAGCTCTATCTTTAGTATCTACCCAAATATTTGGAGTAGATCCACCAGGAGTTAAGAAGATTTTTGCATCTTTATTAACTTTTAAAGCATCGTTAAATTTGCCTTGAACTTGAATTTGTTGCATTTTAAGTAGATTTGGAGTTAAAGACTCAGCAATAACTTTATTTGCTGCTGCTTGTGCTTTCGCTTCAATTGTTACAGCATCTGCTCTACCTTTTGCTTCAATTCTATTTGCTTGAGCATCCCCAGTTGCTTTTGCAGCTCTTTTTTCAGCTTCTTGTTTAGTTCTTTGAACTTCGTATTTTACTCTTTCAGATTCTTGATTTGCAATTTGAACTCTTTCAATTTGTTCTTTAATCTTAGGAGGAAGACCAATTTCTCTTAATTGAACTGATACAAGTGAAACAGGCTTACCATCAAGTTTATTAATATTTGCTCTGATACCATCTTCGATTTTAACAGCTATTTCATTTCTTTTTGTTGGTAATTCTTCAGCTGTATATGTTCCAACAACATTTCTAACTATGTCTCTTACCACTGGATTGATAATTTTTTCTTCCCATGAAAGTCCCCAGTTAGCAATTGTAGTTGGAGCTCCAGAAGCAGTAAGTCTATATTGAACAGTCAATTCAATAGATACAGGTAATCCTCTTGCATCAAGAATATTAATTGCAGGATTTAATTTAATACCTGAATCATAACCGCCCATTTGTTCAACGCTACTATAGTTAATAAGTCTAACTTTTGTATCTATTACAATAACTTTTTGAATAATAGGAAGATAAAGATGAAACCCTGGATTTAAAGGTATACTTTCATATTTACCAGCAGTTACTTTAATACCTACTTGTCCTGATTCAATAATTACGAAAGGTCTAAATACAAATAACATTATCACTACAATTATAATTGCATAAATGAAACCTGCTTTTTTACCAAAGTTTTTAAAGAATTCAGGAGGCTCAAAAGGAGGTTGATATCCTCCCCCATTAGAGCCCCCACCATTGTTTTTGTTTTGTTGTCTATTTTTAAAATAATCATTATCTATTGGCATTAATATCCTTAAATATTTTTAAATTTTTCTGTTCCATTTTTGTGAAACACAAAAGATAAAACTACTATGTTTTATCTTTTGTATTTCAACTAAGTAGGAAATTCTACTTAGTTAATATATGTTAAATATTTAACATATTTTTCGTTTTTACCTTGAACAATGTCAAAATATCCACTTTGAAGCTTTTCTGTTATAGGACCTCTCTCTCCTGCTCCTATAATTCTTGCATCAACTTCTCTAATTGGTGTTACTTCAACAGCCGTTCCAGTAAAGAATGCTTCATCTGCAATATATATCTCTTCTCTTGATATTCTTCTTCTTTCTACTTTATAACCCAAATCTTGTGCTAAGTCGATAACAGTCGCTTGTGTAATAGATTCTAAAGAATTATCATTTGGAGGAGTAATAATTACACCATCTCTTACAATAAAGAAACAAGCACCGCTAGCTTCTGCGATATAACCTTGGTCATCTCTTAAAAGTGCTTCATCATATCCAGCTTCAACTGCTTCATATTTTGCCATTTGAGAGTTTAGATAATTAGCAACTGCTTTTGCTTTTCCCATACCTGAAGTATTTGGAGTTCTTGTCATTGATGTTATTTTAACTCTAACACCTTTTTTAAGACCTTCATCACCTAAATATGCACCCCATTCCCAAGCAGAAATAGATACATTTACAGGAGCTTCTTTATGGTAAAGTCCCATAACTCCATACCCTAAATAAACCAAAGGTCTAATATATGCACCTTCATTTAATTCATTTTTTTGTAATAATTCAACTTGTGCTTTGTTTAACGCATCTTCACTAAATGGCACATCCATTAATGTCATTTTTGAAGAGTTCAATAATCTTTTTGTGTGTTCTTTTAATTTGAAAATAGCACATCTACCATCATGTGTTTTATAGGCTTTTGTACCTTCAATTGCACCATTTCCATAGTGTAAAGTGTGGCTTAATACATGAACTTTTGCATCATGCCAATCAACAAACTTACCATCCATCCAGATGTATTTTGCTTCTGTCATCTGATTTTTCCTATTATAAATTTTGATAAATAGTCTATCTAAGTTTTGATTAAATAAAAGTGAATCTATTAGTATAAAAAATATCTATAATATATAATAAGTTTATTTATGATTAAATACGGTTTAAAAAATATATATAAACGAGAAGATAATGAATCAACAAGAGTTATGGAATAAAAAATTTTCAAGGGATGGGTATTTGTATGGAACTAATCCCAATCAATTTATAAAAGACACTTCTGCTAATTTTAAAAAAGATCAAACAGTATTGTGTTTAGGTGAAGGAGAGGGTCGAAATGCTATCTTTTTAGCAAGAGGAGGTTTTGATGTTGAAGCAATTGATGCTTCAGATATTGGTTTAAATAAACTTTTTGAACAAAGTCAAATAGAAAATGTAGAGATAAAAACAAACTGCATGGATATAAATGATTGGCAAGCTTCTAAAAAATATGGAACCATATTGTTCTCTTATTTACATTTAAAAATTGATGAGTTGAAAAACTTGATTAAAAAAATAGAGAGTGCATTGGAAGAGAATGGCTTTTTTGTATGTGAAGTTTTTTCAAAAAATCAAATAGAAAGAAATAGTGGTGGACCAAAAGATTTAGAGTTACTTTATAGTATGGATGATTTTAAAGATAATATAAAAGAGTTAAAGATTCATAAATTAGAAGAAGTAATTACCAATTTAGAAGAAGGACCTGGTCATCAAGGTGAAGCTTGTGTGATAAGGTTGATAGCCCAAAAGATTAAATTTTAACAGGTTTTTAACAAACTTTTTAGTAGAGTAAAAATTAAAATAAAAGACAAAAATTAATAAGAGATAGAATATATAATGAAAAATAGAATAAATGAAATTATACAAAATAAAGTATTGATTATCGATGGAGCGATGGGAACTCAATTACAAAATGCAGAGATAAAATCTGAAGCATGGAAGTATGAGAACCAAGATTTAGAAGGGTGTAATGAACTTCTGAATGAAACTGCTCCTGAAATTTTAGAAGGAATTCATGATGCTTATGCAAAAGCAGGGGCAAATTTAATTTCAACAAATACTTTTGGAACTATGCCTTGGGTACTTGATGAATATGGAATCTCTTCAAAAGCCTATGAATTATCTAAACTTGGTGCCGAACTTGTAAAAAAATCTTGTAAAAAGTATGAAACAGAAGATGAGCCAAGATTTTGTTTAGGTTCAATTGGACCAGGAACTAAGCTCCCATCACTAGGACATATTAGATATGATGAGATGTATAAAGGGTATAAAGAAGTAGCAAATGGATTAGCTGATGGTGGATGTGATATATATTTACTTGAAACTTGTCAAGATCCACTTCAAATAAAAGCAGCACTTCATGCCCTAACTGATACACATCCAGAAATTCCAGTAATGGTATCTGTGACTATTGAGTTATCTGGAACTATGTTAATAGGAACAGATGCTATGACAATAGCAGCTATTATGAGCCCTTTTAATATCTTATCTTTAGGCTTTAACTGTGGTACTGGACCAAAACAAGTTCATAAACATGTAAAAACATTAAGTGAAGTTTGTAAATTCCCTATTTCAGTTCATGCAAATGCAGGGCTTCCTCAAAATAAAGGTGGAGTTTCATATTATCCAATGGGTCCAGAGGAGTTTACTCAACTACAAAGTAGCTTTTTAGAAATAAATGGAGTCTCGTTTTTAGGTGGTTGTTGTGGAACAACTCCTGAACACATAGAAGCTTTAGCAAATAAAGTAAGGGGAATCAAACCAAAAGCACCAAGTGGGTTTTTAAAAGCTTCTTTGGCATCACTATTTAATACAGTTCCCCTAAAACAAGATCCCGCACCTTTATTAATAGGGGAGAGAAGTAATGCAACTGGTTCAAAAGCTTTTAGGGATTTATTAAAAGATAATAATTATGAGGGAACACTATCTGTTGGACAACAGCAAGTAAGAGCGGGAGCTCATATTATTGATGTAAGTGTTGGATTTGCAGGACGAGATGAAACAGGAGATATGGATAAGGTGGTTGAACTTTATTCTCAAAAAGTTTCACTTCCTTTGATGCCAGACTCTACACAAATAAAAGCTTTGGAAGCTGCTCTTAAACAAATAGGTGGAAGATGTATTATAAATTCTGTAAACCTTGAAGATGGTGAAGAGAAGTTTGATGCTGTGTGTAAACTTGCTAAGAAATTTGGGGCAGCACTTGTTTGTTTGGTTATTGATGAAGTTGGAATGGCTAAAACAAAAGAAGACAAAATCAGAATTGCTGAACGTATTTATGATTTATGTGTAAATAGACATGGATTTAATCCTGAAGATTTAGTTTTTGATATGCTTACCTTTACTATTGGTTCTGGAGATGATGAGTATAGAACAGCTGGTGTTGAGACTATGGAAGCAATTAGAGAGTTTCAAATACTTCACCCAGAAGTAGGAACTACCTTAGGGCTTTCAAATATCTCTTTTGGACTTGATACAAAAGCTAGAGTTTATTTAAACTCTATTTATCTAGATCATTGTGTAAAAGCAGGACTTACAAGTGCTATTGTAAATGTTAAACATATCTTACCACTAAATAAAATCACAGAAGAAGACAGAAAAGCTTGTAATGATTTGATTTTTAATAATCAAGAAGATGGTGACCCTTTATTTAAATTTATTGACCATTTCTCAAATGTTGATGCACAAGAAGATCAAAGTGATGAAGAGTACCAAAAATTAGAACCAATAGAGAAAGTTAAAAAACTTCTATTGGATGGGGATAAGGATAGACTTATACCATTAGTTGATGAGTTAAGACATAAGGTAAATCCAGAAATCATAGTAAATGAGTGGTTAATTGATGGTATGAAAATCATAGGGGAACTTTTTGGTTCAGGTCAAATGCAGTTACCATTTGTACTTCAAAGTGCTGAGACTATGAAAGCAACAGTTGATGCTTTAAATCCATATTTACCAAAAGAAGAAAAAGCTAGTGAAACAGTACTTGTAATTGGAACAGTTAAGGGTGATGTTCACGATGTGGGTAAAAACTTAGTTGATATTATTTTAAGTAATAATGGATTTAAAGTTATAAATATAGGAATAAAAGCAGATATCAATGACTTCATAATAGCAGTTCAAGAACACAAAGCACAAGCTATTGGAATGAGTGGATTACTTGTAAAAAGTACTGCTGTAATGAAAGAAAATCTTGAAGAACTCAAAAGACAAGGTATAGATATACCTGTACTTTTAGGTGGAGCAGCACTTACAAAATCTTTTGTAAATGAGTATTGTAGACCTTTATACGGTGGACCAATTTTTTATTGTAGAGATGCCTTTGATGGGGTTGTATCTATGCAAAGAATAGAATCTGGAGAATCTTCAAATACTCAATTAGCGGCTGATTTAATAGATGATGAACAAGTAGTTAAAAAAGAAAAAAAAGAGGTGATTCTCCCTCCTTATGAAGAGATAGAATTGCCTCCAAAAGCTGATTTTACTTTTCCACCACTTTGGGGAAGAGTTACTCAAAATAAAGCTCTGTTAAATAAAGATTTGATTTTTTCTTGGATAAATCATAGGGTTTTGTTTAGACAAAGATGGGGGTATAAAAAAGGTGCTATGAAAGCAGATGAATTTTTAGCCCATGAAGAAAATGTAGTAAAACCCTTATATGAGAAATATAAAGAAGAGTTTTTTGAAAAAGATATTTTTGACCCAATAGCTATTTATGGATATTATCCTTGTATTTCACATGATAATAAGCTTTATATTTTTGATGAAGAGTATGCTTTTCATAGTTTAAAAGAAGCACAAAATGTACCACCTTTGGAAAAGGCTATAAAAGTACTTGAGTTTCCTCGACAAACAAAAGCACCACATAGATGTATAGCTGACTTTTTTGCCAATGATAGATTAGATGTAGTTGCCTTTACTCTTGCAAGTTCAGGATTAAAAATAACTTCATATGAAAGTGAACTTTATCAAAATAGTGAGTTTTCAAAATATCATCAAATACATGGATTAGGTGTTGAACTTGCAGAAGCATTAGCTGAGGTAATTCATAAGCAAATAAGACTTGACCTTGATATTGTACCAAAAGAGGGACATACCTTATATGATGTTCAAATGAAACAGTATGTTGGATGTAGGTATTCTCCTGGCTATGCAGCTTGTCCTGATTTGGAACAAAGTCAAGATATCTTTGATTTACTAAAACCAGAAGAGTTTGGAATAACTTTAAGTGAAACTTTTCAAATAGATCCAGAACAAAGTACATGCGCCATAGTAGTGCCACATAGTAAAGCCAACTACTACAATATCTAAAAAATCGTTGTAGTACGGGTATTTTTATCCAATCTCTGTGTTGGTATTTAAAATTTTCAGACTCACTTACTAATTGTAAGCTCCTCCAAAAATTTTAAATACCGCCTTGACCTTGAACAAAACTCCCCACACTACAACGATTTTTGAGTAATTTAAAATTAGAATTTAAACAATCGAGAATATATGAACAATAATAAAAAAGGTATTATAATCACCGCTTTGGGTGTTTTGCTAATGAGTTTTGAGTCTTTATTTATAAAGCTAACTTCCATTTCATCTTTCACTTTTTCTTTTTATCTTGGGATATTTATGTTTATTTCAATGCTTTTATTACTAATAATAAAACAAAGAAATATTATAAGAGAGGTTACCAAGACATCTTTTTATATCTTCCTTTTATGTGGAATATTAATGGGGAGTGCAAATATTTTCTTTATTTGGGCAATAAAGAGTACAACTGCTGCAAATGTAGTACTTATAATAGGAACAGGAGCTTTATTTACATCTTTTTTTGCATATTTATTTTATAGGGAAAAAATAAGAATAAATGTTCTTATTGCATCTTTCTTTTTATTTATTGGTCTTTTTATAATCTTTAATGATAAGATAGGAGAAGGTAATTTGAAGGGTAACCTTTTAGCTCTTTTATGCACAATGACTTTTTCTTTATCTTTTGTTCTAATGTCGAAATATACTAGAATAAACCGTATAGCAATAACAGCAATGACTGGAATATCATTAGCTACAATAGCTTATTTTGTAAGTGATACAATTAGTATTGACTTTTATAATTTATTTGTAGTAGGCGTAATGGGATTAATTATAACCCCATTTTCAAGGGTTTTAATATTTAGTGGAACAAAGTTTATAAATGCAAGTGAAGTAAGTCTTTTAATGATTATTGAAACAGTAATGGGACCTATTTGGGTTTGGATGGTTTTAAATGAAGTACCAAGTTCTTATACTTTTATTGGTGGAGCAATTATACTTCTTACCCTAATAGTAAACTCAATCTATTTTATAAAAAAAAATTAACATGATATAATTTTTGTTAATTTTTATAGGTTAAAATATAAAAAATAAATAGGAAACTAAAAGTGTTAACAAAAATAAAAGAAAAAACTACAGGTTTAGTAGATATAACAAAAGAACAATTTGACAAATCTTTTGATTTTGCAAAAATACAAAGTGACAAAGTAAAAAATAAAATAGATTTAAAAATACAAGAGAAAGCACTTTTAAACTTAAAAGCTGAACTAGCTATGAGACATAAAACTTTTGATGATTATACCGATGAAGAGTTAGAGATAATGCTTTCAAATGAAAAAAGAAAAGTTATAGATGATTTAAAAACTAAAACCTTGGTTGGCGCCTTAGCTATTTTAGGTTTGGACTTCTTGGTATAAGATATGTTTAGACAAGTTAAATCAGCCATTTTTTGGACGCTACTTTATAAGTTTAGAAGAAGATTTACTATTGTTGTTGTATTACTCTCTATAGTTTTATTGTCACAATGGATTTATGCAGATATAGTTGAGTATCTACAACTAACTAATCAATTGCAATATCTTTCTTTTTTACTACCTATTAAATGGGCAATTATTTTATTTAATATTGCCTTTTCTGCCTATTTGATTATCACAATTTTTAAACCTCAAAAAGAGGATAAAAAAAAGGCTGAAAAAATCATAAAGGAACAAAGTAAAAAAAACAATGATAAAGAGATAAAAAAAAATGATTTAAGCCCAAAAGAAAAAGAGTTTTTAACAAAAAAACTAAGAAATAAATCTGAAATATTAATGGATAGATAATTTCAATCTATCCAACTGTTTATCATGATATTTACTAAGTAAAACTAAGGCGAGAATGCTTCCTAAAAGGGCAAATCCCATATCGCTTTGAGTATCCCAAACATATCCTTGAGTTCCTAAAAAAGCAGTAGCATCAGTGCCACTTAGTATAGCTACCCACCACTCTATTAATTCATAAAAAGCTGAAAATGCTAGGCAAAAGCAGACTATGAAAAAGTTTCTCCATTTAGGAAAAGGAATTATGTTTTTTCTTATAAGAATTTCTCTTGCAATAATTGCTGGAATAAAACCTTGGGCAAAATGTCCTACTTTGTCGTAGTTATTTCTACTTTGATTCAATACTTCTTTAATCGTATCAAACAAAGGTACTTCTGCATAGGTATAGTGACCACCTACCATTAAAATAATACAATGAATGAGAATAAGAGTATAAGTAAGAGTTGTCAGTTTAAAAGATTTGTATGTATAGGCAAGTACTATAAATCCAATGATAGCTGGAAATACCTCTAAAGCCCAAGTAAATTGATCTTTGGGATTAATTCCTGACCAAATAAAAGTAGTGATAAAAATAAAAAGCCATATATATTTCATAAAGTACTATATCAAAATCAATAATTTTTGTAAATATTTTTTGATAATGAAGAAATTTAAATTGGTATTAGTAAAATTTGGGTAAAATCAGCACAATATATAAATAAAAAATAGGAAAGAACTTGTTAGATAAAATTTTAAATTTTTGTTTTAGTGTATCTAAACAACCGGTTTTATTAAAAGATTTATTAGTAGCAAATGTTCAACATAATGAGAAAATGCATGTGGATGCTGCAAAATTAGGATTTAGACTTAGTATAGGAAAAGCATATATTGTATATATTTTGATTGTTTGTATTCCTGTAATTCCATTGTCTTTATTAGCACATACTTTTTTTGAAAAAATTGATGCCCATGCTTCTATTGTGGTTTCTATTATTTTTACTGCAATAATTTTTATTTGGTTCAATTTCTTTAGAATTTGGATAAAAGATAAAATGGCAAATAGAGTTATAAGAAAAGCCTGGATGATTCATTTCCCATATTTTCCTTATGATGAATATAGATATAAAATAGAAGAGATTTTTCATAAAGCTATGAAAGAGGAAATTCCAAGAAAAGACTTGGAGCGATATATACTAGATAATTTAGTTCAAAACTAAATTATCTAATCATAAAATGCTTTAGCCTCTTTATTTCTACTTTTTTTTAATTCCATATCAATATATTTTGCTTCTATATCTTTTTTACTTTTTAGAGCAATTGTCTGCTTTCTATTTCCACTTGGATTTATTTCATATATAAAAAAACCAGCTTCATACATAGATAATCTTACATTTGTAGAGATAGAATAGGTTGTCATAATTGCATCATTTTTACAAAGTTTAAAAATATCTTGAAAATACTCTACACTCCAAAGTTCTTTATTCACATCACTTGAAAAAGCATCTTGATATACTATATCTATATCACTTAGAGTTTTGATATATTTTCTTGCATCTCCAATAAAAACTTCTATTTTAATATTTTCATCTTCATATGAAAAAGTCTTTGCAATAGAATCAATGATATGTTTTATTTTTTCAAACTCTTTAGGAAAATCAAATTTATCTAAACTTCTTACAAGTTTTTCATCTAATTCAGGTGAATAAATTTCTAGATTTATATCTAAGTTGTTTTCTAAAATATAATAAATAGTAGAAAAAGTGTTATATCCAATACCAAAACAAATATCTAAAATTTTTAGCTTTTTTAATTCTTTTTTTAATGTAAGTGAGGGAATAACATGTTTATTTAAAGACTCTTTTATGGCACCAGTTTTGAGATCATGAAAGTGTTGGTTATATTTTGTAGAATAAAGGGTATTTGACCCGTCAATTGTTTGAATAGGATTATTCATGTAGGTTTTAAGAGATATAAAAATATCTCTTAAATATCTTTCTTAGTTTCCTAAAGATGCTAGTTTATCGTCTGATAAATAAAGCTCTTCATTTGACATTACGCCAATTTCATGAGATAAAATATCTCTTGCTATATCTTTTGCTTCTTCTAGTGAGTGCATATTACATGTACCACATTGGTAAATATTCAATTCTGGGATATCCTCTTGTTTTGCAACCTTTAAAACATCTTCCATAGCAGCTTTCCATGCAGCAGCAACTGTCTCTTCTTTTGGACTTCCAAGTAGACTCATATAAAAACCAGTTCTACAACCCATTGGTGAAACATCAATGATTTCAACAGTAGGAGAGTTTAAGTGTTCTCTAATAAATCCAGCAAAAAGGTGTTCTAATGTATGAATCCCTTTTTCACTCATCATATCTTTATTTGGTACATAAAATCTTAAATCAAATACTGTAATAATATCACCAGATGGTGACTTCATTGTTTTTGCAACTCTAACTGCAGGTGCGGGCATAATTGTATGATCAACTTTAAAACTATCTAATAATGGCATATAATATCCTTCAATTTTGTTATAAAAGGGATTTTAACTTAAAGTTAATAAATTGATGATTATATATTATAATTAATAAAGATTTTCTCTAACCATTTTTTTAAAAGCTTTCATATGAACTTTGAGCATATTTGGTATGATATCCTCTTTACATGCATGAACAATATTTGCATACTCTGGTTTAGAGTAAATTGTTGCTCTATCTCGTGCAAGAAGTATAAGCCTATTCATATCATCATCTAAAATAATATCTTCTCTATCTGTTATTGCATCATACACATAAAAAAACATTCTTCTCTCTTCACTTGACATTTGACAAGAATCATCAAGCATTTTAAGTGCTAGTTTTCCTGCATACTCTATTTCTATAGGTGTAAACTCATGTGTATATGCCCAATCATAAGCTTTTTTAAGTATATCCATTTTATCTCCTTAGTCCATATATGGGATGTCTAAATTTGCATCTCTATCATTTGCACTAAAATCAAAACTATCATCAACAATTAGTTTTGATAAGTTTTTTTCTATAACTTTTACTTGTAGTTTATGGTAAGTATTATTTTCTATATTTTTTTTGATTTCATTTTTGTAAAAATTTAAAATTATAGGATGAAGTTTTGTTTGATTTTTTATTAAGTTATCCAAAAATTTATTTAATAAAGAAATATCAAACTCATCTATTTTTTCCAATTTTCTAACTAAATTTCTTACAAACTGTTTTTGATGGTAACCTTCACTTAAATCCAAAAGTTTTGATGCAGCAAAAATATCAGCCTCTTGAGCTGAATAATTATATAAATATCTAAAGTGGTCACAAACTATTTCTATATATTTAGGATAATATTTTAAAACAAAAACAAGCTCTTTTAAATCTCCATCAATAAGTACTTGAAACAGAGTTGCTGTCCTTTTTTCTATCTTATCCCAATGTGAACCATGCTCTTTAAATTCACCTAAAAATTTTTCATAATTTTCTAATTTATAACTTTCTTCCATGATATTTATATGCAAGATTTGTACCTTGCTTTCTAATTAAATCAGTTTATTAGCAAGTTTTTCTAAACTCTTTTTTTGCAAAACATGTAGGTCTGAATTTTTTGTCCAAAGATAGGTTTGTTTTTTGTAGTAGTTTAAAATTATCTCGTGGACACTATCTTTTATCTTTAATGTATTTTCCAATAACTCTTTAAGCTCTGAACTGTCAAGCTCTTTAAAATCTGGTAGTTTCATATATAAAGCCTTGATTAGTTTTTCATCTATAAATTTTTTGGATTTTTGTAAGAATTTTGTGGCTTCTATTTCACTAGCATTTATATCATTCCATTTCCTTCCATTTTTTAGTTGGTCTATGGCAACTGGCAAGTATACAGGAACCAAATCCAAGACTTTGTTTAACTCTACAAAATCATCATCAACTAAACTTCTAAAAAGCATTCTTGCTCTATTTCTTATTTTCCCTCTTAGATTATCTTTTTCAATAACATCTTTATGTAGAAGTTGAAATCTTTTTAGTGCAGGTAATTTTGAGTGATTAAAAGCCATTATAGAGACTATTGGATGCTCATCTGCTATTTGTTCTTCCCTTGAGCCATTTGGTCTACAAAATGCCCAATAAAGTCTAGCTTCCATATCTTCATGGTTTAGATATTTCTCATCACCTAAGCTTTCAAAATCAGCTTCATCTTTTAATAGTTCAACTTCCTCTTTATAGGTTAAATTGAATAACTCTTCCATAACTCTCAAACCTTTTTAGATTTTTTCTATCACTGATTATAAATATAGTATTACTAACTAAAGACTCATTTATATCAAACTCCCCATCGCTTAGTACCATAAGTAGGTTTTCACTTCTTATTTCACTTGATTTTTTTAGATACTTTAAGACTTCATCAAAATCAGTTCCGCCATCACTTTTAGGAATAAAAAGTTCTTCTTGATTTAGAGGATTAAAGCTATCAAATTTTATGATATGTTCCTCTTTTACTTTTAAATCAAAGGGTAAAACAATTACTTTATATTCATAAAAGCCATCACATACATCCTTTACTACACCTAAAAACTTTTTATACTCATCTAAACTAACACTTGAAGAGCTATCAATGGCTATATATACTTCTATTAGTTCATCACTTTTTTTATTTCCAGGTAGATATAAACCACTGTGGATAAATCTTTTGTTTGGCCTATTGTAAGTGCTTGTTTTTTCAAAAAGTGAAGCTATTAGATACTCTTTTAGGCTATCTTGTAGAGAAATTTCTGGTTTTATCAAAGTATCAATTTCCACTTGTAAGTCTGCATACTCTTTTGAAGATTTTTTAGCGATTGACAAAGCTTGTATAATAATACCATCAAGTTTTTCTCTATCTCCTTGATTTGTTTTATCATCATTGACTTCTTCAATATCAAGTTTAGAATTATCATAAATATATGATTTTAACTTACCTTTTTCATTTGGTTTTGTTTTTATCTCTTCATCTTCTTTTTTCTCTTGGCTAGATGATTCGCTATTTTCTTCTTGTTCTTTATATAAAATCTCATAAACCTCTTCCACACATTTATTTTCTAAATCAAGGTCGAGAATCTCATCTTTTGGTATCTCTCCTATATTGGAAAATTTTGACATGACAAGATTGATAACTAAATCACATGCTTGATTCCAAAGCTTTTTTTCCCTTCTTTTTTGTCTGTAAGGATGTTTAAGTACTATATGTAAAAGTGTATGGGCATAAAGATATGTTATCTCATCATCACTATAAGTTGAAAGTTTTTCTAAATCCACACTTATATACATGCCATTTGTTTGAAAGGCACTAAATTTATTTTGAGTATAATTTGTGGGAATTGATAGTGCAAGGACTGATAAAAAGGGATGATTAAATAAAAAATTTATTCGAATCTTTTGAAAAATCTCATCATATGATGTATTGTCCATACTGCTCCATCCATGAATCAAAGGCTTCAAGTTCAGCTATATCTTCATCTTTGATGATTAAATCTTTTATTAGCATTACATTAAACTCAACTGGTAATTTATTGCAATACTCAAAAAGATTTGTTGCCTGTTCAGTTTTTTGATACTTTTCAATAATAGCTGCACAAAGGGCATATAAAGCACTTGGTTCACTAGGTACTATATCTGATTGCCCAGATAAAATAGCATCTATGTCAGGTAAAGTTTTATAAACTTTTACAAAAGATATAAACTCAATGCCTGCGCCATAACCTACAGCTCCATAAATGATAGGATTGATACTATTTATATCACTACTTTTTTTAATGATATTTGATAACATATCCCAAGCTCTTGGAGTACAAAAGGCTGGATTTGTTTCACTTGATGAGGGAACTTCTGTACTTAGTAAATCAGGTCTAAATCCTAAAAAACCTATTATAAAAGGATGAACCTCATTTTTAATTGCCCAGATTTTAAAATCCTCATATTTAGCTTCAAGAACAATATGAACCATTCGATTTATCAAAGGACTAGGTAGTTTAAAAACAATACCTTTATCATCTATTTTATTTCCTGCACAAACTATTCTCCAGCCTTTTGGCATAGAATATTCGCCTATTTTTCTATCAAGAACAAGTTGATAAATAGCCGCTTGAACAGAGAGTGGGGCAGAGTTTAATTCATCTAAAAAAAGTATTCCTTTAGAGTTTTCATTTGAGGGTAAAAATATTGGCGGCATCCATTTTGTTTGCTCATTTGTGATAGTTGGAATCCCCCTTAAATCTATGGCATCAAGTTGGGATAAACGTACATCAATGATTTCCAAATCATTTTGTTTTGCTATGTTATTTACAATATACGACTTACCAATTCCAGGACTTCCATGTATGAAGACAGGAATATCTGTATCAATTAAAGTTTGTAGTTGTTTATATAAGTCTTGGGTACCAATAGCTGGAGTTATCATCTATATTCCTATGAAAGTTTTATATTTTTTATTAGTGCATTTAAATCAGTGTTCAATGTTGAGATTTTTTCTAAGATTTTTTGTTTCTGTTCAGCATTTAAAGTAAATTTACTATCAATAGTTTCATACATTTTTAGGCTATCGGCAAAAATATTTTGCATAATTTCTTGTTTTATTTTATCTTCAAAAAGTCCCATTATATCTCCTTTGATTACTACTCAAATTTATTTAAGTGGAAAACTAAATCACTATCCATATTTGTCAAATGAAAATCAAACCATTCGGGTAGTTTTTCTATAAAGTATGATTTCAACATCTTTTTACCAAATATTGAGTGGGAATTTTTTATAAAATATTCCATCTCTGCTAAGGCTTTGTAGTGTTCATCTTTATGCTCTTTTATAGTTGGATAATTGTATTTTTCCATAAGAGACTCTTCTTCTTGGAAGTGTTTTTCACTATGAATTAATAATTCTTTTGATGTTTGTATTATGCTTTCGAAAGAGTTTATATCAGCACTTGCATATATATCAAGGAACTCTTTATGTAATGTATCTATTTTTTCATGATTAAGTATATGAGTACTTTTATTAAATTCTTTGATTTTATTCATATATTGCTATATGCAAGTTTTATTCCAAGTTTTTTATAAGTGATATTTTGCTAAAAAGTTCTAAAGGACAATTATGAAATTTGAAAAGCTTTATAGGGGCAAATTAATAAAAAGATATAAAAGATTTTTGGCTGATATTATTTTAGATAGTGGGGAAGAGATAACAGCTCATGTACCAAATAGTGGTGCGATGACTTCTTGTATAGAAGAGAATTGTCCTGTGTGGGTGACTTTTCATGATAATCCAAAAAGAAAGTTAAAATACACTTTGGAACTAACAAAGATGCAGGATATTTTGATTTGTACAAATACAGGTGTTGCTAATAAGATTGCCATAGAGGCCATAAAAAATGGTACTATTAAAGAATTACAAGGATATAGTTCTCTTACTCCTGAGCAGAAGTATGGGATAAACTCTAGAATTGATATTTTATTAGAAAATGAAAATGAAAAGTGTTATGTGGAAGTAAAAAGTGTAAGTTTAAAGTTAAATGATTATTTAGCTTTCCCAGATGCTGTAACTACAAGAGGCAAAAAACATTTAGATGAATTGGTTTCTATGGTAAAAGAAGGGCATAGAGCTGTGATGTTATATGTTATACAAAGAACTGATAATCTACCTTTTTCAATTGCAAAAGAGATTGACCCAAAATATAATGAAGCTTTAAAAGAGGCTATGAATAGTGGTGTTGAGGTCTTAGTTTATCAATCAGATATTACACTTGAAGAGATAAATTTAAAAAAGAAATCATGTTTACAAATATAAGAACTATCTATTCTAACCTTTTTGCAAAGATATTAGATAAATTCATTACTAAAAAGAGTCTAACTATATGATGAACTGCAATATATGGAACATTTGCACCTACAATAATAGCTATTAAGTTTATATCTGCTTGTCCACCTGGAGCAAAGGCTAAAAGAATAGACATAATTGGAAAATCAAAAAAATAACTAACAGTTAAAGTAAAAGCTGTTGTTATACAAGCTAGGATTATAAAGTGACCAAAGGTAGAAAGTAGAGTTTTAATAACTATATCTAACTTTATACCTTTAAAGGTAAATCCAATGATTGTTCCAAAAATTACTTGCACAAATTTTAGTAATTCATCAGGTGGTCTTGAATCAACAAAACCAATACTAAAAGCAAAAATACTTAGAAACATTGGACCCATTAAAAAAGCAGCAAAAAGATTTAATTTTTTTCCAATAATTGCACCAATTGTTCCTATACAGACAAGATAAAAAAGCTGTTTTAAATCAATTTGACTTAAGGTTTCGGTAATAACTTGGTTACCACTTACATCTACATTAAAAATATAATGAATGATAAAAGGTAAGCTTAAAACTATAAATAAAAGTCTAGAAGATTGTACAAGTGTAATTTTTCTTGTATCAGCTTTTATTTGCTCCCCTAAAATAACAAGTTCAATCAAACCTCCAGGAATAGAGCAAAAGAAGGCAGTTTTTTTATCAAAATGTAATATTCTATAATAATAAAACATTCCCAATAAAATTGTGATAATCGTAAAAGGTATAACAAGTAGTAAAGAGAAAAAATAGACATTTAAATAGTTGAAAATTTCAGGACTAAAAGCACTTCCAATGGTTACCCCTATTATAATTCTTGCTGGGCTAGAAAATATTTTTGGACTTTTTAATGGAAGAGTATCATATCTTACTGCAAAAGAAGTTGCACAAATAGCACCTAAAAGCCAAGGAATTGGCAAATTTAAATATATGAAAATAAGAGAACCAAAAGCACCAATACAGAGTGTTAATATTATTTTTAATAAATCATTAATTGCATTTGTAAAGGAAACCTTATTTATATTCATTTATATCCTTATATTCTTTACTAATTTGATCATAAAACTCTATTGAGCCATCAATTAAATTATAATACCAACCATGAATAGTAATCTCTTTTGTAAGAACTTTTCTTTTTATTGCTGGATAGGTTATCAGATTTTCTAATTGGCATATTATAGAGTTTTTTTCTGTTGCTTTATATAAATCTTCTTTGTTTTTACATAGATGTTTAGTTTTTAGGGTCATATCCTTTGCTTTTTTACCCAACTCTAACCATTTTCTTATATTTATATAATCATCTGTATCTGGAATATCTTCATATAAACTTTGGCAAGCTCCACAATATGAATGTCCACAAACAATTATATTTGATACTTTTAAGACTGAAACTGCATATTCTATAGCAGAAGCATTACCATGAAAGTCACCATTTGCACTATATGGAGGTACAAAATTGCCTATGTTTCTAAGGGTAAATAAATCACCTGGTTTATTTCCTACCATAAAATCAGTTGTTATTCTACTATCGCAACAACTTATAAATAAAATCTCAGGTTTCTGACCATTTGTGATTAGTTCATTAAGGTCATCTTTAAATTCTTCAAAATGATATTTACGAAATAACTTATTACCTCGTATTAAATTTTTTATTGGATTCATAAAATATGATATCTATAAAAAATGTAATTAAAATCAAATTATTTATATCTCTATTGAGAATACAGCTCCATTAATAGAATTTTTTACTCTAATTGTTCCGTTCATTTTTTCTTCAATAATCATTTTTGTCATATATAGTCCAATACCTGTACCATATTCATATTTTGTAGTGAAGTAAGGATCAAAAATTTTATTTATAATAGTATCCTCTATTCCACCTGCATTATCTTCAATATGTAAGCATAACTTTTCATTTTTTTGTGCATAAATTTTTATTTGTGGATTTTCGATATTTTTTTCTAATAAAATATCTTTTGCATTTGATATTATATTCATGATTGCTTGGGAATACTCATTTTTATAACCATCAATTTTATAATCTTCTTCAATGTCAATAATAAGTTCTATATGGTGAAAGGTAAGAGTGGATTTTACTATTTTTAGTGCATTCTCTATTGCTTCATTTAAATAAAAGAGTTCTTTTTTTGAATTTGGATTAAAAAAATTTCTAAAATCATCAATTGTTTTTGACATATATTCAAGTAAATCATTTGCTTCATCAACTCTATTTTGAAGATATTTTTTATCTAATTCTTTATAATCATAAGCAGATTCAATATCAAAAAATAGCCCTGAAACTTGAGATAAAGGTTGCCTCCATTGGTGGGCTATATTACCTATCATTTCACCCATTGCTGCCATTTTTGATTTTTGGATTAATATATTTTGTTGTTTTACTTTTTCTTCTTTTAGAAGTGTTCTCTCTGTAATATCCCTCAAAGAAGCAAATAATAAATTTTGCTTTTCATAGGAATAAATAATTGCATTTAGTTCTATCGTTCTTGTTTGTTTATCTCTTGTAAATAATTTTACTGTTTTAACTAAAGATTTTGATTGTTTAATCTCTTCTAAACTCAATTGATCAAATAAGTTAAAAAAGTCTTTATATAATATTTCATTTGACTCATAACCTATAGTTTTAAGGGCAGTACTATTTAAACTTAAAATACGAGTACTATTATTGATTATTTCAGAGATTATAAAACCATCATTACTATAGTTAAAAAGTAAAGCATATTTCTCTTCATTTTGTTTAACTCTTTTTCTATATTGTTCAAAAAGCTCTTCTATTTTTCTTGTAAATAGTAGTGAAAAGAAGAAAAAGACTATAGTCATAACTATAATGATGATGATTAGTTTTATTATATTTTTATAAAGGTTATCCAAAGATATTTTAGTTTCTTTTTTAACTATTTGATTGATATTTGATAGGTTTACTCCAACAGCTATAAAATATCTATACTCTTTGATAAACGTAGCATAAAACAGTTTTTGATCATAGTCATAATAAGTTGCTTCATTTGCTTTATAATTTGTTTTTATAAGAAGTTCTTTTACTGCTTCAAGCTCTTTATTTGAAGTTATTATGTTTTTTTGTATTAGAAGTTTACTTTCATGCATAATATCATTTAAACTATTTATTTTATAAATAAAAATAAACTCATCATTATTGAAACCTTGTAAGGTGATTTTTTTTAGAAGTTTATCTGTTAATTCCACATGATTACTCTCTAAATTACTTGCAGAACCTATTATTAGACCCAACTCTTTTAGATGTCTTGAATAAGTAATTCTTTTGTTTGGTCTGTACCAATTATAGTCCAAGAAGTTTTGAGTATTGGGATTTGCATTTATCATTTTGTTTATAAATTTTACCCCATCCAAATCTTCAAAATCAAGAAAATTTATTCCTTCATTTTTAGGATAATCAGTATTTAAAAGTAGAGTTCCTTTTGTATTTAAAATAAAGTAATTAATATCATTTTTTTCTTGGGCAATCTCTTTTAATGATTTTTTTATTAGATCTATTTGTTCTGCTTTTGATAGATTTTTTGTAGATTTATATAAAGAATAGGCTAGATTATATGCGATGATTGATTGGTTTTTTATTCTTTGCTTTTTACTATTTATTATTGAAAGAGATTCAAAATCTATGTCATTTTTAAGATTTTGAACGGATGTTTTTATATAAAACATCTCCCTTTCTATTAAGGTATTTTTGAAACTTTTTATATGGGTTCTAAAATTACTATATTCGGTTTTTATAAGAACTATACCAATTATAGTTGCAACAAGTAAGATAATAATTGTAGAACTGAGTAAAGTAGTCTTTTTTATTCCTTGTTCTACTGTTTGATTATAGTTATTTTTCAAGATTTAGTTTGTACCCCATATTTGAAATATTTTTAATACAATTAAATGGAATCTTTTTCCGTAAAAATCCAAGGGAAGTTCGTAGAGAATTTAAACTCATATATTCTCCATCCCAAACATGTTGTTCAATCTCTTCATAAGATACCACTCTATTTTTGTTCAATACTAAAAGTTTTAAAAATAACAACTCTTTTTTTGTGAGATTGATTACTTGACCTTTATTATAAAATAAAGAAGTATTGTTGTCAAAATAAAATTCATCACCTAAAGTGATTTTAAAATCTTTCTCTTTTTCTAAGGCTTCAACTGCCTTTGAAAGGGCTGGAAGGAGGTTTCTACTTGTAAGGGGTTTGATAATATATTTTTCTAGGTTTAATTCAATGGCATCCAATAAATAACTTTTTTCACTAAATGCTGTTGAAATTATGATTTTTGTAGTTGTGTCTTTTTGTCTGATTTTTTTTGCTAAAGATATACCATCAAGTTTTGGCATCTTTATATCTGTTAGAATAATATCTGGATGATATTTTTTATAAAGTTCGTAACCTTCTTCTCCATCTTTTGCTTCGTATAGTTCATTGAACATACGATTTAAAAATCGGGAATTGATAGTTCTTACCCCTTCGTCATCCTCAATATATAAAATAGTATATTTTTTAAAATCATCCATTACTACCTCTTTTAAAAGAAAAGAGAAACTTAATTCTCTTTTTTCTTTCTAATTTTAGCTGAAAATTCCCCAAATAAAGGAACTAATAATAAAATTACTGTGATGATTAGTATTGATAAAGTAATAGGTCTTTCCCATAAAAATGATAAAGAACCATCACTAATGGTCAATGCTCTTCTTAAATTATTTTCCATCATTCCACCTAAAATAAAACCTAAAATCATAGGTGCCATTGGAAAATCAACGATTCTTAAAAATAGTGCAACAACTGCAAATATTGTCATCATATAAATATCAAAGTTATTAAATGTAACCAAATAAACCCCAACAAGAGAGAAAAATATAATCAATGGCAACAATAACTGTTTAGGCAATGTTAACAATTTCGCAATATATGGAATCAAAGGTAAATTTAAAACTAAAAGAACAAGGTTACCAATATACATAGAAATAATAACTGACCAAAATAATTCTGGATTATCCACATACATAGTAGGTCCTGGTTGAATTCCATAAGAAATTAAAGCACCTAAAATAATAGCAGTAGTTCCAGACCCTGGAATACCTAACGTAAGTAAAGGTACAAAAGAACCAGAACAAGCTGCGTTGTTAGCACTTTCAGGAGCTGCAAGTCCTTTAATACTTCCTTTTCCAAAGTTTAGTTTTTCTTTCACACTTGCAATAGATCTCTCCATCCCATAAGCCAAAAATGAAGCAATTGTTGCACCTGCTCCTGGAAGAACTCCAACAAAGAATCCCAGCACAGAAGATCTACCAATAGTTGGAACCATCTCTTTTACTTCTTCACGTGTAAGTTTTAGACTTCCAATATCTTTTTTAAGTTCTTCCTCTTCCTCTTTTGTTGTTTCATGGCTTTCTAAAACATTCATTAAGGCTTCAGATAAAGCAAAGGCTGCCATTGCTAAAAGCAAAAATGAGATTCCATCAATCAAATCTAATCTTCCAAAAGTAAATCTAGCAATACCAGAATCAGAATCACTTCCAACAGTTGCTAACATAAGACCAAAGACAGTCATAATAGCAGCTTTTAGAAACTTACCTTTCCCCGCAAAGGCTGCAACTGCTGTAAGACCTAATACCATTAAGGCAAAATAATCAGATGATTGGAAACTTAAACTAACAGATGCTAAAGCAGGTGCTGCAAAAAGTAAGAATATAGCTGCAATTGTTCCACCAGAAAACGAAGAGTAAGCAGCGATTGCTAAAGCTTTTCCTGCATGACCATTTTTTGCCATTGGGTAACCGTCAAATGATGAAGCAACTGTTCCTGCAACTCCCGGAGCATTAATTAATATAGATGAAGTAGAACCACCAAATATAGCACCGTAATAAACACCTGCAATCAAAATAAGTCCAGAAGAAGGATCCATCCCATAAGTAATAGGAATCATCAAGGCAATTGCAGAGATTGGTCCCAATCCTGGAAGCATACCAATAAAAGTACCAGCAAAACATCCAATTGCTACCATTAGGATATTGTAAGCGCTAAGAGCTGTTCCTGCTCCTTGTAATATACCATCTAACATTAGTTAACTCCTAACAATTTATTGATAAAGTCGCCTGCATCTATATATACACCTAAAACATTGTTTAGTAATAGATAAAATCCTACAGATACGCCAACTGAAATTAAAAATATTCTTTTTATATTTCTCTCTTTTAAAATAAAAAATCCTATTGCTAAAAATATCATTGTAGAAAAGATAAAACCTAAAGGTCTTATTGTAAAACCATAAAAAATCATTAACAAAATAAAAAATGTAGTAGTTTTTAAATCTAGACTTCTTAGATATGTCAAAGATAGGTTTTCTTTGTCTTTTTCTAATAGTGATAAAACTAATAATATCACTGATATAATAATTCCTGTTAATCCAATATAATAAGGAAATGTAGAGGCAGTCATAACTTCAAACTGCGCCATTGGCATCTTTTTTATACTAAATACAGAATAAAAATAGAAACTTGAAAAAGCTAAAAAAAATATTGAGCCTATTGTATTTTTTGTCATTTGTTGTCCTTTATATAAATAGAGCAAAAGCTCTATTTATCCTATAGAAATCCCATTTCTTTCATCAAAGATGAGATCGTTTTTTCTTGATTTTCTAGGAATGTTTTGAATTGAGTAGTTGGTTTATATAGATTTGCCCAACCATTTCTTGCTCTAACTGTTTCCCACTCTTTTGTTTTGTACATGTCTCCAAGAACTTTTGCAAAAGCATCGATTTTTTCTTGTGGTAAGTTTGGTGCTCCAAAAAATCCTCTCCAGTTTGCAAAGTATGCATCAACACCCATACTTTTGAAACTTGGGATTCCATCAATTGACTCATCAGAAGTAATACCTATGATTCTTACTTCACCTTTTTTATGTTTTTCTAAAACTTCTCCAAGTCCTGTTGATAAAACATCAACTTCTCCAGTTAATAATCCTGCAAGTGCTTTCCCACCTGCATCATAAGGAACATATCTTACATTTGTTGGGTTCCCTCCTGCTGCCTTAAAGATTTGTGCAGCCACAAGATGATCCATACTTCCCCTTGAACTTCCACCAGCAATTTTTACTTTTCTTGGATTTTTGTCAAAAGCTGCTTTTACATCAGCCCAAGTTTTATATTTAGAGTCAGCTCTTACAACTAAAGCTCCATAATCAGCAACAACAGCTGAGATTAGAGATAGGTCTCTAAATGATTGAGGAAATACACCTTGTAATGATCTAATTACAATAGGAGTTGAATTTACCATCAAGGTATCTTGTTGTTTATCAGCAGTTTCTATTAAGTAAGCGATAGCTTTTCCTCCACCACCTCCTGACATATTTTCAAAAGATGTTTCATCAACTAAACCAGATTTTTTAAGAGCTTCCCCAACTCCTCTAGCAGTTCCATCCCAACCACCACCGGCACCACCAGGGATTAGGAAATGGATTTTTTCAATTTCTGAAGCAACAGAAGTCATAGCTAACCCAGCAACTAGGCAACTTGCCAATGCAACATTTTTGCAAATTTTTGAGATTTGTAATTTCATTTTTCGTCCTTTGTTTATTTCTATTTTAATGTTAAATGAAAAAAATGTAAGAAAAATAAAATAAGTATTTATTTTGGGAATTTTCTAAAAGACAAATATAGGGGAAATTTTGGGCAAAAAAAAAGAGGCTTCGCGGACCTCTTTTTTTAGGGAGAACAAATGAAAAAAGACGTTCGTATTCGTCTTGTAAAGAAAGTATAACGGTTTATGATAAATGAATAAACAATAAATGGTTAACAAAAAGATAACTTGACTAAAAGTTTATAAATTTGTAAAAAATGCAGTAGGGTTTGAAAATAGATTTTGAGTTTGTATATTTTTGGGCAAAAAAAAAGAGGCTTCGCGGACCTCTTTCTTTAGGAGAACAAATGAAGACGTTCGTATTCGTCTTATAAGAAAATTATAACAGCTGATAATGAATGGTTAAATAATCAATAGTTAATGGATAGATAATGTAACTTATTTGTATAAATAACAAAATTATATGCTTCATGTTAAAATATTGACAACTAAATGTATTTATTGTTATAAAATAAATAGAAAGGTTATTTATGCTTGATTCAATAAATGAAAACTCAAAAGAAGATTTACTTTTATTTGAGGAGTTTAAACAAACGGTATTAATCGAGGGGAATAGTTTTTTTAATAAAAAGATAAGAATTTTTTCAGAAAAAAACTTTTCTACTTTTGAAGACAGATATATAAAAAACTATATATCAGATAAAAATTATTCTTTTCTTGAAAAAATCGATTTACAAACTTCGAATACTACAGATTCATTTAAACATTTGTTTGCTAATTATTTATGGTTGTATAATTATTTCTTTTCATCTATAAGAAATCATAGATATTATAAAGTAGGGAGAACCTTTGAAGCTAAAATCAAAGATGTAAGTTTTTTATTAGGTAAAGATTTAAATGAAAATTTTTTCCCAAAATATGGATTTGCAAATTGTGGGATTTCTTATAATCAAAATAAATATGAAGAGTTATGTGTAATTCATTCTTTTATAAAGAAACTATCAAAAGAAAAAGATTTAATTAATAGAGAAGAAGATTTAGAAAATGTAATAAAATCAATTAATGTTAAAAATGAATTAGAGTTTTATCATGGTAAAGAATATAAAAAAGCTGGAATAAAATCCATTTTATTATTTTTATTATTTCCTAATAAATATGAACCAATAGTAAGTTATACCGATAAAGAAATGATAGTAGAGCATTTTTTAGAAGAAAGAGGTGATGATATTGATAAAGATATACTAAAAATAAGAAAACAATATAATATAAAAACAAGTTTTTATGTAGATGATTTAATTTATAAATGGAATAAAAACAAACAATTAACTCAAATAATAAAAAATAAGTTTCAATTGGGAGATATTAAATTAAAAGAATTCAATAAAATAGAAAAAATAAGTGTATTAGCTGATGAAGACTTTCAAGAAAAAGAAAAAAATAAAAGAAGAAGGGGTTTAGAAGCAGAAGAAATAGTTTTTTGTTATTATAAGGAGTATATAAAAAAAATAAAAGACCCAAGTATAATATTAAATATATTGCGAGATTTAAAACTTATAAATTTCTCTAAAATGCATAATATTCTAAGTCGTAAGTCAATAGGTGAATTATGCCATTATTCAAAATATATTGATACTTATGCTCCTTTTGATTTGATATGTCCTATAGATAGAAAGGTGTTTTTTATTGAAGTTAAATCTACAATGGATGGGAGTACAATATATCTATCATATAATGAGTTGAGATTTGCTGTTGAAAATATTAATAATTATTTATTAATAGTAGTTTTTAATGGGAAGATATATGAAGTAGAGGAACTAAATGATAATTTAGTAATAATTTATGAAAAGTTAGAAAGTTTGAAAAAAGAGTTTTCTTTTTTAGAGATTAATAAAATTAAAATAGCATTAAAAACAGTTACTAATTAGAGGTTAATATTTTTGTTCTAATCAAGGAAGTTAGTGATTTTTGAGCCAAGGAGCATAGGCTCCTATGTGAGTGCTCAAAAATTGCTAGATGACGCAGAGTAGGGCAAAAGATTGACCTCTAAACTCTTGCTTCTTCTCTTTTTTGTAGATACTCCCATTTGGCATCTACTCTTTTTTGCCATTCTTCTATGATATACTCATTTTCTGGTTTAAACAGGTGTTTAAATCTTGGTTGAAATGCTAAGTAATCTCTTACTGGCACTATATTTTTGGGTCTGTATGTTATATTTAATTCTGTTCCATCTATGATTTCATATAGTGGGAAAACTAGTGAATCAACTGCTAAATCTGAGGCTTCTATTGTCTCGTGTGGTTGGAACTTCCACTCAGTTGTACAGGCGCTCATTGCATTTATAAATACAGGTCCCTTTGTATCAAACCCTGTTTGGATTTTTTTTACCATATCTTTCCATTTGTTTGGTGCTACTTGTGCCACATATGGTGAACCATGTGCTGCCATGATTGCTAATATATCTTTTTTATTTCTTTTTTCACCATAAGAAGTACTTCCTGCTGGTGCTGTTGTTGTAGATGAACCAATAGGAGTAGAAGATGATCTTTGACCTCCTGTATTTGCATAAACTTCATTGTCTAAACAAACATACATCATATCATGACCTCTTTCAAAACAACCAGAAATCCATTGGAAACCGATATCATAAGTTGCTCCATCTCCACCAAATGTTACAAATTTTGGTTCAGGAGTTGATGGGTCGATTTTCCCTTTTTTTCTTAGAACTTTATTCATAGTCTCAGCCCCTGCAATTGCAGTTGAAGCATTTTCAAATCCTATATGAATCCAAGAACAGTCCCATGAAGTATGAGGATATATAGCTGTACAAACTTCCAAACATCCAGTTGCTGCTGATACTACTAAGTTATCATTTGTAGCATTTAATACTTCTCTTACAATAATTGAGTGTGCACAACCTGGACATAAAACATGAGAACCCTCAAATCTTTCAGCCGCAGTTGAAAATGTTTTTAAGTTTTTGATTACTTTTTGATTGCTCATATTTTCTCCTTAGTGTTCATAAAAACTTAACTCAGGACCTCTTACACCATGTAGTGTTTGAATTTTCCCATTAAGTTTTCCATTTTTTGCTTCTTCATTTAAAGAAACAAAAATCTCTTTTAATTCATTTACAATAATATCTCTTCCACCTAAACCATATACTAAGTTTTTAAGTATTGGACGAGCAGGTGTATTAAAAAGTGCTCCTGCAACTTCATTATATAAAGTTCCAACTGTCCCACCTGGGGCACTTCTATCCATACATGCGATAGCTTTTACATTTTGTAATTTTTCAGCCAATTGTGTAAGAGGGAATGGTCTAAATACTCTTGGTGCTAAAACACCTGCTTTTATTCCACTCTCTTCTCTTATTGCATCAACTGCTATCATCGCTGTTTCATATGTAGTTCCTAAACATATAATTACGACATCTGCATCTTCTACTTTATATGACTCTACAAGATTGTATTTTCTACCACTAATTTTTCCAAACTCATCAAAAACTTCTTCCACAACTGAAAGTGAACCCATTAAAGCTGCATGTTGTTTAGCTTTGTGCTCAAAGTGCCAGTCATGTTCTGTTTGAACACCATGTGTAACAGGATTTGTAAAATCAAGCATTGCATTTACTTGTAAATAATCACCTACAAAATCATAAGCCACTTTATCAGATAAAGGTCTTACTGTTTGAGCTGTATGAGAAGTCAAAAATCCATCTTGATTAGAGATAACTGGAAGTCTTACATCTTTGTGTTCACCTATTTTAAAAGCACATAAAGTTAAATCATAAGCTTCTTGTGCATTAAATGAGTCTAACTGAATCCATCCTGCATCTCTTGTAAGATACATATCTGAATGATCACCATTTACATTTAAAGGTGCTGCTAGTGCTCTATTTACTAAGCATAAAACAACAGGGATTCTCATACCAGAACATTGATATAAAACTTCTACCATCAAAGCACAACCTTGTGATGAAGTAGCAGTTGCTACTCTTCCACCAGCAGCTCCTGCACCAACACAACCAGACATAGCAGCATGTTCTGATTCCACCATAATGATTTCTCCATCCACATATCCATTTGCATGAAAAGAAGCATAAGTTTCAACTGTATTTGTTGAAGGTGTTATAGGATAAGCAGCAACTACATCAACAGCTGCTTGTCTAAATGCTTGTGCATTACAGGTATTCCCATCCCAAACTTCTACTTTATTTAGTTCCATTTCTTTGCTATTCATTATTTCTCACCTTTTTCTTTTTTAAGAGGCCACTTTGTAAGCGCTATTTCATTTTTTTCTGTTTCATTAAACATCATCAATGATTTTGGATTGGTAGGACATACTTCAACACATATTCCACAACCTTTACAGTGGTCATAATCTATACCTTGTATCTCTTTGTTTCTTGAGATTACCGCACTATCTGGACAATAAACCCAACAGTTTTGGCAATCAATACATAATTCAGTATTCCATACTGGCTTCATTACTCGCCAATCCCCCACATAAAGGTTTTTAGAGTTTGTTTCTGCATATGTTCTATCTTCTGGATTTGTTTCTGCTAGTACAGACTCAATCGCTTGGTCAAATGAAAAAAGTGCCGCCCCAGGTACTAATTCATCCCATCCCATATCTTTTATTGATTTACTCATGATTTACTCCTTAGTGTACTTCATTATATGCTCTCTCAATAGCAATCATATTTGCATCGATTATCTTTTGAGGAAGTTTTTTAAGTACTGATTTCATTGCATTTTGGAAATAATCCAATTCAAACATACCACTTACTTTCATAAACGCCCCTAGCATTGGTGTATTTGGAATAGGTCTTCCTATTGTCTCTTGAGAAATTTGCAAACAGTCTAAAATGAATGTTCGATCTTCTCTACCATGTAAAGCTGGAATTGCTTCTATTAACTCTTCTTTACTAAGATGTGTTGTAATTATGTATTTAGTATCTTCCGTTTCATTAGCTGTAAAGTCATCTGTAAACGCTAATGCTGGGTCTAATATAAATACAAAGTTTGGTTGCATGAATTTCTCATGATTTATGATTTGCCTGTCATCTATTCTGTTATAAGCAGTCATAGAAGCACCCCTTTTTGCAGATCCATAAAATGCAAAAGCTTGAACTTCTTTCCCCGTTTCTGCTACAACTGAACCTAGACCTTTTGCACCAGTAACTGCCCCTTGTCCTGCTCTACTGTGCCATCTAATTTCTAACATTATTAGCTCCTATAATATTAACTATAAGTATATTTTATGACTAAATTTTTAATAAAGTCACAATAACTGCAAGTATTCTATCGCTATAAATCTTCAGTGAATTTTAATTCAATATGTATAATATTTTCTTATAAGTAAAGTTGAAGAATTAGGTGGTTTTTAGGTACATTTTTGTAGAAAATAAATAGAGCAAATGACCATTAAGTCATTCATAAGCTTATATTCATATTTAGAAATTATGGAAAATTTTTTTCTGAAGTTATATAAATCCCTTTAAATAGACTATCAAAGTAGATTTATAGAAAAAAAACAAGAAAAATAACTTTTAATCTTAAATTTTACTTAAAATCATAAAATTATGAGCAAAATAAAAAATTTTATGAAAGAAAATAGAAAAATTCCAATTTTTTAAAGGAAATTTTTCTAAAAAATAGTCCAGATTTTAAAAGTGAGTAGAATTGAATTAAATAAAAAACTAATAGTTCTAGTTAAATTAGAACTAAGTTTTTAGAGTATATTCTTGAATTAATTCAACAGCTTTGAGTGAATCCATAGTAACAAAATTTGTAAGTTCTCTTAAATCCTCTTCTTTACCATATCCACACAATACACCTACACAATTTATTTCAGCCCCATTTGCAGAAATCAAATCCAAATGAGTATCTCCTACCATCCAAACATTAGAACCTTTTTTTATGTTCATTTGGTTTAGTGTTTTTAAAATAGGCTCTGGATGAGGTTTTGGATTTTCTACATGTTCCCTTCCTGTAACTATTTCAAAATATTTTAAAATATCAAAATGCTCTAACAATGGAATAGTGTAGGCTCCTGTTTTAGTTGTAACTACTGATAATCTTGCAAATTTACTTGCTAGTTCTAAAGCCTCTTTTGCATTTTCAAGTAGAAGAGTTTTTTTAGTTGATATTTGTTTATATCTTTGTTTATATGCAGCAACATAATCCCAAGCTAACTCTTTTTCTATACCTAATTCCATGTACATTATTTCTAAAGGATAACCAATAAGGGATTTGATATCTTCATCATCTCCTGTAAATTGATAATTCATCACTTCAAATGAGTGGTGAAAGGTAGATACAATAGCATCTGTAGAATCAATTAATGTTCCATCTAAATCAAATAATATTACATTTTCCAAATATTTTCCTTTTTAATCATCTTCTTTTATCCAATCTTTTTGATTATGAGTTATTCCTATAAAAGATGGCTCTATATTTTTTATTTTTTTACTAACTACCGTAATTGAGTTTGGAATATATAAAAACAAATATGGCGTATCATGGGCAATTATACGAAATATTTTTTTGTATATTTTACTTAAGCTCTTTTTATCAATAGTAGTTGCTCCTTTTACAATAAGCTCATCTACTTCTTTATTTGAATAGCCTACTAAATTAAATCCACCCTTTTTCATAGATTCACTATGCCATAAGGGGTAAGCATCTGGCATAAGAGCTAGATTCCATCCTAATACAATGGCTTCAAAGTTTCTAGGATGAACAATTGTATTTAAAAATGCTTGCCACTCCATCACTCTTATTTTCATCTTAACACCAATCTTTGCCAATTGGTATTGGATGATTTGAGTTGCATTTATTCTTATATCATTTCCTGTATTTGTAATAACTTCAAAGCTAAGGGGATGTTTTTCATCATATCCTGCAAGTTTTAATAAACGTTTTGCCTCTTTTATATTTTGTTTTATGGGTTTAACGGTATCATCATAAGCAAAAGTTTCTGGCAAAAAAGGTCCATTACAAACTTTACCATGTCCAAAAAATAAAATATCTATTATCTCTTTTCTATTTATGGCTAGGGATAAAGCTCTTCTTACTCTTATATCCTGAAACTTCTTTTTTCTTAAATTAAAACCTAGATAATCATAAGAAAATGCTGGTTTTTCTATTATTTGATAATGCTTTTTAAACTCTTTATCTATTTGTCTATCTATTTGTAGAGGACTTAATCCTCCTAGATCAAGTTTACCTTGTTTTAAATATAAAAAAGAGGTATTAGCATCTGGCAAAAACTTAAAATTTAGTTCATCAATTTTTGGTCTACCTTCAAAATATTTATCGAAGGCATAAAGTTTTATATCACTTCCTAATTTAAAGCCATTAATTTTATATGGACCTGTTCCTATTGGGTGTTTATTAAAAGAGCTTGTCATAAGGTCTTTTTCATCTTTTAAAATATGTTTTGGGATTATACCAAACATCCAAATTTCTAAGGCTTTGAAGTAGGGCTTTTTATAGACAACTTCTATAGAATAGTTATCTATTTTAGATAGGCTTTTTACTTCTTTAAAATATGACTTGATTGTAGTATAAACTTTTGGGTCATTTATTTTTTCATAGGTAAAGATTACATCATCAGCTGTGAATTTTTCTCCATCTTGCCATAATACATTTTTTTTAAGATTTATTATTAAGTGAGTAGAGTCAATAAATCTATAAGAAGAGGCTAGGTCTGTAGTTACTTGTCCATTTTTGTCATATTTAAATAAGCCATTAAATATCCAACCAGAAATTTCACTACTAGCTGAGTCATTTGCCAATATTGTATTTAATCTAATAGGCGAACTAGTTATTGACATATTTAGAGTACTAGCATTTGTAGTGTTTAACAAACAACAAATAGTAAATAATAGAATGGCTAACTTTTTCATGGTGTATTGTAATATCTTTTTATAAAAAAGTGCATAAAAAAAGGAGCAACAAATGTCGCTCCTTTGAGTTTGATAATAAAATACCAATTATCTTTTTGAGAATTGAGTAGATTTTCTTGCTTTTTTCTTTCCGTATTTTTTTCTCTCTACAGATCTTGCATCTCTAGTTAGTAATCCATAAGGTTTTAAAATAGCTCTAAATTGTTCATCAAATGCAACTAATGCTCTTGAAATACCATGTTTTGCAGCATCAGCTTGTGCAGAATATCCTCCACCAAGAGTTTTAACAACGATATTTACAGAAGATTCTTGTTTAGAAACTTCTAAAGGTCTCATTACTCTTTTTTTGATAGCTTCGTGTCCACCTAACCATGCGTCTAAAGTTTGACCATTAATAGAAACTTGTCCATTACCAGCTTCTAACCATACTTTTGCGATAGAAGATTTTCTTCTTCCAGTTGCGTATACTTTTGCCATTAGTCTTATCCTTTAATTTGCGCAGTGTGAGGGTGTTCGCTACCTGCGTATACTTTTAATTTTTTTAACATTGTTTTACCAAGTTTAGTTTTTGGTAACATCCCTCTTGTAGCTAATTTATATAACTTTTCAGGATTTTGTTCAAACATATCAGACATTTTGTGAGTTTTTGTACTACCAAAATACCCTGAGTGTGTATAGTAATTTTTTGTTTCTAGTTTAGTTCCAGAAAATTTTGCTTTTGTTGCATTTATAATAATTACATTATCTCCGCAGTCTACATGAGGAGTATAATTTGTTTTATTTTTACCTCTTAAGATTGTAGCAACTTCAGTAATGATTCTACCAAATACTTTATCAGTTGCATCTATAATAACCCAATCTCTTTCGATTTCATTGGCTTTTGCCATTTGAGTGAATTTCATCTACATTCTCCGATTTAATTAATGAGGTGCAATAATAGTGTAGTAATACTTATATTTTGCTTAAATTAAGTATTTTTTAATATTTAATTGTAAATTCAGAACCCTTACCATAAACTGAGTGAATTTCAAGCTTAAATTTATGCAAAAGTAGTATAGAGTTAACTATAAATAAACCAAGTCCTAATGAGTTGTTCCAGCCATTTTGAGAGATTCTATAAAACTTATCTGTGATTTTTGCAAGTTCAGTTTCAGATATTCCAATACCTAAATCTATGACTTTTAAATATTTGTTAGTAATTTCAATGGTAACTGTCTCTTCTGAGTATTTTAAAGCATTTTCAACTAAATTTGATATTGCCATAGAGAGTAAGGTTTCATCTGCTTCAATTGGATGATTATCTCCTTTTATTTCAATGGCTCTATTTGGATACTTGTCTTTTAAATCAACGCATATAGGAGTACAAAGATCTTTTAAGTATATTTTTCTTTTCTCAATATTCTCTTTACCCTCTTCAAGTTTTAAAACAAGTCTTAATTTATCAATGATTTGAGTCATTTTATTTGCATTTGAATCAATTTTTGCCAAAAATTTATCTCTCATTTGCACAGGTAAATCTTTGTCATTTTGTAAAGTTTGAACATAACCTGTAATAATAGCAATTGGATTTTTAAATTCATGGGAAATAGCACTAATTATCTCATCTTTTTGTTTATTTGCAAGTCTTAATTTAGCTGTATGTTTGGCTTTTGTTTTCTCTTTTTTTTGAAGTCTTAGGGCAACTTTATTTAATAATCTATTAATTGTAAAAAACTCTTTGGTATGAAAAACACTTAAGCTTATAGATTCTCTTTTTTTTGTAAGACTAATTAAAAAGTGCAAGATATTGTCCGTCTCTTTTTTTATTTCATTAGATATATAGTATGAAACTGCAAAAGCTAAAAGAAGAAAAATAGAAAAAATAGCAATAAGTTGAAGACTCAATTTTATAAAATACTCTTTTATTGTACTTATATCACTAGACATTCTTATAAAATAATTATGTCCATCAATTTTAACTTCTTTTGCAATATAAAGTAAATCTTTATTTAAAGTATGTGAATGTCTTGATATTTCACCATAATCACTAAGTTTTGCATCAATAACTTCTTCTCTATTTAGGTGATTTTCCATAAGTGATTTATCTTTATCTGTTTCAGCAATTACTTTTCCTTTTTCATTGATAATAGTTACTCTAAAGTTAGTTGCTTTTTTTATCTCTTGAACTTTTCTGTCAATATTATCTAAGTTTGGAAGTGCGATTGAAAGGGTATTGATATTTGCTAATATATTTTTTTCAATTTGTTCTAAATATATTGTTTTTGACCAAAAATAAATTACAATGGAAATTAGTATAAGTATTGATAAAAAGATAAGTATAAAACTTCTAAGGAAAAACTGATGGATTTTTAACAAAACATATATCCTTCACCACGAACAGATTTTATATATTTTTTATCACCATTTGGGTCAATTTTGCTTTTTAATCTTTTAACTGCCACATTTACAGTTTTTAGTTTCTTTTCCAATGAATCTTCCCATACGGTATCTAATAAATACTCTCTACTTAAAAGAATATCTTTATTTTTAAAAAACTCTAAAAATAAATCATGTTCTAAGGTTGTCAAATCTATTTTTGAGTCATCTATAAAAAAGCTTTTGCTAGATTTTTTATAAGTGATATCTTTTATTTTTTCTATTTCAATATCTTTTTTGGTTCTTTTTATTACAGCTTTTACTCTAGCAATTAATTCTTTTAAATTAAAAGGTTTAGTTATATAATCATCTGCATGTTTATCAAAACCTTCTAAAATATCTTCATCTTGATCTTTTGCACTAACATAAATTACTGGTATATTGTAACCTTTGTTTTTTATATCATTTATAAATGAAGTTCCCTCTATTCCTGGTAAATTTCTATCCATAAGTATTAAATCAATCTCTTCTTCATTTAAAACTTCATATACTTTATCAGATGCATTCAAAAAGCCAATAGTTTCAAAACCCTCTTTTTGTAAGGTATATTCTAAAAGCTCTAAAATATCAACTTCATCTTCAATTATCAATATTGTTGTATTATTCATCTGATTTCTCACTTATATTATCAATTTTATGTATCCCTGGAGAGTATTTTATTGACATTATCCTAAAAATAAAAAATATAAATATAACAATTAGTAAAAAAATTATATCAACATAGTCCATTTCTTTATGGGATGCTTGAATAATTACGTCTCTAATTAGAAAGATAATGAATAAATCAATGACAAATCGGAGTCGTAATTTCTCTTTTTTTATGAAATCAGAAATCATTTTAACAACTTCCATGATAACAATAAATTCAAGCATATAGATAATTGCTTTAGAAAACTCTAATCCTGAGATGATAATAGCAATGAACAAAATCATTGCTATTAGTACTTCGTAGTTACTGCGGAAATATTTGTTTATTTTTGCAAAAGCTCTTTTCATAAGTTAGACTATAGTATCAACTACTATTTTCTTTCTAATTCTCCACCTTGCTCAGCAAAAAGCAATAAGTGAGCAATAGAAACTGCTCTATCAGATATTTTTTCTAATTTTCTTAATGATGTTAAAATTTCGAAATACTCTTTCGATAAATCTAAATTTTTAGAGATAAGTTTTAATAGGTTTTTTTCAATCATTGAATATAAATCATCAGTTTTACTCTCTTCAACTACAACTCTTTGGTATTTTTCTTCTATATGATTTGAAGTTGATTCTTTTATAATTGACATTGCTGTTTGAAGAGAAAGTATAGTTGATTTTAACAATGGAATAGCAAATTCTAAGATTGTTTTAGTATTTAAATCTTCACTAAATGAGCTTCTAAATATTTTTATAAAACCTTTTGTATTACCACCTGCTCTTATAATTTCATTTGTAATTTTAAAATAAGAAACCAATTCTCTTAAATCTCTTGCTTCTGGTTGATACAAGGCAAGGGCTGTAACGATAGAATTATCAATATCATTTGATTTATTTGTAAGCTTTTTTAAAGATAATTCTGCATCTTTTAATGCTTTTATATCTTCATCTTTTAATGCTTTTAGTGCATTATTTAAAGATTCAATTACTATATCTCCAATTTCTAACAATTCATTTTGAATTTGTTCTCTTTTTGTTTCATAAACTTTTAACATCATCTACGCCTTCCAATTATAAAATATATATTTTGTTGGACATTATAGTTTATAATAATTACAAGATGATTACATTTTAAAATGAAGCACTTATTGGTCTATCTAAATCCTTTGAGTATTTTTTCATTACATTTAAAGTGTAATCAAAGTTTTTTACTTTTGAATTATTTGATATCTCAATAATAGCACAAGAGCATGATAAAAGTTTAAATATCCTATCTTCACCAAATCTATCTTTTCCTTTTATATGACCATTTTTTTTATCTGTTTCATTATATAGATTTTTTACAGACCATCTAAATTCATCTAAAACTTCTTTTGTAGTTAGGTAAACCTCTTCAATATCATTATTTTTTATACCTATAAAAAAGTCATCTCCTCCAATATGTGCTATAAAAGTGTCGTTGGGATATTTTTTTTGTAAAAGTTCTGCAAATAAAAGTATTGCTCTATCACCTTGTCTAAATCCATAAGTATCATTAAAAGGTTTAAAATTGTCAAAGTCAAAATATAAAATATGTGAAGTATAAGTATTTTTATTTTCTAAACTATTGTAAATAAATCGTTCGATTTGATTATTCCCTGGTAGCCTTGTTAGTGGATTTTGGTTCTCTGCAATCTCTATTGTTCTTTTATGTGAAAGTTGTAAAAGGGATCTTAAATCAATAAAACCATGATATTTATTTGCTTTTGTAATAAATATACCAGATGAATTTGGGTCTTGATTAAAGATTTGTAGGGCTTTATCAATCCCCCATGAGGCTTCTATTGAAATCACTGGTTTTACATATTTACTTATTTTGGAACTGTATGATTTATTTTGTGCTAGGGCTAATCCATATTGTGAGTATGAAATTTGTTTAATATCAACTTCATAAATAACACCAATAAAGTTATCATAATCATCTATTATTGGTACAAAACTACTATGTGTATAATCTTTAAAATATAAAAATAAAGAGTGCAACGATGAATTAATATTAAGAGGAACAATATTTTGAATATATTCTTGTTCTATTGGTGCATTATCATCGGCTCTTTTTTCATTTAGCAAATATTTTACTATCTCTTTATATAAAGGTTTTATTTCATCAATTTGTACAGTTGGTTTTTGTACAAAAAAACCTTGAATAAAATCAGCTCCAATATTTTTACAAGTATAAAATTCTTTTAATGTTTCAACACCTTCTGCTACAACCTTCATTCCCATAATATGTGCCATATTTATAATAGATGAACAAAATAGTCTTTTTTTAGCATCTCCATTTATATTTTCTATGAAAAATCTATCTATTTTTATTATATTTGCTTGTGAAAAGTATAATAGTTTTAAACCTGAAACTCCAACTCCAAAGTCATCAATGGCAATATTATAATTACTACTATTGTAGTTATGTATCATTTCAATTAAATCGGTTTGATCTTCTAATGTTCCTCTTTCACTTAATTCAAAACAAATTATACTTTTAGGCAAGTTGTATTTTTTTAATATTTTTTTTGTATTGCCTTTTGTATAGTTTTTTGCATGAATAGTTCTATTATCAAGATTATAAAAAAGTTGTAGATTTTCAATATCTATTTTAGAAAACTTTTCAATTGCTTTTTCTCTTAACATTAAGTCAAACTCATATAAGTAGTTCTCTTCATATGCTAAATCAAAAATATCATGAATATAATTTATATTAGGTATTTTTTCTACATTTCTAAGAAGTGCTTCAACTGCAAAAATTTTACCAGAGTGAGCATGTATAATAGGCTGAAAAGCATAATCGAGTTTTTCAACAATTGAATTCCATTTTATTTTCATATTTTAATCCTATTTATAGCCTTTTCTCTTTGTTCGCGTAAAAGATAAAGGGCTATAACTAAAATCAAAAAAAGTTATCTCTTTTTTTAATTTTTAATTTTTGGAATATTTGTATGGTTATATTTTAATAGGTGAAAGTCTATTTTAAAATGATTACATTTTGATTACGTAAGTAGATAAAAAAGTGAAACTAATGGATTATAATCCATTAGCCTCAATTGCTTTTGATTGTGCATCTGTGATTAATGGGTCTATTATTTCATCAAATAGTCCATCATTCATAATTGCCTCAAGTCTGTATAATGTTAGGTTAATTCTATGGTCACTTATTCGGCCTTGTGGATAATTATAAGTTCTAATTCTTCCACTTCTGTCCCCAGTTCCAACTTGTTCTTTTCTGCTGGCACCTTCAGAGTCCATTTTTTCTTGCATTTGAATGTCATAAAGTCTAGCTTTTAAAACTTTCATTGCTTTATCTTTATTTTTATGTTGAGATTTTTGGTCTTGGTTAGTTACCACAAGTCCTGATGGAATATGTGTAATTCTAACTGCAGAGTCTGTCGTATTTACAGATTGTCCACCATTTCCACTTGCTCTCATAACATCAATTTTTAAATCACTTGGATCGATTTGAATTTCTACATCATCAACTTCTGGCATAACTGCTACAGTGATAGCTGATGTATGAACTCTACCTTGAGATTCTGTTGCGGGAACTCTTTGAACTCTATGTGTTCCACTCTCATATTTTAGTCTTGAATAAACCTGTTCACCTTTAAATAAAGCTACAATTTCTTTATATCCACCTGCTTCATTTTCACTTTGGTTCATTATCTCAACTTTCCACCCTTTTAGTTCTGCATATCTTAAGTATGCTCTAAATAGGTTTCCTACGAATATTCCTGCTTCATCCCCACCTGCACCAGCTCTTAGTTCTATAAAAATATTTTTATCATCATTAGGATCTTTAGGTATCATAAGAACTTTTATCTCTTCTTCAATAGTAGGTTTTCTAACCTCTAAATCTCTAAGTTCTTCTTTTGCTAAATCACCTAATTCTGGATCATCAAGTAATGCTTTATTATCTTGAATATCATTTAAAACACTTATATATTCTTTAGCTTTATTTACGATTGGTTCAATTGCTGACTGCTCTTTTGAAAGGGTAGTCATCCTTTTTATGTCTGAAGAGATATCTGGAGAAGCTAATAATCCATTAATCTCCTCATATCTATCAATAAATAGTTGTAATTTATCTTGTAACATATTTTATTGTATGTATAAGCAAATAAATAAAATTAACTACCATATTTTTATGATAGTAAATTTTTATTAAAGTGCGTTAACTTTAACTTGTAGTCTACTAACTTTTCTAGCTGCAGTTCCTTTTTTAAGGATACCTTTTGCAATACAATGGTGCATGTATTTATTTGCAGTTTTCATAGCAACAGTTGCTTTTTCTTTGTCATTAGCCTCAACTGCAGATATTACTTCTTTAGTTATGTTTTTAATTCTTGTTTTGTAAAATCTGTTTCTCTCAGTTTTTACTAACGTTTGTTTAGCTCTTTTAGCCGAAGATTTGTGGTTTGCCATTTTTAACCTCTTTATAATTTTTTTAAGGCTAGAATACTAGCCAAATAACTTTAAAGTAAGTTTAAATTAAGTTTAATTTTAGGATTTTTCATGAAACTATTTGGTACTGATGGCGTAAGAGGACAAGCGGGGTCATTTTTAGATGCGATGACTGTAATGAAACTAGCAATGGCTGCTGGAATATTTTTTAGAAAACACTCATATACAAACAAAATTTTAGTAGGAAAAGATACTAGAAGAAGTGGTTATATGATTGAAAATGCACTTGTTTCTGGACTGACGGCCGTGGGATACGATGTTATCCAAATAGGACCAATGCCTACACCTGCTATTGCATTCTTAACAGAATCAATGAGATGTGATGCTGGAATTATGATATCTGCTTCACATAATCCCTTTGAAGACAACGGAATTAAATTTTTTGATCAAAATGGAAATAAGTTAGGAATGGATGGTGAAAAAGCAATAGAAGAGTTGTTTTTTGATGATGAAGCTAGAGCTTGTGCACAAAAAACAGGTAAAGAAATTGGTTCTTCAAAAAGAATTGATGATGTTATTGGAAGATATATTGTATCAATTAAAAGTTCATTTCCAAAAGATTTGACATTAAGTGGTCTTAGAATTGTTCTTGATTGTGCAAATGGAGCAGCTTATAAAGTAGCACCTACAATTTTAGAAGAACTAGGAGCTGAAGTCTTTACAATAAATGCAAAACCAAATGGATTTAATATCAATGAATTAAGTGGTGCAATGTATCCAGAAAATGTTGCAAAGATTGTAAAAGAAGTAAGAGCTGATATTGGATTAGCTTTAGATGGAGATGCAGATAGACTAGTAGTAATAGATGAAAATGGTGATACTGTTGATGGGGATAAACTATTAGGCGCCCTATGTGTCTATCTAAGTGGTAAGGGACTTTTAAAAGGTGAAGCTTGTGTTGCTACAGTTATGAGTAATAAAGCCTTAGAGGACTACTTAGACTCATTTGATTTAAAACTAAATAGAACAGATGTTGGTGATAAAAATGTTTTAGTAAATATGAAAGAAAATGATATAAACTTTGGAGGAGAGCAAAGTGGACATGTTATTTTCTCTGATGTTTCAAAAACAGGAGATGGTCTTGCAACTGCACTTCAAGTATTAGCATATGTTTTAGAAAGTGGTAAAAAAGCTAGTGAAGCTTTAAATAAATTTGAACTATATCCACAAGTGTTAAAAAATATAAAAGTAAATGAAAAAATTCCTTTAGATAAAATTGAAGGATTAAAAGAACTCCAAGCAGAAATCAAATCTAAAGGTATGAGAGATTTAATTAGATATTCTGGAACAGAGAATAAACTAAGAATTTTGATTGAAGGTCGAGATAAAAAGTTAGTAAATGAATATATGGATAAATTAATAGAGTTTTTAAATAAAAAACTATGAATAAGAAATTAATTGTTTCTCTAATAATTTTTGTATTATTAGTTTTAATAGATCAAGCCATTAAATATGGTTTTGTATTTTTAAATTTTGGTTTTGAAAGTGATTGCATATCTTTAGTTCTAGCATATAATTATGGTGTAGCATTTTCAATGTTTGAGTTTTTGAGTGAATATTTGAAATTTATACAATTAGCACTTATAATTTGTATATTGATTTATTTATACTTTAATAAAGAAGTATTTTTAAAGTATTATATACCTGTTTCTATACTACTTGCAGGTGGTTTATCTAATATTTTAGATAGATTTACATATGGGGCAGTTGTTGATTATGTTTATTGGCATTGTGGTTTTGATTTTGCAATATTTAATTTTGCAGATGTAATTATTGATTTTGCTATTGCAATAATTTTATATATGCAGTATAAACAATATAAAGAAGATAAAAAAAGAGCTTAAAAGAGTTTTTGAAAGCTAAACAGATTTTAGCTATAATCGAGCAAATTAAAAAAGATAAGTTTAATAAAGAGAGAAAAGATGGGTCAAACAATTACAGAAAAAATTTTTAGCGAACATGTAGGACATGAAGTTTATGCAGGTGAGATTGTAAGAAGTCCAATTGATATGGTTATTGGAAATGACATTACAACTCCTATTTCTATTAGAGCATTTGAAGAGGGTGGTTTTGAAAAATTAGCAAACCCAGATGGTTTTGCAATCGTACTTGATCACTTTATCCCTGCAAAAGATATTGCATCGGCAAACCAAGCAAAAATCTCAAGAGATTTTGCTTTAAAACATAATTTAAAATTATTTTTTGATGAAAAAGATATGGGAATTGAACATGCACTTTTACCTGAAAAAGGTTTAGTATTACCAGGTGATGTTATTATTGGTGCTGATTCACATACCTGTACTCATGGGGCATTAGGTGCATTTTCTACTGGAATGGGAAGTACTGATATCTCTTTTGGAATGATTACCGGTGGAAACTGGTTTAAAGTTCCTGAGTCTATAAAAGTAGTATTCAAAGGTAAACCAGGTCCTTATGTAACTGGAAAAGATTTAATTTTAGAGATTATTAGAATACTTGGTGTTGATGGAGCTTTATATAAAGCTTTAGAATTCACAGGTGATACAATTAAATATTTAAGTATGGATGATAGATTCTCTTTATGTAATATGGCTATTGAAGCGGGTGCTAAAAATGGAATTGTTGCATATGATGAAGTTACAAAAGAGTTTTTAGACTCAAGAGATAGTTTAAGAGCGGAGCCAAAAATTCATTACTCTGATGAAGATGCTACATATTGTCAAGTGATTGAAATAGATGTTGAAGCCTTAAATCCAGTAATTGCATATCCATTCTTACCATCAAATGGACACAGTGTAAATCAAGCTGTAGAAGATAATATTAAAGTTGACCAAGTATTTATTGGGTCTTGTACAAATGGAAGATTATCTGATTTTAAAGTAGCTGCTGAATTACTTGAAGGTAAAAAAGTTGCAAGACATGTAAGACTTATCTTAACTCCTGGAACTCAAAAGATATTAAGAGAAGCTACAAAATTAGGTTATATTGATACTTTAGTTGATGCAGGTGGAGTTGTTTCAAATCCTACTTGTGGAGCATGTTTAGGTGGATATATGGGAATCTTAGGTGATAATGAGGTTTGTATTTCTACTACAAATAGAAACTTTGTAGGAAGAATGGGTTCAAGAAGCTCAAAAATCTATTTAGCTAATAGTGCAGTTGCAGCTGCAAGTGCAATTAGTGGATATATCACAGATCCTAGAAGTCTATAGATGACTAAGCCACAATTTGATATACCTTGTGTAATCCTTTGTGGTGGTAGAAGTTCACGAATGGGAGAAGACAAAGCTCTTCTTCCTTTTGCTAAGTATAATACTCTTGCTCACTATCAATTTGATAGGTTAAAATCTCATTTTAAAAATATTTACCTATCTTCAAAAACTAATAAATTTGATTTTCTAAAAAGTGATGAAAATATAATATTTGATAATATTAATGATGAAAGTTCACCTTTGATAGCTTTAAAAAGTATTTTTGAAACTATAAAATCTGACAAAGTATTTGTAATGACAGTGGATACTCCTTTTATAAAAATTGAAACAATTGAAAAACTGATAAATGAGAGTTCAAATAGTAGTACAATTGCAATAACATCAAGGGAACACAATTTATGTGGAGTTTATGAAAAGTCTTGTTTAAATGTAATAAATGAAATGCTAAAAGAGAATAATCATAAAATAGGATTTTTACTAAAAAATATAGAACTAAAAAAAATAGAGTTTTTTGATGAGAATGAATTTTTAAATCTAAACAAAAAAGAAGATTACCAAAAGGCACTCTCTTTAATATAAAAATAATCATAAAAAAAGGGGTTTGAAATTAATCAAACCCCTTTTTTATTTTGCAAATTTAAAATTATTTTGCTAATGCTGCTTTAGCTGCTGTTACAACTGAAGTAAATGCTGCTGCATCATTCATTGCCATATCAGCTAATATTTTTCTATCTAATTCAATTCCAGCTAATTTAACACCGTTCATGAATCTTGAATAGTTGATATCATTTAATCTACAAGCTGCATTAATTCTGATAATCCATAGCTTTCTAATATCTCTTTTTTTCTGTCTTCTATCTCTGTATGCGTATACTAAAGATCTTTCTAATTGTTCTTTTGCTTTTCTAAAGTGTTTGCTTCTACCTGCGAAGAAACCTCTTGCAGCTTTTAGAACTTTTTTATGTCTTCTTCTTCTAACTATACCAGTTTTTACTCTAGGCATTTTATTCCTTTCTTAACCATATATTTTGTTTAAATATCGGTGTCGACTATTGTCGAACTTGTCCACATTTTTGTGGAGGGACTTGTAATTAAATTTCTTTAATTACGCTTTACACAACATTCTTCTAACTCTTGTAGCATCAGTGCTATCAATAGTTTGAGGTCCTCTTAATGCCACTTTTCTTTTTCTTGACATTTTTGTTAAGATGTGACTTCTAAATGCTGAACCACATTTAATTGAACCATTTTTTTTCACTTTAAATCTTTTTAAAGCTCCACTTACTGATTTCATTTTAGGCATGGATTTCTCCTTTCTTAAATTTGCATTCTTCTTCGATATTAGAAAAAGTTTGTGATTATATTTAAAAAAAGCTTTAAATAAGTTTAAGTTAATTTGAAGTTTTTGTAGAAAGAGAATTTCTTCTCTTTCTTAAGGAGGCTAAGTTAGTCTTTTTTAGGAAGAACCATCATATTTACAAATCTTCCTTCAAGTTTAGGTTCAGAATCTCTATCCCCATAATCTTCAAGCATAGGCCATACTTTTTCAAGTACTTCTACACCAGCTTCAGGATGAGCCATTTCTCTACCTTTTAGGAAAACTCTACATTTTACGTGATAACCTTTTTCAAGGAATTCGATTGCATGTTTTACTTTATAGTTAATATCATTTTCAGCAATTTTTACAGAAAATTTCACTTCTTTTAGAACAATCACTTTTTGATTTTTTCTAGCTTCTTTTTTCTTTTTTTCTTGTTGATATTTGAATTTACTATAGTCCATTATTTTTGCAACAGGTGGTTTACCATCTGGTGCTATTAGAACTAAATCAAGACCTTGTTCATCTGCAGTTTTTAAAGCATCAGCTGTTGAGATGATACCGTAATTAGTACCATCATCACCCATACACCTAACTTCCTTAGCTGTAATGTCGTCATTCATTATTACGTCGTCTTTTTTATTTCCTCGACTCAAATTTCACTTCCTTTATTAATTTCATTTAACATTTGGATAAATTCATCTTTACCCATATTTGATTGTTCTCTTTTTCTTCTATCTCTTAGTGCTACAGTTTTATTTTCAACTTCTTCATCTCCAATTACTACAATCATTGGAACTCTTTGTTTCTCTGCCATTCTAATTCTTTTATTTAAACTTTCATTCATATTGAAAATTTTAGAATCTATGTTATTTTGTAAAAGTTCTTTTTCCAACTCTTTTGCATACTCATTATGAGTATCTGCAATTGGTACAAAAATAACTTGTGTAGGAGCAATAACAAATGGAAACTCACCTGCACAGTGTTCTGTTAATATACCAATAAATCTTTCAAAAGAACCTAAAATAGCTCTGTGAATCATAACTGGTTGTTCTTTTTCACCTTTTTCATTGATATATTCAGCTTCAAATCTTGATGGTAAGTTCATATCAACTTGTACAGTTCCACATTGCCATTTTCTTCCAATAGCATCTAGAATTTTGATATCAATTTTAGGACCATAAAATGCTCCACCACCTTCATCGATACCATAAGTGATACCTTTTTCATCAAGTGCATCCATGATACCTTTTGTAGTTTTTTCCCAAAACATATCATCACCAATTGCTTTTTCTGGTTTTGTAGAAACTTCAATTTCATATTTAAAATCAAACATTTTTAGTAAGGCATCAACGAATTCTAAAACTTCAAAGATTACATCTTTCATTTGATCTTGGGTACAAAAAATATGTGAATCATCTTGAGTAAATTCTCTAACTCTAAATAAGCCATGCATTGCACCACTCATTTCATGTCTATGAACAACTCCATATTCAAAAAGTTTTTTTGGTAAGTCTTTGTATGAGACTAAAGAGTTTTTGAAAATTTGAATATGACCAACACAGTTCATCGGTTTCATCGCATATCTTTGTTCATCAATAGTAGTATAGTACATATTTTGACTATAGTTTGCATTGTGTCCTGAGATATCCCACATCTTAGATTTCAAGATTTCTGGCCCTCGAACTGGTTCATATCCTCTTATTCTATGTGCTTTATATAAGATATGTTCTAGTTTTGATCTTAGACGTGCCCCATTTGGTAACCACATTGGAAGACCTGCACCCACATCATCACTAAATGTGAAAAGTTCAAGTTCCGTTCCTAATTTTCTATGGTCTCTTTTTTTAGCCTCTTCATGCATTCTTACATAGTCATTTAGCTCTTGTTTATCAAAAAATGCAATACCATAAATTCTAGTAATCATCTCATTTTTTTCATCACCACCAAGATAAGCACCTGCTACTCTTGTTAGTTTAAAACTTCTTATCATCCTAGTATTTGGTAAATGTGGACCTCTACATAAATCCTCAAAATCACCTTGTTTGTAGATCGTCAGGGTGTCATCTGTAATTCTTGATAATACAGCTTGTTTTAGTTCGTCACTATTAAATTTTTGTGAAATCTCTTCTCTTGATGCTTCGTATCTTTCAATAGGTAGTTTAGCATTTGCTAACTCTTTCATTTTCTTTTCAATTTTTGGTAAGTCTTCATCTGATATTTTTGATTCAACTTTAAAATCATAGTAAAACCCTTCACTTACAACAGGTCCTACAAAAAATTTAGCTTCTGGATATAACTCTTTGATAGCTTGTGCCATAAGATGGGCACATGAGTGTCTCAAAATCTCTAAAGACTCTTTAGAGTTATCGGCTTTTATTACCTCTCCTTGAATATTTAAAGCTTCCGCAGTTTGAAGGTCATAAATTTGACCATCATTTAATACGCCAATCGGTTCCAATAATTTCCTTTTTTATTAAGTTTTTTATAAAATTTATATATTTTAACTTAATTAGACTTAAAAAACTTTAGAGTTGTGCTTATTTAGAATACTTTAGATAAAATTGTGTATGATTATAAACTTATCCAAAATAAAAACAGAAGCCTTGTTACTCTTATGCAAGGACATTATAACATCTTATGAAAATATTGAAGATGAAAATTTTGAAATTGATGATGCAATAAAAATTTATATAAAAGATACTTCTAAAGTTATTTTAAAAGAGTTAAAAAAAGTTACAAAAGAAAATGACTATTATTTAAAAAATAAAAACTCATATACAATTCCTTCTATATTAAAAGCTTATAATTTTTTAAACTTAGAATTATCAAAAGAGTTAAAAGAAGGTTCCTCTTTTAACCCAGCTATGCTTTATATATCACTTTTATCAATGTGGTTTAAAGAGTTAGGAAAAGAATCAAAATCAAAAGAATATATCTACTTTTTACTATATCCTTACACTATAATTTATGATAAATTACTATTAAATATAAAAGATGAAAGATTTAAAGTTCTAAACATAAAAATGGTAGATATAGCAGAACGAGTAATCTTAAAATATGATAGATACACACTAAAATAAATTGGAAAAAAATGAAATATTATGCTATAAAAAATATTGTTGAATATTTAAATGCAAATTGTAAAATAATAAGACAAATAAGAAGAGTAGAAAATAATACTATTTTTATTGAGTTTAATGATAGAAATGTAATATATTTTGATATGGCAAAAAGCAATAGTTTAATATATAAAAAAGAGGAAAAAAGTTCATCAAAAAAAGATTTTATCGCTCCTTTTGATACTATTTTGCAAAAAAGATTTAACAATTCTAGAATAAAAAATATCACTATGCACAATGATGATAAGATAATTCGAATTTATGTAAATTCAAAATCTTCATACAAAGAATTAACTACAATCTTACAGTTTGAATTTACAGGAAAACACACAAATATAATAATTTTGGATGAAAATGAGATAATCTTAGAAGCCCTAAGACATATAGATGAGTTCAGCTCTTCTAGGGTTGTAAAAGTTGGTGAAAAATTAGATGAAATCCCAAAACAGACTTTTATACCCAAAATGGAAGAGATAGAAAATACAGAAGAGTTTTTACTTAATAACTATCTTCAAAAAGAACAAAGTTTATTAGCAAGTTTAAAAAAGCAAAAGATATCACAAATAGAGAAAAATCGTGCCAAATTATTAAAAGTCTTAAAATCTTTACCACAAAAAGATGAATTAGAAAAAGAATCACAGCTTTTATACGAAAAAGCAAATTTGATTTTGAGCAATTTGCATCTAATAAAAGCATATGAAAAGAGTGCAAAACTAAATAACTATGATGGAACAGTTGTAGAGATTGATTTAAGTGAGTGTAGTAACCCTTCCATTTATGCAAATACTCTTTTCAAAAAAGCAAAAAAACTAAAGCAAAAGAGTATGCATATCTCTATAGAAAAAGAGAACTTAGAGAATAAAATTGAATTTTTAAATCGAATGATTACTAATATAAATCTTTGTAAGTCTATTGATGAAGTAGAGTTTTTACTTCCAAAGAAACAGAAAAATCAAACTAAAACAAAAAAACAAGAACCCTATGAGAGTTTTTTCTTTGATGGCTATAGAATACTTCTTGGAACTGATGAAAAATCAAATATATATTTACTTCAAAATTCAAAAGCAAGTGATTTTTGGTTTCATATGCAAAGTACAAACTCTTCACATGTAATAGTACAAAATACAAAAAAAACGCTACCCATAGATGTTATATATAAAGCAGCAGAGTTATGTGTAAAATTTTCAACAGATTTTAGTGGAAAATACTTGGTTGACTTTACCCAAAGAAGAAATGTAAAAGTTCAAAATGGGGCAAATGTTTTATATAATCCCTATGATACAATTGATGTACATATTTAAATAAACTAGACTCAAAATAAGCCTTAAAAAGCTCATTTACAAAATAGAAAGAAAACTTAAGATAAAATATGAAAAAATCAAAGGTTTTCAATGTATGAGTTAATTTCCTCAAGTTCAACACGAATAAAAACAGCACTTGTTTTATTTGCCGTATTTATTCTAGTAAGTTATATAAATACTATGTTTGTAACTTGGCTTTTTCTTGGCGCTTTTATGATTGTGGGTATTGATGAGGCAATGAATCTTTTTAAAATAAAAGATTCAAGAGTCTTTCAATATGCTGCTATTACTTGGATTATTGCTTATTTTTATCCTTATCCTGAAATATTAGTTTTAGTTGCTTTAGTTATTTTTGCTTCTAATTTAGCTTACAAAAGAGATATGGATAAAAAAGTATTTCTTCCTTTATTATATCCTCTTATTTCATTTTTAACACTTTTAACTTTATATAATGAGTATGGAATAGGAGTTCTTTGGTGGATGTTATTTGTTGTAGCTTCTGCTGATGTTGGGGCATATTATGTGGGGCGTGCTTTTGGGAAAACAAAGTTTTGTGAAACAAGTCCTAATAAGACTTTGGAAGGTGTAGCTGGAGGTATAGTTTTAGCAGCTATTTTAGGTCCAATCTTTGCAATTGATGGAATAACTTATATGGGGACTTTAATTATCTCTATAGTAGTTGCTATTTCATCTATTTTTGGTGACTTATTTGAGAGTTATTTAAAAAGAGAAGCGGGGGTAAAAGATAGTGGAAGTATTTTACCAGGTCATGGGGGAGTATTAGATAGAACAGATGGTTTTTTATTTGCTTCAATTGTTATGTTAGTTTTATTAAGAGCCATACTTTGATAATATTAGGAAGTACAGGTTCTATTGGAGTTAATACTCTAAATATCGCAAAAAAATTTAATTTAAATATTGATGTTTTAGTTGCAGGTAAAAATATAGATTTATTAAATACTCAAATAAAACAGTTCAATCCAAAAACCGTAGTAATTGCTTCAAAAGATGATATTCCAAAAGTAAATCATACAAATGTATCTTATGGGGAAGAAGCAATTTTAAATGCAATCGAACAATCAGATGCAAAAACAGTTGTAAATTCACTTGTAGGTTTTTTGGGATTAAAACCTACCCTTAAAGCAATCAAATGTGGGAAAAAAGTAGCTTTGGCAAATAAAGAATCACTAGTAGTAGCTGGTGCTTTTATAGACCAAAACAATCTTATCCCAATAGATAGTGAACATTTTGGCTTATGGTATTTACTTCAAGATAAAAAAATAGATTCTATGACAATAACTGCTAGTGGTGGTTCATTTAGAGATTATCCACTAGAAAAGTTAAAAAATGTATCAATAAAAGAGGCCTTAAATCATCCAAATTGGTCAATGGGAAATAAAATTACAATCGATAGTGCAACTATGACAAATAAGATTTTTGAACTACTTGAAGCAAAATGGCTTTTTCTCAAAGAGAGTGATGAGCACAAGAATACAATAAAACTTGATGCAATAATAGAAACAAAATCACTAATTCATGCACTAATTAATTTTACTGATGGAAGTACAACAGCACACATAGCAAATGCAAATATGCAACTTCCTATTTCATATGCTGTTTTGGGTAGAGTTGATGAAAATATACTTAAGCATATAGATTTAGTGGAAGTTGGAACTTTAGAGTTTAAAAAAATAGAAGAGCAACGATATCCAATCTGGGGTATAAAAGATGAAATATTAAAAAATCCAAATTTAGGTGTAGTTATAAATGCTGCAAATGAAGTTGCTGTTGCAAAATTTCTAAATGAAGAAATAGGGTTTTTAGATATTTCAAAAATCACTTTAGATGCTTTAAATCATTTTCATAATGTAAACCCAAGCTCATTAGAAGATATTTTTGCTTGGGATAAAGAGGTTAGGGCTTATTGTGGGTCTTGATTTATTAATTCCTTTTGGAATACTTTTAGTTTTAGTTATCTATTTAATAGCTACAAGAACTAAGTTTGAAAAACAGACAATTAAAGATTATGAAGAAAAATTTGAAAATTGGAAAATTCATGCAAAACCAGAAGAAAAAGAAATTCAAGAGTCAAAAAAAGAGTTAGTTGGACTTGTGTTTAAAAAAAATGGTAAAATAGACATAGAACTTTTTGATGAATTTACAAATGATAGAATTCAAAAAGGAAAATTTAACTCAAAGATAAGAGAATGAAATATTTACTACTCATAATATCGTTAATAGCAGTTTTAAATGCAGCCTCTTTACATAGAGATAATGATAGAAATATCGTAATAGATGATGCAAATAAATTAGTTTGGATGGATAGTGAGTTAAATATTACAACTTATTTAACTCATCCAGATGCGCAAGAATATTGTGATAAATTATCTTATGCAGGCTTTGATGATTGGCGTTTGCCAGATATAGAAGAGTTTGCTTTAATCGTTGATAAAAAAAATACAAAAAAAAATATAAATAGAGCCTTTAAATATAGTTTAAGTGAAGGTTATTGGGCAAGCACGGCACATTGGAGAACCTTATGGTTTTATGCTGATTATATGTATTTTGTAAGTGGAACAGCATATTATGATAGTAGACACAAATTAAAATTAGTTCGATGTGTAAGAAGTAAATAGAAAAGGAAAAAAGTGAATAAAAGAGTTTTGATATTACATGGTTTAGGTGGGAGTGATTTTCCCCATTGGCAAGCGCATTTGGCACGTGACTTGATAAAAGAGAATTATATTGTCTCTTTTCCAGCTTTTCCTAAAAGAGAAAACCCTGAGTTAAATGAGTGGAAAGAGTTTTTAAAAAAAGAGATTAAACATTTTAATCCTGATATTGTAGTTTGTCACTCTTTGGCAAATGTACTTTGGTTTCATACTTGTTCTGAACTTGATATAAATCTTGATAAACTTATGTTAGTAGCACCTGTTAGTAGAAATAGAATTGTAAAAGAAGCACAAAGCTTTTATCCATATCCTATTGCTAAAGATTTAAAAGCAAAAGAGATAATAATGGCAGCTTCAACAAATGACCCATACATGGAAATTGAAGAAGCAATAGATCTTCAAACAAAACTAAATGTGGGTATGAAAATAATGGAAAATGCAGGACATATAAATGCATCTTCTGGATTTGGGAAGCTTGATTGTGCCTTGGATTGGATTAAAAGAGAAGAGACTTGTGAGGAAAATGCTAAATGATTCTTAGTATCGAATCTTCTTGTGATGATAGTTCTATAGCCATAACTGAAATAGATACAAATAGACTCATTTACCATAAAAAGATATCTCAAGAGCTACAACATAGTATTTATGGTGGAGTTGTACCTGAACTTGCCGCAAGATTACATGTGGAAGCTTTACCTAAAATACTCCAAGAGTGTGAAGAATATTTTTCTAAATTAAAAGCAATCGCAGTTACAAATGCACCTGGTCTTTCTGTTACACTTATGGAAGGTGTAACTATGGCAAAGGCTCTATCTTTAGCTTTAGATATTCCTTTAATTGCTGTAAATCATCTAAAAGGACATATCTATTCACTATTTATTGAAAAAGATTCAAACCTTCCCTTAACAGTTTTATTAGTTTCTGGTGGGCATACTCAAATTATAGAGGTGAACTCTTTAAGTGATATGAAAATCCTTGCAAGTACTATGGATGATAGTTTTGGTGAGAGTTTTGATAAGGTTGCCAAAATGATGGATTTGGGTTACCCAGGAGGTCCAGTTATTCAAGAACTATCTTTTAAAGGAGATAGTCAAAAGTTTGATTTTCCTATCCCACTTAGACAAAGTCCAAAAATAGAGTTTTCATATTCAGGTTTAAAAAATGCAGTTAGAGTTGAGATAGAAAAACAAGGAACTCTAAGTGATGAAATAAAAGCAGATATTTGCGCCTCTTTTCAAAGAACAGCAGTTGAGCATATCATGCAAAAGTTAAAAAAACTATTTAAAATAAAAGCTCCTAAAAACTTCGCAATAGTAGGTGGAGCAAGTGCAAATGTTTGTTTAAGAGGTGAAGTGGAAAATCTGTGCAAAAAATATGGAACTTCTTTGATGTTAAGTGAACTTAAGTATTGTAGTGACAATGCAGCTATGATAGGAAGAGTTGCAGTTGAACAGTACAAAGTAAGTGATTTTATATCTATAGATGAACTAGATGTTCAAACAAGAGTAAAGGTATTTTAATGATATTCGAAATGGGTGCAAAACTTGATGGTGATAGTTTTGATACAAAAAAAGAAGATAAAAAGAAAAAACCATCAAATAATAAAATAGAGCCAAAAAACTCACATCAGTTGGTATTTACTTATGAAAAAAGAAAAGGTAAACCAGTTACTTTAGTGGGTAGATTTTATGTTTCTCTTGATGAAAAAAAAGAGGTTCTAAAACTTCTAAAGAAAAAGCTTGCTTGTGGTGGAGCTATAAAAGAAGAGTGGATAGAACTACAAGGTGATGTAAAAGAAAAAATAATAGAAATCTTATCAAAAGATGGATGGAAATTTAAAAACAAATAAAGAGTATGCCATGAAAAAAGTATTTGATGAAGTTGGAACTTTAGATAAAAGATGTTATGAAGAGTTTAGTTTAACAGAAGATATACTTATGGAACATGCTGCATCTAGCATGGCAAGATTTTGTGAAGAGAAGTTTGAAGATGAAAGTATAATTCTTATTGTCTGTGGTCCTGGAAATAATGGAGCAGATGGGATAGCACTAGCACGACTTTTATATAAAAAATTTGATGTTAAACTTTATCTTCCCTTTGGTGCAAAATCTCAAATGGCACAATTACAAGAAAAAAGAGCAAAACTTTTAGGTCTTGAAGAGTTAGATTTTGTATGTAGTTGTGATGTTGTTATCGATTGTCTGTTTGGAAGTGGTTTAAATAAAGATTTAGATGAAAATTCAATTGAACTCTTAAAAAGGGTAAATTACCTAGATGCTTATAAAATAGCTTGTGATATTCCAAGTGGAATAAACAGTTTGGGACAAATAAATAGTGTGGCTTTTAAAGCTGATACAACTATTACTATGGGTGCTTACAAAAAGTCTTTATTTTCTGATATATCTAAAAACTATGTGGGTGAAATTAGTGTCGCTAATTTAGGAGTTCAAAGGGAAGTTTATGAGGCTAGTTCAAATACCTTTTTATTAGAAAAATCTGATATGAAACTTCCATTTAGAAAAGATAAAAACTCACATAAGGGAACCTTTGGTCATGTGGGTATTATCATGGGTGAAAAATGTGGGGCAGGAAGAATTGCTTGTGATGCTGCTTTTAAATTTGGTGCTGGTTTAGTAACTGCTGTTTGTCACAAGGAGTTAAATCTACCTTATCATATTATGCAAAGTCATTTTATACCTGAAAATTGTACAGCCCTAGCCATTGGAATGGGATTAGGAAAGTATGAAAATGCAGAGATAGAAGATATTTTAGCTTTAAAAATTCCAAAAGTTGTAGATGCTGATTTATTTTATGAAGAGTTATTAGTGGAGAATTTAAATAAAGAACTTGTTTTAACTCCACATCCAAAAGAGTTTTGCTCTCTTTTGAAGCTTTGTAATATCGCTGATATTAGTGTAAATACTTTACAAAATGATAGATTCAAATACGTAGAGTTGTTTACAAAAAAATATCCAAATGTTACTTTACTTTTAAAAGGTGCCAATACGATTATTGCAAAAGCTGAAAAAAGATATATAAATAATCACGGTACACCAAATCTAAGTAAAGGTGGAAGTGGAGATACTTTATCTGGATTTATAGTTTCCCTTTTGGCACAAGGTTATAATTCCCTAGATGCAACAATAACTGCATCTTTGGCACATAGTTTTGCAGCAAGTAATTTTAAGAAAAATTCTTATTCTTTAACTCCACAAGATATTATTGATGAGGTTACAAAATTATGAAATTATGTATTGTACAAACAACCTGTAAAGATATACAAGAGGCTAAATCTATCTCAAAGATTTTACTTGAAAAAAAACTTGCTGCTTGTATACAAATAAGTAGCATAGAGTCTTTATACGTTTGGAAAGATGAATTATGTGTAGATAAAGAGAAGTTACTTTCAATCAAAACTAAAAAGAAAAACTTTAAAAAAATCCAAAGGGAAATAAAAGATAATCATAGCTATGATTTACCCGAAATTATATCTATTGATATAGAGAATGTTAGTAAAGAATATAAAAACTTTGTAAGTGAAAACTGTAAATAAATAGAAGGAAAAAAATGAGTGATATTTTAAAAATTGGTAATTATGAATTTAATAGTAGATTAATAGTAGGAAGTGGTAAATATAAAGATTTTCAAACTACAAAAGATGCAACTCTAGCAAGTGGAAGTGAACTGATTACGGTGGCTATTAGAAGAGTAAATATTACAAATCCAAATGAAGAGAATTTATTAGATTATTTCAAAGGTACAAATGTAAAACTTCTTCCAAATAGTGCAGGGTGTTTCACAGCTGAAGAGGCAATCACAACTTTTAGACTTATGAGAGAAGCTACTGGAATAGATTTAATTAAACTTGAAGTGATTGGGGATGCTCAAAAAACACTTTATCCTGATGTAATAGAGACAATTAAAGCTTGTGAAATTCTAAAAAAAGAGGGTTTTACAATTATGGCATATACAAATGATGACCCAATTATTGCAAAAAGATTAGAAGAAGCGGGAGCTGATGCAATTATGCCACTTGCTGCACCTATAGGAAGTGGTTTAGGAATTCAAAACAGATATAATGTAGCATTTATCAAAGATGCTGTAAAAGTTCCTGTAATCGTTGATGCAGGTGTTGGTTGTGCAAGTGATGCAGCGATTGCAATGGAACTTGGAGCAGAAGCAGTTCTTACAAATACTGCAATTGCAGGAGCAAATGATCCAATAGCAATGGCAGAAGCTATGAAGTATGCAGTAATTGCAGGAAGAATGGGTTATAAAGCTGGAAGAATTGCTAAAAAACCTTATGCAACAGCTAGTTCTCCTATTGATGGATTGATTCAATTTTAGGTCTTAAAACTAAAAATTAGCTAAAATTGAGAAATTTATGTACATTTCTCAATTTTACTCTTGACAAATGTTTAAAAACTTAATATAATTCCGTCCACTTTTCGAAAGATTAGTATTGTTTCGGGGCGTAGCGCAGTCTGGTTAGCGCACCTGGTTTGGGACCAGGGGGCCGGAGGTTCGAATCCTCTCGCCCCGACCATTTTTAGATGGTAGGTATAGCTCAGTTGGTTAGAGCATCGGGTTGTGGTTCCGAGGGTCGTGGGTTCGAGCCCCATTACTTACCCCATTATTTTTAAGTGCTTCCTTAGCTCAGCTGGATAGAGCAACGCCCTTCTAAGGCGTAGGTCATACGTTCGAATCGTATAGGGAGTACCACTTTTTTGTCTTATTTTAGACTCGTATACGCGGATGTGGTGAAATTGGTATACACGCCAGACTTAGGATCTGGTGCCGCAAGGTGTGAAGGTTCAAGTCCTTTCATCCGCACCATCTACAAAGTACTATGTACTTTAAATTCAATAATCTAAATTTTATTAAAATTCAACCCTTGGTTCAACTTTTTGTTAGTATAATTTTAATTAAATTTTCATAAATTGTTTCTTTTAGATATGGGTGTAAATTGAAGTATTAATTAATAATTCAATTTAAATAATAATAAAGTTACTTTAATATATTATAATGAAAGAATGTAAAATTTCGGAGGATGTGAGATAATGAATGCTAATCTAAAAAGAATAAGTGATAAACTTATTGATTTTCATAGAAATAAATATGATGAAAGTATTAGTCCTATGAAACTTCAAAAATTGTGTTATTATGCACAAGGATTTTACATGGCTTTAAATGAGGAAGAAACTTTATTTGAAGATGACTTTCAAGCTTGGCAACATGGACCTGTAATTAGAGATTTATATATTGAATATAGAGAAAATGGTTGGAAACAAATCACTAATGATGTAGATATTTCCATCTATGATACTAATGAAAAAGAAGATGAATTCCTTATGGAAATAGTAAATTCTTTTGGTAGCTATGATGGTTCTACACTAAGTGTTATGACTCATAATGAATCTCCATGGTTAGATGCAAGAGGTGATTTATCTGAAAATGCAGCATCAACTGAGTTAATTTCAAAAGATAGTATATATAATTATTTTAAATCTCAAATTTAAATAAAATATGTCAGAAATATTTGATTATTCACAATCAAAAAAACAAGAAGCAAAAAGAAAGAAACTAACTATCTCTTATAAATTTGTTGAACATAATATGGAGTGTTTTTTTCTTCATGGATTATCACAAGATTATTATAAACATTTAACAGATGCACTTGAAAAGATACAAAATATTACAGAAGATGATTTACGACAACAAAAAGATTGTGATGGATTGAAACCTAAAACAATCAATTTTAATGCTCCTAAAATTACTCAAAAAAGTTTTCCTATAGAATCTAACTCTTCAATTTATACATATATAAAAGCTAAAACAAGAAAAGAAGATGGTACTACTGACAAAAAAATAATAAGCGAGAATTTAAAAGAGTTTATTAAAAATTCTTTTGAACTAAGACTATCTACTAATTCGGGCAGAATTCATGGGTTTGTAAGTCAAAATATATTTTATATTATTTGGTTTGACCCCGCACATAATTTATACTTAAGTAAACATATGGGGAAAGAAACAAAAATAGATTTACCACATGAAGTTCAGAAAATAAAACCTATTTGTCCTTCTAAATATCAGGAATATAATAAAAAACTGGAAGAAGTAGAAAATTGTATATTTAATTTATTAGAAAGTGCAACATCCGAGATTTAGTTTATACTTAGATATCGAATATCTATTTATTAATATTGAGTGTGAAAGATAAATTTCATTTAAAGAATTCATTTATATCTACTTCCAAAATTTCAGATATTTTATACAAATGTTCTAAATTAAAATGCTTATCTTCTGCCAATAGTTCTGCTTTACCTAAAAATGTTGCATTTTGATGACCTATTGCATTTGCTAACTTTAACTGAGAAACTTTTTTTTCTTTTCTAATCCTAATTACATTCTTACTAATACACGCGTAAAAACTTGACAACATTTCATCAGTAAAATCAATATTTTTCATAAATAACACCCTATAAGGTTTTATTTAATGATAATAATATATAATCTTTTTAACAACACTCTATAAGGTGTTAAGGAGATTATATGAGGAAATATGTTTTTTTATTATCAATATTAATTGTTTTTATTGGTTGCTCAGGAAAACAGCTAAAAAAATATGGTGGAAACATAGCAACAAGTGGTGGAGGAAATCCAATCATGGCAGCATCTGCAGCAGTAGTTGGTGGAACATTATATGGGGTAGGTTATCTAATAGACAATGATGAGAAGAAAGAAGAAGATTTAGAACAAAAGGAGAATAAGTGATGATAATATCAAAAGTGTGTGGAGAAGTTTATAATACCTCTCTACTAAAAAATAAAATAAATCGTGATGTAAATAAAAAATAAAGGACAAAACATGGAAGAAAATTACACTAAAAAGGGTACATCAAACCTAATGAATATCATTTTAGTATGTGTTGCTTTGATGATTGGAGTAATAATATATTTTATTAATCATGCAAGTCAAAAGCCTGATAATTTTATTATTAAAGATATAGCGAATCATTATAGAGTAAATTATGCTTCACTTAATGAAATAAACATTTTGAAATCTTATGAAGATAGAGGAAAACTGGTCTATATTTTAGAGATAAAGGGTAGTATCTGTGAAATGCCAGTTATAAAAAATTACGACAAATGGCAATCTCTGGGAATTTCTTGTAAAAATTAAAAACTTTTAACTAAAAACGTCCGATTTCAATTCTTTTTATCTATTTCTCTATAAAGGAGAAACAGATGAAAGGATTATACGCTACAAAAAAACTACAAGAACACAAACTTTATAGAGAATACCAAAATAATCTACAATTTTATTATCAATATAGTTTAGAAAAAGAACAAAACCAAAAGAATTATTTAAAAAGAATAAGCTTATTCAATAAAGATAGTGGAGAGTTTTTAAAACTTGAACATGATTTTGAACGAAAATTAAAAATTTATTCAAAGACCATTGAACAGAAAATTTCAACAATTGAGCATATTTCAAAAAATTTGGGTTATGCTTGTGCTTTTGTAACCTTTACTTTACCAAAACACTATCATCCATTTAAATCAATTAATCATAAGGGCAAAAGGCTATATGTTTCAGTAAATGAAGATTTTGGATTTGATTCAATTAAAGAATCTATTTCAAATGGATATAAGCAATTAAATTTGATTTATAGAAACTATTATAAAGCAATAAAAAAATACATAGCTAAAAATGGTAAAGAGCCTTTAAATATCGTAAAGGTTTTTGAGCCACACTCCAGCTCTATTTTACATCTTCATTGTCTTTTATTTTTCCCTCCTGAATATATGGATGTAATAAGAGGATATTATAAAAATGCAGTATCTTTTTATAACCTAAGCCAAGCAGATTTTGAAGAGGTAAGATATAGAGATGATGTAAAATATCCGACAAGATACTTACTTAAATATATAACTAAAGAGTTAAAAAATGGATTTGATTATTTCTCAATCCGTGCTACAGACGGCTATCGTAGGTATCATAAAATAAAATATATAACAAGTTCTCAAATTTCTTTGAATTTATACCTTTATACCAGGATTTTTTTTTCATTACATGATAATATTAAATCAGAAATAGACAAAATAGTTGCAACTAAGGGAATCCCAATCTATTTCTACATTATGGAAAACACTTATATAGTAAAGAGTGTTAAGTGTATAGAGGTGGCTTCTTTATCTACTAATGTTACAAGACAAGGAGATAAAAACTCTTTGTTTAAAGTGATAATAGATATTGAAAGAACAAGAAGAAAGTCGGGATTAGCTTATAGAGTTAAAAAGCTTTTCATTAAATACAATGAAGAGATAATTTATAGACACAATAGGTTTATCAAACTTGAAAATATATCCATGGAGGATTAATAAAATGAATGCAACAATAAATATATCAGGAAAAATTATGAGTGTACTTAATAAAACATTTGAAGACAAAACAACCGTTAATGTTCAATTTTTAAAAGAGAGTGAAAAAAAAGGTATAGAAGTAATAAAAGTAAAATTAACAGAACAAGAAGACATCTTAAAAGTTGAACAAGGTCAGCTTATTTCTATTCCTGTTAATATCGCTTGTGTGAATAATAACTTGTATTACTCACAATCTGGAACAATTAAATATCCAAGGGAAGCTAAATAATCATGATTGAAGGAATAAAGCTATTTTTATTAGATATAGCTCGTATATACTTCTTTTTAATTTTGGGTCTATTATTGGGTGTGTATGCACTCAATAATGGAGCAGTATCTCTTAGTCAAATTGGAGATAATCAGATAATGTTACTTTCCTTAATAGCAATATTAGTATTTTTTGAAAGGCTTGTGTATTTTGCTTTTAATTGGAAGTTTATTATCATGCCTTACAGTCTCAAGTTTTTATCTCAACCAAAAAATGAGAGTAAGGAAACAAAAGTCTTTTTAGATAGGTTTGTTAAGAAGAAAGGAAATACTTTATATTATAAGAATAAAAATGCCATAGATACAAAGGCTTATATAGATAATCAAAATGAGATACTGCATTTTTTAAATTTATATCATAAGCCAGTTGAAATTAATATAATACCACATAAAAGAAAAGCTGTAAAAGTTGAACTTATAGAACTTCCAAAGTTTTATACTTTTAAAGTGGAGTATTTACAAAAGGGTTATATTTTTTATGGTATTTCAAAAGATGGCTTATATCATCTACCAATTAAAGAGCAAACACATTTACTCTGTGTTGGAGAGAGTGGAAGTGGTAAGAGTAATTTTCTAAACTGTTTAGTTTATTCAATCCTTTTCAATGAAGAGTATATTGATTACACTTATATGATAGATTTAAAAGGAGTAGAGCTTTATAAATACTCAAAACTACCATTTGTAAACTTTATTGATAATGTTGAAGATATAAGGACTTTATTAAAAGAGATAAAACAGATAATGAGTAATAGATTTAAAGTTATGCAAGAGAGTGGAGATTTACTATTTAAAGGCAAAACTATATTTGTACTTATAGATGAAATTGGAACAATAAGTTCCTATCCAAAAGCTATAAAAGATGAGATATATAATTTAATGATAGAAATATTTCAAAAAGGAAGAGCTGCTAAAATAGTCTTTTTAATTTTTGCCCAAAAGATAGATTCCGTTAACTTACCCTCAAATGTATTGGCTAATATTCAATCAAAATCATTGATGAAAACTGAATCAGATTTTAACGTTAATAATACGATTGGAACTAAAGAGAGTATAGAAGAAATAACAAGGATAAAAGTAACAGACTTTAATCATGGTAGGATGATTTTAAAAGATGGTATTACAAGTCAAAAGAGCTTAGTTCAAGTATCATTTGTAGATGAAGCCATGCAAATGATTATGGATAAGTATTTTACCAGTTATTATAAGAAGTTTGAAAGATGACAGCCAATCCTTTGGATTGGTTGGCTTCTTTCTTCTTGATTCTTTTTATATGAAGTGCCGCAGGTTGAATTAAATAAAACTATTTTTTATTAATTTCTTCTTTTTTCTTTTTTATTAATTCTTGTTTTTCCCATCCTTGTACAGATTCAATAGGAATAACATATATAGTTCTTTTTATTTTTGTTTCATTTTCTTGAGGTTTCTTTTCGAGTATAAAGTTTTTACCACTTCTCCAAAGCAAAATAAGATTTGAAACTTGGCATGGTTCTTTATTCTTGCCAGTTAAAATTTTACAACTATTTTTATTTACTTGTATGGAACTAATTTCAATTTGACCTAAATTAAAACTTTTCATAATAGCAAATGGAATGACATGATAAGTATGAGTAAAAAATAATAAAATAAATAAAAAAAGAAGGCTAAAAGATAACTGTTCTATATATTTAGTATTTTTAATATTTACAGCTAAAAAAATAAATATGAATGTACCAAGTAATAATAAATAATAAAATTCACTGTCAGATAAATCTTTACTATTTTGCAAAATTGAAACAGAAATTATAAATGAAAAAAGCATAAAAAAGTAACTTAAATAAATGATTAGATTATATTTATAAAATGACTTAAATTTAAAAGCAATTTTTTGACTTGTAATATGATATTGGAATACAAGAGCAGGAATAATCATATTTATTGATAACCATATAATAAATATACCCATATTATTATTGTTATCAGGAGAATACAATGAAATTGCAAAAAGAGAAAATACAATATAAGTAAACATTGGAAATAAAAAAAGTTTTTGTTTTAATTTCTCGTCAATGGCTAGTTTTTCGCTGTATGTTATATTCTTTAAATCTTCACTTTTAAATGATTTATAAGAAATTGCAGGAAAAACTAAATAAGAAAGAGTTAAAAATATAAAAATTAATCCAACAAATCCTGATACCAGAAATAGGAAAAAAGCATCTTCAATTTTTAGCATTGGTAAATATCCAATTTTAAAGAAATACATTAAATTTATTAAACCACCAATAACTGCAAAAATATTAAAAATTAAAATTGGATGGTTCTTAAATAATTCAATATAATCTATCTTTTCATTATTCCTTCGGTATTTTTTTGATGTTAAGAGTATATTTTCAGATAAACTTTTAAATTTATTTGTTTCCATATGTTTATAATAATCCCAAAATACTAATAATCATTGAACCAACAGAAGCAAGTTCAGAACCTCTTGATAATAAACTACCTAAAACTGTTTTTGCTTTTTTATTGTCTATTTTTGAAGCTTCTAAATCTAAAATTACTTGATTTTCATCTTTTAAATTTAGTTTCTTTATTTCTTTAATCAATTTATCTATTTCATTACTAATATTATTTTCATTATAGATATTTGTTGAATTATTACCTGTAGAGATATTACCTAATTTAGATATATCTCCCATTACACCGTTAAAATTTTCAATATGAATATTTTTAGCTGCTTCTTTTTCTTTTTCTGTAAATATTAAATCATCATTTCCCAAAATTCCATCCTCCTCTAATTTTAAAGTCCATTCTAATAATAAGGTTCTTACTTTCTCAATAATCCCATATATTTGAATAGAATCAATAAATTGTGCAGGTTCACAATCTGTTGTATATAAATTCCTAAGCATATTAATTTGATGTCCACTTAAACCTAATTGTAAATTATCGTCATTTGATTTTGAATCAGTAATTATTTTTTCCAGTTCACCAATAGGTTGAGAAAGCTTAGTTTTAGTTAAAGAATCTTCAAGATTTTCATTAACTACAGCAGATGTCCAACCGTGATAAGGATTGAAAAACTTTAATTTTGTATGAATTTGTCTGTATTCAGGAATTTCTTCTTCATACCCTTTTAATTCTGAATTAATCCATTTTTTAAAATCATTTAATTTTAATTTTGTACTAATTACTAACGCTTCTCTAAATAAGTCTTGTAAGCTTTCATCTTTATTTAGACATTTCTTTTGTAATTTAAGAACAATTGACATATTTATCCTTTACTTTTAAATATTTCAAAATAACAGCTTTAATCTCTGTCAAATCAAACCCATATTCAAGTTTTTCTAACATAGTCAGTAATCTATCTACTTGTCTTTTTCCGTATGTACCTTGTGAGTGAGATTTACTGATATGTCCATTCATATAGTCTAATGCTCCTTCTTTAACACCCTCTACATCTTTTAATCTTTCAGTAAAGGTATGTCTAAAGCTATGAAAATCTTTTCTCTTTTTAGTTCCAGTTTTAAAAAATTCTTCATCAATGAACTCTTTTTTGAAATTCTTATTATTGAACTTTTTAGAAAAAGCTTGACCGTAGCCTTTACCTTTGGTATAAAAAAGATTTTGGAAGATTCTTTTATGTCCTTGTTTCTTTTGGTGGTCTATAAAATCTAAGAAACCAAGTTCTATTAGTTTTGGATGCATAGGAACGATTCTTTCAGTGGAATCCCCTTTTATATGCTTATCAGGTTCATCCTCTTCAATATTAATACAAGTGATACCTTTGATTTTTACTATATCTTTAATATAAAGGGAACAAAGTTCATTAACTCTAAGCCCTTGATAAAGCGCAACGATAGGTGCAAAGATTTTGTCAGGATGATTTTTCAAGTTAAATAGTAAATCTTCTTTATACCATTTAGTATTGAATAGTTTTTCTAAGTCTTCATCTGTATATGCTACTCTTTCCCATTTTTGAGCTTTTTTCTTACTTTGTACAGTTGTTTTTTTATTGGCTAATCTATTTTGGTCTAAGTATTCATCCTCTACACACCAAGTTAAAAATGCAGATATTCTTGATATTCTATTATTGACTGTTGAAACTGCTAACTTTTCCCATTTGATAGTTTCATATTGTTCATAAATCTCTTTATAAGTATGGTCTTCATAAAGTTTTGAATATTGATTTTTGTCAGGTAAGTGTTTGAGAATTTTAACAAACTCTTTCATATCATCTTGTGTAATATCAATTGCATACTCTTTTTGGGTAATATTTATTAACATTTGAATATCAGTTTCGTATCTTTTAGGGTCTTTTAATCCCTCTTCTCTTCTTTTTTCTAAATATTCTTCTTTTAATTGAAGTAGAGTTCTTTTTTTATATTGGTTTTTTGTTTCATTGAGTTTATCTTGTAGGGCATATTGAAAGTTAGCACTTTTCTCTTTATATTCTGTGTTAAAATCTACTTCTGTAAACTTACCAAACTCTTCTTTTAATAAATTTGGTACTTCTAATATTTCTTCATTTCTTGCTTTATCATATCTTAGGATTTCATTTTCAGCTTTTAAAAGTTTTGATTTGATGGCATTTCGTTTATTTTCAGGGATTTTGTTTATATCTTCTTGGCTTATGTTTGTTCTTTTAATGATTCTTTCATAGAGTTCATCTTGTTTGTCTTTGTTAAAAATAGCAATTTTTAATTCAGCTAAAGCTTTATCTATAGAATCAGGATGACCACCATCTAATAATATGCCATCTTCATTAGGATATGTAAAATCTTTATGTCTAAGTTCCTCTAACTCTTCATACTCAATAATGGCTTCTAAGACGTACTTTTTCAATAATGATTTTATATAACTATGTAATTCTTCCGATTCCAAACTTCCATCCCAATTTTTGTTTAGTAGTAAAAATACTTTAATAGTTCTAAAGTTTATCATATTAATAATATATTTTGCCATTATTAAGCTATCAGTTTGTAGTGAAATTGTTATATTCTTCCTACAATTCGGGATTTTTCTTTTAAAATAGTAAGTGTTGCCTTTTTTAATTAAATACTTCGTTCTCAATGGTTTCGCCTTTTTGGTTCAACCGCAAGTTCAATTTTTAATAAAATTTATCTCTTTTGAAGTATTAACACACTATACTACCGACATTGGTTCACTACGAAGGTTTTTAAAACTTCATCCGCACCATCTACTTTTAGATAAACTCAATATTTATAAGCTCTTTAATTTTTAATACTCCTTTGGGACTTTAATCTTATTTTACCTTTATATAATATTTACTTAGCGCGGAATAGAGCAGTTTGGTAGCTCGTCGGGCTCATAACCCGAAGGTCATAGGTTCAAATCCTGTTTCCGCAACCAACACACACAAAAATTTAATACCCTAATTTAGATTTTTAAAATTAAATAATGAAAGGAAAAATATGTCAATAACGAACATAAAATTAACAGATAAAATTGAAGTTTTTATTAGATTAATACAAAATAATGAAAGCATAAAAGACGCTTGTAGTAAAGCTGGAATAAAAGTATCTACTGCTTCAAAACTAAACTATTCAAAGTAAAAAAATACTAATTCAAATGTAAATTAATTATATACATTGGTTCAATGATAAAATCATTAAACTAATAGTATTTAATTACTTTGAAAAATAGTAAAGCTCCCAATTATAAAACTTTTTCATCAAGAAATAAATCCCTAGGAATTATAATAATACGTTAACCTACTTTTTTTAATTCAAATATTTTTAGATTTCTTTAATAAATATAATGAGTTTACAAATAAGGATAATATTATAATAAAACCTCCTGTAAAAGTACCATCTGAAGGAACTTCTCTTAAAATCAACCAAACAAAGAATGGTGCAGCCACAGCTTCTAAAGTCATCAATAAACTAACTTCACTAGCGGGTAACTGTTTTGTTCCAAGAGAGATAAGAACTCTTGATATAGGAACTACTAAAAGACCAGCTAATAATAAAATCATTAAAGTACTCATATCAATCAGCAGATTATTCGCAAGAAAAAAAGATGTAGTTGCAATAATGAGACCTCCAAATGCAATAATTGCAAATCTATTGGCTTCATTGTATTTTGAAAGTACTACAAAATATAAAGAGAATAAATTTGCACTAATAAGTGCATAAATATTCCCCCTCATGTCACCACTGCCTAATTGTGAAAAGAAAATAACAGCTAGCCCAACAAAAATAAAAAAAGATACAATATAAATATTTTTTTTACTTTTTTCTTTATAAAGTAAATATGAATAAAAAGCAGAAAACAATGGAGCAGAAGCTAGTATAAAAACAGTATTTGCAACTGTTGTTGTTTTAATGGCATTAATAAAAAAAACAATTGATATTCCAGATAAAGCACCACAGATTAAAATAGGCTGGATGTTCACTTTATATATAAAGATTGTTTTTTTCTTTAAGGTTGTCAATAAAATAATATTTAAGCTTAAAAACATGAAAATACCAATATAAAACGCAAATGTGAGTGCATCAATAGAAGTTATCTTCATAAAGAGTGTTTCTATACTCATAAGTAATACACCTGAAATAGTTATCAATATAGCTCGTAAATGCAAATTCTTCCTTTGTATCTTTTCTGAATGATTTATATAAAACTGCGTAATATACAAAATAATATGCAATTAGAGAAATAAAATTTATTGATTATTTTCATAAATTTATTTGATATATAATTTATACATTGATTTTAATTTAATCTGATAGAATTTGAACAATTTATATATTCTTATATGTATACTTTATATACATAGTTATAAGACATGTAAAGAAAATGCTTTGCTAGAATAATAGTTGTCAATTTAAAAAACAATATATTATTTAAGAAAAAAAGGAGATATTTATATGAAAAAAAGTAATTTAATGAATCTATTTGTAGATAAGGCTGGGTTAACTAAACCTATTTTAAATGGAGAAAGAAAAACAATAAAAAGTATACTTTCTCCATTTCAGAAAACGTTATTGGTCGCTAGTCTAGTATGCACGACTTTTGTTCATACTGCTCAAGCTGATTTACTTGAAGATATTAAAGCAAAAGGTGAAATAGTTATTGCGACTGAAGCACGTTATGCTCCTTTTGAAATGCTTAAAGATGGAAAAATTGTTGGTTACGATGAAGATATTTTGCATGAAATCTTAAAGGATTTACCAGGTGTAAAGTTAACTCAATTAGATTTACCTTTTCAAGGAATTTTAACTGGTCTTAGTGCTAAACGTTATGATTTTGTAGTTACTGCATTAACATTAACTAAAAAGAGAATGGCTAAATATGCTTTTACCTATCCAATCTCAACAGCTTCGCTTGTTCTCTTAAAACGAAAAGGAGATGATCGTATCAAGTCACCAAAAGATATGGCTGGTATGATTCTTGGAATACAACGTGGTTCGGCACAATTAAAGACTATTAAGGCATATGAAAAGGCTGAGCTTTCAAAGAATGGCTATAAAAAAATTAAAAAGTTTACTGATTACAATGAAGCTTATACAGCCTTAGCATCAAGACGGGTAGATGTTGTACCTCAAGCACTACCAAACTTGGCATCAGTAGTTAAAGAACGTTCTGACATATTTGAGATTGTTAGACCTAGTTTTGGTCCTGACTTATATTATGGTTGGGTAGGTAGAAAAGATGCCGAATCAGCTTCTTTAGTACAGTTCTTTAGTGATGGAATAGAAAAATTACACAAAAGCGGTAAGTTAGCAGAGCTACAAATGAAGTGGTTTGGGTTTAAAATGGATTTTCCAACAGGATATGTACCTATGCCTGAAGGTGAGAAATAAATATGAGTCAAGATCAACAACAATTACCCCGATATAGTGGTATTGCTACTTTTATGCGATGTGATTATGAAGAGTCATTAGAAGGAATTGATATTGGATTGATTGGTGTACCATTTGATGGTGGTGTAACTAACCGTACTGGTACACGTCATGGTCCTCGTGATATTCGAGTTCAGTCAACTTTAATGCGTTCAATCAATCAAAGTACTGGTATTGCACCTTTTGAATTATGTAAAGTTGCTGATGTAGGGGATGCATTACCAGAAAGCCCATTTGAACTAGAACGTAGTCATAAATCTATTCAAAATTTTTTTGAAAAAGTTGTAGAAGCAGGCGTACTTCCCATTTCAGCTGGTGGAGACCATTCCATAAGTTTACCTATTTTAAGAGCTTTAGCTAAAGATGAGCCTGTAGCATTAGTACATTTTGATGCCCATTGTGATACTGGTGGCGATTATTTAGGATCTAAATTTCATCATGGTTCTCCTTTTAGAGTAGCTGTTGAAGAAGGTTTGATTGATCCTAAAAAAACTATTCAAATAGGTATTAGAGGTTCACTAAATCATAAAGAAATGTGGAAGTTTAGTCATGATAGTGGTATGCGGGTTATCTATATGGATGAGTTTTATGATTTAGGTGTTGATGGTATAATTAAAGAAATCCATAAAATAGTGGGAGAGACACCTGCTTATATTACCTTTGATGTTGATGGTTTAGATCCAGCCTTTGCAGTTGGAACAGGTACGCCCGAAGTTGGTGGTTTTACTACATTTGAAGCAATTGAAATGATCCGTGGTTTAACAGGTTTGCATATAGTTGGAGGAGATGTAGTTGAAGTCTCACCTCCCTTTGATCCCTCTGGTTCAACAGCATTAGTAGGCGCAACCATGATGTTCGAATTACTTTGTATTGCTGCTGAGTCATTAGTAGCGCGTAAAGATAGCTTGGCATGTTAGACTTTAGTGTTGTATTTGAACATTTTAATGATTTATTGAATGGGCTATGGATGACCACATGGATATCCTTGCTATCGATTTTAATTGGTTTTATATTTAGTATTATTTTATGCCTAGGTCGTTTATCTTCAAATACTTTCATTAATTTTATTTGTCGATTTTATATCAGTGCAATAAGAGGAACTCCTCTACTTGTTCAATTAACAATTGTGTTCTATTTTTTACCATATTGGGGAATAAATATACCATCGATTGTGGCTGCTATTATTACATTATCAATGAATACAGCAGCATTTCAAGCTGAAATTTTACGTGGGGGTTTTCAAACAATCCCCCATGGTCAAAAAGAAACAGCTTGGAGCTATGGTTATACACCCTTTCAATGTTTATATTACATCGAATTACCGCAAGTAATAAGAAAAGTACTGCCATCATTAACCAATGAAGTTATTGACATTATTAAGAACTCTGCGCTTATTTCAACAATCGCAGTAATTGATTTAATGAGGGTTACCCAGGTTTATTCATCAACAACGTATCGCCCAATTGAATTCTTTGTTTCTGCAGGGGTACTGTATTTACTACTTACTTCTTGTATCAGTATTTTGGGACGTTATATCGAATCCCGTTTAATGACGCACTAGGAGATTGTGAAAATGGATTTAAGTCTTTATATTACTTATTGGCCTTTATTATTTAAAGGACTTTTATTTACTCTTTACATTTGCTCAATTGGTGTATTCTTAGCCATGTTGGGAGGGTTAATTCTATATCGTATTAATAGAATTAATTTGCTTATTACACGTTTAGTTTATTCTGTCTATTTAACTGTCTTCCGTGGGACACCTTTGCTTGTTCAAGTTTATTTAGTTTATTACGGTGGACCATTTATTGGATTAGAGTTAACGGCAGAACAAGTGGGTATTTTAGGTCTTAGCTTATATGGTGCAGCTTACTTTGCTGAAATATTCCGTTCAGGATTTGAAAGTATTCCTAAAGGACATATTGAAGCAGCTTACGATTTAGGTTACGCACGTCGCCAAATTTTGAGATATATTCAACTACCAGAGATGTTGGGTTTGATTCTTCCACCAAGTATTAATTTAACTATTATTTTAATTAAAGAATCTGCAATTCTTTCTATTATTACAGTATCTGAACTCACAACAGCAGCAGTTACAATGGGAACAGAAACATTTAGTATGGTTGAACCTTATGTGTTTTTAGCTTTATCTTACTGGTGTATTACATTTATTGTCGCAAAAATAGGTTCTTGGTGTGAAAACCGAAGCCTTATTCATTTGCAACGTAGCTAAGTTAAGAATTCAGGAGAAGTTATGAAAATAGTACAACATAAAGCAATAAAACTAATTAATTTAAAAAAGCACTTTGGTGATAACGAAGTATTAAAGGGAATCAATTTCGATATTGATTATGGGAAAGTGGTCTGTATTATTGGAGGATCAGGATCAGGGAAAAGTACAATGCTTAGATGCATGAACTTTCTTGAACAATACGATGGAGGCGAAGTACAAATAAATGGTAAACTATTAGGTTATGGTTCCGATTCTCAAGGTAATCTAGAATTATTACCGAGTCAATTTATACAAAAAGATTTAGCAGAAGTTTGCATGGTTTTTCAACAATTTAATCTGTGGCCACACATGAGTGTGATTGAAAATGTCATGTCACCACTATTACGAGTTCATCACTTAAGTAAAAAAGAGGCTGAAGAAAGAGCTGTAAAAGTACTTGAAAAAGTTGATATGCTACATAAAAGGGATGCTTATCCTGCCCAATTGTCAGGCGGACAACAACAACGTGTTGCAATTGCACGTGCATTAGGTACTGAGCCTAAAATTATGTTATTTGATGAGCCCACTTCAGCACTTGATCCTGAATTAGTAGGTGAAGTATTAAAAGTAATGAAATCACTAGCTCAAGATGGTATGACCATGGTTATAGTGACGCATGAAATGGGATTTGCAGCTCAAGTATCAGATAAAGTTGTCTTTCTTGCAAATGGTTTAATTGAAGAAGAAGGAGACCCAAAAATACTTTTTAGTCAACCAAAATCAGAAAAACTAAAAAGCTTTTTAAGTACATGGACGGAACGAAATAGTGGAATTATATAGTTTCTCTAATCTTACATTATAAAACATCTTTTGACAATAGAACCATTTGAATAAAGAGAGCGATAATAAAACATTGCTCTTTTTTTAATAGGAACTTTTGTTTATATATCCCTTTTGAATAGTTTATACTAGGCTACTTAATATACAATATAATAACTAATTAAGAAAAATATTTTGCTAGAATAATAGTTGACAATTAAAAAACTAAAATAGGGTAAGATAAAAATGACAATAAGAGAAATGGATATATTTGTAAATGTTGCAGAATTATCAAATTTAACAAAAGTTTCTGAAAAAATGAATTTAACCCAACCAAGTATTTCTATGACTATCAAATCAATTGAAGAAGAATTTAATGAAAAAATGTTTGATAGAATAAGTAAAAAATTAATAGTAAATGAAAGAGGTAGAGTATTATATGAAGAAATTACTCCTATATTATTACAATTAAAACAATTTAAAGAAAGATTTATCCAGAATAAATTTTCGGGAAATATTAATGTCGCTGCTTCAAATACAATTGGTGTTTATGCTTTAGCTGATGTTTTATATGATTATAAGAAGCTACATAAGCATGTAAATATTACTCATTTATATCCAGAACCTGATAATATTATCTCTTTGATTTATGAAGGGAAAGTGGATATTGGATTTATTGAATTTGAACTTCTTGATAAAAATATTGTAAAGGAATTACTTTACAAAGATGAACTTATTGTTGTGAGTTCAGATAAATCTCTTATAGAAAAAAGTTTTTATATTGATCAATTATTTGACAAAGAATGGATAGTAAGAGAAATATCTTCTGCCGTTACTCAAACTTTTTTTGATTATTTAGGAGAGGTGAAATCAGATCTAAATATTACATTGGCACTTGAACATACTGTAGCTATAAAGGAACTACTTATAAAACATAAAAATACAATTTCTATTTTACCAGCGAAAAGTGTGGAAAATGAAATTCGTTCTAATAAATTATATAAAATTGATATTATTAATATGAAGTTTGAAAGAAATACTTATATGATTTATCATAAAAATAAATTTAAGAATATTATCTTTGAATCATTTAGAAAATTTGCACTGGAAAATATTGTTAAATAGTATTTAATTACTTTGAAAAATAGTAAAACTTCCCATTATAAAACTTTTTCATAAAGAAATGAATCCTTAGGAAGTATAATATTATACTCCAATCCATTATTATTTTGGCAAGTAAGTTTTCCATTTAATTGAAAAGAGATAAGAGTTTTCATAAGACTAAATCCAAACCCACTCTCTACCTTATCAATATTTGCACCAATACCATTATCTTTATAGATAAAATTTATGGTTTTATCATCTTTAGAAAAGGAGATATTAATTTTTGGATTAGGAGTTTGTTTAAAAGCATATTTAACACTATTTAAGATTAACTCATTTATTACAAGTCCTATTGGGATTAGGCTATTTTGATTTAATAAAATTTTTTGAATATTCAATTCATATTGGATATCTAAAGAAGAGTAGCTATTTTTGATCTCAGATATGATTTCTTTAATATACTTTTTTAACTCAATTTTATTTGGATTTTTTATTTCTAAGAAGTTTTCATATAATATAGATATTGATTTGATTCTTTTTATATTTTCATCTAAAATATCTTTATCTTTTTCATTTACTAATTTGTCCTTATCCATATATAGTAAGGCACTTATTATTTGCAAATTGTTTTTAATTCTATGGGATAACTCTTTTAATAATACTGTTTTATTTTTTAATTGTATATCTAACTCTTTTGTTCTCTCTTCAACTTTCTTTTCCAAATGTATATTTAGTTGAGTTACTTCTTTTTTAGTATTTTCTAAAATAAGGTTCAATGAAGTATATCTATATGCTAAAGCTATAGAAAAAAGAATAGAGTCTATAGTTGTTCCAATATCAACTCCTTTAAACAAGTACCAATTATAATCAATCATAGAAGCTGCAATTGAAGCTGTTAAAAAGGCACCAGTACAGCCAAAAATAGTTGCTAAAGTAAAGAATACTGCTTTTTTATTTCCCTTTAAATAAGAGTAAACTCCCAAAAATAGCATATAGATACTAAATAATGGAGTAATACAAGAGGCATAAAAAATAGTATATTTATATCCTAAAATAGAAGCAAGAATACATATTATAATATGTCCAATCAAAATATAGTTTGTATAAGTATTTATTTTAGGAAAATTATCTTTTAACTCTAAAAATGATTTAGCAAAAAGTAAACTAAAAATCAAGTAGAAAAGGATAGTAAGAGATTGCATCCAGTTTTGAATATTTGGGTAGTCGTAGAATATATATTTAAAAGTATGGCTATCATAACTTAAACTCATCAAAAGATATGATAATAAATATAATGAATAATAAAAATAAGGCTTATATCTTGCAATAATAAATATTAAAATATTAAAAATAAAAATAGCAAAAACAATACTATAAGTACTTATTACTATCAAATCCATATTCATTATTTTTTTATAAAAGTTCTTTTCACTTAAAATTGAAAAAGGTATTATAAAAGGATCTCTTGTTTTTATTTGTAAATATACAGTTGATTTACCTTTAGAGAAGTTATGGGCTTGATTTAGAAGATTAATCTTCATTGATCTCTCTTTAAAAGGTAATAAGGTACCCAATTTATAAGTTGTCAATCTATTTTGGTTATCGTATATATAAATATTAATAGAATCTATCCAAGGTGTATCAAATACAAAATATCTTTCTAATTTATTATTTGTTTCATTTAATGCATCAAATTTAAACCAATAAGTAGAGTCAGTAAAAAACTTAAGAAAAACTTCTTTTTCTTGTTTTGTAAAGCTTTTATTATTTAGCTCTTTTATTTTATTTATAGTATAAGATGAGTCTTTATCTTCAAAATAACTCATCTTTTTACCTTCATAACTTAAATTTTTATTTGATAAATCAATTTCTGTTGCAAAAACAGAAGAAAAACTAACAAGTAAAATAATTAAATAGTATATTCTCAAAATAAACCTTTCTCGTATTTTATGTGTAATATAATAATAAAATAAGTATTATACTGTTTTAAGTTATGAATATATATTATAAAAAACAGAAGAATAAAGAAAGAGATTAGCGTTTGAATATTATTATTTTAGAAGATGAAGCAATTATGATGATGTTTTTAAAAGACTCCTTAGAGAAAAAAGGACATACAGTAAAAGCTACATTTAATAGTTATTTAGGTTTTTTTGAATTTATTGAAAAAGAAAATATTGATTTAGTTTTTATGGATATTTTAATAAAGGGGTCATTAGATGGCACTCAAATAGCCAAAAGACTAAGAGAAATAAACAAAACCATAAAAATTGTATTTATTACTTCATATAAAGATAGCCAAACCTTACAAATGGCAAAACTATCAAAACCCAATGGATATCTTATTAAGCCCGTATCAAAAGAGGATTTGGAAGCTATTTTGATGGTTTGTGAAACAAATACTGAACTAAAAGAAAATAATGATTATATAACAATAGCCACTTATAAATATCATATTATAAATAAAACAGTAGAAGAGAATAATGAGTTAATAAAACTTACAAAAAATGAATTAAAATGTTTTGAGTTATTACTTCAAAATAAAAACACCTATATCTCTCCTGAAATCTTAATAAATCACTTATGGAATGTGGAGGCATCTATAAAATTTAATTCCCTAAGAGAACTTGTATATAGAATAAGAAAAAAATTACCAAACTTATATATTGAAAATAGTATAAATATAGGTTATATCCTAAAAGATTGATAAAAAATATTTTTTATACCATCTTAATTTTTATATTGTATAGGCATATTTCAAGGTTATGGTTTTTTTAACTCTATTTTAAAAAGATTTATTTAATAAATTTCTTTTGTATCTCTTCTGTACTTAATTCTATATTCTCTTCATTTAAAAAGCCATAATAATAAGTATCATTTTTATCACTTATTTCGATTATTAAAATATTTTCATCAGAGTGATTTTTTACAAATTTTTCTATTGCTTCTATTGCTGAGTCCTTCCAATATCTTTCTATCTCGTAATTATTTCCTGCATCAAAAAATAAACAATCTTCACACATTGAAAATAAATAATTTCCTGCACCTTCGTATATTTCAAAAGAGTTATTATCATTATCAAGTTTTTCATTTGTAAAAGGGCAATATAAACTAAATTTTTTGTTTTCATTTGATTTTAATACTATTTTATTCATACAATATCCTTTATATTTAATTTTTGAATTATACTATTTGATTCTTTTATTAATCTCAAATGAGATTGTTTATTAATTATACAGAGAATAATAACAGAAAATAAAAGAAATTTTGAAATTTACTGTATAGCCCTTATCGTGGGTATTAACTAAACAAATAATTTTCTTAAATGAACACTGCCTTATTGTAGCTTAACCTTGTTTTTGTTAGTTTGTTAGGGTAGGTGACAATTATTTTTAAAAGGAGCTAGTTATTAGTTTAGAAAAAAAGAAAAAACTCACGATAAAAAATGTATATAAGGTTTTTGGAGAGAAACCGAAAAAAGCTCTAGAAATGCTCAAAAATGGTCTTTCAAAAGAAGAGATTTTTGAAAAAACAAATATGACTATTGGTGTTCAAAATGCAAGTTTTGAAATCAATGAAGGTGAAATATTTGTAATCATGGGACTATCAGGTTCTGGAAAATCAACACTAGTAAGACTGCTAAATAGATTAATAGAGCCAACTTCTGGCCAAATATTTATTGACGAAACCGATATTACAAATTTAAATGACAAAGAGTTGATTGATATTAGAAGAAGAAAAATATCAATGGTATTTCAATCTTTTGCACTAATGCCACATATGAACATTATAGATAATGCATCATTTGGCTTAGAACTAAGTGGAATTAGTAAAGAAGATAGATATAAAAAAGCACAAGCTGCACTAGATCAAGTTGGATTATCACATCATGCTTTATCTTATCCAGATGAGTTAAGTGGTGGTATGCAACAAAGAGTAGGATTGGCAAGAGCTTTAGCAAATGATCCAGATATTATGCTTATGGATGAAGCTTTTTCAGCCCTTGATCCTCTTATAAGAACTGAAATGCAAGATGAACTTTTGACCCTACAAAGTGAACATCAAAGAACTATTGTATTTATTTCTCATGATTTAGATGAAGCTATTAGAATTGGTGATAGAATTGCAATTATGCAAAATGGTGAGATATCTCAAGTGGGAACTCCTGAAGAGATTATCAATAACCCTGCAAACGATTATGTAAAATCATTTTTTAAAGGCGTTGATGTGACAACAGTTTTAACTGCATCACATATTGCTAAAAAAAGTTATCCTACAATTATAAAAAAAGATGGTTTTGGAATTAATTCGGCAATTCAATATATTAATGATTATGATTTCGATTTTGCATATTATCTTACAAAAGATAATAAGTATTTAGGAGTTCTTACCCTTGAAGCTTTAAAAGAACAGAAAAAAATAAATGGAAATCTTGAAGACTCTTTACTAAAACAAGAGGTTGTAAATGAAAATGATTCTATTGCTGATTTTATAAATATTATCGCAGAATCATTTTTCCCTATTGCAGTTGTAGCTGATAATGGGAAATATAAAGGGGTAATTTCAAAACGAACTCTATTAAAAACAATTGATGAAGGAGCTATAAATGGCTAGTGATCCATGGGGAAATGCTTCGACGGCACAAGCAGATAAAGCATCAAGTGTTGATTGGTCACATGTTGCACCAAATACAACTGCAACACCATCTTTTGACATAAAAAATCCTTTTGACCATAGTATTATTCCCTTTGATTCTTGGGTAAATGGTGGAATTAATTGGATAGTAGAAAACTTTAGGGATTTCTTTATATCTGCAAAAGCACCCGTTGATGTGATTTTAAGATTTATTGAAACTTTTTTACAATCCCTTTCACCTTATGTGGTAATTGGATTTTTTGTTTTACTTGCTTTACAAGTATCTAGTAAGAAGATGGCTTTTGGAACCTTTGTTTCACTTGCATTTATTGGATTTATTGGTGCTTGGGATGCTAGTATGACTACTTTAGCATTGGTTATTACTTCTGTGCTCTTTTCCGTTTTAATTGGTTTACCACTTGGAATTTGGAGTGCAAAAAGTGATATGGTAGAGAAAATATTAAGACCTATTTTAGATGGTATGCAAACAACACCTGCCTTTGTATATTTAATACCTATTGTTATGTTATTTGGAATAGGGAATGTTCCAGGTGTAATAGTAACTATTATTTTTGCCTTACCTCCATTAATAAGACTTACAAATTTAGGTATTAGACAAGTACCTGCTGACTTGATTGAAGCATCTAGATCATTTGGGGCGAGTTCATCTCAAATGCTTTTTAAAGTACAACTTCCAGTTGCTATGCCTACAATTATGGCAGGGATAAATCAAACATTAATGCTTTCATTATCTATGGTTGTAATCGCTTCAATGATTGCAGTTGGAGGATTAGGTCAAATGGTTCTAAGAGGTATAGGAAGACTTGATATTGGTCTTGCAGCTGTTGGTGGTATAGGAATTGTTATCCTAGCAGTAATACTAGATAGAATAACTCAAGAGATGGGCAAAAAAGATAAAAAGAAAAAAAATAAATGGTATGAACAAGGTCCAGTTGGGTTAGTTTATAATTTAATAAAAAAGGAGAAAAAAATATGAAAAAAATATTAATAAGTTTAATAGCTATTTTTTTAACATCAAATTTATTTGGTGCCAAGGTTACATTTTTAAGAACAAGTATCGCAGAAGAGGGTTTTCAAATGTATATCGCTGCTGATATAGTGAAAAGATTGGGTTATGATGTAGAAATAACAAATGATGTTAGTTATGAAGTTGCTTATCAAACAATAGCACAAAATGCAAAAAGCAAAGATGCTTATATTATGGCAGCAGCATGGATTCCTCTTCATAACTCAAAAATCAAAGGTGCTGGGGGAAGTAAAAAGATTGATATTATAGGTTCATATATTAAAAATTGTGCACAAGGTTATTTAATAGATAAAAAAACAGCAGAAAAATATAATATTAAATATATCAATGATTTAAAAGATCCCAAAATCGCTAAACTATTTGATTCAAATGGTGATGGAAAAGCTGACTTAGCAGGTTGTGATGCTGGTTGGGGTTGTGAAAAAGTAATTGAGTATCAATTAGACGCTTATGGATTAAGAGATACAGTTGAACATAATCAAGGACAATATTCATCAATTATTACTGATACAATTGCAAGATATAAAAGTGGAAAACCAATTTTATATTATACTTGGACTCCATATTGGGTAAGTGGGAAATTAGTTCCTGGTAAAGATACTGTATTTTTACAAGTAACTCATTCGGCTCATCCTGTAACAAAATCTACAAAACTTCCAAATGGGGCTGATTATGGATTTAATGTAAATACTCAAGATTTTGCAGTAAATGCTTCTTTACCTAAAAACTATAAAGATATTGCAAAGTTATTAGAAATAATGAGATTAGATGTAAATGATGTAAGTGGTGAAAATATGCTTATGGAACAAGGTCAAAATAAAGAAGCAGATATAAAAAGACATGCTCAAATGTGGCTTAAAAGTAATGCAGATAAAGTAAATAAATGGATTGCTGAAGCAAAAGAAGCTAAATAATAAATGATTAATTAATTCCTACAAATATAATTTGTAGGAATTATATTTGTAATTAAGTTGTTATTTGGTTTGCTTGTAATACACTGAAAAATATATGAAAATATAGATACCGCGGAATAGAGCAGTCCGGTAGCTCGTCGGGCTCATAACCCGAAGGTCGTAGGTTCAAATCCTGCTTCCGCAACCAATTTTAAATTATTTTAATCAACAAATAATTCTACTATCGTATTTCTTAAAGGTCTTTTTAACTATAATAACATTTCAGAAAAATTATATTATTGATACAGGATATTACATTGGAAAATGAAATTAATAAAGATATAGCTACTACTTTTCTAAAAGGACTTAGTGTTATTGAAGCATTTGATCATGAAAATCCTAGTATGACACTAACTGATGTTGCAAAAAAAGTTAATATTACTCGTTCAAGCGCAAGAAGATTTTTGCTATCCCTTGAATCTTTAGGTTATGCAACTCAAAATGATAAACTTTTTTCCCTTACTCCTAAAATTATAAATTTAGGATATAGCTATTTTGCTTCATTATCATGGACAGACTTAGCATATAAGTATGTAAAAATGGTTGTGAAAGAGTGTAAGCTATCTTGTGCGGTTTCTATTTTAGATGGTCCTCATATTACTTGTATTATGAGAGTAAATTCTTCTAAAATTTTAAAAGGTGGTATTCATGTAGGAGGTAAGTTGCCTGCTCCATATACAGCAACTGGAAGATTGTTTATGGCAGAGATGAATGATAAAGAGTTACGTGAGTATTTATCAAAAACTCCTTTAAAAAAATATACTTCCAAAACAATTTATGATCCTAATGAACTTTTTGAAAAAATTAAATCAGAAAGAAATCAACCATATCAAGTAATAGAAGAGGAGTTGGAAGATGGTCTTTTAGCTATTGCTGCTCCAATTTATGACTCTCATCACAAAATTCTTGGCTGTATGACTATTGGTACTTATATGAGTGAAGAAAATGCTAAATACTTAAAAGAGTATGTATTACCTATGTTAATTGATGCAGCAAATAATGCTACAGAAGCAATAGTACTTTTAAAACACTAAAATTCAATTTATAATCCTTTTAATACATTTTATTCTACTTTCTTTTGTAAATATTTTAATATATTTATAAAATCTATTTTTCTTGTTTTTTTAGATAAATTTATAAAGCACTATATTTAGGCTATTTTAGAGATTAAAATTTGTTTTTCTATTAAAAATGTTCATTTATCGAACTTTTACAAATTAAGCGAACTTTTATTTTGCCAATGATATAGTTTCTTATCACAACAAAGGAGTGAAAATGAAAAAATTTGATTATCTATCAAAAGTGATAATGAGTGCAGTTGCTTTCTTGGCATTAACTGCAACTGTTGCTCTGGCAAAGTATCCAGATAGACCTATTACAATGATTATTGCTTATAGTGCTGGGGGCGGTACTGATATAGCGGCAAGAACACTTGCACCATATATTGAAAAATATATTGGAACATCAATCACTGTAATAAATAAAGCAGGAGCTGGTGGACAAATTGGTTTTACAGAACTTGCTCATTCAAAACCAGATGGTTATACAATTGGATTTATTAATACACCAAATTTATTAACAATTCCAATTCAAAGAAAAACAAGATATTCTTTAAAAGATTTAACACCAATTGCTAATGTTATATATGATCCAGGTGCTTTTTCTATGCTTGCAACTAGTAAGATTAAGACTTTAAAAGATCTTATTGCCTTTGCAAAAAAGAATCCAGGTGCAGTTACATATGGGACTACTGGAATAGGTTCAGATGACCATTTAGCAGCTTTACAATTTGAAAGAGAAAATGGAATTGTAATGACTCATATTCCTTTTAAGGGTAATAATAAAGTAAGAGCTGCATTATTAGGTGGGCATATCATGATGGCAAGTATGAATATAAGCCAATCAATTGATGATTTTAAAGATGGGAAAATAACGATTTTTGGACAAATGTCAGAAAAAAGATGGCCAGGAGCACCACAAATTCCAACTTTCAAAGAACAAGGTTTTAACATAATTATGGGTTCAGATAGAGGTATTGGTGCACCAGCAGGAGTGGATCCAAAAATTATTTCTATTATTTCTGATGCTGTTGCTAAAGCAGTAGCTGATCCAGAATTTCAAGAAAAAGCAAAAAAACAAAGTCTTCCATTAACATATATGAATGCTAAAGAGTTTAAAGATCATTTAGAAAAATTACAAAAAAACTTACAGCAAATTTGGGATAAGACTCCTTGGTCTAAAAAATAGTTTTTAATAAAAGAAGATAATAACTATCTTCTTTTATTATTTTAAATTTGGGTGGGGGAATAAAATGATAAAGAAAATTTATTTAGAAATTATTTTATCAATAAGTTTGATAATAATATGTTTAATGGGACTAATTTTTGAGGTGAGTACTTATAGTGGAACATCATCAATTATGCCATATGGAGTATTAACTATAGCGTGTGTACTTTCGTTTTTTTGGCTAATACAATCAATTTTAGGATTAAAAAAACCACAATTATTAGTTGAAAATATATTTCAAGATAGTATTGAGGGTAAAAGATTTTTTATATTTTTTTGTATTACTTTGATATATGTAATTGGTATTACTTTAATTGGATTTTTTACAGCAACTATTATTGCTATACCAATTATATCTATAAGTATGGAATATAGAAGTTTATTAGGAATTGCTACTACAACTATCTTATTTACAGCAATTATATTTATTGTATTTAGTCTATTTTTAAAAGTTCCTCTTCCTCTTGAGATTTGGAATAAATTATTGGGGGCTTCATAATGGATATTTTAAATCATATTATGGCAGCTATTCCATTGGTATTTACAGTAGAAGTTTTTATTGCAATGATTGTAGGTACAACTATTGGGATTGCAGTAGGAGCATTGCCAGGTCTTTCTGCAACAATGGGGATTGCAGTACTTATTCCTATTACATTTACAATGCATCCCTTGACAGCATTAGGAATGATTGCAGGTATTTATAATGGTGCCATGTACGGTGGTTCTATTCCTGCAATTTTGTTAAGGATTCCAGGAACTCCAGCAGGTGTTGCAACTGTATTTGATGGTTACCCAATGGCTCAACAAGGAAGAGGACCTTTAGCTTTAAATATCTCATTAGCTTCTTCTTCAATAGGTAGTGGATTTAGTGCAATTGCTCTATTACTTTTAGCTCCACCATTAGCCTCAATTGCTATAAACTTTGGTCCAGCTGATTACTTTTGGTTGGCACTATTTGGGCTGACTACTATTTCTGTATTGATGAGTAACAATCCTGTTAAAGGTTTATTAAGTGCTTGTTTTGGATTAGTTGTGGGTATGGTAGGAATTGATTTTACAACTGGGGATCAAAGGTTTGTATTTGATACAACCGAATTATTAGGGGGTGTTAATATAATTATTATCCTAACAGGTCTTTATGCTATCCCTCCAGCTATAGAATTAGCAATAAAATCTAGTTCAGCAGATGCAACTGGTGGACTTAAAATGGAACAAAAGAAAGAGCGTTTTCGTTGGCTTTCCTTAACAATGGTATGGTTAAAGTCTTCTGCAATTGGTATTGTAATTGGAATAATCCCAGCACTAGGTGGAAATGTAGCTGCTTTATTAGCTTGGAATGAACAAAGACGATCAGATAAAGATAAATCAAAATATATGAATGGGGCACCAGAAGGTGTTGCAGCAGCTGAATGTGCAAATAACGCAGATACAGCTGCGACACTAATTCCTGCAATTACACTTGGAATTCCAGGAAATGCAGTTGCAGCAGTTATTCTTGGGGCTTTATTAGTTCATGGCTTGCGTCCTGGTCCTGATTTATTTACAGAAAATGGTGATATTGTATATGGGTTTATGCTTACTATGTTTATAACGGCCATTTTAATGTTTATTATAGGAAGAATTGGAGCAAAGGCTTATATTCATGTATTAAAAGTACCTTCAGCTTTATTGGCACCAATGATATTATCATTGACTTTAATTGGAGTGTATGCAGTACATAATAGTATGTTTGAAGTAGGATTAATGTTGTGTTTTGGATTAATTGGATTTATAATGGAAAAATTATCAATACCAACTGCACCTGCTGTACTTGCAGTAATTCTTGGACCAATGGCTGAAGAGTCATTAAGAAGAGCGATGTTAATATCAAGAGATTCAGTTGGGTATTTATTTCAAAGTTATATTTCATGGATTATTATTACAATGATTGCCATTACCCTTATTACCCCAATATTTAAATATTTTAGAAATAGATCTAAAAAAACTATAAAAGAGTAATAGATGAATAATGACAAGTTAAAAAAACTAGAAAATATAGCAACAACCTTAATTAGTGATACTCGTTCGAGGATGACAGGAATTGTTGGCTTAAAAAGAATAGATAGTGGTTTTAGAACAGTAGGTCGTGCTTTTACTATAAAAACACGCCCTTCTGATAATCTTGCTATTTATGAAGCTCTTACAAAGGTAAAGCCAGGTGATTTTTTAATCGTAGAATCTGGAAATAATTGTACAAATGCACTTGTAGGAGAATTAATAACTTTACAATTAGAAAAATTAGGTGGTGTGGGAATTATCGTTGATGGAGCAATTAGAGATTATGAGAAACTACATGCTTCTACAACTTTGGCATGTTATGCTAGAGGAATATCACATAAAGGACCATTTAAAACTGGACCTGGTTTTTTAAATGTTCCAATAAGTATTTGTGGACAAATTGTAAATCCTGGAGATATTGTTGTAGCTGATGATGATGGAATTGTTACTTTTCCCGAAGAAGAGTTAGATGCAGTTTTATTAGCAGTTCAAGAGAGAATAAAAATTGAAGAAAAAGTTATGGATGAAATAAATATGACACCACATTCTATGACATGGATTCAAGATATTTTAAATGTAGCAAAAAGCACTAGTAAATAAAAGTTTAGATTTTAGGAGAAATAGTTATGAATGATAGTTTGAAAAATGGAGAATTATTTGATAATAAATTATTAAAAAAAATAAGAAAAAAGTTTTTACATATAAATATTGATCCTAAATCAAAAGAACAAAGGCTTTTCTTTGATAATTCAGGAGGAGCATTTAGGTTAAAAGCTGCAAGTGAAGTATTTAAATATATTGATGAGTATCCAGATTGTCCAGAGCATGGGAATAAGAGTGCAAGATGGTTGATGAAGATACAAGAAAAAGGGTATAAGTCGATTAAGACAATGCTAAATTTTGATTCAGGAAGTATTCTTACTTCATATACTGCATCAACTGTTATGTTTAATATGATAAGAGCAGTAATTGAAAATGTTCCAGGAAAAAATATTGTTACAACTGCCTTAGAACATCCTTCTTCTTATGATGCTGTAGTAAGTTATGCAAAGAAAAATAATAAAGAAGTAAGAGTTGCAAAAACAAACTCAAAAACAGGTGGAGTAGATGTTGCTGAGATAGTGAAACTTATTGATAAAGATACTTCTCTTTTAGTATTTATGTATGCTTCAAATATATCAGGAGCCTTATTGGATGCTCAAAAAATAGTAAAAGAGTGTAGAAAAATAAAGCCAGACCTTTTTATTATAGCAGATGCTGTTCAACATGCCCCTCATGGGATTATTGATATAAAAAAAGCACCTGTAGATGGTCTGAATTTTGCTCCTTATAAATTTTTTGGTCCAAGGGGTTTTGGAGTTGGATATGCTTCTAAAAGATTAGCAAAACTTTCACATGATAAATTAATAGCAAAGCCAGAAGATGTTTGGGAGTTAGGAAGTCCAGCTCCTTCTCATTTTGCAGCTTTAACTGAAGTAGTTAATTATGTTTGTTGGATAGGTAAACATTATCTAAAAAGTAAAAATAAAAGAGAACTTTTTGAAGAGGGAATGACTCGTATAAAACTACATGAAAGAGCATTAATGCATTTTATGTTAGAGGGTACTTCAAAAATAGAAGGATTGAGAAACCTTGATGGAGTAAAAGTATATTTAGATTGTGAAGATTTAAGAAAAAAAGATTTTATAATGGCAATAGGTTTTGATAAATTAGGCTTTAAAAAAGCAGTAAAAGAGTATGAAAAACAAGGTGTAATCACATTTGAAAGGGTTATTTCTAGTCCTTATTCTTCTCGTATGCTTGAATCTTTTGGTTTAAAAGGAAGTATTAGAGTCTCTCCTTTACATTGTCATAGTTTAAAAGATATAGAAAAATTTTTAAAAATTACAAAAAACTTTCCAAAACATAATAGAGGTACTTAATATCTAATTTCAAATTTGTTAGAAAATAAAGTGCCAATTGAAGTCTGTTTTATATTGCTTATTTTACTGTATTCGCTACCACTTTTTAATATGGTAATAAATTCATTTAATCTATTCTCTTTGCAAGTTACAACGGCTTCAACATCTCCATTGGGTAAGTTTTTAATGTAACCACTAAAGTTAGCTCTATTGGCATTATTTGTTACGCTTTTCCTATAAAATACACCTTGTACTTTTCCACTTATTATAAATTTGTAACTTTTCATTAATATTCACTTTAATCAAGAATTTTGTTTTTATAGTATAACCATATTCTTGATATTTTCTATTTAACTTATATTTACGAATTTATATTTAAGTTTTATATTCATAAGTTTTATTTGAGTATAAAATTATAAAAAAATTAGGTAATATTAAGTTATGAAAAAAATATCATATAAATTAAAAGAGGTAATTTTTATCTTTTTAATATTTTCTTTTATTCTTACTTTTGTAAATATAGTTGTAGAAAAATTCTTTTTTGTAAATAATATACAAAAAATAGCAATGGAGACTGCATTAGGTAAAGCAAGAGAAAGAGAACACACTTTAAATGAATTTTTAAATGAATCAAAATATTTAATAAAATTTTTTAGAAGAATTAAAGCCTTTAATAATTATTTGGAAAATGAAAATTCAAAAAGTGAAGTAGAAGAGGTATTTTTAACTTATATTCAAACCCATAAAAGATTTATGCAAGTTCGATATATCGATAAAAATGGTTTAGAAAAGATTAGGGTACAAAGGGATACTGAAAATGGTGTTTCTTATAAAGTTCCAAATGAAAAACTTCAAAATAAAGCTAATAGGGATTATTTTATTATTTCAAAAACAAAACCTCTGGAGAAAGTTTGGTTTTCAAAGATAGACTTAAATATAGAAAATAATATACTTGAAATTCCATTTAAGCCTACGCTAAGAGTAATCTTCCCTGTAAAATATAAAAACAAATTTGATGGTATTTTAATTATAAACTATTTTTTAAATGAATTTTTAAATGATTTTACAAATACTTCATTATATGATATGACTATTATTGATGATAAAGGATTTCCTTTATTGCATCACGAAAAAGATAAAAACTGGAGTTTTTATAAATCTAAAAAATATAATATATCTCAAGAGTATCCAAAAGAGTATAAAAAAATTTTAAGTAGTGAAAGTTTAGTAAGTAATACTTTTGTCTCGAAAAGAATAAATACAGCTATCTCTGATAATTTAATTTTGATATTGAAATTAAAAGAAAAATATATAGAAGAACAAAAAGAAAATTTAGCTTTTAAATATACTATTATAGCTACAGTAATACCTCTTGTTATATTTATTTTAACATTGCTTTTAATTAAACTATTTGGTGATAGATTATTTAATACAAAAAAACTATCCCAGCTTAGTGATAATTTGCAATCAATATCTAAAATAGCAAAAGTTGGTTTTTGGGAAGTAGATTGGAAAACTAAGCACATTAATTTAAGTGATGAACTTTATGATATCTTTGAAATTGAAGATAAAAATAGTGTTATTACAATGGAGAAGCTTTTTACATATTTCCCTAAAAATTCGAAAAATGAATATGAAAAAGAAATCCAATCTTCTATAGATGAGAAAAGGGAATATTTTATAACCCAATCAATTATTACTGAAAAAGGTAATATAAAATATCTTCAAAGAAGAGGTAAACACTATTTTGATGACAATGGAATACTTGTTAAGTCTGTTGGAAGTAGTTATGATATAACAGAACAATATCTGTCTGAAAAAAAGTATAAAGACCTATTGGATTATGCATCAGATGGGATTCATATTTTAGATAAAGAGGGAAATCTTGTAGACTTTAGTCAGTCCTTTGCCAAATCACTTGGATATACAAATGAAGAGATGAAAGAGTTAAATTTTGTAGATTGGGATATTTTTATTTTTGAAGTAGAAGTGAAAAATAAAATAAATGAGTTAATAAATTTCCCAAGATCTTTTGAATCAAAACATAGAAGAAAAGATGGCTCTATAATTGATGTTCAAGTTAACGCTAAAGGAATAGAAATAAATGGACAAGAGTATCTTTATGCTTCCCAAAGAGATATAACAAAACAAAAAAAACTAGAAAAAGAGATTCTTAGTGAGAAGGATTTTATTTCTACTATTATAGATAATGCAAACGCAATTATTGCAGTAATTGATAGTAATGGGAAGATGATTAAAGTAAATAAATATGCTCAAGATTTTGTTGGATATACAGAAGAAGAAATATCTAGTGAAGCATATTTTTGGGCAAGATTTTTACCAAAAGAAAAAAAAGAGAAAGTTTTTGAAATAGTAAAAAAAGCAAATAAAGGTGAAATAGTAAAAAACTTTAAAAATAGTTGGATTTCTAAAAATGGTGAAGAAAGAGTATTTGAGTGGTCAAATATGCTTGTTCAAAAAAGTGATGGAAGTATGGATTATATTGCTACTATTGGAATAGATATTACAGAAAATCATAAATTATTAGAAGAGTTAAAAGTTGCTAAAAATAATGCAGAAAAAGCAAGTATAGTTAAATCTGAATTTTTAGCAAATATGTCCCACGAAATAAGAACTCCAATTAGTGGTATAACTGGTCTTATTTCTCTTATATTAGATATGCCATTAGAACCATTACAAAGAGACTATTTAAATAAGGCAAAAAAATCTTCAAATGCTTTATTAAGTATTATTAATGATATTTTAGATTATTCAAAAATTGAAGCTGGAAAACTAGATATTATTGAGCAAGATTTTAACTTAGAAGATATTTTTAAAAATATCTCCAATCTTTTTGGATATGAAACATATAAAAAACAATTGGAATTTACTTTTGCCTTAGATAGTAATATTCCCCCTCTTATAATTGGTGATTCTCTTAGATTAACACAAATATTAAATAATCTTGTTGGAAATGCCATAAAGTTTACTGAAAATGGATATATTGCATTGAAAAGTGAAATAAAAGAGATAAGTGAAGATGAGCTAATTCTAAGATTTTGTATTGAAGATACAGGAATTGGAATAAGTAAAGAAGATCAAAAGAAGCTTTTTAATAACTTTGAACAACTTGATACTTCAAATAAGAGAAAATATAGTGGTTCTGGATTGGGACTTTCTATTACTAAACAGTTAATTGAACTTATGCGTGGAAAAATTTGGCTTGAAAGTGAAGTAGGAGTTGGAAGTAAATTCTACTTTGAAATAAAGTTTAAATATATTAAAAAGATTTATAAAAAGAAAAAAAATAGAATAGTAAATAATAAATTTTTGATTATAGATAATAATAAAATAGAAAGTGATTATATAAAAAGTATATTAAACTCATGGAACATAGAGACCATTATAGAACCAAGTGAAATAAACTCTTTGGAAATAATCAATAATGAAAAAATAGAGTGTTTGATTATTAATTGGAATACTTCAACCACAAATCGATTGATATTTTTGGAAAAATTAAAAAATATTGATAAAGAGATAGACTATATTGTTTTGGTGACACCATATAATAAAAAGCTTATTTTAGATCTTTTTGAAAAACAGGAGTTTAAAGTTACAAAATTATTAGAAAAACCTTTTACCCCATCAACTTTGTATAACATGATTTTTGATAAAAATAATAAAGATATTAATAATAGGGAACTCTTAACACAAGGAGTATTAATAAATAAAAAAATAGCTTTATTAGTTGAAGATAATGAGACTAATCAAATAGTTTCAAAAGCAATTTTAGAAAAAATAGGTTTTACTATAGATATTGCAAAGGATGGAGAAGAAGCTATAAAAAGTGCTAAAAACTTTTCTTATGATATTATTTTTATGGATTTACAAATGCCAAATATTGATGGCTTTGAAGCAGCAAGAAAAATTAGAGAATTTGATAAAAAAATACCTATTATTGCCCTAAGTGCTGCTGTAATGCAAAAGGATAAAATGTCAACTAAAGAAGCTGGTATGAATGCTCACATTTCTAAACCAATTGTAAAAGAAGAAATAGAAGGCGTAGTATCACGATTTTTTGAAATAACTTATAAAAACAGAAATAAAAAAAATATACATAGCAAAGTATATAATATATATGGAATAGATTTTGAGAAATTGATGGAGACTTTATCTTTTGACAATAAGGTGGCCTTATCCTTGATAAAAAAATATTATAAGAACTATAGTAATATAGAATCTCAACTTAAAGTATTTAGTTTAAAAAGCGATGATTTTGATAGTTTTATACATAAGTTAAAAGGTGTAAGTGGAAATATACAGGCAATGAAGGTTTATGAGATTTGTTCTAAGATAGAAAAAACAAATGATATATCAAAAGTATTTGAATTGTTAAACAGTTTAAAAAAAGAGATGAAAAATATATTTGAATCCATAGAAATTAATATTTTAAAAAAGAAAAATGAGGATAAATCAAATCATAGTAATAAAGAGATTAATAAGATAATAGAAGAGTTAATAAAAGATGTCAATGAAGATAGTTTTATTAAAAGTATAAGAATAGAAGAGTTGATTAATTCTTTACAAAATAAGATAACAGATGAGTTATTAGTAAAAATAGAAAATAGTTTTTCTAATTATGAATATGAAGATTTAGTAAAAGATTTGGAAAATATTCAAAATATGCTCAAGAAAGGTTAAAAATGGAAAAATTAACTATTTTGGTTGTGGATGATGAGTCTATAAATATTCAGATAATATCTGAAATATTAACTGACGAATATAATATAAAAATCGCTAAAAATGGAAAAGCTGGATATGAAGCATATGAGAAGTATTCACCTTCTTTAATAATCTCAGATATAAATATGCCCCTTATGAATGGAATCGAAATGGTTTCAAAGATTAGAGAAAAGGATCAAAATACAAAAGTAATATTTACAAGCTCCCATTCAGATTTAGAGTATTTACTTCAATCAAGCTCTTTAAAACTCATAAAATATATTTTAAAGCCTATAAAAAGAGAAGAGTTACTAGAAGCTGTTAATACAGCAGTAGAAGAGTTACAAAAGTATAAAATAGTCTCAAGTCATATTTTACAATTAAATAAAGAGTATGTCTGGGATTTCAAAACCTTAAATTTAATCAAAGCAGAACAATCTATTGCTTTAACTCCAACAGAGCGAAAGATTCTAAATTATCTTTTTTCAAATGTTGGTTCTATGGTTACATACGAGGATATTCTTTATGAAGCATGGGAAGATTATGATATGCCAAGTAAACAAACATTAAAAACAATGATGACAAATCTTAGGAAAAAAATCCCAGAAAATATAATTCATAACATTTATGGAATAGGATACAAAATCTTGACTACTTCCTGACTATTTAATTTTATACTTTCATTATAAGTTGTATTTCTTTTGGAAATACAAATTCTTAAAATAAGGATTTATAATGAAAAAGTATGTAATTAGTCTACTTGTAAGTGGAATTTTATTAGCAGCTAATGCTAGTGAAAATGGTGAAGTGAAAGCTTCTAATGAAACACATAAAAAACATGTTTCACATTGGAGTTATGAGGGTAATACTGGTCCTAAATTTTGGGGGACAATTAATCCTTCTTTTCAAACATGTGAAAATGGAGAAAGACAATCTCCTATAAATATAGCAAAAGAAACAACTGTCGCTTCAAACTCTTTAGGAAATCTTTTTTTTGATTATAAAGATACAAGTATTAGTATAATAAATAATGGACATACTATACAAGTAAATTCTGACAATCAAAGTTCTGCACTATTTCAAGGCAAAAAATTTAAACTTTTACAGTTTCATTTTCACTCAAAAAGTGAACACACAGTAAATGGGGAATATTATCCTTTGGAATTACATTTAGTTCATCAAGCAGAAGATGGAGAGTTAGGAGTTATAGGTGTATTTTTTAAATTAGGTAATTATAATAGTTCACTTCAAAAAGTACTAAAATTTATGCCTAAAGATGCTGGTGCTAAAAGTAATGTTGATAAGTTTACTATTAATCCAAATGAATTCTTGCCAAAAGATAGGGGATATTATCATTATCTAGGCTCACTTACAACACCTCCTTGTACACAAATTGTAGAATGGTATGTGATGAAAAACCCAATAACTTTATCACAAAAACAGTTGGAACAATTTCAAAATTTATATAATGGAAATTTTAGACCAACTTATCCTCTTAATAAGAGAATAGTATTGGAAAAGTAAGGAAAAACGATGATTAAAAATATGAAAATAAAGATAAAAATCTTTTTATTATTAACGATAACATTAATTTCTTTATTAATAGTATCAGTAAGTTCATATGTTGGAATAAGTTCTGTGGGTCATGAAATTGAAGAGTTAGCAGAATCTCATATTCCTTTAAATAAAGTAATTACAAATATTGATGCTAGTATTTTAAAAGAAGAGGTTTTAACTTATGAGTTAATAATTGCTTCTGAAGATGTATTTAGTGAAAAATTTCAAGAAGTTAAAGGAAAAATTGAAAAAATTGAAAAAACTTCACAAAAAAATATAAAAGAGTGTGAAGAAATAGCAGCAAAAGCTATAAGTAAAAGTAGTGATGATGAAAATAAAAAAAACTATGAGGCGTTCTTAAAAGAGTGTATAGAACTAGAAAAAAGACAAAAGTTATTTGAAGTTGCTATTTCAAAGCTTGTTCATGACTTAGAATCTGGAAATATTCAAGATGTGGAAAAAGAAAAAGAAGAGTTACATAAATTACTTCTTGGTCTAGATAAGTTTGTAATGAATTTGACAAATCAAATTCAAAAGTTAGTTAAAAAAGCAACAACAAAAGCTAAAGATGATGAAAATAGTGTAACTATGACTATAGAGGTAATCTCTATATTAGCATTCATTATATCTATTACATTTGGAATTTATTTAGCAAATAATATTAAAAATACAATAAACACTTTTCAAACTGGTTTATTAGGATTTTTTACTTATCTTAATCGTGAAAGTGATGAAGTAAAAGCTATAGAATTAAATTCAAATGATGAAATAGGACTTATGGCAAAAGTGATAAATGAGAATATCATTAGTACAAAAAGTTTATTAGAAGAAGATAGAGAGTTAATTGAGGAAGTTAAAAAAATAGTTACAAAAGTAAATAGTGGAATATTTAAACAAGAAATAACAAAAAATACATCAAATGAGAGTTTAAATGAATTAAAAAAACTTTTAAATGAGATGTTAAAAATCTTGACAGCTAATGTTTCTGAAGATTTAAATAAGATTCAAGTGGCTCTTGATCACTACCAAAAGTTAGACTTTAGATATAGAATTGAAGGCTGTAGTGGAAAAACAAGTGTGGGATTGACAAAACTAGCTGAAATAATAAATACTATGTTAGTGGAAAATAAAAAATCAGGAGTATCATTAAATATTTCTGCACAAGCCCTATTAGGTAATATTACAACATTAAATACTTCTTCAAATCAAGCCGCAGCTTCATTAGAAGAAACAGCTGCTGCTTTAGAGGAGATTACAAGTACAATTGTTAGTAATACAGAGAATGTAGTTAAGATGTCAAATTATGCAAATGAATTGTTGGTCTCTGCAAATGAGGGGCAATCATTGGCTAATCAAACTACAACATCAATGGATGAGATAAATGAACAAGTAAGTGCAATAAATGAAGCAATCAGTGTAATTGACCAAATTGCTTTTCAAACAAATATCTTATCTTTAAATGCAGCTGTTGAAGCTGCAACTGCTGGAGAAGCAGGAAAAGGATTTGCAGTAGTTGCTGGGGAAGTACGAAATTTAGCATCAAGAAGTGCAGAAGCTGCAAAAGAGATAAAAAATTTAGTGGAAAATGCTACCCAAAAGGCATCTTTAGGTAAAGAAATAGCTACAAAAATGATAAATGGTTACCATGGACTTAATGAAAATGTTGATAAAACATTAGCTATTATAAAAGATATTGAGTTAGCATCAAAAGAGCAACAAACGGGAATTGTACAAATAAATGATGCGGTAAATCAACTTGATCAACAAACTCAAGCAAACGCAAGTGCCGCAGCAGAAGCACAAGCAGTTGCAAATAATACATCGACAATTGCTAATAAAATAATTGAAGATGCCAATGAAAAAGAGTTTATTGGAAAAGAAAATATATAAAAATATAATAAATAAGAGAGTTTTTAATTCTCTTATTTATACTAAAACTTTCTAGAAACACCTATTACAAGTATCTTATAAATCCTTTTTTGTTACAATCTTAAAAATAAATAATCAAATGAGATAATAGATGAAAGAAAAACTTATTAGAAAGTGTCTTTTCCCAGCTGCTGGGTATGGGACTAGATTTTTACCTGCTACAAAAGCAACACCAAAAGAGATGTTACCAGTTCTAACAAAACCACTTATTCAGTATGGAGTGGAAGAAGCAATTGCTGCTGGAATGGATACTATGGCAATAGTAACAGGAAGAGGTAAAAGAGCTATTGAAGATCATTTTGATATTTCTTATGAGTTAGAACATCAAATAAAAGGTACAAGTAAAGAACACTATTTAGATGAAATAAGAAGTGTAATAGAAAAGTGTACCTTTTCATATACAAGACAGATAGAAATGAAAGGTTTAGGTCATGCTATTTTAACAGGTGGGGAGACTTTAATAGGAAATGAACCCTTTGCTGTAATACTTGCAGATGATTTATGTGACCATGAAGGAAGTGGAGTTTTAGCCCAAATGGTAGAACTTTATGGAAAGTATAAATGCTCAATCGTAGCCATTGAAGAAGTACCCAAAGATGAAACATATAAGTATGGGGTAATAGAAGGTAAAGAGATAGAAGAGGGTATTTTTATGATAAGCAATATGGTTGAAAAACCAGACCCAAAAGATGCTCCATCAAACCTTGCAATTATAGGAAGATATATTTTAACACCTGATATTTATGAGATAATAAAAAATACAAAACCAGGTAAAAATGGAGAACTTCAAATTACTGATTCTCTTATGATCCAAGCAAAAGAGAATATGGTAATAGGATACAAGTTTAAAGGCAAAAGATTTGATTGTGGAAGTATAGATGGTTTTGTAGAAGCTACAAATCATTTTTACAATAAAGAGAAATAAAATGAAATATAATAAAAACTTTTATCAAATAAAATCAAATAAAGAGATCTTTGAAAAAATAGAAAAAGAGAAGGGTCATATTGGTTATTATAATCTCCCATATCAAGATACAAGTGATATAAAAGAGTTTGCAAAAAATGTAACTCAAAAAGATGTAGTAGTTGTGGGTATTGGGGGAAGTTCTTTAGGAACTTTTGCTATTCATAAGTTTTTACAACACAAAGAAAATGATAAAAAGCTTCATTTTTTAGAATCTACTGACCCTTTAGATTTACAAAGAAGAATTAGTAAAATAAATCTAAATGATGCACTTTTTATAATAATAAGTAAGTCAGGAACAACAGTTGAAACAGTTAGTATCTTAAAGTATTTACATACACTTATAAATATAGATTCTACAAATACCATATGCATAACAGAAAATGATAGTAAGCTAAAAACTTTTGCAAAATCAAGGGATATTAAAACCTTTGAAATCCCAAAAGATGTGGGTGGTAGGTTTTCTGTATTTTCAACGGTAGGACTTGTACCATTAGCAATTATGGGTTTAGATATAGATGAGTTATTAAGTGGTTGTAAAGAAGTAAGTGATAGCTTTTTTTCTAAAGATGAATATTATTCTTTACTTATGGAAAAAGCTAGATTTTTAGTTGAGAATAAAAATAGATTTAATATAAATGTTGTATTTTCTTATTCTCTTTTACTTGAGGGGTTTAATAAATGGTATGTTCAACTTTGGGGAGAGAGTTTAGGAAAGATAAATATAAATGGAACAAAGCAAGGACTAACCCCTATTGGCTTAGTGGGACCAATTGACCAACACTCTTTTTTACAACTAATAGTTGAGGGTAAAAGGGATAAGACGGTTACCTTTATAAAAATAGAAGATTTTCAAGATGAGATGACCATTCCTGATTTATCTTTGGAGGGTTTGGAAGAGTTAGATTATTTAAATGATATTAAATTTAAAGATTTGATAAATAAACAAGCTGATGCTACTATTGAGGCAATAGAAGGTTTAGATGACATACCTTGTGATGTGATAACTATCCAATCACAAGATGAATTTAATATTGGGAAACTAATGTTCTCATATGAATTGTTGACTTCTATTGTAGGAAAATTTGTACAAATAAATACCTATGACCAACCAGGTGTTGAAACAGGTAAAATCATTTTAAAAGAAAAACTAAAATAAAGTGAACTTTCTTATTACAAATGGGTCTAATAGTAATTTTTATACCCATTTAACAAAACTTTTAAGAACATGTAAAAGTTACTATTTCTCTGTAGCTTTTATAAACTTCTCAGGGGTGCAACTTTTACTTGATAGTTTGGAGTTTTGCCAAAAAAACGGAATAAAGGGTAAAATTCTAACTTCCACATATTTAAACTTCACCCAACCAAAAGCTTTAAAAAAACTACTTGAATATGAAAATATTGAGCTTAAAATATATGATACAAATCATTTCCAAAAAGGTTTTCACACTAAAGCATATATCTTTGAGTTTGAAGATGATTATAAAATACTTCTTGGCTCTTCAAATATAACAGCAAGTGCTTTTAAAAGCAGTGTGGAATGGAATATAAAAACTATCTCAAAAAAAGATGATATTTTTACAAATGAGATAGTAAGTGAGTTTGATACTCTATTTAGACAAAGTTTTGAAGTGGATGATTCATTTATAAGTGAGTATGAAACTTTTTATTTTAAAAACCAAATAGAAGAGTTCACATATAAAAGTAGTTTTACACTAAATAGCATGCAAGAAGAAGCTTTATATAATTTACAACACCTAAGAGATAAGAGACAAACAAAAGCTTTAGTGCTTGCAGCAACTGGTACAGGGAAAACTTATCTCGCAGCTTTTGATGTAAGAGTATATGAGCCTAAAAGAGTTTTATTTATAGTTCATCGGGAAAATATTTTAATAAAAGCAAAAAATAGTTTTGAGAAGATTATTCCAAATAAAACTATGGGCTTATATACAGGAAATAAAAAAGAGATTGATAAAGAGTATCTTTTTACTACTATTCAAACGCTCAGTTCAAATTATGACAACTTTTTAAAAGAGGAGTTTGATTATATAATTATTGATGAAGCTCATCATATCACAAGTCCTAGTTATAAAAAAGTTTGTGATTATTTTGAACCTAAGTTTTTATTAGGTCTTACAGCTACTCCAAATAGAAGTGATGAGGGAAATATTTATGAAGTCTTTGATGAAAATATTGCTTGTGATATAAGGCTTAATGATGCTTTGGAGCATAATTTAATCTCATCTTTTCACTATTATGGAATATCTGATATTGAGTCAATTGATTATGAAAATATTGATATTTTAAATATATCTCAATTATCTAAAGCTTTGATGGTAAATAAAAGGGTTGATTATATTATTGAAAAGATGGACTTTTATTCTTTTGATGGTAAAAAGAGAAAAGCTTTAGCTTTTTGTGCTTCAAAAGAGCATGCAAACTTTATGGCTTTTGAGTTTAGCAAAAAAGGAATAAAATCTGTTGCTTTAACAAGTGGTGACTCCATAGAAAAAAGAGAAGAGTATATAAAAAACTTAGAAGATGATAATCATGACTTAAAAGTGATTTGTAGTGTGGATATTTTTAATGAAGGTATTGATATTCCTTCAATCAATAGTGTACTTTTTTTACGACCAACAAACTCTTCAATAGTCTTTGTGCAACAACTTGGTCGAGGTTTACGAAAGTATAAAAACAAAGAGTTTGTGACTATTTTAGACTTTATTGGTAATCACAATAGAGCTTATATGGTAGCCTTTGGATTATTAGGTGATAAGATTATCGATAAAGAGAGTTTGAAAATTGCACTTTCAAATGATTTCGCAAATATTGCTCATGCTTTTATTAGCATGGATGAGATATCTAAAAAAAGAGTATTGGAACAAATAGAAAAAGAGAATTTCTATTCGATGAGGTATTTAAAACAAAAATATTATGAATTCAAATCTTTACTTTTAAATAAAATTCCTATGCTAGAAGATTATATTGCTTTTAGTGACCACATTACTCCACTTGATTTTATCTCCGAATCAAAATCATATATTGAATTTTTACAAAAAGTTGAAGATAAAGATGAATTTAAAACTTTATGCCAAGATGAAAACTTTCTAAAAGCTATAAGATTTTGTGAGTTTTTATTACCCATAAAAAGAGTTTATGAGTTTGTTATCTTAAAGTATTTATTGACTCATAAATCTTGCGATGAAAAACAGATTTTTGATTTACTAAATAAAGAGTTAGATTTTGTTTGTAAAGATACAATAAAACACTCTTTTAGATACCTAAATCAAGAATTCTTTGATAAGTTACAAGTGCAAAGATATCTAAAACTTGTAGATTTAAAAGAGAATAAATTATTTATTACAAAAGAGTTTGAAAAAATATTAGAAAAAAATGAAGCAAAAACTTTTATAGAGCATAGTTTAAATTATGGAATCATAACTTATAAACAAATTTTCAAAGAAAAGAATTATGGTTTACCATTTTTAAAACTTTATGAAAAGTATAATATGCTAAATATCGCTTTAGTGTGTAATCTTGATAAAATACATACTTCCTTTAGGGGAAGTGGTTTTTTAAAGCATAAGGATGATTTCTTTTTATTTATAACCCTACAAAAAGATAAGATGTCAAAGTCATCAAAATATAAAAACAATTTCTTAAGCAAAACCCTAATTACTTATGTTAGTAAACCAAATATGAGTAGTGATAAAAGTGATGGATTAAAACTTGCTCAAAATATCAAATATAAAACAAGATTGCATCTGTTTGTAAGAAAGATTTCCCATGAAGATAAAAAGGTCCAACCTTTTATTTATCTAGGACTTTGTAATAGTAAATCTTATGAGGGGAATAAACCTATAAATTTAACTTTAGAGATTGAAAGAGAAGTAGAGGATGAGCTTTATGAAGAGTTCACAAAGCTTCCCTAAAAAGATTATTCTTTAATTAAATGTTCATACTTTTTATCAGTAAGAAGTTTCAAAAATGCCACAAGTGCATCAACTTTTCTATCAGTTAATTTTTGTGCTTTTAACTCTTCTTTTGCAATAGTTTCTTCAACTTCTGGATCAGCCCATTTTTTTCCAGTTTCTGGATTTATTGTTCTATTTGGGTTATTGTATTTATCATAAAATTCAATAACAGTTCTTAAATCTTTAAATACACCATTATGCATATATGGACCTGTAACTGCAACATTTCTTAGTGTTGGAACTTTAAATTTCCCTTTTTGATTTACATCTGTAACTGCTGGATTTGCAAATAATCCTTCATCAGGGCCTTTCATTCCACTTCTTTTATTTAAAGCAGGATTTGCAGGGACTCCGATATTAAAGTATTGGTGATTTGTAAATGTTTCACCTATTTTATCTTCACCTTTTAAAACATGACAAGTTGAACAAGAGTTGTTGTTATTTGAGAAAAATAAAGCTTTTCCTAAATCTTCAAGTGGAGTTAAATCATATTCACCTTTTAAGTATCTATCATATTTTGAATCAAAGGGTGAAAATTCACTTGTTCTTTCAAAACTTGCGATACTTTTAGTCAAAGCAGCAAAGGCTTTTTTAGGATCTTTAAATATATCTTTTCCATAAATATCTTTGAAAGCACTCACATAATATGGGTTTTCTAACACTCTATTCATCACTGCTTTTTCATTTGGCATTTCCATTTCAACTGGATTTAATGGTGGTCCTCCTGCTTGATCTTCTAAAGTACTAGCTCTTCCATCCAAAAATTGTCCACCTACATAAGCTTTTTCTTTTTTGTCGTAATGGAAGCTTGGTGTTTGATTTGCATATGATGCTGTTGGGGCATTTCTTCCCCCAACTGATTTACCATTATCTCCCAATGATGCCATATTTGAAACACCATTTCCTCTATGGTCTGTAAATCCCATATCTGGATTGTGGCAAGTTGCACAGGCCATAGTTTTATTTTTCGATAGGTTTTTATCGAAAAATAAGCTTTTCCCTAAAGTTTCTTGGGGTGTTAAGGTACTACCATACATACTTACAAAAAGTAAACTTGTAAGTAAAATCGATTTTGTCATAATTGTCTCCTGTTTAATAAGTTTTTGAAAGGGAAAAATAAAATACCCCTAATAGTTGAGTAATCTTTCATTTGTTCTTTTCTAAGTCCGAATTTTAAAACTTTTACATCTTTTGATAGTTTTAAACTTCCGAACATATAATCCCAAATAGCTAAATAGCCCCCATAGTTTTTATCAAAGTGTTTATTACTATGGTGTATTTGGTGCTGTTTTGGGGAAATAAATATTTTTTCTAAATATTTACCATATGATATTGGTACATGAGTGTGTCTTAAGTTTGATCCTAAAAGGGAAAAAACAACAATAAATACGTTTGCACCAAATATCATATAAATATCAATCATAGCTCCAAAAAAATATACAAATATACCAGTTACAAAACCAACACTTAAACTATATCTTAGTCCAAAAAGTATATTTTCAACTGGATGAACTCTATAAAAAGTAAGTGGGTTTAGAACTTTTGCACTATGATGAACTTTGTGAAATTCCCATAAGAATTTTACTTCATGTAAAAGTCTATGTAATACATACCTTGTAAAGTCACTACAAACAAAAAGGGCTAAAGTATATAAAAGTAGGGTTTCTTTATATGAAAAAAAAGTGTTTTGCACCATTCCAAAATTTAAATATAAAAATCTTGAAACAGCAAAAGCTACTGATTTTGCACTTAAAATAAAGGGTATTAATAAAAATACATTTATAAAATATCCCAAAAAAAAGTAAGAGTAATCAAGTTTCGCACTAGGGTGTAACCATAATTTTGATGATAAGATAAGTTTATTACTTTTTTTTGTATAGATAAAATATACAAATGTTATTAAAATCGATGAAATAATATAAACCCAAAATATTCTTTTATTTGGGTTTATAAGATATTCAAATACCATGAAGTCGTTCAAATCAATCTCCATCAGCCTCTAAAATTTTAGCTGTGATACTAAGTTGTTCTATTAAAGATAAGAAGTAAGAGATGTGAAGTTCATTTACTGCATTATATAAATCTTTTGAATTTTCTTTTGCAAGTTTAAGAGCTTTGTTTAATAAAGCTTGTGCTTCTATCGTCTCTTTTTTTGCTCCATTTTCTTTTGCCATATTTGCAAAATTGTAATATTTTTGTTCACCTATAATCTCTTCATTTGCTTCTAATATAGCTACGATTGCTGCATTTGTGTTATTACTTAAAATATACTCTTGCTCTTTGTGTGGAACTTTTATTCTCCACTCTTTTAATTTATAAGTACTAGCAATTAATGTATTCATTACTAAACTATTTTCCCATAAATCATCTTTTTTAGTTCTAGTTAAATAGCCTTCATAAACTTCTTTTATATCTTTTAAATTAGAAATAATAGAATCAACAATAACATCAGCAATTGCTTTTTCTCTTTTAGTAATAGTTTTATCATTAAATAAAACATATTCTAATGCATTTACAGTTTTAAATGAGTTTTTGAAAAGTGCAATTTGGGGTTCATCGTTAGAATCAATTACCCTTTGCATTTGAACATCAAGATTCTCTTTTAGATTGTGAAATACATCAATATATCTTGGAGTATCAATATAATTATCATCAATATCTCCAGCAAAATAAAATGCTTCAACTTTTTTCCATGATTTTATAAAGTTAGTGAAATTTTGTGCAGAATAATCTTTTTTTAGAATTTGTGCATCTTTTATAGTATTGTCAACATTTACTATTGAAACATTTTTTAAAATAGAATCAAGCATAGTATCTTTTGCAAATAATGACATGAAACTTATAATAAGTATCAAAAATATTTTTTTCATTATAATCCTTTTAGAAACTCAATTAAAAGTTTCTTCTCTTTTTTATCTAAAGCAACATAATTTTCTTTTGCTTTTGTTGCTTCACCACCATGCCATAAAATAGCCTCTTGAAATGTTTTAGCTCTTCCATCATGTAATAATCTATAAGCTTTTTTCTCAACAGCATATCCCCACAAAGGAGTTGTTCTAAACTCATTTTTTGAAGCTTCAAATTCACTTCTTCCATCACTTAGTCCATCACCCATATCATGTAATAAAAGATCTGAAAAAGTATAAACACTCGTACCATCTTTTGTTTTTAGTGATGGTATATGGCAAGATGTACATCCTATTTTTGAGAATATTTCTATACCTTTTTCAAAGTTTTTACCCTTTATTGGATTATAAGTTGGAAGGTTCTCTAAATAATATGTAATGGCATCTAATCTTTTATCTGTAATATCTATTTCATCTCTAGCTTTTGGAGAGTTTAAACAAGCAGTTTGTGACTTGGTACAATTTTCACCTTTTAGAAAACTAGTTGTTAATCCCATATCATTAAACGCTGCATTTGCTACTTGTTCTTTTACAAAAGCAACACTTGCTTTATATGTAAATCTTCCTAATTCTTCTTTTTTTGTGATTTTTGAATATACAAAATTTGCTCTTCCACTTATTCCATCATGATTTGAATCATTTTCATCTACATTTGCAAGAATTGATTTTTCATCTATTTTTGAAAGTAAACCCATTCCATAAAGTGTTGGAGCAATTCTATATGAAATATTTGTTGATTTTTGAAGTTTTCCATAATGTAAATCTATAAGAGTATATTTTGGTTTATAAATATAGTGCTCTTCCCCATCAAAAAAAAGTTTTATTTTTTCAAAATCAAGATTAACTCTTGCTTCATATGGAACATCATGTACACTACTAATTGATATTTGAGCACCATAAATTGGATCAGGAAGAGAACCATCTCTTTTTAAAATATCTTTATGTAATTTTGAATTATTTGAGTCAATTGAAAGTTTTGGAATTAAAGATTTTGAAGCTACATTTTTTTTACTATATAAAACACCTCTTGCAGTGTTTGGATGACATGCTACACAAGAATTTGCATTAAATAATGGTCCAAGTCCATCCCTTGCAGTTGTGGCACTTGGTGCCTCAACCCAAGGAATAGTAAAAAAACTTCTTCCTAATATATATTTATCATAATCTTCATTATTCATCTCTTGTTGAGATGAATATAGAGTTGTTGTAAATAATAGTAAAAATGATAATAAATTAAAGCTTAGTTTCATCTGCGTCTGTTACATCATCTTTTGTTAAGCTTATTCCATTTGCACTAGCAACATCAACCATAGTATCACCAAGTTTTCTCATCTCATTTTTAAGTTTTACAATAACTTTTGACATAGGGCTTGTTGGTCTAATTTGATAATCGAAATGCTCTTTTGTTTTTGCAGTTTTATCTATTAAAGCAATTTTTTCTTCAATTGAGCTCATAAGTTTTTCAATTTTTGCTTTAGCGCTTCCATCAACTTTATCTAATAAAGAAGGTCCATATTTTTTTCCATTATATGTTGAAGTTAAAATATTTTTAAAACTTTGGTAATTCATAGCGATATCTCTATGCGTATTATCTGAGAAGCAAGAGTGCTCATCTTCTTCAGATGGTGTAAGCACAGCAACTGCAATTCTTTCATTTGCTAATTCTGATTTCATAAATACACCCATACCAGCAATGATTTGTTTTAAAGCATCATTTCTAGAGATGTTTTTTGAAGCATTATCACCTTTTAATTGGTCTAAAATAGCAGCTCTATATAAACCTTTAGTTCCATCAACATTTTTTGCCCAAGCAGAAGTTACTACTTCTAAATCACTTACTATTTTTTGTGAAGCTGCTTTTAAATACTCTAATCTTCTTGGAGCATCTACACTACTTGTAAAGTCACTTAATGGTCTTTGACCTGCAGTTAATGGACCATGAGTAATTGAATCTTTTAAGAAGTTAGAATAATCTTGGTCTTGTCCCCATAATAAGAATTCTACCGCATGGTATCCACTAGCTACATTTGCTTCTCCACCATCTTCATTTAATTCAGAAATTGCTTCAGGAGTGATTTTTGTTACATCAACAGCTTTTGCATCTTCTCCACCTGGATTAAATTTTCCAACTGTATCAATGATATTTCCAGATGTTTTTTTACCATTTGCATCAATTGTATAATCAATCATATTCTCATCCAATGGCCAAGCATTGATTTGTCCCTCTAAAGAACCATAATCTTTTGCAACCCAACCTTCTTCTGCATCAATAGGTCCATTTGATAATCTAAATGATTCTGTTTGACCATAAGTTTCTCTTGAAGCCAACCAAGCATCTTTTGCTTCTTGCAAAGTTTTTTCAGTAGGGTTTGCAGCAAATTTATTAATTGCTTTTTCTAAAGCTTTTGCATCATTTAATGCATTTGTATAACTATCAAGTGCGATATTAGCATATGCTTCTAATATTGTGTTTGATTTAACAACTTCTTTGTTTGGTGTACTTGCTGTATTTGTACCTGTAGCGCATCCTGTTAATGCAATTGCTGTTACAACTGAAAGCGAGACTAATAGTTTCTTTGTGTGATTCATATTTAATTTTCCTTTTTTTAGTTTAAGCAAGTAATTGCTTTGCAAATAGATGTGCCTTACTTGAATCAATGTTTTTATGTTTCATATTTAAAACTTTAACTATTGAACAAGCCATTTTTGAACTTTTTTCAAAACCAGATTCTCTAACTACTTTTCTAATTTCTCTTTTTAAAAGTAAATCAGACATAATCTATCCTTTATGATAATAATTCTCAGAATCTTACATGAATGTAACTTAAATAAAGATAAAATGATAATTATTATCATTAATATTTATAGATATTTATGTTAGTTTTGCTATATAATTTAGTCCATATAATATTGATAATAATTATCTAAATTAATTTTGTTAATAATCTATTAAATATCTTTAAATATAATTTAAACAAAAAAAGGGGGAGTTCTTTGTATAAACTAATTATTATGCTAATTTTTTGTTCACTACTTAGTGCTAATGAGTTAAGTATTTTAAAAGATAGTAAAAAACAATTAAGAGAGACAGAAAAACAAAGAATAGAAGAAAAATATAATTCAGCAAATAAAGATTGGATAGCACCTATTACTATTAGTTCTGGGATAAAAAGGGGACACTCTTTTTCATCTCAAAGTGATAACTTGACAAAGAGTGTTTCAATAGGCTTTACTCAATCAATATACAAATCAGGCGGAATAGAATTTACAATAAAAAATGCAAAAGATGTTTTAAATTCTGATTTGATTAATTGGGAGATGGAAAATAATGCAATATTAGAAACTATTTATGAAACATTATTACAAATAAAGCAATTAAAAATTCAAATAGAACAAAATAAATACTCTTTGAAAAATAAAGAAATTCAATTGGAATTAAAAAAGATACAATATGAAGCAGGAAATGCAGATATTACCGAATTAAATAATGCAATTATTGAAAAAAATAGTCAATTTAAACAAAATATAGCAACAGAAAATGCATTAAAAGATAAAGAGTATGAACTTTCAAAATATACAAATTTGAAATATGACCAAATAGAGTTACTTGATTTTAAAGGTATAAATAAAAAAGACTTTATAAACAATAATTTAAATATAAAATATGAAAAGGCACAAGTTGAATCATTGGATAGTTCTTATAAGAAATTGAAAAGTACTTATCTTCCTCAAGTTACTTTAGGAACAAGTTATGCTTATTCTAAAAATAATGATATGGTAAATGATTATGAAACAAGTTCAAAAGATGGTTCTATTTCTCTAAATGTTTCCATGCCAATATATGATATAAACAAATCTTCAACACTTGAAGAATCAAGATTAAGCCTTCTTAAACAAAAACTAAATTTAAATGATATAAAAGAGAAAACAAAATATGAATATGATCAAATTCTAAATCAAATTGATACCTATGAAAAACAAGCTAAAGTTATAAAAGATAATTTAAACTTGTATACTGAACTTATTAATGCAAATAAAAGTTCAAATGATGCAGGTATGAGTGCAGATTATGATTTAGAAATATTACAAAATACAAAAAAAATAAATGAGTATGATTTAGCAATTAATCAAATTAATATAAAACTTCAATATTCAAAACTATATTTTAAAACGAGGGTATAAAAATAATGGATGAAAATTTACAAAAAGAGTTAGATAAATACAAAAATAAGAAATCAAAGAAAAGAACTATTTTTATACTACTTATTTCTTTATTTATTATTGGGGGAGTTTGTTATTATTATTTTATCGCTAATAAAGATCAACAAAAAGAAGTTCATTATAATACTTCAAAAATCAAAAAGGGTGATTTAGAAGTTTTAGTTTCAGCTACAGGAAATCTAAAACCAACTAATAGTGTTGATATAGGAATTGAAGTTTCAGGAACTATAAAAAATATATATGTAGATTTTAATGATGAAGTAAAAGTTGGGCAAGTATTGGCAAAGCTTGATACTACAAAATTACAAGCACAAGTAGATAGTTCAAAGGCCTCATTAACCATTGCAAAAGCAAATCTAAAAGAAAATGAAGTAAATGTTAAAAGTAAAAAATTAACTTATACAAGAACATTAAAAATGTATAAACAATCAAATGGAAAATATCCTTCAAAAAATGTGCTTGATGAAGCAAAATTTAATTATGAAAGTGCCCTTTCAGCTTATGATTCAATGAAAGCAAGAGTAACACAAGCAGAGTTTAATCTAAAAACAGATGAACAAAATCTTGATAAAGCAGTTGTAAAATCTTCTATAAATGGAATAGTATTAAATAGAGCTGTAGAAGTAGGACAAACAGTTGCTGCCTCTATGTCAACTCCTGTATTATTTACACTTGCAAAAGATTTATCAAAAATGGATTTAGTGGTTAGTATAGATGAAGCAGATGTTGCAAATATAAAAAAGGGTTTAAAAGTAACCTTTACAGTGGATGCTTATCCTAAAGAGACATTTAAAGGTACAATAAAACAAGTTAGATTAAATCCTATAGAAGTAAATGGAGTGGTTACTTATGAAACTGTAGTACTTGTGGACAATCAAAAATTACTTTTAAGACCAGGAATGACAGCTAGTGCAGAAATTATTACAAAAGAATCAAAGGATAAATTACTTGTACCAAATAGTGCATTAAGATTCAAACCAATGATTATAAATAAAAATTCAAAAGTAAGTTTAGTAGGTCCTAAGCGACCTATGAAGAAAAGAGAAGCAAAAGATGTAAATAAAAAAGAGTTTGGAATAGTTTGGGTATTAAAAGATAATAAACCACAAAAATTAAGAGTAAAAGTATTAGATACAAATGGTACCCTAACAAGTGTTGAATCAAATGAGTTAAAAGTTGGCGATGAAGTAATTGTTTCTCAAAGTAGTGATAATGAATGATAATGAAGTAATAATTGAGTTTAAAAATATAGTTAAAACCTATGGAAAAGGGGAAGCTAAAACCTATGCTCTAAATGGAATAAATCTTGCCATAAAAAAAGGAGAGTTTATTTCAATTATGGGTTCAAGTGGAAGTGGAAAATCCACATCTATGAATATAATAGGATGTTTGGATTCTCCAAGTAGTGGGGAATATTTATTTAATAATATAAACGTAGAAAAACTAAATCGAAATCAATTGGCATTGATACGAAAAAATTATATTGGTTTTGTTTTTCAAGGTTTTAATTTACTTGGAAGAACAAGTGCTTTAGAGAATGTTGAGTTACCTTTAATATATAGAAAAGTCCCTTCTAAACAAAGAAAAGAATTAGCAATGAATGCTCTAAAAAAAGTAGGTTTAGAAAGTGTTTCTCACCATGCACCATCACAACTTTCAGGTGGACAACAACAACGTGTTGCCATTGCACGGGCTTTAGTATCAGACCCTTTGATACTTTTAGCAGATGAACCAACTGGAAATTTAGATAGTATAAAAAGTGTTGAGATTTTAAATTTGTTAAAACAGTTAAATGAAGAATTAAATATTACAATTATTATGGTAACCCATGAAGAAGAGATGGCAGCATATTCAAATAGAATAATTTATTTTAGAGATGGGCATATTGATGATAGTTTGAAAAGAGGATTTAAATAATGTTATTAAAAGCCTTTTTAATTGCTATAAAAGAGATAAGAAGAAATATTTTGCGTTCTATTTTAACTGTCTTAGGAATAGTAATAGGGGTTGCTTCTGTTATTGGTATGGTGATGCTTGGAGATGGAACAACAGCTAGTGTAAAAGCAAACATAGAAAAGCTTGGAACAAATATGTTAATACTTCGAGTAGGACAAGAGCGAAGAGGGGGACCACGAACTGACAACAGTGCAAAACCTTTTAAGCTTACTGATGTAACTGCCATAAAAAATCAAGTAGATAATCTAAAAGCAGTGGCACCTGATAATAGTACAGGGGTCAATTTAATTTATTTAAATAAAAGTTATACCTCAAGTGTGGTTGGGACAAATAATGATTATTTTGTTATAAAAGATTGGAAATTAAAAGATGGAAGATATTTTGATGAGAGTGAATTAAATAGTGGAAAGTCATCTTGTATTTTGGGTACAACTATTGTAAAACAACTTTTTGGAGATGAAAATCCTGTAGGTGCAAAAATTAGATTAAAAAGCTTTTCTTGTAATGTTATTGGAGTTTTAGAGTCAAAAGGTGCCTCAACTTTTGGACAGGATCAAGATGAGATAGTTGTGGTTCCTATACGAATGCTACAAAGAAAGATACAAGGAAATAAAGATGTAAAATCCATAGTTATTTCTGTAAATTCAAATAAGAATATAAAAAGAGCTAAAGAAGATATAAAACTTTTAATGCAAGATAGAAGAGCTATAAAAGTAGGTGAAAGTGATAACTTTTATATAAGAGATATGGAAGACTTACTCTCATCTATGACTTCAACTACAAAGATGCTTACTTATTTATTGGGCTCAATAGCAGCAATTAGTCTGCTTGTTGGAGGTATTGGTATTATGAATATTATGCTTGTATCTGTAACTGAGCGAACAAAAGAGATAGGTATTAGACTTGCAATTGGTGCAATGGAGAGTGAAGTTTTACTTCAATTCTTAGTTGAAGCCATAGTTTTATCTACACTTGGTGGAATTATTGGGATAATTTTAGGTATTAGTATAGGTTATATTGGTGTTTCATCTTTTGACTTACCCTTTATAATAAATGAAAAAATAATCCTAATTGCCTTTTTCTTTTCTACTCTTATAGGAGTTGTCTTTGGATATTTCCCCGCAAGAAAAGCTGCAAGGCTTAACCCTATTGATGCATTAAGATATGAATAATAAATAATTATAATAACGATTATCAGTTTTAATAAGTAATTAAGCTTAGCTCTGTTAATATCCCATTAATTTTTAGTTAACTATATTAGCTAAATATAAAAATGAGGTATTAATGTGAGTGAGAATAAAGATAAAAAAATTGAATCAAAAGAGATTTTTAAAGATGGTAAATCAATCAAAATTTTGCATGATGGACAATCTTATTATCTAAAAATCACAAAATCAAATAAATTAATACTCACAAAATAAACTAATCTAGCCAGCAAAAGTAATTTTTTTACACATAGCCAGCCAAAAATCAAATTAAATCTTTTTAAATAGTAAATTTTTTCTATTTAAGACTTTTATTTCTTGGAGGAAATGAGTGAAAAAACATATTGTAAGTAAAAAACATAAAACAACAAATTATTTAGGCGCATCAGTTGTAACGGCTAGTGTCTTATTATCAAGTCCAATTAGTCTAAATGCTGATTCTAGTTCGTCAAAATCTACAGTTTTACCTATTAATGTAGTAGGAACAAAAGAAAAAGAACAAAACTATACTAATAGTTATAAAGTAGATAGATCTTCATCTTCAAAGATTACACAGGATTTATTAGACACTCCCCAAACAATAAGTGTGGTGACTGAAAAAGTTTTAAAAGAACAACAAGCGACAACGCTTCAAGAGGCTTTACGAAATACTCCTGGTATTACTTTAAACTTAGGTGAAAATGGTAATACTGATCAAAAGAATAATATTATGATGAGAGGTTTTGATAGCCAATCAAGTATTTATAAAGATGGGGTAAGAGATAGTTCAAATGCAGTTAAGGATATGTATAATACTGAAGCAGTAGAGATTACAAAAGGGGCAGTTGGAGCTGATAATGGAAGAGGTGTTTCCTCTGGGTATATTAATCAAGTAACTAAAAAAGCTAAAAATAAAGATGCAGCTGAAATAAATTTAGGTTACAGTACAGGGAAAAATGGAAGAGTTACAACTGATATTAATAAAAAGCTAAATGAAACTACTGGTTTAAGAATAAACCTATTAAAACAAAAAGGTGATGTAGTAGGAAGAGATGTTGTAGAAATAGATAGAACAGGAATAGCCGCTTCATTGGGGTTTGGAATTGGTACAAACACAAGAACTACAATTAATTATGAAAGATTTAAACAGGATGATATTCCAGATGGTGGAATTCCAACAATAGGTTTAGATAGTGTTCATATTTCAGCCTTAGAAGCTGCTGGAATTTCTCCAAGTGAAGTAGATAGGAAAAACTATTATGGAAGTGATTCTGATTTTGAAAAAGCAACATCAGATGTATATAGTTTAGATTTTGAACATGACTTTTCAACAACTACAACATTAAGTAATATCACGAAATATACGAAAACAAAACAAGAAATGATAATAAGTGCTTTATTATCTCCTACTATTACAAATGTAAATGATCCTAGTACTTGGACTATAAATAGACTTTCTAATCAAAAATGGGAAGAAAATGAAGTTTTAGTAAATAAAACGAATCTTATAACAAGTTTTGAAACAGGTTCTATTGGACATAGTTTAAGTACAGGGTTAGAGTATATAAAAGAAAAAAAGAGATCAAAGGCTTATAAAAATGCTGGAGATAGGAAGGATATAAATATATATAATCCAAGTAACTCTGTTACTGGAAGAGATTTATCGATGAATCCTAAAAATATTGTAGGTGAAGTGGAAACTGTGGGTATATATTTATTTGATTCTATTTCTTTAAGTGACAAATTTATGCTTATAGGTGGAGGAAGACTTGATAGATATGAATTAAAACAATCAGGAACAAATGTTACTACTCCAAGAGGAGGAGGGGCTGCAACAATTTCGCAAGTTAATGAAAAAGATAGTGGTACTTTAAAGAGTTGGAAATTAGGTCTTGTATATAAACCACTAGAAAATGGAAGTATATATATATCACATGCCACTTCACAATTACAACCAGGTGGAAATACATTAGCTTTTAGAGCAGACTCAACAAGAGGACCTAGTCAATCTGATCCAAATAAAGATCCAGAAGAATCAACAACAAGTGAATTAGGTACAAAATGGGATTTTTTAGATAATAGATTATCTTTAACAGCAGCTATCTATAGAACTTTAGTAAAAAATCAAGTAACTACTGAATCTGATGGAACATACACCCAAGAAGGTGAAAAAGAGGTTAAAGGTATTGAATTAGGAGTTGTAGGTCAAATTACTGATAAATTTTCAATTAGTGCAGGATTTGCTAAAGATAAAACAGATGTAAAAAGTAAAGGAGCTAGTGATGATGGTGCTGCTTTAAGATTTACACCTGATTGGAGTGCAACCTTATGGAGTACTTATAATTTTACTCCAGCTTTTACTGTAGGATTGGGTGCTACATATATGGGTAAACAAAAAGTTTCATCATCTAAATCAGGGCAAGATACTCCTATAAATGGAAGACTAACTGAAATTGATGATTTCTTAGTATTTAATACAATGGCTTCATACAAAATAGATAAACATTCATCTTTGCAGTTAAATGTTTATAATATTGCAGATGAAGAGTATGTGGCAAATACTAATAAAGATGGATTTAGATATACCCCAGGGGCTGCGAGATCAGCTTTATTAACTTATAGTTATAAATTTTAATCAAAAATAGTCCCTTTGGGGACTACTTTACAAAAAGGAAAAAAATGCTTTTACACATACCAAATGTATTAACAAAGGAACAAGTTTTTGAGTGCAGAAAACTCTTAGATGAAGCTACTTGGGTAGATGGAAAATTAACAGCTGGAAGTCAAGCTGTTAATGTAAAAAGTAATCTACAACTTGCTGAAAATGATCCTTTGTTAAAACATTTAAGAGATATGATTACTTCAAGTTTAAAATCAAATCCACTTTTTGTATCAGCTGCTTTACCAAATCACATTATTTCACCTTTTATAAATAGATATGAAAACAGTGGTGAATATGGAAACCATGTAGATAATTCAATTTTATATGATACTACTGTTGGTAAAAGTTTCCGTACTGATATCTCTAGTTCACTATTTTTTACAGATCCTGATGAGTATGAAGGTGGAGAGATGATTATAGAAGATACCTTTGGAACCCACGAAGTAAAACTTCCAGCTGGAGATTTATTACTTTATCCCTCAACAAGTTTACATAGGGTTGAGCCAGTCACTAAAGGTGTTCGAATGGTAAGTTTTATGTGGACTCAAAGTATGATTAGAAGTGCTTGGAAAAGAAGTATTTTATTTGAACTTGATAATACAATTCAAAGTTTAAGGTCAAAATATGGAGAGACTAAAGAAGCTGTAGATTTATCAATTCATTATCATAAACTAATTCAAGAATGGGCGGAACTTTGAATTGAATACAATAGAGCCAAAACTAGATTATATTCCAAATGAGATTGTTTGTGTTGATGATTATGAAAGCTTTGCAAAATCTAGAGTAGATACAAATGCTTGGGCTTATATTTCATCTGCTTCAGCAGATGAAATAACTTATAAAGCTAATAAGCAAGCATTTGATAAAATATCTCTTTTAAGCAGAACATTAGAAGATTTAAAAGGTGGGAACACAAAGTTAAGTTTATTTGGGCAAGAGTATGCACATCCTATTTTTTTAGCTCCTGTTGCTTATCAAAAATTAGTTCATATTGATGGTGAAATTGCAAGTGCCCAAGCTGCTAATGCCATGGAAGCCTGTATGATGTTAAGTGGCTTTTCAAGTACTTCTTTAGAAGAGATAAGTACCTATTCCAACTCACCTTTATGGTTTCAATTATATATGCAAATAGATATGAATGATAATTTATTTCTAATAAAAAAAGCTGAAAGCTTAGGTTATAAGGCACTAGTGATTACAATAGATGCTCCAATTGCAGGAATTAGAAATAAAGAACAAAAAGCAGGCTTTGCCTTACCTTCTCATATAGAAGCTGTAAATTTACGAGGAATGAAGCAGTTAGATTTAGATTTGAAAGAAGTTCAAAGTACTATTTTTGATGGGATTATGGTACATTCCCCTACTTGGGAAGATATTAAGTTTATAAAAGAAAATACAAAGTTACCAGTTATTTTAAAAGGTATTACACATCCATCATATGCAAAAAAAGCAGTTGAGCTTGGGATTGATGGTATTATTGTTTCAAATCATGGGGGAAGAATTTTAGATACTCTTGTTTCTACAATTGATATTTTACCAAAGATTGTAGAGGTAGTTGATGGGGAAATCCCAGTTTTATTAGATGGAGGAATTAGAAGGGGAACTGATATAATAAAAGCTCTTGCTTTTGGAGCAAGTGCTGTTTTAATCGGCAGACCAATTATGTTCGCTCTTGCTACATCAGGAGCTTTAGGTGTAGCACATATTTTAAAAATACTAAAAGATGAGTTAGAAGTTTCTATGGCACTTACAGGGTGTAAAACCCTTAAAGATATTACAAAAGAGATTTTATATTAGAAAAAGGACTTAAATGCATAAAAAATTTTTGTTTAAAGTACATATGATTTTAGGCTTGACAGCTGGAGTTATTTTATTAATTATGGGAATAACAGGAGCAATGCTATCTTATCAAAAAGAGATATTAAAATATATAAATAAAGATAGTTTTATAGTAGAAGTTCCAAGTACAAAAAGATTATCTGCAAAAGAGATATTAGAAAAATTTGAGCAAAAATTTCCAGATGCTAAAATAAATGCATTTATTTTTTCTAGTAGTGCAAATAGATCTGTAGTTATTAATGTAAAAGCTAATGGTGAAGGAAAACAAGCAAGAAGGGGAATAAATTATTATATTAATCCCTATACATCAGAAGTTTTACCAAGCACACAAGGCTATACATTTTTTAAACTTATTGAAAGAATTCATAGGGGATTGATAATTGGAGAAGTTGGAAAACAAATAAGTGGAATCTGTACTTTTGCTCTATTAATACTTATGTTTAGTGGAATATATGTCTACTGGAAAAGAGTAAAAAATTCATTTTTCAAAAGTTTTACCTTTAGTTTTAAGGATAAAAAAAGAGCATTTTTATCAAATATACATTTTGCAATTGGAATGTGGGTAATACCATTTTATTTGTTATTATGTATTACAGGTGTTACTATGACATATGATTGGGTAAAAGATGGCTTATATAAAGTTTCAGGGGTTGAAAAACCTATACGACAAAAAAGAATGCCAACACCAAAAAATAAAAAAGGTGAAGTTACAGCTTCTATATCAAATGGTGATGTAGAAAAAATAGTTCAACTATTTAATAAGAATGTCAAAGAGTATGAAAATGCTACTTTACAAATTGGCAAAAAAAGTGATGTAGTAAAAATAAGTTATTTTGCAAAAAATGCAATTCATGATAGGGCAAGAAGTGAGATAACATTAGATACAAAAACAAATAAAGTCATAAAAAATGATAAATTTGAAGATAAAGCTTTAAATGATAGATTAATGAGAAGTATTATTTCTCTTCATACAGGAGAATATTTTGGTCTTTTAGTTCAAGGAATATTAGGAATATCATCCCTAATGATGGTACTATTTACAATAACTGGTTTTATGATGTATTTTAAAAGAAAAGAAAAAAAATCAGTCAAAAAAATATAAATTTATAAAAAGAAGTTGTTGGAAAACACTTCTTTTATATTCATTTCCTATATGAAAAATATTCTTCATTAACTTTTTGAAAGTTACTGTTTCCAGTAATTGTAATATCTTGAGAATTATTTGACGAAATAATATTAGCAGGAGTTAAAGAGTATCTTAAATAATATGTTTTATTTTTTTCAATATTTATTTTAACTTTACCATCTTCCAAACCTGGCATAAATAAAATTGAATCCTTTACCGTAAAAATATGTTCTCCTGGAATAACTTTAATTACTAGTTCTTGACCTGTGCCTAATTTTCCTATATATTTTTCATCAATATAAAAAAATGGTTTTTCTGGATTGAACATATGAAATGATGAATTTGTTCTATAAATATATACTGTGGCTAATTCTGTATTTTTTATCGAACTTGGTATTTGATAAGTGTTATTTTTACTGCAACTTGATAATAAAATTACACTAAAAAATAGTAAAAAGTTTAATAAGACTTTTTTCATGGTTTTCCTTTTTATAAATTGTAATTATTTTACAATAGGTATATTTTAATTTTAATGATAAATAGTATAAATTTTATAATTTAGAATAAAATAATTGGTATTTTCATATTAACATACAAAAAACACCTACTAATTAGCTATTTTTCTTAGTAATATAAATAAAAAACTAGGGAAATAGCTTTGAGACAAATACTTTGGTTCAGACGTGATTTAAGAATTATTGATAATAAAATTTTAGAAAAAGCATCCAATGAAGTACTGCCTATATTTATTTTCGATAAAAATATTTTAGAAAAACTAGATTTTGATGATAAAAGGGTTACTTTTATTTATGATGCAGTATTAGCTTTAAAAAAATCACTCCAAGAGCTTGGATTAGATTTATATATCTTTTTTGATATTCCTAAAAATGTATTTACTAAATTAAAAAATGAAGGTTTTGATGAAGTCTTATGTTCATGTGATTTTGACTCTTATTCAATAAAAAGAGATAAACAGATAAATGAAATATTGCCTTTAAAAAGATATTTAGACTCATTTTTAATCAATCCAAATAAAAACCTGAAAAAAGATGGAACACCTTATAAAGTATTTACTCCTTTTTACAAATCTCTATCTTGGTTAAGTTCATCAGATAAAATAGGTGAAGCTATGATAAATCCAAATTTAAAGTTATGTAAATATGAAAATAAAATTTCTACCTTAGAAGAGTTGGGATTTAAAAGAGCTGATTTACCAGAGTTTTTAAAAAAATCACCACAAAACAGGTTAGATGATTTTAAAGAAAAAGTTAAAGAATATGAGAAAAATAGAGATATCTTTTACAAAGATGGAACTTCAAATTTAGGAGTTGATTTAAGATTTGGAACCCTATCTCCTAGAATGATTTTTAATGAAATAAAAAAATCAGATAAAGAAAATAGTGAAGCTTTTATTAGACAACTTTTTTGGAGAGAGTTTTATAATTATATTTTATTTCATTTTCCAAATAGTGAAAATAAAAACTGGAATGGTATTGAAATCTCTTGGAGTGAAGATGAAGAAAGTTTTCAAAAATGGTGTGAAGGGGAAACAGGAGTACCTATAATAGATGCAGCCATGAGACATTTTAATAAAACAGGTATGATACACAATCGACTTAGAATGATTGTCTCTTCTTTTTTATGTAAAAATTTATTAATTGATTGGAAAAAAGGGGAGCAATATTTTGCAAAAAAACTGCTTGATTATGAGGCAAGCTCAAATATTGGCTCATGGCAATGGGCTGCAAGTACAGGGGCTGATAGTGTACCATATTTTAGAATCTTTAATCCATACTTACAATCAGCAAAATTTGATAAAGAAGCTATATTTATAAAAAGTGTAATACCTGAACTAAAAAATGTGGATGCCAAATTAATACATCTTGAGGGAGCTTTAAAAGATAAATATATAAGTCCAATAATAGATATTAAATACTCAAGAGATAGGGCAATGAGAATTTTTAAAGAGGCAAAAAATGCAAAAGTATGATTTAGCAATAATTGGTTCAGGAATTGGGGGGGCATTAATAGCAGCACTAAATAAAGATAAAAGTCATATTCTTTTTGAAAAAGATTCTAATCTTGGGGGATGTGCTAGTACTTTTAAAAGATTTGGGAATTATTATAATACAGGAGCTACAACTTTTGTAGGATATGAAGAAAATCATATTTTAAAAAATATGTTTGATAAAATCAAATATGTCCCAAATATCTCTGAATCAAAAATCGCAATAAGAACAATACAAAATAAAAAAGTAGTAGATAGAGTAAGAGACTTTGAAGAGTTTTTAGCCCAAATAGAAGAAAATTATCCAAATGAAAATAATAGAGTTTTTTGGGAAAAAATAAAAGATATTGATGAGAAGTTTTGGCAAATCAAGGATATATATTTTGCAAAATATAGTTTGCATTCTTATATAAAATCTTTGAGTACTTTTAAAAATATGATAAAAGTTTTTAAGCTGGATTTATTTAAAAGTGCAAGCTCTTTTATTAAAGAAAACTTGGGAGAAATAACACAAGAATATCAAAGTTTTATAGATGCCCAACTTCTTATTACTGTGCAAAGCAAATCAAAAGATATCTCTTTATTATCTATGGCTTTAGGCTTATCTTACCCTTTTCATAAAGTGTTTTATGTAAATAATGGCATGGGTTCAATTATAGAAGATATACTAAAAGAAGTAAATGTTCATAAAAAAGAAGAGATACTAAAAATCAAAAAATCAAAAGATTCGTATTTTATTAATTCATCAAAAGGTGAATATCAAGCAAAAAATATTGTACTAAATACAACTATTTATGATAGTAAAAATTTTTTTGGAGAAAAAATAAAAAAATATTATGAAAAGTTTGAGTTTAGTGATCAAAGTGCTTTTACAAGCTATCTTACAATTAATAGTAAAGAGAAGTTTTTAGAACACTATCAAATCATATTAAAGCCTGATATTCCAAATTGCATCTCCAATTCATTTTTTATCTCTTTTTCAAAACTAAGTGATGAGAAAATGAGTCAAAATGGATATAGTGTAACTATTTCAACTCATACAAAAGTTAGTACTTGGAAAGCCTTATCAAAGGATGATTATAAAAAACAAAAAGAGCTGACACAAAACTTTATATTAGAGCATTTTTTAGATTATTTTGATAACATAAGTTCAGAACAAATAACAAAAATATTTTCTGCTACTTGTTTGACTTTTCAAAGATTTATAGGAAGAGCAAATTGTGGTGGGAAAGCTATAAATATAAAGTCAGCTTTGCAAATCCCTTCTTGTAAAACACCTTTTGAAGGTTTATATAATGTGGGGGATACAGTATTTGCTGGTCAAGGTTGGCCAGGAGTTGCTTTGGGCGTAAATATATTAAATAAGGAGCTAAATGAAAAGCTTTGAATTACAAATTTCTTATAAAGACTGGCTTTATATAATCATTATAGGAATACTTTTTGGTTTTTTGATTTCTTTAGTTTTTTATTATACAAATGAAGAGATTAGATATCTATCAACTATTGCTTTTAGTACTTCATGCGCTTTTTTTATCTCTTTCTTTTCTTTTTTATTTATTTCCATTTCAAATTTTTATATTTTGCCAAATGTTAAAAAAAGATATTGGTATTTTATTAGTTTTATATTCTCTTTTTTAGCTGGGTGGTGTGGGTTTTCTTTGACTTATATTTTATTTAGTGATAGCTATCCAATAGTAAAATTAATATCACAATATTGGCTAGATATTAGTACAACTATTGGATTATTAACTTTTTTGATTGGTTTGATATTGCATCAATTTATTTCTATGAAATATAAGAATGAAATAACTCATAGTGAGATATTACAAACAAAATTACAAGCTTTGGAGGGTGAGTTAAATCCCCACTTTTTATTTAATGCTTTGAATTCTATTTCAGAACTTATATATCAAGATCAAAAAAAAGCAGAAGAGTCAGTTCTAAAATTATCAAAATTTTTAAGAAATGCCATTACAAAAAAGGGTTTGATTGATTTAAAAAGTGAAATTGATATGTTAAATACATATTTACATATAGAGAATATAAGATTTGATAAAAAAATAGTTTTTAATCTAAATTGTGATGAAAAATATTATGATATGCTTTTACCAAAATTCTCCATCCAACTTCTTGTAGAAAATGCAATAAAACATGGTTTTACAGGAGAGAGTTTGATTATTGATGTGAATGTAACTGATAAAAAAATAGAAGTAATAAATAGCGGGAAAGTTACTTCTAAAGTTACCTTTGGAGTGGGATTAAATAATTTGCAAAAAAGATTACAAATACTTAAAATTGGATATTTAAAAAGTTCAATAGAAGATAATAAAATGAAATTTACAATATATAGGAGTAATAGATGAAAGTAATGATAGTAGATGATGAAAAGCTAGCTCTTAGTAGATTGACAAGACTTCTAAATGAAGAAGGAATAGAAGATATTGTAAGTTTTGATTCTCCAAGTCTTGCTTTAGTAGAAGCAACAAAAAATAAGTTTGATGTAGTTTTTTTGGATATTTCAATGCCACAAATGAATGGTTTGGAACTAGCTAATGTTATTTTATCTATGGAGCCTAAGACTTTTATTGTATTTCAAACAGCATATAGTGAGTATGCAATAGAGGCTTTTAAAATTGGTGGAATAGATTATTTAATGAAACCAATAGAGAGTGATGACATAAAAAGAGTAATAGAAAAAATAAAAAGTTTTAAACAATCAAGTGACGCAAGTGATGAAAAACTTTTAGGGAAAAGAGGAAATAAAATATATTTAATCAAACTTGATGATATATATTTTATAAAAGCAGATCTTGATGAAGTGCTTGTTCGTATAAAAGATGCAGATGTTTATGTAAAAAGAAAAATTGGAGATTTAGAAAAACTTTTAGATAAAAAGAAGTTTTTTAGAATACATCGCTCAATTATTGTAAATGTGGACAAAATAAAATCAATGGAGAGTGTAGAACAGTCAAAATTGACTATTAGCTTTGAAAATATTGATTCCGTAGTTACTAGTTCTAAAGATGGAGCTAAAGAGTTTAGAGAATATTTAGAAAGAAGAAGTCTTTAAACTGACAAAAAACAACTACTAATCCTTTTGTTTTGATGATAAACTTTTCAAAATAGAAGGATTAGCATGAAAAAATTATTATCAACACTACTTTTCTTTATTCCTATACTAGGAATCTCACAAACATCAATTTATGATTTTAAAGTTAAAACAATAGACAATAAAGAGATATCTTTATCAAAATACAAAAATAGAGTTATGTTAATAGTCAATGTTGCTAGTAAGTGTGGCTTTACTTACCAATATGAAGGTTTAGAAAAATTGCACGAAAAATACTCTTCAAAGGGTTTAAGTATTTTAGGTTTTCCTTGTAATCAATTTTTAAATCAAGAACCAGGAACAAATAAAGATATAAAAGAGTTTTGTTCTTTAACTTATCAAGTAAAATTTGACATGTTTTCAAAAATAGATGTAAATGGTGATGATGCTTCACCTTTATATAAATATTTAAAATCATCTCAATCAGGACTATTTGGTACAGGCCTTATAAAATGGAACTTCACAAAGTTTTTAGTTGATAGAACTGGAAAAGTAATAAAAAGATACTCACCTTCAACAAATCCAAGTGAAATTGAAGATGATATAAAAGAGTTATTATGAAAAGATATGAAAAAACATCACTCATCTCGTGCTCATTAGATGAATTATTTGAGTTTCATTTAGACTCAAATAATATAAAAAGAATCACTCCAAAAGATACAAAAGTAGAACTTCTAAGTAAAAATTTTGTGCCAGCTGAAGGCAAAGTTTTACAAATAAAAACTACAAAATTTTGTATACCAACTTTATGGGAAGTTGAGATTAGTTTGATAAAAAAACCAAATATGTTAGTTGATACAGCAATTCGCTCACCCTTTGAGTTTTGGAGACATTCTCATATCTTTACAAAAAAAGGAAATGTTTGTGAATTAAAAGATGTGATTGAATATGAAATGCCATTTGGCTTTATTGGAAATATTTTTTCTGGTTTTATGGAAAAACAACTTGATAATATGTTTTCATATAGACATAAACAAACAAAGATGATATTAGAAAAGAAGGATGAAGATTGAAAAAAGCAGTAGTGCTCATGAATATGGGTGGCCCAAATAATTTAGATGAAGTAAAAGTTTTTTTGACAAATATGTTTAATGATAAATATATAATAGGTGCACCACAGCCTATAAGAGCTATGATAGGATTTTTGATTACAAGTATGAGAGAAAAAGAGGCTAAAAAAAACTACGCTTTACTTGGAGGAATGTCTCCAATAGTAGGTCATACAAAAAGACTTGTTAGAAGATTAAATGAAAGAATAGAAGATAAGGATGTCTTTTATGCTATGAGATATACTCCACCTTTTTCAGAAGAGGTAGTAAAAGAGCTAAAAGAGTATGATGAGATTATTACTTTTCCTATGTATCCACATTATTCTAGTACAACTACAAAGTCTTCAATTGAAGACTTTCAAAAGGCTTTAAAAAAGGCAAATATAAATATTCCTGTTAAGACGGTAGAGAGTTATTATGACAATGAAAAATATAATAAGGTAATAGTTGAGAGAATAAAAGAGAGATTAGATGGAGATAACTCAGAAGAGTTTGAATTAGTCTTTTCAGCCCATGGACTTACCCAAAGGGTTATTGACAAAGGTGATTTATATCAAAAACATATTTTAGCAAATGTTGAATATGCAAAAAAAGAGTTAGAAAAACAAGGAATAAAGTTCAAAGATATACATGTAGCTTATCAATCAAGACTTGGTCCTATGGAGTGGCTTAGACCTTATATGGATGATAAGTTAAGAGAACTTGGAGATAAAGTTTTAGTCTATCCTATATCATTTACAGTAGATAATTCAGAAACAGAATTTGAACTTGTAATGGAGTATAAAGAGATAGCTGATGAGGTAGGAATAAAAGATTATAGAGTTGCACGTGCTCCAAATCATCATCCACTTTTTATGGAAGCGTTAAGTGAGCTTTTTGAGCAGGCAGTATAAATTACTTGTAAAAAAGTTTTATAATACCTGCTAAAAATAATACTAAAGCAAAGCTTTTTAAATCTTTGTCATACAAAAGAATAAAAAAGCTAGATAGAATTAGAATTAAAGAGTTTGTGATTCCTTTTACATAGCTTTTTAACTCTTTTGCTAAATACTCAATTTGATTATTTGAAACTTCAATTTGTAAAGTTCCCTCACTAGCTTTTTTTACTACATTCTTTAACTCTTTTACAAAAAATGGTAAATCTTTTACTTCATCAATAATTGTCTCCGTTATTGTATCTTTTGCCCCAAGGGCTTTTGGAAGATTATTTTGCAAGATTGGTAGGATATCTTTTATTCCATTGAAATTTTCTATATAAGTAGTTCCTAATCCTTCTACAATAGCACTAACTCTTAAGATATAAATAGCATCACTTGGTAGTTTAAAAGGCATATTTCTAGTTGTTTCTAAAATCTCAAAGGCAAGTTTTTGCATAGATTCACTACTTAAATTATCATTTGAAAATATATCAAACATATTTGAAGTAAACTCTGCAAGTTCTGAAGTAGGGGCTTCATATGATATGGTTCCAAGCCTTTTACTAGCAGCAATATAGAGTTCATAATTTTGTTCATTGGCTGCTTTTATTAACTCAATTATTGCTATTCTTTTATCATTTGGTACAGTTTTTACCATCCCAAAATCAAGTAAAATAAGTTCACCTTTTTTATTTACTAGTAAATTCCCAGGATGGGGATCTGCATGGAAGTATCCATTTATAAGCATTTGAGTAGTATAAAAATCAACTAATTTTGCAATGATATTTTTAAAATCTATTTTGTGTTTAAAGATATTTTCTTTATCATCAAATCTAAATCCCTCTTCATAACTCATAACAATAGCATCATCGCTACAATACTCTTCATATGGCTTAGGAAACTTTATACCACTATTTTCATATACATGAGAAAATTTTTTTAGATTTGATAACTCTTTATTTAAAGATACTTCTTCTTGTATCATCTTTGAAAACTCAACAATAACAGCTTCTATAGAGTTTTTAGTATAGTGTGAAAATAGGGGTTTAAATAAAAAATTAAAAAAGCTTATGATTTTTATATCAGCTAAAATTTGTTTTTTTATGCCATCTCTTCTTAATTTTACAGCAACTTTTTCTCCACTATTTAAATATGCCACATGAACTTGTCCGATAGAAGCAGAAGCTATGGCATTTTTATCAAAGCTTTTGAAAGTAAGATTTTTAAAGGCCTTATTATAAATTTTTTCATAACTTTTTTCATTCATTGGTGGGATTTGGTCATGGAGGTTTTTTAACTCATCAAGATAATCTTTTGAAAAAAAATCAGACCTAGTAGCCAATACTTGAGCTAGTTTTATAAAACTAGCCCCAAGTTTAACAATAGTATTTTTTAAACTTTTTGGTTTTAGTGGTTTTAAAAATAAAAAGCTCTCTTTTCTTTTTATAACTAAATAAATTGTTAATAAAAAGAAAAATACACTTAGTATTCTTTTGGGTGAATAATTATTTATTTTAAATCCTCTTTTAATTTTTCTAAGTCCTCTTTTGTAGCAAGTCCTAGTTCATCAATTACTTCTTTTAAGATTCTTTTTATTTCATCTTTTGCTTTTTTTTCTTCGTCTTTACCTTTTTGTTCAAGGGATTCTAAAAAGCTTTTTGCATCATCTTTTTTTAACTTACCTTTTTTCTCTAAGGCTTTTATCTCTTCTTCAACTTTTTCTCTAATAACAGCTGCTGCACCAAAACCAGTATTTAATAATTCTTTTAGCATTTTAATATCCTTTTTTATTTTTATACTTCTGTAATTATATAGTATAAAACAATAATATCTGTATTGGTAGTAGAAAAATGTTAATTAATAATTTTTCCTGCTACCTTATGGGCGATTGGACCTTTTCCTGCACCTAAACTTGGGGCATTTTTTATTGCATGAAAAATAAATTCTTTCGAGATACTAATTGATTCCTCAAGTGTTTTTCCAAGAGCTAGATTTGCAGCAATTGCACTTGAAAAACTGCAACCCGTTCCATGGGTATTTGAGGTATCTATAAAATCAGATTGAAAAATCTTTTTTTGCCCATTTTTGTAAAATAATATATCTATAGAAACTTTTTTATTATCTGTTTGTTCGGTGTGATTTTTTATTAAAACTTCACAAGGTATATTAGATATCTCTTTTAAAGCATCATTTCCAAAAAGTTCTTTTGCTTCATATAAGTTTGGAGTAGTAACTTTTGAATATGGAAACAGAGTTTTTAGATTTTCAATTGCATCTTCATTTAAAAGTTTTGAACCAGCTTTTGATACAAAAACAGGATCAAATACTATAGGAATATTTAAATCTTTTATAGAGTCTCTAACTACATCAATAATATCATTTGAAAAAAGCATTCCAATTTTTATGCAAGCTACATCAAAATCATCTAAAATTGCATCAATTTGGTCTTTGATAAAAGATGGACTTACTTCTTGAATATTCGTTACACCTTTTGTATTTTGAGCAGTTAAAACAGTAAGCACACTACAACCAAAAACACCAAATGCCTCAAAGGTTTTTAAATCAGCTTGAATACCTGCTCCTGCGCTACAATCACTTCCTGCTATGGATAAAACTACTTTCAATTTATTTCCTTTATATGTTTTCTAATTCTACTGAAATTATCATTATGGTAGGAAAAGAAACAAAATAATTAAAATAAATATTGTAGAAATAATAATTAAACTTATTTTAATAAAAGGAAAGGTTTTTATGCTACAATTTAGACACAGTTTATGAAGTAAAAATAAAAGGGGATTGAATGTTAAAATCATTGTCGATAAAAGCAAGGCTTTTACTTATAGTTATAAGTTCAATAGTCATTGTTTCTGCCGTTATGCTTGCACAGTCGGTAATTTCTTTACAGGAGACGTCGGCAACTGTAATAGAAAAGTTTAAACAAAATGCTTATGCTACAAAAGAAGAGGAACTAAAAAACTATGTTTCCTTGGTTATGAAAACAGTAGAGTCTTATTATGCAAGAACAGCCCCTGAAAAAATAAAAGTTGAAGTTCAAGCTAAATTAAAAGAACAAACTGAATTTATGTTATCAATCATGCAAGGAGAGTATGATAAGTATAAAGGAAAAGTATCTGATGAAGAACTGAAAAATATGATTAAAACTTCGGTACAAAAAGCAAGATATGGAGATACAGGTTATTTTTGGATAAATGATTTAGATGCAAAAATCATTATGCATCCAATAAAACCAGCCCTAGATGGTAAGGATATGTCTGAATATAAAGATAAAGGTGGAAAAAGAATTTTTTATGAATTTGCAGAAGTTGCAAAAAAATCAGGTTCTGGATTTGTTGATTACGTTTGGCCAAAACCAGGTTTTGAAAAACCTCAAGAAAAGGTATCTTTTGTAAAACTTTTTGAACCATTTGGTTGGGTTATAGGTACTGGTGAATATGTTGATAATGTAACTGATAAATTGAAAAAAGAAGCACTAAAAGCAATATCACAAATGAAATACGGTAAATCTGGCTACTATTGGATTAACGATTCAAATCATGTAGTAGTAATGCATGCAATGAAACCATCTTTAGTGGGTAAAAATATGTCTGATTTACAAGATCCAAAGGGTAAATACATATATCGAGAAATCGTTAAAACAGCTAATGCAAAAGAAGAGGGTGGATTGGTTAAATATATGTGGCCAAAACCTGGTAAGAAACTTGATCAACCTAAATTTTCATATGTACAAAGATTTGCTCCTTGGGATTGGATTATAGGAACAGGGGCATATGTAGATGATATTGAAGATAAAATTGCACAAATGCATGATGAAACGGAAGCTCAAATAAAAGCGGTAATTATAAGAAATTGTGCAATTATTTTTGTTATTATGATTATCTTAGCAATAATTATGGGTATGCTATCTAATAGATCTATTTTTGTGCCTTTAAATAAATTCCAAGATGGATTATTAGGATTCTTTAAATATCTAAATAAAGAACAACCTGATGTTGATAATCTTGATGATTCAGCAAATGATGAAATTGGAGCGATGGCAAAAATTATAAATCAAAATCTAGGAAAAACAAAATCTTTAATTAAACAAGATGATGAATTAATTCAAGATGTTACAAGAGTTGTAGGGGAGATAGAAAAAGGGTATTTATTTAACAGAGTTGAAAAAAGAACAGAAAATGAGTCTTTACAAAAACTTCAAAATAAACTAAATGAAATGTTGGATAATCTTGAAACTAATATAGGTAAAGATACAAATATCATTTTAGATTGTTTAGCAAAATATGGAAAACTTGATTTTAGAGATAATATACAAAATGCTCAAGGAAAAGTTGAAGTAGCTATAAATGAATTGTCAGATATTATTAATAATATGCTAAAAGAGAATAAACAAAATGGTTTAACATTAGATGCAAGTTCTGATGTTTTACTTAAAAATGTTGATACTTTAAATAAAAACTCTACATCAACAGCTGCTTCGTTAGAAGAAACAGCAGCAGCATTAGAAGAGATAACTTCTGCAATTGTTAGTAACACAAATAATATTGCAACAATGGCAACATATTCTGATGAATTAGTTGAATCAATAAATCTTGGTAAAACTTTAGCTGAGTCAACTGTAGTTGCAATGGATGAAATTAATAGTCAAACAGAAGCTATTGCAGATGCAATTGTTTTAATTGATCAAATAGCCTTCCAAACAAATATTTTATCACTAAATGCAGCAGTTGAAGCGGCAACAGCAGGAGAAGCTGGAAAAGGATTTGCCGTAGTTGCACAAGAAGTAAGAAATCTAGCTTCAAGATCTGCTGATGCAGCAAAAGAGATAAAATCTTTAGTTGAAAATGCAACGCAAAAAACAAATGCAGGTAAAGAAGGAACTGATAAGATGATTAAAGGTTATGAAACTTTACATCTAAATATCAAAAAAACAACAGATACAATACAATCAATTGCAGAATCATCAAAAGAACAAAGAGCAGGTATTGAGCAAATAAATGATGCTGTTAATAGATTGGATCAACAAACACAAGAGAATGTTGCTATTTCTAATACTACTCACTCTATTGCTGTTGAAACTGATGAGTTAGCTAAACTTATTGTTACAGTTACAAATGAAAAAGAGTTTAGAGGTAAACATGATTTGAAAGCAAAAGTTTCTAACTATGAAACAGCAACAGTTACTATACCTGTAAAGAAAGTAGAAGTGAAAAAACCAGAATCAAAAAAAGTAGAAAAATCTTCTGATACAAAAAAAGAAGTGAAAAGTGAAAATAGTTCTAAAATAGAGGCTAAACCTAAAGTTGAAATAATAAAAAGTCAAAGTAGTTCTGATGATGAATGGGAAAGTTTCTAAGATAAAAAAAGAAGAGATATAAAGTTATTTTATATCTCTTCAGATATTATTGTACTTATTTTTTTTGACGAGCCAAAATGTGGGAATAATTTGAACCTTATATTTTGGTAATTGCTTCTTAATTCTTCAATTATATTTGGAATATCATTTACAACATGTTTACCAGAATTTAAAAAATACGGATAAAGACTAATTTCAGTAATATTTTTTGAATCTAGTTGTTCTACAAGCTCTTCAATAGAAGGTTTAGCAAACTCTAAAAAAGCAGTTTCTATTCTCTTATATTTATTTGAATTTAATTTTTTTATCTCTTCTACTAAATCTTTAAACTCCTGATTTGATTTATCTTTTTTACTACCATGTGCTATTAGTATTAATGCTTTCATTATCTTCCTTAACTTTTCAATAACTATTTTTTATTCAAGACTTGTTTGCTTAAATTCTTTTACTATAGCTACTTCTCTTTGATAAATATATTTTTCTAAAATCTTTTTATTTGCTATACTTAAATCAAGTAACATTACTATTTTAGTTAAATTATTTTCTAGTTTTTCTATTTTTAAAACAGTTGCTTTTGAATCAATTCTTTCTTTATGTGTTTGAGTATCATGATATGAAGTGCCATAATATGTATTAAAACTTAGTGTTAAATTAACACTCTCATTTAGTTTAATTTTTTCATCAAAAAACTTGACCTCAAATGAGATAGCTTTTGTAGATATGCTTGATACATCAAAAGAGTACCTATCATCTTTTTTAAAAACTGAAGCACTAAAATCTTCATTTGGAACAATTCCAATTACTTCTCTTTTTTTAGCTAAGTGTTCAATTCTTTCTAGATTATCAAAAGTTAGTTCATTGTTTTGTTCATCATAATCTTTTAATCTAACTTTTATAGTGTCATTGTTTGTTTCGATAATGCTACTTTTTTCTTTTAGTATAGCTTTTACTTGGACTTTAATTGTTTGTATTTTTATACTATCTTCTTTTACTAAAGTAATAGTTCCTTCATGAATAAAAGGTAAACCTTTATAGTGATTAATCAAGGTAATTGGGGCTTTATTCTTTTTTATAATTAGTAAATTTCTTAATAATTCATCTTCAAAACTATCCTCATCTTTTTCTCCCTCTATAACTTTTAATAGGGTATTTGTTAATTGGTCAAAATTTACAGGCTTTTGAATGAAGTTTGTAATCCCTTCTTTTAAAAATTTTTCTACATTTTCTGAATAACCATAAGCAGAACAAACTATAATTTTAGAAGAGTGTTTGGTTTTATTTAGATTTTCTATAAATTCATGACCATCCATTTTAGGCATTTGAATATCTGTTAATATGATATTAGGATTATGGTTTTTGCAAATTTCTAAGGCTTCAAGACCATCTTTAGCTACATAAACTTTATCAAAAAGTTTTTCTAAAAATACTTTCATTTGGTTTTGAATAGCTATACTATCTTCTACTATAAGTGCTGATAAATTTTTTGCAAGTTCTTTTAATACTTTTAAATTAGACATTATATATCCTTTGTAGAAAATCTTATTTCAAAACAAGCACCATCATCTTTATTTGACACTTGCAATTGTCCATTTAAATGTTTTTCAATTATAATTTTTGACATATATAGTCCTAATCCTGTTCCTAATTCATCTTTAGTTGTGAAATAAGGGTCAAAGATTTTATTTATAATATCTTCATTTATCCCACCAGCATTGTCGCTTATTTGGATTATTATTTGGTCTTTGTCCATAAACTCATTTATTCTTATTATTCTATCTTTTTCTCTTTTTTCAATTAAAGCTTCTTTTGCATTTTTTATAATATTTATAAATACTTGTAAAAGTTCTTTAGAATAAGTATAAATCTCATTTTGGGATTTATACTCTTGTTCTATAGTAATGTTATTATTTTCTAACATTTTGCCTATTACTTTAAAGGTTTCGTTAAATATAGATTTCACAGTAACTAAATCTTTTTGTTTATTTGGTTTAAAAAAGTTTTTAAAATCATCGATTGTTTGAGAAAGATATTCTGTTTGAGATATAATATCTTTTAAATTTTCTTTTAATGAATCATTATTAACACTATCAAGTTCTATGTCAGCTAGAATATTGTTTGCACCCATAGCAACAACAGAGATTGGTTGTCTCCATTGATGTGCTATCATACTTATCATCTCTCCCATTGCTGCATGTCTTGATTGTGCAATCATAAGTTCTTCTTTATCTTGTAACTCTTGTTTTAGATATACCTCTTTTGTGATATCTTGTATTGTACCTATTGTATTAACAATTTTCCCAAAAGCAATTTCATGTTCTACATTACAATGTATATACCGTATTTCATTTTCTTTATATTTTTTAAATCTATATTCAATAGAGTAAGAGCTTTTTTCTCGTACACTATTTGTGAGTTTTTCTGATACTTTTTCTCTATCTTCTTCATAAACAAAAGTATTAAATAACTCTTTCATCCCAAATTCTGCATCTTCTTTTAGTCCAAATAATCTTCTAATATTTTCAGATACAGTTATTTCCATTGTACTTATCTTTAAACTCCAATGGGCTAAATTAGCTATTTTTTCAGCTTTTAAAAGAGTTTGTTGTGAATTACTCAGTGACATTTCTAACTCTTTTTGTTGTGTAATGTCAGTATGAAAACCAGTCATTCTTATGGCTTTTCCATCTTCATTAAAAAATGTTTTACCTCTATCTAATATCCAAATCCAATGACCATCTTTATGTCTTAGTCTATGAATATTTTCGTAAGAGTTTGTTACTTTATTATGGTTGTTTTGTATATCACATACAGCTTTTTCTTTATCTTCTGGATTTATAAGTTCTTCCCAGGTATTGATATCATTTAAAAGCTCGTCTGGTTTATAACCTAACATTGCTTTCCACTCTTTTGAAAAATAAACTTTGTTTTGAACTAAGTCCCAATCCCATAATCCACTATTTGAAGCTCCCACTGCTAATTTATATCTTTGATATAAGTCTTCTTGTTTTTTTGCCATCTTTTGAATAAGATCTTGTCTTGTATAAATATTATTAATAAACCAAATTAAAATAAGTAAAACAAATATTGATAAAAGTATTATTACAATCTTAGTGATACTTACTTCTTTTTGCAATGATTCATAAAAATTTTTATAATCATTTGTTGGAATAGTGATTCTAACGCCACCAATGTAATCACCTATTTTATAGTTTTGTTGATAGTGACAAGCCATACAACTTGCATCTACTTTTAAAGCACCTACATAAGTAAATCTTTTTAGATTTTTGCTAAAAGAGTAGTATTCATTTATTTTATCTTTTTCAAATTTTTTTAGGGCAGTTTTTTCAAGTTTGTCAGGGGCATTATCTGGATTTATAGGTCTAAGACTAGTTAATTTATAATAGTAATTTCCTTGTTTATTGGAAATTTCAGAGATTTGTTTTGTCATCCAAGCATGATTTATTTTTATTAATAGTTTATTATCTTTTGTGAAAATATGATTATTGATTAAATATTTATTTGGTTTTAGTGTATTGCTTTGTACATAGACTCCATCAAATTGAGTATTCCACTCTTTTATGTGAATTGTATCTTTAAAGTGAGCTCTAGATTCATTTAAAACCATTTTTTTAGAAATATTTATTTGGGAACTTGCATTTCTATCAATAAAATAAAAAGTGACAATATTTCCTAAAATAATAAAAAAGACCGTAAGTAAGATTGCTTTTGTTTTAGTCATAAACTTTGCCCTTATTCTTTAATTACATTATAGTTAAAAATATATTTGTTTTATTTAAACTAATAAAAATATAAGAGATATTTGATATAATTTACATCTTCAAATGCTTCCTTAGCTCAGCTGGATAGAGCAACGCCCTTCTAAGGCGTAGGTCATACGTTCGAATCGTATAGGGAGTACCACTTCTATTTAGAATTCCAAAACTTATAAAATATATTGTTGATGATTTGTTTAATTTGATTGTATTAAAATGTAGATTGAACTAGTGGTGGCGCGGGGCAGAATCGAACTGCCGACACAAGGATTTTCAGTCCTTTGCTCTACCGACTGAGCTACCGAGCCACTAGTGGTGGTGAGGGAAGGATTTGAACCTTCGAAGCCGTAGGCGGCGGATTTACAATCCGCAGGATTTGACCACTCTCCAACCTCACCTTTTGTTTGAAGAGCGTAATAATATTCAAACAAAGATTAAAGTTATATGAAATTTGTACATAATTTCAATCTTTTTTTGTATATTTTAACCATTGGCTTAAAAATTCATCTCTTTTTAAAATAGTAGAACCCAAATCAATCTTGTATTGTAAACATGCATGACCTAAGTTCCAAAATTTGTAGTTCTCATTTTGAAGCAGTTTTGCTAAAAGAACTAATTGTAGTTTACCATAATTATTGTATATTTTTTCTCTGCTTGAAAAGCCAGTCAAACTTGTATATACTTTTCCAATTTTATATCCAATCTCACCTGCAATTAGCGTATAGTTTTTTTTATCATATAATTCAAAAGTCAATAATTCAAAATTGTCATGCTTATTTGAAAAGATATCTAAAAGCATATTTTTATACTCTTCAGTTATCCATGAATCCTTGTGAAATTCATTTATTCTTTTTATAACTTCATTTAAATTTTTATTTTTTATAAATAAATAAGTATCCTCTTTTAGTAACTTTTTTACTTTTCTACTTATATGAAGATTTTCAAAGTATAAAACGGCATATTCAAATTGGATTTCTGGAAGTAAATAGCTTCTATTGTTTGCTAAAGTAGCTGTAGTACTAATAAAACCTGCTTGGGCTAACTTCATGTATAAAGAAGGTGAAAACTGCTCACAGGCATAATAGTTTTCTTCCATATTAGGATAAATATGATTTACTAATATTTGTTTATTGGAGATTATTTCCTCATCTATTAGGTAAATAATAAAATCCTTTTAAAAGAGTAAGGGAAAAGTAGAATTCATCAGATAAGACTTTTTCTTATGAAAGAAGTCTTAATACTGATTGTTGGTTGATATTATTAGCTTGTGATTGTCCAAAAGAACCAATTTGAGCTAAAATATTTTGTTTAGAGAAACTTGATACTTCTTTAGCAAAATCTACATTTGAAATAGTAGATAGAGCTGAACTATTATTTACAACTTGTGAAGACATTGAAGTATATGAAGACTCTAATTGTTGTGCAGTAGAACCAATATCACTTCTATAATCTTGAAGTTTTGCAGTTGCTTGATCAATTGTATCTAAAAACGTTCTTGCATCATCGGCTGAAAATGTATTATCTTGAAAAAAGCCATCTAATCCTAAACCTTGTGTATTAGATTGAAGAGGATTAAGTGATGTAGTATCTTGAGAATCAGTACCTGTTTGTACATTAAAAGAGTTACTTTCACCTTTATCATCTTGACTATTTTGCAAAATAGAATTATCTCCATAACTAGTACTTGAAGCAATGTTATCAAATTGTTCTAAAAGTTTAGAAATATCATTTCTAATAATATTTCTTTGATCATCACTTGTTGTATCAGTTGCTGCTTCTAAAGTTTTTTCTCTAATTGTTCTTAAAATATCAGATTGTTCACCTAATGCACTATCTCCTATTTGTAAATAAGATAAAGCACTATTGATATTTTCAACACCTTGAGTTAATCCACTTTGTTGATAATTTAATTGTTCCGAAATAGCTAAAAGCGCAGGATCGTCTGATGCTTTTGTTAATTCTTTATTTGTTGCAATCTTTTCTAAAGGATTGCTTGACCTAACTCCTTGAAGCTCTTCTGGTACATATAAATAATTGCTGTAATCATTTGATATAGTCATCGAGTCTCCTTTCTTGAGGTTTTCTTTATTTTACAACTTCTAGTATTAAACCAACTTTAAGGATTAATACTAATATAACCTTTTGTTAACTTTTTGTTAACCTTTGGTTGTTTCATAGTTAACTGAATAAGAATATACTTATATTATAAGTAAATAGGAAGCGCGAACACTAGGCTTGTTTACTAAGATTAAAGTTCTCCTTGAAATAAAATTAAATCAGTTAAAAAGGCACTCTAAAGGGTTAGGTGCCTTTTTTTATGCCTAAAATCTTTTTAAATCAATAATAATTTGGGTATTATGTCAAAATTATTAAAAAGGTTATAGATGAAAAGAGTTTTTTTACAAAATTATAAGCCCCTAGAATTCAAGTTTTATCAAAATAAAGATGATTTTATTGTTACAGAAAATCCAATAAAATTCACAAATAGAGGTAATTTTATAATTTTAAAAATAGAAAAAGAGAGATTAGGAACTTGGGATTTAATTGACTCACTTGCTAGAAATCTAAATATATATGAAAATGAAATAGGTTATGCTGGATTAAAAGATAAGAATGCAACTACTACTCAATACATCTCAATACCTAGAAAATATGTAAAAGATATAAAAAAATTTAAACATCCAAAGATAAAGATATTAGAGACCTTTTTACATAGTACAAAGTTAAATATTGGTGATTTGATTGGAAACTCTTTTGAAATAAATCTTCATGAAGTAGAGTCTTGTGATGTAGGTATTATTGAAAAAAGGCTACATGAACTTGCAAAAAATGGTATACCAAATTTCTTTGGATATCAAAGATTTGGGAAAGATATAAAAGAGAACCTTGAAAAAGCAAATAAGATTATTTATGGTGATTTGAAAATTAGAGATAGAAAATTAGAAAAGATGTTAATTTCTATTTATCAAAGTGATTTATTTAATAAATGGCTTGCTAAAAGAGTTGAAATGTCTGATGGAAGATTTAAATTACTTGATGGTGAAGTTATGAAATCACTTGTTGATTTGAAATTTTTTACACCAAATAAAATAAATGAAAAGATAATAAAAGATTTTGAGGATAAAAAAATAGTTCCTACAGGTCTTTTATGTGGAAGAGAAGTCTATAGAGCAAGAAATGAAGCATATCTTATTGAAAAAGAGTTTGATGATACTTATATTCAAGAAAAAGGTTTAAGAAGAGATGCTATTATTTTCCCAAAAGATATTTTTGTAAATTATGATGTTGAAAATAAAAAGTGCAAACTAAAATTCACACTTCCAAAAGCTTCATATGCTACAGTTGTGGTTGAAAATATAGCAAATAAAAATCTAAGAGTTTAAATTAGTAGGTATTTTTATTTTAAAGTTTGCTCCAAAGTATTCTTTCTCTTTATAAAAAAAGTTTATATTTTGAGCACTAAGTTCACCATCAAAATGTTTTGTTATAATTTGTTCACTCATATAAAGACCAATACCTGTTCCTTGGGATTTATGTTTAGTTGTAAAATAGGGTTCAAATATTTTTTCAATATTTGATTCTTTTATTCCTCCCCCATTATCTAAAATTGAAAATATGATTTTGTTATCAACTTGTTTTACCTCTATTTTTATTAATTTATTACTATTTTTTGTTGCATCTAAAGCCTCTTTTGCATTACTAAAAATATTTAGTAATACCTGAATTAATTCATTTTTATAACCAAAAATTTCGCAGTCTTTATATAATGTAATAATCTCAATATCCGTATTCTTGATATTTGCTAATTTTATTGCACTATTTAATAGTGTAGAAAGTGTAAATTTTTCTTTATTTTTACTTTGTTTAAAAAAGTCTCTAAAGTCATCAATAGTTTGAGAGAGATAATTTGAGGCTCTTATAATTAAATCAACAGAATCATAGAAAAATTCGTCACTTAATTCTCCAAACTCTTTTTTTATTTTTGCACCACTTGCAGCTGTTGTAATAGTTGAAAGTGGTTGTCTCCATTGATGTGCAATATTCTCAAGCATCTCGCCCATTGAAGCCATTTTTGCTTGTTGGTAAAATAGTTTTTGTTTTTTATTAAATTCTTTTTTTTCTTTTAATTCTTCTGTAATATCTCTAATAATAGAATACACAAAAGTTTTTTTATCTATTTTTATTGCTGATGCATATATTTCTACATCTTTTATTTCACCATTTGATAAAATATTTTTAGTAATAAAAATATTTTGTTTATTTTCTAAAATATTTATGAATTCTTTTCTTTGATTTTCTATTGTAGACATTGATATATCATTTGCTTTTAAATTCATAAAATCTTTTCTTTTATATCCATAGAAATTAATTGCAGCAGTGTTAATATCAATTATATTTAATGTTGTTGGATCATATACAATTTTTATTGCCTTAGAACCTTCGAAAATTTGATGATATTTTTTTGTTAATTCATTTAATTCTTGAGTTCTTTTTTTTACATTTTTTTCCAATTCAGATGTATATTTTGATTTATTATAAAAATGAATTGAAGTAAAGATAGCAATTATTATTAGAGTTAAAAGAATACCAATAAATTTGATAAATTTATCAAATTCATAAATATCATTGAGGTCTATCTCTTTTTTCTCTTTAAAGATAATAAAATATCCAATATTTAAACCTTCTAAATCTTTTAGGGTATATGTAGTGACGATATATTTGTCTATCAATTTATACTCTTTTATTGATAAAAATTCATTAATATTCTCTTTTATAATCTTTTTTAAATTACTTTTAGCATCAAGATTTGCAACATAATAATCACCTAGAAAATCTTTTGTAAAAGGTTTTCTAATTTGTTCTTTAAATCTTTTATCTGCAAGAATTACTATATTAATTCCCCTTTTTTTAAACTCTTCTGCAATAGAGTTCATTTTTGTAATCACTTCAACTAAACCTAAAAACTTTTCTCCATCATAAATTGGAACAATATTTTTAAAAGTTATGTCAAATATACCTACACTTATGATTGATATAATTCTTGGATTTTTAAGTAGAGGCGGTAATTCTTTTCTTATTATTGCTACATTATCATCTTTTTTATTTGTCCAGCTTCTATATTTACTTATTCCATCTTTATTTATTAAATGTATCCATAGATTTTTAAAATTACTATATTTTTTAATTTTTTCAGATACAACATTCAAGTTAGAATATGATACTTTTTCATTTTTTAAAAATTTTTTGAAGTTGTTATCTTCTGATAGGGTTAATGCAACATTAAAAGTTGAGTTTTTTTTGTTAAATATTGATTCTTCAATTTGACTTTTTAAATTAATTGATGTTTGTATATATTTGTTTTCAGTCAAGCCATCTATTTTTTTTGATAGAAAATAATTAACAAATATAAACATAATAAGTATAAGAATAATTAATAAGACTATATAAATTGGCTTTATTGAAGATTGCACTAGAATTCCTATTTGTACTATTAATTGTTTAACAATTTTATTAGTTAATTTTATGTCTTAAGCAATTAATTATACTCTATTAATGTTAAAATACGAAATAAAAGAATTATCTTTTAATATAAGTAGAGTAATTATTATGATAGTTGTAGAAGTATTATAAATTTATTAAATTAGATTTTATTAAAATTAGAGCTTAAAATCGATATTTGTATGTTTAAATTAAAGTAGAAAATTCTACTTTAATTTAATATATTCGTCATTGATATACATAGTATCACCAAAAACTATTACTTTATCTTCTTCATCAAAAGAGAAATCATATATTTTATCAGTTTTAAAATCATTAGAAATATTTATCATATATCCTTGAGATTCTAAAGCATATAGAGAATCACCATATGCTAAGGCATAAAACTTAGCAAATTTATATTTTTTTCTATTCATAACATTTAATGAAATATCAGTTTTAATAATTTGTCCATCAATTGTTGCTAAATAAATATCATTTCCATGTGCTATAATATCTCGTAAATCATATTGTTTGATATTTAAAACGCCATCTCCTACAGAGATAACTTTTTTTGAAGTTGCAGCTATAAGAGTGTCATTTACAACATTTAAGTAAATGATATTATTAAATTGACTATCAGCATCAACAATAATATTTCTAACTACTTTATAGTTTTGTGCAGATACAACTAAAATCTTACCATCTAATGTTGGGAATAAAATAAGATTTTGCATAAAATAAGGAGCTGCAATTCTTGTGTCATTTGCTAAAGATTTTGTTAAATACTCTTTAAATATGATTTTCCCATCTCTTAAATCATAAGCCATAATTGAATTGTCACTATTTACTATTGCTAAAATATCATCTTTAAGTGATGCAGCAACAACAGCTGTATTTGTAACTATCTCTTTTTTATCCACATAAATTTTATCTTTTATATTTGTAGAGAGTACTTTCCCCTCATTTAGATTTAAAAATTGAAAACCTTTAGGTATTTTTATCTTTGAAACACCTTTTGCACTAATAAATTGACCATTTTCAAGTGTTGCACCATCTCTGTTAAATGAGACAATATCTGAATCAATAGATTTAGTACTTTTATTGAATGATAAAGTATCTTCTGGTTCAAAATATTGTTTTTTAGAACAAGCAGTAAATAAAATGATTGCTGAAATTAAAATTAATAAATGTCTCATTATATACCTTTATTTTGTGATTAAGTAATGATTTAATAAAGCAACTAAATCTTTAACTTTTGATGTCTCAGGAATTAGTTTTAAAGCATCTTTTGCTTCTTTATATTTCCCTTTTTCAGCCAAAATCAATGCTTTATTAAATATAGCAAACTCTTTTAATAAAAAATCATTTTCCATTGAAAGATCACCTAATTTATTTACATTTTGTTCTTTCATTGCTTTTTCATATGCATATAATTCTTTAAAAAATTTAGCATGGATAGAAATGTCTTTTTTACTATCTCTTTGACTGTAAAGTATTATGTCGTACAGATTTGAATTAAGACCTTTTAAAGTTTCTAATGCCTTTTCATCATTCGGATTTTTCAATAATTCTTGAAAAATAATGTTTGCTTTTATCGTATTTTGCTCTTTAAAATATGAAGTAAGACTTATAGCTATTATTGCAAGTACAATTATTACAATAGCCGATATAATTATAAGTTTATATTTTTTGAAAATTCTTTCAACCCTAACAAAGCTTTCTAGGAATTTTTCTTCGCTACTAAGCCCTTCTTTTACGAAATCCATATTGTCTTTTAAACTCATTGATTAACCTTATAAAAAATTAGTTATAAGTGTACAAAAATTTTCATAAAATCTTACTTTTATAAAAAATTCTATATAATACAAACCTATTAAAGCACTGGGGTTAAAATGAATAAATTTATATTATCAATTATAGTTTTAGTTATTTCACTAAATTTTTTACATGCTGATGTAAAGGCAGATAAAAAAGAAGAACAAAGTAGATTTGAATCATTGTCAAAATTAACAAATGTTATTGGCACTGTTGAAAAATATTATGTGGATGATTTAAAATTACAAGAAATCGTAGATAAAGCATTAAAAGGTTTAATGCAAGAATTGGATGCACATTCAACATATATGGATAAAAAATATTTTAAAGAGATGCAAATCCAAACTGATGGTGAATTTGGTGGATTAGGAATTACTGTTGGAATGAGAGATGGAGCATTGACTGTTATCTCACCAATTGATGGTACACCTGCATATGAAGCTGGTGTTAAATCTGAAGATATTATTTTAAAAATTGATGATAAATCAACATTAAATATGAGTTTAGATGAAGCAGTTAGTTTAATGCGTGGAAAACCAAAAACTTCAATAACGTTGACTGTTGTTAGAAAAGATGTTAGAAAACCTTTAGAAATAAAGATTGTAAGAGATATTATTAAAATAGAATCTGTAAAAGCAAAAACTATTGGAAAAGATATTTTATATCTAAGAGTTACAAGTTTTGACAAAAATGTTGTGGCTGGATTAACTAAAGCAATTAAAGATGCTAAAGGTATTAAAGGTATTGTTTTAGATTTAAGAAATAACCCAGGTGGATTATTAACTCAAGCAATAGGAACAACTGATTTATTTGTAGATAAAGGAATCATAGTTTCACAAAAAGGTAGAGATCCTTCAAGCGAAGAAACTTTTAATGCAAACTATTCAAAAACATTGACAAGAGTACCTTTAATTGTCCTAGTAAATGGAGGTAGTGCATCTGCTTCAGAAATCGTAAGTGGAGCTTTACAAGATCATAAAAGAGCAATTTTAGTTGGGCAAAAAACTTTTGGAAAAGGTTCAGTTCAAGTTGTATTACCAATTACTGCTGATAAGAGCGAAGCTATTAAATTAACTATTGCTAAATATTACTTACCAAGTGGAAGAACAATTCAAGCAACAGGTATTACTCCTGATGTAATAGCATATCCAGGAGAAGCTGTAAAAGCACCAGATATGGATTTCATGATAAAAGAAGCTGATTTGAAAAAACACTTAAAAAGTGAATTAGAAAAAGTTGATGGAAAAGATAAAGACGTAAAAAAAGAAACTAAAAAAGATGATAAAAAAATTATCACAGACGAAGAGTTGTTTAAAGACAATCAGTTAAAAACTGGTGTTGATATTTTAAAAAGTTTAATAATTATAAATAAATAAAAAAGAATATATAAAGGAAAAATAGATGAATATAAGTGATATTGTAGCACTTGGTCTTTGGCCCCAATCAAAGAAAACTACAACAAAAAAGGGTATTCAAGAGTTAGAAGATTTAGGATATAATTTATTTTATATAGGGAAAAATGCGGATCTTTATACTTGCCCAGGAGATGATGCAAAAGTATTACTTGTAAGAAGTGATAGATGTTCAGTATTTGATATTCCTTTAAATTTAGAGATTGAAGAAAAGGGAGTTTGGCAAACTGCTATTTCAAATAATGGTGCAAAATTTGCAGAAAATGCAGGTATAAAAACAGCTGTTTTATCTGAAAATGTAGACCCCTCTTTAAGTATAGCTCCAAGATGTCAAATAATGGAGTTATGTAAAGCATTAGAAGCTGAGATTGATGGTGATGTTGTACAATTTGAGTTTATTTTTAGAAACTATTTAACAGGTTCTTTATTTGAAGCAACAAAAAATGGTAATGATCCTTATGGCTTAAATTTACCATCAGATTTAAATGAGTGGCACAAATTTGAAACTCCAATCTTCACTCCAACTACAAAAGGTGTAAAAGATATTCCTTTAAACTCTGAAAAAGTAAGAGAAAAATTTCCTGAAATTATTTCTAGTTTGGAAAAACTTTTTAAAGAATTTACTCAATATGCACAAGATAATGGCATAGTTGTTGTGGATACAAAGCTTGAAGTATTTGTAAATGCAAAAGGTGAATGGATTTTAGGTGATGAGATATTAACACCAGAGAGTTCAAGATTTATCTCAAAAGAGAATTTTGATGCTAAAAACTACATCTCGATGGATAAACAAATTCTTAGAAATTTTGCTAAAGAAAACAGTTGGAAAGAAAAAGCAAAAGATTTAAAAGCAGGTGAAAAATTAAATGTAGAAGTTCCAGATTCTATTAAAAACGAGGTTTTAAGTGGATATAAAACTATCCATGAAAGATTGAGTAAATAGTACAATTAAGAGATAGTTTTTGAAGTAATTTTTTCTAGAAAAATTACTTCAGGTAGTTTTAGATATAATCGCAAAAATATAAATTGAAGGTAATAAATGAAAGCAATCGTAAATGTAGCATTAAAACAAGGTGTTTTAGATGATCAAGGTAAAGCAACACACCATGCTTTAGATACTTTAGGATTTAAAGAAGTTGTTAAAGATGTAAGAATTGGAAAACAAATTATTTTAGAATTAAATTCTAGCTCAAAAGAAGAAGCACAAGCTGAAGTTACGAAGATGTGTGAAAAATTACTAGCTAATACTGTAATTGAAGATTACAATATTACAATTACTGAGTAGAATTATGAACGTAGCAGTATTACAATTTCCAGGTACAAATTGTGAGTATGATACAAAATATGCTTTTGAAAAATTAGGTGCTATTGTTCAAATTATATGGCATAAAGAGAGTAAATTACCAGAGAATATTGATTTAGTAGTTATTCCAGGTGGCTTCTCTTATGGTGATTATTTGAGATCAGGTGCGATTGCAAGATTTGCAAATATTATGGAATCTGTAAAAGAGTATGCGGCAAATGGTGGAAAAATTTTAGGTATTTGTAATGGTTTCCAGATTTTACTAGAAGCTGGACTACTTCCAGGTGCTATGAAAAGAAATAGTTCATTACATTTTATTTCTAAATATAATCATTTAAAAGTAATAAATAACAATAATGTATTTTTAAATAAATTAGAAGTAAATGATGTAGTAAATATTCCAATTGCACATCATGATGGGAATTATTTTATTGATGAAGCTGGTTTAAAAGAACTTGAAGAAAATGATCAAATATTATTAAAATATTGTGATGAAAATGGAAATCTTTCTAATGTAAATGGTTCTGTTTCAAATATTGCTGGTATTTGTAATAAAGAAAAAAACATTTATGGACTTATGCCCCATCCTGAACGAGCAATTGAGACACTTCTTGGATGTGATGATGGTGTTAAGATGCTAGAAGGTTTTTTAAATAAATAAGAAGTAGTTTTTCTACTTCTTAAAATAGGAAAAATATGAAGAGTATTTTTTATTTATTACTTATCTCACTTACATTATTAGCAAATGAACCACAAAATAGTACTGAACTAACTAATAGTGAAACTTCAGTTTTTGATGCTAATAATAGCACTAAAGCAGAAGAGTTAAAACCAGATTATTATCAAGAAATAACAAAGCAAGATACACAAGATATATCAGCAGAAAAGAATATATATTTATCTTATAAATATTTCCCAAGTAAGATTTTTAAAAATCAAAGATTTGAGATTATTATAAAAGCAATAATTACAAGTGATGATTATGATAAAATAGAGACAAGATTTATAAATTCAAAAAATATGAATGTGCTAAATCCACAATCTCCTTGGACAGAAGTAGAAGATAAAACTTTTGAAAACATGTTTTATTTTAAAGCAAAGGAAGCTGATTTTGTATTACCCACTTTTCAAGTTGCAATATATAAAAATAATGCTTTAGTAGAAGTTGAAAGTATAGCACCAAAAGAAGTCTCTTTTACAGAAATTGGTAAAAATATAGAAAACTTTTCATCAGTAATTGCAAAAGATTTAGTGATAAATGCTTACAAAACAAAACAATACAATAATGATGAATTAATCACAATTATGGATATTAATGCAAAAGAATCAAATCTAGAGGACTTTTATATAAAAAATGTAAAAGAGCAGGGAGTTTCAAGTATTGATGATAAATATCCTGAACAAAATTTATTATATTATTTAGTTTTACCTGTTCATACAAAAAAGATTGATTTCTCATATTATAATAGTGACCAGAAAAAATTCATAACTATAAATGTTCCAATAGTATTAGAAAATGAATTAGTAAGTACTCAAACAGATTTAAATCCAAACAAAAGTAATGTTTTGCTTTATAAAAGAGTTGTTTTTGGAAGTTTATTTGTACTATTTTTTATAATATTTATTTGGAAAAGAAAAAAAACTTATTTAATTATTGCCTTAATAAGTGCTGTTATATTATTGCTTTATTCTATTCCTAATAAAACAGAAATATTGAAAAAAGATAGTTATATTTATATACTTCCTACAAAAAAATCAACAATTTTCCAAAAAACAGATAAAGAACATGAAGTTCAAGTATCTATTAAAAGAGGCGACTTTGTGAAAGTTATTTTAGGAGATGGTGATAAAAGTATGATTGGATGGGTTAAAGAAAATGATCTTGTCAAAAATTAGAGGAATTATTGTATTAATACAATTTACAATTAGTGTAGCATTTGTTGTTATTGCAATGTATACTTTTAAAAACCATGTACACAAAATTATAAAACTTTGGATGAGACTTCAAATATATTTTTTAGGTATTACTTTCGAACAAGTTGGGAAGATGGATGAATCATGCGATATGATAATAATGAATCATCAAAGTCTATTAGACATTATAGTAATAGAACATATTCACAATAAACATTTAGCTTGGGTAGGAAAAAAAGAGATTACAAATCTAATCTTTTTTGGTCATATTATGAAAGCGCCAAATATGATTACAATTGATAGAGAAAATAAAACTGGTTTATTAAAACTAATTAAAGATGCAAAAGATAGATTATCAAAAAATAGACCTATAGCAATTTTTCCAGAAGGTACAAGAGGTGATGGGAAAACTATGGGTCCTTTTAAACCAGGAGCTGCAATGGTTGCAAACAAATTAAATTTGAAAGTGCAACCTTTGATAATAATAAATACAAAAAATATTCTTGATTCTCAAAAACTTGATGCAAAACCAGGAGTAGTTAAAATCATTTATTTAGACCCAGTTCAAGCTGATAAATCGACTAATTGGTATAAAGAAACAGAAGAAAAAATGAGAGAAGTCTTATCAAAAGAAATAGAAAAAGAGAAAAAATGACACTATCATGGCAAACAATTTTAGCAGTAGGATGTGGAGGTTTCTTTGGAGCAATTTCTAGAGTTTATATAACTCATAGTATGAACTTATCTATGAAATCAGAATTTCCTTGGGGAGTTTTGACAGTAAATGTTGTGGGAAGTTTCATAATAGGAGTTTTATTCGCAATTTTTTTGCATTATACTGTTTCTGATACCTTAAAATCTTTTTTAACAACAGGCTTTTTGGGAGCTTTTACTACTTATTCAACTTTTGCAATTGAAAGTTACTTCTTACTTAATACTTCAATTTTTCTTGCTGGTGTAAGTATGTTTTTAAATCTTTTTGGAACAATCGTAGCAGCTGGTAGCGGATATAGACTTATTCACTTTTTACTTAGATAAAAAGTGCAATTTATTTAAGGATTAAGAAGATATAATAGCCTCTTAATTTTTTTAAAAGTTCAATATAGGAGAATACTATGGGTATGCCAGGTGGTATGGAATGGATATTAATTGCGTTGGTTGTTTTATTACTTTTTGGTGGTAAAAAAATACCAGAATTAGCAAAAGGTTTAGGTTCAGGAATCAAAAACTTTAAAAAAGCAGTTAAAGAAGATGATGACGAAGAAGTAGTTAAAGCTGATAAAGCAGATGAAATTGAAGATAAAAAAGCTGAGAAATCAGTAAATACTGAAGATACAAAAAAAGTTTAGGGATTAATAGTTGCAAATCTTAGTTAAAAAACATATAGAAGAAATACTAAAATTAGAAAATTTAGTTTTAGAAAAGCCTAAAGATATATCTTTAGGCCACTTTGCAACGCCTGTTGCATTCTCTTTAGCTAAAGAATTACGAAAAAATCCAATGCAAATTGCACAAGAATTAGCTGATAAGTTCAAAGACTCAGAAATTTTTGATAGTGTAACAGCAGTAAAAGGATTTGTTAATTTTAAACTTTCTAATACATTTTTAGAAAATCTTATTTCAAAACTTTTTGAAGATGAAAACTCATTTGCAAAAGGTGAAAATAAAAATGAAAAAATTCTTTTAGAATATGTAAGTGCAAATCCTACTGGACCACTTCATATTGGTCATGCAAGAGGTGCAATTTTTGGAGATACACTTGCTCGTGTTGGAAGACACTTGGGTTATGATGTGCAAACAGAATATTATATCAATGATGCTGGTGCTCAGATGGATATGCTTGGTCTTTCTGTATCATTAGCTGGACGTGAGTTTTTATTAAATGAAACAGTTGAGTATCCAGAGTCTTATTATAGAGGTGAATATTTAGTTGATATTGCAAAAGAGATTCAAAAGAATTTTGGCGATGATATTTTTAATGATGAGTCAAGATTCAGAGAAATGGCAATGTTTGCTAAAGATGAAGTTCTAAAAATCATAAAAAAAGATTTAAAAGATATTGGAATAGAGTTTGATACTTTTGTTTCAGAAAACTCTTTATACTCTTCATGGGAAGATACAAAAAATGTTTTAGAAAAAAATGGTTCTTTGTATGAAAAAGATGAAAAAATATATTTAAGATCAACAGCACATGGTGATGATAGTGATAGAGTTGTTGTAAGAGACAATGGAATCCCTACCTATCTTGCTGGTGATATAATTTATCATAAAAATAAGTATGATAGAAACTTTGATAGGTATATAAATATTTGGGGTGCAGATCACCACGGATATATTACAAGAGTAAAAGCTGCAATCGAGTTTTTAGGAAATGATTCATCTAAATTAGAGATTATTCTTTCTCAAATGGTACAACTTTTAAAAGGTGGAGAACCTTATAAGATGAGTAAGAGAAAAGGTAATTTTATTCTTATGAGTGATATTTCTGAAGAGATTGGTGCTGATGCTTTAAGATTTGTATTTTTGACAAGAAAAAGTGATACACATTTGGAGTTTGATTTAGAGACCTTGAAAAACCAAGATTCTTCAAATCCAGTATTTTATATAAATTATGCTCATGCTAGAATAAATCAAGTATTTGTAAAAGCAAACTTAACTCCAAAAGATGTAATAAATGAAAAATTTGGAAATTTAAACGAAGATAGTATAAACTTAATTTATGAAGCTCTACTTTTACCAACAGTTATAAGTGAAGCTTTTGAAAAAAGAGATATGCAAAAAATAACTGATTATTTGTATAATCTTGCATCTTCAGTTCATAAGTTTTACAATGAACATAAGATATTAGAAACAGAAGAACAAAATAGTTATTTAAAAGTATTAAGTGTAGTTTCTTTATCAATAAGAACAGGCTTAAATCTATTAGGAATCGAGGCTAAGGAGGTGATGTAATGAAATGGATCATTATTATTTTCGCCGCGATAATAGCAGTCGCAGTAATTACAGGTTATACAGGTGGTGCAAAAGATGCCACTACAAATTATGGAAAAGTTATGAGAGGAGGGTGAATTAACCCTCTCTTGTAATTTCTAATTCGCTTAAAAATTCTTCTAAAGAGTATTTTTCTCTTGTTTTTTCTGTCATTAGGTGTATAAAAGCATCTCCTAAATCAATAACAGTCCAATCATCATTGTCATCAACTCTTAAGAACTCTTCACCAGCTGGTTTTAGTTGCTCTTTTAAGTAGTTTAATAAAGCAAATGCATGTTTTGCATTTAATGTTGTAGCAATAACAACAAAATCTACAATATAATCTTTATCTTTAAGATTTATAAGTTCAACATTTACTGCTTTCTTATCTTCTAAAATCTTTACAATTGTTTCTTCTCTAGTCAATATGTGTACCTTTTTAGTGCCAAAAATTTTTGACATCATCTTTTATTTTATTTGGAACAAACTCTAAGTCCAAATTATTTCTTAATTCAGTAGAACTTATATCAATATCTACATCTAAAGTCAATATATTATCATAAATATCATTACAAAACCCATTTCTTGTAACAACAACCAATTCTACTTCAGCTAAAATTTCATCAACCTTATGCCAAGTATTTAATTTTTCGTAGTTATCTGCACCAATAATAAAATATGTTTTATCTGGTTTGTAATACTCTTTTAAATATTGGATGGTTTCTATAGAGTACACAGGTCTACTTTTATTTATTTCATAATCACTAACTATAACTTTTTCACAATCTTTAAAGTTTTTACTCAATAAATAAAGTCTTTCATTTGGACTTAAATGTGAAGTTATTTTTTGTGGATTTAAAAAAGTAGGAACTAAAATAATTAAATCTAAGTCAAGTTTTTTTAGGGCTTCTATTACGATAGTCTCATGGGCGATATGTACCGGATCAAAACTACCACCAAAAATTGCAATTTGCACTTAATATAATCCTTTGTATTATACTTAAATTATATTATAGCAACTTTTAGATAAAATGCCTAAAATATTATAAATATAAGAGGGACGAAATGGCTATAAAAGTTGCTATAAATGGTTTTGGAAGAATTGGTAGATGTGTTGCTAGAATTATTGAACAAAGAGATGACGTAGAATTAGTTGCGATTAATGATACAGCTTCTACTGAGATGCTAGAGTATATCACGAAATATGATACTGTTCATGGAACTTTTAATGGAGAGGTTAAAGTTGTAAATGGATTTTTAAAGATGGGAAAAATCAATGCAAAACTTTATTCAACAAGAGATGCTAAAGAATTAACTTTTACTAAAGAGTGTGGAGCAGATGTAGTTTTAGAATGTACAGGTGCATATTTAACACAAGAGTCTTGTCAAGTACATATTGATAATGGTGCAAAAAAAGTAGTTATGTCTGCACCTGCAAAAGATGATACTCCAACTTTTGTATTAGGTGTAAATGAAAAAGAGTATAAAGGACAATTAATCATTTCAAATGCCTCTTGTACAACAAACTGTTTAGGACCAATTGCAAAAATGATTGATGATGCCTATGGGATTGAAAAAGGCTTAATGACTACAATTCACTCATATACAAATGACCAAAATATCTTAGATGTAAAACATAAAAAAGATAAAAGAAGAGCAAGAGCAGGTGCTCAAAATATGATACCTACTACAACAGGTGCAGCTAAAGCTATGAAATTAATCATGCCTCAACTTGATGGTAAATTACATGGTCAAAGTGTAAGAGTTCCGACACCAAATGTTTCTATGGTAGATGTAAACTTTGTAGTTAAAAAAGATACATCAAAAGAAGAACTAAACTCTTTATTTGAATCAAAAGCAAAAGAATTTGCAGGAATAATTGCTGTTGATAATGAGATGATGGTTTCAAGTGATTTAGTAGGAAATACAAACTCTACAATTATAGCTTCAGATTTAACACAAGTAATTGGTGGAAACATGATAAAAGTTATGAGTTGGTATGATAATGAATGGGGATACTCTTCAAGACTAATAGATATGGCTGTTTACGTAGCAAAAAACTAAGGATATAAATGAAATTACAAGAGCTTAAGAATATTGACATATCTGGTAAGAAAATATTTATTAGATGTGATTTTAACGTTCCAATGGATGAAGATAATAACATAACTGATGATAGAAGAATAAGAAGTGCACTTAGTACAATAAGATATTGTATTGACCATGATTGTTCAGTTATTTTAGCTTCTCACTTTGGAAGACCAAAAGAGCCTTTTGATGAAAAATATTCTTTAAAACCTATTGCAAAAAGATTACATACTCTTTTAAAACAAGAGATTAAAATGGCTAAAAATATTGTTCAAGATGATACTTTAGAGATTGCAAAGAACTTAGAAGTGGGGGATATTTTACTTTTAGAAAATCTTAGATTTCATGAAGGTGAAACAAAAAATGATGAAGAGTTTGCAAAAAAACTTGCATCAATGGCAGATGTTTATATAAATGATGCTTTTGGTGTATCTCATAGAGCTCATGCTTCTGTTGAAGGTATTACAAATTATTTTGATATGCAACATAAAGCAGCTGGATTTTTACTAGCAAAAGAGATTAAATTTTTCCATCATATTGTACATAACCCAAAAAGACCTTTTGTATCAATAGTAGGTGGATCAAAAGTTTCTGGAAAACTTGAAGCCTTACACAATCTTGTACCAAAAGTTGATAAAATATTAATTGGTGGAGGAATGGCTTTTACTTTCCTAAAAGCTTTAGGATTAGAAGTTGGAAAATCTTTAGTAGAAGAGCATTTGATTCCTGAAGCAATTAAGATTATGGATGAAGCTAAAAATCTTGGTGTAAAGCTATATTTACCTGTTGATGTAGTTGCTGCTGAAGCTTTTGATGCAGAAGCGATTGCAAAACTTGTAACTGTTCAAGAGATACCAAAAAATTGGTTTGGATTAGATATTGGACCTGCAACTGCACAACTTTTTAAATTGGCGCTAAATGATGCAAATACAATCCTTTGGAACGGACCAATGGGTGTTTATGAAATGGATAAATTTGCAAAAGGAAGTACAAGAGTTTCCCATGCAGTTGCTCAATCATTTGCGACAACTGTTGTTGGTGGTGGAGATACTGCTGATTTAGTAAGAATAACTGGTGATGAAGATGAAATGACTTTCATCTCAACTGGTGGTGGAGCTTCTTTAGAATTGATTGAAGGGAAAATCCTTCCAGGTGTAAAAGCCTTACTATTAGAGGATTAATATGATTATTGCAGCAAACTTCAAAACAAACCACACAAGAGCTAGTGCAAAAGAGTATATCTCTTTTGTAAATGAGTATTTAACTAAAAAAAAAGATGTGGAAGTAATTATTTTCCCAACAGCTACAGCTTTAGATAATTATAAAACAAATCCTAATTTGACTATAGGTGTACAAAATGCTTATAGTGTAAATAAAGGGTCTTTTACAGGTGAAATAGGAACTCAACAACTTGATGAGTTTGATATAAAAACTATATTAATAGGACATAGTGAGAGAAGACATATTTTAGGTGAATCTCAAGAAGAGATTGCTAAAAAGTACTCTTTTTATAAAGAATTAGGATATAAAATAGTTTATTGTATTGGTGAACCTTTGGAAGTAAAAGAGCAAGGATTAGAGCAAACTTTAGAGTATATTTATGATCAGTTTGTTGGAATTGATACAAATTATGAAAACCTTATTTTAGCTTATGAACCAGTTTGGGCAATAGGAACTGGAGTTACTGCTACAACTGAAGATATAAAATCAGTTCATAGTGTAATAAAAAGCAAAATAGATAAACCACTTCTTTATGGTGGAAGTGTAAAAGTAGAAAATGTTGCACAAATTTGTTCACTTGATGGAGTTGATGGGGCATTAATAGGAACAGCTTCTTGGGTGAAAGAGGATTTTGTTCAAATTTTAGAAAATATAAAAGGGTTATAAGATGATAATGAATGGTAAAAAAGGTGTAATTTTAGGTGTTGCAAATAATAAGTCTATCGCTTATGGTATTGCAAAAGCGTGTGCTGCACAAGGTGCGAAAATAGCTTTTACATATTTAAATGATTCTTTGAAAAAAAGAGTTGAGCCAATCGCTGCTGAATTTGGAAGTGAAGATTTAGTTTATCCTTGTGATGTATCAAATCCTGATGAAATCAAAGCATTAAAAGAGTCTTTAGAAAAAGATTTAGGTCAAATAGATTTTATCGTACATTCAATCGCTTTTGCTCCAAAAGAGGGATTATCTGGTAGATTTTATGATATTACAAAATCAGCTTTTGATGTAGCTATGGATATATCTGTTTACTCACTTATTGAAGTTACAAGAGAATTAAAACCATTAATGAGTGAAAACTCTTCTATATTAACACTTACATATTATGGTGGAGTAAAATATATTCCAAACTATAATCTTATGGGTATTGCAAAAGCAGCTTTAGAGATGACTACAAAATACCTTGCTGAAGATTTAGGAAAAGATGGAATTAGAGTAAATGCAATTAGTGCTGGTCCTATTAAAACTTTAGCAGCAGCTGGAATTAGTGACTTTAGATTTATGTTAAAATGGAATGAAGCTCACTCGCCACTTAAAAAGAATGTAACAACTGATGAAGTTGGAAACTCTGGGATGTATTTGTTATCTGATTTATCAAGTGCAGTTACTGGTGAGATTCATTATGTGGATTGTGGATTTAATGTTATGGGTATGCCAGCAGTTGAGTTCAATGAAGAAGGAAGACCAACAATTGCATGGAACGGTGAAAAATAGTCATAAAGCGTAAGCTTTTGGCGAATACCTTCGTTGTCAAACAAATTTTAGACACTCACTTACTAATGTAAGCTCTTGCCTAAAATTTGTTTTCCGCCTTGGTCTTCACCCAAAATCTCACACTTTCTGACTATTTTCATGGACTTGAAAGTTTTAGATTTAAATTTTTGGAATTTAGATTTAAGATTTTAGAAAACATAGGAATGAAATGAATATTAATTTTAAAGAATTAGCAAACAAATATAAAACACCTTATTATGTGTATGATTTTGATTATATTACAAGTCAATATAATGAATTAAAAGATGCTTTTAAAGCTAGAAAATCATTAGTTGCATATGCTGTTAAAGCAAACTCGAATTTATCTGTTATTAAACACCTTGCCAATCTTGGTGCTGGTGCTGATTGTGTATCTATTGGTGAAGTAAGACGTGCTTTAAAAGTAGGGATTGCTCCTTATAAAATCATTTTCTCAGGGGTTGGGAAAATTGATGATGAGATAAGAGAAGCTCTTAATTTAGATATTTTAATGATAAATGTTGAAAGTGATGCTGAATTAAATAGAGTAGAGATGATTGCAAAAGAGTTAGGTAAAATTGCTCGTATCTCTATTAGAGTTAATCCAAATATTGACCCTCAAACACATCCATATATTTCAACTGGATTACATGAGAATAAATTTGGAGTTGATATTGATACTGCAAAAAGAATGTATATCCAATGTAAAAACTCGGATAATCTAGATCCTGTTGGAATTCATTTGCATATTGGTTCTCAATTAACCCAATTAGACCCTATAAAAGAGTCTGTAAAAATTGTAGCTGATTTAGTTAGAAATTTAAAAGCTATAAAAATAGAGTTATCTTTTATGGATATTGGTGGAGGACTTGGTATTGTTTATGATAATGAAAAACTTATTGATACAAATGAGTATGCACAATCAGTATTAGAGACTATGTTTGGACTTGATATAACAATTGTATGTGAACCAGGTAGATTTATGGTTGGAAATGCTGGAATTTTTATTACAAAAGTTTTATATGAAAAAGTAAATGGTGATAAAAGATTTGTGATAGTTGATGGGGCTATGAATGACTTAATTAGACCAGCTTTATACAACGCTCAACACAAAATTGAAGTTATTGATAAAAGTTCAGATATATCTGATTGTAATTTAGTTGGACCTATTTGTGAAAGTGGAGACTTTTTTGCAAAAAATATTGAATTACCAAAAACTGAGCATAATGATTTAGTGGCTATTTATTCTGCAGGGGCCTATTGCTTCACGATGGCATCTAACTACAATACAAGAGGTAGAGTTGCTGAAATTGCTATAGAGAATGGTCAAGATAGACTTATAAGAAAAAGAGAAACTTTTGAAGATATAATTGCACTTGAAGAGGAATTTATAAAATAAATGAATAAAGCTTATTTCATTGATGTACAAGGTACATTAATTGATGATATTAATAAAGATCCAATAAATGGTGCAATAGAATTTATTGACACTTTAAATGAAAAAAATATACCTTATGTTGTAATTACAAACAACACTAAATTTAAAAGCGAAGATTTTAAAAAGTTTTTAAATGACAAAGGATTTAATATAAAAAATTATATTGATCCTTTTTATATCTTAAACACTGTAACAAAAGAGAAAAGAGTTGCAGCATTTGGGGCAGATGAATTTTTAAAAACTATGATTGATTTGGGTTATGTTTTAGATTATGAAAATCCAAAAGAGTTAATAGTCTCTATTAAAAAAGATTATACAAATGAAGATTATGCTTCTATGATAGAAATTGCTCTAAAAGTAAATAGCATAATTGGTATGCATGATACTTCTGTATACTCAAAAGATGGAAGAAGATATCCAGGTGTTGGGGCAATTATGAAGATGATAAAATTTGCAACTAATAAAGACTATAAGGTAGTTGGAAAACCATCTATTGGATTTTTTAAAAGTGCCAAAGATATTATTAATGTAGATTTTAAAGATATAATGATAATCTCTGATGATATGATAGGTGATTTAATAGGAGCTCAAAACTTAGGCATGAGCTCTTGTTTGGTATTAAGTGGAAAAATAAAAAGTAAAGAAGAGATACTATCTACTTTAGAAGAAAATGATAAACCTAATTTTATTTGTAAAGATATGGGTGAAGTTTTGAATCTTTTAAATAAAGGTGAAATATGAGTGAAGCTGGATTATTAGAGTTAAGAAAAAAGCTAGATGCAATTGATGACGAACTTTTAGAACTTATTAATAAAAGAATGGATTTAGTCCATCAAGTAGGACTTTTAAAAGCAAAAAGTGGTGGGGCAATTTATCGACCTGAGAGAGAAAAAGCTATTATTGATAGACTTGATACTCTAAATAAAGGTAAATTAAATAGAGCTGCAATTGAAGCCTTCTTTTTAGAAATATTTGCAATAAGTAGAAACTTTGAATTACCAGAAAATATTGCATATTTAGGACCTGAAGGAAGTTTTACCCATCAAGCTGCGGAAGCTAGATTTGGGGCTATGAGTTCATATATTTCGATTGGTTCTATAAAAGGTGTATTTAGAGAAGTTAACACAAAAAAAGCAAGATTTGGAGTTATTCCTATTGAAAATTCATCAAATGGAATAGTCTCAGATACAATAAATTGTCTAAGCACTTATGATTTAAAAATTATCGCAGAAGTTGTTCTAAATATACATCATACTCTTGCAACTACTTGTGATAAAGTAAAAGATATTAAAAAGATATATTCAAAAGATATTGCCTTTGAACAATGTAGAAGATTTTTAGAAAATTTTGGACTTGATGAGGTGGAACATATTCCAGTAGAGTCAACAACAAAGGCTGCAAAATTAGCTTTAGCTGAACCAAATAGTGCTGCTATTTGCTCTCATGTTGGTGCAAAGATGTATAATCTTCCAATACTGTTTGAAAATATTGAAGATAAAGACAATAATAAAACTAGATTTTTTATTATAAGTGATTTTGAAAATGCTCAAAGTGGAAATGATAAAACTTCTATTTTAGTAAAACTACCAAATTTACAAGGTGTTTTGGTAGAGTTTTTAACTGATTTTGATAAGGCTAAAATCAATTTAACTAAGATAAAATCACATATTGTTGAGGGTGACTCTATTTTCTTTATTGATTTTAACGGTCATAAAGATGATGAAAATGTAAAAAAAATATTAGAAAAACACAAAGAATCTATTAAATTCTTAGGTTCTTATGTTAAAGAGATAGATGATATTTAATTTTAGGAAAATAAATGAAATTTAATGATGTTTTAGAAAATGTTACAACTTATGAAGCAGGAAAACCAATTGAATTAGTTGTAAGAGAATATGGTGTAGATCCAAAAGATGTTATAAAATTGGCTTCAAATGAGAATCCATATGGAACAAGTCCAAAAGTAACTGCTAAAATCCAAGAGTTAGCAAAAAATATGTTTGTTTACCCAGATGATTCTATGTATGAGTTAAAAGAGGCTTTAGGTAAAAAGTTTGATGTAGACTCATCTAATGTAATTATTGGTTCTGGAAGTGACCAAATTATAGAGTTTTGTGTACATGCAAAATGTGAAAAAGGCTCTAAAATGCTCATGGCAAAAACAACCTTTGCTATGTATGAGATTTATGGTAAACAAACAGGTTCACAAATAATAAAAACAGAATCACATACCCATGATTTAGCACAATTTTTAGCTTTATACAAAGAACATGGTGCTGATGTTATATTCTTATGTCTACCAAACAATCCTTTAGGAGAAGCTGTAGATACTAAAGATGTATATGAGTTTTTAGAACAAATTGATAGTCAAACTTTAGTAGTAGTTGATGGAGCTTATCAAGAGTATGCTGCATATAAAGATGAAAATAAAAAAATAGTACCAAAAGATTTAATTACTAAGTTTCCAAATACTATTTACCTTGGAACATTTTCAAAAGCTTATGCCTTAGGTGGTATGAGAGTTGGATATGGTATCGCAGGAGCTGATATTATAAAAACTCTTTATAAATTAAGAGCACCTTTTAATATTACAACTTTAACTCTAGCAGCTGCTATTGAAGCACTAAAAGATGAAGAGTTTGTAACTGCTTGTATTGTTAAAAACTTTGAAGAGATGAAAAGATATGAAGAGTATGCTAAAGCAAGAGGTTTTGATTATATTCCTTCTTATACAAACTTTATAACTATCAAGATGGGTGATAAGTTTGTATCTAAAGAAGTTGCACAAAAACTTTTAGAAGTGGGTATTATAGTTAGAGATTTAACTGGATATGGACAAAATGCAATAAGAATTACAATTGGTACAAATGAACAAAATACAAAAGTATTTTCTATGTTGGATGAAGTGTTAGAAAAATTAAAATAGATTAAGAAGAGATATGAAAATAAAAAACAAATCGCCAAAAGAATTAGAAGAAATAAGTCAAAAAATTAGAGATAGAATAATAGATGTTGTATCTAGAAAAGGTGGACATTTTTCTTCAACTCTTGGTGCAGTTGAATTGACTGTTGGTATGCATTATGTTTTTGATTCAAGTAAAGACCCCTTTATTTTTGATGTATCTCATCAATGTTATCCCCATAAACTTATAACTGGTAGATGGGAAGAGTTTGAAACTATTAGACAATTTAATGGTCTTAGTGGTTTTACAAAACCAAAAGAGAGTGATGCTGATTATTTTGTAGCAGGGCATAGTTCTACTTCTCTTTCTCTAGCAGTAGGGGCAGCTAAAGCTATCAAACTAAAAAAAGAAGATAGAGTACCAGTTGTTATGATTGGTGATGGTTCTATGACTGCTGGAATGGTTTATGAAGCACTAAATGAAATTGGTGATTTAAAACTTCCTATGGTAATTATCTTAAATGATAATGAGATGTCAATAGCAAAACCAATAGGGGCGATTTCAAAATATCTTTCTAAGTTATTAGCTGGAAAATATTATCAAGGTTTTAAAACAAAAGTTGATAAATTTATAAAAAATAATATGCCAGAAGGTACAACATATATAGCTAAAAGAATGGAAGAGGCTATGAAGTTAATCACTCCTGGAATTTTATTTGAAGAGATGGGTATTGATTATATTGGACCTATTGATGGACATGATATCAAAGAAGTACTTGAGACTTTAGAAATAGCAAAAGCCATGAAAAAACCAGTTATTGTTCATGCTCATACAGTAAAAGGAAAAGGTTATAAGATAGCAGAAGGTCAACATGAGTGTTGGCATGGAGTAGGACCTTTTAATGTGGAAGATGGGGCATTTGTAAAAAAAGAAGCACCGAAATCAGCAACTGCTGTTTTTGCTGATGCTTTATTAGACCTAGCTTCAAAACATGAAAATGTAGTTGGAGTAACAGCTGCAATGCCAAGTGGTACAGGTATAGATAAACTTATGAAAGAGTTTCCTGAAAGATTTTGGGATGTTGCAATTGCAGAACAACATGCTATTACTTCAATGGCTGCTATGGCAAAAGAAGGATTTAAACCTTTTATTACTATCTATTCTACTTTCTTACAAAGGGGATTTGATCAAATTATTCATGATGTTTCTTTGATGAATATGCCAGTTGTATTTGCGATAGATAGAGCAGGAATAGTTGGAAATGATGGAGAGACACATCAAGGTGCTTTTGATATTTCCTTTTTAAGATTTATTCCAAATATGATTTTATTTGCCCCAAGATGTAATGAAACACTAAAATTAGGTCTTGAATTTGCTTATACTTTAAAAAGCCCAAGTGCTATTAGATATCCAAGAGGTGCATTTAAAGAAGTATGTGCACCAGCTTCACCTTTTGAATTAGGAAAAGCAGAACTTCTAAAAGAGGGGACTTCAAATAAACTTTTCATAGCTTATGGAGCAGGAGTTGGAAGAGCTTGTGAGACAGAAAAACTTCATAGTGAAGATATTGCAATCTTAGATTTAAGATTTGTAAAACCACTAGATAAAGATACTTTAAAAGAGTTAGCTAAAAAATATGATGACTGGTATGTTTTCTCAGACTCACAAAAACAAGGTGGAGTGGGAAGTGCTATTTTAGAATTTTTAAATGAAGAGAAAGTTTGTGTAAACTTGACAAGCTTCGAATATGACGATGATTTTATACCACACGGGGATACGAAAGTGGTGGAAGAGTCGTTAGGCTTGCTACCTGCTCAACTAGCTGATAGAGTAAAATAAAACAGCATATTTTACCTCTATCTGCGTTGTCGAAATTTTTTACTCAGTCACTTACTAAAGCGTAAGCTCCTTCCTAAAAAACTTCTCCGCCTTGATATAGAAAAAATCTACTATTTTCTTTTACCCTATCTTTGGTATACTTTTTTAGATAATTATGAAAATTTTAAATGTAAAGGCAGTATATTATGAAACGATTGAATGAAGCAGGAATTACATTAATAATTTTTGGTTTATCTATAATTATTTTTTTTGTGATTTTCGATATTAAAAGTACTCATAAATACTCTGAATCAGAAGCTTTACCAATAGGCATTTTTTCAATATTTATGGGTTCTCTTATATTAGTAATCAAACATTATGTAAGAAAATATTATAAATAAAATAGATCTTTTTAGACTAATTTAACTTAGTTCAACCCAAAAATGCCTTCAATTTTTCCACACATAATCCCATCGCCGTACTTTCATATCCTATCACTTCTTTGATATATGGCTTACAAAATCCCTCCACCATAATAGCTCCTGCTTTTCCTATCCATTCATTTGAGTCTAGGTAGTTTTGCATATCTTTTTCATCGAACTTTTCGAAGATGTATGTGCTGATTGATATGTCTATTAGTTCTAGGGTTTTGCTTTTGTATTTCATACAGCTTATTACTGAGGTTTGGTTTCCACTTTGTAGTTCCAACATTCTTTTGGCATCATTTTTATCTTTTGCTTTTCTAAGTAGCAAGTTATTTGTAGTAACTACTGAATCAGATACTAAGAGGGGATATTCTTCTACTCCATATTTTTTGTATAGTTCATCAAACTTTCCTAAGGTTGCTTGATAGGCGAAACTTTTTGGGTTTTGGGTTGTGATTGTGTCTTCATCAAACTCTCCTCCACTTTGGATGAACTCTATATTATGGGCTTTTAGAATCTTAGCTCTAGTGGGTGATTTTGAACCTAATCTTATCAATAAACTTCCTTTTTAATTCAATTATGATATTTTACGCAAATGAAACAAAATATTAAATATAACTTACCAAAAGGTTTCGTTTTTATACTTGCAATGTTGGGCTCAATTACTCCTCTTGCTATTGATGTATATCTTCCAGCTTTTAAAAATATCGCAAACTATTTTTATACTTCTATTGATGAAGTTGAAATTACTTTAAGTATTTATCTCTTAGGTTTTTCTCTTGGACAATTAATTGGTGGCCCCTTATCTGATAGATATGGAAGAAAGATTTTTATACTTACAGGTTTATGTATATATATTACTTTTTCTTTATTGATTTCACAAGCTTCATCTATCCATGAACTTTGGGCTTTTAGGTTTTTTCAAGCTATAGGAGGTGGTTTTGCAGTTGTAAATACAAATGCTATTATTAGAGATATTTATCATGGAAAAGAATCAGCAAGGGTATTTTCTATCATCTCTATGATTATGATGGTGGCACCTATGATTGCTCCTATTATTGGAACTACGATTTTAAGTTTTTATTCTTGGAAGTATATTTTTATATTTTTAGCTATTTATACATTTTGTATAATTTATTTTATTACAAAATTACCAGAAACTTCTCCTAAAATAAGAAATAAAAATATTTTTAAAAACTATGGAAGAATCTTTTTAAATAAAAAAGCGATACTTCTTATTTTAGCTGGTGGATTTGGTTTTTCTGGAATGTTTGTTTATATTACTAAGTCTTCATTTATTTATATGGATTATTTTGGAGTCGATGCAAAACATTTTACGCTTTTATTTGGATTAAATGTATTTACTTTGATTATTTTTAGTAGATTAAATATGCACTTCTTAAAAAAATATGCAACTTTTAGTTTACTTCGTTTTGGAGTATCTTTACAGTTATTAAGTGCTATAGGTTTATATGCTTTTAATGAACATAATACCATAATAAGCGTTGCGATTTTTATTATGATATATGTAGGTGCCTTGGGATTTATTTTTGCAAATGCTATTGCTTTGGTTCTTGAAGACTTTGGGGATATAAGTGCTACAACAAACTCTTTATATGGAGTAATAGGTTTTATTATTGCCTCATTTGTTGGATTTTTAGCAAGTTATTTCCATGATGATACTTTAAGCCCAATATTTATTTTGATGGCTACTACCTCTACTTTATCATTTCTGATATTACTATATATAAAAAAATTTAAAGTGTGATTTATGAGATATTATATTTATTTGGTTTTAGCAGTTTTATTTTGGTCTGGAAATGTTGTTGTAGGTAGATATGTTTCTACAGATATTTCACCCATGGAATTATCATTTTTTAGATGGTTTTTTGTGGTATTGATACTTTCACCTTATACTATCAAAAATAGAAAAAGATTAATATCTATATTTAAACAAAATCCACTTTTATATTTACTTTGTGGGACTTTGGGGATTAGTGCTTATAATACTTTTATTTATTTGGGAGTAGAGCATTTAACAGCTACAAATACTTTATTAATAAACTCTTCAATTCCTATTTTTATAATTATTTTATCTTCAATATTAATAAATACAAAAATAACAAAACTACAAGGTTTTGGAATATTCCTATCAACTATAGGAGTTATATATTTACTATTAAAAGGTGAATACGAAGCCTTAATGAAATTAGAGTTTACAAGATATGATTTATGGATTATTTTAGCTTGTATTACTTGGGCTATATATTCTATATATTTGAAGTTTAAACCAAAAGATATAAAGCCTTTAGAGTTTTTGTCTATTATTACTTTTATTGGGGTTGTGATACTATTTTTAGTTTGTGTAATATTTGGATTTAAATTTGAGTATGGATTTTTGCATGATGATAAATTATTATTTACTTTAATGTATGTATCAATCTTTCCTTCAGTATTGTCATTTTATTTTTGGAACAGTGCAACATATGAAGTTGGAGCTACAAAGGCTGGTCAATTTATCCATTTAATGCCAGTTTTTGGTTTTATTTTGGCATATATATTTTTAAATGAGTCTTTACATCCTTATCATATTGTAGGTATTGCTTTTATTGCTACGGGTATTTATTTGTCAATATTTTTAAAAAGGGTTCAAGTTGCTAAATAATATTTCTGGAGTATTGATCTTTTTATCTTTTCTATTTACGAATATTGCATATTTTATAGATAGTAATCTTTTGATTTATGCAAGCTGTTTTGCATGGATAGCTTTTTTATTACTTTTTATTACTTTAGGTAAAAAGAAGATAATAGTTACACTTTTGATTTTGAGTTTATTGTGTTTTTTATTTTCATACATAAAAGGCTTTGATATAAATGTAATAAAAGCTTTGAGTATAAATCAGTATCTTCTTACTTTACTTATAGGAGTTACCTTTTTAAAACTTATTGCCACACCAAAGTTTGAAAAAAAAGCAAAAGTAGAATCAGGCAAAAGCTCTTTTTTTAAAACTTATTTAGGAGTGCATCTTTTTGGTTCAGTGATAAATCTTTCATCTTTGATTTTAATAGCAGATAAGATGTATAAAAAAGGTCCACTATCAAAACTACAGTTAGTAGTACTTACAAGAGCTTTTTCATCAGATGCTTACTGGTCACCATTTTTTGTAGCCTTTGCAGCTGCTTTAACATACTTGCCAAACTTTGATAAATCAACAATCTTTTTTAGTGGAATCATACTTGCTCTTATAGCTTTAATAGTGACTTATTTTGAAGTTGGGAAAAAGTTTGAATTAGAGAGTTTCCAAGGTTATCCTATCTCTTTAGAGACACTTTATATCCCAGTATTATTGGTAATATTTATTTTGATAACAAAATATTATGAAGAGAACTTGAAAGTTATTATTTTAGTGAGTATCTATTCTTTATTATTGACTATTTTTATTTCACTAATAAAAGTAAATTTTACAAAAACACTTCACTTATTTAAACAACACATTACAAGTGATTTACCTAAGATGAAGATGGAAATATCACTATTTTTGGTTGCTGGTTTATTTGGAGTTTCTGTTAGTACGATTTTAAATGGATACCATATAACAGTTCCTTTTACGCAATTTACCTATGTGGAAGCTTCTATTACTTTATTAGGATTTATATTGTTGTCTTTTATAGGAATTCATCCTATTATTACTATTGCTGTAATTGCTAGTTTTTTACTTCAATTCAATCATACTTTGTTGGCAGTTACTTTTTTAATGGCTTGGGCAATTACTGTTTCTTCTTCACCTTTTAGTGGATTAAATTTGACTATTCAAGCAAGATATAATGTAGAAGCAAAAGAGGTATTTTTATTAAATCTTCCATTTGTAATAAAGATGTACATAGTTTGCGTAATAGCACTTTATATTTTAGATAAGTTTATACTATAAGATAATATCATACATATTTCATACATAATTTATATACTTAATAAAACTAACAATAAGAAGGGCAAATAAACTATGAGTCTATTTTTTTTAATTTTACTAAAAGTGTTCCCTATTTATATCAATGTGATTTTAGGATATTTATCTACAAAATATCTTCATGTAAAAAGAGAATCAATAGCAGCATTACTTATTTATATTTTAGGTCCTATTGTAGTTTTTTCAGCAACTTTAAGTGTTAAGATTAACTTTGCAGTTGCTTTTTTACCTATATTTTTATATATATTTTGTTCGGCTTTAGCTTTTGGCTCACTTTATTTATTTAAAAATTCTTGGTCTGATCCTACAGGAAATATCTTAGCCTTTTCAGCAGGGACAGGAAATACTGGATATTTTGGTATTCCCCTTGCAATTATATTTTTCCCTCCTGCTTTAGCAGATATTTATATTTTTACCGTATTGACTTCTTTGTTGTATGAAAGTACTACAGGATTTTATGTGACAGCAAAGGGTAATTTTACAGTTTCGCAAGCTTTAAAGAAAATGTCAAAGTTACCAATTCTTTATGCTTTTATTTTAGGAATAATACTAAATTTAGTAGGTTTTGAAATACCTCAAGCTATAAGCTCTTATACTGCGCAATTTAAAGGTGCTTATGGAATCTTAGGAATGATGATGCTTGGTATGGGCTTGATTGGTTTAAAAAATAGTGATGATAATTTTGATGTGAAGTTTATCTCTATAACATTTTTTATGAAATTTATTTTTTGGCCTTTAGCAATTGTAGGATTTATCTATTTAGATAAAACATTTTTCATGTTTTTAAATGAAGATTTATATAAAGTTTTATTTCTTTTTGCAATTGTACCCCTTGCAGGCAATACAGTAACTCTAGCGGTGTTATTAAATGCAAAACCAGAAAAGGCAAGTTTGGCTGTGTTTTTAAGTACAGTAGTCTCTGTTATAGCAATACCACTATATATATTTTGGTATGGAGGATTTTAATTAGTATTTAAAATTCTTCTTGCTTTCCAATAGTGAGCTCTCCAATATGGATTTGATAAACTAGATATCATAACTCCATGGGATGTTGATACATGCATAAAATCACCATGGCTTAAATATATCCCCACATGTCTAGAGCCTTTTTTATTTGTTAGAAAAAATACTAAATCCCCAGTTTTTAAATCTTTTTTCTTGACACTTTTCCCACTTCTTGATTGGTATAAGGTAGTTCTTGGGATATTTTTTCTTAATTCTTTTCTATATACATCATAAACTAAATAGGAACAATCAATCCCATTTCTATCTTGCCCACCATATTTATAACCCACTCCTTGCCATTGTCTATAGTGAGCAAGTAGAGCATCTGAGACATTTATATGATTATATGTAGTATTAGTTTTATATGCAGATAGGGGTTTTGTTGGAGTATAAGGATTTTTTGTAGAACAACCAGTTATTAAAAATAATAAGAAAATTGAAAAGAATATGGTTTTCATGATATATCCTAAAAGAATTATGTAATATATCAAAAAAGAGCTAAAGAGTAAAGAGGATTAAAATCCTCTTAGTGTAACTCCTATAAAAATTGCAATAACTCCCAATATTATATTTGTAGGTATAAATATTTTTGCTATTGGTTCTAAAGTAGCTTTTGCAAGGGATAATTCACCCTTATCAAAATATTTTTGAGCTTTTATTCTTTTTATATAAATATAAATAAAGATTAAAGTCATAATAGTCCAAATAATCTCTTTTGCTATTGCAAATTTATATAAAGGTGTTGCTTTTAGTTCAAGTCCTAAAATCATCATAATTGCAGTAAGTAATAATATTAAAATAGCAGGAATAACCAGGTTAAAAAATCTCTTTAGATTTTCTAAGGTTCTAGCTAATTTTATCTTAGGCTCTTCTATATTTTGCATAGAGTAATGAATAGCAAATCTAACAGCTATCATTCCTCCTACCCATAATACAGCAGAAATTACATGTAAAAATATAATTACATCTGGCATTGTTAAAAATAATTCTTTCATTTTAAAACCTTATAAATTCTCTTTTGCATAAGCTAGTGCTTTTGCTTTTGCCTCATCTACTTTTGATACATCTTTTCCACCAGCTTGTGCGAAGTCAGGTCTACCACCTCCACCTCCACCAACAATTGGAGCAATTTCTTTTATCCAATTACCAGCTTTGATATTTGTGTTTTTACTTCCAGCTACAAGCATAACTTTGTCATCTTTTGCTTGAATTAAAAGTATTGCTACTTTTTCATTTCCATTTTTTGCATCATCAACTATTTTTTTAATATCACCATTTTTTACAATGTCTACTATTACTTTTGTATCACCAATCATCTCTTCAGCTATTGGTGTAGTTGAAGCACTTTGAGCTTCAATAACTTCTTGTTTTAAAGTTTTAATTTGCTCTTTTAGTTTTTTAATACCAGAAATTACATCACTGTTTTTGATTTCACTTTCTATCTCATTCATTTTAGAAATTATAGAATTAGTATATCTAATAGCAGCAGCTCCACAAACAGCTTCTATTCTTCTTACCCCTGCACTAACACCTGATTCTTTTAAAATATAAAAACTTCCGATATCAAGTGTATTCCTTACATGTGTTCCACCACAAAACTCTACAGAAACATCACCAAAGTTTACAACTCTTACCATATCTCCATATTTTTCACCAAACATTGCAATAGCACCTCTTTGTTTAGCTTCTTCTATAGGAAGTTCTTCAACACTTCCTTTTAGTCCTCTTGTAATCATAGAGTTAACTAAATCTTGTACTTCTTCTATTTGCTCAGCTGTCATAGCTTTAGGATAAGTAAAGTCAAATCTTAATCTTGAAGAATCATTTAATGAACCAGCTTGTGAAACAGTATCACCTAAAACCATTTTAAGTGCACTTTGTAAAAGGTGAGTAGCACTATGATGTTTTGCAACTTCATATCTATTTACTACAACTGCATTTACTATATCACCTTTTTCTAAACTTGAAGTTTCCACTTTTATTTTTGAAAGATTTATTCCATGGAACTTAGAAGTCTCTTCAATAATTGCAATATGTTGTTTATCTTCTAAAGCTCCAATGTCTCCACTTTGTCCACCACTTGTAGCATAAAATGGTGTTTTATCAAGCATTATCCAACCAGTTTGTCCCTTTTCTAAAGAATCAACTTCATTGAATTTTTCATCAAGTAGAGTGACAATTGTACTTTTGTATGAAGTATTCTCATATCCAACAAATTCATTTATCCCATATTTTTCAAGTAATACTTTAAAATCACCTTCACTAGCTTCATCTCCACTACCTTTCCAAGCAGCTTTAGCTTTAGCTTTTTGTGCATTCATAAGTTTATCAAATGTTTCAATATCAACTTTTAAATCTTTTTCTCTTAACATATCTTCTGTTAAGTCTAAAGGGAATCCATAAGTATCATATAATTTGAAGGCAACTTCTCCTGAGAAAAGCTCTTTTGTATTTACTAATTCGTCATTAAATAAGCTCATTCCTGAAGCAATAGTTTTGAAAAATCTCTCTTCTTCAAGCTCTATTTGTTCTTTTATAAATGAAGCTTGCTCTTTTAATTCTGTATAGTGTTCGCCCATCATAGAAATTAATACATCTACAAGTTTTGACATAAATGCTTCTCTAAAGCCTAATAAATATCCATGTCTAACAGCACGTCTAAGAATTCTTCTATTTACATAAGGACGACCTTCATTTCCAAATAAAATTCCTTGAGATAGCATAAATGATACAGCTCTTAAGTGGTCTGCAATTACTCTATATGAACCAATAGTCTCTTTTGTTGGTTGTTTTTTGGCTAATTTAGCTACTTCATTTACAAGTGGTTTGAAATTAGATGAGTCAAAGTTATTTAAAACACCTTCTTTAATTGCAATAACTCGCTCTAAACCCATTCCTGTATCAATTGATGGCTTTGGAAGTGGAGTTCGAACACCATTACTTTGTTCATATTGCATAAATACTAAGTTCCAAATTTCTAAAAATCTATCACCATCTCCACCTAAATAGTCTTCATCACTTCCAAAGTTTTCAACACCTTGGTCATAAAAAATTTCACTACAAGGACCACATGGACCAGTATCACCCATAGCCCAGAAATTGTCTTTATCTCCAAATCTTTTGATTCTTGTAGGGTCAATATGTTTTTTCCAAATATTAAAAGCTTCATCATCAGTTTCATGTATAGTTACCCATAATTTATCAATAGGTAAGGCTAAATTAACTGTAATAAATTCCCAAGCATAAGCTATAGCATCTTCTTTAAAATAATCACCAAATGAGAAGTTACCTAACATTTCAAATAATGTATGATGTCGTGCTGTATATCCTACATTTTCTAAGTCATTATGTTTACCACCAGCTCTAATACACAACTGACATGATGTTGCAGTTGGATTTTTTGGAGCTGGAATAGCACCTGTAAATATGTCTTTAAATTGAACCATACCTGCATTTGTAAAAAGAAGTGTTGGGTCATCTGGGACTAGTGGCATAGAAGATATTACTTCATGTCCTTTGCTTTTAAAAAAATCTAAATACTCTTTTCTGATATCCATGTAAATTTCCAATTATAATTTAAGAGCAAATATTCTAGCTAAAATATAATTTATTAAAGATTATATGTAAAAAAGTACAAGTTTATTTAAAGTTTAAGTCTGTATAATTTTTGAAATAATACACATAAAGGAACGTTGATGGGTAAATATATAGAATTGACACAAGATAACTTTGAAGCAACAGTAAAAGAAGGAATCTCAATGGTAGATTTCTGGGCACCATGGTGTGGACCTTGTAGAATGTTAGCTCCAGTAATTGACGAATTAGCTGGTGATTTCGAAGGAAAAGCAAATATTTGTAAAGTAAATACTGATGAAGAGCAAGATTTAGCTGTTAAATATGGTGTTAGATCTATCCCTACAGTAATTTTTATGAAAGATGGAGAAGTTGTTGACCAAATGATTGGTGCTGCTTCTAAACAAGCTTTCTCTGATAAAATTAACTCTTTATTATAATATATAATAACAAATACCTCTAAAAAGAGTAAGAGATTTTCTCTTACTCTTTTTTATTTCTAACATTAAATTTTCTTTAAAAAAAGATTCTAAAAAATAAAACAATTGCATAATTAATCTATTTTACTGTTTAATACGATAAATATTATTAAAGGAAAAAAATTATCCTTTAAAAGTTAAATTAAAAGGAAGAAGAGATGTTAGATTTAGCGATAATCGGAGGCGGACCAGCAGGATTAACAGCAGGGTTGTATTCGACAAGAGGTGGATTGAAAAATGTTACTATGTTTGAGATGGGTATGCCAGGAGGACAAATAACAGGAAGTAGTGAAATAGAGAATTACCCAGGACAAGTAGAAATAGTAAGTGGTATGGATTTGATGGAATCATGGCCAAAACAAGCAATGAGATTTGGATTAAAACATGAAATGAATCAAGTTTCAAAAGTAACAAAAACAGGTGAAGTATTCACAGTAGAATTGAGTGATGGAACAAAACAAGAAGCAAAATCAGTATTGCTAGCAACAGGATCAGTTCCAAAAAAAGGTGGATTTAAAGGAGAAGATGAATTCTTCGGAAGAGGAGTATCAACTTGTGCCACTTGTGATGGATTCTTTTATAAAAATAAAGAAGTAGCAGTAATAGGAGGAGGAGACTCAGCCTTAGAAGAAGCAGTGTACCTTTCAAAAATGTGTTCAAAAGTATATTTAGTGCATAGAAGAGATACATATAGAGCAGCACCAAGTACAATAGAACATATGAAAGCTTGTGAAAATATAGAAGAAGTAACAAATGTAACAGTAGAAGAAGTGTATGGAGATGCAACAGGAGTACTTGGACTAAAAGTAAAAAGTAAAGAGACAGGTGAGATAAGAGACTTAGCAGTACCAGGAGTATTTACATTCGTAGGAAGAGATGTGTTAAGTGATAGCTTAAAACAAGATGATGGAAGTTACCTATGTGAAGTAAATGAAGCAACAGAAGTAGTGGTAGATTTAAAGATGAGAACAAATGTACCAGGATTATATGCAGCAGGTGATGTAAGAATAGATGCAGCGAAACAAGTAGTGTGTGCAGCTGCTGATGGTGCTACTGCCGCTGTTAATATTATTGAATATGTGGGTTAAAATAATTAATAGATTACTCTTTACATAATAAATTATAAAAAAGATAAAGCTTTAACTTTATCTTTTTTTTTACTTAAATACAATACTTAAATATAAAACTTAAAAAATGTCACACTAATGCCATATGAAACTTATATCATTTCATAAATAACAAAATGAAAGGTTTATTATGAGCAATAGTATGAAAATGGCACTACCAATTTTAGTTGCAATCATTGTGGCACTTCTTCCTACACCTGAAGGTTTAGCTGTAAATGCACAATATTTCTTTGCAGTATTTTTAGGAGTAATTGTTGGTTTGATTTTAGAACCAATTCCACCTGCATTAATAGGTTTAGTAGGTGTTGCTTTTTCTGCAACATTTGGATTAGTTGGTGATAGTGCAAAAGCTTCAGCAAAATGGGCTTTAAGTGGGTTCTCTAACGGAGTTATATGGTTGATTTTTGCAGCATTTATGTTTGCTCTTGGTTACAAAAAATCAGGACTTGGTAAAAGAATTGCATTGATTTTAGTTAAAAAATTAGGTAAAACTACTTTAGGATTAGGATATGCAGTAGCATTTGCAGATGGGGTTCTTGCTCCTTTTATGCCTTCAAATACAGCAAGAAGTGCAGGAACAATTTTCCCTATTGCTATTAATATTCCACAAATGTTTGATTCATTACCAGATCATGAACCAAGAAAAATAGGTTCATATATCTCTTGGGTTGCAATTGCAGCAACTTGTGTGACAAGTTCTATGTTCTTAACAGCACTTGCACCAAATTTACTAGCAGTTTCACTTGTTGAAAAAAACATTGGTGTTTCAATTAGTTGGGGTAGTTGGTTTGGTACTTTAGCAGTTATTATGATTCCATTGTTTTTACTAGTACCATATCTTGCATATATAGTATATCCACCAGAACAAAAAGTATCTCCTGAAGCTCCAACATGGGCAGCTAAACAACTTAAAGAGATGGGTTCTATTACTAAAAAAGAAATCACAATGTTATTTTTAGGTCTTTTGGCTCTTGCAATGTGGATTTTTGGAAGTAAAATTGGAGTAAATAGTACAGTTGCAGCTATTGCGGTACTTTGTTTACTTGTATTATTCGATGTAATTAATTGGGAAGATGTAATCACAAATAAAGCAGCTATTAACGTATTTATTTGGTTTGCAACACTTGTAGCCATGGCATCTGGTCTTAAAGAAGTTGGTTATTTAAAATGGGCATCTGGATTAATTTCTACTTGGTTAGTTGGATTAGATCCAATAATGATTGGAGTTGTACTATTAGTATTATTCTTCTTATTCCACTACTTATTTGCAAGTGTAACTGCACATACAGTAGCATTATTACCATTATTTTTAGGAATAGCAGCAAATTTAGTTCCAGCAGATATGCTTCAACCTCTTGCTATTCTTTTTGTAGGGTCATTAGGTCTTATGGGTATCATAACTCCATATGGAACAGGACCATCACCTATTTGGTATGGAGCTGGGTATATTACACAAGCTACATGGTGGAAACTAGGTTTTATTTTTGGAGCTATATATTTAGGAGCGTTAGTTGCTCTTGGATTTGTAATTCTTTAAATCAAATATCTAAAAAGATGGTGTCAACTTTGACATCATCTTTTAGAATGTTTGACTATAATCTCTACTATGAAAAAACTTCTAATAATTTTAGCTTTACAGACATTTCTTTTTGCAAATAGTTCAATATTAATAATTAACTCATATCATAAAGGATATGAATTTAGTGATAGTATTATAAATGGTATTGAAAAAGTTATATATCCCCACTCTAATATTGACGTAAATATATTATATATGGATTCTAAAAGAGTTACTTCTAAAGAGTATTATGAAAGTTTAGAAAAACTTTATAGAGTACAATTAAAAAATAGAAAATATGATTTAATAATTGCTGTAGATAGATTTGCATATGATTTTGTTTTAGATATTTATAAAGAGTTTTTTGAAAATGAACCAATTCTTGCAGTTGGAATAGAAAATTTTTCCCAAAAGAAAGCAAAATATTATGGTGTTGAAAATAAAGTATCAGCTCTTCTAGAGAAAAGGGATTTAATAGGTAATGTAGATATTATAAGAACTATTTTCCCAAGTATTAGAAAGCTTTACATTATAAATGATAAAAGTTTAAATGCACAACATACTGAACCACTTATTGAAAATCTAATAAAAGACTTTAAAGGTAAGTTTGATATTGAATATATAATTGAAGATAATTTAGAAATTTTGAAAAAGAAATTTTCCAAAAAAGAAGAGAATAGTGCGGCACTTTTTATAAGGTTTTATAAGAATAAAGATGGAAAACTATATAAAAATCAAGAGATAGCAGATTTTATAAAAAATGCACAAATACCTATTTTTGTAACAGATTCAATTTTTATAAAAAAAGGTGCAACTGGTGGTAAAATAATTGATCTAAATGATTTTGGTAGATTATCAGGTCAAATGGCTTTGGATATATTACATAAAAAATCTCACAAAATAGTTACATACAAAAATTTAACTTATATCTTTGATTCTCAAAAATTAAGTCAATTTTACCTACCTGTGGATGGTTTATCTATTCCTTACAAATTAATTAATAAAAGACCTACTTTTTATGAAAAACATAGAGGGTTTATCAATCTTGTATTTACTATTTCTCCTTTGTTACTCTTTCTAATATTAGGACTTATTCACAATATTTATATGAGAAAGCAAGTTGAAAAGGACTTAAGAAGAAGAATAGAATTCGATGAAACACTTTTAAATGCAATAGAAAGCCCAATATTTTGGCAGGACTCTAAAGGTGTAGTTGTTGATTCAAATAATACTTTTTGTAAGCTTTTAGGTATTAAATGCGACGATTTATATGGAAAAAAACTTGAAGATTTTATCGAAAATAAAAACGTTGAGAAAATTATAAAAGTAATAGCAAATTATAATTTAGATTCAGAAGAAAATAATGAATTTAATTTTACTGATAGTAAGAGAAAAAAGAAAATTTATCTTATAAAACAAGAACGATTTAAAGATGAGAAAATGAAATCAGAAGGTTATGTTACTATTTTTACTGATATTACAAAAGAGAGAGAAATAACCATTGAGAAACAAAAAAATAGACAATTTGTTATTCAACAAAGTAAATTAGCTGAAATTGGTGAAGTATTTTCTTCTATTGCCCATCAATGGAAATCTCCTCTTGTAGAAATAACAGCAATTGCACAAGAACTTTTTTATTCAAAAAAATGTGGAGAAATAAAAGAAGATGATAGTTTTGTAAAAGATATAATGAATCAAGTATCATATATGACAAATACTATAAATGAATTTCAAAAATTTATTATGCCATCCAATAAGAAAATCGACTTTAATATAAAAGAAGCTATTGAGAGAATGCTTGAAATTATACATCATAATATAAAATATAATAGTATTAATATAAATTTGGATATAAAAAAAGATACAAATTTGATTGTATATGGGTATAAAAATGAGTTTATGCAGTCATTTTTGAATATTGTAAATAATGCAAAAGATGCTCTTTTACATAATGATTATAAAAATAGAAAAATAGAAATAAAAGTTTTTAATGAAGATAATCAGTTAATTATTACAATAAAAGATAACGCTGGTGGAATAAATGATAAAAGTATGGATAAGATTTTTGGAGCATATTATACAACAAAAGAAGATGGACATGGTATTGGCTTGTATATGACAAAAGTGATTATAGAAGATAAAATGAATGGTAAAATCTCTGTAGAAAATATAGATGGTGGAGCTATGTTTACTATAAAATTGGAACAAAATCAATGAAAATATTAGTATTAGAAGATAATGAAAGACTTAGTAATGTAATAAAACAAGCTTTAGTTAATGAAAACTATAAAGTTGATTGTTTTTATGACGGAGAGAAGGCTTCAGCGGCTTTAGGTAATGGATATTCTTGTTTTATTTTAGATATAAATGTTCCAAATTTAGATGGAATATCTATCTTGGAATATATTAGATTTAATCATGCAAAAACACCTGTTATTATAATAAGTTCTAACCATGATTTAGAAAAGGTTCAAACATCTTATGAAAAAGGGTGTGATGATTATTTAAAAAAGCCTTTTTATATTTTAGAACTTGTTCAAAAGGTAAAAAAACTCTGTGTTGTGCCTAAGCAATATTTACAATTTGATGAAAATTGTAAATATGATTTTATAAACCATAAATTATATAAAGATAATGAAGAGATAGAATTAACAAAAAAAGAGATTTTATTCTTAGAACTTTTTTCAAATAATTTACATCATGTGGCTACTTATGATGAGCTAGAAGAGTATGTTTGGGAAGGTGAAGAGACTACTTTAGTAAATATTAGATCTATGATAAAAAGATTGAGAAAAAAACTTCCTGAAGATGGAATTATTATTGTAAAAGGTTTAGGTTATTCTTTAAATAAGGGTGTAAAAATATATTAAAAAAGCCTTGGATAAGATTTATCCAAGGCTTAATAACTTAAATTTAAGATGGCTATAAGTGTTTGGTTTTATACTTTTTTTTATGACACCTCCTCAATATAGATTTATATTTTTAAATAGTTCTCCATTTAGCAGGGCCAGTAGTGTGAATAGAAGTACCCTCAGTATCAACAGCTACAGTAACAGGCATGTCTTTAACCTCAAACTCATAGATAGCTTCCATACCAAGTTCTTCAAAGGCTAATACTTTTGCTGATTTGATTGATTGTGATATCAAATATGCAGCTCCACCAGTTGCTATTAAATACATTGATTTATACTCTTTGATTAAATCAATTGTTGGTTGTTTTCTCTCAGCTTTTCCAATCATTCCCATGATTCCTATTTCCATCATGTCTTTTGTAAATTTATCCATTCTTGTAGATGTTGTTGGTCCCGCAGGTCCTACTGCTTCATCTCTTACAGGATCCACTGGTCCAACGTAATAAATAAATCTATCTTCTAATTTAACTCCATTTGGAAGATCTTTTCCAGCATTTTTATATTCAACTATTTTTTTATGTGCTGCATCTCTTGCTGTTAAGATTTTCCCAGATAATAATAGAGTATCTCCTGATTTAAATTGAGATAAATTCTCTTTTGTTAAATCTTCTATATTTACTCTTTTAATTGTATCCATTGGTAATTCAATATCTGGCCATATATCTAAATCTGGTTTATTAAATACTGCTGGTCCATCACCTTTTAGTTTAAAGTGAATATGTCTTGTTGCTGCACAGTTTGGAATCATAGCAACAGGAAGTGATGCTGCATGACATGGGTAATCTAATATTTTAACATCAAGTACAGTTGTAATTCCACCAAGACCTTGAGCTCCAATTCCTACTTTATTAATATCTTCATATAATTTAAGTCTTAATTCTTCTAGGGCATTTTTTGGACCTCTTGCTTTAAGTTCATGTATATCAACATGACTCATTAAAGACTCTTTTGCTAAAAGCATAGATTTCTCAGGATTCCCTCCAATTCCAATTCCTAATATTCCAGGAGGACACCATCCAGCTCCCATATTTCTAACATTTTCCATAACCCAATCATAAATACTATCACTTGGGTTTAATACAGCAAATTTAGATTTGTTTTCACTTCCTCCACCTTTTGCTGCAACTGTAATATCTATCTCATCTGAATTATCTACACTTACATGAATAACTGCTGGTGTATTATTTTTTGTATTTACTCTTTTCCCTGCAGGATCTGCAACTACTGAGTATCTTAAAGTGTTATCTGGATCTGTATACCCTTTTGCAACACCTTCATTTAATAAATCAACTAACTCTTTTTTTATATCTAAAGGAGCATTTAATCCAACCTTTACAAAGATATTAACTGACCCTGTATCTTGACATAAAGGTCTATGACCCATTGCACACATTTTTGAATTTATTAATATTTGTCCTATTGCATTTTTTGCAGCTTCACCTTTTTCTACATTATAAGCTTCTACCATCCCTTTTACAAAATCTTCTGGATGATAAAACGATATATATTGACATGCATCTGCTATACTCTCGATTATATCTTGTTCGGTTATTTTTTTCATAATGTCCTCCTTAAGAACCTTTAACAGTCGCTAATTTTCTTCTCATATAAGCAATTTTAGTTTGTAATGGTAAATGTTTAGGACAAGTATCTTCACAACCAAGAAGTGTCATACAACCAAATATACCATTGTCATCACCAACTAATTCATAATAATCTTCAATTGTTCTCTCATCATGTGGATCACATTCAAATCTAGCAATTCTATTTAATCCAACTGCACCTACGAAATCTTCTTTGATAAGTTTTGTTCCACATCCAGCAACACAACATCCACATTCAATACATCTATCTAATTCAAATACAGCATCAGCTACTTCTGGTTCAATTGGCATTTCAAGATTTGCAATGTCAACTTCATGAGAAGAGTGAACCCAAGATTCAACTCTTTTACTCATTTCATCCATCCAAACACCTGTATTTACAGATAAGTCTTTGATAAGACTAAATGTAGGTAAGGGAAGTAAAGTAATCTCTTTTGGTAAATCTTTAGTTAAAGTTCTACAAGCAAGTTTAGGTCTTCCATTTATCATCATTGCACAAGATCCACAAATACCAGCTCTACATACAAAGTCAAAGCTTAAACCTGCATCTTGACTCTCTCTAATTTGAGTAAGGGCAATATAAATTGTCATACTAGGAGCTTCTTGAATTTTAAACTCTTCAAAGTAAGCTCTAACATTTTTTTTATCTTGTGGATCATATCTAAGTATTTTAAAAGTTAGTTCTCTAGACATTACAAATCTCCTAATCTAATATTTTTTCTTTTATATTCATCTTGAAGTGGAAATGGCATAAGTTTATCTTGGATTTCATATCTATCTTTACCTTCTAATTCCATTTTTTCTACTATTTCATCAATTTCGGCTTGTCTTTGAGCACTAATTGGATTTTCAATTAAATTACCTTTTGCTCCATATCCTCTAAATCCAGGAGGTATTTCCATTTTCATAATATCTAATGGTTCATACTCAACTGTTGGCATAGTATCTCCCTCTTTCCATGAAGTAAGGGTTCTTTTTAACCAATTTGCATCATCTCTTTTTGGATAATCTTCTCTTGTATGTGCACCTCTAGATTCAGTTCTATCAAGTGCTCCTTTTGCAACACAAAGAGCTACTTTTAACATCATTGGAACTCTATATGCTTCTTCAAGTTCTGGATTTGCAGTAAGTTGTTTATTTCTTACAGCTACATTTTTAGATTTGATATATAATTCTTCAAGCTCTTTTACTGCTTTTTCTAAACCTTCTCCATCTCTAAAAATCCCAACATAATCTTGCATGATTTTTTTCATTCTATTTTTGATTTTAAATACATCATCCCCACTATCTTTAGAAACTAAGTCTTTCATATAAGCTTCTTTTTCATGGACAAATTTTTCAATAACATCTGTTTGAATATCTATTTGTGTATCTAAACAATAATCTGCAAAATAATTTCCAACAATCATACCAGCAACAACTGTTTCAGAAACAGAATTTCCTCCTAGTCTATTGAATCCATGCATATCCCAACAAGCAGCTTCCCCACAAGAGAATAATCCTTGTAAAGTTTGTGATTCTCCTGTTGGTTTTGTTCTAATACCACCCATAGAGTAATGTTGCATTGGATGAACAGGAGCCCAACCTTTTTGACCTTCATCTGCTGGATCTATTCCTGCAAATGATTCACAGATTTCTTGAACATCTCTTAGATTTTTTTCAATATGCTCTCTTCCTAAAATTGAAATGTCTAACCAAAGGTGTGTTCCATAAACTGAATCAATACCTTTTCCTTTTCTCATATGTTCCATCATTCTTCTAGATACAACATCTCTTGAAGCTAGATCTTTTTTTTCAGGTTCATAATCAGGCATAAATCTATGTCCATCAACATCTCTTAGAACACCACCATCACCACGACAACCTTCAGTTAATAAAATACCTGATGGGAAAAGTGGAGTAGGGTGAAACTGTACAGCTTCCATATTTCCAAGTTTTGCAATACCTGTTTCTAAAGCAATAGCAGTTCCTATACCCTCACAAATAACTGCATTAGTAGTGATTTCATAAATTCTTCCATATCCACCAGTTGCTATTAAAGTACCTTTTGAAACATAAGCTACAATGTCTCCTGTAATTAAATCCCTAACAATAGCACCATAACATTTGTTATTATGGTGAATTAATCCAATTGCTTCTTTTCTATCTTCGATATTTACATTTAATCTTAAAGATTCGTTTGCAACTGCAAAAAGCATAGTATGGCCTGTCGCATCAGAGGTATAACAGGTTCTCCATTTTTTTGTACCACCAAAGTCTCTTGAATTGATTAAACCATGTTTTTCATCTTCTTCAAATATATTAGTTTTTTTTGTATTGATAACTGCTTCATGATTTCCTTTTTTGATTCTAGACCAAGGTACACCCCAAGCTGCAAGTTCACGAATTGCTTTAGGAGCAGTTGTAACAAACATTCTTGCTACTTCTTGATCACATCCCCAATCGCTTCCTTTTACTGTATCACTAAAGTGCACATCTTCATTATCACCTTCACTCATTTTTGCATTACCAAGACTTGCTTGCATACCACCTTGAGCTGCTGCACTGTGAGATCTTTTAACTGGAACTAAACTTAAAACTGTTGTACTTAAACCTTTTTGTGCAGCTGCAACTGCTGATCGAAGTCCTGCAAGACCTCCACCGATTACTAGTGCATCACAATATTTAATTTTCATATTAAAACCTTTATTTTTTCATTAGTTGTATAGAGTCATTAGGATTATATTTCATTGGAGCATGGTCAATTCTATCCATACCAATTTTTATATAAGCAAAAAGTGTTATTACCCCTAAAGTTAGGAAGAAGATACTTACAATTTTTTTTGCTTTCATCATTCTTTTTCTTGTCTCTTTAGGGTTTTTCCCATCAAACCAACCCCATTTCATAGCCGCACGATACAATCCAATTGAACCATGAAGCTCAACACAGATTAATAAAACCATATATAAAAGCCACATATGTTGATTTACAACTCTATATGAACTTGAATAAGGACCAATATTTTCAGGTTGTGTAAACATAATATACAAGTGAATTGTTGCAATGAACATCATAATTAATCCACTTATCCATTGAAACATCCACATTGAAGTATCTGAGTGTTTCATCATTTTTGAATGTTCTCTTATTTTTATATATGCTTTATATGAGGTAGGGAATTTTCTAATTCCTAAAAGTGCATGAGCAACAAATATCACTGTAATTATTCCAACAAATATACTTACAATAAATGGAAGTCCACCAGCAAATATAAAGTTAAGTTCAAACATTTTAGTTACTGTGTACATTGCATTTTCACCAAAAAGTATTGTTGACACAAAAAACATATGTGCCATCATAAAAATTGCAAGTATAACTCCAGATGCAGTTAATGCTTTATCAAGTTTAGCAGGAATTCTACTTTTATTGCCATCAGGATTTTGTCCTGTATAAGCCTCAATAACTTCATTCATTTTCTCTCCTTAATTGAATTACTTATTCTGAAAAGGATTTTATATCAGGAAAATGTCATTAATATGACTTTATTAAAAAAATGTAGTATTTTTTATTCAGAAATATTTAATAATTATAAAATAATAAAAAGAGTTATGATTTTATAAAAGTGAAGATAAACTTAACACGTGAAATTAAGTTGATTAAATTAATCTTCTACTTAATAAAAATTGAGTATTATTATGCCCTTATAAATATATGCTAATATATATATTGTTTGTGTGATTTTAAAAAGTACTTGACTACTAAAAGGAAGAAGAGATGTTAGATTTAGCGATAATCGGAGGCGGACCAGCAGGATTAACAGCAGGGTTGTATTCGACAAGAGGTGGATTGAAAAATGTTACTATGTTTGAGATGGGTATGCCAGGAGGACAAATAACAGGAAGTAGTGAAATAGAGAATTACCCAGGACAAGTAGAAATAGTAAGTGGTATGGATTTGATGGAATCATGGCCAAAACAAGCAATGAGATTTGGATTAAAACATGAAATGAATCAAGTTTCAAAAGTAACAAAAACAGGTGAAGTATTCACAGTAGAATTGAGTGATGGAACAAAACAAGAAGCAAAATCAGTATTGCTAGCAACAGGATCAGTTCCAAAAAAAGGTGGATTTAAAGGAGAAGATGAATTCTTCGGAAGAGGAGTATCAACTTGTGCCACTTGTGATGGATTCTTTTATAAAAATAAAGAAGTAGCAGTAATAGGAGGAGGAGACTCAGCCTTAGAAGAAGCAGTGTACCTTTCAAAAATGTGTTCAAAAGTATATTTAGTGCATAGAAGAGATACATATAGAGCAGCACCAAGTACAATAGAACATATGAAAGCTTGTGAAAATATAGAAGAAGTAACAAATGTAACAGTAGAAGAAGTGTATGGAGATGCAACAGGAGTACTTGGACTAAAAGTAAAAAGTAAAGAGACAGGTGAGATAAGAGATTTAGCAGTACCAGGAGTATTTACATTCGTAGGAAGAGATGTGTTAAGTGATAGCTTAAAACAAGATGATGGAAGTTACCTATGTGAAGTAAATGAAGCAACAGAAGTAGTGGTAGATTTAAAGATGAGAACAAATGTACCAGGATTATATGCAGCAGGTGATGTAAGAATAGATGCAGCGAAACAAGTAGTATGTGCAGCTGCTGATGGTGCTACTGCTGCTGTTAATATTATTGAATTTTTAGGATAAACAAATATGATTAATGTAGGAATTGTAGGAAGTACAGGAAGAGTTGGTTCTCTTTTAATAGATGATTTACAAAATGATGAGCAAGTGAAATTAAGTGCTTGTCATGTTTCTAGCAAATTGAATAAGACTGTTCCCGAGGGTACAGTTGTAACAAATGATATAAATACACTTTTAGAAAGTTCTGATGTAGTTATAGATTTCTCAGTTCCTGCTGCAACAGAGGCTCTTCTTACTGAAGTTATTGAAGGTAAAAATAAAAAGCCTTTAGTAATAGCAACTACTGGATTCTCTAAGCATCAACAAAATTTACTTATAGAAGCTAGTAAATTAGTGCCTATTTTATATGCAACTAACATGAGTTTAGGAGTTGCAGTTTTAAATAAACTTGTTACTCTTGCTTCTAAGACATTAAGAGATTTTGATATAGAAATTGTGGAACAACATCATAGAAATAAGGTTGACTCTCCTTCAGGTACTGCTTTAACACTTGCAGAACATGCAGCAAATGCAAGGGATTTAAATCTTGATGATGTAAGAGTTTCAGGAAGAGATGGTATTATTGGTGCAAGATCTAAAGATGAGATTGCAGTAATGAGTTTAAGAGGTGGAGATATTGTTGGGAGACATACTGTTGGCTTATACAATGATGGTGAATTTATTGAATTAAATCATACAGCAACTTCTAGAAATACTTTTTCAAAGGGTGCTATCAAAGCTGCTAAATGGCTTGTGAATAAAGAAGCTGGTTTATACTCAATAAATGATTGTTTAGGTCTATAAGGAAATAATATGTGCGCAATAGTTGGAATTTTTGGTAATGAAAAAGCTTCTAGGTTAGCCTCTTTGGCTCTATTTTCTATGCAACATAGAGGGCAAGAAGCAACAGGGATATCTTCATCAAGTGATGGCAAAATTTATACAATTAAAAACAGAGGTTTAGTTTCTGAAGTTTTTGATAATAAAGCATTGGAGTATCTAAAAGGTAATATGGCAATTGGTCATAATAGATATTCAACAGCAGGTGGGGATTCTATTTTAGATGCTCAACCAGTATTTGCAAAATATAAATTAGGTGAAATATCAATAGTACATAATGGAAATCTGATTAATAAAAAAGTTGTAAGACAAGATTTGATCGATAATGGTGCTATTTTTCAAACTGGTATGGATACAGAGAACTTAATTCATTTAATTGCCAAAAATTCAAAAGATAGATTAAGAGATAGAATAAAAGAGGCTTTAGATAAGACTATTGGAGCATATTGTTTTATAATTCAATCTCGTTCTAAACAATTTGTTATTAGAGATAGATATGGAATTAGACCATTATCAATTGGAAAATTAAAATCTGGTGGATATATAGTTGCCAGTGAAACTTGTGCTTTTGATTTAGTTGATGCAGAGTTTATTAGAGATGTAAGACCTGGAGAAATGCTTATTTTTAGTGAAAAAGTAGAAGAACCAGAATCAATTCAATTATATGAGCCAGAATATAGACCTTGTGCTTTTGAATATGTATATTTTGCAAGACCAGATTCAGTAATTGATGGTAAAAGTGTATATAGAGCAAGAGAAAATATGGGAAAAACTTTAGCTATGAATGATAAAGGAAATGATATCAAAATAGATATGGTTATTCCAGTACCTGATTCAGGTGTTCCAGCAGCCATTGGTTATGCGGCTGAAAGTGGTGTCCCTTTTGAACTTGGAATTATTAGAAATCACTATGTTGGAAGAACTTTTATTGAACCAACACAAGAGATGAGAGATTTAAAAGTTAAGATGAAATTATCTCCTATGAAATCATTAATTGCTGGAAAATCTTTACTTGTAATTGATGATTCTATTGTAAGAGGAACTACATCTAGAAGAATAGTAAAAATTCTAAAAGAAGCAGGTGCTAAAGAGGTTCATTTTAGAGTTGCAAGTCCTGAGATTAAATTCCCTTGTTATTATGGAATTGACACACCTACAAAAGAAGAGTTAATCTCGCATCGTATGAATAAAGAAGAGATTAGAGAACATATCCAAGCTGATACTTTAGAATATCTTTCAATAGAAGATTTAAAGAACTCTATTGGAAATGATAGAAACTATGCCTTAGAAAGTTTTGATGGTGACTATTTCGTTACAAAATAATAAAACAAAACAAAAAAAATCTTTAGAAGAACTACTTACTATTGGAAAATATTTCCGTAGTAAGTTTGGTGAGACTATTTATAAAGTTCCAATTTCAATATCTGGCTTTACCTGTCCAAATATTGATGGAACTGTAGCAAAAGGTGGATGTAGCTTTTGTGAAAATGACTCTTTTTCTCCCAACTTACAAGAAAAAAAATCTAAGTTTAAACTGCATCCTTCAAATCCCTCAAATCCATATCTAGATAGGCAATTAAAACAATTAGAAATGCAATTTAATGCCACAAAAGAAAGGCTTGGAAATAAATTTGGTACAAAGAAATTTATAGTTTATTTTCAATCTTTTACAAATACCTATGCACCTTTTGAGACTTTAAAAGCTCTTTATACAAAAGCTTTATCTTTTGAAAATGTAATTGGTTTAAGTATAGGTACAAGAACAGATTGTGTGACAGATGAGATATTGGATTATTTGGCAGATCTATCAAAAGAAAAAGAGATTTGGATAGAGTATGGTATCCAATCTTTTTACGATGAAACTTTAGAAAAGATAAATAGAGGAGATAGCTCTTCTAATATTAAAAAGTGGATTAAAAAATCAAAAGAAAAAGGATTAAATGTTTGTGGACATTTAATTTATGGATTGCCAAATGAAACTCAAGAGATGATGTTTGAGACATTAAGACAAACAATTGAGTTAGATATTGATTCTATAAAGTTTCATCCTTTGTATGTGGTTAAAAATACACTTTTAACAAATGAATATAAAAAAGGAAGATTTACTCCAATAAGTGAAGAGTTATATATAGATACAGTTGTAAAATCTATTAAAATGCTTCCTAGAAATATCTCTATTCAAAGAATAACAGCTGGAATTTCTGATGATAGTTTATTGGCTCCACTTTGGTGTAAAGATAAACATACACAAATACAAAAGATAAAAAAAGCTTTAATAAAAGAGGGATTGAGATATTAATTTGTATCTTTTAAAGATAGATACAAATTAACTTTTGATTTTGAGAAGATAATCAACAACATTTTCTATAAATGCGTCATGTTTTCTATCTTTTCTGTAGGCAATATATAGTTTTCTAGTCATTCTACTATTTCCTATTCTTGATTCAAATAAGGTATTTGATTTTAAAAGTGAATCAATAGCATTTCTTGACACTATAGAAACAGTTGGTGTCCCTGTAATCTCAGAGTGTAAAACAGTTTGAATAATTGTTGTAGCACTTGTAACTTCACTTGTAATATCAAATTGGTCACAGTCTGGGAAATTCTCTTTATCAAGATTTTCTTTAAATATCATTCTTGTATTTGAATCAGGATTTCGACAAACCCATTTATAAGATAGTAAATCTTCAGCTTTAGCCCGTGCTGGAAGTTTTTGGTTTGAAAATATTACAATCTCATCTTCCATCCATTCTCTATAGATAATATCATCATTACTAATATAGTTTTCAACTAAGGCAATATCAATTTTTTTATCCAATAAATCTTCTATTGTCTCATGGGAAACAGAAACATTTATAGAAACATCATTATGAATATCTCTTTTTAATTGATTTAAGAATCGTGGAAGAATATAGTTCCCTATGATAAATGAAGCACCGAACATAAACGTAACATCTTTGTTCATTATTTTTAATAACTCTTTTTCACAATTATTTACAGTTCTTTCAATCTTTTGGGCAATATTATAAAGCATTTCGCCTTCTTTTGTTACTTTGATACCATTCTTCTTTCTATCAAGTAATTGCACTTCTAAATAATCTTCTATAAATTTCATCTGCTGAGTAACGGCAGGTTGTGAAATACCAAGCTTAGCAGAAGCTTTTGAAAAAGACTTTTCTCTAACAACTGTTAAAAATGTATTTACTTTTGCAAAATCATTTAACATTGATTTAAAACCTTTAATTTTTATTGGCACAATAATAACATTTATTTTTAAACATAAATATTAAAGATTATAGTTTTATTTTATTTTTGATATAATAAAAACTAATTGGAGTTAAAATGTCAGAAATTTTTTTATCAGGTTTAAATGAATCACAACAAAAAGCAGCTAAACATATTGATGGTTCTTTATTAATTTTAGCAGGGGCTGGCTCTGGTAAAACTAAAACTATCACGACAAGATTAGCTTACTTAATATCAATAGGGATAGACCCTACTTCAATTCTAACATTAACTTTTACAAATAAAGCTGCAACTGAAATGAGGGAGAGAGCTTACGCTATGATTGGCTCAAATATGAGTACCCCTCCAATTTTATGTACTTTTCACAAATTTGGTTTACTGTTTTTAAAATTTTATATGAGTGAATTAAATAGAAAGAATAATTTTATAATCATAGATACAGATGACAAAAAAAGAATACTTAGAACCATAGAAAAAGATATCCCTGTTGCTATGTTAGTTTCAGAAATTTCAAAATATAAAAATACTTTATTAACTCCTCTTCAAGTAAAAGCTGGAGCTGAACTTAAGATTTATCAACAAGTGGCAGATGTATATGAAAAGTATGAGAATTATTTGTTGAAAAACAATCTTGTTGATTTTGATGATTTACTTTTATTACCATACAAAATATTATCAAACAATGAAGCTTTGGCAAAAGAGACAAGTGCTAAATATCAGTATATTATGGTAGATGAGTATCAAGATACAAATGAACTACAGTATAAACTTTTAAGATTACTTTGTATGACACATAGTAATTTATGTGTTGTGGGTGATGATGACCAATCTATTTATGGCTGGCGTGGTGCAACTATAAAAAATATTTTAAATTTTACAGAACACTTTGAAAATACTTTAGTTGTAAAACTTGAGGAAAACTACAGATCAACAGATACTATTCTAGATCATGCAAATCAGTTAATAGAGCATAATCGTGATAGATTAGGTAAAAGATTAATAGGAACAAGGGCAAAGGGTGATAGCGTAAGAGTTTATGAATCACATGATGAAAATGAAGAGACTAGAAAAATAATTGAAGATATCAAAAAACTTTTAGACAGTGGAGTAAGAGGTAGAGATATTGCTGTATTATTTAGGGTTAATGCCCTTTCAAGATCATTAGAAGAGGGCTTTAACAAAGCTGGATTAAACTATAAACTTGTAGGTGGTATGAAGTTCTACGAAAGAGCAGAAATAAAAGATTTGATTGCTTATTTTAGAATTATAACAAACTCATATGACAATTTTTCATTTAAAAGAATTATAAACAAGCCAAAAAGAGGTATAGGGAAAACTACAGTTGATAAACTTGAAGCAAAATCAATTGAACTTAAAAAACCTATTTTTGAAATAATTGATGAATTTTCACCTGATGAGTTAAGTGCTATTGTTGGAAAGAAAAATTCAAGAACATTAAAAGTATTTTTAGCCTCGATTCTAGATTTAAAAGATACATTAGAAGAGTCTAAAATGAGATTTTTAGATATATTTGAGGATACTTTTGATTTTAGGGCTTCCTTTGAAAATCTTCCAGATGGATTTGAAAGACAAGCAAATATTGATGAGTTTTATGGGTATGTTAGAGATTATTTTATTCAAAATCCTCTTTTAGAATTAGATAATTTTTTAAATGAAATTGCACTAGGAACAGAAGATACTGAACTTGAAAATGAAGCAATATCAATGATGAGTATTCATGCTGCAAAAGGTTTAGAGTATAAAAATTTATTTATTATAGGTATGGAAGAGGGTTTTTTCCCAATAATTGGAGATGGAAGTGACACAGAAGAAGAGAGAAGGTTAGGGTACGTAGCATTTACAAGGGCTATGGATAATCTTACTTGTAGTTTTGTTCACTCTAGATTTTATAAAGGGAAAAGAACTTCTTTATTAAAGAGTAGATTTTTAGCAGAATCAGGACTAATTAAAGGTTCATTAATGATTCAACAGCAATCATCATCATTCAAAAAAGGTGATTTAGTGAAACACAAAATTTTTGGAATGGGAAGGGTACAAAAAGCTGTTAAAGCTGGAAAAGACTTTAAGCTTACAATTAATTTTGGTGGAACAAAAAGAGATATTTTATCAGCATTTGTAGAAAAAGCTTAAGAGTTCCATGCAAAAAAGAGTTTATAATAAAGAAACATTAAATAAATTAATTGTTGTAAATAAACCTATGTTTATGAGTTCAAATTCTTATTTGAACAGAATAAAAAGAAAATATAAAAATAAAAAAGCTGGCTTTTCAGGGACTTTAGATCCTTTTGCAAAAGGGTGTTTAATTGTAGCCTTTGGACAATACTCAAAGCTTTTTCAGTTTTTAAAAAAGACTCCAAAAACTTATAGAGCAGTTATTTGGTTGGGAGCTATTTCTGAATCTTTAGATATAGAGAATATCACTTCTATAAATGAACACAATAAATTAAAAATTGATGATATAAAAAATGAGATAAAGAATTTACAAAGGGAGATAGAATATCATCCTCCCAAATTTTCTGCTAAAAAAATAGATGGTGAGAGAGCCTATAAATTAGCTAGAGAGGGTAAAGAAATTGAACTAAAAAAAAGTATTATGAAAGTTTTTAATACAAAGTTCATTTCATATAATCATCCCTTTATAACTTTTGAGGCAAGTGTTAGTGAGGGAAGTTATATTAGAAGCTTAGCCCAGATTTTATTGGAAAAGTTAAATTCAATAGGTACTTTATCTTATCTAAATAGATTAAATGAAGGAGAGTTTTTTTATCAAAATGAAAAAGATTTAAATCCTTTGGATTATTTAGATATAAAACAGATAAATTATAGTGGTGAAAAATCATATTTCGAACAGGGTAAAAGAATCTTGTGTGAATATTTAGATGAAAAAGAAGATGGTAAGTATTTAGTTAAATTTGATGATTTCTTTTCTATAATTGAAATAAGCAATTGTGAAGTAAAATATATATTAAACAAGGTAATGATATAAATGAATATAAGTGCTAAATCATATGCAAAAGTTAATATTTTTTTGAAAATAGCAGGTATGAGAGATAGTTATCATGAACTAGTCTCTAGATTTGTAAGAGTAAAAAATTTATATGATACTATTACTTTTGTTCCAGAAAATAAAACAAATGAGTTTAATCTTATTGGTGATTTTGGATGTGAAACACAAAAAAATACAATCTATAAAGCATTTTTGGCTTTAAGGGATAATTGTCCTAAAATAGATGCTTATTTTAGGGTTTATAGTATTAAAGTAGATAAAAAGATTCCAGAGTTTGCAGGACTTGGTGGTGGAAGTTCAAATGCTGCAACTTTTTTAATAATGGCAAATAAGCTATTTAATTTATATTATTCAAAAGAAAAGCTGGCAAAAATTGGTGCAAAGATTGGTGCGGATGTTCCTTTTTTTATATATGAGTATGATAGTGCAAATGTAACAGGTATTGGTGAAATAGTTGAAAAGTATGAAGAAGAAGTTCTTGATATAGAAGTTGTAACTCCTAAAATTGAGTGTAATACAGGTAAAATATTTACTTCATTTAGAGAAAGTTTTTATAAAGAGATTTCAAGCGAAATGAAAAATAGACTTTTAAGTATGAATTCAAAAGATATTTTAAAAGAACTTAATATCTTTGAAGCAAATGATTTATATGAACCAGCATTAAAAAGTTATCCACAACTTAAAGAGTATGCAAAAAATGATTGGTTTTTTAGTGGAAGTGGAAGTAGTTTTTTTAAGGTGAAAGATAATGGCTAAGAAAGAAAAAAATATTAATTTAACATTTAAGAATAAAAAGGCATTTCATGATTATTTTATACTTGAAAGTTTTGAAGCAGGTATAGAACTTCTAGGAAGTGAAGTAAAATCTATAAGAGAAGGAAGAGTGAATTTAAAAGATTCTTACATAAGAATCATAAAAAATGAAGTCTTTGTTTTGAATATGCATATTTCATATTTAGAGACTACTCATGCCATGTATAGACCTGAAGAAACAAGACCTAGAAAACTGCTTTTACATAGAAAACAAATAGATAAACTTTTTGAAAAAGTAACTAAAGATGGAATAACGATAGTGCCCTTAAAACTGTACTTTAACGCTAAAAATTTTGCCAAATTACAAATAGCAACTGCACAGGGTAAAAAGCTTTATGATAAAAGAGCTGACCTAAAAGAAAAAAGTTTAAAAAGAGAATCAGAACAAGCAATAAAAAATTGGTAAAATTTTCATTTTTTTACTCTAGTTTTTAGTGTAAAATAGTAAATAATCGAATTAGTTACTTTTAGTAATATTAAATAAGTCTTAAAAAATATTACTAAAATAAAAAATAATGTTTAAGCTAATATTTATACCTAATTCGTTAGTATCTTTTCATAAGTGACAGTTCTGTGACTTGTATAAAAAAATTAGTAGGAGGAGATTGATGCAAAACGGTGCACAAATCGAGTATGATTACTCAATTGCAAAAGCCTTTACATTTGCAACAATTCTGTTTGGTATCATTGGTATGTTAGTTGGTGTTATTCTAGCATTCCAACTAGCATTCCCTCAGTTAAATGAATTAGCTGGAGAATATGGTACTTTTAGTAGATTAAGACCTTTACACACAAATGGTGTTGCGTTTGGTTTTACTCTTAGTGGTATTTTTGCTACATGGTATTACATCTCTCAAAGAGTTTTAAAAGTTTCTTTGAAAGAATCACCATTTTTAATGGCCATTGGTAAATTACATTTTTTACTTTATTTCATTACAATTCTTTTAGCTGTTGTTACACTTTTAGCTGGTATTACAACTTCAAAAGAGTATGCTGAATTAGAGTGGCCTATAGACATACTAGTAGTACTTTGGTGGGTGTTATGGGGTATTAGTATTTTTGGACTAATTGGTATTAGAAGAGAAAGAACATTATATATCTCTATTTGGTATTTTATTGCATCATTCTTAGCAGTTGCTATGTTATATTTATTTAATAACATGGAAGTACCAACAGCATTAGTTTCTGGATATGGTTCATGGATGCACTCAGTATCAATGTATTCAGGTACAAATGATGCTTTAGTACAATGGTGGTATGGGCATAATGCGGTTGGTTTTGTATTCACAGTTCCAATTATTGCAATGATTTACTACTTTTTACCAAAAGAGTCAGGACAAAATGTTTATTCATATAAGTTATCTATCTTAGCTTTCTGGGGATTATTGTTTGTTTATTTATGGGCTGGTGGTCACCACCTTATTTATTCAACTGTTCCTGATTGGATGCAAACTATGGGTTCTGTTATGTCAGTTGTTTTAATTTTACCATCATGGGGATCAGCTATTAATATGCTTTTAACAATGAAGGGTGAATGGCAACAATTACAAACAAATACCTTAATTAAATTTATGATTTTAGCATCAACATTTTATATGCTATCAACAATTGAAGGTCCAATTCAATCAATTAAATCAGTTAATGCGATTGCTCACTTTACAGATTGGATTCCAGGACATGTACATGATGGTACATTAGGTTGGGTTACATTTATGGTTATGGCTGCCTTATATCATATGGCTCCAAGAATGTACGGTAGAGAGCTTTATTCTAAATCGTTAATGGATACACAATTTTGGTTACAAACTACAGGTATCGTATTGTACTTTACATCTATGTGGATAGCAGGTATTACACAAGGTATGATGTGGAGAGCATATGATGAATATGGTTCATTAGTTTACTCTTTCATAGATACAGTTACAGTATTAAAACCATACTATACAATTAGAGCTGTTGGTGGATTATTGTACTTAATTGGTTTCTTTATGTTTGCATATAATATGTATAAAACGGCAACTGCAGGTAGAGTTCTTGATAAAGAACCAATCAATGCAACGCCAGTAGCCGCATAAGAAGGAGGAATTATTATGTTTCATTGGTTCGAACAAAGACCGTTTTTCTTTGCGGTATTAGTATTTATATTTATATCTTTTGCAGGTATCATAGAAGTTATACCAGATTTTGCAAAACAGAGTAGACCAACAGTTGGTACAAAACCATATACTGTTTTAGAGTTAGCAGGTAGAAATGTTTATATAAAAGATTCATGTAATGCTTGTCACTCACAATTAATTAGACCATTTAAATCAGAGACTGATAGATATGGTATGTATTCGCTGTCAGGTGAGTATGTTTATGATAGACCATTTTTATGGGGATCAAAAAGAACAGGTCCAGATTTACATAGAGTTGGGAATTATAGAACAACAGATTGGCATGAGAATCATATGATGGATCCAGCATCAGTAGTACCAGGTTCAATTATGCCATCGTATGCACATCAGTTTACAAACTTGGCAGATATTGATACTGCATATGGAGAAGCAGTTACAGTAAAAAAAGTATTTAATACTCCATATGATGTAGATTTAAATGGAGATGGGAAAATTGATGTTCCATTAGGGACTTATGAAGAGGCAAAAGCTGAGACTTTAAAAGAGGCGAAAGCAATTGCTGCTGATATGAAAAATCAAGCTGTAAAAGATGCCGTTGCTAACGGTAAGATTCCTGAGATTGTAGCGCTTATTGCGTATTTGAATTCTTTAAAATAAGAGGTTATTATGAGTCATCAAGAACTAGTTGATTTACAAGGGTATTTGAAATTTTTTCTTTTACTTGTAGTATTTATTATCTTTTACTCTTACGCTTACTCTATATATAGTAGAGATAAAAAGGGTAAGAGAGATTTTGAGAAATATTCAAACTTGGTACACGATGATTCAATTGACTCTGAACCTCTTGAAGATAGAAACAACAATTTAGACGAAAAAGAGAAGGAGAAATAGTATGAAATCTATGGTAATAGGTGGAATTATTCTTATCGTCGCTTTATTAGCAGGAACTTACTTTGTTGCAGGTGATGCTTTTAATAGTGATGATTATATCAATAGTTTAACAATGCTTGGTGCAGTTGCAATTATTACAATTACAGTATTTGTTGCACTTAAGTATGTTAATCAAATAAAAAATGATACTGCTGGTGGTGAGTTAGCAGAAGAAAAATGGGATGGAATTGGTGAGTATAAAAACCCAATTCCAACAGGTTGGGGATTAGCATTTATTGGAACAATTGTTTGGTTATTTTGGTACTTAACAATTGGTTATCCAACAAATGGATTCTCTCAAATTGGTCAATGGAATGAAGAAACTATTGATTTTAATAAGAAGTTTGAGTCAAAATGGGAAAACCCATCTAATGAAACTTTAACTGCAATGGGTGAATCAGTGTTCTTAGTACAATGTTCTCCTTGTCATGGTGTTGATGCAGAAGGTATTAATGGAAAAGCTCAAAACTTAACAAAAAGAATGTCAGAAGCATCTGTTGCATATGTAATCAAAAATGGTGCAAACAATCTTAAAACAGTATATCCAGGTGGTATGCCTCCAATGATGTTAACAGATGAAAAAGATATTAAAGCAGTATCTTCATATGTTGCAGGTGGATTTAAAGGTGAACAACCAGCTGCATTTGGTGTATGTGCAGGTTGTCATGGTGCAGATGGAAAAGGTATGGCATATGTTGCTCCTAATATTAGAAACTATACAGCAGATTTAATTTCAGCAGTATTAGAAAATGGTAAAAAAGGTGCTATCGGTCAAATGCCATCATTCAAAGGTAGATTAAATGCTACACAAGAAAAAGCAGTTGCTGCTTATATTAAAAGTTTAGGAGAGTAATATGGCTAAAAATTCTCAAATGAACGAAAATGAGAGAGGTATCTTTGCTCTTAGTGGAATTACAGGTATGTTGATTGCTACAGTTTTATTATTGTCTATTCTTGCTTTTTTAACAATAAATGCAATAGGTGTTCAACAGAATGAAGCACAAAACTTCTATAAGATCAACCAAGACTTAACTGGTCTTAAAGCTAATAGTCCTGACAATTCAAGTCAGTATGAGCTTGTTGGTAAAGTGAAGTAAGGAGTAAACAATGGATAAAATTATCGGACTATTATTATTAGGTTCAGCTTTTCTTACTGCCTATTTAGCATTTTTTGATTCTTCAAGAGTTTTTGTAGGATAAATGAAAGCTTTCAACATCTTAAAAATAGCAGTGTTATCACTGCTATTTTTTTTAATCCCACTAAATGCAAGCATAAATAAGTATGTATTATCAGATGATGTTATAATCGATCCAAGAACATCACAAAAAATACTTGAAATTGGATCTGAAGTAAAAGAAAAAACAAATGTAAATTTGTATGTATATGTAAAAACTGATTTAGGAATAGATAAAAATATTCCTATGAAAGAAAAAATACAATTAATAAAAAAAGAAGAGACTGAATTAACTTCAACTCTAAAAAAACCTTATGCAGTATTAGTAGTAGCATTAGAACAAATGCATGTTAATCTACTTATGTCTGAAAAACTTAAAAAGATAATTAACAAAGATGATATTTTAGATGGTTATGTTGTGCCATTACTCGCTTCAAAAGATAAAAATACACTTTTTACAAAAGTTAGTGCTGCTGTATTAAATGGCTATGCTGAAATGGCTGATGATGTTGCACATGCTAATGGAATTGAAAAACTTGAATCAGGAATTCCAAATTCAGGTAAAACTGCTGGAACAATATGGAAAGTATTTATGTATACTTTAGTTATACTTGGGATATTTTTCTATACTTTTGCAGTATTGAGATCAAAAAAGAAAAAATAGGTAATAAATGAAAAAGAGAAATTATTGGCCATTATTTTTTATAGCTATATTTACATTTACATTTTCAATGGTAATTTGGACAGTTATGTCAGCTATAAAAACACCAGTACATGAGGATAAATCATTTTTAAGTTCATATCATATTATGGATGTGGAGTTTAATGATATAGTTGATTATAATAAAAAATTTACAAAAAAATATAATCTAAAAATGAAAATTAATGATAAAGAGTTTGATGGCTTAATAATAAATGATGTCTTTTTATCTCAAAGAGTTATTGACCATGAATCAATGCATAAAGATATTTTTAAAAAAGGTATTAATAATATCTCTTTTGATTTAACAACTAAAGATGGAGTGGAAGTTCCAAATTTTAAAATAAGTTTTAAAGTTACAAGAACTACAAATAGTTATTCTGATATTGATATGAATAATGACAAAAACAAGAATAAAAAATTCACTTTCAATTTAGATAAAGCTGGTAATTGGAATATTACTGGAATACTTGATACAAATGATGGAGAAAAAGGTTTCTTTTATATAAAATCTAATGCTACAGACAAGTAAAACACTTATAGTATTTCCAACTTCTAGAGCTATAAGAGAATCTATCAAAAGAAGAAGCAATGAAAATTTATTGCTTCCTTCTTATTTAACAATTGACGAATTTTTAAAAAAATCCATATCCATAAAAGATAAAAAATATATTGATGAAGAGCAACGTTTTTTATATTTGAAAGATGCTTCAGAGATAAAAAATCTAAACAAACTTGGTATTTCAAATAATTTCACTTCATTTTTAAAGCAATCAGATTATTTATTTAGGTTTTTTGGAGAATTAGCTGCTGAAAAAGTCTCAATTGATAGTATAGATGAAGTTGATACCTATGAGTATTATAAAGAGCATATAGCTATATTAAAAGAGATTTATAATAACTATATATCAATACTTAATAAAAACAATGTAATTGATAAGATAAATATTCCACAAAATTATGAAATCAATTCAAATTTTTTAAATAGATATGAAAATATAGAGATATATTTTGAAGGGTACTTTACAAATTTTGAATTGGAAATTATATTTGAAATATCTAAACATACTAAAATAATAGTTAATTTATTCTCAAATAAATATAATCAAAAATCAATACAGAGTTTTATTGATTTTGGCTTTGAATTAGAAGAAGGGTATGAATATAAAATTGATTTATCAAACAAGTCTATAATAGAAAAACATAAAGAAGTATCAAATTTAATAAAGACAAAAACAGCTGGATTTACAAGTAGAATAAATCAAATTGCTTTTATAAAAGAGTCAATAACTAATGCTATAAATAGTGGCATAAAAGCAGAAAATATAGCATTGATTGTTCCTGATGAAAAGTTTGTAGAGATATTAGAACAATTTGATGATGAACAATATTTTAATTATGCTATGGGTAAAAGTATAAATAACAGTAAACTTTATAAAGTAATAAATTCCATATATAGTTACCTAAATGAAAATGAAAGAAAAACAAAAGAATCAATAGAGTTTTATTATATCAATTCTGAGATGATTGATAGTATTAAAAAGATTTGGAATAAAAAGTTAGATAAAAATAGCTTTGATATTTTACTTGAATATTTAAAATCAATGGAACATAATAAAGAGTTAATAGAAAAATTTGATGAATTAACTTATAAATTAGATCACCTGTTTTTTAACAGTTCTCAAAATATACTTTTTAAAGAAGCTATAAAAATTCTTATTCAAAAAATACAAAAAATAACACTTGATGATATTAACTCTGGTCTTATTACTGTAATGGGTTTACTTGAAACTAGAGCTGTTGAGTTTGAAGCAGTTATAATATGTGATTTCAATGAAAACTATATACCAAAATCAAGTATTAAAGATAAGTTCTTATCTTCAATTATTAAAAAAAGAGTAAAACTTCCTACTCAAAAAGATAGGGAAAATCTACAAAAATATTACTATTATAGATTGATGAACAAAGCAAAAAATCTCTATATTTCATATACACAAAATGAGACTATGCAAGTAAGTAGATTTGCAGATGAATTGTTTAAAGATGAAATCACCCCATCTACCAAAGATAAACAATATAAACAAATACTTTATAATAATAAATCAATAGAACATTTTAATAAAACTATCGAATATGAGATTGATTTATCAAAACAAGAGTGGTCTGCTACTTCACTTAAAAAGTATTTAGAGTGTAAAAGAAAGTATTACTTAGAGTATATATGTAAAATAAAAGAGCATAATATAAGCTTAAAGCCAAAAGGATTTGAATTAGGAAGTATGGTTCACAAAACATTAGAAAGTGCATATAAGAGCTTTGAGATACAAAATATCAATTATGAGCTTATTAAATCACTTTTTGAAAAGCAGATGAATGAAAATCCATTTTTACTTTTAGACAAAGAGATATTTTTAAGAAAATTAAATACTTTTGTAGAGTTTGAAAGTAAAAGATTTGAAAATAAAAGTTTGAGTGTAGTAGAAATAGAAAAAGATTTTAAATTTGAATATAATGGAATAGTTTTAAAAGGAAGTATTGATAGAATTGATAAAGAAGATGATAGATATTTATTGATTGATTATAAAACATCAGCAAGTCTAAAAATTGATAGTATAAAAACCTATGAAAATAGTGTTGACTTTCAATTGGAATTTTATTATTTAGCTTGCTTAGAACTCTTTGGATATGATAAGATAAAAGCCTATTATTATGATTTGAATAATTCAAAATTATTAGAAGAAGTTGCTTTATTTGAAAAGTTAGAATTACTTAAAAATATATTTATAGAGTTAAAAACAAAAAAAGTAAATTTTGAAAAATGTGAGAAAATATCAACTTGTCAGTATTGTGAGTTTAAAACTATTTGTGATAGATAGAAGTGTAAGATAACTTCTATCTTGCAGTTGCTATTAAAACATCCTCTATCATTTTTGTAATATCTCCATCTAAAATTGCTTCCACATTTGAGTACCCGATATTACTTCTAGTATCTTTTATTTGTTGATAAGGCTGCATAACATAAGATCTAATTTGGTGTCCCCAACCAATTTCACTCTTTTCAACACCATCTTTTACAGCTTGTTGTTTTTCTAATTCATATTCATAAAGTCTAGATTTTAACATCTTCATTGCACTTGCTTTATTTTTATGTTGAGATCTATCGTTTTGACACTGTACAACAATATTTGTGGCAATATGAGTGATTCTAATTGCACTTTCCGTTTTATTAACATGTTGTCCACCAGCACCACTTGAACGATATGTATCTATTCTAATATCTTTGTCTTCAACAACAATATCAATATTATCATCAATCTCTGGACTTACCATTACTGAGGCAAAGGAAGTATGTCTTTTAGCATTTGAATCAAAAGGTGAGATTCTAACAAGTCTATGAACACCATTTTCAGCTTTTAAGTATCCATAAGCATTTTCACCTTTTATGATAAAAGAAACATCTTTAAGGCCTGCTTCTTCACCATCTTGATAATCAAGAACTTCTATTTTAAAATCCATTCTTTCAGCCCATCTAAGATACATACGATAAAGCATACTAGCCCAATCTTGAGACTCAGTTCCACCTGCTCCTGGATGAATAGAAATAATAGCATTAGATGAATCATCAGGATTACTTAGCATTACAGATATCTCAGTAGATTTTATAAGATTATCTAACTCTTCAGCTTCTCCATAAAGTAATTCAAAAGTATCTTCATCTTTTTCTTCAAGTGCCATCTCATAAAGTTCATTTGTACCACTTAAAGATTCATTGGCTTTATTAAATTTAGATAATTTACTCAATATTCTATTTTTCTCAATACCGATTTTTGTTGCAGTATCAACATCATTCCAAAAGTCTTGAGAAGATTCTAACTCTTCTATCTCTTTTAGTCTTGATTCTAAAATATCAGGTTTGAGTATATCTTTTATATTTTGAAGTTTTTTATTTAATAATTTTAGTAATTCAGAATACTCATAACTATCCACTTATTTTTTTGCCTCATCTTTATTTACTGATTTTAAATAAACATAAATATTTTTTAAGTCATCTGTACTTGTAATAGTTGCATAAGGCAACATTATAAATGCTTGACCTCTATTATATGTTCCAAGACTATAATCTCTCATTGCTATAGTAAAATCATCAAGAGAAAGATCTCTTAATGGTCTTGAAGTTCCTCTTGCCTCAATTTCACCTTTTTCACCATGACATTTTTGACATTTTGCTATATATCTTTGTTTCCCTGAAACTGACATTGCATAATTTCTTTTTATTAGTGCTTCTTTTTTAGCAGCTTCTTCTTTATCTGCAAGTCTATTCATAATTTGTTTTTCAAGTTTATCTATGTCAAAATTACTAACTTTTTCTTCCTTTTTAAATATATAAATATAATTGTATCCATTTTTTGTATTTGTAATTTTGATATCATTAATACTCCACCCCTCATTTTTCATTTGAGAAGGTGATTTCTCTCCTGCGCATAATCCACCATCGAGTTTTGTATTATCAATAGTCGACATAGATTTGTGATTTTCTTTAAAGCACATAGTTGTTTGTGCATAAAGTGACATAGTTGTAAGTGCGGTAAAAGTAAGTGCTGGAATTAGTTTTATCATTAGTTTATATCCTTTTTTTTAAAAGGACATTTTATCATAAAGTTTCTTGAGTTTTTATTTATAAAAAAAGGTTAGAAGCAAAGCTTCTAACCTTTATGTTTAGTAGTTTATTATATATTTCTAATATTAGAAAGAATATACAATGTTAACTCTACCTCTTGTACCTTTATCAGTTCTTGCATCACTATCAACTTGACCAAATCTTACATAATATTTGAAGTTTTTAGCTACTGAATGAGTTGCTTGTAATACCCACTCATCTGCATCACTGTTAGCAACTGAATCAATTGTATAGATATTGTAGTTAGCTGAAAGATTAATTGATGGTGTTACATCTACATTAACATTTAATTTTGTTAAATCAGCATCATCTTTTGCAGTAAGATTTAATCCCCAACCTTGGAAACCAACTTCAGCATCAGCATCACCAGTTACATCAACACCAGTTACAGCAACAGTTGAATCTACATCATTAGTCATACCATAATCAACACCGAATCCAACGATACCAATTTTAGCACTTGCACCAATTTTAAATAATTTACCAGTATCAACACCATTAACATCACTACTTAATGCAGAATATCTAGCATATAATGAAACTACATTAATTTTAGCACTTGCACCAAGTGTATAAGCTTTAGCACCATTATCAGCATTATCATAAGAATCAGCAATATCTAAATACCAAGCATCTAATGCAACAGGACCAACATTAGCCATTACACCTAAACCAGCAATTGCTTGTCCAGAAATATCTATACCATTACCAGTAGAAGTTAATTTTCCAACACTGTTAAAGTTTGTATTAAATAAATAAGTACCAGCAATTGTAACAGGACCTGCATTAACAACAGCAGTTAAACCGTTACCAGTATCTTCGTCACCAGTTGCATCAGCTTGAACTGCAAATGGAGATGGAACAGCTTGTTTACCTGCTATAAATGTAGTATTAGTAAGACCTGTATATACAAAGTTAGCTTGGCTTAATCCAAATCCAGCTTCACCATCAGTTGAGTTTGAATTAATATATGCCATATCATGACCAGTATTATTTGCACCACCAATAATTGTTTTACTTACAAAAGTGATATCATCAGTTACATTTGCTTTAGCAGTAAGTGAAATTTTATAGTCATTTTCTGTATAGTTAGAGTTATTTGCATCATCAGAACTTCTATCATTATATTGGTATGCAACTGTACCAGATACATCTACACCTTTAATAGCTTCTTCTAAAGGTTTTGCGTTAGCAGTAGTTAAACCAGCTACTGCAACAGCAGCTACTAAACTTAATTTTACGAATTTTTTCATTTGATCTCCTGAAAGGGTTATTTTTAAATCAGTTCCTCGGACGCGCGAACAATCTTCTTGTATAAATACTTGAAAGATACTTTCCGATTCACCGTTGCGAAAATTTTACATGCTTTAAAATTAAAGTTTTCTTAATTTGGGGGTTTTTGAGTAATTTAATCTATTATTTTAAGTTTTATTTATAAAAAAGTCATATTTTATAGGCTTACACTTACTTTACAATTTGCCAAAATATCTGGTTTTTGGATAGTTATATTTAGTTTTTTTATGCAATATTCATCTTTTAAGTATTTTTTCAAATTTAATAGTGCATCTTCTATTAATTTAAATTTATTTTTTTTCATTAATTTTTCAATATCAGACGCTACTTTTGAGTAATCAATAAATTCAGAATTTGCAAAGTTATAGGAGAATGAGCAGTTTATTATTACCCTTTGTTCATTTTTTCGCTCAAAGGGTAAAATACCAATTATACAATTAAAAGTAAGATCTTCAATTTTTACTTTCATTATACAGCTTTTAGTTCTTCTTTTTTAATAAGTCTTATTATATTTGGGATATGTTTATAGAAAATTATAAAGGAAATCAAATACATAGGTGCATTTGAATTTACTCCTAATCCATTATTAAATATAATTGCAGCAATTATTACAGCAACTAATCCTAAAAGAGAAGACAAAGAAGAGATTTTTAAAACTTTTGCACAAAATCCCCAAACAATAGCACCAATAAGTGTTGGAATTGGAATTAGTACTAAAAATACACCAAGTCCAGTTGCTACTCCTTTTCCACCCTCAAGACCTAAATAAATACTATAACAATGCCCAATCACAGCTAACACTGCAATAGTCCAAAGTGTAGCTTCACTTACTCCAAAAGCCTGTGCGATAAGAAGTATGATTGTTCCTTTTATAGCATCAAGAATAACAGTTGCAAGTCCTAGTTTTTTTGCTAAGCTAGGGTTTGTTTCTTTTACTACTCTTAGAACATTTGTTGCCCCTATTGATTTACTTCCATGCTTTTTTATATCTACCCCTGCAAAGGTTTTAGCTAAGATTAAACCAAAGGGAATAGAGCCTATTAAATAAGCTAAAATATAAAAAATAAGATTTGTATTTAAAAAATCCATTATGACCTCAATTAATTTTTTGATTATGTTTAAATGGATTATAACAAAAATTTTGTTATATTCCCGTTAAATGTTAAATATTATAAACCTAAGGGTAAATTTTGAATTTAAAAGATGAAATAATAAAATTAAAAGAGGAACTTGACGTAACATTAGTCGCTCACTTTTATCAAAGAGATGAAGTGTTTGAATTAGCAGATATTACGGGAGATTCTTTAGAATTAGCTAAAAAAGCTATGGAAACAAGTAGTAAATATATAGTATTTTGTGGTGTTGGATTTATGGGTGAGAGTGTAAAAGTTATGAGTCCACAAAAAAGAGTTCTTATGCCAAAAATTGCCTGTTGTGCAATGGCTAGAATGATTGACGTGGATTACTTTGATGAATCATTGGCCAAACTAAATGCAATGGGTGTTTCAAGTGAGGAACTTCTTCCTATTACATATATTAATTCAAGTGCAGCAGTAAAAGCTAGAGTTGGAGAAATGGGTGGTATGGTTTGTACCTCTTCAAATGCATATAAAATCATAGAAAAGGGTTTAAAATCTGGTAAGAAAATATTTTTTGTACCAGATAGATGTTTAGGACAGAATTTTGCAAAAAGTCTTAATCTAAAATCAACTGTTATAGGTGATGGAACTGACCCAAAAGAAGCAGATATTATTTGTTATGATGGTTTTTGTTCTGTTCATCAACTTTTTTCAACTGATGATATTGAGTTTTATAGAAATAAATATCCAGGTATCTTAATTGCAGTTCATCCAGAATGTGATCCAAAGATTTGTGATATGGCTGATTTTGTAGGTTCTACTTCTCAACTTATCAAATTTATAAAAGAGCTACCATCTGAACAAAAAGTTGCAGTTGGAACTGAGTATAATATGGTAAATAGATTAAGAGAAAAAAATACATATATTTTAAGCTCAACTAAACCAGAATGTCCAACTATGAATGAAACAACTTTACAAGATGTTTATAACTGTTTAAAAGAGATAAAAGATGGTAAAGAAGTATTCTCAAATGAAATTTTTGTAAATGACAATGTAATCAAATGGGCAAAAGTGGCACTACAAAGGATGTTTGAAGTATGATTAATATTAAGAAGTTTGTAAAAAATGCTATCATTGAAGATAATGGTAGAGGAGATTTATTCTTTGATGTTGCTCCTAAGGGAAGATTTACAGCAAAAGTTATTTCAAAAGATGATGGTATTTTAGCTGGTGAAATTTATGCAAAAGCTTTATCAAAAACTGAAAAATTTGATTGCAAGTTTCTAAAGCATGACGGAGAAGTGATTAAAAAAGGTGATATTATCGCAAAACTTGATGGGAAAGCAGCTGTTTTACTTTCAAGTGAACGAACATTTTTAAATATGCTACAACATGCTTCAGGAATAGCTACTATGGCTAACTCTTATGCTTCTTTGATAAAAGATTTAGATGTAGTTTTACTTGATACTAGAAAAACAAGACCACAACTTAGGGATTTTGAGAAATATGCAAGTAGAGTAGGTGGAGCTATTAATCATAGACTTGGACTTGATGATTGTTTAATGTTAAAAGATACTCACCTTCGAACAATACTAAATCTAAAAGAGTTTATTCAAAGAGCAAGAAAAAGAATTTCTTGGGTTACAAAAATAGAGATTGAGTGTGAAACATTAGATCAAGTAAAAGATGCTATGGAAGCTGGTGGGGATATAATTATGTGTGATAATATGACACCAGATCAAATAAAAGAAGTAGTGAAATTTAGAAATGAAAATTATCCACATATAGTTTTAGAAGCTAGCGGAAATATAAATTTAGATACTGTAAGGGATTATGCCTTAACTGGTGTTGATGCCTTAAGTTCTGGAAGTATCATTCATCAAGCTACTTGGCTAGATTTTTCTATGAAATTTGATTAGTGGTTAACTTTTGATTAGTGTTATTATGTTAGGATTGAAAAGATTTTAAAAAGGAGAGTATTTGAGTAAAGATTTTATAACAAATAATAAAGTAAATACTGCTTCTTTTGTGAGTGCTTTAAAATTAATTGAGAAATCAAAATATATTTTAATAATCACTCATGTAAATCCAGACCCTGATACTATTTGTTCAGGACTTGCACTTTCAAATTATTTATCTGAAAATAAAATTAAACATAAAGTTTTTAATGCTGGAAAAAATCTTCCTGCAAAATGTGATTTTATCAATAGATATGAAAAAATAACAGATCAAATTCCAAAATTTTATGATTTGGTTATCTCTGTGGATTGTGGTACTTCAAATAGATTTGGAATAACACTTCCTGAAGATATTCCTTTGATAAATTTTGATCACCACAAATCAAATGATGATTTTGGAACAATAAATATAGTAGATATTAATAAATCTTCAACTTCTGAAATAGTATATGACTTTTTTAGATTTAATGGATTGTATATTACAAAAAATACAGCAGAAGCACTTTATGTGGGAATATATGATGATTCATTGGCTTTTACAACTCCAAGATGTGATGAATTTACTTACGAAAAAATTAATTTTTTAGTTAAATGTGGAGCTAGTCCTGTTTATATTGCTGATAAGTTTATAAAAAGAGATTCTTTAGCAAAATATAGAATTTTGCCTAAGATTTTCAATAGCTTAGAACTTCTTGATGAAGGTAAAATAGCAACAATATATGCAACAAAAGAGTGGTTTGAAGAGAGTGGGGCAACAACACTTGAAACAGAAGTTGCACTAGATATGGTTTTAAATATTGCTATCGTAAAAGTAGCAATTTATTTTAGGATTGTGAATGATAAAGTTAGAGTCTCTCTTAGATCAAAAGAGAAAATAGATGTTTCAACAGTAGCTTCTACCTTCGGTGGAGGAGGGCATTTAAATGCTGCAGGATGTGTTATACAAACTGATGATATTTTTGAAGCAAAAGAGATTATATTAAAGGAAATTCTTGAGAAGTAAAAGTAGTTTTGGGAAAATAGTATTATTTATATTTATAATAGGTGCCATTATAGCGGGTAGTTTTGTTTATTTATCACCTATGTTTGAGAAAAATCCCCCGAAAGTAGATTTTAAAGATAATATATATTGGAATTTGAAAAGCAAACTAAACCTTAGTATTAGTGATGATAGTGGTATTAAATTTTATAAAGTAATATTTAAAGATGGAAATAAAGAGATAGTATTAGATTCAAAAGTATTATTAGAACCAGAGAAAAATATCAATTTACAATTAAAATCACCTGAACTTGATATGTTCTTTAAAAGTAGTGACGTTGAAATAATTGTTGAAGCGGTTGATAGTAGTAAATGGAACTTTTTAGAAGGTAATAAAGTTATTGATACTTTTCATTTAAAAATTGATAGAAAAAAACCTGTAGCTTCAGTTATAGCTAATTCTTTTGCTGTTAGAAGAGGTGGAAGTGCTTTAGTTATAGTAAAAGTTGAAGATGAGAATTTAAAAGATGCATATATTACATTTAACAATGAACAAAGATTTGATTTGATTCCTTTTTATAAAGAAAACTATTATGCAGCAATAATTGCTTGGCCAATAAAAATTGAAAAATTTAATATTGTAAATTTAGTGGCAATTGATAAAGCTGATAATAAATCAATAATAAAAGTACCTTTATACATAAGAAATAGAAAAGATGATAAATCTAAAATAAAAATAAGTGATGCCTTTATTCAAAATGTAAGTACAAAAGTTTTAGAACAAAGCGGAAAAGATGTACCTGATAATCTAGCTGATATATTTTTAAAAGAAAATGAAGTTCTAAGAAATAAAAATGTACAAAAAATAGAAGAAGTATCTAGAAAATTTATGGATAGGGATTTAGTAAGTAATTTTACACTTCTTCCATTTAAAAGATTGGAAAATGCTGCAACTGCTGGACGATTTGGACAAGAAAGATCATATTATCATAATGGAATAAAAATAGATGAAGCTTGGCATTTAGGTATTGATTGGGCAAGTGTAAAAAAAGCTGATATTTTCACTACAAATAAAGGTAGAGTAATTTTTAATGATTATTTAGGAATTTATGGAAATGCTATTATAATAGACCATGGATTTGGTTTACAGTCACTTTATGCCCATACAAGTTCTTCAAATGTAACAGTAGGTGAAGAGGTTAAAGAGAACCAAAAAATTGCAAATACTGGTGCTACCGGTGCTGTTTTAGGAGATCATTTACACTTTGGTGTTTTAGTTCAAGGAATAGAAGTAGATCCTTTAGAGTGGATGGATAAAAATTGGATAAAAACAAGAATTACAGATATCATAAGTGATGCAAAAAAGGTAATAGATAGCAAATGAAACAAAGAACAATAGCAAAAGCAGTAGAAATAGTTGGAATTGGGCTTCATAAAGGTGTTCCTGTAAAAATGAAATTAGAGCCTTTGGAAGCTAATCAAGGAATAATATTTTATAGGTCTGATGAAGCTTTAACAATTCCTCTAAAAATAGAAAATGTTGTTGATACAAAAATGGCAACAGTTATTGGAAAAGATGGAGTTGTTATTTCAACTATTGAACATCTTTTATCTGCTGTTTATGCTTATGGAATTGATAATTTGCGAATTGTTCTTGATAATGATGAGGTTCCAGTACTTGATGGGAGTTCATCTGGATATTGTATGCTAATTGATGAAGTTGGCATAAAAGAGTTAAGTGAATCAAAAAAAGTAATTAAGATAAAAAAAGAGGTTGAAGTTACAACTGAAGATGGTAAAAGAGTATCTTTAAAGCCCTCTAATCATATTGTTTATGATTTTTCCATTGACTTTGAAAATCCAGTAATTGGACAACAAAATTACCATTTTGATTATAGTATTGATGAGTATAAAGAAAATATTTCAAAAGCTAGAACTTTTGGATTTTTGCATGAAGTACAATATCTTAGAAGTATAGGTTTAGCTCAAGGTGGTAGTATGGAAAATGCTATTGTTGTAGATAATGATAAAATCTTAAATCCAGAAGGATTAAGATATGAGAATGAATTTGTAAGACATAAAATTCTTGATGCTATAGGTGATATGTCTTTATTGGGATATACATTAATAGGTGAATATGATGCACATGCTGGAAGTCATCACTTAAATCATTTATTGACAAAAAAAGTTTATGAATCAGAAGAGAATTATGAAATTTTAGATTTAGAAGAAGCACAAAAAGAGAGTTATGTTTTCCAAAAAGCATATGCTTTAGTTGATGTAAATTAAGGGATTATTTGATAGATATTATAGTTATTTCAATTTCGAGTCCAATAAAAATCGGAATTTATGAAAATCAAGTTTTAATAAAAGAGCTTGAACCAGAGGGAAAAACATCTGATATTTTGCCAATAATATTTAAAAATTTATTGCAAGATTATGATATAAAATCTATAACTTATGTAAATACTCCAGGCTCTTATATGGCAATAAAAGTAGCTTATGTATTTTTAAAAACTATTTGTATTGCTAGAAAAATAGAGTTAAATGCCGCTAGTGGATTTTTGTTTAATGACAATTCCCCAATTAAAGCTTTGGGTAAAAAGTATTTTTTTAATAAAAATGGTAAAATAATTATAGATTTTTTAGAAGAAAAGAGTATAATTTCAGATTTTAAATTACCAAAAAATTTAGATAGAACAAAGTTCTCTTCTAATACTTTGCCAATTTATAATTTACCAGCAGTATAAAAGGAATATAATTGAGAATTAGTGTGCCAGCGACGAGTGCAAACCTAGGACCAGGTTTTGATACCCTAGGGTTAGCTTTAAAAATAAAAAATCAAGTAACAATAAGACCAGCAAAATTTCATAGTGTATCTTTAAAAGGTGAAGGTTCTAATAATCCTATTTTAAAAGATAACAATATGTTTATTGCTATTTTTAATGATTTTTATAATAATTTATCACAAAAAAAGAGATCTTTTAGATTTGAATTTGAGAATCAAATTCCATTATCAAGAGGTTTAGGAAGTTCATCTGCTGTAATTGTTAGTGCAATTGCATCAGCATATGCAATTGAAGAGATGGAATTACCAAAAGAAAAACTGCTTAATTTAGCATTAGCTTATGAATCACATCCTGATAATATAACTCCAGCAGTTATGGGTGGATTTACAGTCTCTTCAGTTGAAGATAATGAAGTAAAATTCATAAATAAGTCTATTCCTAAAAGTTTAAGTGCAGTGGTTGTTGTCCCAAATAGACCAATTTCTACACAACTTTCAAGAAAAACTTTACCGTATAAGTATTCTAAAGAAGATGCTATATTTAATCTATCTCACTCTTCTTTATTAACAGCTGCTTTTATGAGTGAAAATTGGGAGATGCTAAAAATAGCCTCTCAAGATAAATTTCATCAAAGTTATAGGATGAGACAAATGCCAGAGCTTTTTGAGGTTCAAAAGTGCTCTTTAAATAGTGGTGCTCTAATGAGTACTCTATCTGGTTCTGGTTCTACACTTTTTTCTATTTGTTATTTTGAAGATGCAAAAAAAATAGAGAAAGAGTTAAGAGCAAAATTTCCACATTTTAAAGTTTTTATTTCTGGTTTTGATAACTATGGAATTAAAGTTGAAGCATAAAAATTGGAAATTTAGTAAATTTTGGATATAATCATTGCCTAAATTAGAAAAACCTATAAGAACTTGTATAGTTTGTCGTAGTAAATTAAGTAAAGAAAACTTAGTTAGACTTCAATGTAAGGATTATAAACTTACCAGTTTTGATGGAATAGGTAGGAGTTTCTATATTTGTAAAGAGTGTCAAGAGAAAGCTCTTTTGGATATTGAAACAAAAAAAATAGAAAAAGCACTTTTTAGACAGTGCAAAAAAAAAGACGAGTACTTGGTACAACTTAAGGAGATAATAACGCATGTCAGATAACGTAAGAGTATATGAAATTGCAGAAGAAGCTGGGGCTAGCAGCAACCATGTCATAAATAAAGCAAAAGATTTAGGAATTGAACTTAAATCACCTCAAAGTCAAACAACAGTTGAGGATGCAGAAGAGATAGTAAACTATATAATGACTGGAAAAAGTAAAAAACTTCCACAAAAGAAAAAAGTAGCTAAAAAGGTTGAACCTAAAGTAGTTAAAGAAGAACCTGTGGTAATTGAAGAAACTAAGCCAAAAGAAGAAATTACTGTTAAAAAAATTAAGGTTGAAGAACCAAAAGAAGAAATTAAACCAGTAATTGAAAAACCTAAAAAAACTGAAGATACTAGCCCTAAAAAAACTGATGATACTCAAGAAGTTACTGATACTTTATCTGTTAAAAAAGTTGTACCTAAAAGAAGAGGTTTAAAAATTGTTAAGAAGAAAAAACCTGAAGAGCCAAAAGTAGAAAAGAAAGAAGAGTTAACTTTCTCTTCGGATGATTCTTCACAGGTAAAAAAACCTATGAAATCACTTAGTGAAATTTTAGGTGGTAATGGTAATACTAATCAAGAAAATCAAACAGAAGCTGCAAAAGCAAAAGCAAAAGCACAAAAGAAAAAAACTCCTCCAAAAGCTCATGAGCATGGAAAAGTATTAGAAATATCTAAACAAGAGTTTAAAGAATCTGATGATTCATTATTAGGTGAAGAAGTTGTTTTACTTGATATGGGATTAACTGATACATCAAAATTATTTGATGATCCACACAAACCAGCAAAAAACAATAATGATAAGCAAACTAGAAGTTCAAAACCTGCTGCCTTTGGAAATAGACCTCAAGGTTTAAAAAGAGGTAGAAGAAAGAAAAGAATTAAAAGAGAAGTTGAAGCAACAGAAGTAACTGAAATTACTATACCTGAAGATGTTAGGGTTTATGAGTTTGCAGAAGCTTGTGGTAAAAGTGCTTCAGAAGTAATTACAGTACTATTTTCTTTAGGAATGATGGTTACAAAAAATGACTTCTTAAAACAAGATGAATTAGAGATCCTTGGTGAAGAGTTTGGTATTGAAGTAACTGTAAAAGATGCTTTAGAAGATGTAAATTATGTGGAAGATTTTGAAGAAGAAATTGATAAATCTAATTTCGTAACTAGACCTCCAGTTGTTACAATAATGGGACATGTTGACCATGGTAAAACTTCATTATTAGATAAAATTAGAAGTGCAAAAGTTGCTAAAGGTGAAGCTGGTGGAATTACTCAACATATTTCTGCATATACAGTTGAACAAAATGGTAAAAAAATCACTTTCGTAGATACTCCAGGACATGCTGCCTTTAGTGAAATGAGATCAAGAGGTGCAAGTGTAACTGATGTTATTATCATTGTTGTTGCAGCTGATGATGGTGTTAAACCTCAAACTGAAGAAGTAATAGCACATGCAAAAGCTAGTGGTTGTCCAATCATTGTTGCAATGAATAAAATGGATAAAGAAACTGCAAATCCTGATATGGTTAAATCTCAAATGGCAGAGAAAGATATGCTTCCTATTGATTGGGGTGGAGATATTGAGTTCATCGGTGTTTCAGCTCATACAGGTGAAGGTATTGATGATTTACTTGAGAATATTTTAATTCAAGCAGAAATGTTAGAGTTACAAGCAGATCCAACTTCAAAAGCTAAAGCTACAGTTGTAGAAGCTACACTTGAAAAAGGTAGAGGTCCAGTTGCAACTGTAATTGTACAAAGCGGTACATTAAGAGTTGGTGATAATATCGTAAGTGATACTACATATGGTAGAGTAAAAGCTATAACTAATGATATGGGTAAACCTGTAAAAGAGTTAGGTCTTTCTGAAACTGGTAATGTATTAGGATTAAATGATATTCCTACATCTGGTTCTGTTATGGTTGCACAAGATAGTGAAAAAGAAGCTAGAGATATTGCTACTACTAGAGCTGAACATGCAAGAGCAAAAGAGTTATCTAAATCAACTAAAGTATCTTTAGAAGAGATGAGTGGATTAATTGCAGAAGGGAAAATAAAACAACTTCCAGTGATTATTAAAACTGATGTTGGTGGTTCTTTAGAAGCCATTAAAGGTTCATTAGAAAAAATCCAAAATGATGAAGTAAAAGTTAAAATTTTACATGCAGCAGTTGGTGGAATCACTGAATCTGATGTGGTTTTAGCAGGAGCTAGTGAAGGTTGTATTATCTTAGGATTTAATGTAAGACCTACTGGTTCTATTAAACAAAAAGCAAAAGCTGATGGAATTACAATCAATACTTATAGTATTATTTATGATTTAATTGATGATATCAAAGCAACACTATCTGGTATGATGAGTGCAGTAATAAGAGAAGAAAATACTGGACAAGCAGAAGTTAAAGATACATTCGTAGTTCCAAAAGTTGGAACTGTTGCTGGATGTTTAGTAACTGATGGTAAAGTTATAAAAGGTGAACATGCAAGAATCATTAGAGATGGTGTTGTTACATATACAGGTAAAATCTCATCACTTAAAAGATTCAAAGATGATGCAAAAGAAGTTGTTAATGGATTTGAATGTGGTATTATGTTTGAGAAATTCAATGATATAAAAGTTGGAGATTTCATCGAAACATTTATTCAAATTGAAGAAAAAATCAATATAGATTTATAAGATGAAAAGTGTAAACTTACAAAGAACAGAGTCTTTACTTATGGAATTAATTCCTGAGGCTCTGGCTACTTTAAATGACAATAGAATCAAATCATTGGGAATTACTGAAGTTAATTGTAGAAATGGTAAATATGATGCTATAGTTTATTATGATGGAAGTGATTATGATAAAAAAGAACACCAAATATTAAATAACTTATTAAGTAAAGCAAATGGACATATCAAAACTTACTGTTTAAATGCAACAGGTTGGTACAAATGTCCAAACTTTAAATTTCAAGCTGATGACAAATTAGAAAAAGACTTAAAAATAGAGTCTTTATTTGAAAAAATAAAAAAAGAGAAAAAAGAGGACTAATGACTTTAGAAGAATCAATTGAAATGACTGTAAAAGGTTGTGGAGTTGAATTATATGATATTTTAACTACTAAAGAAAATGATAGAGACATATATAGAATTTATATAACATCTAAAGATGGTGTTTCACTTGACAAATGTGCTGAAGTCTCAAGATTAATTTCACCTATTCTAGATACAAATGAACCAATGTATGGTAAATATAACTTAGAAGTTAGTTCTCCTGGAATTGAGAGAAAGTTAAAAAGAACAGCTCATTATATCTCTTCAGTTGGTGAAAAAGTTAAAGTAAAAGATTTTGACAAAAATGTATTAAAAGGTGAATTAATTTTTGCCGATGAGAATGAAATAAAAGTGAAAACTCAAGAGGGTGAAGAAACTATTTCTTATGATAAAATCTCTTCAGCTTCAACTTATTTTGAATGGTAATGTAAGGAAATATGCATGAGTTTTGAAAGCTCATTAACTTTTTTCCTAGCAATATTTATTTTTAGCATTACTCCAGGTCCTGGAGTTTTTGCTCTTTTAGCAAGAGGAATGACTCTTGGCACTAAACACTGTATTCCCTTAGCTTTTGGTATGTCTATAAGTGATATTATTTATTTAGTTTTTGCATGTCTAGGATTAGCAACAATTGCACAAAACTATGCTTTATTATTTGAATTTATTAGAATAATTGGAGCCCTTTATCTGTTTTATTTGGGTTACAAGATGTTTACTACACCAATTGAAATTGAGTCAGTATCAAAAGACAAAGGCCCTAAAAAAGATTTTTTCTTGAGCTTTATGCAAGGCTTTTTAATCTCAGCTTCAAATCCAAAAGTTATATTATTTTATATAGCTTTTTTACCAACATTTTTAGATATAAAATCTCTAAGTACTTATGATATTTTTATAGTTTCTACTTTAGCACTATTTGCATTGATGATTGGATTGATGTGTGTGTCAATTTTAGCAGCACAGGCAAAACAAGTTCTAAAATCTAAAAAAGCACTAAAAAGATTAAACTATACTGCTGGTTCAATTATGATTGCAGCTGGAAGCTTTTTATTATTTAATAGGCAAGCATAATGGTAATAGACGATAAATTTTATATGAAACTTGCTATTGATGAAGCATGGAAATATCAGCTTCTAACATATCCAAATCCAGCAGTTGGTTGTGTAATTGTAAAAAAAGGTGAGATTATAGCTATAGAAGCTCACAAAGAAGCAGGAATGCCACATGCAGAAGTGAATGCCCTAAAAGCTGCATATTTAAAAAAGAATCAAAATGATACATTAAAGATAAAAAAAACTTCCCATGAGATTCATGATTATTTGCTAAAAAATCATAATAATTTTTTTAATGATTGTGAAGTTTATGTAACTTTAGAACCATGTAATCACATAGGGAAAACTCCCTCATGTGCAAACCTCTTAAAAGAGTTAAAACCTAAAAGAGTAATCATAGCCCATGAAGATACAAATAAACAAGCCTCAGGTGGCATACAAACCCTAGAAAGTGTAAATATAGATGTTAGTCTAGGATGTATGAAAAAAGAAGCCTATGCCCTTTTATATCCATTTATAAAGTGGAGCAGCGGAACATTTATATTCTATAAAATGGCACAAACCCTAAATGGCTCTATAGATGGAAAAGTATCATCAACTATGGCACAACTTTATGTACATACACTAAGAGATAAAATAGACTTAATGCTAATAGGTGGAAATACAGTAAGAACAGATAAACCAACCTTAGATGCAAGATATATAGCAGGACGAGCCCCAAATGTAATGATATATAGTAAAAACAAAATCTTCGATAATAATATCCCACTATTTAAAGTACCAAATAGAGAAGTAATAATAAGTGATGACTTATTTAAACTACTAGATTACAAGTTTGTAATGGCAGAGGGCATTTATAATTTAATGGATACACTAAAAGAGCGAATTGATTATATGATACTTTTAATTAGTCCAAAAATTAGAAAAGGTGTAAATGCTTTAAATGAGATTGATATGGATTTTGAGATTGTTCATGAAAATTATATAGGTGAAGAGAAAATTGTTTTTCTCAAAAGAAAGAATTAAACAATTTTTATCAAACTGAAAAATATAAATATTTATTGATAGAAACAAGAGAGAGGTTTTTTTGAGGAAGGAGCTGACAAGTGTCAGTAACTCTGAAGAAAAGAAATCTCTATCGCAGTTTATAGCGATAAAGATTTATATTTTTATTTTACTTTTTCTAAGTACTCACCAGTTCTTGTGTCACATTTAATAACGTCACCTTCAACTAAGTGAAATGGTATTTGTACTACTGCACCTGATTCAAGAGTTGCAGGTTTTTTACCACCTTGAGAATCACCTTTGAAGTTTGGTGGAGTATCTACTATTTTTAATTCAACTGTCATTGGTGGTTCAACTGTGATTGCGCTTCCATTGAAGAACATCATATCACAACTCATACCATCAATAATCCAATCAAATGCTTCACCAACTTGGTCATATGTTAAACCAATTTGTTCATAAGTATTGTTATCCATAAATTGTAATAACTCACCATCATCGTATAAAAACTGCATAGTTTTTTGTTGTAAATCTGGAGTTTCACATTTATCACCAGCATGGAAAGTTTTTTCAATAACTTTTCCATTTAAAAAAGATTTAATTTTACATCTTACAAATGCTGCACCTTTTCCAGGTTTTACATGTTGATATTCAGTAATTTTGTAAGGTATTCCATCAATTTGGATTTTTAATCCCTTTTTTAATTCACTCATTCCTATATTTGCCAAAGTTACCCCTTATTATATTTCTACATAAGAAACTGAAATTGCAGCTTCTAAGTTTTCTAATTGTTTTAAAACATCGTGAGAAACAAATGAATCAACTAATATGACAGCCAATGCAGAGTCTTTTCCACGAGATAATCTAAAGTCAGCGATATTGATATTATTATCACCTAAAGTTTTTCCAACTGTTCCAATTACGCCTGGGATATCAGAATTTCTTAAAAGAATCATATTTCCTTTTGGAGCAATATCAAATACGAAGCCATTAACTTCTACTATTCTTTGAACATCTTCATCAAATACAGTTCCTGAAATAGTATTTACACCTTTTTCAGTAGTGATTTTAACAGTTACTTTATTGCTATAGCCACTGCCATTTACGATTTCACAAGTATCAAATTTGATACCTTTTTCTTCAGCCCAAAATTTTGCATTTACATAATTAACTTCATCTCCACCAGCGACTTTTAAAGCGCCAACAGTTGCAAAAGTTAGAAGTGAATCTAAATACTCTTTGATCTCACCTTGTGCACTAACAGTTATTGATCTAATAGCAGTTTTATCAGTTTGTGCACTTAAGAATGCTATTTTTTGAGTTAATTCAATATATGGTTTAACAAAAGAAGGAATTTTGCTTTCATCTATTGGAAGGTTTAAAGCATTTGGATATGAAATACCTCTTGCTGACTCAATTGCATTTCTTGCAGCTTGAACTGCTATTTCTTTTTGAGATTCTTTTGTATTTGCACCTAAGTGGGCAGTTACAGTTATATTTGGTAAATCTAATAATGGATTATTTATTGCTGGTTCTTTTTTGAAAACATCAATTCCTGCCATTGCAATTTTACCTGATTTTAGGTTATTATATAATGCTTCTTCATTATATAATCCACCCCTTGCACAGTTGATTAGAATTACTCCATCTTTCATCTTAGTAATTTGAGCTTCACCAATCATATCGATTGTTTCTTGATTTTTTGGTGTATGTATTGTAATAATGTCACAAGATAAAATATCATCAAAGTTTGTAGTATATTTAATACCTAAATCAGTCGCTTTTGTTGAAGGGATATAAGGGTCATAAGTAACTACGTCCATCTCAAATGATTTTGCTCTAAGTGCAACTCTATGTCCTATATTTCCAAAACCGATAACACCTAGTTTTTTCCCAAATAGTTCATTACCATACCAATCTTCTCTTTTCCATACTCTCTCATTTTTTAATTGATTATGAGCATAAGGAAACTTTCTCATACAAGAAAGCATGTGCGTCATTGTAAGTTCAACTGCTGCTATAGTATTTGCAGTTGGAACATTCATAGCAATAATACCTCTTTTGCTACAACCTTCCATATCCACATTATCATAACCAACACCAGCTCTTATAATAGCTTTTAAGTTTACAGCAGCATTTAAGAATTTTTCATCAACATCTGTTGAAGATCTTGTAATTGCAATGTCAGCATCTTTAATTACATCTAATAATGCAGTTTTATCAATATTAGCTGCAAAGACATAATTAATATCTTCTGCAGCTTTAAGTATATTTAGTCCATTTTCATGGATATGATCACAAACTACAATTGTATGTTTACTCATTCTACTAAATCCTTGAATTATTTCATTTGGTCTTTTAATAAGTCACCTAAAGTCATAGATGAATCATCATTTACAGATTTTAAGATTTCTCTTTCTTGTTGTTGTTCTAATCTTTTGATTGATAATCTAACTCTATTTCTATTAGTATCAATATTTACAACAACAGCTTCAATCTCTTTTCCAATTTCAATATTATCAGCAGTTGTAGGAGCAAAATCTTCATTTCTAACTAGTCCATCTAAATTGTCTTCAAGTTTTATGAATAATCCGAAGTCTTTAAGATCTTTGATTGTTCCTTTTACAATATCTCCAATTTTATGAGTTGCTTGGAATTTTTTAGCAGGAGAGTCTGTAATATCTTTGATTGATAATGAAATATTTTCTTTTTCTTTGTCAATTTTGATAATTTTAACTTCAAGTTCATCACCTTTTTTGTAAAGGTTTTTACATTTTGCATTACCTTCCCAAGAAGCTTCTTCATTGTGTAATAATCCATCAACATCACCAAGAGTAACAAATGCTCCAAATTCAGTTAAAGTTGCTACTTTACCAGTAACGATATCTCCAACTTTATGCTCTTTTGTAAATTTTGCAAAAGGTTTTTCTTGAAGATTTTTTAAAGATACTCTTAATCTTTTTTTATCAACGTCTAATTCAATAACTTCAACATTAACTTCATCACCTAATGTTAATAAGTCTTTTGGATTTTTAAGATTTTTATTCCATGAAATTTCAGAGATATGTAATAAACCTTCAATATCATTTCCTAAGTCAACAAATGCCCCATAAGACTCAAAGTTAGAGATAGTTACAGTAATAGTATCACCTACATCTAATTCGTCTCTGATTTCTTCCCAAGGGTTAGAAAGTGCAGCTTTAACTGATAAAGATAAATGTTGTTTTGCTTTATCATAAGATAGAACTTTAACTGTTACTTCATCACCTTCAGCATAATAATTAGATGGATTAACAGGACCTTTGTAAGAGATTTCATTGTAGTTTACTAAACCATCAATTCCACCTAAATCTACAAACATTCCATAAGATGTAATTTTTTTGATTGTTCCATTGATTAAACCATCATTTTCTAAAAATTGTGCAACTTTTGCATCTTTTTCTATTTTAGATTCTTCGATAAGTTTTTTTCTTGAAACTATGATTGAGTTTTGTGCTTCATTGATTTTTAAAACTTTTGCTTTAACTTTTTTACCAAGTGCACCTTGAGCTTTTAAATATGATTGAGCCATCGGCATGAAATATTCACAACCATTGTCATCTTCAATTATAAATCCACCTCTAGGTTTAATAGAGATAATTTTACCTTCAATTGTAACATCTTCTAAATTTTCTGAATGTTCTTTTACAAAAGCATCAAATTTTTCTTTTTGTAAAACTTTTTTATGAGAGATTGAAGGTTTTTCACCTCTAATACCAGTTAATATAACAGGAATAGTATCACCTACTTTATATTTAACTTCACCACCAATAGTAATTTCAGAGATATGTAGTCTTCCTTCAACTTTTTGACCAACATCAACAGAAACGTTTTCACCAGAAATTTCAACAATAACACCATCAACTACAGAGTTATTCTCTGCATTTTCGAAAGACTCATTAAGCATTTGCTCAAAGTCAAAGTCTTCACCAATTTCAATATCTTCGATACCCATATTTTTCCTTCGTATAACCATTATTTATAAAATGCAGTGATTATATCGAAGATTGGCTTAAATAACTTTAATTTTAAATTTTACTTAGTATGATTCTACTTGGTTTACAACTTTTTGAATAACCCAATCAGGAGTGGAAGCACCGGCTGTTATACCGCATAATTTTTTGTTTTTGAACCATTGTGGGTCTAATTCTCTTTCATCTTCTAAGAGATAACTATCCACACAATTTTCTTTAGAGATATTTAGTAGCTGTTTTGTATTTGAAGAGTTTTTCCCACCAATTACAATCATAATATCTACTTCTTTTGATAACTCTCTTGCCGCATCTTGATTTTCAAATGTTGCATCACAAATTGTATTAAATACTCGAACTTCTTTATTTTTTGGAATTAAAGTATTTACTATTTCTAGATATTTTTCTTTCTTTTTTGTTGTTTGTGCAATTGTTGCGATTTTTGAGTACTTAAAATTTATATTATTTAAATCTTCTGGTTCTAGTATTACAAAAACATCATCTTGATCTTTTGCATAAGATTGTACTCCTAAAACTTCTGGATGGTCTTTATCCCCAAAAATAACAATAGAGTACTCTTCTGCTGACATTTTTTTTACTATTTGTTGAGGAGTTGTAACAAATGGACAAGTTGCATTTATAACTTTTGCATTTTTAGCTTTTAGATTTTTTAAATCAAACTTTGGAATACCATGTGTTCTAATAATAATAGTATCATTATCTTTTACTTCATCTAAACTATTGTAAAGTCCTACATTATAGTCATTTTTTAATCTATCTATTTCATTTGTATTATGAATCAAAGGGCCCATTGTAGCTGAATTTTTATAATCCTCAGCTATTTTAATAGCTCTTTTTACACCAAAACAAAATCCATAAGATGATGCTAATTTTACTTTCATAAGTTATTTCCCTAAAGTATCTAGTATCTCTTTAAAGTTTGGAAATGATGTTAAAATACAATCTACATCTTCAACTTCCATACCTGAATTTAAACCAGCTATTGCAAAACTCATTGCAATTCTATGGTCACCATGTGAGTTAATAATTGCTTTTTTTAATTTTCCACCAGTTATTTCATAACCATCTTCAAATTCTGTGTAAGTTACTCCACAAAGTTTTAAGTTATTTACAACTGAACTTATTCTATCACTCTCTTTTACTCTTAGTTCTTTTGCATTTGATACTTTTGATTTTCCATTTGCCAAACTCATAGCAATGCTTAGTGCTGGGAGTTCATCAATAAGCCATGAAATATTTTCACTAACATCTACCCCATTTAACTCATTTGCAGATACTACAATATCTCCCATAGGTTCGTAGATATTCTCTTTTTCGATAAATTCAACTTTTGCACCCATTCTTTTTAAAACTACATAGGCTTCTGTTCTTGTAGGATTTAATGTGACATTTTTAATTGTTACTTTTGCATTTGGAGTAATAGCAGCTGCAACTGCAAAGAAAAATGCAGAACTAGGATCTGTAGGAACTGTTATATTTAAAGGCTTTAAAGGTTTAGTTAAAGGATGAATATGGATAAATCCTTCACTATCATTTTCTAATTTTGCACCCATTCCTTTTAACATTCTCTCCGTATGATCACGTGTAAGTTCATTTTCTTTATATTTTGAAACTCCATTTGCCCTTAGAGCTGCTAAAATCATTGCAGATTTTACTTGTGCAGAATCTACAGGTGAATGATAGGTAAATGCTTTTAACTCTTTTACACCTCTTATAAAAAGGGGTGCTTTATTACCATCTTCTCTACCATCTATTTTAGCTCCAATACTTCTTAAAGGATCAGCAACTCTTTTCATAGGTCTTGAGTGAAGATATTTATCTCCTACAAGAGTAAATGCCCCATCAATAGATGCTAAAAAACCGCAAAAAAGTCTCATGGCAGTTCCAGAATTTCCACAATCAAGTACATTGGCAGGTTCGCTTAAAGTACCTTTTGGAGTAATTGTAACTGTTGAACCGTCTCTATTAATTTCAGCACCCAATTGCTCTACGATTGAAAGGGTATTTAGAGTATCTTCTGCTGTTAAGAAGTTCTTAATATGTGATGTTTCATTACTTAAAAGTGAAAACATAGCACATCTATGTGAGATAGACTTATCACTTGCAATATTGTCAATGACAATATTAAATGGTTTTGTTAAAGCATCTATATTAAAGCTTTGCATTTATCTTATTCCTATTCCTAATGCTGAGTTCAATTTTTCTAAAATAGTATTCATTGTTGCATTGATAGTATCTTCTTCAAGTGTTTTATCAAAACTTTGTAGAACAAATCTTATTGTTAAACTCTCTTTATCTCCTAATTTTTCATCACTATATGTATCTACTAAATTAAATTGTTGGATTGTAGCATCTTCAATACTATTAATTACATTTCTTATTCTAGAGTATGAAATATCTTTAGGAACAATTAAGCTTAAGTCTCTTTTTGAAGCTTGAAATTTTGAATATTCATTTGCTTTGATTAAATTATTCTCAACTTTTTCAAAATCTATTTCCGCAATAAAAGTATCAGGTAAGTCATAATCTTTTGCAACATTTGGATGAAGTTTTGAAATAAATCCAATTTTTTTATTGTCAACTATTACACTTGCATTTTGATATGGATGAATTAATAAATTATCAATGTCATTCATTGGTTCCAAATCAAATTTACCAATAGTATTAGCAACTTTTTTTGCAAAACCAAAAAATTCTATACTTGCTGGTTTCCCATTATTTGTAAATGATTCATACTCACTATCACCACTAAAGATAAATGAAATTTTTTGTGATTCATTTCTTTGAGTATCAAATACTGTCCCAATTTCAAAAAAAGCAACTTTTTTGAATCCTTGTTTGAAGTTATTTGAACAAGCTTCAATAAGGTTAATTAACATTGTAGTTCTAAGTGTATTTAATTCATTTACTATAGGATTTAAAACATCTAGTTTCTCATCTACAGTTTCCAAATTATATTTTTCAAGGATTTCTTTACTTGTAAATACATATGATAGAGTTTCAAAAAAGCCATTTTCTATAGCTTTTGCTCTTATCTTATTTCTTTTAGTAATTTTATTTGATGTTTCATTTAATCTATTTACTTCTTCGATTTGTAAAGGAGCTGATTCAATATTATCAATACCTACTATTCTTACAATCTCTTCAGTTATATCAGCAATATTTTTAATATCATGTCTAAATAATGGAACTTGAACAGATAATACACCTGAACCCCCATCTTTAACAATAAATCCTAAGCCACTTAATATTTTTTCAATTTTAACTTTTGTAAAAGTTTTTCCAACAATTGAGCTAACTTTTTTAATACTTACATCTATTGAAAGTCTCTCTTTGTCTTCTGTAAATACTTCATAACCTCTATAAAGTTTTGCTCCAAATTTTGAAATTAAAGTAGTAAAATATTCCATTCCTAATTCAATATTTGGTTCACTTCCTCTTGAAGTTTTATAATAAACTTCTCCTGTTTTTATTTTTTTATCAAATACATTTTTTGATAATTCCTCAGGATCATTGTATGAAGCTTCTAAGATATAAGTTGTGTCATCTTTATTTATCTCTTCATTTTTTATACTAATAGTGCTTAGTTTTTCTTTTCCATAAACTTCATCAAATCCATCTTTAGATTTTTTTATATGAAGAACAGATAAGTCATTTAAAGTATCGCAATCAGCTTTTGCATAAGCATGCATTGTTACACCAGTAGTATGTGTTGCATAAGATAAAATATTTTCGATATCACAATCTTTATACAAATCAATAGTTGCCACTCTTAATTTATATAATATAGGAACTTTCAATTCTGTGAAATCTCCAGCTTTATAAATTAAAGATGATGAAATAGTACTATCACTTTCTATTTCAAGAAGTTGTCCTATTCCAATATCATTGTATTCTAAGTTTTTTTCTTGTTCACATAAAGTTACGCCATAACAAACACTTAATTCTCTTGCAACTCCATGAATACTTAGACAATCACCTCTATTAGCTGTTAATTCTATATCTATAATGTCATCATTGATAAGTCTATATTCGTTTAACTCTTTTCCAATAACTAATTCACCAATTGAATCATCAAGTTCTAGTATTCCATCATTCAATTTTGGAAGACCAATTTCAGTAGAAGAACAAATCATTCCATTTGATTCAAGTCCTCTTAGTTTTGCTTTTTTTATTTTAAAATCAGCTCCAAGAACACATCCAACAGTTGCAACTGGTACATATTGACCAGCTGCAACATTTTTAGCCCCACAAACGATTTGTGTAATTTCATTACCTATGTTTACTTGGCAAACTGATAGTTTATCAGCATCTGGATGTTTTTCTTTTGATTCAACATATCCAATTACAACACCCGAAGGTATTCTAACTTTTTGTAATGAATCAACTTCTAATCCTATAGAATTTAATTTTTTGCAAATATCATTTATATCAATTTTAGAGATGTCTATAAAATCTTCTAACCATCTTTTTGTAACTATCATTTGAACTGTCCTAATAATCTTAAATCACTCTCAAATAGAGATCTTAAATCTCCTATGTTGTGTATTAACATGGCAACTCTTTCTATACCCATTCCAAAGGCATAACCAGACATATCTTCATATCCAACTGCTTTAAATACATTTTGATCTACTATCCCACAACCAAGAATTTCAATCCATCCCGTGTGTGAACAAACACGACAACCATCACCTTTACAAAATACACATGAAATATCAACTTCTGCAGATGGTTCTGTAAATGGGAAGAATGAAGGTCTAAATCTAACATCAACATTTCCAAAAATATGTTTTAAAAACTCTTCCATTACATGTTTTAAGTTAGCAAATGAAATTTTATCAGAATCATCTACTACTAATCCTTCTATTTGATGGAACATAGGAGTGTGTGTAATATCATAATCTCTTCTAAATACAGTTCCTGGTGCTATCATTCTAATAGGGGGTTTTTGGCTTAACATAGTTCTAATTTGTACAGGAGAAGTGTGCGTTCTTAAAAGTGTATAATCTTTATTGTAAAAAGTATCTTGCATATCTCTTGCTGGATGATATTTTGGAAGATTTAAAGCTTCAAAGTTATGGAAGTCATCTTCTACTAAAGGCCCTTCTTCAACTGCAAAATTTAAATTTTGAAAATAAGAGATAATTTTATCCATAGTATCAACAACTGGGTGAACAGCACCACAAGTTAGTTTATTATTGAATCTTGATACATCAATTTTTTCTTCTTCAAGTTTTTTATTTAATTCAATTTCTTCTAAAATCTCTTTTTTTGACTCTAAGGCATTTGTTATTTCAATCTTTTTAGTATTTAAATTTTGTGCAAATGCTTTTTTCTCTTCATTTGGAATATCTTTTAATCTTGCAAACTCTTTTGTTAAAAAACCTTTTTTACCAAGTATTTCAATTCTTAGGTTTTCTAAGGCTTCTATAGAATCAGCAGATTCAATTTTTTCGATCCACTCTTTCACTTATTTCCCCTGTTTTCATTTATATAAAAGGTGATTATTGTACTTAAGTTTTTATTAGAGTTTGGTTATAATAAAAATTAATACTATTAAAAGGAAATACAAATGTGCATTTTTTGTAAAATTGTAAATGGGGAAATTCCAAATAAGACTATTTTAGAAGATGAAAATTTTTTAGCTTTTGAAGATATAAATCCAGCATCTAAAGTTCATGTTTTAGTTATACCAAAAGAGCATTATACTTCATTTGATGTTGTCCCTCCCAAAGTAATGGCAGGAATGACTGAATTTATTCAAAAAGTTGCTTCAAAACTAAATTTAAGAGATGAAGGATATAGAATTATTACAAATATCGGTGAACATGGTGGACAAGTTGTTCATCACTTACATTTTCATGTATTAGGTGGAGAATATGTGGGAAGTTTAGTTGGAGAAAAAACTAAACAATAAAAAGAGGATTTTCTCTTTTTATTGTTTTTGAGAGAAGCTACCTAATGACATAAGTTTTTGATATCTTTTTTCATATCTCTCTTCTTGAGACATATTTCTTAACTCTTTTACAGACTCAATAAAATAATCACCTAAAGCTCTTATCGCTTCATCTTTTGATCTATGAGCACCTATTAATGGTTCTTTAATTACGTCATCAATTAGATTAAGTTCTTTTAATGATTCAGCAGTTATTTTTAAAGAATTTGCAGCAGTTTCAGCTTGTGCTGGATCATTCCATAAAATTGCAGCACAACCCTCAGGAGAAATAACAGCATAAACTGAATATCTCATCATTGCCAATTTATCAGCAACTGAAATGGCTAATGCACCACCTGAACCACCTTCTCCAATTACAACAGAAATTGTAATAGTATTTAAATCAGAAAATTCATATAAATTTCTAGCAATAGCCTCAGATTGATTTCTTTCTTCTGCTCCAATTCCTGGATATGCACCCGGAGTGTCTACTAACATAAGAATTGGTAAATTAAATTTTTCAGCTATTTTTGCAGCTCTTAAAGCTTTTCTATAACCTTCAGGGCTTGGCATACCAAAATTTCTTTTTAGTTTATTTTTAGTACCTCTACCTTTTTGTTCACCTATTACTACTACTTTTTCATCACCAATTTTACCTAAGTAACAAATTATCGCATTATCATCATTGAAGTGCCTATCACCATGAATTTCATAAGCATCAGTTAAAAGACCTCTAATATAATCTAGGGCGTAAGGTCTATCTGGATGACGTGCTAGTTGAAGTTTTTGATAATCAGTTAAATTCTTAAAAGTTTTTTCAACTTCTTTTTCTAGCTTTTTATCTAATATTTCAACTGCATGTTCATCTGACTTTGATTTTGCTACTAGTATATCTTCTTCAATAGCTTTTATTTTTTCTTCAAATGTTAAATAAGTTGACAATTTATTCCTTTATTAAAAAGATTTTATCTCTTAATATAAATTATTTTGTAAATTTTTTAAATATTACTGAACCGTTAGTTCCACCAAAACCAAAGTTATTGTTCATAACAGTATCTAGTTGTGCTTTTCTTGCAACGTTTGGAACATAATCCAAGTCACAATCTTCATCAGGTGTAATCATATTAATTGTTGGAGGAATTATACCTTCATTTAATGATTTAATTGTGAAAATTGCTTCAATCGCTCCAGCAGCCCCTAAACAATGTCCAATTTGACCTTTTGTTGAAGTTACAGGAGGACAATTTTCTTTTCCACCAAATAATTCTTTTATAGCTTTAGTTTCATTTGCATCTCCTACAGGAGTAGAAGTACCATGTGTATTAATATAATCAATTTTTGGATATTCTCCTGTATTTGATTTTACCATTTCAAATGCAGCTCTCATTGCTCTTAATGGACCATCCATTACAGGAGCTGTGATGTGATTTGCATCAGCACTCTCTCCAAATCCAATTACTTCTGCATAAATTTTAGCACCTCTTGCAAGAGCAGAATCTAAAGATTCTACAACTAAAGCTCCAGCTCCTTCACCCATAACAAAACCATCTCTATCTTTATCAAAAGGTCTTGATGCAGTTTGTGGGTCATCATTTCTAGTAGATAATGCTTTCATTGCAGCAAATCCACCAATTCCTGCACCACAAATTGCAGCTTCAGCACCTACTACTAAAATATTATCGGCACCACCTAAAACAATTGTTTTAACAGCATCAGATAGAGCATGAGTTGAAGCAGAACAAGCTGTTACATGAGATAAATTAGGTCCTTTTAGCCCATGTTCAATAGAAATAAACCCACCTAACATATTTACCAATGATGAAGGAATGAAAAAAGGAGATATTCTTCTAGGTCCTTTTGTATCACAAACTACAGAGTTTTTTTCAATTGTTGATAATCCACCAATTCCAGAAGCAGAAATTACTCCAAATCTTGGAGAAAGTTTATCACTTACTTTATTGTTTTCATTATTAATAAAACCAGAATCAATCATAGCTTCTTTTGCAGCTTTAATACCTAATTGGATGAATCTATCAGCTTTTTTTACTTCTTTTTTATCCATAACTGTTGTTGGATCAAAATCTTTTATTTCTCCTGCAAATTTTACTGAATATTCACTTGCATCAAAAAGAGTAATATCTCTAATCCCACATTTACCTGCAACTACTGCATCGAATGATTCATTTACATTATGTCCTAAAGAATTTATAGTACCTAGACCAGTTATTACAACTCTTTTCATCTATTTAAGCTCCATTTGTGATTATAATTTAATTATTTAAATTGTTCAATCTTCTTATAAAAATTCAAAAATTTAAATAAAGAGTTAAAAGTTAACTCTCTATTTGAGTCAAGAATAATGTCTTATTACTTGATTATTTATTATCTTCGATGTATTTGATAGCATCTGAAACAGTTAAGATTTTTTCCGCATCTTCATCAGGTATTTCGATGTCAAATTTTTCTTCTAAAGCCATAACTAGCTCAACAACGTCTAACGAATCTGCCCCTAAGTCTTCAATGAATTTTGAATCTTCTTTAACTTCAGCTGGATCGCAATCTAATTGCTCAACTACTACTTCTTTCACATCATCTAATAATGCCATTTTCTTTCCTTTTTTAAAATTGTCCAAGAATTATACCTAAAAGCCTTTAAATATTCTTTTAAATAAATTTTTTTAGCTTTTTAAACGTATAAGCCACCATTAACTTTTAATATCTCTCCTGTTATATAAGAAGAGTGATCACTCAATAAAAATGCAACCGCATCAGCAATTTCACTCGGCTGTCCAAATCTATTTAGTGGAATATTTTTTATATATTCTGCTTTTACTTCATCTTTTAATTCATCAGTCATATCTGTTTGAATAAAACCAGGAGTTACAGCATTATATCTAATACTTCTAGCAGCTGCTTCTTTTGCAAATGATTTTGTCATTGCATTTAATCCACCTTTAGAAGCAGAGTAGTTAGTTTGTCCAGGATTTCCCATCTCTCCAACAATCGAAGAGATATTTACAATTGAACCAAATCTTTTTTTACCCATTACTTTTAAAGCAGATTTACATCCAATAAATGCTGATGTTAAGTTTGCACTTATAACATCATTGAAGTCTTGAACAGACATTCTAAGAGCTAATTTATCTTTTGTAATACCAGCATTGTTAACTAAATATGATAATTCACCATCAGCATCAATAATTGTATTAATAGCACTTACAAACTCATCTTCGTTTGTTACATCAGCTTTTATAATTGCAGCTTTTCCACCAGCAGTTTCAATCTCTTCTTGAATTTTAGAAGCAGCATCTGCTCCACTTCTATAATTAATCCATACTTTAAGTCCATGACTTGCAAGAGTTTTGGCAATTTGAGCACCTATACCTCTGCTAGCACCAGTAACTAGTACATTTGAACCTGTAAATTTCATCTTTATCCTTTTAATTAGTCCCTAATTAAAAGGGACCTCTCTTTTATGACTTCTTTTAACAAGAGAAATAAATTCTCTTTAAAGAAACAAATCCTAAAGAGAATAACGAGTTATTCTTTATAAATTAGTTTCTTTTAAAATGATATTATATCTATAATTAATTAAACACCTCTTTTATTATCCCAAACCCTTATATGTAGTCTATCGCAATATTTATATCCTGAGTTAATTGCCATGTTTATAACGCTCTCAGAATGTTTATTTATCTCATAAGCACTATCTCCCATTGGCATAAGATAAATTTCACAATTTGGAATTATAGATGAGATTAATTCAATCTCTTCTTTTGCTTTTGTTATAAATTCTTTACTAATAACAAATTTCAAATATGACTCTTTTGTATTTGTGATAATCTTTTTTAGAGTCTCTTCGTTGACTCTTTTTTTAAGTGGTTCAAGGGAATTAGAAAGTTTAACACTCATAGAAAATATTAACTCTTTTTGATACTCTTTTGTAAAGTCTATATTTAAAGAAGCATTTGTTTCTATTGTTACTTTATAACCATTTGATATGTAATATTCCAAAATTTCTTGGAACTCTTCATCTTTCCAATATAATAGGGGTTCACCACCTGTGATCACTATATCTACTTTATATGAAGGTTCTAGTTTTTTAACTTGCTTTATTATTTCATCTTTATTCATCTTATGCCATTGGTCTTTAAAAGCAGGATCAACTGCATAAAATGAATCACAAGAACATTTTTTTACACCACTTGGAGTCTCATATTCAACTGCAAAGCCTTCACATCTAAAGTTGCATTTACCAAATCTTATAAAAATAGATGGATTCCCAACATATTTACCTTCACCTTGAATTGTTGGTCCAAATATCTCATTTACTTCAAGCATATACTGTACTTTTACTTTTTGGAGTCTCTAAAAATTCTACGTGTGATACTTTTATTGGTAGTTCATTCATTTTAGTTTGAATGATTTCTAAAAGCCAAGCAGAAAGGTTTTCACTTGTTGGTACAAAATCAACAAGTACATATCCTTCATACAATTCACGAATATGTATTGGTTCATCTTTTATGCTATTTAAATCAAAAGTATAAAATCCTTCTTCATGGAAAAACAACTCTTCTTTATTTTTAAAATGAGGTAGTAAAGTTTCAAATAAGGGATCATTTAAATCTAAAATAAATTTATGATCTAAAGTATCATCTAAAAATTTCTTGAACCAATTTAAATGCTTAAAATCAGTTACCATTCCATTTTTTAAACTTGAACTTTCTAAATGTACTATTACTTTTCCTTGATGTCCATGCAGATGTCTACACATCAAACAAGTATCAAGTGAAAAGTCTGGGTTCAATTCTTGTGACCAAACTCTATGTCCATAACAAAAATCAAACTCTTTTGAAATATTCCATTTCATCAAGAACCTTTATATGGTATTGGATCTTTTGAATTTGCTTGTTCAAATCCATTTAATCGTAATCTACAAGAATCACAAACTCCACAAGCTTCGTTTTCTTCTTTATAACAAGACCAAGTAAGTTCAAGTGGCACATTTAATTCAAGGGCTTTTTTTACAATTTCACTTTTGTGAAGTTTTACTAAAGGAGTTTTAATATTGATATGTGTTGCTTCTTTTGTCCCTTCATTGATTGCATTTTTAATTTGGTTAATAAATGAATCTGTACAATCGGGATATCCACTACTATCTTCTTCAACAACTCCAATAAACATTGCCTCTGCATTCTCTTTTTCTGCAATTGCAGCTGCAATTGAAAGAAAAATACCATTTCTAAATGGTACATAAGTAACAGGGACTCCCGGTTTAACTCCATCAATTGGAACATCAATATTGGCATCAGTTAAAGCACTTGCTCCAATTTGTGTAAAAAATGGAATATCAATTTCATATTTATTTTTAACTTTCAAATTTTCACAAACATCTCTAAATGCTTTTAATTCTCTTTTCTCAGTTCTTTGTCCATAGTTAAAATGAACAGCAATTATTTCATATCCTTCATTTTTAGCAATATATGAAGCAAGAGTGGAATCCATTCCTCCACTTAAAATACAAATAGCTTTTTTACTCATAAGTTATATAGTCCTTTTTCTCATCGCAAAAGAATTTCCAATTTATTGGAATAACTTTTACTTCTTGATTTTCATTTAATTTTGATACATTTTCATCTATAGCAATAAATGAATTACATTGGCATAAAACAGATACCATTCCTGGGCTTTTTTTATCAGAAGGAGTGAATCTTTCTCCATCAAAAAAACCTGCTAGAAGGGTAAGTCTTCCTTTTTTATTTAATAGTGTTTGGTCAAGTTTTGCTTTTATAAAGTTATGATAAAAATCTTTAGAACCAATCATTTTTTGAATGATTATTTGACCTAACATCTCAAAAACCATAGCTGAAGCTAGAGGGTTCCCTGGAAGATTTAAGATAAAAGTATCTTTTATTTTACCAAAGATTGTTGGCTTTCCTGGTTTTACATTTACTCCATCAAATAAAGTTTCTAGACCAACTTGTGTAAATGATTCCCTTGTAAAATCTGCTTCACCAACTGATACTCCACCAGATGTTATTATTAAGTCTGCATCTAAAGAGTTAAGAATATGCTCTTTTATTGATTCAATTGAATCTTTTGCTTGTCCTATAAAACTAACATCACAGCCTAACTCTTTAGCTCTTGCTATAAAAGTTGGAGTATTAGAGTTATAAATTTGGTAATCTTTAACTCCTTCATAGTGTAGTTTTAATTCTTCACCTGAAGCAAAAACTACTACTTTTGGTTTTTTATAAACTTTTACATGGGAAATACCTTGCGATGCAAGAAGAGTAATTTTTGAGAAATTTAATTCTTCCCCTTTTTTAACTAGAACTTCATCCTTTTGAATATCTTCACCAATAAATCTAATATGTTGCATTTTTTTAATATCAGAGGTGATTTTAATCTTATCTCCAATAGTTTGTGTATTTTCTTGTGGAACAACAGCTTCACAGTTTTTGGGAACCCTTGCACCTGTCATTACTTTTATTGTAGTTCCTGCTTTTAGGATATCTTGATTATTATCACCTGCAAATATTTTATTTGTAAGAGTTAATTCTTTATCTTTATCTTCAAAAAGTATTGCATATCCATCCATTGCAGAGTTGTTAAATTTTGGTAAAGAGATTGTTGCCTTTAAATCTTCGGCACATATTCTTGATGTCGCATTTTCAATTGGAACTATTTCAAATTTACTTATTTGGATAGAATTTACAATTATATTTAAAGCTTCTTTAATTGACACACTCATATAAAATCCTTTTACTTCAACCTATGCTTAAGTTTGATATAATAGCAAAATTTCTTAAAAGTGAGATAAACATGGATTTTAGTAGTTCAACAATTGATACACACGTTTTTTTTGTATACCTTTTTATATCGGTCATGATAATTAATTTTTATAGTGTGTATAATATAAATAATTTTATAAAATTAGCAAAAAGACTTAAATTTTTTACCCCTTTATATCATACTTTAAATGCGATTATTATCTATACAGGGACAATTGTTGCTTTTTATCAAAAGACCTTTAGTTTTACTATTTTTATTATGATAGCAGCAGCAATTGCTGTAATGGTATTAGAGATAAAAAGATTTAAAAAGATGAGAGTTATAAAAAGTGATGATACCCAACTGCAAGAGGAGTTTTTTAGATTTTCTAGAAAGATTTATCTTATTGAAATTATTATAATTGTTTTCACATATATTATAAGTAAGATTTTTTAGTGCAGTTTGTTTATTCATCTGAGGCATCACTTGAAACAATCAAAGTTGAAGGTGATATATATAAATATCTTTTTAAAGCAAGAAGAGAGAAAATTGGTTCAACTGTTTTTTTTAGAAATTTAAGTGATAATTTTATTTATTCCTATGAGATATTTGACATAAATAAAAAAGATGCAAGTTTAAGACTTATAAAAAAAGAAGAAAAGATAATAGAAGTAGATAAAAAACTTCATATTATTTGGGCTATTGTTGATCCAAAAACAATTGAAAAACAACTTCCTTATCTAAATGAAATAGGGGTTGATAAAATCACTTTTTTTTATGCAGATTATTCACAAAAGAATTTTAAACTAAATGTAGAAAAGTTTGAAAAAATATTAATAAACTCCTCACAACAGTGTGGAAGAAGTTCAATTATTAAGTTAGAAATTTTAAATTCTTTAGATGAGGTTTTAGCCTCTTATAAAGATAGTTTTGTATTTAATTTTTCTAATAATAGTGTAGATGATAACAAAGATATAAAAAGTATAATTATAGGTTGTGAAGGTGGTTTCTCCCCTAAAGAGTTAGAAAAATTTACAGAAGAAAAAACTGTTGGAATTAACTCTAATTTGATTTTAAGAAGTGAAACAGCAGTTACAATTATTGCAGCAAAATTGATAATTTAAAACTAACACTTAATTAACAGTGCTAATTTATAATTACAATGTTTAAACAAAAAGAATAAGATAAACTCCTACTAACTTTTATCTATTCACAGAAAGCTAAAGCCACTAAACACCAACTGGCTTTAGTCTATATCCTCTATTTTTTTGTGATTCAATAATATCACCACCTAATATTTTTCTTAAATGCCAAATATGATATCGAATGACATCAGCTTTTGAGTTACTATTAGTGGGATAAACATTTTTTTCTAGAATCTCTTTACTTACAAACTCTCCTCTTTTTTTAATCAAGTAGTTTAGTACTAATAAAGCTTGTGTTTCTATTTCTAGGGCTTTATTATTATAAAAAATCTCTTTTGAAAAAATATTGTATGAAATCTTGTCATTAATAGTTATGCATTCGTAATATGTTCGGTATGCTCTTTTGATTAGGGATTGAATTCTTAGAATTAGTTCTTTATTATTGCCTGTTTTATTTAAAAATCCATCGCAACCACTTTTAAATGATCTAATGGTACTATTTGGGATAGAGGTTAAAACTAACCGTATAGTTTCATCTTGATATTCTGTTAATATCTTCATTATCTCATAACCATTAATTTGAGGTACGTTTATATCAAGTATGTATAAGTCGTATATATTGTCATATATTTTATTTAAAAATTCTTCTCCATTGGAACAAGTGTCCACAAAAAAGTTTTCTTCTTCAAGTAGGTCTTTTATAGTTTCTTGAAAGAGTCTATCATCTTCTAAAAATAGTATTTGAGTACCAATCATATTTTACTCCAATTGTAAAAAGTCAAAGAGTAATAAACTCTTTGACTTTTTTAAATAAATATTTAGAGTATATTCATAAAGAGTATTGTCATACCCCAACCAAAATAAATAACCATCCATAAAACCATTATAGATAAGGTATAATTACCTAATTTTGTAACAGCTTTATCTTTTGTACCATCAAAAACACCTTGGTTTTTCCCAACTTTCCAAGCTAATGTTAGAAGGTAAGCAACTCCTACTCCTCCTAAAACTAAGAAAGTAAGTAAGAACATTACAATAGTAGGAATTTCTAAATTAACTGGATATTCATAAATACTATACCCCAGTTTTGCCATAATGTCAAATCTTATAAGTTCTCTCATAGAAGAGATTAATAAAGCAACAACAACTAATACTATAGTTGTAATATAGCTATTACTGTTTTTCAAAATCATAAATAATAAAATGACAACACCTATAACAATAGCGATTGATAATGGATGTAATAAATATCCAACTTGCAACATCCATGCTACAAAGGCAACTGCACTTATAATTAAACCTACTACTCCAATTTTTGTTCCAAGTTTTGCACAATAATCTACAAATGTCTCACTAAAATCTTCCCTTGTACTTAAAAATCTACTATAGTTTTGTAAGAATAATCCAACAACTGGAATTGATAAACTTAACATAAAAATCAATCTTACAGTATCTACATTAAATGTCCATCCACTATTGTCAACTATTCCATTTGGTGCATACATATTCATCCAATCATTTGGCATAAGAGAAGTTACTGCAAAATTGTGCATTAAAGTCCCTGCAAATATTAAAACTAAAAATGAAATGATACCTAATAATTTACCTCCACCTTGATTTTTCTTATTTGCAAAATAATACCAATAATAAAGAATATAACCAAGAACTAATGTATATATAAATATAAATACCCACATTCCAGATAATGTATTTGTTACATACCAATTTGGGTCATAAATAACTTGTGTAAATAATAAAGGTGCAACCCCTAAAACTATAAGTATAGAAATACTTATTTTCCCTGTTTGGATTAAATGGGGTGTTAATATCTTCCAATTTTCATCACTTTTTTGTTTAAAAGTACCATATAATGAAAGTCCCATCGAACCTAATGCAAGAAAAACAAAGGCTGCATGTAATGCCCATGTTAAAACATACAGCACTTGGAATACTACCGGATAAAAAGGTACTCCTGCTGGATCTCTTAGAGCTAATAATATTGATGCGTCCATAATTCCTCCTAATATTTCATTGATGCAAGATATTCTGCAATTGCATCAGTTTCATTTTCTGGTAATTTCAATGTTGGCATGTAAGGCATACCACCTGCACCTATTGCATATAATATAGACTTGATAGCTTCTTTATCCATACCTGTTAATCTATCTTTTAAAGGTCTATATTTACCAGTTTTTTCTAAAGAATGACAATTTGAACATGCCATTCTTGTTAAAAGTTTTCCAGCTTCATGTTTATTTTCTTCTGTAATTACTTTTAAATTCTTTGGAACAAATGGATTAACTTGTAAAAGTCCTTTTTCGGCTATTATTGGAAGTTCGCTTTTTATTCCTTTCCCTGGTACATCACGGCTAATTATTTGATTTGAATAAATATATTGACCTGCAACATAAGGTTTTCTCATAGATTCTCTTAGTTTCTCACCTGGCCATATTCCTGCAATTAATATTACAAAAACCATAACTCCTGCTAATGGTGTACTTATAAATTGTGGTTTTACAATTGCAACTAAAAAATAAATAGAAAAAACAATTGTAAGAATAATTCTACTTTGGATAACATCTCCCTTAGTTATATTAAATACAGCATGTGCATTGTCAGGTAGAGTTCCCATATACCACATAAAGAAGAATAGAACTAAAAATCCTCCAAGCATACTTATGTAACCCATTTTTTTAGTTAATTCACGTGAAAGTTCTAGATTATCTTTTTTCATTGCACTTGAAATAATAAGTCCAATTACACCTGATAACATAATCATAAAACCAATTCGTAAAAACATATGAGGGAAGGTATTTGTACCAAAAAATGCATCACTTGCACTTCCTGTTGTATAGTATTCTTGAGTACCTGGCCACATCATAAAACTAATAATTCCAATAATCAATGCTAAAGTACCAACTGAAGCCATTGCAAATGAAAATGTAAGTTTTAAATGGGTTTTCTTATCAATTTTATCTATAAAGTAAACAAGAACAAAGACTCCTATTACTTCAAAAACAAAAAATACCCACTCCGTCGCCCAAACCCAAACAAAGTTATGTATTAAAGCACTGATACCTCTTGGACTTGCAGCGGTTGCTGTGTACCAAATACCTGGACCTGTTATTGAACCGATTACATATGAAAAAATCAACAAAAACATTCCATATTTTTTCATATAGGGATATAAATCAGATCGATTTTCTTTATACGCTTTATATGACAAAAATGCGAATAGCATTGCTGCACCAACAGAAGTATGTGATGCTAAGATGTGTATAGTTCCTGTCATACCCATCATCCAAGCACTTCCGTATTCTGGAAAATAAAACAACGGAAATTGTCCTATAATATCCATGTAGCCTCCTTAATTTAATTAGAGGTTAGTTTACTCTTGAGATGTTAATTTAATGTTAGTTTTTATTAAAGTAGTAATTTTTAATATTAAGTAATTTTTTATATAAAAAAAGGGAACTAATAAAATTAGTCCCCTTTTGAAGTTAAATAAAAAGATGATGCTTAGTGCATATCTCTCCATTGTTTAGCTTTCCATAACCAAGCGAAAATAGCAAAGATAACTAAATAAATTAAGAATTTAGGTCCTAACTCTTCTCTTTGTGCTTTTTTAGAATCACCAACTTTTTCTAAATAACCAATAACTTGTTTTTCAGATGCTTGCGTTAAACCAACTCTTGGCATAGCAGTACCTTCTAAATGTTTTTGAGGATCATTTACAAATTCATGGATATATTTAGCTCCTCTTGATTTAATGTATTGAGATAAATCAGGTGGTATTTTACCCATGTATGTTTTGATATTTGCATCAGGAGTGAATGCTTGCATAGTTCCCTTTTGCATATCTCCATATTTAATAGAGTGACATCTTTGACAAGCATTATGAAATACTTCTTTATCTGTCATAGTTTTAGGTGCAATTGATTCTAAGTATGCAACTATATCAGCTAGTTCTTGTGGTTGCATCCAATCAAAACCTGGCATTGGATGAGCTCTTCCATCAACAAATTTATGAGTAACTTTAGAAGCTCTTGCCGGATTCATAATAAATCCAACTAGATAATCTTTAGTATATAATTTTCCAGCAGTACCTAAATCAGGTGGAACTACACCATAAGCTGCAGCTGCACTTGCATCATCCATAACTTTTGGAAAACCTTTTGATTCAATAGAGTGACACGCAGTACAGTTACTAGTAACTAATACTTCACCATTTGCAACATTACCTTTATCCGCAATTGCTGCTTTTGCACTTGCCCAAAATGCATTTGTATCTTTTTCAAATTTTTCAGCATTTGATAAATCTGTTTTTGCTGATTTAATTGTTTTTTCTTTACCTGTTTTTTCTGCTTTTTCTAATGCCACTTTTGCTTTTTCAACATTTTCAGCATTAGTCACTTTATCAGCTTGAGGAAAGTCATAATTTGGTGCATCAACATGTGGGTGCATTTCAGAGTGAGCATAAGGTTCAACTCCCCAGTATGTTATAAGTGTTAAAACTACAACAACTGCTAATATTTTTAATTCTCTCATACGTCACCCCTTTTCTTAGCATCTGATTTCGAAATAATTGGTAATACTAAGAATATTATAATAAATGAAAATGCTGCTGTAAATCCAATATACGCATTTGTACCTGTTGGAGGTAATTTACCAAAAACAGTTAATACAATTAAATCTATCATTAAAATCCAGAACCAAATAAAGAATTTAGGTCTTTTATGTGCTGGTAAGATTTTTGGATCTCTATCTAAGAATGGTAATAAGAAGAATATAGCATTTGCAAATGCAAATGCCATTAATCCAATATCAAATGCTTTTAAAGGACCAACATCAAAGAAGAAACCTCTTAATACTTCATATGACCATAAGAAATACCACTCAGGATAAATGTGAGTTGGAGTAACCATATTATCTGCAGGATCAAAGTTAACTGGATCCATTGCAAAGTCATAATGGAAGAATACTAAGTAAAAGTAGAATAATAAGAAAATTCCCATAACTGCTAAATCTTTAGAGATAAATACAGGCCAGAAAGGAATAACTTTTGATTCTTTTTTGTTTCCAGAAAGATATTTTTCAGCTTCAGCATCAAAATCTAATTCTTCTGAATCTTGATTATTAACATGAGGAACTCTTAAAGAATAGAAGTGTAATGCAATTATTCCCATTATAACAACAGGTAATAAGAATACATGTAACATAAAGAATCTAGTTAATGTAGCATCAGCAACATTAAAGTCACCTCTAATCCATACAACTAAATCAGGACCAATAAATGGAATACCACCAAATAGGTTTGTAATAACCATTGCAGCCCAATAAGACATTTGTCCCCAAGGTAACATATATCCAGAAAATCCAGCGGCACTGAATGTTACAAATAATAACATACCAGAAATCCAAATCATTTCTCTTCCTTGTTTATAAGAACCATAATAGATTCCAGTAAACATGTGAATATAAATAATTAAGAATACAACTGATGCAGCAACTGCATGCATATGTCTAAATAGCCAACCAAATTTAACTTCTTGCATAATTGTATAATTTACAGAGTCAAAAGCTAAATGAATATCTGGTTTGTAATACATCATCAAGAAAATTCCTGAAATAATTAAAATACCGAATGTTGTAGCTAAAAGAACACCCATCGCCCATAGAAAGTTTATATCTTTTGGAATCCAATATTCAGTCATCATAACTTTATTGAATGCTGTAAGATTTAATCTTTGATCTAACCACTCACCAACTGAGTTTGCTTTTTCAAATTTTGCCATTTTAGCTCCTTCCTACGCTTCTGTTGCTACAAAAGCAGCAATTTTTTTGTATTCAGGACTAGATTCACCTAAAACAACTTTAGTACCTTCTAATTTAAATGGAGGAACATCAAGTGGTCTTGGTGGTGGTCCAAATGTATTTTTGGCACTGGCATTGTACTCTCCACCGTGACATGCACATTTCCATACATCTTTTTTCCATGCAGGGATACATCCTAAATGCGTACATAATCCAATAGCAATGATAAATCTATCACCTCCTACTATTAAATCTCTTTTTGAATGATCCATATCTGCTGTTTTTTTAAGAACAAATACTGGTTTACCTCTCCATACGAAAGTTTCTGGTTCACCTGCTTTTATAGTAGATAAATCTACAGTTGTAAATCCACCAGCTAAAACACTAGGAAGTGGATCCCATGCTTGTTTCATCCCAACAAGCGAAGCAGCACCACCTACTGCAGCAACTGCAGCAAATGAATAACCAATAAAATCTCGTCTATTAGTTTCGTTAGACATAATTTGGTTTCCTTTTAAAATAAAATCTTCCCATTATATTTAAACATGTCTTAATTTTTTATGACTAAAATCAAAACTAAGGTATAAAATAGCAAATTGTCTCGTATTTACACAAAAAATGAGGTATATTGAGCTTCTAAGGTTGAAAATAACCTTAGAATTATAAGTTTAAGTTATATTATTTAGTAATAAAATCGATTATTTTAGATTCTATTTCTTCTTTTTCTACTACTTCATCATGTAGGATTTTAGAGTTAAATAGTTCTGAAATTGAATCAGGAATTTTCACATTACAATTTGTAGAGATATTCTCTAAAGCAGTTTTATCATCATATTTTTCATCGTTTTGAGAAATGGCATTTAGAACTGTTGGTGAAAATTTTGTCCATTCAGCAGTTGAATACATAACTGTTTTTAACTCTTTTTCTTTTAATGTTTCATATGCTTTTAAACAAGTTGCAGTATGGGGGTCCATAATATAATCTTTATCGATATATTGTTTTATAATTTTTAATCCATATGCATCATCTGAGTTTACAGCAGAAAAATATTTTTGAAGCTCTTTAGTCTCTTCTTGTGTCATTTCAAAAAATAAATTTTCATTTAATGATTCCATTAATTCTTTTGTTCTTTTCGTTCCATAAAGACTATAAATAACTCTTTCTATATTTGAAGATTTAAGTATATCCATTGCAGGGGATTTTGTAAGTTGTAACTCTTTCCCCCTAATATCATAAATACCTGTATTAATCCATTGAGTTAAGATATTATTTTTATTTGAGGCAACTAAAAGTTTTTCGATTGGAACACCCATATTAAGTGCATAAAATCCACCTAAAACATTTCCGAAATTTCCACTTGGAACTACTAGGTAAATTTTTTCTCCAAATGTAATTTCATTTTGTTTTAATAATTGAATATATGACCAAAAGTGATAAATGATTTGAAATATGATTCTTCCAAAATTTACTGAATTTGCAGCACTTAATTTTATTCCATCTTTTTCCAATTCATCTTTAAATGTATTTGAGGCAAGAAGTCTTTTTAATGCTGTTTGTGCATCATCAAAATTTCCTTTTATCCCTATTACTTTTAAGTTTGCTCCATCTTCTGTAACCATTTGAAGTCTTTGTACATCACTAGTACCTCCACTTGGATATAGACAAGCTACTTGAATATTATCTTTATTTTTAAAAGTATTTAATGCAGCTGGTCCTGTATCCCCAGAAGTTGCGGCTAGAATCAGATATTTTTCATCTTTCTTTTTTGCAATTGAACTTAATATTGAACCAAAAGGTTGTAGTGCCATATCTTTAAAAGCTCTTGTTGGTCCATGATATTGCTCATGTACAAACAAATCATCTTCTATTTTAACTACTGGACAAGGATTTGAAGCATCATCAAATTTATCATATAAATCTAAAGCCTTTTTTATTTCACTTTCATCTATATCAATATCAAAAGCTTTAAGTATGTCATATGCTAGTTCTTTATAGCTTGAGTTAATATGATTTTGTAAAAAGTTATCTTCAAGTTTTGGTAAACTTTTGGGTACATAAAGTCCTCCAAAAGAAGCACTGGGGCTTAAAATTGCTTCGCTAAAACTTACTTCTTTAGCTTTAACTCCATCATTTCCTCTAGTTTCTATAAAATTCATTTTTATTCCTTAAAATAGTCCCTAATTTTGGGACAATAATTTTTTAGCTTCATGCTCGAAGCAAATTTTAAAAGAGTAAATAACTACTCTTTGTCTTTATTCGTTTAATAGTTTTTCTAAATTTATTCCATTATTAGGATTATCTTTTCTTACAAATTGTGTACCAATTCCATCACTTGTAAATAGCTCAAGAATAATTGAGTGCTCAACTCTTCCATCTATTATGTGAGCTTTATTTACTCCATTGTAAATAGCGTCTATACAAGAGTCAACTTTTGGAATCATACCACCTGCTATTGTTCCATCTTTTTTATAAGACTCTACATCTGATTTATCTAGTGAGTTTAATAGATTTTTATCTTTATCTAGTACTCCTACGATATCTGTTAAAAATAGAACTTTTTGTGCTCCAAGTGCGATAGCTATTTTACTAGCTGCTACATCTGCATTTATATTAAATCCAGGATGTCCAGGCTCTTTTGCATCAGCAATTGGTGCAATAACTGGAACAAATCCTTCATTTATAAGATTTGTAATCATTTTTCCATTGATTTGAGTAATAACACCTGTATATCCAAACTTTCCACCGTCTTTTGCTTGGGCTTGTATAATAGATGAATCTTTTCCAGAAATACCTATGGCTTTTGCACCATGGTAGTTTAATAGTGAAGTTATATTTTTATTTATTTCTCCACTTAAAACCATTTCCACAACTCTCATACTATCACCACAAGTTACCCTATGTCCATCAATAAATTCAGAGTGAATTTCAAGTTTTTTCAATAATTCAGAAATTCTAGCTCCTCCACCATGTACGATTACAGGTTTGATTCCTACAAGTGAAAGTAAGGCAATATCTTGGGCAAATTTTTCTTGTAAAGCAGGGGAAGTTTGTGCACTTCCACCATATTTGATAACAATTATTTTCCCATAAAATTTTTTGATATAAGGAATGGCATCAAGTAGTGTTTCTACAGTTGTATTTTTTATTTGCATAATTTTAAAACCTTGTTAAAAAGTGAGGCATTATACAACAACTTTTCTTTTTGTAATATAATGCAATATTTGGTAGATTTTTAGTATCATTTTTTATGAAAAATTATTTGGCATTAAAAGCTAGTGCGGGAAGTGGAAAAACCTTTGCATTAACTGTAAGATACATTTCGTTGTTATTAAAAGGGGCTAGTCCTACAGAAATCTTGGCTTTAACTTTTACTAATAAAGCTGCAAAAGAGATGAGTGAAAGAATCTTTAAGACTTTGAAGAGTTTGGGTGAAGATAAGATTTATCTTGAACAAATTTCAAATGTATCAGAATTATCAGTTGAGCAAATATTAAATAAAAAAGATTATCTTATAAACTTATATTTAAATTCCGAACTCTCTATTTATACAATTGATAAATTTGTAAATAAAATTTTAAGGGAATTTAGTGGATATATAGGTGTTGATGATGATTTCTCAATTAAGCAAGATAATATAGAAAATCTTGAATATAAATTCTTACAATCACTAAATTTAGAAAATTTTGATAAATTGATTAACTTCTCATATTATGAAGCTAAAAAGTTTAACTCTATATTTGATATTTTTTTAAATTTAAATGAAAAGAATGAAGATTTTAAAATAGTTCCAATAGAAGAAAATCTAATAAATTTACAAAAGAACTTAGCTTTAGAAATTGCATTTAAATTAAAAAAATATATTCAAAACTGTCCAAGTGCTTCGAATGCTGCTTTAAAATCTGTTGATTTTGATAACTTCGAAGAGTTATTACTTAAAGGGAAAACTTGGCTTACAAAAGATGTATCAACTGATTCAAGGGATTTTAAAAAGTGTTCTAATGAAGAGTTTGAACAGAACTTCCAAGAACTAAAAATACAAATAAGTAATTATTATAAATTAAGATCTTCTTATTCCCTTAGCTCTTTATATGAGTTATACAAGTTGTTTAAGGATTTTAAAAAGAGTTATAATAAAAATAAAAACTATTTCACTTTTAATGATATCTCAAATTATGTATATGAACTACTCTCAAGTAAAATTGATAAAGACTTTTTATACTTTAGACTAGATAGTAAATATAATCATATTTTAATAGATGAGTTCCAAGATACTTCACTTTTACAATATAAAATTTTAGAACCACTTATAGAAGAAGCACTTTCAGGTAATAGTGAAAAGTTCAAGTCATTTTTTTATGTGGGTGATATTAAACAATCAATTTATAGATTTAGGGGTGGAAAGAGGGAACTTTTTGATTTTGTAAGTAAAAAACACAATCAAATAGAAACTGAAATTTTAAATACAAACTTTAGAAGTGCTAAAAACATAGTTGAGTTTGTAAATAGGGCATTTATAAATTTAAATAATTATGAATACTATGAACAATTAAGTAATATTGAAAATGGTTATGTGGAAGTAATAAGTGATGATAAGCTAAAAGAAGAGGAAAAATATCAAACAATAGCAAGTACAATTGCTAAACTTATTAGAAAAAATATTGATCCAAATTCAATTGCTATTTTAACATATACAAATGATGATGTTCTGGAACTTTATTCATACTTAAGTAAGATGTTTCCAACACTTAAAATCTCTACAGAGATGACTTCAAAACTTATTAATCAAGAGAATGTAAAAGCTTGTATAAATGCTATAAAATATCTTTATTATAAAGAAAATATTTATAAAGAGAATTTAAATGCAATAATTGGAAATGCTCCAAATATAAAATTAGATTTTGATTTTAATTTAGAAGAAAACAGGGTATTTGAACTTGTTTTAAAAGTGGCAAAATATTTTAATATCTTAGATGACAATGTAATAAAATTTGTTGAAGAATCAAAAAACTTCACTGATATTGTTGATTTTGTTTATGAAGTTGATTTAATGGAAACTCCAATTGAAAATAAAGAACAAATTGGTTTACAAATTTTGACTATCTTTAAATCAAAAGGTTTGGAATTTGATACTGTAATTTTACTTGATAGAATTAAAAATAAAAATGCCGATAGAAGTTCATTATTGTTTGAATATAGTGGAGTTTATTTGGAAAATGTATATTATAAAATTTCAAATCTAGAAAACTTTGATGAAAATTATAAACGTGCATTAAATAAAGAAAAAGCACTGCAAGCAGAAGATGAGATAAATATTTTATATGTGGCTTTAACAAGGGCAAAAAGTAATTTGTTTATTTTCAAAAAAGAGGAAAAATCTGTTTTTGATTTACTTGGATTAAAGTCTTGTAAGATAGGTGAGTTAGTTATAAATGAATTTACAAAAGATTCTAATGAAAAAATAGAAAAAGTAGAGTATAAACCTTTGAGTTTAGGAAGACAAACAAATAAATCTGTAAAAAATTATGAAGAAGATTTTGAATTAAAAGCAAGATATTTTGGAATAGCAACACATTATTGTTTAGAGATGATGAATGATTTTACAATTGAACAATTAGAATACTCTTTAAATCTCACTAAAAGTAGATATTCTGTCTATTTAAAGGATAAAGAGTTTGATGATATAAAACAAAGGATATCCTTATTAATTCAAAATGAAGAGTTTAATAGCTTTTTAGACGATGCAAATTTTTTAAGGGAACAATCTTTGATTTATAATGGAGAAATTAAAATAATAGATTTGCTGATAGAGAAAGAAAATAAGTATTATATTTTTGATTATAAGACAACAGTTCAAGAAAATAAAGAGCATGAAAAACAAGTTTTATTTTATAAAAAAGCAATAAAAGAGATAAGTAACAGTGATGAGGTGTATGCTTATTTAGTATATTTAGGAAATGAAAAAGCTTATTTAAAGGCTATTTAATAAAGTATCTAATTGAGGCGAAACCAAAAACTTGGCAATCTTGTATTTGTTTTATTTGTGAGTCATCAATAATACCACCAAGTGCTATTATTTTTATCTTATATTTTTTTTGCATATCTTCTAATACTTTAACTCCCTTTGCTTCTCCTTTATTTGGGGTATAAAAAATAGGAGAGTAAGTTATGGCATCTGCTTTTTCTTCTATAGCTTTTTTTATATCTTTTTCATTGTGACAAGATATTATTGTGTATAGCTTTTTCTCTTTTGCAATTTTGATTTTATCAAATTGTTGTGAAGTGAGGTGAATGCCACAATTTAGATTTATTGCTAATTCTAGATTTTTATTTAAAATGATTTGTTTTATGTTGAACTTTTTACAAGTATTTATGAATATATTTGCTAACTCTTCATAATTTGATGATTTCTTATCTCTAAAACATGCCATATCAACTCTTTTATTGGTTAATACATCTTCTAGTTTTTCTTTAAATATATTTTTATCACTTGTATAATATTTGGGGTCAGTAATAAGATAATAATTAAAAGTTTGATTCATCTTTAGCCTAGATATTGGATATAAAAAAAGGGAAGACAAGAAGTCTTCCCTTTTTTAAGAGTCCTTTATTAATGATTCTCAGATCATTAAAAGTGACGTTAGTCACTTATTAATGGTCTTCGTGCTCCATCATGATAGAACCTGCGATATATACGTAAGTTAAAATCATGAAAATAAACGCTTGTAAAAATGCAAACGCTGTTAATAGGAAAAATCCTGGAAGTGGTAATAACCAAGGTACTAACATTAAAAGTACCATAAGGAACATATCATCCCCTCTAATTGAACCAAAAAGTCTGAATGATAATGAAATAATTCTTGATAAATGAGAAATAATTTCAATAGGGAACATTAATGGTGCTAAAATAGGCATAGGTCCCATGAAGTGAGCAAAGTAACCTATAAAACCATTTTTCTTAATACCTAAGTAGTTGTAGTAAATGAATACAATTAATGCCAATGCTAATGTAAAGTTAATATTACTAGTAGTAGATTCAAAACCTGGAACTACTCCCATTAAGTTTGCAACAAGAACAACTAGACCTAATGAACCAATTAATGGTAAATATCTTCTAGCATTTTCTTCTCCCATAGTATCTGCACCCATAGATACAACACCACCAATATATGCTTCCATTACATTTTGTGCACCAGTTGGAACTAGTTGCATCTTTCTTGTTGCAGCTCTTGCAACTAAAAATATAATCGCAATTACTAAAATATAATGCGACAGGATAATCCATTCTTGACTATGACCACCAATAGCCCCTAAGAATGTAAATAATCTTCCTTCCATTTTCTTCCTTCTATGTGATTTTCTTCTATTTAATTATGGTGCCTATTATATACTGAAATTTCTAAATTTTTTATAAATAGAATAAAAAATAATCAGATTTGTTTAAATCTGTAACCATTTTGTTTCAAATTTTCTCTTATTACTTTTTGGTGTTCTTCACCTTTTGTTTCTAATGAAACAGTAAGATAAGCCTCACCAAACTCCAGTTTTATCGAACTTCTATCGTAATCTATTTGGACAATATTTGCATCGCTTGATTGAAAAATTGATGTTAAATGCATCAAAGAACCTGGTTTATCTATAAGTGTTACCATAAGATTCATTTTTCTATAAGATTTTACTAAACCTTTTTCAATAATTTGAGATAACATAGTTACATCAATATTTCCACCACTAATAATTGCACAAACTTTAGAGTTTTCTACATCTATTTTATTATGCATAAGTGCTGCGACTGAAACTGCACCTGCACCTTCAACTACAAGTTTGTGTTTTTCAAGTAAAAATAAAATAGCATTTGCTATTTCATGTTCTTCCACTTCTACAACTTCATCAACATATTCTAAAGCATAATCAAGTAGTTTTGGTGTTACAACTTTTACTGCAATTCCATCTGCTATAGTTTTTACAGATGTTGAATCAATAGGTAATCTCGCTTCAAAAGAGTCTTTCATACCTCTTGCACCACTTGCAACAACACCTATAATTTTTATATTAGGATTTATTGATTTTGCAGCAACCGCAGCTCCTGCAATCAATCCTCCACCCCCAATTGGAATTACTAATACTTCTAAATCTTCAATTTGTTCAATAATTTCTAATCCAATAGTTCCTTGTCCTGCAATCACTTTATCATCAGCAAAAGCATGAATAAATGTTTTACTATTTTCTTCACAAAATTTAATTGCAGCTGCATAGGCTTCATCATAGTTTTGTCCAGTTAAAACAACATTTGCACCATATTGTTTAACACCACTTACTTTTGTAAGGGGTGTAGCTTCAGGCATAAATATAGTTGCATCACATCCAAAATAGTTTCCTGCATAAGCAATACCTTGAGCATGATTTCCAGCACTTGCGGCTACTATTCCTATATTTCTAGTCTTCTCATCTAATGATGCAACTTTATTAAAAGCACCTCTTATTTTGAAACTTCCTGTTAATTGAAGGTTCTCTTTTTTTAGAAATACATTACTATCAAGTTCTTCACTTAAAAATGGTGCATAAGTAAGGGGCGTTTTTAGTATGATTCCTTCTAGTTTTGTTTTTGCTTCTTGTATATCTTTTAATGTAATCATTTTAGTGTCTTTTTATATTTTTTGTTTGAAATGTTATCTAAAAATAGTTTTTAATATGTTTATCCAAATAAAAACTATTTTTAAATAAGGGGATTTTACCCCTTATTTATTCTCGTTTTTTACGATTTCTACTGCTTTTACCATATTTTTTAAACTTGGAATCACTTCTTCCCATTTTCTAGTTTTTAAACCACAATCTGGATTAATCCAAAGTTGTTCTTTGGGTAAAACTTCTAACAGTGCTTTAATCTGTTTTACAATCTCTTCAACACTTGGAATTCTCGGGCTATGTATATCATAAACACCAGGTCCTACTTCTTGCTTATAACCATGTTTTTTAAATATTTTTAAAAGTTCATTTCCACTTCTAGCTGTCTCTATTGAAATAACATCTGCATCCATGTTTTCTATTGTTTCAATAATATCATTAAATTCACTATAACACATATGTGTATGAATTTGAGTCTCTTTTTTTGCACTACTTACACAAATTTTGAAATCTCTAACTGACCAATCTTCATAAGTTTTAATTTTCTCTTTTCTTAGTGGATATCCTTCTTTAAATGCAGCTTCATCTACTTGAATTATTTTAATACCTGCATTTTGTAGATCATTTACTTCATCACTTAGTGCAATTGCTATTTGTTTTGATACTTCATCTCTTGGTTTATCATCCCTTACAAATGACCAGTTAAGTATAGTAACTGGACCTGTTAACATTCCTTTCATGATTTTTTTTGTTTTACTTTGAGCATAAGTAATCCAATCAACTGTCATAGGCTTTGGTCTAGATATATCTCCATATATAAAAGGAGGTTTTACACATCTACTTCCATAACTTTGTACCCATCCATTTAAAGTAAAGCCATAACCTTTTAGTTGTTCACCAAAATATTCAACCATGTCATTTCGTTCAGGTTCTCCATGAACTAATACATCTAAATTACACTCTTCTTGGAAAGTTATGCACTCATCAATATAAGTTTTCATAGATTTTGTATACTCTTCTTTTGTGATTTTATTTGTTTTATAATCACTTCTTGATTTTCTTATTTCACTTGTTTGTGGAAAAGAACCAATAGTTGTTGTAACAAGAGAATCATATTTTAAAGCCTCTTTTTGTATCTTAATTCTCTCTTCATACTTTCCTTCTCTATTAAATGTCTTAAAGTTTTCAACTCTATTTTGTACTTCTTTATCATGTATTAAAGGAGAAGTTTTTCTACTTTTGTTTGAATCTTTGTTTTTATTTAACTCTTCAAGTTCTTTCTCATCTAGATTTTCAATACCTTTATAAAAAACTTTTGAAAGAAGTGATACTTCTTCAAGTTTTTCGCAAGCGAAACTCAACCAATTTTTAATTTCTTTATCAAGCTTATCTTCATATTTTAATGTAAATGGAGTGTGTAATAAGGAACAAGATGAGGAGATGATAATTTTATCTTTCTCAACTTTTTGAGAAATCTTTGACAATAAATCTAAAGATTTTTCAAAGTCATTTTTCCATATATTTCTTCCATCAACTACTCCTGCAATTAGATTTTTATCACTATTCGCAATAAGTTCTAAAGAGTCTAAATTCTCATCTCCGTATAAAAAGTCAAGTCCTAATCCCCATATTGGAGTATTAACTAAGATTTTTGTTGCTTCATTTGAGTGTTCGAAATATGTAGTAACTATTAGTTTTATATTGTTTGTTGTAAGAGATAGTGCATCATATGTTGGTTTTATAAGACTTAAAATTTTTGCATCATTATCTTTTACAAAGATTGGTTCATCTATTTGGATAGTTACAACTTCATTAAGTTTTGATAATTCATAAAATAGCTCTATGTAAATTGGTAATATTTTGTGTAACAATTCAAAAGTATCACCCCTATCAATTCTTTTTGATAAAGCCAAAAATGTAATAGGCCCAATAAGGTTTATTTTGGTTTTTATTCCTAATCTTTTTGCTTCATTATATTCATTGATTATCTTTGAAGCATTAAGTTTATACTCATCTTCTAAACTAAGTTCTGGAACTATATAGTGATAATTTGTATTAAACCATTTTGTCATCTCCATAGCAACTGAAGATTTATTTCCCCTAGCCATTGCAAAATATAGCTCTTCACCTCTTAAGTCATTAAATCTCTTTGGAATAGCATTTAACATAATTGCTGTATCCAAAACATTGTCATAAAGACTGAAGTCATTTGAACTTATATATGAAATACCAGCTTCTTTTTGATAGTTCCAATGTCTTTTTTTAAGTTCATTCGCAACTTTTTGTACTTCACCAAATGAGCAGTTTTTTGCCCAATAACTCTCCAATACTTTTTTTAGCTCTCTTTGTTCTCCAATTCTTGGAAAACCTACGATATATGTGCTTTCTAGCATTTTATTATCCTTAATATATTTTATGTTTTTGATTTTTTGTATGTTGATTAAAGAGTAATAAGTGGTGGATGAACGCCAGTACGTCTAAAGGCAAAATGCGTTGAATAGTATGGACATCTTGGAATAAATTTAAAGTTTGAGATTGCTAGTTTTGTTTTTAATCTAAAGACACAATCACAATAACAAGGTTTTGAGTATGCAGCATAAGTTGCAGTGTTTAAAATGAGTTCTTCTAAAGGAGGGGACTCTTCTTCATCTTCATCGCAAAGACTTGAGTAAATAAAAGCAGTTTTTTTAGATCGTACTTCATTGTCATTAAGTTTTTTTGCAGTTGAATATGCAGTGATTGCTGATAATGAAAAGTAGTTTTTTCTAAAACCTTTTAAATGTCTCAATTGTTTTTCCCTTTTAAAAAATAGAATATATGTTATTAAAGCTTAATTATAAATAAAAATTATTATGCTAGACTTTCAAAAAAGAAAAGGGGTAACATACTTTTTAAAGTATGAAAATAATAATTTGAAATTTATATTTGTAACACTGTTTCCAAATCTTATTGAACCTTATTTTTATGATTCAATATTAAAAAGAGCAGTAGAGGATAACTTTATATCATATGAATTCTATAACCCAAGGGATTATACAGAAAATAAACATAAAAAGACAGACAAACAAATGGTTGGTGGAGGAGCAGGGATGTTAATGACTCCCCAACCACTATTTGATTGTTTGGATGAAATCAAAATCAAAAATCCTGATGCTTATATTATTTTTCCATTAGCTGCTGCAAAACCTTTTAATCAAAAAGATGCAAAAAGATTAGCAAAGAAAAAAAATATAGTTATTGTAAGTGGAAGATATGAAGGAATTGATGAAAGAGTTATAGAAAAGTATGCAAATGAAGTATTTAGTATAGGAGAATATATACTAACTGGTGGAGAATTACCTTCATTGGTCATGGCAGATGCAATTTCTAGAAATGTTCAAGGTGTACTTGGAAATGCTGATTCTTTAGTAATGGAAAGTTATGAAAATAATCTTTTAGAAGCTCCATCTTTTACAAAACCTGAAAATTTCCAAAAATTAAGTATAGTTAAAGAATTTTTAAAGGGAAATCATAGTAAAATTGCCGACTTGAAAAATAATCTGGCTATTTGCAAAACAAAATATTATAGACCAGGTTTAATCACGAACAAAAAAATAAAATAGAAGTGTGATACCCCGCAACTTGCAAATGCGGGCACTTTCACCAAAGGGAAATACAATGAAAAATAGATACATTGCGAGCTTTGAAGCAGCGCAAATTGCAGAAAAAGAGATTCCTCAATTTAGAGCGGGTGATACTGTTAGACTTGGTATTGAAATTAAAGAGGGTGAGAAAAAAAGGGTTCAATCTTTCGAAGGTATTGTTATTGCAAGAAGTGCTGAAGGTGTAAGCGCTACTCTTACAGTAAGAAAAATCGGAGCTAACTCAGTTGGTGTTGAAAGAATTTTCCCATTATATTCAGAGTCAATTAAAACTTTTGAAGTAATAAGAAGAGGTAGAGTAAGAAGAGCTAAACTTCACTACTTAAGAGGATTAACTGGTAAAAAAGCTAGAATTAAAGAGCTTAAAAAGTAATCTTTTATTAGTCGAAGTTTTTACTTCGACTTTTTATTCTTATGATTACTGCTAAAGTTCTAATTCACACAGCTCTTCAACCAGAAGCACAATATTTAATCAACTACTATAAACTCAAACAAGACAATTCTGTTCAAAATTTCAAACTGTTTTTTAATGATAATATTATTTTAATAGTCTCAGGTATGGGTAAAACTAATACTATAGATTCTTTAAAATACGTATTTGAAAACTATAATATTAAAAAAGCTATAAATATTGGAATCGCAGGGTGTTGTGATGAGTCTATTAAGATAGGAACTCTATTTTGTACAAATAGATTGTTACCAAATATTAATTTTGCACCAATTACTACAGTTGAAGAACCTCTTGATAGTGATGAAGATTTAGAAACACTTCTCGTAGATATGGAAAGTTCACATTTTAAAGAGACTTGTTTAAAATATATAAAGGATATATATGTTTTTAAAGTGGTTTCTGATTATTTAGATGTAACAATTCCTAAAAAATCATTTGTTATTGATTTGATACAAAAAAGCTTTAAATCGTGGGAAAAATATATATGAGTATAGAAAAATTCAATGAGCATATTACAAAAACTAACTATGAAAATCTAAAAGAGAAAAATAAAGAGTTTATCAAAGAGGTATATCTAAAATATCTTTTTTCATATCAAGAATTAAAACAACTAATCGATTTTGCAATTGATTTTAATATGTGGAATGAAAAAGAACTTTATGAAGTTTTTGAAGAAAAGTATCCTTCAAGAAAAAATGCCTTTAATCATATAAGAAAGATTTGGGAAGATTTAAAAAGTTCTTCAAATTCATATAAAACCTTTGATGAAAAAGCATATGAAAAACCTAGAAGATTCTCTTTTAATGAGATAAAAAAAGAGAGTGTTGGTCTTGGTTCTTGTCCTGTTGCAAGTGAAAGTACTAGATGCTGTAATTTACTAACTCTAGATGCAGTTCAATCTTGTGGTTTTGATTGCTCTTATTGTTCTATTCAATCTTTTTACAATCAAGATAAAATAGGCTTTGATGTAAATTTCAAAGATAATCTAAAAAAGTTAAAATTAGATCCAAATTATACTTATCATATAGGAACAGGACAGAGTTCTGATTCTCTTATGTGGGGAAATAAAGATGGTCTTTTAGATGCACTATTTGATTTTGCTAGGGAAAATCAAAATGTTATTTTAGAGTTTAAAACAAAATCAAATAATATAAAATATTTTTTGGAAAATGATGTCCCAGCAAATATTATTTGTACTTGGTCTTTAAATACACCAACAATTATAAAAAACGAAGAGCATCTAACTGCAACATTAGAACAAAGAGTTGATGCTGCAAAAGCTTTAGCAAATAAAGGTGTAATTGTAGGATTCCATTTTCATCCAATTGTTCATTATGAAAACTATTTAGATGAATACAAAGAGATTTTTGATAAATTAATAGCTGAATTTGATCCAGATGATGTAGCTTTAGTATCTTTTGGAACACTTACGTTTATAAAACCAGTTATAAATAAAATAAAAAGTAGAGATTTTAAATCAAAAATCTTACAAATGCCCTTTGAAGAGATAAATAAAAAACAATCATATCCCTATGAAATAAAAAAAGAGATGTTTAAATTTGCCTATAACTCTTTTAAAGCGTGGCACAATAAGGTATACTTCTATTTATGCATGGAAGACCACAAACTTTGGAAAGATTGTTTTGGTTATGAATACTTTTCTAACAATCAAATGGAAGATATGATGAAAATGTCATACTTGAATAAAATTAATCAAAAAAATAGAGTTAAGAAAAATGTCAAAAGAGAAAAGTAAATTAAATGAAAAAGAAATTACTTTAACCCTATCAGGTGGAGGTGTAAGAACAGCTGCTTCTCTTGGAGTAATAAAATACTTAGAAGAAAATAATTTTAAAATAAAAAAACTCTCAGGAACAAGTGGGGGAGCAATAATTGCTTTACTTTATGCCTATGGTTTTTCAATAGATGAGATTAAAGAGTTTTTTTTTACAATAAATAAATGGGATTTATTTAGATTTAGATTCAACTCGATTTTAAGTTTAAATAAAGTAGAAAAGAAATTAAGAGCTTTTATTAAAGATAAAGAGATAAAAATACCAGTTGAAATATGTGTAACTAATATTGAAACAGGAAAAGCAGAATATCATAGTAAAAATGATTTGATAAAATCAACTATAGCCTCTTGTTCTCTTTTACCATATTTCTCATCAGTTGAAATTGATAAAAAGCATTATGTAGATGGTGGATATAGTGATAATTTGCCTAATAAAAATCTTTGCAAAATGAAATGTTTAAATATAAGCGTAAATGTTAATAATTTACCAAATAAATTTTCTTATAAAAAAGATGTTTTACATAAAAGATCATTGTTTATATTAACCCAAAGTGCTATGAAAAGAGCAAAAAAAAGAGCAGATTATTTTGTGAATATAGATACTATTTCAGAAATAAAATTATTTGATTTTAAAAGTTTTGATTTTGTTTTAAAAGAGGGATATAAAAAAGCAAATGAAATACTAAATGTAGGAAAATTAAATAAAAATCTATAGTTTATGGAGAGTTCCATTACAAGGCTTTTTATGGTATTATTCCAAGTTTAAGTAATAATTAAATTGAAAATATGATGAAAATGTCATATTTAAGTAAAATAAATAAAAGAAGATAAATGAATATACTTGAAATAGATAAATTAAGCTTTTCATATGATAAACAAGTTATTCTTGAAGATATAAGTTTAACAATAAAAGAGAATGATTTTTTAGCGATTATTGGACCTAATGGTGGAGGAAAATCCACCTTATTAAAAGCAATTTTGGGAATAAACAAAGTTAAAAAAGGGAAAATAAAATTCTTAGGTTCAAAAGTTGAAAAAAATATTTCTACAATAGGGTATGTTCCTCAAAATACAAATGTAAATGTAAATTTTCCAATAAAAGTAATTGAAGTAGTAATGATGGGGCATGTTGGGCATAAGCGACCATTACTTGGGTATAAAAAAGAAGAGATAGCTTGTGCTATGGGTGCTTTGGAACAAGTTGGTATGCAAGATTTTGCCAATGCAAAAATTGGAACTCTTTCAGGAGGGCAAAGACAAAGAGTAATGATAGCACGTGCACTTTGTGCTCACCCTAAAATCTTACTTTTAGATGAACCTACAGCTAGTATTGATGTGGATGGACAAAAACAAATTTATGATTTATTAAAACTTCTAAATAAATCAATCACAATTGTAGTTGTAAGTCATGATATTTCGGTTATTTTAGGTTATGCCTCAAAAGTTGCTCACATAAATAAAAAATTGACTTTCCATGATATCTCAAATAGAAGAAATGATATTCCCAATGCTGATAATCATTTTTGTGAAGTTGAAATGCTTCAATTATTTGGTACACAAAAGAGTTGCGGATGTTAGAGGTATTAAATTATACATTTATTCAAAATGCAATTATTGCAGGAGTGTTAGTTAGTATTGCTGCTGGAATTATTGGTTCATTGATTGTTGTAAATAGAATGGTATTTTTAGCAGGTGGAATGGCACATACTTCTTATGGTGGAATTGGAATAGCCATTTATTTTGGACTTCCAATTTTTTTAGGAGCTACAGTGTTTTCAATTGGTGCTGCTCTTTTAATGTCATATTTAACCCTTTATCAAAGGGAAAGAATAGATACTTTTATTGGCCTTATTTGGGCTTGTGGTATGGCTATTGGGATTATTTTAGTGGATTTAACGCCTGGATATAATGTAGATTTGATGAGTTATTTATTTGGATCAATCTTAGCTGTTGGAAGTGATGACTTAATTTTTATGGCAATATTAGTAGCTTTTATAATTATAATAGTAAGTCTTTTTTATAGGGATATTTTAGCTGTTTCATATGATAGTGAATATGCCTCTTTAAGAGGAATAAATGTAAAAGTATTTTATACCTTGATTTTAGTTTTATCAGCATTAACAGTTGTGATTGCAATTAAAGTTGTGGGATTGATTTTGGTAATTGCTCTTTTGACGATTCCAATATATATTGCTGAAAAACTATCAAATTCATTATATGGAATGATGGCAATATCAGCCCTTTTATCTTCGCTTTTTACTTTAGTTGGTCTTTATTTGTCTTATACTTTTAATTTGACTTCAGGGGCAACTATAATAATTGTAAGCGCAATGTCACTATTTATGTTTATAATATATAAAAAAATTAGAGTTGGTGTTTAATGTTACATGAAATAGTTGACTTCATCGTTCAAACAGTTGGAAGTTTAGGTTATATAGGAATATTTATTATGATGTTTTTAGAAAGCTCTTTTTTCCCTTTCCCTAGTGAAGTAGTTATGGTGCCAGCTGGATATTTAGCCTATCAAGGTGAGATGAATATGGGTATTGCAATTATTTGTGGAGTATTGGGAAGTTTATCAGGTGCTTTATTTAACTACTACTTAGCTGTAAAATTTGGAAGAAAGTTTTTAATTAAATATGGAAAGTATTTTTTTATAAGTGAAGAAACTATAAATAAAATGGAAAAGTTTTTTAAAGATCATGGGCATATCTCAACTTTTTCAGGAAGATTAATTCCAGCTGTTCGACAATATATCTCATTTCCAGCAGGTTTAGCAAAAATGAATATATTTTTATTCTCTTTATATACTAGTTTAGGTGCTGCTGTTTGGGTTATAATATTAGCTTTAGTTGGATATTTTATAGGGGATAATCAACTTTTAATTAAAGAGTATTTAAGAGTTATTATTATTGCTATTTTAATAGTTTTATCTATAGTTGCATACTTTTATTATAAAAATTTTAAAAGAAAAAGTTTAAACCAATGAAAGCAATAGTTACAGGATATAGCTCAGGAATAGGGAAAGCTATTTCTGATATTTTAGAAAGTAATGCTTATGAAGTAATAAAGTTAAAAAGTAGGCTAAATAATTTTGAGGCTTTAGAAAAAGAGATAAAATCTTTACTTAAAGAAAATGATATTAATATTCTGGTAAATTGTGCAGGTATTGGTATTTTTAAACCCCATGAAGAGGTATCATTAGCTAAAATAAAAGAGTTAATTGATGTCAATTTAACAGCACCAATTATTTTATCAAATTTGCTCCTTAGAAGTTTGAAAAAAACAAAAGGGCATATTATAAATGTAGCTTCAATAGAAGCCACAAGACATTCGAAGTTTTCGGCACTTTATACTGCTACTAAATCAGGACTTAGGAATTTTGGTTTAGCACTATTTGAAGAGCTTAGGCGAAGTGATGTTAAAGTTACAACAATAAATCCAGACCTTACAAAAACAAATTTTTTTAATGATTTTAATTTTGAACCAGGAGATAGCAAAAATTCATACCTTATAGCTGAAGATATTGCAAAAAGTGTATTAGAAATTATAAATTATAATGGTGTTATAACTGATATAACAATTAGGCCTCAAAAATTAGAGATAAAAAAGAAGATTTAATATGAATGAAAAAAACATAGAACAACTTGATCAATTAATTGAAATACTTAATAGTGAAATATTAGAGTTCAAAAAAGACAATAACAATAGTGTTCACCCTTATGATATCTCTGAACAACTTTTAAAGCTTAGAGATATTGATGAAGATGAATACTCTAAAATGCTTAAAAAAATCCCAAGTGCTCTTCTTGCTGAAGTTTTATCTGAGATGCCAGATATTGTTCAAGAAGAGATTAGTGATCATATCAGTACTAAAAAAATAGTTGCAATTACATCAAGTATGGATACCGATGATGCAGCTGACTTTATTCAAAATATCTCTGAAGATAATGAAGAGTTAGCCCAAGAGATTTTGGAAAGTTTTGATGAAGAAGATAAAGAAGTACTTGAGCAACTTATCTCTTATAGTGATGATGAAGCTGGTGCTTACATGCAAACAGAGCTTTTTAGTGCAAGAAATGATGAAAAAATTGGTGATGCAATAAAAAGGCTAAAAGATTTAAAAGAAATTGGAGAAGTTGATAATATTTGGCATTGTCATATTACAGGTAAAAGAGGCGAATATATAGGAAGTGTTGGATTAGAAGAGTTAATAATCTTTGAACATGATATGAAGTTTTCTGATATTCCAAGTGATAAATTAAGAAATTATAAGATTTCTCATAAAGCTGACTTAAAAGATGTGGTAGAGATGGTTACAAACTATAACTTATCTAGTTTACCTGTTGTGGATAATAGAAATAGACTTATTGGTAGAATTACATCAGATGACGTTTATGACATCATCCAAGATAGTGCGACTGAGCAAATCTATAACATGGCAGGGGTTAATGATGAAGCAGAGCAAGAAGAGAGCATGTATCAAATCGGAAAGAGTAGAGCGATTTGGTTAGGTGTAAACTTGGTTACTGCAATTGCTGCTTCTATTGTAATTGGGATGTTTGATGCAACTATTCAATCCCTTGTTGCCTTAGCAGTACTTATGCCAATAGTAGCTTCTATGGGTGGAAATGCAGGAACACAAACATTAACCGTAACTGTAAGACAGTTAGCTTTAGGTGATATTGAAAATGAAGATGCAAAAAAAACTATAATAAAAGAAGTAATAATATCTTTGGTAAATGGTTTTCTTTTTGCAGGAGTGGTAGGCTTAATTGCATATTTATGGTTTAAATTGCCACTATTGGGTCTTGTTATTGCAATGTCTATGGTTATTAATCTAATTAGTGCAGGGTTTTTTGGTGCAGTTATACCTTTAACTTTACAAAAATTAAAAATTGACCCAGCAATTGGAAGTACAGTATTACTTACAACTGTTACTGATGTTGTTGGATTTTTTAGTTTCTTAGGACTTGCAACTTTAATACTTCTATAATTAGATTATTGGTCTTTTGTACCTCATGAAATATAAAGATGGGAGTGCAAGACCAAAACTAATCGCTCCAATAATAGAGACTGATTTTAATCCATTGTCAATAAAAATGGCAATTAATTCCATACTTACTCCATGGGAATTCATATCAACTAAACTTATCATTGCAGTAAAAGCATAAGTTCCTGGAATCATAGGAATAATGGAAGCAACAGTATAAATAGGTCTTGGAACTAAATTTTTTCTTGACCAATATAAGGCAATAATACCAATAATTACTGAAGAAAAAAATGTTGATAATTCTATTGTCAAATGTAAAGTCATAAAAAATTCTCTACAAGTATAAACAATAGCTCCACCCATGGCACAATATTTTAGTGCCGATTTGGGTACATTAAAAAGCATTGCAAATCCAACAGCTGGAATAGCTGCAAAAATAGCATGTAAAAAAATATTTTCTAAAGTATCAATCATCTTACCAACCCTTTATATTAAAAACTGACATGGCAATAATTATTCCAATAGAAGTTGCAAGTGTCAAAAGTGAAGCTTGCATCCATCGTCCCCAAGCCATTGATAGATACCCTTTAGTTGCATCAAGCATTGAGTTTATAAATGGAAATCCAGGAACTAAAAGTAAAACAGATGCTGATAAAACAATATTTGAAGTGGAACTAATATTAAAATATGATGCCAAGTGTGCAATTGCTGTTGCACAAAAAGCTGTAATTCCAAATGTTAAAATTAAAACAAATTTCTTTTTTGCTAACTCTTGTCTTATAATCATTGCTATTGAAGCAGCAAAAAAAGTTACAAAAAAACCATTTAAATCTATACCTCTTAAATATCCAAAAGAGGCACAAGACAGTCCTACCATAAAGACCACAAGCCATCTATTATAATAGTTTGGTTTTATATTCTTTAAAGTAGTTGTTATAAAATCAGCAGACAAATTAGGATTCTTTTCAGCATCAATAGTCATTTTTTGTACGTCATAAACAATTGACATATTAATTGGTTTGTGATGTGAACGCCTTGTGGTAGTTACTGATTGTGAGTCTTTTAAAGTAGTTAATACAATAGCAGAAGGTATTAAAGAGATTTCAACAGAATCAACACCTAGAGCTTTACCCAATCTTTGAGCTGTTTGTTCTACTAAAATACTTTCAGCTCCAAATTCTAACATTAATACAGCTGATTTTATAACAGCTCTTGTAATTTTTGTTTGTTCTTCATAATTCATTAGTTTTTTTCCATAAAAGTATTTTATCACTTTTATTAAAAAACTTTGAAATATAATTGTATAAAAAATAGTATATTTTTCTATTTTTTGTTCCAAGTTGAACTAATATACACATAAAAGTAAATAAAATCAAATAATTTAGAGGTAAACAAGGCTTTATAATGTAGTTTTGATTATAATTTCAAAATTAAATCAAGGAATACTATTGAAGAATCTTACAAACTTTTTTTTAGAAAAAAAAGATATCATTTTTAAAGAATTAAATGAAGTATTGCCAAAAGAGTTAAATAGTAGAAAAAAAATTGAAATATATTGTGGGACATCTACAAATAAAGAGTTTATTGCAATATTTATATATAATTCAAAAAGTAGATTTATTAGAAAAAATGTAGAAGATTTAGAAAAAATGTTTGATACTCTTATAGATTATAAAGGACACAACTTTAAGAAAAAGTATTTACTTATAAGTTCACCTTTGTGTTCAAAAGCAAAAAAAACATTACAAGATAATAACTGGAGTATTGATATTGATTTTATGTGATATAGGAAATAGTACATACCATTTTTTGATAAATGGTAAGGACAAAAGATATTTATTAGATGAAGAACTACCTAAATTTGATGATGAAATATATTTTGTCTCTGTAAATGATAGAGGTTCTAAGAAACTTATAAAATCAAATCCACAAGCAAAAAATATAGAAAAGCTAATGAAGTTTGAGACAGAATATAAAGGCTTGGGAATAGATAGAGCACTTGCATGTTATTTTGAAAAAAATTGTGTAGTTGTAGATGCAGGAAGTGCTATAACAGTTGATATTATGGATGAGAAACATTCTGGTGGTTTTATATTACCAGGTTGTAGAGCATATATGAATACTTACCCTAAAATCTCCAAAAAACTAAATTTTGATTTTGATATAAATATAAATTTGGATAAAATACCGCTTCAAACAAAAGATGCTATATCATATGCTATGATGAAATCTATTATTTTACCAATCAAAGAAGTAAGCAAAAACAGAAAAATCATTTTTACAGGTGGCGACGGAGAGCTATTTAGTAAATATTTTGAAAATAGTGTATATAAAAAAGATTTGATATTTATGAACATGAAAAGGATTATTGATGCTAACAATTGCATTGCCTAAGGGAAGAATTGCAGAAGAGACTTTAGACAAATTTGAGAAAGCTTTTGGTGAAAAGTTTATATTTGAAAAAAGAAAATTAATTTTAGAGAAAAGTGGATTTAAATTTTTAAATGTAAGAAACCAAGATGTACCAACTTATGTAATGCATGGAGCTGCTGATTTAGGTGTTGTTGGCTTAGATGTTTTAGAAGAAAAAGAGTATGACTTAATCAAACTTCTTGATTTGCAATTAGGAAAGTGCAAAGTTGCTTTTGGACTTAGAAAGGGAGAAGAGTTAGACTTCTCTAAAAGTAAAATTACAGTTGCAACAAAACATGAAAAAATAGCAAAAAGATATTTTGAAGAAAAAGCCATGGCTGTTGAGATTATCAAACTTTATGGTTCAATAGAACTTGCACCTTTAGTTAATCTAAGTGATTGTATTGTGGATATTGTAGAAACTGGTGAAACGATGAAACAAAATGGCTTAGAAGTGGGTCCAACTATTATGTTAAGTAGTGCACACTTAATAGCAAACAAAAACTCATATTATGCAAAAAAAGATAAAATTTTAGAATTAAGAGAAAGAATCAAAGCAGTTTTATAATGGGTCTAAATTTATATGCAAAAATAGAAGAGTATTTAGATTTTGAAGATGAGGTTTTTAGACTTCATAGTGAATTTATCTCTATAATAATAGAAAAGAAACTTGACAATATCCTAGATGTAGGTTGTGGACAAGGCTCTTTTTTAAATCAATTAGCTACTTTAAAGTTAAACTCTTACGGTATAGATTTAAGTAGTGAACAAATAAAAATATGCAAAAAAAATGGCATCAAAAATGTAGCAAGTTTGCCTTTAAATGAAGTAAAAGAAAAATATGATTGCACAACTGCAATTTTTGATGTTATCAATTATATACCAAAAAAAGATGTAAAAACATTTTTTACTGAGATGAATCTTGTTTTAAATCAAGGCGGATATTTTATTTTTGATGTAAACTCATTTTTTGGATTTGAAGATGTAGCACAAGGAACTTTGAGTATGGATTTAGGTGATAAATTTATAGTTATAGATGCCGTCTTTGAAGAAGAGAAACTATTTACAGATATTACCCTTTTTACACAAGATAAAAACAATCTTTTCAAAAAAGAGAATGATGCTATTATTCAATATTACTATGAAACAAATGAATTAAAAAAACTTCTAAAAGAGTCTGGTTTTGAAGTTGAAAGAGTAATTGAATTTAATCTGCATGACTATGGTCAAAATGATAAGGAAATATATATCTGTAAAAAATCTTAAAAGGATTTTTTATGAACTACCCAGAATTTTTTGATAAAATTCCCCAAATAAAATTAATAGATAATCTTTCTAGCTTTTTAGGAGCCTTCAGTGATGGAGAGATTGTTTTCTCATATAAAGAGATAGTAAAAAGTGCAGGGCACTCTTGTCCTACAGTTTTAGGTGTATATCTTATGACTTATAAAGCTTTAAAAGAGCTGTATTCAAATGAAATACCAGTTCGAGGTGAAATCAAAATAGAGTTTCCTTCTAAACAAAGTGATGGTGTCACAGGAGTTATCTCAAATGTTATGTCTAATATAACTGGTGCTACTTATGATACTGGATTTAAAGGTTTGGCTGGTAACTTCGATAGAAGACATTTGATGTTTTTTGAAAAAGATATTTCTTCAAATGCTAGATTTACAAGGATTGATACAAAAAATAGCGTAGATGTTTTTTATGATATTAGTTCAATAAACATGAGTGAAGAACTTCACTTTTTGATGCAAAAATCTCTTTCAAAAAAAGCAAATGAAAAAGAGATAAAAGAGTTTGGAAAACTTTGGCAAAAAAGAGTTGAAGAGATATTTAATAAAGTTGATGAGGTAATAAGTGTAGTTAAAGTTTAACTACACTTTTTATTTTATAGTCCTACTATATCTCTGATTTTTTCCATTTTAGCTTTTGCTATTTTGCCAGCTTTCTCAGCTCCAAATGCAAGTATTTCATGCACTTCTTTTGGATTATTTAAAAGCTCTTGTCTTCTTTGGGCATATGGTTCAAAATGTTCATTAATTTTATCTAATAGGGTCATTTTAAAGTGTCCATATCCTTCACCAGGAGTTGCATATCTTTCTCTTAGCTCTGCTAATTCTTCTTCATTCATAAATAGTTCACTAAGTTTATAAATATTACAAGTTGAAGGATCTTTTACATCCTCTAATCCTTTAGAATCAGTTACTATTCCCATAACTTGTTTCTTGATTGTTTTGGCATTTCCAAACATATCAATTGTATTCCCATAAGATTTTGACATTTTTGCTCCATCAGTTCCAGGAACTGTTGCAACAACTTCATCAACTTTTGCTTCTGGTAATACTAAAATATCAGTTTTATAGTGGTTATTAAAACTATTTGCTATATCCCTTGTCATCTCCACATGTTGGATTTGATCTTTTCCAACTGGTACAATATTTGAGTCATATACTAAAATATCAGCAGCCATAAGTACAGGATAAGAAAATAGTCCATGATTTGTTTGGAATCCACGAGCTACTTTATCTTTATAAGAATGTGCTCGTTCAAGTAAACCCATAGATGTATGATTTGATAAAAGCCAGTATAACTCTAGTACTTCTTTTACATGGTGTTGTACCCAAAAAGTTGATTTTTCTGGATCCATTCCAAGTGCTAAAAAGTTTACTGCTACTTCAAAGATATTTTTTTCTAAAACTTCTTTTTCTTTAACAGTTGTCAAGGCATGATATGAAGCAATAAAGGCAAAAAGTTCACCATCATCTTGCGATTCAATCATTTTTTTAATCATTCCAAAGTAGTTACCTATATGAATAATTCCTGAGGGTTGTATTCCTGAAAGTATTCTCAAATCTTAATCCTTATAAAAAATTTCAGAATTATACCTAATTGTTGATTTGTGTTAGATTTAGTCTCTCTTTGATTTTATTTTGGATTAGTTCTAAGTGAACCATCAAGTTATAATATTCACCCATAAAAGATAAGGGAACTTTTGTCTCTTTTTGTATTTCAATACTTAACTCATCAAGCTCATTATTAAAGCTTTCAAGCTCTTCATTATTTGCTGTGGCTATTTTTTTGTCAATTCTGTTTAATATTTTATACCATCTATATATTTTTGAACGCATACTCCATTGGTATAAAGGGAAAACACCTTTAAAAAGTGGAAACATCAAAGTTAATAATGGGATTAAAAGAAGTTTTAATCTATCAATATTAGAGGCAATCCAATAGGGGAATATTGTCTCTAACCAAGTATCTCCATGGGTAAAATACTGTTTTGCCTCTTTGTTTATTTTAAGGTTAGTATTTAACAAATTGGGGAATTGATTCTCTTTTGCAAATAAAGACTCTTTTGAATGTATTAGTTTAACTTGTTTTAAAAAAAGTCGAGTAAGTTCTGCTGGAACATTTTTATTAACTAATAAACTAGCACTTGTAGATAATAAATTTATATTTTCATCTGGAATATTTTTATATAAATCAAGTGTTCCCTCATAAAGAGTTAATGCTGTCAAGAATCCATATTTCTGTCCATAAGCTTTTGCTCTTTTTATACTTAAAACATTTATTTTTGGATTTTCAAGTAACTCTTTTACTACAGGTGATTTATGTGAAGTTACCATAAACATAGCATCAATTTTACCATCAAGAAGCATTTTTTTTGAAGTTTGTGTATCAAGGGATAAAATTGTGCTATTGCTATTGTCTATTCCATTGTCTTGTAGAAGTTTCATAGCTAAATCTTTTGTGCCACTACCATCTTCACCAATAGATATTTTTTTAGTGATTAATTGAATAAGATAATCAATTGTATATTGGTCATTTTTATAAAATATCCATAAGGGTTCATAATAAATATTCCCCAAAAATTCTATATTTGGTTCTGTAGCATCTATTATGCCATTTTGTGCAAAGGCAATATCTGCTTTTCCTTCTTTGAGAAGTTTTATATTTTCTACTGAACCTTTTGTAATAAGTAAAGTTACATCTATTTTGTTCTCTTCTAAAAGTTTTTTATACTCTTTTGCTATTTTATAATAATTGCCATCTTTTGCCCCAGTTGCAATAACTAGTTTTTTTATAGGAGCTGGTTGAATAAACTTTGAGGTTATAGCAAACATAGCAATAATAACAATCAAAATTGGAATAGATATTTTTAAAAAACCATATTTCATAAATCTTCCTTATAACAAATACTTTATATTAATTGTAATTATAACATGATAAAAAATTTGATTTGTAGATAACTTTTGTTATAATTCGCGAAATATTTAAAGAAAAGTAGAAAAATGATTGATATTAAACTATTACAAAAAGATTTTGATGGAGTTGCAACAGCTTTAAATAGAAAAGGTGTTAGCCAAGATATTTTAGATAATTTAAAAGCCCTTTCAGTTGATGCAAAAGCTAAAAGACAAGAGATGGAAAATGTAACTGCTGAACAAAATTCTTTATCAAAAGAGTTTGGTAGATATAGAAAAGAGGGGCTAGATATTGCACCTTTACAAGAAAATATTAATAAACTTAAAAATCAAAAACAAGAGTTTGAAGAGCAAGTTAGAGTTTTAGAAGAAGAACTTTCATCTATAATTCTAGGTGTTCCAAATATGCCAGATAGTGATGTACCAGATGGTGCAGATGAGAATGAAAATGTAGTATTAGAAACTATTGGAGAAAAACCAAACTTTTCTTTTGAGCCAAAAGAGCATTGGGATTTAGGTGAAAGTAATGGAACGCTAGATTTTACAAGAGGTGTAAAACTTGCAAAATCAAGATTTACAGCTATGAGAGGGCAAGCTGCAAAATTAGAGAGAGCACTTATTAACTATATGCTTAAGTTTAACGCAGAACGAGGTTTTGAAGAGTGGTATGTTCCCTTTATGGCAAATACAAATACACTTCAAGGAACTGGACAACTACCAAAATTTGGTGATGATTTATTTAAAATTGAGGGTGAAGATTTATATTTGATTCCAACTGCTGAGGTTGCTTTAACAAACCTTTATAATGATGAAATCATACCAGTAGAAGAGTTACCTTATCTTATGACTTCTTATACTCCTTGTTTTAGAAAAGAAGCTGGAAGTGCAGGAAGAGATACTAGAGGATTGATTCGTCAACATCAGTTTGATAAAGTTGAAATGGTAGCTATTACTACACAAGAACAAAGTGAAGAGGTATTTGACAAAATGGTTGCTTGTGCAAGTGATTTATTGACTTCTCTTGGACTTGCTCACCAAAAAGTTATGCTTTGTACTGGAGATTTAGGATTTAGTGCTACAAGAACTATTGACTTAGAAGTTTGGTTACCAGGTCAAGGTAAATATAGAGAAATCTCTTCAATTTCAAATACAAGAGATTTCCAAGCAAGACGAGCAAAAATAAGATATAAAGATGGTAAGAAAAATATCTTAGCTCACACATTAAATGGCTCTTCTTTAGCAGTTGGGCGAACACTTGTGGCTATTATGGAAAACTATCAACAAGAAGATGGAACTATTACTATTCCAGAAGTTTTAAAAAAATATATGTAAAAAGTAGAAATCTATTTTCTACTTTTTAAAAAGAAACAGGAGTAATTACAGATAAATAAGAGGCTTTTTTTGAACTTCTATTTTCTATTTTATGTGGAATTTCAGGATTGAATCTTATACAATCACCCTGAGATAAGGCAAACTCTTTTTCATTTAAAGTAACAACAATCTCACCTTCTAATACATAATCACACTCTTCACCACCTTTAGTGTGAGGAATCAACTCTTCAGTTATTCTATTTGGTTCCATATTTACTTGCAAGAATTCAATCTCACCTTGTAAATCAGGGACAAGTAGTTCACAAGTATATTGAGGATCAGGGAAAGATATTTTCTTTCTTTGGTCTTTTCTTACAACATAAGAGTTTTCATTATCTAGATTTTTTGGGCTTGTTGCCAAATCACTATCTTCACTGTTTGTAAATAAATGGGCAATAGTTACACCTAAAACCTTTGCAATTTTTCTTAGAGTCTCAACTGAACCTTGTGTTGATCCACTTTCTAAAAGTGAAAGCATTCCATATGAGATACCAGCATTTTTTGCTAGTTCTTTTGCATTCATCTTTTTTTCTTTTCTAAGAAATTTTATTTTTTTACCTACATTAAATTCTTCAGTCAAAATCTGCCCTTTAAGTAATAATTTCAATTCTAACATAAATTTTCTTAACCAAATAAAATATAATATTTAACTAAATTAAACTATTTAATAAAAATTTGTATAATTTTTATACAAAAAGTTACTAAAAATCATAAAATATATGTTATTATTTAATTATATTAAAATATTTAATTAAAATGTAGTATATTTTAATATAATTAACATATCATGGATTTAAAATGTTTAATAGTATTAAAAAGAATGTTGTGATTATAGGTGCAGGTTATAGTGGTATTTCCTTAGTTGAGAAAATCAGTAACAATAAAAATCTTGAAATAACTTTGATAGATAAAAATCTACATCATTTACATCAAACTGATATTCATAAATATATAAGTGGAGAATGTGAATTAGAAGATATATCTTTTAATTTAGAGACATATTGTATGAATAAAAATATTAAATTTATTGAAGCTTTTGTAAAAGATATTGAATTTAAAACGAAAAGAGTAATTCTAAACAATGACAAAAATCTAAAATATGATTATTTAGTTATTGCAACTGGAAGTAAATCATTCTTTCCAAATCAAATAAAAAATATTCAAGAGTATAAAGCTGATATAAAAGAGATAAATATACTAAAAGAGCAAAGAGCAAAATTTTTAGATATTTTGCACTCAAAAAAGAAAGGGAAAAATATTGCAATTGTAGGCGGTGGATTATCTGGTGTTGAGATTGCTTTAGAATTTGCAAATGTAATAAAAAAAAGAGGTTTGACAAAGAAAGATTGTGAAATTTCTTTAATCGAACAATTTCCAGATGTGTTACCAAATATGGACTCTTTTTTAGTGAATCAGGCAAGAAAAGCTTGTGATAAATTAAATATCAAAAGGTATCATGGAGCTTTTGTTAATGAGGTAAAAGAGAACACAATTTATTTAAGTGATTCAAGTGAGATTCCATTTGATATGGTACTTTTTTTGATAGGAGTTTCTAGTGAAAAATTATCAAATGATGAAAGAGCACAAACTAATATTAAAAATCAATTTTTGGTTGATGAATATTTACGACTAATAAATTATGAAGAGGTTTTTGTTATGGGAGATGTGGCAGAAACAAAAGATAAAAATGGAAATTATGTTTTACCAACAGCACAAATTGCAAAATTACATGCAAATATAGTGGCTGAGAATTTATTAAATTCTATAGGGGGAAACTTATTGATTAAAAATAAATCACAGACAAAAGGAGTTATGGTAGATTTGGCAGATAAAAATACAGTAGGAATAGTTTTAGGTATAAAAGTAAAGGGCTTTATAGCTTACTTTTTAAAAAGATATATAAGTAACACACACAAAAAAATATTTAATTATTATAAAGGATAAGAAGATGAAAATTGGATTAGTAAAAGAGATTAAAGTACATGAGTATAGAGTTGGTTTAACACCTGATGATGTTGCAGCATATGTAAATAACGGACATACTGTTTTTGTTGAAATTGATGCAGGTATTGGGGCTGGATTTGAAAATGAAGAGTATGTAAAAGCTGGTGGAATAATTGTTGAAGATAAACAAAAACTTTTTGATGATTCTGAAATGATTGTAAAAGTAAAAGAACCATTACCAGAGGAGTATGATTTCTTCCATGAAGGTCAAATCTTATATACATATTTACATATAGCAGCTGATAAACCACAAGCTGAAATGCTACTGTCTAAAAAAGTAAAAGCAGTAGCATATGAAACTATTACATCTGCTGAGGGTGGATTACCTTGTCTAACTCCTATGAGTGAGATTGCAGGAAGATTAGCAGCTCAAGAGGGCGCAAAATATTTAGAAAAACCATTTGGTGGAAGAGGTGTTTTATTAGGTGGAGTTCCAGGTGTTCAAAAGGGTAATGTTGTAATTATTGGTGGTGGAATGGTTGGACTTAATGCTTGTAAAATGTGTGTAGGATTAGGTGCAAATGTAACTGTTATGGATATTTCAGCTTCAAGATTAGCTTATTATGATGATTTATTTGGTTCAAAAGTAAATACTTTATTTTCAAATAGATCAAATATCTTAAAATCAATCAAAGAAGCAGATTTAATAATAGGTGCTGTTTTAATTCCAGGTGCTGCTGCTCCTAAACTTATCTCTAAAGATGATTTAAAACTTATGAAAAAAAATGCAGTTGTAGTTGATGTTGCAATTGACCAAGGTGGTTGTTTTGAAACTTCAAAAGCTACTTATCATGATAATCCAACTTATGTGGTAAATGATGTATTGCATTATTGTGTTGCAAATATGCCAGGAGCTGTATCTTTAACTTCTACTTTAGCATTAACAGCTACTACCTTAAGACATGGTTTAGCAATTGCTAATAAAGGTTTAGAAAAAGCATTAGCTGATGATAAACACTTATTAAATGGTCTTAATACTTATGATGGGAAATTGACAAATGAAGCTGTTGCAAAAAGTTTAAATATTGCATATGAACCTGTAACTTTCTAAATTAACTATAAATTTTTTAAAGCCAATAATTTATATTATTGGCTTTAATTTAATATTACTTTTGTATAATTTTTCCTTTTTTAAGGAATCTTCATGTTTGATTATATAAATATATCAATTTTAGCAATTTTTATCCCAACTTTCTTTTTTGTTTCAATTACTCCAGGAATGTGTATGACTTTATCTTTAAGTATGGGGATGAGCATTGGTTTGAAAAAAACAATGTATATGATGATAGGAGAACTTTTGGGAGTAGGGTTAGTTGCCACTTCTTCAGTTATTGGTGTTGCTGCTATTATGCTAAATCATCCAACTATTTTTTTAGTTTTAAAATATTGTGGAGGGGCTTATTTAATATATTTAGGTGTAACTATGTGGTTATCAAGAGGAAAAATGGCTTTAAATTTAGAAGAGTGTAGTTTTAATGTTTCTAGAAGGAATCTTGCTATGCAAGGTTTTGTAACAGCAATTGCAAATCCAAAAGGCTGGGCTTTTTTTATCGCTTTATTACCACCATTTATTGATGAAAATTTAGCTTATGTACCCCAATTAGCTGTTTTGATATTTTTGATACTTTTACTTGAATTTTCTTGTTTGATTATATATGCCACGGGTGGAACTACTTTAAGAAAGTTATTACAAAACTCTTCAAATGTAAAACTATTAAATAAAATAGCTGGTTCTATGATGATAGGAATAGGAATTTGGTTAGCCTTAACCTAAATTCCTATAAAATTATTTTTTCCCATTAAATTCACTTTCATTTACATTTTCTACAACTTTATTTGCAATTTCATTTGTATCATTTGAGATTTTATTTGTCTCTTCAGCTACTTGGGCATTTTGTTGAGTAAATTTATCTAAATTGTTTATTGTTTCACTAATACTAATCATTGCTTCAGTTTGTTCTTTTGCTCCACTTGCAACATCATTAATGATTATATTTGTTTCATTTATTTTTTCTTCTAATTTTTCAAATCCAGCAATCATACTAGTACTAATTTCTTTACCTTCTAGGGTTTGTTGACTAGCTGATTCAACTAAATCTTTTATTTCCTTAGCTGCTTCTGCACTTCTTGAAGCTAAATTTCTCACTTCCTGTGCAACAACTGCAAATCCTTTTCCTGCTTCTCCTGCTGTTGCTGCTTCAACAGCTGCATTAAGTGATAGAATATTTGTTTGGAAAGCAATTTGATCAATTAAAGCAATTGATTCATTAATAGTTTGAACTTTTTCGTTTATTTGATCCATTGCTAAAACAGTTTTATTAGCAAGGTCTTTACCTAAACTTGATGACTCTTTAGTTTCAGAAGAGATTGTAAACATATTTTGTGCTTTTTGGCTAGTTTGATTTACATTTGCTGTAACTTCTGTAACAGAAGCTGCCACTTCTTCCAATGAAGCTGCTTGATTTGTAGCATTTTTACTTAAGACAGTAACATTATTTGATAATTCACTTGCTGTATCTCTTAATTTTATTCCATCTTCTTGATTATTTAATAGCATATCTGTAATAATACTATTCATTATTGCAATTTCGTAACCAATTTTACCATTAGTTTCTTTCTCAAGATTTTTAGTAAAATCTTTTTTTGCATATTGTTCTAAGACAGAACTTAATTCATTTATATCTCTTCCTACAAACTCTTCTAAATTGTGTAGCATATTATTTATAAGATCTTTTAATTCATTTAAAGATGGAGTATTACTCGTAGCTTTAATTCTATTTGATAAAATTCCGTTACTTATATCATTTACTACATCTTTTACATTTGAAATCAGATTTTTGTCTTTTGTTAGATTAGTTTTTGTTGCTTCAATATTTTCATTAATAACTTTTGCCATATTACCAATTTCATCATTACTATTAATATTGATATTTGAAACATCACTTTTTGTTTGATTTAGATATGCAAAAAAATCTAATAATCCGTTTTGAAAGTTTAACAAGGGTTTAGAAACCATTTTATTCATTAAAACATAAAGTACAACTTGTAAAAGTATAGTTAAAATAATTGTAGCTATGATAAACATTATTTGAACTTTTTCTGCTATTGCTAAAAATTCATCTTCATTTGAACCTACTACAATAGTCCAATCCCATTTATCATAAGTAGTAAAGGCAGCAATCTTTTTCGTTGTTGTATTATTTTCAACATAGTTATAATGAATAACACCATTTTTCTTTTTTAGAATTTCTTGAATAAAGTTTTTATTATCTGCATCTTTTAAATTAAATACATTTTTGCCTTCTAAAGATTTATGAAGAATTAAATTTCCTTTTTTATCAAGAATATAGATATATCCAGTATCCCCAATAATTACTTTTTTTAACTCTTTTTTTAGTGTTTCTAAGCCTTTTGTGAAATCATATCCAATATATAAAGCTCCAATTATCTCATTATCTTTTATAATAGGTGAATAAATAGACATATATGTTTTTCCAGCAATTTTTTCTAAGCCAACAAATTTCTCTTTATTCTCAATCTTTTTATAAATTTTCCCATTTGGGTCAATTTTATTTACTAAAATTCTTTCACCTTTTTCATCTAATATAGAAGATGAAATATTTGTATATTGATTTTCATCTTTAACATATACAGCAGAAATGGCACCTGTCAATTCTTTAAATCGATCAACCCTTCCAAAAGATTTATTTAGCATTGCAAATCCATCATAAAGAGTTAATGTTTCAACACCATTTATTTTAATTTTATTTGTTCCTCTTTTTCTTAAGTTTAAAAAAGATTTTTCAAATACTTGAAAAAGTAATAGGGCATTTTCTTCTAGTGTATCATTATATATTTTTGTTGTTTGAAGATAATCTCCCGCTTGAGATTGTAAATTTTTTTCTAAATCATTTATAATACTTGTTTTAATACTATTTGTCATCATAACAGTAAAAATAATCATTACTATTATAAGAGTAATTCCAATTAAAATTGAAAACTTTTTATTTATTGAGTTATTAATCATTATATTCCTTATTTTGTATATTAAATTTTATAGTTAAAAAAGTTTTCTTAAGAGTATTTATTTGTATTTAAACTAAGAATAGAATATTCTTTAGTTGTTTTAAGAAGATAATAGATAATCATTAGCATAATCCTAATATTGAAAACTTAAAAAGTAGTTATGCCTTAATAATTAAAGCGCCACCAGCTGTAATCATTACACTACCAGCTGCAATATTCATTTTTCTTTTTGCACTTTTACTTTTAAATAAACTTCTTGCTCCACTTGCACTATAGGCATAAAAAAGTAAGACACAAGCAATTACAAGAGCCGTAACTAATGATATAATAACAATATCAAGTGTGCTTAAAGTAGTTAAATTTACAAAAGTAGGTAAAAATCCTAAATAAAAAAGTATAACTTTTGGATTGCTTAGTGTTATTAAAAGTCCTGTTATAAAGTTCTTTTTCCATGACAATTCATGTACGCCTTTTACATCGGTCTGCTTTTCCTTTGAAGTTAAAATTTTATAACCTAAGAAAAGAAGGTATATTCCACCTAAATATTTTACAAGTATAAAAAAATCACCCATTACAGATGCAATTGCACTTAGTCCGAAAATTGCTGATAATAAAAAAATTAAATCACCAAGTATGATTCCAAATACTACAAAAGTAGCATTTGAAAAGCCTGAAGCTAATGCTCTAGAGACTGTAGCAAAGACTCCAGGTCCTGGAGTAATTGCCAATAAAAACATAGCTCCTGCAAATGCAAATATATTTAATAGGCTCATTTTTATCCTTTTTTAGTGATCTAAAATTTGCTCTAAAAACTGTTTTAATCTATCAGATTGAGGATTATCAAAAAATTCAGTTGGAGTATTTTCTTCAACTATTTGTCCTGCATCCATAAATATAACTCTATCAGCAACTTTTTTTGCAAATCCCATCTCATGAGTTACACAAACCATAGTAATCCCATCATCTGCAAGTTCTGTCATTACATCTAGAACTTCTCCAATCATTTCTGGATCTAGGGCAGAGGTTGGTTCATCAAATAACATTATGTCAGGATTAATGCATAAACATCTTGCTATTGCAACCCTTTGTTGTTGTCCACCAGATAATTGATTTGGATATTTATGCGCTTGTTCTGCAATTTTTACTCTTTCTAAGTAATGCATTGCTGTCTCTATTGCTTGTTTTCTTGGAGTTTTTGATACCCAAGTTGGAGCCAAAATAAGATTTTCTAAAATCGAAAGATGCGGGAAAAGATTAAAATGTTGGAATACCATTCCCACATGAGTTCTTATCTCTCTAATTCTTTTCACATCTTCTGTTAACTCTAATCCAGCAACATACATTTCACCTTCTTGAAAGGCTTCTAGTCTATTCATACATCTAATTGTTGTAGATTTACCAGAACCAGAAGGTCCACAAATAACGATTCTCTCGCCTTTTTTTACTCTTAAATTAATGTCTTTTAGTACATGGAAATCTCCATACCATTTATTAACATTAGTCATCTCTATCATATAATCTAAATTACTCATAATCTTTTCCTATTTTTATTTATGATCTGTATTAAATCTGTTTTCTACTGATTGTGCATATTTCGACATACTGAAACAGATTACCCAATAAATCATGGTTACAAAAACATAACCTTCAGTTTCAAATCCTAACCAATGTGGATCTGATGTTGTTAATGTTACCATTGCTAAAACATCAAATAATCCAATAATCAATACAAGTGTTGTATCTTTAAATAAAGCAACAAATGATCCAACGATATTAGGAATTGATATTTTTAGTGCTTGGGGTAAAATAACTAGTCCCATTGCTTGCCAATATGAAAGCCCAATTGAATCTGCTGCTTCATATTGTCCTTTAGGAATCGCTTGTAATCCACCTCTTACAACTTCTGCAAGATATGCAGCTTGGAAAAGAGTAACACCTATTAATGCCCTTAATAACTTATCAAAAGTTACACCTTCAGGGAAAAATAAAGGAAGAATTACAGATGACATGAATAATAGAGTAATTAAAGGTACACCTCTAATAAATTCAATATATAAAATACTTATGGTTTTTATAATAGGCATTTTAGATTGTCGTCCAAGGGCAAATATAATACCTATAGGAAAAGAGACTACGATACCAACTGATGCTACAACTATAGTAAGCATCAATCCACCCCATTTCGTTGTTGGAACAACTTCTAATCCTAATCCACCATGAATTAAGATAAATGAAACAATAGGGAATAAAATAAGTATAGCTGCTCTTACTTTTATGTGTTTAATTTTTCTAAATACTATTATTGAAGCTACAAATAAACCTAAAATAAGATTAGGTCTCCAGTATAAGTTTTCTGGATAAAAACCATACATAAATTGATCGAATTTTTCATAAATAAAAATCCATCTTGCACCATGTTTTGTTATCTCTTCTTTTGTACCAGTCCATGTTGCATCAAAAATCATCCAATTTAATAATGGTGGAATGATGTAATAAAGTAATACAAGAGATAAAATAGTTAAAATTGAACTAACTGGTGATGGAAAAAGATTCTCTTTTATCCACTTAATAGGTCCACTTACTCCTAAAGGAGCTGGTCTTGTTTCTAGTTTTTCATAAATTGCCATTATCTCTCCTTTATTTGTATTTTTGCATTAATAAAATTCATAATAATAGATATGAATATACTAATTGATAAATATACAGCCATTGTCATTAAGATTATTTCTATAGCTTGCCCAACTTGATTTAATGCAGTTCCTGCAAATAATGTTACAAGTTCTGGATATCCAATTGCTGTTGCAAGTGATGAGTTTTTCATTAAATTTAAATATTGATTAATAACTGGAGGAATAATAACTCTTAATGCTTGAGGCAGTACAACTTTTCTTAGGATAATATGATTTTTTAATCCTAAGGAATTTGCTGCTTCTTTTTGTCCTTTTGGAACAGCTTCAATACCTGCTCTTACAGCTTCTGCAATATATGTAGCTGGATAAATACTAAGTGCAAAAGATAAAGCTAAAAGTTCAGGAGTAAGTGTCCAACCTCCAACAAAGTTGAATCCTTTTAGTTGTGCATATTCTAATGTTGCAGGAGAACCACTAACAAAATAAACTAAAACTGGACTAGCTATTAAAATAACTAAAGAAGTCCAAAAAACTGGAAACTCTTCACCTGTTTCATCATGTTTTTTCTTTGCCCATTTTGCAAGATAAATAACCGCTGCAATTGCAATAAAAAATGCAATAATAACAGATATAAAACCACTTTCTAAAATGGGTCTAGGGATATATAATCCTCTATTATTTAAGAAAAAAGCATCCATGTAAGACATTGATTGTCTGGGACTTGGGAGTGCGGCTAATACAACATTATACCAAAATAGTATTTGTAAGAGTATTGGAATATTTCTAAATGTTTCTACATATACTAAACATAGTTTAGAAATCATAAAGTTTTTTGATAATCTACCAATTCCAATTAACAATCCAATGATTGTAGAGAAGAAAATACCAATTCCTGAAACTAAAAGTGTATTTAAAATACCTATGATAAATACTCTTAGATATGTATCTGATTCTGTATATGGAATTAGTGTTGATATGATACCAAACCCAGCTTCATTACCTAAAAAGTCAAATCCTGTATTAATCCCACGTTTTTCAATGTTAATAAACATATTGTGTAAGACATAATATGTAAATAGAAAAATAGCAGCAAGAGCTAATATTTGATAAATAATTGCTCTAATTTTTGGGTTATTGTAAAAAGCGACGCCTTTTACCATTTTTTTGTGTTCTTTCATTCTTTCACCTTATAATTAAAAAAGGGGAAGTTTTTCTTCCCCTTTTTTGCTATTAAATAATTTTTTAAGTGTAAATACTTATTATTATCTAATAGGTGCCCCATATTGTAGCCCACCATTTTTCCATAGTGCATTTAATCCTCTTTCAATTTTTAAAGGAGAACTTTGACCAACATTTCTTTCGAATGACTCACCATAATTTCCAACTTGTTTGATTATGTTATATGCCCATTTTGGATCTAATCCTAAGTTTTTACCAATATCACCAGTAACACCTAATAATCTTTGGATATTTGGATTTGTACTTTTTAACATTTCATCTACATTTTTAGAATTAACACCTAAGTCTTCTGCATTTAACATTGCAATTTCAGTCCATTTAACGATATTGAACCATTTATCATCACCTTGTCTTACAACTGGACCTAAAGGCTCTTTTGAAATAATTTCAGGAAGTACTATTGCAGAACTTGGATTTTTTAATTGAGTTCTTAATGCGTATAATTGAGATGAATCAGAAGTTAAAGCATCACATCTACCTTCTTCAAAACCTTGAATTGTTTGTGCTGATGTATCATAAGTAATTGGAGTATATTTCATGTTATGTGATTTGAAGTAATCTGTTAAATTAAGCTCAGTCGTTGTACCAGCTTGGATACAAAAAGTTGCTCCATCTAATTCTTTTGCAGATTTAACACCCAATTTTTTTGATACTAGGAAACCTTGACCATCATAGTAATTTACACCTGTAAAGTTTAAACCTAATGAAGTATCTCTTGTAGCTGTCCAAGTAGTATTTCTAGCTAGTACATCAATTTCACCACTTTGTAGTGCAGTAAATCTCTCTTTTGCATTTAAATGAGCATATTTAACTTTTGTTGCATCACCTAATACAGCAGCAGCAACTGCTCTACAAACATCAACATCAATACCTTTCCAAACCCCATTTGAATCAGGAGCAGCAAAACCTGGAAGACCAGTGTTTAAACCACAACTTAATTTCCCATTTTTGATAGTAGTATCTAATGTATCTGCAGATGATACAGTCGATGCAATCGCTAGTGCTGCAACACTTAAAGATAGTGTCTTTAATAGTTTCATTTTTAATCCTTTTGTTTAGTGTAAATTGAAATTTAATTCATAAAAAATTTTACTAGAATTGAATAGCAATAGAGTAGCAAAGCTGTATATTTTTTAACCACTTTTAATAATTTGTTAAGTTTTTTAATTTTATTTAAAATAAATATCTGTGAAAAATGGTTTTATTTTAGTAAGTTTAGAAGAAATGAGAAGATAAAAAGTAGTAAATTTACTTTTTATCTTCTAAATGTTTTGAGAAACTATATAAGTCTTTTTTCTTTAAATCTCCATTATAAACAATTTCATTTGGATTAATATTGTCATCTTTTAATATATTTGGAACAGCATCCGCATTATTTAGAACTTTTATATTTTCATCTAGCTCATCTTCACTATAAGCCATTTGCATATCAGCACTTATGACATGAGGAATTGCTTCTATTACTCTTAACTTTTCTAACTCCTCTTTTACACTATTACCTTCAATAGTGATGATAACTCTTCCTTTTTCATCATGCATATGATAATCACAAGCTTTACAGTTTTTTAAATCCTCTATGACTTGCTCTAAATATTTTGGTAGTGTTTGAACTACTATACTTGAAATGTTCATTTTATTCCTTTATTTTGTAATAGTTTATTTTATCATCGTCACTTGCTACTAAAATTTTATTATCATTTATAAATAAAATTTTACTAAGTGTCATTTTATTTTCTTTTAATTGATATAAATCTTTTTTTGATGAAGTGTCAAAAATAGCTACATCATTGTTTTCATTAGATGAATAAGCTGCTAATTTTCCATTTGAGTTTAAAGCACAAGAATATATCAAAAAATTTGATTCTTTATAATATGTATCATTTTTTGAATAAAATACAGCTCTTCTATCTTGTCCTGCTGTTATTATTTTGCCATTTTTATAATCTACTTGAAAGACATTATCTAAATTTTTGCCTTTATAAGTTTTTACTAAATCTCCTGTTTTTACACTACATAGTTTTAAGTTTCCACTTTCATCTGCAATTAAAATCTCCTTTTTATTTTTACTTAGTGAAAAATAAGAAAATCTTGATTGACTTATTTGTTTATTGTATATAATTTTTTTCTTATTCATATTATATAAGAGTAATTCATTACTTAAAAGTGAAAATATAATTTCTTTTTCGTTTATAAATTTAGCCTGTGCAATAAACAAATGCTTTTCATCAGAAATGATATTTCTCAGTTCCCCATTTTCGAAGATGTCAATTTTTCTTGCACCTTTTTTCCCTTGGGATAAAATTAAAACTTTATTGTTTAATACATCAATAGAGTATATTTTACTATTACTAATTTCTCCCATAAAGTTTTTTATTTGTGGAATTGTGATATTTGAAATTGGTTTGAAATTTTTTAAGTTAAAGATATTTATTATCCCAGCATTTGTTGAAACAAATAATTTATTATCATTTATTACTAAATCAGTTGCTCCAGCACTTATATTCAGTGTTTTTGTTGGCATTATTTCCTTTGCATTTAAAAAAGATATCATAAAAAGTATAAGTAAAATTCTTAGAGTATTCATTCTTATCCTATTTTTATCGCATTTGTTGGGCAAACTTTTAAACAAAATCCACAAGAAGTACAATTTTCATTTATTTGGGGTCTAAACATTCCTAAAAATTTTATAGCATCATCAAGACAAGGGTCTTTGCAAGAAAAACACATGGTTTGATTCCAACTTAGACATTCTAAAATATTTATTTCTATTTTTGCAGAGATGTCTTTTTTGTATTCGAGTTTTAAAACTTCACTTGGACAAATTTTTGCACATTCATCACAAAAAGTACAACCACTATTTTCAAAATCTAGTTTTGGAGTCTTATCTTTTTGTATTACTATTATATTTACTTCACAAGAGTTGGCACATAATCCTTCACATTTAATACACTCACTTAAAAAGAGTGCTTCATTATTATAATATGGTGGACGAATTACTTTCTCTTGCTTTTCATTATTTTTAAATGATGAAGCAAGAGAGCTAAATAGCTCTCTTCTTTTCATAATTTATTTTACACCTTCATCTATATTTTTGATTAGATTTGATGAATTTTTTTCACCTTTTTCTCTAAAGTCTGCTTTGAAGTTATTTCCAACAACTAATTTTGTATCTGATTGAGGAACATGGCATTGGCTACAGTTAAATCTTGCTCCTGCTAAATGTCCTAAGCTTTTTTGTGCTGGAAGTTTCAAATCACTTGTATTTACAATTATTTTACCATCTTTTTCAATTCTACCACTTTGAGATAAAGAAGTTTTAGGTCTAAAATCTATAAGGTGTGTTTTTGGTACAGGAACTGCTCCCATAGAAGCAGCAACTGCTGGATCATGACACATAATACATTGATTATTATTTATAGTTATTGGTAACATTCCTTCCACATCATGGGGAATCATAGGTGGAGCATTTTCAAATGCTCTATCAATTTTTGTTGATGTTCCAGCTGGGGTTTTTGTATAATCCGTTTTGTCTGGAACAGTACTCTTTTCAGTATAAATATCTGCTTTTCTCAATCCTAAAGACTCTTCTGAATAAGTTTTTTGAGCAATAGCACAACCTGTAACAAATATCGCAGTTATTGTTGCTAATCCTAAAGTTATTTTAGTAATTTTCATTTTTTTTCTCCTGTTTTTTTGCAAATCTATTGATTATTGAAAAATTTAAAGCCTCATCTTCACAAACTTCAATACATCTAGCACAATTAGTACACTCACCTGAAAGAACTGGAAGTGATTCTTTTCCTATCATTGATAAAACCTGATTCTCATGGCATACTTCTTTACACTTCATACATTCAGTGCATTTAATATGGTTATGAGTAACTCTTAAAAAGCTATATTTACCTACAAGTGAATAAAATCCACCAAGAGGACAAATATGACCACACCATCCATTTTTTAAAACAAAAAGGTCAAAAAGAAAAATGATAAGTATCGCAGCCCAACCAAATCCAAGGCCAAAAACTAAACCTCTATGAACCATAGATATAGGTGAAATAAATTCAAAAGCACTTACACCTAAGATAGTTGATAGTATTAAACTTAGAGCTAAAACCCAATATCTAATATTTCTACTTGCAGGTTGTTTTTTTTGTATGGTGTCAAATCTTAATTTTCTTCTAATAAATGAACTTAAATCAGTTATTATATTAATAGGACAAACCCATGAACAAAAAACTCTTCCTCCAATAAAAAAATAAAACAGTGTTATAATAGTTGCACCTATAATTATATTTGTTGAAATTAAAGCACCTGCAAAAATCATTTGTAAAACAGCAAGTGGATCACTTAAAGGAATTGTTCCAAATATTAAAGATGAACTTAAATTACCTTGTAAAATAGTTAGTCCATAAATATTTGCAAGAATATATAAAGTCATAATTGATATTTGACTTACTCTTCTTAAAATAAGATATCGGTTTTTTAAAATCATTTTAATCATCTAATAAATCCCCCATATCATTTAAAGAATCAATTGCCTTATCTTTACTTATTTTTGTTGTTGTTTTAATCTCTTTTGCATTTTTAACTCTTCTTTGATCTTTTTCATCCCAACCTTTTACATAATAATCGCCTGCTTTTCCTAAAGCAACTTCTCTGGGTAGAACAAAAATTGAAGCTTTTTGTGTAACACATGCTCTTTCACACAAGCCACATCCAGTACAAACATCTGTATGAACAACTGGTTTCATAAAAGAGTGTTTTCCTGTTCTCTCATTTTTTTCATACTCAATAGTAATAGCTTGACCTAATATTGGGCAGGCTCTATAACATGCATCACATTGTATACCCCAAAAAGCAATACAGCTTTGGCTATCCACAATGGCAACACCCATTTGTGCACTATTGATATTCAGTTTTCCATTTGTAGTAACTAATTTTTCATCTAAGGCATTAGTTGGACAAACAGGAACACATGGGATATCTATACACATATAACAAGGTATTTCCCTTGGGTTAAAAAATGGTGTTCCAAGAGGTTTATTATCTCCTGGCTTTGCTAGTTTTAGAGTATCAAAAGGGCATGCTTCAACGCACAATCCACATTTGATACATGTTGATAAAAAATCTTTTTCTTTTAATGCACCTGGTGGTCTAAGTATTAATTTAGAGGCAGTTAATTCATCAACATAAGCACTCCAAATTAAACCACTAAGGCATACAAGACCCACAGTTCTTGCACTTTTTAAAAGAAATTCTCTTCTATCATTATTCATTTTTTCTTCTTTTATGCTTTATAAATTTTTACAGCACATTTTTTATAATCTGTTTGTTTTGACATTGGACAAGTTGCATCCAAACAAACTTTATTTATAAATACTTTTTCATCAAACCATGGAACAAAAACTAAACCTCTTGAAGGTCTATTTCTTCCTCTTGTTTCAACTCTAGCTTTTACTTTTCCTCTTCTTGATTCTACCCATGCTAATTCACCTTGTTTTACACCATATTTTTTTGCATCAACTGGGTGCATATAACATAAAGCTTCTGGAACTGCTCTAAATAGTTCTGGAACTCTCATAGTCATAGTTCCTGAATGCCAATGTTCTAGAACTCTTCCTGTACATAACCATACTGGATATTCTTCATTTGGCATTTCTGGTGCGTCCATATATGGTCTTGCAAATATTTTTGCTTTATTGATTAAAGGTTTTTTATTTTTATTTGTAATTCCATTTAAATCTCCAAATGGAAGTGCTTTTGCAATTTTTCCATAGAAGGCATGGGAATTATTAGTTCCTGCTTCTTTTACTGCATGGGCAGCATATGGATCATATTTAACATTAAATCGCCATTGTGTTTCTTTTCCATCTACAACTGGCCATTTAAGTCCTCTTACTTTATGATAAGTATCAAAATCAGCTAAATCATGACCATGACCTCTACCAAAACTAGCATACTCTTCAAATAGATATTTTTGAATAAAGAAACCATACCCACCAAATACTTTTCCGTCACTTCCTACAACATTTCTGTTATCTCCAAATACTTCAGAGTTATCGAAACCTGCTTGAATAGGATCATCTAAATCAGCTTTGTAAGATTTCGCTTTGTCATTTGCAAATAAGATGTCATACATAGTAGTATTTTCATCATAACCCATTTTTTTAGCTTCTTCTATTACATTTGGAAGTTTTTTCTTACCATTAGTACTTAGAAGTGGTTGTTCACCCCATAAATCTTTTACTGTAAATCTTTTTGATAGTTCAACCCATTGCCAAGTATCACTCATAGCATCACCTACTGGCAATACTTGTTGTCTCCAATGTTGAGTTCTTCTTTCAGCATTTCCATAGGCTCCCCATTTTTCATAAATCATAGCAGATGGTAAAATCAAATCAGATACTTTTGCAGAAATACCAGGATACCCGTCACTTGTAACAATAAAGTTATCCATTTTTCTAGCTGCTTTTATCCAATGCGAGGCACTTGCACTATCTTGGTAAGGATTACAAACATTAACCCAAGCAAATTTCATAAAACCATCTTCTAAGTCTCTATGAATTTTCATAATGTCTTGATGACCTTTTGGATTTAAAGTACCTTGAGGAATTCCCCAAACTTTTTCAGCAATACTTCTATGTTTTGGATTTGCTACCATCATATCAGCTGGTAATCTATGTGCAAATGTTCCAACTTCTCTAGCTGTTCCACAGGCACTTGGTTGTCCTGTAAGTGAAAATGCTCCAGAACCTGGTTTTGCTTGTTTATTTAATAAAAAGTGTACATTATATGCTAAAGTATTTACCCATGAACCTCTTGTGTGTTGATTCATACCCATAGTCCAAAAAGATACAATTTTTCTGTTTTTTTCAATATAAAGGTCAGCTAACTCTTTGATTTTCTTTTTAAAATCTTCATCTGACTCATCAGGATTACCTTTTGAAACTTGGGTAACATAATCAGCATTATATGGTTCTAAGAATTTTTTATACTCTTCAAAAGATATTTCCCAGTGTTTTAATCCAGCATTTTTATTAACCATCATATCACCCTCTTTATATCCATAAGGAGCAAGTGCTGGTGCTTCATCTTTTGATACAACTTTTTGCATCTCTTTAGAGATAGTTTCCATCTCTTTATCTGTATATTTTCCTTCAACAATTGATTTTTCATTAGATTTTCTCATCCCATAACCCATGTTAACTGGGCTTGCTGCAAAGATAATATTATTTTTAACAAAATCCCAATCAATAGCTTCTGGATGATTATAAACTATTTCTCTTGCTACATAGTTCCATAATGCTAAGTCAGAGTTTGGTTTAAAAATGATTTCAGTATCAGCTAAGTCTGATGTTCTATGTCTATAAGTAGTAAGATTTATAACTTTAACTTTATCTGGATTTGATAGTTTTCTATCTGTAACTCTCGACCACAAAATAGGGTGCATTTCTGCCATATTTGAACCCCATGACACAACAGTATCAGTTAATTCAATATCATCATAACAACCACTTGGTTCATCGATACCAAAAGTTTGATAAAATCCAACAACTGCACTTGCCATACAGTGTCTTGCATTTGGGTCAATTGCATTTGATCTAAATCCAGCTTTCATCATTTTTTGAGCTGCATAACCTTCCATAACTGTATATTGACCACTTGCAAATACCCCAATTCCTTCAGGACCTTTCTCTTTTAGAGCTTTTTTCATATGAAATTCCATTTCATCAAATGCTCTTTCCCAAGAAATAGGTGTAAACTCACCATTTTTATCAAATTCACCTTTTGAGTTAACTCTTAATAATGGTTGTTTTAATCTATCTGCACCATACATAATTTTTGCATTGAAGTAACCTTTAATACAATTAAGCCCTCTATTTACAGGAGCTGCTGGATCTCCTTTTACTGCAACAATTTTGCCGCCTTTTGTTGCAAGCATAATCCCACAACCAGTACCACAAAATCTACAGGCTGCTTTATCCCATCTCCAGCCACCTTCAGCTTCATTTGCTTTTGCTTGAACAGAAGTTGGTATATTCATACCAATAGCTGCTGCTGCACTTGCTGCTGCTGAGCTTTTTAAGAATTCTCTTCTTGATAATGTCATCTTATCTCCTTTAAAAAGTTTAAGTCATTTTTTAACTTCCTAATTTTAACTGTTAAAAATGACATAATCCTTGACTTTAATCAAATTTTGTAAGTTTTAATTAAGGAGTATTTTTATCCTATTACTTTGTGTTATATTTTGTTATAATAAATCAAAAATTTATAATATTATTTTGGAGTTTATATGGATTTTCATACATTTATAAGAGCAGTTGGAACAGGGCCTAAATCAAATAGAGAATTAACGCAAGAAGAGATGAAAGATTGTATTAGGCAAATACTTAATCAAGAAGTTTCAAGTGAAATCATAGTTGCCTTTTTATTAGGGTGGAGAGTAAGACTTGAAACAAATGCAGAACTAAAAGCTACATTAGATGTATGTAATGAATATATCACAAAGGTAAATATACCAAACTCTATTGAACTTGGATTTCCTTATGATGGTAAAACAGATGGAACATATCTTTTCCCTCTTGTTGGAAAGTATTTAAAAAAGTTTGATTTGGATATTGTTATAAGTGGGGATTTGATGCAACCAGCTAAAAATGGTATTACAATAAAAGATATTGCCACAAATATAGAACTTGATGATAATATTCACTATTTTGATAGGGGTGAATTTCTACCAAAATTGAGTGCAATTACTAATTTAAGAAGAATATTAAAATTAAGAAGTGCATTTAATACGGTTGAAAAACTTCTTAATCCTGCAAATTCAAGATTTGCTTTAACTTCTGCTTATCATAAACCTTATGTGGAAAAGTATAGTGAAATATTTGCATCAAACTATGAAAAATTTGTTGTAGTAAAAGCAGCAGAGGGTAGACCTGAGATTTTTAATAAATCAAAAGCTTGGGTAAAAACTCAAAATGGACTTGAAGAGCTTATTATAGACCCAGAATATTATGGAATAAATTATAATAAAACTTTTGAAAAGATTACTTTAAAAGAAGCAATAGAAGAGATTAATAATCCAAGTGCAGATTTAGAAAAACTTGCAAAACTAAATGCAGCCTTACATCTATTTTGTGCAAACAAAGCAGATGATATAAATAGTGCTTATGAGATGTTAGATTAATGAGTAATTTCCCCATATCCCTAAACTTAGAAAATAAAAAGATTTTAGTAATTGGTGCTGGTAAAATAGCAACTAGTAAGGTAAAGAAATTGTTAGATTTTACAAATGAGATTACTGTACTTGCTCCTAATATAAGTGAAGAGTTAGAAAAACTTGATATTAAAACTTTGAAAAAAGAGTATGAAAGAGAAGATATAGAAGGGTTTAATATAGTAATAGCTTGTATAGATGATATAAGTCTTCAAAAAGAGATTTATAAACATACAAGAGAAAAAAATATCTTATATAATTGTGCTGATGTTTTTGAATTATGTGATTTTACATTCTCTTCTATAATTAAAAAAGATGATTTAGTAATTTCCATTTCTACTTCTGGAACATCACCTGCTTTTTCTAAGGATTTAAGAAAATATTTAGATAAGATTATTCCAAATAGTGTTGGGAATTTCTTAAAAGAGATGAAAAAATTAAGAGATACTTTGCCTAAAGGTGAAAAGAGAATGGAAATGTCAAGAAAAAAAAGTAAAGAGTTTTTATCCTCTTTGAAAAAAAATTAATCAAACCACTTTAATTGTTCTCTTAAGTTTACAACTTTTCCAACAATTATGATTGCAGGTGCTTCTAGACCTTTAGATTTTTCAACAATATTTTCTAAAGTTCCAGTTACTACTTTTTGCTCTTTTGTTGTTCCTTTTGAAATAACAGCACATGGGTAGTCTTTATCTTTTCCAAGACTTATTAGTTTTGAACTAATTAAACCAATATTATGTAAACCCATCAAAAAAACAATTGTTTCATCATTTAAAAAGGTTTGCCACTCTATTTGAGAAATTTTCTTATTTGGTGTTTCATGTCCTGTTACTACTCTAAATGAAGTAGTGATTCCCCTATGAGTTACAGGAATTCCAGCATATGATGCAACGGCAACAGAGGAACTAATTCCTGGAATTATTTCAAATTTTATATCTCTTTCAAATAAGTAAATCGCTTCTTCTCCTCCTCTGCCAAATACAAAAGGATCTCCACCTTTTAATCTAACCACATTTTCATATTCTTGTGAAGCCTGAAAAAGTATTTCATTTATTTCTTCTTGGGGAACAGTATGTTTTTTGTTCTCTTTTCCAACATATTTTAAAATAACATCTTTTTTTGCATAATCTAATATCTCTTTATTTACTAATCTATCATAAACTATGATATCTGCATTTTTTATTGCATTTATAGCTTTTAATGTTAATAATTCAGGATCGCCAGGACCTGCACCAGTTAAATAAACTTTACTCACATATTGCCTTTTATTATTTATATTTTTGTTTTACGACCAATAACTAAACTATTTAATTCATTTCTTAATTCTTGAAGTTTTTTTGTTGAATTCATCAAATCTTCTGTTGATTGAATAATCATATCTTCACTTTTATTTATAGATTTATTTATTTCAGAAGAGCTTTCAAGTTCATCCAAAATTTTATCAAATTCATCTGTTATTTCTTCAAGTTTTGAACTAGCATTTTTTGAATGTTCCATTGCTACAGCTGACTCATTCATGGCTGAGTTTATTTTATTTATAAAGCAGTTAAAAGTATCTGTTACTTCTAATATCTCTTTTTCATTTGCATCAATAGATATGGGTTTTAATTGCTCATTTTCTTCAGTAGCTATTTTTTTTGAAAATTCTAAGAATTTATTGGCATTTTCTTCGATACTTTTTAATTGAGTAAAACTATATATAATTAGTATAATGATTAAAAAAGCTGCCGCATATTGAAAGTTCTTGATTAAAATAGTTTTATTTTCCGTATAAATAGTATACATACTAACTAAATTATCAACTTCTTGTAATAAATTATTATTAGTATTATAAATAGCTTCAACAGCAGAATTTAAAAGTTTTAAACTAGGTTCATCAGTTTTTACTTGTAATTTTTTGAACTCTTCTATATTGTGAAAAAACTCTTTCCATAAAATCTCTACTTTATATACTTGTTGTCCAATATTGTCATTTGGAACAGCTGGTATTCCTAATAGTTTATTTCCATTTTTTAAAGATTGTAAGTTTTGAATAAACTCTTCTGTTGCACTATTTAACTCAAAAAAGTCAGTTTTCTTTGTATAAAAAAGGTAAAAAATATTTTTTGATATTTTTTGAGTAAGCATTCGCTCTTTCCCTACTATATTGATAACTAAAGCATCTTTTTTATTTTTATCATTTAAATAAACAGTAGTAAAAATTATCATTGCCATTAAGAATATAAATAAAGCACCTATTAATTTTATTTTTGTACTTATTTTATTTGTTTTCAAATTCCAACTCCTCTGAAGGTTGATTCTAGTTGTTCTTTATTTAGAACTATAACTTCACTTTTTTCAATAGTAATAGAGCCATTTCTTGTAAGTTTTTTTAAAACCCTAGAAAGGGTTTCTGGCTGAATATGTAACATAAAAGAGACCTCTTGTCTTTTTAATTTATTAAACATGGCAAGATCATTATAAATCATAAATGCAACTTTTGCTGTTGAATCAAAAACTAATTCCCGATTTACGATACATTGCAATTGATGGGTTTTTTCTAAAAGGGTTTCAATCAATTTTATTGATAAAATATTTTTAGATAAAAACATCTCTTTAAATTTTTCAAAATTTATTGATAATACAATAGAATCTTCCACAAACTCAGCATTTGAAAAACAGTAAATACTACTGTTATTTACAGAAGTTAATTCAGAAATCATTGAATTTTTGTAAATGTGATATAAAAATATTTCATTTTCAAATTTATCATACTTATATATTTTTATAAGACCATCAACTAAGAAAAGAATATTTTCTTTTATCTCATCTTCATAATAAAGTATTGAATTTTTAGGATAAGTAATTAAATTAGATATAGTAGATAATTCTTCAATTTCTTTTTCTTTTAATTCGGAAAAAAAATCTAATTGAGAAATACTCTTTAATTTGTCCACTAAGTTCCTTATTTCCTTTTTATTTAAGGGATTTTATAATAAGCTAACGAAATTTAATATTAAGTGCCATTTTTTTTAGGTACGTTGAGGTGTGTGAATGTTAAAAGATGGACATGGTAGAGTAGTTGATTATTTAAGAGTATCAGTAACTGAAAGATGTAATTTTAGATGTCAATATTGTATGCCAGAAAAACCATTTTCATGGGTTCCTAAAGAGGAACTTTTATCATATGAAGAATTATTTGAATTTATAAAAGTATGTATTGATGGTGGAGTTAAAAAAGTAAGAATTACAGGTGGAGAACCTCTTTTAAGAGATGGTTTAGATAACTTTATAAGAATGATATCTGAGTATAAGAATGATATTGATTTAGCTTTAACTACAAATGGATATTTACTTCCTAAAGCTGCACAAAAATTAGCAGATGCAGGATTAAAAAGATTAAATATATCTTTAGATAGTTTAAAACCAGAAGTTGCACAAAAAGTTGCACAAAAAGATATATTAAAAACAGTTCTAAAAGGAATTGAAGCAGCTGATAAAGCAGGCTTGAAAATAAAAATTAATACAGTTCCAATGCAAGGTATAAACGATAGTGAACTTTGTGATATCATAGAATTTTGTAAAACAAGAGGTTATGCTGTTAGATTTATTGAATTTATGGAAAATGATCATGCTAAATTTGATGCTAAAGGGTATAACTCTACTCAAATTCAAAATATATTAAAAGCTAAATATAAATTTGAAAAGCAAGAGAGAAATGGCACTTCTCCTTCTCAAAACTATATTATGGATGATGGTTATGTTTTTGGAATAATAGAACCTCATAAAGATGATTTTTGTGCAAATTGTAATCGTATTAGACTTACTGCAAGTGGTGTTTTAATACCTTGTTTATATTTTGAAGATTCACAAAGTATAAAAGAGGCAATTAAAAATAAAGATATAGAGAAAGCAACGGCAATTCTAAAAGATGTATTGTTAAACAAACCAGAAAAAAATAAGTGGTCAGAAAATTCAGAAATCTCAACACGAGCTTTTTATGAAACTGGTGGATGATAAATCTATTCTTCAATTCTTTATATTAAATAAAAAAGTAAATAATAAATAATATTATTTATTATTTACTATCTTTTTCTCTTCTAATTATTTTCAAATAATACTATCATTAATAATAACTATATTTTAAAAAGGAGTTATTATGATAATAGAATCTTCAAAAGTTGAAATGAGCTCAGAAACTATGAGTTCTTATGAGATGGTAAGTCAGTCAAAAGTAGACTTTAGAACTGAGTTATTAGGTCTTTTAGATGTAAATGAAAAGACTCAAAGCCTTGAATCAAATGGCTTTAAAGAGGTCGATGGTACAAAAGAAGTAGAAGAAACACAATCTTTTGTAAATCCCTATGAAGATATTACAAGAATGATATTAGAAATGATTCTTCAAACATTTTTAGGCGGAAATAAAAAAGTTGATTTTAAAAGTTTAAATGACTTAAAATGTAAAAATACGGGTTCTTCAGAGCCAACAAATCCTACATCAGGTATACCAAAGATGTTGATGAAAAGAACAGTATCAATAGAAACTACACATGAATATTATAGAAGTGATTCTATATCTTTTAATTCACAAGCCACAATTAAAACTAAAGACAAAGATATAAATATTGATTTAGATTTATCTTATTCAAGAGAGTTTTATGAAAAACATAGTGAAACATTAAAATTTGAAGAGACACATTTTATGGATCCTTTAGTTATTCAATATGATTGTGAGTCTACTGCTTTTGATAATATAAGTGATAAAATGTGTTTTAATTTTGATATTAATAGTGATGGAGATGAAAAAGAATTGCCTCTTTTAAAAGATGGAAATGGATTTTTAGTTCTTGACAAAGATGAAAGTGGAACAATTGATAATGGAACTGAATTATTTGGACCTTCTTCAAATGATGGTTTTGGGGAGTTAAGCGAGTATGATAGTGATGGGAATAATTGGATTGATGAAAATGACCCAATCTTTGATAAGTTGCAAATCTGGACTAAAAATGAAAGTGGAGAAGATAAACTAATTGCCTTGGGACAAACAGGAATAGGGGCTATATATTTAAATGATGCAAAAGCAGGAATGGCATATAACAAATCAGTAAATGAAAGTCTAGCATACTTAAAATCTAACTCAATATTTTTAAGAGAAGATGGAACTGCTGGAATTATATCTTCAATGGATTTTAAATCATAAAAAGAGCTTTTGCTCTTTTTATACTTCTTGAATAAAATACCTATTATTTGATGAATTAATTTTCAATCTTAAACCAAAAGTATCAGAGATATTTTCTGAAGTTAAAATATCTTCTTTTTTACCTTTTTTAAATATTGTTTCATCTTTAATTAAAGCCACATGGGTAATCTCTTCAAAAATTTCCTCAAGATGATGTGTTACTAAAATAATATTTGCTTTTTGACTTAGTTTTCTTAAAAGTTTTATAAAATTTAATTGGGCTTTTATATCAAGTCCAACTGTTGGCTCATCTAAAATAAAAGCCTTTGGTTCATGAATTAATGCCCTCCCAATGATACATTTTCGAAGTTGTCCTGTACTCATTTTTGCTACTATTTTATCTTTTAAATCAGTGATTTCAAGATATTCTAAAATCTCATTTGCTTTGTCGTGTTGTTCTTGAGTGAAATCTTGATGTTCAAATATTCCAATTGAACTATAATATCCACTAAGTACAACTTCATAAGCAGTCAAAAAATTTCCTTGGTCATAAAAATAGTTGTGTAAATCATTTGTTATTATTCCCATAGCTTTTCTTAAGTCAAATAGGGAGTATCTCTCTTTCCCTAAAATTAACTTTTTATGGGGATAATTTTGTCTTGGATGAATTTGAGAAGAGATTAATTTTATAAGTGTAGATTTTCCACTACCATTTGCTCCCAAAATTGCCCAATGTTGATTATCTTCTATTTTTAAATTGAGTTCTTTTAATATAAGTTTATCGTCATAACTCACGTGTATATTTTCAAAATCTATAATATTCATAATTAAAACCTTTCTAAAATTTGTATTTTAGCCAAATAAATATAATTATTAAACAAGATTTAAATATAAGTTAACTATAATTCGCGTCCATTTCAATTGAAGTGAGATTAGTATACCTATTAGGAGGTCTTCTATGGCTTTAGATCAGGAAGTAAAAAACAGTATTATCGAAAAATACAGAAGAGATGAAAAAGATACAGGTTCTTGTGAAGTTCAAGTTGCAATTTTAACTGAACAAATCAGAGTTTTAACTGAACACTTAAAAATCAATAAAAAAGATCACTCATCAAGATTAGGTCTTTTAAAAATGGTTGGAAAAAGAAAAAGATTACTAAAATATCTTAAAAATACTGAGTATGCTAGATTTGTTGAATTAGTTGCAAATTTAGGAATCAGAGCTAAGTAATTTTATTTACTTAAGTTTGAAAAGGGTTGTAACTTTTTAGTTACAACCCTTTTTTTTTAAATAAAAAAATTAATTTTACTGTATAATGATTATTAATACTCTTTCTTGTAAAATAGAAAAATTTTAAAAAAGGAATCAATCAAAGATGTTATTGACTAAAAAAAGTGAGTATGCACTTCTTTCTCTAATCTCTATTGCTAAAAGCGATAAAGCAAAAAATGTGGATGAATTATCAAGAGAATTAAGAATTCCCAAATCTTTTTTAGCCAAAATTATGCAAAATTTAGCGAAAAATGAAATTGTAATATCACAAAGAGGAGTAAATGGTGGATTTATTCTTGCCAAACCCTATGATCAACTTACTATATTTTCGATAACTGCTGCAGCTGAGGAAAAAATCCCTTCAGTATTTGAATGTGCACCATCAATGGACTCTTGTCCTTCTGAATCTGGAAGCTTGTGTTCTATTTGGCCTTTATTAAATAATTTGCAAGGTAAAATAAATGAATTTTTAGAAGAATTAACCCTGAAGGACATTGCTCAATGATATTATTTCATATCTCTCATACGGATTTAGATGGATATGGTTGCCAACTTTTAACGAAAGAGATATTTCCCCAAAGTTACTACTTAAACGCAAATTATGGACTAGAAGTAAAACAAAGTATTATTCATTTTATAGAACATATTAGAAATGAAGAGATAAAAGAAGAAATTCTGTTTTTAATTACAGATGTTAATCTAACAAATGCTGAATCAAAATATTTAAATAATGAAGTAATAAAATTAAATGAAGATGGTTATAAAATAAAACTTCAACTTTTGGACCATCATGTTACTGGACAAAGTTGTGCTGACAAGTATGATTGGTACTTTTTAGATATTTCAAGATGTGCTACTAAAATTGTATATGACTATTTTGTAGAAAATTATAAGGCTTTTCAAGATGAATCACAAGCTTGGATAGAACCCCTTGTGAATTCAATAAATGCAATTGATATTTGGATAGAAGATAATAAAAAAGATTTTGAGTTTGGGAAAGTATTACTTAGTATGGTTTCTCATGTAAGAGAAATAAATAATGTTCTTTTTGCAGATAAAAATAGAGAGTTTAGAATTCATTTACTAAAAAAAGCATCTAAGTATTTAAATGAAGTTGATGGAAATATAAAACTAGATAGTGCTATTCATAGTTTAAAAAAAGAGTTTTTAAATCTTGATGGAAAAGATGACACAATAGATAATCTTAGTGCAAAATATTTGGTAAATTCTATTACAAGTATAAAAGATGAACTTACAATTAATTTTCAAGATAAAAAAGGTATTCTAACTTATACTTTAGGTGGTATTTCAATTCCTGCAAATGCGTTTTTAAAAGCCAACAAAGATTATGACTTTTTTATTGATGTTTCTAAAAGAGGAAATGCAAGCTTTAGAGCAGATGGAAATTTAGATGTTGGATTGCTTGCTCAAAAATTGGCTAATGGTGGTGGTCATCCTAATGCTTCTGGTTGTAAATTTGATGATTTTAAAGAAGTTATAAATTATACTGATGTTAAAAAATATATTCAAAATAAGTTAAATAGTATTAAAATATAAGATTATTTCTATTTAAATTTAATTATTTTTTCTTGCAAAGTTAATAATATTGTCTATTTTAACACAAAATTTGATATTATATATTAGTTATTTTTTAAGGCAAAATCATGAATGATGATAAGAATTTGATTTCAGAGCAAAAATATAATATTATTTATGCTGAAGATGATGAACAAGTTCGAGTAAACTTTCAAGAAATATTTAAAGATTTTTTTAAAGAGGTACATGTTGCAAGTGATGGTGCAGAAGCTTTAGAAATCTTTAATAAACTAACCTTAGAAAATAAAAGAATAGATGCAATAATAAGTGATCTTAATATGCCAAATATGAATGGTGTATCCTTATTAAAAAATATAAGAGCTGTTAATGAAGATATTCCCTTTTATTTTACAACTGCTTACTCAGATGAAAATAACCTTTTAGAAGTAATTAAATTAAATGTTACTGCATATTTTATAAAACCAATTGATATAGCAGTAATGGTAAATAAAGTTATTAAAGATGCCCATAAATATAATCAAAATCAAATAATTGAAAAACAAAAAAAAGAGTTAGAAAGATATTTAGCTGCAATAGATAATGTTGCTATTATTTCAAAAACTGATTTAAAAGGTAATATTACCTTTGCAAATGATTTTTTTTGTGATATATCAAAATACAAAAGAGAAGAACTCCTTGGAAAACCCCATAATATTGTAAGACATCCAGACTCATCAAAAGAGATATTTAAAAATCTTTGGGAGACAATCCAAAAAGGTGAAACCTGGAATGGGAAAATTAAAAATTTAGCAAAAGATGGTTCTGTCTATTATGTAAATAGTACTGTTATACCTCTTTTTGATGAATTGGGGACTGAAATAGTAGAGTATGTGGGAATAAGATTTTTAACTACAGAAGAGGAAAATTCAAAAAGAGAATTTAGAAAAAAAGTAATTGAAAATATGCAACAATCAAAGAAAAAAGAGATTGAGTATTTAAATAGAATAAGAGAATTAGAACAAGAAATTAAATCAAATGTAAAACCAGATTTATCTATGTATTTAGAGCAAATGGACAATCTGAAAAGAAAAAATGGACAATTAAAAGCTCAAATAAATCAATATGATAAAGAAATAGTTGCCATAAGAAAAAAAAATGAAGAGTTAATTGATAGTGCAAATAATAAAGTTTCTAAATCTGTTTTTGCCTTAAGAAAAATAAAATCAGAAAATGATAAACTTGTAAAAGATTTTAAAGAACTTGAAAATGAAATTGAATTAAAAAAAGATGTGATTTTGGATTTACAAAAAAGACTAGAAGATAGAAATAAACGAATTGAAGATTTACTTGATGTAATCAAATTAAGAGATAAAGAGTTAAAAGAACAAAGTAAATGATTAAATTTGTCTTGATTTTTGTAGTGTTTTTTTTAAGTTCATGTAGTGTTTCAGATGTTCAAAATATTGCTCAAGCTGCAATGAGTAAAGATCCTTCTTATGCTTTAAAAAGTATTGCAAAATCAAAAACTATTCAATATACAACAAATCCAAAAAGATTATCAAAAGATATAGCAAGTTTAGATAACTTTTTATCAAATTTTGTAAAAGAGATTACAAATATTTGGGGTGAAAAGAATGTCAAAATACCAAAACAAAAAGAGTATGTAAAATATTTGCAAAACTATAAAAGTAGGGCATTGGTTGATTTTGATAAGGGAGTAGTAACTGTTGAAACAGTAGATGATAAGAACTTTGAAAAAAGTTTAAAAAATGCAATAGTAACAACTTTGTTATTACCCGATGATCCAAGGGCAGCTGATTTATTTGAAGCAAAAAGTGTAAAACTTGGTTCTACTCCTTATTTATTAGGTGAAATTAAAGATGACCAAAATAAAGAGATAAGATATGAGTGGAGAGCAAATAGATTTGCAAATCTTTTAGTAAAAAATGATTTAAATACAAAAACGATAAAAAAAGAGGGGAAAGAGGTAAAAGTTTATTATGTGAAAATACCTATGGTAAAAGATCATGCAAATATAAGAGTAGCAAAATTCAAACCCTTTGTTGAGGAGTTTGCTCGAAAATATAATATAAGTAAAAACTTAATTTATGCGATTATACGAACAGAGAGTAATTTTAACCAATTTGCAATAAGTAGTGCCAATGCCTATGGACTTATGCAAATAGTTCCTACAAGTGCTGGAAAAGATGCTTATAGATATGCTAAAGGTAAAACTTGGGAACCTAGCAAATCATATTTATTTAATGCTCAAAATAATATTGAATTGGGAAGTGCATATCTGAAATTATTAGGAAGTAAGTATTTATCTGGAATAGAAAATCCAATATCAAAAGAGTATTGTATTATCAGTGCATATAATACTGGAAGTGGAAATGTTTTGAGAACTTTTTCAAAAGATAAAGATAAAGCAAAAAACAGTATTAATAGGGAGAAACCTTCTGAAGTTTACAAGATACTTATAAATAATTTGCCCTATGAAGAAACACGGAATTATCTAAAAAAAGTTTTAAAATACAAAAAAGATTTTATAAATATTTAATAATTAATATGTTTCATAAAGTAACTATAGTATTACTAATAGTTATTATAATTATTATAAATATTTTATAAGTTGTAATTAAATATCTATACTATATCATTTAAGAAATTAGTATAAGGATGTTGTTATGATTGGAAGAAAGATATTTGGAAATTTAAGTGTTTTCAAAAAATTATTATCAATAGGAATATTGACATTTTTTGCAATTGCTTCATTAAGTGCTTATTTTATAGTTAACCAAAAAAATGTAATGTTAATAGAGAAAAAAACAAAATTGACTAATCTTGTAGAGATGGCATATAGTCTAGTTGACAATGAGTATAATCAATTTAAAGATGGGAAGATTGATGAAAAGACTGCAAAAGAAACTGCAAAGAAGTTAGTAAAAACATTAAGATTTGATGAAACAAATTATGTTTTTATAAATAATGATTCAGAAGAAACACCAAAAATTATAATGCATCCAATAGATGAGTCATTAGTTAATGCTACACTTGATGATAAAAAATTTGATAATGCTTTTAGTATGGAGTATGGAGATACAGTTGAAAAACTTGATAATATGAATATGTTTAAAGCTTTTGTAAAAGTTGCAAATGAACATGGAAATGGTTATGTAAAATATACTTGGACAAAAGGTTCTTCTAATGAACTTGTACCTAAATTATCTTATTTAAAGAAATTTGATCAATGGGGTTGGGTTATAGGAACAGGAATTTATATTGATGATATAACTGCAGACTTTTATAACAATATAATAAAAGCTGTTGGAATTATTTTGGTTATTTTATTGATCTTATTTACTGCTTTCTCTATGGTAAGTAAAGATATTGTTTTAAAAGTAAGACTATTAAACGAAAATATTGAAAACTTTTTTGCCTTTTTAAACAGAGAAAAAGATGAGATAAACTTTACCGATATTACTTGTAAAGATGAGTTTGGTCATATGTCTAGAATTGTAAGTAGAAATATTGAAAAAACTAAAATTGGAATTGAAGAAGATCGAAAATTAATTGATGAGACCATATTAGTATTAGGTGAGTTTGAGCAAGGTGATTTATGTCAAAGACTAAGTTCAAATGTTAAAAATCCAGCACTTTCACAATTGAAAAATGTATTAAATAGTATGGCACAAAATCTTGAAAATAATATTGATAAAGTTCTTAATGTACTTGAAGAGTATACTCATTACAATTATTTAAATAAAGTAAGTACAAATGATATTAAAAAAGATTTATTAAAACTTGCTAATGGAGTAAATGATTTAGGAAGTTCAATTACAAATATTTTATCTGAAAATAAAGTAAATGGATTAACTTTAGATAATGGTTCGGATATATTATTAGCTAATATGAATAAATTAAATTTGAGTTCTAACGAAGCAGCAGCTTCATTAGAAGAAACAGCTGCTGCATTGGAAGAGGTAACAGGTAATGTAAGAAGTAATACAGATAATATTGCAAAAATGGCTCAATTATCAACTGATGTTACAAAATCAGTAAATGAAGGTGAAGAGTTAGCAAATAAAACTACTATTGCAATGGAAGAGATTAATACGCAAGTTACTTCAATACATGAAGCAATAACAGTAATTGATCAAATTGCTTTTCAAACAAATATCTTATCACTTAATGCAGCAGTAGAAGCAGCAACTGCAGGAGAAGCTGGAAAAGGATTTGCAGTAGTTGCGGGGGAAGTTCGAAATCTAGCAACAAGAAGTGCAGAGGCTGCAAAAGAGATAAAAAATATAGTTGAAAGAGCAACGAGTAAAGCAAATGAGGGTAAAGATATTGCTACAAATATGATTAATGGTTATGAAAACCTTAATGAAAATATTACCCATACAATCAATTTAATAGCTGATATAGAAATGGCAAGTAAAGAACAATTAGATGGAGTAGAACAAATAAATGCTGCTATTAATAATCTAGATAGACAAACACAAGAGAATGCTTCAATAGCATCAGAGACAAATAATATTGCTATGGCTACCCATGAAATTTCTAAATTAATTGTAAGTAATGCAAATGCAAAAGAGTTCGCTGGCAAAGATACTCTAAAAGGAAAAGATATAAATAGTATCTTATTAAACAAAAGTGCATCAAAAGAGAAAAAAGTTGATACTCAAAAAAAATCAGTAAGCCCATCAAATAGTAAAAGTGAAGAAAAAACAGAAAAAGCTGAAAAGAAAGAATCAACACCAAGTAAAATTATAACTCCTGATAAATCAAATGATGATGAATGGGAGAGTTTTTAAGAGGTTTGAGTTTTACTCAAACCTCTTAGACTCTTTTTTTTTATATTTATATATCAATATATCTTGATATATAAATATAAATCTGATACAATTACAAAAAAGGAAAGGAATAACTTGGAATATTTTTTAAATACAATAGGTTCAATAAATGATGAAACACGAATTAAGATTTTAAGATTTATAGATATAAATGGCGAAGTTTGTGTATGTGATATAGAAAATTCATTTGATATGATTCAATCAAGAGTATCACGACATTTAAAAATTTTAAAAGATGGTGGCTTTTTAAATTTAAGAAGAGAAGGGCGATGGGCATATTATAGTATTAGAACTCCAATGGATGTTTTTAGACAATCAATCATAAAAGAGATAAGTTATTTAGAATTGGATATTCCAAAGTTAATAAAAGGGTGTGAGGTATGATTTTAGCAATCTCTATTTTCCTTTTAACTTTGATATTTGTAATTTGGCAGCCCCGTGGGTTGCAAATAGGAACAACAGCAGTAATTGGTGCAATAGTTGCTTTACTTTTCCAAGTTGTTAGTTTAAATGATGTATTAGTTGTCACAGGTATTGTTTGGGATGCAACTTTAGCTTTTATAGGAATCATTATTTTATCTATGGTCTTAGATGAGATAGGCTTTTTTGAGTGGTGTGCAATCAAAATGGCAAAACTTTCAAAGGGAAATGGACACTTGATGTTTGTTTATGCTTTAGTTCTTGGCTCTTTTGTATCAGCACTTTTTGCAAATGATGGAGCAGCACTTATTTTAACTCCTATTTTATTAGCAAAGATGAGAATTCTAAAACTAAATACAAAAACAATTTTAGCCTTTTTATTAGCTGGTGGTTTTATAAGTGATAGTGCTTCTTTACCTTTTGTTTTCTCAAATCTTACAAATATAGTAACAGCAAATTATTTTCATATAGGATTTATGCAATATCTATCAAATATGTTTATTCCTTATATAGTAAGTACAATTGTATCTATTGTTGTTTTATGGTTAGTTTTACGAAATGATATTCCAAAAGAGATAGATACTAGTTTGCTTAAAAATCCTGATGAAGTATTAAAAAATAAAACCCTATTTAAATTCTCTTGGTTTTTTCTAGCTTTACTTTTAATAGGTTATTTTGTGGGCGATAGCTTTAATCTACCAATTTCACTTTTTGCTTTAGGTGGAGGCTTATTGTTTTTAGCAATTGCAAGTTATGCCAAATCTGCAAAGGCTTGGCTTACAATTAAAACTGCACCTTGGCAAGTAGTTTGGTTTAGTATAGGTTTATATATAGTTGTTTATGGATTAAAAAATGCTGGACTTACTGATTATTTAACTTTAGTTTTAAAAGACTTAAGTACAAGAGGAGATTTTGTTGCGGTTATGGGTACAGGATTTATAAGTGCTTTTTTAAGTGCTATTATGAACAATATGCCAACAGTAATGATTATGGATATATCTTTACATGACATAGGAAATCAAACATTAGCATATGCAAATATTATAGGATGTAATCTTGGACCAAAAATGACGCCATTTGGTTCACTAGCAACTCTGCTTTGGCTTCATGTTTTAAGTCAAAAAGGAGTCAAAATTGGATTTTGGCAATATAGTAAATTTGGATTAATAGTTACACCACCAGTACTATTTATAGTTTTATTAACATTAATATAAAAAGGAAAAATATGAAAAAAGTTTTGATTTTGTGTACAGGAAATTCTTGTAGAAGTATTATTGCAGAGGCTTTGATTAATGCTAAACTTGATGGAATAAGTGCAGATAGTTCTGGTGTAAAAGCTAGTGGAAAAGTTAATGTAAATGCAAAAAGACTATTAGAAGAAAAGGGAATTTGGAAAGATGAGTATCATTCAAAAACTTTAGATACAGTTATTGATAATGAGTATGATTTGATAGTTACTGTTTGTGATCATGCAAATGAAACTTGTCCTATGTTTCCAAAACCTATTAAAAAAATACATGTGGGTTTTGAAGATCCAGATGGAAAAGGTTTTGAAGCTTTTGAAAGTACTTTTAAAGAAATAGATGAGGTTTTATTACCTAAGATTATTGAGGCCTTGAAATAGATGTTTTATTATTGGGAAAAATTAGTTGATTTTTTTGTCTATTCATTATTGGGCTTGGACAAAAATGAGCATTTAACGAATTCTTTACATTTTTTTATATTTGACACTATTAAAATATTTATTTTATTGGTAGTAATTATATTTGTAGTTTCATATTTAAGAACTTGGTTTAATGTTGAAAAAGTAAGAGCTTATTTACAAGGTAAATCAGAATTTACTGGGAATATTTTGGCAAGTCTTTTTGGAATAATTACTCCCTTTTGTTCATGTAGTGCTATTCCTTTGTTTTTAGGATTTATCCAAGCTAGAATACCTCTTGGTGTTACTTTTTCTTTCTTAATCTCAGCCCCACTAAATAATGAAGTTGCAATTGCTATGTTATTTGGCTTATTTGGTTGGAAAATAACTGCCATATATATTGGTTTTGGTTTAATTGTTGCCATAGTTGGAGGTTTTATTATAGGAAAACTTAACATGGAAAAATACATTTTACTTGATGTAAAGCCCATGGAAGGCTGTTGTGAAAATCCAACTATAAGTTTTGAAGCAAAAGAGAGAGTAAAAGAGGCTTGGGATTATACTGTTGATATATTTAAAAAAATATATCTTTATGTGATAATTGGTGTAGGAATAGGAGCTTTTATTCATGGATATATTCCAACTGATTTTATTGCAAAATATACAGGTGGAGATGCTTGGTATACTGTACCATTGGCAGTAGTTTTGGGAATCCCAATGTATTCAAGTGCAGCTGGAGTTATGCCCTTGGTTGAAGTTCTAACCTCAAAAGGTATGCTTTTGGGAAGTGCTTTAGCTTTTATGATGGCAGTTACTTCTTTGTCCTTGCCAGAAGCTATGATTTTAAAAAGAGTTTTACACACTAAATTGATATTGCTTTTTTTTAGTATTGTCGGATTTGGAATAGTTTTAGTTGGGTATGTTTTTAATTTCATAGTTTAAAAAATAAATGGTATTTTAAATAACTTGTATCTATTAAGGGAAGTATAAAAATATTATTGATAAGATTTAATTCGAACAAATGTTCGGATTAAATCTTAAAATATAACTACTTTTTTAAATATATAAAGGATAAATATGGAATATCGTTATATAGGAACAACAGGGCTTAGAGTTACACCAATTTGTTTAGGAACTATGACTTTTGGAAAGATGTCAACTAAAGAAGAGAGCTTTAAAATTATGGATAAAGCTTATAATGCAGGGATTAACTTTTTTGACAATGCGGAAATGTATCCTGTACCTCCAACTTTAGACTCAGCAGGAAGATCAGAAGAGATAATGGGTGAATGGATGAAAGATAAACCAAGAGAATCCATTATTGTTGCAACTAAAGTTGCAGGGGCAGCAAATGGAAGATTTGCTCCTCCTGTGAGACACAGACTTACAGCTTTAGATAGATTTCATATTGAAAGAGGGGTTGAAAGTAGTTTAAGAAGGTTAAAAACTGATTATATTGACCTTTATCAAATACATTGGCCAGATACAGTTATTCCAATAGAAGAGACTTTAGAAGCTTTAGATAGATTAGTTCAAAGTGGAAAAGTAAGATACATAGGAACTAGTAATGATACAGCTTATGGATTAACAAAAGCAAATGAAATAAGTAAATATAAAAACCTTGCAAGATTTCAATCTATTCAAAATAATTTTTCATTAAATAATCCAAGGTTTTTTGATGAATTAGCACAAATTTGTAGAAAAGAAAAAATTTCACTCTTACCATTTTCTCCACTTGCTGGTGGAGTTTTAACAGGGAAATATAATGATGGAACCTTACCAAAAGGGTCAAGATTTGATGAGTACAAAGCTTTAAATCTTCCAAGACTTGACGCTATGAGAAATAGATTTATAAGCGATAAAACTTTGAGTGCAACAGCTAAATATATGCAACTTGCACAAGATAATGGAATGAGTGTTACAACTTTAGCTGCTGCTTGGAGTAAGCATTGGGATTTTGTAGCTAGTACAATAATTGGAGCTAGAACAGCTCAACAATTAGATGAAAGTTTTAAAGCATTAGATATTGAATTAAGTGATGAAATAATAGAAGCATGTAAAAAAGTACAAGAAGAAATTTTGTATCCTATGGGATAGATTTCTTGAAAAAAGTAGTAATGAATTTAATTTTATACATCCTTATTTGGAATTGTAATTTAATATATTGTAAATAAGGAATGTGAGATGATAGATAGAATAAATAAAAAATATTTACTTGTTTTATTGGCAATTCTATCTGCTATTTCACCTATTTCAATTTCAACATATTTACCTTCTATGCCAAGTATGGCAGAATATTTTAAAGTTAATATTTCAGATATTGAATTTAGTCTATCAATATTTATGTTAGGATTTTCTCTTGGACAATTATTTGGTGGACCTTTTTCTGATAGAAAAGGTAGAAAAATTAGTTCATTAACAGGTTTGTTTGGTTTTGCCTTTTTTAGTTTTCTTATAGTTTTTAGTACAACGGTATATGAATTATGGATTTATAGATTTTTAGAATCTTTTTTTGGTGGTTTTATTGCAGTTAATGCAACAGCAATAGTTCGAGATTTATTTTCAGGTAAAGAAGCAGCTAGATTTTTTTCTCTTTTAGGGAGTGTTAGGAGTATTGTTCCCTTACTTGCTCCTGCTATTGGTTCATTCATTTTATTTTTTTCTTCATGGAAATCAATTTTTATATTTTTAACAATATATTCGCTTATTCTTGCATTTCTAATTATAAAAGATATTGAAGAGACATACACATATACAAAAAGAAATATAATTAATTCCTATAAAATTGTACTAAGTCATAAAAAGGCAATGACTATGATGTTGGTATTGGCATTAGGTTTTTCTAGTATGTTTTCAATTATTACAAAGTCTTCTTTTATTTATATGCAATACTTTAAAGTATCTTCAAATACTTTTCCAATTTATTATGGACTAAATTTTGTTTTACTTGGTATTTGTGCCTCTTTTAATGTAAAATTTATTCAATATTTTTCACAAGAAAAGATTTTAAGATTTGCAATTATTATGCAAATTATACTTAGTACTATTTTTTCATTATTCTACCTTGAGTTGAATCTTATTTCTTCAGTTATTTTGATAGGTTTTTATATTGCAATGAATGGATTGATTTATGGAAATGCAACTGCTTTAGTACTTGAAAATTTTCCTGAAAATGCTGGTGTGGCTTCAGCATTAATTGGAGTTATTCAGTTTGGTTTAGCTTCAATAATATCTTCAATTATTGTCTCTTTTCATGGACATACATTATTATCTGTGGGAATAGGAATGATGATTATATCTATAAGTTCTTTCATAATTTTAAGAAAATACTAAAAATGATAAAAAGATTAATCATTTTTAGTATTTCATGTCTTAGTGTTGTAAAAGTTTTATTGCAGTTGATGTCTCTTCTGCTGCATCTAATAACATAGGAAGAACTGTCTGTTTTAAAAGTTCAGGGTTCTTATAACTTATATGGGAACCAATATTCATAGCTCCAATCATTTTATTATTTCTATTATAAATAGGAACAGCAAGTGAAACTAATCCATCTTCAACTTCTTCCTTAACCATGTAATATCCATTATTTCTATATTCCTGAACTTCATCAAATAGCTTATATGGATCCATTATACTATTTTCAGTGTATTCTTTTAAAGGGAGTTTTAAAACATATTCGTATAACTCTTTTTCTTCCATATGAGCCATAAAAAGTCTTCCCGTGGCAGTATATGCAGCTGGTAATCTAGTTCCCACATGAATACCTTCATTTAATACTCTTGTTGCAGGTATTCTCATTATACATATTACATTTGTACCATCCAAAATTGAAATTGAGCAAGATAAAGTACAGCTATCAACTACTTTTTTCATATTTTTATAGGCTAAATCAGTCCATGGAAGTGAAGCAAAATAACTATATCCCAAATCAATTACTTTTGGAGTTAATGAAAAGAAATTATCATCCTCATGAGTTACATAACCTTCCGATTCTAAAGTTAACAAAAGTCTTCGTGCACTAGCTCTTGTTATATCAACTTTTTTTGCAACATCTGTCAAAGTCATGCGAGTATTCTCTTTATTAAATGCTTTTATTACATTTAAACCTTTTATAAAGGTAGTGACAATATCTTTTTCATCAAATTCATTTTTTATTTTCATTAAGGCTCTCTTTTAATTTTTTTCTCTAGCAATTAGTATTCCGCCAGAAATAATAGCAAATATTCCTATAAATCCCAACATATTTGGTAATGGATCCCCAAGTATTAATCCTATTATTAAAGAAAATAAGATTACAGAATAACCAGCAGCACCTACAATACCAGCTCTTGTGATTCCATATGCCTTTGTCATATATATTTGTCCAAATGATGCGGTGATCCCAATACCTATGATGTACAGCCAATCAATTGGTTTTGGAAGAACAAAACTACCCATCATAAAATCAAATATATCACTTGTATAGTATGTTGATAGGAACATCGAAATAAGAGGTATAATTGTTCCTATCCCCATAAAACTTAAAACAATAGTTCTTGTATCATAATATGTTCTAAGTTCTCTTATACTAGTAAAGGCAAGTGCTGCACAAACAGCGTTTAAAAGACCAAATATATGAGATTTTTCAAAAATTAATCCATGGGGTTGCATTACAAAAAGCATTCCAGTAAATCCTAAAGCAATTGCAAACCAACCTTTTATTCCAATTTTTTCTTTCAAAAACCACATTGCAAAAATTGCTGTAAATATTGGTGACATTCTAGAGTAAGTAACTGCATCAGCCAACGAGATGTTAGCAATATTGTAAAAAAAGCTAAGCATTGCTAGAAGACCTATTGTAGCCCTAAAAAATAGTAATAAAGGTTTTCCCCCTGTTTGTTTTAGAGGAGATTTAAAAAAAGTTAATGCAATTAAAATAATTCCTATACTATTTCTAAAAAATACAATTTCAATTGTAGGTAAGTGGTTCGCTAAAACTTTTGCCATTGCACTCATTAAAGATAAACAAATAGCAGAAATCAACATATATAAAATGCCAGTATTCAATTTTTTAATCACTTTTAAACTTTATTTAATTTGTATAATTCTACTCAATTAATTATAATAGTTAACTTATTTCGTACAAAAGTTCGTATATAATATATAATTTTAAAATAAGGAGTTGATTTGAGTATTTGGAAAAAAACTTTTACATTAGAATCCCTAAATGAAATGTCAAAAAATACTGCAGCAGAGAGTTTAGGAATTATTATTACTAAAGTTGGAGATAATACTATTGAAGGAGAAATGCCAGTAGATAGAAGAACCCATCAAGCCCACGGAATATTGCATGGAGGTGCTTCTGTTTTATTTGCTGAAACTTTAGGAAGTATTGGTGGTGCACTTGCTGTCGATGATGAGCACTATATAGTTGGATTAGAAATTAATGCTAATCATATAGCTGGAGTATCAAGTGGTGAAGTAATAGGTGTGGCAACGGCTGTGCATATAGGACGTACTACTCATGTGTGGGATATAAAAATAAGGCATAAACAAACAAATAAAGCTGTTTGCGTTTCAAGGTTGACTTTGGCAGTTATTGATTTGAAAAATAAAAGATAAGAGTATTTTAAAATACCCTTATCTATTTTTAGCTTAGTTTTATTAACTGAGAGATTATGTTTTTAGCAGCATCTTCATTTAAAGGTTTTTCATATGTAGTTAGTATCTCTCTAGCTATAATATTTGCACCTAAATGTTGAAACATCATTCTCATTGCTTGCAAACCTTTTGCCCCACCACCGCCACTGTGTGTTGCTATTGCAACAATTTTTTCATTAAAAGCATCTCTCCAATCTTTTGTAGATCTTGATGTCCAAGCCATAGCATTATTTAGTACAGGTGGCATAACACCATTGTATTCAGGAGCTATAATAATAAATGATTTTAAACTTAATATAGCTTTTGCTAATTTTACAGCTATTTCAGGAATACCATTTTCCTCTTCCTCTTTAGTACTATATAAAGGTAATCTTAAATCAACTAAATTGATTAATTGTGTTTCATAATTTTGCTCTAGCACTAATTCTTCTAATCTTAAAGCCAGTTTTTGATTATTTCCTGAACTGGCTACTATAATCCCAATTTTATTCATAATTTACTCCATAGAAATTGATTTTCTTGCGGCATCAACAATTTTTTGTCCATCAATACCTTTTGAATTCATCTCTTTTACCCATCTTTGTACAACTCTTTGACCTGCTTTGTTGAATTTTTTTGTTTCTTCTTCACTAATTGTTACAATTTCACCACCAGACTTTATTTGCAAATTTTTTCCTGGTTCTTCTAAATCAATCATCAATTGACCATATCTTTTTATTAAATCAAGTCCTGCACTTTTTTCAATAATATCTTGTAACTCTTTTGGCAAAGATTCAAATCTATCTTTGTTCATTAAAATTAAAGCTACAGAGTTACCAAATCCTCCCCCTTCATGTAATTGAATAGAGTATTTTGTTAACTGTTCAAATTTAAATGCAGGGAATATCTCCATAGGTAAAATAGCTCCATCAATTGCATTTTTTGAAAAAGATTGAGGTACAGTAGGAAGTGGCATTCCAACTGGTTCTGCCCCTAATTCTTCAATATACCAAGCACCAGTTCTTGACGGAGATCTAACTTTTAGTCCCTTCATATCTGATAATTTTGTTACTTTTTTATCTACAGTATCCAAAAAATAGTTCCCTGCAACTGCAATTAATATTGGTTTTACATCTTTATAATCATCTTTAATTAAATCAAAATTTTCTCTAATTGCTAAGGCAGTTTTTAAACTATTGTTTTTATGTATTGTTGGTAATTCAAAAACTTCACTTCTTGAAAATACTCCAGGTGAATATCCTGCAATTGTAAATACTATATCAGCTGAACCATCTCTCACTTGTTTATATAACTCATTTGGCTTTCCACCCATACTCATAGATGGATAAATTTCTACTTTGATTTTGCCTTTTGATAATTTTTCAAGATTTCTAGCCCAAGGTACAAATACCTTCGAGTGAGGTGGTGATTTTGGACTTAAAAAATGATGAAATGTCAAGGTTATTGGTTTTTCATCTGCAAATAATAAATTTGCAAAAAATAATAAACTTGCTACAATCATCATGATACTTTTTGGTAATAGAGTTTTCATAAATATTTCCTTTTAATTTTTATATCATGTTAGAATTTTTCATAAATTCATCTACTTGATTCCATTCAAAATTTTTCTGTGCATAGTTATGACAAAACATTTGATTTCGTGGTTGACTTGTAAGATAATATCTTTCATATAATTCAACTCTTCCCCCAAGAGCAGAACCTGCAAAATCCCAAGCAATTCTAAAAATTTGAGCTCTTAATGATGCAGGAGAACCATTTGCAGCTGGCATATATTTATTTAATAACTCTTTCATTTCAGGATTATCATAAGATTCCATAGTTGGAGTTGCCAATAAGTTATGACTTCCAATTATTTTTATAATCTCATTTACTCTAATCATCCACTGTGGCATATTTGCTATTAAAGCTCTCATTGGACTATCATCAAAAAAGTATGCACCATTGCCCCAATCATGTGCACCTGCAAAACCAGCTTTAATTGCTGCTCTTGTAAGAGAAGAATAACTCCAAATCTCACCTAACATCATTATTACCTCTGGTCTTTTTTCACTTTTTGTAATCTCTGCCATTCTCATACATAAGTTATATGCAAACTCTAATTTAACAGCGGCTCTTGTAGCTGTTTGTTGTGTGATGTTACCATATCTTCCAAGCTGATCAATCACTGTTTTATTATAAAACTCTAAGTCACCATCCATAAAAACACGATTTAATGGAACTTCAACCCTATCTAATATTACATAAGCATCTTGTTCATCAAATCTACTAGAAAAAGGTGCATTTTTTATATCTGTATCAACTTGATAATGATCTCTACAAACCATAATCACACCTTTAGTGTTAACTGGAATTGAAAACATCAAAGCATGATCAGCTGTACCTTCACTTACAATAGGAGCAGAAGGATAAACAAATAGCTCATCTGCAAAAGGTCCAAGTGTTGCTAAAATTTTTGCACCACTTACTACAATACAATCATCTCTTCTTTCGAGAACCCTAAAAGCAACTTCACCATTGATACCATTTAAATCTGGCATACTTTTATCTGGTTGAGGTTGAATAATTGTATGTGTTAAAGATAAATCTTTTTCAATACACTCCCTATGAAAATCTAAAAGATTTTGTGCCCATTCAGGATGTCCTCCCTCAATAAAAGCATCAACTCTTGAAACATAACCAGTTAGTGCTACATTACAATAATCTGGCGTTCTACCCAACATACCATTAGAGTATTTAGCCAATTGCTCAAAGCATTTTCCCCTAGCAATCAAATCCTCTTTATTTTTTGGTAAGATTAAACTAGCACTCATCAACTCACCTGATACTTCATCTTTTACTAAGCACTCATTGGCATATTTGTGTTGCCAATCAAAATACCCAGCCATGCCTTTTAAAGAACCAGCAAATGCAGGATGAGTTGATACATCAACTTTTTCTCCACCTAACCATGTTTCTCTGTTATCTTTTAATCCTTCTAAATACTCTTTTCCAGTTCTTGCTGCCATATCTTTCCTTTCTTTTGATTTTAGAACATTTGTTCTAAAACTATAACTTCATTAATTTTAAGGTTCGCTTAACGCACATATGTTTGATTTTTGCTTAGAATAGCATTAAAATAGCATTTTTTGTGAGAAGTATTGTCTTGATGGTATCTTACTAGTAAAGTATTTCTTTAAGCTATTTTTTAGTGAAAAATAAATTTTGAAAGTTTTTATAAATTATTGAATTTTTATGAAGATTTTTTAATTTTTTATAAAATTAAGATTTCAAAAATCTATTTTTTGTAAGGATGTTTCTAATTAAATTTTAGTCTAAAATAGATGAATACAAAAACTATTTATATTCATCTATTTGTTTTTGGATATATTTTATGGAACTTATAAGATTGGATTTTTCTAAACCTTTTTTAGTATGATATGGTTTTAAAATATATAAAAGATTTAAAATTCCATGAAGTTTTCTTAATTTTATATCCTCAACTTTTGTAAATATCCAATAAAGTTCCCATTGAGAACCTATTACCCAAGTATTTGAACATAAAAAATCTAATTCTTTTTCATCGAGATTAATCATATAACCATATTTTATTTGATGGGAAAAAAGAGATTTTAACTCTTTTGCTTTTTCTATTACTCTTTTTTCAATTGTTTCTTTTACTTTAGGATAGGTTTTATATAGATTACTTATCTCCAAACGTAAAAAAGCACATTTTTTTTCAAACTCCATTTGACTTGAAAAAAGAGCATGATAGTCAAAAGGGGAATCAACTCCATCTTTTATAGAAGTTAGATAACTACTAATGGAATCCATATAATTTTCATAGATATCAATAATAATATCTTCTTTATTTTTAAAATAATAATACAAATTTCCAACACTAATACCTAAACTTTCAGCTATATGTCTAGTTGAAGTATTCATACAACCTTTTTCATTAAATAATATTGTTGCAGTTTCTAGTATTTTATCTTTTCTATTTGACAAGTTTTACCTTAAAATAAATTGATTGATTAAAAAGTAGAATCAATCTTTTGAGATTTTAACTATATGAGTCTTAATTTAGGCTTGCAATATAATATTCTATAAATACTATACGTGCTTATATGTTCTGATGATTAAATAAGATAATATAGATAAAATTAATAGACTCAATGCTATTGGTAAAAAATTTTCTGTATGGAAATTTAGTACAATAGAGGTAATAAATGCTGCAAATCCAAATTGTAATACTCCTGATAAGGAAGAAGCTACTCCCGCATTTTTTGGAAAATGTTCTAGGGCTAAAGCCAATGAATTACCAAAAATAAAAGCCATCATGCTCATATATCCTGCCATAAGAAGAAGCATTTGTGTTAGAGTAATATTTTCATAATCTAATAGCATTAAAAAACTAAAAACGATCTGCATTAAAATAGCTATTTTCATTAAAAAAAGTGGTTCATAAGATTTAAGTAGAAATATATTAACTCTTGTCATTATCACTAAAACTATAAAATTAAAACTAAAATAAAAAGGGAAATAATCTGTTGATATTTTAAAATATTCAATAAATATAAAAGAAGATTTAGTTATCAAAATAAAAAATCCAGAAAAAGTTAAGGCAAGTGTAATCATAGCTTTCATTGCTGTCTTATGACGAAGAACTTGTAAAAAAGAGTTTAATACATCTTGTTTTACATAAGTATAACTTTCATCTAAATATTTATATACAAAATAGATAATAATCAAAGGATAAAAAGTTAAAAAAACAAAAACTGCTTTCCACATAAAAAAATGAATAATAAATGCCCCAATAGCTGGTGCAATCAGAGGTGCAATACTTCTTGCAGTACCAATAATAGAAAAAATCTTTGCTGCTTCTACTCCTTTGAACTTGTCTCGTACAACAGCAGAAGTATTAACTAAAACAATCCCACCAGAAAAAGCTTCAAAAAATCTATATATCCATACCTCATATATAGAAGTACTGAAAATTATTAAAAAACTAAAAAGTGAGAAACCCAAAAGTCCATATATAGAACTCTTTTTTCTACCATAAGAATCAGAGATTGGTCCACCTACAATCTGTCCAATTGATAAACCAATTAAAAATACAGATAAAGATAATTCAACTTCTTCTATTGTAACATTAAAAGCTATTCCTATTTCAGGAATTGATGGAATATACGTATCAATTCCCATTGGACCAACTGAAGCTAGCATTGCCAATAAAATAGCTAAAAATATGTGATTTTTGATTTTTTTGATTTTTTCACCTTAAATATATTATAAATTATTATTTTTTATCTTCTTTTCCTATGAACTCTTTTTCATTTACACTATTATAAAAAAAGCTAAGTATTGTTATAAGATCCATTGTGACCCTAAAAAATACAATCTTAATTGTAAGTAAGTGGCTCGCTAAAACTTTTGCCATTGCACTCATTAAAGATAAACAAATACCAGTATTCAATTTTTTAATCATTTTAAACTTTATTTATCCCAATTAGAATCAATTCTTTTCATCAAACGATAGTAAGCAGGCCATTCAGGGAGTCTCACTTGTGCACCAGCTTGTGCTGCACCTTCTTCAAATTGTTTTCTTGTTCTTTCCATAGCATTGGTATTAACTTTAATTAATTCTTCACCTGTTGACATTGCTTTTATTTGAACTTTACACCCTTGGATTATTTGAAACATTCTCATAAATGCCCATGCTACATCAGGACCTGTTGTAACTACGCCATGATTATTGAGCATTAAGGTATGATTTTTATCACCCATAGAAGCGACTAGTCTTTCTTGTTCATCTTCATCTAAGACTATACCTTCAAAATTGTGATAACCAATTCTTTCATAGAACATATATGCTTCTTGAATTAAGGGTATAAAACCACATTTCAAGGAACTAACGGCTTGAACATCTATATTATGAGTATGCATGACACAATTTATTTCTGGCTTCGCTTTATGAATTGCTGTATGTATAACAATTCCTGCACTATTAACAGGATAGGGTGAATCATCTAACTTATTTCCATCTAAATCAATTTTGACTAGATTTGAAGGTTTGATTTCACTATATAATAATCCAAAAGCATTAATCAAAATATGCTCAGTTCCTGGAATTCTATATGATATATGATTGTAAACTTGTGTTGTCCAACCATAATAATCAACCATTCTATAACATAAAGCTAAATCAACTCTAGCTTTCCATTCAACTTCACTATATCCATTAGGAATAACTGTTGATTCAAAAATATCTTCCATTATGTATCCTTTTTATTCTGGTCTTTCACCCATTACGGTTGTTCTATACATTTCTCTTCTAAATCCTTCATAGTCATTAAAAGCTTGGTGTAAACAGATTCTATTATCCCACATAATAAATGTTTTACTTTCCCATCTTAATCTACAAGTAAAAGATTCTTGTGTAGCAAATTTTGATAAGAAATTTATAATTGGCATAGATTCTTCTTCTGTCATTCCTTCTATCCCACAAGCATATGTTTCATCAACATAAAGGGATTTTTCACCTGATACTGGATGTGTTCTTACTATTGGATGATAAGAACCATTAATTATCTTTTGATTCTCAACAGCCATATCCATATTTCCAAGTTTTTCAATTTTTCCATCAGTATCAACTTCTTTTTCTGCTTGCATAGAAGCTACTACATTTTTGGCACTCATCCATACTTTTAGTGGAGCAAGCATTTCTTTCATAGCTGGGCTTAGACTGTTATAAGCTAAAACTGAGTTTGCAAAGATTGTATCTCCACCATAAGGAGGCATGTCTTTCCCATAGTTTAATGCAATTGCTGGAGGACATTCTAGAAATGCTGAATCAGTATGCCAACCACTACCAAAAACCATTTTAGTTTTAACATCAGCTTCTTTTATTACAGGTTGAATATTTTCATGTCCTGGTACTCCTTGAGTATAAGCATCAGTACCAAATTCACCAAGTCTAAGGGTTAAATTTTCGTGATCCTCAAAAGAGATATCTTGATTTCTAAAATAAATTAGTTTATGTCTATAAATAGCATCTTCAATTTCAGCAAAAGCTTCATCACTTACACAACTTAAATCCACCCCCTGAATTTCAGCACCCATAGCAGCTGCTAGAGGTACGGCTGTGATATATTTGTACTCTTTTGCACTATTGTCAAAAAATCCTGTAGGATGTATTATATTTTTAGCCATCTTTTATCCTTTGTTAGTTGATATAAATAAAGTATAGCAACTGCAAAAAGTAAAATGAAGACATAATTTGAACAATTTCTGATACTATTTTAACAATTTTGCAGAATACTCTTTTGGAGAGATATTTTCATATTTTTTAAAAAATCTAGAAAAATATGAGGGATTTTCAAAACCTAATGCATAAGCAATATCTTGGATAGTTTTATCTTGTGAAACCATTTCTCTTTTTGCTTCTAGGATTAATCTATTATGAATCATTTGAGTAATAGTATATCCTGAAACTTTTTTAATAATTTCATTTAATCTTTTTGATGAGAGTTCCATCTTTCTTGCATAAAAATCACTACTTTTTTCTACTTTGTAATTCTCTTCAATAAGGTTTTTTAATATTGTTAATTTTTTGAAATTTGAATCTTTTATTTCACTTGATTCTATTTTTAATTCTTCCATATAAAATAAGAGAGTTTCAAGGAGGGATTTTAATATAGAATTATTATGTTCTTCTTTAGTATATTCTTTTTCAAAAATTTGAATAAGAGAAAAAAATGTTTCAAACTCATTTTCTTTGTAGGTCAAATAAGGATTATTTTCATAAGTATAAAAAAGTTTTGATAATAGTTGTTTTATCTTATCCCCATTTTCTAGTAAAAAAGCTTCATTGAAATTTATTATATATCCATCAAAGTCATCTTTATACTCTTTTATTTTCCATTTGTGTGTTTGATTTGGATATATAAAATAAATATAACCAGCTTTTAAAGGGTATTCAATAAAGTCTATTTCATGGAAGTGTTCACCTTCTTTAGCTTTAGTTATTATTACTATTTCAAAGTATTTATGTCTATGAATAGGAATGTATGCATTTTTACATCTCTCACTTATTATTGAAAGTCTAATTTGTTTTTGATAGGTGATTTCGTAACTTGGTATATATTTAGTATTTAGCATTCCTTTATAATCTTTTACACCATTATTAAAAAGTTCTTTTATGAACGCAATACCCATAGTCATTTTAAATTCCTTTTAAATACGAACAAATGTGCGTAAATTATAACAACTAATGATTTAAGATTAACTTAAGTTAAAAATACTATTTTGGAATTATTTTTTAAAAGAAAATATAAGCATTGAAAAATGCTTATATTTAAAGTTTATTCTAATACTATTAGTGCATCTAAGGCAAGTACACCTTCTGGTTTTGCAACTAAAGGATTAATTTCTATCTCTATAATTCTATCATTTGAAACGATTAAATCTGAGATTTTAGTAACTACTTGGGCAATAGCATTTAAATCAACAGCCTTACTACCTCTAACACCATGTAACAATGCAGCAGATTTTAAAGAAGATAACTCTTTAATGATTGCTTCAACTCCTAAATCAGGAGTGATTAAGCACACATCTTTAAGTGTTTCAATCCAAATACCTCCCATTCCTACAAGAACTATTGAACCCCATAGTGGATCTTTTCTTGCTCCAATAACAATCTCAAGACCTGGTTCTTCCATAGCTTCAATTAGTAAACCATCTAATTCAACACCCATATCAGTAATTTTTTTACTCATTTTATTAAAAGTATTTTTAAGTTGAGTATCATTTTTTATATTTAATAAAACCCCACCTGCATCAGTTTTATGTGCTAAATTTGCAGCTTGTGCTTTTACAACTACTGGATAAGATATCTCATTAGCAATTTTTATTGCTTCATCTGCACTTGTAGCTAATCTACCTTTTGGAGTAGGTATATTTAAAGCAGATAAAACTTCCTTACCTTTATATTCAACAACATTACCACTTGGCAAAGAATCTAAAGATGTAAGTTTTTCTATTTTTATCTCTCTTTTCTGTTTATTTTTATTAATACATAATTTGTTTAAATTTGATAAGGTTCTAATAGCACTACTTAACGATTTTCCAAAAACAACACCTTCTTTTCTAGCAAGTTCTAAAAACTCTTTTTCAAATGTACCTGCTTCGTTAAGTGCAACATAAATTGAAGGTTTTTGTGGATTATTTTTTGCACTTTTTATAAAACCTTCTAAATATTGTAATTTTACATCTAGACTTTGGTCAATTGGCAATATAGCAATTGTACTTCCTATTTTTGGTTCACTTGATAATAATTCTAAACCTGAACCTACAAGAGAAGGTTTTTTACTTACTTCAATTCCTAAATCAAGAGGATTTCTTGCTGGTAAATATGATGGAAGAATCTCTTTTAATTTTTCTTCTACTTCTTCTGATAGTTTTGACATTGTTAAATTATGATCTTCAAAATGATCTGATGCTATGGCACAAACTGCACCTGAATGAGTTATTAGTCCTATTTCTCCTTGAACTGGATTTGGAAATCTTAATAATAATTCACTAAGCATAATTAATTCTTCTAAACTATCAACCATAGCAACACCAGCATTGGTAAGTTTTATTTTCATCAAATCATAATCAGCCGTTAATGAACCAGTATGCGATTGAGTGATACTTTTTGAAGCTTCACTTCGTCCTGAGTGCATCAAAATTATATTTTTATTTTTACTATTAGCCTTTTTTACTGTTTCAAGAAGTTTTTTAGGGTTTTTTATCTCTTCTGCATAAATTGCAATTGCACTTGTATATTCATCTTCTATAAAAAACTCTATTAAATCAGATAATTTAATATCTGCTTGATTCCCTACAGTTACTGAATAAGTTGTAGGTACACCTCTTGTTCCAAATGATTGACCAATAAACATACCAATTCCACCACTTTGGGTTACTATTGCAACACCTTTTGAACCATTTTTATCAAATGGAACTTGTTTTGGCATATCAATAATTCCAAGATGAAAATCATCAATATAATTGAAATATCCAATACAATTTGGACCAATCATTCTTATATTGTTTTCATAAGCAAATTTACCTATCTTTTCTTGAAGAATTAGACCTTCTTTTCCTAATTCTGCAAATCCCGATGAAAGACAAGTAACAGTTTTTACTCCGATATTTTTTAAATCAACAATTGCATCATAAACACTATTAGCTGGAATTGCTAATATTCCTAGATCAATATCTTTAGGTAATAGGTTTATATCAGTTAGAATTTCTATCCCGTCAATATTACCAGTATTTCTTCCAAGAAGATGGATTTCCCCTTTATATCCATTTCTCACTAGATTATTTATAATATTTCTAGCTGAAGAACCTTCTTTTTCTGATGCACCTAATATTACTAATGAACTAGGATTTAATAATGAAGATATAGAATTAACTGTATCTTCACTTGATAATATATTTTTATTTTTCAATTTATAATCCCCCTCCTGATTCATTAAAATGGATAGTGCCTATTACCAATTGCTTCAATAGTAACCCATTTTAATTCTGTCATTTCTTCAATAGAAAAATGACCACCTTCTCTACCCATACCACTCTCTTTAATTCCTCCAAATGGAGAATTTACTTCATCTTGAACTGTAGGACCATTTACATGTACCATTCCAGCTTCAATCTCTTCTGATAATTTTAGTGCTTTTGCTAAATCATTAGTAATCACAGCTGAACTTAATCCATAAATTGTATTATTTGCTAATTCCACTGCATGATCTGCATCTTTAGCTTTTATTACTGAAACTACTGGTCCAAATACTTCTTCATGAAATACATTCATACTTTCATCAACATGTGATAATACTGTTGGTTTAAAAATAGCCTCATTATATTCATTCCCTGTTAAGGCTTTTGCACCTTTACTTAGAGCATCTGATACTAAACCATCTATAAAAATACATTGTTTCTTTTCAATTAATGGTCCAATTACAGTTGTTGGGTCATTTGGATCTCCAACTTTTAAGCTACTAACTTTTTTTGCAAATTTTTCGCAAAATTCATCATAAATTTTTTCTTCAACTATTACTTTAGAACCTACCATACAAACTTGTCCTTGATGAAAGAAAATCCCAAAAGTTGCTGTATCAACTGCATAATCAATATCAGCATCATTTAATACAATAATTGGACTTTTCCCACCCATTTCTAAAGTTATTTTAGTAAAGTTTTCAGCTGCTGATTTTGCAATTATTCTTCCTGCTGCTGTTGAACCTGTAAAAGTAATCATTTTTACTCTTTTGTCTTTTTGGAATGTTTCACCTAAAACAGAACTTGAACAAGGAATAATATTTAAAACACCATCAGGTAAGCCAGCTTCTTTAAGAATCTCTCCAAAAATAAGCCCAGTAACTGCTGTATTTGTTGAAGGTTTTAGTACAAAAGTATTTCCTGCTGCTATTGCCATTGCTAGTTTTTTTCCTGCTAAAATCATTGGAAAATTAAAAGGAGAAATTCCAGCAATTACACCTAAAGGTCTTCTTACACTGTAAGATAATACGTTTGGAGTATTTGAAGAGTGTGTTTGCCCTGAGACTCTTCTTGCCTCTCCTGCTGCTACTCTAAAAACATCTGCTACTTCAAAAGTTTCAAACATTGCTTTACCAAAAGCAGCTCCAGCTTCTTGAATTAAAATATCTTTAATCTCATCTGATCTTTTTTCTATAATTGAAGCAGCTTTCAATAATACGGCTTCTCTCTCTTTTGCTGGTGTATTTGCCCAAGATTTTGATGCCTTATGTGCTATTGAAATTGCTTTATCTATATCTTCAGCACTTGCCATATGTAGTTTTGCATAAACTTCTCCAGTCCATGGATTTATATCATCTATTATTGTATTATTTGATGATTCTACATATTCTCCATTTATAAATAATTTGTATTCTTTCATCTTATTCTCCAGCCATAGATTTTTTTACAGCATCAATAATTTTTTGACCATCAATACCTTTTTTATTGACATCTTTAATCCATCTTAATGTTACTTTATGTGCTACATCTTTGAACTTTTTAGTCTCTTCATCACTTAATGTTATAACTTCACCACCAGATTTTTTTTGCAAATTTTTACCTATTGTTTCGAATTTTTTTGCAAATGATGAGAATCTTTTAATTAATGGAATAGCTGTAGTTTCATCAAGTACTTTTTGTAAATCTTTTGGTAGTTTATTATATCTATCTTTATTCATTAATAGAAGAAGAACAGAACCACCAAAACCACCACCACCTTTTATTTCAGTAGTATATTTAGTTAAATCTTGGAATTTAAATGCTGGGAATACTTCCATTGGTAACATAGCTCCATCAATAGCATTTTTTGAAAAAGCTTGTGCAACAGCAGGCAGAGGCATTCCAACAGGTTCAGCACCTAATTCTTCAATATACCATCCACCAGTTCTTGAAGGAGATCTAAGTTTCATTCCTTGTAAATCTTCAAGTTTAGTAACTTTTTTAACAGTAGTATCTAATTGATATGGTCCTGCTAAAGCGACTAAAAGTGGTTTAACTTTTTTAAAGTCATCTTTTAAAAGATTAAAATTTTGTTTTATTGCAAGTGCAGTTTTTAAACTAGAGTTTGTATGTATCTCTGGTAGCTCAAAAGCTTCAATTCTTGTGAAAACACCAGGAGTATAACCTGCAACTGTATAAACAATATCAGCTACTCCATCTTTAGCTTGAGAGTATAATTCATTTGGTTTACCTCCCATACTCATAGAAGGATATAAATCTATTTTAAGTCTACCATTTGAAAGTTTTTCTACTTCTTTTGCCCATGGCATTAATAATTGCACCGTTGGTGGTGCATTTGAACTTAAAAATGTATGTAATGTTAAAGTTATAGGTTTTTTGCTATCTTCACTTCCCCATAAAGAACCAACCATCAATAATGAACCTGCTAGTAAAATAGCCCCTTTTTTTACTAATATTCTCACAACTTCCCCTTTTGTATTTATTATATAGTTTATGTTTTTAAATTATTATCTAACAATATCTTTATTATATGCACCAAGACCTGGTTTATATGTTTTTTCATAAATAAATTGTTTGATACCTTCTTTTCTTCCTGTATTATCAAAATAGTTTGCAGCCTCTTGTGCTCTTATTAAATAATCTTGTGCATTTTCATAAGTCATTTCTGATACTTTTCTAACTGCTTCTTTTGTAGCTTTAAGTGCAACTGGATTTTTCTCTAATAGTACATTACAAACCTCAGTTACTCTATCTTTTAATTTTGATAATTCAACTGATTCATTTACTAATCCCCATTCAGCAGCTTTTACACCATTAATATTTTCACCAGTCATTGCATGATACATTGCATTTCTGAAATTCATCGATTCAACAACAACTTTTGTTGCACCTCCACCTGGTAAAATTCCCCAGTTGATTTCACTAAGACCAAAGGTTGCTTCATTTGCAGCAAAAGCTAAGTCACAAGCAAATAAAGGACCATAAGCACCACCAAAACACCAACCATTTACCATAGCAATTGTAGGTTTATAATAATCTCTTAATCTTTTCCACCAACTATAAGCTTCTCTTTGAGATTTTCTAATTCCAGATAAACCCTCTTTTTCAGTTTCAACAAAATACTCTTTTAAATCCATTCCAGCACTAAAAGCAGTTCCTTCTCCTGTTAATACTAAAACACCAACATCATCTCTATATTCCAATTCATCAAGAATTTCCATCATTCTTCTATTTACAGCAGGACTCATACAATTTCTTTTTTCAGGTCTATTGTATTTAACCCATGCAATCTTATTTTCTACTGTGTATACAACTACATCTTTTTCACTTGACATTTATTTTCCTTTTTTATTAGTTTTATTTTGTGTTAATTTGCCAATCATGTGCAAACGCCTCAGGTTTAATATCTTTTATTAATGTACTAAGACCTTCTTGAGTATCATCACCTACTTTTTTAAGATGTTTTCTTAATTTTTCTGTAGAAGATAGACCTTTTAAAATTTTAATTGCTTCAACCTCATTTTTTAATATTTCTGAGTATAAAGCAGCAACAGATTGCTGTGTTTCATCTTGTTTTGATGCATGGGCACATAATGCTAACATTGCCACAAGAAGTTCAATTTTTTTACCCAATCTATGGATTGGAACCTGTGCATGAGTTTGTTCTAATTGATAGTACAAACTAATACCTAGGTAAAGCCATTTACATTTTCTTAAATTTCGTTCCGCATATGCTACATATTCTTTTAAATCAGTAGGAATTTCATCATAATGACTTTGCATTGATAGTGGAATTAATCTTTTTAATAGTTTTGGAATCTCTGCAATACCATTACTAACAATCCATGAAAGTAGCTTATAAAATCCAGGTTTTGCTAAAAGTTTAAGAGTGGCTATAGTACATCTTTTAGGATATTTTAGAAATGTTTTTAAATCAATTTTTAAAATCATCTCTTCTTTATCAACGGGTTTCCCATCTTTTATATTTGCTTCTTGTAAAACACTTAACATACTTGCTACATTTTGTGTAGTAAATTTAGAAGTAATATCTTTAATCATACCCATGATAATTAAGTCATTTTCTCCTTCAACAATACCAAAAACATGTATGTTTGATCTAGCTTCTGTTACGCGTGAAGATTGGTCGAAACTTCTTCCTCCAATAACTCTTTCACAAGAGACAAGTGATTCTAAAGCAGAACTTGCCGCAAATGATTTTGATATGTCTCTCAATCCTGCTAAGTCAACACCTTTTGCATCTTGACTTAGTGAAAGATGAGATAGGGCTTGTGAAGTTAGAGCTCCACCTAACATTTTCCCAATTCTAAGTCTTGGTAACTCATGTTTTATAATATGTCCTCCAACACCTAATCTTTTTGTTGCATAGTTAACTGAGTCTGCCGCCATCATTTTTTGATAACCAGCACACATAGCTGTTAACATACATCTTCCCATTCTCAAACAATAAAACAGAACTTCAACACCATCTGCTTTTATTTCATTTTCTATTGGTATTGGAAAGTTCGAAAATGAGATTCTTGTATTATAAATTGATTTAAATGCATCGGAATTTGTTGATGTGATATTAAAACTGTATTCTCCATTATCAATATCTTCTTTTGGAAGTTCAATAATAAATAAACCTATTTTTTTACCATCTTTTCCAACTCTAGCAGCTATTGCCATAATACCTTTGTGAATTGCACTTGTTATGTACATTTTATTTGCAGCACCTTGGGCAAATAATCTAAAACAATTATTTTCTTCATCTTTTTCTACATAAGCTTGTATTTTTTTAGCATTAACTCCAACACCAACTTCTGTTAGTGCAAAAGAAGTGATTCTCCCTTGGGCAATCATTGGTAAAAAAGTCGATTTTTGATAATCAGTTCCATATCCTAAAAGTGAACTAGAACCAATAGTAAGTTGCCCCGAGATTTCAACGGCTAATGCACCAATACCATTTGATGCAAGTCCTTCTTCCATAATAGCTAGTTGATTATAGTTTAAACCTAATCCATTGTATTGTGCTGGAACAGTAAAACCATAAGCATTTTTTTTAGCAACTTCTTCTCTTATAGTATTTGAAAGTTTTCCATCAGATTCAAATGCTTGACCACTTTCAAGAAGATTTAAAGCAGTTTCTAAAATCTCATCTGCTTCTTTTGTTTTAGCATTATTCATCTCTTCTGCACCAGATGTTAATTCAGAGATATTTGGTTGTGGTCCATAAATAAGACGTTCAACTAAACTTGATTGGGTTGTATTTAATTTTTTTGCGGCACCAGACATAGATTCATCTAAAGCACCAACATCTTGGGCTTGTAAATGATCTCCTGCGGCAGATAAAGCTTCAGTAGCAGCTGATTTCGTACACATGTTCGATTCCTCATATTGTTTTGAAAAGTTTAACAGATATAAACTTAAATATATCTTACTAGTATAATACTTTTAAGATATAAGTATAATACTTTAATATTATTTAATGTAAATTTGTGTATTATTCCATCATGAATACACAAGAATTAAAAGAAAGAATAGAAAGAGTAAAAGAATACTCGCCCGAAATTTACAATGATGTTCTACCTATTGTAGTACCATTTTATATGTTTCAACAGAAATTATTTAATGGAGTAGAAAAGGTACAAGAAAATAAATATCAAATTACACATAGTGAACTTGATGTTTTACGTTGTCTTAAATTATCAAGAAATAAAGATAATATATTGAGTCCTACACAAATACATGGCAAACTAATGTTTACTTCAGGAGCTATTACAAAAGTTCTAAGAAAACTTGAAGATAGGGGTTATATTATTCGTTTGGATAATAAACTTGACAAACGAAGCAAATTGGTGCAACTTACAGAAGAGGGTAATAAAGTTTGTACAAATGCTTTAATTGATGTGTTTGCCTATGAAGAGGAGTCTTTTTCTAAATTGAATAAAGAAGAACAAGAGATTTTTAAAAATCTTTGTTTGAAATTAATACAATAAATTAGAAGCTTGAGTTTGAGCTTCTAATTTATTTACTATTTTATATCTTCATAAGGAAGACCTACATATTGTTCTGCAATAATTTTTCTTCCAGCTTCCGAATTTAAGAAATATTCGATTTCTGATGTCTCCATTTTTTTATCAAATTCATCTTTTGTATCTTTAAAATCATGAAGTAAATCAGTTAACCACCAAGAAAATCTTACTCCATTCCAAATTCTTCTTAAAGCTATAGGTGAGTATTGTTCAATACATTTTTTATCACCTTCTTTATATACTTTTGTTAAAATTTTATATAAAGTATTAACATCTGATGCTGCAAGGTTTAATCCTTTTGCTCCTGTTGGAGGTACAATATGTCCAGCGTCACCAACTAAAAATAGATTTCCATATTGTAAGGGTTCACAAATAAATGAACGAGTTGGAACTATACTTTTTTCAATACTTGGACCTGTAATTAAATTCTTTACAGCGCTTTGTGGCATTCTTTTTTTAAACTCTTCCCAAAATGCTTCATCACTCCAATCCTCAATAGTATCAGTTAAAGGAACTTGAATATAATATCTTGATCGTGTCTGTGATCTCATACTAGCTAGGGCAAATCCCCTATCATTTTTTGAATATATTAGTTCTGGATTCATAGGTGGAGTATCACTCATTAATCCTAACCAACCAAATGGATATACTTTTTCATACTCTGTTTTAACACTATCTGGAATAGTTTGTCTTGAAACTCCATGAAAGCCATCACAACCAGCAATATAGTCACATTCTAACTTATATTCAACACCATCTTTTTCATAAGTAATATAAGGATTGTCAGATTTTACATCATGGGGTTGTACATTATTTGCTTCATATACAGTTTCTAGACCCCTTTTTTCCCTCTCCTCCATCATATCTTTTGTAATATCAACTTGTCCATATACTACAACACTCTCTCCTGTAAGATTATATAATTCAATTGGAATTCTCAATTCATTAAAAGCAAATTCAACGCCATGGTGAATCTCACCTTTTGTATCCATATTATATGCAGCTCCAGCTTCCCTTACTAGTTTTGCAAAACCTTGTTCTAAAACCCCCGCTCTGATTCTTCCTAGAACATACTCCCCAGTAACTCGTTCTAAGACTATATTATCAATACCTTGTTTATCAAGTAATAATCCTAACAATAATCCTGATGGCCCCGCACCAATTATTGCAACTTGTGTTTTTTTAGTCTTCATAATCTTTTCCTTTGTATTTTATTTTAATTAGTATAAGGGATTAATGTTTCATATAAAATACTTTTGTTCCATATAGAGGAACAAAATAAGCAATTTTCAAAGAAATTTGCAATATAATGGATAAAAATCAATATTTTAGGAAAAAATATGAACAAAAGTTCGAATTTGTCATCGGTAGAAAATGCACTTAAAATTCTTGAATGTTTTACAATAGATGAAACAGAAAAAAGAGTAACTCAAATAGCAAATGAATTGGATTTGGCAAAAAGTACAGTAAGTAGACTTTTAAAAACATTGTTAAATAAAGGTTATGTAAAAAAGAATCCAGAAACACAAAAATTCTCATTAGGAACAAAAATTTTAACCTTGTATAGCTCTTTAATGGCAGAGATGGAAGTTGTAAAAGAGGCTCATCCTATTTTAGAAGCTTTAGTAAAAGAGACTTCTGAATCTGTTCAGTTGGCAGAATTGGAAGGCTCGGATGTTATATATATGGAACAGATAAAATCAAACTATCCCATGCAAATCTTTGCACATATAGGAAGAATCAATCCAGTGCATTGCACAAGTTCAGGAAAATTACTTTTAGCATATCAAGATGTGGAAGTTATTGAAGATATTCTAAGTCATGACTTGAAAAAATATACTTCACGTACTATTACTGATGTAGATATTTTAAAAAGGGAGCTTTTAGAAATAAGAGGTTTGGGTTATTGTTTTATTGAGAGTGAGTTTATAGATGGTATTGTTTCTATTGCTGCTCCAATAAGGGATTATAATAAAAAGGTGATAGCTGCTGTTTCTTTAGTAGGACCAATACAAAGGATTAGCGGGGATAAAGTTCCTAGGTTTATAAATAAGGTAGTGGAAGCTGCAAAGAATATTTCTTTGCAGATGGGGTATATAGGCTAGGGTGGTCGTTAGTTGTTTATTTTAAGTAATATTTATAGTCTTTGTTTACAAGAGTATAATCACTTACATTTATATTAGATAAGTGACCATTATTTTTAAAAAATCGTGCAAAATTCATAATTGAATGATATTCAATTCCTTTAATTAGATAATGAAATTTTGGATGAATAATTTCATATCTAAATTTATTCCAATTTGGAATTTCTTGTCTATGAGGTTTCACTCTATTTCCTAATCTTTTTGCACTTCCAATATATATTTGTTTATTAATTTCATCTTGAAGATAATATACAACAAAAGGTACATCTACATGTTCTGGAAGTTTATCTCTATCAATCCATTTTGTATATTTTGTTATCATTTGTGTATCGTAATTGATATCACTATTTAGCCAACCAAAAACATTTTCATCAATTAATTTCTTAAATAATTCAGCATATGGTGTTTCAACTTTTATAAAAGTTGAAATTTTAATTTCATCTACAGAAAGTGGCTCAAAAATCATTACTTCCTGATTACCACCAGTTAATTTTGTTATATAGTATTTTTCTTCTGCATTTGCTACAAAGTTTTGACTAACAATTGCTATATAGCTTTGAATAAATTCTTGTTTTAATGCTGCTTGCAATTTAGGAGAATTATCCCATCTTAATTGATATACAGGTTTTTTATTTTTAATATTTACATAACTAATTTTTGCCTGATATTTTTTATTTCCCCATTTTAATGTGATGGGTCTTGATGTACCAATATTAAGGGGATGTCCCATTAAAAACAATGATTCATATTTTTTTGTAATGGTTATGCCATATTTGAAAAATGATTTATCTACTTTTTTATAATATTCCATTTAACCCCTTAATATATACTATTTATTAATTATATATTTTATGTAAAATAGCCTTAAATTAGTGATATTACTAATTTAAAAGTATTAATTTCTTTATTATTCATGAACACCTAAAGGTCTTCGCATCTCTTACTTTTTGATCTCGAAAAAGTAAGCAAAAAAGACTGCCGAGTTGATGAAGGCAAAGATCCCTTCCAGTTAAATATTTATTTTCTGCCCTGCAAAACTCACTAAAATGACCGTTTAGGTCATTTTTTAACGCTCAAACAGTTTCGGGCTTTACCGAAAATAAATATCTAACTTCCAGCTTCATCAAAGGCAGAAAGAAATACCTATAGTTCAAACTATCATTTGTAAATTTACTAAATAGAAGTTAGAAGTCTAAATAAATTAAAAGTGAAAATGTCCTTATCCCACCTTTGATACCAACATTTACAGAAGCTGAGCGTTTGTTTTAGCTTTTCGGAAAAGACTTGCAACTGTTTGAGTAAATAAATATGCTAAACGCATATTTATTTATGAGTTTTGCAAGACAGAAAAGATAAAACAATAAGCGAAGGAACCCAAAGGGCTTCGCAACCGTTGGTGGTTTTGCTTACTTTGTCCATACAAAGTAAGAAGAGCGGAGAGGTTTACCTCTTCAAGAGAGATGTAAGAATAAAAGAAAGAGTAAAAGATACTCTTCTTTTTTAGCAGATTTTATTCATTACTTATATACTGCTCTTCTTCCCTCTTAATCATCTTATTCAAAATCCTTCTCGCAAGTTTTCCACCTGCATCGATATCTAAGCTGATTAAACTTTTTTCAGGAAATCTTTCAAGATTTTGTTGTTGAAATTCTAGTACTTCTAAATCTTCTTCAAAAATTCCACCTTGACCTTTTAAAATATCAGCTGTTAGTTGTTCATTTTCAGGACTATAATTTCTTGCCATTCCCCAAAAATACCACATGGTAGTGTCACTTTCTGGTGTCATAAAATCAACAACGACAGATCTAACTTTATCTTTTTTTGGAGCATCTTTACCACCTTTTCCTTTATATGCTACTCCAACATCTATAAATATTGCAGCTGGTGGGACAAATTTTGATTTTTGCCAACGATCAACTTTTTTTGTGGGATCTAGGTTGTTATTTTTCATACAAAATGCCCAAAAGGGTGGGGCTGTGATATCATTCATATATCTACTTGTAACAATATATCCATCTTCTTCTTGTGTAATAACTGGGCTTTCATCAATCTCTTCTTGCCCAATACTTGTACCATGAACATATTTTTCATGGGTTAAATCCATCAAGTTATCAATCATAAATCTATAATCACATTTTATATTAAAAACACCACCTGCAAAAGCCCATTCGGGATTGTTGTCCCATTCAAGAAATGGGATTAATGAAACATCAGCTTTTTCACTTTTCCCTGGCCAAAGCCAGATATAACCATACTTTTCTTCAACAGTATAATATTTTGCACAGGGTATTTTTTTTGGATTTTGTTCTGGCATATCAAGTATTTTACCTTGGCAACCAACTTTTAGTCCATGATAACCACAAACTAAACCATCACCTTCTATATATCCTAATGATAAAGCTGCTCCCCTATGAGGACAAAAATCTTCAAGGGCGATAACTTTATTATCACTTGTACGATAAAAAACCAAATTTACATTACAAACTTTACGACCTAAAGGTTTATCTTGTAGTTCAGCAGAAGTTGCTGCTACATACCAAGCATTTTTTGGAAATAACATATTTTTTTACCTACCTTTTTTTAGTTAAAAAGCCAATTTTTAATCGCTTTAGATACTTCTTTTGGAAATTCAGCTGGGGCCATATGTCCTGCTTTTTCTATAACAATTAATTGACTATTGGAGATATGTTTTTGCATCTCTTCATGTTGAGAAATTGGACTCCACTTATCTTCTGTTCCACTTAATAATAGAGTTGGAATTTTTATTGATGAAAGAATACTTAGAGCATCTGGACGATTTATTAGTGCTTTAATTTGTTTTAAATACTCTTCCTTACTATATGAAAGAACCATTTTTTCAAGTTTTGACATAAGTGGTTTATTATTTAATCCCATCTCACTCATCATTGGTGGTAGCCATTGTTTCATAAGGGCATTTATGCCTTCATTTTTAGCGATGTTTATGAGAGTCTCTCTACCTTCTATCTCTTTTTGGCTAACACCATGAACTCCTGTATTAAACAAAGCTAATTTTTTAACTCTTTTGGGAGCTTGTTTCATTATTTCTAATGCAACTCTACCTCCCATTGAATGACCCACTAAACAAAAAGTTTCTGGGGAATTGTCAAGTACTTTTTTAGCCATATTTTCTATAGAATCATAGCCTTTAAATGAAATCAGATATGTACTTACACTATCTTTTAAATTATTTGCTACATCAAACCAAATAGTTTCATCACATAATAATCCAGAAAGTAATACCAATGACTCTTTTTGTTTCATTTTAAAATCCTAATCTATTTTGAGTTTTCTTTAATAGCTTTTCTTGCTTCATTAACAAGTTTTTGACCATCAATACCTTTTTTATCTACTTCTTTAATCCATCTTTCTACAACTCTTTCTCCAGCTTCATCAAACTTTTTTGTAGCTTCTTTGCTTAAAGTATTAATTTCTCCACCAGAAGCTAACTGCATTTTCATTCCTGGTTTTTCTACATCCATCCATATTTGTCCTACTCTTTTAACTTCATCCAAATCAACACTTTTTTTGATAAGTGATTGTAAATCTTTTGGTAAAGAATCAAATTTATGCTTATTCATTAAAAGCAAAAATACAGAAGTACCAAATCTTTCTCCTCCATATCCTAGTGTTGAGTATTTAGTTAGTTGATCAAACTTAAAAGCAGGGAATACTTCAAAAGGTATCAATGCTCCATCTACTGCATGTTTAGAAAGTGCTTGAGGAAGTGTTGGAAGAGGCATACCTACTGGTTCTGCTCCCAATTCTTCAATAAACCATCCCCCTGTTCTTGAGGGTGTTCTGATTTTTAAACCTTTTAAATCTTCAATTGATGTTATTTTTTTATCTACTGTATGAAGTACATTACCTTTGTGAACATAAACCATAAGTGGTACAATATCTTTATAATCATCTTTGATTAAGTCAAAATTCTTTTTGATAGCAACTGATGTTGCAAGAGATGAACTATGGTGCACAGTTGGCAATTCAAATACTTCTGTTCTTGGAAAAACACCAGGAGTATAGGCAGAAACAGTCCATACAATATCAACACTTCCTTCTCTTGCTTGTTTAAAGAGTTCATTAGGTTTTCCACCTAAAGTCATTGAGGGATATATCTCAATTTTTAATCTACCTTTTGACATTTTTTCAAGTTTTTTTGCCCATGGAACAAGAAATTTTGTTTGGGTAGGAGCCTTTGGACTATGTAAATGGTGTAATATTAATGTTATAGGCTTTTCTTTTGCCCATAATGTGTTTGACAAGAGTGCTAAACTTGCCAATAAAACAACTAGTTTTATAGATTTCATTATATTGTCCTTTATAAATATTTAATTATGATTATCAAGAATAAAAATATTCTTGATACCTATAAATTGTAATCTTTTGTTAATTCTTTTTTAAAAGAATATTTGAAAAGAATATTTTTAGTTCATCATATGCATCTAGCGGTAAAACGTGTGCTACATATTGATCAGGACGAACTATAACCATGACTCCTTGATATCTATTTATTTCACGCATATCATAAATATCATTTCCATTTTTTAAATCACTACAATACATTTTTTCATAATCTTTAAGTGAATACTTGCCTACTAATGGTTTTAATATTGAAGGCATTTCTTCAAATTCGATGTTGTGATGGTTTTGTTGAAAAATACCATAAACACTAATTACAGAATCAATATCTTCATCTTTTGGTGTATATATATTTATAGGTGAATCTTCTGCTTCTTCTAAAAATTTACACAATTTGTAGATTTTTGAATCAGAATCGCTTGGAACACTTGCATCTGAGAAGGCATAAATTCGCCATTTAGTATCTGCTTTAATTGTTTCTCCAAGTTGAATAGTTTTAGCATCAGCTAGTCTAACAACAGGAGCAGAATGAAATCGTTTCCCTATTTCAAAGCCAGGAGCTAACTCTTGCCAAGTATCCTTACCTGTTAATATTGAAGGTAAATATTTAACTGATAATCCTGCTGTAAAGTTTCCACCTTCTATAAAATGTTCTTTTACTGCATTAACATTGGTTTTAGCTATTGGTGCACTCATAACACGTGACCATTTATGGTCATAATCAATTAATCCCTGTGCTACTTTTTGTCTCTCTTCTGAATATGTATGTAATAATGTTGCGTCACTTTTTCCAAGAAGAACTGAAATTAGTTTCCATCCTAAGTTAAAAGTATCACCCATTGAGACATTCATCCCTTGTCCAGCTTTTGCACTATGAGTATGGCAGGCATCACCTGCAATAAATACATGTGGTAAATGGGTACCAATCTCTTCTTCAAGAACATCATCAAATTTATCAGTTAGGCTATGACCAACTTCATAAACAGACCACCAAGAAACTTCTTTTACATCAAAATCATAGGGTTTAAATATATTTTTACTTACTTCAATCAAACGTTCTAAGCTAATAGATTTACTATCTCCTACTTCTTTAAGCTTGTTTAGTTCTACATAAATACGAACTAAATGTCCACCTTCTCTTGGAATTAAAAGAATATTTCCTTCTGTAGCTGATTTGATAATACATTTATAACGAATATCTGGAAAATTTGTTGATGGTAAAACATCCATCACTCCCCAAGCTTGACCCTCTCTATCACCTTTTAATTCTCTATTAATACTTTTTCTAACCAAACTTCTAGCACCATCACAACCAACAATATATTTTGAACGTATTGTTTTTGTATTTCCATTGTGCTCTAATGTTGCTAGTATTGGATACTCATTTGTACGATTTATTTCTAATTTTATTAGTTTGTGACTATAGTCAACTTCTAATCTTGAAGGTGAATTTCGCATAAAATTAAGATACATATCGTGTATTCGAGCTTGATTAAGTATGATATGAGGCATTTCAGATAATCCATCTTTTACATCTTGAACACGTGCATTACGTGTGATATTAGAGGGATTTTTAGAAGCAGGTTTCCAAAAGTTTGTTTCATTTACCCAATAACCTTCTTTTAACACTTGTTGAGCAAAACCAAATGCATTAAACATTTCCATAGAACGACATGAAACTCCATCAGCTTGTCCAAGTATCATTGGAGCATCTTTTTGTTCTATTATTCTAGTCCTTATTTGGGGAAAAGAAGAAAGTTGTGCGGCTAAAGTAAGCCCTGCAGGACCACTACCTATAATTAAAACATCAAGTTCTTCTGGGATCTCACCTTGTTTAGTCTCATGTCCTTTAGCTGGAAGAGAGATATCAGGATCACCTGCTTGAAAACCATTTGTATGAAATTGCATTGTATACTCCTTTTTTGATAGTTTTTATTAGTAAAGTAGCAGTTAAAATATCTGCTACTTTAAAATCAATTAGAATTTATATGTTAAATAAAGTTTACCAATTGTCAATTTATCATCAGAACCAGGAGTTGGACTATCTAAATCAACAAATCCTAATTGCAATCTTGTTGAAAGTCCTTTTGTAATTTTATATCTTAAATCAGCTTGAATCTCTGAAGCCCCATCCATATTTCCACCTCTTGAAGCATTCGCTATTCCTTTATCAGTTTGAGAATATCTAGAGTAAGCAAATAATGAAAATACTCCAGGTATTAATTTAGGAATTACCATAAGAGAAGTTGAACTCATACCTGCATAAAAGTTATCTGTGAACATTTGCCCACCATTATATTTAAAGAAATTAGGTACATGTCCTAAAGTTCCTATGTAATCACCATCATCACCAACTCTTGTATATGCAAGTTTAAATGCAGTTTCACCAATTTTACCACCTAATTTGATACCATACATATGTGTATCATTTTTATCAAGTAACTTTGGAGCACCAGTTGATACCGTACTATCATAATCAGCTACTGCATAAAAACTTCCAATTGAAAGTGGCATACCTACAGGTAATTTATAATCAAATGCACCAAAATATGTTTTATATGAACCATTTGTAGCTACTGGTGCATCAGTTGGATTACCTTTATCATCTCTAACACCTAAGTATTGAGCTTCTAAAGTTAAGTTTTTAATACTTTTATTTTTTACATATAAAGATACAGTTGGTTTTTCCCATCTAATAATTCTTGAACTATCTGTTGTACTATATCTTTCAATCCATGCTTTTAAAACGTAAAATTTAATTTCTGTATCAGGTATATATTTACTTACAATTGATAATCCATTAAAAGTATCTACCAATGGATTTGAATTTGAATAAGATATTAATTGAGTTGAAATTAATTGTCTACCAACTTTAATTTCTGTTTTTCCAGTAGCATATGCAAGATTTGCAAGATAAAGGTTTGATCCTTCTTGTGTTACTCTACTTTCATTTTCATTATAAAAATTAGGTGCATCAGCTTTTGCATCTGTATTTTCAATATCAAAACTATGTGCTGTTTGAAAACCTACTTCAGCACTAAAACCTTTATAATCTGCTGTTTTATATCCTAATTGTAAAGCAATTGCAGAAGAGTTTGCATTGTTATATGGACCAACTTCAGTTTCATCTGTATATGAACTCATTACTGTAACAGATCTAACTTCCCCTTTTATCTTGCCCCCACTTAATGACTCTTGTAAAGTCGTTGCATTTGCACTCATTCCGATTGCACAAGCTGCTGCTAGTGCAATATAATTTTTATTAAATTTTTTCATTTCTTCCCCTTTGTTATTTTTTAATTTTTTAATAAGTTATAAACTTATTAATTTAATTTTAAAAGAACCCCTTCTTTTAAAATATAAAACTTAAAAATATAAGTTTTATATTTAATTTAGCTATTTAACTAGCTAACCAATGTGGTATAATAAGTACTATCCATGGGAGAGATATAAGCACTCCTATTCTTATTATTTCTGCTCCAAAGAAAGGCATTACCCCTTTAAATGTCTCTAACATTGGAACATTTTTAGCTATTTTTGATATTATAAATACATTCAGTCCTACTGGAGGAGTTATTAATCCTAACTCAACAGAAATAAGGGCTAAAACCCCGAACCAAATTTTTAAATCATCATTATTCATACCGAATCCAGCTTGTGCAGCAGTTACATAATCTCCCCCATTAATGCTTGTAAGCACAGGCCAAATAAATGGAATTACTACAAGAATCATTGCCATTGAATCCATAAAAAAACCAAGAATTATGAATATTGCTAATATAGCAATAAGTACAATCCATGGACTAACTTGAAGTGTCACTGCCCATTCAGCCATTGCTTGCGGAAGACCAGATCTACTAAAAAAACCTTTTAAAACTTCAGCACCAAATAAAATGAAATAAATCATTGCACTTGCTGTTGCAGTTTCAACTAAACTATCTTTTAATCTTTTTAAGGTTAGGCCTTCCCCTTTGCCTTTTATTATTCTTAAAAAAATGCCATAAAGCCCAATGATGAAAACACCTGCAGCTGCAGCTGGTGTTGGTGTGAATAATCCAAGACCAAGGCCAAGAATAATTGAACCGAAAGTCAAAATGACTGGAATTAATCTTAATAATGCTTTATTTCTTTCCTCCTTACTTAGTGGTTTAGATGCTGGTGCAAGTTCAGGTTTTAGCCGTACTTGTATCATTATTACTAGAATAAAAAATAGTACAGCAATAAAACCAGGAAGTATTGCAGCTTGGAACATCTCAATTATTGATGATTGAACAACAATAGAGTATAAAACAAGTGCGATTGAAGGGGGAATTAATATTCCTAATGTTCCTCCAGCAGCAAGTGTTCCAGTTGAAAGTCTTTGAGAATACCCCAATTTATCCAATTCAGGTAGGGCAATTTTTCCCATAGTAGAAGCTGTTGCTAATGAAGAACCAGAAACTGCTCCAAAACCTGCACAAGCTGCAATTGCAGTTATTGTTACACCACCTTTAAATCTTCCTAAGATAGCATTCATTCCTTGGAATAAATCCTGTGCTAACTTAGTATGACTTGCTAAATATCCCATTAGAATAAATAATGGAATAACAGAAAGTTCATAATTTGCTAAGTTCTCCCATAATAGGCTTTTGTATTGCATGATATATGGTATAAATCTAATATAATTAAAGTATAAAGAGAGGAAAAATGTTCCAACAATTCCTACAAATACCATGGCAAAAGCAACTCTAGCTTTTAATAGTAGTAATACAAAGAATACTACCATTCCTAATAGTCCAATTAATTCTCTTTCACCCATTTAATTTCTCCCCCTTTGTAATAAATATTTGATAAATTAATACAATTGTCCACATAACAAGGGAAATAATTCCAGGAATATAAAAAGGCCATTCTTTCCAACCAAGAATACTTGATAAAGAACCATCACTCTTTGACTCAAGTAGTCCAAAAAACATAAGAATTCCAAGAAAAATTACTAAAATTAAAGTACAAAATAACCATAAAATATCTAATCTTGTTTGCCATTTTTCAGAAAATTTTGCTGCTAAAAAATCTACTGCAACATGTCCTCTTTCTGTTTGAGCCCAAGGAAAAAACATTAAGGCAATACAACTAACAAGAAGTCTTACAAGGTCTTCATATCCAGATAAAGCTCCAACATCAGAATTAAATATTCTTGCAACCTTGTCTAATCCAAAAGCAATAATATTTATACTAGTCGTAAGTACAATAACCAGTAAAAGAATACCTGCAAGATAAACCCACCATAAACAAGTTTTTTTAATTAGAGCTTCCATTATTAACCTTATATATTTTCTCATTTTCTCTTATAGCTTTTCTTGCTGTATCTACAAGTTTTTTACCATCAATTCCTTTTTTATTTGCTTCTTTTATCCATTTTTTAACTACTTGTTCACCTGCTTTATTAAATCCTTCCATAGCTTTATCTGTTAATTTTATAACTTCTCCACCTTCTGATTCTTCTTGTAGTTTTATACCAGGCTTTTCAACATCCATCCAGATTTGACCAACTTTTTTTACTTCATCCATATCTACACTAGTTGAAATAATTTTTTGTAAATCTTTTGGAAGTGAGTTAAATCTATCTTTATTCATTAATAACATGAATACTGATGTTCCAAATCTTTCTCCATTTTTACCTTCAGTTGAATATTTTGTTAATTGATAAAGTTTATATGGAGGAAAAACTTCAAAAGGAACTAAGGCACCATCTATTGCATTTTTTGATAAAGCTTGAGGTAGTGTTGGTAATGGCATACCAACTGGTTCTGCACCTAATGCTTCTATTAACCAACCACCACTTCGTGATGGAGTTCTTAATTTTAAACCTTTTAAATCAGAAACTTGTTCTACTTTTTTATTTACAGTATGAATTGCATTTCCAGCCGCAACATGTATTAATAATGGTTTAACATCTTTAAAGTCATCTTTTATTAGATTCATATTTTGTCTAATAGCAATTGTTGTAGCTAATGCATTACCACTATGAACAGTTGGTAATTCATAAACTTCTGTACGAGGGAACACTCCTGGTGTATATCCTGCAACTGTCCATACTATATCCGCAGAGCCATCTCTTACTTGTTTATAAAGTTCATTTGGTTTTCCTCCCATAGTCATAGAAGGATATATATCTATTTTTATTCTTCCTTTTGAAGCTTTTTCAATCTTCTTAGCCCATGGAATAAGAAATTTAGTTTGAAGAGCTGAATTTGGACTCAAAAAATGATGAACTGTAATTACTTCTACCTTATCTTTTCCCCATAAAGAATTTGTTATAAGTAATAAACTTGCGGTAAAAATCGCACCCTTTTGTAGTAATTTTTTCATAAATATTCCCCCTTTGTATTTATTTAAATCTTATGTTAAAAGTTTCTTTTCTAATGCATCAAGTACTTTCATTGCTGCTAATGCTTGTTTTACACTAGCATTTGGCTCTCTTTTTTCTTTTATTGCAGAGATAAATTCTCTATCTTGTAGTTCAATACCATTCATTGATACTGCTACTTTAGATACATCAATTTGTTCTTCTTTACCCGTAAATAAATCATCATATCTAGCTATATATGTGCCATTGTCACAGATATATCTAAAAAATGTACCCAATGGTCCATCATTATTAAAAGATAAAGATAAAGTACAAAGCTTTCCACTTGGTGTTTTAAGTCCAATACTCATATCAAGTGCAATTCCAAGTTCTGGATGAATAGGTCCTTGCATAGCTTGAACTTCTGAAATCTCTTCACCTGTTTGATAAGCAAATAAATCTACTGTATGACAAGCGTGATGCCATAAAAGATGATCAGTCCAACTTCGTGGTTCCCCTAGAGCATTTGTATTTGTTCTTCTAAAAAAGTAAGTTTGTACGTCCATTTGTTGGATATTTAACTCACCAGCTGTTATTTTATTATGAATATATTGGTGTGATGGATTAAATCTTCTTGTATGACCAGCCATTGCTACAAGCCCAGTTTTATTTTGAACATTGACAATTGCTTGTGCGTCTTCCAAAGAGTCAGCCATAGGTATTTCTATCATTACATGTTTACCTGCATTCATTAGAGTTATTGCTTGCTCTGCATGGATTTGGGTAGGACTTGTAATGATTGCAGCATCAAAATCATATTTTAAAGCATCTTCTAAAGTTAATGTATAGTTTGGAACATTAAATTGTTCAGCTACTTTTTTAGTACCTTCTTCTCTTCTTCCAACTAAGCACACAACTTCAACATCATCTATGTTTGAAAGTGCATCAAGGTGTTTTTTACCAAAAGCACCATTTCCTATTACGCAAATTTTCATTTTAGATTCTCCTTTACTTTTTATTTTCTAATATAGTCAAGGTATAATTAGTATTAGAAATTGGACAATGCATAAATCTATAGACTTCATTTACTTCTTTATCCATAGCACCTCTCATTGTCAACCACATAATTGCTTCTGCACCTTCTGAACCAGTTTCTCTAATAAGTTCAGTTGTTGAAATATCTTTAATACTTTCAGGATCTTTTACTAAGCTATTTAACCAGTTAGTATCATAATCAACATTGATTAATCCAGCTCTTGGACCTTGCAATTGATGAGAAAGTCCACCTGTTCCTACTACAACAACTTTTGTATCTTCTGGAAATGATTCAACAGCTTCTTTTATAGCTTTACCTAAGTTGTAACATCTATTACCTTTTGGCTGAGGATATTGAACAACTCCCACATATAATGGAATAAATTGACAAGGCCACTCTTTGCAATCTTCCCCAAACATGATTGAAAGGGGTACTGTTACTCCATGATCAACATCTAATTCAAAAGAAAATGCAACATCAAATTCCTTTTCATTAAAATGCTCTGCTATATGAGCAGAAAGTGCTGGATGTCCTTTCAATGTAGGAACTGGTCTTCTACCATATCCTTCATCTGCTGGTAAATATTCTTCAGCCATACCAATACCAAAAGGAATAACATTTTTTAAAGAAAAATTTGAGCCATGATCGTTATAAACAACAATGCAAACGTCAGGTTTATTCTCTTTCATCCATTGTCTAACAGGTTTGATTCCTTCGTTAAATGGTTCCCAATATGGTCCAACATTTGTTTTTGAATCAAATACATGCATGATTGTTGGTATGTGTGAGGTACCAATTCCTCCAATAATCTTACCCATTTTTTTTCTCCTTATTTTCTTTAATACTTCTATTACCTTCAATAGAACGGCCACCATTTATCATCATTTGTTGAAACTCTTCTGTTGTCATTCCATTGTCAGACATCATCGCTCCAGCTTGTTGCATATGAAGACCAAGTGTTGCAGCAATTTTCCATAGGTAATAAATATTTCCACCTAATTCAAGCAGATAGTTTAAATCCCTTCTTCTAATACCATCTTTCATCTCTTCAGTTAATTTTGGAAACTCATTCATATAAGCATCTTCATCTGCTAAGAATTTTTTTCTTGCTTCTTCTTTATTTAAAGTGTCACAAAATTTATTTAATTCATAACCTTTTTGACAAGTTTGTAAATCAAAAACTATAGTTCCTGGAATATCTTTGTAATCTCTATCTTCATACGCACCCATTGTTATCTCCTTAGTTATAGTATTTTTCTATATGTTGATTAATTCTTGGAAAAACAGTTTTAATGTTATCTTCAAAAATCATCTTTTTCTTTTCTTCACTTATTTTAGAACCATCTATATATCTTTTTGTATCATCAAAATAATGACCTGTTAATGGATCAATTCCCCTTACTGCTCCAATCATCTCTGATGCAAAAAGTATATTTTGTGTTGGAACTAATTCTAACAATAAATCAATCCCCTCTTGGTGATAAACACAAGTATCAAAATAAATATTATTTTCAATAATATTATTGATATTATCAAGATCTAGCATATCAGCTAAGCCTCTATATCTTCCCCAGTGATAAGGCACTGCTCCACCACCATGGGGAATAATAAATCTAAGATTTGGAAAATCTTTAAATAGTGTTTTGCTCATAAATAATTGAGTAAATGCTGTAGTATCTGCACCTAAATAGTATGATGAAGTTGCATGAAATGTATGATTGCAACAACCACTTACATGAATCATGCAAGGTACATCAAGTTCAACCATTTTTTCATATAAAGGATACCAATATTTATCATCTAAAGGTGGGGCATCATTAAAATAACCTCCCGATGGATCAGGATTTAAATTACATCCAATAAAGCCCAATTCATTTACACATCTCTCAAGTTCTTTAATACTAGCTTCTAATCCTTCCCCTTGAGATTGGGGTAATTGTGCAACACCAACAAAATTTTTAGGAAATAAACCAACAATTCTTCCAATTAAATCATTACAATGTTCAGTCCAAGCGATGCTTGTACTTAAATTACCAACATGGTGTTCCATTCTACTAGCTCGTGGAGAAAAAATAGTTAAATCTGTTCCTCTTTCTTCTTGTAGTTTTAATTGATTATTTACGATACTCTCTCTTAGTTGTTCATCAGTAATATTTATTTCACCCTTTAAATGTTGAATTAGAGGGTTCTCTTTTAACTCTTTTTTTTGATTATCTCTATAATCAGTTAGTTCTTGTGGAGCTGTTGTATAATGTCCATGGCAATCAATAATCATCTTATAATCCTTTTTTTAAATCTTCTAAAGTATCAAAATATTTGAATCCAGCACTTTCAAGTCCTGGTCTCATTTTATAAAGGTCTAATCCTAAAACACCTGCTTCAAATTTAGCTCTTTTTTCACCTTCATAATCTTCTCTTTTTTGTGCTGCATCAGCTACAGTTTTTGCATTTTCTCTCTCAACTACACAAACTCCATCATCATCTGCAACAATAATATCGCCAGGATTTATAATTTGTCCTGCACATATAATTGGTATATTTACAGAGCCAAGTGTATTTTTTACAGTTCCTTTTATGCTAACTGCTTTTGACCAAACTGGAAATCCCATCTCTTCTAAATCTTTAGTATCCCTTACTCCTCCATCAATAACAAGCCCTTTTACACCTTGTGCTATTGCTGAGGTTGCAAGTAAATCACCAAAAAAGCCATCTGAATTTTCTGTTACACAAGTGGCAATAATTATATCACCTGGTCGTGATAATTCCATAGCAACATGTAACATCCAGTTATCACCTGGCTGTAATAGAACTGTAATTGCACTTCCAGCAATTCTTGCTCCTTTATAAATAGGACGTAAATAAGGTTGTAAATTTCCAACTCTTTTTTGTGCTTCATGAACTGTTGCTGTCCCAAATTTTTCTAATCTATCTATTTCACTTTGTGGTGCTCTTTGTATATTTTTAATAGCTACACCTAATTGTTGTTCTTTTAACATCTTAATCCTCCCATCCGTATAATCTAGCTGGATTATCAACAAGAATTTTCTTTTGTAATATTGGATCTGGAACCATAAGCGAAAATAAATCTAAAAGATCCGCATCATTTGGCATATACTTTTTGATATTTGGATGAGGACAATCTGTTCCCCATAAAATTCGATCAGGCGCAATTGAAACTAACTTTTGAGCATATGGAATTGCATCGTAAAATGGAGGTTGAACTCCAATTCTTTCAGCTCCTGAGATTTTAACCCACCAGTTTGGTTTTTCCATAAATTTACATAAAATCTTAAATGCTTCTTGTTCAACACCTTTACTAGTTGGGACTCTTCCCATATGATCAACAACAATTGTCATATCAAATTTTGCAAAGAAATTTTCATATTTGATAATATCTTCTGCATTTACATGAATTACTAAATGCCATCCATATGGGATTACTTTTTTTATAACTCTTTCCATCATTTCTAAATCGGGAGCTCCACCTAAATGAGTAACAAAGTTAAATCTTATACCTCTAACACCATTATCATTTAAATATTTGAAATCTTCATCTGTAAATGAATCATCAGCCATACAAACACCCTTATATCTTTTTGGGTCATTTTTTATTGCATCTAACATTGCAGAATTATCTTTCCCATGACAAGAAGCTTGTACTAAAACAGCTCTTGTAATACCAATTTTATCGTGCATCTTTCTAAGTAGTGCTTCTGGCGTATCTGGTGGCCAATATGTTGCTTTTTCAGAATATGGGAACACATTATGTGGTCCAAATACATGACAGTGTGCATCACATGCATTTTTCATAGCCTTATATACTGGTGTTTTAGTATTTCTATCTGGTGCCATACATGATTTCTTTTCCAAAGTTTTTCCTTTATATTTGATTAATTATTTCTTGGTGAGGATATGCCTCACCTTTGCTTATAAGTCTTGCTGTTCTTAAAAGACCAGCTTTTTTTATTACTAATTCATTATTTATATTTTCACAAGTTAATTCAACAGAAAATTCACCACTAGGATGCTCTACTGAAATTTGGTTGACTAAACTTTTTTCTATAGTGCTAATTCCATTTGTTACACATTCATCATATAAACAAGCACTAGCTACTGATACAGCACCTAGTACTCCTATTGCAGCATGGCAATTATGGGGTATAAAAGTTCTTGTACTAATATTTCCACCATTTTTTGCAGGTGATATTAAACTCATCTTAGGAACGACTTTATTTGTAACATCGCCTAAATTCATTAGTGGTCCTACTTTTAATCTGATTGCTTCAAGTTTTTCTTTAAAGTCTAAATCTTCACTGAGCTCTTCGCAAGTCTCATATCCTGTTTTACCTAATTCGCTTGCACTAATAAGTACAACAGGCATACCATTATCAATACATGTAACGTTAATCCCATTAATTACATCCTTTTTATTTCCTGTTGGAAATAAAGAACCACAGACAGAACCTGCAACATCCATATAATTACAAATTATAGGAGCAGACGTTCCAGGAACACCATCTATTCTTGCTTCACCTTCATAGGTTAATTTACCATCTGGTGTATGCATTACCAATTCACAAATGTTGTTACTATTAATCATATTTACTTTTATAGAAGTTTTGTCAGCTTTCGTTTTTACCATACCTTTTTCAATTGCAAATGCACCAACTCCAGCAAGTATATTCCCACAGTTTGGAGAACTATCAACTCTGTTTTCACCAACAACAACTTGTATAAATAAATAATCAATATCAAATTCTTCATTTTCAGATTTATTGATGATTGCAACTTTACTTGTAAGTGGGTTCGCTCCACCTAAACCATCAATTTGTCTTTTATCTCGCCCTACAATACTTAGTATAATTTCATCTCTAAGTTTTGTATCTTCAGGAAGATCTTTTTTATCAAAATAAATACCTTTTGAACTTCCACCTCTTATAATAAAGTATGGAATTGAAGAATATTTCATATAACACCTTTCTAACTTCGAACATTTGTACGAAAACTATAACAAGTCTAATTTTAAAGTTCGCTTAACGAACAAAAGTTCTTAAAAAGCTTAGAATAGCATTAAAATAGCATTTTTTTATGACTATTCTGTTTTTATGGTGATAAAGGCTAAATGAAATAATTAATCAATATTTAAGTAAAAAAACAAATTTTATAATTCTTTTATTTTTTATAAAATTCTTAAACAAATTTTTGTTTTTTAAGAGAGAACTTATATGTTATAGAAGAGTGAAAATTAATAGACAATTTAATAGATTACCTTTTGTCTTTAGTTATTTATTTGATATAATAATTTATAAATATATTTAATAAATAAAAGGAGTGATATGGAGTGTGAATTTCCAACTATTAATTCAAATAATGAAGAGATAAAAGAGATATTTAATAATACTAAAACGATAGCAATTGCAGGACTTTCTCCTGATACTACTAAAGCTAGTAATATGGTTGCTAGGTATTTACAAAATGCTGGTTTTAAAATAGTACCAATTTATCCAAAAGAAGAGACTATATTAGGTGAAAAGGTTTATAGAAGTTTAGAAGAGATACCTTTTAAAATAGATATGGTTGATATATTTAGAAAACCAGCTGCAATAGCTTCTGTTGTAGATGCTTGTATAAAAAGAGGAGATATTGATACTGTATGGACTCAATTGGGGCTTGTAAATAATGAAGCTGCTAAAAAAGCAGAAGAATCAGGTATGAAAGTAGTACAAAATAAATGTACTAAAATAGAGCACGCGGCTCTGTTTTAAGTTTAGTTAGATGTTTTAAGTGTGGATTGTTGAGCAATTCTATTGTTGCAACAGTTCCACTTTTACCATCTGTTCTATTTTTTAGGGTAATATTAGCACCTAAAGCATCCGCTGCATTTTTTGCTAAAAATAATCCAAGTCCTGCACCACTTTCTTCCCCAAATCGCTTAAATGGAGCAAATAAGTCCATAGATTCATCAATACCAATACCTTCATCAGTTATTGTTAATACGGCTCTATCATTTATTCTATCTAGTACTATTGCTATACTTTTATCTACAGGAGTAAATTTAATTGCATTTTGCATAAAGTTTTGTAGTATTTGATTAAAAAGTGTTGGTTGAATAGAGGTGTAAAAATTATTTACGCTAGCATAGTATGTTATAGTGATTTTTTTCTCTGCACTTAACATTCTAAAATCATTTGCTTTTCTTTTCATATATTGGACTAAGTCTAACTCTTCTGCTTTTTCAAATTGAGCACCTTCTTGTCTTCCAATATCTAAAATAGAAGAAATCATTTTATTCATATCATTTATCTGTTGTATATTTAATTTTAAAGTTTCTTGATATTTTTCTGGTTCTCTTTGTTTCATAAGTGTTACTTCATTTTTTAGTTTCATAACAGCAAGAGGAGTTTTAAGTTCGTGGGCAGCACCAACAAAAAGTTCTTTTTTAAACATAACAAAAGTTTGTATTCTATTTGTAAGTTTATTAATAGAATTTGCTAAAGGATGGAACTCTATTGGTAGTCCATTTTTATCTATCTTAGTTAAATAGTTTTCATTCATATTTGATAATTTATCAGTTATTTGAATAATAGGTTTTAGTAGAGTCTTAGATACTGTAAATGCATATAAAACAACCATAATCAATCCACCAATAGAAAGTAGTATTACATTGTTGAATATTTTATTAAGCATTGAAATTGCGTAATCAACATTTTTTATTATTTTAATAAATTTGTGATTTTTAACATCAAATGGATATAAGATTTCAATATAATATTTATCATCTTGTCGATAATCTTTATATTTAACTTCTTTTAAATCATCAATAGTAACAATATCTACAATAATTCCAGAGTTTGTAATAATATTGAAGTTATCTTCTGTTTGTTCGTTATTGACACTTATTTGATAGATGATTTTAGCATCATTGAAAAGACTCTCTTTGATACCTTCATAAATTGTAGCTTTTGTATAACCGTAAAATAAAAATGAAAGAGTGATTATAAAAAGTGAAGTAGCAATTATAAGTTTTTGATAAAATTGTTTATAAATGCTCTTGAAATTCACTTTTTAAATCTTTTTAATTAAGCTGTAGCTTCGTCATCAGTATTTGGATAACAGAATCTATAACCTCTTCTTCTGATTGTTTCAATTGTAGAGATATTTAATGGTTTGTCCATTTTTTGTCTAATTTGATTGATTGCAACTTCAATAACATTTGGAGTAACTAATTCTGGCTCTTCCCAAATTGCATCAAGTAATTGTTCTTTTGAAACAATTTGATCTCTATGTCTTGCTAAGTGAGTTAATACTTCAAAAGGTTTACCTTTTAATTCAATCTCTTCACCAGCATAAAGAATTTTTTCTTCATCAGGATTAATTGATAACTCATCAATTTCAATTATATTTGTTCCACCAAATCTTAATCTTGCCTCAATTCTTGCAAGTAAAATATCAAAATCAAATGGTTTTTTAATATAATCATCAGCACCTGCTTTTAATGCTTCGATTTCACTATCTTTATCATCTCTTGCTGAGATAATAACAACTGCTGTTCTGCTACTTCTGTTTTTAACAATTTTACATAACTCAATTCCATCACCATCTGGTAACATCCAGTCTGTTAATATTAAATCGTAATTTCTAATGTCTATAAAATATTCTGCATCTTTATAGTTTTCTGCTGAGTCAACTTGATAACCAAAATCAGTCAAGCCCTCTTGCAGTGTTCTGTTAAGCGTAATTTCATCTTCGATAATTAAAATTCTCATTTATGTCCCTTACTTTCTTATGTTAAACTTAAGTTTAATTTAATTTTCGCGAATTATATCATAAATAATTTCAAATTTAAAGGGTTTTTAAGGAAAATTGTTAAATTTCTTTTTAGAAGATATTTATAGGATGATTCCATTAACTATATATTAATAAAAAATTGGTAAAATATCTCCTATAACAAATTTAAGGATTTTATATGAGAAAAACGATTTTAAGTATTGTTACAGCTTTCGCACTGACAGCTACAACATTAAGTGCAGCTGAAACTTTTGCATCTGTTAATGGTGAAGATATAACAACACAAGATGTTGCACAACTTTTAAGAGGGCAAAATGTTAACTTTGAATCTCTTCCAAAAGAGACAAAAGATAGAGTTATTAGTCAATTAGTTGAAAAGAAATTATTAACACAAAAAGCAGTTAAAAGTGGGATAGAAAAAGAAGAAAAATATAAAGATGCTTTAGCAAAAATCAAAGAAGATTTAGCTTTAGAATTATGGATGCAAAAAGAGTATGCAAAAGTAAAAGTTACTGAGGCAGAAGAGAAAAGTTTTTATGATAAAAATAAAGAAAAATTTAAAACACCTGATACTTTAGAAGCTAGACATATATTAGTTAAAACTGAAAAAGAGGCTAAAGATATTATTGCAAAACTTAATATTGCAAAAAATAAAAAAGGTTCATTTGAAGAGTTAGCAAAAAAATTCTCAATAGGACCAACAAAAACTAAAGGTGGATATCTTGGAAAATTCCAAGCTAAACAAATGGTACCTGAGTTTTCAAAAGCTGCTTTAGCATTGAAAAAAGGTGAATACACTAAAACTCCTGTTAAAACTCAATTTGGTTATCATGTAATTTATTTAGAAAACAAAGAAGTTTCAAAAGTGTTACCTTTTGATAAAGTTAAAGGTAATATAGAAAAATTAATTGTTCAAGAAAAATATGCAAAAATGATAAAAGAAGAAGTTGCAAAACTTAAAAAAGATGCAAAAATAATTATTAAGTAATAGGAGAAAAAATTTGTCAGTTTTAGATATTGTTAAGCCTGGTGTTTTAAGTGGTAGTGAAGCATACAAACTTTTTGAATATGCAAAAGAGAACTCTTTTGCAATACCTGCTGTTAATGTTGTGGGTACAGATTCAGTAAATGCGGTTTTAGAAGCTGCTGCAAAAGTTAATTCACCAGTTATTATTCAGTTTTCAAATGGAGGAGCTGAATTTTTTGCTGGAAAAGGTTTAAAAGATAGCAATGCAGGAATATATGGTGCTATTTCAGGTGCTATGCATGTTCATGCATTAGCAGAAGCTTATAAAGTGCCTGTTATTTTACATACAGATCATGCTGCTAGAAAACTTTTACCTTGGATTGATGGCTTAATTGAAGCTGGCGAGTCGTTTTATTCAAAACACGGTAAACCTCTTTTTACTTCTCACATGCTTGATTTATCAGAAGAGAGCTTAGAAGAGAATATTAGCACTTGTGTTAACTATTTTAAAAGAATGAAAACTATTGATATGATGATTGAAATAGAACTTGGAATCACTGGTGGTGAAGAAGACGGTGTTGATAATAGTGATGTAGATAATGCCTTACTTTATACACAGCCAGAAGAAGTGTGTTATGCCTATGAGCAACTAAAAGAGGTATCACCTTATTTTACTATTGCTGCATCATTTGGAAATGTTCATGGTGTTTATAAACCAGGAAATGTTGTTTTAAGTCCTAAAATTTTAGATAATTCTCAAAAGTATATTTCTGAAAAACTTAATCTTCCTGCAAAATCTGTAAATTTTGTTTTCCATGGTGGTTCAGGTTCTTCTTTAGAAGAGATAAGAGAAGCTATTGAATATGGTGTAATTAAAATGAATATTGATACAGATACTCAATGGGCTTTTTGGAATGGTGTACGAGCATTTGAAGCTAAAAACCATGACTATCTACAAGGACAAATTGGTAACCCAGATGGGGAAGATAAACCAAACAAATCTTATTATGATCCAAGAAAATGGTTAAGAGCTGGAATGGAATCAATGATTGCAAGATTAGAAATTGCATACACAGATTTGAAAGCTTTAAACAAAAACTAATATATAAAAATATATAATCCCAAGCTAGTTTACAGACTAGCTTGTGTGCCGCTATGGTGAAACTGGTAAACACGCCGGATTCAAAATCCGGTGACCTCGGTCTTGTCGGTTCAAGTCCGACTAGCGGTACCACTTACAATACAAATCTTACTTATGTAAGGTTTTAGTATTTACTTCTACTTCTAATATTAACTTAAACAAAATTTATTTTAAATTTTCTCCATTAGTAATAAAAGAAAAGGCTTTATTCCCAGAGTTGTTTACCATAACAGCCTGAACTATTGGATTTGAAAGAGTTTTTGAACCTTCCCATTCTACAATAAAGTTAGCCCCTGAACCACCTCTTATGTCATTTAAATCAACAACAAAATCAATTGAAGCCATAGGTTTTAATATATGTGGCTTTGAAACATATGTTTCTAGAAGTTCTCCTTTTGTACTATAATAAGATATTTTATTTATCCACATATTTTGGTTAAAATCAGTATTTCTAATACTAAGTGTGATTCCCATTAGCTCATATTTTTCATCAGATGTGTAAACATGAGAATATACAGGAACATATACAGTTTCATGTCTATCAATACTTGTTTTAATTCTTTCAGAAGGGTAGAAGTGAGAGTACTCTTTCGCTTTCTTTTTGTTAGGCTCATCATCTGTACAGCCAGTTGCAAAAAATGTATATAAAAATATAAGTGCAATTATTTTTAATAAACTAAGTCTATTTTTCAAGTTTAAACCTCCAAGAATAATTTAAAACTATTTAATTCTAGCAAGAATATGATTAACATATATACTAATTGTAAGAATATATAAAAAATAGAAAGTTTAGTGTATTAATTTTCCCAGATTAAATGTTTTTCTTTTGGTTGGGCATAAAGGTACCCTTGAGAGTAATCAATACCCAAATCAACAATTAATTGTGCAAGTTTTTCATTATCAACAAATTCTGCAACTGTTTTAATTCCATTGATTTTAGAAAACTCTACAATTAGTTTTATTATGCTGATATTATCTTGATTATTTACAAGGTTCTGAATAAGACTTCCATCTATTTTTAAATAGTCAGGTTTTAGTTTTAAAATATTGTTCCAATTAGAGTATCCTGAGCCAAAGTCATCTAAGGCAACTTTTGTACCATATTTCCTCAGTTTATTTGTAAATTCAATCAAAAACTCATAATCCATAATATTTTCTGTTTCTAAAAACTCTATTGTTAAACGTTTTGCAATATTTGGATGGGAGTCAAGCATTTTAAAGATAAACTCATTTGTATGTTGATTTATAACATCAATGTAAGATAAATTAATTGAGAATTCATCTGTTAAGTTTTTAAAGTCATTAAATGTATGCTCAAAAATATTCATTGTAATCTTGTGATAGAGTTTAAACTTTTTTGCAACATCAATAAATAAGTAAGGACTTAATAAAGTGTCATTTTCTTTTATCCTAACCAAAGCTTCATATTTATAGGTTAATTTATTTTTATTATCATGAATCGCTTGGTAAACAGGAATTACTTTTTTATTTTTAAATCCATTTTCTAAGGTAGTTAACATTTCTAATGAATCTGATTTCATATCAATATTTTCAGTATAATGATAAATACTTTTATGAATACTATTTCGGGCATATCTTAATGCAGAAAGAGCAGTAAGATATTTGGGTGATTTATCTGAATAGGCAAAATTCAAGTGTATCGTAAACTCATTTTTATCAAGAAGAAAAGACTTTTTTTCAAATAGAAGTTTTATTCTTCTTATTGAGTGTTCAATATTATCTTCATTACAGTAAAATGCAAACTCATCCCCATAGATTCTATAAAGTTTTACTTGTAGGTTCTCTTTTACTATAGAGTTTAATTCATCTGCAATCATTGCTAGAAGTTTGTCAGCTTTTTCAAAACCAAGATATTTATTAAAAACACCAAAATCAATAACATTTAAAAGTACTACATACTTATATTGATTTTCATCAACACTTAAAAATGCATTTCTATTTTTTAATTTAGTGAGAGAATCAATTTCAGTCATTGAGATAATCTCTTTTTTAACTTTTTTTAAATCTTTAACTTTTTTAAGAGCATAAAGTGAGAGTGCAATTAATATAGAAATAAAAATTAGAATAAATTCATCTAGTCTATATTTTTCATATTGTCTAGTAAATTTATATATACTTTCAAATAAATCAAGCTTAATTAAAATAGGAGAAATTACTAAAATCAATAAAATAATAATTATTTCGTCGGAGTATTTTTTAAACATAGAGTACCTTGTTCCTATAATTAGGAGTTTTTTTGTTTATAATAGCAGAATAAAAATAATTCTTTTATAAAGAAAGTAAAAAAATAATTATTTATTCTTTTAATTTGACTTTTCTTTTTCTGTTATCAATGCCAAATTATTTAGATCATATTTTTGCAATAAGTCCAAAACTCTTACTACTCTTTTATATTGAACTTTTTCATCAATACGCACTATCAGTGGTTTGGTTTTGTCTTTTATTTGTTTGAGATTGTCTTCTAATGACTCGAAAGATACTTCTATTCCTTTTATAGCAAGTTTTGTGGGTGAAAGTTCGATAAATATTTCATCTTTTGTAACTTCAGTCTTTTTTGCATTTGATTTTGGTAAATCTAAAACTAAGGCTAACTCTTCTTTTTTAAATACAGAAGTTACTATAAAAAATATAAGTAAAATAAACACCACATCAATGATAGGTGTTAAATCCATACCTAAAGATTCTCTTCTTTTCATGATTTAACAATCTCTTTTTTTGCTTTTAATTCTATGGCATCTATTTGTGAGATAAAGTGATTATAAGCAATATGGTGTGGAATTGCAACAATAAGCCCAGCAATTGTAGTAATTAAGGCAATAGAGATACCATTAGAAAAAATACTTGGATCTCCAAGTCCATTTTTTGTAATCGCTTCAAAAGATTTAAATACTCCATAAACTGTACCTAAAAGACCTAGTAGTGGAGCAATTGAAGCAATATTTTTTATGTATGTTAGACCAGTTTCTAATTTTTTTACTTCATACTCTATTTGGGCGTATATTGTAAGTGCATTTTCTGTATTTACTTTGTCTCTTATATTTTTAACCATAGCATTTTTTCTTGGAAGTGTTAAAAATTTCCAAATAATAATAGTAAATCCTATGATATTCAAAAAAATAAGAATATAAACAATAATTCCACCCTTATCAACATACTGCATTAAATCCATTAGTTACTCCCAAATTTTTTAGTTATTTTAGTATAATAAGTTTAATGGAATATATAAACTCAAGAATTGATTCAATAAATTTTGAAAATCATCAAATTTTTATTAAAAGAGATGATTTATTAAGTAAAGAGTTCTCAGGTAATAAAGCAAGAAAATTTTACTATTTTTTAAATAAAGATTTTAAAGATATTAAAAAAATTATTTCTTTTGGTTCACCCCAAGCAAACTCTTTGTACTCCTTGTCTGTTTTAGCAAAAATAAAAAATGTAAAACTAGATTTTTATGTCTCTCACATAGCTTCTTTTTTAAAAGAGAATCCTCAAGGGAATTATAAAGAGGCATTAAAAAATGGTGCAAATATAATAGAAATACAAAAAGAAGATTTGACAAGCCAAGAGTATGTAGAAAAAGAGATTCTAAAAGATGAAAAAGATTTTGTGTATATAGAAGAGGGTGGAAGAGTAAAAGAGGCTGAGTATGGAATAAAGATATTAGCTGAGGAAATAAATACTTGGATAAAAGAAAATAAAAAAGAAAATTTAAAAGTGTATTTACCAAGTGGTACGGGAACAACAGCCCTTTTTTTACAAAAACATTTAGATGTAGAAGTATTAACTTCTCCTTGTGTAGGGGATGAAAACTATCTTAAAAAGCAGTTTCTACAATTAAATAACGATGAAACCAAACATCCTACAATAATAAAAACTAAAAAGAAATATCACTTTGGAAAACTCTATAAAGAGTTTTATGAAATGCATTTAAATCTTTTAAGTCAAACAAATATAGAGTTTGATTTACTTTATGATAGTTTAGGGTGGCTTACTTTGATATCCTCAAAAACTTTTCAAGATGGTGAAATTTTGTATATACATCAAGGTGGAATTTTAGGTAATGAAAGCATGATAAATAGATACAAAAACAAATATCTTTAAGTTTAAATCTACTAAAATAGAAATAATGAAAATAAATAAATTACTACTAATATTATTATTCTTTTACTCTACACTTTTTTCTAAAGAACTAGAAAAAGTATCCCTTCAATTAAATTGGAAGTATCAGTTTGAATTTGCAGGTTTTATAACAGCATATGAAAAAGGTTATTATAAAGATATTGGTCTTGATGTAGATATAAGAGAGTTCACAAAAGATACAAATATAATCGATGATGTGACAAACAAAAAAGCTGATTTTGGTATTTTTGATTTGTCACTATTTGAATATTATAATGATAAAAAACCTCTAATGCTTTTAGCAAATTATATGAAAAAATCTGGCTTAGTATTTGTGACAAAACAAGACATTATTACTCCATATGATTTTAAAAATAAAATTATAATGGCAAGTAAAAATGAATTGGAAAAATCTGTTTTATCAGAATTGCTTAAAAAGTTTTCAATCAAAAAAAGTGATTTTAAAAAGATTGAACCCCATCATTTTTCTTCAGAAGATTTTATAAATGGTAAAGTAGATATTATAACTGCATATTTATCAAATGAATTATATGAAATCAAAAAATCAAAAGTACCTTATAATATAATTGATCCTTCTAATTATGACTTAGCTACTTTTGGTCTTAATTTATTTGCTCTAAAAAGTACAGTAGATAAAAATCCTGAAGAAATTAGAAAATTTATTGATGCTACAAATAAAGGTTGGGAGTATGCTTTTGCCCATAAAAAAGAGATTATTGATATTATTTATAACAAATATTCAAAGCTAAAATCAAAGGATGCACTACTATTTGAAGCCGATGAAATTGAAAAGCTAATGATGCCAAATATATATCAAATAGGTAGTATTAGAAGTGAATTTATAGGAAGCATACTTAAAAAAATAGAAAGTTCAAATTTAGGGAAAACTATTTCAGTTAAGGATATTGTATTTAAAAATAACTATTACAAAAAGAATGATCTTTTTAACACTAAAAATAAAGAATATTTACAAAATAAAAAGAAAATAAATGTTTGTATTGATCCTAATTGGATGCCTTTAGAAAAAATACAAAATGGTAGATATATTGGTATAAGTAAAGAGTATATGGAGTATTTCCAAAGTATAGTACATGTGCCAATTATTTTAGTACCTACAAATAGTTGGAGTGAAAGTTTAGAAAAATTAAAAGAGAAGAAGTGTGATATTCTTTCTCTTGCAATGGATACGAAAGGTAGAGAAAAATATATTAATTTTACAAAACCATATATCTCTTCAAATTTTGTTGTTGTCACAAAAAATGATGAATTATTTGTCCCTGATGTGAAAAAAATCATAGGAAAAAGAAAATTAGCAGTAGTAAAAAATTATGCAATTATTGATGTTTTAAAAGAAAAATATAATTACAAAAATATTGTTGAAGTAAATTCAATTGAAGAGGGCTTGGAAAAAGTACTCTCAGGTGAGGTTTTTGGATATATTGATTGCTTGTCTGTTGTTGGCTATAAAATTCAAAAAGAGTATACAAGTGAACTTAAGATTGTAGGAAAATTTGATGAAGCTTTAAATTTAAGTATTGGGGTTCAAAAAGATGATTTGGAGTTATTGGAGATTTTTAATAAAGTCATAGAAAATCTTCCAGAAGATAAAAAACAAGAAATTTTAAACAAATGGGTAAATATAAAATTTGATAAGGGCATTGATTATTCTTTATTATGGAAAGTTATTATTGGATTTTTAGCAGTAATACTTCTAATTAGTTATAGACAAAAAGAGTTGATTAATAAAAATAAAAAAATAGAAGAACAAAGAAATAAATTAAAAGATAGTAATAATCAATTTAAAAGAATGCAAAAAGAGTTAGAACATACTTTAAAAAGTTTTGAAATGCTTCTTAGTTCAACTATGGATTCAATTTTTGTAATTGAAAAAAACATTTGCATAGATACAAATGAAAATGCTGTAGCACTCTTAGGATACAAAGAAAAAAAAGAGTTAATAGGAAAAAATATTTTAAACTATCTTGAAAGTGCTTCAAGACGAGAGATTATAAAAAATCTATACACAAAAGATGAGCCCTTTGAAATAAATATAAAAGATAAAGATAATAATATAATTCCTTCTTTAATAAAAGTAAAAACAACTGCTTTTGAGGGTAAAGCTGTTTATGTTATAAGTCTAATTGATTTGAGAGAAATAAAAGAAAAAGAGGTGCTCTTTTTCAAACAATCAAAAATGGCAGCAATGGGTGAGATGATTGGAAATATAGCACATCAATGGAGACAGCCATTAAGCGTTATTAGTGCAGTATCTACAGGTTTAAAACTAAAACTTATGGTAGGTAAATATGATGAAGAAAGTGTTATCTCTTCATTAGATAATATGAATGAATCTGCACAATATTTATCTCAAACTATAGATGATTTTAGAAATTTTTATAAATCTGATAAAGAAAAGACTCGGGTTACATCAAATTTTATCATTGATAAAAATATAAATTTAATAAATAGTAGTTTAAAAGATAATGGAATTACAATTTTTACAAATAATAAATGTGAAGATTTAGGAATAAATACTTATCTTAATGAATTGATTCAAGCAACTGTTAATATATTTAACAACGCAAAGGATGCTTTAAATTTAAATAATGTAAATGAAGATAAATTTATATTTTTTGATGTTTTTAAAGAAGATAAATATTTAGTTTTATCAATAAAAGATAATGCAGGTGGAGTTCCAAAAGATATAATAGACAAAGTTTTTGAACCATATTTTACAACTAAACATAAAAGTAATGGTACAGGTATTGGTTTATATATGACCCATCAAATTATTGAAAACCATATTAATGGAAAAGTTGAAGTTAGAAATGAAGAGTTTGAGTGGGAAAATAAAAAATATAAAGGTGCTAATTTTCTCATTTATTTGCCTATTCTTTAAAGTTTTAATTTTATTTAGATATAATCGCAAGTTATGAATAAAAACAATATTATACTAATCGGTTTTATGGGTGTAGGTAAGGGTACCATTGCACGAGCTTTGTTTAAATCTAGTGGTAGATTTTCTATTGATACAGATGATTTAATAGAGAGTATTACAAAAAAGAAAATTAAAACAATTTTCAAAGATGAAGGTGAAGCTTATTTTAGAGATTTAGAAAAACAATGTGCTTTATGGTTGGAAAAATCAATTACAAACACTGTTATATCTACGGGTGGTGGATTTTATAGACAAGAAAATATTAAAAATATTGGTAAAATTGTCTATTTAAAATCATCTTTTGAAGGTATCTTAAAAAGAATTAATGATGCCCCAAATGCAAAACAAAAATTAAATAAAAGACCACTACTCAAAAATTTAGATGAAGCAAAAAAACTTTATGAAACAAGAATTAAAGAGTATGAAAAAGTATCTGACGTAATAGTTGATGTGGAAGCTAGAGATATGGAAGATATTTTAAAAGAACTAATAAGTAAGTGTGAATGAGGACTAAATGAAAATAATAAATACTACAGATTCAAATTTTAAAGAAGAGTTTGAAAACATTTTAGCAAGAGCAAAAACTGATATCAAAGGTGTTTCTGCAATAGTTACAAATATCATTGATGAAATTGTTGAAAAGGGAAATAGTGCCATTAAAGAGCATATTTCTAAGTTTGACAAATGGGAAGTGAAAGAAGATAGTGATTTAGAAATATCAGTTGATGAAATGAAAAAAGCTTATGAAAATATTGATGAAAAATTAAAAAAATCACTTCATATAGCATATGACAGAATAAAAACTTACCATGAAAAACAACTTCCAAAATCTTGGATTGATTTTGAAAAAAATGGAAGTATCTTAGGACAAAAAGTAAGTGCAGTTGATAGAGCAGGGCTTTATATTCCTGGTGGAAAAGCTGCTTATCCAAGTAGCTTACTTATGAATGCAATTCCAGCAATAGTTGCAGGTGTTGAAGAGATAGTTGTATGTACTCCAACTCCAAATGATGAGATTAATGAACTTCTTCTTGCAGCATGTCACATCTGTGGAATCAAAAAAGCTTTTAAAGTAGGAGGTGCTAGTGCTATTGCTGCTATGGCTTATGGGACAGAAACTATTCCAAAGGTAGATGTTATAACTGGACCTGGAAATATATTTGTTGCAACTGCTAAAAAGTTGGTTTTTGGGGAAGTAAATATTGATATGATAGCAGGTCCTAGTGAGATTGGAATCTTAAGTGATGCAAGTGCAAATCCTAGATATTTAGCTATTGATTTACTTTCACAAGCAGAACATGATGAGATGGCAAGTTCTATTATGATAACAACATGTGATAAAGTTGCTGAGCTTACTTCAATAGAAGTTGATAGATTTTTAGAAACTTTAAGTAGACGTGAAATAGCAAAAAAATCTATTGATGATAGGGGTGCTATAATTATTGCTTCAGATATGGATGAGGCTATAAAACTTATGAATGAAATAGCACCAGAACATTTAGAAGTTATGACAAATAATGCCTTTGAATTACTGCCAAAAATCAAGCATGCTGGAGCTATTTTCTTAGGTAAAAATACTCCTGAGCCAATAGGTGATTATATTGCAGGACCAAATCATACACTTCCTACTGGAAGTACAGCTAAATTTTATAGTCCATTAAATGTGGAAAACTTTTTGAAAAAATCTTCGATAATAAGTTTCTCACAAGAAGCGATTGATGAACTTGGCGAAGCTTGTGCCTTACTTGCTGATACTGAAGGTTTAACAGCCCATGCAAAATCTGTAAGAGTGAGATTAGAGAAATAATATGGATGATATTCTATTTGGAACTCCTAAATCAAAATTTTTAGATGTGCTTAGACATGCATCAAGTGAAATAGTAGATGATGAGATAGATAAAATATTGGAAAAATATGCAGCTATGGAATTGCTTTTATCAAAAGATAAAGGTGAGAATTATGATGTAAATGAAGATATAAACTCTTTTGTTTTAGAAAACCTAGATGAGGTCTCTAAAGTAAAAGATGATTTATATATTGAGTTTACTGGTGAAATTATTTGTAGATTAGATTCGTAAGGTATTTATTAGTGGAAGAGTTAAAAATAGTAAAAGATAGAATTTTAGAGTTTGTAAAAGAGTGTGATGATGAAAAAAGTATAGAGCTTTTTGGACATCTATCAACTGGAAAGATGTTACGTTCTAAATTGATACTAAAAATAGCTGGAATTAATGGAGAGTCAATAAAACTATGTGCAATAGTTGAGATGATTCATGCGGCATCACTTTTACATGATGATGTTATTGATGAAGCTACTACAAGGAGAGGAAGCCCCTCTGTAAATGCTTTATATAATGCAAAAACAGCAATTATGTTTGGAGATGTTTTATACTCTAAAGCCTTTACTGAACTTTCTCAAATGAATAAAAAAGTAGCTTACAATATCTCAAGTGCTGTTACAAAACTAAGTATTGGTGAGATGATGGATATTGACTTAACCCAAACTTTTAATACTGATTATAATTTGTACCTTGATATGATTTATAAGAAGACTGCTTCACTAATAGAAGCAAGTGCTGCAAGTGCTGCTATTTTAGCAAATAAAGATGAAGAAAAATATGCACTTTATGGAAAAAATCTTGGTCTTGCTTTTCAAATGATTGATGATATTTTAGATATTACACAAGATGCACAAACTTTAGGAAAACCAGCAATGTTTGATTTTGTTGAAGGAAAAGCTACAATTCCATATTTGTTATTGCATCAAAGATTAGATGAGAAGACAAAATTAGAATCTCTTTTCAAAAAAGAGTTAAATGAAGAAGAAGCTCTTTGGATAAAACAACAAATGGAGCGAACAGATTCCTTAAATGATGCAATTGCACAGGCAAAAGCTTTAGGGCGAGAGGCGATTATGATTTTAGAAGATGAAAATTCTGAAGGATTGATTAAAATAATGAAAGAAATGATAGAAAGAGAGTTTTAGGATATGAGTTATTTAAGTATCTCTTTTACACACAAAAATACAGATATACAAACAAGAGAAAAGATTGCTTTTTCAAATGAAAGTTCAGTAGAGACTTTTTTAAAAAGTGTAAAAGCAGATGATTCAATTAATGAGGTTGTACTATTATCTACCTGTAATAGAGTAGAAATTATGACTACCTCTTCAAATATAAAACAATCAACAAACAAGATTTTTGACACTTTATCTAAATATTCTGGTTTGGATTTTGATAATTTAATAGAAATAGCAGATATATATGACAATACTGGTGCTATTCACCATCTATTTTCTGTAGCATCTGCTTTGGATTCACTTGTTATTGGTGAAACACAAATTGTTGGACAATTAAAAGACTCATTTAGATTAGCTTTATCTAAAGGGTATTGTGGAAAAGATATATCAAAAGCTATGAACTATGCTTTTAAATGTGCTGCTAATGTTAGAAATGAAACAAGCTTAGGTACAGGTTCAGTATCAGTGGCTTCTACCGCTGTTTCAAAAGCAAAAGATATTATTCAAAATACCCAAGGTGTGAAAGCTTTAGTTATTGGTGCAGGTGAGATGAGTGAGCTTACTATGAAGCATTTAAATAAAGCTGGATTTGATATTATTTTAATTAGTAGAGATATTAAAAAAGCTAAGATGTTAGTGGATACTTTTGATTTTGAAGTTGATGTTCAAGCTTATGAAAATTTACAGAAATATTTAAATGAAGTTCCTGTTATGGTTACAGCAACTTCAGCTCCATATCCAATCATAAAAGAAGATATGGTAAAACCATGTAATTTCAATAGATATTGGTTTGATATAGCCTTGCCTAGAGATATAGAAGAGTTTGAAAGTCCAAATTTACAAATTTATGCAGTAGATGATTTACAAGATATTGTAAATTCTAATATGATACTTCGAGCAGAACAAGCAAAAAGAGCATATATGATTGTAAATCAAGAATCTGAAAAATTCTTCAAATGGTTAAAATCACTTGAAGTAGAACCAGTTGTAAAACATCTATATAAAAGAGCTGATAATGTAATTGAAAAGAAATTAGAAAATGCTATAAAAAAAGGGTTTATAAAATCTGAAGACGAAGAGAATATAAAAAAACTTTGTCAAACAGTTTTAAATGAGTTTTTACATGAACCAACAACAAAATTAAAAAAGATTTCAAAAGATGTGGAATGTGATATTATTTTAGGAACAGTACAATCTGTTTTTGGTTTAGAAGGTGGTTCAAGTTCTCTTAAAAAATGTGACCACGCAATAAAATTTAATTATTAGGAATAAGTTAATGAAATTTTCTCAAATGTTTATGCCAACTACAAAAGAGACACCAAATGATGCAACTTTAGCATCTCACCAATATTTAATAAGAGGTGGTTTTATAACTCAAACAGGTTCTGGTTTATATAATTTTTTGCCCCTTGGAAAAATTGTTTTAGATAAAATAAGAGCTGTTGTAAAAGAAGAGATGGATAATACAGGTGCAAATGAACTTCTGATGAGTTTTGTTACACCCTTAGAGCTTTGGGAACAATCTGGTCGAGCAAGTGTTATGGGTCCTGAATTACTAAAATTCAAAGACAGAAAAGGTGCAGGATTTGTGCTAAGTCCAACAAATGAAGAGACTGTAGTTGATATTGTAAAAAATAGAATCACCTCATATAAAGATTTACCAATAAACTTGTATCACATAAATACAAAATTTAGAGATGAAGCAAGACCTAGATTTGGACTTATGAGAGGTAGAGAATTTTTGATGAAAGATGCTTACTCTTTCCATGCTACACATGAAGATTTAGTTAGAGAATTTCATGTTATGGAAGATGCATACAAAAAGATTTATGAAAGACTAGGTTTAGAATATAGAGTTGTTGCTGCTGATAGTGGTGCTATTGGTGGAAGTGGTTCTAAAGAGTTTATGGTATTAGCAAACTCTGGAGAAGATACTATTGTTGTATGTGAAGATTGTGAGTATGGGGCAAATATTGAAGCTGCTGTAAGAGCAAAAAAAGAGACTAAAAATTGGTATGATTTAACTTCTGAAAATGTAAAAATGGAAAAAGTACTAACAGAGGGTATGAAAACAATAGAAGATGTTTCAAATTTTCTAAGTACTCCAACTGCTCAATCAATAAAAGCAGTTATTAAAAAAGCAATTTATAAAGATACAGAAGAAGTGGTAGTTTTCTTTGTAAGAGGAAATGATGAATTAGAAGAGACAAAAGCAGCAAATGCAGTTGATGCCTTAGAATTAATTGATGCAAATGAAGAAGATATTTTAAATGCCTCTTTAGTTGCAGGATTTTGTGGACCATTTAATTTACCTGAAAATATAACTTATGTAATTGATAATGAATTAAAAGATGAAGTTGGTTTAGTTTGTGGTGCTAACGAAGTTGATTATCACTTTACAGGAACAGATTTAACAACTCTAAAAGATGCAAAATATTTTGATTTGATTGTTGTTCAAGAGGGAGATACTTGTTCTTGTTGTGGTGGAAAACTAATTCACACAAAAGGAATAGAAGCTGGACATATTTTCCAACTTGGAACAAAATATTCAAGTGCTATGGATGCTACATTTTTAGATAACAATGGAAAAGCACAACCTTTTATTATGGGTTGTTATGGAATTGGAGTTTCAAGATTAGTAGCAGCTGTAATTGAACAAAATCATGATGATAAAGGGTGTATTTGGACTAAAGAGACTGCACCTTTTATGGTTGATGTAATAGTTTCAAATGCAAAAAAAGAAGAAGAATTAAATGCTGGTAAAAAGATTTATAATGACCTTAAAATAGCAGGTATTTCTACAATCTTAGATGATAGATTAAATGCTAGATTTGGATTTAAAATGAGTGATTTTGAACTTATTGGATTTCCTTATGCAGTTGTTGTTGGTAAAAAATTACCAGAAGGTATAGTTGAAATTGTTAATAGAAAAACTTTAGAAAAAGAAGAAGTATCGTTAGACGAAGTTGTAAACAAATTAAAAAAACTAAAATAAGGGGTAAAAATGGGAACTAGTATTGAAACAGTTTCTGATATGATTGGGGTATACTCATTAAATATTGCTATGGCAATTTTAATATTTGTAGTTGGTAAATGGTTAGCAAAAAAGATAACAGAAGTTGTTGCAAAGATATTAAGAAGAAATCCAAAACTTGATGCAACATTAGTAAACTTTTTTGATGATATTATTTATTATGTATTACTTGTAGTTGTTGTCTTAACAGCACTAGAACAAATTGGGGTTGAATCAACTTCGTTTTTAGCTATTATCGGAGCAGCAGGTCTTGCTGTTGGTTTAGCACTTAAAGATTCATTATCAAACTTTGCTTCTGGTGTTATGATTATATTTTTCAAACCTTTTAAAATAGGTGATTATGTAACTGCTGGTGGTGTAAGTGGAACTATTACTGAAGTACATCTGTTTAATACAGAGTTTACAACACCTGATAATCAAAAAGTTTTAGTACCAAATGGTACAATTACAGCAGGAAGTATAACAAATGTAAATGCTCATCCTAAAAGAAGAGTCGATTTAGTTATTGGTGTTGGTTATGGTGATAATTTAAAAATAGTAAAAGATATTATTACAAAAATAATTGAATCAAATGATAAAGTTCTAAAAGATGAAGCAATCACAGTTGCTGTTTCAGAATTAGGTGATTCATCAGTAAATTTTGTAGTTCGAGTTTGGGTTAATACACCTGATTTTTGGGCTGTAAAATGGGCTTTAATTGAAGAGATTAAAAACACATTTGATAAAGAAGGAATCTCTATTCCTTTTCCTCAAAGAGATGTGCATATTATCAACGAAAAAAACTAGTATCAAGTTACCTAATACTCTAACAAAGATACTAAAACTTTTACAAGAAAAAGGTGCTAAGCCTATTCTTGTAGGAGGATGTGTTAGAGACCACTTTTTAAACTTACAAATAAAAGATTATGACATAGAAGTCTTTCATATAGAAAACTTCGAAACCCTCACAAAATATTTAGAACAATTTGGAAAAGTTAAACTTGTAGGCAAATCATATGGTGTATTAAAACTCACAGTTGATAAGCAAGAGTATGATTTTGCACTGCCCAGAATTGAAAAAAAAATAGCAAAAGGGCATAAGGGGTTTGAAGTCATAAGTAATAGTTATCTAAGCTTTAAAGAAGCAGCTATTAGGCGAGATTTTACAATAAATGCCCTTGGATATGATTTTATAAATGAAGAGATTTTAGACCCCTTTGGTGGATTAGAAGATTTAGAGAATAAAATCTTACGACATATAGATGACAATAGTTTTATTGAAGATCCTTTAAGGGTTTATAGAGCAGTACAATTTGCTTCAAGATTTGATTTTACAATAGATAAAGATAGTTTTATTTTATGCAAAAAAATGGTTTTAAATGGAGATTTAGAAGAGTTAGCAAGTGAGCGAATCTTTGAAGAGTTAAAAAAACTCTTTTTAAAATCACTTAAGCCTTCAATTGGATTTGAACTTTTAAAAGAGTTGGAGATATTAAAATATTTTCCAGAACTAAAAGCATTAATTGGCTGTGCTCAAGAGCCACAATATCATCCTGAAGGTGATGTTTGGATTCATACTTTAATGTGCTTAGATGAAATGGCAAAAATAAAAACAAATGATGAGTATAAAGATTTAGTTCTGTTTTTTGCAATACTTTGTCATGATTTTGGAAAACCCTTATGTACAAAAGTAATAGATGGAAAAATAACTTCATATAAACATGAGTCTTTGGGAATAGAACCTACCGTATCATTTTTAGAAAAACTAACAAATGATAAAAAACTTATAGCTGATGTTCTTCCCTTAGTTAAATATCACCTTTCTCCTTTTCAATTATATTTGCACAATAGTAGTGATAAGGCAGTAAAAAGATTAGCCTTAAAAGTTGATATTGAGATGTTATGTTTGGTTTGTCTAGCTGATTGTTTAGGAAGAACGATTGAAGATAAGTGTAAATGCCATGAAGCTATCTCTTGGTTAAAAAATAGAGCCTCACAATTGGAAGTCACAAATAGTGGACCAAAAGCTATTGTGATGGGAAAAGATTTGATAGCCTTAGGATTTACCCCAGGAGTTTTATTTAAAGAGATTTTAGACTATGCTTTTGATTTACAACTAGATGAAGATTTACCAAAAGAGTTAATAATAGAAAAAATAAAAGAGAAATATATCAAGGGGTGATGATATAATTTTCACTTCCATTTATCTCATGATAGATATTAACCCCATATTTTTTTGAATAAAGTCTTATCAAAAGTTTTTGTAAAGTTGGTTCAATAGATGGTGTAAACCAAGCATTATTTGATATGGCAATAATATTCTTTGTATTTCCTAGGTTTTTATATAACTCTTCACTTGTAGCTTCATAACAAATAGCATTTCTAAAAGAGATATTTTTTATTCTATAATCTGTTGGTGCACTAGCTTTTGTATAATCTTTTGCTCCATTGTAAAATATCTTATTAATAAAATCTCTAAATATCTTAGGTAAAGGAATCTCTTCCCCAAAAGGAACTAAAACAACTTTTGAGGCAATTTGTAAATTTCCAGCTTTGAAAATATAAGTTGAGTTTTCATATTGTCCATTTTTATAATATAAAGAACCAGCTATGATTGTGATTTTATGTGATTTTTCCAATAGATTTTCTAGTATAAATTCTTGCTTATTTAATACAAAAGGAAAAGTAGTTTCAGGTAACACAACCACATCTTTGTGTTCTTTTATTGCCTTATTTATTTGTTTAAAGTTCTCATCAACAATGGCTGCTAAATTTTTTCTATCCCATTTATAATCTTGGTTAAAATAAAAGTTTGCTAAAGAAATATCAATATCACTCAAAGGTGTTGGCTTTGGATTTATGTGTATAAAGGAAATAGCAATTATACATACTGTATAAATTAAAACTCTTTTTTTTACTAAAAATATTGTAGATAAAATTATAAGTCCTAGAACTATTTTATTGGCTTCAAAATAACTATCTAAAAGTAAAATATCGGGTTTGAACCAGTTAAAACCAAAAGGGTTAAAAAAAGCTAAGCCAAAAAATAAAATGGCTCTTAAATATATATTGTCTTTTATAGAAATTAAAAGAAAAAGTAAAGCATATACAAGAGCAAAAAATAGAATCACAAGAGGAATTAAATAACTTAAATCATAATATCTAAAGGAAAAACTCACCCAATAAAACCATAAAATCCCAACAAAAAAACCACTATAAAAAAGTGAAATTCTATCTATTTTTAAAATAAAATATAAAGAAAGAAGTAAACAAATTGTATTGATAATTTTGATTTCAAATCCAAAATATGCTAAATATATAGGAGTTGAGAACAATAATGCTGTAATCAAGCCTTTTATTATATTGATTTTGTTAAAATACACGCGTTTTAGGAAAAACATATCAAACCATTATAAAGGAAGTACCATGGGTCAAAGCGGTGACTTAATAAGTTCATTATTACCTCTTGTTGCATTATTTGCAATATTCTACTTTTTAATTATTAGACCACAACAAAAGCAAGCTAAACAGCATAAGCAAATGATTGCGGATTTGAAAAAAGGTGACAAGATTGTAACAAATGGTGGCTTAATCGTTGAAATTTCAAAAGTTGAAGAGACTTCTTTAACTGTAAAAAATGTAGATGGTTCAGAAATGAAATTAGCAAGAGAGTTTGTAGCTAAACTTGCTGAATAAAAATAAGGCATGTAAAACTTTTTACATGTCTTACCACTTACCTTTATATTTAACAACTTACTATTTAAGGATAAAGATTGAAAATCTTAAATTATAGACTTATCATATTTATATTAAGCATTATTTTTGGTGTCGCATTTTCTATGCCATCATTTCTCCAAAGCAATTCTGGCAAAAAAATCGCATTAGGACTTGACTTACAAGGTGGACTTCATCTTTTATTAGGTGTAAAAACTCAAGAAGCAGTAGTATCTAAAATCAAATCAATAGCAGCAACAGTAAAATATTATACTGACGATGAAGAGATATTGATAGAGGATTTATCTATAAATCCAGATAGCGTTACCTTTACTGTACTTGATCCAGATGAAGTTAAAAGAGTTGATGAAATGCTTAAAAAAATCAAAGGTTTAGTTATTTCAAAAAGTCAAGATAACAATTATGAATTAACTTTAACTCCTGAAGAGATTGCACTTACAAAAGATCAAGCTGTTTCACAAGCTGTTGAGACTATTAGAAATAGACTTGACCAATTTGGTTTGGCTGAACCTACAGTTATTAGACAAGGTAAAAGTGATATTGTGGTTGAACTTCCAGGAATAAAAACTCAAGCAGATGAACAAGCAGCAAGGGAACTTATCTCAAAACCAGCTAACTTAGAACTTATGGCTGTAGATGAAGATAGAGCTGATCAAGTTTATACTATGACTGGTTCTGAAGCTTCACAATATGGAGATATTATTTTAGAAGATGCAAAAAATCCTGCTAAAAAATATCTTGTAAAAGAAATACCGATTTTAAATGGAAGTCAAGTAACAGATGCACAAGTGGCTTTTGATAAATCAAATCAAGCAATTATTAACTTTACACTTAATTCTATTGGTGCAAAAGTTTTTGGTGACTTTACAGCAAAAAGTGTTGGAAAAAGACTTGCTATTGTTTTAGATGGAAAAGTTTATTCTGCACCAAATATTAGAGAAAGAATTGGTGGTGGAAGCGGACAAATTTCTGGTGGATTTACTGTTGTTGAAGCTGGAAATGTTGCAATTGCTCTTAGAAGTGGAGCTTTACCTGCTTCTGTTGAGTTATTAGAAAAAAGAAGTGTTGGACCATCTTTAGGAGCTGATTCTATTAAAGCTTCTATGATAGCACTTATTGCTGGATTTGCTTTAGTTGTAGTATTTATGATTGTTTATTATGGTATGGCAGGTGTTATTGCAAATGTTGCACTTGTAACTAATATTTTTATAATCATAGCAATTATGGCGATGTTTGGAGCGACCTTAACTTTACCTGGAATGGCTGGTATTGTATTAACAGTAGGTATGGCTGTTGATGCCAATGTTATTATCACTGAGAGAATAAAAGAGTTACTTCGAAATAAAGTATCTATTACAAAAGCTGTAGAAGATGGATATTCAAATGCAATGAGAGCAATCTTAGATGCAAATGTTACAACCTTACTTGTATCAGTTATCCTTTATGTTTATGGAACAGGACCTATTAAAGGTTTTGCTATTACTATTTCTATTGGTATCTTAGCATCTATGTTAACAGCTATTTTAGGTACACATGGTATCTATGAGTCTTTATTACCTAAGATGAATAGAGAGAAAAATTTAAGAAAATGGTTTGGGATGAAATAATGGAATTTTTTAAAGGCGATAAAATATATAATTTTATGGGTAAGAGATTACCATTTTTAGGTTTATCTACTATTTTAGTTGTGACTTCTATTGTATTACTTCTTACAAAAGGTGTTAATTTTGGTATTGATTTTGCTGGTGGAACTTTAGTTCAAGTAAAATATGAAAAAGCTGCTCCAATTGATAAAATTAGAGATGTTTTAAATAAAACAAAAGAGTATAAAAACTCTTCAATCACAAAATTTGGTAGCGATGATGAAGTCATTATTAGAGTAACAACATCTACAAATAGTGTATCAAGTGATTTAAGTGATGAGATTAGAAATGTACTAAAAGGTACTGGAAACTTTGAAATAAGAAGAGTTGATATAGTAGGACCTAAAGTTGGTGGTGAATTAAGAGAAAAAGGATTGATGGCCTTTGTTTTATCATTAATTGTGATTATGATTTATGTATCTTTTAGATTTGAGTGGAGATTTGCCCTTGCTTCTATTTTAGCTTTAGTCCATGATGTTACTATTGCTTTAGGAGCAGTGAGTCTATTTGGTATAGAAGTAAACTTAGATATCTTAGCAGCTATTCTTACTTTATTGGGATACTCACTAAATGATACGATTATTGTATTTGATAGAATTAGAGAAGGTGTTCAAACCTCAAAAGAGAGTAATCTTTCAAAAGTTGTAAATGAATCTGTTTCAAGAACACTATCAAGAACTACTCTTACTTCATTGACAACTTTCTTCGTTGTTGCGACTTTATATTTCTTTGGTGGAGAGATTATCAATGGTTTTGCCTTTACTTTATTAGTGGGTATTATTGTAGGTACTTATTCATCTATTTTTATCGCAGCTTCATTTTTAGTTCAATTAAGATTCTCTATTGAGGATTTTAGAACTAAAGAAGTTGAGAAGATTAAGAAACAAAAAGAGAAAGAAAAGATGAGAGCGATGTATGAGCAGGGAACAGTTTAAGAAACGTAGTTTCTAAACATCATCTTTTGCAATAACTCTGCGTTGGAGAGAAATTTTAAATGCTCACGTACTAAGATGTACGCTCCGCTTTAAAATTCCTCTCCGCCTTGATTTCTCACAAAATCTAATATTTATAAACTACGTTTCCCTCTAATTTACACAAAAAATTTTATTCTCAATATTTACAAATAAAAGTTTCAAGCTTCTTAAAATGTGAGCATTTTCAAAATCGCGTGAAGAAAAATCTATATAAATTCGTAAAGAAATTACAATTGTTTGAGACGGAGGTACGGAGTCGAGTTTTGTAATTTTAGAATTTCTATATATTTTTTAGCTATTTTGGAACCTGTGAACGCTTTTCTTTTGCGAACTTTTCTTTATAAAAAGAAAAGTGGAAAGTATCAAGAATAGAAATGTATAATATAACTCAAAAATAACTAAAAGAAATAATTATGTCTGAAACTAAAAAATATATTTGTAAATGTGAGAGTTGTAAAAGAGAATTTGATGAAGAAGAATACAAATTAACTAATGATGAAAATAAGTGTATTTTGCATTGTAAAAAAGATGATTGGTATAAAAAATTTGATGAAAAATCAGAATATTACAAAATTTTAAAGAACTTAACCCCTTTTATAAAACATAATTGGTCTTCATCAGGTGATAAAATTGATTTTTTCTGGACAGAATTAAATAATATAGTAAAAAAGAATACCCTAGAAAATTCTAAATGTGATTTTAATTCTGTAATTTTCCCTGCAATGGGTGTTGGTAATTGCGAAAAATTAGCTCCAATTGAAATAAATAATTTAAGTTTAATAGAATGTACTTTTCATGATTATATTGATTTAAGTGATTTTTTTAGTGCAAAAAATTTAGAAATTAATGGGTGTACTTTTTATGAAGATATTGATATTAAGAATAAAATCTGTAAAGAGCAGTTTTTCTTTCAAAATAATAAAGTATTAAAAAATATAAAATTATTTAATATGGAATTTCAAGGTACATCTTCATTTATTTTAAATAAATTCAAGAAAGAGTTAACTTTTGATGGTGTAAGATTTAATGATTGTACTATGTTTAATAATAGTGAAATTGGGAATTTATTTTTTAGAAATACATTTTTTAGAAAAGAATCAAATTTTTTAGATATAGAATTATCCAATGTAGGAAGTCGAGAAACTACAAGAATAATAAAAAATTCTTTTGAACAACAAAACAATATTATTGAGGCGAATAAATTTTATGCTTTAGAAATGAAAGAACGGGAAAAAGAATTAGAGTTTAATAAGGAACCATTTGAATGGTTAGTATTTAAAATTCATGCTTGGAGTTCTAATCATTCACAAGATTGGTTATTAGCTTTATATTGGATTTTAACATTAGGTTTTGCTTTTTCTCTTTTTAATTTTTATACTTTACAAGTTGAGAATAAGTTTATTCACTTTGAGTTAAGTAAAGTTATTGGGTTATTTTGTTTAGTATCCGTAGGAATATTTGTTGATAATATTTGTAAAAAAAAGGATGAAATAAAATCAATATTTTTGCTTTTTTATTTTTATTTGCTCTATACCTATGAAACATCAGATGAGTTTTTAACATTTTTTGCAAATACTATAAATCCATTTTCTATAATGACAGGTAAAGATGAACTTACTTTTGGTACATTAATCTTCAAAATTATAATCGCATATCTAATCTACCAACTTATTATTTCAATAAGACAAAATACAAGACGGAAGTGATTTATAGTATTATTTATTAATACAAACTGATAATTTATTTACTATTTTAATATAATATTTAAATATAAGAGTATAGAATATAAGATAAAAAATTTATATTATATTGGGAAAATACATGAGCATTAGAACTACTTTTGATAAGATAACTTCGAACAACTCTGAGAGTTGGAGTTTAGCGTTATTTTGGATAGTTATATTCGAAATACTTGCAACTATGATTGAATACTCTTTTGTACATCAAACACCAGATATTATGATGCATATTCCAGATGGAATTTATTCTGAGATAATTATTGGATTGATAGTTACTGTATATATTTGGTTGTGTATGTATAATCTTGTATTTTGGGATAAGACATCTATTTTATATCTTATTTTATTTGGATTTATTGGAATTTATTTGATTACTACCCATGATTTTGTTTTTGATTTATTTATAAAAAACATAAATATATTTAGATTGATTCAAAGTGATACGGGAATAAATTTGATTATTCAATTATTTTTCAAAATAATAATTTTCTATTTGATATACCAACTCATCAAATCTCTTCGAGCTACTAAAACTTTATAAATTATAGTTCTAATTTTTAGAACTATAAAAGAGCTTTTTTATCATACTTTAGCTATTATAATTGCTTTTAGAAATACTTTAAAAGGATAATCATGGATTGGGGTAAAGTAACCTATATATTCTTTTCACTAATGTCTTTAACTACAACGGCAGGGTTTTTATATGAACCAAACTCTTTAGCACTATTTTTAGCAGCTGGGGTTAATGTAATATCTACTATTTTAAAATTGGGTGTTAGAAACTTATTATCTGCAGAATTACTTGCAAGTTCTTTAGTTGCTGATTTACACTTGATACCTGCATTTATGGTTCTTACTTTTATGGGTGATGAAAGATTGGCTATAGCTCTTGCTATTGGAGCAATTGTTGCAAATATATTCTCAATAGCCTTAGCACTAATAGAAAGTGCAAAAAGTCAGGAAAAGGATGAGTTTTAATGGAGTATAATCCACAAGAGATAGAAAAAAAATGGCAAAACTATTGGTTAGAAAACAATAGCTTTGAACCAAGTGATGATACAAAAAAAGATAAAAAATATATTTTAAGTATGTTTCCATACCCAAGCGGTAGGATACATATGGGACATGTTAGAAATTACTGTTTAGGTGATGCATTCGCTAGATTTTTTAGAAAATCAAATTTCAATGTATTACATCCAATTGGTTGGGATAGTTTTGGAATGCCAGCTGAAAATGCTGCTATTAAACACAAACTTCATCCTAAAAAATGGACTTATGAAAATATAGATTACATGAGAAAAGAGCTAAATGGTTTAGGTTTAAGTTTCTCAAAAAATAGAGAGTTTGCTACTAGTGATGAGCTTTATACAAGATGGGAACAAGAGTTTATTATCAAGATGTATGAAGATGGTCTTTTATATAAAAAATCGACTACTGTAAATTGGTGTGAGCCTTGTCATACAGTTTTAGCAAATGAGCAAGTAGAAGATGGTGGTTGTTGGAGATGTGGTACTCCTGTTGAGCAAAAAGAGATGCCCGGGTATTATGTGGCAATTACAAAATTTGCTCAAGAATTACTTGATGATTTAAAAGATCTTGAAGGATCATGGCCATCACAAGTTCTTACTATGCAAGAAAACTGGATAGGAAGAAGTGAAGGTTTAGAGTTTTCATTTGAACTTACAAAAGATGCAAGATATAAATTAAACAAAAACTTTGCTTCATTTGATGTATTTACAACAAGACCTGATACTATTTATGGAGTTTCATATACAGCTCTTTCACCAGAGCATCCAATAGTAAAATATTTAGTGGAAAATGAACTATTAGATGAAAATAAACTAAATAAAATAAAAGCTATGCAAAAAGTAAGTGAAAGAGATAGGGCAACTATGCCTAAAGAAGGTGTTTCTTTAGAATTAGATGTTCTTCATCCATTAACTGGAAAAACAATTCCAGTATGGGTTGCAAACTTTGTATTGGTATCTTATGGAAGTGGTGCAGTTATGGCAGTACCTGCCCATGACCAAAGGGATTTTGAATTTGCACAAGAGTATGACTTACCAATTGAGCAAGTAATTGTTGGAAAAGAGGGTGTTATCTCAAATATGAGAGAAGCTTATACTGAACCTGGAACGCTTATTAATTCAGAGGGCTTTACAAACTTAGATAATAAAAAAGCACAAAAAGCTATTATTTATCATTTTGAACAAAACTCTTTTGGAACAAAAAAAATTAATTATAAACTAAGAGATTGGGGAGTTTCTAGACAAAGATATTGGGGAGCACCAATTCCCTTTATCCATTGTGATTCTTGTGGTTTAGTTCCTGAAAAAATTGAAAATCTTCCAGTTGCCTTACCAGAAGATGTTGAGATTACAGGTGAGGGAAATCCCCTTGATAATCACCCAACATGGAAACATACAACTTGTCCAAAATGTGGTAAACCAGCACTAAGAGAGACAGATACTCTTGATACTTTTGTTCAATCATCTTGGTACTTTTTAAGATATGCTACAAATAATAAAAAGTGGAATAGTGTAGGTATTTCAAAAGAAGATAGTGATTATTGGATGGATGTTGACCAATATATTGGTGGAATTGAACATGCAATTTTACATCTTCTTTATTCTAGATTTTTCACAAAAGCTTTAAATAAACTAGGGTACACAAACTCTAAAGAGCCATTTAAAAGACTTCTTACTCAAGGTATGGTTTTAAAAGATGGGGCAAAAATGTCAAAATCTAAAGGAAATGTTGTAGATCCTGATAAGATTGTTGAAAAATATGGAGCTGATACTGCAAGATTGTTTATGCTTTTTGCTGCACCACCTACTAAAGAGCTTGACTGGAATGATAGTGCTGTTGATGGGGCATTTAAATTTATTAAAAGATTTACAGCAAAAGTTGAAATGGCTGAGGGTATTTCAATTGATGAGATAAATTCAATTGACCATGATTCTTTAAATAAAGAAGAAAAAGAAGCTAGAAAAAAAGTTTATGAAGCATTACAAAAATCAAATGAAGTGTTTTCTAAAACTTATGCTTTTAATACTTTAATTGCAGCCTCAATGGAAGCTCTAAATGCTTTAAATGCACAAGATAATAAAACAGTTTGGGCAGAGGGATATTATATTTTAACAAATATTTTAGAACCTATTATTCCCCACTTATGTTGGGAATTATCAAATGAATTATTTGAATTAAAAAATTTCAATAATGATATAAAAGTAAAAGAAGAGGTTTTTGTATCTGATACTATATCAATAGCTATTACAATAAATGGTAAGAAAAGAGCAGAGATAGAAGTTGCTCCAAATGCTTCAAAAGAAGAAATTTTAGCAATAGCTAAAGAAGCTTCTTCAAAATGGATAGACGGAAAAGAAATAATAAAAGAAATAGTTGTTCCAAATAAATTGGTAAACTTAGTAATTAAGGGATAATTATGAGATTAAAATCAATTGTATTAGCAGTTTTGATTGGACTTGTATTTGTAGCTTGTGGTTATAAACCAGGTTCATATTATGCAAAAAAAGAGATTCAGGGAAAAGTCTTTGTTGACCTAAAAGTTAATATAGAAGATCCTAAAAACTCAGTATTAATAAAAGATGCTATGAATGAACTATTAGTTCATAAATTAGATGCAAAATTAGTGAATAAGAAAGAACTAGCTGATACAATTGTTGTAGTAAGATTAAACTCTACTAGCTTTTCTACTTTACAGTATGACACTGATGGTTATTCAAAACTATATAAAGCAACATCAAGTATAAATGTTCAATATAACAATGTAAAACAAAAGTTAACAAGAAATTTTGATGTTTCTGGTACTTATGATTTTTCTATTGATAGTGGTGGAACAATTTCAGATAATAAAAGGTTTGAAGCAATTAAAGCTGCAACTTCAAAAGCTTTAGATGAAGTTATTTCAAAAATAGCAATATTATCATTTAAAAAACCTGACCTTGAAGATTAATTTTAAAGAGATACCTTTAAAAGAGTTTTTAGAATATAAAACTATGTACTATGATAAAATAGATTTTACCATAGTACAAAACTCTTTTGAAGTTTTAAAAAAAGAGATAAAAATACCTTTTATTATCCACATTGTTGGGACAAATGGTAAAGGTACTACAGGAAGATTTTTAGCAAAATATTTATCAAGTATTGGCAAAGATGTTCTACATTATAGTTCTCCCCATATAACAAAGTTTAATGAAAGAATTTGGATAAATGATTTTGATGTAAGTGATTTACTTCTTGATGAAGCTCATAAATTTTTACAAAAGATTTTAGATACACCTTTACTTGAAAAATTAACATATTTCGAATATACAACACTTCTAGCATTTTATTTAAGTTCTAATAGGGATTATCTTATTTTAGAAGCTGGTCTTGGGGGAGAATTTGATGCTACAAATGTCGCAGAAAATGATTTGTCTCTTATTACTACAATTGATTTAGATCATCAATCTTTTCTTGGAAATAGCATAAAAGAGATTTCTCTAACGAAAATGCGAGCTTGTGATAAGGTTATGATTGTTGGTTCTCAAATACATGAGGAAGTCTATTTGCATGCAAAAATTATTGAAGAAGAGAGAAATATAAGATTACTAAGCCTTGATGATTTAAAAAGTGATGTGAGTAGTTTAAAAATTTTTTTCCCAAAATACCTATTAAATAATATTTCTTTGGTTATAGCTGCACTTAAATATTTAAACATTAATGTTGATATTAAAAAATTTGAGAATATGAAGTTAAATGGTAGATGTGAAAAATATAAAAATAATATTACTTTGGATGTGGGACATAACCCCCTTGCAGCAAGAAGTATTTTAGAAGAGTTTAAAAATAAAAAAATTAATTTAATATATAATAGTTATGCAGATAAAGATTATGAAAAAGTTTTGAAAATATTAAAACCTATTGTAAAAAAGTTGTATATACTACCTTTAGATGATAAAAGAGTAGTAAAAAAGAGTGATTTAATGAATGTTTGTGCTAAATTGAATATAATAACAGATGTATTTAAAAATGAAATAAATGAAGATGAAGAATATTTGGTCTTTGGTTCATTTTTAGTAATTGAAAAATTTTTGAAGATTGAGAAAAGTGTAGATGAAGATATTAAATAATAGATTAGTAATTACAGTTTCAGATGTAAATAGTACTAAGTCTTACAATATCCATCAACTTTTTAAAAAAATAATTTTTATAGCGATTATAGTTGCCTTTGTTGTAATTGCTGGTTCTTTTTGGTTTATCTCTTTTTTATCAAATGAAATTAGTGATTTTAAAGCTAAAAAAGAGAAAGAAATTACTCTATTGACAGAAAAAGAGAAAAAGCTTCAAGCCCAGAATCTTTTTTATTCTATGAAAATCAAAGGCAAGGTTAAAGATATAGAGGAACTTAGTAGTAAGTTAGATAGTATAGAAGAAATTGTTGGGTTAAATAGAGATGCAAATGAACAAATAGCAATTACAAAGGCAACTTTAACTAAAATAACACCAGCTCAAAAAATGTACATGTTATCAACTATTCCAAATGGAGCACCTTTACAAAGAATTAGTGTATCAGCTAATTTTGGATATCGTATTCATCCTGTAACCCATGAAAAGAAATTTCATAGGGGAATTGATTTAAGAGCACATCTTAAAACTTCAGTTTTTGCAACAGCAGATGGAGTTGTAAGATATGTTCAGCCAAGAAATACAGGAGACTATGGAAGAGTTATAATTCTTTCCCATAATTTTGGATTTGAAACCGTGTATGCACATTTAAGTGCCACTAAAGTAAAGCTTGGTGATGTAATCAAAAAAAATCAGGTCATAGGTATGACAGGAAACTCTGGAAGAAGTACAGGTCCACACTTGCATTATGAAGTAAGATATGCAAGTATGGTTTTAAATCCTAGAGATTTCATAGATTGGAATTTAAAGAAGTTTAATTCAATATTTAGTAAACAAAGGAGAGTACAGTGGGAGTATTTGGTAAATCTGATAAAAGAACAACAGAAGCTGGGGCAACTATAATCGCTAAAGGAACTTGTATCATAGGTGGGATTTCTACTCAAGGTACAGTTCATATTGATGGAAAATTTGAAGGTGTAATACTTGAAGCTGATGCAATTTCAATTGGGAAAACAGGTGAAGTAATCGGTGATATTAAAGCAAATCATGTAGTTGTAAGTGGTTTTTTTGATGGTAAGATTGATTGTAATGTTATGCAAGTATTAGCTGCTGGAAAAGTTATTGGTGATTTTACTTATAATGATTTGATTATTGAAGAAGATGCTAAATTTGAGGGAAGAGTTATTAGAAAAAATTCTGAACTAAAAAGTAGATATAATGAAATAGAGAATAGAATTGGTGGTTTTGTATCAACAAAAGAAGAAGATCTTTCATATGAAAAACCAGATACAGAAAAGATTAAATAAACTTTACCAAGACAAACTAAATATTGAAAAAGAGATAGCTCTATTAGAAAAAGAATTAAATAAAAAAGAGTTAAACAAAGATGAGAAGATTGATTTATTTAGAACTTTGTTTATTTCTCGTGCAGATGTGTATCTAAAAAAATGGATTAGTAAAGACTCTACAAAAGAGTCTTATTTCCCTGTTACTAAAACTTTCCAAGGAAGTGATTATTTACCTCTTTTAAATGAAGACATTGAGCAACATTTAAGGGGTAAAGTTCAACTTTCTACTTATAATATTTCCATAAGTAATCAATGCAAATATGGCATTTTAAAAATCTCAAAAAATGATATTTCAAAACTACAAATGACTTTAACCCAGCTAAATTTAATTGGCAATTATCAATTTGATTCATATAATGATGTTTTGATTTGGTTTTTTTATGAAGAGAATATTCAAGCTCGTGATGTAAAAGAGTTTTTACAAAATATAATTAAAACTGCTAATATAAATGCAAAAATATATCCAAATATAGACTTTGTAAATAGTTCAAACTTTGGTTCATATATTGAATTACCATTACATTTAAAATTAAGACAAAGTAATAAAACTGTTTTTTTTGATTGCAATAGTTTAACTCCTTATGAAGATCAATGGGATTATTTGAGAAATGTACAAAAAATACCTAAAAATACTGTATTAAAAATAGCAAAAATAAATGAACAGAAAGCTCTTCAAAGTTGGGAAAAACAAAGTGTAAATAGTGTTGAATATCCAACTTTTCCATTAGAAATCACGATTTATGATTATGTATATATAAAAAGCAAAAATTTATCAAAATCATTTTTAAATGAATTGAAGAATTTAGCAGTTTTTGATAATCCTCAAATAAAGATTCTTTTGAGTTTAAGAAAACCACTTTTTAATACTCCAAAACAGATAAAAAATTATGAAGAAGATGAAAGCTATTTAAAACTTCCAAGGGGAGTTTTAGGTTTTGTTTTAAGAATTTTAAAACAAAATGGTGTTAAATACACAATTGATGACAAAAGAGTAGAGAATAAACAAGAGTATCCAAAAGTAAAATATGAACTAAGGGATGATCAAAATTTAGCAATATCAAAAGTGATTAAGAAAGATTTTTCAATTTGTGTTGCTCCTCCTGGTTTTGGTAAAACCTTAATTGGTGCTAAGATGATAGAATTAAGGGGTGTAAATACTTTAATAATAGTAAATAAAAATATGCTTTTAGACCAATGGATTCAAAGATTTGTTGATTATTTTGGAATGAATAAAAAAGATATAGGTTTTTTAGGTAAGAGTAAAAATAAATTAACTGGAAAACTTGATATTGCTACCATGCAAAGTTTAAAAAATCAACCAGAAATTATAAAAGACTACTCTTTTGTAATAGTTGATGAGTGCCATCATATCCCAGCTGTTACTTTTGAGTTAATAATAAAACTATTTTGTGGTAAATATGTTTTAGGACTTAGTGCAACGCCAAATAGAAAAGATGGTTTAGAACCAATACTTTTTCAGCAATTAGGGCAAATATTATATGAGTATAAAAAGAAAAGAACACTTACTCATAGAATAAAAGTTATAAATACTGATTTTAAAAGTCAATCAGATAATTATGCCCAATTAATCAATGAAATAACTGTAGATAAAAGTAGAAATGAATTGATTATAAATGAAGTAAAACAGTACCCTAATAGGAAGATATTAATATTAACAGATAGAATTGAACACATAAATATTTTGGAAGAATTATTAATAAAAAATAATTTAAAATATGTTAGTATACATGGAAGTTTGAGTAAAAAAGAACAACAAGAAAATTTAGAGCAAATAGAAAATAGCAATTTAATACTTGCTACAACTTCTTATTTTGGGGAAGGTATAGATTTTCCCCATCTAAATACAATTATTTTTGTAACACCAATTTCTTATTATGGAAGATTGGTACAATATCTAGGTAGAGTAGGTCGAGATGGACAGGAGTGTTTAGCAATTGACTTGCTTGATTCAAAAAATGCAATGTTAAATTCAACCTTTAAAAAAAGGCTTGAAGGCTATAAGCAAATGCATTATAAAATTTATTAGGATTTATATGTTAGGAATAATTGTAGCTACAATTTTTATTGCAATATTTGTAAACTTATTATTAAAAAAATTTCAATTGCCAACTATTATTGGATATATATTTACAGGTACAATTATAGCTTATTTGTTTGGGTTACATGAAGCAGCAGTAAATAACCATGATCTAAAAGAAATAGCAGAGTTTGGTGTAGTATTTTTGATGTTTACAATTGGATTAGAGTTTTCTGTTAATGCCTTAATAAGAATGAAAAGAGAAGTTTTTTTCACAGGAACTTTGCAAATAATTATTACAACTTTAATTGTCGTTCTTATCTCTTTTTATATATTAAATTTTGATTTTAAAACTTCTATGATAATAGGAACAGCCTTATCTTTATCTTCTACTGCTATTGTTTTAAAAACATATAATGAAACCAGAGATATTAAAAAAAGACATGGACAAAGGGTTTTGGGAATTTTGATTATGCAAGATATTGCAGTAATTCCAATACTTTTAATGATATCAATTTTTACAACAAACTCTGAAAATAGTGTTTTATATATAGTTTTACAAACAACTATTGCAGCAGTTATTTTAATAGGAATTTTATATTTAAGTGGAAAATATCTACTTGAACCATTTTTAACCCATGTTAGTGAAACAAACTCAGAAGAACTATTTGTAGGGTCTGTTTTATTAATAGCAATAGGGGCTTCTTATATGGCCCATTATTTCGGATTTTCTTATTCTCTTGGAGCTTTTATAGCTGGTATGATGATCTCAGAGACAAAGTTTAAACACCAAGTAGAATCAGATCTTATTCCTTTTAGAAATTTGTTATTAGGAGTATTCTTTGTAACTGTTGGTATGCAAATAAATTTTGAAATAATTTATTTGCATTTGTTTACGATACTACTTTTATTACCTATTTTAATGATTTTAAAATATTGCATAATTTATTTAATAGTTAGACTTGATGATACAAAAAGAGTAGCTTTTAAAACTGCTTTTTCATTGGTTCAAATAGGTGAGTTTTCTTTAGCGATATTAGAGTTAGCAAGAAGTGCAAACTTGTTAAATGCAACCCATACACAAGTTTTAATTGTAACTATTGTTTTATCTATGATTTTGACTCCAATTGCACTTAAAAATTTATCAAAAATAGCTAGTTCTTTATTACCAGATGATATTATGGATACAACTAATACCTTAGTTGTCGATAAAGACTTAAAAGGTCATGTAGTCGTTCTTGGATATGGGCACTTGGGACAAGAGATTGTACGAGAGTTAAAAGAGCTTAACAATGATTATATTATTATAGAAAATAAAATTCTTTTTTACAAAATGGGAAAAGAGGATAATGAACCAATTATTTTTGGAAATGCAGCACATAAACATATTTTAGAGTCTGTAAATATTAGAACCTCTTGTGCAGTTATAGTAGCTATTGATAATCCAGAACAATTAAGAATTGTTTGTGAGAGTATTAATGAATTGACAAAAAATACTAAAACAATAGTAAAAATTACAAAAACTCAAGATATGAAAAATCTAGATGGATTACACTTAGAACACATAATTGTGGATGATCAAGTAGTTGCAAAAGCTTTGGTTGAAGAGACTAGAGTTTGTAGTATTGATTTTTCACATAAGTAAGATACTAAAAAAGTATCTTATTTTATATATCTTGATTTTTGTTTTGCTTTTACCTTATCAATTTCAACTACAATCAGACCATCTACACAGTTTGAAAAATCAGGATCCACATTAAAGCCTTGAAAGTTTACTCCGCCTTCTTCACATAACTCTGAGTATTGTTTATATAGTGTTGGAACAGCAATTCCCATGTTTGAAAGGGCTGTTTTTAATATCTTGAAATCACTTTTTTTGTCACTTAATTTAAACATCATTTTTATTGACTTTAAATCAATAGAGTATTGATATGGAATTTTTGATTCTAATAGATTATCATTACTTGAATAATAGTGAGAATAATAAAATATAAGCATATCTTTTGCAATCTTTGGTAATGAGGCCGAAATAGATACTGGACCATACATGTATTTTATTTGTGGATTAGTTTTTAAATATGCTCCAATCCCATACCAAAGATAATCTAAAGCACGACTTCCCCAATATTTTGGTTGAACAAAACTACGTCCTAACTCAATTGAATCATCTAAGTAAGGAAGAAATTCATTTTTATATTCAAATAAGGTACTTGAATAAAATCCAGAAACTCCTAAATTATTATTAATAAATTTACCATTTCCAATTCTATAAGAACCTACTATTTCTAAAGCTTCCCTATCCCATAAAATAATATGTTCATAATAAATATCATACTTATCTGTATCTCTTTTTTTATTTATTCCCTCACCCACACTTCTAAAAGATAATTCCCTAAGTCTTCCAAGCTCTTTTAAAACGATTGAATCATCTGTGTAATTATATAAATATATAATCTTACCATCTGAAGTCTCACCAATAATTTTTGAACTTTTTAATTCATTCATAATATCTTGTCTTTTTTCAGGGTGAGCAATTGCTTTTTGAGTTACAAAAAAAGATTTTTTTCCTTTTTTTAAGGCATAAAGGTGTTTTTTATAAAGGGTTAAAAGATATCTTTTATTAATACCCTTTGGCATAATATTTTCATTTGGAATAATTTCACCAATTTTTATGCTAATTCTTTTTGATTTTTTCTTAAACATTTCATGGGATAAAAGCAGAGTTGAAAAGGTTTTATTCAAGATAGAAATTGTATAAAATATTTTAGAGTTTTTACCATCAACTAATATTGGTAAAATCGGTGCATTACAGTGTTGTGCAAAACTTAAGAAACCTTTACTCCATACTGGGTCTTTTATTCCTTTTGGTGTTGCACGGCTAACTTCTCCTGCTGGAAAGATTATGATTGCTTCATCATTGTTAAGTGCATCATAGATAGCTTTAATATCTTTTTTACTTTGTCTTCTTTTATAATTGTCTATTGGGACAAATAAAGAACTAAGTGCTTCAATACCTGCTAAGAAATCATTTGCAACAATCTTTACATCTTTTCTAACTTTCCCCACAAGTTTCAATAAACATAAAGCATCCAATCCCCCTAAAGGATGATTTGCTATGATTACCACTTTTCCAGAACTTGGTATATTTTGTATATCATTACTAGAAACAGTATAGTCAAAATCAAAATTATCTAAAACAGCATCTACAAATTCAAAACCTTTTTTATGTGCATTTGTTTGTAAAAACTCATTAATAGAGTCTTCATGTACTACTTTTTTTGCAAGTGTAATTAAAGATTTATTTATAAAAGATGATTCTAAATCAAGTTTTGGAAATTTTTTCTTTATCTCTTTTTCTACATTAACCATTTGTGTCCTTTTGTTATTTGATATTTTATATTTAAATGATTACATGATGGTTACTCTTTTTTTTCTTTTTTCTTTTGTTTGTTTATGGTAAACTCCACAAAAAAGTTAAAGGAGAGGTTTTTGAACAAATCATTAGTTACAAATTTATTATCTTTATTGGTGGTTATTTTAGGTTTTGTTTTAAAACAAGATATGCTTTTTATGGTGGGACTTTTTTCTTTAAGTGGAGCTATAACAAATGCTTTAGCAATTCATATGCTTTTTGAAAAAGTTCCTTTTTTATATGGTTCTGGTGTTGTTGAAAATAGATTTGAAGAGTTCAAAAAAGGAATCCATTCTTTAATAATGGAACAATTCTTTACAAAAGAGAATTTGCAAAAATTCTTTGAAGAAGAGCTTACTTCAAAAAAATCAAATTTTGACTTATCTCCAATATTAGAAAAAACAGATTTTACACCAGCTTTTGACTCACTAAAACAAGCAGTTTTAGAATCTCCATTTGGAAATATGTTAGGAATGTTTGGTGGGGAGTCTGCTTTAGAGCCTTTAAAAGGGCCTTTTGTTGGAAAACTAAAAGGTGCCATTGTTACTATTTCAAAGAATGAATCTTTTCAAAACTCTTTACATGAGAGCTTAGGTTCATCAAATATAAGTGATGATATTTATGAAAAGGTTAGCTTAATAGTAAATAGTAGACTTGGAGAATTAACTCCTGTGATGGTAAAAGAGATTGTTCAAAAGATGATAAAAGAACACCTTGGCTGGTTAGTTGTTTGGGGTGGAGTTTTTGGTGGACTTATTGGGTTCTTTTCAACTTTAGTAAGGTAGTATTTATGTAAAGTGAGTAACACTTTTTTATAAGTGTTATTCACATAAGCTTACTGCAAAAATTTAGAATAATATTAAGCTAAATTCTTACCATCAAAATTATTTTTACTTACTCCTATAACAACATTGTCAGATATCTCTTTAGTTTTCTTTGCAATATCATTTGTTTCCTCTGCAATAGCTGCATTTTCTTGTGTAACTTTATCTAGCATATTAACTGCATCTGCAATTTGTTGTATTCCTAAGTTTTGTTCATTTGCCGCTGCTGCAACATCATTAATTAATTTACTAGTTTCTATAATTCTATTTTCTAAAGTAGTAAATCCTTCAATCATATTAGAACTAATATTTTTACCATTATTAGCTTTTTCTGTAGCAGTTTCAACTAAACTTTTTATATCTTTTGCAACTTCTGCACTTCTTGAAGCTAAGTTTCTCACTTCTTGTGCAACAACTGCAAAACCTTTTCCAGCTTCTCCTGCAGTTGCAGCTTCAACTGCTGCATTTAGAGATAAGATATTTGTTTGAAATGCTATTTGATCAATCATAGTTATAGCTTCACTTATATTTAGCACTGTATTATTTATATCATCCATAGAAGTTGCTGTATCAGTTGCTAATTGTTTACCTGTAGTAGCTGAATCTTTTGTCTCATTTGATATAGAATGCATCTCTTGTGCTTTAATATTTGTTTGTTCAATATTACTTGTAATCTCTTCAATTGAGGCTGCTGTCTCTTCTAATGACGCAGCTTGTTTAGTTGCATTACTACTAATTGTTCTAACACTATTTGATAGATTATCAGCACTTTCTTTTAAAGAAACACCATCTTCTTGACTATCTTGTAGCATTTTTGTAATCATTTCATTCATGTGAATGATTTCTTTACCTATTTTACCAGAATCAGCTCCAAGCTTCATAGTAAAATCTCTATTTGAATAACTCTCTAGGGTATGAATAATATTATTTATATCTTTACCAACTTGGTGTTCTAATTGTTCTAACATATGATTTAAAATCTCTTTTAATTCATTTAATGAATCAGTAGAAGTTACTTTTGTTACTCTACTATCAAATTTACCTTCAGTAATGGTATTTGCAATACCTTTAACATCTTCAATTAGAGCCATATCTTGTTGTGTAGCTGTTTTTATATTTTTTACATTTTCATTAATAGAGTGAGCCATTCTTCCAAATTCGCATGTTGTATTTATATCAATCTCTTTTGTTGCAGATTTTTTTGTATTTAAAAATTCAAAAAAACTTTCCAAGCCAGATGATATTTTTTTAAGATAAATATTTAATTGTTTAACTGAAAGTAGAATAATTATTGCAATTACAATTAAACTTATTATTGAAGATATGATAGATACATTTCTAATAAAATTAGCATTTGCAAGATATTCTTCTTTTGGTGCAGATATAACAAAAGTCCAATTTGTACCCGTATCTTTCAAACTAAATGGTTGAGAATAATAAATTGATGATTGACCAGTAATCAATGAATCTTTAAAGAAAAAATAAGATTCTCCTTTTTTACTTTTTTCAAGCATATTTGCATAATCTTTATCATTTTTTACAATATCAAGCATTTTCTTATTTTGAAATTCTTTTTTTGGATGCCCTACTATTATGCCATTACTGTCAACAATAATTCCATATCCATTTTTATATAATTTAATACGAGAAGCTAAGTTAGCTAAACCCTTTAAGAGAAAATCAATTCCAGCAGCACCAATAAATTCACCATCTTTATACATAGGAACAGAAACTGTTACAACTAATTGGTCAACACCATTAATTTTCCAAAAGTAAGGTTTTGTTATAAAAGTTTTACCAGCTTCTTTAGCTCCTTTAATCCATCCTATTTTTTCATCATAAGGGGTACCTGGAGCAACCGATATTCCATTTTTAGATTTTGCAACAAAGGGATGAAAAATTCCAAGTTTATTATATGCACTTCCCTCTTGTGGATTTTCTACTTTTGCTGTTAATTTTTCACCATATTTAGGACTATACCAAATACTATTAATAGTGTCATTTTCATTTAAAATAGACTTTTCTAAAGAAATCATTTCCTCTGGATTTATTTGTGCATTATTAACTGCTGCTGCTTGTATTCTAGAGGCAAATACTTGTGCAACAGAAATTGCGTTATCGAGTTCTCCTTTAATTTCAATTGCATTTTTTGAAGCAAATGTTTTTCTAAATGTTTCTGCATCTTCTTGCGCAGCCTTGTAAGAATAATTTACAATGACTATTGAAGAAAGAGATACAACAACAAAAACAGTTCCAAGTATTTTTAGTAGAAGTTTTTTTCCAAAACTAGATTTTTTTTCCATAAGAAATTCCTTTTAATTAGTTACTATAATAAATACAAAAAACTTGAATACAAATATCATTATAGTTAAAGTTTTAAAAAATAATTATAAAAAGAAATTTTTTTCTTTTATTTTTCCAATTTTCTAAATCTCAAATTAATGCTTATTTAAATACAATACTTTTTTAAAAATGGTATAAACTATCATGTAGTAGTACCTTAGGAGATAAATTGGAAAATATTGAATTAGTAGTTATATTAGATGTAGAAAATTTAAAAGATAAAGAAAAGTTTGAAAAGCACTTAAAAAAAGAAGGATTTAATATTGTTCCAGAAGAAGAATTCGTTTATACTGGCATTTCAAGTACAACAACCTTTTCAACAAAAGCATATATTTTAGAAGTATTTAAAAAAGGTTTACAAAAAACTGAATTTGATTCTTGTAATATGGTTTTTTTACTTAATGAGACTCCTTATCCCCCATACACTTATGATAAAACAACAAATGACTTTGAAGAGGTTAAATAGTATTGAATAACCTATTTGAATTTTTTAAAGAGAAAAATGATTGTAAGCTTCTAATAGTAAGTGATGATAAAGAGGCACAAGAAGCTTTTGACGTATTAGCTTTCAATCAAAAAAAGCCCTTTGTATTAGCTGATTTTAGGGCAAATTTTGGAGATGATTTACTTTCTTTTTCAGAAGAATTACAAAATATAACTAAAACTTTAAATGAGTTTTATTCTTATAAAAAAGAGAATAAAGTTCTAGTTGTACCTTTACGAACAGCTTCATATAAAATGCCTGTAGAGAAGTGTTTTGACTCATTTAAAATAGAGTTTGCTTCAACTATTGATTTGGAAAAACTAAAAGATAAACTTTACAATTGGGGATATTATTTTGTAGATATTGTGACAAGTGAGGGAGAAGTCTCTCTTCGAGGTGATATACTTGATATTTGTCCTTTGGGAGCAAATAAAGGCTTTAGAGTAAGTTTGTTTGATGATGAGGTTGAAAGTATTAGGGAGTTTGATATTGAAGATCAAAAATCAGCAAAAGAAGAGATAGACTCTTTTAATATTACTCCTGCTTTTTTGGCTTTAAATGAAGATGAGATAGATAGAATAAATGAAGAGTTAGAGAGTGTTGAAAGTGATGCTTTTATAAAAGATATACACTCTTTAGGATTTTGGTATTTAGATGATTTGGGAGAGTATTTACCTTCTAAGTTTACTTCATATATTACTTATAATGCCCTTGATGAACTTGAAGAGGCATATATTTTTGAAGCAAAAAGAATAGATAAAGAGAAGTTTTTAACTCTACCAAAAATACCAAAAGCTAAAAAATATCAAATAATAAATCCAGCAAATGTAAAAGAGTTTTTAACTTTTCATGATGGAAAAAAACATACTATTATCTCAACAACAGAAGCTAAGGTAAAAAGCTTTGATTTAGAACTAAGTGATAAAAAAATAAACTATGTTTTTGAACCATATATTATAAATTTAGTAAGTGATGATGAGGTCATTATATCACTTAACAAAGAGATAAAGAAAAAAAGAAAAAAGAAAATCAAGCTTGTACTTGATGAACTTCTTGTAAATGATTTTGTTGTACATGAACAACACGGTATAGGACAATATAAAGGAATAGAACCTGTTGTTGTAATGGGAGCAAAAAGAGACTTTGTAATAGTTGCATATGCAAATGATGATAAGCTTTTAATACCTGTTGAGAATATAGACTTAATAGATAGATATGTGGCAGATGGTAGTTCTTATGCTGTTGTTGATACTTTAGGTAAAGGAAGTTTTGCCAAACTAAAAGATAAAGTAAAAGATAGACTTTTTGCCATAGCAAATGACATTATAAAAATGGCAGCTGCAAGGGAACTTGTAAATGGTATAAAAATAGATTGTAATAAAAAAATACTAACTGATTTTGCTTCAAGTGCTGGATTTGATTATACAAAAGATCAAAAAAGAAGTATTCAAGAAATATTTGATGATTTGTCAAGTGGAAAAGTGATGGATAGATTATTATCTGGTGATGTTGGTTTTGGTAAAACAGAAGTTGCTATGAATGCACTTTTAGCTGTTATTTTAGATGGGCATCAAGCTCTATTTGTCTGTCCTACAACTTTACTTGCCTCACAACACTTCCATGGGATTAAGAAAAGGTTTGATGGATTTGGGATAAGAATGGCTCAACTTGATGGGAAAACAACAGCTAAAGAGAAAACTCATGTAAAAAAAGCACTGGAAAATGGTGATATTGATTTAGTAGTTGGAACACACTCTTTACTTGATATTAAAACAAAAGATTTAGCTTTGGTTGTGATTGATGAAGAGCATAAATTTGGAGTAAAACAAAAAGAGAAATTAAAAGCACTTAGAGAAGATGTACATATTTTTTCTATGAGTGCTACTCCAATTCCACGGACTTTAAATCTTGCCTTATCAAAACTAAAAGGTATGAGTTCACTTTTAACTCCTCCAACTGAGAGATTAGGTGTTAGGTCTTACGTAAAAGAGTTTGATGAAAAACTTATAAAAGAGATAGTTTTAAGGGAAAAAAGAAGAGGTGGACAGCTTTTTTATGTACATAATAATATTGCTTCAATGGAAGCAAAAAAAGCAGATATAGAAGAGCTTATTCCAAATATAAAAATTGAGATGATTCACTCAAAAATCACCCAAGTAAAAGCTGAGAAATTAATTGAAGATTTCAATGATGGTAAGTTTGACATATTACTTGCTACTTCAATAGTAGAATCGGGACTTCACTTGCCAAATGCAAACTCTATGATAATAGATGGTGCAGATAGATTTGGTATAGCTGATTTACATCAACTAAGAGGAAGAGTAGGGCGAGGGCATAAGGAAGGTTTTTGTTATTTTATTGTTGAAGACAAGAAAAAAATCACAAGTGATGCCATAAAAAGATTACTTGCCTTAGAGTCAAACTCATACTTAGGAAGTGGAACAGCTTTAGCCCATCAAGATTTAGAAATAAGAGGTGGTGGAAATATCATTGGAGAAGCACAAAGTGGACATATCAAACAAATAGGATATGGACTATATCTTAAAATGTTAGAAGATACTTTAGCAACACTTAGTGGCGAATCAAAAGAAGAGAGTCAAGTTGTGGATATAAAACTTGCTATTTCTGCTTTTATTTCAAGTGATTATATTGTAGAAGATAGGGTAAGATTAGAACTTTATAGACGACTTGGAAAAGCTAAATCAAAAGAGGCAGTTTATGAAATAGAAGAAGAGATGGAAGATAGATTTGGTAAACCAGATACTCCTACAAAACAGTTTCTAGAACTAATTATGATAAAAATTTTAGCTTTACAAAAAGAAATAAAAACAGTATCAAGTTATGAGATGAATGTAACCTTTACAAAAAATGATGATACAAAAGAGACAATTAAATCTCCAAGTAAAGATGATGATGATATTATTGCTACAACATTGAAGTACTTGCGAAAATAAATCTACAATTTTATAATCATTCTAATAGTTATATTTTACAAAAATGAACAGTTTCGAATATTTTATGATAAAGGAAATGGAATAAATGAAAATCTTAGTTTTTTAATTACTTACGCATACTCTGTTTTTACCACTCTCTTTTGCTTTATAGAGTGCTTCATCTGCTAATTTATAAACAGTATCAATACTTTCAAGTTTTTCTCCTTCTCTAACAACTAAACCAAGTGAAACAGTTAAGTAAGGACTTACTTTATTTGCTTTATGTTCAATCTTTAAAGCTTCAACTTTATTTTTAATTGAATTTGCATAGTGTAAAGATTCTTCTTTATTTTTGTATGAGAAAAGAATTCCAAACTCTTCTCCTCCTAATCTAAACGCAAAATCACTAGCTCTTGCAGTATTATTAATGAGTACCTTTGAAACCTGTATAAGGGCTTCATCTCCTTTTTGATGACCATAAGTATCATTATATAATTTAAAATAATCAATATCTAACATTATAAAAGCTAGATAATAGTTATTTCTTTTGGCTCTATTTATCTCTTCTTCTAATTTTGCATTAAAATATCTTCTATTGTATGTTTGGGTTAAATCATCAGTTATTGAAAGATATTCAACTCTTTTTTTATCAGTTATATCTTGTCTAATTGCAGTATAACCTTTTATTTTACCTTTATTAAAGATTGGATAAATGGTTGCTTTTACCCAATATGTTTCTCCTTCTTTATTTCTATTTTTTAATTCACCTTCCCAACTTTTACCATTTAGAAGAGCTTCCCACATCTGTTTATAAGTCTCTTTTGGCATATCAGGATGACGAACTATATTATGTGACTTACCTATTAATTCTTTTTCTGAATATCCTGATATTTTACAAAATGAATCATTTGCACTTTGTATTTTTCCTTTAGCATCTGTAGTTGATATGATTACATTTTCATTAATAATTTCTAATAGATTTCGAACTCGTTTTTCTGCTTTATTTCTAAGTTTCAGTGTTTTATTTAGTTTTTTTGCAATGGTTCTAAACTCTATAAAAGTAAACTTATTTAAATTTATTTTTTTCAAATCTGAAGAAGCTGAATTAAAAAGTGAAATTAAATTTATTATATTTGATTCAATAAAAGAGGTTATTCTTTTAGATACAAAATAAATAAGAATAAATAAAAAAACAAATATTAGAAGAATAATACTCGATTTTACAATAATCGCATTTTTTAATTGATTTTGTTTTTTTAATAATTCATTATCAAGTTCATCCATATATGACCCTGTACCAATAATCCATTTCCATTTTGGATACTCTTTTACAAAAGCTAGCTTTTCATATTTTTTAGTAGAGTTCAATTTTTTAAATTTATAAAAGAAAAATCCACCATCAGGATTCTTTATTACCTTTAATTGTTTTTGAAACAGTGATTCATCAGGATATTTTATGGGTGGAATTGTTCTTTTACCATCATGAATTAAGGCCTTTTTATCTAAAGTGTTAATAAAAAAATATCCTTCTCTTCCATATCTAATTGAGGCAATATAATCTACTATTTCAATTTTAGTCTCCCTCGTAAGGTTATCAATATAAAATCCCATTCCTATATGCCAATTATATGGTTCAAATAGTTTGATAAAAGATAATTTATCATAAGCTTTAGTATCTTTGGTATTTGGTTTTATAAAGTAGTTGTCTATGAACCCCTCTTTTTTATTTAGGGCTATATTACTCTGTTCTTGAATAAAATAATTACCTTTTCCATCTTTTAGATTCCAAATGTTTTTATTATCATTTAAATAGGAGTTTTTATTAAAAAGTATTGCTCTACCTTCATTTGAGTTAATAAAAAAGTACGTGTCTTCTTCATAGGTAATATTTTGCAATGTAGTAATTATTAAGTATTGAATCTCTTTTTTTGTTTTTATATTTTTATTTTTATTATATATTTTGTAAGCAATTGAATAAGCATCATTTACTCTATTTCGTAATTTTTCTTTTGCTTTTATAATAATATTATTTTCATTGTATGATATATAGTTATATATCTTATTTACTTCACGTTTAAGGTCAGTTTTTTTTTGTTTTGTGAAATCTTTTTTTATTTGATCTGCTTCATCTAAAAAATTATTATATTCAAAAAGTGTGTTAATTATAAATGCTAAAAATGTTGATATAATTGCTGTAAAAAAGATAGCTTTTAATATTAAATTAGATAATTTCATCACAATACTTTTATTTTTTATATTATTATATTATAAAATAGGTATTAAGGGCATAAAATTAGCACTTCTGTGTTAAATCTGAGAATATTTTATTCTATAATTATAAGTTAAAGTAATAATATTATTTATAATAAATTAATATTTAAGTTGTATACTTCCAAAATATTAATAAGTAAAAATTATTAAAAAGTTATAAAATGTACAAATATTTAAAAATTTTTAATTTCTATATTGATGGCTTTAAAAACCTTACTGTAGGCAAAACTCTATGGAAGATTATAATTATAAAAATAATTTTAATTGTAACTCTTCTAAATTTTTATATTTATGATAAATCAATAAATAGTGAATATAAAACTACCAAAGAAAAAATAAATTTTGTATATAAAAATATTACAAAGGATTAAATATGGAAGCACATTTAGTAGATTGGTCTAGAGCTCAATTTGCATTAACTGCTATTTACCATTGGCTATTTGTTCCTTTAACTTTGGGATTAGGATTTATAATAGCTTTTATGGAAACTATTTATGTAAAAACAGGCGATGAATTTTGGAAAAAAACGACAAAATTTTGGATGGGATTATTTGCTATAAATTTTGCTATAGGAGTTGCAACTGGTCTTATAATGGAGTTTGAGTTTGGAACTAATTGGGCAAATTATTCGTGGTTTGTTGGAGATATTTTTGGAGCTCCTTTAGCAATAGAGGGAGTTTTAGCATTTTTTATGGAGTCAACTTTTTTTGCTGTTATGTTTTTTGGTTGGGATAAAGTAAGTAAAAAATTTCATCTTATTTCAACTTGGCTTGTAGCAATTGGTTCGAACCTAAGTGCCTTATGGATTTTAGTTGCTAATGGTTGGATGCAATATCCAACTGGTGTAAAATTTAACCCAGACACAGTTAGAAATGAGATGTATAACTTTTGGGATGTCATTTTGTCTCCAGTTGCTGTAGCAAAATTTTTGCATACAATTTCAAGTGGATATATTATGGCTTCCTTATTTGTTGTTGGGGTTTCTGCTTGGTTTTTATTGAAAAAAAGAGAAATCAAGTTTGCAAAAAAATCAATGATAGTTGGTGCTACTTTTGGATTAATCACTTCAATATTTATTTTATTAACAGGAGATGAATCTGCCCATCAAGTAGCACTAAAACAACCTGTAAAACTAGCTGCTATGGAAGGTTTATATGAAGGTAAAGTGAAAGCTGGAATAACAGGTATTGGTATCTTAAATCCAAAGAAAAATTTAACCAATGATGAAGATAGTTATTTATTTGAAATCAATGCTCCTTATGCCCTTTCTTTTTTGGCCTTTCATGATATAGATTCTTTTGTTCCTGGTTTAAAAGATTTAGTTTATGGAAATGAAAAATATGGTATCGAATCTGTTAAGTCAAAAATGGTAAAAGGTAAAATGGCAATTGATGCTTTTAAAGAATATAAAGAAGCAAAAAAAAGTGCTGATTTAACAAATCAATTAATAAATAAGGCCATTTTAGAAAAGAATATGAGATATTTTGGTTATGGACACTTAAATAAACCAGAAGATGTTGTCCCTCCTGTTGCAATTACTTTTTACTCTTTTCATACAATGGTAGCACTTGGAACATGGTTTTTCCTTCTTTTTGTTTTGATTTTATTTTTTAGTATAAAAAGAGAGATATCAAAATATAAACTTCTTTTAATATTTTCAATAGTCTCTATTCCTTTAGGATATATTGCAAGTGAAGCAGGCTGGATAGTTGCTGAAGTTGGTAGACAACCTTGGGCTATACAAAATTTGATGCCAGTTGGAATTGCTGTTACTGATATCTCATCTACAAGTGTACAAGCAACCTTTTTTCTGTTTGCTGTTTTATTTACATTGCTTCTTGTAGCTGAGATAAAGATTATGCTTAAACAAATATCTCTTGGTTTTGAGGGAGGACATTAATATGTTTGAAAATCTTACTTTACTTCAATTACAACAGTATTGGTGGATAATAATTTCACTTTTAGGTGGCTTATTTGCTTTTATTATGTTTGTTCAAGGTGGTCAAACACTATTGGGGAGATTATCAAAGGGTGATGAGACGTTAAAAACTATGCTTATAAATTCCCTTGGTAGAAAATGGGAATTAGGCTTTACTACATTGGTACTTTTTGGGGGAGCACTTTTTGCTGCTTTTCCTTTATTTTATTCTACAAGTTTTGGTGGAGCGTATTGGGTATGGATGGCAATTTTATTTTGTTTTATTATTCAAGCGGTAAGTTATGAATTTAGAAAAAAAGCTAATAATTTTTTGGGTCAAAAAGTTTATGAGTTGTTCCTTTTTATAAATGGAAGTGTAGGTGTGATTTTATTAGGAATTGCTATAGCTACTTTTTTTTCTGGTTCAAGTTTTAGTGTGGATACAAATAATTTCTCACATTGGCATGGCTCATATAGAGGATTAGAAGCTGCAGGTAGTATATTTAATCTATCTTTAGGTTTTGCACTATTTTTTTTAGTGAGAATTTCAGGAGCCTTATATTTTATAAATAATATTGATAATGAAACCATAAAAGAAAGAGCAATAAGAAGTATAAAAATTGATATGCTTATTTTTCTATTTTTCTTTTTGATTTTTTTATATTTACTTTTGAGTAAAAGTGGTTTTGCTTATGATAGTAATGGATTTGTATATTATCAAGAGTACAAATATTTATATAATTTTGTAGAGATGCCAATAGTTTTAGGAATGTTCTTAATAGGCTTGTTGATGGTTATAATTGCAGTTTTTATGACCATTCATTTTAACAAAACTTGTTGTATCAAAACAGCTGGTGTTGGTATTGTATTAACTGTAATGGCTTTGTTTTTAAATGTTGGATTAAATGGAACTTCATATTACCCTTCATTTTATGATATTCAAAGTTCATTGACTATTCAAAATAGTTCAGGAAGTCATTATACTTTGACTACTATGTCTTATGTTTCACTAATTGTTCCTTTTGTTTTGGCATATATAACTTATGCTTGGTATCAAATGGACAAAGTGAAAATAACTAAAGATGAGATGGAAGATTCTCATACTCATAAATATTAGGAGTTAAAATGGAGTATTTAAGTTCAATTATTTGGCTTGTTTCCTGGCCTCTGGTGATTTATATTTCTTTTAAATTGATAGAATATAATATAAAGAAAATATAGATTTAATACAAAATAATATATAAAAAGGACAATAAAATGATTACATTCCCTCTAAAAACAAATAAAGAAAATGCAGCGGTATCACCACTGTTTGGTAAAGCAAAATATTTTGCTTTTTATGATGGTAAAAATTTAAGTGTTGAAGAAAATCCATATGGAAAAGGTTCAAAACTTATTAATTGGTTCAATGAAAAAGGCGTAGATACAATAGTAATAAAAGAGATGGGTTCTAAACCTTTTGAAGCTATTTCTAAAACACCTATAAAAGTATTGTATGCAGGTAATGATAGAGTTACTACAAATGAAGTATTAGAAAACTATACAACTAATAGTTTAAAAGAGTTATCAATAGATGAACTTCAAAAAATAGTTAAAGAGCATAAAGGAGATAAAAGTTCTTCTTGTCATTCACATTCATATGAAGGTGAAACTAAAAAGAGTTGTCATAAAAAAATGGTAGCTCAAAATCCATATGTTTTTTTAAATAAATAGTACAAAGCTTCTAGCTTTGTACTAAACTTTTAAATAGTTCTCCACTTAGCAGGGCCAGTAGTGTGAATAGAAGTACCCTCAGTATCAACAGCTACAGTAACAGGCATGTCTTTAACCTCAAACTCATAGATAGCTTCCATACCAAGTTCTTCAAAGGCTAATACTTTTGCTGATTTGATTGATTGTGATATCAAATATGCAGCTCCACCAGTTGCTATTAAATACATTGATTTATACTCTTTGATTAAATCAATTGTTGGTTGTTTTCTCTCAGCTTTTCCAATCATTCCCATGATTCCTATTTCCATCATGTCTTTTGTAAATTTATCCATTCTTGTAGATGTTGTTGGTCCCGCAGGTCCTACTGCTTCATCTCTTACAGGATCCACTGGTCCAACGTAATAAATAAATCTATCTTCTAATTTAACTCCATTTGGAAGATCTTTTCCAGCATTTTTATATTCAACTATTTTTTTATGTGCTGCATCTCTTGCTGTTAAGATTTTCCCAGATAATAATAGAGTATCTCCTGATTTAAATTGAGATAAATTCTCTTTTGTTAAATCTTCTATATTTACTCTTTTAATTGTATCCATTGGTAATTCAATATCTGGCCATATATCTAAATCTGGTTTATTAAATACTGCTGGTCCATCACCTTTTAGTTTAAAGTGAATATGTCTTGTTGCTGCACAGTTTGGAATCATAGCAACAGGAAGTGATGCTGCATGACATGGGTAATCTAATATTTTAACATCAAGTACAGTTGTAATTCCACCAAGACCTTGAGCTCCAATTCCTACTTTATTAATATCTTCATATAATTTAAGTCTTAATTCTTCTAGGGCATTTTTTGGACCTCTTGCTTTAAGTTCATGTATATCAACATGACTCATTAAAGACTCTTTTGCTAAAAGCATAGATTTCTCAGGATTCCCTCCAATTCCAATTCCTAATATTCCAGGAGGACACCATCCAGCTCCCATATTTCTAACATTTTCCATAACCCAATCATAAATACTATCACTTGGGTTTAATACAGCAAATTTAGATTTGTTTTCACTTCCTCCACCTTTTGCTGCAACTGTAATATCTATCTCATCTGAATTATCTACACTTACATGAATAACTGCTGGTGTATTATTTTTTGTATTTACTCTTTTCCCTGCAGGATCTGCAACTACTGAGTATCTTAAAGTGTTATCTGGATCTGTATACCCTTTTGCAACACCTTCATTTAATAAATCAACTAACTCTTTTTTTATATCTAAAGGAGCATTTAATCCAACCTTTACAAAGATATTAACTGACCCTGTATCTTGACATAAAGGTCTATGACCCATTGCACACATTTTTGAATTTATTAATATTTGTCCTATTGCATTTTTTGCAGCTTCACCTTTTTCTACATTATAAGCTTCTACCATCCCTTTTACAAAATCTTCTGGATGATAAAACGATATATATTGACATGCATCTGCTATACTCTCGATTATATCTTGCTCGGTTATTTTTTTCATAATTAGATACCTTTATAATTAAATTACGTAAGTATAACTAATTAAAGTTTATGAAGCTTAGTTTTTTTTGATCTTAAAATCATATGAAAATCATATGAATATTTTTGTAACATATATTAACTTTGAGTTAACATTTTATTTAGAAATGGTTATATGTCTCTGACACAATTATAATATATAATAATTAAGGAGGTGTAGATGAAAAGAATACTTATGACTGTATTATTATTAAGTAGTTTAGTATCAACATTTTTATTTGCAGTAGATATAAAAAAAGATAGTGGCGATTTTAGAAATAGCCAAAATCTGAAAATACAATCTTACTCAAAAGCATTTAAAGATGGAAAATTTGATAAAAATAAATATATCAGCATATCTTTGAATAACTATAAAAATATGGTAGAATATGAAGCTTCTTTAACAGAAAAGATTTATAATATTTTAACAGATAAACAAAAAAAACAACTAAAAGAGATGCTTAACTCATAAAGGTTTTAAAATGATAAATATAGCAATGGTAGAAGATGATGCAGAATTAGCAGAAGTTCTTACTGAATATTTAAGTAAATTTAATATAAAAGTGACAAACTATGAAGAACCCTTTTTGGCTCTTAGTAGTTTAAAAATAAACAAATTTGATTTGATAATTTTAGATTTAACTCTCCCTGGAATGGATGGATTAGATGTTTGTAAGCAAATAATTACAAATCATGATATTCCAATTATTATTTCAAGTGCCAGAAGTGATATAACTGATAAAGTTACTGCTTTACAATTGGGTGCTGATGATTATTTACCAAAACCATACGACCCAAGAGAGTTAGAAGTAAGAATAAAGACTATTTTACGAAGATACAATATAAGTACTAAAATTGAAGAAAAACCAGCAAAAGTTTTTATTTTTGACGAAGAGAAAAAAGAGATAAGAAAAAATGGTAAGTTTATTAGACTAACAGCTGCTGAATATGAAGTATTATCTTTATTGATTAAAAGAGAAGGATTTATTGTTTCAAGGGATGATATCTTTGAAAATAGTGATTTATTAAATAGTGATTATGACAATATTGGTTCACTTGCAGTTATTATAAATAGGATAAGACACAAAATAGAAGCAAATCCCAAAACACCAAATTATTTACATACAATAAGAGGGATGGGATATAAATTTTTACAATGAAAAAAGAGTCAATATTTTTTACAGTAACAATTAGTTTTGTTATATCAATATTTTTAGTAATAGCTAGTTTTATTATATTAGTACTTCATACCCAAGATGATAAAGAAAAACATCTTTCAAAGAAATATTTACCAGTAGCTAAGATGGTATTAGAGCAACAAAGAACAAATGGATTAACAAAGTTTTTTGTTGAATCTTTGTCTAATATGGATATGGAGTTTATAAATGATATTGGTAAAATGAATGCTGTTTTATATAATCCCCAAACAAAAGTAGCACTAGAGAGAAGATATAGAACAATTTTAGTTAGGGTTTTAGATTTACATGGTGATAGCTACTTGTTTATAAAAAGTGATGGCTTAGAAATAATGTTTAAAGATAGTGATTATAAACATGTAAATCCATTGATATATCTAATAGTAGTTTTTGCAGTACTATTTATAGCAATTATTTTATCTTTTATTACAACTTGGAAAAGACTATATCCAATAAAACTTTTAAAAGATAAAGTAATAACTCTAGGGGAAGAGGATTTTGATTTTGAGTATGATACAAATGATTCTGATGAAGTTTCCCAATTAGCAATTGAGTTTAAAAATACCGCAAAAAAACTGAAAAATATAAAAGAGTCAAGAAATGTATTTATTAGAAATATAATGCATGAACTAAAAACTCCAATTACAAAAGGTAAGTTTCTAAGTGAATTGGAAAACAGTGATGAAAATGCTGAAAAGATGAGAAGAGTATTTACTAGACTAGAGTCTTTAATTAGTGAATTTACTCAAATCGAAGAGCTTATATCTTCTACTAAAAATATTGTAAAAAATAACTACTTCTTAGATGATATTATAGATAATGCTACAGATATGCTTATGCTAGAAGATGATGTAATTATCTCTAAATACGAAAATAAAAAATTAAATGTAAATTTTAAACTTTTTTGTTTGGCTGTAAAAAATCTAATTGATAATGCAATAAAATATTCAGATGACAGAAAAGTAACTATAAAAACAAATAATCAAGATGAGATAATATTTGAAAATAATGGTGAAGGATTGAAATATCCTCTTGAAAAATATTTTGAACCATTTTTTGCAAATGAAAGTAAAAGTAAAAATAGTTTTGGACTTGGTTTATATATAGTAAATTCTATACTTAAAGCAAATAATTGCATACTTAAATATGAATATAAAGATGAAATAAATATTTTTAAAATAGCTAAAAGTGAACAAAAGGATAAATAATATTTGATATTGCAATTATAGGTGCAGGTGCTAGTGGATTGATGTTTGCAACACACTTAAAAAATGATAATGTTTGTTTAATAGATAGCAATGCAAAAGTTGGTGCGAAAATAAAAGTATCAGGTGGTGCAAAGTGCAACATTACAAATAATAAGGTAAGTGCTAATAATTACTTAGGCGAAAATAATTTTGTTACTTTAGTTTTAAAAGAGTTTTCAAATGAGGATTTAATAAGATTTTTAAAAAAGCAAAATTTAGATTTCAAACTCAATGAAAAGATTGTAAAAGGAACTTTTTTTTGCAACACTTCCCAAGATGTTATTGATATGTTTTTAAAACTTATAAAGAATAAAAGAGTTTTTTTAAATACAACAGTACTAGATGTAGAGTATGAAAACTTCTATAAAATAAAAACAAACAATAAAACAATAGAAGCAAAAAAACTAGTAATAGCAAGTGGAGGTTTGAGTTATCAAAGCTTAGGAGCTAGTTCTATAGCCTTTGATATCGCAAAATCTTTTAATCATAAAGTAACTCCTTTAAATCCTGCCCTTGTGGGTTTCACTGTTCAAAAAGACCAATTTTGGTTTAAAGAATTAAGTGGTATTTCTATGTTTGTAAAAGCAAGTGTTGAGAACAAAAGTTTTGAAGGAAATATTCTTTTTGCCCATAAAGGAATAACTGGACCTGTGATTTTAAATAGTTCTTTATATTGGAAAAAAGGAAAGATGAGTTTAGACTTCTTGCCAAATAAAACTTTTAAATCCTTTTTAAAAGGTAATAAAAATATCTCCTCAAGTTTTAATTTGCCCAAAAGATTTATGCAAGAGTTTTTAAAATCAGTTCAAATAGATGATAAAGCAATTAGTAGCTTGACAAAAGATGAATTAAATAAATTAGAAGTTTTAAAAAACTATGAATTCGCACCTGCTGGGAACTTTGGGTATACAAAAGCAGAAGTTACAAAAGGTGGAGTAGAAGTTGAGCAAATAGATGTAAAAACTATGGAAAGCAAAATCAAAAAAGATTTATACTTTATAGGTGAAGCTTTGGATGTAACAGGTGAACTTGGAGGATTTAATTTTCAGTTTGCTTTTTCTTCTGCTTATGTATGTGCAAAAGAGCTAAATAAATAGATTTATAAAGCTCTTTTTTTGTTTATTTTTAACATTAAACTTAGTATAAATAAAATCAAGGAAACTACTACAATAGTAGCACCACTTGGTAAAGATATATAAAATGAGACAAAAAGCCCAACTACCACAGCTAAAACCGCAAAAGATACTGCTAATAAACAAGTTATAAAAAAACTTTTTTCAAATTGCATTGCAGAAATTACTGGCATTATCATTAAGGCACCTATTAATAGTACACCAATAATTTTTATGGATAATCCAACTGTAATTGCCACAAGTGAAACTAACATATAATTTAAAAAACTTACATTTATTCCAGAGGCTTTTGCAACTTCTTCATCAAATGCCACAAAAAGTAGTTTTTGATAATTATTGATAATGAAAAGAGCAGATAAAACTCCAAATATACAAATTGTCCAAATATCTTCTTTTGAAACGGCAACAATTGAACCAAAAAGATAGCTAAATAAAGCTACATTAAAAGAGTTTGAAATTGAAACTATAATAATTGCAAGTGCAAGGGCTGAAGATAAAAATATTGATAAAATAGAATCAGAATATATATTATGGTTTTTTCTTAGGTATTCTATAAAAAGTGAAGCTAAAAGAGCTATTATAATTGCACTAAATGTTGTTGAGACTGAAAATAAAAAACCAAGTGCAACACCAAGTAGGGAAATATGAGCTAAAGAATCAGATAACATAGAGTATCTTCTTACAACTACAAAAGTACCTAAAGTAGGTGCTAAAATTGCTATAAAAATACCTGCTACAAAAGCTCGTATCATAAAAGCGTATTCAAAAATTTCCATATATTTCCTTAGTGATGATGACAAACAATATTAGTGTCAATGCCATATAATTTACTCATTTGTTTATTATTTATTATTTCATGTGGAGTATGGCATGATAGAAGAGTTTGGTTAATACATAAAACTCTTTTTATATCATTTACAATCACTCCTAAATCGTGTGTAACAAAAAGTATTGTGATATTATCTTCTTTATTTAATTTTTTTAATATTTCATAGAATTTTGCTTGGGAATTGGTATCTACACCTGTATTTGGTTCGTCAAGTATTAATAGTTCTGGATTACTTATAAGCGCTCTAGCTATCATTACTCTTTGTCTTTGACCACCTGAGAGTTCAGAAATTCTTCTATTTTTCAAATCAGTAATTTCAATTTTTTCCATAATAGATTCAATTTTTTTATAATCATTTTTTGATATTTTTGAAAATAAAGAAGTTTTATAAGCCAATCCAAGATTAATCACCTCTTGTACAGTAATAGGGAAACTATTGTCAATTAAAGTTGCTCGTTGTGGCACATATCCAATTTTATAATATTGTTTGAATAAAGATTGTTTGGTATTAAATAATTTAATATCTGCAACATTAGGACTTATTAGTCCTAATATTATTTTCATTAGGGTGCTTTTGCCACCACCATTAGGACCAATGATGGCAGCATATTCACCCCTTAATATTTCAAAAGATATATCTTGAAGAATATCTTTATATCTTAGATTTTTTATATCAATTATGATGTCAGAGAATTTTATTGACAATTCATTGCATCCTTCAATTTAGCTAAGTTTTCTGTCATAATAGTAACAAAACCAACATTTTCTTCATTTTGTTTTTCTGTTATATTTTCAACAGGGCTTAGTTCATCTGTTTTAACATTTGCTTCATCAGCAATTGTTTTTGCGATTTTATCACTTGCAAACTCTTCAAAAAATACTGTATGAATATTTTCTTTTTTTACTATTTTAATAAGTTCGGCAATTTGTTTAGCTGATGGCTCTTCATCAGGTGACATACCAGAAATAGAGTATTGTGTTATTCCATAATCGTTTGCTAAATATCCAAAAGCATCGTGATTTACAATAACTTTTTTATTTTTGCAAGTTTTTAATGTCTGATATTTAGCTTGTAAAGCAGTTATTTCTTTAAGATAAGCATTTGAATTTTTTTCATAACTTTTTTTATTTGCTGGGTCTTTTTTGATTAAAAGTGATTCAACATTTTTTATCATTTTGATATAGTTATCAAAACTTAACCAATAATGAGGATCATAAACTTTACCATCTTCAAACTCTTTGTGGGCTACTAGTTTTACATGTTTGCTCATATCAAATGTTTTATCAGCTATTTCCATTGATTTTACTACTTTTGTACTCCAAGGTTCCATAACTTTACCACTAGTTATAAATAAATCACTTTTTGATAAAAGTGCCATACTTTTTGGATTTGGTTCAAAGTCATGGGGCTCTGTTCCAAATGGAATTAAATTATTTAGAACAACATTTTTTCCACCAACTTCTTTAACTACACTATATAATGGATATATAGTTGTCGTAATTGTTAATTTAGCAAACAAAACTGATGATGCTAATATACTTAATACTAAAATTTTCTTAAACATTATTTTCCTTTATGATGCAACTGAGTTGCATTTGATTTTGGAATCATACATCCGAATTTCTTAAATGCAACTTAGTTGCAAAAGAAAATTAAATTTTATTTTTAACCATTTATATTAGAATAATTAGATACTTTTATAAATATAATATTAAGGAATAAAGATGTGTTTAGTAATCTCTTTAATATCTTTTGCAATTGCATATAATTTTTATGATCCGACAGATTTAATGCCAACAATTATAAGTTTTACAATTGGGATATTTTTTCTTTTGACTATGCTTCGAAATATAAAAAATGAAAGAAGTAAAAGAAAAAACTAACTCTTTTATTGATACAATCCAAATTAGATAAATTAAGGGAAATAATTTGAAAATAGCATTTATTGGTGATATAGTTGGTAGACCTGGTAGAAAAATAATAGAGCAAAATTTAAAAAAATTAAGAGCAAAATATGAAATAGATTTTGTAATTGCAAATGGTGAAAATGCAAGTCATGGTTTTGGACTAACAGTTAAAAATGCCAATGAACTATTTAAAGTAGGAGTTGATTTAATAACAGGAGGGAATCACTCTTTTGATAAAAAACAAGAGATGATAAATCTAGTAACAACTCAAAATGTACTTAGACCAGCAAACTTTCCTGAAGCAATGCCAGGTGTTGGACATATGGTATTTGATGTTGCTGGTGAAAAACTTGCAGTTATAAATTTGATGGGAAATTTTGCGATGCCAATTTGTGATAATCCTTTCAATAAAGCAACAGAAATTATGAAAGAACTCGAAGAACAAAATATTAAAAATATTTTTATAGATTTTCATGGTGAGGCTACAAGTGAAAAAAGAGTTATGGCTATGATGTTTAATGGAAAAGTAAGTGGTATTTGTGGAACTCATACTCATGTGGGAACTGATGATTTACAAATAGTTGATGGAACTACATATTTAAGTGATATTGGACTAACTGGTTGCAGAGACAATGTCATAGGAATGGATCCAAAAAATCCAATAGATAAAGCAACAACTGGTTTAGGTGGACATTTTACTATTTCAAGCTCATGCAAATCTATTTTACAAGTTCTTGTGATGGATTTAGAAGAGGGTAAATCAAAAGATGCTTTTAAAATAAAAATATTATGTGATAAAGATGAAGAGATAATTACAAAGGCACTTTTTGAATAGTATTTTAAACTCATTTGATTTATATGTTTTTTTAAAAGAAAAGAATTTAATAAATACAAAGTATAAATACTGGTGGCCAACAAACAGTGATTTTGAAGTCTTTATAGGTGCAATTTTAACACAAAATACAAAATGGACAAATGTAGAAAAATCTTTAGAAAATTTAAGAAAATTACAACTTTTTGATTTAGAAAAACTTTCAACAGTTGATATAGATATTTTAATATTAGCAATTACTCCAAGTGGTTTCAAAAATCAAAAGTCAGTAAGAATCAAAAAAATATGTGAAAATATACTTGAAGAGTTTGGAGATTTTGAAACTTTTAAACAAAATGTCTCTAGGGAGTGGTTACTTTCTCAAAAAGGAATTGGGGCAGAAACTTGTGATGCAATTTTATGTTATGCCTGTCATAAAGAAGAGATGGTCGTTGATTCTTACACAAATAGATTGGTCAAAACTTTTGGATATGAGTTTGAAAGTTATGATGATCTTAAAGCTTGGTTAGAATATGGAATTAATGAAAATTTCGATAAAATTGAATCGCTTTATGATTATGATATTTCATTAAACATGATATATTGTAGATTTCATGGCAAAATTGTAGAATACATGAAAAATCAAAAAAAGTCTTAAAGGATTTATAAAAATGATTATTATTCCTCAAACTAAAGGTGGCGTTGGAAAATCAACAGTTGCTATGCAAGTAATAGCTCCATATTTATATAAAAAGCATGGAAAAAAGATTACTTACATAGAAATTGATGATGAGAATAATGATAGTCAATCATTTACAACAACTCAAATAGTAAATAAAAGAATGCTAAGAACAAACAAAGTAAGTGACTTGGATGAACTTATTTTAATGGATGATAGTCACGAAATAATTATAGATGTTGGTGGAAATAAGACTTCGTCATTGGTTTTAGAAGAGATTAAAAAAGTGGGCTCTTTTGGAAATTTAAAATGGATTATTCCTTTAGGTGATGGTGAACTTGATGGAAAAAATGCAATTGCAACTATGAAAAAAATAAGAAAAATAGAACAAAGTCCTGATGAAAATATTATATTTGCTTTAAATCGTGCAATATCTATGGAAAAAGATTATGTGGAAGAACAATTTATAAATTTCTTTGGGCATAAATACTTAGCTTCAAATACAGTAATGTTTGATTTTATGAAAGATCCAAAATATTTTACTGTAAAAAATGATAAAGTAATTACTATGAGCAGATACCTAGGTAGTACAGTTTGGGAAATGGCACATAATAATACTGATTTTAGAGAAAAAGCTTTAAAAGCTAAAGAAGCTGGTGATGTTGCAAGTGCAAAAAAATATATATTTTTTAGAAGAGTACAATCTGAAGCACAAGATTATGTTTTAAATGTATTAAATCCAATCTTTAAAGATTTGGATAAATGGCTAGAAAAAAAATAACATGAGTGATATGAGTTTCAAACAAGCAAAAGAGCTTGTTGAAAAATTAGAGTTAACAGAATTAACACTTAAAAAATCAACTGATGATATAGATAAATCAAGTAAAAAATTTAACGAAGCTTTAAAAATGCAAGAGCATTTATTAAAACTTATGCAAATAAAAGACAAAAAATTAGATGTTTTAAAACTGTTGGTAGTTTTAAATGTTGGATTTATTGGAGGCTTACTTGCTGGAGTTTTTTTATTTAAATAATAGGGATATTTATAATGGGTAAACAAGAAAAAATAGTATCAATGTTCAATGACATAGCTGGAACTTATGATGTTGCAAATAGAGTTATGAGTATGGGTATTGATAAAACTTGGAGAAATAAAGCTTGTAATTTAGCTTTTTCTTTTTATGGTAAAAACAAAATAGAAAAAATAATTGATGTGGCTTGTGGTACAGGTGATATGCTTACTACTTGGCAAAAAGTAGCAGATAAAAATGCAATAGAGATTCAAAATAGAGTTGGAGTTGATCCAAGTGTTGGAATGATGGATGTAGCAAAAGTAAAACTACCAAATGTAGAGTTTATAGAAGCTGGTGCTGAATTACTTCCTTTTGATAGTGAAGTAGCTGATATTATCTCTATCTCTTATGGAATTAGAAATGTTGTTAAAAGACAAGAGGCTTTCCATGAGTTTGCAAGAACTTTAAAAAAAGATGGACTTTTAGTCATTTTAGAGTTTACAAAAAATGAAAAAAATTCTCCACTTGATTATCTTACAGATTTTTATTTAAATAAAATTTTACCAACGGTAGGTGGCCTTATTTCAAAAAATAAAGAAGCATACACATATTTACCGACTTCAATTGATGAGTTCTTAACTCAAGATAATTTATGTTTAGAACTAAAAGAAGCGGGATTGGAACCTATTTATGTAAAAGGTTTTTCAATGAATATCTCAACACTATTTATTGCAAGAAAGGTTTGATTTAAAATATGAATCAAGCCATTAGTGTTTCAACACTAAACAATCAAATCAAGTCTTTACTTGAGACTACTTTTATAGGTGTATATGTTCAAGGAGAAATCTCTAATTTGACATATCACTCTTCTGGGCACATTTATTTTTCAATAAAAGATGAAAATTCTACAATCTCTTGTGTAATGTTTAGGGGAAATGCTCAATATTTAAAGTTTAGATTAGAAGTAGGAATGAAAATTGTAATTTCAGGAAGTATTACAGCATATATTCCAAGAGGAAATTATCAATTAATGTGTACAAAAATTGATCCAGATGGTCAAGGTTCACTTGCTCTTGCCTTTGAACAATTAAAAGAAAAACTTCAAAAAGAGGGACTTTTTGATTCAAGCACTAAAAAAACTCTTCCAAAATATCCTAGAAATATTGTAATGGTCACATCTCCTACTGGTGCTGCTATTGAAGATATGAAAAAAGTTGCACAAAATAGATGGCCTTTGGCAAATCTTATTTTGATTCCCACTTTAGTTCAAGGTGAGGGTTCAAAGTTTGATATAGTAAATTCTATAAAAAAAGCTGATAGTTTAAATTGTGATGTAATGATTGTAGGACGAGGTGGAGGAAGTATCGAAGATCTTTGGGCTTTCAATGAAGAAGTTGTAGCAAGGGCTATTTATGAAGCAAAAACACCTGTAATATCAGCAGTAGGACATGAAGTTGATTTTTTAATTTCTGATTTTGTAGCAGATGTTAGAGCTGCAACCCCTTCAAATGCTATGGAAATAGCACTTCCTGATAAAAATGAACATCTTCAATATTTGGATAATTTACAAGTTGAATTTGAAAATAGATTTAAAAGAGTTCTTTATAATAAAGAACAAGTTTTATTAAATTATAGAAAGTATTTTGAACAACACTCTTTAGATAAGAAGTTTTCCTTTATTCAAAAAGAGATAGATTATTTAAAATCAAATTTTTCTAATACTTTATCTCAAATCTTAAAACAAAAGCAAAATGAATTGAATTATCTAAAAACTGCTTATGAATCTAATCATCCAGATAAAAAAATAAAAGATGGATATGTTCAAATTTCAAAAAACAATCAAGTTATTAGTTTAGATAATGTTAAAGTTAATGAAGAAATAATGTTGGAAAGTTCTAAATTGAAAGTTAGATGTAATATTTTAGATATTAAAAATATATAAAATTTAAGCTAAATATAGTAAAATATAATAAATTGATAACACACCACTAATAGGAGTTCAGTTCATATGGAAAATAAAGATAAAGACAATGCAGTAATTGATTACGCTAACACAAGTGAGTATATGAAGTTTGTATTAGGTTCTATGCAATACGCAATTGAACTACCTAAAATCAGGGAAATTTTAACTTATCCAGAGATGATAACTGTTTTACCAAATGTTCCTACATATATTAAAGGGCTCATTAATTTAAGGGGTGAAGTTGTTCCTGTTGTAGATTTAAGAGTAAAATTTAAAACTGGTGAGATTGTAAATAATCAAAATACAGCTGTAATTGCTGTTGTAACAGAAGATAAAAGAATGATTGGTATTGTTGTTGATAAAGTTGATGATGTTCAAAGACTTGATTTATCATCTTTATCTCCAGTATCTGAAATAGGCTCATCAATCCCCTCAAAATATTTAAAAGGTTTTGTAAGACTACATAATAATGAAATGTTAGTAATAATGGATATTGAAACAGTTGTTAGTAAATCAGAATTAGAGTAAAAGGTGACAAATGTCAGAGAGTTTACAAGATAGCATTAATAATTTAAAAAAACTAAGATTTCTTTTTGTTGAAGATGAAAAAGATCTCTTAGATATTATTGCTGAAACATTAAAGAAATTAGAAGTAAACTTTTTATTGGCTAAAAATGGACAAGAGGGACTAGAAGTTTTAAAAAATCATGCAGATGAAATTGATATAATAGTAACTGATATAAGTATGCCTGTAATGAATGGCTTAGAGATGATAAAAGAAGCCAAAGTTTTATATCCCCACTTGGAATTTATTATAATGACAGCTCATACTGAGGCTAAATATAAAATTGAAGCTGAAAGTTATGGCGTAAAGGATTATTTACTTAAGCCATTTGATTTTATAAAATTTATTGAGTTGATTAATCAAAAAAGTTAAACAAAATGTCTTTAGATAAGACTTTATTAAAAGAAATCTCTATTTTATATGTAGAAGATGATGATGTAATGAGAACAGAGTTAGCTTCTTTACTTACAAATTTTTTCGCTCAAGTTTTTTGCGCTAGCAATGGTATAGAGGGCTTAGAAATATTTAAAAAAAATCATAAAAAAATCGATTTAATAATTAGTGATATTAATATGCCAAAAATGTCTGGTATTGATATGGTAAAAGAACTTAGAAAATTTGATAAAGATGTGGGTGTAATATTTTCAACCGCATATTCTGATAAAGAATTTTTGATTGATTCTATTAAATTAAAAGTGGTTAATTATATTATAAAACCAATTGATATAAGAGCTTTATTAGAATCTGTTAGTGAGTTTGCAGAACATTTATCAACTAAAAAAATCATTAAAACTAAAAATAAAGAGCTCTCTTTATACAAAGAAGCAATTGATGTAAATAGTATCGTAATAAAAACAGATGTTCAGATGAATATAACTTACGTAAATTCACATTTTTGTAAAATTTCAGGTTATTCAAAAACTGAACTCATTGGAAAAGAATTTTCAAGTTTAAAATACCATGATGTGGATATAAAAGTTTATAATAATATGTTTGCAAAAGTTTTAGATAATAAAATGTGGAAGGGAAAATTAAAACAAATTACAAAAGATAATAATATTTTAATTTTAGATTCTTCTATAATCCCTTCCCATGATGAAGATGGTAATATAAATGGCTCAATGATTATTCAAAGAGACATAACAGAAGAAGTAAAAAAGCAAAGGGAAGTCGAAGTTGCTTTAATGAAAGAAAAGAGTGATATCTTTATCAAAACAAAAGAGCTTTTTGCCAAAAATAACGTTCAAATAAATGAGCTTGAGAATCAAGTTAAACAACTTTTTGAAGAGCTTAGTAAAGCAGAACTAGCTAATGAAAAATATTTAAAACTTTTAGATAAATATAAAGATGATGTTAAAATTTTGACATCAAAAGTAAATAAATATGAAAAAAGTGAGATAAGTAATATAAAAGGTATTGATGTCTTAAAAATTCAAAAAGATAATGCAAATTTAAGAATTGAAATTAAAAGATTAAGAGATAATATGGAAAAACTTATTATTAACTCTCAGAAAAAAGTAAATCAATTGAGAATTGCTTCAAATTTAGAAGTTGAACATTTAGAAAAAGAGTTAGAAAAAGTTAAATCTTCCCATGCTTCTATAGATACTAAAGTATTATCAGAAAAAGTTAGATATTGGGAAGAAAAAGCAAAAGAAGAGAGAGAAAGAATTGAAGATTTAGAGAAAAGAGTTATGAATTTTGCCGATTCAAAAACTCTTTCAAAAATTTTTAGTGGAAAATAAAAACTTATTTTATCTCTATAGAAATAATTTCTTGTTCTTTTAAAGGTCTATTCCCTTGATATTGACCAGTTGTAGGAACATTTTCTAATTTTCTTACAACATCCATACCTTTTTTTATATATCCAAAAATTGTATGTCTACCATTTAACCAGTATGTTGGAACTGTTGTAATAAAAAATTGACTTCCATTAGTGTCTCGTCCTGAATTAGCCATTGCTAAAATACCTGGTTTATCAAATACTGCGTTTGGTGAAAATTCGTCTTTAAATGGTTTTCCCCATATAGATTCTCCACCTCGTCCTGTACCTGTTGGATCTCCACCTTGAATCATAAAACCTTTTATAATCCTATGAAAAATCAAATTATTGTAATAACCATTTTTTGCATGTGTAGTAAAATTTTCAACTGCAAGTGGAGCAATGTCAGGTCTTAATTCAATTTCAATTGTACCTTGGGTTGTTTTTAAAATTGCTATAGGATTTGCAGCAAAAAGTGAAATAGCTAAAGTTGCTAAGATAAAGATTTTTTTCATTTTATACCTTTGTTTTTTTAGGGCTAAAGTATATTATCTTAGCTTTTAAGATTTTATTAAAATAATAGTTTTTATAAGTCTTTAATATTTATTGGATAAAATTACCAAAAACATGACAAAAAGGAAGAAAAAAATGGAAATGCCAGTTATCCCTCAACCAACATTTTATATGTTTAAATGTGAACAAAGTGCACCTCCTGGTATGCCAAAACCTAGCTGTGTAACAGATGATACTAGAGATTTATATAACTATTTAGCACAAAAAATGATGGAAAAAGGTTTAATGGGACCTGTGCAAGCAATTAGAACTTCATGTCTTGGAAGATGTCAAATGGGTCCTCTACTTTTAGTAGAACCAGGGCATACAATGTACTGCAAACTATCTAAGGAAAAAATAGATAAAATTGTGGAAGAACATATAATAGGTGGAACTCCTGTTCAAGAATTTATTATCCCAGAACAATTTTGGGGTGAACCTATTAATTTAACAAAATAAAAGAGGAATTATGACAATTGATATGCTTTATAGCAAAATTCATAGAGCAACAGTAACTGATGCAAATTTGAATTATGTAGGTTCAATTACAATTGATGAAGAACTTATGCAAGCATCAAGTTTAAGAGTTGGACAAAAAGTAGAAATAGTAAATGTGAATAATGGTGAAAGATTTGCTACGTATGTTATAAAAGGTAAAGCTGGAAGTAAAGACATGTGTCTAAATGGAGCAGCAGCTAGAAAAGTAGAAGTAGGGGATAAAATTATCGTTATTGCTTATGCTTCTTACAGTGAAAAAGAACTAGAAAATTATAAACCAATAGTTGTACTTGTAGATGAAAAAAATAATGTAACTACTATAACAAATGAATTAATTGGGAGTGACCATGTTTGATGGAATAGATTTAAGTAAGATCAATTTAAATGAGATTATGGGGCAAGTTCAAAATATGACTGAAAAGGCAAAGGAGGATAATGCTTCAAAAATCTTTACATCAAAAGCAGGTGGTGGAATGGTTGAGTTATCTATAAATGGTAATTCGGAAGTTATTGATTTACAAATTGATGATTCTTTACTTGAAGATAAAGACTCTTTACAAATTTTACTAATTTCAGCTATGAATGATGTAATAAAACAATCAGATGAAAATAAAAAAATGATGGCTATGAACATGATGAGTGGAATGGGATCATTTGGTCAAAATAAATAATGAACAAACTTTTAGAAACTTTTGAAAGCTATCTAAAATCTAACCTTCCCGTATCAAAAACTTTTCATCCCCATTTTGAAGATGCCTTAAGTTTGATGCTTGATGCTGGTGGAAAAAGATTTAGACCTATGCTTTTACTTGGAGTTGTTAATTCAAAAAATTCTCTTCTTGTAAAGAGTGCTCTTCCTGTAGCCCTAGGTTTAGAGATGTTACACACTTACTCTTTAATACATGATGACTTACCTGCAATGGATGATGCTGCTTTACGAAGAGGATTTGAGACTTTACATAAAAAGTATGATGAAGTAACAGCTATACTTGTAGGTGATGCTTTAAATACTGAGGCTTTTAAACAAATAGCAAATGCCCCCCTTTCAAATGATGTAAAAATTGAGTGTATAAAAGTATTGGCAAGTGATGGTGGAATTGATGGAATGATTATTGGACAAGCTATTGATTGTTTTTTTGAGAATCAAAAACTTGAACTTTCACAACTTGAATTTTTACATATTCACAAAACTGCAAAATTAATAGCAGCCAGCTTAAAAATGGGTGCAATTATTGCAAACTATGATTTAACTATTCAAGAGAAACTTTATAACTTTGGGATTGATATTGGACTTCTGTTTCAAATTCAAGATGATATTTTAGATGAAACACAAAGCTCTTTAGAAGCTGGGAAAACTACACATAATGATGGAGCAAAAAATTCTTTTGTAAATTTATTGGGACTTGAGGGTGCAATAAAAGCTGCGGATGAACTTGCATTTAAGTGTGAGAGTAATTTAAAATCTCTTGATGAAGATTTATTTAAATCCCTAAATAATCTGCTTATTAAATATATCAATAGACATAAATAAAATAGTTTTTAAACTCTTAGTCTTCTTTACTCAATTTACTTGACAAAAATCAAAAATTTTATTACAATTTAGCACTCAAAAAAATAGAGTGCTAAAATTCAAAAATTTATAAATAAACTTGATAGGAGAGTATATAATGACATTTAAACCACTAGGAAAAAGGGTTCTTGTAGAAAGAACTGAAGTAGAATCAAAAACTGCTAGCGGAATCATTTTAGTTGATTCAGCAAAAGAAAAACCAAATACTGCTGTTGTAAAAGCAATTGGTTCTGAAGTAACAGAATTAAAAGTAGGTGATACTATTGTATTCGAACAATATAGAGGTACAGAGTTCACTTTAGATGGACAAGATTATTTAGTATTAGAAATTGAAAATATTATAGGAGTTATGTAATGGCAAAAGAAGTATTATTTAGTGATTCAGCAAGAAATAGATTATATGCAGGTGTTGAGAAATTAGCAGATGCTGTAAAAGTTACAATGGGACCAAGAGGAAGAAATGTATTACTACAAAAATCTTTTGGTGCTCCTTCAATCACAAAAGATGGTGTTTCTGTTGCAAGAGAAATTGAATTAGAAGATACATTAGAAAACATGGGTGCACAACTTGTAAAAGAAGTTGCTTCAAAAACTGCTGATGAAGCAGGAGATGGAACTACAACTGCAACTGTATTAGCTCACTCTATTTATAAAGAAGGTTTGAGAAATGTAACAGCTGGAGCTAATCCTATTATTTTAAAAAGAGGTATGGATAAAGCAACAGATGCTATTTTAACAAACTTAAAAGCTGCATCAAGAACTGTTGCAAATAAGACTGAAATAGAACAAGTTGCAACTATCTCTGCAAATTCTGATAATGCAATCGGTTCAATGATTGCTGAAGCTATGGAAAAAGTTGGGAAAGACGGTGTTATTACTGTTGAAGAAGCTAAAGGTATCTCTGATGAATTAGAAGTTGTTGAGGGTATGCAGTTTGATAGAGGATACTTATCACCATATTTTGTAACTAATTCAGAAAAAATGATTGCAGAATTAGCTAATCCATATATTTTATTATATGATAAAAAAATCTCTAATTTAAAAGAGATGTTACCAATCTTAGAAGCTGTTAATCAAGCTGGAAGACCTTTATTAATCATTGCTGAAGATGTAGATGGTGAAGCATTAGCAACGTTAGTTGTAAATAGATTAAGAGGATCATTAAATATTGCAGCTGTTAAAGCTCCAGGTTTTGGTGATAGAAGAAAAGCTATGCTACAAGATATTGCAGTTCTTACAAATGGTACAGTTGTATCTGAAGAGTTAGGTATGAAACTTGATACTTGTGGAATTGATGTACTTGGAACTGCTGCAAAAGTTGTAATTGATAAAGATAATACAACTATCGTAGATGGTGAAGGAAGTACTGAAGCTGTAAATGGTAGAGTTTCTCAAATTAAAGCAGAAATTGAAAATACAACTAGTGATTATGACAAAGAAAAACTACAAGAAAGACTTGCAAAACTAAGTGGTGGAGTTGCTGTTATCAAAGTTGGAGCTGCAAGTGAAACTGAAATGAAAGAGAAAAAAGATAGAGTTGATGATGCTTTAAGTGCAACAAGAGCTGCTGTTGAAGAAGGTATTGTAATTGGTGGTGGAGCTGCGTTAATTAGAGCTGCTGCAAAAGTTAAACTTGATCTTACAGGTGATGAGGCTATTGGAGCTGCTATTGTTTTAAGAGCTATTAAAGCACCTATGAAACAAATTGCAATTAATGCTGGATTTGATGCTGGTGTTGTTGTAAATGAAGTAGAAAAATCTGAAAATGAAAATACTGGATTTAATGCTGCAACGGGTGAATATGTAGATATGTTCGAAGCTGGAATTGTTGACCCTGCAAAAGTTGAAAGAATTGCAATGCAAAATGCTGTTTCAGTTGCTTCATTACTATTAACTACAGAAGCTACAGTAACTGATATTAAAGAAGAAAAATCTGCTCCTTCTATGCCAGACATGGGTGGAATGGGCGGAATGGGAGGTATGGGTGGAATGATGTAAAAATAGATTAAATCTATTTTTACTTTTCCATTTATATCAAAAAGGATTATTTTTAATAATCCTTCCTTTTGAGTATAGACATAAAAAAAGGCCCTTTTTAAAAAGGGCCTTTTTAACTTTTAAAGCTTACAAACTCCGTAAACTCAAGCTTTGGTAAAATAAAGCTTTTTTATTCTTAAAGATTAACAATAAATTTTGGTATAAATTCTACCACTGTAGAAGTCCTATCATTTAAACCTCCATATTGTTTTGGATAATGTAATTATACCCAAATGAAAACTTAAAGTAAAACTTATATCTATATATTATACTTTTTCAGATGAATTAAAGAGTCTAAATGCATTGTAATATAGGGGTTAGATTCTTTTCCAATATATTTATAAAATTTTATATTATTGATGTTAGTTACTAGTTCAAAATCATCAAAATTGTTAAAATTTTCAAGTTTTCTATGGGTATTTATATATCTTGTTTGATAATCATCAAAAATATATGAGTCAAAAGCGGGTGAAATTTTTCCATTTTTTACAAGATTACTTCCAGAATCAGAAATTCCTGGGCAATTAATATCATAATAAACTACATTATCAATATTTGTGCTAAGGGGATATGCTTTACAAACCGTTGGTCGATTTTCATAAATTGTACATTTAAAGTCTTCAATATAAGGGCATAAACTTTTTCCATCACTTAAAAGTATAGTAGCTTTTAAGTATCCCATATCTCCAAAGGTGAATAAAATAGGAAAGTTTTTATATACACTTTCAAAATCTTCAAGAATTATTTGACAATAGATACTTCCTTTTCTTCCATCACAGCATCTAGCCTCACAATTTTCGCAAGTAGAGAAAAAAATATCTTTGTCAATTTTTAAAAATGATTTGATAGTAACTCCTTGAAATAAAAAAGAATTGTATCAAAAAATGCTAAAAGTAATATATCATCTATTTTTTTGTACAATATCACTTTAAAATTAAAAAGGCTAATTTATGTGTGGAATTGTTGGTTACATTGGAAATAAAAAAACAGAAGATATTTTACTAGATGGCTTAAAAGAGCTTGAATACAGAGGTTATGATAGTGCAGGAATTGCTCTATTAAATAATGATAAAATAGAAGTATTTAAAGCCCTAGGAAAGTTAAAGAATCTAGAACAAAAAGTAAAAACAAATCACACTTACCATTTAGGGATTGGACATACTAGATGGGCAACACACGGAAAACCAACAGAATTAAATGCACATCCCCACTTAGGAGAATACTCTTATGTTGTACACAATGGTATTATTGAAAATTATAAAGAGTTAAAAGAAGAATTACAAGCTGCTGGTCATAAGTTTGTATCTCAAACTGATACAGAAGTAATTGTTCACTTATTTGAATTTTATAATAACAAATTAAATGATTGTAAAACTTCTTTTCAAAATACTATAAAAAGATTAGAAGGTGCCTTTTCTATACTTTTGATATCTAAATCTTGCCCAAATGATATATACTTTTTTAAACATGGTTCACCTTTAATTATAGCGCGTGGAAATGAGAAAGATGAAGTTTTATTCGCTTCTTCAGATGCACCATTAATAGGACTTGCAAATGAAGTTGTATATCTAGAAGATGGTTGTGGAGGAGTAGCAAGTGCCAAACGAATAGAATTTTTTGATGAACAAAGAATTTCTTGGGGAGTATTACCTACTTCAAAACAATTTGCACAAAAAGATGGATATAGATTTTTTATGGAAAAAGAGATTCATGAACAATGTGTAGTCACAAGTGATGCGATGCTTGGAAGAATGTGTGATGAAAAAGTAGATTTTGAAGAGTTTGATTCTTCTATAATTGAAGGAATTGAAGAGATTAAAATTTGTGCTTGTGGTACCTCTTTTCATGCAGGGCTTACAGCTTCGTATCTTTTTGAAAGGTTAGCAAAAGTTAGATGTAGTGTTGAAATTGCAAGTGAGTTTAGGTATAAAGAGCCTCTATTAAATAAAAATACACTTTTTATAGTTATCTCTCAAAGTGGTGAAACAGCAGATACTTTAGAAGCCTTAAAAATGGCAAATAAAGAGGGGCTTAAATCAATTGTAGTTTGTAATGTAGATAACTCATCTATGACTAGAGTTGCAAATTATTCAGTTCTTACAAGAGCTGGTATTGAGAAAGGAGTTGCTTCAACAAAAGCATTTTCTACTCAAACAGTAGTTTTATGGATGATGGCACTTTATTTTGCGCAATACAAAAATTCACTTAGTATTGAAGAGATGAATAGTGAATTAAAAGCTTTAAGAGAAGTTCCAAAATCACTTAAAGTTCATGATTATACCCATGAAAAAACAAAAAGATTATCAAAAAGATATCTCCATGGACATGGTTTTTTCTTTATCGGGCGTGATGTTTTTTACCCTTTGGCTTTAGAAGGTGCATTAAAATTAAAAGAGATTTCATATTTACATGCTGAGGGGTATCCAGCAGGTGAGATGAAACATGGACCAATAGCTTTAGCTGATCCTGAACTATTTACAATAGCACTTATGCCTCAAAATTTACTTTACGACAAAATTAAATCTAATGTGGAAGAATTAAGTGCAAGGGATAGTACAATATGCGCTATTTCTCCCCTTGATTTTGACTTGGCAGATGATTATATCAAAACAAATAAGTATGAGCATTATATGCTGGAATTTTTTGAGATGTTAGTTGTATTACAACTATTTTCAATGGAGATATCTGTAAGACTTGGGAATGATGTAGATATGCCAAGAAACTTAGCTAAGTCTGTAACAGTAGAATAAAAGATTTTTCTTAAAAATATTAATTATAATATAGTTTAAAGTTATAAAAGTAAATTTTAGATAAAATTCGTAACTTTTTATAAAAGTGTTTAAGCTTTTAATTTTATTTTTAATTTTAACTTTAATTAGTTGGAAAACGAAAATGGAAAACAAAAGAATGGAAAACGATAAAGATAAAATTCTTATCAAAAAATTTGAAAAGCGTTTAATTTTATCTTTTGGAAAACAAAGGAATGGAAAACAAAAATGGAAAACAAAACAGAATATTTATTTACTAGTGAAGTAGTAAGTCCAGGGCACCCTGATAAGTGTGCAGATATTATAGCAGATAGTATAGTTGATAAGTTGATTATCGGAGATAGTAAAAGTAGAGTTGCTTCAGAGGTTTTTGTTGCAGGTAAACATGTTGTTATTGGTGGAGAAGTTACTTCAGCTACAAATTTATCTGAGCAAGATTATAAAGATTTAGTAATTGATGCTCTAGCAAAAATTGGATATAATGGTCACCCTCATTTTACAAAAGAGGAGTGTTTACACCCTGATGATGTAAATGTACAAGTTTTATTAAATAGACAATCTCCTGATATTAATCAAGGTGTGGATCAAGAAGATGGTGAAACTGGTGCTGGTGATCAAGGAATTATGTTTGGTTATGCAAATAGTGAAACAGCAAACTTTATGCCAAGTGCAATTACATATGCAAGAATGCTTATGGAAAAAGTTTATGCCTATGCCTTAGCTAATCCAGATGTTTTAGGTGTTGATATTAAAACACAAGTTACAGTTGATTATGAGACAAAAGAGAATTTTGAAAATTGTTTACCAAAACATATTCATACAATAGTTGTTTCAGCTCCTTGTGTATCTTCTATGAATATAGAAGCAGTAAGAAAATTAATCTTAGGATTAATTAAAGAGACAGATTTGCCAAAAGAGTTATTTGATTTAGAAAAAACTATTATTCATATTAATCCAACAGGAAAATATGTATCACACTCTTCTTTGCATGATTCAGGATTAACAGGAAGAAAACTTATTGTTGATTCTTTTGGAGGATATGCACCAATTGGTGGTGGAGCACAATCTTCTAAAGATTATACAAAAGTTGATAGAAGTGGATTGTATGCAGGTAGATGGATAGCAAAACATATTGTTGCATCTGGAATTGCTAAAAAAGCAATTGTTCAACTATCTTATGCAATTGGTGTTGCTAAACCAACTTCAATTTCAGTTGATACTTGTGGAACTTGTATTGAGGGATTAAATGATGATATTTTATCTACATTTGTACATGATAGTTTTTCATTAACTCCAAATTGGATTACGAAAAAGTTTAATTTGGATAAACCAAGTGCAGATACTTTCCTTTATGCGGATGTAGCAGCACGAGGTCAAGTTGGACAAGAGGATTATCCTTGGGAACAACTTGATGAATTAGACAAGTTTATAAGTTTGAAAAAATAGTTTTTAAGAAGGATATATAATGGATTTGAAGAATTTATTTAATAAAATAAAATTTGATAGTAAAAAAGAACAACCAACAAAAAAAGATGCGCCAAGTCATTGGATAAAGTGTCCTGAATGTAGTTCTTTGATGTTTTTTAAGGAAGTAGAGTCTCAAAACAATATATGTCCTAAATGTAATTTTCATATGAGAATTGGTGCTAAAAGAAGAATCGAAATCATATGTGATGAAAACTCTTTTGTAGAGTATGATAATGATTTAATTCCAAATGATCCATTAAACTTTGTTGATAGTAAATCTTATAAAAAAAGAGTTGACGAAGCTGTTAAAAAAACAGGAAGAGACTCTTCGGTTGTAAGTGGCGAATGTACTATCAACGGTATTGGTGTTCAAATGGCAATTTTTGATTTTGCTTTTATGGGTGGAAGTTTAGGTTCTGTTGAGGGTGAAAAGATTATTAGATGTGTAAATCGAGCACTAGAGAAGAAACAAGGTGTTATTATTGTTTCAGCATCTGGGGGAGCTAGAATGCAAGAATCAACTTTTGCTCTTATGCAAATGGCTAAAACTTCTGCAGCATTAAAAAAACTTGATGCTGCTGGACTTCCATATATTTCAGTATTAACTGATCCTACTATGGGTGGAGTTTCTGCTTCTTTTGCTTTCTTAGGTGATATTATTATGGCAGAACCAGGTGCCTTAGTTGGATTTGCAGGTCAAAGAGTTATTAAACAAACTATTGGAGCAGATTTACCTGAGGGCTTCCAAAGAGCTGAATTCTTACTTGAAAAAGGTTCAATTGATATGGTTGTTAATAGAGCAGATATGAAAAAAACACTTTCTGATTTATTAACAATGTTTTCAAGTAATACTATTCAAGTTAGTTAATGAATAAAAATCGTTTTGAAGAACTTTTAGGATTTAATCCTAAAAGTTCTTCAAATGAGTTATATGCTTTATGTGACTTCCAAACTCTAAAAAATAAAAATATTTCTTTCGATAAATTCCTAGAACTTTGTGAAAAACTTGATGCAAAAGTTATTCAATATAGAGATAAACTTTCAAATATTGAAACAAAAAAAGAAAACCTTCTTTATTTAAAAAGCAAAACAAATATTCCAATTATTATAAATGATGAAATAGATTTAGTACAATATTGTGATGGTTTACATTTTGGACAAGAGGATTTTGATAAGATTAATTCAAATAAACAATTAGTTATAAAACTAATAAGAAAAAAGATTGGAAATAAACTTTTAGGACTCTCTACACACAATGAAAGAGAGATATTAGAAGCAAATAATTTGGATTTGGATATGATAGGACTTGGAGCTTATAGAACAACTAAAACAAAAGATGTTAGTGTAATGCTAGGAGATAAGATCTCTTATTTAGCAAAAATTTCAAAACATCCAGTTTGTGCTATTGGTGGTGTAAAGATTGCTGAACCTATAGCAAATATCTCTTTTAATGTAGTAGGGTCAAGTTTATATGATTAAAATAAATATCTATCAAATAGCAAAATCTTCAAATGATGAATTTAATAAAATTATTGAAGATTTTATCAAAATGTCTTCAAAGTACGCAAAAGTTGAAATATTTAATTTATTTAATAAAAGAATTGCTAAAGCTCAAACTATTTCAGATATAGAAGCAAAAAAATCTTATAGTGAAGTTTTTGAACCTTTTTTAAATAATGGGTATAATATAGCATTAGATGTACTTGGAAAAAAAGTTGATAGTTATGAATTTGCAAAACTATTAGAAAATAGTGCTGTAATTAATTTCTTTATTGGTGGTGCTTTTGGATTTGAAACAAATTTTTTACATAAATGTGATAAAAAAATTAGTTTAAGTGAACTTACTTTTGCTCATAAAATAGCGAATATAGTGTTGCTAGAACAAATTTTTAGAGGACTTTGTATAAATAATAACCATCCCTATCATAAATAATTTAGAAAATTTTGAGTATAATGTCAAAATTTTTAGATTAAGGGTTAAAAGTGGCGAATACAAAACAAATAGATGAGTTAAAAGTTATTTTAACAGAAAGAAAAGAATTAATAGAAAAAAATATTCAGGGGAGTAGAGACAGTCTAGATTCTTTAAAAAATTCAGAGTGTAATGATGATTATGATTACGCAGAGGTTTCAAGTGATTCATTTAAAGAGGGGATAATTGCAAATCAACAATCAAAAGAATTAAGTGAGATTGAAGATGCATTAAAAAGAATAGAAAACAAAACTTATGGTATTTGTGAAATGTGTGATGAATCAATTGCAATTGGAAGATTAAGAGCAAAACCATTTGCAAAATTTTGTACACCTTGTAGAGAGATTTATGAGAGTGAGAATAATTAAATCTAAAGGATAATTTATGGGACTTAAAAAATATATAGCTTTTTCATTGTTGTTGATAATTGCGGTTTATATATTTGTTTTCAGTATACAAACAGGTAATTTTACAATAAGCATTTTAGATTATTCACTTGCTTTACCAATAGCAGTTTGGGTTATATTGCCTCTTGTTGTACTTTTTGTAGCAACTATTTTGCATATAGTTTTTTATGGATTTAAAAACTATTTACAAGCAAGTGCTATAAAAAAAGACGAAGAAAATATAATAGAGTTTTTTAAGGATTTATTATTAGGAAACAATTCTAATAAAAAGTTTAAGCAAAAAGCATTGAAAGAATTAGCAGATATTTTAGAACAAATGAAATTATCTCCGAAAGTAGAAAATTTTGAATCTTCAAATAGTGATATTAAGACTATCGTAAATAATATGATTAAAATCAATTCTGGAGAGTATGTTAGTGATAAGTCTTTTAAATTTAACAAAAATGGACAGATTGCTCAAAAAAATATTTTAAATAAAGTAAAAGAAGATGTTGATTATGCAATTGATGTTTTAAAAAAATCAAAAGATTTTTCAGACAAAATTGTAAAAGCTGCATTTTTTAATGTAGTAGAAAATAAAAGTATGACTACAATTAAAAAACTTCTTGATGGTCTAAAACTTGATAAAGAGATGGTTTTAGAACTTATGAAAAAAGATTCAGAAAATTCTGAATTTGCATTAGACCATGAAGCAATTATTAAATATACAAAAGATGTTGATTTTAATAAAGATGATTATTTGACTTTTGCTAAACTTTATAAAAAATCTGTTCAACCAGATGAACTTATAAAAATGTTTGAAACAATTTCAAATGACAATGAATTGGCAATGGATGCATATTTGGTTGTTTTATTTGAATATGAAATGATTGACAAGGTTAGAGAGACTTTAAATGGTTATAAAAAAGAAGAATACCAATCTTTCAGAGCTCTTTTAGATTTAAAAGATTCAGGTAAATATTATACTTTAGAGAATCTTTGTTATAACAAATAATATGAAAAAACTTGATTTTAGCCAACCCCTAATGGTGTTGGCTCCTCTTGCTGGATATACAGATTTACCTTTTCGTGCAGTTGTTAAAAAATTTGGTGCAGATTTAACTATTTCTGAGATGATTTCATCAAATGCACTAGTTTATAGTTCTCAAAAAACTTTTAAAATGATAGAAAAATCTCCTTCAGAAGATCCATATTTTGTACAAATTGCAGGTAATAAAGCAGAACTAGTTCGTGATGCAGTTGAAATACTCAATGATATGGAAGGTATTGATGGTATTGATTTAAATTGTGGTTGTCCAGCACCAAAAGTTTTTAATCATGGAAGTGGTTCTAATCTTTTAGGTGATTTGAAAAAATTAGAAGAGATTTTAGGAACTGTAAAAAAATACAATAAAAAACTTTATACAAGTGCAAAAGTGAGAATTGGAGTAAATGAAAAGATTCCAGTTGATATTGCAAAAGCAGTTGAATCTTGTGGAGTTGATTTTATCTCTGTTCATGGAAGAACAAGAGCTGGGAAATATAAAGCACCAGTTGACTACGATGCAATTAAAGCGATAAAAGAAGCCGTTTCAATTCCAGTAATTGCAAATGGTGATATAAAAGATTATAAAAAGGCTAAAGAAGTCCTTGCTCATACAAATGCAGATGGATTAATGATTGGAAGAGGTGCTATTGGTAAACCTTGGATTTTCTATCAATTAAAAAATGAAGTAGAAGATATAAGTGAAGATATAAAAAAGGCTATTATTTTAGAGCATTATGATGCAGTGTTAAAGTTTCATGGTGAACATGGTGCCATAATGTTTAGAAAACTACTTCACTCTTATTCTAAAGGCTACAATGGTGCCTCAGAGTTTAGAGATATTATTAATACTATAAAAGAACCAGATATTATGAGAGATACAATTGAAAGTTTTTTTACAGAAAATGAGTTACAAAATTAAATTAGATTAAATTTTATAAAGGGCAATGTGTGAAAGAAAATTATTATGAGTTAGTTATAAATGTGAAAAGTTCACAAGAGTTGTTCTTAGATTTATTAACTCAATTAACTCAAGGTGCAGTTGAAATAGAAGAAAATACACTTATTGCAAGAAGTGAAGAGAGTCTTGAAGATGTGGAACTTGGAATTAAAGAGTTTGCAAAGGCTTTAGGAGTTGAGTGTAAAACTTCTATAGAAGTGAAAAAAAATGAAGATTGGATAAAAAAGTATCAAGAATCTGTAAAAGCAGTAGAAGTTGGCAAATTTTTTGTAAGACCATCTTGGATTGAAGCTAAAGATGATAAAATTGATATTATCATAAATCCAGCACTATCATTTGGTTCAGGTCACCATGAAACAACAAATAGTTGTTTAGAAGCTATTTCAAAATATATGAAAAGTGAATATGAAGTTCTTGATGTGGGGTGTGGAAGTGGTATTTTATCAATTGCAGCTAGCAAATTAGGTGCTAAAGTTGATATTTGCGATACAGATGAAGTCTGTATTGAAAGTTCAAAGTCTAATTTTTTGTTAAATAATGCACATTTCTCACAAGCATGGACAGGAAGTGCAATGGCTTCTAATAAGAAGTATGATTTTGTTATTGCAAATATCGTTGCAGATGTTTTAGTAATGATTTCAAAAGAGTTAAAAAAATGCTTAAAAGAGGGGTCTACCTTAGTATTATCAGGAATATTAGATAATCATTTAAATAAAGTGTTGAAAAAATTTGAAGATTTAGAACAAATTGAGGTAATTCAAAAAAATGAATGGGTTACCCTTGTATTAAAAAAAGGAGTTTAGTTTGAAGAATAAGAAAAACAATAAACAAGATAAAAACAATAACAACAACAATAATAATAACAATAATTTTTTTAGTAATAATCCATTATTAGTTTTTGTTTTATTTTCATTAGTTACAATTATGGCATTTAAGGCCTTGTTTCCAGAAGAACAAGGGGGAAGTGCAACAAATCAAAATATTCAAGCATTTGGACAAACAAAACATAAGACTATTGCATATTCTGATTTAAAAAATTTAATTAGTAGTGGAAAAATCCAATATGTTGGAATTGGAAATACTAATATTAAAGCTGTATCAAAACCAAATGGTGGTGATATTACAACTTATTCTGCAAGAAGAGTAGTTCCAGATAGTACATTAATTCCTATGTTAGAAAAAAATAAAATAGATTATGGTGGAGTTAATGAAGAAAATGTTTTAGCAGATATTTTATTTGGTTGGGTTTTACCTATCTTTATATTCTTTGCAATTTGGATGTTCCTAGCTAAGAGAATGTCTAAATCAATGGGTGGAGGAAGTGGAGGAATCTTAGGAATAGGATCTTCTAAAAAAATGATAAACTCAGAAAAACCAAATGTAAAATTTGAAGATATGGCTGGAAATAAAGAGGCTAAAGAAGAGGTTCAAGAAGTAGTTGATTTCTTAAAAGACCCAGATAGATATGTAAAACTTGGAGCTCAGATTCCTAAAGGTGTTTTATTAGTAGGACCTCCAGGTACAGGTAAAACTCTACTTGCAAAAGCAGTAGCAGGTGAAGCAGATGTTGAATTCTTATCAGTTTCTGGTTCTGCGTTTATTGAGATGTTTGTTGGGGTTGGTGCTTCAAGAGTTAGAGACCTATTTGAACAAGCAAAAAAAGTTGCACCTGCAATTATTTTTATTGATGAGATTGATGCTATAGGTAAAAGTAGAGCTTCAGGTGGACCAATGGGTGGAAATGATGAAAGAGAACAAACTCTAAATCAACTTTTAGCGGAAATGGATGGATTTGCTACAGAATCTGCACCTGTTATTGTATTAGCTGCAACAAATAGACCAGAAGTATTAGATCCTGCTCTTTTAAGACCAGGAAGATTTGATAGACAAGTTTTAGTTGATAAACCTGACTTTGAAGGTAGAAAAGAGATTTTAAATGTACACATTAAAGGTGTAAAAGTTGGAAAAGATGTTGACTTAGAAGAAGTTGCTCGTATGACAGCTGGACTTGCTGGGGCTGATTTAGCAAATATTATTAATGAAGCAGCACTATTAGCAGGAAGAGCAAAAAAAGAAGAAGTTACATATACTGATTTTAAAGAAGCAGTTGAAAGACAAATTGCTGGTTTAGAGAAAAAATCAAGAAGAATTTCTCCAAAAGAGAGAAAAATTGTAGCTTACCATGAATCTGGACATGCTTTAATTGCAGAGATTACAAAAGGTGCTAAAAAAGTAAATAAAGTATCTATTGTTCCTCGTGGACTTGCAGCTTTAGGATATACATTAAATAATCCAGAAGAGAATAAATACTTAATGCAAAAACATGAACTAATTGCAGAAGTTGATGTATTATTAGGTGGTAGAGCAGCAGAAGAGGTATTTATTAAAGAGATTAGTACAGGTGCTGGAAACGACTTAGAAAGAGCAACAGACATAGTTAAATCTATGGCTTCTATTTATGGTATGAGTGATATTGCTGGATTAATGGTTTTAGAAAAAAGATCAAATCAATTTTTAGGTGGTCAAACACAAAAAGACTTCTCTGATAATATGGCAAAAGATCTTGATACTCATATTAAAACTGTATTAAATGAAAGATATGAAATCGTTCTTCAAGCTCTAAGAGACAATAGTAATGCAATTGAAGAGATGACTAAAGAATTACTTGAAGTGGAAGTTATCTCAGGTGTAAGAGTAAGAGAAATTATCAAAGCAAACGGTGGAGTTGTTTTTGAAGAAGAGGATTTACATTCTGGAAAAATTGAAAACAATGTTGAAGTAGATAAAACAACTGCTGAAACTTCTGAAGATAATAAAGAAGATGAAATGTCTAATAATGACGAAGACTCATCATCTAATAAAGAAGATAAAAAAGATGATTAATAATTTTGTAGCGAAAGAGGGAAGAGTATATATTTATATCTCTTTTGCTATTTTTGTATTTTCATATTTATTTATATGTGATACATTAGCTTTTATAACTTTTTTTATAACACTATTTCTAATATTTATTTATAGAAATAATTTAAAGGTAAAAGTAAAAATTGATTCATTAGTTGCTCCAATAAGTGGTGAAGTTATTGCTATTGATAAAATTGATTCTAAAAATGTTGTATACATAAATGTTGGATTATTGGATTCTCATATATTAGTTGCTCCAAAAAATTCATTGTTTAAAGAAATATTTCATAAAAATGGACTTAATTTTTGTACAAATAGTTGCAAAGCAAATGAGTTAAATGAAAAAAGAGTATTGAGTTTTGATGATATTAAATTAGAATTGATATCTGGAAGATTTAATATTTCACACGAATTTATAAATCAAGCAAGTGTAAATCAATACGATAAAATAGGTATTTTTATAGATGGTATTGTAAAAATTTATATTCCAGCTTCTTATAATTTAAATTTAAAATTTGGACAAAAAATAAAAGTAGGAGAAGTTTTATAAACTTTTCCTTGACAAATCTCATTTTATAAAATATAATTATCTTCTAAATTTAATAGGAGAGCGTAATGAAAAATATTAATTTTTTCAAAAATAATTTTACCAAAAGTACAAACTCTCAACTTCTCCTCAAAAACTTCCTCTAACATTTATTTTAAAAATACAAATTAATACCCGTACAAGTTTTTCTTTTATTTTAAAAAAGATATAATATGCCCAATATACAAAGGTTACAAGATGGATAAAAATAGAATTATAGTATTCGATACAACATTAAGAGATGGTGAACAAAGCCCTGGTTGTTCTATGAATACAGATGAAAAGATTAAAGTTGCTTTGCAATTAGAGAAGTTAGGAGTTGATGTCATTGAAGCTGGTTTTGCAGCTGCAAGTCCTGGTGATTTTGATGCAGTTTCAAGAATAGCTGAAGTTGTTAAGAATTCAAGTATTTGTTCTTTGAGTAGAGCAATAGAGAATGATATTAAACAATCAGGATTGGCAGTTCAAAGAGCTGCAATGCATAGAATTCACACTTTTATTGCAACTTCGCCAATACATATGAAATATAAATTAAAAATGAGCGAAGAGGAAGTTATTAAAAGAGCAGTTCATGCAGTTGAATATGCAAGAACATTTGTTGATGATGTAGAATTTTCTTTAGAAGATGCAGGAAGAAGTGAAATCTCTTTTATGAAAGAGGTTATGGATGCAGTTATTGCAGCAGGGGCAAGTACAATCAACTTACCAGATACTGTAGGATATAGATTACCTACAGAATTAGGTGCAATGGTAAAAGAATTAAGTGATTTTGCAGGTGAGCGAGCAATTATTTCAGTTCATAATCACAATGATTTAGGATTGGCAACAGCTAATACCTTATCTGCTGTTTTAAATGGTGCTAGACAAATAGAAGTTACTGTTAATGGTTTGGGTGAGAGAGCAGGGAATTCTGCATTAGAAGAGGCTGTAATGGCTATTAAAACTAGAAAAGATGCTTTTGGTGATTTATATACTAATATAAATACAAAAGAAATATATCCATCGTCTAGATTAGTAGCAACAATAACAGGTGTTGAACCACAACAAAATAAAGCTATTGTTGGTAAAAATGCATTTGCACATGAGAGTGGAATTCACCAAGATGGTATGTTAAAAAATCAAGAAACCTATGAAATTATGAAGCCTGAAGATATCGGTGTTTATAAAGACTCTAATTTGATTTTAGGAAAACATAGTGGTCGTGCAGCATTTAGAGATAAAATAGAGCACTTAGGATTTGATAAAATTTCTGATGAAGAGTTAAATACTGCCTTTGAAAAATTTAAAGCTTTAGCTGATAAGAAAAAAGATGTTACTGATGATGATATTAGAATGTTAGTTACAGATGAGGCGTTAAATCATGATAAAACTTATGAATTAGTTGGTTTACAAATTTCTGATTGTTCAGCAGGAACTCCAATGGCATCTGTATCAATCAAACATAAAGATGAAGTTATGATTGAAGCAAATATTGGTAATGGTACAATGGATGCGATTTTTAAAACTATTGATAGACTTACAGGTTATAGTGGTGAGTTACAAAGTTATAATGTAACTTCAGTTACTGAAGGTAAAGATGCTTTGGCAAAAGTAACTACAAGAGTTGTTTTTGATGAATCTTCACCATCATTTGTAGGGCATGGTTTAAGTATTGATACTATGCTTGCAACTGCAAAAGCATACTTAGGTGCACTTAATTCATACCTTTCTCAAAAAGAGAGATTAGCTAAAAATAGTGAACACCAAATTTAATATAAGAGATTAATCTCTTATATTATTTCTTCTTTATAATTATCCTTTTAAAACTTTTATTTTATTTTATTTCGCTAATATAATATAAACTTAATAAAAAGGTGCGCTTTAAACTATGATGCAGTTTAACTTTTTCTTAAAATTATTAAAGGATTCATTTAGGGATCTTCTTCCAATAATTTTAGTAATTTTATTTTTTCAACTAGCAATTTTACAAACAATACCACCAGGATGGATATCTACAACTATTGGTTTGATTATTGTAGGTGTTGGACTTGCAATTTTTTTACAAGGTTTGGAAATAGGTATATTTCCAGTTGGGGAAAGCCTTGCTAGAGATTTTGCAAAATCTGGATGGACAATCTGGATTTTGATATTTGGATTTATGATAGGTTTTGGTACAACTATTGCAGAACCAGCTCTTGCAGTTATTGCAGATAAGGCAGCATCAATTTCTAGTGGTAGAATTGATGCTTCAGTTCTACGGTTTGTTGTTGCAGGTTCTGTTGGTTTTGCTATTTTACTTGGTGTTTATAGAATAATAAAAGGTCATCCAATTCACTATTACATAATAGTAGGATATCTTTTTGTTGTAAGTATTACCTTTTTTGCTCCAAAGGAGATTATTGGGCTTGCATATGACTTAGGAGGAGTTACAACTTCTACTGTGACTGTTCCTTTAGTTGCCGCCCTTGGTATTGGATTAGCTTCAAATATAAAAGGACGAAATCCTGTAATTGATGGCTTTGGACTTATTGCCTTTGCTTCACTCACTCCTATGATTTTTGTTCAAATTTACGGGATAGCTGTTTACTCTTTAGTTGATCCAAAAGATGTGGCAGAAATCGCAATTAATCCAATTATCTCTTCGCCAAAAGATATAACAGTAAATTCAGTAATTATGGGAATAATTGCAGTTATAAAAGATGTAACGCCAATATTACTTATTATTTTGTTTTTCCAATATGGAGTATTGAAAAAAAGCATTCAAAATATAAAAACTGTATTTTTAGGATTTGTTCTTGTTATTATTGGTTTATATGCATTTATATTAGGGCTAGAATTAGGATTATTTACCCTTGGTGAAACTATGGCTTATGAATTGACAAAAGGCAAGTCTGTATTAGTAATTTATGCATTTTCTTTTGCAATTGGATTTTCTACAACTATGGCAGAACCTGCACTTATGGCTATTGCAAAAAAAGCAAAAGAGATTAGTGATGGTAGAATAAATGACTTTGCACTAAGACTGTTTGTTGCCCTTGGAGTTGCTATTGGTATTGCTTTGGGTGCATTTAGAATAGTTGATGGTGGGCATATTCATTATTACATTATTGTAGGATATATTGTTGTTATAATTTTAACTTTTATAGCACCTAAATATATTATTCCTATAGCATATGATAGTGGTGGAGTTACAACTTCTACAGTAACAGTTCCACTAGTTGCAGCACTTGGAATTGGTCTTGCTACAAATATTCCAGGAAGAAGTCCACTTATTGATGGATTTGGACTTATTGCTTTTGCTTCACTATTTCCTATGATTACGGTTATGCTTTATGGGGTATTAACTGAAAAACTTGGGGTTAAATCTGATACTCAAATTGAAGCTGAAAATATCTTACGTGATAATTTAGTTGATGCTGAAAATATGGATTTAGCAACTGTAAATATTGATGGAAGTAATAGAAGACACTCTTTACCTATGGATTTTTATGCTGTTGTAATAATAGTGCCAAAAGATAAAAAAATAGATGCAATTCAAGCGGCTAGTAAAGCTGGGGCAAATGGAGTTACAGTTCTTAGAGCAGATGGTATGGGACTTGGGAAAATGCACAATTTCTATAGAACATCTTTTGAAGCAAATGATTCTTTACTTCTATTTTTATTGCCAAAGGCTAGGGTAAATCCTGTGATAAAAGCAATTATTCATTCCCTTCACATAACAACAGAAGGGAAGGGTATTGCTTTTGCTTTTCCTTTAACACATATGAAAGGAATTAGTTTAAGTAGACATGATATTTTCCAAAATAGAAAAGATAGAAAAGATGAAAATGAAGAAAATAATGAAGAAGAATTAAAAAAAGAAGATGAAAGTAATAAATAATTTAGAAGATATAAAAGAGAAGATAAGCTCGAAAGAAGCCCTAATTATATACTTCTCTTCTAAAAATTGTTCAGTGTGTAAAGTATTAAAACCAAAGATAGAAAAAGAAATTTCAACTTATTTCGATAAAATTAGTCTTTTCGAAATAAAAATTGAACAAAGCTTAGATATAAGTTCTTATTTTACAATATTTCAAGCTCCTACAATTTTATTTTACCTTGATGGAAAAGAGTTTTTAAGAGAAGGAAAAAATATAAGCATAAGTGCTTTTATCAATGCAATAAAAAGACCTTATGAGATGTTTTATGGAGAAGAATAAATGAAAATTACTATTATAATATTTTTTGTAGTATTACTTTTAATGCAAGCAATACAAATAGATAAAACAAACCCTGTTATTGATAAATCATTAGAAATTCAAGCACCAAAAGAGGTTAAAGTTTTACTTAAAAATGCTTGTTATGATTGCCATTCAAATGAGACTATTTGGCCTTGGTATAGTTCAATTGCACCTGGATCTTGGATAATAGAAGGACATGTAGTTGATGGAAGAAAAGCATTAGATTTTAGTACTTGGGCAAATTATACAAAAGAAGAAAAAAAGAAAAAACTTAAAGAAATCTATAGAACAGCATATGCTGTTATGCCTTTGGCTAGTTACACTTGGATACATAAAGAAGCTAATTTAACAAAAGAACAAAGGGAATTGATAAGAGAATGGACAGGGGTTAGACGATAGTGGTAAACGCTGAGCTTAATGAACTTTTACAAGACAAAAAAGAACTTCTAACAATTACTTATTTTAAACTTCAAAAAAAATTTGAAGAAAAATATGGAACAAATACCGTAGTTCTTATGGAAATAGGGACATTTTTTGAAGTTTATGAAGTAAATAATGAAGAAGAACAAATAGGTAAAGCAAAAGAGATTGCTGAGCTTTTAAATATACAATTGACAAGAAAAAACAAGGCTATTTTAGAAAACTCTAAAGAGAATCCAATTATGGCAGGTGTCCCTGCAATTTCACTAGAAAAACATCTTGCTAGAATAATTGGAGAACAAAAATACACAGTTGTATTAATAAGACAAAAAGGTCTTCCTCCTAAAGTTAGCAGGTATATTGATACAGTTGTAAGTCCTGGGACAAACTTTGATTTTGTAATTGATCAAGATGAAAATAATATTACTTCACTTACAATAGATTGTAATAAGGGAATCTTTTCTGTTGGGTATAGTGCTATTGATGTTACAACTGGAAAATGTTATTACAATGAAGTTCATGGAACAAGCGAAGATAAAAACTTTGCCCTTGATGAGTGTTTTAATTATATGAATATGCACAAAACAAATGAGGTAGTTATCTCCTTTTGTGATAAAGCAATAAATCAAAAAGAGATAATAGAGTACCTTGAATTATCTCACAAAACTTTTCATATAAGTTCATTTAGACCAAAAATTGTTTATCAAAATGAGTTATTTAAAAATGTATTCAATATAGAATCGCTTCTAACCTCAATAGAACATCTTGATATGGAAAGAGTTCCTTTAGCTACTGAATCATTAGCAGTATTGATTGATTTTGTAATTGGGCATGATGCTAAAATTATTCAAAAATTATCTTTCCCTCAAAAGCTAGATATTAGCAGATATATCTATCTTGGAAATAATGCCTTAGAACAATTAAATATAATAGAGACTTCACATAATCCATCTTTGATAAAAATCATAAATAATACTTCAACTGCTATGGGGAAAAGACTTTTAAAAGAGAGACTTACTCATCCAGTAAAAGATGAAAAAGAGTTACTTAGACGATATGCTTTATCAAAAGAGTTATATGATTATCACACTCCAATTGAGAGTGAATTAGCAAATATTTATGATATAGAAAGATTAACTAGAAGAATTAAACTCTCTCGTCTTCATCCCTTTGAATTAAACTACTTATATGACTCACTTATTAGTATTAAAGAAGTAGTTACTTTTATGGAAAACTATAAATTCTTTACAGCACCTTGTACTTCTGCTGAGTTACAGATGTTTATTGATTCTATTGATTCAACTTTTGATTTATCAATTAGTGGTAAATATATGCTAAAAGATGTTGAAGCAAATATGATTTGTGAGGGAATCAATACAAAAATTGATGAACTTACAAATGAAAATAAAAAACTAATAGAGAAATTAGAGATATTGAGACTTCATATTTTGGGATTTTTAAAATCAAATGATCAAAACTTCGTTAGTATTCAAAGACTTGATAAAGAAGGATTTTATCTAGGACTTACAAAAAGCAGATTTAATCTTATGAGAGAAGAACTTTTAAATTCACATTTAATAATTGATGATGAATTACTTTTATTTAAAGATTTTAAAATAAAAGTTCAAACAAATTCTGTAAAAATAACTTGCAAACTAACAGAAGATATCTCTGATAAATATGTACATAATTTGCGAAAAATTATTGAGTTAAATAAACTTGTTTTTAAAGAAAAGCTCTTAGAATTTGAGAAAAAGTTTGCTATTTTACTAGAAGAGTTAGTTCAATTTATTGCTGAAATTGATTTAACAGTTTCAAATATAAAAACAGCTAAAAAACATAATTATTCACCTCCAAAAATAGTAAAAACAAAAGATAATGAGAGCTTTATTGAACTTATAGATTTAAGACATCCTATAATTGAACATGGAGAAGAACAGGGGATTTATGTACCTAATGATGTTATTTTAGGAGAGCTTAGTCTTGCAAGTGATGAATATAAAAATAATGTAATTATTAAAAACTCAAATCCAATAAATATGTTCAATAATAAAATGCATGGTGTTTTACTTTATGGAATAAATTCAAGTGGAAAATCTTCACTTATGAAATCAATTGGTATTGCTGTAATTTTAGCCCAAGCCGGATTTTATGTACCATGTAAATCAATGAGGTTTTCTATTTTTGATGCAGTATTTACAAGAATTTCAGGAGCTGATAATATTGCAAAAGGTTTATCTTCTTTTGCAGTTGAGATGTTAGAACTTAAAAATATATTCAATAGAGCTACTAAGAATTCACTTGTACTTGGTGATGAGATAAGTCATAGTACTGAAACTATGAGTGGAGTTAGTATTGTGGCGAGTGCCATATTAAAATTAGCAAAATTAGAATCAATTTTTATGTTTGCTACACACTTACATCAACTGCCTGAACTTCCAGAAATAGAAAAACTAAAAAACATAATATGTTTACACTTATCTGTTATGTATGAAGATAATGAAGACAAGCTTATATTTAATAGAAAACTTCAATATGGAAGTGGAAGTAGTATGTATGGTTTAGAGTATGCTAAATCACTTCATATGGATAAAGAGTTTCTTAGAATGGCAAATGATATAAGAAAAAAATTAACCGATGATTATGATCCAATTGAGAGAATTTCACAAAGAAAAACTTCAAAATACAATAAAGACCTTATTGTTTCTACTTGTGTAATATGTGGAAGAAGTGTTGATGATGTTCACCATATAAAAGAGCAAGCAAGGGCAAATAAAGATGGCTTTATAGGTCATGTAAATGCAAATCATAAATATAATTTAATACCACTTTGTAAAGAACACCATAAAATGGTACATGAGGGTAAAATAAATGTAAATGGATTTATAGCTACTTCAAAAGGTTTGGAGTTACATTATACGATGTTGGATGAAGAAAAATAACATAGACTTTTAAGTCTATGTTATTTGATTATAAATTTATTATTCACTTAACTCATGAGTTAAGTCAGCTTCTGCAGCTTCAAGCATAGCAAACTCTTCTTCAGCTGTTTTTGCAACCAAATGGTTTTTACTATAGAAGAAGTAATATAAAGCACCAATTGCATATAAAACAAGAGTATAATTAAATGCTCTTGGGTCAAAAGCATAAACACCTGTTAGGGCAATGATAGATAATACAAAAGCAATACCAGAAGTTAGAACTCCACCAGGAGTTTTATAAGGTCTTGGCATATCTGGATTTTTAACTCTTAATAAGATATGGCTAAATGCCATTAGTGCATATGAAATAGTTGCACCTACAACTGCCATAGCTAACATCAAATCACCTTCACCAGTTAGTGAAGCTAAGAATCCTAAAACACCTGGAACAATTAAAGCCCAAGTAGGAGTTTTCTTTTTACTTGTTAAAGATAAAAATTGTGGTAAGTAACCAGCTCTTGATAGGGCAAATACTAATCTACTATAACCATATATGATAGAGAAAAATGAAGCAATTAAACCAGCTAAACCTAATACATTAACAATAGTTGCTAAGGTAGTATTCCCATTTACATTTAAAGCATCTACTAATGGAACAGCACTTTTACCCATTGCATCAGCACCTGCAACACCTGCAAGTAAAAATACAACTAAAACTGCAGAGATAAGTAGGAAAATCATAGCTGCAATAATACCTTTTGGCACATCTTTTTCAGGATTTTTTGCTTCTTCAGCAGCTAATGGTACACCTTCAACTGCTAGAAATAACCACATACCAAAAGGTAAAGCAGCCCAAACACCATGCCAACCAAATGGTAAAAAGCTAGTAGCTCCAGCAACATCAGCAGAAGCTTTAATATCAAATAGATTTGACATATCAAAATTACCAATTAGAGCAAGAGCAGTAGCAATAATAGCAAATACAGCCAAAGCACTAATTACCATCATAGTTTTTAAAGCTTCCCCCGCACCAAATAAGTGAATAGCAATAAATACTGCATAAAATAGTGCATAAACCAATGGTCCATTAATACCAAGTAAAGCCTCAACAGCAGAACCAATAAAAATAACAATAGCGGCAGGTGCAATAGCATATTCTATTAAAATAGCAAGCCCAGTTAAATATCCACCAGCTGGTCCCATAACTTGTCGTGCAAAGCTATATCCACCACCAGCAGCTGGTATCGCAGCTGACATTTCAGCTAATGATAAAACTAAACAAAAATACATTACAGCCATTAAAGCAGCAGCAATAGCAAATCCACCCCAACCAGCTTCTGCAATACCAAAGTTCCATCCAGCAAAATCACCTGAAATAACATATGAAATACCAAGTCCAGCAAGCAACATCCAACCAGCTGTCCCCCTTTTTAACTGTCTTTTCGCAAGATAGTCTTGATCAATTTTAGTTTTTCCCATTTCTCTTATCCTTTAGTTTAGAAGAAAGTTTTCTTCACTGTTAGTTAGTTCGATTTCGTCATTTGTTGTTCTATCTTTTAAATTCACACCCGATAATTCTAATCTTCGAGATTCTTTTAATAAATAAATTGTTTTTTTTACAGCCTCGGCATAAGATAATCCATCTAATCGAACATTTGAGATACAATTTCTATTTGCATCTGTAAGGCCAACCTGTGCATCCCAGGTAAGATATAAACCAAGACTATCAGGGGAGCTTAACCCTGGTCTTTCTCCAATTAATACTAAAGTTGCTTTTGCATTTAATAACATACCAACTTCATCTCCAATAGCCACTCTTCCTTGTTGAACAACTGTGAAAGGTGTTATGCTCCATTCTTGTTTATCTTGTGATAGTGCTTGACATAATTTATCTATAAAATTAATGGCATTTTCTTTTATTGCTAAAGATGAAAGCCCATCTACAATAACAATTGCTAAATCATAAGGTCTAGATTCAACTGAAACTGTATCTTTTAGTATGTTGTGTGATTTTTGATTTAGTTTTCTTCCTAAATCAGGTCTTTGTAGATATTCAATTCTATCTTTTGCTTCAGAGTGTAAAAGAATGGCTTTATGTCCTTTTTGTAGAAGCTCCTTGTTAGTTCTATTTGAAGTTACAATATTTACATTAAATGAAGTATTATCTATTTGTTCAAAGATATAATCCACATCTAAGGGTAAATGAACAGCATCTTGTGCTTGGGCATGGGCTAATTGAAACTCTAAAAGATGCGAAGTTGGAAGACTAACTCCACTTCTTCCTAATCCAATTCTTGCATCTGTATACTCTCTTAGGACTGACCATGGGTTTTTTATAACATTTGATTTATTTGATGTTTCATTTATGATTTTATTTTCCATATTAGGCTCCAATTACTTTTTTAAGTGATTTTGAAAAGCCAGAAGGGATATCATCATTTAAAGAAAAGGTATCTGTATTTGTAAATATTTCCATCTTTTTTAACCATGCTTCAAATTCAGGAGCAGGGTGTAAGTCTAAAACTCTTCTTGCATAAAGGGCATCATGGAAAGAGGTGGTTTGATAATTAAGCATGATATCATCAGAACCTGGAATTCCCATAATAAAGTTACATCCAGCAACTCCAAGTAGAGTTAATAAGTTATCCATATCATTTTGATCTGCATCTGCATGGTTTGTATAACAAATATCACAACCCATTGGTAATCCTAATAGTTTTCCACAAAAGTGATCTTCTAATCCTGCCCTTGTAATCTCTTTCCCATCAAATAAATATTCAGGTCCAATAAAACCAACAACAGTATTTACTAATAGTGGGTCAAACTTTTTAGCAACAGCATAAGCTCTTGCTTCACAGGTTTGTTGATCAACCCCAAAGTTTGCATTTGCTGATAGGGAACTTCCTTGTCCTGTTTCAAAATACATAACATTATTTCCAACGGTTCCTCTATTTAAAGAGAGTGCTGCTTCTCTTACTTCTTTTAAAATAGATAAATTAACCCCAAAACTTGTATTAGTAGCTTCAGTTCCTCCAATAGATTGGAAAACTAAATCAACTGGTGCTTTTTTTTCAATTGCTTCAATAGTATTTGTAACATGAGTTAAAACACAAGATTGTGTAGGAATCTCATATTTTGTAATTATTTCATCCATTATTTTTAGAAGTTTTATAGTCTGTTCAACATTATCTGTTGCTGGATTGATACCAATTACTGCATCACCATTTCCATATAATAATCCATCTAAAATACTAGCGGTAATTCCTCTAACATCATCTGTTGGGTGATTTGGTTGAAGTCTTGTTGAAAGGTGGTTTTTCAATCCTATTGTATCTCTAAAGGCAGTTGTAATAGGGCATTTTTTTGCAACTAAGATTAAATCTTGATTTCTCATGATTTTACTAACAGCTGCCACCATTTCAGGTGTCATACCAGCTCTTGCTTGTTTTATTAAGTCAGGTGTTGTATTATCACTTAGGAGCCAATCTCTAAAATCCCCAACGGTTAGATGAGAGATGATTTTAAAAGCTTCACTATCATGATCATCTATAATAAGTCTAGTGATTTCATCTTTTTCATATGAGATAAGATGTTCTTCTAAAAAAGTTTTTAGAGGTACTTCAGCTAATCTCATTTGAGCTATTACTCTTTCTTGTGATGAACTTGCAGCAACTCCTGCTAAAACATCTCCAGATCTTTTTGGGGTGGCTTTTGCCATTAAATCAGTTAAGTTTTTAAAGGTATAAGTCTTTTGTCCAAGTGTATATTTGTAAGTATTCTTCATTTTTAATCCTAATGTAAAAGATCAAAGAATTTTGATTATCAATTTCTTTAGAATAATTTTACATTAAAATTGTAGCTTGAATGTAGATGTAAAGATATCTATATTTGTATAAAAAATATACAATTTTTATAATATTAAATTAATTAATATAATTTAATATTTAAGAATATTATTTAATAATATTAAAATGAAAAAGGAATAAAGACAATTTTAATAATTGTCTTTATCTTTATTTATGAGAAGGTCTTTTGTAAATCTTATGACTTTATTTCTACCTGTCTCTTTTGCTTTATATAAACATAAATCAGCAAATTTGATACATTTCCACATTTGATCTGCATCACTAGGTAAGAAAGAATATCCAATACTTACAGTTTTACTAAATGACTCATTATTAAAAGTAAATACGAGTTTTGCAAATTCACTATTTATTCTTGTAGCTAAATCTTTTGCACTCTCTTCAGTTGGATTTTCCATAATTATTAGGAATTCTTCCCCTCCAAATCTAATAATAAAGTCTTTATCAGAAATTTCTGCTTTCATTGTTTTTGAAAGTTTTTGTAAAATAGTATCACCTGCATCATGCCCATAAGTATCATTAACCATTTTAAAATAATCAATATCTAAGAACATAACGGCATAAGTTGAACCAAGAAGTAGTTCTTGAGGCATTTTTTTCTCTATAAAGTCATCTAAATATTTCCTATTATAAAGTCCTGTCAAGCCATCAACAAGATTTCTCTCTCTTAATACATCCATTAAAATTTTACTTTCTAAAATAGGTTTTGTCTCTTCTAAATATTTTCTAATAATTCCAATTTTATATTTTGTCTCTTCTAAATGGTTTTTACTATCACACATAACATGAACTGTTATACTTTTGTGTTTATTTATTGTAAATGGAATACAAATATAATCTGAACAATCATCACAAGAAGCAATTCTACAAATTTCTGGAAAATTTTCAGATAAAACCACTGTATCTGTTCTCTCCGCTCTACATTGTTCTTTTATGTTTTTAAGTAGACTACAACAAGGCGTTGTCTCTTCTGTTGAGAATATTACTTTTCTAGTATCTCTTTTTAAATCATTTTCATAAATACAAAAATTTTCTATTTTTAGCTTATCTTTAAAAACTTGAACTAATCTGTAATAAATATCATCTTTTGTTAAATCAGTCTCTATAGTTTTTTTATAGTTATATATTTCTGTAATATCTTCTATTATTTTTTGTGCAGTTAATAGCTTATCACTGTTTGCATTAGTTGATGCTCTATTGTGAACAAATGATGTTAAGTTTTTTTCAATTCCAGTTAATACAGTTTCTAGTTTTTCAATGATTTCGTTTAACCATTGGAAAGCCTCTTTATCTTCTTTTAACACGCCTTCTTTTGCTCTAATTGAATAGTCACCTTCATGTACTTTTTTTAAAACTTCCGTAATTGAATCAAATGAAGAAGTATAAGGTTTGATTTTTCTACTTATATAAATAAGTATAAGTATTAAAAATACTGTGATAATTGCAATTATATTTAATAATACAGTAATACTTGAAATTCTATCATCTTGGATATCAAATTTTAAAGATATGGCACCTAAAACCTCTCCTTCTTTTGCATTATGACAGCTTAAACAGTTGGGTTTATCAAGGGCTGAAGCTGTATATGGAATAGTGATTCTTAATGTGGCACTTTTAATAGATTCATTAGGAAGGGTAATTACTTTTCCAGTTTTTAAAACTTCTTCATCAATTGCATCTCTTGGTTTTTCATTTCTATTCGCTGATTTACCAAATTGTTGAGAAACAGTCTCTCCCCTTATTATCCATAAATCTTTTATCTCTTTTATTTGACTAATACTAGTTAGAAAGGTTTCTCTTTTATCCATAGTTCCATTAATCATATGAGAAGTTAATGTTTCTTTTACAATATCTGCTGCTAAATAGGCTCTTTTTATAGCTCCATTGTAGCCACTCTCTCTTGAACCAATTGCAACTAGTGCTACTATTACAATAGTTAATAAGGTAACCATTGTAAAAATTATTATCGTTATTTTTTTATTTGAATCCATTTTATAACCTAAATAAAAGTTTAAATAATTTTATCATAATTAGAATTTAATTTTTATATAACTATTTACAATTTTGTAAAAATTTGTTATTTTATGTTAATATAATAAAAATTAGACATATTTAAAATGAAAGAAAGAAGTAGTTTTAAGTATATTCTTAATATAATTTATTTTTAGTTAAAGGAAAATAATGAATTTAAGAGTTTTGGTTGTAGACGATAGCTCAACTATGAGAAGAATCATTGTTAATGTTTTAACGCAATTAGGTATCTCTACTGATTATATTCATGAAGCAGAGGATGGATTAGTTGCTTTAGGAAAAGTTAAAACAAATAGCTATGATGTTATTCTTACAGATTGGAATATGCCAAGAATGAATGGATTGCAGTTTGTTCAAAATGTCAGAAAACTGCCTAAATATGTGAATACACCAATTTTAATGATAACAACTGAAGGTGGGAAATCAGAAGTTATAGAAGCTTTAAAAAGTGGAGTTAATAACTATATTGTAAAACCATTTAATGCAGATATATTAAAATCAAAATTAGAACCTATATTAAAAAAAAGTAAGAAATAAATTATAATTAAAGTAAATTAATCTTCTTGAACTTCAGGAAGTTTTTTTGCTAAATATATTGCAAGTACTCCTATTAGAGATAAAAATAATATAATTCCACCAACTCCAATTATAGAACTAAAAGTACCAATTGAACCACTTAAAAGTAATATTATTCCAATTAAGGTATTACTAACAGCCACATAATCTGTTCTTTTATTCCCTTCTGCCAAGTCAACTATATATGTTTTTCTACCAATTCTTATTCCCTGATACCCAATACTTAAAACAAAATAGATAATAGGCATAATCCATATATATAAAAAAAGTTGAGAATAAAAATAATAAATAAAAGATACAATAAAGCCTACAGTCGTAGCAATTGTTGCTCCTAAAATCATAACTCTTTTACTAGATATATCTGAAAACTTACCCCAAAAATTAGCGGATAATAAATCTGCTAATCCACTTGAAAGAATAAAAAGACCTAATAAGTAAGTATCGTCATTTGAGTGTTCTTTAGCTATGATTACAAAAAATGGTGCGCTTAAAACTGAACATAAAAATAGTGCTCTTGTTATCACAAAAAGTCTAAATGGTTTATCAGTTTTTAAAATAGATAGTTTTTTAATAGCAACAGTAAAGGCATTTCCTCCTCCATGTGTTTCCCCTGGGAATTCGTTTATTTGTGAATATATAAGTGATGCTAAAATCCAAAAAATTCCAGCGATAAAAAGTAGTACTCCAAAATTTTGAGGAGAGAAAGGTTTTTCTCCATTTAATAAAAAATAGACTCCAAGAGCAACAACAAGCAGACCTGAAAGCATTGCAGAAAGTCCATTTAAGGCACCTCTTCTTGTTTTAGGAATTGTTTTACCTATTACATCTTTTGCTGCAACTGAACATAATCCTCTTGCCAAACTCATAAGTATAAGTAGTGCAATAATTGCTAAACCAGCATTTAAGCCTTCTAAATTCCAAGCCACAAGACCAATTCCAAAAATACACAAGGCTTGTAAAATTGAGCCAATTACCCATACCCATTTTCTAATAGGTAGTTTTCTAACATAAGCTGCTATAAAAAGTTGAGGAAGAAGTGAACCTGACTCTCTAATTGGAACTAAAAAACTAATCAGAAATACAGGAACATTTAAGCTATGCATTATCCAAGGTAAAATTATTTTTGTATTAGAAATTGCATCTGCAAGTTTAGTAAAGAAGTAACTAATAAGAGTTAGAAAAAAATTACCAGGTACCACTTTGCATGCTTTTTCATCTATAGCTTTGCAAACTCTTGCATCTTCTTCATTTACAAGTTTATTGTAAATATTATCAGGATTAAATTTTTTTAAAGGCATATTATAAAGCTTTGAATCCTTCTTCTAAGTCAAGTGTACCTTCATAAAAAGCTTTTCCAACTATAACACCAGCAATATTCCCATTTGCCTTACAGTTTATTATGTCATTTATATCTTTTACCCCACCACTAGCAATCGTATCTATTCCACTAGCAAGGGCAATTGATTCAGTGAACTCTACATTTACACCACAAAGCATTCCATCTTTACTTATATCTGTACAAATAATAGCTTGAACACCTGCATTGGCAAACTCTTTAGCTAAAGTGGTAGCTTCCATTGTAGAAACTTCTGCCCATCCTTCAACGGCTACCATTCCATCCATAGCATCAATTCCAACAGCAATTGGATATTTTGAAGCCATATCTTTTACAAATTGTGGATCTTTTACTGCAATTGAACCTAAAATTAATCTATCAACTCCTAGTTCAATATACATTTTGATAGTTTCCTCATCACGAATTCCACCACCAAGTTCAATTTTAAGATTACAGTTTTCTCTTATTTTTTTGATTTGCTCTAAGTTTGCTGGTTTCCCTGCAAATGCTCCATTTAAATCTACTATATGAACCCATTTACTTCCAAGTTCTTCAAATCTTTTAGCTACTTGCCAAGGCTCATCTGAATAGATTTTTGCACTATCCATTAAACCTTTGCTTAGTCTTACTGCTTTTCCATCTTTTAAATCAATCGCTGGCAATATATCCATAATAAATGCTATCCTTTATTTACATAAGTTTTCTATTGTTTCTTCTATTGTTTTATATTTAAATTCAAAACCTAAATCCAATAATTTTTTAGGAATAGCACTTTGTCCATCTGTTAAGACCTTAGCACCTTCACTAAAAATTATATTTAAAACAAATTCTGGTACTGGAAGTATAGTAGGTCTTTTTAGTGTTTTTCCTAAAGCCTGAGTCAAACCTTTATTTGTAGTTGGAACAGGTGCACTTAAGTTAAATGTATCTTCATAAGAGTTTTCAATCACAAATTTATAAGCATTTAGTAAATCTTCTATATGAATATATGAGAATGCTTGTTCTCCACTTCCTATTACTCCACCTAATCCTAATTTAAATGGAAGTATCATCTTTTGCAAAGCTCCACCATCTTTTCCTAAAATTATTCCAAATCTAAAAATAGAGACTTTTGTCTTTTCACTTTTTGCTTTTAAAGCCTCTTTTTCCCACTCTTGACAAATTGATGATAAAAAATCATTTGAATAAGTTCCATTTTCATCATAAGTTGCTTTATTGTCATATATACCAACGGCAGAAGTTGAGATCAATAATTTTGGTGGATTATCTATATTTTTTATTGCAGATACTAATTTTTGTGTAGTATTTATTCTACTTGAGTAAAGAAGTTTTTTATAACTTTCACTCCATCTATTTATTATATTTGCACCAGCAAGGTTTATTAATATATCACTTGTATTAAGTAACTCTTCTAATTTGATTTTATCATTTAAAATCTCCCTTCTAATAGGAAGAATTTTATAATCTAAATCAGTAAAGAATTTAGTCAAACTGCTACCTACAAAACCACTAGCTCCTGATACTGCTATTGTTCTCATGATATATCCTTTTTATAGTTTTGTAAAATTCCTTAAAATTTGAATTCCATTATCATGTGATTTTTCTGGATGAGGTTGAAAACCATAAATATTATCTTTTTTTACAGCACTTACAAACTCATATCCATAAACTGTTTTTCCAATAATATTTTCTTCACTAGTAACTGCATGGAAAGAGTGAACAAAATATAAATATGGATTTTTTAGTCCATCAAATAAAGGGTCATTGTTATTTATAATTGTATTCCAACCCATATGTGGTACTTTAAAATCTTCATGCATTTTAGTCTTATCAAATTTTACGACTTCACCATTTATAAGACCCAATCCATCACTATGACCAAATTCTTGTGAACTCTCAAAAAGAAGTTGCATACCTAAACAAATCCCAATCATTGGTTTCCCCGTTTTTGAATACTCTAATATTGCTTCTTTCATCCCTGTAGTATTTAAGTTACTCATTGCATCTGCAAAAGCACCAACACCTGGCAAAATTATTCTGTCAAAGTTTTTTAGTTCACTTGGGTCTTTTACAATTGATGCTTTTGCATCTAATAAATGACAAGCATTGTAAACGCTTGCTAAATTTCCCATATTATAATCAATTATTCCAATCACGTGTTATCCTACATTTGTAATAAAAATATTATATCTAATTAAAATTATTAAGTAGTTAATAGCTTTAATTTTAAAAAATATATAAAGACCATAATATATGTATAAGTTATATATTATATGATATAATTTAAAATGTGAAAAGAGGAGGGGAATATGATAAGAAAAATATCTTTTCCAATACTTTTTTTAGTGTTGGCTTATTTCATACTTACTTATGAAAGTGCAAAAATAATTGTTGCAGGAGTAGCAGTATTTTTAGTAGGTGTATTTTTTATGGAGGAGGGCTTTAAACTTTTTTCTGGTAGTTTTTTTGAAAGGATTTTAGAAAAATTTACAAATACCTTACCTAAATCATTAGGAAGTGGTTTTCTTATAACTTCTATAATACAAAGTTCTTCATTGACAAGTGTGATATTGATATCATTTCTAGGAACAGGCTTGATAGGTTTAGGTGAAGCAATAGGAGTAGTTTTAGGTTCTAGTTTAGGATCTACAACAACTGCATGGCTTATATCTGTGTTTGGACTTAAAATAAAAATTTCTCATTATGCTATGCCAATACTTATTTTTGGTATTTTTTTTAGATTTTCAAGAAATGAGAAATATAAAGGATTTGGAAATATATTACTTGGTTTAGGTTTTATATTTCTTGGAATATCTTATTTGATTAATGGGTTTTCTTCTTTAAAAAACTTTATTGATTTATCTACTTTTGTTACTGATGGATATTTGGGGATGGGAATTTATTTTTTAATTGGTGCAGTTATGACGTTTATTATCCAATCTAGTTCTGCAAGTATGGCTATTATTTTAACTGCTTTAGCAAGTACTCAAATTACTTATATGAATGCTTTAGCAATAATGATTGGTGGAAAAGTTGGGAGTACTACTACAACGATACTTGGTTCTTTGAGTTCTAATGAAAATGGTAAACGTTTGGCAATTGCTCAACTTATATTTAATCTGGTTTCTGCTAGTTTTGCCATAATTTTTATTTATCAAATTAGTTATTTAATAGATTTTGTTGCTCATTATTTTGGATTAAATTTTGATAATTATGTAATAAAACTTACCATGTTTCATACAATTTTTAATGTAGCAGCAATAATTATTGTAGCACCTTTTATACCTAAATTAGTTGTTTATTTACAAAAATTATTTGTACCAAAAACTAAATCTTGGGCAAGTCCAAAATATTTGAATAAAGAAGTTATTAAGATTCCCAAAACGGCATTAATAAGTCTTAGAAAAGAGAGTCAAAATCTTTATTTTAATTTTTTAAAAGCAATTATGCATTTGATGAATATCAAACATGAGGATATTTTTTTAAATAGATATAAAGAAAAATCAAAAATTAATAATAATGTTAAAATAGATAAAGTTTATAAAGAAAATTTAAAATCATTATATGTTGAAATACTCAAATATGGAATAGAATCACAAAAAAATATGAAAAATGAAGATAGTAAAATTGTGAATATGTTCAAGTCAATAGCTGGACAGATGATTAAGTTATTGAATAATATAAAAACATTGCAAAAAAATATTGATATTCACAAAAACTGCACCAACAAATATATAAAAAAAGAGTATGATTTTTTAGAAGATATGATTATAATGGTTCTTATAGAACTAAAAGATATTAGACAAAATCATAATTTAGATGATATTGATAAAATGTTTAAATCTAAATCATTAAAACAAAAGTTAAATTCTTTGGATTTAATGTCTAGTAAGAGAATTGATAATATTATAAAAGCAAAAACAACAAGTAGTGAAATGATAACAAACCTTATAAATGATTTATCTTTTACTCTTAATATATGTAAAAAACTTATAGATATTACTACTATCCTTTGGGTTGAAGATAAAATTTTGTTAGAATTAGGAGAAGAACATGAAAGTTAAAAAACTAATTGCTGAAATAAACAGTTTTTTTGAATCAAAAAAGGATAAGAAGTTTGAAAAGGCTTTAATTAAGCTCGAAAACAAAAAAGAGAAGATTGAAAAAAAGATTGAAAAAAAAGAGTTTGAAAATAATTCAAAAGAGCTTCTTGAAAATGAAATATTAATGATAGAAGATATGATAAAAAAAGTAAGAAGAAAAATAAAAGATAAATAAATTTTTTATTTTATGTTATTAAAGTTTTGCATCAGCGAGGGTTAAAGAAAATAATACTTTATTATTTTTTTTCTCTAAAGCTTTTTTTGCTTCCTTAATTGTAGCACCTGTAGTAATTATATCATCGCATAAAATTGTTGTTTTATCATAAATATTTGTTAGTTTAAATCGTCTTGGATTTTTTTCTCTATATTCTTTATCTTTTCCTGCATATTTGACAATATTTGTTGCTCTTAAGGCATTGTATTGGGCTTTTATATTTTTTGAGTTTAGTGCATGAGCTAAAATTGCTGTATGGGAAAACTCATGTCTTGAATGATCATCAATAGGTACTGCAAAAGTATTTTCATTAAATTCAAAGTTTGAAGCAAATTTTTTAAAAGATAAATTGGCAAGTATATTAAAAACTTTATCACCAAAAAAATAATATTTTGAAGAGAGTAAATCTTCTAGTTCTGATAGGCTATAAAAAGAGTAGTTATAAAAGCCTTTTTCTATTTCTCTTTTATGGAAAGATGGAAAAAGAAAATTACTCTGACACTCTTTACAAATGGCACTAAATGACAGTTTCTCACATAATAAACATCTCATATTTAATTTTATCAAAAAAAATATTTTAATTAAATAATTTATAAACTTATTTAAGAAAAGTTTAATAAAAAATAAAAATGGTAAATTTAATTTTACTAATATTATGGTAATATTTGAGAAAAATAATATTAAGGAATTATAGTGATTAAATTTAAATCTCTAAAATCAAAATTTTTAGCTTATATAATATCTACTCTTTTTGTAGTATTTGTTATTGTTACAATCATATTATCAAATATAATTGCAAATAAATCTATAAGACAATCAGAAAGTCAATTTCAAAGTAGTGCAGAGCATATAGCAATTGCATTTAATACATTAGATAATAATTTACATGAAGTAATGAAAGGGTATTTGAATGTTATAAAAACGTATTTGCCTGATTCTTATAGTATAGATAAAGATAAAATAGCAAGAGTAGGGAATATAGATGCTCCAGCTTTTTATAATGGCAATACACTATTAAATAATAATTTTGAGCCTTTAGAAAAATATACTCAAACAACAAGTGTAATTGCTACAGTTTTTGCAAGAATGGGTGATGATTTTGTAAGAGTAACAACGACATTAAAAAAAGAGGATGGAACTCGTGCTTTTGGAACAATGTTAGGGAAAAAGTCACCTGCGATGAAGTCTATGCTAGAAGGTAAAACTTTTTATGGAAAAGTAAAGCTTTTTGGAAAAGATTACTATGTAGTATATGAGCCAATTTTAAAAGAGAATAAAGTTATTGGAATTCTTTTCATTGGATATGATTTTACTTCGGCTTTAAGTTCTCTAAAAAAAGATATTAGAGATATAAAAATTAATAATAATGGATATGCTTATATGATGGATAATAAAGGTAATTTAATTATTCATCCAACAAAAGAAGGGGAAAATCTTTTTGATATAAAAGATAAAAAGGGAAATTTTACTTTTAAAGATATGATAAAAGGTAAGGATAGACTTATAAAATATACAAGTACTGATAATATTGAGAAACTTGCATATGTAAAACATCTAAAAGGATTTAATGCTGTTTTAGTAGTAAGTGATACAATTGATGATGTTTTTGCTTTTAGTAAAAAAGCAATTATTTATATATCGCTTGCTTTTATCATTACTTTAATTATTATTTCACTGTTATTACTTATTGTTACTTCAAAAGTTGTTGGAAATCCTCTTGAGAAACTAAATACTGGGCTTTTAGATTTTTTCAAATTTATTAATAAAGAAAGTAGTAGTGTAAAACTTTTAGAAATAAAAGGTGAAGATGAATTTGCCCAAATGTCTGAAGTAATTAATAAGAATATAAATAGAACAGAAACTTTAATGAAAGAAGATTTAAAACTTATTGAAGAAGTTAAAGCTGTAGTTAATAGTGCAAAAAATGGTGATTTGACTAAGCGAGTACTTGTAAGTACAAAAAATGCTAATCTTGAAGAACTAAAAGAGATTTTTAATGAAATGCTTAGCGTAACAAGTACAAATGTATCTCAAAATCTAAATCAATTAAAAGAGGTACTTTTACAATTTAAAAATCTTAATTTTACTCAAAGAATAAAAGATGATTCAGGATTGGTTGCAGTTGGGTTAAATGAATTAGCTGAGATAATAAATAAAATGCTTATTGAAAATAAATCAATAGGACTTAAACTAGACTATAGTTCAAAACAAGTACTTGATAATATGAAAAAACTGAATAATTCTACAAATGAAGCAGCAGCTAGTTTAGAAGAGACTTCTGCAGCTTTAGAAGAAATAACAGGGAATATAAGAAATAATTCTGAAAATATATCAAAAATGTCATCACTTTCTAAAAATCTATTAAACTCTGCAAGTGATGGACAAAAACTTGCAAATGATACAACAACATCTATGGATGAGATTAATGAACAAGTAAAAGCTATCAGTGAAGCAATAGCCTCTATTGATAATATTGCTTTTCAAACAAATATTCTTTCACTAAATGCAGCTGTTGAAGCAGCAACAGCAGGTGAAGCTGGAAAAGGTTTTGCTGTAGTTGCTCAAGAAGTAAGAAACCTAGCAAATAGAAGTAGTGAAGTTGCAAAAGAGATTAAAGACATAGTTGAAAATGCAAGTCACAAAGCTGATAATGGAAAAGAAATAGCTGGAAAAATGATAGAAGGGTATATTCAATTAAATGAGAGTATTTCTCAAACAATTCATCTTATTTCTGATGTTGAGATGGCATCAAAAGAACAGTTACAAGGAATAGAGCAAATCAATGATGCAGTTAATAGTTTAGATAAACAAACTCAACAAAATGCAATCATAGCAAATGAAACTAATTCAATAGCAGAAGTTGCTGATCATATTTCAAAGGTAGTATTGAAAAATGCAGATGATAAAGATTTTATAGGAAAAGATGAAGTGACACAAAATAGTTATGAGGTGTAGTTTTTACATCTCATTTTAAAGCTTGCTTCCAATATATTAGAGTATTATTCTAAACAAAAATTCCAAAAAAGAAAATTTATGCTCGAATCAAAACCTCTTATTCTATTTTTTAAATATGTTATTCCTTCTATGTTAGGTTTTTTAGCTGTTTCTTCTGCAAGTATTATTGATGGATATTTTGTAGGAAATTATGTAGGTTCTGTAAGTTTAGCTGCAATTAGTGTCTCTTTCCCTTTATTTAATCTTCTGTTTGGATTTGCTTTGATGTTTGCAGTTGGAAGTTCAGTAATAACTGGTAAATTAATGGGTGAGGGTAATAAAGAAGAAGCTTCAAATGTCTTTTCAAAAGCAATTTATATAATAGTGGTACTCTCAATTTCTTTGAATTTGTTACTTTATTTAAACGTAGATAAGGTTTTAGATTTAATAAATGTTAAAGATGAATTAAGAGTTGAAACATTAAATTATCTTCCTATTATTTTAAAGTTTTTGCCATTTTTAATGGTAGGAATTACAGTTGATTATTTTGTAAAAGTAGATGAGAATCCAAATTTGTCTTTTCTAGCTTTAGTTATAAGCTCACTTGTTAATATTATTTTAGATTATATTTTTATAGTAAAGTTTGATTGGGGTATAAATGGTGCTGCATATGCCACTGGTACTTCACAACTTGTTATTTTGTTAGTTTTACTTCCACACTTTTTTATGAAAAAGACAACACTTAGATTAATAAAACCAAGGGGAAGTTTTTTAAGTATATTTAATGCTTTGAAAAATGGTTCTTCTGAGTTTGTAAATGAATCATCTGTGGGTATTACTATTTTAGTTTTTAATTATATTTTGCTAAAAACTTTTGGTCCTTTGGGTATTGCTTCATTTACCATTGTTGGTTATTTTATAACAATTAGTATTATGACTAGTTATGCTGTTTCCGATTCTTTGCAAGCTATTATTAGTAAGAATTATGGCGCTAAATATTTCAATAGAATGAAAAGCTTTTTAAAATTAGGATTAATAAGTATTTTATGTGTAGAAATAGTTTTAACTCTATTTGTGATAATTACACCAGAGTCATTAATAAATATTTTTATCAATGATAATGATATAAAAACAAAAGAGATAACCATAAACTTTATCTCTTATATTTGGCCAGCTTTTATTTTTTCAGGCTTAAACATGTTAGCAAGTGCATATTTAACCTCTATACAAAAACCACTTTATTCTGGACTAATAGCTATTATGAGAAGTTTTATTTTTCCTATGATATTTATTTTTAGCTTGCCTTTTATTTTTGGAAATGTAGGAATATTTATAGCCTTATCTTGTGCTGAGATAGTAACTTTTATTTTCGCTTTTCGCTTTTTTATGAAAAATAGACCAAGTGTTTTAGCTAAATTTGTTTAATATATTTTTTAACAAAATATTATTTTGAATTTTTATTAGTTTTGTCTATGCAAATTATTTTATCTACTCTTTCACCTGTTCTATAATTTAGAACATTTTTTACTTTATATTTTTTGTTTAATTTTGTACAATCTTCAATTGTAGTTTCATTAGATGTACATGAGATAAAAAACAAAGAATAAAATAATAATATTATTATTTTCATTAAGTCTCCTATATAATAGGATAATTATACCATATAGTTTATTAAATAATAAAATATAATAATAATGAAACTGATAATGTATATTAATTATTGGAATTTGGATTAAAATAATTGTTTGTATATAAAGGAACTTTTGTTGTTATCCGTAGGAATTATAGTAAGAAGTTTATCACTAAAAAATAATACTTAGAAGAGATTAAATTTTCAAGTTTAGAAAGACTGTAAAATGAGTAGTTATAAAAACTATCTTCTATTTCTCTTTTCTGGAAAGAGGGAACGAGTAGGGTAGCTTGACAAGTTTTATAAATAATTTGGAATGATAAGTTTTCACAAAGTAGGCATATCATAAAGTAACTATAATATTTTAAATATATTATTTATATAAAACTAATATATTTTAATATAGAATTTGTATTAAATAATTTTGGAGTGTATAATGGATAAAGATAAAATATATGAAGAACTTGTTGAGCAAAGTACATGGAGACTTTTTTGGTTATCTTTTATAACATTTGGCATTTATTTTGTTCATTATATTGCAAGACAAACAGATAAACTAAACATATATTTAGATGATTGTCAGAAAATATCAAAAAGTTTTATAAGTTTTCTAATTTTATTTATGTACATTGGAAGCATAGCAACTTTATTTAGTATTTTTTTTGAAAATAAACTCTTTGAAGGTTTAGAAAATAATTTTAGCTTAGTTTCAACTATTTTTCTTATTATATGGGGATTTAAAGCTAGAAATAGAATCAATAAATTAATGAATTATACTAGGCGTGATAATAATTGGTTTAATGCTTTTTGGACATTTTTTTTAACGCCACTTTACTTTAATTATAAAATTAATTGCATATGGAATGAAATATTGATTAATTCAGAATCTAAAAATAAAATTAGTGAAGAATGACTTAAAACTTTTAAAGTTAGAGTAGTTAGATTTTGAGTGGAGTTCAAGGCAAAAAGAGAATTTAAAACGGAGCGTACAACGAAGGTACGTGAGTATTTAAATTCTCTTTTTAACGCAGAAATGCGCCAAAAGATGACTGCTATATCTTTAAAACTGCCATGAATGCTTCTTGTGGAACATTAACCTTTCCTATCGCCTTCATTCTTTTCTTACCTGCTTTTTGTTTCTCTAGTAGTTTTCTTTTTCTTGTAATATCTCCACCATAACATTTTGCAGTTACATTTTTACCTGTAGATTTTACAGTCTCTCTTGCGATAATATTACTTCCAATACTTGCTTGTATTGCTACTTCAAATAGTTGTCTTGGAATTAGCTCTTTTAAGGCTTTGATAAACTCTCTACCTTTACTTAAGGCTTTATTTTCAGGAACTATGATTGATAAGGCATCTACAACTTCACCAGCAACTTTTATATCAAGTTTTTGTAAAACACCTGGTCTAAAGCCTATTGGTTCATAGTCAAAAGATGCATAACCTTTTGTTGTCGATTTTAGTTTATCGTAAAAATCCATTACGATTTCATTCATAGGTAAATCATAATCAAGTAAAACTCTAGCACCAATATAATCCATTTTATTTTGGATACCTCTTTTATCATTTAGAAGTTTTATTACATTTCCTAAAAACTCATCTGGTACTAAAATTGTAGCTTTTACATATGGTTCAAAGATTGTTTTTACTTGACTTGGTTCTGGAAGTTCAGAAGGATTTCTGATAACTATCATTTCACCATTTGTTTTCTCAATTTCATAAATAACTGTTGGTGCTGTTGCTATTAAATCAAGATTAAATTCTCTCTCCAATCTTTCTTTGATAACTTCCATATGAAGCATACCAAGAAAACCTGCTCTAAATCCACTTCCTAGTGCAGCAGAACTCTCTGGCTCAAAAGAGATAGAAGAGTCATTTAACTGAAGTTTTGTAAGAGCCTCTCTTAAATCTTCAAATTTATCAGTTTCGATTGGGTAAATACCAGCAAATACGAAAGGTTTTGCAGGTTCAAATCCATCAATGATTTCAGCTGTTGGATTTTTAGCATCAGTCATTGTATCACCAACTGCAATACCATCTAATGTTTTAAGTCCAAGTACTACAATACCTATTTCACCAGTTTTAATTTCATTTGTATTTTGTCTTTTTAACGGATGAGGATACATAAGATTTAAAACAGAATGTTCAACTTTTGTATTCATCATTCTAAGCATTTGACCTTTTTTGATACTTCCATCATAAACTCTTACAAGTGCTAAAGCTCCAAGATAGTTATCAAACCATGAATCATAAATAAGAGCTTTTGTAGGAGCTTCTTCATCACCTTTTGGACAAGGAACTCTATCAACAATAGCATCAATCAAATCCCTTACTCCAAGACCTGTTTTTGCACTAATAAGATTGTGTTCTGTACAATCAAGTCCAATAGCCTCTTCTACTTCATCTAAAACTCTATCTGGGTCTGCACTTGGAAGGTCGATTTTATTTACTACAGGAAGTAGTTCTAAATCGTTGTCCATAGCAATATATACATTTGCAATAGTTTGAGCTTCTACCCCTTGAGTTGAATCTACAATTAAAAGTGCACCTTCTGATGATGCTAAAGAACGGCTTACTTCATAAGAAAAGTCCACATGACCCGGAGTGTCTATTAGATTTAAAACATAGTGTTGACCATCTTTTACATAATCTAATCTAACACTTTGTGCTTTGATTGTAATACCACGCTCTTTTTCTATATCCATTGTATCCATCATTTGAGCAGACATATCTCTATCTGCTACTGAACCACACTCTTGTATAATTCTATCAGCTAGAGTTGACTTCCCATGGTCAATATGAGCGATAATTGAAAAGTTTCTTATATTTGCTTGCAAAATAAATCCTATGTTTATATTAATGTTCGCGATTATATCTAAAAAATTGTAATGATAATGTTAAGAGAGTAAAAAGTAGTGATTTTAGGCAAAAAGCCTAAAATCATATGTGATTATTTTGAGACAGTAGCTTCAATTCTTCTATTTTTAGCTCTTCCCTCTTTAGTTTTATTTGTAGCTATTGGTCTAGTTTCCCCATATCCAACAGTTTTTAATCTAGCAGGATCAACATCATATTTTTTCAATGCTTCAAATGCAGAGTTTGCTCTTCTTTTTGATAACCATAAATTATATTTTTCAGTACCAGTGTAGTCAGTATGACCTTCAATAGTAGCTTTTAATTTTGGATGTTTATTTAAGAATTCTGCAAATTCTTTGATTCTATGTTTATATTTTTTATCTATGATTGAAGAATCAATTGGGAAATGAACTTCTAAATCAAGCATTTTGATACAACCAACTTTATCAACATTTGCACCTCTCATAGTATCAGGACATTGATCCATTGAATCAATTACTCCATCATGATCTGAATCTAGAACTTTTTTAGGTTCTTCTACTTTTTTAAGCTCTTCCACTACAACAGGTTTAGGTTCTTCTTTCATTACAGGAGCAGGAGCTGCTTTTTTACCGAAAGGAATTGCTAATCCAACTGTATAAAGTAAATTGTTATTACCATTATCAAACGATACTAAATGTCTTACATCAGCTTTAATAGCCATGTCATTATCTAGTTTATATTTATACCCAAAACCATAATTTGCAAATGGTCCTGTTTCATTACCAAATTGTTCATTATCATAAACTTCTACACCAAGACCAGCTAATGCGTAAAGTGAAGATTTTTCATTTAATTTATATTCTTTAATAACATTTGTAAAAACTCTTGTTATTCCTGTATCTTGATTACTATTTTTATAATCTACATCACCAAGCGTTCTTAAAATTCCTAATTCAACTTGATCAAACATAGAGTCATCTAAATTAAATCCTAAAGAAATACCTGCATTTGCATAATTTCTATCTAGGTCTAAGTTACCTTCCGTAACTGCACCTGAAATCATAGGAGTAACTTCATATTTATATTCACTATTTGCAGCGAATAAAACTGATGAGCATATTAAACTTGTCAATAATAATTTTTTCATTTTTTCTCCTTGTCTTTTTATTATAGTATTTATTTTACAAATATACTATTAACTGATTCATTATTGTGAATTCTTCTGATTGTTTCACCAATAATATTTGAAGCAGTTAGTACTGTAATTTTATCATGTTCTTGTTTTAAAGGAATTGTATCAGAAACTACTAATTCATCTAAGGCTTCACCATTTGTGAGTCTTTCATAAGCAGGTCCACTTAAAACACCATGTGTGCAACATGCCATAACAGAATTTGCACCTTTATTTTTTAATACTTCTGCTGCTTTTACTAAAGTACCAGCCGTATCAACCATATCATCTACTAAAATTATATCTTTACCACTTACATCACCAATGATATTCATAACTTCAGATTCATTTGCTTTTTCTCTTCTTTTATCAACGATTACTAAATCATAATTTAATTTTTCAGCATAAGATCTAGCTCTTGCTACACCACCAATATCTGGACTAGCAATAATTGGATTAGCTAATTTTTTTGATTTAATATAATCAATAAACATAATTGAACCAAAAAGGTTATCAGCAGGAATGTTAAAAAATCCTTGAATTTGTGCTGCATGTAAGTCTATCGTAATTACCCTAGAAATACCAGCTGCTTCTAATAAGTCTGCAACTAATTTTGCAGTAATTGGAACTCTTGGAGCTGCTTTTCTATCTTGTCTAGCATATCCATAATATGGAATAACAGCAGAAATCGATTTTGCACTTGATCTTTTTAATGCATCTACCATAATTAATAGTTCCATTAAATTGTCATTTGTTGGAGCACAGGTTGGTTGAATAATGAATACATCCATTCCTCTTACACTTTCTGTAATTTTTACAGAAATCTCTCCATCACTAAATTTCGTTAGTTTTGCTGGACTTATTTCGATATTTAAGTATTTTGCAACTTTCTTTCCAAACTCAGGGTTAGCTGATCCCGTGAATAGTCTGTATCCTCTCATGATTTTCCTTAGGTTTACGTTTAATAATTTTTTTGGATTATATCTAAAACTTTATAAAAATTACTTAGTGCAAATTAATTTGTCTCCTTAATCCATGCACTACCAATAACTTTTTGTTTATCATAAAATACTGCTAATTGACCAGTAGCTACTCCAAAAACAGGCTCTTTTAATGATATATTTACTTTGTCACCTTCAATTTGTATTTTACAAGGTGTTGAAGTTGTTCTATATCTTAGTTTTACAGTGCAATCAAGTTCCTTATCGTCAATAAACATGTTTAGATCATCTGCTATTACATTATTAACTTCTAGGGCTTGTTTTTTACCCACAACAATAGTATTATCTTTTGGATTTAATTTAGTTACAAAGTGAGGTTCATGTGCACCGTTAACTGTAAAACCTCTTCTTTTACCTATGGTATAGTGGGCATAACCTTTATGCTCACCTACAACATTTCCCTTTTCATCTAAAACTTTTCCAGGTAGGTCTATTTTTGCATGTTTTTTTACAACATCTGTATAAACAGTTTCTACAAAACAAATCTCTTGTGATTCATTTTTTTCTGTAATTCTTTTATAAGCAGAATCTAATTGTGCTCCAAATTCAATAATATCTTCTTTTTTATAAGTGCTTAGTGGGAACATCATATATGGAAGTGCTTCTTTTGGTACTTGAGATAAGAAATAACTTTGATCTTTTGTTTTATCATCAGCTTCATAAAAGAACTCACCATCTGTTTTGGCATAGTGACCAGTTGCTAAATAGTTTGCTCCATGCTCTTTTGCAAAATCTAGCATTGCACCAAATTTGATTTGTCTATTACATTTGACACAAGGGTTAGGAGTAGTTCCTTCTAAATATGAATCTACAAAATAATCATAAACTTCAGCTGTAAATTTATCAGCTAAATCTAAAATATGATATTTTATGCCCAAGAAATCAGCTACATCTTTTATATATTCTAAGTTTTTTTCGTGGTATCCGTCAGTTCTATTATGAAGTTTTAAGTATACACCTTCAACTTCATAACCCTCTTTTTGTAACATGTAAGCTGTAACTGAAGAGTCAATTCCTCCACTCATGCCTACCATTACTTTTTTAATTTGAGTCATATTTTGTCCTATGCATAGTAATTACTTATAAATCCTCCACCAAGACAATAATCACCCTCATACAAAACAAGACTTTGTCCTAACGTTACAGCTCTTTGTGGCTTGTCAAATTGTACGAGAACTTTGTCTCCATTAATTTCTGTTACAGTACAAGCTTGTTTTTGTTGACGATAACGAATTTGTGCCATTAATTTATCTCCAACTTTAGGTGCTTCTTCTAATACCCAATGCATATGACTAGCTTCAACATTTTGGTTCATAAGTAAGGGGTGATTGGTATCTTGTACAACTACTAAGGTATTATCTTCCATATTTTTTTTGGCTGCATACCATGGATTATGGATGTGACCATCTGATTCAGTCTCTTTAATACCTCCAAGTCCAATACCTTTTCTTTGACCTAAGGTGTAACAAATAAGACCTTTATGCCTTCCTAATACTTTTCCCTTTTCATCTACAATATCACCTGGAATTGCTTTTAAATGTTGAGTGATAAATTCATCAAATCTTTGGTTACCTATAAAACATATACCAGTGCTGTCTTTTTTATCACTTACTGGAAGATTATGTTTTTTTGCTATCTCTCTTACTTCTTTTTTAGTTAAATCAGCAAGGGGGAACATAGCATGAGATAGTTGTTCACTTGATAGTGCATGTAAAAAATAACTTTGATCTTTTGAACTATCTTTTGGAGTATCAAGTACATAGTGGTCTTTGTATTTAGCTATTTTTGCATAATGACCAGTTGCAATCATATCTGCACCCATTTTTTTTGCTTCATTTAAAAATACATTAAATTTAATTTCACGATTACAAAGTATATCTGGATTTGGAGTAAGACCTTTTTTTAAACCTTCTAAAAATACATCAAATACTTTAGTTCTGTATTCTTCAACAAAGTCTTTACCAATTACTTCTATACCTATTAGTTCACCTACTTTTTTTGCATCTTCAAATTCAATACGATTGGGGCATTGGCTACCTTTGATTCCATATTCCCAATTACGCATAAATAATCCTACTACATCATAGCCTTGTTCTTTTAACAGTAATGCTGTAACTGATGAATCAACACCACCAGACATACCTACAACTACTTTTTTTTTACCTGCAGGCAGGATTCCATTTTTTTCTATCATTATTTTCCTTAAAAAAGTTCCTTTTTAAAAGGAACTATATATTTAATACTTCTTTTAGAAACAAACTCTAAAAGGAACAACGAGTTGTTCTTTTATTCATATATTTTAAAGGAATAATCACTGATTCTCTATTTGCCCAGTCTTTATGAGGAATAATAAGTTTTTCTGTATTTATTTTTTTATTATCAAAAAATATTATATCAATATCTAAGGTTCTAGGCGCATCTTGAAAGGACCGCTTTCTTCCAAATTTTTTTTCATATCTTTGCATAATTTTTAATAAATCATTAGCACAAAGATTTGATTTAAGTCGAATTATACCATTTAAAAAATATTTTTGCTCCAAATAACCAAAAGGAGGATTCAAAAGTAGGGGAGAAGTTTCTAATAAATCAAATCTAGAATCTTTTAATAGACACAAAAACAATTTATCAAATAGTTGTTTTGTATTTCCTATATTTCCCCCAATACCTATGGTTATTAAATGTTTTTTATTGGAAGTATTTTTTATAAATTTAGGATAATTTGGGGTATAAAAAAGTGTTAAATCTTTATTTATAGTTTTTTTCATAATTTCCTTAAATAATCTTTACTAAAATACTCAAGAAATAACTAAATTATGAATAAAATAAGTTAATATAATCTTGAGTAATTTTGAAGCTTATAGTATTACAGCTTTTCCATTTTTCATTACAATTGTATCTTCTATTCTTACTCCAAATTCATTTGGAAGGTAAATTCCAGGTTCAATTGTAAAAACCATATTATCTTCAATAACTACATCAGATTTAGAGTTAATATATGGATGTTCATGGATATCAAGTCCTACTCCATGTCCAGTGCTGTGAATAAAATATTTTCCAAAACCAGCTTTTTCAATAACACTTCTTGTTAAATTATCTATATCTTTAGCTTTCATTCCTACTTTTGCATTTTCTATTGCATTTAGTTGGGCTTTATAAACTAAGTCATAGATTTTTTGTTGTTTTTTTGATTTGAATTTTTGTTTTCTAGAAAAACTTAATTCACCACCAAAAGATGCAGTACAAGTTCTATCAGAACAATATCTTTTGTATTTCACTCCAGCATCAACTAAAAGTAAATCATTTTTTTGTAACTTTTTATTTGTAGGAAGAGCGTGTGGTTTTGCTGCATTTTCATTAATAGCAATAATTGGATCAAAACTTAAGTCATATTTTCCCATATTTTTATATGATTCTACAGCTTTAAAATGAAGCAAGGTCTCTTTTTTATTTAGACCATTTTTATTGATATATTTTGCAAGTCTTTCAAAACCATTTCTCCCAATTTTGGCAGCTTTTTTCAAAATAGCAATTTCTTCATCTGTTTTAATAACTCTTTTTAGATGGGAAAAATTTACTTGGTTTGTAAAGTTTACTTTTAAATTTTCTGTTAATTTGTTAAATTTATTATATGTAAAATCATTGCCATCAAAGATTATCTCTTTTATCTTCTCTTTTGTTAATATCTCTTGTGCACTTTTTATTAAGTCACTACTTTCTATTACTTCTGTATTTTTAACTTTCTCTTTTGCTTCTATTGTATATCTAGCATCTGTGATAAAAAAAGATTCATTTCCTAGTTTTATAAAAATCACATTATCGCAAGAGTAGTTGCATTCATAATAAATTGCATTTTCATTTGTTAGTATATAATTGCTCACTTATTTAGCCTTAACTATAATTTGAATATAATCATAGCTAAATTTTACACAAGGAAAAATAATATGAAAATTGCGGTAATTCAAGGTCCAAACATAAATATGCTAGGTGTAAGAGAACAACATATATATGGACCTATGACTTTAGACCAAATTCATCAAGGTATGAAAGAACAAGCTTCTCAAAATGGAATAGAATTAGAATTTTTTCAATCAAACTTAGAAGGTGAAATCGTAGATAAAATTCAAGAATGTTTAGGTGAGTTTGATGGTATTATTATAAATCCAGCAGCTTATACTCACTCATCAATTGCTATTGCTGATGCTCTATCAGCTGTAAATTTACCAACAGTTGAAGTACATATTTCAAATATATATAAAAGAGAAGAGTTTAGACAAAAGTCAATTACTGCTGCTAGTAGTACAGGAGTTATCGCTGGGTTTGGACCATTTGGTTATCACTTAGCACTTATTTCATTAGGTCAAATTATTAGTGAAGTAAAAGCTATGGAAAAAGCAAGAGCAGAACAACAAGCTGCTAAAGCGTAAGTATGAAAATATTAAAAGCCTCTTGGCTTATATGTGTCGATGAAAATAGCACTATCATAAAAGATGGTGCTATTTTATTTGATGAAAAGATTAAAGATTTTGGGGAAATAGAGTCTTTAAAAGCTAAATATAAAGACTTAGAGGTAGAAGATTTAGGCGATAATACAGTTTTAATGCCAGGTCTTATTAATTCACATATTCATTTAGAATTTTCTTCAAATAGCACAAGCTTATCCTATGGAAACTTTATGTCATGGTTAAACTCTGTTATTATAAATAGAGAAGCTTTGATAGAAAAAAGTAGTACAACTCTTATAAATACAAAACTTAATGAGATGTTAAAAGGTGGAACCACTACAATAGGTGCTATTAGTTCATATGGTTTTGAAATAGAAGCTTGTACAAAAACACCAATAAATACTGTTTTATTTTCTGAAGTAATTGGAAGTAAAGCAGATATGATTGATACTCTTTTTACTGATTTTAAAGCAAGATTAGAAAGTGCTAAAAAAAGTGCTTCTAAGAGTTTTATTCCAGCTATTGCTATACATTCACCTTATTCTGTACATCCTTTCTTAGTAAGAGAAACACTTAGACTTGCAAAAGAAGAAAACTTAAGTGTTAGTGCACACTTTTTAGAATCAATTGAAGAGTTTGATTGGTTACATAAAGATGAGGGAAAATTTTTAGAGTTTTTTAAAAACTTTTTAGGACAAGAAAAGAGTGCAACAAAACCTATGGAGTTTTTACAACAGTTTTCTGGTATAAAAAACTTATCTTTTACTCATTGTGTGGAAGCTAGTGATAATGATTTAGAAAAAATAAAAGAATTGGGTGCTGTGATTAATCACTGTCCAACATCAAATAGAGTTTTAAATAACAAAAGATTAGAAATAGAGAAACTAAAAGATATAACTTATGCTATTGGTACAGATGGACTTAGTTCAAATAACTCTTTACAAATGTTTGATGAACTTAGAAATGCTCTTATGATACATACAAATTTAAATATAAATGAACTATCAGTTGATTTAATAAAAGCTGCAACACTAAATGGTGCAAAAGCTTTAGGACTAAATAAAGGTAGAATAAAACAAGGCTTTGATGCAGATATAATTGTATGTAAACTTCCAGATGAAGTTAAAAATGAAGAAGAACTTTGTACTCAAATCATTTTGCATACAAAAGAAGTACAAAATGTCTATATAAATGGAGAAAAACATGTTTGATTTTTTTAGAAAGATTTTTACACCAATAATTGCTATTTTAGATTTTATAACTAAATATTTTAAAACAATAGTTTTTTTAACTATTATTTATTTTATTGTAAGTTCAAATACCACTTCATCAATAAGTTCAGTTGAAGATAATGCAAACTTACAAAAAATAGAGTTAGCAGGTCCAATTTTAAATGTTGATAAAGTTCTAGATGAAATAAATAAAGCTAAAGCAAATCAAAATATAAAAGGGGTTTTACTTGTAGTTAATTCTCCTGGTGGTTCAGTTGCTCCTTCGGTTGAATTATCATATGCAATAAAAGAGTTAAGAGCTGTTAAACCAGTAGTTGCTTATGCAAGTGGTGTAATGGCAAGTGGAAGTTATTATGCTTCTATTTGGGCAAATAAAATTATTGCAAATCCAGGAAGTATGATTGGATCTATTGGAGTTATATTTCAAGGTGCAAATGTTGAAGAGCTAATGAAAAAAATTGGTGTCTCAACACAAACAATAAAAGCTGGAAAATATAAAGAAGCTGGAACTTTCTCAAGAGCATGGAATGAGAGTGAAAAAGAAGAGTTAAAATCAGTTATTTCAGATACTTATGACATGTTTATAACAGATGTTGCAAATGCAAGAAGACTAAAAAAACAAGATAATGAAAAATATGCAAATGCACATATTTTTACAGCAAGACAAGCTAAGAAAGTAGGGCTAATCGATGAGGTTGGCACAATTAGTATTGCTAAAAATGAACTTTATAAAATTGCAAAAGTTAGAAATCCTAGTTGGAAAAAACAAGATAAATTTGATAAATTTATTGATAGAATAGTTAGTGAAACTATTACTAACTTTTCATTGAAGTTCAATGACGGTTTAAAAGCCTATTAAATAAAACAAATTTAGCTCTTTAACTTACTTTGAAAATCTTCGTTAAAGAGTTAAATTTACTCAGTCACATACTCTTTGTATGCTCCTTCCTAAATTCATCTCTTTGCCTTGATTTTCTTTGTAATTTAAATTCTAAATTTGTTTTTAAATATATTTTACAATTTTTACATTTGTAAAATATTAAGCTTCATTTTATAATTAAAACTATAATATACTTTTATATATTTAGTTAGGAGTATTTTGTGGAAAAAGTTTTAGAAGCTTATAAAGTTTTTTTAGAAACAGAGGAATTGGGTGCAACAGATACAAAAAAATTGAATTTGGTAATTAGTAAATTAGATAATGAAAATAAAATATTAAAAAATGATGTTATCTTTTTAATAGCTAAAAGTAGTAAAGATAAGGATGGTGCATATAGAAATTTTGTTTCAAGATTAGAAAATGCAATAAATGTTGCAAAAGATGAAGCAAAAGAAGATATAAAAGATGTTCTAAATACTCTCTACTTAGAAAAAATAAAAATAAATGACAAGCAATATTTGAAATTTCATGGAAATGTATTAAAACCATTAAATACTGTTATCCCTAATACAAATTATTCTGAAGAAAATTATATTGAAGCACTTGGAACGAATTCTAAATTAAATATTTTTATAAGTTATGCAACCTCTGATGAAAAAGATGTGGCTTTATTTAAATCTACACTTGAAAAAATTGCGGATGATAAGGTGATAACTTGGACGATGGGAAAGTTAGTACATGGAATTTCATTTGATAAACAAATAAAAAAAGAGTTAGAAAAATGTGACTATGGTTTTGCTATGGTATCTAAGAACTTTTTAAATAGTGACTATATTAAAGAAGTAGAATTAAAAAGACTTCTTGAAGATAATATAATTTTTCCGATTCTTTTGGATGGTAGTTTTAGCGAGTTGGGAGAAGAACACAAAGATGAAATAGTCAAAAAGTTATTACAAACTCATATTTTTTCTTTAAAAGATAGAGGAAGAAATGATTCTTTTAGTAAGATGGTGGATGATAATTCAAGAGAAATTTTTGTTAATGCTGTAATTAAAGCATTAGAGAATAGAAAAAATCATGATTTAGAAGAAGAAAATATTTTTAGGGCTAATCATCAATGTTATATTAATTCAAGAAAAGAATACAATCCTAAACTATATACAGATTCTTATTGTACACGGCAAGAGATAACTACAGCTGTAGAAACAATGGTAAATGATGAAGAAACTTTAGAAAATAGAGTTAATCTTTTAGCTGACATGATTAATTGGGTTACAGAAAAAAACTCTCCTATCTATGCACTTTTAGGTGAATATGGTGTGGGAAAAACTTTTAATACTCGTATGTTTGCTTCTAAATTAGAAGAGTTAAGAAAGACAAAGAAAGATTTGCCTTATCCTTTATATATAGATTTAAGAGATACTCCTACTTTTATAGAATTAAATGGCTCAAAAAGACAAGTGACCGTAGAAGAGTTAATAGTAGAAATTCTAAGATTATCAAATAACAAAGAATTTTCAGCTGAAAAAATTATTGAAGATAATAAAAAGGGAAAAGCAATACTTATCTTTGATGGATTAGATGAAAAACTTGTACACTATCCAAAAGATATGAAAAATAAGTTTTTAAGAGAACTTGTTAATGTACTAGATGTGAGAAATTTTGTAAAAACAAATCAAAAAATTCTTATATCTTGTAGAACACACTATTTTGAAAGTATCAAAGAACAAAACTCTTTTTTAAGAGATAACGAGCGATTTGATGTTGGTAAGACAAATTACCATGCAACTGAAATACTTCCTTTTAATATGGAACAAATTAAAAGTTATATTAAAAAAGTTTTCCCTAGTGATGAAATTGAAAAGATACTTACTTTTATTTCTAGTGATAATTATTTAAAAACGATTGTGACAAAGCCACTTATGTTAAATAAATTATCAGCAATTTTACCTAAGCTAATTGAACATAAAAATGGAAATAAAAAAATTACATCAAAAGTTTTTTATCAAGCTTTGATTGATGATACTTTTTCTCGTGATAATGAAAAACATACAATTAATATTAGAGATAAAAAAAGATTATTAAAAGAAGTATCTTATATGTTTTATAAAAAAGGTATACAAAGTATTTCTATTGATAAACTCAATGATTGGTTCAATGAATACATCTATGAACAACCGATTTTTAAAAAATATCAAGAAAAAGATTTTGATATACTTGAGCTTGATTTAAGAAACTCATCTTTATTGGTTCGTTTTGGAGATGCAAATTTTGGTTTTTCTCATAGTTCATTTTATGAGTATTTTATTGCAGAATATCTTTTTGAAAATTGGGAAAACTTCCACTTTAGTGGAAAATTATCTGAATTAACATTTGAATTTATAAAAGATACTATTAAAGAATTGGATTTTAATGATAAAAATGAGTTTATCGGAAAACTAAAAAAAACTCTTGCTAAAGATACATTAGAGAATAAAAAATTTCAACTTGATTTATTAAAAGAGTTAAAAATAGATGTTGATAATATTATTTTGGATACTCAAGAATTAGAGTACTACACAATGAAAAATATTCATTGTAATTATTTAAAAGTAAGAAATACGAATCTTTTTAGTTGTAAACTAATAGATTGTTCAATAAACTCTTTAGATGTAGTAAACTCAAATTTCAATGAAAGTTATATAAAGAATTGTAAAATTACAAAGATAACAAAAGATAACAAATCTATTATGGATTATATAACAGATTTTGACAATGTAATAGATGAACATATCTTGAAACTTAAAGGACTTCATAATTTTAAAAATAATAATAAGATAAATATAACAAGAGTAAATATAAGTGGTGGTAGGATTAGTTCTATTGCAGAGGATGAAAAAAACATTTATGTTGGTTCTAGCGATGGATTTAAAGTATATAGTAAAGAGAGTTTTAGTTGTATTAAAGAGATAAACAGTGGTTGGGTTAATTCTATTGCAGAGGATGAAAAAAACATTTATGTTGGTTCTCGCGATGGATTTAAAGTATATAGTAAAGAGAGTTTTAGCTGTATTAAAGAGATAAACAGTGGTTGGGTTAATTCTATTGCAGAGGATGAAAAAAACACTTATGTTGGTTTTAGCGATGGATTTAAAGTATATAGTAAAGAGAGTTTTAGCTGTATTAAAGAGATAAACGGTGGTTGGGTTAATTCTATTGCAGAGGATGAAAAAAACATTTATGTTGGTTCTAGTGATGGATTTAAAGTATATAGTAAAAAGAGTTTTAGCTGTATTAAAGAGATAAACAGTGGTAGGATTAATTCTATTGCAGAGGATGAAAAAAACATTTATGTTGGTTCTCGCGATGGATTTAAAGTATATAGTAAAGAGAGTTTTAGCTGTATTAAAGAGATAAACAGTGGTTGGGTTGATTCTATTGCAGAGGATGAAAAAAACATTTATGTTGGTTCTGACGATGGATTTAAAGTATATAGTAAAGAGAGTTTTAGCTGTATTAAAGAGATAAACAGTGGTAGGATTAATTCTATTGCAGAGGATGAAAAAAACATTTATGTTGTTTTTAACAATGGATTTAAAGTGTATAGTAAAGAGAGTTTTAGCTGTATTAAAGAGATAAACAGTGATTGGGTTAATTCTATTGCAGAAGATGAAAAAAACATTTATGTTGGTTCTCGCGATGGATTTAAAGTATATAGTAAAGAGAGTTTTAGCTGTATTAAAGAGATAAACAGTGGTTGGGTTAATTCTATTGCAGAGGATGAAAAAAACACTTATGTTGGTTTTAGCGATGGATTTAAAGTATATAGTAAAGAGAGTTTTAGCTGTATTAAAGAGATAAACGGTGGTTGGGTTAATTCTATTGCAGAGGATGAAAAAAACATTTATGTTGGTTTTAGCGATGGATTTAAAGTATATAGTAAAGAGAGTTTTAGCTGTATTAAAGAGATAAACGGTGGTTGGGTTAATTCTATTGCAGAGGATGAAAAAAACACTTATGTTGGTTCTAGTGATGGATTTAAAGTATATAGTAAAAAGAGTTTTAGCTGTATTAAAGAGATAAACAGTGGTAGGATTAATTCTATTGCAGAGGATGAAAAAAACATTTATGTTGGTTCTGACGATGGATTTAAAGTATATAGTAAAGAGAGTTTTAGCTGTATTAAAGAGATAAACAGTGGTTGGGTTGATTCTATTGCAGAGGATGAAAAAAACATTTATGTTGGTTCTGACGATGGATTTAAAGTATATAGTAAAGAGAGTTTTAGCTGTATTAAAGAGATAAACAGTGATAGGATTAATTCTATTGCAGAGGATGAAAAAAACATTTATGTTGTTTTTAACAATGGATTTAAAGTGTATAATAAAATAAATTTTAATAATAAAATTATACTTGCATTAGGGAATGAAAGAGATTGGTGTAGTATTAATTTTGAAAGAAATGTTATAAAAGGGACTGAAATGTCTTGGAAACTTGTAACGGTTGAAGATGAAAAAGGTTATGTGTTTAGTGTAGATGAACTAGTTAATTTTGAACTTTGTAACTATATTAATAATTGATTTAAATGGGATAAAAAAAGGGTAAGAATAAAAATTCTTACCCTTTTTTAGTTTTTTTCTAAATACTTATCTAGATTCTGTAACTACTTTAAATGTATCATTTGCAATTACATACTCTTCATTTGTAGGAATTACAAAGATTCTTGAAGCTGAACCATTTGTTGCTATATCTCTAGCAACTTTTGATCTTTTGTTGTTTTTAACAGGGTCTAAAACTAATCCCATAGCATCAAGACCTGCACAAACTTTTTCTCTGATTAATGCTGCATTTTCACCAATACCACCTGTGAAACATAAAGCATCAACACCATCAAGTGCTGCAACGTAAGAACCAACATATTTTTTGATATTGTATGCAACCATATCAACAGCTAATCTACATCTTTCATCACCATTTTGCATACCCTCAAGCACTTCTCTTAAATCTGATGATTTTCCAGAAATACCTAAAATACCTGATTTTTTATTCATAATATCAAGTGCTTCTTCTATAGTCATGTTTTCTTGATGCATCATAAATTGTAAAGCCCCAGCACCAACATCTCCAGATCTAGTACCCATCATAAGACCTTGAACAGGAGTTAGTCCCATAGAAGTATCAATACATTTACCATCATGTACAGCAGAAACAGAAGAGCCATTTCCTAAGTGACATACGATGATTCTAGTATTATGTTTTCTATCTAACATTTGTCTAGCTTCATTTGATACAAAGAAGTGACTAGTACCGTGGAAACCATACTTTCTAATACCATGTTTAGTATATTGGTCATAAGGAAGAGCATACATATATGCATAATCTGGCATTGTTTGGTGAAATGCTGTATCAAATACTGCAACATTTGGTTTACCAGGCATAAGTTCTTGACATATTTCCATACCTAAAATATTTGCTGGATTATGTAATGGAGCAAGAGGTATAAGTTTTTTCATAGTCTCAATTACTCTATCATTTACTAAAATTGAAGCTGAGAATTCTTCTCCCCCATGTACAGCTCTATGTCCTATTGCTTCAATATCATTGATTGAATCAATAACTTTACCTTCCCCCGAAGTTAAAGTTGATAAAACTGCTTCAATAGCTTCTTTGTGCGTTGGCATAGCAATATCAAGTTTTAACTCTTTATCCTCACCATACTCATGTTTTAAAACCCCATCAATACCTATTCTTTCACAAATACCTGATGCAAAAACTTTTTTAATAATTGGATTCATTAATTGATATTTTAATGATGAACTTCCTGCGTTTAAGATGAATACTAACATAAATAAAACTCCTTTGTTTGATTGTTTATTATTTTACTACTTGAGTTGCTGTAATAGCTACTAAATTTGAAATATCTTCAATAGAACAACCTCTTGAAAGGTCATTTACTGGTTTATTTAGACCTTGAACAATAGGTCCATGTGCTGCAGCCCCTGCAAATCTTTGTACTAATTTATATCCTATATTTCCAGATTGTAAATCAGGGAATACTAAAACATTAGCTTTTCCTGCTACTTTTGAACCTGGTGCTTTTGAAGCCCCCACCGCTTCAATTATCGCAGCATCTGCTTGCATTTCACCATCAAAAGAGAAATTAACATTTCTCTCTTCTAAAATATCACAAGCAAATTGAACTTTATCAACTAAAGGATGTTTTGCACTACCTTTTGTAGAAAAAGACAACATTGCAACTCTTGGCTCTAATCCAACAACACTTTTTGCAGTTGTTGCAGTTGCACTTGCAATATCTGCTAGTTGTTCAGCATTTGGCTCTGGATTTACAGCACAATCTGCAAATAAAATGAGTCCATTATCTCCAAATTTACCATCGGCAGTTTCCATAATAAATGTAGAAGAAACAGTGCTTATTCCTGGTGCTGTTTTAATAACTTGTATTGCAGCTCTTAAAACATCAGCTGTAGGTGAACTTGATCCTGCAACTAAACCATCAGCATCTCCAAGTCTTACCATCATACATCCAAAGAATCTAGGTTCAGTTGTCATGATTTCTCTAGCTTCTTCTTCTGTTAACCCCTTAGATTTTCTAAGTTGAACTAATTCATCTACATATTTATCTAAATCATTAAAAGATTTTGGATTTATTATTGAAGCTCCATCAATATTTGCATCGCATGCTTTTGCATCTGCTTTGATTTTATCCTCATCCCCAATTAAAATAATATTAGCAGTCTTATCTTTTAAAACTTGCTGTGTTGCTTTTAGAACTCTTTCATCTTCAGATTCTGGAAGAACGATAGTTCTTAATTCCTCTTTGGCTTTTGACTTAATATTCTCAATTAGACCCATAGAATTAACCCTTTCTGCTTAATTTGTATTTAGATTATATTTTACTAAGATAGCATTAATATAGCAAGTATATATATTCTAAATAGTAGATAACAATTTTATGTAATGTATTACAAAAAGATACATAATTTTTACATATTTTAATTTAAAATAAAAAAATGGGTAGAAAAGTAATAAAAAATTAGTTATTTAAAAGATTATTTTGTTTGTATAGGTAGTTCAAGAGTGTGTTCTTTTAACAACACTCTTGTTCACATTTATTTAATGCATTTATTGCCTGTTCATCTTCTGCTTTTTCAAAAAGTTCATCTAAGTAAAAGCTATTAGAACAGACTAAATATAGTAGTTCTTCTTTTGTATCAGATTTTGGATCTCTATCATAATAAGCTTGTGGAATCATTGGAACTATCTTTTTCCAATAAATATTCATATTTTTTGGATTCTCCAGTACTCTTAACATATTGTCAATAACCACACAAGCATTTTCAAAGCAATCAATGTTTTTAAAGCTTTCATAACTCTCGTTTACTCTTATTTCAAAATTAGACATTTTTTCTCCTACAGTATGTCTAAAAATTATACAGTTTAATTTACATTTTGTTATGATATTAAATGAAAAATTATTGACATTTTACGAAATGGAGTTATATGGCAAAGGTTTCTTCTATTACATTTCACTATGTAATAAAAGCTTTAGAAAAAAATAGTTCAATTACTATTGATGAAATGTTAGAACAAGTTGATTTATCAAAAGAGATTTTATTAAAAGAAAATGTTCAAATAGAGAGTTCAAAATTATCTGATATCTTTAATTATTGCATAAAAAAAAGTGGTGATAATACTTTATCATTGAAAATAGGAAGTTCTATTACCTATCACTCTTTAGGTATTTTAGGTTATTTATTACTTAATGCCAAAAATCTAAAAGATGTGATAGAAAAATTTGATAATTATCAAAAACTTATTAGTGGTTTTATGAAATTTAATTTATCAAAAGATGAAGAGTATTATAAAATGGCTATATATATAAATGAAAATCCAGTGATTCCAGTACCTAAATATCATGCTGAAGTTCATTTAAGTGCAATAATGGCAATTTTAAATCAACTTATTGGTCATAAAATTACTCCTGATTTAACATTTTTTTCAACAAATAGTTTAGATGATATTGAAAAATATAATGAAATATTTGGTAAAAATATTATGTTAAATAAAAATGAAAATGCAATTTTATTTAAAAGAAGTAAATTAAATATTGAAATAAATAATTCAAACCCTTTGATGCTAGAATATTTTGAAACACAAGCAAATAGAATACTAGAAACTATGGTAGCAAGTACTTGGTACTCAAAAGTAAAAAGAGAAATTTTAAAAAATATTGGAGAACATGATATAAGTATTGAATTTATATCAAATAAATTAAATGTTAGTACTCGAACATTACAATATAATTTAAAAGCTGAAAATAAAAAGTTTAGAGATGCTTTGTTAAGTGTTAAGATGCAATTGGCAAATCATTATATAAAAAATACAAAAATGGATTTTGGAAGTATTGCTATTTTATTAGGATATAAAGAGTCTAGCTCATTTTTTAGGGCTTATAAAAAGTATTATAAGCAAACTCCTAGGAGTTTCGAAGTAAAGGGTTAATTACCCTTTACTAACTTGTATGTATCTTGTGCTATTACAAGTTCTTCATTTGTAGGAATTACAAATATTCTTGTATTAGAATCTTCTGTACTTATTTCTCTATTTTCTTTTGATCTTATTTTATTTTTCTCTTTATCTAGAATAATTCCCATAAAGTCTAAATCAGAACAGGCATTTTCTCTTATTAAATCTGAATTTTCACCAATACCAGCTGTAAAACAAATAGCATCAACTCCACCCATTAATCCTGCATATGAACAGATAAATCTTTTGATTTTATTACATAACATTTTAATAGTAGTTTTTGCTCTTTTATCCCCATCATTGGCAGCTTTTATTACTTCTCTTAAATCAGAGCTAATACCAGATAATCCCAAAATACCAGATTTTTTATTTAGATAATCAATTATTTGATGGGGATCCATATTTTTTTTGCCCATTAGATATGGAATAACACCAGCATCAATATCCCCACATCTAGTACCCATAATTAAACCTTCTAGTGGAGTTAATCCCATAGTTGTACATAGTGATTTCCCATCTTTAACTGCACAAAGTGAAGACCCATTTCCTAAATGACAAACAATAATTTTAGTATTTTTCTTATTTCCTAAAAGTTTTATTGCTTCCTTTGAAACATAACTATGACTTGTACCATGGAAACCATATTTTCTTAGTTTGTATTTTGTGTAATCTTCATGTGGAACAGCATATAAATAGTTTTCAGGTGGCATTGTTTGATGAAATGCTGTATCAAATACTGCTACATTTGGTTTACCAGGAATAAGTTCTTGACAAATTCTCATACCTAAAATATTTGCAGAATTATGTAAAGGTGCTAAAGGTATTAGCTCTTCTATTTGTTTGATTACTTTTTCTGTGATTATTACTGATGATTTAAAGTTTTCCCCACCATGAACAACTCTGTGACCAATAGCATCAATTTCATCAACAGAATCAATAACTTTCGTTTCATAAATAGTTAATGTTTTTAAAACAAGTTCAATTGCTTCTTTATGTGTTGGCATCTCTATTTCAAAAGTTAATTTTTTATTTACACCAACTTCATGTTTAAGTATTCCATCAATTCCAATTCTTTCAACTAATCCACTAGCTATTGCTACCCCTGTTTTAGTATCTACTAGTTGATATTTTAAAGAAGAACTCCCCGCATTTAATACAAGTACTAACATATATAAATCCCTTCGTTATAATTTAAGGTAAAGATTATAGTAGTATTTTTTGGAAATACTTATTAAGTTATTATTTAAATTTGCTTATTAAGTATAAAAAGTTGATTTGGCAGCTGGTAAACCTTTTAGTTTTAGAAAAATCATTGAAGTCATTATTGCATCATTTAGAGCATCATGTTTACCCAATAGTGGTATATCTAACTCTTTCATTATTGTGTCAAACTTTAAATCTACAAATTCATAATCACTTCTTCTTTTTTTAGTTTTATAATACATTGAAGATACTTCAATTGAAGAGTTTGGAAGTTTTATACCAATGTATTTTTTAGTATATCTTGAAATAATTGCTATATCAAATTTTATATAATATCCCACAATAACTCTCGAACCAATAAATTTTAGAAGTTCATAAATAGCTTCTTCTGGGTCAATTGCATTTTCTAAATCTATTGGTCTTATTCTATGAATAAGAATTGATTGTGTAGATATTTTATCAGATGGTTTAACATATATGTTAAATGTTTTGCTCATTAGCACTTTATTTTCTTTGATAATAACTGCACCAATAGATAAAATTTCATCCTTTTTGGGATTTAGACCTGTGGTTTCACAGTCTAAACAAACATATTCATTTTTTGGTTCTTCATCAAAAAGATATTCAAACTCTTTTTTTATGAGTTTTTTCTTTTGTAAATTTTTAAAAAAGTTTTTAAACATTATGAAATCTTATCTATTCTAAATGTATATGTAATAAATTTTTTAAAATCAATTACAATTTTAAAACTATCTTTTAATAAATCCCTTTCTATTTTTCCCAAAGAATGAGTATCTATTTCATTATTTATTTTTTTATTTTCTTGAAGTTTTAAAAGTTGTGATTTTAATCTTAAGGTACAAAGTACATCAAATGCTTCTAATAATTCATTTGCCATACTTGGTTCTAAAACTTTTTTTCTCTCTAAAATTTTGATTCTTTTTACTGTTGTTGTTTCTCTAATTCTTTCTCTTAGTGCAAGGCTTCTTACTCCTTGAACAATAGGAAAAATCCCAGTTTTCTTTATATCAATGTAGTGAGTTTTTGTCATAAAATTTGCAATAATATTTGGTGTATCAAAGGCTAGAGTTGCTTTTGCGAAGTATGCCATAAAGACATCTTTGTCATGTAGTTTATTAAATAAATCATCTTTTAATTTAATTAATAACTCTTTATCTCCTGCAACTGCAAAAGAGTCAAAAAATATTGCCAAATCCATATAGTTTTGCATATCAGGTGCTTCAATCCATTTTTTTGTTTCATCTGTATACTCTTGAAAACTTTTACACCAAAATGGGTTAGAAACCATTATATTACCTTCACAAGGTGGATAACCAAAATCTATTAATGTTTTTGTTATCTCTTCCATATATGGTCTATACTGTTCAACATCAACTCCGTCTTTTATAATCAAAGCATTGTCTTGATCAGTTTTTATTATTTGTTCGTTTCTTCCTTCACTACCCATAACAACCAAACAAGCATTGTTTAGTAGCTCTTTTGGCATGATTAAACCATATAACTTTTTATAAACTTTTGTATTTAATTGACCAATTAAATTTGATATATGATTTACTTTTACACCTTTTGCATTTAAAATTGTAATTGTATTGATTAATTCAATACTTGCTTGTTTTAAATCTTTTATATTTGAGGCTTTTTTTATTTTTGAATCTACCACATAAGTATGGTTTGCAAAGTGTGATAAAACATCAATTTGTTCTAAAATTCCTAGCATATTTCCACTATTATCTATAACCCCGACTCTTTTTATATTTTTCTTTATTAGTATTGAAAAAGCATCAAATAAATAGTCATCTTTATTTACAGTCAAAAGTGGGAAAATCGCAATATCATCCACTGGAATAGTTAATGTTCGTCCCTCTAATAGAACTTTCATTTTTAATAATGAGTCTGTTATAATCCCATACTTTCCATCTTTTTCAACAATGATAGTTGAAGTGTTAAATTTAATAGAACTTTCAATGGCATCAATTAGTTTTGTTCCACTTTGTACAATACAAGGTTCATGGGTAACTGTATCAGATACTTTTGCAATCATAAAAGATGATAGCTCTGAAGTATATTTTTTCTCTTTTAAATTTTGTAATTTACTTACTAAATTATTTAAGAAAAATTCTTTGAATTTATCATTATTTTCAATTAGAGTAAGAAAAGTTTTTTTTTCTAATTCATAACAAATTAAATCCTCTTTTACTATAAAACTATTTTTACATTCACCATAAATTAATGAATTTGCATCAAATGAATCTTCTTGATGAAAATCCATGACCAATTGTTCTTCACTTGTAATTTCATGAACAGTACCTTTTATAATAATAAAAAAGTGAGTTGAATTTTTTTCAGGACTTAATATAGTCGTATCTTTTGGATAATAGGCAATATCCATATTTTTAATACAAAGATTCATTTCTTCTTCATTTAAAACTTCAAAGGGATGTATATTTGATAGGAAAGATTCTTGGTCTCTTAAACTCATTTAAAACCTTTTTTAAAGTATTGTACTCTCTTATTTATACTCTTTTAATAAATAAAGTAGAAATAAAAAAGTAAAAAAAAAGTATACCCGAAGGTATACTTTTTAGTAACAAATTGTAAGACTAGTGATCTAAAGCTTCACCAGCACCTGAAGGAATTCTAATTCTTTCAACAAGATCTTGAATCTCTTGTGGTGGTGGAGGAGTCATTCTAGACACAATCAATGCAACAATTAAGTGTAAGATTGTTCCTATTGTTCCAATACCAGTTGGAGCAATTCCGAATAGATAATTAGCTTTGTCCCCGCCCATGAATACAAAGTAAATAATATATCCGAATGTGAAAATTAAACCAGTTAAAATACCAGCAATCGCACCTTCTTTATTCATTCTCTTATCAAATACCCCAAGGATAATTGTAGGGAAGAATGCAGCAGCAGCAAGTCCAAATGCAAATGCAACAACTTGTGCAACAAATCCTGGAGGGTGAATTCCTAAGTAACCAGCAATACAAATTGCAACTACTGCAGAGATTCTAGCCCACATTAACTCAGTTTTTTCGTTTAATGTAGATTTACCAGTTTCTGAATCTTTGAAAATAACTTGTCCCATTAAGTCATGAGAAATTGCAGAAGCAATTACAAGTAATAACCCAGCAGCAGTTGATAATGCAGCAGCAAGACCCCCAGCAGCGATGAATGCAATTACCCAGTTAGGTAAGTTAGCAATTTCAGGATTCGCAAGTACCATGATATCTCTATCAACGTATAACTCATTTTCTATTTTCCCACTGTTTGCAGCAGGTACAGCATTTGTAGTTAATCTTTCACCATATTCTCCAGTTTTAGTACCATCGAATTGTGGTTTACCTTTAAATGCAGCATCAGGAGCATATTGAATTTTACCATCACCATTTCTATCAGTCCATGCTAACAATCCACCATGTTCCCAAGTTTTAAACCATTTACCATTGTTACCTTCAATTTCACCATTAACAAATGCTTTATATTCAACATTTTGAACATTTTTGATTAAGTTAACTCTTGAAAATGCAGCAACAGATGAAATAGTTGTATACATAATTGCAATAAATACTAATGCCCAACCAGCAGATACTCTAGCATCTTTAACAGTTGGAACTGTAAAGAATCTAACAATAACATGTGGTAACCCAGCTGTACCAAGCATTAATGCAGTTGTTAACATAAATGTATTCCATAAGTTACCTGGTTGAGTATAAGCTTTAAAGCCTAAATCAGTAACGGCGGTATCTAAGGCATGCAGTAAATATGTACCTTCTGGAATAACTCTAACACCATCATCAAATGCAAATGTAGTAGTATTAAAAATACCTAATTGTGGTAAAAATGTATCAGTAACTTGTAGTGATAAGAAAATTGCAGGAATCATATATGCAAAAATCATAACAACATATTGAGCAACTTGTGTATAAGTGATACCTTTCATACCCCCAAGAACAGAATAGAAGAATACAATACCCATACCAATAAGCACCCCAGTATTAACATCAACTTGTAAGAATCTTGAGAAAACGATACCAACCCCTCTCATTTGTCCAGCAACATATGTGAACGAAACGAAAATAACACCAATAACAGCAACTAATCTTGCTGTGTCTGAATAATATCTGTCACCAACGAAGTCAGGAACAGTAAATTTACCAAATTTTCTTAAATATGGAGCAAGTAACATAGCAAGTAGAACATATCCCCCTGTCCAACCCATTAAGTACGCACTTCCATCAGAACCTTTAAAAGATATGATACCTGCAAGTGAGATAAAAGATGCCGCTGACATCCAATCTGCTGCCGTTGCCATACCATTTGCAACTGGATGAACCCCCCCACCAGCTACATAGAAATCTTTTGTAGAACCAGCTTTTGCCCAAAGAGCAATACCAATATAAATTGCGAATGAGATACCTACGAATAGATAAATTAATGATTGTAATTCCATACTCTATTTCTCCTATTCGTGAACGCCATATTTTTCGTCAATGTTACTCATTAATTTAACATAAACAAAAATAAGAACAACAAACACATATATTGCACCTTGTTGTGCAAACCAAAATCCAAGTTTAACACCACTGATTTCTATAGCATTTAATTCATTAATGAATATAATACCACATCCGTAAGAAACAACAAACCAAACTATAAGAAGTTTAAAGATTGTTGAAATATTCTCTTTCCAATAAGCCTGAGCTTTTTCTGGACTCATAGGTTCTCCTTTTTTGAATTTATTAAAAGAAAAGTTTTCTCTTTTAATAATTAACAATGTAATTGTAATAAGGCTAAATAGCAAAAAGGTAGCAATTGAATTATTTTTTGAATGAATTTTGAAATTTATGTAGTTTTTATGTAAATAAAAGAATAAAGTACCATATTATAGTACTTTATGAAGAATAGTATCTTTCTACTTTATATCCAAGTCCTCTAATATTTTTTATAAAGTCTTCTTTTAATGTTTTTTTTAATCTTGAAATTTCTGCTCTAATTGTAGGATTGTCAATATCTTCTGCATCCCAAACATCAACTCTAAATCTTTCGAAATCTACAATCATATTTATATTGAGTGCAAGTATATGAATTATTTCTAATTGTTTTTTAGTTAAGCTTTGTGCTTCATTATTAAAATATAAAATTTTATCAGTTTTAGAATATGAATAGTTCTCAGAAAATTTTATATGTGAAGTAGTCTGTTTGTCTTTTTTTAATATTTGATTGATTTTAATACCAAGTTCTTCTAAGTGAAAAGGTTTTTTTATATACTCTCTACAACCTAAATTATATGCCTTTGTAATATCTTCTATATCTATAAGTGCTGTAATAAATATTGTAGGTATAAATGTATTTTGTTTATTTAAAGTATCTAAAATATCAAAGCCATTTACTGTTGGAACATTTACATCTAAGATTAATAAATCATAAGATGTATCTACATTATCTAAGACATCTTGCCCATCTGTAAAACTAGTGACTCTATGTCCAATATTAGATAAGTATTCACTTATGGCATTGTTTAACATCATTTCATCTTCAAGAAGTAATATTTTCATTTGTTGTAAACCTATATGTAAATTTTGTATTCTCATTTGTTGAATCTAAGTTAATTATAACCTTATTCTTATCACAAATTTCTTTTACGATTCTAAGACCCAATCCAAAGCCACCTCTAGCATCATTTTCCCTATAAAAATCATCAAATATTTTTTTAGTATTTTCTATTTTTTTAGAAATTGTTTTAACTTCAAAAGTTATTCCTAAATCATCTTTTAATAATTTTACATAAATAGGGGAATCTTTAAAAGAGTATTTAATTGCATTAGAAATATTGTTATCTAAAATTCTTTGTAATAGAGTTTTATTAAAGCTTATGAAAATAGGATCTTGAATATTAGTAACAAAAAATAGTGAATTTGATGTACAAATATCATCAAAAAAGTCTAATCTATCTTTTAAATATTCGGAGAAATTTAGAATCTCTTTTTCATAATTTACTCTATCTTTTTTAATCATAAAAGATAAATCATCAAAAATGTATTGAATAGTTTTTGCTCCACTTTCTATATTTCTTATATATTTATTAGTAGGATTATTCATTTTATAAAGGTCTAGATTTGTCTGTATAATAGACAAAGGAGTATTTATTTCATGTACAGAATTTTTGATGAATTTTTTTTGTTTTTCAACTAATTGGGTTAATTGTTTTGTCTGTTTCGTAACAGTTGTCTCTAAGTGAGTATTTAAATCACTTAACATGTTGTTTTTGCCTTTCATACTATGTATAACATCATAAGCATAATTAGCAATAACTTTAAATTCCCCAAATATAATTTTATTTTGATTTATAGGATTATCATTATCTTGAGAGTCTTTAAAATATTTTCTTATAGCTTTTACATCATTTACAATAAGAATAGTTGCATTTTTATATATAAAAACAGAATATAATACTAACATTATGGTTAATGATAAAATCTGAAGAGTATAGTTAGAAATTTTTTCATCATATTCAAGTTGTTTTTGCGCAACAATCTTATCCAATTCATTCAAATATACACCTGTTCCTACTGTCCATTTCCACGGTTCATAGGACAAGGCATATGATATTTTTTTTACTTCTTTTTTCTCTTTGTGATTAATCCATAGATATTCAACATATCCACCTGCATTATCTTTTGATACATTGATTAATTCTTTTACTAATTTCTTACCAGTTTTATCTTTGTAATTTAGAAGATTTTTACCAACTAACTCTTTTGATGCTGGATTGTATATAGCATTTCCAGAATAATCGTATATGAATAAATAGTGTTCTTGTTTATTTTTATCCCTCATATTTTCAATTGCTTCTAAAATATCTTTTTGAATCTCTTTTTGTGACTTTACATCTTTATATTTTTTGTCATAAAAATCTATAAAATTAATTACATTTTCTATTTCATTTTTTATTTTATATTTTTGTTTACTTGCATAGTCAGTTTTTATTATTTCTATCTTTTCTTGAAAGTCATCAAAAGCATTTTCTATTATTATAAAAGTAAAAAATGATATTAGAATAATTATAAAAATAATACTATAAAGAATTAAGTGATAAAGAGATTTTGCTTTAATCATATTTTGTCCTGTTTTAAATAAAAGAGGATAGCAAATTTTAGATGATAAAGTGATTATGTGAGATTTTAAATAGTGGCGCGGCTGAAGGGACTCGAACCCTCGGCCTCCTGCGTGACAGGCAGGCGTTCTAACCAACTAAACTACAGCCGCACTATTATTTAAAAATGGTGGTCGATATAAGACTCGAACTTATGACATCTACCTTGTAAGGGTAGCGCTCTACCAACTGAGCTAATCGACCGATTGGTGACCCCTAGGAGACTCGAACTCCTGTGATTGGAATGAAAATCCAAGATCCTAACCGCTAGATGAAGGGGCCAATCGAAATATTTGAAAATTTACTTTTAAAAGTGGTGACCCGTAATGGATTCGAACCATTGGCCCCCTCATTAAAAGTGAGATGCTCTACCAACTGAGCTAACGGGTCATAAAAAAGTGGCGCGGCTGAAGGGACTCGAACCCTCGGCCTCCTGCGTGACAGGCAGGCGTTCTAACCAACTAAACTACAGCCGCACAAATTTATTATAACACTTAAAAATGGTGGTCGATATAAGACTCGAACTTATGACATCTACCTTGTAAGGGTAGCGCTCTACCAACTGAGCTAATCGACCGATTGGTGACCCCTAGGAGACTCGAACTCCTGTGATTGGAATGAAAATCCAAGATCCTAACCGCTAGATGAAGGGGCCAATCGAAATAATTTATATTAAAAAAATCAATATAAAAATAAACATTTTAATTAATGGTGACCCGTAATGGATTCGAACCATTGGCCCCCTCATTAAAAGTGAGATGCTCTACCAACTGAGCTAACGGGTCGTCTTAATTAAAATGGAGTGGAATTATAAGAAAAAATTTTTTATTTGTCAAGGGTTTTTTGCAAAAATTTTGAAATTTTAAATAATGAACTTTTTGCAGCTTGAAATTGTACTTCTTCTCTATTACCAAAAAATTGAAATATATCTATTTCTTGATAACCATCATCTCCCATTATTCCGATGATTACATGACCTACAGGCTTGGTTTTTGTACCACCATTTGGTCCTGCAACTCCTGAGATGGCAATTGCATAATTTGCATCAAATTTTTTTATTACTCCACTTAACATTTCCTTAACTGTTTCTTTGGAAACTGCTCCAAATTTTTCTAAGGTTTCATTTGATACATTTAGCTCTTGATTTTTTATTTTATTTGAATATGAAACTATACTTCCATTAAAGATATTTGAAGAACCAGATATCTTTGTTATCAATGAAGCAACTAAACCTCCTGTACAAGATTCAGCACAAGTAATGCTTTTATTATGTTTAAACAATAAGTTTTGCATATCAATCATATCTTGTTCATTAAATATCTCGTTAAACATGTTATTCCTTTAATATAAAAAAAGGGTATGAGAAGCCTCATACCCTTTTAAATAGTTATAAAACAATATTATTCAGTTAAATCTGCTAAAAATTGTTTTTCATCAAATTCTAGGCCTAAATAATCAACAATATATCTTATGTCTCTTTCAGCATTTCCTAAACATGAAGTTGCCCCTGGGCTTGGAGTCATATTAAAAATAATTCCATTACCTGGGTTTATTGATGCTTCACCTAACATAAGTTTTTTTTCTGTTTTATTTAAAACCTGAGGTCTAACTCCTCCAAATCCTTTTGCATACTCTAAATCATCTTTAGTTAGTGAAGGAACAATTTTTCTTGCATCTTTTACAAAAAGACCTTTATTTATTCCTGGTACTTCAAATAAGAAGTTTTTAAATACATAGTTTCTAATTTCACTATCTTTAACTAAATCCCACATGATTTTCATAATGCTTCCATCGAAATTCATAGTTTTTATGCATTGGAAGAATGATTTTAAACCTTTATATCTTTCAAGTACTAATAATGCAAGTGCTGTTGGTCCAAATCTAGTCTTACCATCACATAAAATATCAGGGTCACCATGAAGTGCAGCAAATGGTAATTTTGGATTTTGCACCATATAAACTTTTCCATTTAAGAATTTATCATTTGTAAGATAAAAACTTCCCGCCATTGATAAAGAACCCATATCTTGTCCATATCCCATTTTATGAGCTAAGAATAAAGAATGTGCTCCTGCATTAACTACAACGAAGTCTGCTGTATAAACCGAACCACCTATTGTACTAACTTTAAATTTATCACCTATTTTTTCAATAAATTCAACTTCAGAGTTATAATATATGTCAGTAATTTTTTCTGGATCAGCTTTTTGCCCAGCTTTTGCTAATTCTTCTGTCATTAAGCCATATTCAACAGTTGTATATTGATCACTAGCACCCATAGCAATAATTGGTTCTGGTCTTTCTACTTTTCTCTCTTTATCAGCATAAACTAATAGAGGTTCTAGTTCTTTTAATTTTTCCTTATCCCATAATTCTAAATATGGGAAAACTTCTTTAAATTCGTTATATCTATTTTTAATAAATTCAACTTCTTTTTCTCCAACACCTAAAGCCATCTTTTGATGTTTGAACATAACTTTATCTTGTAAATTATATTGAAGACAAAATTTTTCAATCATCTTTGCAGTTCTTTTTGTGATTTTTGCTTTGTCTAATGTATAATTTGTTTCTATGTCACCCACATGAATTGTTTGTGAGTTACTTGTACCTTTTGAGTTTAAAGTTGCCAAACTTTCATATTTCTCAAGCATACAGATGCTTTTAATATTTGTATATTTCGCAAATTCATAGAATGTCGCAGCACCCGAAATTCCACCACCTACAACTAAAATGTCATAATGTTTATTACTCATTGTTCAAATTCCTAAAATAAAATATAGCAAAATAATAGCATATATAATAAAAATTAATCTGAAATTTAGTATAAATTTATTGTCAAGTACAAAAATATTCTATTTAGTAACATTATATAGATTACTTTTATGTTGTAGTTGTGTACATTAGAAACATCATATGCTACATTTTGTATAAAATATGAACATATAAGTACAATAATTGTACATTTTAATTTTTATCTAATACTTTAAAAATGTATTATTTATTTAGTTTTTTTCATGATAACTTTATATTAAATTATCTTTGGATATAATCACCCAATTTTAAGAATAAGGTAATTATAAAAATGGATTACAAAGATAGTATATTACTTCCAAAAACAGATTTCCCAATGAGAGGAAATCTTCCTCAAAATGAACCATTAAGATATGAAAAATGGGATAGTGAAAAAGTTTATGACAGAATGAAAGAGAATAGAAAAGGTGCTGAGTCTTTCACTTTACATGATGGACCACCTTATGCTAATGGGCATATTCATATAGGTCATGCACTAAATAAAATTTTAAAAGATATAATTAATAAATTTCATTATTTTGATGGAAAATCAATTCGATATGTTCCAGGTTGGGATTGTCATGGGCTACCAATTGAACAAAAAGTTGAAGAAAAAATAGGAAGCACTAAGAAAAAAGAACTTCCAAAATCAAAGTTAAGACAACTTTGTAGGGACCATGCAACAAAATTTGTAGATATTCAAAGAAGTGAATTTAAACAATTAGGGGTTATTGCTGATTGGGATAAACCTTATTTGACTATGGATTTTAAATTTGAAGCAAATATTTATAGGGAACTTTGCGCTATTGCAAAGCAAGGTTTATTGGTGCAAAGATCTAAACCTGTTTATTGGTCATGGGCAGCGCAAACTGCATTGGCTGAAGCTGAAGTTGAGTATGAAGATAAAACTTCACCTTCTATTTATGTTGCATTTAAACACGAAACTATGGATGCTAGTGTAATTATTTGGACTACAACACCTTGGACACTTCCTGCAAATACAGGTATTTCACTTAATGGTGAAGAAGAGTATGTTCTTACAAGTGATAAATTTATAGTTGCTAAAAAACTATATAATTCACTTATAGAAAATGAAGTGATTTCAGGAAAAGTTGTGGAAACAATTAATCCAAAAGATTTAGAAAATAGTTTTGCAATTAATCCATTAAATGATAGAAAATCTAAAATTATTTTAGGTGAACATGTAATGATGGATAGTGGTTCTGGAGCTGTTCATACTGCACCTGGTCATGGTGAAGATGACTACAAAGTAGGGCTTCTTTATGATCTTGATGTAATTATGCCTGTTGATGCATATGGAAAATATGATGAAACAATTATTAGAGAAAAACTATTTAGAGATACTGAAAAATATTTAGGACTAAATGTATTTAAAGCAAATGATTTAATTCTTGAAGAGTTAGGTGATGCTTTATTAAAAAGAGTAGATATAAGACACTCTTATCCACATTGTTGGAGAACACATACACCAATTATCTTTAGAGCAACTAAACAATGGTTTATTTCAATAGATGATAAATATGGGAAAGAGAATAAAACTTTAAGAGAAAATGCTTTAAATGTGGTAGAAAATCTTAAGTTTTATCCTGAGTGGGGAAGAAATAGATTAAAATCAATGCTTGATGGAAGACCTGATTGGTGTATTTCAAGACAAAGAGATTGGGGTGTTCCAATTGCCTTTTTTAGAAATAAAAAAACAGATGAAATTGTTTTTGATGAAAAAGTAATGAATTACACTGCAATGATTTTTGAACAAAAAGGGTGTGATGCTTGGTATGATTTAGAAATCAGTGAATTACTATATCCAGGAAGTGGTTTAAATCCGGATGATTTAGAAAAAACAACTGATATTTTAGATGTATGGTTTGATTCTGGTTCTACTCAAAATGCAGTTTTAAGATCAAGAAATTATGATGCAGGAACATTTCCAGCGGATGTATATTTAGAAGGAAGTGATCAACATAGAGGTTGGTTCCAATCTTCTTTACTTACTACTTTGGCATCAAGTGAAGTTGCACCTTATAAAGCTTTAGTTACTCATGGTTTTACTATGGATGAAAAAGGTGAAAAAATGTCTAAGTCTAAGGGTAATGTAATTGACCCTGCAAAAATCATGAAGCAGTATGGTTCTGAGATACTTAGATTATGGGTTGCAATGAGTGATTACCAAAATGACCAAAAGATTTCAGATAATATTTTAAAACAAAATGCAGAACTTTATAGAAAAATAAGAAACACTGCAAGATTTTTATTAGCTAATATTAATGATTTAGAAAATATTGTTGATATAAAAGATTTTGGTGTTTTAGACAAATGGATTATGAATAAATCAAAAAAAGTTTTTGATGAAATTGATGCTGCCTTTAGTGTTTATGAATTTTCAAAAGGATTAAATAAATTAAATAACTTTTTAGTTGTGGATTTATCTGGTATTTATTTAGATATTTGTAAAGATAGATTATATTGTGATGATAAGAATGATGTTCATAGAACTGCAGCTCAAAGTGCAATGGCATTAATTGCTAAAAAACTTTTAGTAATATTAGCACCAATTCTTACTTATACTGTTGATGAATTATTAGAATATGCACCAGCAATTTTAAAAGATGATATTAATGATGTATTTGATTTAAATAAATTTGACTTCCCTGAAGTTGAAAGTAAGCTTAATGAAGAATATTTAATAAAAGTTAAAGAGAAGTTTTCTGAATCAGTTGATAAACTAAAAAAAGATAAAATAATAAAATCTACATTAGAACTTGATATTTATACAAATTCTGATGATGTTCTTTCTTTAGATGCTATTGAAGCTGAAGATTGGTTCTTAGTTAGTACTATTTTAGATGCTAAACAAGAAGAAGCATTAATCAGTTTTGAAATAGATGGAAAACTTTTTGAAGCATATAAAGCAAAAAATGCAAAATGTCCTAGATGTTGGAAATTTAAATCACAAAGTGAAGATGAACTTTGTCCAAGATGTGATGAAGTTATAGGATAATTTTTATGTTTACACAAGAAGTAACACTTTTTACAATTTTTACAACAATAGCTATAATACTAGTTTTTATGGCTATTGGAATATTTTTTGTAAAAAATAAAAAGATAGAAGATTAAAGGTTTGAGAGATGATGCCATTTAGTGATGAGGATTTATTTCCTGTTGTAAAGAATATAATTGATAATAAAATAGCACCTATGCTTGCACAAGATGGCGGTGCTATGTCTTTATTAGATGTTAAAAATGGAAAGGTATTTGTGCAGTTAAATGGTGCTTGTGTTGGTTGTAGTGCTAGTGGAAGTACATTAAAATATGTTGTTGAAAAAGAATTAAAAGCTGCAATTCATCCTGAATTGATTATAATTAATGTAGAAATAGGTATGGAAAATAGATTAGAGGAGTTATAAATGATAAATGAAAAAAAATTATTAAATGATGCAAATAACTATTTTTTAGATAAAGAATTTGATAAAGCAATGTTTATTTATGCTCAGTTATCATCAATTTTTAAATATAACAAAGAGTATCCTATATATGCACTATTTTGTGATATTGCAAATGATGATGCAAATAAGGCATTATCATTATTTGACTATTTTACAGTTGCAAAAGATAAAGATATTGATGAAGCAATAGCCTATGTTCATAATGTAATTGATGCATATGATGGGGATATTGATAAAATGATGGATATGTTAAAAGATTTAACAACTTCTACAGTTGATTCTTTGGATGCTATAAAATATGACGATTTTAAAACTTTGATTGAGTCAAGAGGCTCTTTTAGAGTAGCTTTTGAAGATATAATGTTTTCTACTAAAGTTGCAATTGATTCAAAAGATGATTTTTTTGATTTTGTAACTAAATTAATAGAAAATGATTTTAATACAACTGCATATTCATATCTTGAAGGTTTTAATGAATATTTTGCATATGATTCAAAAATAGAAGAGTTATATAAAATGTTAGAAGAAAAAAAACTTGCAACTTCACATAAATAATAAAATATACACAGATAATTCTAAAGAGGCAGATGAAAAATCTGCCTTTGTTTATTCAAAACAAAATGAAAAATTTATAGATGATGCTAAAAAAAATGGCTGTAAAGAGTTTATAAAATCAGAAGATTTAAAAAATCATTGTGATTTTTCTTCTATAAAAGTTATTGGAATAACTGGAACAAATGGAAAAACTACAACAGCAGCAGCTATTTATTCTCTTTTATTAGATTTAGGCTACAAAGTAGCCCTTCAAGGTACAAGAGGATTTTTTATTAATGAAGAAAGAGTAGAAGAGTACTCTTTAACAACTCCTGTTCAACTTGGAAATTTTGCACATATACAAAAAGCCATAGAGAATTCTTGTGATTTTTTTGTGATGGAAGTTAGTTCCCATGCAATTGAACAAAAAAGAATAGAAGGTCTAAATTTTGAACTTAAAATTCTTACAAATATTACAAGGGATCACCTTGATTATCATAAGACTATTGAAGAGTATATAAATGTTAAAAACTCTTTTTTCAGTGATGAGAGTAAAAAACTCATAAATAAAGATGAAAAAAAAGCGAAGTTTAATCACAAAAATTGCTTAACTTATGGACTTGATGCTCCTTGTACTTATAAAGTACAAGCATACTCTTTTAAAGATGGGATGCATGTAGCTTTACAACATTTTCAAGAACTTGAGAGTTTTACTTCTATGATGATGGGTCTGTTTAATTTATATAATTTAACAGCCGCAATTGCTGCTGTTCATATGACTACAGATAAATCTTTAAGTGAAATTTGCAAAGCAGTAGAAAACTTCGCAGGTGTTTCAGGAAGAATGGAAACTTTATCTTTAAATCCATATATTATTGTTGATTTTGCCCATACTCCAGATGGTATGAAAGAGGTTTTACAAAGCTTTGGACATAAAGATATTATTGTTGTATTTGGAGCAGGTGGAGATAGGGATAAGGCTAAAAGACCTATTATGGGAAAAGTAGCAGATGACTTTGCTAAACACATTATTGTGACAAGTGATAATCCAAGATTCGAAGATCCCGATTTGATTATAGAAGACATCTTAAAAGGTATTAATAATAAATCAAAAGTAGAAGTAGAGATAAATAGAAAAGTTGCAATAAAAAAAGCTATTGATTTGTATAGTGAAAATAGTGTTATTTTAGTCTTAGGAAAAGGAGATGAAGAGTATCAAACTATTTATGACCAAAAGCTTCCTTTTTCTGATAAAGAGGTTATAAATTCTTATCTATAAGCTCTTATAGTAAAACCTCTTTTGTCAGCTGTATCAGCAATATAATTTACATAAGTAATAATAGTATCTTTCCCTAATCTTTTTTTAACATGCCAAGATGCTTCTAATACTCGTTTTCTTGATAAGCCTTCCATTAAATAATCTTTTAAAGGTTTCTTATCAAGCTTTTTATCTTGTATATTCTCAATTATATTATTTATATATAGTTTATCTTTTGCATCAGTTACAGGAATTATTTGGAAAGAAGTTGCATCTTTGTTTTCATCTAAAAACTTATTAATTCTTTCTAGACATGAAGGATAAAATACAAAAGTACCTTCTTCCTCTTCATAACAACCTGTAGCATCATATTTTTTGGATCTATATTTTTGAGCATCAACTCTTATTTCATTTTTTTCAATATTTGCTAATTCAAATTTTTCATTTAAAATAGAGAGTTCTTCTTTTAAGTGTTTAATTTTTATGTTTAGTTCATCTTCTTTTGCTTGAAGAGCATTATCTAAGGTATCCTTTGATACATAAATAGCTTTTACTGCAGGAGGTAAATCATCAAAAGTAAGTGGTTCTATTCCATTACTTCTATTTTTATTTTTATTAATGAATACAAAAGCACCAATTATAATTAATATAAGGATTATGTAAAAAAAAGAGAAACTGCTTTTTTTCTTCTCCTCTTTTTCAATTTTTATTTTTTTTGTAGTTGTTTTTTCTTTTGGAATTTCTTCTTCAATTGTACTTGTTTCATTTAAACTCTCTTTAGAACTCTTTTCTAACAAGTCAATTAATTCTTTTTTATTCATTTATCTTCTTTAGTAATTTTTATTATTATAAGCAAAAATCATTTAAATATCAAGTCAATCTCTATTTTTTAGGTAAATATAAAAAATTAAAAAAATTATTCCTACAAAAAGAGGATAAAAGAATAGGTAATCTTTTAGGATTAAAGTATTTTTATCAATATCTGATTTCTCTAATTTGTTTATTGTGTTATAAACTTCAACTAAATCATTTTTAGAGTTAGCAGTGAAAGATTTTGCTCCAGTTTCTTGAGCAATTGTGCTTAACATTTGTCTATTTGATTCGCCAATACCAATTGTATATATTTTTATATTATATTTTTTTGCAAGTTTTAATACAATTTGAGGAGGTATTCTGCTTGCATTATCTTCTCCATCTGTTAATAAAATGATGATGTTTGATTTTGCTTTACTATTTTTTAATATATTTATTGAAGTTGCAAGGGAATCAAACATTGCTGTTTGTTCGCCAACAATTCCGATATCGATATATTTTATAATCTCTTTTTGTGAATTTTTATCAAAACTTAAAGGTGAGGCTGTTAATACAGAACTTCCAAAAACTACTAAACCAATATTATCATTTACTCTTTTTTTTATAAAATCTTGAACTACATCATTTACAACATTCCATCTGTTTTGTTGTAAATCATTTGGATTAAACCCACGCTCTCTCATAGAACCACTTGTATCCAAATCCAAAATGATATTTATACCATCTTTTTTTATAAGTTGGTTGTTTAAAATTTTAACAGGTGAGGCAAGGGCAATTAAAGTTAAGATGATAGTTAGATATTTACACACATAAATGATAATATTTGTATTATAAGTTAATTGGTTAAATATTTTAAGATGTACAAAATAATAAGAGGAGTTTTTTGCTTTACAATATATATCACAAAAGATAAAGATAACTATAAGAGATAAAACCCAAGGATATTCAAAAGAAAAATTGCTAAACATCTATTGTGTCCATAAAAAGTTCATATTTTTGAAAAATATCATTTTCGAATTTTTTTACATCTTTTTTATATTTATACTCTTCTAATAGAGCTATTAACTCTTCTGAAATTTTTATTTCTCTTTCATTTCTTGCTAGTTTTCTTGCATAGAATGTTATTTGATATGCTGCATTTTTAGTATCATTTAAATCAATATTTTTAATTATTTCATAGTATCTTTTTCTTGGATTCTTTTTATTTTTGAAAAATCTATAAATTAAATATCCTACAAAGCTGATAATAATTATGCCTAAAACAATAAGAAGTATTAAAATATAAAAAGAGATATCAGGAATATTTACTAAATCTTTTATATCATTTATTTTTAATTCATTCATTTATTCACCAATGTAATTATTTTTGAAGCTGGTTCTTCATGGGTATATATTTTTGTAAATCTTACATTACACTTTTGCAAATGATAAAATAAATTGTGATCATTTTTTTTGATATAGGCTTTATAGTCATTGATTGAATATTTATCAATAATCCCTTCAAATTTTAATCCACTATTTACATCAACTAAACTTGCATTTCCTAATTCTTGTGGATTTTCTTCGAATATATCTCTAACTATTATTACAAATATTTCATGCTTTTGGGATAATAATCTTAAATCAAAACCTTCTATTCCAATAAAATCTCCTATTAAAAATAGTATTGATTTCATTTTTATTAATTTAAATGATTCATTGCATAAAAGTTTATAGTTAATCTCTTTTCCTATTGGATTATAGTTAAAAATGGTATCACTCATATTTATTACACTTGCAAGTTTTTTACTTCTTTTTGTGATATTTTTAAATTTCTCATTTACTATAAAAGAAGAGAAAGGGTCTCCTTGCTTTATACTTGAAAAAGCTAGAAGAGAACAAATTTCAGTTACTAAATCTTGTTTTATCTTTTTAGTTCCAAAAATCATACTTCCACTTAATATTGGTAATATATTTATATTGAGTTCTTTTTGGGCATGGAAAACCTTCACATAAGGAGTATTCATTTTAGCACTTATGGTCCAGTCAATATTTTTAATATCTTCACCAGCTTCATATTCTCTTAATTCTAAGAAATCATAACCTTCACCTTTTAGATTAGAACTATTATTTCCAGAGATTTCTGTAAAGACTTGTTTTTTTGTTTTAATTAAAATCTTTTTTAAATTTTTATTCATATCTTATGGAATTTCAACTTTTTCAATTACTTTTTGTAAAATATAATCACTAGTTATATCCATAGCTTGTGCTTCATAAGATAAAACAATTCTATGTCTTACTATATCTTTAAATATTAAAGCAATATCTATTGGAGTTACATGGTCATTACCTCTTATAAAGGCATTTGCTTTAGCAGCTTTAAACATATCTATTGTTGCTCTTGGACTTGCACCAAATTGAATATAATCTTTAATCTCTTGTAAGCCATAATTTTCAGGCTCTCTTGTTGCAAAAATAAGATTTATAATATATTTTTCAAGTTCTTCATCTATATGTACATTTACGACTGCTTCTTTTAACTTAATTAAATCTTCATGGGAAGCTACTTTATTTGGAGTTTCAAATGAGTTCAAAGTTACATTTTTAGCTATTTCAAATTCTTCTTCTTTTGAATTATAATCAATCAAAATTTTAAACATAAATCTATCAAGTTGAGCTTCAGGAAGTTCATAAGCTCCTTGTGATTCAATTGGATTTTGAGTAGCAAGAACTAAAAATGGAAGTTCCAAAGAGTATGTTTCATCTGCAATTGTTACTTGCTTTTCTTGCATAACTTCTAATAGTGCTGATTGAACTTTTGCTGGTGCTCTATTTATCTCATCTGCCAACAAAAGATTTGTAAAAATTGGACCTCTTTTTATTTTGAAGTCACCACTTTTCATATCATAAATCTGTGCACCGATAATATCACTAGGAAGTAAATCGGGAGTAAATTGAACCCTTTTAAATTTTAAATCAATTACATCTGCAACAGCTTTCACTGTTGTTGTTTTTGCAAGTCCAGGTACACCCTCTATAAGAATATGACCATTTGTTAATAGTCCTATTAAAATAGAATTAACCATATCCTCTTGACCAATAACAACTTTAGATATTTCATTTTTAATTTCTGTGATTTTTGTATATAACATTTAGCTCTTCTTCAATATAAGTGTAATTTTGCAGTATTTTATCAAAAGAAAGGTTTTAACATCTTAAATCAAGCTCTTAAAATAAACTTAATATAAAGTTTTATGATAGTTAAAACTGAGTTTAGATTAAAATTTAGATAATAAATCTTTGAATATTATTTTAATATTATTTTAAGAATTTAACTAATAAAGTATTGATAAGAAGTTTTAAGGAAATAGATAATGTCAAAGAAAAAGAAGTTTTTTGGTTTAGTTATTATTATTATTCTTATAGCAACTATTTTTTCAACAGCTTTGCCAATACTTTATTCTAATGATAAAGCAGGGAAGGTAAATAAAGAGATTCAAAATATACATTTTGATTTTTTAAAAGATGAAACTAAAAAGTATGTACTCCTATTTTTTGGTTATGCAGGTTGTGATAATATTTGTCCTCCAGCATTAAATGAGATAAGTCAAATATATAATAAGTTGGATAAAGAACAATTCAGTTTTTATTTTATAAATTTGCAACCTAATATATTTAAGGATGAGGTAGATCCATTTGCTAAGGCTTTTAATAAAGACTTCAAAGGAATCTATTTAGATAATAAAAAACTAATTGACATAACAACAAAACTTCAAGTAAAATATTCACCTATAAATAAAGTTGATATAGACCATACCGGTTTTTTATATTTATTAGAAAAAAGTGGTAATAATATGTACAAACAAAAATTTATATACACGGCAAGACCATTTGATATTGAATACATATCAAATGACTTAAATACATTAAATAGGGGTAACAATGATTAAAGTACTTTTTCCATTTTTAGATAAAAGTTTATCTAAGGAGATTCAAGAAAGTTTAGTTAAAGAGTATGAAAATGCAGATAAAATGATGCTTATAGTATCAATAGTAAGTTTTTTCATTGTCGCATTAATAACTTCATATTCTAATGAAGCTTATAAACTTGGTATTATAGGTGGAGGTATAACTTTAGCATCTACTATTATAGCTTACACAATGTTTAAAGGAACTGTGCTTTCACGTATTATTTTTGGTACAGCCTTTACTGTTTACCCAGCTATTATGGTTGCTCAACAACTTGGTATGATAGAGATGCATTTTTTCTTTTTTGTTTTTGTTGCAGCTCTTGTAGTGTATAAAGACCTTACAGCAATTTTAGCAATGACTGTAGTAACCGGTATACATCACTTGCTATTCACATATTTACAATTAAATGGTGCTTCTATTATGGGGAATGAAATTATACTTATGAGTACTAATTGTAGTTGGTTATTTACTTTTATTCATATTATTGTATTTGTTTTTGAAGAAATAGTTCTTGTTTATATTGTTTATTCAGTAATAAAACAGTTTATTGAAGCTAAAACACTTCAACTAGAAGCAACAGCTTCATTTGAAAAGTTACAAAAAGAGACTTTATTAAATAAACATATTATAGATGAAACTATCGAAGTGGCAAATAGTGTTAATGAAGGGAAACTAACAAAAAGAGTTCACTCAGATACTACAGATGAGAATATCAAGTCATTAAAAGAGATTATAAATAATATGATGGATAATTTAGAAAATAAAATTGCAGATGATATTAACAAAATTTTAAGTGTATTGGAAAACTTCACAAATTATAATTTTACTACAAAAGTTGATTCTAAAGGTGAAACTGCTGAGAACCTAAATAAATTAGCAGATGGTATTACTAAAATTTTAATAGAAGATAAACAAAATGGACTTATTATTCAAAATAGTGCTATGACATTATCTTCAACTGTAAAAACACTAAATGACTCTTCAAATCAAGCTGCAGCTTCACTTGAAGAAACAGCAGCTGCTGTGGAAGAGATAACATCAATTATAAAATCAAGTAATGAAAACATAAATAAAATGTTTACCCTTGCAAATAATTTAAATACCTCTGCACAAGAGGGTGAGAACTTAGCAACAAAAACAACTACAGCTATGGAAGATATTAATACCCAAGTTCAAGCTATTAATGAATCAATCACAGTGATTGATCAAATAGCTTTCCAAACAAATATTCTTTCATTAAATGCTGCTGTTGAAGCAGCTACTGCAGGAGAAGCAGGTAAAGGGTTTGCAGTTGTTGCACAAGAGGTAAGAAACCTTGCATCACGTTCAGCTGAAGCAGCTAAAGAGATAAAAGATTTAGTAGAAAATGCTACAATAAAAGCAAATGAAGGTAAAACAATTGCCTCTAATATGATAGGTGGATATAGTAATTTAACTAGTAAAATTAGTGAAACAATTGAATTAATTACAAATGTTACAAATGCAAGTAAAGAGCAAGAAACAGGAATTGTACAAATTAATGATGCAATCAACTCTTTAGATAAACAAACTCAACAAAATGCTTCAGTAGCAAATCAAACAAATGATATAGCAAATCAAACCCAACAAATCGCAGAGACAATTTTAAAAAGTGCGGATGAGAAAGAATTTATAGGTAAAGACACTGTTAAAGCAACAAAACTTGAGAAAGTAGAGAAGATAGAAAAAGTTGAAAAAGTAAATACTGTTAAAACACCTGAAAAGAAAAAAGAGCAAGTAGAAATAAAAGCTGAAAGTACAGTAAATTCAAATAATGATGAGTGGGAAAGTTTTTAAAAATAAAAGGATTCTTATCCTTTTATTTAAAAAAATTATTTATCTCATTTATTACTTCAACAGGTTTCTCTTCAGGTAGAAAGTGTCCACAGTTAAGTGTTTTCCCACTTACGTTTATGGCATAATCTTCCCAAACTTTTAAAACATTATAGGTTTTATTTATAAAGCCTTTTTCTCCCCAAAGAACTAAAAGAGGAGTATAAACTTTTTTATTTCTATCTTTTTTATCATCTTCCATATCAACAGTTGCAGCTGCTCTATAATCTTCACAAGTTGCATGTATTGACTCTTCATCAAAACATCTAATATATTCAGATATTGCTTCCTTATCAAATTTTTTTTCATAGGCAAGCTCTCTATTACTCCATCTTTTAAGTTTTTCTTCTAAATAATATGCTGGATTATAACCAATCATTGTTTCAGGAAGATTATTCGTTTGAATAAGAAAAAACCAATGATAATATCCTGTAGCAAATTCTTGATTTGTATTTTTAAACATATGATAAGTTGGTGCTATATCCATAATACAGGCTTTCAAAACATTTTTAGGATAATCTAAACAAATTCTATGGGTAACCCTAGCTCCCCTATCATGTCCTGCAACATAAAATTTATTAAAACCTAAATAGCTTAAAAGTTCAAACATATCTTTTGCCATTGTTTTTTTTGAATAATTTTCATGGTTTTCTAAACCTTTAGGTTTTGAACTATCTCCATAACCCCTTAAATCAGGGCATATCACATAATAGTTTTTTGCTAATTCATTTGCAACTTTATGCCACATAACATGTGTTTGTGGATAACCATGTATCAATAATAATGGTTTTCCAACTCCTCCATGTTTAAAATTGATTTTAATTTTATTAAGTTCTATTTTCTCTTCTTTAAAGATCTCTGAAAAAAGCATTATTATCCTTTTTGATTGATTTTAACAAAAAATAAATATAAAAATATAAATTTTTGTTAAATAATATACACTTCAAGAAAGATTAAAGTTAACTTAGATAAAATCACGGTTCTATTTTTATAGAAACCTCACATGTGTCAATCCTGGTCTGGGTTGTGACAAATTAATTTTAATTTGGCATTAAGGGGCACAGAGGCTAAACCCAAATAAACATAAAACAAGGAAAAAACATGGTTACAATGAAAGACCTATTAGAATGTGGTGTACACTTCGGACACCAAACGAGAAGATGGAATCCAAAAATGAAAAAATATATTTTTGGTGTAAGAAAAAATATCTATATTATAGATTTACAAAAAACTTTAAGATACTTCAGATATACATATACTCTTATTAGAGATGCTGCTGCTGAAGGTCAAACAATGATGTTTGTTGGTACTAAAAAACAAGCTAGTCAAGCGGTTAAAGATGCTGCTATCTCTTGTGGTATGCCTTACGTTAACCATAGATGGTTAGGTGGGATGTTAACAAACTACGGAACAATTAAAAAATCAATTAGAAAATTAGAAATTATTAAAAAAATGAGAGAAGAAGGTCAACTAGATCTTTTAACTAAAAAAGAAGCTTTAATGCTTTCAAGAAAAGAAGAAAAATTAGAATTATATCTTGGTGGTATCAAAGATATGACTAAACTACCTGATATGATGTTCGTACTTGATGCAGTTAAAGAAAAAATTGCTATCGCAGAAGCTAGAAGATTAGGAATTACAGTTGTTGCTCCTTTAGATACAAACTGTGATCCAGATGTAGTTGATTGGCCAATTCCAGGAAATGATGATGCGATTAGATCAATTCAATTATTTTGTACTGAAATGGCTGCAGCTATGAATGAAGGAAAAGCAGCATACGCTGAAGCAAATGGTGAAGTTGTTGAAGATGCTGAACCTGTATCAAGTGAAGAAGTTGCTGAAGTAGTTGCAGAAGCAGTTGCTGAAGGTGAATCAGAAGTAGTAGAAACAGAGGAAGTATAATATGGCTGGCGCAACTCCTAAATTAATAAAAGAATTAAGAGAAAAATCTGGTGCAGGTATGCTTGATTGTAAAACTGCATTAAATGAGTGTAATGGTAACTTAGATGAAGCTATGAAATATTTAAGAGAATCTGGTTTAGCAAAAGCTGCTAAAAAAGCTGGAAATGTAGCTGCAGAGGGTTTAATATCTATTTTAGTAAATGATGATGCTACAAAAGCTACTATGACAGAAATCAATTCTCAAACTGACTTCGTTGCAAAAAATGAGCAATTTATTGCTTTAACAAACGAAGTTACATCTCATGTACAAGCTGAAGGTTGTACTGAGAGAGAAGAACTATTAAAAACTACTATCAATGGTGTAAACTTTGAAGAGTATTTAAATAGTAAAATTGCAACAATTGGTGAAAATATTGTAACTAGAAGAATGGCAACAATATCTTCTGATAATGGTGTTGTTAATGGTTATGTTCACTTAGGTAAAGTTGGGGTTATCTTAGCTGCTACTTGTGCTGATGGTGCAAAAGAAAAAACAAAAGAATTATTAAAAAAAGTTGCTATGCATGCAGCTTCTATGAAACCAACAGTTATCTCTTATAAAGATTTAGATGCTGATTTTATTGAGTCTGAAAACAAAGCAATTATTGCTGATATTGAAAAATTAAATGAAGAATTAGTAAGACTTGGTAAACCATTAAAAAATATTCCTGAATTTGTTTCTCAAGTTCAATTAACTGATGAAGCTATTGCAGCTGCAGAAGCTAAAATGAAAGAGGAATTAATTGCAGAAGGTAAACCAGAGAAAATTATTGGAAACATCGTTAAAGGTAAAATTGCTAGATGGATTGAAGATAATACTCAATTAGATAAAACTCATGCACTATTATCTCAAACTTACGTTATGGATGATTCAATGACAGTTGAGCAAGCTATTAAAGCTTGTGATGAGTCTATTGAAATCGTTGAGTATGTAAGATTTGAACTTGGTGATGGTATCGAGAAAAAAGAAGAAGATTTTGCAGCAGAAGTTGCTGCTCAAATGGCTTAATAAAAATTATTAAGAAATTACTAAAAAGGGGTTTCGACCTCTTTTTATCTAAGACTGGAGAAAAATGAACAACCAGCCTATACTACAAACTAAAAATATCTCTCATAAATTTGATTATGAATTATTTAATAATATAAATCTATCATTAGAAGAAAAAGAATCAATTGCTATTATTGGAAAAAGTGGAAGTGGAAAGTCAACTCTACTTAATATTATTTCTTCACTTTTAAAGCCAGATCAAGGTGAAGTACTTTTTAAAAATCAAAACATTTATACTTTAAAAAATAAAAAGCTTTTAAACATAAGAAGAGAAGATTTTGGTATAATATTTCAAGCACATTATCTTTTTAGAGGTTTTACTGCAAATGAAAACTTACAAATTGCCCAATTTTTAAGTAAGAAGAAAGTAGATGAAAAACTTTTAGAGAGTTTAGATATAAAGCATGTCTTACATCAAGGTATAGGTGAATTAAGTGGTGGTCAACAGCAAAGATTATCTATTGCTAGGGTTTTAACTAAAAAACCCAAAATAATTTTTGCTGATGAACCAACAGGAAATTTAGATAAAGATACTGCGCATGATGTAATGAATACTTTATTTGAATATATAAAGTCTAATAATGCTGGATTAGTTCTTGTAACACATGAAGAAGATATCGCTTTTAAATGTGACAAGGTTTATAAACTAGTTGATTTGGAACTACAGGAGATTAAGTGACTTTATTGTTGATTACAAAAACAAATATGATTATTAAAATTTTTGATTTGATATGTACGAAACTTGATATTAGGCTTTTTGTTCAAGAGAGTACAAACGTTAGCAAGAAGTATGATTTTGTAATTGTTGATCAAGATTTAATAGATGATAAGTTTAATATTATTAAGCAATTTACTTCAAAAATTGGTGCAATCTCAAATGAAGAATTACCCTTTGATAAATCAAGGGATTTTCTAATTTCAAGACCTTTTTTACCCCATGATTTATTTTCAATTCTAAACGAACAAATCTCAATAATAAATGAAGAAGCAAAAGAAGAAAGAGAAAATAAACATAAATATTCACATGATGAAGCAGATGATGTTTCTGAATATATAGAAACTTTAGCAGATGATATTGCTTATGATATTGAAGATGAAAGTGATGAGAGTATTATTTCAGTTGCAGCACTTAAATCAGGTGGAATTTTAGATGTTGGTGAACTTGGCAAAATTAATAGTATTTTAAATGATGATGATCTTCAAAAGAGATTTGAAAAAGAGTTTACAGATGAATCAGAAATGAGTGAAACTGACTGGAAAGACCTCTCACAAATTATTGATGATGCCTTAGGTGAAGTAAAAGAGTATGAGTTTGATTTAGAGCAGAAAGAACCATATGAATTGATTTTAAGTAAATATAATATAGATGAATTAAGACCATTATTGACTAAATGTAATCAATCAATAATAGATAGACTATCTCAAGGTGAGATTGTAGATTTAAAATTATCAATAAGTAAGTAAGGGTAGAAAATTGGTAAATGAAAAAAAAGGTGCGATATTAATCATATCAGGACCTAGTGGTTGTGGAAAATCAACTTTATTGAAAGAAGTATATAAAGATATTGATGATTATTATTTCTCTATCTCTTCTACTACAAGAGTTCCAAGAGTTGGAGAAAAAGATGGTGTTGATTATTTCTTTATTAGTAAAGAAGAGTTTTTAAAAGATATAGAAGCTGGATATTTTTTAGAGTGGGCAGAAGTCCATGGGAATTATTATGGAACATCTTTAAAGCCAGTAATGAAAGCTGTAAATGAAGGAAAGTTAGCAATTTTTGATATTGATGTTCAAGGTCATGATATAGCTAGAAAAAAATTAAATGATCTTATTACTTCTGTTTTTATTACAACACCAAATTTGAGTGAATTAGAAAATAGATTAAATAATAGAGCAACTGATAGCAAAGAGATTATAGAAAATAGAATTAAAAATGCAAAAGAAGAGATAAAACATTTTCAAAAGTATGATTATTTTATAGTTAATGATGATTTACAAAAGGCTAGTAAAGAGCTTGTTAGTATTGCAAATGTAGCTAGAATCAAAAGTAAAATTTTTGATTCAAAATTACCAAAGAGTTGGATAGATTAAATCTTATCTTTACTCTCAGGTTTTCCAAAGTGATAACCTTGGCAGTAATCAATATTTAACTCTTTGATTTTTTCATAAATTTCTTCTGATGATACAAATTCTGCAACAGTTTTAAATCCAAATTTCTTAGAGAAATCAGCAATTGTTTCAACAATAATTTGTTGGTTTTTAGAAGTATCAATATTTTTTATTAGTGAACCATCAATTTTTACAAAGTCAATATTTAAATTTGTAAGCATGTTAAAGTTAGAGTATCCAGCACCAAAGTCATCCACTCCTACACTACAACCTAAAGATTTAACCTTATCAATAAATGTAGTAACTGTAGCAAAGTTATTTATCTCTTCAGATTCTAATATTTCAAACTCTAAAAGATTAACATACTCTTTATTTTCTTCTAGGGTATCATATATTTTTTTAGTTGTTTTTGTATTTGTAATATCATCAAATGAGATATTAACTGCAACCCTTTTATTTTGCTCTTTTATTAAACTAATAGCTTCAAGAAGCATGATTTCTATAATATGTGAATATAGTTTTGCCTTTTTTGCTATATCTAAAAATTTAATTGGTGCAATTACTTCACCTTGTTCATTTATGTATCTAATAAGTGCTTCATATTTATATATCTCTTGGGTTTGAGTATTTACAATTGGTTGATAAAATGCTACAAATAAGCCTTCTTTTAGACCTTTTTTTACTTCTTTTACCCATTTGATATTATCTTCAAAAGATTCTTGAATATTAAAAGAGTTATCATAAACTAAGATTTGTTCAAATCTTTTTCTTGCATAATTAATAACTCTTTCTGTATATTTGTAAGCTAATTTATTGTCAGCACAAGCAATACCAATAGTAACATTTAAGTCAATTTCATTCTCGTCAATAAAAATAGCATTTTCTTCAATATGATTTGCAAATTTTTCACAAAGAACTTCAAACTCCTTGATATCCATTGCATAATCTTTTGCTACAACTGCAAATTTATCAGACTCTATTCTGTAAACTCTATAATCATCAGAAGAGAAGAACTGTTTTATTATCATAGAGAATTGAATTAATAGTTTATTACCATTATCTTCTCCAAAAAGGTCATTGATAGTTGAAAATTTATCGATATTAATAAGAGCCATTAAATCTTGGGCAGTTAAATCCAAATCTTTTTTTAGTTTATTTCTGTTTGGTAGTCTTGTAAGTTTATCAACATATAAATCTTTTAATTCATGGTAAAGTAACGATTGACTCATAACTTGTAAGAGTTTTTTCATATCAATTGGTTTTAATATATATTTATCAACTCCAATATCAATGGCTTCTAATAAATATTCAGTATTTGAAAAAGCAGTTGCTACAATAATAGGAATATTTGGATTTATTTTTTTTATCTCTTTAATCATATCTAAACCATTCATTTGTGGCATATTTACATCTGTGATGATTAAATCGATCTCTTCTTCATGTTTTTTAAAAAGTTCTAAGCCCTCAAGTCCATTTTCTGCTACAAATTGTTTGTTTGTAAAACCTTTTAGTATGTTTAGAGTTATGTCCCTTAAGGATTTTTCATCTTCTGCATATAAAATCGTAATATTTTTTAAAATTGAAATATTATTAATCATTAACCTAAACTCCAAAACTAATAAGATATAATATAGATTGTATTATAACTAAATAGTAACATAAATAAATTAAATAAAAAGAACTTTAGGAATATTAGTGTCAAAAGTAAAATGTAATCACTGTCATTTAGAATTCAGTGAAAGTATAATGATAAAAGAAGAAGAGTTAAATTTTTGTTGTAAAGGTTGTCAAGGGGTTTATCATCTCTTACATGATCAAAATCTTGATTCATTTTATGATAAGTTAGGAAATAGAACTATTCAGCCTCCTTTAGAAGTAAGTAGTGATTTAAATAAATTTGATACACAAAGTTTTGAAAAAATCTATGTGACAGAAGATGAGAATGGTTATAAAAAAGTTGATTTAATTATTGAGGGAATTCATTGTGCAGCATGTATTTGGCTAAATGAAAAAGTTTTATATAATACAGATGGAATAATTGATGCAAATATTAATTTTACAAATAATAAAGCAAAAATTGTTTGGAATAGTGAAAAAATAGCTTTATCACAAATAATAGAAAAGATTAGAAGTATAGGATATAACGCTTTTGCTTATAATTCTAAAGTAGCCGATGAAAAGGCATCTTTAGCAAAAAGAGATTATTTTATTAGAATGATGGTAGCTATTTTTGCGACAATGAATATTATGATGTTATCAGTTGGAAAATATACAGGTTTTTTTACTGGAATTACTCCTGAAGTTAAACATTTGATGAATTTAGGTGAGTTTATATTAGCTACACCTGTTCTTTTTTATAGTGGATGGATTTTTTATAGAGGTGCTTATTATGGCTTAAAAAACCGAATTTTAAATATGGATTTTTTAGTAAGTGTTGGAGCAACTTTTACATATATTTATTCTGTATTTATACTTTTGGGATTAAAGGGTGAGAGTTATTTTGATTCTGTTAGTATGATTATTACTTTTGTTTTAGTAGGAAAATATCTTGAAGTACTTGGTAAAAAATCTGCTGTTGATACCCTTGATACAATCAAAAGTCAAATACCTTTAGAAACTACACTTATAAAAGATGGTAAAAAAGTAGAAGTATCTGTAGAAGATGTACAAATTGGTGATATAGTAGAATTAAAAACTGGTGATAAAGCAAGTGTAGATGGAATAATTACTAAAGGTGAGAGCTCTTTTGATGAGTCATCAATTTCTGGTGAATCATTACCTATTTATAAAAAAGTCAATGATGTGATTTTTTCAGGAACATTAAATCAAGATTCACTTGTACAATATAGAGTTACAAAAACTTTTAAAGACTCGACTTTAAACTCTATTGTTACTTTATTAGAAGATTCACTTGCTTCAAAACCAAAAATAGAACACAAAGCAAATGAGATATCAAAAGGTTTTTCTTTATTGATTTTGACTTTGTCAATTCTTACTTTTTTTGTTTGGTATTATTTTGGTATTGATTTAGGTTTTGATTATGATGGAGTTAATCATTTTGAAAAATCATTTATTGTAGCAATTTCAGTTATTGTAATAGCTTGTCCTTGTGCTCTAGCCCTTGCTACTCCAATTGCAAGTTTAATTGGAATATCAGAATTAGCAAAAAAAGGTTTACTTTTTAAAGAGGCAAAATTTATTGAAGAGTTAGCTCGAACTACAAAACTAGTAGTTGATAAAACAGGAACAATTACCAATGGTAAACTATCTATTGTAAAAGCACAAATTTTAGATGAAAATATTCATAAGTTAGATTTATTATACTCTTTATTGGATAGTTCTACCCATCCAATTAGTATCTCAATAAAAGAGTATTTGAAAAATCACTATAAAGATTTGAATTTGAAGAATTTAATAAATGTTAAAACATTACAAGCAAAAGGAATGTTTGCAAAATATAAGAATTTGGAAGATAAAGAGTTTGAAATTCTTGGTGGAAACCAAAAACTTATGGAAGAGTTTGGTATAAAATATAAATTTGACTCACAAAACTCAGTATATATTTTTGCTATAAATAAAAAAGTAATCGCAACATTTGAATTAAAAGATGAAATAAAAGATTTTGCAAAAGAGTTTGTAAGTAATTCTTTGAAAAATAATATTGATGTTATAATGTTAACAGGTGATAATGAAAATGTTGCAAATTATGTTGCAAAAGAAGTTGGAATTAAAACTGTTGTTGCAAATATAAATCCAATACAAAAAGCAAAATATATTAATAAGTTGAAAGAAGAAGGTCATACTGTTGTAATGGCCGGGGATGGAGTTAATGATTCAGTAGCTCTAAGTAGCGCAAATGTTTCAATTGCTATGGGAAATGGTGCTGATATTTCTATTGCTGTATCAGATATTGTTTTATTGAATAATTCATTGGAAAGTTTAAATCAAGCTTTTATTATCTCTAGAAAAACATATAAATTTATAAAACAAAATTTATCAATATCTTTGATATATAATTTAGTTACAATTCCTCTAGCAATGGCAGGATTTGTAATACCACTAGTTGCTGCATTATCGATGAGTTTAAGTTCATTAATAGTTGTTGCAAATTCACTTAGAATAAAAGGAAAATAGATGATAGGAAGTACGCTTTTGATGATGTTAGTTGTTGGGTTAATTGTTTCATTCGCAATTTTAGGTATGTTTATTTGGGGTGCAAAAACTGGACAATTTGATGATAGTAATAAAATGATGGATGGGTTACTTTTTGATTCACAAGAAGACTTAAATGATGCAATTAGTAGGGAAAATAAAAAAGAAGAAGAAAAAGAAGAGCAAAAAAAAAGTAAGCCAAAAAATTGACTTACTTTGAGAAGTTATAAGAAATGATTATAATTTAGAAATTTTTTCAGCGATTTCTTTAATATCAGCATCAGAAAGTCTAGCAACTTGACCTTTCATAACACCTTTCATAGCACCACCATAAGTTCCAGCTTTATAACCTTTAAGAGCTTCCTCAACTTTTGCAGCTGGCCAACCTTTAACAATTTGAGATTTTCCTAAAGCAGATTTCTCAAAATTTGCACCATGGCATCCAGCACATGCAGTTGTATTTGCAGCAGCAAAAAGTGATGCTGCAGCAATCACTGTTCCTAAAACTATTTTTTTCATTTGTTCTCCTTGAAATTTGAAGCTTAATTTTACCTATAATTTCTTTTTCTTAGCTTAGAAAAATGGATAAATAACTTATTATAAAGTCTATTTATTATATAGTTAATAAACAATTAATATTTCTAATGTTGGACATAAAATGAGTAATAATAATCTTGTTCTTGAGATAAATGAGTTAAGTTTTGGTTATAAAAAGGACAAATTAATTTATAATAATTTTTCTTTAAACTTAAAAAAATCAGAAGTTAAATCGATAGTTGGAGCTAGTGGAAGTGGTAAAAGTACCCTTTTTGAATTAATTACAAAATCATTAAAGCCTTTAAAAGGTCAGATTACTTCATCTAAAATAGCTTCAATTTATCAAGATCCTTATAGTTCATTTCATCCTACATATTCAATACTTGAACAAATAAATGATGTAGTGCCTAATATAGATAAAGATGAATTAAATTCTTTGTTGGAAGAATTAAGTTTAGATTATGAATTAATATTAAACAAACCACATAGATTAAGTGGTGGGCAACTTCAAAGATGTTCAATTCTTCGTGCACTTTTGATGAAACCAGAACTTTTGTTAGTTGATGAAGCAACTTCTGCTTTAGATAATATAATTGCCCTTGATGTTATGAAATTAGTATTGAAATTTTTGCCTAATTATGGAATACTTCTAATAACTCATGATATGCATTTAGCATCTTGGTGTAGTGATGAAATAATAAAATTGGATACTTATGAATGAAAATAAAAAAGCCTTAGTTCTTTTAAATATGGGTGGACCAAGGGACAAAGATGAATTGGAGATGTTTTTACGAAATATGTTTAATGATAAAAATATCATTACTGTAAAAAGTGATATTTTAAGATCTTTAATAGCTTCAATGATTGTTTTAAGTAGAAAAAACTCTGCTTGGAAAAACTATGAAGCTATTGGTGGCTCTTCTCCTATTAATAAACTAACTGAAGATTTAGTTGCTAAATTAAATAGAACTTTTCAAGATTTCGAAGTATTTCAAGTGATGAGATACACTCCACCTTTTGCTGCTAAATGTGTACAACAATTAAAACAAAAAGGTATAGATGAAGTTATTCTTCTACCTTTATATCCACAATACTCAACGACAACTACAAAATCTTCTGTAGAAGATTTTATGACAATAGCAAAAAATGATTTTAATGTAAGAGTAATAGAGCCTTTTTATAAAAATGAAAAATTTAATGATAAAGTTACTAATGACATAATAAGTAGTGTTGAAGATACAAAGTTATACAATTTAATTTTTTCAGCACATGGCTTACCACAAAAAATAGTAGATGCTGGGGATCCATATGAAAAACAAGTAAATGAGCATGTAAAAATTTTATCTGAAATATTTAAAAATAAAGAAATAGAATTTGAATCGATTTCTTTAGCATATCAATCTAAAGTTGGACCATTAAAATGGTTAACTCCATCTTTAGAAGATAGATTAAAAGAACTAAAAGGTAAAAATGTACTTATTTATCCAATTGCTTTTATAGTAGATAATTCTGAAACTATGTTTGAACTACATATTGAGTATGAAGAAATAGCAAAAGAGTTAGGAATAAATGAGTATAAAGTAGTTAGTTGTGTAAATGATAGTGATGAATTTATTAATGTAATAGAAGAGTTGATACAATAAGGGGTAATAATGTCTAATTCCATAATCTTAGAAATAGCAAGGGATGCAATAGAAGAAGAACTTTTTGATAAGTCAAAAATTGATAGAGTTGATTTAGAAGCAAGTTATGATTTACTAAATGAACAAAGAGCCTGTTTTGTGACCCTTTATTCTGATGGAAGATTAAGGGGATGTATTGGTTCTTTATTTCCTACACGAAAACTAATAGATGATATAATAGTAAATGCACAAAATGCAGCTTTTAGAGACTTTAGATTTCAACCTTTATCAAAAAAAGAGTTTGATAATATAGAAATAGAAGTATCTCTTTTATCTATTCCTAAAATTGTAATTTATGATTCAATTGAAGAGTTAAAAGAAAAGATTAGACCAAATATTGATGGTGTTATTTTAAAGCAAGAACAAAATCAAGCAACATTTTTACCCCAAGTTTGGGAAGATCTACCAACTTTTGATGATTTTTTTGAACAACTTAGTTTAAAAGCTGGATTAGATATTGATTCACTTACTCACTTCCCTGAAATTTTTACATATCAAGTAGAAAAGGTAAAATGATAAAAAACAAAATGAATTTTTCTGGCACATTTTATCCTGATGATAAAAAGGAGCTTTTAAAATATTTTGAAGTTTTTACTGCAAATGAAGAAAAAATCAAATTAGATATTAATTCAAGAGCAATTATTGTGCCCCATGCAGGATATATTTATTCTGGTAGTGTTGCAAATGTAGCATATAATCTATCAAAAGATACAAAACCAAAAAGAGTAATAGTACTTGGTCCTTCCCATAGGTATTTTTTGCAAGGTGCCTCTATCGCTCAGTTTGACTCCTATGAAACACCTTTAGGTGATTTGGTTATTGATAAGGAGTTTGGCTCAAAGTTAATTGATAAATATGATTTTTTACATTTTGATGAAGACGCACATATGGAGCACTCAACTGAGACTCAAATACCTTTTATAAAAAACTATTTTGATGTAAAAGTTTTAGAAATAGTATATGGCAAAATAGATGCTAAAGAGTTGTCGCTATTGGTATTAGAACTTTTAAAAGATAAAGATAACTTTTTAATAATAAGTACAGATTTAAGCCATTTTTATACTTTAGATGAAGCAAACATTTTAGATGGAATTTGTATAGATGCCATTAAAAATCAAGATATAGAAAAATTGACAAAGGATTGTGAAACTTGTGGAAAAGAGGGCGTTAAAGCACTTTTACTAACAGCTAAAGTATTTGATTACAAAGTGAAATTTTTAGACTATAAAACAAGTTATGAAATAACAAAGGACAAATCAAAAGTAGTAGGTTATGCTTCTTTTTTAGTAGGAGAGAGTATTGCTATTTAGTTTGAAGAAATTTGTTTCATTTTTTTTAGAGCCTTTTACTTTTGGATTTTTAGTTTTATTATTAGCTTTTATATTTTTACTTTTCAATAATTATAAAAAAGCAAAGGTGAGTCTCTTTTTAGGTTTAGCTTTTATATTTTTAATTTCCAATTCTGTGTTTTCTAATTTTTTAATATCACCTTTAGAAAATCAATATAAAGATCAAAAAAATATTGATATCTCAAAAGTAGGATATATTTTATTATTAGGTGGAGATTTTGAATCAAGGGCTTATGAAGTATTAAAATTAAGTCTAAAATTAAAAGATGCCAAAATAATAACATCTGGTTATGCTGGTAAAAAATTGATATCTGATGCTTTATATGCAAAAAATGAGTTAATAAGTTTAGGGATAAATGAAAATAGAATTATTATGCAAGATAAACCTAAAGACACTATTGAAGAGGCTATTTCAATAAAAAAACTTATAAATAATAAACCTTTTATTTTAGTAACTAGTGCTTATCATATGCCAAGAGCAATGAAGATATTTAAAATGCAAGGTTTAAACCCAATAGCAATGCCTACTAATTTTATGGCAAAAAAACAGAAATCAAATAGTTACTTGAGTATAAAGGACTTAAAAAAAGTTAGTATTGCTATTCATGAATACATTGGGCTTGCTTGGCTAAAGATAAAAGATATTTTAAGCAATTAATTTTGGTATAATAAATATAAATTAATAAAGAGACGGAATGACTAAATTAAATGAAAAAATAGAACTTGGAGTAATGAATACTCTAAGAGTAAATAGATTAACAGAGCCTGGAATATATTTAGAAGCTTTAGATGAAGAAGTTGTACTATTACCAAATGCATATATAAGAAGTGATATGGAAATAGGATCATTAGTAGATGTGTTTATATATACAGATTCAGAAGATAGATTGGTTGCAACTACACTTAAACCATATGCAATGAAAAATGAGTATGCTTGTTTAGAAGTTGTAGATACTACTAGATTTGGTGCTTTTGTTGACATTGGACTTCCAAAAGATTTACTTGTACCTATAAATAGACAAACTTCAACTTATAGTGTTGGAGCTAGAAAAGTTTTAAGAGTAATTGAAGATGAAAAAACTCAAAGATTAATTGCAACAGAAAAATTCACTAAATTTTTATCAAAAGATATAGTTGGCTTAGAAAAAAATGATGAGGTAATGATTCTTTTATATTCAAAAACACCATTAGGTTATAAAGTAATAGTAAATAATTTATATGAGGGAATGATTTTTCACACAGAGATTTTTGAAAATATTAATGTGGGTGATTTAAAAAAAGCCTATATAAAAAATATAAGAGATGATGGTAAACTAGATTTATCTTTGCAAAAGATTGGTCAAAAAAAATCTGGAGATAATTCTCAAAGAGTTTTAGAAGTTTTAAATGAAAATAATGGAAAAATAAACTTTACATATAAAAGTGAAGCAGAAGATATTATGAAAGTATTTGCTATGAGTAAAAAGGCTTTTAAAGCAGCACTTACAGAATTGATATCAAAAGAAAAGATTAAATTAGAAGATAATTGTATAAGGATAAAATAAAAATCTAATTAAGATAATTTTTATCCTATTTAAATATAATTACATCAAAAATTTAAAGAAGGATTAATATGGCAACAACTAAATTACAAGGTAATATAATAAACTTGTTAGGGAATGAAGTAAATGTTGGTGATAAAGCTCCAGTTGTAAATGTTGTTGGACAAGATTTAAAAGATATTGAAGTTGGAAATAAAGCACAAATTGTAATTATAGTTCCATCATTAGATACTCCTGTATGTGCAGCAGAAACTAGAAAATTCAATGAAGAAGCAGTAAATTCAAATGCTGAAGCTGTAGTTGTATCTATGGATTTACCATTTGCAATGGGAAGATTTTGTACAACTGAGGGAATTGAAAACTTAAAAGTTGCATCAGATTTTAGAAATAAAGATTTAGCAAACTCTTATGGTGTATTAATAGGTGATGGTCCATTAGCTGGAATCACATGTAGAGCAGTTTTTGTAATTGATGCAAATGGAATAGTAAGATACAAAGAAATATGTGAAGATATAAGTGATGAACCAAATTATGAAGCAGCACTTAATGCAGTAAAAGAAGTTACAGAAACTTCTTGTTGTGGAACTTGTCATTAATCAATGAATTAAGTTGAAAAATCTCATACAATCTCTTAATTAATTTTAGGAGATTGTATTATGAAAAACTGGTATAACAAGTTTATATCTCAACCCCATCAACCATTTTTTACAAGTGGTATTATTTTTTTATTGCTTTTTATCTTAACTATTTTTTTAAACTATTCAAATCTTGTTACTATTAAAGTACCTCTATTGATATTTCATGCATATGCTTTACTTTTTGTAGTATTTATTCAACTTTTTTTAGGTTTTTTATTTGTTGTATTTCCAAAATTTTTAGTGCAAGCAGATATTAAAAAAGAAGTTTATTCAAAACAAGCTATTTTATATTTTATTGGTTCTTTAATATTTTTTATATCAATATTTACAAGTGAAATTTTAAATATATTTTCAATATTTTTTCTTTTTTGTGTTCAATTGAGCAGTTTCAAGATTTTGTATAATATTCATATAAAATCAACTGTAAAAATTAAAAAAGATACTTTATGGATACTTATTTCATTTGCTTGTGGACTTTTTGCAAATTTACTATTTATTTTTTCTTTTATTTCTTCAGATTATTCAAGTACACTACGACAGCTATCTATAAATAGTGGATTTTATCTTTTTATTTTTATGCTAATTTTTGCTATTGCACAGAGAATGGTGCCATTTTTCTCTTCAGCTAAAATTGAAGGATATGTAATAAATAAATCAAAATATATTTTAGAAATAGTATTTGTTTTTTTAGTTTTGAAAATGCTTATTTTAACTTTTTTACCAAGTACATATAATTTGATTAGTGATATTCCTCTTTTTATAATATTTACAAATGAATTAATAAAATGGAAATTTTCATTCAAAAAAGTAAGTGCCATTATGTGGATTTTGTATCTTTCTTTATATTGGATTCCCATTGGATTTTTTCTTTCAATTGTACAATCAATAATAAATATTTTTGATAATTCAATTGTTTTTGAACAAAGTATTATTCATATATTTGCTTTAGGATATTTTTGTACTATTTTATTAGGATTTGGAACAAGAGTCACCTTAGGACATTCTGGAGCCATTCCAACTGCCAATAGATTTACAGTTATTTTATATCTTATTTTTCAAGTAGTTGTACTATTGAGACTATTTACAGCATATAGTATAAATTTTGGTTTTGATTATTTATTTTTTATAAACCTAAGTGCTATACTATTTTTACTTGTCTTTATTTTATGGTCATCAAAATATATTGTAATACTTCTAAAAGGAAAATAGTAATTTTCTAAACTACACATTTTCTTAACATATTTAAAATAAAATAAAAAATGAAATAAAGGATATGTTATGAAAATAAATGAAAATGAAATAACTCCAAAAGAACTATTTGAAGATAGAAGAAAGTTTATAAAATTAGGTGCTGCTTCAGTAGTAGCAAGTTCTACTTTGATGGAACTTATGGCAAAAGAGAATTTGCCAACACCAAATTTAACATATAAAAAAGATATTAATAGTGAACACCTTAAGTTAAATAGTTTTGAACAAATCACTTCTTATAATAATTTTTATGAATTTACTACTTCAAAAAAAGATGTAAAATATATGGCTCATACTTTGAAACCAAGCCCATGGGCTATAGAGATTGATGGACTTGTTGAAAAACCATTTACAATTGATATAAAAGATTTGATTAGTTCAAATCCTTTGGAAGAGAGAATTTATAGATTTAGATGTGTTGAGGGCTGGTCGATGGTTGTTCCATGGGTTGGTTTTGAACTCGCTAAATTTATAAAAAAATGTAAACCTTTAAGTGATGCAAAATATGTAAGGTTTGAAACTAAATATGACCAAGAGATGTTCCCTGACCAAGAAAGGAGTGTTGTTTTTGCAAATATTAAAAACTATCCTTATGTGGAAGGTCTTAGAATGGATGAAGCCATGAATCCTCTTACAATATTGGCAGTAGGTCTTTATGGGAAAACTTTAGAGAATCAAAATGGAGCTCCTATTAGATTAGTAGTACCTTGGAAATATGGATTTAAATCAATAAAATCAATTGCAAAAATATCGTTTGTAAAAGAACAGCCTTTAAATACTTGGCAAGATATTGCTTCAAATGAGTATGGCTTTTATGCAAATGTTAACCCTAAAGTTGACCATCCAAGATGGAGTCAAGCAAGGGAAAGAGTTTTGGGTAAATTTTTAAAACAAGATACTTTGATGTTCAATGGTTATGAAAAAGAAGTTGCTTATATGTATAAAGGAATGGATTTAAGAAAGAACTTTTAATGAAAGTAATTATTTTTATACTATTAATTTTGCCATCATTTATTTTGGGGTATCAAGTTTTTATAGTACAAGATCTTATTGATCCAATAAAATATATCTATACTGTAACAGGTGCAATTGCAATGGTTTTACTCTTTTTTTCAATAACTATTTCACTTATACGAAAAAAAGTAAATCTAATCTCTTATAGGAAGATGATAGGACTTTTTGGATTTTATTATGTCTTTCTACATTTTTTAAATTTTGTAATTTTGGATATGGAAGTTGATTTTACAAAAGTGATAAAAGAGACTTTAGAAAAACCATTTATTTATCTAGGAATGATATCTTTTTTTCTTTTATTATTTATGACCGTTACATCATTTGGAAAACTTTTTAAACTATATTTTAAATATCATAAAGTCATATATATAGTTTTAATATTCTCAACTATTCATTTTGTCATGGCCCAAAAAGTATTATCTATTTCTCAAATGGGATATTTACTAATTATTATTATAATTGGACTTTTTAAATTTAAACAAAGAGTAAAACTAAATTAACTTACTCTTTTTTATATAATCAGCTACTCTAAATGAGTTTGCAAATATTGTCCAAGTATAAGGAACACTTCCTCCTGTAGGCATAAAGCTTCCATCTGTGACAAAAAGGTTTTCTATATCATGGCTTTGACAATATTTGTTTAAGACAGATTTTTTAGGGTCATTACCAAATCTACAACCACCAGCTTGTAAGTTTGCAGAAGGAAGTGGTGAAATATCACTTTTAATATCACGAGCTCCCATTTGTTTTAGTACATCTATTGCTTTTTGGGCTAAGAAGTTTCCAACTTTTACATCTTGAGGATGGGCACCAATTCTAATTGTTGCAACGGGGACCCCATATTTATCTTTATACTTTTTATCTATACTTACAAAACAATCATCATTTGGCATCCAGTCTGTAAAAATTTCAAAATTTAGAACCCTTGATTTTGTAAAATTTTTGTATATTTTATCTTGTAACTCTTCCCCAAACAAAAGATTACCATTGTCATCAGATTTTAATCTTAATGCTTTTCTTATTGGATTTGCATGGTCAAATAGAAAATCTATAGTTCCACCTTTAAACTCTTTTGTAAAATACCAATCTTGCAAACCTCTATTTACGAAAAAGCCAGTTTCAAATAACTTATCCTTGCTTAATATTTTTGTATCAATAATAGCACTTCCTTGTCCACCACCTGTAAAAAGCATATTTTTACCAACTTGCCCAGATGAGTTTGCTAAACCATTTGTAAAATCACTATTTTTTGAGTTTAAAAGAAGCCTTGAACTTTCTACTGCTTGAGTTGCTACAACAAAAAGTTTTGCTTCAACTGTTTTTTCTATTTTATCCTTTGTATAATATACAGCCTTTTTTATCTTTTTATTTTTATTTGTAAGAAGTTTAAATACAAAGGCGTTTGGTATTATTGTTATATTTGTACTATTTATTATAGGTTGTATTAAAGAAGCTCTTGAACTTCCTTTTGCTCCACTTGAACAACAATAAGAACCACAATAGTTTGAATAATAACAGGCATTTCTTTTATCTTTATTTTGTGAAATAATTGCCCTTGGAACTTTATATGAAACATAATCTAATTCTTCACAGGCTTTATCTATTAAATCAACTATTGGGTGTTCTTTTAATCTTGGATAAGCATAGTTTTTACTACTTCTTGGTTCTGCATGTTCGTATTTTGTATATTCCCCTGATACTCCAATGACTTTTTCGATCATATCATAATATGGTTCTAATTCATCATAAGAGATTGGCCAATCAACAACATTGGCACCTTTATATTTACCAAAAGTTGATTTTAATTTAAAATCTTTTGGCTTAAGTCTATGAAAATATCCACTCATAAAATTTGATGAACCACCTAATATATTCCCATTCCAAAAACTCCAGCCAGTTTCATATGTAGGAAATTTATACCATTTGCCATCGATTTTTTCTTCTATTACATGGTATTCGTCTTTTAGGTTTGGAGTAAATATATCCCTTCTTGAGTAGGCTATCTCATCTTTTGAGAAATCTTTTTCTGTGTATATATCACCTTTTTCTAAGATTAATACTTTTTTACCTTCTTTTGCAAGGGTATAAGCTATTGGTCCAGCACCAGCTCCACTTCCTATTATACATACATCATATATCAATTTTTGCTCCATATTTTCTTTTGGGTCTTGGAATTCCAGGTTTATGATTTAATGCCATCCATCCTGATTGAAATTTATTTCCACCATAAATTGGGTCACTAAGCATGGCTTCGATTCCATAATAAACTAAGCTATTTAACCATGAGTTTCCGTATTCACTCTCATTGGCTTGTTTTACAATTTCTATTTTTTCAGCTTTTGTTGCTTTAAAAAATTTAGGAAAAGTCTCATTGAAAACTTGTGCTCCATTTAAAATAAGTTCTAAATCGTCTTTATCAAAACTATAGTGGTCGATATTTTGTTTTAAATATGCAACACTGCCAAATTCTTTAGCACTTGGCATTTTGGAAGTTTTTGGTAGAAGTATATTTTGTACTTCTAAAATAGTTGTCCAAATTTTATCATCAACATCTTTTGCCATCATGTAACTATTTACAATAATAGGTGTAAGTGAGCTTAGTTTTATAAATGTTCTTCTTTTCATAGTTTTATCTTATATAAAATTTGTAAATTTTTTGTGTAGTAATTATTATATCATATGCTTAGATTTTTACTATTTAATAAAGCACTTTATGATACTATTCGCAAATGACAAATAAAATGAATATATACTAAATGCCCTTATCTAATCTAAACGAAGAACAATTAGCAGCTGCCACATGTGAACCAGGCTTTAACCTTATTATTGCAAGTGCAGGGACTGGAAAAACATCCACTATTGTTGGAAGAATTGCTACCTTACTTAATGGTGGAGTTAAGCCTTCTGAAATAATACTTTTGACTTTTACAAATAAAGCTGCCCAAGAGATGGTACAAAGGGTTTCTAAATTTTTTGGAAAAGAGACAGCTGGTGCTATTATGGCTGGAACTTTTCATAGTGTAAGTTATAAGTTAATAAAACAATTACAAGTAAATATTACACTGAAACAACCAAATGAATTAAAAACACTTTTTAAATCTATTTATGAAAAAAGAGTTTTTTTTGAAAGGGATGATTCTACAAGTCCTTATGATGGTGGCTATTTATATGATATTTATTCCCTATATTTAAACTCTAAAAATAATGAAGAGTTTGGTGATTGGATAGTTGAAAAAAATGCTGGACATGAGATTTATACAGATATTTATGAAGATGTAATCAAAGAGTTTCATATATTAAAAAAAGAGTATGGTTATGCAAATTTTGATGATTTATTAACTATTATGCTTGAATTACTCAAAAATAATGAGTTTGATTTTAAAGAAATACTTGTGGATGAATATCAAGACACAAACCCTTTACAAGGAAAATTACTAGAAGCTTTTAAGCCTAAATCTCTTTTTTGTGTAGGTGATTATGACCAGAGTATTTATGCTTTTAATGGTTCAGATATTGGAATTATCTCTACTTTTGCCAATAGATATGATGGGGCAAAAGTTTTTACTCTTAGAAAAAACTATCGTTCAACCAAACCTATTTTACAACTAGCAACAAAAGTGATTGAACATAATGAAAGAATTTATGATAAAAACCTTGAAGTAGTGAGACAAGATGCAGAGCATTCACCAAGATTATTAACTTTTAGTGAACTTTTTGATCAATATGAACATATTTCAAAACTTATAAGTCAAAGCACAACTCCACATAGTGAAATAGCAATTATTTTTAGAAATAATTCAAGTGCTGATGGAATAGAAGCAAATTTAAGGGAGTTCTCAATACCTGCTAAAAGAAAAGGTGGAAAGAGTTTTTTTGAAGCTGCTGAGGTAAAATTTGTATTAGATATTATTACTTTAATGAAAAGTCACAATGATATGATGGCAGCCATTCATATTTTAGAGTATGGAAAAGGAATAGGAAAAGCCATTGCAAAAGATTTATTTGATGCTTTGATGAAATTAGGTCATGGGGATTTATTTCAAGGACTATTTAATCCAGATCCAAATATAAAAAATCCATATGAATCAACAAAAACAAAAAATGTTCAGCTAGGACTTTTTGATGATTTTGCTGAGTTAGGTTCAGTTTCTAAATTCAAAGATTGTGGTTTTGATGAAAAATTTTTAGGTAATCCAATTTTAAAGCATCCCAAACTTAGTGTTGAAGGTGGAGAATTTTTATTTGAATTTTATTTGATAGTAAAAGATTTAAAAAGAATAAAAAATCCAAGAAGTGCCATTGATCATATTTTTAAATCAAACTTGTATGACCACTTGATAGAGATGTTGTCTACAAAAAGAGCTACAAGAAAAGATGGACAAGTAGATTCTTCTATGAAACAGACTTCAATAGTAAGAATAAATAGAAAAATTACTTTATTAAAATCTTTGTCTTACAATTATAGTGATATAGAGAAGTTCATAAATGCTATGGTTTTAGGTGGTAGTGAGATGAGTGAAGGTGATGGTGTAAATCTACTTTCCGTTCATGCATCAAAGGGCTTAGAATTTAAAGAAGTTTATGTAATAGATTTGATGAATGGAAGATTCCCAAATCAAAAACTAATAGCAAAAGGTGGAAGTATAGAAGAAGAGAGAAGACTGTTTTATGTGGCAGTTACAAGGGCAAAAGATATTTTGTATCTCTCTTATGCAAAGTATGATAAAGTAAAAAAATTAAGTTTTGTACACTCTCAATTTTTAAAAGAAGCAGGCTTAATAAAAGATGATACAGAATAATTATAGCTTCAATAAATAAACTATTTTTAAGACTAAGTTAATAATCAGTTAATTAGTAATAACATATTATTAATTATAAATAAATTACTTTTAATTTTTTTAAGGTTATATAATATGAAACTTACTCTTTCAAAAATAAATTTTATAAATATCTTTTCTATAATAGTTGTTTTTTCAATGATATTAGGCTTTTTTATATACGAATTTAATCAAGAATTATATGAAAAAAAAGTTGTTTCACTTGAAGAAAGTTATTTCAAAAAAAATAAATCAATAATTAAAAATGAAATAGAACGGGCTATAAAAAGAATAGAAGTAATAAATAACTTAATTTATGAAAAAAATGAATCTATTTTAAGAGAAAAAGTAGGTTTTGTTAAAAATTTATTTGATTCTAATAATGACAAAGATTTTAGTACTATTTTGTCTAAATATAAAAAAGAGTTGAATCTTTTAAAATGGGATAATGGATCAGGTTATTTTTATATATTTGATAAAAATGGAAAAATCTTATACCATGGTGGCAATAAAAAATATATAAATACTAATGTTTTTGAATCATCTAAAACAAATAAAGAGTTATATGATTTTTTAAAAGAAACTTTAATTTTAGATGAAAACTATGGTTCTTATAAATGGTATAAACCAAATGAAAGTCCAAAGGAAATCTATACAAAATATGTTTATATAAAAAGAGATGAGAAGCATGATATTTATATAGCAGCTGGAGTTTATAAAAAAGAAATAGATAAAAAAGTTCAGGAATTAATTTTTGAAGATTTTAAAAAAGATAGATTTGGCGATAATAAATATGGTTATTTTTGGATATTGGGATTAGATAAAGTTATGAAAATGCATGCCCTTAGTCCTGAAATCGAAGGCAAAATAAATAATGATGTTTTTTCTATAAAAGGAAAAGTTCTTAATGATATTGCTATCAAAAAAGCTTTAGATGGTGGTGGATATATTAATTATAAGTGGATAAGACCAGATACAAAAAAAGAAGATGAAAAATTTTCTTATGTAAAATTAATACCTAATTGGAATTTTATTATTGGAGCAGGTTTTTATGTTACAGAATTACAAGATATATTAGAAGAAGAAAAAAGATCTCTGAAAGAGTTATCTAATGAATATTTGACAAAAGTTTTTGTTGTTTTTACTATTTTGATTTCTATCTCTTTATTGATAGCAAGGTATCTTTCACTAAAAATTAATAATGTTGAAGTTGAAAGAGAAGAACATATGAATATGCTAGAACAATACAAACTATTATTAGATAGAAGTTCTGTTGTTTCTAAGACTGATAAAGATGGAATTATTACTTATGTAAATGATAGTTTTGAAAAGATTAGTGGATATAATAAAAATGAACTTATAGGCATAACCCATAAAATAATTGCTCATCCAGATACTTCACGAAGCCAATCTAAAAAATTATGGGACACTATTTTAAAAGGGAAAATTTGGAAAGGTATTCTTAAAAATAAAAGAAAAGATGGAGCTAGTTATTATAATAGTATTACCATTATTCCAATAAAAGACTCCCAAGGCAATATAAAAGAGTTCATATCAGCAGGTACGATAGTTACTGAATTAATAGAAAATCGATCAAAACTAAAAAATCTATTTAAGACTGATGCTTTAACAGGTTTAGGAAATAGAGTAAGTTTGATTGATCATATTTCCAAACAACAAAGTGGAACTTTGGCATTAATAAATATTGATAGGTTTAAAGAGATAAATGATAGTTACAATCATGTTATTGGCGATGAAGTAATAAAAGCCTTAGCCGATAGATTGTTTACATATTTTAATGATAAAAGTTATGATTTATATAGACTACAATCTGATGTTTTTGCACTTTTTACAGCTAATAAAGAGAGCATAATAGATGATATAAATGACTTCATGAATACTTTAGGAAAAGAGCCCTATCTACTTGAAAAAGAAAAATTTATACTTACGTATACTTGTGGTATTGCTTCTAATAATGAGAACTTATTAACTTATGCAGATATTGCATTAACTGAAGCTAAAAATAAAAAAGTAAAAATAAAAGAGTATAACAATTCAATGAAAAATGTTGAAGAGTTTAAGAATAATTTATTGTGGGTTGAAAGATTACATCTTGCAATAAAAGAAAATAGAATTTTCCCACATTATCAGCCAATATATAATTATAAAACTGGAAAAATTGATAAATATGAAGCTTTGATGAGGTTATATCTTGATGGAAAAATTATATATCCAAATGAATATTTAGATATTGCTAAAAAAACAAAGTTGTACCCAGAATTAACATATAAAATGGTGGAAAAAGTAATTAGTAAGTTTTCTACTAATAACTATGAATTCTCAATTAATTTATGTATAGAAGACTTGATGAATGAAGAGTTGATGATATTTGTATTTGATTATGCTGAGCAAAAAGGCGTATTTAATAGAATGGTTTTAGAAATTGTTGAATCAGAAGAGATAGATGATAGTGATTATATAAATAAACTTCTTAGAAGATTTAAAGATGAAGGTGTAAAAATTGCCATAGATGATTTTGGTAGCGGTTATTCAAATTATGACTATTTGATTAAGTTACAAGCAGATTATTTGAAAATTGATGGTTCAATCATAAAATTAATCGAAAATGATAGTAGGACGCAAGACGTTGTAAAATCAATTTTTGAGTTTGCACAAAAATCTAACATAAAAGTTATTGCAGAGTTTGTAAGTAATGAAAATATAGATAAAATCTTAAGAGAGATAGGCATAGACTATGCACAAGGTTTTTATTATGGAAAACCTGAAGCTAAACTAATAGATGAAGTAAGTTAAGATATTCTACCTCTTACTCTATTTTTACCTTTACTTTTTGCATCATAAAGCATATCATCTGCATTTTTGATTATTTCATCAATTGTATTTGCATTAGTAGAATCGCTAACTCCAAAACTAGCAGTTATAAATAGATCTGAATAAGGTACTCTTATTACTAAAGTCTCAATTATTTTTCTAATATCTTCTGCAATACTTATTGTTGAATCTATTTTTTCATTTGGTAAGGCAATAATAAATTCTTCTCCACCTAGTCTTCCAAATATAGCATCTTCTCTTAAATAATTATTTATAGTACTTGCAAATAGCTTTAAAACTTTATCTCCTATTTCATGACCATAGGTATCATTAAATTTTTTAAAATTATCAATATCTATCATAATTATACTCATAGGCTTATTTGATTTTTTTTGATTTTGGAACATAGATTCTGCATGTAAAAAGAAACTTCGTCTATTTTTTATTTGAGTTAAATAATCTGTATGTGCCAAATCAAAGAGCCTAAGGTTAACTTTTTCTAACTCCTTTAAAGTATGAGTAATTTGGCTTGTTCTTTGACTTACTTTCTCCTCTAATTGCTCATTTGCTGTTAATATATCTCTTTGATATAAATTTGTAATTATTATAGTTAATATTAAAAAAACGATTGATAAAGAAGAAAAAACTTGAATTGAATTTTTACTTGTAATTATTATATGTTGCTTTGATTTTGTTTTGACATATAGTATGATTTTATTTCTCGCATCAAAAAAATGAAAGTCATTTATCAAAAATAAATTTAAATGATAAGTAGCTATTGTAATTCTTTGTTGATTGATTTTTTTACTATTTATTGTAGTTCTTACTAGGCATTCATCAAAATAATTTTCACATAATTTTTTAACTTCTTGATAGTAAGAATTTTCTTTTACTTTAGTATTATGTGTAGAAATATTTAATACATAAATAAAGTTTTTAATATCTTTACTATTTTGTTTTTCTTCTATATCTTTGTATATTCCCATCGAATAATTGTAGCAAATATAAAGGAATAAAAAAGTAATAATTACTAATGGTAACAAGAATACAATAGTTTTGTCATTTAATAATTTTCTCATGTCAACCTTACAATTTAAAAGCAATTATTATACAACTTTTATGTTTAAAAATACTTTTTATCATTATTAATCTTTTATATACACAAAATAAGGTATAATCGCGTAATTTTAGATAAATAGGACAATTTATGAGTGAAAAGTATGAACCTTCAATTGTAGAAGATAAATTTTATAAAATATGGGAAGATAGAGGTTACTTTGAAATAGATGGTAACAAAAACATACAAGAAGATGGGAAGAATTTCTCAATAATGATGCCACCACCAAATGTAACAGGTAGTTTACATATTGGACATGCTTTGACATTTACATTACAAGATATTATTACAAGATATAAAAGAATGGATGGGTTTAAAACCCTATGGCAACCAGGAACTGACCATGCTGGAATTGCAACACAAAATGTTGTTGAAAAACAATTATTAGCAGAAGGTACTACAAAAGAAGAGATTGGAAGAGAAAAGTTTTTACAAAGAGCTTGGAAACAAAAAGAGACTAGTGGTGGAAATATTGTTCATCAAATGAGAAAATTGGGAGTAACTCCTGCTTGGAAACGTGAACGATTTACTATGGATGAAGGTTTACAAGAAGCAGTAAAAGAGGCTTTTGTATCTTTATATAATGAAGGTCATATCACTCAAAATAACTATATGGTAAATTGGTGTACTCATGATGGGGCACTATCAGATATTGAAGTTGAGCATGAAGAAGTTAATGGTAAGTTTTACCATATGATTTATAAGTTTGCAGATGGAAGTGGTGAACTTCAAGTTGCAACTACAAGACCTGAAACATATTTTGGAGATACTGCAATTATGGTTCATCCTGATGATTCTAGATATACGGATATTGTAGGAAAAGAAGTACTTCTTCCACTAACAAATAGAAAAATAAAAGTTATTACAGACTCTTATGTTGATATGGAATTTGGAACAGGTGTTGTAAAAGTTACTCCTGCCCATGACCAAAATGACTACGAAGTAGGGAAAAGACACGATTTAGAGTTTATTAAAGTATTTGATGAAAAAGGTATTTTAAATGAATACTGTGGAGAGTTTGCTGGACTTGAAAGATTGGAAGCCAGAAAACCAATCGTGGAAAAACTACAAGCTGAGGGTTATATAGTAAAAATAGATGAACATGTTCACCAAGTAGGGCATTGTTATAGATGTAAAAATATTGTTGAGCCATTTATCTCTCAACAATGGTTCTTAAGCTCAGATATGGCTCAAGAATCTATTAGAAAGACAAAAGAGACTACAAAAGAAAGAGCAAAAAGTGGTGAGCACAATGGAACATTATTTCACCCAGCACATTGGATAAATTCATATACAGCTTGGATGGATGAGTTAAGACCTTGGTGTATTTCTAGACAACTTTGGTGGGGACATAGAATTCCTGTATTTACATGTGATGATTGTGGACATCAATGGGCCGATAAAGCTAATGAGCCAGAAGGGTGTCCAAAATGTAAAAGTAAAAAATATACTCAAGATCCAGATGTACTTGATACTTGGTTTTCTTCTGCACTATGGGCAATGTCACCTTTAGGTTGGGGGAATAATGGAAAACTAGAAGATTTATATAACTCTACTGATGAAGCAGATTTTTATCCAAATTCTTTGTTAATCACTGGTTTTGATATTATGTTCTTTTGGGTAGCTAGAATGATGATGATGGGTGAACACTTTAAAAAAGAGTTACCATTTGAAGATATTTATATGCACGCTCTTGTAAGGGATGAACATGGTGCAAAAATGTCTAAAAGTAAAGGTAATGTTATTGACCCACTTGATATGGTTGAAGAGCATTCTGCTGATATTATTAGATTTACTTTAGCATATTTAGCAGTTCAAGGAAGAGATATAAAATTAGGAGCTAAAAACTTAGAGCAGTTTAGAAACTTCACAAATAAACTTTACAATGCTTCAAACTTTTTACAACTAAATGTTGATACTTTCCCTGATTTAAAAGATTGTGAAATTAAAACTCCTCTTGGTATTTATATGCAAAGCAGATTAAGCGATGCAGTTGATGAAGTAAGAGCTACACTTGATACTTTCAAATTCAATGAAGCAGCTTCTATTCTTTATAAATTTGTATGGAATGAGTTTTGTGATTGGGGTATTGAGTATGCAAAAGCGAGTAAAGATTCAGTTGTAGAACTTGGAGCAATATTTAAAGAAACACTAAAAATGGTAAGTCCATTTATGCCATTTATTTCTGACTTTTTATATCACAAATTAAGTGGAACTTCTTTAGAAGAGGGTGAATCTTTGATGATAACAAACTTCCCTAAAGAAATAGCAAAAAATCAAGAAATGGAAAATATGTTTGCCATCATTGAAGAAGCAATTGTAGCAATAAGAAGAGCAAAAGTTATCATAGATATGGGTAATAGTAAAATCGCAAAAGCCTATATCAAACTTGACAAAGAAATTGATAAAGATGTAGCAAAACCATTTATAGAAAAACTTAGCAAGTGTGAAAATATAGAGTTCGTAGATACAAAACAAGAAAATTCTATAACAGATGTATCTGATAACTTAGAAGTTTACTTACCAACAGGTGAGATTGATATGACTCCTATTATCAATAAACTAACTCGTCAAAAAGAGAAATTAGAAAAAGAGATAGCAAAATTATCAGGAATGTTATCAAATGAAAGATTTGTAGCGAATGCTCCTGCTAATGTTATTGAAGAGAATAGAGCAGGGTTATCTTCTGCTGAAGAAAAACTTGTGAAGGTAGAGGCTGAGTTAAAGTCTTTGAGTTAAGAAATAAAACTCTCCTCTCATGAAGACCTCTTTCGGTCTTCGCTTTTCTTACTTTTTGATCTCGAAAAAGTAAGCAAAAAAGACTGCCGAATTGATGAAGGCAAAGCTACCTTCCAGTTATATATTTATTTCCTGCCCTGCAAAACTCACTAAAATGACCATTTAGGTCATTTTTTAACGTTCAAACAGTTTCGGGCTTTACCAAAAATAAATATATAACTTCCAGCTTCATCAAAGGCAGAAAGAAATACCTATAGTTCAAATTTTTATTTATAAAGTAATATCTAGATACCAAATATATTGCTACATCTACAGAAGCCGAACGTTTATTTTTCTCTTTTCTAAATAAGATTGGTAACTGTCTGAGTGTTTAAAAGTTCCTAAATGGAAATTTTAATAAACGAGTTTTACCAATCAGAAAAGATAAAAATAATAAGTGAGGGTACCTTTGGCTTCGCAGCCGTAGTTGTTTTTCTCAAAGAGAGTGCAAGCACAAGGCTTACTTTTCGCCAATACATGCGGGAACGAAGTGACTAAATCCTGAAAGGTAAAAGTAAGAAAGCGAAGAGGTTTACCTCTTCAAGAGAGATTAATAATAAAGAAGATTAAACTTCTTTATTAACTAGTGCGATTTTCTTACAACCAATATCATCTTAATATTAATCACAATAAATCTAACAATTTGCCATAAGATACAAGTTCTCATAAATCTTACAAACCTACTTGGTTTTGGTGGATAGTATGCTTGTTCATAAGGTTTAGTATTTTTATTCATAATAATATTTCTCCTTTTATTCTGGGATTAAAGTCCAGCCCGGTTTTAATTGAGCTTTATATATAAACATATAATGTAAAGTATGTTTAATCCAATGTCCTGCTGTTCCTACTTCTCCAAAAGTTGAGTCTTGGTCTCTTCCTGTTTCTGGATATTTTTCATAATCTGGAACCACTGGATAAACTGTCATTGCAGCAGCTGTTCCTGTAAATAACCCCTTACCCGTACTTGCAACACAAGCTGCACCCATACTACTCATACTTGCTGTATGTGTAGGAGTAGTTGATTTTCCAGTAATCATATCACAAATTGAGTGAGCAACTGCTTTTCCCATAATTCCACTTGGCATTCCTGTTCTTGGTGGTGTTGGAGTAATCATTGTACCATTTGGTGATTTTTGTGGTTTTGAAATTGGATGTGGTGGTGCAAAGGCAATTCCAACAGCGAAGATATTTTTGTAAGTTGGATTTTGCAATGTTTTTGGCCAATCGCTAGCTTTCCAATCTTCATATGCTTTTGGAGTATAATCAGCATCAACTTTTAAAAATCCATTTGGAGCAAAAATTGTATCTGTAATATCACTTCCATCTTTAGCATATGCTTTTAAGCCAACTCCCGCAAATGGTGGAATCAACATAGCTAAATCAAACTCTTGAGAATGATACTCTCCGTTTAATAGTTCATAGTGAGCTAAGCCTTTTTCTATTTTATTTACATGAGCCCCTGTAATCCAAGTAAGTCCTCTTTCTGCATAAATTGATTCTGTAAATACCCTTGAATGAGTCAAGTATCCACCTCTATTAATATGCATTCCTCCCATTCCAAAGTCACCCAATGTCTCTTCATTTGATATCCAAATTAAATTGGCTTTTTCTCTAACACCTCTTTTTTTAAGGATATGTTCAATATTGAAAATATATTCAAAAGCAGCACCTTGACAAGTACACATTCCATGTCCTGTTCCTACTAAGATAGTTTGATCTTCACCTTTTGACATCTTTTCAATGCATTTTTCAAGTTCATGATATGCATGAACAGCATGGTCTGCTGTACAAACTGAGACAGTATTTCCATCAACGTCTGGATCTAATCCGGGTGTTGCAGCAAAGTTTAATTTTGGACCAGTTGCATTAATCAAATAATCATAAGTAAGTTCTTCTGTTTGTGAAGCTTTATCTTCACTAGTATATTCAATAGTAACATAAGGCTTAAAATTATCAGTTTTTCCATCAGGATGAATAGATAATGCTTTTGCTTGTTTATATGTGATGCCAGCTTTTTTATATACAGGTGCCAAATCAAAAGTTACATCTTCTTTGCTCATTTCTCCTACTCCAACCCAAATATTTGATGGTATCCAATTCCATTTTGAATTTGGAGTAACAACTACAACTTCATGGGATTTACCAAGCCATTTTGCTGCAAATGTTGCAGCAGTGTGCCCAGATACTCCCCCTCCTAAAACGACAAGTCTTGCCATAACTTTTCCTTATTATAGTATAATAACAAATTCTATATCTTTATAAATTATATAAAGCTTAAATTATAAGAATTTCTTATTTTAAATTATTTTAATATTTTTATAATTTTTAAAAATGTATAATTATAAATACTTATAATTAATTGGAGTAAAGTATTAATGAAAACATCTTATTTAAGTCATCTATTAAAGGTATTTATACTTTTAATAATCTCTATGAATCTCTATGCTGAGCCATTAGAGTTATCTAGTTTTATTGTTAGTAATAACCAAAAGACAATATCAAGTAAGTATAATGGATATATAGAAAAGTTCTATATAAATGAAGGTGATTATGTAAAAAAAGGCAAACTTCTTTTAAAAATAGATTCAAAAGAAATGTCAACATTAAAGTCTCAAACTATACTTAGTATTGAACAAGCTAAATTAAATTTTAATATTGTAAAAAATGATTTAGATAAAGCTACAATTGATTTTGATAGATATAAAAGACTTTTTGAAAAACAATTGATTTCAAAAAGTGACTTTGAAAACTTTCAACTAAAAAAGAGCAATCTAGAAAAAAATCTACAAATAGCAAAAAAATCAATAAGACAAAGTGAAGATAAACTTCAAGAAATAAATAAAAATCTTAAATACCTAAATATAAGAGCTTCAAGTGATGGTTTAATAATTAAAAAAAATATCAATGAGGGTGAATTAGCAACAGCTGGAACACCTCTTTTAACAATAAGTGATGTTGATAATTTAAATCTTTATTTAGATGTAGCTGAGAGTGATTTATCAAAATTTAGAGAAAAAGAGAATTTAGATATCTATATTGAATCACTTAATATAAATCAAAAAGCAAAAGTAGTAGCAATATTACCAAGTGTTGACTCTGGAACTAATAGTTTTAGAGTAAAACTAAGTTTTAAAAGAACAGATAAAAGAGTACTTCCAGGAATGTACGCAAAAGTGAGAGTTGAATAAAATGGATTATAAATCTATAAAAGTACACAATATTGGTGGACTACTTTCTAAAACTTTTCTTCATAATCCTTTAACTCCTATAATTGCAGTTTTTATTTTGCTATTAGGGTATATGGCACTTACTTTTATGCCAAGGGAAGAAAATCCACAAATGATTGTTTCTGGTGGAAATATTATTGTTTCATTACCTGGTGCAACACCCCAAGAAGTCGAAAATGTTATTGTAAAACCAATTGAGAGAAAAATGAAAGAGGTTTTAGGAGTAGAGCATATTCAAGGAATAGCAAGAGCAGATGTGGGAATTGTAAATGTTATGTTTTATATTGGTGAAGATAAAGAACAATCAAATCTTAAAATGTATGACAAGATGATGCAAAACTTAGATATCTTGCCAAGGGGAGCTAGTCAACCTTTGATTAAGCCACTTGATATTGATACAGATATACCTATTTATTCTATTGCTTTTTATTCTAAGGATAATAAAATTAGTCAAGCTAATTTATATGAAAAAGTAAAACAGCTACAACAAAAATTTAACTCTATAGAAAATATAGCACAAGCTAATATTATTGGTGGACATAAAAAACAATTTAATGTTATTCTTGATACTAATAAACTTAATCGATACAATTTAACAATAAATGATGTAAAACAAGCACTTAATGCAGTTGTAATTAATGCTCCTGAATTAAAAAAAGCTAGGGGAAATGAGATAAGAATTGGAAGTATAAAAAATGTACTTCAATCTATAAATGATGTTCAAAATATAATTATTCCCACACCTAATAGAATTGTATATTTAAAAGATATTGCAACTATAAGTGATGGAGTTGACTTTCAAAACTATAAAAAAGCAGAGATTAATTTAAAAGATAAAAATCTTTATCCTCAAGTTACTTTAACTCTATCTAAATTAAAAGGATCAAATGCCGTTGTTATAGCAGATGAAGTGACTGAAAGATTATCTCAAATGAGAAGTGAATTAAAAAAAGAGGGAATAAATTATACTATTACTAGAAATGATGGTGAAAGAGCCAATGATGCGGTAACTGAACTTATGTTTCACCTTTTGATTTCAGTTGTTATTATTATTTTGTTATTGATATTTGTCCTTGGTTGGAAAGAAGCGATGATTGTAACTTTTACAATTCCAGCAATTTTTGCAATAACACTTTTTGTTGCATATTTAGGTGATCAAACAATAAATAGAATTACTCTATTTGCTTTTCTTTTATCCCTTGGACTTTTGGTTGATGATGCTATTGTTGTGGTAGAAAATATTCATAGACATTTTCATAAAGAAGATAGTAAAGATAAAACAAATGAAGAGATTATGGTAGAAGCAACTGATGAGATTGGAGCTTCTACAAATATAGCAACTATAGCAATTATTCTAACAATGGTACCTATGGCATTTGTAGGGCAAATGATGGGACAATTTATGAGACCAATTCCTCTAAATGTACCAGTAGCAATGGCTGCTTCACTTATAATAGCATATATATTTACCCCATATTTTGCAAATAAAATATTAAAAAGAGGAAAATAATGAATAGTATTAAAAATCTGGTTCATTTATGTATAAAAAATAAAAAAAATAAAACAATAGTACTTTTGGCAACTCTATTTGCCTTTTTATTTTCTGTATATTTACTTCCTTTAGAAGTTGTAAAAGCAAAAATGCTTCCAGGAAAAGATTCAAATACTTTTACGGTATATGTAGATTTACCAACAGGAAGTTCAATCTATCAGACAAAAAAAGTAACTGATGGAGTTGTTAGTGTATTACAAAAAGAAAAAGAAGTTTTAGACTCAGAAGTTTTTTTAGGAACTTCATCTCCCCTTGATTTTGCAGGACTTGTTAAAATGAGTGGATTAAAAAGTGGAGAAAACTTTGCAGAAATAGTTGTAAATATTTTAAAAAAGCATGATAGGGAAGAACCTTCATTTCTTATGGCTCAAAGATTAAGAATAGAGATAAATAAAGTTGTTGAAAAAATAAATCCAAAGGCTACTATAAAAATGGTAGAACCACCAGCTGGTCCTCCTGTATTAGCAGCAATTGTTGCAGAAATTTATGGAGATAATTATAACTCTATAGAGAAACTTGCTAAAAGAGTAGAAAAAGTCTTTAAAAAAACTGATGGCTTAGTTGATATTGATATTATTGGGGATGATGATTATGAAAAGTATGAGTATATACTTGATTATGAAAAAATAAAAAGACTTGGAATAAGAGTAAATAGTGTAACAGACCTACTCGAAACAGCATTTAATGGTAAAGTTATAAATACTAAAAACTCATCAAAATATTCTACTCAAATTGATTTATTTATGAGAACAAAACAAAGAGATTTTGATGTAAATAGTGCTTTATCATCTTTAAAAGTAAAAAGCTCAAATGGTAATTTAGTGCCTTTAGTAAGTATTGTAAAAGTAAAAAAAGTAAAAAATGAAAAAACAATATATTCAAAAGATTTGAAAACTATGTTAAATGTAGTTGCAGAGACAGACATGGTATCTCAAATCTATCCACTACTTGATGCTAGAACTTTTATAAAAGAGAATTTTGGTGATGAATATAAAGTGACAAATGCAAATTTGCTAAACCTTTGGCTTACAGATAAAAAGACAGGTGAAAAATTAAAACTTGTTTGGGATGGAGAATTAAAAGTAACATTGGATACTTTTAGGGATTTAGGTGGGGCTTTTATAGCTGCACTTGTTCTTATATTTTTACTTATGGTTGTTTATTATAAAAACTTTGCTTTAAGTGGAATTGTATTGTTATCAAGCTTTTTATCAATCATTGGTGTGATTTTTGGGCATCTATTTGTAGATATAGTTACAACCCACACATTCTTTTTAACAGCAACTTCTCTTATAGGTTTTATTGCTCTAATTGGTATTAGTTCAAGAAATGCACTTTTACTAATAGATTTTACAAAACATTTAGTTGCAACTGGGATAGAGAAAAAAGAAGCAATAGCGACATCTGCGTCAATAAGAGCAAAACCAATTATTTTGACAGCTGCTTCAATTATCCTAGCTTCTATATTACTTGCAAATGATGCAGTTTTTGGAGGTCTTGGTGTATCTTTAATCTTTGGAACAGTAGCAGCTGTAATTGCATCAATTTTTGTTGTTCCTGTATTGATTGATAATATTGATGAAAGTGTTTTAAAAGCTTAAAATAACTGAAGAGTATAAATAAGTAATAGAATTGATTTACTTATTTATCTCTCCATACTCTTCCGCCATTTCATCTCCCCATTTTGATAATTGATAAAAAATTGGTATAAGTTTTTCACCATTTTTTGTTATTGTATATTCTACTTTTGGTGGTATGACTGGATATACTTTTCTTGAAATAAGGTTATGTTTTTCCAAATCCCTAAGGGTTTGAGTTAACATTTTTTGTGTAATCTTTCCTAAAATTTTATGAATTTCATTATATCTCATAGTTCCCTTACTAAGATGCCAAAGAACAAGTCCTTTCCACTTCCCAGATACGATATCTAGGACAAACTCAAATGAACATGTATAATCTTTTTCTTTGTATTTTATCTGCATTAGTATCCTTATGGTATGTATATACCTCTTGAGGTAGTTCTTGACAATATAACATATAAAAGTTAAAGTTTCGAAAAAATAAAAGGAAATAGTTATGAAAGAAAATTCAATTTTATTCTCTCCTATTACTTTAGGAAATTTAACTTTAAAAAATCGTATTGCAATGGCACCAATGACAAGAACACAAGCTAAAAATAATATACCAACAGAAGATATGATAAATTATTATGAAAGAAGAGCAAAAGGTGGCACAGCATTAATTATAAGTGAAGGAACATTTGTAAATCATGAAGTTGCAAATGGTAATTTTGATGCTCCTGCATTTTATGGTGATGCTTTAATTATGTGGAAAAAACTAGTGGATAAGGTTCACGCTTCTGGGGCAAAAATAATGCCACAATTTTGGCATGCAGGAAATACTAGAAAACTAGGAGTATCTCCAAATGAAAATATGCAAAGTATTGGTCCTATGGATGAATATATTGAAGGTAAACAAACTGTAAGAGCTATGAGTCAAAATGATATAGATGAAGTAATAAAAGTACTGTATTAAAGCTAATGACACACTTGTTAATTTAAGAGCAAAGTAGTTAGAATTTTGCAAAATAAATATTAGGAATATACTATGGTAACATGTTATTTAAATTATATAATTGATGCAAATAAAATAAAAGAGTTTGAACATTATGCAAAATTATGGATTCCTTTAGTGAATAAGTTTGGAGGAACACATCATGGATATTTTCTTCCATCAGAAGGAAAAAACAATGTTGCTTTAGCCTTATTTACATTTTCAAGTTTTGCCACTTATGAAAAATATAGAAATGAATCTTTTGAAGATAAAGAGTGTATAGCTGCCTTTAAATATGCAGAAGATACAAATTGTATTATAAGTTATGAAAGAAGTTTTTTTAGACCAGTATTTAGTTAATAAGATAATAAAAAGAGTTAAAATGAGTAATAAAGTATTTTGGGAAAATCCATATCAGACTGAATTACATACAAGAATAAAATCAATTGGTGATAATAAGGTTGAATTAGAAGAGACAATCTTTTATGCTGAATCAGGTGGTCAAGAAAGTGATAAGGGAACAATCAATGGCTTTGAAGTAATTAAGGCAGAGAAATCTGGTAAGTCAATTTTTTATACACTTGAATCAGTCTCTAACTTCGTTATTGGACAAGATGTATTAGTTAAAATTGATTGGACTCGACGATATAAACTTATGAAATTACACTTTGCGGCTGAAGTTGTATTAGAATTATTTTACAAGAGATTTACTAATCTCGAAAAAATAGGTGCCCACATATCTGAAAATAAAAGTCGAATAGATTTTGAATTGAGTGAAAGCATATCTTCTTTACTTTCTAAAGTTCAAGCAGAAGCACAAAGTTTAATTGATGCAGATTTATTTATTGAAAGTGCTTATTCAGATGAGAAAAACGAACGAAGGTATTGGAAAGTTGAAGATTTTGCACAAGTAGCATGTGGAGGTACTCACTTGAAAAAAACATCAGAAGTAGGGCAATTGATTTTAAAAAGAAAAAATATTGGTAAAGGTAAAGAGAGAGTAGAGATTTATATTAATTAATATAAATTTCTACTCTAACTTTTCTCTCATGAATACCTAACGGTTTTCGCTTTTTCACTTTTTGGTGGCAAAAAGTAAAACCTGTGTTTGCACTCTCTTTGAGAAAAAGCCACCAACCATATCAAAGCCCATTGGATTTAATGATTATTGCACTATCAAGAAGTTTTATTTCTCTTGTTATTTTTAGTAATACCAATTGCAGAAGCGGTTAATTTTGTGATTGCAAGTGTGTTATTTAGAAAAGTTAGACCAAAAAAATAGCTTGAGAATATATGTGTAAAAAGTGATATAATAGAAATTAAATACTTTTTGAGTTATAAATATCATGAAAATAAAACTAAATCATTTTTACAATAGAAAAGTTTTTAAGTCCTCAAAAATTTCTTTTTGTTCTTTCTCTGATAGATTGATGTATTTTAAAGTCATAGAAGTAAACATTGCTTCTGAAAACAAGAAAGCTAATCTTAACTTTTTACCTTCATCTGTATTTGTATCAATTGATCCTAAGGCACTGCTATGCCAATCTTGTAATCCTTCGAAAACAGATTTATCTTGCAAAAGTACAGTAATAACTTTAGATATTTTATCCAATTCTTCATTGCTATTATACTTTGAAATATATTCAATATGTGCTTTTAATTCAGAATATTTTGAATTCGTATCTTTTGACAAAATTTTTATTTGATGGTTATAATCATCATCATTCTTTTCAAAAACTGCTTTTATCATAGCCTCTTTATTTCCAAAAATATATTGAACACCACCTATTGAAATATTTGCTTTTTTAGCTACCTTTCTAATACTTAAACCAGAAATACCTTCATTCAAAATAATATCTTCAATAATACTTATTAAATAGTTTTTATCTATTTTATTTTTTGTACCCAAACGCTTCCTTTTTTCATTTCATATTATTTAATAAAAAATTAAGACTACTTTAAATAGTATTCATGCCATTAAATACATACGTATGTATTGTAAAGGTTAATTAATGAAATTTTGCTTAAAAGGTTTATTTTTAGTACTATTTACGATTCTATTATTAGGATGTGATAATCAAAAAAAGAATGACTTTTCGGAAGAAAAACAAAAAATTGAAGTTGGATATATAACACTAAATAAACAAGAAGTTCCTTTTCAACAAGAGTTGTCAGGAAGAATCAAAGCTATTTATAAATCTGAAGTTAGACCACAAATTGATGGCATTATAAAAAAACGACTTTTTAAAGAAGGAAGTTATGTAAAAAAAGGTGATATTTTATATGTAATCGATCCCGATTCATATCAAGCTACTTATGAAGAAGCGTTAGCAACATTAAAAAGTTCAGAAGCAAATTTAATTACATTAAAATTAAAGAATGAGAGATATAAAGAATCTGTAAAGTTTAATGTTATATCTAAACAAGAAGCAGATGATGCCAAAGCTGCTTATTTACAAGCAATTGCTTTGGTTGAACAAAATAAAGCTTTGGTAAAAAGTGCTAAAATTAATTTAGATAGAACAAAAATAAAAGCACAAATTTCAGGCTTTATTGGAATATCTAATTACACTGTTGGTGCTTTAGTTTCGCAAAATCAAACAAATGCATTAACTACAATACGAGATACAAGTAAAGTATATGTAGATTTAAGTCAATCTAACAATCAACTATTTAAATTAAAAAAATTAAATAAAGATAGAATAAAAGAAGATAAAATAAATGTAAATATCATTTTGCCAGATGACACCGTGTATAAATATACTGGAAAACTCAAACTTCAAGAAATATCAGTTGATGAAGATACTGGATATGTAACTTTAAGAGCAGAATTCCCAAATCCAGATGGAGAATTATTAGATAATATGTTCGTAAATACGGTAATTGAGAGTGGTAGTTCTAGTGCTTTTTTAGTTCCCCAACAAGCTGTTACTTTAGATGCGAAATCTAATTATATTGTTACTACCATTCAAAAAAATAATACTACTCAAACAAAAATAATAACCGTAATAAGAGCAATAGGCAATAAATGGCTTGTAACAGATGGTATTTCACAAACAGATAAAATTATAATTGAGGGTCTAAATAAAATCAATGAAAAAAGTATTGTTATTCCAAAAGATCTTAACAATTTATATGTAGATAACTCAAAAGCAGAAGTAAAATGATAGCTCGTTTTTTTATTAATCATCCTATTTTTGCATGGGTAATATCTTTACTTATAATGTTATTAGGATTACTTTCTATAAAAAATTTACCAGTAGAACAGTATCCAGATATTGCTCCTCCTACAATTAATATTCAAGCAACATACGCTGGAGCAACAGCTAAAACTATTGAAAATAGTATCACTCAACTTATAGAAGAAGAATTAACTGGATTAGATGGATTATTGTATTTTTCTTCAACTAGTCAAACAGGAAGTTCAAGTATAAATGTTGTATTTGAAAAGGGTGTAGATCCAGATATTGCTCAAGTTAAAGTAAATAATAAGATTCAACAAGTACTTCCAAGACTTCCAGAAGATGTTAGAAAAGAAGGGGTTAGTGTTGTAAAATCACAAGATGATTTTCTTATGATACTTAGTATCCATGATGAATCAGGAAAATCAAGTGAAAATGATATTTCAGATTATTTAATCACCAATATAAAAGATGGACTTTCTAGAATAAATGGTGTTGGTGGAGTTGAACTTTTTGGTTCAGAATATGCAATGAGAGTTTGGATAGATCCCAAAAAACTTAAATCTTATAATCTAATGCCTTCAGATATTAATAATGCAATTTTAAAACAAAATGCACAAGTATCTGCAGGAAGTATTGGAGCAAGACCACAGGTAAAAGGTCAAGAGTTAAATGCAGATGTTGTATCAAGAAGTAAATTAGAAAATGCAAAAGAGTTTGAAAATATTGTAATAAAAAGTAATAAAAATGGTGCAGATGTTCTTTTAAAAGATGTTGCAAAAGTTGTATTAGGTAGTAATGATTACTCTTTTATATCGAAAAATAATGGATATCAAGCAAGTGGTATAGGTATAAAATTATCTTCTGGTGCAAATGCTGTTGATGTAGCAAAAAGAGTTAGAGAATATTTATCATCATTTGAGAACTCTTTACCAAGTGGATACATAATTTCATATCCATATGATACAACTATTTTTATTGAAGAATCTATAAAAGAAGTTGTAAAAACACTCTTTGAAGCTGTGTTCTTGGTAGTTGTTGTAATGTTTGTTTTTCTTAATAGTTGGCGAGCAACTATAATCCCTGCTATTGCAGTACCCGTGGTACTGCTTGGTACCTTTGCTATTTTGAATTTTTTAGGATTTACAATAAACTCTTTAACTATGTTTGCAATGGTATTATCCATAGGTTTATTGGTTGATGATGCTATTGTTGTTGTTGAAAATGTAGAAAGGAATATGAGAGAAAAAAAGCTTTGTGCAAAAGAAGCAACTATTATAGCAATGGATGAAATCACGAGTGCTTTAATTGGAGTTGCAACTGTACTTTCTGTAGTATTTTTGCCAATGATATTTTTTACAGGTTCTACTGGAATTATATATAAACAATTTGCAGTTACAATTATATCTTCTATGGTTTTATCAGTTATTGTAGCATTGACACTATCTCCTGCTATTTGTGCTACCTTTTTAAAACCTCATAATCCAAATAAAAAGAGTAATGATGTACTTGATTGGTTTAATAGAAAATTCACTAATTTAACAAAAAAATATGAATCAGGAATTTTTAAATTTATTAATGCTCCTATGAAATCACTTGTTGCTTATATTGCAATAATAGCTGTAAGTATTTTATTTTTTATAAAATTACCTACGGGATTTATCCCACCTGAAGATCAAGGTGATTTGATGATTCAATTTACCCTTCCAGCTGGTGCAAGTACAACACGTTCTGAAAATACTGAAAAAATAATAAGAGATTATTTTTTAACAGAAGAAAAAAGTAATATAAATTCTATTTTTTCAATTGTTGGTTTTACCTTTTCAGGAAATGGACAAAATGGGGGATTAGGATTTGTTGAGCTAAAAAATTGGAATCAAAGAGCTGGTATAGAAAATAGTGCAGATTCCATTGCTAATAGAGCAATGATGAAGTTTACAGATAATAAGTCAAAATATTTTATAAGAGATGCACAAGTATTTGTAATGAATCCATCTTCTGTTCCTGGTTTAGGTAATACAGATGGCTTTGAATTTCAATTACAAGCTGGTGCTAAAATGACAAGAGATGATTTATCAGTAGCAAAAGATTCTTTACTAAAAGAAGTAAATTCAAATAAATTGATAGTAAATGCAAGAGTTGAGGGAACTGAAGAGACACCAAAATTAAAACTTGATTATGATAAGAAAAAAATCTTTTCATTGGGATTATCTTATGATGATATTGATAATACTCTAAATACAGCTTGGGCAGGTTCTTATGTTAATGATTTTATTGATAAATCAAGAATAAAAAGAGTCTATGTACAAGCTGATGCAAAATATCGATCTAAACCTGAAGATTTATATCAATGGAATGTTAGAAATAATGAAAATAAAATGGTCTCTTTTGAAGAGTTTACTAATATCTCTTGGAAAAAATCTGAGAAATCATTGACAAGATATAATGGCCTAGCTTCTTATTTAATTCAAGGTGAAGCTGCTTCTGGTGTAAGTTCAGGAGTTGCAATGGATGAGATGGAAAGATTAGCAAAACTTAATAATAAAGATACTAAATATTCATGGAGTGGCTTATCTTATCAAGAGAGATTGTCAAGCGGTCAAGCTATATATTTATACGCATTATCTTTAGTCGTTATATTTTTATGTTTAGCTGCTTTATATGAGAGTTGGAGTATTCCATTTTCTGTTTTATTAGCTGTACCATTAGGAGTTGTTGGAGCCGTTATTGCAGTATATTTTAGAGGATTGAACAATGATATTTATTTTCAAGTTGCACTTTTAACAACAATTGGATTGGTCTCAAAAAATGCAATATTGATAGTTGAGTTTGTTGAAAATGCATATAAAAAAGGTGAATCATTAACAGTTGCAGCAGTAAAAGGAGCAACTTTAAGATTTAGACCAATAATTATGACTTCATTAGCTTTTATTGCTGGTATTATTCCTTTAGCAATTTCAACAGGGGCAGGAGCAAATAGTAGGATTTCAATAGGTACAGGAATTATTGGTGGTACACTAACAGCCACGCTTTTAGTAATATTTTATGTTCCTCTTTTATTCATTTTAATAAAAAAAGTATTTGAAAAAAAAGAGAAAAAAGGTACAAAAAATGTTTAAATTTTTATTTATTTCAATAAATATTCTTATATTTACAGGATGTAGCTTAAAGCCAGAGATTGCATATAATAACTCTATAATACCACCTAAATTTAAGAATGCAGTAGATAAAAATAGTAAGGTAGAATATATACAACCAAAATGGGAAGATTTTGTAAAAAATGATAAACTAAAAAAATTGATTAAATTGGCTCTTGAAAATAATAGAGATTTAAAAATAGCAATTTTAAATATAGAAGCAGCAAGAGCTACATATAGAATAGAAAAATCAAAATATTTTCCTTCTATTGAAGCAAAAGCCAATAGTACAAATTCAAGAGATATTACATCTACTAATACAGAAATATCTCGTACATATTCTTCAAAATTTGGAGCTTCTTATGAGCTTGATTTATTTGGGAAAATTAGAAATTCAAATGATTTTGCATTACAAAGTTATTTAGCTACAAAATATGCAACAACAGCAACAAAAATTAGTTTAATCTCTGAAGTTATTAATAGTTGGAATACTCTTTGTGCAAATATTGAGCAGTTGAAAATATTAGAAAAAAGTATTGAAAATTTAACTTTATCATATGAATTAACACAAAAAAAATTTGATATGGGTATTAGCTTAATTGATGATGTTCTTAGTGCAAAAACAAGTTTAAAAGAAGCAGAAGTAAGTTTTTTAAATCAAAAAACAATTATTGAAAAAAATAAGAATACTTTAGAACTCTTGGTAGCAACAACAATTCCTAAAAATTTAATACCAAGTGGTTTTGAAGAAAATGAAAAAAGCCTTATGTTAATTCAACCTGGAATTTCATCAAAAGTTTTATTTTCACGCCCTGATATTATTCAAGCTGAATACAATTTAAAAGCAAAAAATGCAAATATAGGTGTTGCAAGAGCTGCATTTTTCCCTTCAATTAGTTTAACTGCAGATTATGGTCTTGCAAGTAATTCTTTGAGTTCATTGTTTAATGGAAATTCTCATACTGTGTGGTCTTTTATACCAAGTATTAATTTACCTATTTTTAAAGGAGGTGAAAATATGGCAAATTTGGATTATGCAAAAGCTCAACAAAAAATAGCTCTTGCTCAATATGAAAAAACTATACAGTCTGCATTTAAAGATGTATCTGATGCATTGAGTGAAAGATCGAATATAACTAAACAGCTTAAGGTACAAAAAGATTTAGTAAATACAGCAAAAAAAAGTTACGACATATCTTTAAATTCTTATAAGTATGGATTAGGGAACTATTTAAATGTTTTAATTTCACAAAAAAAGTTTTTTGATTCAAAAAGAGCTTTAATCGATACGAAATTAAGTGAGTTAATAAATAGAGTAAATTTATATACTTCTTTAGGTGGTAATGAGAAAATAGATTAAATCTATTTTCTTTTTTATATTTTATATTTTATATTTTTTATTTTAACTCAAAAGGCGTTTCTTGATAAACGAAATAATTTAACCAATTAGCAAATAATAAATGTGCAGCTGAACGCCATTTTACTTTTGGGTCTTTTGTTGGGTCATTATTTTTAAAATAGTTTTTAGGCACATCTATCTCAAGACCTTTTTCTACATCTCTTAAATACTCTTTTTGTAAAGAATCAAAATCATACTCAACATGTCCACTCATAAATACATGTTTTCTATCTTTTGAAGCTACTAAACAAACACCTGAATCTTCTGAATATAGAAGTAATTCTAAATCATCAACCTTATCAATATCTTCTTTTAAAACAGTTGTATATCTTGAGTGAGGAATATAAGCTTCATCATCAAAACCTCTTAAAAGAGGATTTGTTTTATTAAATAAATCATGTTCAAAAACACCAAATGTTTTTTTGTTTTGTTCATACTTTTGAATACCATGGTGATAATAAAGCCCTGCTTGTGAACCCCAACAAATGTGCAATGTAGATGTAATATTTGTCTTTGAGTATTCCATGATTTCTTTTAATTCTTCCCAATAAGAAACCTCTTCAAAAGGCATAGTCTCTATTGGAGCACCTGTTATTATAAGTCCATCAAAATTGTGCTCTTTTACCTCTTCAAAGGTTTTATAAAAACTTTCTAAATGATCTTCTGAAGTATTTTTAGACTGATAAGTTGCAGTTTTTAAAAGAGTAATCTCTGTTTGTAAGGGAGTATTACCCAAAAGTCTTAATAATTGAGTCTCTGTTTCAACTTTATTTGGCATTAAATTTAATATTAGAATTTTTAGAGGTCGAATATCTTGTTTCATAGCTTTTTTATCATTCATAATGAAAATATTCTCATTTTGTAAAATTTTAACAGCTGGGAGTTTTTTGGGAATTACAATAGGCATATTAACCTCCTTAATAATTTTTGGAAATTATAACATTAAAGTAATAAAAAGAGCAGCTTGTATTATTTTTATCAAAAGGAATAAAATAGTTTTTATGTATCAATATGCTAGAATAGAAACCAATTTATTAATAAAAAGGACAAAGCTTGCCATACTTGAAAAACATAGTATTATTTATAATAACAATATTCTTTTTTACTGGATGTGTTTCCCTAAAAAAAGAGACTGTTCAAGAGATGTTTCAATCAAACAATGCAGTTGAAATAAAAAATGATTATAAAAAAATCACTAGATTAGTAATTCGTTTAAAAGAGAAACTTGATAAACGAAATCCAAAAGCATATGATGAAAATTTAGCAAGTAGTATTTATACAGAAATTGATAATTTACAAGATACTATAAATTTAAAATTTAAAAATAATGATGTAGGCTCTTACAAAAGTTATTTACAAATTGCTTTTAGTAAAGATGATATAAAAAACAGAAATGATTACTTAATACTTGGTTTGTATAAAAATATTTATGATGCTTATGATATATCAAGTAGTTATAAAATAACTGCTTTTTCATATGATAAAGAAAAACTTTTAAAACTTTATAAAAACCTACAAATATTGGCTTGGAAAATAAAAGTTGAAAAAGATTTAAATGATAATTATCTATTTTTAACTTGGCAAAATAATTGGCAAATAGAATTAGAGAAAAAGGTAAAAGCTGGATTAAAACCAACTTGGGAAGATTTTAAAAATTTAGCTTATATTAAAAATGGACAGGAGAGTATTTTTGGATATTCAAACTTATCATTTGAACATATTATTTTACAAATGAAAGCTAGAGTAGGTACTACTTTAGAAAGACTTGGAACTGAACCTACTCAAATGAGTTTAAATACTATAAAATCTATTTTTATATTTTTATAGGATTAAAAACTCTTTCTTAATTTGTGTGTAATTGTAAATAAAACTGGTAGATAAATAAGATTTAAAATAGTTCCCCACAATAACCCAAAGCCAAGTCCTATGGCTATGGGTTGAAAAATAACTGCTTGTCCTGATGGGAAAAATATCAATGAACTCATACCTATTAGTGTTGTAATTGTTGTGATAAAAATTGGTCTAAATCTTTTTGTTGCTCTAGAAAAAATTTCATCTATATTTTTTGCCTTTTTTAAATATGTCATCATAATAATCCCATCATTTATAACAACTCCAGCTAATCCAAGAGCTCCTATTAATGAAGGCATAGAAAGATTTAATCCCATAATTTGATGACCTATAAAAACTCCTAATAAAGAGAAAGGTATAACACTCATTAAAATAAAGGTTTCTCTAAAAGAGTTAAATAAATATAACATTGCTAACATAATTAAGACAAAAGTTAAGGCAGAAGCAAATAACATATCACTTCTTAAACTTGCTTGTTTTTCAGCTTCACCTTTTAACACTATTTTAATACCCTCATTTTTAAATTCATCTAAAAGAGGTTTTATCTTTTCTAAGGCTTCACTTGCAGTTAGGATTTCTGGGTCAACATTTGCAAAAACATAAAAGTTCTTTTCTCCATTTTCTTTCATCAGTTGTTCAAAATCTTTTTTAATATTGAAATCTGCAATTTCATATAAACTAACAGTGGTACCATCCTCTAATGGAATTTGTGTATTTCTAAAGGCATCAAAATCATCTTTATTTAGACTTTGTATTTTTATGTCAAGCATATCTGTTGCATCAAAACTAACAGCTTTTTTCTTTAAAAGATAAAGATTAGATAAATATGCACCAAGACTTGACTCATCCAATCCAAGATATTCTCCATAGGTATTTACTTTTAGTTTTATTTCATCTACTCCAAATTTAAGAGTATTTGAGGTATTTTTTATACCTTTTAAATTTTGGAGGGTAGTTTGTAGTTTATTAACTGCTTTTATTATCTTTTTATTATCATTTGAGATAAGTCCAATTTTAATGTCAGATTTTACAGGTCCTACTCTTCTTTCAAGAACTGATATTTCTGAAAGTTTATATTTAGATTTATAATCTTGTTTTATTAGATATTGTTTTAATAATTTTGCTATTTCTTTTGAGCTTAATTCTCTTGTTCTATTCTTATCATCATAATAAAAACTTAAATAAGGAGTTACATATTTATCTAAGAAGTTTGCTTCTTTTGGTTTTTGAAGCTCTAAGGTCATATACATAACATAAGGAAATCTTTCAGTATTACTTGCTGTATCCCTTCTATATCCTGCAACTGAATCAATACTTTTAATATAAAAATCATCTTTTTTAGCTATTAAATCTTTTTCTATAGCCTGAACTATTTTAAAGGCATCTTCAAGTTTTGTGTTTTGGTTGGCTTTGATTGTTATTTTTACATCTGTAGCATCAAATTTGGGAAACATTTGAAACTTTGAATTTTTTGCAATAAGATAAGTAGAAAGAGGTACAAGAATAATAAAAATAGTTAAAAATGTTTTTTTCCAATCCATAAAAAAATGGAGCGTTTTATTATAAAGTGTATTTACTTTTTCCCAAGAAGTGACCTTTGAATCACTTTTAAGGGTATGTGCTGCATGTATTGGTAAGAAAATAAAAGATTCTATCAATGAGGCAACAACCAAGGCTGAAAGAGCTATAGGGATAAGTTTCATAACTTCACCCAATGTTCCACTTATCATTAAAATTGGTAAAAATGAAAATAAAGTTGTAATTGAGGCTATGGTTACAGGTTCTACCATCTCTTTTGCCCCTAATACTGCTGCTTCTTTTGGGGCATATCCTTCTTCAATATATTGTTGAATATTTTCACTTACAACAATTGCATCATCAACAACTATACCAATGGCTATCAAAACCCCAACAAGAGAAATCATATTTATAGAATAACCAGATAAATAGATATATAAAGCTGCCATTACAAATGAAGTTGGAATACCAAGGGCAATAATAAATGACATTCTAGCATTGATTAAAAGCATAACTATTAGTGTAATTAAAATAATACCAAGCATGATATTTGATACAACAATATTTAATCTATCTCGTATTCTTTCGCTATTATCATCTGCGATTATGATATTTACATCTTTATTTTGTTTATTTAGCTTTGGTAAAAGTTTTTCAATATTTTTTGTTATAACTAAAGCATCTGCTGTATCATTTTGTTCTACTTTTAATGATAGGGCATTTTTACCATTAAAAGAGTAAAGGGTTGAAGAATCTTCATACTTCTTTTTTATAGTTGCAATATCGCTTAAATAAACTGTTTGGTTACCTATTCTTATGACACTTTTTGCAAATTCTTTTGCATTTTTTGCTCCATTATAAGTTGAAATATAATAGTGCTTTTTCCCTTCTATTTTACCTATTGGAAAAATATATGAAAGTGTTGAGATAGCATTAAAAATTTCTGTTTTATTTAATCCAAGGGCCTCTATTTTATTGTCATCTAGTGATATTTCATAAAATTTATCTGAATCACCAAATATGGTGATTTCATTTATTCCACTTATTGTCATTAATTCACTTTTGATATCATCAGCCAAAGGTTTTAGTTGGTCAAGGGTATATTTTGAAGAGGTTAATGAAATATCTAATAAAGTTCTAGTTCTATCTACTACTTTAACCGTTGGTTCATCCATATCAGATGGAAGATCTTTTTTTACAGAGGTAATTATATCTTTTACTTTATCTGACTCGTTGTATCTATCTTTTCCTTTTTTTAGTTCTAATATAATAGAAAATTTGCCAGGGCTAATAACAGTAGTTATTGTATCTACGCTGTCAAGGTTTTTTAAGTCATCTTCTATTTCGTTTACAACCATTTTATCAAGAATATCAACTGATGCCCCTGTATAAGAGCCACTGATTGAAATCATTTCAAGTTCAAAGGTAGGAAAAATTTCTTTTGGAGTTTTATTATATGCCCATATTCCAATTGCAAAAATCATGAAAAAAAGTGTGTAGTTTATTCTTGAGTTTTCCACAAAGAATTTTAAAATTTTTTCAAACATATTTTGCCTAAGTGTAGTATTTGTATAAAATTATAGATAGTAATTATTAAATTTGGATTAATAATTACTAAAATGAGTTTTTTATCTACTAGCTGCGTGTAGTCCTATTTCTTTTACTTTTTCTAAGTCTTCATCTGATTTTACATTTTCAGCCATTACTTTTATATTTACCAAAGTACATAAATCTTGCATAGATTCTACAAAAGCATGTTTACCAGAATCAGAAGATATTCCATTTGTATAGTCTCTTGCAAGTCTTATAAAGTCAAGATTTAAATCTTTTATATTCTCTAATGGTATAAATTTTGACTCAAATCTTTTTACAATAATTCTAGCATGATATCGATTTACAATTTTTGTAAAAACTTTAAAGTGTTCGATATCTTTGGCAACTCCATATGCAGTAATTGAAAATACCAATTTACTTGCAATTAAACTGTTATTTTCTAAAATAACTATTAACCAATCAAGAAAATTAGAATCAACAATAGAATCAAGAGATAAATTTATTGAAATATTATTTTCAACTTTATTTTCTTTAATGTGTTTAATTACACTACTTACAACAGCTTTATCAAAATCTACTACTTTTTCATATTTTTCAGCAATAGAAATAAATGTTCCAATTGGTATTTGTTCATCGTTTTTATCATAGGCAGAAGTAAAGGCTTCTTGCATGATAAGTTTTCCTTCATCTTCTCCTGTTAAAGCATATTCGTTATTGATATACTTAACATCAAATTTAGAGTTATCTATAATATCAAATATTAATTCTCTCCATGATTCTACATCCCTCGCTAAATCACTTGCATCTCTTATAACTGCTTCATTTGGACCAATTTGTTTTGCACTTTCCCTTGCTTCTATTGCAGCACTTAACATTTCAGGAATTGTCCCTATTTGATTAAACATAGTTACACCAATATTTGAGATATTTGATAATTTTACTTCTTTTGAAAAGGCATCAAATTTTATTTTGAGATATTGACTTAGTTTTTTAATATCATCTTCAGAACAGTTTTTAGCAATTAATGCAAACTCTGAACCAAAAAATCTGAAAGCTTTTATTTCAAAGTCAAATGCTTCATTTGAGTCTTTTAAAATATTTGCAAAATCTTTGATAAATTTATCAACTGCACTATTTGAATTATTTTTTGCAAATTCGGCTAATGATTCAATTTTTAAACTCATAACATAACCATCAGTTTTAGAAATAAACATATTTTTCATATCTGTTTCAAATGTTTGTCTCAGTTCTAATTTAGTAAGTCCATCTTGGGAGATTTTTTTAGTAACATTTTCAATATTTGCATTAAGTTTTTTGATAATTCCTTCAATCTTACTAGACATATCATTCATAGCAATTGCTACATTTTTTATCTCAGTTGTTACAGGTAGTTTATCTATTTTTCCAAATTTACCATGTGCAATATTTACTGCTAGTTTTTCTATATTTTTTAAAGGCTTTAAAATAAGTTGTAAAAATAGAACTAAGATAGCCAAAGAGATAAAAAAGGCAATAAGAGAATAAATAATAGCTCCTCTTGCTTGATCATAAAGTTTTGCATAGGCATCCCCTGCATTTGAGCTTACATAAATAGTTGCTACATTTTTCCAACCATCACTAATTTCACTAGATTTTTCTTGCATATTTAGTTGAATAAGATTTATAAACCATTGTGGTACATAATCAAATTTTTCTTCTCTATCTTCTTTTACTAAAACTTTATTTAGATTCATTTGAGATTTTGCATTAATTATTTTGTTGTTAATTTTTATTTTAAATGAAACTTCAAAATTACCACCATCTTTATAGTTCTTATTTGGTATAAAAATGTATTTTGTATTTTTTGTAGAAACACTACTTTCTACTTCATTATTAGAAACAGAATCAAGTGAATCTAAGGCATTTTCAAAAGCAGAATCATTGGTGCTTTTTTCTATTTTCCCATATTTAGGGTTAATTTTTACATCAGTAATGAAGCTATATTTATTTACATCCATATCTTCAATATTGTTGACTAAATCATCATTTGTAAATGAAAGTTCAACATCTTCAAGTCTTATTTCTTTATAGAATCCTCTATTTGCAATTGCTTTTATGGTACTTTCTATTTCAGGATCGTGTTTATCCCCAATAAGTGATTTAAGACTAACTCCAAGTGAAGTTGCAGTATCTTGTGCTTTATTTGCTGATTCAATTTCTAAATACTCTTTTGTATTCTTGACACTAATGATAAAATTACCTACAAATATTGCAAAAAAGATTGCAGATATTATTAAATAAAGTTGTTTAGATAAAGACATATTTTTCCTTTGTTAAATTCTACTCATTAAATCTTTCCAAGATTTTAGATTGTTTTTTCCTACAAGTTCTGATGATCTACCTTTATTTTTGGCTTGCCATAGTCCTTCTGCATTGAAACTATAAACTGGCTTTAAATCAGGTCTTTTTGATGCTAATTTTAATAATTTGTTTACGTTGTCTAAAACAACAGGTATTGATGTTGGTGTATGATAATATGTTAAAACCATGTGAGCTTGTTCATATTTAGTTCCACGCCTAAGAAGTTTAACATAAGTTATTCTTAGTTTTTTATCGGGAACTCCTAGTTTTCTGAGAGTAAAATATTTGGCAATTGCATAATCTTCACAGTCACCAGCACCTGTACCCATAAATTCAAAGGGTGCAGCCCAATAATCTTTTTTGTGCCAGTGCTGTTCATCTGTTTCATATTTTATTTTATTAAAAAAATCATTTACATCTTTTAATTTGTGTACTATATCTTTTGATTTAGCATTTTCAACCATCTCATCCCAAACTAAAACTCTTATTCTCGCTTGTTCACCATATTTTTGCGTAAATTTATCTAATTTTTCTTGAGAAATATTAAATGTCTTTACACTAAAGGCAAAGCTTATAAAAGTAATAATAAGAAGAAAAGAGATGATTGATTTTTTTCTCATATCATTTTAAAGTGCTTTTTAGCTCATCCTCACTTATTTTGTCTCTATCATATTTAACGATTAAAAGATTTTCAGTATCATTTATATACCATTCATCAATTATATCACTATTTTCAAATTTTGAAAAATTTGATTTATCATACTCTTCTAAATTTAAATAAGCAGTTTGTTTTTTTAGTGGATTTGGAAGTGTAAAAATCATAATTGCCCAAGCAACACAAATAGCTGCAATTGCAATTACTATATCAAAAAGATTGACTTTTTCAAAAAATACTCCACCTAATAAACCACCAATAAAAGTTCCAAAATAACCATAAGAATTAAACACACCTAGTACAAAACCCCTTTGGTGTACTTTTGCATATTTTGAAGCAAGTGATTGCATGATTGGTTCATGTATGTTAAATCCGATGAAAAATAGAACTACACCAATCGCAAAAACAGTAGCACTACTTGATGTTCCAATTACTAAGTATGAAATAGCAAAGAAGAAAATACCAGCAATAAGTACTTCTTTAAATTTACCTTTCTTTTCAGCCATAATAGCAGCAGGAGCCATAGCAAGTACTCCAAAAATAGTAGATGGCATATATACTTTCCATAAATCTGACATAGACCATTCAAAGTGTTTTAATAAAATCATTGGAATAATCATAAAAGCGAAAGTCATAAAACCTTTTTGTAAAAAGTTTGTAAGATTCATCTTTAATAAGTTTTTATTAAATAATACAGATGTTACGGCACCTTTTTTATTATAAGTATGAATAATCTTTGGAGGATTAGGAACAGCTTTTATTAAAACAAAAATTGAAGCAAAAGCAATAACAGCTGTAATAATAAATAAAGACTGAACACCTAACCATGAACCAAGTGTTGGCCCTAAAATCATGGCAGCAGCGAATGCCATAGCAATACTTCCACCCATCAAAGCCATAGCTTTAGGTCGTTGTTCTTCTTTTACTAAGTCACTAATAGTAGCAGTAACAACTGCTCCAATAGCTCCTGCACCTTGCATCAATCTTCCAAGTAATAAAGTTAAAACATCATTTGAAATGGAACAAATTATTGACCCTAGACCAAATAAAATTAGTCCTAAAATAATAGTACCTTTTCTACCAAGTTTATCACTCATAATTCCAAAAGGAACTTGAAAAATCATTTGAGTTAGAGCATATCCTCCAACTATAATTCCAACAATTGTGGTTGTTGCACCTTGTAAGTTCATTGCATAAACAGAGATAACTGGTAATACAATAAATAGTCCGAAAAATCTTAGTGCAATAATAACACTTAATGGCATAATAGATTTAATCATTTATAATCCTGAGGTTTGATAAAATAAGAAAAAATTATATACTAAATATATTAATATAACATAAATAAGGAAAGCAATGAAAATAGTTTTAGCTACATCAAACAAAGGGAAAATAGGGGAGTTTAAAAAACTTCTTCCAAATGAAGAGGTATATACTTTCAAAGAGCTAATTGGAGATATGGATATAATTGAAAATGCTGATAGTTTCAAAGGCAATGCAATAATAAAAGCAAAAGCAATATATGACAAATTAGATAGTGAAGAGTATATTGTAATCTCTGATGATAGTGGAATCACAGTTCCAGCAATCAATAATGAACCAGGGATTTATTCAGCACGTTATGCAGGTGAGGGTGCAAGTGATAAAGAAAATAATGCAAAATTGATCTCAAAACTAGAAGAAAAAAACTTACAAATAACACCAGCTTATTATACAGCTTGTATATGTATTATTTACAAAGGGGAAGTATCAACTGTACATGGATGGATGCATGGAAGTGTTATTCCAAAAGAGTTGGGAAGTGAAGGTTTTGGTTATGATCCTATGTTTATTCCAAAGGGTTATGATAAAACTTTAGGTGAACTAAGTCATGAGGTAAAAAAAGAATTTTCCCATAGAAGTAAGGCTTTAAAATTGGCAAAAAAAGTTTTAGAGGTGATTTTATAACTCTTTGACTAATTGTTTATGTAAATTTATTTCATTGTTTAGTGTTTTTGCATTTACAAAAATATCTATAGTGATGTTTTGAGGAAGAGTTTCTAAACACCCTTTTTCAAAGCTTACTTTTGCTTTTAACTTGTAAATATCATCATCAAAAGATAAGTTCTCAATACAATTAGATTTCAAATCTAGAGTATTTATATAATCTTTAAAAAAATCCAGATGTAGCTTTGCTTGAGTTTGCAAATATGAGTTTGTAAGATTTGAAATAGATAAGGACTTTGTTTGAAGAATAAGTATAGTAAAAAATGAGAATATTGATATTAAAATTAAAGTGATAAGTAAAGAAAAAGAGTTTTTCATTTTACAATAACCACTTCTTGACAAATTCTATTTTCTAAACAGATATTTATTGAGGCATATTTATTAGTTAGTGTCAAGTTATATTTATTTACATCTTTTAAAAGTAAAGAGCCCTCATAATAAAGATTTTTATTTTTATATCTTAGTTTATCAAACCCTAATTTTTTTTCTAAAAAAAGTTTGAAGTTCAAAAGTTCAAGTTTTGTTTTTTCATCTTGAAAAGTTTGTTCGTTTTTTACAAAAATTTCTTTATAAAAATAGATTGAGTAAATAGAAATAAGTGAAACTATAAAAATACAAACAATAAGTTCTATTAGGGAAAATGATTTTTTATTTGATAAGTTCATATTTATATAATTTTATCTCATCACTATTTGAAGTAATTTTTTTAACTAATAGTTTTTTTTCTACACCATTTTCTAAAATAGTAATCTCTTTTTGAGAACTTTTTGTACTTGAATAGTCTGATTTTTTAAGTTTATTTGAGATTGCATTTAATTTTTGGAATTTTTTATTTGAATCATTATCATAAGCTAATTTAAAAAATATAGCTACGATAATAGAAACAACTATCAAAGAGATAATTGTTTCTAAAAAAATAAAACTATTTTTTAGAGAGTTCAACTGCTTTCTCATGAGCTGCTTCAATTGCTTTAATCATAGCATCTCTTACACCTTTTTCTTCCAATGCTCCAACTCCTGCTATAGTTGTGCCTCCTGGGCTAGTAACAGAGTCTTTTAAAACAGCAGGGTGATTTTTTTCTAATAACCCAGCAACTCCTTCAAAAAGACCTTGTACTAAGAAAGTACTAAATTCTCGCTCTAAACCTGCTTTTACAGCACCATCAGCAATACCTTCTGCAACTAAAGCCAAAAATGCAGGACCACTTCCTGCAACTGCTGTTGCAATGTCAAGTTGTGCTTCTGTATTCACCCATAAAGTTTTACCAATAGAATTAAATAACTCAATTGCTACATTTTTTGCTTCTCTATCACCTGTGATTGTAGTCATAGATTTTCTAATTGATGCTGCAACATTTGGCATAACTCTAATATATGTTTTTGATAATATATGTTTTTTTAAACTTTCTATTTTTGTACCAGCTAAAATTGAAATAAATATATTTGCTTTCCCTTCAAGTCTTACTGCTACACTTTGTAAGGCGTAAGGCTTAACACAAAAAATTATATTTTTATTTGTAATATCTTCAATATCATCTAAAACTTTTACTTCAACTTCTGGGATAACTTCTTTTAATTTCTCTAATTTACCTTGGTCTCTTCCTAAAATCTCGACTTCATGACTTTCAACTAAACCTTTTGCTAAGGCTCTTGCCATCATTCCATTACCTATTAATGTGATTTTCATATTTTACCTTAATATTGTTTTTTAGATTATATCAAATATTTCCTAAGCTTGGATTAGTTAAAATACTTCTTTTTACAAAAGGATATTAATAATGATTGGTTTAAATACAGTAGTAAAGAAGAGTTTGAGTTTAGTAATTATTGCAGGGTTTGCAATGACTCTTATATCTTGTTCATCAAAAAAAGGACCTAAAGAGTATGGTCAGCCTGCCATTTACTGGTACAATAAAATTGCTAATGATATAGCAACTAGTGATTTAGAAGCTGCTGATGATGCTTATATTTCTTTGGAAAGTGAACATAAAAATTCACCTTTACTAGCAACTGCATTACAAATACTTGTGAATGCACATATTGATGCAGAAGAGTATGCTCTAGCAAACTTTTATATTGATGAGTATATTAAAAGATTTGGTGTTAGTAAAAGTATTGATTATTTTAGATATTTAAAAATAAAAGCAAACTTTTTATCTTTTTCTTCTGAATTTAGGGAACAAAACTTAATTACAGAAACGCAAAAAGAGATTAATGAGTTTATGCTAAAGTTTCCAAATTCACCTTACATGCCTCTTGTAGGAACAATAAATGCAAGATTAGCAATGGCTAAAGCTTCATTTGATAAAGAAATTGCAGATTTATACAAAAGAATAGATAAACCAAAAGCTGCAAAATTTTATGAAGATAAAGTAAGTAAAAACTGGGTTAACCCAAAAGAGATAAAAGAAGTACATGTACCATGGTATAGAGCAATATTCGAATAATACAAAATATTTTAGGAGTTAATTTTAATGGATTTAACAAATTATGATGAGTTTCCACAGGAATTACCATTAATTATTGAAGATGAGGTATTTTTATACCCATTTATGATTGCACCACTTTTTTTAAATAATAAAACAAATATTAGTGCAGTTGAAAAAGCTATAAATGAAAATAAGTTAGTAATAGTTGCCGTTAGTAAAGATGGACAAGAGAGCCAAGAAAGAGCTGATGGTCAATTTTATGATGTTGGAGTTATTGGTAACATTATGAGAAAAGTATCTTTGCCAGATGGTAAAATAAAAGTACTTTTTCAAGGTTTAGCAAAGGGACGAATTAGTCAATTTAAGATTGATAATCCAGAAGTTTGTCAAGTACAATTAATGGAGACAAAACCATATTCACTAGAAAGTGTTACTTCTATTTTAAATATTCTTAGAGAAAACGTAGGTAAATTATCAAAAATCAATACAAAATTTCCAGTTGATTTGATAAAAACAATAGATGAAAATAATGATGCCGTAAGAATTGCTGATTTAATATCATCTGTTTTAAAAGTGACTAAATCACAAGCTTATAAGCTATTCTCTCAAACAGATATAGAAGCTAGATTAGTGGCTATCATAGAGATAATACAAAAAGAGATAGAAAATTTTAAAATTCAAAAAGATATTACACAAAAAGTAAATTCAAAAATTGAAAAAACACATAAAGATTATTTCTTAAAAGAGCAAATAAAAGCAATACAACAAGAACTTGGAACTGGAAATAAAAAAGACGAAGAAGTAAAATCTTATTCTAAACGATTAAAAAAACTTAAACCTTTTATGGGAAAAGATGCTTTTAAAGAGACAAAAAAACAAATTGAAAAACTTTCTCGTATGCATCAAGATTCACCAGATGCTTCGCTTTTACAAACATATGTAGAGCAAGTTTTAGATATACCATTTGGACAATACTCTGATGAAAAAATATCTGTAGATGCAGTTGAAAAACAATTAAATAAAGATCATTATTCATTAGAAAAAGCAAAAGAGAGAATTTCTGAATATTTTGCAGTAAAACAACTTTTGGAACAAAGGGGAGTTGAAAATGCCAAATCAAGAGGAACTGTACTTTGTTTTGTAGGACCTCCAGGTGTTGGTAAAACTTCTTTAGCAAACTCTATTTCAAAAGCACTTAAAAGACCACTTGTAAGAGTTGCTTTAGGTGGGATGGAAGATGTAAATGAATTAAGAGGTCATAGAAGAACTTATGTTGGAGCAATGCCAGGAAGACTTGTAAAAGGTTTGGTTGATGCTAAAAAAATGAATCCCGTAATGGTTCTTGATGAAATAGATAAATTAGGAGCAAATAATAGAGGTGATCCAACAGCTGTTATGCTCGAAGTTTTAGATCCTGAACAAAATCATGAATTTAGAGATTTATATTTAAATTTTGCTATTGATTTATCACAAGTTATTTTTGTATCTACTGCAAATGATGCTAGAAGAATACCACCAGCTCTAAGAGATAGAATGGAGTTCATTGAAATATCTTCATATACTCCAAATGAAAAGTATCATATTGCAAAAGATTATTTAATACCTCAAGAGTTAGAAAAACATGCTCTTAAAAAATCTGAAATAAGTATGAGCCAAACAACTATTGAGATGATTATTTCAAAATATACACGAGAAGCAGGGGTTAGAAATCTTAGACGAGTATTTTCTAAATTGTTTAGAAAAGCAGCTAAGAAGATATTGTCAGAAGGTGAGTCAAAAGTTTCAATAAACACTAAAAATTTAAAAGAGTTTTTAGATAATCCTATTTTTGAAATAGACCCAGCTGATAAAAAGAATATGGTTGGAGTTGCTAATGGATTAGCTTGGACAGCTGTTGGTGGAGATGTTTTAAAAATCGAGGCTATAAAACTAAAAGGAAAAGGTAATTTAGTTGTTACTGGAAATCTAGGTGATGTAATGAAAGAGTCATCAAGAATTTCATATTCAGTTGTAAAAGTTTTAATTGATGAAGGTAAACTAAAAATTGATTTAAATACTATTCCTATGTCTTTAAAAGAAAAAGATGAAAATATAGTTTTAGAACCAAGTGAAGTTTATAAAAGAAATGATATTCACTTACATATTCCAGAAGGTGCAACTCCTAAAGATGGACCAAGTGCTGGTATTACAATGGCTTTAACTATTGCTTCTATATTAAGTAATAAAGAGATTAAATCTGATATTTGTATGACAGGTGAATTAACACTTACTGGAAAAGTTTTACCAATAGGTGGATTAAAAGAAAAACTAATTGCAGCTTTTAAAGCAAAAATGAAAAAAGCTTTAATTCCTAGAAAGAATTATGAAAGGGATTTAGAAGATATTCCTGATGAAGTAAAAAAAGCTTTAGAGATAAAACCAGTAGACAAAATAGAAGATGTCTTAAAAGAGGGTTTGATTTAATTTTATGAGCTCAAGAAGAAGAGTAAGCCAAACAGTAAATAATTTTTTTACTTTGGCTTCTATTATAATGCTTGCTGTTGTAATTACTCTTTATTCAAAATTTGGACCAAAGGTGAAAAAAGAAGTTAGAATGAACTCTAACTTACAGTGTCAAAAAGAGACATTGACTATTGATTCAATTACGAGACCTGAACTTTTGAAAGATGCAAGTTATTATATGAAAAATGGTTTGTATGTTTTAAGTGGTGGTTTTACAAAACCTCGATTTGGGAAGTTTTATTTAAAAGACAAGATTTCTATTGCCCAAGCTGATGAATTTTTTAAAAATTCAATTTCTTTTTCCAAAAAAGAAGATCCTGTTAAATATTTAAAGATAAAATATGAAATTATAGAAAATGATAAAAATGATCCTAGAAAAAAAGATAAAAAAAGTAAATCTTTTGCTGGGACTTTATTAAGCTCTTTTCGAATAAATGGAAAAGAGGTTTTTATGATGGAAACAAACTTTTTACACTATGATAAAAATGATATTAAAAATAGAATAGAATGTACAATAAAGGCTTTTAAATACAATGCAAAATGAAAAACTAATAACTGTCACAAATATAATTATTCTTATTACTGTTATAATGTATATAATTCAAATAAATATGCCTAATGGTTCTTTATATTTAGGATTAAATATGTTCTTTCTTGAGGGACTTTGGTATCAACCTTTATCTACAATGTTTGCCCATGGTGGAGTAGGTCATATCTTGATGAATATGTTTGTACTTTATCAATTTGGAAATATGATAGAAAAATATAGAGGTGTAAAAGCTCTATTGGTTCTTTATTTTATAGGTGGAGTTATAACTTCATTATTGAGTTTTTATTTTATGCAAGCAATGGGTATGAATAATAATTTAGTAGGTGCCTCAGGTGCAATTTGTGTGCTTTTAGGTTATATTGCCCTAATTGATACCTATCAAAGAAAAGGTATCATTACTTGGATTTTAATAATCTCTGTAGCACCTGTTTTAATTGGTCTTCCAGTAGCTTGGTATGCTCATCTTATTGGTTTAGCTGTTGGTTATCTTATGGGTAAATTTTTCAAATAAATTAATTCACAAAATAAGTAACTATACTCATAACAGCTATTACAAAAAAAATACCAATAAAAATCTCTTTTAATTTAATAGTAGGGTTTAAAATCCCACAATAGGGACATTGTCTTAGTTTTGGTTCTATTTCACTTTTGCAGTTTCTACAAGGTTCTATTTTTAATCCTTTAAAATTGAAAATATACAGCAATATTTTTTTAAAGTCAAATATTACATTATGACATTTTATATCAATTTGTAATAAAATATTGTATAATACATTTATGATTATACACCTAGACATAGATTCTTTTTTTGTATCTGCCCATAGAACGTTAGATAGTACACTATTAGGTAAAGCAGTTGCTGTTGGGGGACGAAGTAATACATCAATCTTTGATAATAAATCAAATGATAAAAAAGTACTAAGTGAAAGTAATGGTGCTTTTGTTAGCTCTATCCTAACAAAAAATAGTAAAACTTCTAAAGAGTACTATAAAGACCAAAATGGACGAATAAGAGGAATAATTACAACCTCTTCTTATGAAGCTAGAAAATTTGGTGTAAGAACTGCTATGAGTGTAAATGAAGCTTTGATGCTTTGTCCCCATTTGATAATGATTCCACCTGATTACTCTTTATATCATGATTTGTCGCAAAAATTAAATAAGTATTTATACACAAAAACACCCCATGTGGAGCAATCTAGTATTGATGAATTTTATATAGATTTAAGTGGATATATTGAAGATAGTGATATAGAAAACTTTGCAAAAGAGCTAAAAAAAGAAGTTTTTGAAAAGTTTAAATTACCAATATCTATAGGTATAGCAAATACAAAATATATAGCAAAACTTGCAACGAATGGTGCAAAACCAGATGGTATAAAAATAGTACAACAAAATGAGGTTTATGATTTTATAAAAGATAAAGCAATCTCAGAGTTCCCAGGTATTGGGAAAGGTACTGAAAAAAAATTATTGGCACATGGAATTAGAAGATTAGGACAAATAAGAGATAAAAAAGAGCTTTTTTATTCATGGAAAAAATCAGGAATACAACTTTATAATAGGGTATTAGGATTAGATAAAGAAAAGACACAAACAAAAACTTCTAAAAAATCAATAGGAATAGGGCGAACCTTTGATCCTATACTAGATAGACTTGAGATAAATAGAAGACTTGTAATATTATGTAGGTATCTTAGTTTTTTAGTATTTAAAGAAAAAGTTACTCCCCAAACATTTTTTTTGCAAATAAGTTATGACTATAAAAGTAAATCAAAGGATTATATAAATACAAATAGACTTTTTAATGAAACATATTTTAAAAACTCAATTTTAAAGCTTTTTAAAGATATAGACATTCATCCAACTCACCATATTGTACAATTAAACTTATCTGTATCAAATTTTACAGAAAATAGAAATCATAGTTTTGATCTTTTTGAATATGAAAAGGATAAAAAGAATTTGGAGTTAGCAAACAAAATAAATAAGCTAAGAGATAAATATGGTATAGATATTATAAAAAATGCAACAGAACTTTAAGAAAACTAATCGAAAAAAAAAGAATAAAAGTAGTATAATTTTTAAAAATTCAATAAAGAGAGAAAATGAACAAAAATAAAGAGATTGTAAAATCTTATTATGAGAACCTATGGAATAAAAAAGATAAATCATATATTGATAAACTATTTCATGATGATATACTTTTTAGAGGTACATTAGATGTGGAAACACATGGTAAAAAAGAGTTTGAAGAATACTTTGATATGATTTTACATGCTCTTCCAAATTTATATCATGGGGTTGAACTTATGATTGCTGAAAATAATTTAGTAAGTGCAAGAGCTATTTATAATGGAACTCATTTGGGAAAACTTTTTGATATAGAAGCAACTAACAAAAGAATAAGATATAACGGGGCTTCATTTTTTAGAATAGAAGATGATAAAATAAAAGAAATTTGGGTTTTAGGGGACTTAAATTCTTTATATAAACAATTAAGTAAATAATGAAACATAACGAAATCAATAATTTTCATATTTCAGATATAGAAAATGAAGTTCATCCTTCTATATTTATTAAAGATGAAGATTATGATTTATTTATTTTACGAATTCCTCAAATAATAGATGATAAATTAATTCCAGTTAGTAAAGCTTTTATAATTACAGATAAATCGTATTTTTATTTTGATAAAGAAAATAAAGATTTTGTTGATTTAAAAAATATCGATGGATTTTATAAATATTTAAATAATGATATTGACTCAATTTTAAATATAGTAACTAGTTATATGAATGAAATAGAACAAATTGAAGATGATTTTTATGATAACAAAATTGATAAAAACTTTAATAAACAATGGTTTTCATATAAAAATGATTTTATAAAAATGAATAGGGTTTTATTTAAGTGTGCTGAAGTTATGAATATCTTAATAAGTAATTACAATAAAGATGATGATTATTTAAAAAGAAACTTTGAAGATTTGCAAGAGCACTTACATAGAGCACATAGAAATTCTGGTATGTTATTAGAAAAAATTGATGCTTTACATAATTCATATATCATTGAAAATAATGAGCAAATGAATAGAACAGTTTATATTCTTACTTTATTATCTGGAATATTTTTACCACTAAATTTAATCGTTGGTTTTTTTGGGATGAATACAACTTCTTTGCCTTTTAGTAAAACAGATGATGGAACATTTTTAGTTATAAATGTTTTATTTATTTCTGTAATTATTTCTACAATTTTAATTTACTTTATCAAAAAAAGATAGCTATTTTTTAGTTATCTTTTTTTTCAATATAAAGTTTTGATAGAATTAAAACCATCGTATCTATGGATTTTTTAGTAGTAGTTTCCCTCACTGTATGATACCCAATAGTTGGAATTTGAAGAGTTGTTCCTTGAATTTCACCATCAGTTGCATCAATTATTCTTCCTAGTTCCGTAACTCCCACTGAACCTTTTGTTCCTGCGCTTAACATTTGGTTTTCTAAATAAGCATCTTTATAGTGGTAATTTATATTATTTTCAATAACTATTTTTTTGAGTTTTTCTTCTAAAGGAGATTTGAAAACAGCATTTTCATCTCTATTTCTTAATACAATATCTAAATTTGTAATATGATCTACACTACTGTATGGACTTGTATCTAAAACAAGAAGTTCATCTGTTGTTATATTAAATCTTCTAAAATACTCAAGTAAAAATCTCCAACTTTTTCCAGCCTCTTCACTTGCTGTAAAAAATGCAGTTCCTTGATATCCAAGGTGGTATAAATAAATAATCATAGCAATAGAAATAACATTATCAAGTTGAGCAGAAACTAAACCGTTTTCATCTATATTTAAAGTATCCATAAAAGCTATGGCAGTTCCTGGTAAAAGGTGTTTAAGACCATCGATTTTAAAAATGATATTTTTTCTTCTATCACAAAGAAAGGCATCTTTTATAACTCCCATTCCTAAATAACTTCCAGACCAAGGTTCATATGATTGAACTTTATGATCCATAAATCTCATTTCAAAGTTTTTTAAAAGTTTTTCAGAGTTTGAGTTTCCTCTTAAATCAGCTTGATTTTTTGCAATAAAAGCAGCATACTGGAACTCATTGTGTCCTGTACAAATTAGACCATGTCTATCTGCATGGGCAGAAATATAACCGGTTTCAGGAGCATTTCCCTTAGCAACTAAAACTCCATCATAATATTCAACTGTTAAATCTAACTCTTCAAGCTCTCTTTTTACTCTCATAAAAAAAGGATGCTCTGCTCCAACAACACTTGGTGTTCTAATTAGTTGTTTTAAAATATCGTAAAATTTTTCCATGTTATTCTATTATCTCTTCATTATTTAATTCGTAAAATTCACTTTGTTTTATAGCATCTTCATTGAAATATTCCATTTTATTTTCAGCAATATTTAAATTTCCAAACTTTGCTATGTGAAAAATTGCATCACCTTCTTGAGCAAGAGGAATTTGAGATTTCCCTATGATAATTCCATCAAAGGGTGCTAATATTTCAAAGCTATTATCATCCAATGGTTCATCAATATAAGCAATAACTTCATTCTCTTTTACAATATCGCCCAAGGCTTTTATTGTTCTTATCATTCCGCTTTCACTTGCTCTTATCCATTTACTTACTCTTGAAGTAATTGGAGTCTTACTTCCCTTTCGTATAACTTTGGGAAGCATAGCATTTTCTCTTAAAACATTGATAATACCTTTTACCCCAATCCTTATACATGTTTCATCAAAACGTAAAGCTTCACCTGCTTCATAAAGAAGTATTGGTATACCACTCTCTTCCCCTTCAGCTCTTAGAGAACCATCTCTTAATTGTGAGTGTAAAATAACAGGTGCTCCAAAAGCACGTGCTAGTTTTAGAGTATATTCATTATCCATATTTGTTCTAATTTGTGGTAAATTTGACTTATGAATAGAAGCTGTGTGTAAGTCAATTCCTAAATCACATTTTGAAACTATCTCTTCAAAAAAGATTTTTGCAATTCTACTTGCAATAGAGCCTTTGCCACTTCCTGGAAAACTTCTATTTAAGTCTCTTCTATCTGGTAAGTATCTAGATAGTGTCATAACACCATATACATTTACAATGGGAGCAAAGATTATAGTGCCATGAAGTTTCTTTAGAATGTTTAATTTTCTAATTCTTCTAATAATCTCTATGCCATTTAATTCATCTCCATGTATTGCAGCACTAATAAAAACTATTGGTCCTGTTTTTCTACCTCGTATTACTCTTATTGGCAAGTTTGTAGGTGTATTATAAAGTTTTGGTAACTCCAAATTTATCTTTACTTCTTTTCCTTTTGGTACAACAACACCACCAATTACCAAATCATTGTTTTGCATTTAGTTTAAGCTCCAATGTTATCTTTTTTGATTTTTCTTTTTTTAGTGCTTTTCTCTGAAGCAGGAATTACGCTTTTTTCAATGTAATCCATAATTTTCCCTGCAATATCTATATTTGTAGATTTTTCAATACCTTCTAATCCTGGACTTGAGTTTACTTCCATTACAAGAGGTCCTCTAGATGATGGAATCATATCAACTCCACAAACACCAAGTCCCATAGCTTTTGCTGCTGCTATAGCTGTTGATTTTTCTTTTCTTGTAAGTTTATGGGCTATAGCACTTCCACCTTGGTGAAGATTTGATCTAAAATCACCTTCAGCACCTTGTCTTTTCATCGCTCCAACAACTTCTCCATTTACAACTAATGCTCTAATATCAGATCCACCAGCTTCTTCAATAAACTCTTGAACAAGTAAGTTTACATCCATTCCATAAAAGGCATCAAGAACTGATTTTGCAGCTTTTTCACTATCAACTAAAACTACACCAACACCTTGAGTTCCCTCAAGTATTTTAAGAACTAAAGGTGCTCCACCAGATAGTGCAATAACATCTTTTGCACTTGATTTATTTGAAGCAAATACAGTTTTAGGCATATCAACATCATTTTTTGAAAGAACTTGTAAACTTCTTAGTTTGTCTCTACTTCTTGTGATTGCTAAATTTCCAGAGGTACTAAATACATCCATCATCTCAAAGTGTCTTACCATGGCTGCACCATAAAAAGTTCTACTTGCTCCAATTCTTGGAATTATTGCATCAGGAGTTGGTAATACTTTTCCTAAATAATTTATGATAAGTTCACCTTTCATTATCTCAATGGTACATTTTAAATAATCAATTACTTTAACTTCCCACTTTTTTGCTTCTGCTGCTTCTACTAATCTTCTTGTTGAATACAACTCTTTATTTCTTGATAGTATATAAACTCTCATTATTATTTTCCTCTTTTTTATTACATAAATACTCTTGCGAAACATCAACTAAAAACTTATCTTTTAAAAATCTTCTTCCAATTAACATTGGAAATTTCATATCGGCTCTATTTGTTAGGGAAATAATACTTTTATATTTTTTACCAAAAAATTTTACACTTACTTTTATAGAGGGTCTTATTTGAACTGTTCCATTTGAACTTTTTACGCGTTTAATTTTATATATAGGTAAAGTCATTCTTTTACCATGATATGAAGCATGTACTTCGTCAAGTAAAGTAAAACTTACTTTATCTCCTTCAATTTCAATGTCATCACAATGTAAGGCATTAGAATCGGCACCAGTATCTACTTTGGCATCTAAATCAAACAATTCCAAGTCAAGTATTGAGATACTCTCTTTTCTTCCAACTATTTTTTTTTCGATGAAATGTCCTTTATAGTTTTAAAAATTATATCATACTTTGGCATTAAATTATTAGGTGAATTTATTTGAAGAATTTTTGATTTAGAATTTTATTGTGAAATATTGAAAATGAAATAATAGAAACTTTTAAATTTAAAGTTCTATTACTTCATTACTAAGTTCATTGATATCATTTTCTTTTATTGGAAAGTTTTTTATTAAGATTTCACTACAACTTTTTATTGCAGTTTCATATCCTTTAACAAATTCTTTCTTTTTGACATCTTTTATAAATTGATTTACTATATCTTGCCAATAACTATCAGCTATTTTTTCTTTTACATTTTTATCTGTAATAATTTCTACATATTTTTCTTCAATTGATACAAAAAACATAATTGCTAATTTTGTTTGCGTGTCATAAAGACCTTGTTTTATAAACTCTTCTTTTGCTTTTTTTGAAGCTTTTTTATATTTATATTTTTTAGGTAAAAGAGATAAAAAATACTTTTTAAAATTGTGAAACAAAAATATAAAAAATGCAAAAGTTGATAATTGTATTTCAAAAAACATTATTGTATTTGCATTAAAATATAAACTAATAAGTGAAATTAAAAATGTAAAAACTAAAGAAAATATTAAAATCAATAGATTATAAGAAGATGAAAAGTCTGTAATAACAGCAACAAGTTCCGCTGAACTTTTCTTTTCAAGTTTTTTAATCTCTTTTTCTATAGATTCTTTTTCATCATTGTTTAAATACATTACCATCCTCCACTAGCGCCACCGCCACCAAAACTTCCACCACCGCCACCAAAACTTCCACCACCGCCACCAAAACTTCCACCACCGCCACCAAAACTTCCACCGCCTCCACCGAAGCTGCCACCAAAACTACTAGAACCTGAACTAAAGCCACCACCAAAACCAGTACCAAACCCAATGCCATTATATCTAGAACTATGGCTTGAATTACTTGTTGAATTGACTATTTTACTATTTGCTCTAAAGATTGTTAATGTAAAAAAGATAAAAGCAATAAGTGAAATGATAAAGCTACCTGTGCCAATTGTCATAAAAAGTCCAGCAAACCCACCAAATGTCATTGATTGAAAAACTCTTGATGTCTTTTTTAAGTTCATTTTAGCAAATATCGTACCAATAAATGGAGCTATAAATATTACCAAAAAGTATAAAATAAATAGTGGGAATATATTTCCACTATTACTAGTATGTTCTTCTTGTTTGTATTCACCTTTTATTGAGCTAATAATTGCATTAGTTCCTTCTAAAATCCCTTTATAATAATCACCTTTTTTAAAATATGGTTTGATTTTATATTCGATTATTTCGTGGGATCTAGCATCTGTTAAACTTCCTTCTAATCCATATCCAACTTCGATTCTGATTTTCTTTTCTTTCATTGAAACAATTAATAAAACACCATTATCTTTATCTTTTTGTCCGATTTTCCAATATCTTCCTATTTGATAACCATAATCTTCTATTTCATTACCATCAAGAGATTTTAATGTCAAAATTACTATTTGATTTGAAGTCTCTTTTTCTTGGGCATTTAATATATTTGTTAAAGTCTCTTTTTGATTTGAAGTTAAGATTCCTGCATTGTCAACTACTCTTCCTGTTAGCTTAGGAAAAGAAATATCTGCTACAAGTAGATTTTGTAAAAGTAAGATATTAAAAAGTATAAAAACTATTTTTTTCATTTTAGAAGTTTACTTTTGGTGTTTCTTGTTCAACTGGTGTAGCTGTAAAATTCTCTTTTACTTTAGCTTCAGGATAAAGAATTGCTGCAATAATTTTTCCAGGGAATGTTCTTAATTCCATATTATATTTTTGCACACTTTTTATGTAATCTCTTCTTGCAACTGATATTCTATTTTCAGTCCCTTCAAGTTGAGATTGTAATGCTAAAAAGTTCTTATCGGCTTTTAAATTTGGATATTTTTCAACAACAACCATAAGTCTAGAAAGTGCAGAACTTAAAGCCCCTTGCGCTTGTTGGAATTGTTGTACTAATTTAGGATTTGATAACATCTCTGGAGACAAAGATATTTTTCCAACGTTTGCTCTTGCTTGAGTAACTGCAGTTAGTGTAGATTTTTCATGATCTGCATAACCTTTTACTGTTGATACTAAGTTAGGAATTAAATCTGCTCTTCTTTTATATTGATTTTGAAGTTGTGAAAAAGATGCTTTTACATTTTCATCTAAGGTTGGTACATTATTAATATTTGCAAATAAAATTCCAACAAATGCCAAAATAATAACACCTATAACTATTAAAAACGCTTTCATATTAAACCTTTATTTTAAAGTAATAGTATGGTATTAAAATTTTAATTAACAAGCAATGAAAAGAGTTTATTAAGTTGTAAAAAGAAGTTATAGGATAAGGATAATTTTAAATTATTGTATATAAAGTTTTGGTGCAGATGATGAGATTTGAACTCACACGACTCTCGCCACGAGCCCCTCAAGCCCGCGTGTCTACCATTCCACCACATCTGCATTTAAAATAGCTAAATCTTTTATGTATGATTATTTATTTTAAGTGCGGAATTATAGCAATAAAACCTTATAGATTTAATTAAAAAGAAATTTTTATAAAACTACTTGTTAAGACAATATTTGTCTTGACAAGTAATTCTAAAAAATGTATAGTAATGCATAAGGAGTGTATATGAATTTTGATATGAATAATTCCTTGGGTTTTATTTTAAATAGAACTGCTTTAGCTATGAAGATAGGTTTTAATAAACAAATAAAAGAGTTTGATATTTCTCCTGAACAATGGTCTTTGATTTTTAGGATTGTTGAAAATAATGGATTGACCCAAAAAGAGTTGGCAAGTAGTACATATAAAGACCAAGCTAATATTACAAGAAGCCTTGATAGGCTTGAAAAAAAAGGTTTTTTGACTCGATTACCAAATAGTAAAGATAGAAGGATTATAAATATTTTTTCAACACCAAAAGCAAAAGAGTTAGTTGAAAAAATAGTTCCCATATCTAAAGAATATAATCAACTGCTTTCAATAGGTTTGAGCCAAGAGGAATATGAAAGTTTAATTGGTTTATTAAACAAAGTTTATACAAATATTGAAGAAGAAGGAGACTAGATGAATTTAGAGAATAAAACTGTATTTATTACAGGTGCAAATGGTGGTTTAGGTAGTGAATTTGTAAAAGAATTTTTAAATCAAAATGTAAAAAAAATATATTGTAGTGCAAGAGATATAAATAAATTGGATTCTTTGCAAAAATTATCTAACAAAATAGAATTAGTTGAATTAGATATTACGAATAAAGAACAATTTAAAAGTTTAGTATCAACTATTGGAAAAATAGATATTTTAGTAAATAATGCAGGTGCAAATAGTGATAAAAGATTGTTTGATGATGAAACTGTAGATTTTGATGTAAATATATTTGGTACTTTGAATAGTTGTAGAATTTTATCAGAAAATATAAATAAAGATGGTATTATTATTAATATAACATCTATTTTAGCATTAATAAATCTTCCTATTATGGCTTTATATTGTGCCTCAAAAAGTGCTTTGCACTCTATAACACAAGCTTTAAGAGCAGAGTTGAAAATAAAAGATATATCAGTATATGAAGTATTACCAGGTCCTATTGATACAGCCATGTCAAAAGATTTACAAATGCCAAAAACTTCACCTAGTGATATTGTAAAGGCAACTATAAATGGTCTAAATAGTGACGAATATGAAATATATCCTGATTCGTTTGCTAAAGTTATAAAACAAAGATTAGAAGAAGATAAAACAAATTTAGAAAATGAATTTGCTCAATCTTTAAATTATTAGTATAAATAAAAAAAGAGGACAAGAGAAAAACTCTTGACCCCTTTTAGATTTTATTAAATCTGTAGATTTAAATATTATCCTAGGAATGGATTTGCATATAATACAATCATTGCAACAACAAGTGCATAAATAACTTGTGCTTCGATCATCGCTAAAGCAATGAACATTGTTGTCATTAATTTTCCACCTAAACCTGGGTTTCTAGCAGTACCAGCAATAGTTGCAGCAGCAGTATTACCCATACCAATAGCACCACCAAGTGCAGCAAGACCTAAACCAATACCAGCAGCTACTACAGAGTAAGCTTTTAAAGTTTCATTTGCAACTTCACCGTCAGCAGCGAAAGCTACACCAGCGATAGCTAGCATTAAAAGAACGATTTTTTTCATTCTATATCCTTATAATATATTTTGTTTACAAAGTCTGTTCGGATAGCGTAACCAATCTATAAATAGACTAGCAATACTTACATAAATGCAAATATTTCCCTACTTATCACTTTGTAGGGGTGTATTATACAATCTATTAGGTTAAATTTTCTTTATAGTGAGTCTTAAAATAATTAAGCCATTACATTATGTAACAAAGTCTAAATTAAATGCTCTGGTTCATGTAAAAAATAACCTTGTGCATAATCAATATCCAATGATTTAATTGTTTCTAATACTTCTTGTGAATCAACAAATTCTGCAACAACTTCCAATCCCAATTGTTTAGCAAAGTTTACAATAGTAGAAACAGTAATAAAAATATTTTTATCTTTATGAATATTTTTAATCAAAGAGCCATCTATTTTCAAAATATCTACATTAAGTTTAATAATATATTCAAAATTTGAATAGCCAGTTCCAAAATCATCAATTGCAATTCTAACGCCTAGATTTTTCATTTTTTTAATAAATGATGTAACTTTTTCAAATTGATTTATCTGTTCAGATTCAACTATTTCTAATATAATTCTTTTATTTGTCTTTGTTTCAAGTAATACAGTAGTAAGATACTCTACTGTTTTTTCATTTGTGATATCTTGTATTGTTAGATTAATGGAAAAAGAGTTTTCTTTGTCTTTAAAGTAATCACAAGCTAGTCTTATCATTTTTCTTGTCATTTCATGATAAAGCCTTGCTTTTTTTGCATGTTCTAAGAAGAAGAAAGGAGATAGTATCTTATCATCTACTTCAAGTCTCATTAATACTTCATATTTTATTTTACCAGTAGTATTATTTATAATCTTTTGACCATAAATTAAAAGGTTGTTATTTTTTAATGCATATTTTATTTTATTAGTTAATTCTACCCTTTTTTTCAAAGTATCTTTATTTTTATTTTCTAGATTCATTACAAGAGTTTTGTTCTTATCTTTTGCTTCTTGAAGAGCCATTTCTGCTTCAACTAATAGCCATTCTCTTCCAGTTGAAATACCAATAGTAAAGGATAAGTTTAATTCTTGATCATTATATGTAATAGGAGTTATTTTTACTTTATCTAAGAAATTTAAACATAAGTTTTTTAAAGACTCTGTTGAGTAGTTTCCAGAAGCCAATATCCCAAAAATATCTCCACTAATTCTATAAACATTAATATTAAATTCATTAAAAGTTGATAGTATATTTGAAAGTTCTTTAAGTATAAAATCTCCAACATCTATTCCATATACTTCGTTTATATCTCTAAAATGATTAATATTAATCATAGCTAGTTTGGGGAATAAAAGAATCTTGGAATCTTCTACAAGTTTTTGCCTATTTGGTAAACCTGTTAAATTATCAGTAAATTGTTTTGTAATTATTTCATCTTTTTCAAATAATGAAGTAACATCATTTCTAATAGCAATGTATTCTTTTACTTCATTGTTAGAATCTAAAATAGGAATAATTGTTGAGTCTACATAATAGATACTTCCATCTTTTTTCTTATTTGATATAATGCTTTTGTAAATATTTTTACTTTCTAATATCTCCCATAAGTTTTTAAAAAATTCTTTTGGAGTTTCAGGATTTCTAATTATATTGTGATTTTTTCCAATTAACTCTTCTCTTGAGTAACCAGAAATATCACAGAATTTATCATTTACATAAGTGATTATTCCCTTTGTATTTGTTTTTGAAACAATTGAACTCTCATCTAAGGCTTTTTTATACTCTTCTAAAAGCATTAGGGCTTCAGTTAAATCAGAATCTTTTATATCGTTTAAAACATGGTTTAAACTCTCAATTTGACTATATCTTTGTTTTAATTCTTTATTTTTTTTCTCAATAGTTTTTTCTTTTTCTTTTTCTGTTGATATATCTCTCCAACCAGCAATAAAAATAATTTCGTTATTTGAAGTTGACTTTTTTAACGTAACTTCAACCCAAAATTCTTTTTTATTTGAATCTGTATGTAGCCATTCAAATCTTGAAAATCCATTATTAGAACATTCTTGGATGAGTAGTTTTTCTTTTTCTGTTGATAGGCTCCCATCAGGTTGATATTTGGGAGAAATTTGTGAAGGGTGAATATTGAATAAGTCTTCTTTATTTTTCATTTTAAGTATATCAAGTGCAGCTTGATTACAATCAATAAACTTATTGCTTTTTAAAAATAAAATGGGATCTATAGAATTTTTAAAGATAATTTCATAATAATCAATATTTTTTAGATTCAATTTAATTCCTATTATTATATTAAAGTAATATAACAAAATATATATAATAATATATTAAAGTAAAAATTAATAGTAATAATCAATTCTAAAATTTTATTTTTGATTCTAATTTAAACATACTAGTGTATAATTTAATAAATAAAATATTAAGGCTTCATAATGAAAAAACTATTTTTTGGGTTAACATTTTTAATTATTATTGTTCTTGTAGGAATTTATGCTTTATTATTTACGACAACTGGTAATGGTATAGTTTCTTCAATAGTAGAAAGCAAAGTAAATGAACAAAAAGGTTTAAATTTTAAAATAAATAAGTTTGTATTAACTACAAAAAATATTGAGTTTGATGCCTCATTAGATAAAAACTCAAATATAAAAATTAATGGTGATTTATCACTATTCTCAAAAACTGCTGATATAAAATATGATATAAATATTTTGGATTTATCAAAGTTAGAAAAATTTACAAAACAAAAATTAAATGGGAGTTTTAATACTAGCGGTACACTTAAAGGAGATAGTTCTTTAGCTACACTTGAAGGTATTAGTGACATTTTTAAAAGTAGTACAGATTATAAAGTACAATTAATAAATTTTGAGCCTTCTAACATCATATTTAATGTCAAAAATGCAAAAATAGATGAGATACTACATTTAATAAATAAACCTAGATATGCTATGGGAAATATAACAATTAATGGTGATGTAAAAAATGCAGAATTAGATAAATTAAATGGAAGTATAAGTACAAAAATTGAAAAAGGACTTGTAACAAATAGTTTAGTTAATAAAGATTTTAATACAAAATTAATAAATAGATTAACTTTCCATGGCGATATTCAAACAGATTTAGAACCAAATAAAGTTTTATCTAAAGTTGATTTTTATTCAACTATGGCAAATCTTTTTGTAAAAAAAGCAGATGTTGATTTGAAAAATATGATTATAAAAAGTGATTATTTTTTAAATGTTGATGATCTTTCAAAACTTTTTGATGTTACACAAACTAAGTTAAGAGGGAAAATTGATGTTGCAGGAGATATTAAAAAAGATAAAGATTTACTTGTAAATGGTTATTCTGAATTGTTAGATGGTAAATTAAGATTCAAACTTCTTAATGATGATTTTTCTGCAAATATTGATGATATTGAAATTCTAAAAGTATTACATATGCTTTATTATCCAGAAATATTTACTTCAAAAACAAAATTAAAACTTGATTATAATCTTGTAAAACAAGTTGGTGATTTAAAAGGTAATTTAATAAATGGACAATTTAAACAAAATGAGTATTCAACTATAATAAACAGTTTTGCTAAATTTGATCTTACTAAAGAAATCTATGAAGATATTTTATTAGATAGTAATATAAATAAAAACATAATTAAATCTACAATAAATATGAAAAGTAAATTAACTACAATTGATGTTAACCCTTCAACTATTGATACAAAAGCAAATGTGATAGATGCTTTAGTAAAAACAGATATAAAAGGTATAAAATTTGATACAAAAATATCTGGTGATATTTCAAATCCAAAAGTTAAAGTTGATACTAAAAAGCTTTTAGAAAGTGGAGTTAAAGAAAAAGTAAAAGAAAAAATTAAAGATACAGTTGAGAAAAAACTAGGGGATAAAGCAGGAAATCTATTAAAGAGTTTTTTTCAATAAACTTAACAAAGTAGCTTATAACCTACACCATATTCAGTTATAAGATATTTTGAGTTCGAGCCATTGTCTCCTATTTTTATTCGTATATTTTTTATATGATAATCGAGACTTCTATGGCTTTGAATCTGAGATGATAAAAATTTTATTAAATCATCTCTTTTTATAATTATATTTTTATTAATAATTAAATATTTTAAAATATCAAATTCTATTTTAGTTAATTTTAAAACTTTATAATTGAAGAGAATAGTGTCATTTTGTATTTGAAATATTTCTTTATTTTTTATTTCTATAATATTTGATATTTGTTTTAATTGGACCCAAATTCTTGCTTCTAATTCATCTGGATCAATTGGTTTTACCATATAATCTCTAGCACCTAATTTAAATGCTGTAAGTTTTGTCTTTTTGTCAGAATAAGCACTCAAAACAATTATTGGTATATTTTTATGGGTATTAAGATATTTTAAAACTTCAAAGCCATTATAATCTGGTAAATTAATATCTAAAAGTATTAAAGAATAATCAAAAAACTTAGTATTAGAAATAGCACTGGTAACTGTATTTACAACATCAACATCAAAAGAGCACTCTTCTAAAAAAACCTTTATTAAAAAGGAACAATTCTCATCATCTTCTATTAACATAATTTTATTATTTAATAACATTTTTAACTTATTCCTCACATTCCTCATATTGTTACATTTATTACCTTAGAATTGTATTCTATAATTTCAGAAATTATTTTAAAGGAAAATGATGTTAAGTAAAATCAATACTAAGAAAAAACTATTATTATTTCCTGGAATATTTATAATTATAGTTATATTTGCTGGAATGGCTTATTTATATTATAATAATATTTCAAATGAAAGAAACGAGTCTGCTATAAAAACAGAACATTTTGTTCAAGAAGTACTTAAAGGAAGAATTTCTGTTTATCAATTTTTAAACTCTCCAAGTGAAGAAAAAGCTAAGAAAGTAAGAAATGATTTTTCTTTTTTAAATAAAGAAGTTTTAAACTTAAAAGAAAAACTAAGTTTAAAAGAAAATATAATTTTATCAAATGAGATTATAGAATATTCAAAAAAATATATTGAATTATTTGACAAATTTGCAATTAAAAAGATAAATGATACTAACAATGGCATAAAAGAGAATTCATTAGAAATAAAAAATGACATTTCTGAAATGGTTAAAATTGGTCTGATTTTAGAGCAAAAAATAAGTAAGATAAATAAAAGTGCTGTGATTTTGAAAAAGGAATCAATTAATCTTCTAAATAGAGTATTAATTATATTAGCAATCTTATCAATTATTATATTTGTAATAAGTTCAATTTTAATTTCAAATATTATAATAAAATCTTTGCATAATTTTAAAGAAGGATTATTGTCTTTTTTTACATACTTGAATAGAGAATCATCTAGTGTTTCAAGATTAAATGATGAATCAAATGATGAATTTGGTGAAATGGCAAAAGTTGTTAATGAAAATATAAGTAAAATAAAAAAAGGCATAGAAGAAGATAGAAAATTAATAGATGAAGCAATTGTAGTTTTAAGTGAATTTGAAAAAGGTGATTTAAAGCAAAGATTAAATATAAATGTTGATAATCCTATTCTTATGCAGTTAAAAAATGTATTAAATGAGATGGCATCTAATTTAGAAACAAATGTAAATAATATTTTAAGAGTTTTAGAAAAATATTCAAGCTATAATTACTTAGAAAAAGTATCAATAAATAACTTAAAAGAGGATCTATTAAAACTTGCAAATGGTGTTAATGGATTAGGTAATTCTATTACAGAAATGCTAGTTGAGAATAAATCAAATGGATTAACACTTGATAATAGTTCAGATATCTTATTGATTAATGTTGACAAATTAAATTTAAGCTCAAATGAAGCAGCAGCAAGTTTAGAAGAGACAGCAGCTGCATTAGAAGAAATCACAAGCAATTTAAGAAATAATACAGAAAATATTGCAAAAATGGCATCATATTCAAATAACTTAACACAGTCTGCAAATAGTGGAGAAAAATTAGCTAATCAAACAACAATTGCAATGGATGAAATAAATGAACAAGTTAATGCAATTAATGAATCGATTAGTGTTATAGACCAAATAGCATTTCAAACAAATATTCTATCTCTTAACGCAGCTGTTGAAGCTGCAACTGCAGGAGAAGCTGGAAAAGGATTTGCGGTTGTTGCACAAGAGGTAAGAAATTTAGCTTCAAGAAGTGCAGAAGCAGCTAAAGAAATTAAAACTATTGTTGAAAATGCAACTTTAAAAGCAAATGAAGGTAAAAATATTGCTGGAAATATGATATTAGGATATAAAGAATTAAATGAAAATATTGTAAAAACAATAAATTTAATTGAAGATATAGAGATGTCTAGTAAAGAGCAATTAATGGGCATTGAGCAAATAAATACAGCAGTTACACAATTAGATCAACAAACTCAACAGAATGCTGCTGTAGCATCTGAAACTCATGATATAGCAATAGTAACTGATAGAATTGCAAAACTAATTGTAAAAGAAGCAAATGAAAAAGAATTTGATGGAAAAAATGATGTAAAAGCAAAAGAATCAGATAAAAAGTGATAAATAAACTATATAGATGAACATAAAAGTTATTAAGAAGAGAAGAAATAATCTATAATGGGAAGTACATTAAAGAGATTAATAGTTTTTTGTATATTTATATCTTGTTTATATGCGGATAACTTAGAGCTTTACTCTATGCAAATATTTGATTTAAGTGCAGAAAATAATATGGAATTATTTAATTCTCAAAATAATGATATAAATATATTAAAAGAAAAAAAGAAATTGAGTGAATACTTTTCTCGTGAAGAAAAGCTATTAATAATATATTTAACATTTATTTGTTTGTTGATAATTATTTTGATTTCTTTTTATATAATAAATTTAAACAAGCATAATAAGGAATTAAACTATTGGGTTAATGCTACTATTGAAGGTATTGCCATATTTGAAGATGGAAAATTAATAAAAGCAAATAATCAAGTTTTGAAAATTTTTGGATATAAAACTTTTCAAGAAATTTATTTAAAAAGTTATTATGATTTAACTGCTCCACAAGATCATTATTTAATTGATAAAAGAATTGAAGGAAATTATCAAGATAGATATGAAGTAAAACTTATGAAAAAAGATGGGTCTTTTGCTGATGCTTTAGTAAAAGGGAATATGATAAAAGATACAAATAGAAGAATTAGCATATTTGTAGACATAAGTGAACTTAAGAATACTCAAAGAAAATTAAAAGAATTAAATTTAAATTTAGAAGAGAAGATAAATAAAGAAGTGAGAAATAATGAAGAACAACAATCAATAATGTTTCAACAATCAAAATTTGCTGAAATGGGATTGATGTTACATATGATAGCTCATCAATGGAGACAACCTTTAAATAATATTTCTCTAGTTGTAAACCTTTTAATTAAAAAACAAAAAAATGGTAATTTAAGTATCGATGCTTTAGATAGGTTTAAAAATGACTTTCAAAAACAAATAAATTATTTATCAAATACCATAGATGATTTTAGAGAATTTTTTAAACCCAAGAAATTTAAAGAAAAATTTTCATTGCTTGAAATGATTCAGAGTACGTATAGTTTACTAAAACCCATATTCCAACGTAATAATATAACTTTTAATTTAAATATACAAGTAAATGTAGAGTATTTTGGCTATGAAAATGAACTATCACAAGTTATTTTAAATATTTTGAATAATTCTAAAGATGCATTAATTGAAAATAATGTATCAAATAAAATAGTAAATATAGATGCAAAAGAGAGTCAAAACTATTTGATAATTAATATTCAAGATAATGGCAAGGGTGTAAAAGAAAAAAACTTAAAGAAGCTTTTTGAACCGTATTTTTCAACAAAAAGTCAAAAAACTGGTACAGGACTTGGCTTATATATGAGTAAGATAATTATAGAAAAACATTTTAATGGTAATATCTTTTGTAAAAATATACTTGATGGCTTTGAAGTAACTATTAAGTTACCAAAAATAAATAATAATTTGTCAAATTAACAAAAATTAATTTGATAAAATTAAATCTATTATCTCATTACTATCTTTTGAATTAGAAAGTGCAATCTGTATTATAGTTTGTTCTTTATTTAATATTTTAATATTATTATCAGTTAGTTTCTTTATAATATTTGTAGTGTCAATTTTAAATACTCCTGATAAATCTTCAAGAGGTGTGTTGATTATCTTTGAATACAATTTTTCATCTATTTTGGTATCTTTACTTAAGTATGATGAAGAAGCAAGAGTAATAATTGTAAAAATTGTAAATAATAAAAATTTAATTTTCATGTAATGTCCTATTTATATATTAGTACATTATATTGGTTAATATTTAATGAACAGTTTTGAATAGTTAATAAATAGTTAATTGAGAGGGGAAAAATGGAACAATTAAAAAAAGTATTAATAACAGGTGGAAATAAAGGAATAGGGTTAGCTGTTGTAAAAAGATTTATTGAGCTTGACTATGAAGTTGTAGTTGTAGCAAGAAATTTTTCAAATTTTGAATTTAAAGATAATAAAAAAGTTAGATGCATAGAGTATGATTTATCAAATATGGATGGACTAAAAGATTTAGCAAAAGAAGTAGGAGAAATCGATACTTTAATTAACAATGCTGGATATATGCAACCAAAATATAGTTATGATAATTATCCCCTTGAAGCTAAAGAACATATTATGAATGTGGATTTATATGCTCCTGTTGAACTTATAACACTATTTAGTGAAGATATGAAAAAAAGAAATTATGGAAGAATAGTAAATACAGCTTCAATTGCAGGACAAATTGGTCATCCTGATATTTGGTATGGGATTGCAAAAGCAGGTCTTATAAATGCAACTAAAATTTTTGCTAAACTTTTAGGTGGACATAATATTGTTGTAAATTGTATAGCTCCAAGTCCTGTTGAAACTGATATGCAAAAGGATAACTCTGAAGAGAGAAAAGCTGAGTTTAAAAAAGCAGTTCCTTGTGGAAGATTTGCAGAACCTGCAGAAGCAGCTGAGGTTATAGTTTGGTTAGCTACAGCTTGTCCTGAATATGTAAATGGAACTACAGTTGATTTTAATAATGGATCATATGTAAGATAAAACTAACAAATTTAAATTCTAAAGAGGTGATTTGAAATATCAACTCTTTAGATTATTTGTTCGTTTTTTAAAGATTCTTATATTATTTAAAATTTTTACGGCAATTAACGTTAATATTGTACCTATAATTATAGTTAAACTTATATGCTCTTTTAAGAAAATAACACTCAAAATGATAGCAAATAAAGGAACTAAAAAGATAAAAGAACTAACCTCATTTGTTCCAAGTTTCTCTATTCCTACAAAATATATAGTTGTAGCAAAAGTTGTGGAGATAACTGATATAGAAAGAACATTTAACCAAAAAATCCAATCAAAAGCTTTATAATCAATACTTGGTACATCAACAAAAAATACCATAACCATAATAGTAGTAATAACATACATATAAAAAGTAAATACCATAGGTGATATTTTTGTGGCTTTTGAACTAACTATTGTAAGAATTGGCCAAAGAATTGATGCCAATACAAAATAAATATTCTTTTGTGAAAATATTTGCTCATGTGAAAAGGACCAAATATTAAGCATAGTTAGAACTCCAATACCTCCAAGAACTAGAGCCAAAATATCTTTTTTACCTATTTTTCTTCCAAAAAACATTGCCATAATTAGAAAAGTATTTATAGGAATCATAGTAGTTACTAAAGCACCACCAAGACTTGCTGTTCCAAATTTAGTTCCTAGAAAATAACATTTCATATAAGCTATCATCACAATTGAAGCTATAATAACTAATATGAAACTTTTTATATTTATATAAAAACTTTTCTTTGAATATAATAATACGGGAAGAAGTGTAATAATCGTAAAGATATTTCTAAAAAATATCAGTTCATATTCATTAATATAAGCACTTAAAACTTTTGCACTAACCCAAGAAGCTCCCCATCCAGCCATCGCTAGAAACATAAGAGCATAAAAAATATTTTTACTTTTGTCTGTCATGTATAATCTTTCTAAAATTTTGTATGGAAGTGTAATATAAATAATAATTTATTTATAGAACAAAATTGCTGTTTTGTTTAAAATCATTGGGAGTATACCCATATATTTTTTTAAAACTTCTAATTAAATGTGATTGGTCAGAAAAACCTGTAGAATATGCAGCACTTGAAATATTCATCCCCTCTAAAATTAAGTTTTTACTTTTCTCAATTCTTTGAGTTAAAATATATTGGTGGGGTGTAATACCCATAGAGTTTTTAAAAACTCTTAAAAAATGATATTTACTTATATTTGAATTTATTGCTAAATCATTTAATGAAATATTACTATCTAATCTATCTTTAATATAGTAAATTGAGTTATTAATAATTTCATTATTATTAAATGAAAAATCATATTTTTTAGTTCCCTGTACATAGTTCTTAATTAAATATGATAATGCATTTATCATATTTGTTTCAATAATCATTTTATCTTCATTATTGTATATGCTAATAAAAAATTTTAAAAGTAAATTATAAAGGTTTATGTCATTTATTATGTGTTCAGCAAAAATAGGAATTTTTTTTTCAAAAAAGATTTGCTCATAAACTTCACTTACTAGTTCTATACTTGGATAAAAATTTGTATATTTCCAAGAATTTGAATCTCCGCTATGCACTTCACCAGGATTTATAATTTTTGAAGATTGTTTATATGAATAAATTATTTTCTTTTCGTATCTTGATTTAAATATACCATCATGTGTTAATCCAATAGTATAAGTATTATGAAAATGTTTTGAAAACTCTCCATTAGAATGATGAATATTCTCAAAAATTGTTTTATTTAAAGTTTCTAGTTTCATGCATAATTATATCTAAAAAGAGAAAAGAAAGAATAGAAGAAAATTGCTATTTGAATAATTCTTCTAATGTTTCTTTTATTTTAGCTGGGTCTGAAAAATGGTCAACTTTCGCTATAAATTTTCCGCTTTTATCAAATATATAGATAAATGAAGTATGTGAAACTGAATAACCCATTGCTGAGCCCTTTAAATATACTTTTTTATAATATGTTTTATATCTAGATGTAATATCATCAATATTTTCTTTTGTAGAAGTTGCACCTATAAAGTTTGGATGGAAGTATTGGGCATACTCTTTTAAGTTCTTAAGTGTATCTCTATCTGGATCTACACTTATAAATAAGCCTACAAAGTCTTTTGTTTTTTCTTTTGGAAAGCTATTTAATGCTTGTGCTAATGAACTTAATGAAGTAGGGCAAACATCAGGACAAAAAGTATAACCAAAATAGACAGCTAGATATTTTCCTTTGAAGCTATCTTTTGTAACTACTCCATCAATCGTATTTACTTTGAAATCATATTGTTTGTGTTCTTTATAATCTTGCACATAGGGTTTAGCTATAATAATTATTGCGATTGCGATTGCTATTGCAATCAAAATTTTGAAAATTTTATTCATTATCTACCTGTCTTAAATTGGAATCGAGCTCCAATAGTTTTATTTATTTTTTCAATTCTTATATCTGCATTCCATTCCATATTTCCAACTGGACATGTGGGAAGAGTACCCTCTGCCTCATAGTTTCCATTTCCTAGATTTTTAATTGGTAAGTTAAAATCACCCATGAACATATTTGTTGCATATATATTTAAATGTAAATTTTTTAATTCTTTGTTACTACTTTTGATTTCAAATTTAATTGATTGCATTAGTGGAATTGATTTTGGGTTTATGCTTAATTCAAAAGTTGTACCATCTTGAATTTTTACACTACAAGAACTTTTGTGTAAATCACAGCTTGAATCTTGTGTTACAAACTTTGCTTCACCTTTAAGAGATTGATAAAGTGAAGAAAAGTCTATTAAAAAATATCCTGCAACAATTAAAAGTACAATTGCTATTTGTAGTATTGCACTTTTTAAATTGTTAGTTTTTTTTTCTTGTGGCATTAGTTAGTTACTTCCACATTTCCCTGTACCACAACTCATACCTTTTTTCATACTCTTTTTCATATCTTTTTTCATCATTCCATCCATTACAGTTTTTACAGGAATAGTTATAGTTTTATTTTCTCCATTTGAAAAATCAAGAGTAATAGTTACATTTTCTTTCTCTTTTAATGGCTTATGAAGTCCTATTAACATAACATGAAATCCACCTGGTTTAAGTGCTGTTTCTCCATTTGCAGGAATATCAATTTTAGGAACTTGGTACATCTTCATTACACCATCTGTCATACTATGTGTATGAAGTTCAACCACTTTTGAAACATCAGATGTAGCTTTTACAAGAGCTATATTTTTATCTGTTTTATTTTCAATAGTCATAAATGCAGCCGAATTTGGAAGTCCAGGAGGTGTTGCTCTAACATATGCATCTTTAACTTCAATATCTGAAGCAAATAGTGTTGATACACTAAGTAGTGCTAAAAGAAGAAATTTTTTCATTTTATACCTTTTTTTGATTTCCAAAATTTTATAATTTAAGTGTTAATTATTTGTTAAATCCTTTTTCAAAGTAATTAGTAATACTCCAATTACAGCTGCAATAAACGAAGCTATGAATATTCCTAATTTAACAGCGGAGATTATACTTTCATCTAAAAAGGCAAGGTGAGTTATGAAAATAGACATTGTAAATCCAATTCCTCCTAAAAATCCAACTGCAAGGATTTCATACCATGAGATATTGTCTGTTTTTTTTACTAGCTTTAGTTTAGTTGCTAAATATGTAAATCCAAATATTCCTATTGGCTTACCAATAATTAAACCAAATACAACACCTAATACAATCATTAAGTTTGCATTTATTCCAGAAAAATCTATTAGTACTCCCGCATTTGAAAATGCAAATAAAGGCATAATAAAATATGCTGAAAGTCCATGTAAACTATGTTCTAATCGCATAAGAGGATTTTGTACTTTATCATAGTTATCAGCAATATTTTCCAAAGCATCAATTTGATGATGGTTTAAAATAGGTATAGGGTCAATATGATTTTCAAATTCGACTATATCTTTTTTTGTATCTTCAATAAATGCATTTTCACCAATCTTTGATCTTATAGGAATAGCAAAGGCTAATAAAACACCTGCAACAGTTGCATGAATTCCAATTGCATGAATATAAATCCATAGAGCAATACCAAGGATTAAATAAGGTAATAATTTAGTTACACCTTTTACATTTAAAGCCCAAATTAAAGCATAAATTACACCTGCATGTAAAAAATACTCAGTATGAATTTCACTTGTATAAACAGTAGCTACAACTAAAACGGCACCTAGGTCATCAACAACTGCAAGAGCTACTAAAAATAGTTTTAATGCTGGATTTACTTTTTTACCTAAAAGCATCAAAATACCTAAGGCAAATGCAATATCTGTAGCCATAGGAATACCAAATCCTAATGGATTATTTGTGTTTAATGCTACATAAATAAGTGCAGGAATAATCATTCCACCAAGTGCTGCAATGATTGGAAATAAAGCCTTACTTACAGATGAAAGTTCCCCTACTAACATCTCTCTTTTTATCTCTAATCCAACCATTAAAAAGAATAGTGCCATAAGTGCATCATCTATCCAATAAGTTAAAGTCATAGAAATACTATGTTCACCTAAGTTTATTCCCAATGGCATATGCCATAAGTCATAATATGCTTGTCCTAAACTAGAATTAGCAACTATTACAGCTGCTACTGTTGCTAAAAAAAGAAGTATTCCACTAAGGGCTTCTTTATTTATAAATTTGTCTAAAGTGACAAGTTTTTTAATCATTAATATTCCTTTTTATAAACAATTTGGACATATTCCTTTTATAATTATATTCTCGATTTTGTGATTTATTAATTTAAAGTTAAAGTCCTCATGAAGGCATTCTATTTTAGAACAATTAGTACATATAAAGTGTGCATGCTTACTTTTTTTCATTTCAAAATATCTTTTTTTATCATTTGACTCAAAGGAGTCAATAATATTTTCTTCTTCAAATTTAGTGATATTTCTGTAAAAAGTAGCTTTATCCATATTGATTGAAAATTTTATTTCTTCATAACACAAAGGTTTAGAAGAGTTAGAAAGTACTTCTAATATCGCTTTTCTCGAGGTTGTAAGTTTAATATTTTTATCTTGAAATAATTCGTTTATATTGTCCATATATAATTATAACATATGAAACTTGCAACTAAGTTGCGTCAAAGCAAAATATAACTAAAATTCTGAAAATGCAACTTTGTTGCAGTAAAATAAGGACTATTAAATGAAAAAAATCTTTTATATATTTTTAATAATATGCTCATCGCTTTACGCACAAAAAACTGTTACTGTAAGTATCTTACCACAAAAATATTTTGTAGAAAAAATAGCAAAAGATAAAGTAAAAATAAATGTTATGGTTCAACCTGGTTTTTCACCTGCTACATATGAACCAAAAACTTCTCAAATGAAAGCGCTAATGAATTCTGATATATATTTTTCTATTGGTGTTCCTTTTGAAGAGTCTTGGTTAGGTAAATTTAGAAATATAAATAAAAACATGTTACTTGTAGATACTTCAAAAGGTATTAAAAAAAATAAAATGCTTGGACATCATCACCATGATGAAGCTGGACATGAAGAACATCATCATGAAGAGGAATCTTTAGATCCACATATTTGGTTAGATCCAATATTAGTAAAAATACAAGCAAAGAATATTTTAGATGCCCTAATAAAAGTTGATGGGGCTAATAGAAAATTTTATTATGATAATTATAAAAGCTTTTTAGTAGAACTTGATAAGTTAAATACTAAATTGGCTAATACCTTAAAAGGGATAAAAGGTAAAAAGTTTATGGTTTTTCATCCTTCTTGGGGGTATTTTGCAAAAAGATATGATTTAGAGCAAGAGGCAGTTGAAAAAGAGGGTAAAGATCCTAAACCAAAAGAGATGATTGCTTTAATTGATGAGGCAAAAGAGGAGGGGATAAAAGTGGTATTTGTGGCTCCTCAATTTTCAAAGACGGCAGCAACTACAATCGCTGAAAATATTGGTGGAAGTGTTATTGAAATAGATCCTTTATCATATAAATGGGAAGATAGTTTAATTGATATTTCAAAGAAATTGGTTAATGCATATAAATGATGAAGCTAATACTCACTCTTCTTTTTTTAACTCAAGCAGTTTTTGGATGTGCCTTATGTGCAGTATATTCACCAAAAACTAGAGTTGTTCTTGATGTAAAGACAAATGATACTTTAATAAAAGAAATTGATGTAAAGTGGATTGTTACAAAAGCTTTTACAAAGACTTTAAATAATGTTTATGACACTAATTTAAATAATAAATTAGATAAAGATGAATTAGAAAATGTAAAAATAGCTTTTCGTAACTATGTTGAACCAAGAGATTTTTTAGTAAATATTTCTTATGGAAAAAAGATAAATAAACTAAGATCAAATAGAATAAAAGTAAATGATTTAAGAGTTGATGTTGAAAATGGGCTTTTACATATAAGGTATAAAATATTATTAGATTACAAATTAGTAAAAGATGATATTTTATATTTCAATACAAACGATAAAGAGGGTTATTTTATAGTTACAATTGCAGAAAATGCTGTAAAATATGATCCTACTGTATTTAAAAAAGAGACAATTGATACAAATAGTGTAAGTTTTAAAATTATCAAAGATATAAAAGTTCCAAAGAAAGAAGAAATTACTCCCACAAAAAAAGTTGAAGTAAAAGAGAAAGTAAAAGAAACACCTAAAAATGTAGATGAGAACTATTTAACAATATTTTCAAAAAAAATAAAACAAAATCTCTTACAAATAGATAAGGGTAATACTTTTGCATTAATAACACTTCTATTTATATCTTTTATTTATGGAATTATTCATGCTATGGGACCAGGTCATGGAAAATCATTGGCATTCTCATATTTTATGAGTAATAAAAGTTCTTACACAAGGGCTTTCATTATCTCACAATTAGCAGCATTTATTCATATAATAGGGGCCTTAATTCTTGTATTAATATCAGTATTTTTAATATCTACTTTTTTAAATAGTTTTGTTGATGATTCAATAAAAATGATTACTAAATTAACTGCTGTATTTATTATGTTATTAGCTGTATTTATTTTGTATAAAAAAATAAAAAATAAAAACTCTTCTTGTCCTACTTGTTGTGCACACCATGGGCATGAGCACACTCATGAACATAATCACGACCACGACCATGAACATGGTCATGAAGATGAGAAAAAAATGAAAAAACAAGATTTATTTTTTGTTTTAACAGCGGGAATTATCCCTTGTCCTGGTACTGTTGTCTTGTTTTTATATGCTTTTGTGTTAAAAACTTATTTTGCTGTTATATTAGCTTCTTTTGCTATTAGTCTAGGTATGGGATTAGTTATCTTTGCTTCTTCATTTTTAAGTTTAAATTTGAACAAAGTATCAAGTAAAGTTGAAAAGGTAAAAAATATAATAGAAATAGCTTCTCCTATATTTATTTTTGTCTTAGGTTTATTGCTATTTTTTAATGTAAATGTAATATAAATCCTTAGGTAAGGGAGAGTTTAAATACTCTCCACTGTATCATCCATTTCATTTGTTTTAGTAGTATTTTCTGAATGTTCTTTTATCTTTTTCATTTTCTTTCTTTTTCTACCTTTTACATCATCTTTTCCAATAAATTCTTTTTCATTTGCATTGCTTACAACTAATTTAGATATCTCATCTGTAATCATTGCTATTTCATTTGTTTCAGAGGCGATAGAGGCATTTTCTTGGGTTTGGCTATCTAACATTGTAACTGCATCATTAATTTGTTCAATACCACTTAATTGTTCTTTACTTGCAAACTCAATATCAGATATTAAACTCATTGTTTGAGTGATATCTTCATTTAGATTTTTATAACCATTTATCATATTATCAGCTATCTCTTTTCCTTCATTTGCTTTTGATGTAGCTATTTGAACTATGTTTTTTATCTCTTTTGCTGCTTCTGCACTTCTTGTTGCAAGATTTCGCACTTCTTGTGCAACTACTGCAAAACCTTTACCTGCCTCTCCAGCAGTTGCAGCTTCTACTGCTGCATTTAGAGATAGAATATTTGTTTGAAATGCAATTTGGTCAATAACACTAATTGCTTCATTTATTGAAGATACTTGTTTATTTATTTCATCCATTGCTATTGTTGTTTTATTTGCTAGATGTTCTCCCTCATTAGCAGAATTTGTTACATTGATAGATAGTTGTGACATTTTTGCAATATTGTCTGTATTGTTTCTAATATTTCCTGTGATTTGGTCAATTGCAGCTGCTGTTTCTTCTATTGATGCTGCTGCTTCATTGGAACTTGCATTCAGTTTATTTACATTTATAAGTAACATATCAGAACTCTCATCTAGTGTTAATCCATTTCTTTTATTCTCGATTAACATTTCAGTTATAGATATACCTAAATTATTTACACCACTTGCCAATTTTAATAAGTGTTCTTGTAAATTGTTTGTATTAACTTTTTCTAAATAATTGTGTTGAGTATATTTTTCTAATATATTTAAAATGTTATCAATATTTTTTTCAAGATTATTTCCCATTTTATTTAATACATTTTTTAACATATTAAGTGAAGGATTATTTGAATTATTATAAATTCTCTGTGATAAATCTCCCTGTTCAAAGTTGTCTAATACATTTATTACTTCATTTATTAATAAATTATCTTCTTCAATGCCCTTTTTTGTATTAATAATACTATCATTTACTACTTTTGCCATTTCTCCAAATTCATCTTTATTTTTATCATCTAGAAGTTCTATTTCTTCTGTTTCTTTATTTAAGTATGCAAAAAATGAAATTAAACCACTTTTAAAGTTTTTTAAAGACTTAATAATTGTTCTTGATATTAAAAAAGAAATTAAACTAAATACAAGTATAGAAACACTAGCTAATACAATTAATACAACATCTTGAAGGTATAAAGATTTTTCTTTAAATGACATAGCTTGGTCATGAATTTCATTTAATCCACCTTCTATTGATTGAACGGTACTAATCATCACTCCTGACATAGATTGTAATTCATTTGAATCATTAGTTATGCCATTATCAAGATTGTTAATTTTTGTTGATGAATACTTCTCAAATATATTTTCATATTTTTTAATATCTTTAAGTAATTCGTCAATTTGACTAGAGTCTTTTTGTAAAAAGTCTATTTTGATATTTTTTAATTTATTTACATCTTTGTATAAACTTTTGAAGGAGTCTATAACCATATCAGCAGTATCTTCATCAAGGTCACTTGAAAATTGTTTTGAAGTGATTCTTGCATGTAAAACTCGTATTATAATTTTATCAATTTCCATTGCAGTATTTATGCTTAATTTAGCTTTAGCAGAAAAATAACTATTGGTTAATCCAGAAATTATAATAATAATTAGAAAGAGTAAAGGGAAGAAAAGAAGCTTTCTATTTGTAGAAATTGTTGGCATTATATGTATCCTCATATATAAAATAATTTATAAGGTAACATATAATATTTACAGAATGGTTACACTTTAAAAAAAAGTTAGAAAAATAATATTAGTGAAAGGGGAGTTTAAAAACTCTCCCATTCATCATCATTTTTACTATTAGAAGTTATTACTTGAGGTTTATTATTAGATTGAACTTTTGGAGTTGTAGTCTCTTTTTTTTCAACTTCCTCTTTTGGTTTTGATACTTCTACTTTTTTTGTTTCTTTTTTAGGATTAGAAGGAGACAAATTAGTTGTTTTTGAAGATGCATTTACTTTTTTACTTTTTACATTTTCTTTGCCTTCAAACTCTTTCTCATCTGCATCTCTTACGATATCATTTGCGATGTATTGTGTTTGATCAGCTATATCTTTTGCTTGATTTGCAATAGAAGCATTTTGTTGTGTTTGTCTATCAAGTAAATTTACTGCACTGTTAATTTGTTCAATACCCATTTGTTGTTCTTTACTTGCAGATTCAACTCCACCAATTAACTCTAATGTTTTGGAAATATTTTCATTTAATCCTAAATATCCTTTAATCATTTTATCAGAGATAGCTTTACCATCATTTGCTTTTGTTGTAGCATTTTCAACTAAAGATTTGATTTCTTTAGCAGCTTCTGCACTTCTTGATGCTAGGTTTCTCACTTCTTGAGCAACAACTGCAAATCCTTTTCCAGCTTCTCCTGCTGTTGCTGCTTCAACAGCTGCATTAAGAGATAGAATATTTGTTTGAAATGCTATTTGGTCAATTACTGAAATAGCTTCATTGATTGCTGTAACTTGTTCATTTATACTATCCATTGCAAGTGTAGTTTGAGAAGCTAATTCTTCTCCTTCATTTGCAGATTTTTTAAGTTCATTTGCATTATTTGACATTGCAATTACATTTTGTGTATTTGATGAAATATTTGAAGTGATTTCTTCTAATGCAGCAGCTGTTTCTTCTATACTTGCAGCAGCTTCATTTGATGAACGACTTATTAAATCAACATTTGATAATAATTCACTTGAACTATCTTGGAGGGTTAGCCCATTTGCTTTATTTTCAATTAGCATTTCATTAATTATTTTTGCCAAAGTATTTAAGCCATCAACAGTTTTACCTGTTGCTGTTGTAATTCTATGTCTAAAGTTTAATCTTTGATACTCTTTTAATGCTTTTTCTATAGCATTTGTATCATTAGAAATATTTTCAGAGATAATTTGAATCATTTCATTAAAAATGGTTTTTAACTCTTCTAAACCTTTGTTATGGGTACTTTTTTCTATTTTTTTACTAATATCACCAGTTTTTACAAGCTCAACTACTCTTTTAACATCATTGATTAGTAAATCGTCTTTTTCTAAAAGAGATTTAGTATTTGTAATATTTTCATTTACAATTTGAGCAATTGCAGCTATTTCATCCTTTGCACTTGTATCTAGTAAGTCTGCATTTGAAGACTCTTTATTTAAGTATTTGAAAAAGTCTAAAAGACCATCTTTAAAGTTATTAATTGAATTATTAATATTTCTACTAAGTAAAAATGTAAATAATATCGCAAGAGCTATACTAATAATTGTTATGATAACAAAAGAAGCTAATGAGTTATCAATTAATTCAGTTGTTTCTTTCTCTTCATGTGCAATTACTTTATATGACTCTCCTGTAAAGAAGTCAATGATATCTCTCATTTTTTCATAATCTACAAGATATGTATTAAAATAAAAAGTTTGTGCATTAGCATAGTCATTTGACTTTACTAATTGAACAAGTTTTTGAGTATTTTTATTAGTTAAATCATATAACTTTTCAAACTCTTCAAATTTTGCTTTATTTTCAGGCATCAATTCTTCTAATAAGTTTTTAAATTTTTCAAATCTTTGTTTAACTTGTTTGATATTATCATTTACACCTTTGTCAAGTAATTTTTGAGTTGTCGAATGATCAGGTGAACCTACTATTTGTGCTAAAGCAGCATTTGATTGATAAGAATCTCTATCTGCTTCTAATAGATAAGTTATTCCAGCTAAATTTATTGTTTGAGAAAGTGCTACATTTGATTGATAAGAATCCCTATCTGCTTCCAATAGTACTGCAACTCCTGCAAAATCTCTTCCACTTAAGTCTTTTACATTCTTTTGCATGTGATTAATATTGTATGCTACATATGCACTTGAAAGCAAAGTAACTATAATTAATACTAGAAAAGCCCCAATTATCTTGTGTTTAATTTTCATATTTTTATCTCCTTCTTAGAATATGTTAATATTCCATTAATTAATTCTATTCTTTTTAGAATAAATTGAATCTTAATTAAATTATTAATAAAAATTTATTACAGGTATTTAACTCAAAGGGAATAGAATTTGCAGAATTGAAGCTAAAGAGATAGAATGAAATTAGATGAAATAAAATTAGATAATGATTACTTTGAATTTGAAGAAAAATTTTATCAAAGAATTAATCCAACTCCACTAAATAATCCTTTTTTAATCTCTTATAATAAACTTATGTTTGATGAAATAGTTTTAGATTATGATGAAGCTAATAGCAAAGATTTTGTAAAGTTTATAAATGGTGAAAAACTACTTAAAGGCTCAGAACCTTATGCAAGTGCATATGCTGGACACCAATTTGGTTATTTTGTCCCCCAATTAGGTGATGGACGAGCAATAAATCTAGGTAAAATCGACATTTGGCATCTCCAAACAAAGGGTTCTGGTTTAACTCGTTATTCAAGACAAGGTGATGGTAGAGCAGTTTTAAGATCTTCAATTCGTGAATATATTATCTCAGAAGCGATGCATGCTTTAAATATTCCTACAACTAGAGTACTTGCTCTTATTGGTTCTAATCATCCAGTCCATCGATACTATGGAGTAGTTGAAACAGGAGCAATTGTATTAAGAATGTCACCATCTTGGATTAGAATAGGTACATTTGAATATTTTGCTAGAAGTAAAAATGCAAAAGAAAATGTTAAACAACTTGCAGATTATGTTATTAGAAATTCTTATGCTCACCTAATTAATGATGAAAATAAATATGAAAAGATGTATTATGAAATGGTTGATAAAACTGCTATTTTAATGGCTAAATGGCAAGCTTATGGTTTCATGCATGGTGTAATGAATACTGATAATTTTTCAATGGCAGGACTAAGTATAGATTATGGTCCCTTTGCTTTTATGGATTATTTTAATATTAATCAAATTTGTAATCATACCGATAGTGAAGGAAGATACTCTTATCTTAATCAACCATATGTTGCAAAATGGAATTTAGAAGTTTTAGCTAATAGTTTAAAAACAATTTGTGAAGTGGAAAAATTAAATGAGTATTTAAAAACGTATTTCCATATTCAAGAAAAAGAATATTTAACTCTTATGACACAAAGACTTGGACTAAATATAGATAAAAGTAGTGATTCTTATGCTACTTTGGTTATATCACTTTTGAAAGCTTTACAAATATCTAAAACAGATTATAATCAGTTTTTTTATGAATTAAGTAAGTGTAAAAACAGTGAGGAGATTAGGAAAGTAATTGATATAGCTATTTATAGACAAGCTTTAGATAAATGGCTTGAAGATTATATAAAGTTAAGGGAATTTGAGAACCAAGATTTTGAAAAAGTTCAAGAGAGAATGAAAAAAGTAAATCCAAAATATGTGATTAAAAACTATATGCTTCAAGAAGCTATTGATAAAGCAGAAGAGGGTGATTTTACTTTAGTAAATGAATTATTAAATATTGCACAAAATCCATATGATGAGCATAAAGAGTATGAAAGATACTCAAAAGCTACACCACTAGAATTTTCAAATATAAAACTTAGCTGTTCTTCATAAGATAAGCTAAATGCTTATATTATTTATATGGAATAGTAAATTCAATATCTACAGTAGAAAATGATTTGTTTTGGTGGAAAGCAGCACATTTTTTACTAAAAGCCATAAATGAATTTTTCATTCCAAAATCTAAAATATCTATGTTTCCTTTTGCAACTATATTTCCATTTGACATTTCATATTTCATAGGTATAGATTTAGATATTTCATTCATCGTAAGTTTTAATGTCAACTCATTTGTAGATTCTTTAACCTTTGTAATTGTTCCTTTTATCTCTTTTGCACTTACTAATGAAAATAAAGTAGAGGTTATATTTTTATTTCTAACTGGATTTTTAGATTCTAAAGAACTAGTTTGAATTGTAACCATAGCACTTTTTAGAAAGGTAGATAAATTATCAGATGATTTTATATCTGCTTTTATCTCATTAAAAGTACCAGAAACAGGAACCTTTTTTTCTGTTTTAAATCCTGTCCATTTTACAGCTAACTTACCATTTAGCTCATAAGCATTTAATGAACAAACTAAACCAAGCGATAACAGTAAAGCCAAAAAAATCTTTTTCATGAGGAATCCTTTATTAATGTTTAATCTAAAAGTACATCAATAAGAGTGAAACCTAAATTACGAGTTAAAATTAATTTAATTCATTAAAAAACAATCAAGTTTTCAAATGAATTTATATATTATACAGCACCCATTAGAGCTTTTTTTGTATTCCCCATAAGAGCTAACATTTCATCATACGTTTTGTTTATCTCATCTAGTGGAGTTGAAATAATTTCATCATAAACTTTTTCTATTTTTTCTTCACTAGATAATTTTTTAAGGTCACTTTTTTCCAAAGAAGCAAAATCTAAAACTTCATTCCATACTGAACTTTCATCTAACATAAAAGCTGAAAATTTAATACCTTCATATTCAAAAGTTCCATTTGCATCTAGGTCAATTACATAGAGTAAATTTATTGAATCTTTGTCAAAGTAGTTTCCATATTTTACAAAAAAATCTTTGAAGTACCCAAAAGTCTCAAGTTCACATGCAAAGAATTTAATCTTTTCATTTTCACTTACCATAATAACTTGTCTTGCTTGTGCTTTAGGTGGCATAACTCTTGTTTCAGATAATTTTTTACCTTCTTCAATAATTAGTGCGCCTCTATATCCAAGTAATGTTGAGTTTATATTTCCACTAAAAGATGGTTGCCATTCTAAATTGTTTTCTTTGATGTATTCAATTGGTGTCATAAAGTTTCCTTTTTTAATTATGAAACCTTATATACAAGTTTCGTTCCATAAGATAAAAAAGTTTTAGATTTTACTTAAGCCTCTTCTACAAAGACTTTATTTCTCCCCTCTTTTTTTACTTTGTAGAGTAATTTATCTGCAAGTTTATATACTTTTATACTAGTGGCATTTTTTGCATTAATTACGATACCTCCAATTGATACAGTAATATTTCTAGATGCTTCACTTTTACTATGTTCTATATTTAAGTCTTCTATATTTGTTCTTATTTTTTCTAGTATTTTTTTAAAATTAGAAACTGTAATATCTGTTGTTAATATCCCAAACTCTTCTCCTCCTAATCTAAAAGCAAAATCGTTAGCTCTTGAAATAGTCTCTCTTAGGCATAAAGCAACACTTTGTAAAGCATAATCCCCTTTATCATGTCCATATGTGTCATTATATTGTTTAAAGAAATCAACATCTAAAATAGCAAATGCAATAGTTTTATTATCCCTTTTTGCTCTTAAAATCTCTTTTTCTATTGTTAAATTAAAATATCTTCTATTGTATGTTTGAGTTAATTCATCAGTAATTGACATCTCTTCAATTCTTTTTTTATCTGTTATATCTACTGCTACTAAAGCATATCCTGTAATAGTATTATTGTTATTATACATAGGAGATATTTTGGTATGAACATAATAAGTCTCTCCATTCTTTTTAAGATTTTTGATTTCCCCTTCCCAATTTTTACCTGAATAAATAGTATCCCACATTGAAAAATAGAACTCATTTGGTGTATCTGGATGTCTTAATATATCATGATTGTGTCCAATTAACTCTTCTTTTGAATATCCACAAATTAAGCAAAAAGCATCAGAAACATCTAAAATTTTACCATTTATATCAACTTTTAACGTAATCAAATAATCATTTATGATTTCAAGATATGTTTTGTTTTCTTCAAGTTTATCTTCAATCATTTTTTTATTTTTTTTACTTTCTGTAATATCAACAAATGATGCGATATAGAAAAAATCATTATCTTCTGTATATATTTTTGAGATACTAAGTTCTTCTGTATAAGGCATGCCATTTTTTCTAATATTTGTTATCTCTCCTTCCCAATGGAGATGTTCATTAAGATTATCCCAAATGTTTTTATAAAATAGTCTAGTATGATATCCTGTTGATTTTAGAATTTTAGGAGTTTTATTTAAAATCTCTTTTTCCGTATAACCTGTGATTTTTGTAAAAGATTTATTAACCCTTTGGACTTTATTATTTCTATCAGTGACTAAAATTCCATCATGGGAGTTTTCAAACATTTTATCTGAAATTTTAAGTCTAAGTTTTGTTTCTCTTTCTCTAGTATTATAATTTGCTAGTATTATAATTTGCAAAAATTATTGAAATAATCATTGCAATAAAGAAGTATAAAAATGCTAACCACATTATTGTTTTTAAATAAGTATTTACTATCGTCTCAATTAAATTATTATCAATTATTGTAATTAGTTTTAGTGTAAGAGGTTCTATATTAGAATTTTTATTAATCCAAGAAGTAAGATTGATTTGATTTACATTTGCATGAAAATTATCAGTTCTAAATGTTCCATTTGAACCAGTTTTTAAATTCTTGGATATTGCAATTGATAAATCCTTATATATATTATCAAATGTATTATTCTTATTAAATGCAAATCCAAAATTGAACTTTTTATTTTTTGAATTTAAAATATAATTATTTTGGGTTAGAATTAGAGTTTCTAAATTAAAATTTGAAGTTGAAAAAATATTAAATAGATTAGTTAAAGGGTAATTGATTACTAAAAAAACATCAGATTTATTTTTATCAAATAGTGGTGTTATTACACTAAAAAATGGTATTTGAGGGCTTGTTATTTTTCCATCTTCTTTTTTTAACTTTATTGGTGAAAGATATATATCACCTTTTTTTAGTTGTTTAATTATAGATAAGTATTCGCTACTTGAAAATTCGTCAGCTTTTTTATTTTTAATTTCTAATAATTTTGTTCCATCATTTTTTAGAAAACAAATTTCAAAATAAGATTTTTTTAAAGCAAGTAAAGTTGATAACTCTTTTTTAATAGTTGAATAATCTTTGTTGAGTTTATATACTTCAGAAATATAAAGTAAATCTTTTTTTAAAATCTCAAAATTATTTTTGGCAGTTGATATTTTTAGATTTAATTCTGATTCTATAGAATTATTTATCTCTTTAGTATAAATATGGTCTAAGTTTTTTATATAAGTAATTGAAACTAATAAAAAAATAAAACTAAAAAATATTAAACTTTTTAAAAAAACATAACTTATATTTTTGTTCAAATTGGTGATTCCTAAATTAAAAGTTATTTATTATATCACTAATTTAATAATTTACAATTAAGCTGAATTATTTTGTATCTATAGAATATCTTCCAGGTCCCATAATCATAAGAATAAAAGCATTAAACATATAAAAAAATTGTAGTTCTAATGCTAATCCACCAGTTTTAGAGAGTGAGAATATATCTCCACTATGAACTAAATATATTGCAAACACTAAATTGATTATAATTATAAATGAAAAAAATCTAGTGTAGTACCCAATTATAATAAATATAGGAGCCACTATTTCTCCAATGTATACACCATAGACAAAAAATTGAGGAAGATTATGTTCTAACAAAATGGTTTCAATAAATGATGTTCCATGTATAAGTTTTGAATATCCATGAAAAATAAATAAAAAACCTAAAAATAGTCTTAACAGTAATTTTGCTAAATTTTCATTCAAAGAATTATCCATTATTTGTTCCTTTTTTTTATGATATTTAAAAATAGTTAATGAATGGTTAATTTATATTTAATTTGAATCTTAAAATTATTATTCTTTCCAAAACATTGGCTTATCTTTCTGTCCTTGTTCCTTTCGTTTTGGTTCAATTCTTTTATCAGGTTTGTAATTATCATATTTAAAAGGGCTTCTAAATTGTAAAGAAGTAGGTGTTGGACCTCCATCTTTTTCTACAGTTCTTGGTTTATAGGTATCTCCTAAGTTTGACCAACTTTTAGGTAGAAGGATGTATGCAATTGTTAATATAATTATTATCAATAATGTTATTATATATAGACCTTTATTACTTGACCCTTTTCCCTCTTCCATTTAGTTCCTTTTAATCATCTTTTTTATTCCAAAAAATTGGTTTTTTACCTTCTTCATTATCTTCCATTCTTTTTTGCATAAAGGTAGTTTTTTTAGGTGGTGTATAATGGTCATGTTGAAAACCATTTCTAAACTGTAATTTTATTGGATCTGAATTAACTCCAGTACTTCTTAATTTATATGTATTACTGTAGTTATTTTTAGTCATAGGAATTAAGAAATAACCTAAAATTAGTATTAGTAGAACTATAACTATTTTTGTATATTTAGACCATTTTTTAGATGCTTTTTTCATATAAAAATTTCCTTATAGTTCTATTATATTTAAAAAATAATAAAATCTATATAAGGAAGCCATTTGCTAACATTATATCTTTTCCATCATCAGTCACTTTACTTTTATCCCAAGGTGGATCAAATACAAGATTTACTTCTGCATTTTCAACTTCATCAATTACTTTTACTGCATAAGTTACGTCATTGACTAAACTATCTGCAACTGGACAACCAGGACTTGTAAGTGTCATATCAATTTTACAATTTAATATATTGTCTTTCTCTTCTAGATTTATTTTATATATTAATCCCAAATCATAAATATTTACTGGAATTTCTGGGTCAAATATATGTTTAAGTTGGGCTACAATTTTTTCTTCTATCTCTTCTAAATTATAATTACTCATTTAATTTTCCTTCGCATACTCTTTTATTTTTTTTATCATACCTTGAACACCACTTTGTCTATTTGGTGTTATTATTTCTGTTAAATTTAATTTATCTAAAATATTTATATCTAGATTATTTATATCATTTTTTGTTTCATTTGAAAATATTGTTGTAATAATATAAACCAAACCTCTTACAATGGCTGCATTTGAATCTGCTCTAAAAATCAATTTTTCATTTTCATAATCTTTTACAAGCCATACTTTAGAAGTACAACCTTGTACTAAATTTTCATCAACCATCTCTTTTTCATCTAAAGGGTTTAGTTTTTTGCCCAAATCTATGATAAATTGATATTTTTCAAGTTCATCATCAAAAAGTTCCAAATCATCTTTAAACTCTTCAATCTTTTTTTCAATACTCATTTTAATCCTTTAACATAGTTATGGCTTTTTTTAAAGCAATAACTAGTTTATCAATATCCTCTTTTTCATTATAAAAAGCAATACTAGTTCTAATAGTTCCTTCAATACCAAGACTTTTCATAATGGGTTGAGCACAATGGTGCCCACATCTTACAGCTATGCCCATTTTATCAACTAAAATACCCACATCTTCAGCCATAATATTTTTGATATTAAAACTAAGTGAACCAATAGAGTTTTTTATATCACTGTAAAAAATTATGTCATCTATTTTGCTAAGCCCACTATAAAGGTACTCATAAAGTTCTTGTTCCTTTTTTTCAATATTTTCATATCCAAGTTCTTTTATAAACTCAATTGCTTTTCCAAATCCAATGACACCTGCTATATTTTGGGTACCTGCTTCAAATTTAAAAGGAGAATCAAGTAAAATACTTTTTTCAATTGTTACGTCATTGATTGTTGCTCCTCCTGTTTGATAAGGAGCAATTTCATTTAATAAATTCTCTTTTATATAAATAGCTCCAACACCTGTTGGTCCAAAGGTTTTATGTGAAGAGATTGCCAAAAAGTCTATATCTAATTCTTGTACATCAATTTTTCTGTGGGTTAAAGATTGTGCTCCATCTATTAAAACCTTTGCTCCATATTTATGAGCTAAACTTGTGATTTTTTTTATATCATGTATTTTTCCAAAGGCATTTGATATATGTGTAATAGATACAAGTGAGTTGGGATTTTCTTTTAAAAGTTTTTCAAAATCTTCATAATCAAAATCAAGGTTATCATTACATTTTACTACTTTTATATTTATATTTGCTATTTGCCATGGTACAATATTTGAGTGGTGCTCCAATGAAGAAATTATCACTTTCTTGAACTTATTTTTTGCGTATGAATTTACTAAAAAGTTAATACTCTCTGTTACACCTTTTGTAAAGATTATTTCATGTTTTTCTTTTGCATTTATAAACTCTTTTAAAACTTTTCTTGTATGTTCATAATTTTGTGTTGCTTTATTTGCATTTCCATAATTACTTCTATGTGTATTTGAACAATAAGATGAATAATAGTTTACAATTTCATCAATAACCACTTGAGGCTTTTGAGTAGTTGCTGCATTGTCAAGATATACAATGTTACTATTTTTAAAAAAAGGAAAATAATCTTTGTACATCATATCTCCTTTATTATATTTTTAATTTTCTCATTTGTTATTTTATCTAAAATTCTATGCTCAATTGCCTCAAGCATCATTTTCGAAGCTTGTTTTCTTGATAAGCCTCTTGATTGTAAATAGTATAAAATATTTTCATCCAAACTACCTGTTGTTGCCCCATGACTTGCCGTTAATTCATCAATAAATATCTCAAGTCTTGGATTTGCATTTATCGTGGCATCATCACCTAAAAGTGTTGTTTGGGAGTTTTGTATTACACTTGAATTATTTGCTTCATTATTTACTCTAGCTTTTACTTCAAATATTCCATGGGAATTTTCATCTAAAATATGGTTTGCCTTTACACTACTTGAGCTACTTTTAGCATTGTGAATTGTACTTACTATATTTGCTATTTCTTGTTTTTGTGCAATATTTGTTAAAGCTTCCATGTCAAAACTTGAATTCAAAAAGTTTAAATTTATATCAAACTGATTGTAAGCATTTAATGCTCCAAAATTAAAATTAAAAAATTTTAACTTTGAATCTTCACGAATGATAGGATTAAACTTAATACTTAAAAAGTCTTCCAAAGAGAGTTTTTGTAAATATACATACTCTACATTTGATGAATTATTTATATCAAAATCTCTTTTTTGATTTATGAAGTTTTGTCTGTTATTTGAGATAAATAACTCAAATATTGTAACATCACTATTTTTATCAACTATATATTTTAAATCTTTTTCAAAAATTGTACTTTCATCATCATAATAGTTTAGTATTACTATTGGATTTTTGCACTCTTTATTTATAATTATTGTATTCTCTTCAAGAGTTATATTGTCAATTAAATTTTGTTCTTTTATTTTCTCATTTGCAAAAAAGATTGTATTAAAATCTCCAAGTTTTAAAAAATCAAAATCAAAACTTGACACATCTTTAAAACTATTTTCTTTAAATTCTAGTTCAGTGATATTTTTAACATTACACTTTCTAAACTCTTCAATTTTTTTATTTGCAATTGGGAAGTTTTTGATATCTAAATTTCTCATATTACACTCCTATTGCTTCGTAACCTTTTTCTTGAATAGTCTCTGCCAATGAATAATCACCACTTTGAATAATTTTTCCATCTTTTAAAACATGTACAAAATCAGGTTTTATTGCTTCTAATAATTTATCATAATGTGTTATCATTAATACTGATCTATTACCATCAAGAAGTGAGTTTATACCATTTGCCACAAGTTTTATAGCATCTACATCTAATCCTGAGTCAATTTCATCAAGTAAAATTAAATCAGGTTTTAAAACCAATAGTTGCAATAATTCATTTCTTTTTTTCTCACCACCACTAAAACCAGCATTTAGATCTCTTTTTAAAATCTTATTATCAATCCCAAATTCGGCTGTGATTGATTTTACCTCTTTTAGGAAACTAGCAGCATCAAGTTCTTCTAAACCTTGATACTCTCTTTTTGCATTAAGAGCTGATTTTAAAAAGTACATATTATTTACACCAGGAACTTCAATAGGATTTTGAAAAGATAAAAATAGACCTTCATTTGCTCTTTCACTTGCATCAAGTTCTAATAAATTTTTACCATTGAATTCTACACTTCCTGATGTTACTTCACATTCATAGTGGTCACATAAAGCTTTTACAATAGTTGATTTTCCAGCTCCATTTATTCCCATTAAAGCGTGAATTTCACCTTTTTTTATCTCTAAATTAAAATCTTTTATTATTTCATTATCTTCTATTTTTACATTTAAATTTTTTACTTTTAACATTTTACTTCCTTTAAAAATGTCCCATTTTTTAAGGGAACCTTTTTTTATATAATTTCTTTTATCGGTATGGTAAAGCCACAACTAAAGAAACAAACCCTAAAGGAGACAACGAGTTGTCTTCTCTTCTTTAACCAACACTACCTTCAAGTGAGATATTTAATAACTCTCTAGCTTCAACTGCAAACTCCATTGGAAGTTCATCAAGTACCTCTTTACAAAAACCATTTACTATTAAAGATACAGCATTTTCTTCACTTAAGCCCCTTTGTCTTATGTAAAAGAGTTGTTCATCAGATATTCTTGAGGTTGTAGCCTCATGCTCTATTTTTGAACTTGCATTTCTTACCTCTTGATATGGATAAGTGTGTGCCGAACAGGTGTTTCCTATAAGTAAAGAGTCACATTGTGAAAAGTTTCTAGAATTTTTAGCATCCTTTGCAACTCTTACTAATCCTCTATAGGTATTTGAACCTTGCATAGCTGAAATACCTTTTGAGATAATAGTTGATTTTGTATTTTTACCTATGTGCATCATTTTAGTTCCCGTATCTGCTTGTTGGGCAAGTGAAGTAAGTGCCACAGAGTAAAACTCTCCTACACTATTATCTCCTTTTAAAACACATGAAGGGTATTTCCAAGTAATAGCAGAACCAGTTTCAACTTGTGTCCAAGAAATTTTTGAATTATCACCTTTACAAATACCTCTTTTAGTCACAAAGTTTAAAATTCCACCTTTTCCATTTTTATCACCTGGATACCAGTTTTGAATAGTAGAATATTTTATTTGTGAATTTTTAAGGGCTACTAGTTCTACAACTGCTGCGTGAAGTTGTCTATTATCTCTCATTGGAGCAGAACAACCTTCATTATATGATACATAAGAATCATCATCACAAATTATTAATGTTCGCTCAAACTGTCCAGTATTTAAGGCATTTATTCTAAAATAAGTTGATAATTCCATTGGACATCTAGTTTTTGGTGGAATATATACAAAACTACCATCTGTAAAAACGGCACTGTTCAAACAGGCAAAATAGTTATCTCCTATTGGTACAACAGAAGCTAAATATTTTTTTAATAGTTCAGGATGTTTATTTGCAGCATCACTAATTGAACAGAATATTATTCCAAGTTCTTCTAACTCTTTGTGAAAAGTTGTTTTAACAGATACTGAATCAAATACAGCATCAACTGCAACTCCTGCTAACATCTTTTGCTCTTCCAATGGAATACCTAGTTTTTCATAGGTTTGCAAAATACTAGGATCTACTTCATCTAAAGAGTTTAACTCTTTTTTTGGAGCAGAAAAGTATGAAATATCTTGGTAGTCTATTTTATCTATTTGTAAACTTGACCATTGGGGCTCTTCCATCGTAAGCCATTTTTTATATGCTTTTAAACGAAAATCACAAAGCCATTGTGGTTCATTTTTCTTTTTTGATATAGCTTTTATAACATCTTCATTCAAACCATTTGGAAATGTATCTGAATTTACAATGGTTTCAAAGCCTAATTTGTAATCATTTTTTATAACATTTTGAATTTTATTATTACTCATAGTCTCTCCAATTTTAAATAGGACTAAAAATGTCCTATTTGTAAATTTAACATATATATATTAATTAGTTGTTTAGTAATTTATATAACTTTATCTTTTAATATTGAATTAAACTAAGAGTTTATTATAAATTAATTTAGCTATTTAAATTAATTAAGACAAATTTTATCCTATTTCTTTTATAATTCCAAAAAAAGTATAAAAAAGCTATAATTTCACGGAATAGCATTTGCATATGAATTAAGAAAAAGATAGGAATTAAAATATGGAAGTTTACTTAGATAACAATGCCACTACAAAGGTTGATCCAGAAGTTTTTAAAGCAATGGAACCATTTTTTTGTCATATTTATGGGAATCCAAACTCTTTACATAAATTTGGAGCTGGTACTCACCCTAAAATGGTTGAGGCATTAAATTATTTATATGAAGGTATAAATGCAGCTGATGCTGATGATATTATAATCACAGCAAATGCAACTGAAAGTATTAATACAGTTATAAAAGGTATTTGGATTGATAAAATTTTAAATGGAAATAAGAATCACATAATTACTTCAGAAGTAGAACATCCAGCAGTTACTGCAACCTGTAGATTTTTAGAATCACAAGGTGTAAATGTAACTTATTTACCTGTGGATGAAAATGGAGTATTAGAAGCATCTTTAGTTAAAGAACATATAAAAGAAGAGACTGCTCTTGTATCTATTATGTGGGCAAATAATGAAACTGGTAAAATTTTCCCAATAAGAGAAATTGGGGCAATTTGTAAAGAAGCAGGAGTTGCCTTTCATACAGATGCAACACAAGCAATTGGAAAAATAGCAGTTGATGTACAAGCCTGTAATGTAAACTACTTATCTTTTTCAGCACATAAATTTCATGGACCTAAAGGAATAGGGGCAACATATGTTCAAAAAGGTTTTGAATTGACTCCTTTATTACATGGTGGTGAGCAAATGGGTGGTCATAGAGCTGGAACTGTAGATGTTGCTTCTATGGTTGGAATGGGTCTTGCTATGAAACTTGCAGTTGACCATTTAGGATATGAAAATACAGAAGTTAAAAGATTAAGAGATAAATTAGAAAATGCGATTTTAGAAATACCAGAAACAATAGTTATTGGTGGAAAAGAAAATAGAACTCCAAATACAACTTTGATTTCATTTAGAGGTGTTGAGGGTGAATCTATGCTTTGGGATATGAACCAAAAAACAATAGGTGCATCAACAGGAAGTGCCTGTGCAAGTGAGGATTTAGAAGCAAATCCAGTTATGAATGCTTTTGGAAGTGATAGTGAATTGGCTCATACAGGTGTTAGATTCTCTTTAAGTAGATTTAATACTGAAGAAGAGATTGATTATGCAATTACTGTGATTAAAAATGCTGTAAATAGATTAAGAAATATTTCTAGTTCTTATGCTTATACACCAAAAGATCACGTTTCACAATTATAATAAAAAGTAAATAAAAATAAAATCAGTCCCTTTTTCAAGGGGATATTTAAAAAGGATATAAAATGGCTAAAAATGATTTAATAAGTGGTTCAATTTGGGATGAATACTCAAACCAAGTAATAAGAAGAATGGATGATCCAACTCATCAAGGTGAAATCACAGAAGAGATGGCTAAAGAAGCTGGTGGAAAATTAATCGTTGCAGATTTTGGAGCTGAATCATGTGGTGATGCCGTAAGATTATATTGGGTTGTTAATGAATCAAATGATGTAATTGTAGACTCAAGATTTAAATCTTTTGGATGTGGAACTGCAATCGCTTCTTCTGATGTTATGGCTGAATTATGTATTGGAAAAACTGTTGATGAAGCAATTAAAATTACAAATATTGATGTTGAAAAAGCATTAAGAGATCATCCAGATGTTCCTGCTGTACCACCTCAAAAAATGCACTGTTCTGTTATGGCATATGATGTTATTAAAAAAGCTGCATCAACATATAAAGGTGTTGATATGGAGACTTTAGAATCAGAAATTATAGTTTGTGAATGTGCAAGGGTTTCATTAGCAACTTTACAAGAAGTTATCAAATTAAATAATTTACAAACTGTTGAAGAAGTAACTGATTATACTAAAGCTGGTGCATTTTGTAAATCATGTATTAAACCAGGTGGACATGAAGCAAAAGATATTTATTTAGTAGATATTTTAAAAGATGTTCATGCTGAAATGGAACATGATAAATTAAAACAAGCAGCAGATGCAAGTGCTGCAGGACAATCAACTTTTGATAAAATGACAATTGTACAAAGAATCAAAACGATTGATGATATATTAGATGGTGAAATCAGACCAATGCTTGCAATGGATGGTGGAAATATGGAAATTATTGATATTAAAGAAAATACTCCACATTATGATATTTATATTAGATACTTAGGTGCATGTTCAGGATGTGCGTCTGGAGATACTGGAACACTTTACGCAATTGAGTCTGTATTAAAACAAAAAGTAGATGAAAATATTAGAGTTTTACCAATTTAATCTAAATTGAGATATAAATTAAAAGGGGGAAAGATTTTTCTTTTCCCCTTTTTTAGTATTTAATATATACTGTTTTTGTAGTAGTATAAAAATCACTTGCAGTATAAGATTTTTCTCTTGAACCATAAGATGAACTTTTTCTACCACCAAATGGAACATGATTATCCATACCAGCTGTTGGAAGATTTATCATTACATTTCCTATTTCTGCATCATGTTTAAATTGCATAGATTTTTTTAAATCATTTGTAATAATTCCACCTGATAATCCAAACTCTGTATCATTTAATACTTCTATAGCTTCATCATAATCTTTTACTTTTATTACACAAGCAATAGCTGCAAACATCTCTTCTTGATTTATTCTCATAGAAGATTTTCCATCTACAAATAGGGCAGGTGAGAAATAATATCCTTGGGTATCAGTTTTTATAGCTTCTCCTCCACAAACTAAAGTAGCTCCTTCTTCTTTTCCAAGTTTGATATACTCTAAGTTAGCATCTAATTGTTTTTTGTCAATACAAGGTCCAATTTGACTTGATGGATTCATAGCATTTCCTACAACTAATGATTGCATTTTATTTTTAAAAGCACTTATAAACTCTTCATAAATACCTTCTGTAACAATTAGTTTTGAACAAGAAGTACATTTTTGACCATTTGCATTGTATGCTCCTTTTATAGAAGCTTCAACTGCTGTATTAATATCTGCATCATCAAGTATTATAAGTGAATTTTTACTTCCCATTTCTAATTGTAATTTAGTCATAGAATCGATTGATTTTTTTGCAAGTTCTTTTCCAACAGCAACTGATCCTGTAAAAGTAATACCTTGCACTTTTTTAGATTGTGCTAAAGTATCACCTATTACTCCACCTTGTCCAAATACTAGTGAGAATACACCTTTTGGTAATTTTGTTGAGTCAATTATTTTAGCTAATATATGTGCAATAGCAGGAGTATTACTAGAAGGTTTTAATATCACACTATTTCCATAAGCTAAGGCAGGAGCTATTTTCCAAGCTGGAATAGCTAAAGGATAATTCCAAGGTGTAATAATGCCAATTACACCTATTGGTTCATGGATTACTTCTATATCAACATTTTCTCTAGGTGAATCCATAAAAGCACCTTTCATTCTAATTGCTTCTGCTGCAAAATAATTAAAAAATTCAGCAGATTTTACAACTTCATCTGTTGCTTCTTTTATTGGTTTTCCAGCTTCCCTTGCAATTATTTCACCATAATAATCTTTATTTTCAAGTAGTTTTTCTGCAATATCTTTTAATATTTCTTCTCTTAAAGAAATTGAAGATTTTGCCCAATATTTTTGTACTTCTGAAGCAAAATCAATTGTTTGTGAAATGTGTTCATAACTTCCTTTATAATAAGTAGAGACTAAATCTGTAACATCAGAAGGATTTATATTTTTAGAAATTTCATCACTCTTTCTCCATTCTCCACATATAAGATTTTTCATTGGTTCATTTACATTGATTTCCAAATTATTAGTTTTTATAATTTTATTTATATTTTTCATTATTTCCCCTTAATATTATTATAACATTATAATGACTTTAAACTTATGTCAAACTTAAAGATTATAATGTTATAACAAATTTTGGAAAAGAAATATTTATTTTAAAGATGAATGAAATCATCTTTAAATTTGTTAGATTTGGTTTGATTTTTTTGAAAGAGTTCTTTGTACAGCGTCTTTCCAACCTGCATATAAGTCATATCTTTTTTCTTCATTAATAGTAGGTTTGAATTCTTTCTCTAACTTCCAGGCTTTTGAAAATTCATTTTTTGAAGGATAAAATCCTGCTTTCATTCCTGCAAGCCAAGCAACACCTAGTGCAGTTGTTTCAAGTATTTCAGGTCTATCAACTGAAGTTCCTAACATATCAGATAAGAATTGAACAGTATAATCTGAAGCTGACATTCCCCCATCTATTCTTAAAACAGAGTTTTTAGCATAATCAATGCATTCTCCAAAATTATTCCAATCACTATACATAGCTTCTAATAAATCTTTTGTTTGATAGGCAACACTTTCTAATGCTGCTTTTGCAAAATCTTCTGGTCCTGTATTTCTTGTAAGACCATAAATAGCACCTCTACATTGAGTATCCCAATAGGGTGCAGCAAGTCCTGTAAAGGCAGGTACAAAATAGAGTTGTTCGTTTGGATCAGCTTTTAAAGCTAGTTCTTGAGCCTCTTTTGCATTTTTTATGATTTTTAAGCCATCTCTTAACCATTGAACAACAGCACCAGCAATAAAAATTGAACCTTCTAAGGCATAAGTTGTTTGTCCATTAAATCTATAAGCAATAGTTGTAAGTAGCCTATTTTTTGAAAGAATCATATTTGAACCAATATTTAAAATAGCAAAACATCCAGTTCCATAAGTGGATTTAACCATTCCAGGTTCAAAACAAGCTTGTCCTATAAGTGCAGATTGTTGATCACCTGCAACACCATTTATTGGAATTTCTTTTCCTAGATGTTCTTTATCAATATTTGCAAAATCATCTGCACAATCTTTAACTTCAGGTAACATATCCATTGGAATATCTAAAAGAGTACAAATTTCTTTGTCCCATTCATTTGTATTTATATTATATAGCATTGTTCTTGCGGCATTTGTAGCATCAGTTACATGGTTTTTTTTATTACTTAATTTCCAAATTAAAAAAGTGTCAACTGTTCCAAATAATAAATCTCCATTAAGAGCTTTTTCTTTAGCACCATCTACATTTTCTAAAATCCATTTTAATTTCATAGCTGAAAAATAAGGATCAAATAGTAAACCAGTCTTTTCTCGAATCATCTTCTCATGTCCCGCTTTTTTAAAGACGTCACACTCTTTTGATGTTCTTCTATCTTGCCATACAATTGCATTATAAATTGCTTCTCCTGTATGTTTATCCCATACAACAGTTGTCTCTCTTTGATTAGTTATTCCAATAGATACAATATCTTCAATCTTTGCATTTGCTTCTTTTAATACATTTTTACAACTATTAAGAACTGTATTAAATAAATCTTCAGGATTATGTTCTACCCAACCAGAATGAGGAAAATATTGAGGAAACTCTTCTTGAGATATTTTCTCAATTTTCATCTCTTTGTTAAATAAAATTGCTCTACTTGAAGTTGTACCTTGATCTATTGATAGTATGTATTTCATTTATTCTCACTTTAGAGTAACAAAAGTTGAGAAATTCTCAACTTTTGTTTAGATTTATAAAATTATTTCCAAGATTTGATTAATTCATCATAAGAAATAGTTACTGGTGTTGGTTTTTCATTAGCTAGTTTAGGTTTTGGAGCACCTGGTTGTTCTAGCCAATATTCAGCAGTTCTTTTTTTATTAAGTTTTGGTCCCATATCACCTTGGATACCAGCTCTTTCAATTCTTGAAAGAATTTTCTCTTGAGCTAAACATAAAGAATCTAAAGCAGCTTGTGCTGTTTTTGCACCTGATGAAGCATCACCAATATTTTGCCACCATAATTGTGCCAATTTTGGATAATCTGGTACATTTGTTCCAGTTGGAGTCCATTGTGTTTTTGCAGGAGATCTGTAAAATTCAATTAAACCACCAAGTTTTGGAGCTCTTTTTGTAAATGATTTATCAAAAATTGTTGATTTTCTAATAAATGTTAAACCAACTTGTGATTTTTTCACATCAACTGTTTTTGAAGTTACAAATTGCGCATATAACCAAGCAGCTTGAGCTCTTTTTACAGGAGTTGATTTCATTAAAGTCCAAGAACCAACATCTTGATAACCAACTTTCATACCTTTTTTCCAATAAGCACCATGTGGTGATGGAGCCATTCTCCATTTTGGAGTACCATCTGCATTAACAACTGGAAGACCTTTTTTTACCATATCTGCTGTAAAAGCTGTATACCAGAAAGCTTGTTGTGCAACTTCACCTTGTGCAGGAACAGGTCCCGCTTCAGAGAATACCATACCAGCAGCACTTGGTGGAGCATAACTTTTCAACCATTTAATATATTTTTCTATAGAATAAACAGCAGCTGGTGAGTTTGTAGCTCCCCCTCTATCCATACAAGAACCAACTGGTTGAGATTTATCATTTACTCTAATTCCCCATTCATCTACTGGAAGTCCATTTGGTAAACCAGGGTCACCCTCTCCAGCCATTGACAACCAAGCATCTGTAAATCTCCATCCTAAAGATGGATCTTTTTTACCATAATCCATATGACCATAAACTTTTTTACCATCAATTACTCTTCCTGTAAAGAATTCTGCAATATCTTCATATGCAGACCAGTTAACAGGAACCCCTAAGTCATAACCATATTTTGCTTTAAAATCAGCCATATTTTTTGGGTCTGTGAACCAATCATATCTAAACCAATAAAGGTTAGCGAATTGTTGATCTGGCAACTGATATAGTTTTCCATCAGGAGCAGTTGTAAAAGATAATCCAATAAAATCTTTTAAATCTAAATTTGGATTAGTAACAGATTTCCCATCACCTTTCATCCAATCAGTTAAATTTCTAACTTGTTTATATCTCCAATGAGTACCAATCAAATCAGAATCATTTACATAAGCATCATAAATATTTTGTCCAGTTTGCATTTGTGTTTGAAGTTTCTCAATAACATCACCTTCCCCAATGACATCATGAATTACTTTTATACCTGTAATATCGTAAAATGCTTTTGCTAAAGTTTTACTCTCATATGCATGAGTTGTAAGACTCTCAGATACAACTTTTATAGTCATACCTTTATATGGTTTTGCTGCATTTTGAAACCAAGTAAGCTCATCTTTTTGTTGAGCTTTAGTAAGTGATGATGGTTGGAACTCATCTATCCACTTATTCATATCTGCACTAAAGGCATAACTACTTAGTCCGAACATTCCTACTACAAGTGAAGTAGTAATCTTATTTTTAATTTTCATTCTTTTCCCCTTCTTAAGTTAAATTGTTATAGCTAAAATATAATCTAACGATTATTTTAGTATTTTTATACCCAGCGAAAAACTGCTATAGCATAAAAAAGACAAAGAACCATTCCCCCATAAATTGGAGTACCAAACACTGCTAAATAGCCAAGGCAAATAAATGCCGAGCCTAAAAGACTAAGAAAAAGTCGATCACCAGGAGTGGTTTTTATACGTAAAATTCCTACTCTTGGTGCCTGTGGCCATTTAATGGCCCAGATAGTCATGATTATAAGTGCAACAAAGATACAAATGAAAAATATTGCAGTTCCAGTTGTCCAAGCCATCCATGATAAATTCACACTATACCTCCTTAAACTCGTCCAAGAGATAGACCCTTGGCAATGTGATTACGAACAAAATAAATAACTATGGCACCAGGAACAAGAGTTAAAACTCCTGCTGCTGATAAAACGCCCCAATCAACACCAGAAGCTGATATTGTTTTTGTCATAGTTACTGCTATTGATTTTGCATTAACTGCTGTTAATGTTCTACTTAATAGTAATTCAACCCAAGAGAACATAAAACAGAAAAATGCACAAACACCGATACCTGAAGCTATCAATGGAGTGAATATTTTTGTAAAAAATGCAAAAAAACTAAATCCATCAATATATGCAGTTTCATCTATTTCTTTTGGTACACCACGCATAAAGCCCTCCAAAATCCAAACAGATAATGGTACATTAAATAATGTGTGAGCTAAAGCCACCGCAATATGTGTATCAAATAAACCAACACTTGAATAAAGTTGAAAGAATGGCAGCGCAAATACAGCAGGTGGTGCCATTCTGTTAGTTAATAACCAAAAGAACAAATGCTTATCCCCTAGAAATCTATATCTAGAGAAAGCATATGCTGCAGGAAGTGCTACTAAAACAGAAATAACTGTATTCATAACAACATATATCATTGAGTTAATATATCCCCAATACCAAGTAGGGTCTGTGAATATAACAACATAATTGTGAAATGTTAGGTTATTAGGAAAAAGTGAAAATGTCCCTAATATCTCTTCATTTGTTTTTAAACTCATATTAACTAACCAATAAACAGGTAACATCAAAAATATGATGTATATAAGCATGATAGTAGGAGATTTACTACTAAAAAACCCTTTTTTAGTTGCTGTGCTCATAAATTACTCCTCTTCTTTATCTATGTTTGTCATGATTGTAAAAAATGCCCAACATGTTAATAGTATCACTAGAAAATATATAAGTGAAAATGCTGCTGCAGGTCCCAAGTCAAATTGACCAATTGCCGTTTTTACTAAATCAATAGATAAAAATGTAGTTGAATTTCCAGGACCTCCTCCTGTTACAACCATTGGTTCAGTATAAATCATAAAACTATCCATAAATCTAAGTAAAGTGGCAATTAATAATACTCCCATCATTTTTGGAAGTTGGATATATCTAAAAACACTCCATTTTGAAGCTTGGTCGATTTTTGCTGCTTGATAATATGCTGAAGGAATTGATTGTAATCCAGCATAACAAAGTAAAACAACTAATGAAGTCCAATGCCATACATCCATTATAATTATAGTAATCCAAGCATCAAGTACATTTTGAGTATAGTTATAATCAACTCCCATTGATACTAAAGCATGACCCAAAAGCCCAATATCAGTTCTTCCAAAAATTTGCCAAATAGTACCAACTACATTCCAAGGAACAAGTAGTGGAAGTGCTACTAGTATTAAACAAACCGATGACCAAAAACCTTTTTTAGGCATATGCAAGGCAATAAAAATACCAAGGGGAATCTCTATTGCTAAAATGATTCCTGTAAAAAGTATCTGTCTTCCTAATGCCGCATGAATTCTCTCCGAGTGAAGAACTTCTTCAAACCATTGTAATCCGGCAGGGAAAAATACATTATTTCCAAAGGTATCTTGAACTGAATAATTAACAACTGTCATTAAAGGAATAACAGCAGAAAAACCAACTAAGATAAGTACAGGAAGTACAAGAAACCAAGCCTTTTGATTTACTGTTTTTTTCATAATGCTTCTCCTTCAACCAACCAGTCATTTTGATATACATTTATTTTGTCTAAATCAAAAATCATACTACTCATTGTTGGGGTGATTTTTGTATCTTCTGAAACTATTATATTTATATTATTATCTTTGTATTTTGCTCGTACAATTTTATGGTGAGCCACATCTTCTATTCTAGTAATATCTATTTTAATTCCAGTACCATCTTCGCAAAGATTTATAAACTCAGGTCTAATTCCCAATTGAATTGTCCCATCTAAATCTTTATATTTAGAATTTAATTGAATTGTAGTATCTTCTAAAGTTGCAATATTTTCATTGATTTGAACATCAAAAAGATTCATCCCTGGTGAACCAATAAAATAACCAACAAAGGTGTGTGCTGGTTTTTCAAATAACTCCTCTGGAGTTCCTATTTGTAAAACAACTCCTTGATTCATAACTACAACTTTATCTGCAAAAGTTAAAGCTTCTGTTTGGTCATGAGTTACAAATATCATTGTGTGTTTTAACTCTTTGTGTAAGGCTTTTAATTGAGTTCTTAATTCCCATTTCATATGAGGGTCGATTACAGTTAATGGTTCATCAAATAAAATTGCATTTACATCTTCCCTAACCATTCCTCTACCTAAAGATATTTTTTGTTTTGCATCAGCTGTTAAGCCACTTGCTTTTTTATCCAAAATATCTTCAACTTTTATTGCTTTTGCAATAGCTGAGACTCTTTGTTTGATATATTCAGGTTTTTCATTTCTATTTTTTAAAGGAAATTCTAGATTTTGTCTGACTGTCATTGTGTCATAGACAACTGGGAATTGGAATACTTGCGCAATATTTCTATGGGCAGTATCTGCACTAGTAACATCATTATCATTAAATAGAATTTTACCCTCTGATGGAGTTATTATTCCAGATATAATATTTAGTAAGGTTGATTTCCCACATCCAGATGGTCCAAGTAGTGCATATGCTGCCCCATCTTCCCATTCATGATTTAATGGTTGTAATACATAATCTTTTTCTGAGATTGGATTTTCCATATAACTATGGGCTAAGTTTGAAAGAGTTATTTTTGCCATTTTTTCTCCTTCTATCTTTCTTCTACATATGAGGCAGTTTTAACTAAATTGCCATCATGAGCAAATACAAAAATATGTCGTGTATCTAAATATACTGATATTTCTGAATTATATTCTAAGTCATGTACTCCATGAACTAAACCAATCCAATTGTCTTCTTTATGTTGCATATGCAAAAAAGTCTCAGAACCTGTGATTTCTGTAACATCTAAGTGAGCAGAAAATTCAATTGAATTTTCTGCTTTTTTTGTAAGCTCTAAGTGATTTGGTCTAAATCCTGCTAAATATTTTCCATCTTTTATATCTTTTAGTCCATTTGTAGCAAGTGCTTTTTGTCTATCTCCATAATAAAAGTACTCGCCTTCTTTTTTTATTTTTAAAAAATTCATTGCAGGATTTGAAAAAACTTTAGCTGTAATTGCATTATTTGGTTTGTGATATACTTTTGTTGTTTCACCAAATTGTGTTACTTTACCTTCCCATAATGTTACAACATTACCGCCTAATAGTAATGCTTCCTCTGGTTCAGTTGTAGCGTATACAAAAATTGCTCCAGATTTCTCAAACATTTTAGGAATCTCTTCCCTTAACTCTTCTCTTAGTTTATAATCTAAATTTGCAAGGGGTTCATCTAATAATACTAATCCAGAACCTTTTACTAATGAACGAGCTAGTGCACATCTTTGTTGTTGCCCACCTGATAATTCTAAAGGTTTTCTATCTAGCATATTTGTTAAACGCATAAGTGCAGCTGTTTCTCTTACTGCTTTATCTATTTCATCTGAGTCTTTTTTCATTATTCTTAAAGGTGCTGCAATATTATCATAAACAGTCATTGAAGGATAATTTACAAATTGTTGGTATACCATTGCTACTTTTCTATCTTGAACTCTCATTCTAGTAACATCTTTACCTTCCCATATAATTCTACCTGTTGTAGGTACATCTAATCCTGCCATTATTCTCATCAAGGTTGTTTTTCCTGATAAGGTTCTACCTAGAAGTACATTCATCGTACCTTTTTGTAATGTTAGGTTTGTATTATAAATATGAGTTTGTCCATCAACTTTCATTGATACATTCTCAAGTTCTAATGACATTCAATCTCCTTGCTACTAATGTTATAAAAAAAGTTATTATTATAAATAAATCTTTTCACATCATAACATTATAATGTTGTCTTTAATAGTGACGTATAGAATTTTAAACTAAGCTTAAAATGGTGACCATTTTTTAATCTTTAATTGAAATATTTTTTATCTTCAAACGTAGCAATAAAATAGCATTGCGATTCGATGGTATCTAGCTTGTATTGACCTTATAAATCACTTAAAATGGATTTTAAAAATTGTGAAAAAACTTGTTTTTTTAAGTTGGAGATTTGAAGGATAATTTTTTATTATTATAATTTATTTAATATTCTTTTTATAGTTATATCATTATAATGTCTTAAATACATTATAACCTTATAATGAAATCTACTTAAGGATAGTAAGATTATGAAAAGTAATAAATATGACATTATCATTATTGGTGGGGGAGCAACAGGAAGTGGAACAGCTTTAGATGCAGCATCTAGAGGATTTAAAACTTTAGTGTTAGAAAAAAATGATTTTGCAGAAGGAACTAGTTCAAGAAGTACTAAATTGGTACATGGGGGAGTTCGTTATTTAGAAGCTGCTGTAAAAGGCTTGAATAAAGATCAATACAATTTAGTGAAAGAGGGATTAAAAGAGCGGTCAAGACTTTTAAAAAATGCACCACACTTATGTTCTAGACTTACCCTTGTAACTCCTATATATAAATGGTGGGAATTACCTTATATGTTTATAGGTTTGAGCCTATATGACTTTGTATCTGGAAGAAGGGGACTTGGTAGAAGTTCAATTGTTTGTAAAGATAAGATGATAAATAACTTTCCTAGTATCAAAAAAGATTCTTTAGTAGGTGGAGTTAAATATTATGATGGAAGTTTTAATGACTCAAGATTAAATGTAACATTATTAAAAACAGCACAAAAATTTGGAGCTGATTGTAGAAATTATAGTGAAGTAGAAGAGTTTTTGTATGAAGATGGGAAAATCTCTGGGGTAAAAGTAAGAAATAAAATTACAGATGAAACTTATATTGTAAACTCAAAAGTTATAATAAATGCAACGGGAGCATTTTCTGATAAGGTAAGAACTTTAGATAATAAAGAAGCAAAAAAAATGCTTGATTTAAGTTCTGGTATCCATATTGTATTAGATAAAAAATATTTACCTTCCGAAGAGGGCTTGATGATTCCTAAAACTGAAGATGGAAGAGTTTTATTTATACTTCCTTGGATGGGTAAATGTTTAGTTGGAACTACTGATGAGAAAACAACTTTAAGTGAACACCCTGAGGTATCTCAAAAAGATATAAAATATATATTAAAACATCTAGAAATCTATTTTGATTTAAAAATAGATGAAAGTGAAATATTATCTTCATGGTGTGGAATAAGACCCTTAGTAGCAGCACCAAAAAATGCATCAACAAAAAGTATTGTAAGGGAGCATATTATTATTAGTTCTGATTCTGGATTAGTTAGTATTCTTGGTGGTAAATGGACTACTTATAGAAAGATGTCAGAAGAACTTGTTGATTATGTAACTTCTAAATTTGCTTTAAAAAATAAAGAATGTCAAACAAAAAAATTAAAATTAATAGGAAGTGAGAACTTTACAAAAGAGATGCAAGTTGACTGTTTAGATGAAGATATTAAAAATTATTTGATTAAGATGTATGGTGATAAAGCAAGTGATGTTTTAAATTGTGTTGAAACAGTAGAAAGATTGCACAAAGATTATTCACATACTAATGCAGAATTAATTTATACTATTAAAGAAGAGTTTGTACAAAAACCTATGGATTATATAGTAAGAAGAACATCTTTAGCCTTGATTGATAAAAAAGCAGCAATAGAAATTTTAGATAAAGTATTAGAAATAATGCAAAAAGAGTTAAATTGGGATGAAAAAAGAGTAAATATTGAGAAAGAAAATTCATTGGAGTTATTAAATAATTCATTATAACAAATATTAAGTACACTTTAAAATTGAATTATGTAATATGTAATAATAAATAGAATATATTGTTATAATATATTATAAATCAATATTTATCTTAAAAGGAAATGCTTTTGTTTGTTAAAAATGGTATACCCTTGTATCTACAATTAAAAGAGAAATTATTAGAAGATATTAAATTAAATTACAAAGCTGATGATATTATACCAGCTGAGGGCAAAATTGAAGAGAAATATCAAGTAAGTAGAATAACTGTAAGAAAAGCTATTGAAGAGTTAGAGCGTGAAAATGTGGTTATTAAAAAACAAGGTAAAGGAACTTTCGTACAAGAAAAGAAAGTCCTTTATGATGCGAATTCTATTGGTTCTTTAACTCAAAGACTAGAAAAACAAAAACATCTTCTAACTACAAAGTCTATATCTTTTGAAATAATAGAAGAGGGTGAAGAACACTTTGTTAAAGATATGCTAAATTGTGAAAAATTATTATGTATTAGAAGAACTAGATTATTAAATGAAGTTCCTTTTGCCTTGATGATAAATTATTTTGATGTAAATACAGTACCTGACATTGAAAAAAAACTAAATCTTGAATCATTATATGCCTTTTTGAAAGAAGAATATAATATTGAGTTTTACAATGCGGAAGAGATAGTAGAAGCAAAAGCTGCAAATAAAGATGAAGCTAAAAAACTAAATGTAAAAGAAGGTTTTCCTTTATTATCTTTAAAAAGACTTTCATATGATAGAAGTAATAAGCCAATTGAGTATTCAAATTTAGTTATCAAATCAGATATGTATAAACATAAAATCATTTTATCAAATGATAAAATGTCAAATATATAAGTGTAAGGATATGATTATTGTTTGCTAAGAATGGTATTCCCCTATATGTACAATTAAAAGAGAAGTTATTAAAAGATATCAAAGCTAATTATAAAGCTGGAGATCTATTTTCTCCTGAAATAAAAATAGAAAAAGAGTATGAAGTAAGTAGAATAACTGTAAGAAAAGCTATTGAACTACTTGAAAGAGATAATATCTTAGAGAAAAAACAAGGTTCAGGAACTTTTATAAAAGAGCAAAAAATTCTTTATGATGCAAACTCTATTGGCTCTTTAACCCAAAGGTTAGAAAAACAAAACCATAAACTAACCACTAAATCAATTGAATTCTTAGTCATAAAAAAAGAGCATTATGTAAAAGAGTTATTAAACTGTGATACATTGTTGTGTATAAAAAGATTTAGAGAGATGGATGGAGTGCCTTTTGCTTTGATGTTAAATTACTTAGATTATGAAAAGGTACCAAATCTAAAAGAAAAGTTTAAAATAGAATCTTTATATACCTTTTTAAAAGATGAATATAATATTGAATTTTATAATGCCCAAGAGACAGTTGAAGCAAAAGACTCTACAAAAGAGGAAGCCCAAAAACTAGGTATAAAAAAGGGTTCATCTCTTCTTTCTTTACATAGATTATCTTTTGATAAAGATAATAATCCTGTAGAGTATTCAGATATATTAATTAAAGCAAATATGTATAAACATAAAATTACTTTATCAAACGATAAAATCTCAAATTACTAATAAAATCTTAGAAATACCATCATAATAAATCTTTTGATATAATGCAAAAAATTTATAATAGATTATAAAGGATAGTTTTAATGGCAAATGACCAAATCTTAAAAAATACAAATGCAAAGCTTCTAGATGAATTTAATGCTTCAGTTATGTTTGACAAAGAACTTTATGCGCAAGATATAAAAGGTTCAATCGCACACTCTCAAATGTTAAAAGAACAAGGTATTTTGACAAAAGAAGACCAAGAAGATATTGAAAATGGATTACTTCAAGTAAAAGAGGAGATAGAATCAGGAAAGTTTGAATTTAAAATAGAACATGAAGATATTCATATGGCAGTTGAAAGTAGATTAACTGAGATTATTGGAGAAGCTGGAAAAAGACTTCACACTGCAAGAAGTAGAAATGACCAAGTTGCTACTGACTTTAGACTTTATGTTCAAGATAAAAATCTATCAATCAAAGCACAGTTGAAAGAGCTAGTAAATACCTTTGTTGAGGTTGCTAAAAAACATACAGAAACATTAATTCCAGGAATGACTCATTTACAACATGCACAACCAATAAACTTCGGTTATCACATGTTAGCTTATGCAAATATGTTTAAAAGAGATTTTGAAAGATTTGAAAGTTCTTATGAAAGAAACAACTATTGTCCTTTAGGAAGTGCTGCATTAGCAGGAACACCACACAATATAAATAGATTTTCAACTTCTGAAAAACTAGGATTTAATTCTCCAACTATAAGTGCCCTTGATACAGTTTCTGATAGGGATTTTGCTTTAGAGATTTTATTTAATATAAGCACTTCTATGATGCATATTTCTAGAATATCTGAAGAGTTAGTAACTTGGTCATCTTATGAGTTTCAATTTGTAAGAATGAGTGATGAGTATGCAACAACTTCTTCAATTATGCCACAAAAGAAAAATCCAGATGTTCCTGAATTACTTAGAGGTAAAACTGGAAGAGTTTATGGAAATTTAGTTTCATTATTAACTGTTATGAAAGGTTTACCATTAGCTTATAATAAAGATACTCAAGAAGATAAAGAGGGTGTTTTTGATTCTGTTAAGACTATTGAAATCTCTATTTCTATTTTAAATGAAGTTATAAAAACTATGATAGTAAATGTAGATAAAATGGCAAATGCTTGTAAAATAGGACACTTAAGTGCTACAGACTTAGCTGACTATTTAGTTCAAAAGCAAGCTATGCCTTTTAGAACAGCATACTATATTACTAAAGATGTGGTTGCAGTTGCAAATAGTTTAAATAAAGATATTAGTGAATTAACTCTTGAGGAGATTAGATCTTCCAATGATGAGATAAAAAATATAGATGAAGAGATTTTGATGTATTTGGATTTGAAAGCTTCTATGAATGCAAGAACATCATTTGGTGGAACATCTACAAAAAATACAAAAGAGCAAATTGAAATATTTGAGAAGTGGTTAAAAAATTAGATGATTTAAATCATCTAATTTTTTTAAGCTAAGAATTCTTTAGCTGTAGTATATAGTGCTTGGATATCAGTTTTACCAATAAACCCATTAACACCAATTTGGTTCATTTTATTTTTAACAGCATCTGTTGTCATAGATGAGTTTACTATTACAGGGATACTAGCATATTTATTACTTGATTTTATGAACTGAGCAACTTGAAAACCATCTGTTTCTGGCATTTCAATATCTGTAATTACAAGACCTACACTTTCTGGGTCAATTTCTCTTACTCTATCTAAAAGATCTGCACCATTATTATAGATTTCATATTTTACATTTGCTTTTTTGAAAAATTTTCTTAAAACTTCTCTTGCAACATTTGAATCTTCTGCTGCTAAAACAAGTTTTTTACTAGTAAATGGAGCTTCAATGTATTTATTCATAACATCATCGCCATCATTTACCCAACCTAAGTCTTTTAATAGTTGTTCTGCATTAAATACTGTACATAATTCATCTTTATCATGAACTTTTACATATGTAGTATAGGTGATTTTTGAATTAGTTTCTTCTGAATGTCTTAGTTCATCAGTAGTCTTTTCTACAATGTCAAGCATATCTTTAATTAGAAAACCTACTTTTTTATGATTAAATTCACAATAAATAATCAATTTATATTCATTGATTTCAAGTGTTTTATTTCCTAACCATGCATCAAGTTTAATTAAAGTAACTGGCTCACCTCTAATAGTAGCAATACCTGCAATTACATCTGTATCAGATGGTGTATCGTTGATTGTTACTTCTTCAGTTATTACAAAAGCTTTTACTTTAGCAATATTTATTGCATAGATATTATTTTTACCAGTATAAAATACAGCTAACTGTTGTACATTTCTAAGGTGCCCTTGAGTCATTTGCTCAACACTATTTATACCACTCATGTATTCCCTTTTTTTGCAAATATTCTTATTATATTAATTTTTTTCTTATAGTTTATTGATTTTTTCTAATTAGCAATTATTTTTTGAATTGTAACAGAAGACATCATCAAACCAAAAGAGCCAGTAACTCCCTCAAAGCTTCCTTTTTCAATGCAGTTTGGATTCTCACCTGAAAAAATTACTTTGAACTTTTTTTTAAAGCCTCGTTTTTTTAATTCGTATCTTATTTTTCTAATAAATGGATCATTGTACGTATCCCAAATCGAAATATATTCAATCTTTGATGGATCAATTCTTTTTGCACTACCACTTGTAGTTATAAGTTTATCGTAATATTTTTGAATTAGTCTAACTTTTGGTTTAATATCATCAATTGCATCTAAAATATATGAATATGATGAGAAATCAAATTCATCAACCCAAGATTCTGTAATCTTTTCATATATAATTTCTACATTTGGGTACTTCTCTTTTAAAGCTTCAACTTTTATTCTTCCAATATTGCCTTCACTTCCCATTTGTCTATTTAAATTTGACTCTTCATAAGTATCAAAATCTACTATTGTTATATTTGTTACTCCTGTTCTATAAAGTGAATCTAGTGCAAATGAGCCAACACCACCTACACCTAAAAGTATTATTTTAGTATTTTGAAATTTATTAAAATTATTATCTCCAAAAAGTTTTAGAGTTCTATCATATTTTGACATACTATATCTTCTTCCCATAAATTAATTTTTTATTTTTTATTTTTTGGGTATTATAGCAGATTAAAATAGAAAATATATTTATGGAGAGGTTAATGGAAAAAGAACCAATGACAAATGTGGGGTATGAAAAAATTACAGGAGAATTGGATTTTCTAAAAAGTACTGAGCGTCCTGAAACTGTTATTGCTCTTGAAGAAGCAAGACAATTAGGAGATTTAAAAGAAAATGCTGAATATCATGCTGCAAAAGAAAAATTAAAATTAATTGATGTACAAATTGCAGAACTTGGAGCAGTTCTTAGTAAAGCTGTAATTATTGACCCTAGCTCTTTACCTCACGATAGAGTTTCATTTGGTTCAACTATAAAACTAGTAAATGTAGATACTGATGAAGAGTATGAATACTCAATTGTAGGTGGTGTTGAATCTAATGCTGAAAAAGGAATGATTTCTTTTAATTCACCTTTAGCTAAACAACTAATGGGAAAAGAAGAGGGTGATGAATTTAGTGCAACTTTACCAGGTGGTGTAAAAACATTTGAAGTCTTGGAAGTTTTTTATAAAGAACTTGAATTATAATGTTTAAATTTAAAGCAAATTTGTCATATTTTACTTATGTTTTCTAATATAAAAGAAAGTGCTATATTTGTTGCAGACTCTCATTTCAATGAAAAAAGGTCTCAACTTTTAACTTTTCTTGAAAAATTAAAATCCAAGGAGATAAAAACAGAACAACTATTTTTAATGGGTGATATGTTTGATTTTATCTCTGGAGAAAGTAATTATTTCATCAAAAGAAATAAAAAAGTAATCTCTTTAATAAATGAATTATCTCAAAATATTGAAATGATATATTTAGAAGGTAATCATGACTATAATTTAAAAAATCTATTTCCAAATATAAAAGTATATAAAAGAGAATCTCAACCTATTTTTATGAACTACCAAAATCAAGAAGTCGCCTTAAGTCATGGGGATATATTTGTAAATGATAAATTTTATGATTTATATTGTAAATTTATAAGAAATCACATCTTTTTACTTTTTATGAATGTTATTGATTTTAAAAATTTTATCTCTAAAAAGATATATTATGGTCTCTTGGGGAAAAATATTTGTCATAATATAAAAAACTTTAAAGAAATTATTTCAAAAAGAGTTAAGCACTATGATGCAAAAATAATAATAGAAGGACACTTTCACCAAGGGAAAGAGTATATTATTGGTGAAAAAAGATATAAAAATATACAATCTTTAACTTGTAGCAATGAATATGTAGTTTTAGTAAATAATGAATTTATAGGAATAAGTTTATGAATAATCTAACTTTTTTATTAATTGTTTTTTTAATTTTAATAGTAGTTTTTTTAATATCACTATTTTTTTATAAAACAAAAGTAATAAAAAGAGTTATAGGTTCATATCATAAAGAAGATACAAAAAAATATATTAATACAAGACTTATAACTTTACCTTCATCATTTGATTCTTTAAGTAATAATACTTTGAGAGAAGAATCAAAAGAGTTATTTGAAATATTTAAGTTTTTGGATTATAAAAATAAACATGAAGAGTATGAAAAAAAATCTTGGCACTCTTGGCAAATAAGTTTTTTAGTTGCTATGTATAAAAGAGATTTGGAACTTTTTTTACCAACATGTCATGATGTTTTTCATGAAGAAGTACTAAAAGATAGTTTAGAAAATCTTCAAATATCACTAAAACAAATAATAGAAAAATATAAAAGAGAAGTACAAGTAAATAAATCAAAAGATGCCTTATCAAAACACTTAATATGGGAAGGTAAAGAAGTAGAAAGATTGATGTATTATTTGTATAAATATAAAAACACTAGGAAGGATAAGTCATAGCAGAGTTTAAAGTTGAAAGTAAATATAGCCCAGCTGGAGATCAACCCCAAGCAATAGAAAAATTAAGCCAATCAATACTTGCAGGTAATCAATATAATACACTACTTGGAGTAACAGGTTCAGGGAAAACCTATACTATGGCAAAAATCATAGAAAAAACTCAAAAACCAACTTTAATAATGACTCACAATAAAACACTTGCTGCTCAATTATATAGTGAATTTAAACAGTTTTTCCCAAATAATCATGTGGAGTATTTTATCTCTTATTATGATTATTACCAACCAGAAGCTTATATTCCAAGAAGCGATTTATTTATAGAAAAGGACTCTTCTATAAATGCAGAACTTGAAAGATTAAGATTAAGTGCAACAGCTTCACTTTTATCTTTTGATGATGTTATTGTAATAGCTTCAGTTTCAGCAAACTATGGTCTTGGTAATCCAGAAGAGTATAAAGCTATGGTTCAAAGGCTAGAAAAAGGATTTGAATACTCTCAAAAACAATTACTAATGAAACTTGTAGACATGGGTTATAAAAGAAATGATAAGTTTTTTGATAGATCAGATTTTAGAGTAAATGGTGATGTAATAGATATTTTTCCAGCTTATTGGGAAGATGAGTTTTTACGAATAGAGTTTTTTGGTGATGAGGTTGAAAGAATAACTAAACATGAATATATGACTAATACAAAGGTAAAAGAACTCGATGATGTTACTATTTATTCAGTTAATCCCTTTGTTGTGTCAAAAGATAGACTAGCAAATGCAGTAAAAGAGATTGAGAAAGAATTAGCTGAAAGATTAGAGTTCTTAAAGGCTAATGATAAGCTTGTGGAGTACCAAAGACTAAAACAAAGAGTAGAGTTTGATTTGGAGATGATTGAAGGCACAGGTATGTGTAAGGGAATTGAAAACTATGCTAGACTTTTAACAGGGAAAGAACCTGGTGAAACTCCTTATTCTCTTTTAGACTATTTTGCACAAATAGATAAAGACTTTTTATTAATAGTTGATGAATCACATGTTTCATTACCTCAATTTAGAGGAATGCATGCAGCTGATAGAAGTAGAAAAGAAGTACTTGTTGAGTATGGTTTTAGACTTCCAAGTGCCTTAGATAATAGACCTCTTATGTTTGACGAATTTATAAATAAAGCACCATATTATCTTTTTGTAAGTGCAACTCCAAAAGAACTTGAAGTAGATATGAGTGCTGTAGTAGCTGAACAAGTTATTAGACCAACTGGATTATTAGACCCAATTATTGAAATAATGAATAGTGAATATCAAGTTGAGAAGTTACACGATGAGATTAAGAAAATAGTTGCAAAAAATGAGAGAGTCTTAGTAACTGTTTTAACTAAAAAAATGGCAGAAGAACTTACAAGTTATTATGCAAATTTGGGTATGAAAATAAAATATATGCATAGTGAAATAGATGCAATAGAAAGAAATGAGATAATAAGGGGATTAAGACTTGGTGAATTTGATGTACTTGTGGGAATCAATCTTTTAAGAGAAGGCTTAGATATCCCAGAGACTTCTTTAGTAGCTATACTTGATGCTGATAAAGAAGGATTCCTAAGAAGTAGAACTTCCTTAATTCAAACAATGGGAAGAGCTGCAAGAAATCAAAATGGTAAAGTAATTCTTTTTGCAAAAAAAATTACAGATTCTATGCAGTTTGCAATAGATACTACAAATGCAAGAAGAGAGAAACAAGAAGCATATAATAAAGAACATGGTATTACTCCAACCACAACTATTAGAACCCTAGATGAAACCTTAAAACTTGAAGAGTATGATGATTTAGCTTGGAAAAAAGATAAGCTAGAAAAAATGCCAGCAGCTGAGAGAAAGAAAATGATGATAGAGCTTAATAAAGCTATGACAAAAGCTTCAAGGGACTTGAACTTCGAAGAAGCAATTAGACTGCGAGATGAAATAGAAAAAATCAAAAAATTGTAAATATAGGTTCATCTTTTGTTCAAACTCTACGTTGGATAGCAATTTTTAATGCTCACGTACTTTAGTACGCTCCGCTTAAAAATTTCTCTCCGCCTTGATTTTGAAAAAAATCTAAACCTCTATTTACAATTTAGCTATAAACTTATATTAATAAAAACACAATACAATTCTAACTATGAAAAAAGCAACTAAAAAAGATATTGAAATAATAAAAGAAGCCTTTGTTGAAAAATACTCTGATGCCGTTACAGAACTTTGTTATAAAAATGATTTTGAACTACTTATTGCAATTATACTGTCGGCTCAATGTACGGATAAGAGGGTAAATATTATTACTCCTGCTTTGTTTGAGAAATATCCTACACCTTTTGATTTGGCTGAAGCAAGTCTAGAAGATGTGAAGGAGTTATTGAAATCATGTTCATTTTTTAACAATAAATCACAAAATATCATTAAGATGGCTCGAAGTGTAGTTGAACTTCATGGGGGAGATATTCCCCATGATACAAAGGCACTGATGAAACTAGCTGGTGTTGGAAATAAAACGGCAAATGTATTTATGATAGAATCTGAGGGAGCTAACTTAATGGCTGTGGATACTCATGTATTTAGAGTATCACATCGTTTAGGTTTAAGTGATGGAAAAACTGTTGAGCAAACAGAAGAACATTTGGTAAAAAAACTAAAAGGTGATTTACATATCTTTCATCAAGCTATGGTATTATTTGGGAGATATACCTGTAAAGCAGTTAAACCTGAGTGTGATAATTGTTTATTCCCTCATGTTTGTAAGACAAAACAATCTTTTAAGCCTGCATAATATAATTATCTAATTGTAACTTTAAATATAGTATCATTTAATTTTTTTATAATTAAAAGGTTTTAAATGAGAAATTTTTATGTTTTTAAAGTATGTTTTATTATGTTATTCTTTATTGGATGTTCAAATACTTCAGTTAATGAATCTTCAAATTCTTCTGCTATTGAATCATCAAAAAGTTATTATACAAAACTTCCTATATCTAATGAATACCTTTACGCCGTTAATTTATATAGAAATAATCGATTTAATGAAGCATTTAAAATATTTAAAGTTTTAGCACATAAAGGTGATCCTCTTGCACAAAACTATCTTGGAATAATGTATAAAAGAGGACAGGGAGTAAAACGAAATAATAGTAAGGCATTTTATTGGTATAAAAAAGCTGCTTTTTGGGGTGAAGCTGATGCCCAAAATAATCTAGGTTATTTTTATCAAACCATATTACACGATTATAAATCTTCTTTTTATTGGTATAAACTTTCTGCTAATCAAGGATTTCCTTTAGCTCAAAGTAATATTGGAACATCGTATTTATATGGGGAAGGTGTTGAAAAAGATGTAAATATGGCTTTAAAATGGTATGAAAAAGCAGTTAAGAATGGAAGTTCTAATGCCTTATATGCTCTTGGATTACTTTATTTTGAGGGAAAGTTTGTTCATAAGGACTATAAAAAGGCACTAGAATATCTAATGAAAAGTAAAGAATTAGGTTATGATAGAGCATATGTTTTATTAGGTGATTTTTATGAAAATGGCAAAATTGTTGAAAAGGATACAAAAAAAGCATTTCAATATTATATGACAGCACATTTAAAAGGAAATGTAGAAGCAAAAATGAAGTTAGGACTTCTTTATTATTATGGGAAGGGAGTGAAAAAAGATCATATAGCTTCAATAGAGTTTTTTGAACAAGCTGCAAAATTTGATAATGTAAAATCATTATATTATTTAGGCTTAATTTATAAAGAAGAAAAAAATATAAAAAAAGCTTTAGAATATTTTGAAAGGGCATCTACAAAAGGTAGTATAAGTGCAAAAATTAACCTTGCAAATATTTATTATTTTAAGAAATATAATAATAGAGACATAAAAAAAGCTGAAATGTTATATCAAGAGGTAGCTAATAAAACAAATAATCCAAATTTAATGCATGTGTTAGGGATTATTAATGAATTTTATTATAAAAAATTTACTCAGGCTTCAATTTGGTATCAGAAGGCTTCTGATTTGGGATATGAAAAATCACAATATAATTTGGGTGTAATGTATGAACGTGGATATGGAGTAATTAAAAATTATAAAAAATCTATAATGTTATACAGAAAAGCTGCATTGCAAGGGTCTTCTAATGCACAATATAATTTGGCAATGATGTATTATAAGGGGAAAGGTACAAAAATCGATTATGAAAAAGTTCAAAAGTGGCTTAAGAAAGCAGCAAATAAAGATAATGAAAGGGCAGAATATCTTTTAGGATATATGTATTATAAAGGCATAGGTATGGAAAGAGATTATAATAAAGCTTATTCTTTATTTCAAAAAGCATCTAAACATAATGATGATAATGCAAATTATATGATTGGTATAATGCATTATTATGGTTATGGAGTAAAACAAAGTAATAGTGAGGCAATAAAATGGTTAAAGAAGGTCAAAAGGAACAGTAAAAATGTTAAGTTAATGATAGAGTTAATTCAAAAAAAAATTGATTTAATATAATATCTTTATAAATGAGTATAGCTTATGAATAACTTCATAATAAAATATTATTTTGCATAGATAAGTAATTCAATTTATATATTATCTAAACTTTTTAAATGTTTTCAGTTTAATTTTATTGCTCTTTACACTCTTCAGTCCATTTATCAAAAATATATTCATCTTGGATTTTATTGATATTTACATTATTCGCAACACATAAATACTCTTTGCCATTCTTTTTAATTATATAAGTAAATTTATAAATATAGTGGTCTTTTGAAGAGACAACTTTATTATTTAAAAGTTCACTTGAGAGTTTTAATATTTCTATATTATTCTCTTGTTTATACTTCTCTTTAAAAGCATTTGGGAAAAAATTCTCTTGATTTTTTTGATACATTGTAAAAACTAATATTACAATTATAATAATAGAAGATAAGATAATAATCTCTCTTTTTTCAAATTTATTATCAAGTTTGTAGATAATAATTCCTATTAAAATAATAACTAGTATAATTCCTAAAAATATTTGCATAATCTTTCCTATTTAATTTTTATTTATGATAATTTACTTTGAATACTTTTTTTATAATCATCTTTTAGACTGATTGTAGCATTTATTGGTGCATTTGAAGAGCTTACTTTTCTTTTAACTACATTTTTGGGTACATATTTAAATGGTTTTTTACTTAATGCCTTTTTATCCACATCAATAGTAGATATAAGGTCACTTTTTATACTTTTTAATATCGTTAAAACAGTATCTAAATTTTTATCTTCAATCTCTAATGTAATTTTTGCCATATTTATTCCATAAATTTATTTTAGTATATCATATTTAGATTTATTATATTAAAATTTATGTTTATCATAATTAAATCAACAAGTGAAAAATAACTTTTATTAAATTTATTAAATGTTAAACTATCTAAAAATAATAAATAAGGAAATAAATGCAACACCAACATCTTACAGAAATTATGGCATCAATAATTATAGTTGGTATTGTCTTGCAATGGATAGGATGGCGTTTAAAAATTCCAGCATTGATACTTTTGATAATTGCTGGGATTGTTATGGGTCCACTAACTGGTTGGATTAATCCAAAAGAAGATTTTGGAGATATCTTTCATCCCCTAATTTCACTTGGTGTTGCAATAATTTTATTTGAAGGTGGAGTAAATCTAAAATGGCATGAATTCAAACAAAACTCACAAGTAATAAATCGTCTAATAACTTGGAATGTTTTAGCCACTTTTTCACTTGGAGCAATTGCTTCACACTATCTTGTAGGATTATCTATTCCTGTGGCTTTAATTTTTGGAGGTATTGTAATAGTAACTGGTCCTACTGTAATTGGACCTTTATTAAAACAAGCGAACTTAAATAGACGACCAGCTGCACTATTAAAATGGGAAGGTATTATTAATGATCCTATAGGAGCTTTACTTGTAGTATTGATTTATAGTTATTATATGTTATCACAAAGTGAAACTTTAGTAATTAATATAGTAATGGGTCTTGGATTAAGTCTTTTAGTATCTTTGATACTTGGTATTGGTATTGGTTTTCTTATTGCAGAAGCTTTTAAAAAAGGAAAAGTTCCTGAACACCTAAAATCGCCTATTATTTTAATTAGTATTTTTTTAGTTTATACTTTGGCAAATCTTGTTCAAAGTGAAGCTGGACTTATGGCAACAACAATATTAGGAATTACTCTTGCCAATCAGAAATTAAGCTCATTGGATGAATTAAGACGTTTTAAAGAGTATGTGACGATATTACTTGTTTCAACTATATTTATTATGCTAACAGCTGATATTCAACCTGAAATATTACAAAGATTGGGTTGGCAAAGTTGGTTACTACTATTTTTAATAATATTTGTATTTAGACCCTTAAGTGTTTATTTATCTACAATCAAAACTGATATAAATTGGAAAGAGAGATTATTTATAGCTTGGATTGCTCCAAGGGGTATAGTTGCAGCTGCAATTGCTGGTTTATTTAGTCCACAACTTATGGAAAGGGGTTATATTGGTGCTGAATTATTACTTCCTTTAGTATTTGCTTTAATTATTCTTACTGTTGTTTTTCATGGATTAAGTATTGGTTGGCTAGCTAAAAAATTAGATTTAGCATCTAATCATCCTGATGGCTTGTTGCTAATTGGTGCATCACCTTGGAGTATTGCTCTTGCTAGTGAATTACAAAAAAATGAAATACCTGTATTATTAGTTGACAGTAATTGGGGAAATCTCAAACCTGCAAGAATGCAAAATATTCCTACTTTTTATGGAGAAATTTTAGCAGAAAAAACTGAAGAAGTTTTAGAACTTTCTCATATAACTAAACTTCTTGCTTTGACACCAAACAAATCTTATAATACCTTAGTTTGTTCACAATTCGCCCCAGAAATTGGTCAAAATAGTGTTTATGAAATAGCATGGCAAGAAAAAAATGAGAATAAAATTCCAAGTGAAACAGTAAGAGGAACTACTCTTTTTGATTCTAAAATGTTTTATAATGACTTTATAAATAATTTTAATAATGGTTGGAAATTTCAAACAACATTGTTATCAGATAAATTTACTTATGAAGATGCCATAAAAAACAATCCAGAGAATTCTTTAGTTATTGCTCTTATTACAAAGAGTGAGCATGTATTTGTTTATCCTTTTCATGAAGAGAAATTAGACAAAGAATTAAAAGCACTTATTTTATTTACTCCTCCCAATAAAAATTAAATTACTTTTTTATATTATTAATATTAATTTAAATATTAGAATTAACATAAAATTAACAGACATATATAATAATCTCTCTAAAATTAAAGGAGAGAGTATTGAAAAAGTCTATATGTCTGTTAAGTATTGTTGCTTCAACAGTTTTGTTAGGGAATGAAGTTGAAGTACCAACAGTAAATGTTGCGGAAAAGATAAATACAAAAGTAGTTAAAGATATAAGTGAAGATCAACTAAAATCAGCGGATTTAGCGGAAGCTTTAAGTAAAAATGTACCTTCAATATCAATTGTAAGAAGAAATGGGATTGCAAATGATATTATTTTGAGAGGACAAAAGAAAGATAATATCAATGTATTAATAGATGATGCAAAGATATATGGAGCTTGTCCAAATAGAATGGATCCAGTAACATCACATATATTAACAAATAATGTAGAAAGTGTAGAAGTAATAGAAGGACCATATGATGTTGAGAACTTTGGAACACTAAGTGGGAAAGTTCAAGTACATACAAAAGAGCCAACAAAAGATTTACATGGAGAAGTTAATTTAAATGCTGGAAGCTTTAATTATAGAAAAGCAAGTGCAACAATAAGTGGAGGAACAGATAGATTTAAATTATTACTTTCAGCTTCAACTGAAAAAAGTGACCAATATAAAGATGGAAATGGTAATGACTTTTATGAACAACAAGTTGAAAAGGGTGTTCCTTCTACAACACGTTATAAAGATCCTAATGAAAAAGCATATACTAAAAAAACACTCTTATCTAAACTAATTTTTAATATAGATGATAGTTCAGAAGTAAAACTTTCATATACGGCAAACAGAAGCGATAATGTATTATATCCAGCTGGTGGAATGGATGCTGATTATGATGATTCAAATATCTATACTATTGGGTATACAAAAAGAGATTTAGGTAAGTATTCAAAAGAGTTGAATTTAGATTATTATTACTCAGATGTAGATCATCCTATGAGTACAAAATTAAGAAATCCTAATATGATGTATATGACAAGCCATATGAAAACATCAATTTGGGGAACAAAATTAAAAAATAGTATGGAACTTGCTGATTCAATTTTAACAGTTGGATTAGATACAAGTGTTAGAAATTGGAGAAGTAATAATTATCAAACATCAATTACAACAGGGAAGATTACACCAACTGCTGATTCTTTTCCATCAACTGATACTAAAAATAAAGCAATATTCGCAAAATTAGAGAAAGATTTTGGTAAATTAAATTTAGACTTTGGTTCAAGATATGACCATACAAATATTGAGCCAGATGGTAATACAAAAAATGAAAGAAAATACAATGCACTAAGTGCAAATGTTTTTGCTGTTTATAATCAAGACGAATTTACTAAGTATTTTGCAGGAATTGGTAAATCTTCTAGAGTTCCTGATGCAAGAGAACTTTATTTTTCAGGAATGGGTTCAAAAGGGAATCAAGATTTAAAACAAACAAAAAACTATGAAGCTGATCTTGGTTTTGAAAAAACAATAGGTGATTTTAATATTAAATCAAAACTTTTTTATTCTGTGTTAAAAGATTATATATATAACAATGCAACAAGTAAAAAGTTTGAAAATGTTGATGCTAAGATTTATGGTGCGGAAATAAGTGGATTTTATCTATTTGGTGACTCATTTTCAGCAGATTATGGAATTGCTTATCAAAGAGGAAAAAAAGATGAAGCATTAGATGGTCAAACAAATAAAAACTTAGCAGAAATTCCTCCTTTAAAAGCTAATATAGCTTTAAACTATGAGTATTCAATTCATAAGCTAACAGCAGAAATGGTAGCTGTTGATAATTGGAACAAAGTTGATACTGACAATGGGGAACAAAGATTAGGAGGATATGCTCTTTTTAATTTAAAATATAAAAATAGCATAAGTAAAAATTTTGAAATAACTTTAGGTGTTGATAATGTATTTGATAAAACTTATGCTTCAACAAATACTTATAAAGATATTTCATATACAGTTGTAGGTGGAAACCAAATTACTTTTAATGATCCAGGTAGATATGGATATATTAATTTAAAATATAAATTTTAATAAAATAAAAGGAAGATTTCTTCCTTTTATTCAAAGTCCATTCTAACTTGAGTTTGACCTGTTGTCCCAAATGCTAGGTCAATTTTTGTAGCTATTTCTTTAAAATCTACATCTTGAACAGTTTTTAGAGTTTTTATAATCTCTTTTTTCCCGTTTACTAATTCTTTTGATTTTATACCATGGGAGATTGATAAACTAGCTTCAATAAAAGCTGATAATTTATCACATTGTTTTAAAGCTTTCCCATCTATTGCATTATATTTATCAACATTGTATGCGGCTAAACCATCATTTACAATTTGTATACCATCTTCATTGATTTTGTCTAAAAATTCATCTTTTATGCCATCATACAATCCTAAAAGATATGAAAATTCTTCTTTAATTTTTTCAGGAACATTTGGCATGATATCATCTTCTATTTTTATGATTTCGTATTCACTAATGATTTCAGATAAATCATCAACGCAATATTTGACAGGAGAAATAATATCTCTTGTTAGTGCTTCTGGTAAATCATGGAAAAGTGCTGTATAAAAGTTGTTTTGCAATCTTTTATCACAAGCATTTACATCAAGGGAATAAAAGTATCCAAATAGTGCAACTATTAACATATGTCCTAAAACAGAAGTCTCAGGTATTCTAGGAGTTTGAGACCATCTTTTTTGAAATCTAAGTCTTCCACTTAAGTCAACTATTTTAGATAATTTTTTATTTAGAGCAATTTTTCTAACCCCTATTAATTCATAATAATCTTCAATTTCCTCTTCAACACTTTTTTTCACATCTTCTATATCACTTAAAAAAGTACTTGTTTGATATACAATAGAAAATTCCCATTTTGTAGAAAGATATGAGGCTGCTTTATTTATAAATCTCTCTTTTTTATACATCTCAGGATTTTCTAAATATTCTTGGAATTTTTTTAAAAAATTACCACCATCTATATCTTTTATAGAATCATGAAGTTTTTCTATAACCCAAGCATTTATTTCTTTTGATTTTTTTTGTAAGGCATTTCGAAAAACATCAGGTCTAATATCAGTTACTACTATTCTTCTTAAGAATTCAAAAACTCCTGCTTCTATTAGGTGTGTGTAGTTTATATCATCTTCAAGTTTTGCAATAAAATATGCAATAATGAATTTATGAGCTTGTTTATCTAATTCTACTAATTCAACCATTCTAGGATAATCATTCCATCTTTGAATTGAAGCTGAAGTAAAAATATAATCTATAATTTTGTGATTAATCATCTTTTTTATCTTTCTTTTCTGAGTCATCAAAAAATATCATACTTTTGCCTATCATCATAAGTGTTGTTACTGTTCCAACTACTACATAAGCTACCCATGGTTCGTGCATTTTAGACTCTTTTTTTTTGTTTTGATTATCCCATAATATTGATAAATAGGTACTTAGAAAAAACTTTTATAATTTTTGACGCAAAATGCAAAATTAGATGTATAATTTTGAAAATTTATATAAGGAAAAAGAAAAATTATGTCAACTCTGACAGTAAGCAACTATACTTTAAAACACTTTGATTTAAAAGCAAAAGATGAAATGACTAAGTATTTAAAACTAATAAATGTAGATGTTAGTGATTATACTTTTGCAGGTAACTATATTTGGTTATCAACAGCAACTGGATTTTATGCAATTGTAAATGATACTTTTTGTTTGTTTATTTTAAGTTCTGGTGAATTATCTATGCTTTTACCTCCAATTGGGAAAAAAGATAACACTTATGATGCGATGTTACAATGCTTTGAAATAATGAATGCTCATAATAGTAATAGAAACTATTCAAAAATAGAGTATGTACATGAAGAATTATTGGAAGGGTTTGTTGATTATTTGGAAGAGGGTACTTTAGTATATGAGATGCTAAAAGATTTTATTATAGAAAAAAAACTTGTGGATTATATTTATAGAGTTGAAGACTTAATTGAATTAAAAGGTGATTCTTATAAATCAAAAAGGAATGAGATAAATAAATTTAAAAAGATTTATCCAGACCATAGAATAGAGATATTAGATAAAGAAAAACATGGTACGGAAGTATTAAGTTTATTTAACAAATGGGTAAAAGATAGAACAACTTATATGCCAAAAGAAGAAGTAGAAGTTTTCATGGATGGTATATATTTTGAAAGATTTGCTATAAAAAGATTGATAAATGATTATGATAACCTTGATATTATTGGACTTGTTATTTATATAAATGATGAAATAAAAGGTTTCACTGTAGGTGATCAAATAAATGAACAAACTGCAAGTGTGATTATTGAAAAAACAGATTTCGAAATACTTGGTTGTGCACAATTTATATTTAGAGAGTTCACAAAAATCTTAAAAGATAAATTTAATGTTGATTATATAAACGTAGGTGATGATATGGGATTTGAAAATTTAAAAAAAGTAAAAATGTCATACAGACCAAATAAGTTAGTACCAAAGTATACTATTTACCAAAGATGAAAATAGAAATTGCAAAAACTTCTGATATAAAAGAGCTTCTTTTTATAGAAGAAGAACTTTTTTTTGGAGATAGTGCTGCTTTAACTAAGGCAGCTTTTAACTATCATTTAAAAAGAAATATAGTTTATAAGTTAGTAATTGATGAAAAAACTGTGGCTTATATTTTATGGCTTAAAAGAAAAAATCATTATAGACTTTATTCCCTTGCTATTTTAAAAGATTTTCAAGGAAAAGGTTTAGGTAAGTTTTTATTGGAGTTTTCTTTAAATAATTTAGATAAACATATTTTTGAACTTGAAGTGAGAGTTAGTAATTTACCAGCTATAAAATTATATGAAAAGTTTGGATTTGAAAAAGTAAAGATTTTAGAAAAATTTTATGATGATGAAGATGGAATGAAGATGAGACTAAAGAGATAACTCTTTAGTCTTTAAGCTCTACAGCTACCAAAAAGCTTGTTTATTTTTTCAACTCTACCTTCATGTCTTCCACCTTGGAAAGTCGCCTTATCCCAAGCCTCAACAATAGCTTCTACCATTCCTAATCCTGAAACTCTTTCCCCTAGGCAAATTACATTCGCATCATTGTGCTCCCTTGCCATTTGTGCAGAGTATTCATTGTGACAAAGGGCTGCTCTAATGCCATCAAATTTATTAGCAGCCATACTCATACCAATACCAGATCCACAGATTAATATACCTTTTGAACCCTCATTTGCTAAAACTTCTTTACAAACTTTAGCTGCAAAATCAGGATAATCAACTCTATCTTTATTATCTGGTCCTAAGTCAATTACTTCATGACCTTTTGCTTCAAAAAGCTCTTTTACATATGCTTTTATATCAATACCTGCATGATCTGCACCAATAAAATATTTCATTAGTAAATTCCTTTTTCGTGATTGATTTTGAACTCTTTGCCTTCCATATCTTTTTCTATACTTCCAACTGTTCTAAAAACTCTATCCCATCTAACTTCTTTATTTTTGTCCCAAGAAAAATAGATGAACCATGGAGTCCCTACTATATATTTATACTTAACTGTTCCCCAAAATCTTGAATCATTTGAGTGGTCTCTATTATCACCCATCATAAAATATTGATTAGCTGGAACTTTTATTGGAGACATGTTAAATAGTTGTTGTGGATTAAGTCCATTATCTGTTACACTTGGGTCATTGTGAATACCAGGATGATCTTTTCTATATGGATTTTTTATCCAAAGTTTTCCATCAAATTCTGATATTTGTGTTATTGGGTAATTCTTCTTAACATATTCATTCCCTTCATGTGGATGTAGATATAATACTTTGTCTTGAAGCGCAACTATATCTCCACCAACTGCAACACATCTTTTTACATAATGAACTGTTTCTTCATTTGGATATCTAAATACAACAATATCTCCACGTTTTGGACCATCACCTGTGATTAAGTGCCCATTATCATGAAACTCTGGAAGTATTTTTACCTCTAACCAAGGAATTCTTGGTGTTGGGATACCATATGAAAATTTTTTTACAAAAAGCATATCACCAATAAGAAGTGTATTTTTCATACTACCACTTGGGATTACAAATGCTTGTGCAACAAAGAATATGATACATAAAACAATTACAATTGTACCAGTCCAAGAACTAGACCAGTTATATATTTTTTTTAACATTTATTTACTTTCTCTTTTATCTCTTAACTTTGCAGCTTTTAGAGTATTTTTTAATAACATACCAATAGTCATAGGTCCAACTCCACCAGGAACTGGTGTAATAAATGAGCATTTTTCTTTACAATCTTCAAAATCAGCATCACCTGTTAATTTACCAGTATCAAGTCTATTAATACCAACATCAATAACAACTGCACCATCTTTTATCATATCAGCTTTTAGTAAATGTGGAACACCAACAGCAATTATAACAATATCTGCTTCTTTTGTGTGAGCTTTTAAATCTTTTGTTCGTGAGTTACAAACAGTTACTGTAGCTTTTGCATTGATTAAAAGTGAAGCCATTGGTTTACCAACAATATCACTACTTCCAATTACTACTACATTTTTACCACTTAATTCTATATTATACTCTTCAAACATTCTCATAACACCAAAAGGAGTTGCAGGTAAAAATGAATCAAGATTTGAAACCATTCTTCCTACATTGTATGGGTGAAAACCATCCACATCTTTTAGGGGATTAATTGCTTCTAAAACAGTTGTTGTGTCAATATGTTTTGGAAGTGGTAATTGAACTAAGATACCATCAAGTTTTGGGTTATTGTTCATTTCATCAATTAGAGTTAATAACTCTTCTTGTGTAGTTGATTCATCTTTTGTGTGAACTTCAGAATAAATACCTGCTGCTTCACATGATTTATGTTTACTATTTACATAAGTTGCACTTGCTGGATCATTACCTACTAATACAACTGCAAGTCCTGGAGTGATTTGTTTATCTTTTACAAGTTGAGAAACTTCAACTTTAACTTCTTCTTTTATTTTTGCTGATAATGCTTTACCATCTAATATAACCATCTAGTTACCTTATAACTGTTTAATTTTAGCTTGATATAATACCCAAAAACTTTTTATACAAAGGTTAAGTTTGAGATTAGTTAGTTTTGCGATTATCTTTTTATTTGTAAATATATGTTTTGCAAAGGATATTATAAATAACTCTTTTATCACAGAATATGAATATGGTGCAATGTTATATGCAAATCCTAGGGGAATAGGGTGTAATAAATGTCATGGAGATGGAGATAAAAGTCTTGTAATTGCAAGATATAAAGATAAAAAAAATAGAACAAAAACATTAATAGCACCTGCCATTAAAAATGTTCCTTTTGAAAAATATGTTGATGTTTTAACTACAAAAAGAGGTAGTTCAAATATCATGCCTTCGTACTTTTTAACTAATGATGAAATAAAATCAATTTATTTTTATGTGAGAAACTTAAAAAAATAGCTTACAACTTAAAGAAAGTTTAAACAATACTTTTGTATAATCCCCAACTTTAAATTAAAATAAGGAATTAAAATGTTAGAGGGTATCGTAAGAGATAGTATAACTAAGCAAAATGCTAAACAACTTAAAAGAGATGGTTACATTTTAGCAAATATCTATGGAAAAGGTGTTGAAAATATCAATGCTGCATTTAAAAGAAATGATTTCGTTAGATTTTTAAAAAATAAAACAACAGTTGCATTTGATGTAAAAGTTGGTGATACAGTTTGTAAAGTGGTTGTAAAAGAGTACCAAAAAGCACCTATTACTTCTGAATTATTACATGTAGATTTAATGATGGCTTTACCAGGTGTTAGATCTAATTATTTAGTACCAGTAACTGTTTCTGGAACTCCAAAAGGTTTAAAAAACAAAGGTCTTTTTGTTTTCCATAAAAAAAGAGTTGCAGTAAAATGTACAATTGAAAACTTACCAGAAAATTTCCATATTGAAATTGCTGATTTAGATACTGGTGATAACGTTTTAGTAAGAAACTTAACTATGCCAGAAGGTGTAGATTGTTATTTAGACCCAAGAGTACCAATCGTTGGTGTAATTAAAGCTAAGTAGTAAAATATGTTTTTAATAGTAGGACTTGGAAATCCAGGGACTAAATATGAAAACAATCGCCACAATGTAGGTTTTTTAGTTATTGATGAGATAGCTAAAAAACTTACAACTTCAAATATAAATAAATCAAACTTCAACGCAGATGTTTTAAAAGCATCAAATCAACTTTTAGTAAAACCAACAACTTATATGAATAATTCAGGATTAGCAGTTCATGCAATCAAAGAATATTATAAATTAAATCTTGAAGATATAATTGTTATACATGATGATTTGGATTTACCTTTTGGAACTGTAAAGTTCAAAATAGGTGGTGGTCATGGTGGTCATAATGGTTTGAGATCAATAGATGCTCATGTTGGAAATATGTATACTAGGGTTCGAATAGGTATTGGAAAACCTCAAAATAAAAATGATGTTGCTAATTATGTATTATCGGACTTTTCAAAAGAAGAATTAAATAAATTAGAAGGTATAATCTCTCATACTATCAATGCTATAGAATCGTTAAAAGTAGATTCAATAGATGAAGTAAAATCTAAATTTACAATGAAATAAATGAGAATAATAACAAAATATTTACTACGAAAATTTATTAGAAATTTTGTCATAGTTTTGATATCTTTACAAATATTTTTTGTGGGGATTGATTTCTTACAAAATTTTGATGAAGTTCCAAATTCTGCCAATTTACAACTATTATATATTTTATATAATAGTTTTTTTACACTAACACTTACTTTACCTTTATCTCTAGTTTTTGGTTGGATTATAACTATTGTTATTATGGTTAAAACAAATGAAATGGTGGCTTCATTCTCTTTAGGTGTTGGAAATAGACAAATTTTTATGCCAGTCGTTAATGTATCAATTATTCTAATAGTTTTATTAATAGGCTTTCAAATGACTCCTTTAGCCTATTCATATGAGTATAAAGAAAAGATTTTAAAAAATACCTATTTTACAAGTTCGAAAAGTGATATATTTGTTAAATATAATGATTATTTTGTATATTTTAAGAAGCTTTATCCTTTACAAAAATATGCTGAAGATATTCATATTTATAAAGTTGTAGATGATGATATAGAAGAGGGAATTGTTGCAAAGAAAGCATATTTCCAAAATAATAGATGGTACATAATTGATGCAAGAATTACCAAAAAACCAAAAGTTATAAACTGGAATAATTCAAAAATAGAGATTCATCACGAAAAATTTCTATACACATTAGAAGGATTTAAACCTAAAATTTTAGATAGTGTTTATGAATCAACATCCTCTTTTTCAATTCTTGATGCGATTACTGCCTTGACACTTTTAAATAATCAAGAAGTTAACACAAGTAAAATAAGGGCATCTTTGTATTATGAAATAGTTGCACCTTTATATTTTGTACCATTGATAATTTTGATATTCTCATATACTTCTTTTAACAGTAGATTTTTTAATATAGGTAAATTTACTTCATTTTCTATTGCAGCTACATTAGTAATTTGGGGAGTGTTCTTTATGCTTCATAAATTTTCATCAGGAGGAGTATTAAATCCTGAGATTTCAATATTATTGCCAATATTTTTATGGTATATTATTACGTACATTTTAATTAAGAAACAAATAGGTTATAAATAATGGCAAAAAAATATGCTTATGGTATATGTTTATATAAAATAGAAGAAAATGATATTAAAATATTATTATGTAAGTCGGTTAAAAGCTTCAATAAGTGGGGTTGTTTAAAAGGTGTAAAAACAAGTAATGAGACAGCTTTAGAGTGTGCTAAAAGAGAATTTTATGAAGAGTGTAATATCAAAGTAGAAATTTCTGATTTTGAAAATTTCTTTGACCAGATTAATATTGAAAAGGATATTGGGATATGGTTAGTAAATGCTAATAAAATTCCAAATTTAGATGAGTATTTTTTTGAAGATAAACTTTTGGATAATAATTTATCTTGGGAAAACTCAAAGGTAAAATTCTTTTCTATTTATGATTTACCAAATATTAGAACAAAACAAAGTAAGTTAATTTCAAAGATTATTGATTTTTTGCAAAGTAAGAATCAACTCCATTAGCAATACCTTTTGCTAAAGTTCTTTGATAAGAAGTTTGAAATAATCTTCTACCTTCTGTACTATTTGTTATATATCCAAGTTCGATGAGAATTGAGGGCATTTGTGCTCCAACAAGAACCCAAAAAGGTCCTTCTCTAACTCCACCATCCTCTATATCTTTATACATCTTTCTTGCTGTATATAATAAGTTTTGTTGTACATCAATTCCTAGTTTTTGGCTTGAAGTAATTTTACTTTGGTTTAAAATAGTTAAAAGTGCATTTTGTGAGCTATTATTCATACTAGACATATCTGATTTATTCTCTATAGCTGCAATTCTTTTTGCTCTTGAACTTCTAGCTGGGCTTAGAAAGAAGGTCTCAATTCCCTTAGCTTTTTGCCATTGAGCTTTTGGTACTGCATTTGCATGAATAGATATAAATATATCAGCATTTTTTCTATTTGCAAATTTTGTTCTATCTCTTAATTCTATAAATTTATCTTTATTTCTTGTTAAATAAACTGCATAGCCTCTTTTTTTTAAATCATAGTATAAATATTTTCCTACCGATAAAACAGCATTTTTTTCATATCTTTTTTTTACTCCTATTGCACCTGAGTCTTTTCCCCCATGTCCTGGATCAATAACTATAATTTTATCTTTATTATTTTGTATTATTGGAAGAGCTTTTGTATTAGTAGTTTTTTCTACTTTTCTATTTAGAACTTTTATAATAACTCTTTTTTTATTTATAATATATATTGCTTTTAAATTGAAACTATTTATAAGTTCTATTCTTAGTGTTCTATATTTGTATTGGGTGATTCTAATTCTATCAACACCATTCATTACTAATTTTGTGGGAGAGGCATCTTTAAATCTTCCATCAAAATCAAAAATATCATAATATTTGGCACCTCTTTTTTCTTCTGTATAATGAATGTAGTCTTTTTTAATATAGTGTTTAAAGTCAATAATAATTTGATTATCTTCTACAGTTACTTTACTTATATTATATGCAGAGTTTTTATATGTAGTTGTTTTTTTTTCAGGAGTAGTGCTTTTTTTTGCAACTTTTTTTGTTGTACTCTTTTTAGGTGTAGTTTTTACTGAAGCTAATTTAATTAGTTCTTTTTCATATGTGCTAACATTTCTATTTAATTTTTTACCTATTTTAACTAGGTTTTCTAAATGTTGCTTCTCACTTTTTTTGTCATTATTTAAGACAGCTCTTAAATAATCCATTTTATTTGAAGTGTATTGATTTGTTAAATCACTTGTTGAAGCAAAAAGATTATAAGTAAGTAAGACTAGAAGAATAAATTTAATAAAAATTTTATTCTCCTTTTGTCAATTTTTCCATAAGTTCATGAACTGTTGTCAACTCTTTAATTCTATATCCATTTGAACCTGAAAAAAACAATCCAGTATCAGTATCTCCTTGGTAAGCAGCTCCAAGTCTGTCTGCAATACAATATCCAACAGCTTTAGCTTCTACCCCTCTATGACATGGAGCAACACAATTTGAAATACAAACAACCTTTGGAGCTGTTCCCTCACTCATAGATTTTTGTAAGTTAGTTTGAACTCCACGTGCAGGAAGACCAACTGGTGATTTCATAAGCTGTATATCTTCAGATTTTGCATTAATGATAACTTCTTTAAAAGAATCAGCAGCATCACACTCTACAGTTCCTATAAATCTAGTTGCCATTTGAACACCTGCACAACCCATAGCAATGAATTTATCTATATCATTTTTATCCCAAATTCCACCTGCTGCAATAATAGGAGGATTTCCCCAGTTCTTTGCCTCTTCAATAACTGGTGGCACGATATTCTCTAATTTATATTCTTCTTGAAAACATTGTTCATAAGTAAAACCTTGATGTCCACCACTTAATGGTCCTTCAACAATTACAGCATCAGGAAGTTTATCGTATCTTTTCCATTTTTTACAAATAAGCTTTAATGCTCTTGCACTTGATACAATTGGTATTAGTGCTACATCTGGATAGTTTTTTGTAAATGCAGGCATATTTGTAGGAATTCCTGCACCTGTAATAATAATATTTATTCCTGCCTCACAAGCATCTTCTACTATTCGTCCATAGTCATTACATGCATATAAAATATTACAAGCCAAGGGTGCATCACCACAGATTTTTCTTGCATTATCAATTATTCTTTTTAAAGCATCTTTGCTGTAAAAATTCATAACATCAACAGGTTTGTCTTTTTTCATTTTTATATCAAGGCTTTCATTTTCTTTGTAATATCCTGTTCCCACACCTGATATTACACCCAAGCCGCCTTCTTTACTTACTGTTCCTGCTAATTTATCCCAGCTTATTCCAACACCCATTCCACCTTGAATAATGTTGTGTTTAATTTCGTATTTACCTATTTTCAAATTAGCCCTTTATATTATTACTATCTTAGCGAAACTTTTTTTACCCTTTTGTAAAATGTATTCACCTTTTGATAAATTTAATTTATCATCATCAATTTTTTCTTGATTAACTTTAACAGCACCTGCTTTTATATCTCTTCTTGCTTGTGATGTTGAAGTAACTAAATTAGTATCAACTAATGCTTGACAAATCCAGGTATTAACTTCAAGTTTAAACTCTGGAATATCAGTTGGGATATCTTTTTTGGCAAAAACTTTTTTAAATTCATCTTGAGCTTTTAATCCTGCCCCTTTTCCATGATATCTATCAACAATTTCTACTGCCAATGAATCTTTTACATTTTTTGGATGAATTGTACCATTTTCTACACCATCTTTTAACTCTTTTATCTCTTTTAATGATTTAGATGAAAGAAGTTCAAAATATCTCCACATAAGTTCATCTGATATAGATAATACTTTTCCAAACATATTATTAGCTTCATCCGTTACACCAATATAATTATTTAAGGATTTTGACATTTTTTGAACTCCGTCAAGTCCTTCTAAAATTGGCATCATTAATACTGCTTGTTGTTTTCCAATATTGTAGGCTTTTTGTAAAGTTCTACCCATAAGAAGGTTGAACTTTTGGTCAGTTCCCCCAACTTCAATATCTGATTTTAAGTGAACTGAATCATAACCTTGAAGTAGGGGATATGTGAACTCGCTTACTGCAATTGGAGTATTTGATGCATATCTTTTTGCAAAATCATCTCTTTCTAACATTCTTGCTACTGTTAAATTTGAAGCAAGTGCAATTAATCCAGCAGCACCTAAATCATTTAACCAGTTTGAATTAAAAACTACTTCTGTTTTACTTTCATCTAATATTTTAAAAACTTGGTCTTTATAACTTTGAGCATTTTGTAAAACTTGTTCTTTTGATAGTACTTTTCTTGTTTCACTTTTACCAGTAGGATCTCCAATACTTGCTGTGAAATCACCTATTAAAAATTGAACAATTCCTCCAAATTTTTGGAAAATTGATAATTTTTGAAGAAGAACTGTATGTCCAAGGTGTAAATCAGGAGCTGTTGGATCAAATCCTGCTTTTACATAAAAATTTTCACCTTTTTCATAATAGTTTCTTAATAGTTTTTCAATTGACTCTATATCAATTATTTCAAAGCTACCTCTTTGAATTTCTGCTAATGCTTCTTTTATCTTATTTTCCATAATACCTCTTTAAATAATCGCTTATTATACTTTTTATTTATTAAATAAAAATTTAGTTTTTGTTATATGCATCTTTTTTTGAAAAAAACTCAATCACTTTTGCTTTTTTTTCTATAATTTTACGCACTTCATCTCTATTTTTTTTATCAATTTCAAATTCTATATCACAATATTGAATATAGCTATGTTGTTCTCTTCCATAACTAACTGATAAAATATAACCTTCATATTGACTCATGTACGTTAATAGTTTGGCTAATTCACCTTTTGTATTTTGTAAACTTACAACCATTTTGTATTGATAAAGTTCATTTTCTATCCATTTACAAAAAAGCATCTCTTTTTCTGCTTTTATTTTTTTATAGGCCTTATCACACATTTTATGGTGAATTATTGCTTTATTACCTTCTTTGAAAGCTACTATATCATCACCAACTTTTGGATGACAACAGTGTTCAAAAGAAATTGAACTAATAGAATAGTTAGAATATATAAGTATATTCTCAAATTTATACTCTTTTAGTTTTTTGGGAATTAATTTAAATCGTTCTACAAAATTCATATTTTCTTGAATCTTTTTCTCAATCATTTTTTTTGTATGTTTTAAATAATCCAATAATAAAGGAATTTTATAGACATTTTCAATTTTATGATCTGCTACAATATATGCTTTGTATTTTGCGAAAATAGTATTTAATATATTTCTACCACTATATTCATTTATCTCTTTATCCCTTTGAGTACATAAAAATTTTATTTGTTTTTTTGCTCTATTTGTTCTTACCATATGAATCCAAGAACATCTTGGAATATTATGATCTGTTGTATTAATAGAGACTATATCACTACTTTTTAATTCTGTTAATAAAGGTTTTCTCACCTTATTTATATAACAATCAACAGCTTTATTTCCAACATCTGTATGAATCATATAAGCATAATCATATGCTGTTGCACCCCTAGGAAGAGTAAAAGTATCTCCTCTTGGAGAGTAAATTACCATATCCTCAGAATACAAGTCTTCTTTTGCTTCAGTATAAAATTCTTCTACATTTTCATTTGTATATTCTAGTGATTTTAGCCAATTAAGATTAGGTGAGTGCTTGACTCCACTTTTATATTTCCAATGGGCTGCAATTCCATATTCTGCGACTTTATGCATCTCAAATGTTCTGATTTGTACTTCATGAATTTTTGAATTAAAGAAAACAGTTGAGTGGATTGTTTGATAACCATTCTCTTTAGGTGTTGCAACATAATCTTTAAATCTTGAGATTAAAGGTTTATATTCTAAATGGATATGTCCTAAAACTTTATAACAATCAATCTCTTTATTTACAAGAATTCGTATTGCCATAAGATCTAAAATCTCATCAATTGTTACACCTTTTCTTTGTATTTTCATGTAAATAGAGTAGTGATGTTTTACCCTTGAAAATATTTTAACTTTACTCTCATCATAACCATTTTTTTCTAAAAGCATTTTTGTTGAAGATATAAATTGGTTAAAGCCTATTTGAATCGTTTGTTGATTCTCTTTCATAAAATCATCAATTTTTTTATATTCATCTGGGTAAATATAAAAAAATGCTAAATCTTCTAACTCATTTTTAATAGTAGAAATACCAAGTCTATGAGCAATAGGTACATAAACAACTAAAGTCTCTTCTGCTATTCTAAATTGCTTTTTAGGAGGCAGTGCTGAAAGTGTTAGCATATTATGGAGTCTATCACAAAGTTTAACTACTAAAACTCTTGGATCATCAATTGAAGCTACTAATAGTTTTCTAAAAGTTAAGGCTGAAGTAACTATTTTTTTATCTGAATCGGAAGATACTAATTCACTCTCTCTAATCTCATCAATTTTTGTTAAGCCATCAACAATATAAGAGATATCTTCACCCCATCTTTCTTTTACAAATTCTAAAGAATATTGAGTGTCTTCAACCACATCATGAAGTAGGGCAGCTGCCACAATTGATTCTTCAGCTGAAAAGTGTGCAGTTATACAAGCAACCAATAATGGATGTACAGCATAAGGTTCACCACTTTTTCTAAATTGGCCTTCATGGGCTTGAATTGAAAAATCAACAATATCTTTTAACTTGGGAGTTATTTCTATTTGAGAGTTTAATTCAGCATAAGCACCTTTAATAGTGTTTATACGCTGAATTTTATTTATATATGGATCCATATTTGTTATTTGTTTATTAAACCTTCAATAACTAATAATCCTTCGCCAATTTCATCGATTGCAATATCTGTGTATTTCATATGTTGAGTGTTTTTTTCTAAAAGCGGTTTTGCACCTTTACTTAGTTCATCAGCTCTTTGACCAACTGCTAATGCAAGAATATATCTATCGTTGTTTACTCTTTTTAATGCTAGTGATAATCTCTCTTCTAATCTCATACTATTCCTTTTTTTATTTTACTATTGAACATTGACTTAAATCACCATTTATGATTTTAAGTAAATTACCTTTTGTGTACATATCAGCTACGACTATTGGAAGGCTATTATCTTTTGCAAGTGCAATAGCTGTATCATCCATAACTTTTATTGAATCTTCTAATGCTCTATCATATGATAATGTTTCTAATTTAATAGCATCAGCATATTTTGCAGGATCTTTATCATAAACACCATCAACTTTTGTAGCTTTAATTAGCATACAAGCACCAATTTCTGTAGCTCTTAAAGTTGCTGCTGTATCAGTTGTGAAAAAAGGATTTCCAGTACCTGCACTGAAAATTACAACTCTTCCTTTTTCTAAATGTCTTTTTGCTCTTCTTACAATATATGGTTCAGCAATTTGTTCCATTTTAATAGCAGTTTGTAGTCTAGCATTTAAACCTTTATGCTCTAGTGCTTCTTGCATAGCAATTCCGTTTACAACAGTTGCTAACATACCCATATAATCTGCACTAGTTCTTTTAATAACACCATCAGCAGCTGCTGTTACGCCTCTAATAATATTACCACCACCAATAACGATACCAACTTCTATATCATTATCAACTAATTCTTTTATCTCTTCTGCAATGTAATCAAGTATCTTTGTATCAATACCATATCCATCGCTACCAGCTAAAGCTTCACCTGAAAACTTAACAAGTACTCTTTTTTTCATAGGTATGTGTCCTTATTATAATTTGTGGATTATATCTAAATAAAACTAAATACTCATTTAAATAAATTATTGTACTGCCCATTCATAAAAAGGCAAAATATTTATTTCTACTTTTTTGTACTTTAAAATGTCATTATTTCCAGCTGTAATTATATATACTTGTTGGATATTTAATTCATCAATTGTAGAATATATCTTTTTTATAATTGCATTATTTAGAAAAGTATTAAAAAAAGGTATTGCTAAAACTAAAGTTCTTTCCTCTTCGATAAAAAAATCTATTTTTTCTAAATAGTATATATTTTTATGCTCTTTTTGTAGTTGGAGAAAAACCATATTTGTAAATTCATTTTTAAATTTTTTATTATGGGAAATTGAGTTTAAAAAAGCGTGATTGTAAGCATATATTTTTTTTGTAGACTTCTCATGATTATATTTTTTTAAGAAAAATATTAATTGATTTGCTTCATAAAATTTACAAAGTTCGTAAAATCTATCTTTTGATATTTTAATGCTTTTTTTTAGTATTGTAAAGAGTTGATTTATTGATTTATTTTCATCTATTGAAGAAAAAAGTAGTTTTAAAACCTCTATTTCTGTACTATCTTTACAAAAAAGTTTAATGATTTCTTGTAGTCGATTAACTCTTTTATTTTCATCAATTGCAATCATTTCTGGCAAATTACCATATTTTAAAAAGTGATTAAAGGAAGTAGTTGAATTTTGGTACTTATTATCATGTAATAAATACTCTTCAAAATCTAAACCATGTACAAAAATTGTTTTGAATCCATTTATCTCTTTATAATTTGAACTTGTGATTAAAATAGTTTCTACTAAGGGAAGTTCAAAATCAAAATCAAAGTTTTCTAAAACTAAAATTTTGATTTTTTTCTCTTTTATAAAATCATCTAAAAATAAAATAATCTCATCTTTATGATTTCTAAAATCATTAAAATTTATATATAAATACTCTTCACTATCAAAGTTTGATAAATAGTCATAAATTAGATAACTCTTACCAGTCTTTGGTGGACCACATACAATAGTTTTAGGATGGGTTATTTTTTCTTTTCTCTCTTGAAAATTTATTTTATTAAATTCTAACTCATAACAAGCATCTAAAATTTTCATATGATTAGTTACTTAATTTAATAGCTTCTTTTACTGCATTTACATAACTTTTTAAAGATACTTTGGAGTTTTTATAAGCTATATCAAATGCAGTTCCATGATCTACAGAGGTTCTAATAATTGGAATATTTAAACTCACGTTTATACTTTGTTCAAAATATAAAGATTTTAAGGGAATTAGCCCTTGATCGTGGTACATACAAACATAATATTGATAATATTTTCTGTTCATTGGTGAAAAGGCAGTATCTGGTACTAATGGACCTTTAAAGATATTTTTCCCTATTTCTTTATTTGCTTTTTTAATAGCTTTTATAATCTCAACTTCTTCATCCCCTAAAACTCCATTATCACTTGCATGTGGATTAAGGCCTAAGACTGCAATGTTATCTTGTTTTACATTTTCATAAAAATCTAATAAAAATTTAGTGATTTTTTCTTCTTCTATTTTTTTTGCTACTTTTCTAAGTGCAATATGTTCTGTATACAAAGCTACAAACAATTTAGAACATCCAAGCATCATAATTGCATCTTTGCCAAAATAATCCCTTAGAACTTCAGTATGCCCCTTATAATGAATTTTTGCTCTATTCCAAGATTCCTTATTTATAGGTAAGGTTACTATTGCATCAACTTTTTTCTTTGAAGCTAGCTTAATTGCTGTTGTAAAAGAATCAAATGAATAAGCACCTGCATCTTTTGCTACAATTCCTGGTCTAATTACAAATTTACCTTTTACTTTTTCAAGTTCGAAGTCTTTTGGAATGTCAAGATTTAATAGTTTAGCACCATCTTTTAGTAAATCTTTATTTATACAATAAACGGGAGAACAGTATTTTTTAATTTTTTCATGTGCTTCTAAAGCAATTTGTAGTCCAATACCATTTAGATCTCCAATTGATATTGCAACTTTTTTTTTACTAATTTCTGCGTCAATTACTTTTGTCATACTTCTTAATCCTTGATAAGATTTTTCATCTCAATAATTGCATCTTTTAAGCCAGTAAAAACTGACCGTGCTATTATACTTTGTCCAATATTTAATTCACTTATTTGTTTTATTCTTGAAATCATCGTTACATTTTGATAATTTAGACCATGTCCTGCAGCAACTTTTAAGTCTAGCTCTTTGGCAAATATTGAAGCTTTTTTAATCTCTTTTCTTGCTTTTGTTAGAAGTTTTTTTAAATCTTCCCTTGGTAATTCTAACTCTTTAATACTATGGTGTGTATTATTTAAATTACCATGTAACATTGCATATACATTTGCAAAAGTTCCAGTATGAAGTTCACACCATTCAACTTGTAGTTGTTGCGATAACTCTATCATATCTTTTGTAGGATCAATAAAAAGTGAAACTTCAATCTCATTTTCATGAAGTTTATCAACAGCATTTTTTATTCTTTCAAAGTTTGATTTTAAATCTAAACCACCTTCAGTTGTAACTTCTTCTCTATTTTCAGGAACAAGTGTTACCCGAGAGGGTTTAAATTTACATGCGATATCTATGATTTTTTCATTGATTGAGCACTCTAAATTAACTGGAAGAGTTGATAATTTTATAATATTTTTTGCATCATTATCATGGATATGTCGTCTATCTTCTCTTAAGTGAATTGTAATTTGTTCAGCACCTGCTAATTTACAAATTCCAAGGGCATCAAGTGGGTTTGGGTCATTTATTTTTCTGGCTTCTCTTAATACAGCAATATGATCTATGTTTACGCCAAGTAGCAAAATTTATCCTTTTAATATTGGGTATAGTTTTAGAATAACATAATATCCAATATTAATTAAGATAAATCTTTTAATATTTTATGATAAGTCTTTTAGTGTTGAAATATTAGCAGCAAGTTTATTCTGAACTTCTAAATACTCAAGTTCTGGAATTGAATCTGCAACTACTCCCGCTCCTGCTTGGAATATTACTTTGTCTTTTGTTAGCATTGTACTTCTAATAGTAATTGCACTATCCATATTTCCATCAAAACCAAAATAAGCAATACTTCCTGAATAAAAATTTCTTTTTATTCCTTCAAATTGCGCAATTAATTCCATCGCTCTTATTTTTGGAGCTCCTGTCATTGTTCCTGCTGTAAAAGTAGCTGCAAAAAGGTCAAACATGTCATATTTATCATCAATAACTGCTTCCACATCAGTTACCATGTGCATTACATGAGAATATCTTTCTACTCTCATCAAATCAGTTACTTTTACAGTTCCAGGTTTTGCACATCTCCCCACATCATTTCTTCCAAGGTCGATTAACATAATATGTTCCGCTCTCTCTTTTATATCAGAAAGAAGTTCATTTTCCATTTCCAAATCTTTGTCTATGTTTTTACCTCTTTTTCTAGTACCTGCTATTGGTCTTAAAAGTATATGTCCATCTACAAGTCTAACCATAACTTCAGGAGAACTTCCTGCAATTGAAAAATCTTCAAATTCAAGTAAAAAAAGGTAAGGGCTAGGATTTTTACTTCTTAGTGCTCTATAAAAACTCAAGTGGTCTACAATAGCTTTTTGAGTGAATCTATTTGACATAAGTATTTGAAAAACATCACCACTTCTTATCATTTCTTTTGATTTTGATACCATTTCAAAAAATTGTTCTTTTGTATAGTTGAATTTTCCCTCATCTAAAAGTTCAGCTTTTTTTAATGGTAGGAATTCATAAGGAGTAAATAAATTTTTTTCAATAACTTCTAAATCATTTTTATATTTTTCACAACTAGTAACAATTACAAGCTTAGAAGTTTTATGTGAAAATCCTAAAATAATCTTTGGTCGTATTAAGTCCAAATCAGGAATATTTAATTCATCAATCAAGGGGTCCATATATGGTTTTAAAACTGGTTCAAACTCTTTACCAATATCATAACCAACATTACCAATAAAACCATCAATTAATCCAATTCCCAATTCCAAAGATTTTTGTTTATAAAACTCTTTATCAAAGTTTTTATAATACTCTTTTAAAAATTTAAGTGGATTAGAATTTACTTCTTTTATTTCACCTTTTTCATTTCTGAAAAATGTTGTTGAGCCTTCATGCCATACTCTCTCTCTTGCTCCAAGTAAAATATAAGAGTAGTTTCCCTCAGTTGAATTGATTGTACTTTCAAATAAAAAAGTAATTTCATCTTTATAGATGTCTTTTACTTTTTTATAAATTGATACGGGTGTAAATTGGTCTAAAAATAGTTCTTTTGAAAAAATCTGCATACAGTTTGAACCTTATTAAAATTTCAAAATAAAAGCGCTACTAATGTTAAGTTTTGATTTAACATTATTCATATTATTGATTGCATCACTTCTAGATTTAAATGGACCTACTAATACTTTTGTAAAAGTTGTACCTTTGACATTTACTTTGTAAAAAACATATTTAAGATTACTTTTTCTTAGGTTATCCATATATTTTTTGTCTATATTTTTTGAAAAGGCTCCAACTTGAATAAAAGTACCTTTTGGTTCATTAGTTAAAATTTTCTTTGTAGTTTTCACTACTGGTTTAGGAGCTGGTTTTTCTACTACTTTTTTAACTACTGGTTTTTTGACAACAGGTTTTGCTTTCTCTACTTTTTTCTCTGTAGCCTTTTTTGCCTCTACATTAAAGATATCTTTTTTTAACTCTTTAGCTTTTTCAACTTCTTTTGGAGAAGGTTCTGGAGCAGAGACTTTTTTCTCTTCTTTTTGAATATTGTTAAGATCCATTGCTTCTGTTATATCTTTATTTTGCTTTTCAGTTTTTTTATTTAAATCTTCAATGCTTTTTAGCTTCTCATTTACTATTTTTTGATATTGCTGTTCAATATTGTCATTTAAGGGTTTGTCTTGTTCAATAGTCTCTTTTTTTGTTAATGAATCATCTTCAACTTTAGTTTGGTTATCTAAAAGACGAAAGATTATAATCGTTATCAAAAATAAAACTGCTAAAACTAGTCCTAATACAATATACTTTTTCTTATTGTCTTTATTTTGTGAAGAGTTACTTGCTCCTAACAAAATATCATCTAATTCTGACTCAGTTTTATTAACTTCTTCTTCATAAGTAAAATTATCATTACTTGCATAAGGATTATTTTGTTCATATGGGTTCTTCGAAGAAGAATTTATGTTTTTAGCTTGTGACTCTAGTTCCATCAATCTCTCCTCTAATTCTGTTTGTTCCCTTTTTATTTGAACATTTTTTATAAAATCTTCGCCTTTTATTTCCATAATAAGCCTTTATTACTATTTATTAATATGTAGAACTAGTATAAATAACGAAATTTTTAGCTAATTCTTCTAACTCTTTTTTAATTTTTGCTTGTAATTGGGTATTTTCAATATCATCTAAAACATCACAAATTTTATTTGCAATTATTTCAAACTCTTTTTCTTTCATCCCTCTACTTGTAAGTGCTGGACTACCGATTCTAACACCACTTGTTACAAATGGGCTTCTAGTTTCACCAGGAACTGTATTTTTATTTACAGTAATCCCTGCATTTCCTAAAGCTGCATCTGCATCTTTACCACTAAATGGCTTATTTAAAAATGATACTAAAATTAAGTGATTATCTGTTCCACCACTTACGATATCATATCCTCTTTTCATTAACACATCAGCTAAAACTTTTGCATTTGCTTTAACTTGTTTTGCATACTCTTTCCATGATGGGTCAAGAATCTCTTTAAATGCAACTGCTTTTGCAGCCATAACGTGAACTAATGGTCCACCTTGAAGTCCTGGGAAAATTGCTGAATTTATTTTTTTAGCGATATCTTCATCATCTGTTAAAATAAGTCCACCTCTTGGTCCTCTCAATGTCTTATGTGTAGTTGTTGTTACAACATGTGCATGAGGAAATGGTGATGGATGTTCTCCAGCAGCAACAAGACCAGCAATATGTGCAATATCTGCAAATAAAATAGCTCCAACTGCATCAGCTATTTCTCTAAATTTAGCAAAATCAATCTCTCTTGCATAAGCACTAGCCCCACAAACAATAATTTTTGGTTGTGTAACTTTTGCTATTTCCATAACTTTGTCATAATTAATTCTACCATCAAGTTCTACACCATAATAAAATGCTTGATAATTTTTACCTGAAAATGAAGGTTTAGACCCATGAGTTAAATGTCCACCATGAGATAAGTCCATACCTAAAATTTTATCACCAGCATTTATTAGTGCCGCATAAACTGCACCATTTGCTTGACTACCTGCATGTGGTTGTACGTTTGCAAATTTACAACCAAAAATTTCACAAGCTCTATCAATAGCTAATTGCTCAGCTTTATCAGCAAATTCACATCCTCCATAATATCTTTTATATGGATAACCTTCTGCATATTTGTTAGTAAATACAGAACCCATAGTTTGCATTACAGCTGGACTTGTAAAGTTTTCACTTGCAATCATCTCTAAGTGTGTAGTTTGTCTTTCTAACTCATTTTCTAAAATATCAAAAATCTCTTTATCTGCTTGTTCTAAATTATTATTACTAATATAACTCATTTCTAATTCTCCTGATTTATTATTTATTCTTGGTCTTCTGAATATAAATCTATTTCTTGCTTGATTGGTTTCATTGCTGGAAATAGTAATACATCCCTAATACTATGTTGATTTGTTAACATCATAACAAGTCTATCAATACCTATACCTTGCCCAGCTGTTGGTGCCATTCCATAAGATAAAGCATTTACAAAGTCTTCATCCATTTCATGTGCTTCATCATCACCTGAATCTTTAGCAGCCATTTGAGCTTCAAACCGGCCCAGTTGGTCTAAAGGATCATTTAACTCTGAAAAGGCATTTGCTATCTCTTTACCTGCGATAAATAACTCAAATCTATCTGTTAAATGAGTTTTCTCATCATTTCTTCTAGCCAATGGAGAAATCTCAACAGGATATTCTGTTATAAATGTTGGGTTAATTAATTTTTCTTCAACATATTCATCAAAAAGTTCACCTTGAAGTTGCCCAATATTCATATTTTCATTTACTTCTAGATTTTTTTCTTTCATAAATGCAATGATTTTATCTTTATCTTCAACTATATCTTTAGGAACTCCACCAATTTCGTAAAGTGATTGGATTAATGGAATTTCAGAAAATTTATTAAAATCAATTTCAACTTCACCGTATGGTAAGTTAGTTGGTAAATCTAAGTTTTCAAATAAATATTCAAAATACTCTTTTGTAAGGGCAATTAAATCTTTATATGTTTTATAAGCCCAATAAAATTCAATAGAAGTAAATTCTGGATTATGGGTTGCATCCATTCCTTCATTTCTAAAGTTTCTGTTTATTTCAAATACAGCTTCAAATCCACCTACAATTAATCTTTTTAAATATAACTCAGGTGCAATTCTTAAAAATCTATCAACACCTAATGCATTGTGATGAGTAGTAAATGGCTTAGCATTTGCTCCCCCTGCAATTGGATGCATCATAGGAGTTTCAACTTCTAAAAAACCTTTTGATTCAAAAAATCTTCTTGTAAGGCTAATTACTTTACTTCTTATGTGAAAAGTTTTTCTTACTTCACTATTCATAATCAAATCTAAGTATCTTTGTCTATATCTTAACTCTTTATCTTGAATACCATGGTATTTTTCTGGTAGTGGAGAAATTGATTTTGTAAGTATTTGCACACTATCCACATGTAAAGATAATTCACCTTTACCTGTAACAAAAGGATATCCCCCAACTTCAATAATATCACCAACTTCAATATTTTTTTTAAATATGTCGTTGTAAAAACCTTCAAGTAAATTATCCCTTGCAACATAAATTTGTAATAGTCCACTTTCATCTTCTATTTTTAGAAAAGATGCTTTTCCCATAAGTCTAAAAAATTTAATTCTACCACTGACTATGTAGTGTCTTTTTTCATCTCTTTTATCTTCTTTTTGAAAAATATCGCTATTTACATTTAAGTATTTTGCAATAGTTGTATTTCTTTTTGATTCATTAGCATAAGGATTTACACCAAGTTCTCTTAAGTTATTTGCTTTTTCAATTCTTTGTTGTATGTATGTATTTTCAAACAATATATAAATCCTTTATTTCTCTTCTTTTTCTGGTTTTGTAAGAGTATCTTTTATTATCTCTGCACCAGTTTCTTTTACTTTTTGTGCTGCATCTTTTGTAGATTCTATAATTTTATCACCTAAAGTCTCTTTTTTAGGAGTTGTTTCAGGTTTTACTTCTTTATTTTCATCTGCAGTAATCTCAGATTTTACATCTTTTTTTGTTTCTTCAACAGTTGTTTTATTCTCATTAGTAGTTTCAACTACTGGCTCTTCTTTACTACTTGGCAAAAACTTAGAGGTATCAAGTTTAACTATAAATCCACCTGTTTCTACTAATACTGGAAAAACTATTGATTTAGCAAGTTTTTTATCTAATGAAGCTCTAAATGATTGAATTTGATATAAAGCATAAAAAATTACTGAAATAATTAAAAATATTTTAGCTGTACCAAAAACAAATCCGAATAGTCTATTTAGTGCACCCAATCCACTCATTTCACTCATTTTACTTAAGATTGAACCTGCAATATAAACTAAAATCCAAAATCCAATTAAAGTAACAACAAATCCGATTAGTGATAACGTAGCATTACTATTTATTCCAATTAGTGGCTTAATAAGATTTCCAACTGTTTCTGATAACCTTGAAGCTATAAAAATACCTCCAATAATACCTACAAGTCCGAAAACTTCTTTTATAAAACCTTTAAAAAGACCTTTTAGTCCTAAAACTACAGAAATCCCAACAATAATCATGTCAAAAGTAGAAAACTCTTGCATTTGGTTCCTTTTATATAATATTTGGCAATTATATCGAAAATAGTTAAAAGAAAAGTTAATGGTTTATTTGTTGAAAGTTATAATAAAATTTGCTCCAAAATATTCTTTTTCATTATAAATAAAAGCATTATTTTCCACATCTAATTTAAAGTGCATATTTTTCTCTAAAATAATTTTTGCCATATATAACCCAATACCTTTTCCTTGACTTTTGTGTTTAGTAGTAAAATAAGGCTCAAAAATGTGTTCCATGATATCTTTATTTATACCATTTGCATTATCTTTTATTGATAAAGTGTTTTCAAAAGTTGTAATAAAAATATATTTTTGTTCTTTTCTATTTTCAATTAAAGCTTCAATAGCATTATTTATTATATTTAGTATGGCTTGTTTGAATTGATTTTTTTGGGCAAATATTTTTATTTTGTCATTAATATTATTTATAATTTCTATATGTTCATCTTCTAATTTATTTGTAACTATTTTTATATTTTGATTAATTATATCTTTTAATAAAAACTCTTCTTCTTTTTCATTTTCTTTATAAAATATTCTAAAGTCTTCTATTGTTTTTGATAAAAAATTTGAGCTTTCAACTATATGAGAACACAAAAAGTTTAAACTTTCATCATCTAAACTATTCATCTCTTTTTTTAGTAATATTGAGCTAGCTGAAGAGGATATTGCACTAAGAGGTTGTCTCCATTGGTGGGCTATATTATTTATCATTTCTCCCATAGCAAGCATTTTATTGTGTTGGAAAAGTATTTCATCTTTCTTTTTATTTTTTGATATCTCATTTTCTATTCTTTTTTCAAGTGATTCATTTAAATTTTGTAACTCTTTTGTCTTCTCTTCAACTAAAAGTTCTAAATTGTCATTTAAGAGTTTTAATTCAGATTTTTGTTTTATGTCTAAAGTTATATCTGTAAGTGTAACTACAATATAAGGTATTTTTTCACCACTAAATAAATTTAAATTAACATTTAACAAAAAATGCCTTATTTGTCCATCTTTTTTCATAGCAGCTTTTAAATTACTTTTTGGATTTTCTAAGATAAATTGTGCCCAATTTTTACCATTATAGTTTTTTTCTATTACATAGTTTACGTCATTGATATCTACAAACATTTCACAAATACATTTGTGTTCCAATTTAAATTCTTCGATGGAGTTATATTGATTAAAGAAATTTAAGAATTGTTTATTTGCATTACTTAAAGTCTCTCCATCAGTTAAAATAATAATATTTTGTTGTGAATCAAGAATTTGTTGCACTTTTTTCTTTTCAATAAGAACTTTTCGTGAAAAAATATAATAGAAAATCAAACTTAAAATCAAAGCTAAAGTAATAAATAATGAAATAATATTAATTATAAAATTAATTTTATAATTATTTATGTTAGAGATATCTATATCTTTTAAGTCTTTTGAAAAAATAATGTACCCAATATTATCTTTTTCAAAATCTTTTATTTTATAAGTACTTATGAACTTATTTTCAATAATTAAATAGCCAGTGGTTTTTAATATCTTTTCTATACCTATTTTTTTTATTAAATTTATTAAATAAGTCTTTGCATTTAAGTTTGAAACATAATATTGATTTATAAAATTATTAGTAAAAGGATATTTTAAAGTTTTAAAATATTTCTTATCTGCCAAGATTACACTATTTATATTAGACTTAGCAAGATTTCTTGAAATTGAATTAAAGTGTGTAATAACTTCAAATATTCCAAGAAACTCTTTTTTGTCGTAGATTGGTATTATTGAGTGAAAAGTCATATCATATCGACCAACAGTAATGGTATTTGTGATTTTTGGATTTTTTAATATATTTCTAATCCCTTTCCTAAATAATAAACTATCATTCTTATGTTCATTCCAACTTCTATAAAGAGCAGTTCCATTTTTATCTATAAGCATAAACCAAATATTTTTAAAACTTAAATTTGAACTAAGTTCTTTAGAAAAATTAGATAAATTTAAATTATGCACATCTTTTGAAATAAATGCATTTCTTATATGCTCATATTTAGATGTTGCAATAGCTAGGGTTAAAGTAGCTGTTTGTTTATCTTCTATTAAAAAATTAATATCTTTATTTATATGAGTGGAGAGTGCTTTATATTTAGTATCTAATAGTTTTCTCTCATGATTTTTGAGATAATTAAAAGAGATAAATATAAAAGTAAAAATTATTACAAAAAATAATAATATATAAATTGTTAGGACTTTTTTCTTCATACATTTATTATATCTTTTCTTATATAAAATATTAGTGGAAATATTTATTTGAAAATTTATTTTTTTTTGCTACAATCCTCCCATGATAAAAAGATACCCTACAAAAAAAATATTCGTTGGTAATGTTGCTATTGGTGGTGATGCACCAATCTCTGTACAATCAATGACTTATACAAAAACATCAGATATACAAGCCACTGTTGAGCAAATAAAACTATTGCATTTTGCAGGGGCAGATATTGTAAGATTAGCTGTTCCTGATATGGAAGCAGCACTTGCACTAAAAAGTATAAAAGAACAAACTTCTTTACCTTTGGTTGCAGATATTCATTTTAATTATAAATTAGCTTTGATTGCTGCTGAATCTGTGGATTGCATAAGATTAAATCCTGGAAATATTGGTAGTAAAGACAGAGTAAAAGAAGTAGTAAAAGCTTGTCAAAATAGAAACTTACCAATAAGAATTGGAGTTAATTGTGGCTCATTGGAAAAAGAGTTTGAAAATAAGTATGGGCAAACTCCTGAGGGTATGGTTGCAAGTGCTGATTATAATATCAAGTTCTTAGAAGACTTAGGTTTTACAGATATAAAAGTATCATTAAAAGCTAGTGATGTTCAAAGAACTGTTCAGGCATATAGAGATTTAAGACCGATGAATAATTATCCTTTTCATTTAGGAGTTACAGAAGCTGGGACACTATTTCACTCAACAATAAAATCTTCAATTGCATTAGGTAGTTTATTACTTGATGGTATTGGAGATACTATGCGTATTTCTATCACTGGTGAGTTAGAAAAAGAAATAGAAGTAGGGCGAGCAATTTTAAAAGATGCAGGTCTTACAAAAGAGGGATTAAATATTATCTCTTGTCCAACTTGTGGAAGAATAGAAGCTGATTTAGTAACAGCTGTAGCCCAAGTGGAAGAGAGAACAAAACATATAAGAACTCCGCTAAATGTTTCAGTTATGGGATGTGTAGTAAATGCTTTAGGTGAAGCAAAAAGTGCAGATGTTGCAATTGCCTATGGAAAAGGTAGTGGTTTGATTATTAAAAAAGGTGAAACCATAGCTAAACTTCCGACAGAAGAACTTCTTGAGAGGTTTTTAGAAGAAGTTGAAAAAGAAGTAGAAAATCAAAAAGAGTAAATTAACAAAATAATAATCTATTCTTAGCTAGAATATTATCCTTTAATTGGAGAAATAATGGATAGTATTTATAGTTTAAACATAGAAAGAGCGGTATTAAGTTCGATTTTATTTAATCCCGATGAAATAGAGGATGTTTTAGGTATTTTAAAACCAAAAGATTTCTATCTTCCTGCTCATCAGAAAATTTTTGCAGTTATGGAAAAACTCCATAATGAAGATATGCCAATAGATGAAGAATTTATTAGAAGAAGAGTAAATTCAAAAGATGTTGATGATGATATTTTAATAGAAATCCTTTCTGCAAACCCAATCACAAATACTTTAGCATATACAAAAGAGATAAAAGATGCAAGTGTAAAAAGAGAACTTGCAACTTTAGCAACTACAATAAAAAAAGTTGCGATTGAAGATGATATTGCAGCAACAGAAGCTGTGGATACAGTACAAAATGCCCTTTATAAAATTACTACTGATTCAGCCTCAACAGAACTTAAAGATATACATGTAATCACGGATGACACTTTATCATACATAAAAAGAATGAAAGAACTTGGTGGAAAACATCTTATTGGTGAAACAACAGGTTTTTATGAATTGGATAAAAGAACAACAGGTTTTAATGATGGAGATTTAATTATTATTGCAGCTAGGCCAGCTATGGGAAAAACAGCTCTAGTTTTAAATATGGCACTAAAAAATGTTGAAGCAAATAAAGGGGTGATTTTTTTCTCACTTGAAATGCCAGCAGAACAACTTATGTTAAGAATGCTAGCTGCTAAGACTTCAATCCCTTTGCAAAATCTTAGAAAAGGTGATTTAGATGATTCTCAATGGTCAAATCTAAGTGCTGCTTTTGAGGATTTAAATAAAAAAAGGCTTTTTGTTGATGATGGTGGAAGTGTAAATATTAACCAACTTAGAGCGAGGGTGAGAAAACTAGCTCAGAATAAAGACAATAATATATCTATGGTAATCATTGATTATTTACAACTTATGCAAGGAACTGGAAATAAAGATAGACATCAAGAGGTTTCTGATATAAGTAGGGGGCTTAAAATGTTAGCAAGGGAGATGAAAATTCCAATTATTGCACTATCTCAGCTAAATAGGGGACTTGAAAATAGACCTGATAAACGTCCTATGTTAAGTGATTTAAGGGAATCTGGAGCTATTGAGCAAGATGCCGATATTATAATGTTTGTATATAGAGATGATGTATATAAAGAAAGAGATGAAGCTAGAAAAGAAAAAGAAGCAAAAGATAAAGGGGAAGATTATAAATCAACCTTTACAAATAAGCCAGTGGAAGAGGCTGAAGTAATTATTGGTAAACAAAGAAACGGACCAATTGGAACAGTAAAACTTGATTTCCACAAAGCTTTAACTAAATTTGTCGATAAAGAACATAGGGGTGAAGCACCTATTGAAGTTGTATTTGAAACAGTTGCTGATACACAAAAAGAGACAAATATTGATATTCCAAATATACTTTAAGGAAAAACTTTGTTGGAACAAATAAATTTAAATGATATAAAAGATATTGCCCTAAAAGCTGGTCTTGTGATAATGGAAATTTATAATAAAGATTTTGAAGTGGAGTATAAAGAAGACAACTCTCCACTTACTGAAGCTGATATAAAGTCAAATGAAATTATTTGTAATAGTTTAATAAATTTATATCCAAATATTCCAATTATGTCTGAAGAGAATAAACAAATAGATTATGAAGAGAGAAAAGATTGGGATTATTATTGGTGCATTGATCCAATAGATGGAACAAAAGAGTTTGTTAAAAAAAATGGTGAGTTTACTGTAAATATCGCCTTAGTGCATAACCAAGAACCAGTTTTAGGAGTAGTTTATGCACCTGCAATTGATATTATGTATAGTGCAAAAAAAGGTGTAGGTGCATTTAAAAACAAACAAAAACTACCTATAAATAGAGATGATGAAAAATATATCATAGTTGCTAGTAAATCTCATATGTCAGATGAAACACAAACGTATATAGATAATATAAAAACAGTAAAAGAAAAAGTGATGATTTCTATGGGAAGTTCATTAAAACTGTGTTTAGTAGCAGATAGTAGTGCTGATTGTTATCCAAGGGTTGCGCCAACTATGGAATGGGATACAGCAGCAGCAGATGCAGTTGTAAGATGTGCAGGAAAAATGACTTATAATTTAGAAGTAGAAGAACCACTAATTTACAACAAAAAGGATTTATTGAATCCAAATTTTGTGGTTAAATAATATATAATAAGTTATAAAGGAGTTAAAATGAAATATGAATTTTTTAATGATTTTGATTTTATACCATATGAATTGGCAATAAAATTTGATTATAGATTAGAAAATGTAATTAAAAAATTAGAAAATTTTTTTAAAAATGCAAAAATTGACTCCTTTGAAGATGAATTTGTTGAGTTTTATTTAGCAGGATCATGTATAAAAGCTGATACTTTTAGAGATATTGATATATTTTTATTTACAAAAGATAAATTAAAAAGAGTGTGTGCCAATTTAGATAAAAAATATTTTTTATATGAAAACAACTCAAACACTTATCTTTATGATACTGATTTGATTCAAATAGTTTATAGGGAAAGGTTTTTAGATAAAGATTTAAAATTTATTGTGGATATATTTGACTTTCATTCGACGAAAATAGGCTTTAAATGTGTTTTAGATACTAAAAATTTTGAAATAATAGTTAATGAAGCTGATGTTAGAGAAGATTTTGTTAATTATGTGCTTACTAAAAAAAATGGTCTGACAAGGGTTAATATAAATCCTTTTGTAACTCTTCAGCGGGCAATTCATTTTTTAAAAAGGGGTGATGATGTTCCTTTTTATGTATTTTTAGAAATTTTTTCAAAAATATCATTGATAGAAAAAGATGAACCAAAAGAAAAATATTTTGATAGATTACAAGGTGATGAAGAAAAAGTAAAAGAAGTAAAAGATGCTATTTATAAATATTTATCATTTAAGAATAATTAAAAAGTAATTAAAAAACAATTAAAAAATTTAATGTTATAATTTATTTTTTATTAAAAAGGTAAAACATGGTAAATACAAAAGCCTTTTCATTGCTTGAATTGATTTTTGCAATAGTAATTATAGGAATAATTTCAACTGTAGCTGTTCCAAAGCTTTTAGATACAAAAGATAATGCTGAAGCTGCAATTGTCCAAAAAGATATATCTACGATAATATCATCAGTTAGAGCATATTATATGGTAAATGATAAATTAGATAATTTTGATGAAGCTTTAACTTTGAATCCAAGCACTTGGAATATAGAGGGTACAACTGCTACTTTTGAAGATGATAATAAATCTTGTGTAACTGTAAACATAGAGAATAAAAAGTTAAATTTAATCATAAATGATGAAAATAGTGGAGATGTTTGCAAAAAAATAATAGCTTCTGGACTCTCTTCTACTGAATATGATTTATAATAGGAATATGATGCAAAAAGCAATTTTTTTAGATAGAGATGGCGTTATAAATGTTGAAAAGAACTATTTATACAAGGCTGAAGACTTTGAGTTTATAGATGGTGTTTTTGATACTTTGAAGTATCTACAAGATAATGATTATAAACTTTTTATTATCACAAACCAATCAGGTATTGGAAGAGGATATTATACAAAAGAGGATTTTGAAAAACTAACTTTATGGATGTTAAAAGAGTTTGAAAAAAAAGAGATTATTATCTCCCAAGTAGAATTTTGTCCTCATGCTCCAACGCAAGAGTGCAATTGCAGAAAACCAAAAACAGGAATGATAGATAATATACTAAAAAATCATAAAATTGATTTGGAAAATTCTTGGTTAATAGGAGACAAAGAATCAGATATCTTATGTGCAAAAAATGCTAGTATTAAAAATACTATTCAAGTAAAAACAGGACATAATTTCGATGAAAAAAATAGTTTGGCAAATTTTGTTTGTGATTCAATAAAAGAGATAAAAGAAATAATTATTCCTTCTTTCTGATCCTTAAAAATGAAGCAAATTTTGGTTTACCTTTTTTTGTTAAATCATAGTATTTAAATGTAATTTGTTCTCCTACTTTTGGTGGATTTAATCTCTCTTTATCACTAAATCCATTACCAAGATTAAAAGTAATTCCATTATTTAATTTTATAGTTAAACTTTTCATTTTTTTATTATTGTAGTTTATTTTTTGAACAATTCCTTCTTCATCATAAAACTTTTTTACTTTAAGTGAATTTACACTTCTTCTGTTTATATATTCAAGGTTTGGATTTTTTATTATTACCCCTTCACCTTTCAATAGAACAATCTTTTCCAAAAAATCATCTAACTCTTTTTTATTTTTACATTTTATTTGTTTGATTATATGAACTTTTGGATTTGGATTTTTATCAAACCAATTTTTAACTTTTTCTAGACGTTTGTAAAAATTGCCTTTGGCATTTGGGGCTTCAAAAATATTATATGTTATTTCATTCCATTTTGAACTTGGAGTTTTATCTAAAACTATGCTTTGAATGTTTTCAAAATCATCTCTTTTACTCCAAAGTTCACCATCAAGTTCAAAGGGTGGAAAATTATGTGTAAAAGAACTTGGTACAAATATTTTATTTCCATTTTTTGTGTATAAAAATTTCCCATCCCAATAGGCTCTTATTCCATCTAGTTTTTCACTCATAAGCCAGTTTTTTATATCTTGATTTTTGTAAATTCTTGGTTTTTCTAAATTTAGACTAAAGAGATTTGAGATAAGAAATATTAGTATAATGAAATTTTTCATACAAACTCCAAAGATAATATTAAAAATTATATTTTAAATTATCTGATTTTATTATAAAACCGTAACTTAATTTTCGATAGAATAAAGCCCATTTATGTAAAGTAGGTAAATATGAAATATACAGAATATGATTTTAATGAAAAAACAATTTTAATTACAGGGGCTGCAGGATTTATTGGCTCAAACCTATGTTTTTATTTTCAAAATAATTATCCAATGGCAAAGATTATTGCTTTAGATTCATTTAGAAGTGGTGAAACCCTAAGTAATGGTAACTTAAAGTCTTTTGGACACTATAAAAACTTGTTAGGATTTAAAGGAACAGTTATTAGTGGGGATATTAATGATAAAGAGTTATTAAATCAAATTGATGAAGATTATGATTTTGATTTTATTTTCCATGAAGCTGCTATTTCAGATACGACAGCAAGTGAACAAGACTTGATGGTAAAAACAAATGTTAATGCATATGAGGATTTACTAAAAATGGCAATAAATCATAATGCAAATATGATTTATGCAAGTAGTGCAGCAACATATGGAGATGCAGCATCTCCCCAAACAGTTGGAAATGAAAATCCAGGAAATGTTTATGGCTTTTCAAAACTTATGATGGATAATATTACTTATGATTATTTAAAAAAAGATTTAGATATTTCTATTGTGGGATTAAGATACTTTAATGTTTATGGTCCAAGGGAGTTTTATAAAAATAAAACAGCTTCAACTGTAATCCAATTTGGACATCAAATATTAGCTGGTAATACACCAAAATTATTTGAAGGAAGTGATAAAATACTTAGGGATTTTATTTATATAGAAGATGTAATTCAAGCGAATATAAAAGCAGCAACTCCTAAAAAAAGTGGAGTTTATAATGTGGGAACTGGAAAAGCTAGATCTTTCCAAGATATAGCAGATATTTTACAAAAAGAGCTAGGTACAAATTTAGGGACAAACTATATCCCAAATCCATATATTGGACAATATCAATTCCATACGGAAGCTAATATTGAAGATACAAAAACTTATTTAGATTATTCTCCAAGATATGAAATGGAAGATGGAATAAAAGATTATATTTCTGAGATAAAAAGAATTTATGAGGTGGAAGTTAAATAATGGAAAGAATTTTACAAAATGAAAAAAAACCAAATATATTAGTTATTGGTGATTTAATGGTTGACCATTATCTATGGGGAACTTGTGATCGAATTTCACCTGAAGCTCCTGTCCAAATTATTGATGTACAAAATGAGACAAAAGTGTTAGGTGGGGCTGGTAATGTTATTAGCAATCTATTAAGCCTTGGAGCTGATGTTGGTGTTTTATCTGTGGTTGGAGATGATAGCGTTGCTGAAGAGGTGAAATATTTAATTGATGCAACAGATGCTAAAAGTTTTTTAATACTTCAAAAAGGAAGAAAAACTTCTAAAAAATCTAGAATTATGGCTTCAAAATCACAAGTTGTAAGATATGACCATGAGAGTAAAAACAATATCTCTTTTGAATCAACTGATAAAGTATATGCAAAATTACAACAAATAGTTAATGGTTATGATTTAATTTTATTATCAGATTATGGGAAAGGTGTTTTAACAAATGATTTAACACAAAGAATTATTAAAATAGCAAATTTAAATAATAAAAAAGTAATAGTAGATCCAAAGGGTACAAACTATGCAAAATATGCTGGAGCATATTTTTTAACACCAAATAAAAAAGAAGCAGAAGTTGCAACTGGTATAAAAATTGATTCAAGTGATAGTTTGAGAGATGCTTTAAAAGAGTTACAAAAAATAGCTAACTTAGAGATGTCTGTAATTACTTTAAGTGAAGATGGAATAGCTGTTTTAAAAGATAAAGAAGTTACTGTTAAACCAACTGTTGCAAAAGAAGTATTTGATGTAACAGGTGCTGGTGATACTGTTTTAGCTTCTCTTGGTTATGCTTTATCTATGACTGATGATATTTATGCTGCTTTAGAGTTTGCAAATTTAGCAGCAGGAGTAGTTGTAGGAAAACTTGGAAGTGCGACAGTAACTCTTGATGAGATAGAAGAATATAAAGCAACACTGCATAAAAGTTCTATAGATTTGCATATTAAAACAGTTAAAGAGATAAAAAAAGTAGCAAAAAGATTAAGAAAACAAAATAAAAAAATAATCTTTACAAATGGTTGTTTTGATATTTTACATAAAGGACATGTGTCATATTTAAATAATGCAAAAGCTTTAGGTGATATATTAATAGTAGGTTTAAATTCAGATGATAGTGTAAAAAGACTAAAAGGTGAAAATAGACCTATAAATAATCATGATGATAGAGCATATATTTTATCAGCTTTAGAGTGTGTTGATTATGTAGTAATTTTTGATGAAGATACACCATATGAATTGATACAAAGAGTAAAACCTGATGTTTTAGTAAAAGGTGCTGATTATGAGGGTAAAGAAGTAATTGGATCAGATATTGCAAAAGAGACAGTTTTAATTGATTTTGTAGAAGGCAAAAGTACAACTTCAACAATAGAAAAGATTTTAGGTAAATAATATGAAAAAAACAATAGAAAAAGAGTTTCAAGCACATTTAGAAACAATTCAAAAAGTAATCGAAACTATGAGTGAACCTTTAGAAAAAGCTTCAAAATTAGCAGTTGATACATTAAAAGCTGGAAATAAAATATTAATTTTTGGAAATGGTGGAAGTGCTGCTGATGCACAGCATATTGCAGCTGAACTAACAGGAAGATATAAAACTGAAAGAAGAGGTTTACCAGGTATTGCTCTTACAACAGATACAAGTGCATTAACAGCCATTGGAAATGATTATGGTTATGATAGAGTTTTTGATAGACAAGTTGAGAGTTTAGCAAATGAGGGTGATTTACTTATTGGTATTTCAACTTCTGGTAATTCAAAAAATGTAATAAATGCTTTTGAAGTAGGAAAAGATTTGGGTTGTAAAATCATAGGACTAACAGGTCGTGATGGTGGAGAAATGGATTCTTATTGTGATGTTAACTTAATAGTACCATCAAATGATACACCAAGAATACAAGAGATGCATATACTATTTGGACATACAATTTGTCAATTGATTGATGATGCATACGAAGGGAAGTAGATGAGTTTAACGCAAGAGCAAAAAGATTTAATTTTTAATTCAATAAGAGATATAAAAGATTTCCCCAAAGAGGGAATAATATTTAAAGATATTACGACTTTATTAAACAATAAAGAGGCTTTTAAAGCTTTGATGGATCACTTTGAAGAGAGATATAAATCTTATAATTTAGATTATATTGCTGGTATTGATTCAAGAGGTTTTATATTTGGAGCTGCACTTGCTGATAGACTTGGTATTGGATTTGTTCCTGTTAGAAAAAAAGGAAAATTACCAAGTACTACTGTTTGTGAAAAATATGAATTGGAGTATGGCTTTGATGAGGTAGAAATCCATCTTGATGCTTTCCCTATAAAAGATGCAAGAGTTTTATTAATTGATGATTTAATCGCAACAGGAGGTACTGCTAATGCTGCTGCAAAACTTATTAAACATGTTAATGCACAATTAGTGGAAGTATGTTTTTTACTAAATCTTAAATTTTTATCTGGGGATAAAAAAGTAGCTGAACATGCCCCTGTTTATTCAGTATTGGAGATATGATGCAAGAAATATATATACCTAAAAAAAGTAAATTTGATCCAGATGAAAATGGTCATTTTGGTGAATTTGGTGGAAGATATGTTCCTGAAACATTGATGCCAATTCTACTTGAACTTGAAGCTGAGTATAAGAAATATAGATTTGATAAAGAGTTTTGGGAAGAAGTAAATGAGCTTTTAAGAGAGTATGTAGGAAGAGAAAATCCTTTATATCATGCTAAAAATATCTCTGAAGAAGTTGGGGCAAAAGTTTATTTAAAAAGAGAAGATTTAAATCATACGGGTGCCCATAAGATAAATAATGTAATTGCACAAGGCTTATTGGCTAAAAAACTTGGAAAAACAAAAGTTATAGCTGAAACTGGTGCTGGGCAACATGGAGTTGCAAGTGCAACTATTGCTGCACTTTTAGGTTTAGAGTGTACAGTATTTATGGGTGCAAAAGATGTTGAAAGACAAGAACTTAATGTATTTAGAATGAAACTTTTAGGTGCAAAAGTTGTAGCAGTTGAATCTGGAAGTAAAACTTTAAAAGATGCAATGAATGATGCAATTAGATATTGGGTTACAAATGCAAGAGATACTTTTTATATAATTGGAACTGTTGCTGGTCCTCATCCTTATCCTATGATGGTAAGAGATTTTCAAGCCATTATTGGTTGGGAAGCAAGACGTCAAGCTTTACAAAAAGATGGAAAATTACCAGATTACGTATTAGCTTGTATTGGTGGAGGATCAAATGCCATTGGCATCTTTTCACACTTTTTAGAAGATGAAGAAGTAACATGTATAGGAATAGAAGCAGGAGGACTTGGAACAAATACAGATAAGCATGGTTGTTCTTTAGATAAAGGAAGTCCTGGAATATTACATGGACAATGTTCTTACTTACTTCAAGATGAAGATGGACAAGTTTTAGAAGCACACTCATTTTCAGCAGGTCTTGATTACCCAGGAATTGGACCAGAACACTCTTTTCATAAAGAAAATAAAACTGTGCAATATGATTCTATTACAGATGAAGAAGCACTTGATGCTTTTGTATGGCTAAGTAGAAAAGAGGGAATTATTCCTGCTTTTGAAAGTGCACATGCTGTAGCATATTTGAAAAAAGCAAAAGAAAAATTTCAAGGGAAAACAGTAATTGTGAATTTATCAGGTCGAGGTGACAAAGATATGGTTCAAGCAAAAGATTTATTAAATTTTGAATAGGAACATTTTTGAGAGATAGACTAAAAAACAATTCAGGTAAAATACTTTTTTTAGTAGTAGTAATATTTTTCTCTTTTATTGCTTACGAATTGTATAAGGCACCCGTTAGTGGATTAGAAGACAAGTTTTTATATTTATTAAAAATGTATGGATATATTATCCTTTTTGCTTGGTCTATTTTAGAAGGTGAATTAGGATTAATTATGGCAGGGCTTATGGCTCATGATGGTTCTATGCATCTTTATTTAGCTATTTTTGTAGCTGGACTTGGTGGTTTTGTTGGTGATCAGATCTATTTTTATATTGGTAGATTTAATAAAGCCTATGTACATAAAAAGTTTTCAGGTCAAAGAAGAAAATTTGCCCTAGCACATCTTTTATTACAAAAGTATGGATGGCCAATAATTTTTGCACAAAGATATATGTATGGAATGAGAACTATTATTCCTGTATCTATTGGACTTACTAGATATAGTGCAAAAATGTTTGCATTTATAAATATACTTAGTGCTTGGTGTTGGGCATCTATTACTATACTTCCTGTGTGGTATTTTGGAAAAGAGATTTTAATTGTGATAAAGTTTGCGAAAGAACATTGGTATTTTGCAGCACCATTTGCAATTTTAATAGGTGGTGGAATAATTTATTATTTTAACCAAGCATCAAAAAGAAAGGAAAAAGCTAATGAAAATAACCCTAAGTAATGATAGCATAAAAAAATTAGATACATCAGTTGAGATAAGTATTGTTTTAAATTTAGATGATGTAAATAAATATGATAAAGAGATTTTAGATGATTTAAACTTCAAAGCAAAAGATGAAGAAGTTGTATTTTTGGTTGAATCAAAAAAAATATATGTAGGATGTGAAGAAGAGTCTTATGATGCAATTGCAATTGCAATATCAGCAGCCATGAAGAAGTTTAATTCAACAAAATACAAAGATGCAAAAATAGAGATTTTTGGTGAAGAAAAAGATACTTTAAAAGCTTTAGTTGAAGGTGCTATTTTAGGGTCTTATACTTTTGAAAAATATAAAAGTAAAAAAGAAAAAGAGCTAAAAAAAGAGTTAATTATTTGTTGTAAAGTTTCTAAAGAGTTAGAAGAAATCTTAGAACAATCAACTCATATTGCAAACTCTGTTAATAAAGTTAGAAATTTCGTAAATACAACTCCACAAGATTTTTATCCAGAAGTTATGGCAAAAGAGGCAAAAAAAGTTGCAAAAGAAAATGACATAATTTGTAAAATTCAAGGTGAAGAGTTCTTAGAAAAAAATGGAATGAATGCAATGTTAAGTGTTGCAAGAGCAAGTGTTCATGAACCAAAACTTATTCATATGGCATATAAACCAAAAGACCCAGTTAGAAAAGTGGTACTTGTAGGTAAAGGTTTAACTTATGATTCAGGAGGTTTGTCTTTAAAACCTGCTGATTTTATGGTTACTATGAAATCAGATAAAAGTGGTGGTTGTGCAGTTATTGGTATTTTAAATGCAGTTGCAAAATTAAACTTACCAATTGAAGTTCATGGAATCATTGGCGCTGTTGAAAATATGATTGGTGGAGATGCTTATAAGCCTGATGATGTTCTAACTGCAAAAAATGGAAAAACAATTGAAGTTCGAAATACAGATGCTGAAGGTAGACTTGTACTTGCTGATTGTTTATGTTATGCCCAAGACAAAATCAAAGATTTTGATTATATCTTTGATTATGCAACACTAACTGGTGCTTGTGTTGTAGGTGTTGGTGAATATACAACAGGAATCATGGGTAATAATACAACTTTAAAAAGAGATGCTGTTTGTAATGCTTTAAATGCAGGAGAATATGCTACAACTTTACCATTTAATAGATTCTTGAGAAAAACTATTAAATCTGAGATTGCGGATATTTGTAATATTGCAAATACAAGATATGGTGGGGCAATTACAGCTGGATTATTTTTAGATAACTTTATATATGATGAAAATAAAGATAAATGGTTACACTTTGATATAGCAGGACCTGCATTTGTAGAAAAAGCTTGGGGATATAATCCTCATGGTGCAAGTGGAGCAGGGGTTAGAATGACAGTTGAATTCTTGAAGAATTTATTGTAAAAATTAAAAAAGGATAGGGGGATTATAGAAGGATGATTGAAAAAAAAGGTTCAATATTGTCAGTAAGAGAAGACATAAAAGTATTTGATTGTACGATTAGAGATGGTGGATTGGTAAATAACTATCACTTTACAGATGAGTTTGTAAAAGCTCATTATGAAACTTGTGTTGCTGCTGGTGTTGATTATATGGAAATAGGAAAAAATAATTCCCCTTCTATTATGAGTGAAGATGAATTTGGAGCATGGAATTTCTGTAAAGAAGAAGACATTAGAAGAATAGTTGGTGAAAATAATACAGACATGAAAATAGCAGTTATGTCAGATATTGGTAGAACTGTGCCTTCTGAACTACTTCCAAAAAGTGAAAGTGTTGTTGATATGATTAGAATAGCAACATATATTCATCAACTTCCAGCAGCCATTGAGCTAATAGAAGAAGCCCATGCAAAAGGTTATGAAACAACTGTAAATATTATGGCTATATCTAAATCTTTTGATGATGAGTTAAATGAAGTATTAGAACAACTAAGTAAAACAAATGTGGATATTATTTATATCGCTGATAGTTTTGGTTCTTTTTACCCTGAACAAATTAATAAACTTACAGAAAAATATCTTTCTTATGCAGAAAAAACTGGTAAAAAGATTGGTATTCATGCACATAATAATTTACAACTAGCATATGCAAATACAATTGAAGCTATGATGTATGGAGCAAGTTTCCTTGATGTTACTATTTCAGGTCTTGGACGAGGAGCTGGAAATTGTCCACTTGAACTATTAATTGGTTTTCTTAAAAATCCAAAATATAAACTAATGCCAGTACTTAAATTTATTGAAGAGTATATTGTACCTTTAGAAAAAGAACTTGATTGGGGATATAGTATTCCATATATGTTAACTGGTCAGTTAAATGAACATCCAAGAGCTGCTATGAAAGCAAGAGATGAGGGTGATACGAAGTATAGAGAGTTTTATAGAAACTTACTAGCTGAATAAAAGCAAAATGAAGAGTTAAACTCTTCATTTGTTATACTGCTTTTATTGCTTTTCTTTGATTTATTTCGTTTTGATAAATCAAAATTCCTGCTAAAATAAATACTACATTTTTTACAATATATTGTCCTACAAGTGTAAAGGCATATGGTGCATGGGTAAATGAGATATCTGGTAAGATAAATAGTGGTGTAAAAGTACAAATCATATGTGCTAGAAATAAAACAACCACATATCTTGTATATATACCAAAAATAAATCCTATACCAACAGTAACTTCCCAAATAGCTAATAATTTGATTGATAAGGTGTCATTTATCAATCCAAAAAACAGTTTGTGAATAGTCGTAATTGCTAAGTCTTCTGCTGGACTTAATTGAGGGAAGAATTTTAACATCCCATACCATAAAAATATAATACCAAGTGAAACTCTTATGAGCTTTATTGTTTTTTCCATTGTCATTCCTTATAAAAAAATGGATTATAAAACAAATAAACTTTAGTATTAATTAATATTCATTATCATTATTGTTTATTTTATTAAATAGCACTAAATTGTAATCATTATAATTAATTTCTTTACCATTTTTAATATAAACTCTTGGAACTCGTTTATCAACCATACAGACAATTTCATAATTTATTGTATTTAATAAATTTGAAATATCATCTATTGCTATTCCATTTGGATTGTTCCCTCCAAATAAAATAACTTCATCTCCCATATTTACATCAAGACCTGTCACATCTATAATGCACTGATCCATACAAATAGAGCCTATAACTGGAACTTTTGTATTATGTACTAATACTTTAGCTTTACCAGATAACATTCTAGTATAACCATCTGCATAACCTATAGGTAGGGTTGCAACTTTTGATTTTTTTTCACATTTGTATGTTAAACCATAACTAACTCCACAGTTCGCTTCTAATTCTTTTACTTGTGAAATATTTGCTTTTAGGCACATGACCTCTTTTAAATTGATTAGATTATGATTTACATTTTTTGAAGGGTATAACCCATATAACATAATACCAGCTCGAACCATGTCAAAATTGAACTCAGGTAAATCAATAATAGCAGCACTATTTGATACATGTTTTATTGGAATATTTAAGCCTTTTTCTTCTAAAGAATTTACTATAAAGGTGAATTTTTCTACTTGTTGTTTGGTATACTTTTTATCAATATCATCTGCAATTGCAAAGTGAGTAAATATACCTTCAATAAATAAGCCTTCAAGTTTACTAATATCTAATATTGTATCTATTGTCTTTTGAGAAAAGGGCATACCTAGTCGGTGCATTCCCGTATCCAATTTTATATGTGCAACAAGATTTTTATTTAATGAAATAGCTACTTTTGAGAATTCTTTTGCTTGTTTTAGGGTATAAATAGTTTGAATAATATTGTTTTGAATAATATCTTTAGCTAAGTGCTCAGGAGTATAGCCCAAAACCAAGATTTCAACATCACTAAAAGAGTTTCTTAATAATAGTGCTTCAGATAGGGTAGCTACGGCAAATCTATCTGCCCCATTTTCAAGGAGTGTCTTTGCTATTGCAACTGCGCCATGTCCATAGCCATCAGCTTTAATTACAGCAGTGATTTTAGAATCTTTATTTGTTATTCGTCTGGTTTCTCTCATATTATGAGCTAAATTATCTAAATTAATCTCTGCCCAAACTGCTCTTGAAAAGTCCACTTATATATCTCCTTTTAATATTTATGATTATAGTCTTTTATTCTTATGAAGATAATAAGGGATTACTTTAATATTCATTAATTTTTAATTTATTAAAATATAAGAAGAAAGAGATTAAAGTTTAACTCTAATTATTAAAGGAAACTTATGGGAACTATCACTGATAAACTTAGTGAAATTGATATTGATTTTATTAAAAAACAAAAGATGTTTTTTGTCTCTACTGCTCCCAAAGATGGAAAAATAAATCTTTCACCTAAAGGTTTAGATGATACTTTTAAAATAATAAATGAAAATAAAATATTATGGCTAAACTATTTTGGAAGTGGTAATGAAACAGCTGCTCATTTATTAGAAGATAATAGAATGACTATTATGTTTTGTGCTTTTGAGGGTGAACCAAATATTCTAAGACTTTATTGTAAAGCAAAAGTAATACATAAAAGAGATACTTTATGGGAAGAGTATATCTCTCACTTCTCTACGAAAAGAGCAGCAAGACAGGTTTTTGATGTGACTATAGAAAATGTAAATAACTCATGTGGTATGGGTGTTCCTTTATATGACTTTATAACTCAAAGGGAAGATTTACCAGTTTTATATAATAAAATGAGTGAAGAGGAACATATTGCTTATATGAAAAAGAAAAATGTGCTTAGTTTTGATGGGAAGGAAACTAAGCTTTTTGAGGATTGAGTTTTAATGTAATTAAGAAGACCTAGTAGGTCTTCTTTTAATGGTTTAGCTCTTTATTTAATGACTCGGCATATTTATTTATATAACCTTCAAGTTTATCTTTTTCAAGAAGTTGACCACTTGAAGCTGTAATTTGAGCAATTGTTCTTGAATCATTTGATAAATAAAGTACAATGAATAATTCAGTTCCAAAACTAAAAGCAGATGTTGGTGTTTTACCTGTCATAAAATATTTAGGTTCAAATTTAGAATTAAGAGATTTCTCCCAAGCAATTTTATCAAAATCTGAAGTAGATAAAAAACCACCTCTATTACTAAAGAAAGCATAATTTTTTTTAGGCTTTTCTTTCCCTTCATATAATAGTTCCCATCCTTGATTTTTAAAAGCATTTTTTGATGCAGTAATTACTTCTTCTAATCCTGTATTAAATGCTAATTTATTTTGGATAGCAAAATCTTTAGAACTCACAATTTTAGGTTCTAAGTAACCACAACCTGTTAATAAAAATGTTATTGCAATAAACATAACAGTTTTAAAAATAATATTTTTTTTCATATATTCTCCTTGATTTAATTTTAATAAAAATAACCTAAATATAGCTTTATAATTACAAATATAATTCACTAAATTATATAAAATAATATTTTAAGATATTTTCATGAACACCTAAATGTCTTCGTTCTTCTTACTTTTTGATCTCGAAAAAGTAAGCAAAAAAGACTGCCGAATTGATGAAGGCAAGCTACCTTCCAGTTATATATTTATTTCCTGCCCTGCAAAACTCACTAAAATGACCATTTAGGTCATTTCTTAACGTTCAAACAGTTTCGGGCTTTACCGAAAATAAATATATAACTTCCAGCTTCATCAAAGGCAGAAAGAGAAGACGATGGTTTTAACTGCTAGTTTATAAAGTAATATATAGACACCAAAGAATATTGCTACATCCACAGAAGCCGAACGTTTATTTTTCTCTTTTCTAAATAAGATTGGTAACTGTCTAAGTGTTTAAAAGTTCCTAAATGGAAGTTTTAATAAACGAGTTTTACAAGTCAGAAAAGATAAATAATAAATGAGGGAAGCTTTGCCTCCGAAGCCGTAGTTGCTTTTGCTTACTTTTCGTCAATACAAAAGTAAGAAAGCGAAGAGGTTTACCTCTTCAAGAGAAATTATAAAAAATTCAGTAACTAGTTATAATATTAAGCTATAATCAAAAGAAATAAAGGAAAACACTATGTCAGGAAAAATATCGAATCTTCTTATTTCAAAAAGTATTGAAAGCCCTATGCAAAATGTAAATCAAGTAGTATTAGAAGTTGGTAAAGGAATCTTTGGAGATAGATATTATAACCAAGAAGGGACATTTTCTAATAAAGGAACAGTAGAACCAGATAGAGATGTTACACTAATAGAAATAGAAAATATAAATGCACTAAATGAAGAACATAATCTTTCATTTACACCTGAAGACTTTAGACGAAATATTGCAGTTACAAATTGTGATTTAAACTCACTAGTTGGAAAAGAGTTTCAAATAGGAGAAGTAGTATTAAAAGGTATTAGACTATGTGAACCTTGTAAATATATAGCTGAAAAACTAGATGAAAAAAAAGCACTAACTCAAATGGTACATAAAGCAGGATTAAGAGCACAAATTATCAAAGGTGGAAGTATAGATTTAAATTGTCAGATTGAAGTTCCAGCCTAAGAAAAAGATTTTATCTGCTTATATTTTAAATACATAAGTTTTATTACTTTCTCAATCTCTTCTTGGCTTATCTCATCCACAAAAGATAAGCTAAGAGAGTTTCTACTTGTCAATTCATCATAACCCATAGCTTGTATGATTCTTGAAGGTTTTGAAAGGCCTAAAGAACATCCCTCTCCATTTGTAAGATATATTTCACTTAAAGCCAAAGTTCGTATTAATTCCCTTGCTTTTATACCCTTTAGTGCAAAATGTAAAGTATATTCTAAAGTAGTATCTGGCTCAACAAAAAAGTAAATATCCTCTTTGAAAGTTTCTTTTAGTTTTTCTAAAAATAAAGTTTTTGGTTTTGTATTGAAGTGTTGTTTCTCTATTGCATTAAGGCAAAGCTTACAAGCTATTGCATCTATTTCTCCTATTGGTAATAAGGAAAATGTTTCATCATTAAATAGAAGTACTGTATTTGTATTATAACCTGTAAGTTTATATGGATCAAAATATATAATATCGCTTGTTTTATTAAGATTTGCACTAGCATTTGAGATGATTTTAGCTTCTGTTTTTTCTTTTACATTTTGTAAGTTTGTTATTACAAAAGTATCCATAACATATGAAGATAAAAAAAGAAAATCTATCGTTTTATTTTCTAGGGCAGATAAATTTACTTTTCCATCTATAGTTAAATCTAACCAAGTGATTTCAAATCCAAGGCTCTCAAATAATTTCCCCGCATCAATTACGGCTTGTGATTCTCCAAGACTTATGGCAATGTTTTTTCTTAATTCTAAAAATAGACCTAAAAATCCCTCTTTTGAAAAAGAAAATGTTTTTAGTTTAGTAAAGTGAAGTTTTTTTTTATACTCTTGAGTTAATTCATCAAAAGAAGTATTTTCTATAAGTGCACTTAAAGAGTACTCTTTTTCTATTAAAATAGATTCAGCTTTAGCATACTGAATGTGATTTAGTTTAGGCATTCTCTTTTTTGCCTTTTCTCTCTCGAAAACATCCAAGTTGGCAGTGGGTTACTTTTATATCTGAAGCTTTTACTGTGGACCCAACTCTTCTTAGCGTTGAGTTTCTTGCTTCATCCCATAAGATTTTGCACTCTACTTTTTTATCATATGCAAAGTTACGACTTAGGCTATTGTAAATATTTTCTTCGAAATCTTTGAATTCTAGTTTTCCAAAAACTCCCAGTTCACAATTTGTTATTTTGACATTTATGCTTTTACAAGCTTCTGACATTTGTATTGGTTTTACCCCAATCAACCTTGCAACTTTAAATGCTTTTAAACAAGATAGTTTCCCATCTTCATCTAAGTTAGTTAATACAAGGTCTTTTTGTGTCTCATCCAATTGGAATTTAGACATTAATTCTTCCGGAATGTGTATATATATTCATCTTTTTATTTCTTGCAAAACCAATTAATGTGATTCCATGTTCATTGGCAGCTTTTAATCCTTGAAAAGTTACGGCAGCTTTTGATACAACTATTGGAATTTTGTGCATTACACATTTTACAACCATCTCCATAGATAGTCTTCCACTTGCATATAAAACTGATTTTTTGATATCTTTATGATTCATTGAAGCTAGACCCACAACTTTATCAATAGCATTGTGTCGTCCAATATCCTCAGATGTAAAAATTGTACCATCTTCTAAAATAAGTTCAGCTTTATGTACACAACCTGTATTCTCAAAAAGCTCACTAGGTGTGTTGAATTTTCTCATATTAGTTAAAATATCTTTTGCATTTACACTATACTTTGTATTTACAAAGGCACATTCAAAACTTTTATCTGCATTTCCAGTTACCCCAACACAACAACCAGAAGTAAGTGTTTTTTCTTTGAAAAGATTTGCATATCCATCTTGACTTATAGTTGCATTGATATTAACTTTTAATCCATCTTCTGAAATAGATATATCTTTTACATCATCATAACTTTTTATAACGGCTTCACTTAGTAAAAATCCAACAATGTGTGCATCTTGATCTTGAGCGATAGTCATTACAGAAAGAAATTTTTCGTCATTTAGAAAAAACTCTACTCGCTCTTCTTTTATAACATTGTCTTCAATTAATTCAATCCCATTTTCATCAAACCTTTCTATGACTACTTCTTTACAGAAGTCACTAAAACTTTGAGGAAAAAGGGAGAAGTTTTCACTTCTCATAGGCGTTGTCATGCCATTATCCTTTTTTGTTTTCTAAATCTTCTAAAATGTCAGGAGCAAGTTGTTCTAAATGCTCTCTTGGATATTTACCAGTAATTAAACCTTTAAAATTTCCTTTAACAGCAACTAAAACAGAATATACAAAGTCCAATAAGAAGAACATAATTAATACACTAGCACCAAAGTGTAAGTATATTAAAGCTCTTTTGAGTTGGATATATTGAGCATTAGTATAAGCATCTGGATCAATGTACCAAATAATACCACCACTAATTGCTAATCCTGCACCCATTGCTACAAATGCTATAAAAACTACCCTTTTCATAGGCTTAAATTTACCTGGAAGAATAATCTTTTTAACAATACTATTTTTTATCAAAAGTTTTGCATCTTTAAAAGCTATAATTGTCATTGTAAACCAAAGAGGTATCCAAACTAAACCAGTAACCTCATGGGTTCCTCTTAATATATAAGGAATATAACCACCACCACTTCTTAAACTCCAAGTGATATTAAATCCAGTAATAATAAGAGTTATAATAATAACAACATTTAACCAAATAACAACTCTATGAAATAAAGAGAATACTTTAACTTGGTCATTAGGATTTGTAATAACTGCACTTTTTCTTCCATAAAAAGCATACATGAAACAAAAAATTGCAATTTCACCACAAAAAACCCACCAAATATAAAGCTGTCTTTCATTACTTGCTCTGATTATTTCAGGAGCAATTGATTCATAATTTGGCCCAAATGCAGCATCAACCATAGCCTTATAAGTAGAAGAGGGAGGAGTTAAAACTCCATCCACATTTCCACCCGTGATAACATGGATAGAATATCTAATTAAGTAATCCCAATCCATAATCATGAGATACTTAACAAATATAAATCCAACAATTGATAGCCCAAGAAGTGTAAGAATATAAGCTTTGTTTCTACTATAAAATGAGCTATTTTCCATTATTTATCCTTACCAACCATATGATTCAGTTGCGATACCTTTACCTTTGAAAGTAGCTCTATAAGTTTTAATTAAAGCAACTTCATCAGCATCACCAACAAGTAAAGCTTTAGTAGAACACATTGCTGCACACATTGGAACTTTACCTTCACTAATTCTATTTTGACCATATTTTTCAAACTCTTCATGAGAGTTAGTCTCTTCAGGACCACCAGCACACATAGTACATTTATCCATTTTACCTTTTGTACCAAATGCACCATCTTTTGGAAATTGAGGAGCACCAAATGGACAAGCAAATAAACAATATCCACAACCAATACAAATGTCTTTATTATGTAAAACAATACCATCTGTTCTTATATAAAAACAATCAGTAGGACAAACTTGTTGACAAGGTGCATCAGCACAATGCATACAAGCCATAGAAATAGAGATCTCTTTTCCTACAATACCTTCATTTACAGTAACTACTTTTCTTCTATTAACCCCAACTGGAACTTCGTGTGCTTCTTTACAAGCAACAACACATCCATTACAGTCGATACAAAGATTTTCATCACAGTAAAATTTCATTCTTGAAAAATCTACATTATTATTACTCATTTTGTATCTCCTATGCTCTTTCAATTCTTACAAGAGAACATTTAGTCTCAGGACAAGAAGTTTGTTGGTCAAAACCGTAACTTGTAACTTGGTTAGAACTTTCCCCACTTCCATAAGGAGCAGTTTTATCAGGATATCTTCCTAAAAGACTTTCACCTTGCCAAACACCTGAGAAGTTTTGTGGTAAGAATACTGATTTTTCATCAACTCTATGAGAGTATTTACATTTTATTCTTATTTTTCCTTCACCAGTCCCATAAACCCACATCATTTCACCATCTTTAATACCAAGTTTTCCTGCAAGATTTGGATGAAGCTCACCATACATTTCAGGAGCTAGTTCAGATAGATATTTTGATGCTCTTGTTTCTGTTCCTGAACCCATGTGTTCAACAATTCTTCCTGAAACAATATTGATTGGATAATTTTTTACCCAAACTTGTGCATCTTGCTCAGTTTTATATCTAACATTAGTTCTAAAGTGATTTGGGATATCTTTAACAGCTGGATATCTTTTCACTAAATCAGGTCTAAATGAGTGTAATGGTTCTCTATGTTTTGGAATATGATCAATAAAGTTCCAAACAATAGCTCTAGCTCTTGCATTTCCATAAGGTGCAAGTCCAGCAGCGATTGCATATTTATTTAAAATACCACTATCATCAGTTTTCCAGTTTTTACCTTCAACAGCTTTTTTCTCAGCATCAGTTAATTTAACCCCTGCTAATTCTTCGATATTTTTATATGTAATCTCAGCATATCCACCATTGATTCTACTTCCTTTAGGAGCTGAACCTTTAGCTGATAATAAGTTTACACCATCTCTTTCTAAACCAAATCTATTTCTAAATCCCATACCACCTTGAGCAACAGGAATATTAATGTTGTATAAAACTGGGCTTCCTGGATGAGTTTCAGTCCAACAAGGCCAAGGTAATCCATAATATTCTTTCTCAACTGGTCCTCTTCCTTTTAATGAAGTAGACTCAAATAAGTGCCAATTTTCAGTATGTTTTTTAATTCTAGCTGCAGTTCGTCCTTGCATACCAATAGTTTTTAAACTTCTAGCAATTTCATCTGTAGCATCTTCAGGCCATTTAAATTTATTACCTTTACCCATACCAGCAATATATTGATCATAAAATCCTAATCTTTTTGCAAAGTCAAATAAGATATCTTGATCTTCTCTTGCTTCATATAGAGGTTCAATTACTTTAGTTCTCCATTGTGCACTTCTTGCCGTATTTACAACTGTTCCTTCTGTTTCAACTTGTGTAGAAGCAGGTAGTAAGAATAAGTTATCTTTTCTTGTTGTAATAACAGCGGCATCATTTACAAATGGATCTATAAATACAACCATTTCTAATTTATCTAATGCTTCTTTTACTTTATGTGTTTGAGTAATAGTAGAAATACCATTACCAATACAAACTAAAGCTTTAATTGGAGTATCAGCATTATTCTTTTCATTTTCTTTATCTAAAACACCATGAATCCAAAGCCCAAGACTAAACCCTTTAGCTTCCATCATCTCTTTAGTTTTAAATCTTCCTTTTAGCCATTCATAATCAACATTCCATTGTTTTGCAAAATATTTCCAAGACCCTTCACTTAGTCCATAATATCCTGGAAGTGTATCAGCTAAACATCCTAAGTCTGTTGACCCTTGAACATTATCATGACCTCTTAAAATGTTACATCCACCACCTGGTTTACCTAAGTTACCAAGAGATAATTGCATAATTGACCCAAGTCTTGTATTTGAAGAACCGATTGTATGTTGTGTCCAACCTTGATTCCAAATCAAACATCCAGGATCAGCTGTTGCAAATGCAGTTGCAGCTTGAATAAGAAGTTCTTTTGGACATCCCGTTATATCTTCAACGTGCTCAGGAGTATACTCTTCACACTCTTTGAAAATATCGTCCATTCCATAAACTCTGTCAGCAATAAATGATTCATCATACCATTTATTCTCACGAATTAATCTAATAATTCCATACAAAAATGCGATATCTGTACCTGTTCTAATTCGACAGTAAAGATCACTTTTTGCAGCAGTTTTTGTAAATCTAGGATCTACAACAATGATTTTTGCCCCATTTAACTGTTTAGCTTTTAATATATGCTGCATAGCAATAGGATGGTTAGAAGCAGGATTTGCTCCAAAAATAATAATAGCTTTCGAGTTTTGCATATCACCTATATGATTTGTCATAGCTCCATATCCCCACGTATTTGCCACACCGGCAACTGTTGGACTATGTCAAATTCTAGCTTGGTGATCTATGTTATTTGTTCCAAACATAGCTGCAAATTTTCTAATATAGAAAGCTTGCTCATTACTTACTTTTGCTGAACCTATAAATTGAACTGAATCTGGTCCAAATTTATCTCTAAGTGCCATTAGTTTATCACTAACTTTACTCATAGCATCATCCCAAGAAAGTCTATTCCAAGTACCATTTGATTTTTCGATTGGATATTGTAATCTATTTGTTGTTCTTACTTTATCAATCATATCAGCACCTTTACAACAGTGCCCCCCGTGACTTATTGGATGGTCTTGAGCAACTTCTTGTCTAACCCACACCCCGTTTTGTACTTCAGCAATAACACCACATCCTACTGAACAATGCGAACAGATAGTTTTTATAAGTTTTGAACCAGGATAAGGATTTCTAATTTCCTCTTCACTAGCATTTCTTAATACTTTATCCGTACTTGCAAAGGCAGATGTTGCTGTTACAGCTGTAGCAAGAGAAGCCATTTTTAAAAAACTTCTTCTTCCAAAGCTCTTAAGCATTTGCATTTTATCTCCTTTTGTTATTTTGCAGCTTTATAAAATTCATTCCAAGCTGCTGTTTTTTTGTAAAGAATTTCTTTTTTCTTCGCTCGACCGGTAACAACACCATTTCCGGCGTTACTTCCATCACCACGATCTCTATTTTCAGAAGTCGCAGCAGTAGCAGCAACTGAACCTGCAAGAACTGTTGCTGCAATTCCAGCTCGTTTGATGAAATTACGTCTTTGATTTAATTCATCCGCCATGATAACTCCTTTTTTTTATTTGGGTAAAAAGCCCCCTTAAAAATTTCACAAAATCTTTAAGGGGACTTTCTAGCCTCTCTTACTTATTGGGCTTTTCTATATCTAAATAAGTTCTTTCAAAGTTACAAATATTTCCTAAAATAATTCCAGCTGGAGCATATATAGGATTATTTGATGCTATCAATTTATAAAATAATTCATCACAATATGGATTAATAACTTCTTTAAATAACTCTTTTTGTAAATTTTCTTTTATCTCATTTGCTATTTGTTGCTCTATTAAATAGGTACTTAATGTAAAAATAAATCCATAATGATCTTCTGGTGCAGTAAAAGCTTTTTCATCTTTTCTAATTTTTGTTTTAGCTAAAATATCTCTCACTTTTAATTGCATATAACCACCTTCTCTCTCTTCGTGGTACCAAGAAGCACTTAAAGACACGAAAGTATCAAATGGCACAATAAAAAGTTCTTGAAATTGTCTATAAATTTTTTCATTCCCATTCTCTTTTAAGTACTCTAGAATCTCAACTGCTGCTTTTCTAACATCTTCATCAAAAGAGTTATTTGATAGTATCTCAAGATTTTCAACTATTTGTTCTGTTTTATTTTTAGAGTACTCTTCTACAAATAACAAAGATAATAAGTTATATAAAAAAAGTCTTGCTTTATCTATTTCTAAATTATGCATCTAATAATCCTTGTTTTATCATAAGTTTTGCTTTACAATCTTCACAACAATATAATGTTCTTTGTTTTACTGGATTTGAAGCAAATAGGGGACTCATAATCGCTGCAATTTTTTCAATAGCTTTTGTTGTAGCAAACTCTTTACCACACTCAACACAGGCAAATAGCTCATCTTGTGCTAAAATTTCTTCTGTAAACCAAGTTTTATTTAAGTGAATTACATCTGATTCAATGCTAATACAATCAGCTTCTGGACAGGTAACTAAACAGTAACCACATGATGTACATAAACTTGAATTTATTCTAAGTGTATTGTCTCTGGCATCGGCTACTAATGCATCGACGTTACAGGCTCCCACACATGATAAACACAAAGTACAGTTTGGTTCATTTACTTGAATTTTTCCATAATGAACAAATTCTCCAGTTTTAACTGTCCCTAAATCATCATCACCTACTATGTGTTTTAATCTAATAGCAAAGATTTCTCTTTTTTTAGAACTTGTATGATTAAATGTAAATCTTGAGTTTTCTATTAGGTCTACTTCTTTTAAAGCTTCACTTAATTCCTCTTCATTTGCTGCAACTATTACAGCATCTTTTGAGTATTTTTTTTGATAGATTTGATTGATTATTTCAATAGCATTTTTTGTTCCTTTTGATAAAAAGTCACTATAAAAAATAACTTGTGAACCTGACTCTTGTGCTATTGTTATAAACATTGATTCATCTAAGAATTTTTCACCATCAATTGCAAATGGCAGAACATTTTCTTTTAAATCTATAGATAAATTTTCCATATTCATTTTATTTGGAATGATTAATGGAATCTTTCCATTATAAAATTTTGAAATTTCATAAATAGAAGTTCTTGACATTGGTGTATATTCAAGTGAACCTGAAGGACAAATACTAATACATCCTCCACAACCAAGACAATCAACCATAGAAAAAGATAGAGTTTTTGTTTTATCATCTTTTGTTATTGCAACTGTTGGACAAACATCTTCACATCTTGAACAAATTTCTTCTCTTCTTTCATGATATTGACAAATAGATGAATCATAAGTTATGAATTTTCTATACTCATAGCTTTCAATATTATCTTTTAATTGTTTGATTACTTCATCTAAACTTGAAAGGTTTGGGTCAAAGGTTCCACTTTGTTTTAAACCTTCTTCTTTTGCATCAAACCATACAATTTGAGAAACATTTAAAGTAACATCTTTCCCTTCATCATCAACTACAACACTTAAGTTTCCTATATGCCCAGAAATAGATTTTAAAATATCTGTTGTTATATAAAATAAATTAAAATCTTCATTCAAGGTCTTTTCTACAAAGTTTTTATACTCTTCTTCATTATTTGCTATTAATAAAACTTCATTATTTAATTCTTGATTATAAGAAATATCTTGTGATAAATCATACTTCGTAGCTGCTATTTCATAAAGAGTTGATACATTTTCGATTTTATTTGATAAAGAATCTTTAGAGTTTTTGATATAAAAATCTACTTCTTTTGCAGTTAATTCACTTTTGATAAGTGGACTGTTAGATATTAAAAAGTTTGATTTTGCACCATCTTCTATATTTGACGTTACAAAAATCTCCTCACTAATTGGGAAATCCAATCCATTTGGATTATAATAAATAAATTCTTGCATAAACTATGCCCTTTTGGTTAAATATATATCTAATTTTATAAGCATATACTTAATTTATACTTAAATAGTTAATTAATTTTTACCGATAAGTATATGTGCTACAATTGGTTAATGTTTTATTTGTTTTTTAATAAATGAGATAAATTAAAGAAGTTTAGAATATATGAATAGATAAATATTAGTAATTATTTTATGAAGTTATTAAGTAATCTTCTAAAAAAGAAGATTACTTATATTTTTTTTTCTTTTTTCAAATCTTTATAGAAAGTGCTGTGAAGTATCTCTACTTCTTCTTCTTCTTTAAATCCAGTTATTATTGAATGAATTGCACCTTTAATTGCGAAAACAGACATATAAACATGGGTGAAGAATAGTGCTGCAACTGCCATCCCAAATACATTATGAACAATTGCTGATAATCTTAGAAAATCAATTTGTGATAATCCCATAGATGTTACTATTCCAAGTTTAAAATCTTGAAAATACATTACTGCACCAGTTACAATCATAACGATTCCACCTAAAGTACATATCCAAAACCACATTTTTTGTCCTGCATTAAATCTTCCAGCTGGGATAGGGTCTTTTCTTTTATTTAAATATCCACCAAGTATCATCAGCCATTTTATATCATCTGAAGTTGGTAACATATCTTTAAACCACATTATCAACATTGGTAGTACTGCTATTGCAAAAAATGGTGTTGAAATGGCATGTAACTCTTTTGCTACTCGTACAAATTGTCCACCACCAAAAGTTGAACCAAATATCATAATAAATCCAGTAGGAATTAAAACGATAAATGAAAAGCCTGCTATCCAATGAATTAGTCTATGAAACATAGTAAATACATAGATTTTTTTTCTATCATGGGCAAAAATCATTGGTCCAATAATATAGTAATGAATTGAAAATACTGCTGGAACCCCTAATAAAATTGCTAAAAATACAATAGAAAAATATTTATCTTGTAATACTGTAAATAGTGCTCCTAAATGTAATGTTCCCTCTCTATTGTAAGCTAAAATATTAGCTACTAAATCTTTCCCAAAAATAGCACTTTGGGTATCAGCAGCAAATGCTATACCTGAAAGTGCTATGATTAAGATTATTATATTTTTTATTTTCATAATAATTCTTTCTCTATACTTTGTAAGAAGACCAAGCTTTAGAATCGAGGTTGTGATTGTGTCCTCTTGATAAAACTCTTTTTCTAAAGATTTCTGAAACTTTTTCGGCATCTCCTACTAAAAGTGCATTTGTAGAACATACTGATGCACATAAAGGAACTTTACCTTCGGCAATTCTATTTTGACCATAAAGTTCTCTCTCTTCTTTTGAGTTAGTCTCTTCTGGACCACCTGCACACATTGTACATTTATCCATTTCACCTTTTGTACCAAAGGCTCCATCCCTTGGAAATTGTGGGGCTCCAAAAGGGCAAGCATATAAACAATACCCACATCCTATACATTTGTGTTTATCATGCAGTACTATTCCATCTTCTCTTATATAGAAACAATCAACTGGACACACCTTTTCACAAGGTGCATCTGTACAGTGCATACAAGCAATAGATAAAGAGTATTCTAATCCTTCGATACCTTCATCTATTGTAATAACTTTTCTTCTACTAATACCAGTTGGTAATTCATGAGCTTCAGAGCAACCTACAGTACAAGCAAAACATTCAATACATCTATCTTCATCACAATAGAATTTCATTCTAGCCATTTCACTCATCTTCTAGCCCTCCGCTTTCACAATTTTACATAATCCAGCATTGAACTCTGGTATTTGAGTAATGATGTCAAATCCATAATTCGTAATAGTATTTGAACTTTCACCTATTGCATAAGGTTTAGTTCCTTCTGGATAATTAGCACTCATATCAACACCTTGCATATGTCCTGCAAAGTTATATGGCAAGGCAATTCTATCTGGTGTAACTCTAGTACTATATTGTGCTTTTACTTTTATTTTTGTACCTTGTGGTGAATGTAACCACATCATATCACCATCTTGAATATCATGACTTTGAGCCAATTCAGGATTAATATTTGCAAACATTTCTGGTGTGATATGAGAAAGATATTTACTAGTTCTTTCTAACATTCCTGCACCACTTAAGTTTACAACTCTCATCGTAACTAACATAGTAGGGAACTCTTTAGACCAATCTTGAGCCATTTGCTCTGATTTAAATCTAACATCAACTCTAAAGTTGTTTTTTTGATCCTCATAAGTTGGATATTTTCTTACTAAATCCATTCTTGGTGAGTGAATTGGTTCTCTATGTAATGGAGTTTGATCAGGGAATGTCCAAACTCTTGCTCTAGCTTTTGCATTTCCATATACACAAACACCTGCTTCATCACATTTTTCTTGAATAATTCCACTAATATCTGTTTTCCAGTTTGTACCAATTTTTCTTTTTTCATCTTCTGTTAATTTGATTCCAAGAACTTCTTCTATGTTATCTTTAGTGATTTCTGGATAACCACCTTTGATTTTTGATCCTTTTACAGAAACACTTTCATCTGGAAGTTGTGAAACTCCATTATGTTCTAGTCCAAATCTATTTCTAAATCCCATACCACCTTTACTAACTGGTGTATCAACATCATATAATATTGGGCTTCCTGGATGTTTTGTTGTCCAAGACGGCCAAGGTAAACCATAATATTGACCTTTCATTTTCCCATGTCCTTCTAGACTTATAGGATCAAATAAATTCCAATTTTCTTGGTGCTCTTTTAATCTTTTTGCAGTCCATCCACCAAGACCAATAGTTTTAACAATTCTTGCTAGTTCATCTGCTGCATCATCTGGCCAAGTAAACTCTTTTTTTACTTCTTTTAATTCACCATTTACAACTTGCATTTTCATAGCTCTTGTAAATTCATCATAAAAACCAAATTTTTTAGCAAACTCAAACATTACATCATGATCAGTTTTACTTTCATATAAAGGATCAACTACTTTAGTTCTCCATTGAGATGTTCTATTTGTAGCTGTAACACTTCCTTCAGTTTCAAACTGAGTTCCAACTGGTAAAATATAAACGTCATCTTGTTTACTTGTAATTACTGCTGCTTCATTTACAAATGGTTCAGCTATAACTAAAAGATCCAATTTATCTAAGGCTTCTTGAACTTTAGCAGTTTGTGCCATAGAAGTAATACCATTACCTTGTACCCATAAGGCTTTAATAGGGCTTGAAGAGTATGTTTTTTCTTCTTGTAATACACCTTGCCACCATTTTGCTAATGAGAATCCTTTTTCATTCATCCATTTTGGAGAATAAAATCTATCTTGTAACCATTTATAATCTAGTCCCCAAGCTTTAGCATAATATTTCCAAGATGCTTCACCTAAACCATAATAACCAGGTAAACTATCAGCAAGACAACACATATCAGTAGAACCTTGAACATTGTCATGTCCTCTAATAATATTACATCCTCCACCTTTTTTACCCATATTTCCAAGTACTAATTGTAAGATTGGAAGTATTCTAGTATTTGATGTTCCTGTACTATGTTGAGTAATACCTAGTGCCCAAACAACAGTCATTGGTTTAGTTTTAGCTAAAAGAGTTGCTATTTGTATAATTTGATCTGCTGAAACACCTGTAACATTTGCTGTCTCTTCAGGAGTCCATTTTTTAGCTTCTTCTCTAACTTCATCCATTCCATATACTCTATTTTCTATGAAACTTTTATCTTCCCAACCATTTTTAAATATAACATGTAATAAACCATATATAAATGCTACATCTGTACCTGTTCTAATTCTTAAATAATGATCTGCTTTTGCAGCAGATTTTGTGAAAACTGGATCTACTACAATCAGTTTTGCATTGTTTCTATCTTTTGCTTGTAGAAAGTGTTTAAATCCAATTGGATTTGAAACAGCTGAATTTGCTCCAATCATAAAAATAGCTTTTGAGTTTCCGACAACATCACCAAAATGATTTGTCATAGCGCCATAACCCCATGTATTCGCCACACCGGCGACAGTTGCACTATGTCAAATTCTAGCTACGTGATCGATATTATTCGTACCCCACATTGCAGCAAACTTTCTGAAATAAAAAGCTTGTTGTAAATTAAATTTTGCTGATCCTAAGAACATTGCAACATCAGGACCACTCTCTTTTCTTAGTTTTAACATCTTTTCAGAGATTTCATTAATAGCAGTTTCCCAAGAGATTCTTTGCCATTTCCCAGCAACTTTTTTTAGTGGATATTTGACTCTTTGTTTACTTTTTACTAAATCAATTTGATCAATACCTTTACAGCAATGACTTCCTTGACTAATAGGATGCTCTTGTGCTACATCTTGTCTTACCCAAACACCATTTTGAACTTCTGCAATTATTCCACATCCAGCAGAACATACACTACATATTGTTTTTACTTTCTTTGAACCTGGAAAAGGATTTTTAACTTCTTCTTCTGTGGCTTCTCGTACTTTGTCATCTGAAGCAAATAGTTTTGTTGCTCCAATTCCTGCACCTACAGAAGCTAGTTTTAAAAAGTTTCTTCTTCCTAATTTCAAAGATAAGTTATCGAGTATATTTTTACCCATTATCTTCTGTTCCTTAATTACTTGCTTTATAAAAAGCTTCCCATTCAGGTGTTAGTCTATATAAAATCTCTTTTTTAGGAGATTTCCCAACAACTACACCGTTAGAATCATTTTTTTCATTACTACTTGCAATTGCTGTAGTAACACCAGTTGCAGCTAAAACTGCACTCGTACCAAGAGCTTTTTTAATAAAACTCCTTCTTTGTTCTTTCATATTTTTCTCCCAAGATAAATTCTCATTAAGAGATAATTCAAAAAAGCTAACTTTTCTCAATTATCTCCTATATTTGTAATAATTACATGTGAGTATGACCTTAAAGTGACATATGATGCTGTAAAGGCAAAATATAAAACTAAAGCTCCTTTTTTCTTTTTTTCTTAAATCCTTTCTTACTTTTGTGAAGATTTTTTTCTTCATTAATTTTTTCATTATCATCTATTTTGATATTTAAATAAGCTCTTTCAAGTTCAATAAATACTTTTAATAAAATTGCTACTTCCTTATAAAAAACACTACTTTCATGTGAGTATAATTTCCCAATAAATAAATCAATTACATCATTCATTACAATTTTATAAATATCATTAATTATTTGATTTTCACTTTGTGAATAATCTTCTTCAATCAATGTTTGTATAAAAGTAAATATAAAACTTATATGATCTTCTGCTTCTTTAAATTTTTCACTATCTTTTCTGAATTTAGTTTGTAAGATTAGGTTTGTCATTTCAAGTCTTCTTTTCCCATCATCTCTACCTTCTGCATAATAAGAGGCTGTTGTAGGAATAAAAGAAGTACTAAGACTAAAGAAAACTTCATTGTTTTCTTCTTGTAGTTTTTTTAAACCATTTTCTTGAAGAAAACTTTTCATAGCTTTTAGGGCTTTGTCACTATGCTCATCTATTGGGCTAGTACTTAATATATTTATTGTATTTTGTATGTTTTCATATTTTTTTTTATCATTTATAAATGAAAATAGAGATGAAAAAAGTCCATAATAAAGTGCTCTTGCTCTATTTACTTCTTGATTATTCATAATATTTATCCTTTAGTACTGGTAATAATTTTTTTGATAATGTTCGAAGTGCAATTGAACTTTTTGTGTAAGTTGATTTTTCTAATTTAGTTTTTAAAAAAATAATTTGTATTTCCGTTTTAAATAAATAAAAACAATTGCACATAACATATGCCTTAAGGTAAAAATTAATTTACCAATTTTAGTTACATTTAACTTTGGTTATTCTTAAATAATTAATATTTAGTTATTAAAGTTAATTATATTTACAAATTTATTTAAATTTAAGTTTTATATTATGTTATAATGTGGCTTTTAAGGAGTTATATTGTTCAAGTATATATTTTTTGTTGTGATAGTTATATTTGCAAGTTATAAGATATTAGGAGTTGATACATATGATAGTAAAACCATTGTAGTTGGCTCTTCTTTACCAAAAACAGGAATAATAAAATCCTGGGGAGAATCTGTTATTTCTGGTGCAAATTCTTATTTTAAGTTTGTAAATGACACAAAATTATTGGGTGATGAGAGAATAAAATTTTTGACTTATGATGACAAGTATGAGCCTGAGTTAACTATAGACAATACAGAAAAACTAATTAACACTGATAAAGTTTTTGCTTTATTTGGTTTTGTAGGTACTCCAACGGTAAAAGCAATTTTACCAATATTACAAGATAGTAAGATACCTTTTTTTGCTTCATTTACAGGTGCCTCTTTTCTAAGAAATGAAGAGAATAATAATTTTATAAATCTAAGAAATTCTTATGGGCAGGAGATTGAAAAATTAGTTTATTATTTAAATAATAAAAAGGGTTTAAAAAGAATAGCTGTTTTTTATCAAAATGATGATTATGGAGAGGAGGGGTATGTTGCACTTTTAAAGAGTTTAAAAAGCAGAAATTTACCTTTAATTTCTGAGGGTTCATATAAAAGAAATACTTTATCTATTACTCATGCTTTTAATGAAATAAAAGATGCAAAACCAGAAGCTATAATTATGATTGGTGCTTATCAATCAAATGCACTTTTTATAAAAAAAGCAAAAGAGAATAAAAACTTTAAAAATACTATTTTTTGTAATATATCTTTTGGAGATGCAAATGCTATGGTAAAAGAGTTACATAAATATAAAGTTGATACTAAAAATTTGATTTTTTCTCAAGTTGTACCAAGTTATACAGATACTTCTCTTCCTGTTGTTAATGAGTACCAAGCTTTGATGAAAAAATATTATCCAAATACCAAATTAGGGTTTATCTCTTTTGAAGCATTTTTAGGTGCAAAAGTTTTAGTAAGTGCAATCTCAAGAATAAAGGGTAAAAAGACAAGAGAAAAATTGATTTCAGCTTTGGAAAGTACTCCTCAAAGTGTGTTAGAAGGTATTAATATAAATTACAAAAAATCTCAACTTTTAGATAAGACATATCTTTTTAGATATAAAAATAAAACTTTTACTGAGATTAAATAATGAAGAATTTTTTCTATAAAATTTTAGCCTATTTTGATAAATTAAGTTTTTCTTACAAAACATATTTTTTGATTTTTATTATAGCTAGTGGAATGATTTGTATAGTGCTATTATCTCAAATATCAATTTTCACATTAAAAGAAGATTTTGACCGATTTTTTAATAAAAGAACAAAATCATTAATAAAATTAGAAAATATAAAAGATACATATAAAGTAAATATACAAGATACCTTAAAAGATTTGGATAATAAAAATCTAAACTTTGAACAAGCAGAGGGTGTATTATCTTTGGGTAAACAATTAATTAGAAAAAACTGGGAATCATACAAAAAAGATATAAATAAAGACTCAGAAGTAATTATAAGCTCTTTTATTAAAAAATTTATTATTACAAGAAATTCCAATGGTGATAATGAAATTTTAAAAGAGAATATTATGAAAAACATTGATTCTAAAATGAAATTAATAGAAAAGATGTTAGTTAGATTAAATTATAAACCCAATAAGAAAGAGATAGTAAATCTAAATTTACAAATAAATGCTATAAGTATATATATAACTAGTTTGATTAATTATGATTTATCAATTGCTATAAATGAAAAAAATGATACTCAAAAGGTATTTAAAATAATCATTGTATTTTCTATTATTTCGATATTTATGGTATTTTTATTCTCTATTCTTTTATCTATTTTTATTACAAATAACTTTAAAAAACTTAATAATTCATTGGAAGAAAATGTTGCTGAGAAAACAAAAGAATTGATAAAATTAAATGACAACCTAGAAAAGAGAATATCTAAAGAAGTACAGCAAAATAGAAAAAAAGATATTATTATGTTCCAACAAGCAAGATTTGCAAGTTTGGGTGAGATGCTAAATAATATAGCTCATCAATGGAGACAACCTTTAGGTTCTATTACTATGATTATACAAAGTTTCCAAACAAAAATGAGTTTAGGAAAACTTACAGATGAATTTATAGATGAAAAAGTAAATGATGCTTTATTGCTTGCAAATAATATGTCAAATACCTTGGATGATTTTAAAAACTTTTTTTCACCCGATAAAGCAAAAATAAAATTTGATATTGAAAAATGTATTGAACACTCAATAGAGTTATCAAAATATCTTCTTTCAAAGGAGAATATTAAAATTGAACTTGTTATAAAAGATAAAATTACTCTAAATAGTTATTATAATGAAATTTCACATGTATTTTTAAATATTATTTCAAATTCAAAAGATGCTTTATCTTCTAATGTTGATAAAAATGATAGAATTATTAAAATAATGGTTAATAAATATAAAAATAATGCAATTATAAATATGCTAGACAATGGTGGTGGAATTCCAGAAGAAATTGTTCCTAAAATCTTTGAGCCTTATTATACAACAAAATATAAAAGTGCAGGTACAGGAATAGGGCTTTATATGTCAAAACAAATTATTGAAAAACATATAAATGGATCAATTATTTATAAGAATGTTGTGCATAAAATTAAAGATAATAAAAACTATAATTGTTCACTTTTTACAATTAAAATACCAATAAATGATGGGGATATAAATGGAAAATAGAAATTTAGGTATCTTAAAAGATTTTAATATTTTGTATTTGGAAGATGATGAAAACTTGTTAAAACATACAGCTGATGTGTTAGAAGATTTTGTATATAATATATATGCAGTTAAAACTTCAAGTGAAGCAATGGAAGTTTTACTAAATAAAAAAGTTGATGCTATTATTTCTGATATTTTATTGGAAAATGAGAATGGAATTGATTTTTTAAAACATATTAAAAGTAAAAATATTAATATTCCTACTATTCTTACAACAGCTCATACAGATACAAATTATTTACTTGATGCGATAAAATTAAAAGTTGAAAACTATATAGTAAAACCTATAAATATAAAAGAGTTACTTAATACTTTGCATGATATTTTGTTACCAATTGTTCAAGAAAAAGAGATACAAAAAAGTAGAAGTGTTATAAGAACAATTGCTGCAATTACTGATAGTAAGCAGGTGGCTATTGTAAAACATATTATAAATAATTTAGATAATGAAAGTCATTTTATAGCTTCATATACAGATATTATGGAAGAGTTTTCTATCTCAAAACCAACTTTAATAAAACTTTTTAAAGAGCTTTCAGAAAAAAATATTTTAGTAAAAGTACAGCATAAAACTTATAGGTTCACTGCTCCTACTTTGGAGAGTTTATAAATAAATTATGAGATAAAAAACTTATTTCATAATTAAGTTTATAATATTATGGCTTTTATGTATATAGTGATAAAAAATATTTAGTTTATTTGAATTTTATTTCGCTAATATCCTCCTGAATTTTTTGGACAATTACATTGTTTGAAAATAATATAAAATACTATCAAGGATAAAAATGGGAAATATCGAAAAAAGCTGTACTCAAGCAGAATGTAATTATTCAGATGCAGCAAAACTAGTATTAAGATTTACAGTTGGCTTTTTACTTTTATTTCATGGAGTAGCTAAAATAAATTATGGTATATCATTCATAGAAGATTTATTGGCTAGTAAAGGACTACCAACTATTATTGCTTATGGTTCATATATTGGTGAGATTGTTGCTCCTATAATGCTAATAATAGGTTTTAGAGTAAGAATAGCTTCTGTAATTATTTTCTTTACATTAATTATGGCAGTTTTTCTTGGACATTTAGATGACTTCTTCACATTATCAGAAGTTGGTGCATGGGCAATGGAAGTTCAGATATTTTATCTTATGGGTTCTTTAGCAATTTTTTTACAAGGTGCTGGGAAATATAGTATTGATGGCTGTACTAAGAATAAATAATACATAAAAAAAGCTTCACTTTAAAGGTGAAGCTTTTTTATTTTGTATATTTAGAGGTAGATAAAACAATACCTTCATATGAAGTTGTTTTAATAGCTGCTAATATATCAGCTATTTTTACTTTGTCATCATAAATAACTGTTGCTTTTTTTGTATTTAGTCTTACACTAACTTTTTCTACACCATCAACTTTTTTAATTGCTTTTTTTACAGCAATAGTACATAAAGGACAATGCATTTTTTCAACTTTTATAATGCTAATATTTGAAGCAAAAATAAAAGAACATAAAGATAAAAGTAAAATAAATGTTTTCATATTCAATCCATAAATAGTGGTATTAGCTCAGGGTATAATAATAAAAAAAAGATTAAAGAAAAAAATAGTGTTGCAAAGATAATTTGTACTGCTCTTTGTTTTTTTGTACATTTACATGATATTTTCTTTTTAAATCTTTTTATTCCTAAAAATAGTAGTGCAAAGGTTATTATAACCATTGGAATTCTTAAAAAACCAAGTTCAGTAAAATAGGTCAATACTCCACTTGATATTCCAAAAAATAAGAATAAAAATGCTGGTAAACAGCATAGTGTTGATAATAGGGCAGTTAATACTGCTCCTATTATCGGAATATTTATTTTATTCATTTATGCTCTTGTGAGATATAACTATAAGAGAAGTTTTTCGCATCATAATAATCTAATGGATCTTCTCCATTTTCTGCATATGGATATCCTAACATATTAAGTGGATATTGTGCAGGTTTTGGATTTAGTACAAAATCTCTTGCATAGTTAAATGCTACCCAGTTCATTTCCCAATTTCCAAACATGAATTTTTTCGCATCTTTTACTTTTTGGTCTGCATTTGTAAGTTTTTCTGCAAGTCTTACTTTTGTAACATCAGCAGGATCAGCAGGAACCCAACCTAAACCACTTAGGTAAAACTCTGCACGACAATGTTGACCACCAGTTATTTTTGCTAAACCATTTGCATCTGCTTTACCGCAAGCTTTAGCAATTTTTGATTTACCAACTCTTATTCCAAATACTTCTCTTGCTGGAATATTTGCATTTCTAAGTAGTGTTACAAAAACAGAACTAATATCTGTACATTTTCCACCATAAATTTTCTCTTCGATTGCTTTTTTAGCATCACCAACTCCACAGCCAATTACACTATTATCTCTGTACATAGTTGTAACTGTCCAATCATAGATTGCTCTAGCTTTTTCAAGTGGAGTTTTTGCATCTTTGATTATATTATCAGTAAATGCTTTCATTTTATCACTTACTGGAATATGTTTAGTTCCTTCTAAGAATTTTTGAACATCTTTAGGGTAGTTCATATTATTTTTAGCAAGTTTTAGATTATGTTCTTTTTGCATAGTTACCATATCAATTGTAACAGTTAAGACTCTTTTTTTAGTCCCTTTGTTCCATTTTGCATAAAGTACTTTTGTATCATAGTCATTTTTTGCTATATATGCTTCTGCATAGTTTCCTTCATACTTTAAGTTTACAACTTTTTGATATGCAGAATCAAGAGGAATTGGAACCCATAATTGAGTCTCTTCATCACTTGGTTTGATCTCAAATTTATTTGTAATTGTAAATTTTCTAGTACCTTCTTTGATTCCAAAAGCATTTGTCTCTTTTGCGCTTAAAAAGCTTGGGCTTACAAGCATAGTTGTAGTAAGTAGTGCTGAACCTTTTAAAAATGTTCTTCTTTCCATGGGTAATAACCTCTAATAGTATTTCGTCCTATCAAGAGATAAAGTAAATAAATTCACATTAACTCAAACCATAACCTATGGTCTTGAACTATATTTATCCCATAATGGTATTGTAAGATTTATAAACATGTGCTTAAAAAGTAAAAAATATTTTACCTAGCTTTAAACACATTTTAATAAATTGAGTTGTAATATATTTTAAAACAACCTATGGAATAGGTACACATAAAGGTATAAAATGAAAACTTCAAAAAAAACTCTTTTTTTAAAATCAGATAAAGTCGGAGAAGGTGAATTAGGTTCAATGTTAATAAAAGGCTTTTTAAGTGCTATTATAGAACAAGAAAATACACCAGAATCTATTATTTGTGTGAATAGTGCTGTGCTTTTAACTACAGCTGATGAAGATAATGAAATTGTTGCTATTTTGAAAAAGATAGAAGAAAAAGGCGTTAAAATTTACTCTTGTGGAACTTGTCTTGATTATTATAATAAGAGAGATGATTTAAAAGTTGGAGTTGCTGGAAATGCAATGGATACTGTAAAATCTCTTCTAAGTGAAAATATAGTCTCTTTTAATTAATTCAATCAACAGAGATTTTTCTCTGTTGATTAAAATTATATTTCTTGATAAATCTCATATCCACAAAGAGCCGCACCAATTGCTCCTGTTAGTTGGGGATATTTAGATGGAATAATAGTTTTATCCAATTTTTCAGATAATAAATTTACTAAGAAAGTATCTAAAGCACCTCCACCTGTAAAGAGTATAATCTCACTTTTACAAGCAAATTTACTAGCCATAGATGCAAGTCTTGAGGCTATTGATTCATGTACTGCATAACAAATATTTGAAGCACTCTCTCTTTTTGCAATTAACGAAACTACTTCAGATTCTGCAAAAACAGCACACATACTAGAAATAGATAATTTTTTATTAGCATCAAATCCAATTTTTGAAAATTCATCTAGATTTAGACCCATTCTATTTGCAGCTATTTCTAAAAACTTACCAGTTCCAGCAGCACATTTATCATTCATCTTAAAATCTACAAAACCTCCACTTTTATCTAGAAGTATTACCTTACTATCTTGTCCTCCCAAATCAATAACCATTTGGGCATTATTATCAAAAAAGTATGCACCTTTTGCATGTGCTTTTATTTCACTTATTACAGGACATGAGAATGTTTCTTCTATCATATTTCTACCATATCCTGTGGAAACTAACATTTTTATACTTTTATCTTTTAGATATTTTTTTACTATTTCATCTTGATTTACAATAGTTGGAATAACACTCATATCAACTAACTCTTTTTTTTCATTGATTCCACATATTTTGGTATATGTGGAACCAACATCAACTCCCCAATACATTAGCTTTTTGGTTTTAATTTAGTTGCTTTTTTCTTAAAAGAGATACTTTCTAAGAAAGCTTCAACTCTTGTTTTTATTTGTCCTGCATCTTCAGGAGAATAATCTGATTCTATTACTAAACAAGGAATTTCAGCTGCTTCTAAAGCTTCTGTTACTAGGAAAGACTCTACATTGTAAGTATGACAAAAAGATAGTGTGTAATATATAACTCCATCGGCTTTTCTATCTTTGTACATTTTTAAGATTTTGTCAATTCTTGGTGTATTTGGAGTAAAACAAGCACAATCAACTTCACTATATCTTTTCATTAGTTCACTCATCAAATCATCTTCATTTTTGATATTATCAATATCAACATTATCTTTATAATATCTATGTCCAATACATGATTCTTCATTTATAATAGCACCACCTGAACTCTCAACAGCAGTATGAAGTTTCCAATTTGGTGGAGCAATAGGAGTTCCTAAAACCATAAGTCTTGGAGTATCTTTTTCAAATACGGAAATTTTATCTTCCACTCTTTTTTCTAATTCATCACATAGTTCATTAACTTTTTGTGTATATCTTTTTGGATCATCTAAAAATCCCATTTGAGTCACAAATAGTGCATCTTTCCCCGTTATTGGCATAACTTCTGGATTTAATCCTCTTAAAGAATCAAGTCTTTGAAGTGCTTTTCTTTTTTCATTTATGATTCTTGTTCCTTCTAACATCTCTTCAAGACTTAGTTTTCCACCAGTTACTTCTTCAATATGTTCTTTAAATTCTACTATCTCTTCTTTCCACATTTTTAAATCTTTATCTCTTTTCATATGTGGAATATTCATAACATGGACTGGATGATGTTTATTTAGTATTTCCCATGTTTTTTTCTTAGCTTCACAGGTTGTTTCACCATAAATAAAATCGGCAGATTGAGTATATGCACAGGTTCTTTGGAGTTTAAAACCATGGGCTGATTTAATTAAAGGACAGATATTTCTAGGAAGTTCAGTTTCAGCATCTGCTATTGTTGCAGGGCTTCCACCACATAAACCAAAACATGCACCACCAGCTCCTACAATAATCTCTTCTGGTACAAAAATACAAAAAGTACCAACAGCTGGTTTTTTTTGCTTTCTAAGTTCGTTGATTTCAGCAATTCTTTGACCTTGAATTTCACTCATAAACCAATCAAAGTATTTCATACCCTCTGGTCTATTTTTTTGAGACATAAATTGAGCCTTATAAGATTCAAGTCCCATATTCATCATTTTTGCATGTCTATCAACATCAACATCAATTTCTGAAAGTAATTTTCTGTGTTCTTCTACACTCATAATTTTTCCTTGTATTATAATTATTTTTTATACATGAAAAAAAAGAAAATATTATAGATAAGCTTTTAAATCATGTATGTCTAAGCCTTAGACCATAAAAAGCTAAAAATTTAAGATAATTTATAAGCTTAAATTTTACTTATTAAATAAAACTATATTCCACTTTTAATAAACAAATGCTTAAAAAGTAAAAATTACTTTACTATATGTTAAATCTATATTTAACTAAAAAAAGATATAATCACTCTAATTAATTTGCATTAACTCATGGGTTGAGTTTACATAAAATGTGATACTCTCTATTTGATATAAACTAATCCACAAAATGCATTTACAAGGGAAATAATGAACAACAAATATAAATTAACAAAATTTGTTCAAGCTGCTGGTTGAGCTGCAAAGATGGGTCCGGGTGATCTTAAACAGTCTCTTTGTAGTCTTAGACCGACAGATGAAAAAGTTTTAGTAAGTTTTGAAAATAGTGAAGATGCTTGTGTTTACCAAATAAGTGAAGATAATGCTTTAGTTCAAACACTTGACTTTATTACTCCAGTTGTTGATGATCCCTATATTTACGGGAAAATTGCTGCTGCAAATTCACTTAGTGATATTTTTGCTATGGGTGCTGAAGTAAAAACTGCTATGAATATAGTTGGTTTTGATGCAAAAAATCATGGTAGAGAAGTATTAGCAGAAATTTTAAATGGTGGAAATGAAAAAATAAAAGAGTGTGGTGGAGTTCTGATGGGTGGACACACTATTGAGAGCCCTGAAATGTATTATGGATTATCAGTAACAGGTATGATTCATCCAAATAATATATATAGAAACAATACAGCCAAAATAGGACATGTATTGGTTCTTACCAAACCAATAGGAATGGGTATTTTAACCACAGCTATAAAAAGAGATTTATTAAGTGATGAAACAACAAGAGAAGCAATAAAAATAATGGAGACATTAAATTATTTGTCATCAAAAATATTAAGACAATATGATGTGAGCTCTTGTACAGATATTACTGGATTTGGTCTTATTGGACATGCTTTTGAATCAACAAATCCTACAACTACATTTGCGATACATTGTGGTGAAGTTCCTGTTATGAAAGATGCTTATGAATTAGCTGAACAAGGTGTGGTTCCAGGTGGAACAAAAAGAAATCTAAAATATCTAGAAGATAAGATGACTGTAATGTGTGCAGATAGTGCTTGTAAACTTATGTATTGTGATGCCCAAACTTCAGGTGGCTTATTAGTTGCTATGGATAAAGATGATGCAAAAGAGTATATAAAAAAAGTAGAAGAGTTAACTTATGGTTATGCTGCAATTATAGGGGAAGTTATTCCAAGGGGAGTTACACCAATTATGATTTATTAATTGGCGAGAAGATGAAGGAATCGAACCTCCCACGGCGTATTACACATAAACCGTCAATCAGGGTTGAAGCCTGTGGTGCCCACCAGGTACACTTATCTCCCAAGTAAGAGGAAAATCTTACATTAAATATTTTTAAAACCATCTGAAAGGGTCAAAATGAGTTTACTCAAGTCTATTCCAAAAATTGATAAATTTGTATCAAAGAAGAGCTTTGATGGATATTCAATTAACTTAATTACTAAAATATCTCAAGTAGTAATTGAGAACTTGAGAATTGAAATACTTCAAAATAATATTAATGAAATAAATGAAGATAAATTAGTAGAAGAAGTTCTTGAAACATATAAAGAGTTAGTAGCTCCTTCTTTACAAAAAGTTATAAATGCTACAGGAATAATAGTACATACAAATTTAGGTAGAAGTTTACTTAGCAAACAAAGTTTAGAAAAAGCTATAGATATAGCAACTTCATATAATAATTTAGAATATGATTTACAAAAAGGTCATAGGGGTGAGAGATATGCTCATATAGTAAAAACACTACAAGCCTTAACTGGATGTGAAGATGCAATAGTTGTAAATAATAATGCAAGTGCAGTTTTTCTTGTCATGAATACTTTTGCAAAAAATAAAGAAGTAGTTGTAAGTAGAGGAGAACTTGTAGAAATAGGGGGAAGTTTTAGGGTTCCAGAAGTAATGGCTCAAAGTGGGGCAATTTTAAAAGAGATAGGAACTACAAATAAAACTCACCTAAGAGATTATGAAAATGCTATCAATGAAAATACTTCTATACTTATGAAAGTACATAAATCTAACTATACTATTGAAGGTTTTTCTAGTGATGTTGAGTTTGAAGATATAGTAAAAGTAGCTTCACAAAATGATGTAATAGATTATTATGATATGGGAAGTGGGCATATGATTGATTTGCCTTTTAAAACTTCAAGTTCTGAACCATCTATTTTAAAAATTATGGAATACAATCCTTCTCTTTTAAGTTTTTCAGGAGATAAACTTTTAGGAAGTGTACAAGCAGGGATAATCATCGGTAAAAAAGAGTTAATAGCAAAAATAAAAAAGAATCAACTTTTAAGAATGTTGAGGGTTGATAAAATAACTTTAGCAATACTTGAAGATACACTAAATTCATATTTAACAAATAATTTAGAAAATATTCCTACATTAAATATGTTATATACTAAAGTAGAGGTTTTAGAACAAAGAGCAAATAGATTAAAAAATCTAATAGATAATATTTGTAAATGTGAAGTAATAAAAAATCAAACACTTATAGGCGGAGGGACAACTCCAAATAAAAAGATACCAACTATTGCATTAACATTGGAATATAAAGATTTTAAACCAAATAAAATAGAACAACTTTTGAGAAAAAATAATTTAATCGCTAGAATAGAAAATGAAAAAGTATTGTTGGACTTTAGAACTATTCAAGAAAATGAGATAGAACAAATAGAAAGTATAATAAAAAAGGTATTTAATTAATGTCAAATATTATTATAGGAACAGCAGGACATATTGATCATGGTAAAACAGCTTTAATAAAAGCTTTAAATGGGTTTGAGGGTGATGATACAAATGAGGAAAAACAAAGAGGAATTACTATTGATTTATCCTTTTCAAATCTAACAAGAGGACAACAAAATATAGCATTTATAGATGTACCAGGACATGAAAAGTTAGTTAAAAACATGATTGCTGGAGCTTTTGGGTTTGATTATGTTATGTTAGTAGTAAGTGCTGCTGAGGGAATAAAACCCCAAACTGTAGAACATATAGAAATTATAAATTTGTTGGGACTTAAAGATTTAATAGTAGTTCTTACAAAAAAAGATTTAGTAAGCCCTGAAGAGTTAGCTTTGAAAAAAGAACAGATATTGATGTTCTTGGGGACTTTTAATTTTGAGATAAAATTTGTAAGTGAAGTTTCAATATATGATGAAAGCTCAATTGAAAAGCTAAAAAATCAACTTTTTACCATAAATAACAGTACTAAGCAAGAAGAAAATTTCTTTAGATTTTATGTTGATAGGGTCTTTTCACCTAAAGGTATTGGTACAGTTGTAACAGGAACTGTATTAGGGAAAAAAGTAGAACTCAATGAAAAAGTATTTATCTCTCAAATTCAAAAAGAGACAAAACTTAAAAATATCCAAGTACATAATCAAAATGTTCTAGAAGCAAATATATCAAATAGGGCAGCCCTAAATTTACAAAATGTAGATGTAAAAAGTATAATTAGAGGTGATTTGATTACTAAAAGGGGTTATGTTAGGGGATTTGATGGAGTTGACATCTCTTTTTCTTGTCTAAAAGATAAAAGTCTTTTACACAATAAAGCATATTCTCTTTTCATAGGTGCAAAAAAAGTGGAAGTAAAAGTTTTACTTTTTGATTCAATAGATTCACTTGAAGAGGGCTTTGCTACACTAAAAGCAACAGAAAAACTATATACAGTTTTTGGTGAGAAAATTATTTTAAGAAATGGCAATGAAACTATATGTGGTGGAAAAGTACTAAATCCAGTAATTGACCCAATGAAAAAAAATCAAAAAAGGAAACTTTTAGAGGCTTTAGAAAAAAATGATTTTGTAAGTGCTTATTATGAACTTTTAAGTGCTCATAGAAAAGGTCTTGGAATAATCTCTTCAACTCAAAGATTTGCACTAAGTCATAGTGAAGCCTTAGAGTTTGCAAAAAAACTTGATGAGGTCTTTGTGGATGAGAAAGATTTAATTATCTATCCAAACTCTACCAAAGATGAGTTAAAAGATTATATAAAAAATATATATAAAAAGAATGCTTACGCCATGCTTTCTAATGCTTCAATTTCATTAAGAGTAAAATGGGCAAGTACGATGTTTATAGATTCTGTTTTAGATGAATTAGAAGAAGAAAACTTTTTAATAAAAGAGGGTAGTTTATATAAAAATGCACATATTAAAGAGGACTTTTCAAAAGATTTAGAAGAAATAGTCTTAAATAGATTAAAAGAAGAAGATATAGCTCCAACAGCTCCTTATAATATTTATGATGATTTGGATATTGATAGAAAACTAGGTGATAATATTCTAAAATCACTAACTTCAAAGAAGCAAGTAATAAGAATACAACACAACCTTTTCATACATTTTGAAAGTTTGAACAATATCGTAAAAGCTATGAAAAGTATCATAAAATCAGATGGATATATAGAAATCTCAAATTTCAAAGAGAGATTTGAACTTAGTAGAAAATATTTAATTGCATATTTAGATTATCTTGATAACTATTCAGAGATAAAAAAAATAGAAACAAAAAGAGTCTTTGCATAAATGACTTGTCTTTTATGCAATAGTCATGCAAAACTTTTTTATAAAAATACTCACTACAAATGTGAATGTTGTGCTGGTGTATTCAAAGCAAAAGAGTTTCACCTAATAGGTGAAGCTGAAAAAAATATTTATGAAAAACATAAAAATGACTCAAATGATATAAGATATCAAAACTTCCTCTCTCCTATTACAAACTCAGTTTTAAAAGATAAACTAAAGAGTAGCGTTGGACTTGATTTTGGCTGTGGTAAAGATTCTGCAATTATAAAAGTACTCAAAGACAATGCTTATGAAATATATGGTTATGACTTGTTTTATTTAGATGATAAATCATTATTGGAACAAAAATATGACTACATAACAAGTAGTGAGGTAATAGAGCATTTTCAAGAACCAAACAAAGAGTTTGCTCTTTTAAAATCACTTTTAAAAGATAATGGCTCTTTATATCTTATGACAGATATTTATGATGAGAGTATAGATTTTGATAAGTGGTATTACAAAAATGACCCAACTCATATTTTTATGTATCAAAGAAAAACTTTTGAATGGATAAAAGGGGAGTTTGGGTTTTCTAGGGTTGAGATTGAGGGTAGGTTGATTCGGTTTTATTTGTAGTTTTATAATGGTTATACTCTCTTGAAGAGGTAAACCTCTTCGCTCTTCTTACTTTGTATGAACAAAGTAAGCAAAATCACCAACGGCTGCGAAGCCCTTTGGGTTCCTTCACTTATTGTTTTCTCTTTTCTGTCTTGCAAAACTCATAAATAAATATGCTCCTCCCAGCATATTTATTTATTCAAACAGTTGCAAGCCTTTTCCGAAAAGATAAAACAAACACTCAGCTTCTGTAAATGTTGGAATAAAAGGTGGGATAAGGACATTTGCATTTTTGATTTGTTTAGATACCTAACTTTTACTTACTCTAATTAATATTAAGATAATACTGAAGAAGAAACAACGGAAGAGATTTCTTTCTGCCTTTGATGAAGCCGAGTAGTTTTAAATTTTTTTCGGAAAAAGTCGAGGACTGTTTGAATAAAAAAGAGTGATAAACTCACTCTTTTTTATGAGTTCCGCAGACTAGAAAATAAATTTAGAACTGAGAGGGTAGCTTCGCCTTCATCAATTCGGCAGTCTTTTTTGCTTACTTTTTCGAGATCAAAAAGTAAGAGAAGCGAAGACCTTTAGGTGTTCATGAGAATTAAAATAAAAGCCTAAATAAAGGCTCTTCTTTTATACAATAAACCAACATTATTTATGTCATAAATATCACTAATTTAAGGCTATTTTATATAAAATGTAATATTAATAAATAGTTATATTATAAGGATAAAGACAATGGGAAAAAAAGAATTTATATTTAAGGGTAGTTATTCAGATGAATGATAAAATTAAATATTTAAAAAAATCATATATCTTAGAAATGATTATTGTCCCCTTGGTGACAGTATACATTTTAGTTTCGCCATTTATCAATGTTTCCAGTAGTCCAACATCTAATGAAATAGGAATATTGCTTATGAGTTCTATCTTTTTATTAATGACTACTTTTGCAACAGTGTTAATAGCATATTTAGCAATGAATGAATTATCGAATTATAATGAAAATAAAAAATTAGTTTTAAATATTATTAATTTAATTTTTGTTTTGACTGGAGAAGTTTGGTTACTTGGTGTATTTCAAGCTATCTTGGTATTTTTAATTTACAAGGAAAAATAATATAACAAATCAGAGGAGCCAATAAATTACCCTGCGGGAAATTTATTAGTTCATTTCAAACGTTAGCTTACGAAAAGAGGAAAATTATGAGTACTAAACGAGATAAAAGAAAAAAAGCTGAAAAAAAGAAGCAAAACCAAATAAAAAACAGTCACCCAAAAGAACTTAGTCAATTTGAAATAGAAAATGGCTTAAAAGAACTTTTTAATCCTAAGAGGCTGACAACCCCAACAAGTATAAATAATGATATATTAGAAGTTTGCAAAAAAATCAGTAATAACGAACCCTTTTTTCTTAAAATTGAGCCTGAAACGTGGTCAAGACAATCCTGCTGTGACCTGAATGTGGAAGAATATATTAAGTTAAATGGTGGACAAATGTTATGTGGTTATAAAGTTTGGTACAACAAACCAAAGTATATTGAATTAGAAAGACATGCTATATGGTCTAAAGATGGAACATTTAAAGATATAACATTTAATGTGGAAGGGGAAGAAAACATTTTATTTGTTCTAGATGTCCCTGAAAAACAGAATAATCTTGAAGACAACAAAGTGAAAATTCGCTGGGGCAAAGATACGAAGACACGACAGCTTATTAAGCATCATGAATATTTTGAAAGCCTAATCCCAATACAACAAATGAGTAATGAAGCGTGCTGGAGTACAATGTTAACTTATGAACAATGGGAAGCTGGACAAAGAATGTCAAATATGCAAATTATAAAGAGCTAACAAATCTTTGGAGAGAAATATTTGACCCTGCGGCTCAAATATTTCTCAACTTAACCGTTAAAGTTCTGAAAAGCAACTAACAAGCTTTATTTCCAATACACAAAAACAATACAATCATTCCAAAGTATGAAAATACAAAGGAAAACTCATGAAAGTAGATAAAAGCACGGCATATAGCTTTATTTATATTTAACAGGAACTCTAAACTCTATATCAAACTCATCATTTGGATCTAGATAATTATTTTTGTAATATAAAACACTAGCTGAACCCTCTAAAGCTTCAAATTCACTACTTGGAATCCATTGATAATACATCATTTGGTATAAAGTTAAAACATCTTCACAAACACCTTGAAATCTAATAGTTGCATATAGTCCACCTTTGATAGAACACAATCCAATATCCCCTTTTGGTTCTATTTTCTTACCCTCTAAATCAACACATGTTACATATCTATATTTCTCTATTGAGGTAATATTTGGATTACTATGGTGAATTGCCATCATGGTTGGGTTTTTTATATCAAAGTCTTCTTCTAAAAGGTATAAAAATTTTTGCCACCCTTTTCTTATAGTCTTGTCATATCCCATATGTCTCATATATGCGATAGTTATTTCTGGTATCTTTCTTATCTCTATTTTTGAAAAGTCTACTTTCCTTTCCTTTAGTTCATATTCTTTTGGTGTATGGCTTTTATGTTTTTCTTTTCGCCATTCATTTGGTGAGCACTTATATTCTTTTTTGAACTCATTACTAAAGGTCGCGGAAGATTTAAACCCACAATTATAAGCTATATTTGTAATTGATGATGTAGTGTTAAATATAAGAAGATTTGCAGCACAATATAGTCTTAAATCTTTTATATAATTAGTAACACTCTTTCCTGTTATTTCTTTAAATATTCTTTGGAAATGGTATGGCGAATATGAAGAAATTCTTGCTAAGTCTTCAATTGTCAATTTCATAGAAAGATGTTTATAAATATGGTATTGAACTTCATTGATTCTTTGTCTATGTTCATTTCTTGTATCAGTTTTTTTCATATGAAGATATTAGCATATTTTGTACGAAAAATTTGGAAATAGTAGAATATTATAAAAATAATAGCACGATTTAATAAATATAATCAATCATAATAAAAAGACAAACTCCTTTTTTAATTTTATAATTTACAAAAGGAATAAAATGAAAACTATGTTTATATTATTGATTTTTGCTGGTTTGTTGTTTATTTTAAAAACAAACAATAAAATCATAGAAAAAAAATTTAAAGTTAAAGAAGATGTAAATCTTATTTTCTCTTCTATACATATGTCTAATTTGGAAGCATTAAAAAAGAAGAATAAATTTGATATGATTTCACTTATAGAACATCAATAGAGGTAAAAATGAGAATTTTACATGCTTTAGCACAAAGACCAGGGAAAACTGGAAGTGGAGTTTTCCTTCAACAGTTATTTAAAACAGGTTATGAACAAAAACACGAACAAGCAGTAATTGCTGGTGTCCCAATCTATGAACAAAATCCTGATATAGAAAATCTAAAGCCAGAAAATTTTTACCCAGTATTATTTGAAAGTCAAGAGTTAAATTTTCCAGTTGTTGGTATGAGTGATGTTATGCCTTATGATAGTACTAAATATAGTGATTTAGATCAAGAAATGTATAAAAAGTATGAAAAGGCATTTAAAGAAGTTATTAATAAAGCTGTAGAAAAGTTCAAACCTGATGTTGTGATTTGTAATCATATTTGGCTTTTATGCGGATATATAAAAGACTTATTTCCAAATCTAAAAGTTCTAGTTCTATGTCATGGGACAGACCTACGTCAGCTTGAACGTTCACCTAGATTGGTTCCTATTGTAAAAAAAGCTGTGCCAAAGTGTGATTATATTTTTGCATTAAATTCAGCCCAAAGGGAAGAGATACTTCAACTTCATAATCTAAAAAATGAGCAAGTAATTACAAGTGGAAGTGGATATAACCCAGATATGTTTTTTCCAATAAAAAGAGAAAAAAATAAAAAAATTAAAATAGTCTATGTGGGAAAAATTTGTAATTATAAAGGTGTTCCAAATCTTTTAAATGCCCTTGATAAAAGTAAAAATCATAATAATATAGAGTTGAATTTAATAGGTCATGGAAATGTTGAAGAGAGTGATGATATTATAAAAAGCATAAATAATAGAAAAGCAGAAGTTAATTATTTAGGTGCAATTGCCCAAGATAAATTAGCTTTATTTTTGAAAACTTGTGATTTATTTATTCTTCCCTCTTTTTTTGAAGGCTTACCTTTAGTTGTTATTGAAGCTATGGCTTCAGGGGCAAAAGTTATTTGCACAGATTTACCTGGGCTTGATGAATTTATGGGAGAAGAGTTAAAAGAATTAGGGGCCATAAGATATGTAAAAATGCCTAGATTAAAGAACGTAGATACTCCATATGAGGAGGATATAAAAGTTTTTGAAGAAGAGTTAATTAATAAAATAGATGAAGCATGTATAGAATTTTCAAATAATAAAAAATATGATATGGATGAAGTTTTAAAACATCTTGAAGATAAGACTTGGAAAGGTCTATTTCATCGTTTGGAAAAGTATTTTAAATAAATAGAAGTTCATATTTAGAACTTCTATTTGCAAATGTCATCTAAGTCTTTTAATTCTAAGTTTAATGCATTTGAAGATATATATACTTCCCATAAAGAAATACATAAAGAAATACACATTGTAAGTAAACTCAATCCAAATATTTTTTTTCCAATATCATGAAACTGTAAAAAAAGTGAAAACATAGAAACAGTACACAATAACATTGATACCACTCCAAAAAACTGCATCCATTTTGTAAGTTCTAGTCTTGTTTTTAAATTTGCAATTTGACCTTTTAATTCACTATTTTTTTGTTCTCTTGCTTGTCTACTAATTGAACGAATAAGTTGTCCAGTTGTCAAAAAACGATTTGTATATGCTAAAAGTAGTAGAGAAATAGCAGGGAAGAGTAAAGCTGGTGTTGATATTCCAATTTCCATAAAATGCCTTTATATTTTTTCGTATTCTAACTAAAAGAATAAAAAATAATGGTTAAAATATATACAATAAAATTGTATATTTCAGAAAATAGCTATATATTTATAAAGGCAGATATTGTAGAATAGATAATCATTTTTATATTTAGGAATTCACATGTCAGATATCGAAATAGCACAAAAAGCATCAATGGTACCAATTATTGATTTGGCAAAAAAGAAATTTAATATTCCAGCTGAACATTTAGACCCTTATGGACACTATAAAGCGAAACTCTCTTTAGAGTATGTGGAAAGTTTAAGTCATCAAAATAAAGAGGGTAAACTTATTTTAGTAACTGCCATAAGTCCAACTCCTGCAGGTGAGGGTAAAACAACCACAACAGTTGGTTTGGGCGATGCTTTAAACAGAATTGGTAAGAAGACAATAATCTGTTTAAGAGAACCATCCTTAGGTCCTTGTTTTGGATTAAAAGGAGGAGCTGCTGGTGGAGGATATGCTCAAGTTGTACCTATGGAAGATATAAATTTACATTTTACTGGAGATTTCCACGCTATTGGGGTCGCTCATAATTTATTGGCAGCCATGATTGATAATCATATTCACCATGGCAATGCTTTAAATATAGATTCAAGACGTATAAAGTGGAAACGTGTTTTAGATATGAATGACAGAGCCTTGCGAAAAATAACTGTAGGACAAGGTGGAATTGGAAATGGCTTTTTAAGAGAAGATGGCTTTGATATTGTTGTAGCTTCTGAAGTTATGGCAATACTTTGTTTAGCCACTAATAGAGCAGATTTAAAAGAGAGATTAGGGCGAATAATTATTGGATATAAAACTGATAAAATAACCCCTGTATATGCCAGTGATTTAAAAGCACATGGGGCTATGGCTGCTGTTTTAAAAGATGCTATAAAACCAAACCTTGTGCAAACATTGGAGAATAATATTGCTATAGTTCATGGTGGTCCTTTTGCTAATATTGCCCATGGATGTAACTCTGTAACCGCTACAAAAACAGCACTAAAGTTAGCAGATTATACAGTAACAGAAGCTGGATTTGGAGCAGATTTAGGAGCTGAAAAGTTTTTAAATATCAAATGTAGAAGCTCAAAATTAAAGCCTTCTGCTGTTGTATTAGTGGCAACCGTAAGGGCGCTAAAATATCATGGGGGTGTTGAAACAGATCATTTAAACCAAGAAAATTTAGAAGCTCTTGAACTAGGTTTTGCAAATATACAAAGACATATTCATAACATCACTAAAAATTATAATCTTCCCGTTGTTGTTAGTATAAACCATTTTACCCATGATACTGATGCTGAAACTTCACTTTTAAAGAAAAAGTGTGAAGAGTTAGGTGTGAAGTGTGTTATTTCAAGTCATTGGGCAAAAGGTGGAGCTGGGGCTGAAGAGTTAGCACATGAGATTATTAATATTGTTGATAATAAAGAGTCTAGTTTTGATTACCTTTATAATGATGAACTTCCTCTTTGGAATAAAATTGAAACAATTGCTACAAAAATATATGGTGCGAAAGAAATAGTTGCGAGTTCAAAGGTACTTGAAGAGATAGATAAACTTCAAAGTAAATATGGAAAACTTCCTATTTGTATGGCAAAAACACAAATGTCATTTTCAACAGATCCTACTTTAAAAGGAGCACCAAGTAATCATATTATAGAAATAAGTGATATAAAACTAGAAAATGGAGCAGGCTTTATAGTTGTAATTGCTGGAAATATGATGACAATGCCTGGACTTCCTAAAGTTCCAACTGCAGAAAAAATCGATATCGATGATGATGGCTTGATTACAGGGCTTTTCTAGCTTTGTAATTTAAAATTTAGATAATTATTCTTAAGTTTGTTAATAAATACTGTAACCGTTTTGTAATTAAAGAAGATTAGAATTCTCTTACTAAATTAAAAAAAGGTAATTAACAAATGAAAAAAATCGCGTTATTAGCAGCAGCATTGCTAACAGTTTCTTCAGTTTCGGCAGCAGATTTAAAAGGTAGTGGAGCTTCTTTCCCTTATAGTGTTTATCAATCATGGATTGGTGCTTATTATAAAGCAACAGGTGTTCAAATTGATTATATCTCAAAAGGAAGTTCAGCAGGTATCAAAGATGCTAAAGCTAGAGCAGTTGATTTTGCAGGTTCAGATGCACCATTAAATCCTTCAAAATTAGAAAGTGCTAAATTATACCAATTCCCAGGTGTAGTTGGTGCAATTACTATGAGTTATAATATGCCAGATATTTCAAAATTGAGTTTAAGTAGAGCTGCAATTGCAGGAATAGCTCTTGGAAAAATCAAATATTGGGATGATAAAATTATTACTGCTGAAAACAAAGGTGTAAAACTTCCTCATGAAAAAATTACTTTTGTTCACAGAGCTGATGGTTCAGGAACTACATTTAACTTTACTTACTACCTAAGTAAAATTTCTAAAACTTGGAAAGAAACTTTTGGAGCTAAAAAGTCTCTTAACTGGCCAGGTAATCACCATGTTGGTGGAAAAGGAAATACAGGTGTAGCTGCACTTATCAAACAAACTCCATATTCTGTTGGTTATGTTGATTATGCTGATGCAACTAACAATCATTTACAAATGGCTTCTGTTGAAAATAAAGATGGTCACTATGTTAAACCAGAATTAAAAGCTTTCCAAGCTGCTGCTGCAAAAGCATCTCTTGATCCTAAAAAAGATTTTTATGCTGTAATTGCTGACCCAGCTGGTAAAGGTTCTTATCCAATCGTTGCTGCAACATTTATTTTATTACCAAAAGAAAAAACTGAAACAAATAAAAAAGTTACAGCTTTCTATGACTGGTCATATAAAAATGGTCAAGACCTTGCAAGTGGTTTAGGTTATGTTCCTCTTCCAGATGCATTAACATCAAAAATTAGAAAATACTGGGCTGAAAAAGGTATTAACTAATCCTCCTCTCCCTAATAAACAACTTGAACTCTTTCAAGTTGTTTATTTATAATCTTAAAAGAAGTAAGTTTTTAAAAGTGTATTTTATACATTTTTTAGAATTTATTAGTATTGGTTGTTAATGGAAAAAATTTTTAAAAATCTATCTTTTATTAGTGCAAGTTTTGTACTTGTAGTTCTTATTGGAATATTTGTTAGTCTATTTAATTCAGCAAAACCTGCAATGGATGAATACGGATGGGGCTTTATTACTGATTCTTCTTGGGAAAAATATGTTACTATTGAAGAACCAAAATCAAAAGTTACACAAAAAGAATCTACAAAAAAATCAACTACTGTAAGTGAAGATGAATCAGATGATGCCTTTGATGACATTTTAGTTGATGATTCAGATTCAATGACTAAGACTATTTATGGTGGATTGATTCCAATTGTTGGAACTGTCTTATCAACTTTGATTGCTATGATTTTTGCTCTTCCTATTGCTATGGGAATAGCAGTATTTCTTGCAGAAATTGCTCCTAAAAACGTTTCAAATATAGTAGGTATTGCAATAGAACTTTTAGCAGCAATTCCAAGCATTATTTTTGGTATGTGGGGTCTATTTTACTTTGCACCAATTGTTCAAAGTGTTGTGGGTGGGTATCAGGTATCCCTTTTAACAGCTGGACTTGTTCTTGGTGTTATGATTCTTCCTTTTATGGCAGCAATCACAAGGGATAGTATGAAAACTACTCCTGATGTTCTAAAAGAGTCTGCTTATGCTTTAGGAGCAACAAAATTTGAAGTTATAAAAGATATCATATTCCCTTATTCAAAAAGTGGAATTATCGGTTCAATTATCCTTGCTCTTGGTCGTGCTTTAGGTGAAACAATGGCAGTTGCATTTTTGATTGGTTCTGTTTTCTCAATGCCAACAAAACTTACTGACCCTACTGTATCAATTCCAGTTGCGATGGCAAATAACTTTGGAGAAGCAACAGGACTTACAATGTCATCATTGTTTTATTTAGCATTTTTACTTTTTGTAATAAGTTTTACAGTTATCTCAATTGCAAAAATCTATTTTCTAAGAAAGGTTAACTAATGAGATTATTATTAAATAAGTTTATCTTAGTTTTATCAACTATTTCAGCTTTGATTGGTTTAGCTTTTTTAGGTTGGATATTAATTACTTTAGTAATAAAAGGCTTGAGTTCTTTTCACCTTTCATTATTTTTTAATGACCTAATAAATGGAGGACTTAGAAATTTAATTATTGGTCAATTTATTATTGCAGGTATTGCTTCATTAATTGGTATTCCTATTGGAATGTTAGCAGGTATTTATCTCCAAGAGTATGGTGGTAAAAAATTTGTAAGAATTATAAGAGATCTTAGTGATATTATGATGAGTGCTCCATCAATTGTAATTGGTGCTTTCGTTTATGCAATTATTGTTGTTCCCACAGGAGGAACAAGTGGATTTGCAGGAAGTATTGCCTTAGCTATTATGATGATACCAATTGTTATTAATACAACTGATAATATGTTATCTCTAGTTCCAAGAGAGCTAAGAGAAGCTGGTATGGCGCTAGGTGCAAGTAAATATAGAGTTACCCTTGATATTGTTATAAAAGCTGCAAAAGTAGGAATTATGACAGGTCTACTTTTATCATTTGCAAGAATTATTGGAGAAACAGCACCACTTCTTTTTACAAGTGAGACAAGTAACTATTTTAGTTTAGATTTAACAGAAGCCTTCCCTTCATTAACTGTTAGTATTTACAATCTTGCAAATGACCCAGTTACAGCAAGCCGAGATTTAGCTTGGGCAGCATCATTTATACTTACAGCATTGGTTTTAGTGATAAACCTATCTGGAAGATACATTACAAGACACAAAGGATAAAATAAATGTCAATTATGAGTATAGAAAATTTTGGTTTTAGATATGCCTCGGCACAAACTAAATCATTAAATGATATTAACTTAAAAATTAAGAAAAATTCAATCACAGCTTTAATCGGACCTAGTGGATGTGGAAAATCTACACTACTTAGATCTTTAAATAGAATTCATGATTTATATCCTGGAAATGAATATACTGGTAAATTGATGCTTTTAAATCAAAAAAAGAAAAAAATGGAAAATATTCTTGATTTGAAAAAAGAGAATAGTTTTATATCTTTAAGACAAAGAGTAGGAATGATATTTCAAAAACCTACACCTTTTCCAATGAGTATATTTGATAATGTTGCTTATGGTTTAAGAATATCTGGTATTAAAAATAGAACTGAATTATCAGATAGAGTTGAGATGGCTTTAAAAGGTAGTGCTTTATATGGTGAAGTAAAAGATCGTATGAATAAAAGTGCTATGGGATTAAGTGGTGGACAACAACAAAGATTGTGTATCGCAAGAGCAGTTGCTTTAAAACCTGAACTTTTATTGTTTGATGAACCAACATCTGCACTAGACCCAATTTCAACGGCTGCTATTGAAGAGTTGATAGTTGAACTTAAAAATGAAGTAAGTATTGCAATTGTTACACATAATATGCAACAAGCAAGTAGAATTAGTGAATATACTGCTTTTATGTATTTGGGAGATTTAATAGAATATGATGAAACATCAAATATCTTCTTAAATCCAAAAGAGAAAAAAACAGAAGATTATATTACTGGAAGATTTGGATAATAAATAAGAGTTATTTTATATTAAAAAAGGCAAAGTTATTTTAACTTTGCCTTTTTTAATCCCTTGAAAGTTTAACTAACTGTTTAATCATAATTTTTGCACTATCCTCAATTAAAGGCTTTTCATAAGTTGTTAATAGCTCTCTTGCTAAAATATTTGCACCTAAGTGTTGAAACTGTATTCTCATAGCTTGAAGACCTTTTTGTCCTCCACCTCCACTGTGAGTTGCTAATCCTACAATCTTTTCATTAAAAGCATCTCTCCATGATTCAGTTGCTCTTGAAGTCCATGCCATAGCATTATTAAGTACTGGTGGCATAACTCCATTGTATTCAGGAGCAACAATAATAAATGCTTTAAGAGATAAAATCTTATTTGCTAACTCTTTTGCAGCATCTGGGATTCCATTTTTCTCTTCTTCTACTGTACTATATAATGGTAAGTTTAAATCTAATAAATTAATAACCTCTGCTTCAACATTTTCAATAATTGCTATCTCTTTTAACTTATCACCTAATTTTCTATTATTATTTGCACTTGCAACTAATATACCAATTTTTGACATTTATATCCTTTATAATATTTTTTGAAATATACCATACAAAACTTTACTCTTTATAACGAAGAAAATCAATATAAAAACCTAATAATTTTTTAAATATTCAATTTATTGCATCATAAAATATAATGCTCCTGTAGTAGCAAAAGAGAAGATAATACCATATCCCACAATTGCAGAACATAATCTAGGAGCTAAACCAGCCATTGATGCCATTGCTCCTGCTGTTATCATAGCGGGCATTGCAGCTTCTATTATTGAAACTTTTGCTGGTAAGCCACTCCACCCAAATATAAAACAAATAAGAAAAGCAATTGCTGGACCAATAATTAGTTTTATAAAACTTGATGCAAAAAATGGTTTAATATCATGGGCTGGTATTTTAAATTGTAATTGTAAACCAACAGCTACTAAAACTAAGGGCACAATTGTATTGGAGAATATTTTTAATATATGTATTACCATCGGTGAAAGAGTCGTTCCCATAAGTAAAAGACCAACAATCAATGAAAGAAAAGGAGGGAACGTCACAACTTTGATAGTAATAATTTTAAAATTAGTTTTTCCACTACCTGAATATAAAGTTAAAATAAAAGTTGCATAACTGATTAAAAATATGAAAGTACCAAGTTGATCGTAAATAAGCAAATAAGCCATAGCCTCTTGCCCGTAATAAGCATTTATTAAAGGAATACCTAAAAATGAAGTATTACCCAAAACAGTCACTAACATCAAAGCACCTGTAACTTCCCTTGTAAACTCAAGCCATCTTGAAACATAAAAAGTGATAACAGCAGTAATACTCATAACGCTCCATGCAATTACTATTGGGATAATCATTGTAAGAGATATATTCATTGTAGGAATTTCAAGTAGTATCATAGCTGGCATTGATATATAAATAACAAATTTATTCAAAATTTCAGGTGTATTTTCAGGAAATGCTTTAAGAATTTGAAATAAATAACCTAATCCAATACATAAAATAATAAGTATAAAATTTTCCATTATTATTACCTTTAATAGAGTTCAGACATATTGTATTTTCAAGAAGATCAGTAGTTATTTTATTGGTTTAGGTGAAAATAATAGAATGCCTAATTAGTATGTGAATAGTATCGAAAAAATAATTAATCTTTTGACTTAGATTTAACTGTATCAACAAATATTTTAAAAATTTTTAAATGTTGTTTTTTATAAAAAAGATATTCAGGATGCCATTGCACTCCAAATATCAAATTATTGTCATCTTTTTTTGAGATTGATTGAATAATATTATATTTATCAACTGCTTCTAATTTAAAAGATTCAGGTAGTTTTTTTACAGCTTGATGATGTAATGTATTTATTTTTAAAGTGGAAGTTTTTAAACAAGTATCTAAAATAGCACCTTTTTTTATATTTATATTTTTCCAAGGAAGTGGAGTATATTTGTAGTCATATCCATCTCTTCTTATATCTTTACAAAGTTCTCCACCAAAAAATATATTTATTAGTTGATATCCTCTACATATACCAAAAACTGGTTTATTGTTTTCTACAGCTTTATTTAAAAGTTTATACTCTAAAACATCTCTTTCATAAGATATTATATCTTCTATTTTGCAAGTTTTATCTTCAATAAAAGCATTATATAAATCATTCCCTCCACTTATGAGTAAGCCATCCATATCTAAATCATCATAGGGTTTATTTGGTGTGATTATTTTAGTACGGGCTCCACATAAAAAAAGTGAAAAAATTATAAAGAACCTAGATACAAATCCTTTTTTAGGACCTGTAACTATTATAGTAGGTCTGTGATGTAACCATGACATTGTTCTATCCATTCATTTTTATTAAATAAAGGTGAATCAAGTTGAATCAAAAACTCTTTACTCATTTTTGTAAATACTTTTTCATTATTTGCTAAAATCTCAACTATTACCCATAATTGAAACTCTTGAGAAAGATTCCATCTAAATAGATTTACTTTTGAATTTGGCAATCTATAGTGATATGTAGGTCTTGGATTTATTTTCTCTTTTGGAAGATGTTTTCTTACTTCTTTTTCATTCCAAAAAGCTAATTGTGGTAACATATCTAAAATACGATTCCTTGTGGGATTATATTTTATATAATCTTGTAAAAACTCTTCTTTTGTTGGCTTATACTCTAAATCAATAATTTTTTTAATATACTCTTTTGGAAAATCATTTATATAAGGTGAAACCTTTCTTGCAATATCAACTTCACTTTGAAGTTCTATCCATTTTTGAATAATTAAAAATGATTTAAAAAGTCTTAGCACATCCTCGATATTTTGACTTGGTGGTTCTATATTAAAATGGACTCCAAAGGCATAATAAAGCGAATGAGTAGTTCCTAATGCTCCATTTAATCTAAGAGCTTCAACTAGCTTATCAGCTTCTTTTATATCTTTAATTGGTATTGGAGGAGTTGCTATTTCAAAAGGTACAAAACGTTTGGAAGTTTTATCTACAATATCATCTATACTATGAGATACACTTCCAATTATATTACTAAGTTTATCAAATAAATTATCAGATTGCATTTTTTGAAGTAATTGGGCATCAAGTTCAAGTTTAAAGTTTCCATATTTAGTATCTTTTAGTTCAAGTTCATATTTTGTGATTTTTTTTAACTTTCCACCAAATATTTCAGATATGAGTTTGGCACTTTTTTCTAATGAAAGGTTTGAGTATTCAATTTCAATCCCCACATGCCTTGGTTCATCTTTATTATTAAAAAAAAGTTTTGATAAATACTTTTTTTCTATTATTTCTTGATAATTCCCTTGCATATTTTCCCCTTATATTTATAAGAATATAAAATTATTATTTATGATATTTATAGTTTGTTATTTATTATAAAGATAACATAAGATATTTAAACATAACTTAATTATTTTTTGAGGAAAAATGTTTTTATTAAGCATTTTTAGGTAGTTTTATAGAAAATTTTGCACCTTTGTAATTTTCGTTATTATAATGGAACTCTTCATTTGTAGCTTTTATTTCACCATTCATATTTGTAATGATTTGTTTACTCATATAAAGCCCAATGCCAGTACCACCAATCTCTTTTTTAGTTGTGAAATATGGCTTAAATACATCACTTAAAATATCTTTAGGAATTCCACCATTTGTATCTTTTATATTAATATATACGTAGTCTTTATCATCAAAAACATCAATAAACAGATATTGTTTTTTATTTTCATTAAGATTTTTTATAAATTCATCTTTTGCATTTTTTATAATATTTATAAAAACTTGTAAAAGTTCATTTTGATAACCACTTACATATATTTCTTTTATATTTTTTACTATTTCAATATTGCTAGTTTTAAATTCTGAGCTAATTAATTTAAATGTCTTTTCAAAAATAGTTTCTATATTAAAGTATGTTTTTTCTTTACTTGGATTAAAAAAGTTTCTAAAATCATCAATTGTAGTTGTTAAATGTGTAACTGAATTATCTATATTATCAATTGCTTCAAGTATTTCTTCTTCTGAATTGTGGCTTTCATTCTCTTTATTTAATCTAAGAAGACTATTTGACATACTTATTAAACTTAATGGTTGTTTCCATTGGTGTGCAATATTACCAATCATTTCTCCCATAATTGCCATTTTTGACTGTTGAATAAGTAACATCTCATTTTTTATTGTTTTTTTAGTTTCTAAATCTAGGTTTTCTCTATACTCTTTAAATTTAATAGCAATAATATTTGATATATAAAAAGAAATAGCTATTAAGATAAGTGTCATAATACTACTAATAATTAATATTTTATTTATAACTTCATTACTATTTTTGGTAAGTTCAATTTCTCTTTGTTTTATAACTGAATTTAGTCTATCTAAGTAAAATCCATTACCAATTACCCAATTCCACTTTTCAAAAAGTTTTATATAGGAGATTTTGGCAGATGATTTATAATTTGCATTATAAGTTGACAAATAATCTAAATACCCTTCTTTGTGAGTTTTCGCAAAACTTAATATATCTTTTACAACAAAATCACCTTTAGAATTTTTTACTTTTAATCTATTTTTACCAATACACTCTTTTCTAATATCAGATAGACAATTTCCCTCTAAATCATATACAAAAATATAACCATTTTCATTGTATCTAAATCTTGTTATCCACTCTAAAACTTTTTTCTTTACTTTTTCTTGGAAATCTTCAGTATATTCGCCTGTACCAATAACCACATTGTATGGTTCAAAATATTTATAAAAACTTATTTTTTCATAGGCTTGAGTTTTATCATTTGGTTTATACCAATAATACTTATCAAAGGCTTCTGTTTTATTTTTAATTGTTTCAGATATTTTTTTTACAAATTTATAACCTTTGGCATCTACGTAATTAAGCATATTTTTTCCCTCAAACTCTTTATTAAAAGGTTGTAAGAGCTTAACACCATTTACGTCATCTATAAAAAAATAACCTCTGTTATTGTTATAAGACATTCCTGTTAATGCGTGTTTTATAGTAGTTAGTATTCGTTTTTTTGAATGTGCATGTTCATTTGAAAAATCATTTGATTCTTCTGTATAAAGTATATTTGCCACTTTATATGCTTCATAGACTTTATTTTTAATAGATTCTTTTAGACTCTCTTCTGATTTATTTATTTCATCATTTATCAGAGAAATGATATTTTCTACTTCGTATTTAACAATTTTTTTATTTTCATTTAAATAGTTTGTTTTTAGAATCTCAACTTCATTTTTAACTTCTTGTCTTTTTTGTTCAATGAATATATTTGTAATGATAAATGAAAATATTATGACAGGTAAGATTGCTCCATATCTAATTACTGTTAATATATTTTTTTCATTATCAAAAAATTTCATAAGATTCCTAGATTAAATAAATTATTTAATTATAGCTAAAGGAAATAAAAAGAAACTTTTGATTCTAAAAAAATAATAATTTAAATAGATAATTTACTTCATGAATGTGCTAAAGTTATTATTTTATAATTAATATATAAATTTTAGTAACAAAAGAGTTTTAAACTCTTTTGTTATTCACAAAGAAAAGTATAATTTGCATTTATCTTAACTTCTAAAGAGTCATCAATAGGTTTTGTGATACTAGATGTTTTACTTAATGTTGAAGACTCCATAAGGGCATTTCTAAGCACAGGTGTATATCTTTGATTTTTAGAAATATTAATATCTTTAACAGAACAAGTTTTATTAGAAAATGTTTTTTCTAAATTTTTTGCATAACTAATTGCAAAATTATAAGCTTGATTTTCTAATTTTCTATATGAGTTTGTTATTTCTTCTTCTGTAAGAATTGGATTAGAAGTACCTATTGATATTTTATTGATATTTGATTTATTTAAATAATTTATAAATTGATTTAAACTTTTAGAATCATTATATGTACAAGTAAAATTTATATTAGAGATATATCCTTTTGTTTCTTTTTTATTATTGATATAAACAATATTTGGATTTATCGAGTATTTACCTCCACTACACTCTAAATTTTTATGCTCTTTTAAATCTTTTACTTTTTTTAGTATTGATTCCATATTATTTTGTATAGTGTTAAAACTAGGACTTTGATTCTCTACAGAAACATTGATTTTGTAACTATTTGTTTTTGCAGTATTAGTAAAATTTTCATTCAATGAGATTGTTGTTGCACTTAAACTTGTGAATATTCCTATAAAACTTGATATTAGCAGTATTCTTTTCATTATATTCCTTCTATTTTATTTCAAAACTAAGTATATCATTTTTCTTATAATGCCTCATAAGTTAGTTTTCTTTGTTTTTTCCTTCAGCAAAATATACAATGGCATAAATTTTATCTATCTCTTTGCCATTATTGTCTATAATGCGATTAAAATAAAAAACAAATATTTAATATAAAAGGTAAATAATGGGATTAGGTGTAGGAATAGTAGGACTTCCAAATGTAGGTAAATCGACAACTTTTAATGCTTTGACAAAAGCACAAAATGCAGAGGCACAAAATTATCCATTTTGTACTATTGAGCCAAATAAAGCAATTGTTCCAGTACCTGATAAAAGACTTGATGAGTTAGCAAAAATTGTAATTCCTGATAAAATTCAGTATTCAACTATAGACTTTGTTGATATTGCTGGACTTGTAAGAGGGGCATCTAAAGGCGAAGGATTAGGTAATCAATTCTTATCAAACATTAGAGAAGTTGAAGTAATTTTACATATGGTTAGATGTTTTGAAGATGGAAATATTACTCATGTGGAAGGTGATGTAAACCCTTTAAGAGATATTGAGATAATCGAAACTGAGCTTATTTATGCTGATATTTCACAATTAGAGAAAAAAATTGATAGACTTAAAAAGCAATCAAAATCTTCAAAAGAAGCAGCTGCTTCTCTTGTAATTGCAGAAGAGTTATTTAAACATTTAGAAGAGCTAAATCCTGTAAAAACTTTCGAAAAATTAGAAGATGATGTTTTTATTGCTTTAGATAAAGAACTTAGATTTTTATCTAACAAAGATGTGATTTATGGAGCAAATGTTGATGAAGATTCACTAGCAGACGGTGGAAATAAATTTGTTGATGTTTTAAAAGAACATGCAAGTAAAGTAAATGCTGATGTTATTATGCTTTGTGCAAAAATAGAAGAAGAACTTGTAGGTTTAGAAGATGAAGAAGCACAAGAGTTTTTAACAGATTTAGGTGTTGAAGAATCTGGATTAGAACAAATAATTCATAAAGCCTTTGATAAGCTTGGACTTCAATCATATTTTACAGCTGGTAAAGTAGAAGTTAGAGCTTGGACTATTAAGAAAAATACAAAAGCACCACAAGCAGCAGCTGTGATTCATAATGACTTTGAAAAAGGTTTTATAAAAGCAGAAGTTATTGCTTATGAAGATTTTGTATCTTTAGGTGGTGAAGCTAAGTGTAAAGAAGCTGGAAAATTAAAACTTGAAGGTAAAGATTATATTGTGCAAGATGGTGATGTTATGCACTTCAGATTTAATGTCTAATAACTAAGACTCATCTATCTATACTTACTTAAATTATTAAAAAAGGGGAAGGAAAACAAGTAGTTTTCTTTCCCCTTTTTGCATTAAAAATAAATAAAAATAATTTCTAAAATATTTTCAAAACTTTGATTTTGTATAATTTATATACAAAAATGTAAACCCTACTATACCTTAAAAATGTATAATTATTTTATATATTTTAAGGAAATAAAATGAATAATCAACTTATTAATTATAAAGGAATTGAGCTAAAACAAGAGTTACTTCAATATTTTAAACATATGTTCTTAGTGGAAGAGTATAGAGAAGAATTAGTATCATTATCAAAAAGTTGGGATAACCTATCTTTACTAAGTAACTTTGGAAATAATAGTGCAAATATAAATGAAACAAAAAATAACTTTTCAAAATTGACTTCAAAACTGTTAAATCATCTATCAAATGAACTTCTAGAAAAAACAATAAGACAAATGAAATTTAAATCACAAATCTCTATTGATATTCTTATACGAAATCTTTATGAAAGAACTGCTGATATTGGATTTTTAGCTACAGATAAGGATATAAGAGAATTTTTAGAAAATAATAAAAATAAATATGAAAATGAATTTGCTGATAATGTAAAAATATTAAGAAATAGATTTTTAGAATATACGCAAAAATATAGTGTATATTATAACATTGTCCTAATGGACACAAAAGGTAATATCCTAGTCCAATTAGATAAAAGTGAAAAAATAAATAAATCTGAAGATGAGATTATTGATTTATCTTTAAGTAGTAATGATTATGTTGAATCTTTTAAATTTCATGATTTTATTCCAAGTAAAAAGAAAAGTTTAGTTTATGCATCTAAAGTTACAAAAACTAATGATCCAAATTCAGAACCAATTGGAATTTTATGCTTATGCTTTAAGTTTCAAGATGAGATGAAAGGTATTTTTAATAATCTAAAAGAGACAAAAAATAAAGAGTGTTTAACAATTTTAGATAAAGATGGAGTAGTAATTGCTACTAGTGATAAGTATCATGTAAATTTAGGAACAATTTTAGAATTTAATCCAAATAGTAAATTCTCTTTTATTTCCCATGGAGGTAGGGACTATTTATCTAAAACATGTAAAACAAATGGTTATCAAGGTTATTTTGGGCAAGAATGGTATGGGCACATTTTGCTTCCTTTAGACTATGCTTTTGTTGAAGAAGATGATAATTTAAATATTGATCAAGATATCTTATTGGCAATTCTACAAGGAGGTGAGAGGTTTAGTGATGAACTAAAAAAGATTCCACTTGAAGCAAATAATATTCAAGAGAATTTAAATAGATTAGTTTGGAATGGAAATCTCAACCGAGGTAATCAAGATAAAAGTGAATTAACAAAAAGCTTTTTTAGGGCACTTTTAAATGAGATAAGTTTAACTGGAGAGAAAACTAAAAAAATATTTGATTTATCCATTGCTAATCTAACTAAAACAATTATATTAAATAATGCAACTTATGTTGCTTCTTTGATGGTAGATATTATGGATAGAAATCTATATGAAAGAGCAAATGATTGTAGATGGTGGGCTTTAACTCAAGATTTTAAAGATGCCTTAACCTCTAATTCTATAGATAAGACTAATAATAGTAAATTAACAGAGATATTAAGTTATATAAATAGTCTTTATACGGTTTATACAAATCTATTTATTTATGATAAAAATGGAATTATTCTTGCTGTTTCCAATGAAGAAGAGAAACATTTAATAGGAATGCAATTAAGCGATAATACCCTTGAAAATACAATGGAAATAAAAGATAATAATGATTATTTTGTGTCAAATTTTAAAAGAACAAAATTTTATAATGATGATTATACTTACATTTATTATTCTTCAATTAAATCAGATGAAAATGTTGTAGGTGGGATTGGTATAGTTTTTGATTCAAAAGTTGAATTAAAAGCTATGCTTGAAGAATCAATTCCAAATTTTAAATCATCAGCTGATGAAAAGAGATTTGGTGTATTTACTGATAAAAAAGGATTAATAATCTCTTCTACAAATGAAGACTTAGAAGTAGGAACAGCTTTAGATATTGATTTGAAATTTTTTAATATGGTAAATGGAGAATCCCATAGTGAAATAATAGTTTACAATGGTAATTATTATGCTATTGGGATAAAGTGTTCACAAGGATATAGAGAGTATAAAGTTGCTGATAATTATTCAAATGATATTTTTGCAATATTTTTCTCTTATATTAGTTCAGCAGATTTAAATATTTCACATAGTAAAGAAATATTTAAAGAAATTAGTGGAAATAAATCAGAAGACACACAAGAAATAGGGACTTTTTTCATAGGTGGAAAGTGGCTAGGTATTGAAATAGAAAATTTAATTGAAGTTGTAAGTGTTTCTAAATTAGACCTATCTCCTACAATGAATAATGACCACTATTTTAAAGGAACCATAATTTATAATAATTCTGCCGTTGGAGTGATAGATATTAAGAATTTTTTAGATGAAAAAGTTGAAGAAGATTATAAAGAAGTTGTCATTATAAAACATTTTGACAAAGATAGTGAGAATTACATAGGTATATTAGTAAATGAATTAGGTGATATTCCTGAGATTTCAAAAGCTAGAATCAAGAAGATTGATAATTATTTATTAGGGAATTGTACATTAATAAATTCTGTAATAGTTCCTCTTGAGGGGTCAAAAGATGATAAATTATTATCAATACTTGATATTGAGATGTTAAAAAATAATTTAATAGAATAACAAAATTAAAGACTTATATACCTTGAAGAAGAATTTGCCAAATATATTCAACTTCTTCATCATCTAAGAAAATTAGTGATTTTTCTTTAAAAAGTTCATCTATTTTGTAAAATTCAAACTTTTTTGAATAAGTACAAGTTGGATGAACAGGATGAAAGCTTCTTACAAGTGAGATTTCATCTTTTATCTCTTGTTCACAAAGTAAACAAATATATTCACTATGAAGTCTTCCTTCATGTTCTAGTAGTTTTATATAAGTTTCACAAATGGCTCGTTTGGCATCTTGTTTTATAAGTTTGTGAGCAAGTTCTTCTAATAAATTGAAATAGAAACTATCTATCTCTTCCACATCTTTTAAATGGGGATAAAAAAGTTTTAAAAATCTTTGCCAACAATAGAGCTTTTCTTTTACAAAAATCCAATTAAAACTTATTTGAAGTACATCTTTTAGTCTAGGTATTGTACTTTTTAGATTTGATTCTAATTCAAAATCAATCTTATATCCAACATTAACAGTAGAGTGTCTTCCTCCATAAAATCTATATGTAGTATAAATACTCTCATCTGTAAGAATAGTAACGATTAAGTCATCATCTCTTACAGATTTTATATCGATTATATAACCTTGCATCTATTCTTTAAGACTCTTCATATCAATTATTTCATCTATGATTTCTTGTGCTTCTTCATCATCAATCTCTCCAGCTTCTAAATCATCAATTAAGTCTTGAAACTCTTTTCTCATCTCTTGCATATATTTTATTTCTTCTTTAGTTTTATCATCACTTTTTTTTGATGCAACTAATTCAAATAACTCATCTAAATAGTCTTCAACATCAGGTATAACTTCGTTGTGTACTAGATTTAAAAGTTTTTCTTGTATAGTCATATTATTTTCCTTTTAAATTTGGAAAAAAATTATAACAAAAGATTACTACTTGTTTGCTTCATAATTATACTTATGGTATTATTCTTGACATATTATAAAAAGGAAAATGTAGATGTCTGTGTTTGAAAATGTAAAAATAGCTAAAAAAGCAAATATTTTATATGAAGGTCATGTTACAAGTAGAGCTATAGAGTTTGAAGATGGTTCAAAAAAGACTTTAGGTGTTATGTTACCTGGAGAGTATGATTTTACAACTATTCATGAAGAACTTATTGATGTAGAATCGGGAGAACTAGAAGTATTATTACCTGCACAAGATTGGAAAAAAATTGTTGCACCACAAAGTTTTAAAGTGCCTGCTAACTCTAAATTTAAATTAAAAGTTATTTCACTAGTTGATTATTGTTGCTCATTTAAAAGACACTAAGATAGAAAAACTTTCTATCTTAGCTTATTTGTAAAAGTTTATAGCCCACCCCTCTTAGATTTAAAACCATCCCATTTTTTAGTTTACTTCTTAATTTATGAACGATAGTTCTCATGCTTACTGATTCCATCTCTTTACTATCCCAAACATATTCATGAATCATATCTAAAGTCACTGTTTTATTTATATTTTTAACCAAGAGAGATAAGAGTAGTTTTTCTTTTACTGTTAGTTCTATTTCATGTCCATGTTTATATAAAGTTTGATTTATCAAATCATAAGTATACTCATACCCTAAGTCAATATTTAAATTCACATCATTATTTTGTGATACATGGTTTAAATGATATTTTATTCTTAAAAAAAGTTCCTCAAAATCAAAGGGCTTTTTTATATAATCGTTACAACCATAATCAAAAGAGTTTTTTATATTTTCTATATCAATTTCAGCACTTATCATGATAACAGGAGTGTTTGGATTATCTTTTCTTATTGTTTTTAATATTTCATGCCCATCAAATCCTGGAACATTTAAGTCTAAAATATATAAATCATATTTATTATTTATAATTTTACTAGCTGCCTCATATCCATCTGCACAGTTTTCTACAAAAAAGCCTCTATTTTCTAGGGAGAGTTTTATGATTTTATTAAGGGAATAGTCATCTTCTAGTAAAAAAATCTTCATTTTATAAGCCTTTACTTATGAGGTTTTGTGGAAAGATATATTTAAATGTTGTAACTTCATCTGAAAGTATCTCAACTTTTATATCATAATTATCACAAATTGATTTTACAATATTTAATCCTAGTCCAAGACCTATGTTTTTTACTTTTTCTTGATAATACTTTTCAAAAACTAAAGAGGTGTCTTTTATCTTTATTCCTTCATTTATTATTTCTAGTTGATAATTTTTAAGAGCAATTACTACTGTTGTATTTTCAAAAGAGTATTTTATGGCATTTGAAAGTGTATTATCAATTATTCTTTCAAACTCATATTCATCCATTAAAACTTCAAATTCATCACTTATCTCTAAGTCCAAAATTATATTTTTTGTTTTTGCAATCTCATCAAAAAAAATTATTCTTGAAGATAAAAAGTTTACGAGATTTATTGCTTTTATATTTTTTTGCATAGTTTGTTTTTTTGTTAAATAATAAAGGTCATTATATATTGAAGAGAGGGATTTTGAAGAGGCTTTTATGGCTTCAAACTGCTCTTTTGGTCCTAATTGACGCTCTAAGTTATCAACATTTAGTGAAATAATACTAAGTGGAGTATTCATCTCATGGATTATTTTTTTTAAGAAAAAATCTTGTTGTTGGAGGAGACTTAAAATAGTTTGGTTATTTTCAAAAATCTTAAGTTGAGTTTTTATTCTAGCTAATACCTCTTCTTTTTCAAAAGGCTTAGTAATATAATCAACTCCTCCTTGTTCGAAGGCTTTTACTTTTATTTCTATATCATCAATGGCACTTATGAAAATAATAGGAATATCTTTTAATTTATCATTTGCTTTAAATAATTTACAAACTTCAAATCCATCAATATCAGGCATCTTAATATCAAGCAAGATTAAATCAGGAGGATAACTCTCTGAGGATTTTAATGCAAAACTAGGATCTGTAGTAGCTCTGATGTTATAGTCGTAATTTTTAAGTATGTTATTTAGATAATGTAGGTTTTCATCTTTATCATCTATGATTAATATTGTATATTTTTTATGCATCAATTATCTCATTTTATATTGCTTTGTTGCTAAGATTATAGAATAAAAGATATAAAATCAAAATGAGGTACTAATTTGAATCTAAAAAAACTCTTTATGTTATTATTTATATTAAATACTATCTCTTTTATTAGTGTGGCTATTGTCATAAATAAATATCAAAACTCTACAGTAAAACTAGAAAATGCCTATCAAATGCAATACAAATCACTTATTCTAGCCCATGAATTAAGACAAAGTAGTGATGACTTGACAAGGATGGCAAGAACATATGTAATTACAGGTAATCCTCGTTTTGAAGAGCAATATAAAACAGTACTAGATATAAGGAATGGTAAAAAGAATAGACCTAAAAGATATAATGGTATATTTTGGGATTTTTATACTTTAGATGGCACAAAACCAGTTTTAGATGGTGAAAAAGTCCCTTTAAGAGAGTTAATGAAAAGGGCAAATTTCCCAGATGAAGAGCTTAATTTACTTTTTACTTCACAAAATGAATCGGATGATTTAACTAAACTTGAACATAAAGCTATGAATGCAGTTAAAGGGATTTTTCAAGATAAAGATGGAAATTTTACTATAAAAGGGAAACCTGATTTTAAACTTGCTAGGGAACTTATGCATTCAGATGAGTATCATAAGGCAAAAATGAGAATTATGCAACCTTTAGATAATTTTTATAAAGCCTTTGAAAAAAGAACTCAAGAGAAAGTAAATGATGAAAGAAAAACAGTAAAGGAACAGGAGTTTTATGTAAATGTTATTGTACTTTTTTCGGTTATATTTTTCTTAATGTCTTTTTTTATAATTTTATTTAGAATTATTTATCCAATAGATTTATTAAGAGTTGCCATGTTAAAACTTTCATCAAATGACATGAGTGTGGAGTTGGATAAAAATAAATATGATGATGAAGTTGGTGATATGATTGGTTCTGTTAGAATTTTCAAAGATAATACCAAAAAACTAATAGATAGTGAACATCAAATCAAACTTGCCATGGAAGAGGCAAATAGTGCAAATAAAGCAAAATCAATATTTCTAGCACGGATGAGCCATGAACTTAGAACTCCACTTAACGCCATACTTGGCTTTTCAAATATTTTGAAAAAATCTATGAATGCTACCCAAGAAGAAAAAAATAATCTAAATATAATCAAAAGAAGTGGAGAGCATCTTTTAAATATTATAAATGAAATTTTAGAATTATCAAAAATTGAAGCTGGAAAAATAGAGATTGTTCCCAAAGTTTTTAATCTAAAAGAGCTAATAGAGGATATTGATTCAATCTTTGCCTTTAGATGTAAAGAGAAGGGTTTGGAGTTTAAAATTGTTTTAGATGACAATCTACCTGAAGTTGTAAAAATGGATGAATTGAGACTTCGACAAATACTTATAAATCTCCTAAGTAATAGTTTGAAATTTACAAATGAAGGTGAAATATCATTATATTTATATGCAAAGAGTCAAAAACTATTTTTTGAGATAAAAGATACTGGAATAGGTATTGAGAGTAAAGATTTAAAAAGAGTATTTAAACCCTTTGAGCAAATAAAACATGATGATTATAATAAAAATGGAACAGGTTTAGGACTATCTATTACAAAAGAGTTAGTAACTTTAATGAATGGTTCTATTTATGCAAAAAGTAAAGTTAATGTTGGAACACAATTCTATTTTAGTGTTGATTATAAAAATGCAAATAGTGAGGATATTACTGTTGAGTTAAATTCAAAGGATATCATTGGAATAGAAAAAAATATAGACAAAAAAACTATTCTTGTAGTTGATGATATAGAAGTAAATAGAAACCTATTAACACAAATATTAAATTCACATGGCTTTGAAGTCTTACAAGCAAGTAGTGGATACGAAGCAATAGAACTTTTTAAAACAGAAGATTTAAGTCTTATTTTTATGGATATCAAGATGAGTGGAATTGATGGTTTAGAGACTATTAAACTTATAAGAGAAGAGAAAAAAGGTAAAGATATACCAATAGTCGCAGTATCTGCAAATGTATTTAATGAAGATAAAGAAATAGCAAGACAAAGTGGAGCAGATGGTTTTTTATCAAAGCCAGTTGATGAAAAAGAGTTATTGATTATTTTATCAAAACATTTTGATTTGAAATTAGAGTACTTAAAAAATAGTGAAGAAAAGAGTGATATTCTTGAAAGAGTATCAAAACTTGATAAAGAGTTTTTTGTAAAATTAAATGAATTTGCTTTACTGATGGATTCTTCTAATCTTGATAAATTTTTAGAAAATAGTGATATAGAAGATGATTTAAAATTATATTTTAAAGAACTTGTTGAAAATTTCAAATATAAAGAGATAAATGAAATCTGTATAAAAAATATACAGTAATATTTTTAACTTAACAAAAAAACAACACTTAAACAACACTTCTATTTTATACTTCCCTTAGTAGTCAAAGAGACTAAATCTAAAGGAGAATAAATGAAAAGTAGATTCACAAAAGTTTTAGCTGCATCAGCATTTGTAACTATGAGTATGATGGCTCAAGCTGCTGATACAATCAAAGTAGGTGTTTTGCACTCATTATCTGGAACAATGGCAATTAGTGAGACAACTTTGAAAGATACGGTTTTAATGCTTATTGATGAGCAAAATAAAAAAGGTGGTTTATTAGGTAAAAAAATAGAACCAGTTGTAGTTGATCCTGCATCAAACTGGCCTTTATTTGCTGAAAAAATGAGAGGACTTTTAACTAAAGATAAAGTTGATGTTACATTTGGTTGTTGGACATCAGTTTCTAGAAAATCGGTTCTTCCAGTTGTTGAAGAGTTAAATGGGCTTCTTTTTTATCCTGTTCAATATGAGGGTGAAGAGTCTAGTAAAAATGTATTTTATACAGGTGCTGCGCCTAACCAACAAGCAATTCCAGCAGTTGATTATTTAATGAATGAAATGGGTGTTAAAAGATGGGTTTTAGCTGGTACTGATTATGTTTATCCAAGAACTACAAATAAAATCTTAGAAGCATACTTAAAATCAAAAGGTGTTAAAGCCTCAGATATTATGATTAATTATACTCCATTTGGATATTCTGATTGGCAAAGTATTGTAAGTGAAATCAAAAAATTTGGTTCTGCTGGTAAAAAAACTGCTGTTGTATCTACAATTAATGGTGATGCAAATGTTCCTTTTTATAAAGAGTTAGGTAACCAAGGTATTACTTCTTCATCTATTCCTGTAATTGCCTTTTCTGTTGGAGAAGAAGAGTTATCAGGACTTGATACTAAACCTTTAGTTGGACATTTAGCAGCATGGAATTATTTTGAAAGTATTGATACTCCTGCAAATGAAAAATTTATCTCAACTTGGCATAAATTTATTAAAGATGATAAAAGAGTTACAAATGATCCAATGGAAGCTACATATATCGGATTTAATTTATGGGTAAAAGCTGTTGAAAAAGCTGGTACTACAAATGTAGATAAAGTAAGAGATGCAATCATTGGATTATCTGTTCCAAACCTTACAGGTGGAACTGCAACTATGCTTAAAAATCACCATATTACAAAACCTGTATTTATTGGTGAGATTCAAGAAGATGGACAATTTGAAGTTGTATGGCAAACTGAAAAAGAAGTTCCAGGTGATGCTTGGTCAGACTACTTACCAGGAAGTAAAGATTTAATCTCAGATTGGACTAAACCAATCAATTGTGGAAACTACAACACTAAAACTAAAAAGTGTATGGGCGATAACTAATAAAATATGAGAGTTCAACTCTCATATTTTTATGCTACATAATAAATGAAAGGTAATCATGAAAATTATAAAAATAATATTGCTTAATTTATTAATTTTATCTTCACTAATTGCTTCAGATCTTCAAAGTGATTCACAAGAACTTTTAACAAATAGTTATTCTAAAAAAGAAACAGTTATCTTGGATCTAACTAAAAAGTATAAAAGTGAAAAAAAGTTTGAGTATTTATTGCAAAAACTTTTAGCTGGAGATTTATATTATACAAAAAGTGATAAACGAATTGTTTTTCTAAAAGAGAAAATAAAAAATAACTATCTTACAGTTGATATATTCACTGGTGAGAAGTTAGGTGAAGCTTCAAAATATGATTTTAAAAAAGTGAAAATCAATAATAAATTAAGAAATATTATAAAAGGGTCTTTGGCAAAAATAAATCTATTTTCTACTGATGAAGAGAAAAGGTTAAATTCTGCTAAAAACTTACTGAAAAATTTAAAAGCTGATGATAAAGAGATTATCCTTGAAGCTTTACAAAGTGAAAAATCATCTAATGTTAGAGATGTATTAGATGAAGCAAATACTATTTTAATGGCCAAATATGGTACTGCTGAAGAAAAATATAAAGCAGTAGATAAATTAGGAAGTTTTATCTCAGCTAAGACTTTTATAACTTTAAAAGATATTTCAAAAAATAGCGAAGATGAAAAATTAAAATCAATAGCCGAGTCTTCACTTGATATTGTTGAGATAAAAAAGAGTATTTATTCATTTATTGAAACTGCTTTTTTTGGACTTAGTATGGGATCTGTTTTACTTTTAGCAGCCATTGGACTTGCTATTACTTTTGGTGTTATGAAAGTAATTAATATGGCACATGGTGAGCTTATTATGATAGGTGCTTATACTACATATACAATTCAACAAATCTTTCCAAATCTAATTGAATACTCTGTAATTATTGCAATTCCTGCTGCTTTTATAGTAAGTGGAATTGTTGGAATCATAATTGAAAGATTGGTTATAAGACATCTTTATGGAAGACCGCTTGAAACACTACTTGCAACTTTTGGGGTAAGTTTGATTTTACAACAGTTAGTTCGAACAATATATTCACCCCTTAACCAAGAAGTAAAAACTCCTTCATGGATGAGTGGTGCTTTGGAAGTAAATAGTTCACTATTTCTTACATACAATAGATTGTATATCGTGATATTTTCTGTGATAGTATTTTTAGCAATTTTATATGTTATGAAAAAGACTTCATTGGGATTAAAAGTGCGGGCTGTTTCACAAAATAGACCAATTGCACGTGCTATGGGAATAAAATCAAGCTTTATCGATGCTGCTACTTTTGGAATAGGTTCAGGAATAGCAGGAGTTGCAGGAGTTGCCTTATCTCAACTTACAAATGTAGGGCCAAATCTTGGACAATCATATATAGTAGATAGTTTTATGGTTGTGGTATTTGGTGGAGTTGGAAATCTATGGGGAACTTTAATTGCTGCACTTACTTTAGGTGAGATTAATAAATTTATTGAGCCAATTTCAGGAGCAGTACTAGCTAAAGTTATCATTTTAGTATTTATTATTTTATTTATACAAAAAAGACCTAGAGGGTTATTTCCTCAAAAAGGTCGAGATGCACAGGATTAAGAATGAAGAATAAATCTTTAATATTAAAAATTTTAGAAAATGATAAGGGTGGGAAAATAGTATTATCAATCCTTGCCCTTGTAGTATTTGTAGTGTCATTTTGTAATTTATTTGTTCCTAGTGGTTCAGCATTTTATATTTCAACCTTTACGGTTACAATTTTAGGTAAATATTTAGCCTTTGCACTTTTAGCCCTTGCACTTGATTTAGTTTGGGGATATTTAGGAGTTTTAAGTCTTGGTCATGGGGCATTTTTTGCCCTTGGTGGATATGGACTTGCTATGTATCTTATGCGTCAAATAGGGGATAGAGGAGTTTATGGAAATCCTGATTTACCAGATTTTATGGTATTTATGAATTTAAAAGAGTTACCATGGTTTTGGTATGGATTTGATAACCCTTTATTTACATTTATTATGGTTATGCTAGTACCTGCAATTTTAGCTTTTGTATTTGGTTGGTTTGCTTTCAAATCAAGGGTAACAGGAGTTTATCTATCTATTATAACTCAAGCCATGACTTATGCACTTATGTTAGCATTTTTCAGAAATGACATGGGCTTTGGTGGAAATAATGGTTTAACAGATTTTAAAGATATATTAGGATTTGATTTACAAGCTGATTCTACAAGAGTAGGGCTTTTGATTATCACATTTTTGGCACTGACTTTAGGTTATTTGATTTGTAGATTTATTATAAATTCAAGACTTGGAAGGGTTGTAATTTCTATAAGAGATGCAGAGAGTCGTGTACGGTTCTTAGGATATAAAGTTGAACAATATAAGCTTTTTATCTTCGTAGTTTCAGCAATACTTGCAGGAATCGCAGGGGCACTTTATGTTCCACAAGTGGGAATCATAAATCCAGGTGTTTTTTCACCTCTATTTTCTATTGAACTTGTTATTTGGGTAGCTATAGGAGGAAGAGGAACACTATATGGAGCAATTATTGGGGCTATCATTGTAAATTTTGCAAGTACTTATTTTACTTCTGCCCTTCCAGAAGTTTGGTTATATGCCTTAGGTGGATTATTTGTTTTAGTAACTCTATATCTTCCTCAAGGTGTAGTTGGACTTATAAGTAAAATCAATGGAAAAGTAAAAAAGGCTAAATAATGAAACTGTTAAGACATGAAAATGAACAAAATATTGGTAATCTTAAAATTGGAGATAGAATATTATTAGTTGATGGTGTTAGTGTTAGTTTTGATGGATTTAAAGCCTTAAATAACTTAAGTTTTTCAATCAATTATGGGGAACTAAGATGTATCATTGGTGCTAATGGTGCTGGAAAATCTACTATGATGGATGTAGTAACGGGAAAAACTACACCAGATGAGGGTGAAGTTATATTTGGAGAAGCTGTTAATTTACTAGAATTGGATGAACCAAGTATCTCTGAAATAGGAATAGGTAGAAAATTCCAAAAGCCAACAGTTTTTCAAAATCATACAGTCTTTGAAAACCTAGAACTTGCCATGAAAGATGATAAAAGATTTTTCAAAACACTTTTTTCAAAACTAAGAGGTGAGCAAAAAGATAAAATAGAAGAGACTATGAACTTAATAGGTCTAAAAGAGCTTTACAATATGGATGCTGGGATTTTATCTCACGGTCAAAAACAGTGGCTTGAAATTGGTATGCTTATTATGCAAGAACCAAAACTACTCCTTGTAGATGAACCAGTTGCAGGTATGACACCACAAGAGGTAGAAAAAACAGCAGAGATTTTAACAAGTCTTTCAAAAGAGAATGCAGTAGTTGTAGTTGAACATGATATGGAGTTTATACGAAGTATTGCTTCAAAAGTAACTGTGTTGCATGAGGGATCTGTTTTAGCTGAGGGTAATATGGATGCGATACAGAACAATGAAAAAGTGCGAAAAGTATACTTAGGGGAATGATATGTTAAAAATAGAAAAAATAAATCAATATTATGGACAGAGTCATACCCTTTGGGATTTGGATTTACAGGTTAAAAAGGGACGATGTACTTGTCTTATGGGAAGAAATGGAGTTGGTAAAACAACACTTAGTAAAGTTATTATGGGATTACTTCCAATTAAAGACGGGAAAATAATTTATGATGGGAAAGATATTTCAAAACTAGCTGATCACAAACGTGCTAGTATTGCTATAGGTTATGTTCCCCAAGGAAGAGAGATATTTTCTCAACTAACTGTTTTAGAAAATTTACAAATTGGAGTTTTGGCAAATAGAAATAACATAAGAAAAGTTCCAGAAAAAATATATGAGCTTTTCCCTGTATTAAAAGATATGCAAAAAAGAAAAGGTGGAGATTTAAGTGGTGGTCAGCAACAACAACTTGCTATTGCAAGAGCACTTTGTATTGATCCAAAGTTTTTGATTCTTGATGAACCAAGTGAAGGAATACAACCGAATATCGTGGCACAAATTGGAGAAGTGATTGATTATCTTACAAAAGAAGAGGAAATGACAGTTTTACTAGTGGAACAAAAGCTTCCATTTGCAAGACGACATGGGGATGATTTTTATGTTGTAGATAGGGGAAGTGTAGTTGCTCAAGGAGAAATCTCACAGCTTAGTGATGATATAATAAAACAACATTTATCAGTATAACTAGGAGTGAAATGAGTATAAAATTTAATTTAAAAGATGATAAATTTTTTTTAGATAAATTAGAACTTCCCTCAAGATATTATTACTTTAATGAAGAAGAAAACTACATAAAACTTCTAAATATTGGGGAAGGAATATTCCCCAAAGATAAGATTCGAACTTCCCTTAAACTCGATAATTCAAACTTAGTTTTAACAACAGAGTCAGCCACAAAAATATATCCATCAAAAAAAGAGTATGGAATAAATAAAATAGATTTATCTTTAGAAAATAGTTCAAATTTAGAGTTTCTAAATGATGAACTTATTTTATACAAGGACTCAAAATATATTCAATTTTTTAATTTAAAATATGATGATAACTCGACTTTTTTTTATTCAGATATCTTAAGTCGTGGAAGAAGTTTTGAGGACTTTGATTTCTCAAATGTTTTGATGAAAAATAGTTTTTCTTCTAACAAAAAACTTGAATATCTAGAAAAGTTTGATGTGATAGGTGATGAGTTAAAAGATTATATTATTAGAAAAGATAGTGATAACTATATTTTTATGAAAATATATATCAAAACAAAAGATAATGATAAGTTTTTAGATATCTTGAAAAAAGATGATTTTGATTCTTTTACTTATTCAAAATCAAAAGAGATAATCATAGGAACAATTAGTTCAAATAGTATGAATGAAATCAAAAAGAAGCAAAAACTTATTTGGACTAATTATAGAAAGTACCTAAATAAAAAAGAGTTTTCTTTAGGAAAACAGTAATAGATATATAAGATGAATTAATATTTATCTTATTATAATTGGACTAAAATCGTTTCTTCAAATTAGAAATTGAGGAATTTGAATGCAAGTTTCAATAAGTAAAATATCAATAGCTCTTTTTTTTATAGTATCTGTAATCTTCTCTACAATATATACTCCACAAGCAATATTACCTGTATTAAAAGAAACTTTTCACATAAGTGTATTAGAGACAAATTTATTACTCTCTGGTATGTTATTTGTTTTGATGTTTTCAACACCTTTTTATGCTCCCATATCAAATAGATTTGGAAAGAAAAAAATCATGGTATTTTGTACTTTTTTTCTTTTTCTTTCTGTTTTATTATCATCTGTGACTTCAAATTTTTATGTTCTTCTTTTTAGTAGATTTTTACAAGGAGTATTTGTCCCTGGGATAACAGCAATTATGCTCTCTTATGTTCAAGAGATTTATCCAAAATCTCATCGAGGCTTTGGTATGGGTATTTATATGGCAGCAACTAGTTTTGGTGCTGTTATTGGAAGACTATTAGCTGGGTGGATTACTTTTTTATACTCATGGAAAATTGCCTTTTTGATATTTGCTATTCTTTTATTTATTGCTTTTTTTGCAATGATTTTTGCTTTGCCAGTTAGTAAATATGAAACTATAAATAAAAGAGTGATTAATAAGGATGCCTTATTTAGTTTCCTTTCAAATATAAAAATAGTATCAGTATTGATTATTCCCACTGTAGTATTTTTCTCCTTTATGGCAATTTCCACTTTTGCCACATATCATTTAGCACAAGAACCTTTTAATTTAGATGCTAGTCAATTGGGTAATATATTTTTAGTCTTGTTATTAGGTGTAATTATAAGTCCCCTTGCTGGGAGATATTCAGATATTATTGGAAGAGTTAGAATAATATTTTTAGGTATTGCAGTTTTGATTTTAGGTATATTTTTAACTCTATCCCAATCAATTAGTTTAGTAATAGCTGGACTTGGGCTTGTAACTATGGGAATGTTTTCTGTGCAATCGGTTACACCTACTTATCTAGGAGAATTAGTACCTGAAAATAAAGCTACAGTATCTATTTTATATCAAAGTTTCTTTTATCTAGGTGGATGTTTAGGAACATTTGTACCCTCTATTGCTTGGGAGTATTATGGATACAAAGGAGTTACGATACTTTGTATTATTTTGCTTTTATTTGGAAGTATTTTTTTATTATCTAATATATTGAACATTGAACAAAAAAATAATCTTTAGGGAAAATATTTCCCTAAAGATTATAAAACTGAAGAAAGAAAGTTTTGTAATTCTGGTGTTTTAGGATTAGCAAAAACTTCATCACTAGGACCAGTTTCCCATACTTTTCCATTATGCATAAAGACAACTCTATCACCAATATCTCTAGCAAAATTCATTTCATGTGTTACAAGAACTAAGGTCATACCTTCTTTTGCCAATTGTTCTAGTACTTTTAAAACTTCACCAACAAGTTCTGGGTCAAGGGCAGATGTAATCTCATCACATAATAAAATTTTTGGAGACATAGCAAGTGATCTAGCTATTGCAACACGTTGTTTTTGACCACCTGATAAACTATTTGGGTATTGGTCAAACATTTGATCCATACCAACTTTTTTTAGACACTCTAGAGCTAACTCTCTACATTCACTATCTTTTTTACCTAAAACTAATTTAGGAGAAAGCATTACATTTTGTCCTGTAGTTTTGTGAGGATATAGATTAAACCCTTGAAAAATCATACCACATACTTTACTTAGTTTTCTAAGTTGTAAGTCATTTGTTGTAACTTCTAAATTATCTACAACGATATTTCCATTTTGATGATCTTCCAATCCATTTATACATCTAAGAAGTGTACTTTTACCTGAACCAGATCTTCCAATTATAGAGACAACTTCTCCAGCTTTTATATTAAGATCAATTCCCTTAAGTACATGTTTTTCTCCATAATACTTATGTACATTCTCGATATTAACTAGAGACATTTAATTTCCTTTCTAAATATTTGCTATATCGTGTTAGGGGATAGCAAATTACAAAATATAATATTGCAACCATTGTAAATACTTTAAATGGTTCAAATGTTGCATTATTTAACATAGTTCCTGCTTTTGTAAGCTCAACAAAACCAATAATAGAAGCTAATGCTGTTCCTTTTACAACTTGAACTGAAAACCCAATAGTAGGAGCTGTTGCTACTCTTATTGATTGGGGAATAATTACATGAATCATTGATTGATAATAGTTTAGTCCCATAGTTTTACAAGCTTCCCATTGTCCTTTTGGAACAGAGTTTAAACAACCACTCCAAATCTCACATAAAAAAGCACTAGTAAAAAGTGTTAAAGCTAAACTAGCAGCCGTCCATGCACCTACATCAAGACCTATTAATGATAAACCAAAAAATGCCAAAAATAACTGCATAAGAAGAGGAGTTCCTTGAAAAACTTCCACATAAATTTTAATTAAACCTGATAAGAAAGGGTTGTTTGTCATACGGATTAATATAAGTAATCCAGCAACAACCCCACCTCCAATAAAGGCTATAAGTGACAATAAAACCGTCCATCTTGCAGCCAATAAAAGGTTTTGTAATATGTCTAAAGTTGTAAAATCGCTCATATTAATTCCCCTCTTTCATTGCTTTCATTTTAAATAGTTTTTCACTAATTATTGTAAGTATATATCTTAGAATAATTGCAAGTAATAAATATATTGCAGTAATTAAAAAATATGATTCAAAACTCAAAAATGTACGTGATTGTATAAAATTGGCTGTAAAAGTTAATTCTTCAACAGAAATTTGAGATAAAACAGATGAACCTAACATCACAATTACGCATTGACTTATAAGTGCTGGAGATATTCTATTAAACGCTTGTGGCAAAATAATATGAATAAAAATTTGTGACCATTTTAAACCCATTGTTTTACCAGCTTCCCATTGCCCTTTATCAGTAGCTTCTATACCAGCTCTTATAATCTCAGTTGAATATGCCCCAAGATTTATAACCATTGCAATCATTCCAGCTTCTAATGCCGTTAGTTTAAATCCAATAGTTGGTAAACCAAAAAATATAAAAAATAGTTGTACTATAAAAGGTGTATTTCTTATAACTTCTACAAAAGCACCAACAAGATTTTGTAAGAACATGTTATCCCCAACTCTTGATGCTGCTCCAAGAATACCAAAAGTAACACCTAAAATAGTTGTGAAGATAGTAATTTGTATAGTTAAAAGTAAACCAGATACTATCTCTTTATAATAAGGCATTAATCCTACAAAGTCTAATTGATAATCCATTATATACCTTATTTTTATAAGTCTTTTGGAAGACTAATTTTTAACCATTTTTTAGAAGTTTCATTTAGTTTCCCATTTGATTTTAATTCTTTAATTAAATTATTTAAAAATGCTTTTAATTCAGGTTGGTTTTTTCTAATTCCTATATAACAAGGAGAATTTTTAATTGCAAATTTAGTCACGGGAGCTGTATTTGGATATTTTGAAGCAATATCACTGATGATAACATTCCCTGTTGCTATTAATTTAACTTGTCCAGAAACAAAAGCAGAGATTGTTGTACTATTATCTTCAAATCTTTTAATAGTAACAGATGAATCAACTAATTTGCTCAATTCAATGTCTTCAACAGAACCTCTAGTTACACCTACTGTTTTACCCTTTAAATCAGCTACTGATGATACTTTTATATCTTTAGTCCCAAATACTCCTAAGAAAAAAGGTGCATAAGCATTTGTAAAATCAATCGCTTTTTCTCTTGCTGGATTTTTACCTAAACTTGAGATGATTAAGTCAGCTTTTCCTGTTTGTAAATATGGAATTCTATTTGCACTAGTTACAGGTACTAATTTAAGTTTAACACCTAATTTTTCAGCAATGTATTTAGCCATATCTATATCATAACCTTGAACACTCATATCCTTAGAGACTGAACCAAATGGTGGAAAATCTTGAGGAACAGCTACTTTAATTATCCCTTCTTCTTTTATATCTGCTAATTGATTTGCACTCAATAAACTTACACTTAATAGTGCTCCCATAGCAATTGCTTTTAATAGAACTTTCTTAAACATTTTTTTTCCTTTTAGAAATATTGTTGACACTTTTAGATAAATTTTTAAAAAATAAATTAATCTATGTGAATCATGTGAACAATTTTAGAAGTAAATGTTTACAATGTCAACATAAATACTGTATAAAAAATATACAGAATCTTTAAAATAGCTATATTAAACTTTAATTGTATATTTTTTATACAATTATTGTCTAAAATAATTGTAGACAATATTGTATAATTGTTACATATATAAAGGAGCAGATATGAAAAATGAAACTATTGAACTTTCTATTGAAGAAACTATTATCAATTATATATTTGATGAAATATTTGATAAAAAGTTTCAACCAGGTATGAAGCTTCCAGAAAGTGCTTTTGCTCAAATATTTAATGTAAGCAGAGATTCTGTTAGAAAAGCCTTTAGTCAATTACAAAGTATGGGAATAGTTACATATAAAAAGAATCAAGGATTTTTTTTAAAATGGTTGACACAAGAAGATACAAAAGATGTTTATGCAGCAAGAAATATAATAGAAGTAGGAATTATTACAATAATAACTCAGAAATATTCTTTGGGACAAATTGATTTATCATCACTTAAAAATGAAGTTGAAACAGAAAAATATCTAAAAACTACATTTAGAAATGGGGAATATGTAAAAACATCTTGTGACTTTCATCTTAACTTAGCCTTTCTAAGTGGAAATGAATTTTTAATCAATGCACTTACTCCTTTAATACCATTAAGTATTTTAGCAGGGCTTGTTTATGAAGATAGCACTTCTCACTTTTGTTCTTATGATGAACATAATAATTTAATCAAAGCAATTGAGTCAAATGATATAGAATATGCAAAAAGCATTATGAATCATCATTTACACCATTGTGTAGAGGCTTTAAATTTTGAAAAAACTAATAGACAAATAACACCTATAATTAATTTAAAAGTAAAATCATGAATTATGAAGAACAATACCCAAGAGATATGGTAGGTTATGCAAATGAACCTATTAATCCCAAATGGCCAAATAAAGCAAAAATAGCTCTACAGTTTGTACTTAATTATGAAGAAGGAGCCGAAAGTTCAATTTTACATGGTGATGATGCTTCAGAAGTTTTTTTATCAGAAATGAATAATCCCCAAGCTTTTATAGGACAAAGGCATAAATCAATTGAATCACTTTATGAGTATGGTTCAAGGGTTGGTGTATGGAGAATATTAAAACTATTTAAAGAGTTTGATATTCCAATTACAGTTTTTGCTGTAGCAATGGCAGTAGCAAGAAATCCAAAACTTGCAGAATATTTGACTTTGCATAATTATGATATTTGCTCACATGGATACAGATGGATAAATTATCAAAATATTAGTAAAGAGTTAGAAAGAGACCATTTATACAAAAGTATAGAAATTTTAGAAAAAATGATAGGTACAAGACCTCTTGGTTGGTATACAGGGCGAGATAGTGAAAATACGAGACAGTTAATAGTTGAAGAGGGTGGTTTTTTATATGATAGTGATGCTTATAATGATGATTTACCTTATTTTGCAAATGATGTACCAAAAGATATTGAGCACTTAATTATTCCATATACTATGGATAATAATGATATGAGATTTGTACCAAGTGGTTTTAATAATGGTGAGCAGTTTTTTAATTATCTAAAGGATAGTTTTGATGTACTTTATTTAGAAGGTTCATATTCACCTAAAATGATGTCTATAGGAATGCATTGTCGGATTATAGGAAAACCTGGAAGAATAATGGCTATGAGAAGATTTTTAGAGTATGTAAGAAATTTTGATGATGTATGGTTTTGCACTAGATTAGATATAGCAAACCATTGGATTAATAATTTTGGAAAAAAGTAAAGGATTTTAATGATTAATGTAACAAGTTTAGATTTAGGAACAAAAATTTTATATGTAAGTGATGAGTTTTTTGCAAAAGCAGAAGACATGCTATTAGAAACACAAGCTGTATTTAAAGATGAATATGATGAAAATGGACATTGGATGGATGGTTGGGAAACTAGAAGACGAAGAGATAATCAAAATGATTTTTGTATTATTAAGTTAGGAACAAGTTCTAAAATAAACTCTTTTGAAGTTGATACTGCTCATTTTAAAGGAAACTATCCCTTAGCTGTTTCAATTAAAGCTTGTTATGCAAAAGATATAAATGATGAGGACATAATAAATCACCCAGAAAATTTTGAGTGGAAAGAGTTACTTGTACAAAGTGATTTAACAGGTGATACAAAACATGATTTTAAATCTTCTTGTCAAGATGAAGTTACCCATCTTAGAATGGATATTTATCCAGATGGTGGAATTGCAAGATTTAAAGCCTTTGGAACAATCTGTTTTGATGAAAAACTTTATGATGTGGATAATACAAATGTTATTTCTATGTTAAGTGGGGCAAGAGCAGTTACTGCAAATAATGAGTTTTTTGGTGCTTTAAAAAATATTCTAAAAGAAAAAGATGCTTTATATATGGGAGATGGTTGGGAGACTAGAAGAAGAAGAAAACCAGGTTTTGATTGGGGAATTATAGAGTTATCAAGACCCGCAATTATTGATAATATAATGTTAGACACAAACTTTTTTAAAGGTAACTTTCCTGATTCTTTTTCTATTTGTAGTGCCTATATAAAAGAGTCAACTGACAATTCAATAATAACACAGAGTATTTTTTGGGAAGAGTTAATACCAAGCCAAAAACTTGAAATGGACAATAAACACTATTATAATAAAAGTTTTTTATTACACAATAAACCAATTACACATATAAGAATAAATATTTTTCCTGATGGAGGTATTTCACGGCTTAAACTTTTTGGTAAGTTTATAAAAGATGAAGAGTTGAAATATTTAGCATGAGAAGAGTTATAAAAACAGAGGTTCTTACAAAGAAAGCTTTTAGAGAGTATGGAGAAGTGATTTCTACAGAAGATAGTGCTTCCAAAATCATAAATGATGGCTTTGCAAAAAAACATTATGAACTTTGTATTATAGATGCAAATGAAAAAAATGGGAAATCAACACTTCATATATATGAAGCAAAAAAAAGAGAATTTCCTTTAAAAATTTCTATGTTAGAAAAACATCCATTTTTCTCACAAACTTTTATGCCAAGAAGTGTAAAACCATTTTTTGCTGTTGTTGCACTTGGAGAAGATGAACCTGATTTATCTACTTTAAAAGCATTTATGACAAATGGTAACCAAGGGGTTCATTATAATAGAGGGGTTTGGCATTTCCCTTTAATTAGCTTAGAAAATAATGAACAGTTTATTGTCATAGATAGAACTGATTGTGGTAAATATGAAAATAAAGTTGTAGAGTGCATTGAATTTGAAATTAAAGAGGAAATATATCTTTTAAATGAATAGTTTTTATACAAATAAAAAAAGATAAATCTAACTAATAAGGTTATACTTAACACAATAAATTAAATTAGTAAAAAAAGAGATTTAAAAAAGGAGAACTAGATGTTTCTAACAAATCGTGAACAAGAAAGATTGATGATTTATACAGCTTCAAAATTGGCACTTGAACGTAAAGAAAAAGGTTTAAGACTAAATTATCCAGAAGCTGTTGCAATCTTGAGTTCATACATTCTTGAAGGTGCAAGGGAAGGTAAAACTGTAGCACAACTTATGGTTGATGCTACAAAAGTTTTAGGCGAAGAAGATGTTATGGATGGAATTGCTTCTATGATGCATATGGTTCAAATAGAAGCTACCTTTGATGATGGTACAAAACTTGTCACTGTTCACAATCCTATTACTACAAGTAAAAAAGCAAAAATAGAGCCGGGTGAATATTTTGTAAATGAAGGTGAAATAACTCTAAATGAAAATAAAGAACTTACCACAATAGAAGTAGAAAACAAAGGTGATAGACCAGTACAAATTGGATCACACTATCACTTTTTTGAAGTTAATAAGGAACTCGCTTTTGATAGAGCACAAGCTTATGGCAAAAGACTTGATGTTCCAGCAGGAACTTCAGTGCGATTTGAGCCAGGTTCAATAAAAGAGATAAATTTAATAGAGTTTAGTGGAAAAAGATATATGAGTGGATTTAATGGTTTAGTTGAGGGATTTTTAGATGATGTTCCAACAAAAGAAAATGCCATGAAAAATTTAGAAAAGTTCCTAGGAGTATAAGATGAAAATATCAAAAGAAAAATATGCTTCAATGTATGGACCAACAACTGGTGATAGATTTAGACTTGCCGATACATCTTTAATAGCTAAGATAGAAAAAGATTATACAACTTATGGAGAAGAGAGTAAGTTTGGTGGTGGTAAAACAGTAAGAGATGGTATGGCACAAAGTCCAACGGCTGTTGATGTTGCTGATTTGATTATTACAAATGCTGTTATTATTGATTATACAGGTATTTATAAAGCTGATATTGGTATTAAAGATGGAGTAATATCTGCTATTGGAAAATCTGGAAATCCAAATCTTTGTGATGGTATTACAGAAGGTTTAGAAATAGGCGCAAATACAGAAATATTGTCTGCTGAGGGTAAAATCATAACTGCTGGTGGTATAGATTCTCATATTCACTTTATAAGTCCTGGTCAAATTGATGTGGCATTAGCTAGTGGAGTTACTACTATGGTAGGTGGTGGAACTGGACCAAATACAGGAACAAATGCCACAACTTGTACCCCAGGTGAGTGGAATATAGGTAAGATGATACAAAGCGTAGATAACTTACCACTTAACTTTGGTTTTATGGGAAAAGGAAATAGTTCTTGTAAAGAGGCTTTAGAGGTTCAAATAAAAGCTGGAGCTATGGGATTAAAACTGCATGAGGATTGGGGAAGTACACCAAAAGCTATTGATACTTGTTTAAGTGTTGCTGATGAGTATGATGTACAAGTTGCTATTCATACAGATACTTTAAATGAATCGGGATTTGTTGATAATACAGTTGACTCTTTTAAAGATAGAACAATACATACCTTCCATAGTGAAGGAGCAGGTGGTGGACATGCACCTGATATTATGAAAGTGGCTGGACTAGCAAATATATTACCATCAAGTACTAATCCCACTTTGCCGTATACAAAAAACACTATTGAAGAACATCTGGATATGCTCATGGTATGTCACCATTTAAGTCCAAAAATTCCTGAAGATGTAAGTTTTGCAGAGAGCAGAATTAGAGGTAAGACAATTGCAGCTGAAGATGTGTTACATGACTTGGGAGCTATTAGTATCACTAGTAGCGATTCACAAGCTATGGGAAGAGTAGGGGAAGTACTTACAAGAACTTGGCAAGTGGCAGACTCTATGAAAAAACAAAGAGGTGCTTTATATGGAGATGATGAATTAAGTGATAATAATAGAATCAAAAGATATATCGCAAAATATACTATAAATCCAGCAATCGCTTGTGGAATAGATGAGTATGTGGGAAGTGTAGAAGTTGGTAAGATGGCTGACCTAGTTTTATGGAATAGAGCATTTTTTGGAGTAAAACCTGAGATTATTATTAAAGGTGGATTTATAGCACTTAGTATGATGGGTGATTCAAATGCTTCAATTCCAACACCTGAACCAAATATGTATAGACCTATGTTTGGAAGTTTAGGCAAAGCCCCAGCAAAAACAAGTGCAATCTTTACTTCAAATATAGCAATTGAAGAAGGTATAAAAGAGAAACTTGAAATCGATAAAGCTGTACTTGCTGTTAAAAATACAAGAAATATAGGTAAAAAAGATATGAAGTTAAATGATTTTATTGGGGATATTGAAGTTAATCCTGAAACTTATGATGTAACAGTAAATGGTGAGATAATAGAGTCAAACTATGTGTCAGTAGTACCAATGGCAAAAAAATATTTTATGTTCTAGGAGGATAGTTTGTCAAATTGTATGATAAAAAAAGTTGTGGAGATAAGTAAGGAGATTGAAGCAAATGATGAGGTTGAGCTATCTTGGTTTGATATGCAAAAACCTAATTTAACGGCAGTAAGTAAAAGTGGAGTAAATTTTGTAGTAAAGGCAAAGTTTACTCATCTACATGAGAATGATGTTTTAAAATGTGAAGATGGCTATACTATACAAGTAAAAAGAAGTGCCGATGAGATTTTTATTTTAGAGTTTTCAGATGCTTTAGTTTTTGCAAAAACTGCATATGAAATAGGAAATAGACACCAGCCTGTGATGATTGAAGAGTTTAAAATAACTGTTTTAGATGATATTTCATTAGGAGATATTATACAAGAGTGTTATAAAAATGATGATATAAATGTGGAAAAAACAAAAGGGTATTTTAAACCAAATGGTAAAGCACACCACTCACACTAATCTCAAATCACTAAGTAGATTTTTACAAATACTTGATGGAACTTTTCCCTCAGGTATGTTTGTTCACTCTTTTGGTTTAGAACCTCATATTGTAAAAGGGGTAGTTTATGATGAAAAGAGTTTAAAAATTTATTTAAAAAATCTAATCATAGATCAATACTCAAAGATGGAGTTTGTGTATATTAAAAAAGTATATGAAGCTTTAGAAAATGATAGATTGAATTTAATAAAAAAACTTGATAATGAGTATGGAGCATATTTAACATATGAGTATGCAAAAGCTTCTAAAGATATAGGTGAAAACTATTTTGCCCAAATAAAAAGTTTGCCCACAAAAGATATAGTAAAAAAATATTTTAAAAATATAGAAAATAAAACTTGTGAAGCAAATGAAATAGTAGTTTTAAGTGCATTAGCTTATGATTTGGATATTTGTATGGAAGATTTTATTGTTATGTGGACTAAAAAAAACCTTATAAATATAGCAGCAACAACGCTTAAAATATCAAGGATAAAACCTTCTCAAATACAAAAAATGTTGTTTGAGTTTGATGAAATTTTAGAAAGTATTGTTTTTGAAAAGATTGATGAAAAGATTACAAACTATAATCCTCTTTTTGAAGAGATAATATTTTCCCATAAAAATTTAGAACCTAAGTTATTCGTTACATAAAGGAAAAAAATGAGTTTAAAAATAGGAATTGCAGGACCAGTAGGAAGTGGTAAGACTTCTTTAATTGAGAGTTTAACAAATATGTTAAAAGATAAATATTCACTTGCAATTGTGACAAATGACATATATACAACAGAAGATGCAAATTATCTTAAAAAAACACTTGATTTAGATGAAAATAGAATCACTGGTGTTGAAACTGGTGGTTGCCCTCACACAGCTATTAGAGATGATATATCTATGAATCAAAAAGCAGTAGTAGAACTTGAAGAGAAGTTTAGTCCTGATATTACTTTTGTAGAAAGTGGTGGGGATAATTTAAGTGCTACTTTTTCTTATGAATTGATTGATTATTATATGTATGTAATAGATGTAGCACAAGGGGCTGATATTCCTCGTAAAAAAGGTGCAGGACTTCTTTTTTCTGATTTACTTGTTGTAAATAAAACTGACTTAGCACCATATGTTGGAGTTGATTTAATCTCTATGAAAAGTGATGTTGAAAATAATAGAAAAAATAAACCCTCTGTTTTTATTTCAAATAAAGATGAAGAGAGTTTAAATCAAGTTATTTCTTGGATAGAGGCTTTATTATAAAAGTAAATAAAGATATTTCTTTATTTACTTTTTGTATCAGTTAATAGTGAGATATTAAATAGCTCATGTTTTTGAAGTAAATCTAAAATCTCAACCACTCTTTCATATTTTACTTCTTTGTCTATTCTAAAGATAATATTTCTTTTTTTATCTTTTATTTTACTTATCTCTTCTTCAAGGTTATATATTGAAACTTCTTTTCCGTAAATTGCAAGTTTACTTTTATCAAGTTCTATGATGACTTCTTTTTGTTTTAGTTCTATCTCTTTTGCACTTGAAGTTGGAAGATTTAAAACCAAGGCTAATTCATCTTTTTTAAAAACAGAAGATACAATGAAAAATATTAAAAGAATAAAAACAACATCAATAAGAGGCGTAATATCAGGAGTTAAAATCTCTCTTTTTTTCATATTCTTTTTAGAACCTCTTTTTGAATTTTTAGTTCAATATCATCTAATATTCCCACAATATAGTTGTATCCAATATAATGTGGAATAGCTACAATTAACCCAGCCACAGTAGTAATAAGTGCTATTGAAATACCATTTGAAAAAATAGAAGGATCACCCAAGCCACTTTTTGTAATAGAATCAAATGAGTTCAAAACCCCAATAACAGTTCCTAAAAGTCCCAAAAGAGGAGCAATAGATGCAATGATTTTTACAGTATTTAATCCAAACTCTAATTTTCTTATTCTTCTATTTATTACATTTTCAACAGATTCTTTTTCAAATGAACTGTTTGTAGTTTTTACAAAAGCTAATATATCTTGTACAATTTTCTCTTTTCCAGCTCTAGAAGATAGAATAACAACTAATTTCCAAAGCATTATTGTAAACCCAATAATATTTAAAAATATAAGAATATATACTATAACTCCACCTCTATCAATGTAACTCATTAAATTAATTCCCATTTATTTTTAACTCCTAATAATTTGATATAAAACTGGAACTGTAATATTCCAAGAACTTTTATTTAGCTCTTCTGGAATTGGTTCGAAATGTTTTATTTTATTTATAATTTCAATTGCTGCTTTATTTAGTCTATTATATTTTGACTTTTCTGTTATTTTGATATTTACAATATCTCCATTTTTTGCAATGGTAAAGTTTAAATATACTTTTCCCGTTTGATTAAGTCTTTTTGCACTATTTGGATATATTTTATTTTTTTCTATTAATTCTTTTAATTTTAATAAATATTCATTTTCTATGGCTTTTAATTTATCTAAATCAATCTGTTTAGTATTGTTTTTTGTTTTTTGTTCCACCTTGTGTTCAACCATTTTTTCCTTAAAAACTTTTTTTGGTTCTTTTTTATGAACAAGTTTTTTTATTGGCTTTTCTTTTTTTATAACTTTCTTTTTCTTTGTATGTTTGATGATATTTTTGCTTTTAGTTTTATGAAGTTTTTTTCTTACGATTTCTTTCTTTTTAATCTCTTTTTTAACTTCGACTTTTTTAACTTCTTGTTTTTTGATAATTATTTTTTTTAAGTTTATTTTATTGCTAGAGTTTGCAGGTTTGGGTGCAATAATTTTATTTTCTTCAGTATGTAATTGTGCAAATAAATAAATGTGTGTACAAATAACAAGTATAAATATTGATAATAGACTTTTCTTTTTTTCCATTTGAGAATATTAACATAATATTGATAATGATTATCTTAATTATTGTTTAAATTAAAGAATTTCTTTTTGAGTACAATATGAAGTCAATTTATGATAAAATCCGCCTTATGAATAAAGAAGACTATTTTATAAAACAATTTAAAAATACTCATAAAAATATTATTGGTGATGATGGAGCTGTTGTGGGTTCTCATGTTTATAGTATGGATGCTTTTTTTGAAAATGTTCACTTTAAACGAGAGTGGATGAGCTTAAAAGAAATTGCTAGAAAAGCAATGCTTGTAAACATATCAGATGCCATAGTTATGAATGCCATTCCAAAATATGCACTTATTAGTATAGCTATTCCTAAAGATTTTTCTAAAGATGATTTAAAAGAGTTAGCAAAAGGATTTAAAAGCATTGCCAAAAAATTTGGAATTAAAATAATTGGTGGCGATACAATATCAAACATCAAACTTGATATTTCTATAACAATTATTTCAAAAACAAAAAAACCAATATTTAGAAAAGGTTTAAAAAAAGATGATTTTCTTTGCTTTACAGGAGAGTTAGGAACTTGTAAAAAAGATTTAGAATCTTTATTACAAGGGAAAGAAGTCTCTAAAAAATCTAAGTTCATAAAACCGAAACTAAAACCTGAGTTTTTTTATGAAATCTCTCCTTATGTTAATTGTGCCCTTGATATTTCTGATGGTTTGTTTTTTGAACTTGAAAGATTGTCAGAAACAAACAACTTAGGATTTGAGTTTTTTGATAAGATTAGTAAAAACATAGGTTGTTCAGGAGAAGAGTATGAAATATTGTTCTCTTTTTCTCAAAAAAATAGAGATATTATCTCTAAAATAGCAAAAAAACATGAAGTAAAATTAAACATCTTTGCAAAAGCAGTTGATGGAACATATAAAGGTGATTGTAAAAATCATCATTTTAATTAAGGGAAAATATTGGAAGAAAACACAAACTTAAACAAACACAATTTACAATACTATTTAAATCACTCAAAAATAGATGTAATATTCAAACAAAATAAAGACGATTTCGTAGTAACAGAAATACCTTTATATGACTTTACAGGTGAGGGTGAACACATAGTAATAAAACTAAGAAAAAAAGATTTATCTACTTGGGATGCTTTACAAATTATTGCAGATAGTATTGGATGTAAATTAAGAGATATAGGATATGCAGGATTAAAAGATAAAAATGCAATGACTATACAACATATCTCTATTCCTAAACAATTTGAAGAGAAAATAAACAGCTTTACCCATGAAAATATTAAGTTCTTAGAAACTATTAATCATAACAATAAAATAAGAATAGGTCATCTAAAAGGTAATAAGTTTTTTATTAGATTAAAAAGGGTTAGTCTAATGGATGCTAAGAAGATAGAACAAGCTTTAAGTAAAATTGCTACATATGGTATTCCAAATTATTTTGGTGTTCAAAGATTTGGTGCTTATGGTGATAACCATGAAAAAGGTCAACAAATAGTTGAAGGTACATTAAAAGAGAAAAGAAGAAATCTAAAACAGATGTATTTAAATGCTTATCAAAGTTTTTTATTTAACTCTTGGCTTTCAAAAAGAGTTGAAATTTCAAAACTAATTGATGCCTTTGAACCAAAAGAGATTTGTGAAAAAGTTGGACTTTCTCAAGATATTGTAAAACAAATGAAAGCTCAAGAACACCCTTTTAAAATGCTTCCTGGTGAACTTATGAGTCATTATCCTTTTGGAAAAATATTTATAGCTGAAGAGTTAGAAGTAGAAAGCGATAAATTTTATAAAAAAGATAGAGTTCCTACTGGATTATTGCCTGGTAAAAGAGTAAAAGTAAGTGAAGGTTTAGCTCAAGAATTTGAAAAGGAATTTGATAAAAAAACATTTGAAGATGGGGCTAGAAGATTTGCTTGGGTTTTCCCAGAGGAAATAGAATCTAACTATAAAGAAGATAAAAATTGGTTTGAACTTTCTTTTACATTACCAAAAGGTTCATATGCTACACAAGTTATTTCAGAGATAATACATTAATAAATGCTTAAAAAAAGATTATATTTTTAAGCTTAGCTTTGATAAACTTTATTTTATACAAAAGTTAATGCTTTAAATAAGAGGTTTATCATGAATTATGAAGAAGTAGTTGTCGAATTAGACCATGTAATAAAAAGTTCTGAAAAGGTAGCTGTCTCTGTTTTTGATAAACTAGAATTAGCTTTATCTTATACTAAAGAAAAAAAATCAAGTGATTTGATTATGGAAGTTATGAATACAATTCAAGAAGAGGATATCTTCAGACAAAAACTTGAAAGAGTTGTAAATTGTATTTGTGAAGCTCAAGGGATAGATTGTGCAAGATTTAATATAGCACCAACTGCAAAACATATTTCAGGCGATGATTATGAAGATGAGATTTCTCAAGAAGAAATCGACAAAATGTTTGCTAATATGAATAAATAGAAAGTTTAAACTCTCTATTTATTACATACTTCTTTTTTAAGAGTATTTAAAGTTCCAAATATTCTTAAAGACTCTATCTCAACTTCTTTTGCTTTTTCATTTAAAATATTATTTGGTTCATTATTTGCATTTGCATCAGTTAATGCTTGTATCTTTCTTGCTAATGAACTATTTAGGGTTTTAAGCTCTTCAAGTGAATTAGATGCTTTAATATTGTACGTTTCTTCAAAATTACTAATAAATGTAGAGAGAACTTCTGAAGGCGTTGCACTCCATTTAGTTTTTTCACCCAATCTAGAATAAGCTTGATCTTTTAATTCTAAAACATTTACTTTAACTTTTGCTGCATCATAAACTAAGTCTACATTACATACTTGTTCTCTAGCTTCTTGAATAAAACTAGCTCTTGAAGCAGCTGTTACAAGAGAGTTTGACATATTTGCAATAAGACTTGACATATTTGAAATATCTTCTGCTACTCCTGCATTTTGTTGTGTAACTTGATCCAATGTTGTAACTGCATCATTGATTTGTCTAATACCAGCTTCTTGTTCTTTAGCAGCATTTGAAACATTATCAATCATTACTATTGTATCTGTAACATTTTGATTTAATTCATTATATCCTTCAATCATTTTATTTGAAATATCTTGTCCACCTTTTGCTTTCATTGAAGCAGCTTCAACAATATCTTTTATCTCTTTAGCAGCTTCTGCACTTCTTGATGCTAGGTTTCTCACTTCTTGAGCAACTACAGCAAAACCTTTACCAGCTTCCCCAGCAGTTGCAGCTTCCACAGCAGCATTAAGTGAAAGGATATTTGTTTGAAATGCAATTTGATCAATTATTTCAATAGCTTCATTTATTGAGCTTACTTGTTTATTGATATCTTCCATTGAATGAGCAGTTTGATTTGCTAAATTTTGTCCATTTTTTGCAGAAGCAGTAAGTTCTTGAGATAATAGCTTCATTTTACTAGCTGCTTCATTTGTTCCTTTTATATTAGAAGTTATTTGTTCTAATGCAGCAGCTGTCTCTTCTAAAGATGCAGCTTGTTTATTTGATGATTTAGATAAATTACTTGCGGCATCTGATAATGTTTGAGTATTTTCATTTAGTGAATCACCAGTATTCATAATCATTGCTAAAATTTCAGAGGTATTATGTCCTACAAGCTTTATTCCAGCTGTAAGTGAACCTAAATCTCCATAAATATTCTTATCATCGATTTGTGCATCAAATTTTGATTCTGAATATTGTTTTAAAGTAGCATTTATTTTTTCTAGGGTAGCTCTAGTTCCACTAATCATAGTGTTAAGTTTATTTTTTAAATCTTCAACATGAGGGTTTGATGCTTTTGAATTTACATTATAAACAAAGAACCCATTGCCTGTTTTTTCTAAAATATCATTTGCTTCTTCAATAACTTTTGCATCAAGGGCAAGTCCCTCATTTACCTTATCCATATATGAATTAAATAAATCGGCAACTTCAGAAATTTCATCTTTTGATTGAACACTTAATCTTATATTAGTATCATTTGATTCAATTAAGTTTGTAAAACCTGATTTTAAAGACTCAATAGGGTTTGTAGCTCTTTTAACTAAGAAGAAAATCAATGCAATAGTCAAGGCACTAAGTATAAGTGAAGTAGTAGAAATACTTAAAACTAAATCAACTAATTCTCTATCTGAATCTTGTAGTGAAAAAGTTAAATCCATTACACCAATTACATCTCCAACTTGTTGATTAGCATGGCACATAATACAATCTTTTTCAGCAATCATAGGTTTAATCATTCTAATTTCATGACTACCATTATCTGTTGATTCAAAAAGTTGTGATTTTTTACTAGCAAAAGATTCTAAAATGTTTGGGTCTTCTGTGTATTTTGTCCCTTGTGCATACATTTCAATTAATGGTTTACTCTTAGCAACAGTCAAGTTTTTAACACCCTTTATAGTTGCTGCATCTTTTTCTGCCTTTTGAATAGTTGCAACATCTCCTGTTGACATTGCATTTCTTAGACTTTGAAACATAGCTGTATTTAACATTGCTAAATATTCTTTTGTGGTATTTAAAGAATCTCTTTTTACTTCTGTTGTAGTAAAGTATATTACAGATGTACTACTAATTGTCATTAAAATAATTAGTGCGAATATTATTTTATTACTTATTTTTTTCGATATGAATCCGAACATTTATTTACCTTAATCTTTAAGTTGCAATAGTATATAATTAAATCTATTTATAAACAATAAAAACTTAAAGAGATTTGATAAAATAATGATAGTTGGAATAAACGGTAATATAATTAGAAAAGAGCCAACCCTATTACATATTAATGTTAATGGGCTAGTTTATGAAGTTTTTGTATCTGTTAACTGTAGTTCTAAGATAACAGAAAATAATATTTCATTGCATACTACATACATAATAAGAGAAGATTCTCAGGCTTTGTATGGCTTTATTGATGTAAATGAAAAAAAACTTTTTGATACAGTTATAAAAATAAATGGGGTAGGACCTAAAGTAGCCCTTGCTATTTGTTCAACATTTACTCCAAGTTCTTTTTCTCAAATAGTAAGTTCAAATGATATCTCAATGTTAAAAAGAGTTCCAGGTATTGGTCCAAAAGGTGCTAGTAGAATTTTGGTTGAATTATCTGGATTTGTTATTGATGGAAATAGTGATGAAGATTCAGTTGGAACAAATATGATGGAAGCATCTATGGCATTGGAATCATTAGGATTCAAAAAAGATGTTATAAGTAAAGCATTAAAAAGCTGTAGTGCTACAAATACAAGTGACTTGGTAAGAGAAGCACTTAAAAAATTACAAAAATAGATTTAAAGGTTAGATAAGAATGAAGATTGCTATAGTTTTTGGTGGAAGCAGTTATGAACATGAGATTTCAATAGTATCTGCTATTGCGATGAAAGATGTGATAAAAAGTGAATTAGAGTATATATTTTTAGATGAGAACAGAGATTTTTATCATATTCCTACTAAAACAATAAAGTCAAAACTTTTTAGTACTGGTGAGTATAAAAAGTGTGATAAATTAAATATCAAAAAAGGTGGCTTTTCAAAAAAAGCTATGTTTGGAGAAAAAAATGTTGAGTTTGATATTGTCTTAAATTTAATCCATGGTGGTGATGGTGAAGATGGGACAGTTGCTTCTCTTTTTGAATTTTTTGATATAAAATATATAGGTCCAAGAGTTGGAGCTTGTAGTGTAAGTTTCAATAAGTTTTTGACAAAAGGGTATGCTTCATCTTTAGGTATTAAAACAATACCTTATCAATACTTTACAAAATTTGATGAAATAAGTATTGATGAATTTCCAGTAATCGTAAAACCAGTTACTTTAGGAAGTTCGATTGGGGTTAGTATTGTAAAAACAAAAGAAGAGTTAAGTTATGCACTTGATGTTGCTTTTGAGTTTGATAATGCAGTTTTAATAGAGACTTTCGTACCAAATATAAAAGAGTATAATCTTGCAGGTTATAAAATAGGAAATGAAATCAAATACTCAATAGTAGAAGAGCCACAAAAAGCTGATTTTTTAGATTTCGATAAAAAGTATCTTGATTTTGCAAGAACTGAGAGAGTAAGTGTTGCTAATATTAGTGATGAGTTAAAAGAGAAACTAAAAAATGCTTTTGCAACTATTTATAATACAACATTTAATGATGCGATGATTAGATGCGATTTTTTTGTAATTGATGATGAAGTTTATTTAAATGAGATTAACCCAATCCCTGGTTCTATGGCAAACTATCTGTTTGAAGATTTTGATGCAAGTATAAAAGAGCTATCAAAATCATTGAGACTAAAAGATAAAATTAAAATCTCATACGATTATGTAAACAAAATCCAATCGGCCAAAGGTAAATAAACCTTGGCTTTAAAATCAATTCAATACGATAATAAAACTTTTGATATCTCATATGAAATAATAAATCAATCTTCAAAAAAAGATATTATTATTCTTCATGGTTGGGGTTCAAATAAAGATATCATGAGTAAAAATTTCAAAAGCTATTTACCAAGTTTTAGGCAAATATATGTTGACCTACCAGGTTTTGGAAAAAGTCCTACGCAATATGTACTTACAACAGATGATTATACAAATATTATGGAGATATTTTTAAAATCTATTTCTGCTTCAAAAGATACAATTATGGGACACTCATATGGTGGAAAAGTTGCCACAAAATTAAATCCCAAAAATCTTATACTTTTAAGTAGTGCTGGAATAGTAGAAGAAAAATCAGCAAAAGTAAAAAGAAAAATTAAAATGGCTAAGTTATTTAAAGCCTTAGGGTTAGGTGGTATTACTAAGATTTTTAGAAGTAAAGATGTGGATAATATGAGTGAAAATATGTATGAGACTTTTAAAAATGTACTAAATGAAGATTTTACAGAAGAGTTTAAAAACTTTTCTGGAAAAGCATATATATTTTGGGGTGAAAGTGATACTGCTGTTTCTTTAGAATCTGGTAAAAAAATAGCCTCACTCATAAAAAACAGTGAATTTAAATCATATGAAGGGACTCATTTTTTCTTTGTTGAACATGCAAAAGATATAAGTGAGAGAGTAGAAAATGGAATACTTTAATATATTTACACATTTAGTTTTAGTTATGTCACTTGGTTGGTATTTGATTACCAATTTACAATGGTATAGCTATAAGTTAGAAAGAGTTGTCTTTAAGCATCATAAACTGCATTGGCATATCATATATTTTGTGACACCTTTTGTAATGTATTATTTATTGCCATCCTTATACTTTTTGATATATTTTTATGCTTTATATTTACCTTTATTGATTTTATGGAATATGAAACTTGATAAACCTTTGGTTTTAACTTCACGGGTTCAAAGATTTTTAGCGATACTTTTATTTGTAACATTTAGTATAAGTCTTTTATGTTTTGTAAGTGAAAATTGTAAATCTGCTGGCATTTTTATTCCACTATTTATAGCTTATTTGGTCTCTTTTTCATTGGAAAGAATATTTTTTATCTCTTTTAAACATAGAGCTAAAAAAAGACTTCAAGGTATAAAAGATTTAAAAATCATAGCAATTACTGCATCATATGGAAAAACATCTATAAAGAACTATTTATATCAAATACTTAAGTCAAAGTTCAATGCCTATAAGACTCCAAGAAGTGTAAATACCCTAGCAGGACTTGTGTTAGATGTAAATAGAGACTTACCAGAAAATACTGAGATATACATAGCAGAAGCGGGTGCTAGAATGCAAGGTGATATAGAAGAGATATCAAACTTCTTGCATCAAGATTATGCAATCTTAGGTCAAGTAGGGGAGCAACATATAGAGTATTTCAAAACTTTGGATAATATTATTCACACTAAAATGGAAATTTTAAAATCTCCAAAGATGATAAAAGCTTTTGTACATGAATCTGTACCAATTTTGGATTATGAAAAAATAGAAAAATTTCCAAATGATTTAAACATAACAAAAAGTAATTTAGATGGAATCTGGTTTGATGTAAATATTGATGAAAAACAAGAACATTTTTACGCACCAATACTTGGAAGTTTCAACGCAGTAAATCTAACAGCTTGTATTCTTATGGCAAAAGAGTTAGGTATGAGTATAGATCAAATAAAAATAGCCCTAGATAAAATCAAGCCAGTAGAACATAGACTTCAAAAAATAGAAGCTGGTGGAAAAGTAATCATTGATGATAGTTTTAATGGAAATTTTGAGGGTATGCTTGAAGCTGTAAATCTTTGTAGTGAATACAAAGGAAGAAAAGTAATCATAACTCCAGGTCTTGTAGAATCAACTGATGAGACAAATATCCTTTTAGCAAAAGAGATAAATAAACACTTCGATTTTATTATTTTAACTGGTTCATTAAATACTCATCTTTTTAGTGATAATATTGATAAAAATAAACAGTTTATCTTAAAAGATAAATCAAAAATGGAAGAGACTTTAGCAGAAAAAACAAGAGCAGGAGATTTAATCCTTTTTGCAAACGACGCTCCTAATTTTATTTAAGCTTTTGGCTTAGATAAAATTAAGTGAATAAGGAATAGTGAATAATGAATAATATTTTAGAATCTAAAAGTTATGATTTTGCTTTACGGATTGTAAAATTGTCTCGTTATTTACAAGAAGAAAAAAAAGAATTTATTTTATCTAAACAAATTCTTAGAAGTGGTACTGCAATTGGTGCTTTAGTTGCAGAATCACAATATGCCCAATCAAAACCTGATTTTATTTCAAAGTTGCATATCTCTATAAAAGAGGCTAATGAAACTAAGTATTGGCTTTGCTTATTAAAAGATTCTTTTTATATAAATGATAAAATGTACGATAGTTTAAATCCTGATTTGATAGAATTAATTAAAATATTAACTACAAGTATTAAAACAGCTAAGGAAAACAATGCTTAAAATTATTCACTATTCATTATTCACTATTAATTTCTTTACATGGAGCAAAGCGTAATGGAAAGAATATATGCACCTTGGCGATTTGAGTATGTAACAGAAGATAAGATTGAGGGGTGTGTATTTTGTCACATTTATGAAAATCCAAATGATGATGAAAAACTAGGTGTTGTTTTTAGAGATAAAAACTGCTATGTAGTTATGAACAAATACCCATACACTCCGGGTCATATGATGGTAATCCCAAACTTTCATACAGAAAATATAGAAGATTTAGATGATGAAGTATGGATTGAGATGTCTTTACGTGTTAAACAAGCTACAAAGATGTTAAAAGAGGTTTTAAATGCCGAGGGTATAAATATTGGTATGAATCTTAGCAAAGCTGCTGGTGCTGGTATAGCAGAGCATGTTCATTATCATCTTGTTCCAAGATGGGGAGGGGATACTAATTTTATCACTACTATAGGAGATACTAGAGTTTATCCTGTTGATTTTGGGAAGATTTATAAGAAACTTTGTGAGAATGCTTTGGAGTATTTTGTTTAAATAGTACTCTATATATAATTTATAAAAAGGTAGAAAATGAAATATATTAGTTTGATTATTTTAGTTTTGTTTATTGGATGTAGTTCTCAAGAAAATCTCATTAAAATTGATAATGGAAAAAGTCTTGATAAAAAACTTATTGGTGTGTGGACTGGAGAGAGAAGTAAGAATATTAAATGTAGATATTTTTCATGGACAATGCAAAGGGATAGTGATGGTACTTACAAAGTTGCCTTTTTTAATGATAAAAATAAATTTGATTTAATCCAAGCAGAAAGTGGATATTGGTGGGTAAAAGATGATAAATATTATGAACTAAATCCTAAAGTTATGAAAGAACCTGACGTTTATACATATAATCAGATTGATAAGAATACATTTCATTATAAGATGATAAATTATGATGTAACTGCTGACTGTAAAGAAGATTATGAATTTTCAGATATTAAGCTTAAATAAGGACATAGATTCTTCTTACTTTGTATGGACAAAGTAAGCAAAACCATCAACGGCTGTGAAGCCCTTTTGGTTACTTCGCTTATTGTTTTATCTTTCCTGTCTTGCAAAACTCATAAATAAATATGCATTTAGCATATTTATTTACTCAAACAATTGCAAGCCTTTTTCGAAAAGATAAAACAAACATTCAGCTTCTGTAGATGTTGGAACTAAAGGTAGGATAAGGACATTTGCATTTTTGATTTGTCTAATCTTTTATCTTTTTTTTGAGTTACTTTATAAATGATAGTTTGAATTGTAGGGATTTTTTTCTGCCTTTGATGAAGCCGAGTAGTTTTAAATTTTTTTCGGAAAAAGTCGAGGACTTGTTTGAAATAAAAAAGAGTGATAAACTCACTCTTTTTTATAAGTCCCGCAGACTAGAAAATAAATTTAGAACTGGGAGGGAAGCTTTGCCTTCATTAACTCGGCAGTCTTTTTTGCTTACTTTTTCGAGACCAAAAAGTAAGAAAGCGGAAACCTTTAGGTTTTTAAGAGAGTCACTCAAACTTTCATAATAATATAACTTTACAATGCTATACTTAACACACAAAAACTCAAACTAGGAATTGATTATGGTAATTAGAAAACAAACAAATGAAAGAATGAGTAGAATAGTTGAATATAGTGGGGTTATTTATTTAGCTGGAATTGTATCTGATGATAAAGACTTAGATATAAAAGGTCAGGCTCAAAGGGTGTTGGCTATGGCAGAAGAAAGATTAGCTGAAGCTGGAAGCAATAAAGACCATATCTTACGAGCTGAAATATTTGTAAAAGACATCGCTAGAGATTTTGCTGGGTTTAATGAAGTTTGGGATGCTTGGGTATCAAAAGAACAGCCACCTGCACGTGCTTGTGTTGAAGCAAATATGGCAAGCTCTAATACATTAGTAGAGATAATATTTACAGCAGTAAAAGCTAGAATATTATAGTAAAAAGATTTTTTCTTTTTACTAAACATTAAAGAAATTTATTACATCTTATTTCTTCTTGAAGTATAATATTTGCATAGTATTATTTTAAATAAAATCTGGAGAACTATTTATGAAAAGAGACACTATTATTATCGGCGCTGGAGTTGTTGGACTTATGTGTGCTTATCATTTACATAAAGCTGGACGAAAAGTAACTATTATCGATGAAGGTGATATTACTGATTGTACATCATTTGGAAATGCAGGATTATTATCTGCTTTTGATAAAGGATGTTTGGCTTATCCAGGTGTTATCTCAACTACAATGAAGCAGATGTTAAAAGGAGAATCCCCTGTAAATATTCATCCTAAACTTGACCCCAAACTCTTTACTTGGCTTTTTAAATTTGCAGCAAGTGCAAATGAAAAGAGATTTAAAAGAACAGTTATGCTTTTTGAAAAGTATGGGGAAGACACTTTAAAACTATATGAGAAGATGCAAAAAGAAGATAATTTGGATTTTGATTATCATAGAAAAGGTATGCTTTCTGTATTTACAGAAGATGCAACATATGAGAAGAAGCTAAAAGAGTGTGAATCAAAAGCCAAAAAAACATATAAAATATTATCAAAAGAAGAGACAAAAGATTATTTGCCTTGTGGAAATGAGAAAATTAAAGGTTCAATTTTATTTACTAGAAATGCGCACTTTGATCCTAAAAGAGTTATGTTAGAGACAAAAGAATTTTTAGAAAAAGAGGGTGTGGAGTTTATTTTAAATGAGAAGATTATTGATATAAAATTTTCAAACAAAAAAGTAAAATCAGTAAGTTCTGCTACAAATAATTATGAAGCAGAGAACTTTATACTTTCAACTGGTTATCAAACACTTTTAGCAGATATTAGAAAGAAAAATTTGATGATGACACCTGCAAAAGGATATAGTATCACTTTTTCTATGCCAAGTGAACTTAAGCCAAAAACATCAACACTATTTAGTGATTTGTTTATAGTTATGACACCAAGACGAGATAGTGTAAGACTTACATCAAAATTAGAACTTGGATCTACTGATACAAGTATAATAAAAAAGCAAATAGATAGTATAAAATCAAACTTTGAAAAATATACACTTCCCTTTGAGATGAAAGATATAAAAGAGTGGACAGGATTTAGACCTCTTACTCCAAATGATATACCACTATTTGGAAGAGATGAAGAGTACAAAAACTTAGTATATGCTATGGGAATGGGTTGGCTTGGTATGACCTTTGCTCCTAGTATTGGAAAAATAGTTAGAAAAATTATTACAAAAGATTTAGAGAATAAAAATAGCGATGACGTTTTACTTTTCTCAGGTTTTTATCAATAAAATAAAAAATAAAAGGTTATAGATGTATTCAAAACTACTATCTAGGAAGAAATATTATGGTGAGGGTAAACTCTCAGAATCAAAAAATGAAGAGTTTTATAGAAGTAGTTTCCATAAAGATTATGATAGATTGATATTTTCAAAGTCATTTAGAAGACTTTCAAAAAAAACGCAAGTTCATCCTTTATCTAAAAATGACCATGTTCACAATAGATTGACCCATAGTTTAGAAGTAGCAAGTGTGGGGAGAAGTTTAGGTTTAAGAGCTGGAGAGATATTTAAAAGAAGTGATGAGAGTGTAAATCCTTATGATGTGGGCTACATAGTTCAAACAGCTTGTCTAGCACATGATATTGGTAATCCTCCTTTTGGTCATGCTGGGGAAGAAGTTATTAAAGAGTGGTTTTCAAAAAATAAAGAAGAAGATTTTTTAAATGCCTTATCAAGTGATGAGTTAGATGATTTTTTAAACTTAGATGGCAATGCTCAAAGTTTTAGAATAGTATCAAAACTTGAAAACAATAGTTTTAAAGGTGGTATGAATCTTACTTTTTCTACTTTAGGAGCACTTATAAAGTATCCTTATGCTTCAAGTAATTGTAAAAAAATAGGAAAGTCAAAATTTAACTTTTTTCAAAGTGAAAAAGAGTTTTTTGAATTACTTTTTAAGGAGCTTGATTTAGTAAAAAAAGATGGAACATATATGAGACATCCACTTTCTTATTTGATGGAAGTTGCTGATGATATTTGTTATGGACTATTAGATTTACAAGATGCCCATGAGCTCAAAATCATAACACTTAATGACACAATAAAAATCTTTGAGTATATACTAGGAAAAGAAGAGGTTGAAAATTCACTTGCAAATGAAAAGTATGATGATTTTCAAAGATTATCAAGATTTGTTGCTTTATCAATCAACAATCTTACCAATCATGCAATGGAAAAGTTTGAAGAAAATTTAGAAAATATTTGTAGTGAAAACCAAGAAAAAGATTTATTATCATATTTTACAAATGATGATTTAAAGCAAGGATTATTAGTAGCAAAAAGACTAGGTCATGAAAAAGTATTTAATGAGACTAGAAAAGTAGAATTAGAGCTTGGTGCTTATAATATAATTGAAATCTTGTTAGACAATCTAATAAAAGCTACTTATAGATTACATATCTGTAAAGATGAAAAAAAGTTACCTTTTAAAGATCAAAGAGCTTTACAACTAATGGAAAATGATAAACCAAATAAAAATGATACCTTGTATAATATGTATCAAAGAGTGATTGATTATATCGTGGGTATGACTGATAATCATGCAAAATACATTGCCCATCAATTTATTGGTATGAGTTATTAAATACTTATTGTAATAACTCATAAGGCTCTATATTAAATAATTTAGCTAATTTATATATATGCTCCAAATTAAAATGTTTGCCATATCTTAAATTCTCACAATTAGAATAGAAAGCTACAGATGTTATTCCTATCTCTAAGGCTACATCTAATTGTTTTAATCCATGCTCTAGTCTCCTTTGTTTTATGTTTTTTGATACACTTTTATAGAAATCTATCACCTCTGTTTCTGTGCTGTTAGAAAAGATATTCATTTTTTATCCTATAGGATATTGTAAAATTACTACTATATAGTTATAATTTATTTTTTTCTTTACTCCATAGGATAAATTTTGATAATTAATGAGAAAGATTATTATAATTATTAAACTTTGAAGTAAAAAGAGATAAATTATATATAAAAATGCTTTTGTATGCAAAGTTTTAAAAGTACTTGCCCGTCTAATCTTGTGAAAATTATATTTATCGTTAAACCTATTATTATAAATTGAATAAAGGAATAAATAATGAAATTAACAATTAAAAAGTCAATAAAATGCATGATTATAATTTTTTAACTCAAGAAGAATTTAAACTTCAAGAATTGAAAAAAAAGATACAAAAAACTACTAATGAGTGGAAATACCCCTTATATGAAATATACACGATGTCTACTGGAACTTTACTAAATATTGAGACTTGTAAAGTTGATGAACTTATGTATAAAAATACCCTTGAAATAACAAATAAAAAAATAAAACACTTAATATCAATAATAGATACTTTTAATTCAATTGAGATTGATAATATTATAATGAATAATTCAACTACAAATAATTATATATTTATTAGGAGGTTCACTCTATAAAATATTATATTTCGAGTATAAATGTTTATAATTAAAGGTAATTAATGAAACTACTAAGTTAATATAATATTAATAATTAAATAAGTTATAAGATAAATAAGACTAGAATGAAAAGTTTACCCCAAAAAATAGACTATTTTGCTAGTAAAAATTATTTATTTTTATTAATTTATATAATTAAATAATAAATTTTATAATTAAATAAGTTTAGATTAAGGAAAAAGTATGTTTAAAAATATGACAATTAAGATGAAGTTAGTCTCTTCATTTATTTTAATAGTTGGTTTGATTATCTGTTTAGCAGGATATAGTATATATTCAGTTGATAAATCAGGTGATGGATTTAATTCATATAGGGCAATGGCAAAAGATACTGTCCTTTCTTCCCGTGTGCAAGCAAATATGTTAGAGGCAAGAATTAGCGTCATTAAGTATTTGAATTCAGATTCACAAAAGGATATAGATACATTCGAAAAGTCTTATAAAGAGACAAAAAAATATCTTGATATAGCAAAAAAAGAGATCCAAAATCCAACTCGTGCTTCAAAAGTATTGGAAATGGGAAATGATTTAAGTGCATACAAAGATAGCTTTTATGAAGCCGTTAAATATACAAAAGAAAAAGATAGAATATTGACTACTATATTAAATGTAGATGGTAAAAAAATAGAAATTATATTATCTTCTGTTTTTAAAGCCACCAAAAATGAGAATGACCATGAAGCTTCTTATATTACTGGTACGGCAATTAGAAGTTTATTATTAGCACGACTTTATACATTGAAGTTTTTAGAGACTGAGTCTAAAGATGACTATAATAGGGTAGAAAGTGAATTTAATATTTTGTCTAAAAATTTAACTTCATTAAAAGATACTATAAAAAACAGTAGTAGAATAACTCAACTTAATGAATCAATTGATTTAATACAAAGATATACAAAAGCAGTTGCAGATATATATAATGATACTCTTAAAAGAAGAGAAATAGTTGATGGAAAATTAAATGTTTTAGGTCCTAAAATTGCAGACTTAAGTGAAGAAGTTAAATTATCAATTAAAGCAGATCAAGATTTAATTGGACCAGCTGTAAAGAAATTGAATTCAAATATAAAATCATTGATTACAACAATATCTATAATAATATTAGCTCTAGCAATCTTTTTAGCAGTAGTATTACCAAGAAATATAGCTAACTTATTAAGTACTTTTCAGGCAGGATTAATAGATTTCTTTAAATACTTAAACCGAGAAATATCAGAAGTAGAGTTGATAAAAATTGATTCAACAGATGAATTTGGAATGATGGCAAAAGTAGTAAATGAAAATATAGAGAAGACAAAAATAGGAATAGAAGAAGATAGAAAATTAATAGATGAAACTATTACAGTTTTAGGAGAGTTTGAACAAGGTGATTTAGTACAAAGACTAGATATAAGTGTGTCAAATCCAGCATTAATGCAACTAAAAGATGTATTAAATAAAATGGCAGATACTCTAGAAAATAATATTAATAATGTATTAGATATTGTGGAAGAGTACTCTTCATATAATTATTTAAATAAAATATCTACAAAAGGTATAAAAGAGCATATTTTAAAATTAGCATCTGGAATAAATAATTTAGGTGATTCTATAACAGAAATGTTACTTGAAAATAAATCAAATGGATTGACTCTAGATAAAAGTTCGAATACTTTGTTAAAAAATGTGGATAAATTAAATCAAAGTTCAAATGAAGCAGCAAGCTCATTGGAAGAGACAGCAGCAGCTTTGGAAGAGATAACAAGTAATATAAGAAGTAATACAGAAAATATAGCAAAAATGTCTGCATTATCAACAGGATTAACAAAATCAGCAAATGAAGGGGAAGCATTAGCAAATGATACTACCTTGGCTATGGAAGAGATAAATGCACAAGTTACAGCAATAAAAGAAGCAATCACAGTAATTGATCAAATAGCTTTCCAAACAAATATCCTAAGTCTAAATGCAGCAGTAGAAGCAGCAACAGCAGGAGAAGCAGGGAAAGGTTTTGCAGTAGTTGCGGGGGAAGTAAGAAATCTAGCTTCAAGAAGTGCAGAAGCAGCAAGTGAAATAAAATCCCTAGTAGAAAATGCTACAAATAAAGCAAATGATGGGAAAAGTATAGCAGGAAAGATGATATCAGGATATAAAGCACTAAATGAAAGTATTCTAGAAACTACAAACATAATATCAGATGTAGATGCAGCTTCAAAAGAGCAACTTTCAGGAATAGAACAAATTAATGATGCAGTAAATGAATTAGATCAACAAACTCAACAAAATGCGATGGTAGCTTCTGAAACACAGGATATAGCAATCTTAACGGATGAAATAGCTAAACTAATTGTTAGTGATGCAAACAATAAAGAGTTTGCTGGAAAAGAGAATGTAAAAGCTAAATCATCAGAGAATAAAGTAAAAGATACCCTTCCAGTTAAAAAGGAAGTAAAAAAAGAAAAAGTTAAAGAAGTGAAAAATGAAGTAATAAAATCACAAAAAGATGATAGTGATGAGTGGGAGAGCTTTTAGGCTCTCTTATTTAAAATTTCTTCTTTTTATTTCATTTCTTAAATCATTAAATTTAAAACGACTTTTCATAAGTTTTAGACAATCTTTATGAATAAGTATCTCTTTTTCATCAAAAGAGTTGGCATTGTCTTTTAGCTTTTTGTATATGTCTTCCAACTCCACATCACTAAATTCATCTGCTGAACCTTCATAATTAATATCTTCAATCTCTTTTATATCTTTAGGCATTTTAAAATCACTATAATAAAGCAACTCTTTAGTTACGCCCCAATATCTAAGACCTAATTTATTATAAAACTTAATAGAGTTATTTACACTATATAATTTGCATCTTTCAATTTTATTTGGCTTTACTGAAGAAAAAAGAAATTTTAATAATTTGTATGCATAACCATTTCTTCTATATTTAAAGGGAGTTAAAATATTGTTTATTGTTAGATATTTGTTGTTTTTAGAAATATTATAAAAAAGATATGTAACATGACAGTTATTTACTTTTAGTGCAAGGGGTGGAAATTTTTCCCAACTATAATAGTTGTCCCACAAGTCAAGTGCATTTTTTAAAAACTTTAAATTCTCAAAGTTACTTAGTTTTTGTACTGATTCTAAATATTCATCTCTATTTAGAGTTACAACTTCCAAAACTAATGTTCTTTATGTTCGTCTATTAAGCTCATAATCTTCTCATAAACTTCACTTGCTTGAGTATCATTGATTTGATTGGTATTAATTGACTCAACGATATTTTGTAGTTCTACCATGAAAGATTCCATCTCTTTTATAGCCTCTAAGTCATCTTCTGTCGCCTCGTTATTTTCTAATAGTTCTAATAACTCTTCCAGATATTTTTCAACTTCTGGTAACATTGTTACTTCGACAACTTCTTTTAACTCATTTTTAATATTGGACATTTTTAGCCTTTTAATTAATTATTCAATTATTTTAAAATACAAAAGCAATATCTGCTATGGAAATATTATACATTAAAACATTTGTATTATCAGAATCAATAACACTATATTTTATAGTCAAATCATTTGGATTTTCAATTTCTTGATGATTTTCTACAAATTTTTTGTATCTATTTTCATCTATTATTGAATATATAAAAAGTACTTTTTCTTTAAATTTATCATTATTTATATATAAAGCGAATACTTCAGGTTGTTTTTCAGCGTCATATTTATTTATAAAATTTGTAGTATACATATTTTCTACTAGATCATTTTTTTTATACTCTTTTGAATTATATGTATAATAATCATCTGCTAATATTTCTTCTAATTCATTTGATATTTCAAAATAATTAAATTTACTATAATTATTATTTTCTTCAATTAAATATTTATTTTCAATCATAAATCTCCTTTTTTAAATAAATATTATATCAAATATTACTTAGTGTTATTAAAAAGTATAATCCTTGAAAATATGTCTTTTCAAAAGTTGATACCTCTATATGACAAAGAAGAGGTTTTATTTTATCTTGACCCACCATATGTAAGTACTGAGAGCTACTATAAAAATACAGGTGGATTTGGTATCAAAGAGCATAAAGAATTAGCAGCACTGTTGTCACAAGTAAAAGGTAAGTTTTTACTCTCTTATAATGACTGTGAGCTAGTTCGTGAGTTATATAAAGATTTTAAGATAGTAAGTAGTAAAGAGATAGAGTACACGCTGGGTAAAAATATGCATGGGAAGAATAAAAGTGTTCGGGAGGTTTTTGTTATGAATTATTAGAATGAAACTTTAGGGTTTCATTCTATTATTACTACTTGTATGATTTTGATTATTTTCAATATGTTTTTTTGCCATTCTTGATACATCTTCAAGTGCTGCATCTTCTCTTGCTTTAGCTAATTTATGAAGTTCTTTAAGGTTGTTAATATACTTGTTAAAATTTAAATCAAATAATAGGGCAGAGTCATATAAAAAAAGTATTCTTTGATGTATAGCACTTAAAACACATGGTATATTGTTAGTTCCACACAAAATAGTATTTGCACCAATAGACTCAGCAAATGCACATAATTCTTGATATGTAGATGTAGGGTAGGTTTTATTTTCTTCTAATATCTGATTAAGTTTTTCTGATATTAAATTATATATTGCTTCTTTAGTAATACAACACATAACTCTTCCTTTACTAATACCTAGTTGAATGGCATAAGCTTTTAAGGCTATTAAATCACACTCTTCTCTCACTGATTGTTCCATCTTTTCTCCTTTAATTTTCATTTTTAAAATATTGTTTCATAAGTGATTTAGTTGAAGATGCTTCTTCTATTAATAAAGGCATAACTTCTATAAGTGTTCTTGATGCTGAATAGTATTCTTCAAGTATATTCGCCATTTCTAGTATTTTTATATTTTCTATAGTGTTATACTGCAAATAAGCATCTTTATCTCTATGCGCTATACTTATATTTCTTATATCTTTAAATCTAAAATTAGCTTTTTTTTGAGCTTTACTCATTTGTCTAAATGCGTTTACTAATTTTTCTCTCAAATCTTTAGATATGCTAGAATCATCATATATTTCTTGGAGTTCTTTTGCATTTAATACTTTTGATAAATCTCTTTCATGTATTGTAAGAATCATAATTCTTAATGAAAGGTTTCTTTTTACTGGGTTTTTGTGAGTGAATGCATCTGTATGCATAGATTGAATATCTCTTTCAGCAAGTAGAATGTATGCTGAAAAATTAAATAGTTTTGCTAAATTAGGAAATTTGTTTTTGTCAATTCTTTCTTGTTCTTTTATTACTGCTTTTAAAGCACTTTCGATTACTTTTGTCTTTTTAGAGTTTTTAAATTTTAATTCAATTCTTAATTTAAATAAAAGAATTCTTTCTAAATAAGGGGCTAATTTTTTAAGTTTTTTGTATGTATTAAATCTTGACCATCTTTCAATAACATTTTTAGGCTTACTAAGTAATTTGTTTTTCATTTATACACTTTATTTATATATAAAATTATTATAACTATTTGTTGATAAAATGTTAGCAAAAAAATAAAGAGTTTGCATGAACTATATAGAAAAATTAAAAGACATATTATCTGAAGAGCATGGTGATAAAAAAGTATTAGACAAAGATGTTGCTGCAGCTCTTGGAATAGAAGAGGCTAACTTTAGAAAACAAAAGCATCGCAATAGTATCCCATACTTTGAGATTATGAGCTTCTTAGCTAAAAGAAACATAAGTATCAATTGGTTCTTCTTTAACCAACTTCCTGAGTCCCTGATTGAATCTACATCAAACTATATAATACTAAAGTATCAAAGAACTGTTACAGCTTCAGCTGGAGGTGGAGCTATAAACTATGAACTTGACTCAACTCCACTTGTAATAGATAAACAATTATTAGACCATATTAATAGTAGCTACAAATATACTGAAGTATTAAAAGTATTTGGAGAGTCCATGGAACCTGATATAAAAGATGAAAGCCTAGTCTTTATAGATAAGAGTAAAACAGATATAAATAGTACAGGTGTATATCTAATCAATACAAATGATGGTTTATATATTAAATGTATTAAAGTAGAAAATGATAAAGTTATTCTAAAATCAAATAACCAAGCTTTTGATGATATAACATTACATATAGATGATGTGGATATTGTTGGTAGAGTTTGTGGTGTACTTATAAAGGTATAAGATGAAAGATGTAAACGGTTTAGATTTGTTAGAAACAATAGTTAATGAAGAACAATTGAATGAAATAAAAATGATAAGAAATAGTATATTTGATAGACTTGACTATGCAAAATATCACTATCAAGAGTATAAGAAAACTTCAGATGTAAAAGACGTAAATGCATTTATAAGAGCAGTAGTTTTAGATGACGAAAATAAAAGGAAAAGAACAGCAGAAAAAGCAAATATTACTGCTTGTGTTCATAATATACATGTTATATATGACTACCTTGGGAATTTAATATATAAAACATTAGATTTAGAAATCAATTGTAATATATATTTTTCTACTGTAATGTACAATATAAAATCAGGAAATAATAAAGACTTTAAAAAACTATTAGAAATATTGAATAATTTTGTTACAGCAAAAGAATCATATTATAAATACATTCATGATATGTCGAATTTCACAAAACATAATTATAATATTGCGCCAGATGCAAAAACTAATAATAAAAGTGGAGAGTTTAAACGCGAATTATATTTTATAGAGTTTATAAAAGATAATACAACACATGAACAAGTAATTGTTGATGATATTTTAAATTCAGGATATGAAAGTGTAGTTCAATTAATGAAAGAAATAGGAAATGAATTATACGCAATTCTCCAAAAAAAACATTAGTTTTTATGTATTAACATTTCATAAGCAAATAATTAACATTTCAAAAGCCGTTTTACAAACAGTTTTACATTTAAAAAGTATAAAATAGTTTTTATTAGTTAAACTTTCAATTAACTTAATGTATATTAAAATAAAGCATAATTGTCCTTTTAAAAAGGAAATAAATATAGTAATTAATGATATGAAGACCCATATATATTGACATTGTATAAGAAAAAAGTTATAATGCGCGTCCATGAAAAATGGTTAGAGTGTGTTTATCGCACATTTAACGAGTTCTTTAAAGGAAAAAAATGGAAAAAATAAGATTAAAGCTTAAGGCTTACGATCACAGAGTTTTAGACAGAAGTGTTGCTTCAATTGTTGAAGCTGTTAAGAGAACTGGTGCTGAGTTGAGAGGTCCTATACCTTTACCAACTAAAATCAGAAGATATACAGTAATCAAAGGTCCTCACGTAAATAAAGATTCAAGAGAACAATTCGAAATCAGAGTTCATTCAAGAATGATTGATATCGTATCTGCAACTCCTGATACAGTAGATTCATTAATGAAACTTGACTTAGCTCCTGAAGTTGATGTTGAAGTTAGATCTATGGGTCAAGAATAAGAAAGGGTAACAAATGGAATTTATCGTAGAAAAAATTGGTATGAGTAGAACTATTTCAGTTCCTGCTGTTCCTGTTACACTTTTAAAAGTTCTTGATACAAAAGTATGTGAAGTAACTGATGGTGTAGCAATTGTATCATATAGTAATGGTAAGAAATTTAACAAAACTATAGAAGGGCAACAAAAAAAATACAACTTATCTAAAGAGTTCAATAGATTTGCAACTATCGAAGTAGCAAATACTGAAGCTGGAGATTTAGATGTATCTGGATTAGCAGAAGCTAAAATTTTAAAAACTACTTTTAAAACTAAAGGTAGAGGTTTCTCTGGTGCAGTTAAAAGATGGAACTTTGCTGGTGGTAGAGCATCGCATGGTCATAGAATGGGAAAAAGAACTGGTTCAATCGGTAATGCTGAGTGGCCAGGTAGAGTTCAACCAGGTAAGAAAATGCCAGGACAATACGGAAATACAAATGTAAGTGTTAAAAATGAAATTTTCTCTTTTGATGCTGAGACAGGTATTTTAGCTGTTAAAGGTTCAGTATCTGGACCAAATGGTGGATTAGGAAAAGTAAGGATTGCTAAATGAGTAATGCAGTAGTAGTAAAAACAAGTGAATTACCTGAAACATTTAAAGATGTTAATTCACATAACTTATACTTATATGTAAAATCATACCTAGCAGCTCAAAGAGCAAACACAGCTAGAGTAAAAAACAGAACTGAAGTTAGAGGTGGTGGTAAAAAACCTAAAGCTCAAAAAGGTTCTGGTGGTGCAAGATGGGGTTCTAAAAGATCACCATTATTCGTTGGAGGTGGACAAGTATTTGGACCATCTGCTAGAAATTACAATCAAAAAATTAACAAAAAACAAAAAGTATTAGCATTAAGATTTGCTATTAATACTCATGTTGAAAAAGAGTCTTTATTTGTAGTTGATTCTGTTAAATTAGAGTCAGGGAAAACTAAAGATGCAGTTGCAGTTTTAAATGGTTTAAACCAAAGAGATACTTTAATCATTGTTGATACAATTGATGAAAAAACTTATTTGGCATATAGAAACATTAAGAACTGTTATATGATTGAAAAACAAGAAGTGAATGCTTATATTGCAGCTGCTTATCACTCAATCTTAGTTGAGAAGTCAGTTCTTGAAGCATTAAAAGAGGCATAAGATGGCAGATATTACAGATATTAAAGCAATATTATACACAGAAAAAACTATCGAGTTACAAGAGAGTGGTGTAATTGTTGTTCAGACTAGTCCTAGAATGACTAAAAGCGGATTAAAAGATGTTTTTAAAGAATATTTTGGAGTTACACCTTCAAAAGTTAATTCATTAAAACAAAGTGGTAAAGTGAAAAGATTTAGAGGAAAAATCGGTAAAAGAGCTGATTTCAAAAAATTCTATGTAACATTACCTGAGGGCGCTGAAATAGCGAACCTTTCAGCATAAGGGGATAGTATGGCAATTAAAAAATTTAGACCAATAACTCCTGCTAGAAGATTTATGTCAGTTATGGATACTTCTGATATTACTTCAAAACCAACAGTTAGATCTTTACTTACAAGAGTAAAAGCTACAGCTGGTAGAAATAGTAACGGTAGAATCACTTCAAGACATAGAGAAGCAGGTGCTAAAAAACTTTACAGAATTATCGATTTCAAAAGAGATAAATTTGGTGTAGAGGGTACTGTATCTACAATTGAGTACGACCCATATAGAAACTGTAGAATCTGTTTAGTAACTTATGCAGATGGTGATAAAAGATATATTTTACAACCAAGTGGTTTAAAAGTTGGAGCTAAAGTTTCTTCTGCTGAATCTGGTTTAGATATTCTTCCTGGAAATGCAATGAGACTTGTTAATATTCCAGTTGGTACTATGGTTCATAATATTGAAATGAAACCAGGAAAAGGTGGTCAAATCGCTAGATCTGCTGGTGGATATGCTCAAATTATGGGTAGAGAAGATAAATATGTAATTATGAGACTTCCTTCAGGTGAAATGAGAAAAATTCTTGCTGTATGTATGGCAACTATTGGTATCGTTGGTAATGAAGATTTCTCTAACATGGTTGTTGGTAAAGCTGGTAGAAGTAGACACCTTGGAATTAGACCTCAAACTAGAGGATCTGCAATGAATCCAATTGATCACCCACACGGTGGTGGTGAAGGTAAAACTAACTCAGGTAGACATCCAGTTACTCCATGGGGTATGCCAACTAAAGGTTATAAAACTAGAAAGAAAAAAGCTAGTGATAAATTAATCATTTCAAGAAAAAAGAAGTAAGGGTTTAAGATGTCAAGATCAGTAAAAAAAGGTCCATTTATAGACGCGCACTTAATGAAAAAAGTTATCAAAGCAGTTGAGACTAAAGATAGAAAACCAATTAAAACTTGGTCAAGAAGATCAACAGTTTTACCTGACATGATTGGCTTAACTTTTAATGTGCACAATGGAAGAAACTTCGTACCTGTAAATGTTACAGAGAACCACGTGGGTTACAAATTAGGTGAATTTGCACCAACTAGAACTTTTAAGGGTCACAAAGGCTCTGTTCAGAAGAAGGTAGGATAAGATGGGTAAAGCTATATTAAGATTTATAAGAGTTTCTCCAATTAAAGCAAGACTTATTGCTAGAGAAGTTCAAGGTATGAATGCAGAGTATGCTATTGCATCTTTAGAATTTACACCTAACAAAGCTGCTGGATTAATTTCAAAAGTTATTGCTTCTGCAGTTGCAAACTCTGGATTAGAAGCTGAAGATGCAGTTATTACATCTGCTAGAGTTGATAAAGGTCCAGTATTAAAAAGATTTACTCCAAGAGCAAGAGGTTCTGCTTCTCCAAAGCATAAGCCAACGGCACATATCATGATTGAAGTAGAAGCTGCACCTAAAGGAGATAAGTAATGGGTCAAAAAGTTAATCCAATTGGTTTAAGATTAGGTATCAATAGAAACTGGGAATCAAGATGGTTTCCTAAATTCTCTTCTATGCCTGCTAATGTTGCAGAAGATAGCAAAATCAGAAAATTCGTTAAAAAAGAGCTTTACTATGCAGGAATTGCTCAAACTTTAATTGAAAGAACAGCTAAAAAAGTAAGAGTAACAGTTGTTGCTGCAAGACCTGGTATCATTATTGGTAAAAAAGGTGCAGACGTTGAGAAATTAAAAGATTCTTTAACTAAATTAGTTGGTAAAGAAATCGCTGTAAACATTAAAGAAGAGAGAAAACCACAACTTTCTGGTCAATTAGCTGCTGAAAATGTTGCTCAACAATTAGAAAGAAGAGTTGCATTTAGAAGAGCTATGAAAAGAGTTATGCAAAATGCTATTAAAGGTGGAGCAAAAGGAATTAAAGTTTCTGTTTCTGGTAGACTTGGTGGAGCTGAAATGGCTAGAACTGAGTGGTACTTAGAAGGAAGAGTTCCTTTACATACTTTAAGAGCTAGAATCGATTATGGTTTTGCTGAAGCACATACTACATATGGTTGTGTTGGTGTAAAAGTTTGGATTTTCAAAGGTGAAGTACTTGCTAAAGGTATTCCAGTTGAAAAAGAAGAAGCTTCTAAACCAAAAAGAAGACCAACAAAGAAAAGAGGTAAATAATTATGTTAATGCCTAAAAGAACAAAATATAGAAAAGTAATGAAGGGGCGAAATAGAGGTAAATCTATGAGAGCCAATACATTAGCATATGGTAATATTGGAATTAAAGCTTTAGAGCACGGAAGAATCGATTCAAGACAAATCGAAGCAGCCAGAATTGCTATGACAAGAGCTATTAAAAGACAAGGTAAAGTATGGATTTGTGTATTCCCAGCTAAACCACTTACTGCTAAACCATTAGAAACAAGAATGGGTAAAGGTAAAGGTCCAGTTGACAAATGGGTAATGAACATTAAGCCAGGAAGAATTTGTTTTGAGATGGCTGGTGTTAGTGATGAAGTAGCTAGAGTAGCATTGACTTTAGCAGTTCACAAATTACCATTTAAATGTAAAATTGTAACAAAAGAGAGCGAAAATGACTTATTCTGATATTAAAGATAAAAGCCTAAACGAGCTAAACGAGTTATTAAAAGAGAAAAAGGTGCTTCTTTTTGAATTAAAAGCTAAGCTAAAAACTATGCAGTTGACTAATACATCTGAATTAAATGTTGCGAAAAAAGATATCGCAAAAATTCAAACAGCTATTACTGCAGTAAAAGCTAAGTAAGGATCTGTAGTATGAGTACGCATAAAAGAGAGATTCAAGGTGTAGTGGTAAAAATTTCTGGAGATAAAACTGCTTCTGTTTTAGTAACAAGATCAGTATTACACCCAAAATACCACAAAACTGTTAAGAGATTTAAAAAATATTTAGTTCATGATGAAAAAAATGAATTAGCTGAAGGTGATACTGTAATTGCGATTGAGTGTAGACCTTTATCTAAGACTAAATCTTTTAGATTAAAGACAATTGTTGCTACAGGAGTTAAATAATGATTCAAAGTTTTACTAGATTAAACGTAGCAGACAACACAGGTGCTAAAGAGATCATGTGTATCAAAGTTTTAGGTGGTTCTAAAAGAAGATACGCAACAGTTGGTGACGTTATTGTTGCTTCTGTTAAAAAAGCTATTCCTACTGGAAAAGTTAAAAAAGGTCAAGTTGTTAAAGCTGTTGTTGTTAGAACTCATAAAGAAGTTCAAAGAGAAAATGGTTCATTAATCAGATTTGATGATAATGCAGCAGTTATTCTTGATGCAAAAAAAGAACCAATTGGAACAAGAATTTTTGGACCAGTTGCTAGAGAAGTTAGATATTCAGGTTTCATGAAGATCGTTTCACTTGCACCGGAGGTATTATAATATGGCGGTTAAATTAAAAATTAAAAAAGGTGATACAGTTAAAATCATCGCAGGTGATGACAAAGGTAAAACTGGTGAAGTTTTAAAAGTTATCCCATCTAAATTACAAGTTATTGTAAAAGATTGTAAAGTTGCTAAAAAAACTGTAAAACCTGATCAAGACAAAAACCCTAATGGTGGTTTTGTAAACAAAGAGATGCCTATTGATATCTCTAATGTAGCAAAAGTAGAAGGTGAGTAAGATGGCGAACAGATTATACGAAAGATATAACGCAGAGATTAAACCAGTTTTACAAGAAGAGTTTCCTAAGAACAAAATGTTAACTGCTAAATTAGAAAAAGTAGTTATTTCTGTAGGTGCTGGTGAAGCAATGAAAGATACTAAATTGATGCAAAATATTCAAGATACTATCTCTTTAATTGCAGGACAACATGCTATCCAAATCATTGCAAAAAAATCAGTTGCTGGTTTTAAAGTAAGAGAAGGTATGCCTGTAGGTGTAAAAGTTACACTTAGAGGTGAAAATATGTATGCATTCGTTGACAAATTATGTTCTATTGCATTACCTAGAGTAAAAGACTTCCAAGGTTTAGATAGAAATGGTTTTGATGGAAGAGGAAATTTTAACTTTGGTCTTAATGAGCAATTGATGTTTCCAGAGGTTGTTTACGATAACATTATTAAAACACATGGTATGAATATTTCTATTACTACATCTTCAACTTCTGATAAAGAAGCTTATAGATTATTAGAACTAGTAGGAATTCCATTTACAAAAGGTAGAGAATAATGGCTAAGAAATCTATGATTATGAAACAACAACGAACTCCTAAGTTCGCTGTTAGAGCATATACAAGATGTTCAGTATGTGGAAGACCACATTCAGTTTACAAAGACTTTGGTCTTTGTAGAATTTGTTTAAGAAAAATGGCTAACGAAGGTTTATTACCTGGTGTTAGAAAAGCTAGTTGGTAAGGAAATAAAGCTATGATGAATGATATAATCGCAGATGCTTTAACTAGAATTAGAAATGCAGCATTGAGAAAACTTGAAGTTACTACTTTGTTACATTCTAATACGGTTGTAGGTATCTTAACAGTATTAGAGGCAAAGGGTTACATTGACTCTTTCAAAGTTGTTGATGGAACAAATAATAAAAAAACTATTCAAGTTACATTAAAATATGATGAAAAAGAAATTTCTGCAATCAATGAGATTAAAAGAGTTTCTAAATCAGGAAGAAGAGTTTATAAAGCTTCTTCTGAATTGAAAAATTTCAAAAACGGATATGGTACAATCATTGTTTCTACAAACAAGGGTGTTATCGCTAACGATGAAGCTTATGCTGCAAATGTTGGTGGTGAAGTACTATGTACTGTTTGGTAGGGAGTTAGATAATGTCAAGAATTGGAAAACAACCTATTGCTATACCAGCAGGTGTTGAAGTAACAGTTGATGGTACAGTTGTAAACGTAAAAAAAGGTAACAAAACTTCTTCTGTTGAAACTCATGGAAGAGTTTCTGTTGAAATTGCAAATAACACTGTAGTTTTAGCAAGAGTTGGTGAAACTAAAGAATCATCAGCTTTCTGGGGAACATATAGAGCTTTATTAAACAATGCTATTGTTGGTTTAAGTGAAGGTTTCAAAAAATCTTTAGAAATCAACGGTGTTGGTTATAGAGCTGCTGTAAAAGGTAATGTTTTAGAACTACAATTAGGATATTCTCATCCAATTAACTATGAAATTGCTGATGGATTAGAAATTACTGTTGAGAAAAACGTGATTAATGTTATTGGTGCTGACAAACAACAAGTTGGTCAAGCTGCTGCAATTATTAGAGGCTTTAGAAAACCAGAACCGTACAAAGGTAAAGGTGTTAAATATACTGATGAGCATATCATCAGAAAAGCCGGAAAAACTGCTAAGAAGTAAGGTGTAAAGAATGAGTAGAGCAAAAGATATAGCTAAAAAAAATTCTTTAAGAATTAAAAGAAAAAGAAGAGTAAGAGGATCAATTTCTGGTACTGCTTCTAAGCCAAGAGTTACGATTTTTAAATCAAACAAATATTTAAGTGCGCAAGCAATTAATGATGTTGAAGGTGTTACACTGGCTTCGGTTAGTTCTAAAACATTGGATTTAACAGTTAGTAAAGATAATGCAGTTAAAGTTGCAGCACAATTTGCTGAAAATTTAAAAGCTGCTGGGATTGATACAGTTGTATTTGATAGAAATGGTTACCTATATCACGGTGTTATTGCTGCATTTGCACAATCACTAAGAGATAATGGTATCAAATTATAAGGGTTAATGATGGCAGCAGTAAATAGAGAAGATTTTCAAGAAGCAATCGTTAAAATCGGAAGAGTAACAAAAGTTGTAAAGGGTGGTAGAAGATTCAGATTTACAGCTTTAGTTGTTGTTGGAGATAAAAACGGTACTGTAGGTTTTGGTATGGGTAAAGCTAAAGAAGTTCCAGATGCAATTAAAAAAGCTTTAGATGATGCATTTAAATCTTTAGTAAAAGTGTCTATTCATGGAACTACAATCGCACATGATATTGAGCATAAATATAATGCTTCTAAAATATTATTAAAACCAGCATCTGAAGGGACAGGACTTATCGCAGGTGGTGCGGCTAGACCAGTACTTGAACTTTCTGGAGTTAAAGATATTATTGCAAAATCTTTAGGTTCAAATAATCCTAACAACTTAGTGCAAGCTACAGTTGAAGCTTTAGCTAGAATAAAAGGATAATAAATGACATTAGAAACTTTAAGACCAGCAGATGGTAGTACAAAGAATGTTAAAAGAGTTGGTAGAGGACAAGGTAGTGGTACTGGTAAAACTGCCGGTAAAGGTAACAAAGGTCAAAAAGCTAGATCTGGTTATAAAATAAAAAGAGGTTTTGAAGGTGGGCAAATGCCAATCCAAAAAAGACTTCCTAAAATTGGTTTTATATCAAGAGTAACTAAACCTTATTCAATCAATGTTGATAAAGTTAAGCAAGTTGCTGAGTTAAGTGAAATTACATTAGAAACTATTAGAACAGTGTATAAATTATCAAAATCAGTAACAAAAGTTAAACTAGTTGGGTCTTGTGCAAAAGACTTAGCTTCTAAGATTAAAGACGAAAACGTTACTACAACTGGTAAATAACCATGAATAAAGATCTAATAAATAAGATTCTTATTACATTAGGTTTTATATTTCTATACAGAGTATTGGCATACGTGCCAGTACCTGGTGTAAATATTGACGTAGTAAAAGAGTTTTTTGACTCAAATGCAAATAATGCATTAGGTCTTGTTAATATGTTTAGTGGAAATGCAATCTCAAGATTATCTATTATTTCACTAGGTATTATGCCTTACATTACAGCTTCAATTATTATGGAGCTTCTAGCCGCAACTTTCCCTGCACTTGGTAAAATGAAAAAAGAACGTGATGGTATGCAAAAATATATGCAAATTATCAGATATGCAACTATTGTTATTACTTTAATTCAAGCAGTTGGTGTATCAATGGGTCTTAATTCTTTAACAGGTAAAGCAGGTCAAAGTGCAATCACAATAGATATGGATACATTTGTTGCAGTTTCTGCAATCTCAATGTTAACTGGTACTATGCTTTTAATGTGGATTGGTGAACAAATCACACAAAAAGGTATAGGTAATGGTATTTCATTAATTATCTTTGCTGGTATTGTTTCTGCAATTCCTCATGCAATTGGTGGTACTGTTGAATTAGTTAATAATGGACAAATGAATTTCTTAACTGTTATCGCAATTTTAGTAATAGTTCTTGCAACAGTTGGAGCAATTATTTATGTAGAACTAGGAGAGAGAAGAGTTCCTGTTTCTTATTCTAGAAAAGTTATGATGCAAAGTCAAAATAAAAGAGTAATGAATTATATTCCTATTAAAGTAAATCTAAGTGGTGTAATTCCTGCAATTTTTGCCTCTGCAATTTTGATGTTCCCAGCTACAATTTTACATGGTAGTCAAAATAAGATTTTATTAGCTATTGCTGACTTTTTAAGTCCAACTAGTTATACATTTAATATTTTGATGTTTTTACTTGTAGTTTTCTTTGCATATTTTTATGCATCAATTACTTTTAATGCAAAAGATATTTCAGAAAACTTAAAAAAACAAGGTGGTTTTATTCCAGGTATTAGACCAGGAGAAGGAACAGCTGAGTTTTTAAATGAAACAGCAGGTAGATTAACACTATGGGGAGCTTTATATTTAGGAGCAATTTCTACAGTGCCATGGCTTTTAGTTAAGTCTATGGGAGTTCCATTTTACTTTGGTGGGGTTGCAGTACTTATTGTTGTTCAAGTTGCTATTGATACTATGAGGAAAATTGAAGCTCAACAGTATATGAACAAGTATGATACTTTAAGTGCGGTTGGTTTATAAAAATCATGGCAATTTCATTAAGAAAACAAAATGAGATAGAAAAGCTTCGAACTGCTTCACAGGTAGTTGGAAAGACTTTAAACTATCTAAGAGAAAACGTTAAACCTGGCATGACTTTATTAGAAGTTGATGCCTTAGGTGACGATTTCATAACCAGTTTAGGTGCTAGACCTTCATTTAAAGGCCTTTATGGTTTCCCTAATGCAGTATGTACTTCTCTAAATGAAGTTGTAATTCATGGTATACCATCGAATACAGTTCTACAAGAGGGTGATATTTTAGGTTTAGACATAGGTACTGAAATTGATGGTTGGTATGGTGATGCTGCCATTACAATGCCTATTGGAAAAATATCAAAAGAGGATGAGGAATTAATTGCTTGTTCGAAAGATGCATTATATTATGCTATTGATATTATAAAAGAAGGTATGAGATTTAAAGAGCTATCTTTTGCAATAGAAGAATTTATTGTAAAAAGAGGATATCAACCGTTAATTCGATTCTGTGGACATGGTATAGGGAAAAAACCTCATACTGAACCTGAAATTCCAAATTATGTAGAAACACCAAATATAAAATCTGGACCAAAAATAAAAAATGGAATGGTATTTTGTTTGGAACCAATGGTTTGTCAAAAAGATAGAGAACCTATCATTTTAGACAATGGTTGGGATGTTATATCAAAAGATGGGTTAAGAACTAGTCATTATGAACATACAGTTGCTGTTATCAATGGAAAAGCAGTAATTTTAAGCGAGGCATAGAAGGAAAAAATGTGGCAAAAGATGATGTAATTGTAATTGATGGTAAAGTTATTGAAGCTTTACCAAATGCAATGTTTAGGGTTGAATTGGAAAATAATGGGCATGTAGTTTTATGCCATATATCTGGGAAAATGAGAATGCACTACATTAAAATTTTACCAAATGATAAAGTAAAAGTAGAAATAACTCCTTATTCTTTGGATAAGGGTAGAATTACTCACAGATATAAATAAAAAAAAAGAAAGTATTAATTTAATACTTTCTTTTTTTTAGCTTATTTTAAAAACTTACAGATATAATCACAATAGATTTATTTATTATTGGATAAAAATGGAAAAAAACATTAATAATATTAATGATTTGAAAAAAAATAAAAAAGAAGATCAAAAATTTAATGTTATTTCTGATGACTTACTAAATTTTACAAAATCTGAACTTCAAAATATTGAAATACTAAAATTCATTACTTATTTACCTGAACTTTTAAAACCCTCAATTGAACAATCAATTTATCATAAAATAGAAGAAGTAGTTTTTGAATTAATGAAAACACCAGAAAAGCTTGATGATGAATCAATGATTAATAAATTAGTGAATATTACTAATGAAAGAGTAGATTTAGATAGAGCTGTTTTTAAATCAAAATCTGAAGATATTAAAAAATTTATATCATTATTGATGAAAGAGTATGAAACTAGTTTATTTCTTAGTGATAACTCTTCAGCAAAATTAGAAATATTTAAAAATGATTTACAAGGTTTAGATATATCAGAACACTCAAATAGAGAACTTAGAATATTACATGCAAAACTTGCTGATTTGATATATAATATAGAAACTAATTTAGATGATTCAAAAGTTCAATTAATAAAAGGCAAAGAGACTTGTAATAGATTAGAAAAAGATATTGCAAAATTACAAGATGATTTAGAAAAATTAAAAATAGAAAAAGATATTGATTTTTTAACGGGAGCTCTAAATAGAAGAGGATACACTTCAGTAATCTTAAAAGTTGAGAATCGATTTATTACTTTTAATTCTAATTATGCAATTATATTTATTGATATTGATGATTTTAAAGAGATAAATGATGTGCATGGTCACGAATGTGGAGATGTTATCTTAAAAAGTTTTTCTACTATACTTAAAAAACTAATGAGAGAAGAAGATATTTTATGTAGATATGGTGGTGAAGAATTTGTTACTTTAGTAAGTTATACAGAAGAAGATGAAGTATATAAATACATTAAAAGAGTAAAAGAAATTATTGATAGCCATAAATTTATCTATAATAAAGATCTTAGTGTAAAAGTTAGCTTTTCTGCTGGAGTCTCTTATCGAACAAAATATAATTCATATGAAGATGCAATGAAGTATGCTGATATTTTATTGTATAAAGCAAAACATGAAGGAAAAGGTAGAATTATCTTTGATAATTCTAAAGTTTTAGCCTAATATTTATACCTATGAAGCCTTAATCATCTGTTGCGCGCAATTTAAAAGTATGCCAGATAATTAAAACTCCATAGATATAAATACTATTTTTACTCATCTATCCTTTGTTTTGTTAAATTTATCTCTTTTTCTAATATCTCTTTTTGTTTAATTAATAAATTCAAATTCTTTTTTAACATTTCTTTATCTTTATATGAATCAATAATAAACTCAAAAAGCTTAGGTCTATTTTTCTTCCAATTATGCAAAGTCGTTTTATTTATCTCTAAATCATTTTCCAATTTTCTTAAACTAGGGGCAGTCATAATTAATCCTATAATATATCTTACAATTGATATTGTACAAATTATTGGAACAAAAGTCAATAATAAATTAAATTTTGTTCCAATAATTTGAATATATTATAAAAAAAGGCACAATTTTGTACAATATCGCATGACAAAAAATTTACAAAACAAATTACTTTACCAATTAAATTTTTTAAAATCTATTGGATATGAATATGGACAAAATTTAAATTTTAAAAATAGTAATAATGAACAAGTAAGATTGCCTGATAATATAAAGCAATTAGAAGAATTAGTAAAAAATTGTCATTTGTGTCAATTATCAAAATATAGAGAAAATGTTTTATTTGGAAGTGGAAATATTAATTCTAAAATAATGTTTTTAAAAGAGTCACCAACTATTAGTGAAGATGAAGTTGATACTTTTTATGTGGGAAAATCTGGAGAGTTACTTAAAAATATGATAGAAAAAGTTTTAAAAGTAACTTGTGAAACTGTTTATATTACAAATATAGTGAAATGTATTTCGCCAAATAGTGAGATTAAAGCAGAACATGTAAATTATTGCAAAGCATATTTACATAAACAAATAGATCTAATAAAACCAAAGTTATTAGTGATCTTAGGAGAGAGTGTATATAGGTATTTTACAAATGATAACACAGCTTTTAGTGAAATTAGAGGTAAAGTTATACCTAATAATGATTTAGATATTATATGCACTTATGAGCCAAGTTTTCTTTTACGAAACCCTTCGTCTAAAGGAGAGGCTTATGAAGATTTATTAAAAATTAAAGCAATTATGGAGCAAATGTGAAACATCTTTATCTTATTATCGCAATACTTTTCTTATTTACTGCTTGTGCTAATAAAGAAATAAAAATACCTAATCAAAATAGTTCAAAAATAGATACAAATACTAACACAAATAAAGATACTAATATATATACTCCAAGTTCAATTTTTACTCAAAATAACGAAGAAGAACCAGAAGATTTTAGGATTGCAATTATATTTCCTTCTAAAGTTGTGGGTAAATATGGTAACTCGACTATAAATAGTGTAATAGGATATTTATTATTCCAAAATAAAAAATTTGAAGTAGAATCATTTGATAGTGAAGATGAAAGCTTTGAAAATATTTCTAAAACAATGGATGAAATAAAAGATAAAGGTTATAAAAAAATTATTGCTTTATTTACAAATAATGCTTTAATCAATATAAATAATATCTCTGCTTTTAATAATATGGAAGTATATTTCCCTTTAATAAGTAAAAAAGATGCTTATTTTATCTCTTCTACAAATTTTATTTATGGAGCTATTTCTTATGAAAATCAGATGAAAAAGCTTTTAGAGTTATCAACTGGCGATAATGCAGAGTTTTATGAAGAGTCAAGTATAGGACAGATGTTAAAAGGTATTTATGAAAGATTAGTTTCAAATATTGTTGTAAATCAAAATGTAATGCAAAGTAATAATAACTTTAAAAGTATGGTTACAAATGAAAAGTTAAAACACACTAACTTGATGTTAAATACTACTTTAGTAAAATCTTCTATTATTCTTTCTCAACTTTATGCTTATGAGACTGAAAATGGTGCAATTATGACTACTCAACTTAATTTTGATCCTTTGATTTTATCATTGACACAATATGAAGATAGATTAAATCTAGTTTTAGCAAGTTCAATAGAAGATACTGATCCTAAATTGACAGAACTTTTATATCTTCTTGATACTGATATTAAATATAATTGGGTAAATTACTCTACTTTAATAGGAGTTAATTATTTATTTTCTAAAAATAAAAATGGTTTAATAAAAAATCAAATTGTAAATGATGAAGTGCTTTATGATACACATTTATATTATTCTACAAAAAGTAGTTTCAAAAAACTAGAACTTAAATAACACTTTAAAAAAACTCTCAACAACTTTTAGATATAATCGCGTATATTTTATAAAGGGCTAATGCCCTGTTTTGGAGCACGAATTGAGAACGCATTATTGTACAGAAGTTACAGAATCACTTATTGGTCAAGAAGTTACTGTTGCAGGTTGGGTAAATAGTAGAAGAGATCATGGTGGTATTATTTTTATTGATTTAAGAGACAAGGGTGGTTTAGTACAACTTGTTGCTGATCCTGCTGATTGTAAAGATGCTTTAGAGACTGCTGAAAAAGTTAGAGATGAATTTGTTCTAATTGCAACTGGAAAAGTAAGAGCTAGAGGTGAAGGATTAGAAAATCCAAACTTGATAACTGGAAAAATTGAAATTATTTTATCTGATTTAATTATTGAAAATAGATCAAAACCTATGCCATTTGATTTAGGTGATGAAAAAGTAAATGAAGAGATTAGATTAAGAAATAGATTCTTAGAATTAAGAACAAAAAAATCTTATGATATTTTTAAACTTAGAAGTACAGCAAATATAGCTATTAGAAATTGTTTAAATGAGATGGAATTTTTAGATGTGGAAACTCCAATTTTAACTAAATCTACACCTGAAGGTGCTAGAGATTATTTGGTTCCATCTAGAGTTCATCCTGGTGAATTTTATGCATTACCACAATCTCCTCAAATCTTTAAACAACTTCTTATGGTAAGTGGTTTTGACAAATATTTTCAAATAGCAAAATGTTTTAGAGATGAAGATTTAAGAGCAGATAGACAACCAGAATTTACTCAAATAGATGTTGAGATGAGTTTCTGTACTCAAGAAGATGTTATAAAAGTTGCTGAAAAATTGATTCATGATACTTTTACTGCTTGTGGAAAAGATGTTCCAGCAACTTTTCCAAGAATGACTTATAATGAAGCAATGGAACAATATGGAAGTGATAAACCTGATTTAAGATTTGATATGCCACTTGTAGATGTTATTGATATCTTTGCAAGAAGTACAAATGAAATCTTTGCAAATATTGCAAAAGATAAGGCACACAATAGAATTAAAGCAATTAAATGTCCAAATGGAGATAATATTTTCTCAAAAAGACAAATGAAAGCATTTGAAGACTATGTAAGAAAATTTGGGGCTCAAGGTTTAGGGTATTTTCAAATGAAAGAAGATGGTTTAAAAGGACCATTAACAAAATTCTTTACAGAAGCTGATTTAGAAGAGATTGTAAAAGTAACAGAACTAGAAGTAGGGGATGTAGTATTCTTTGGAGCTGGTCATAAAAAGATAGTTTGGGATTATATGGGAAGATTTAGACTTCATTTAGCTGAGCAAATGGATATAGTACCTGCTGATACATATAAATTCTTGTGGGTAGTTGACTTCCCTATGTTTGAAGTAGAAGAAGGTAGAGTTAAAGCTTTACATCACCCATTTACTATGCCAAAAGATTTAAATAAAGATAATCTTGAAGAAATAGAATCTATTGCTTATGATATTGTATTAAATGGAACAGAACTTGGTGGTGGAAGTATAAGAATTCATAAAGAAGATATTCAAAAAGAAGTATTTTCTTTAATGGGAATTTCAGATGAAGAAGCAAGAGAAAAATTTGGTTTCTTACTTGATGCACTTCAATTTGGTGCGCCTCCACATGGTGGATTTGCTTTAGGACTTGATAGAATGATTATGCTTTTAGCTGGTACCGATTCTATTAGAGATGTTATTGCTTTCCCTAAAACACAAAGAGCTCAATGTCTTATGACTCAAGCCCCAAGCCCTGTTGATGAAGAACAATTAAAAGAGCTAAGTCTAAGAATTAGAAAACAAGCTAATATTTAAGATATTAGTTTTATATAAAAAGGAAGTTTTAACTTCTTTTTTATAAACTATCATATGAAAAAATTAATATTACTCCTTATCCTTTTATCTACTTTTATTTATGCAAGAGTTAGTTATACAGTAACTATTGAACCACAAAAATTTTTTCTAGAAAGAATTGGACAAAGTAAAGTAAAAGTTAGAACTTTGTATGAAGGCATAGATTATACTCAAAAATTAGATCATGTCTATTTTAGAAAATTTGCTTTTTCAGAAGCATATTTAACAATAGGACTTCCTGTTGAAAAAGAATATGCAAAAGAACTACTTGGATATAACAGTGATTTGAAAGTAATTGATACTAGTAAAGATGTTGAAAAACTTTATGATAATGGAAAGGTCAATCCTTATTTTTGGTTGGACCCTTTAAGAGTTAGAAAAGTTACAAAAGTTATGCTGGATATACTTATAAAAAATGATCCAAGCAATAAAGAGTTTTTTGAGTTAAATTATCAAACTCTGATGGTTGAGTTAGACAAAATATTTTTACGATTAAAAAATACTTTGTTTTATTCTACAAATGCTGTAATGGTTTTTAATGATAAATTAGAGTACTTTTTAAATAGATTTGATGTGAGATATTATAAAGCAGAAAATGAAATATTAAGCGGACCTAAATTTACAGAAATATATAGACTAAGTAAAGAAAAAAATATAAAATATTTAATAGTTGATAAAACTATTAATTATAATGTTTATAATACTTGGTCAAATGCAAATAATATGGAAGTTATTCATACTGATATTTACTCTTTTAATTGGTTCGCCGATTTATTTGTTCTTTCAGACAAAATAGCCTCTAAAAAAGAGGAATAAAATGTTTTTACCCACTACAAAAGAAGAGATGGATAGACTTGGTTGGGAACAACTAGATGTTATCTTAATCTCAGGAGATGCTTATGTTGATTCTCCTTTTATTGGTGTTGCAGTTGTTGGAAGAATACTTGAAGACTTAGGTTATAAAGTAGGAATTATCGGTCAACCAAATTTAGAAAATGGTGACATCACAAGACTTGGTGAACCTAAGCTTTATTGGGGTGTTAGTGGTGGAAGTATTGATTCTATGGTCTCAAACTACACAGCAACTAAGAAGTTTAGAAATAGCGATGATTATACTCCTGGTGGAAAAAATAATAAGAGACCAGATAGAGCAACTTTAGTTTATACAAATCTTATAAGACGTCATTTTAAAAATACAGTTCCTATTGTACTTGGTGGAATAGAGGCAAGTCTTAGAAGAGTTACCCATTATGATTATTGGACAAATAAATTAAAAAAACCAATTCTTTTTGATGCAAAAGCTGATTATATGATTTATGGTATGGGTGAAATTGCAATACGAGAGTTTACTAACGCTTTAGCAAAGGGTGAAGACCCAAGAAAGGTTAGGGGAGTTTGTTATATCTTTAAAGAGCCAAGAGAAGAGTATATACAACTACCTAGTCATGATGATTGTTTAAAAGATAAAAATAAATATATAGATTTATTTGATTATTTCTATCAAAATAATGACCCAATAAATGCAAATGGACTGTGTCAAAAAGTAGATACTAGATTTTTGATTCAAAATCCTCCCTGTGATTATTTAGATGAAAAAGAGATGGATTATATTGCTGACTTTAAGTATACAAGAGATTTACACCCTTATCATAAGCCAGAGGGAAAAGTAAAATGTTTAGAGACAGTGAAGTTCTCTATTCAAACACACCATGGATGTTGGGGAGAGTGTAACTTCTGTGCTATTGGAGTTCATCAAGGACGAACAATACGAACAAGAAGTGAAGCAAATATTTTAAAAGAAGCAAAAGAGTTCACTACATACAAAGACTTCAAAGGAATTATTTCTGATGTTGGTGGACCAACTGCAAATATGTATGGCTATGAGTGCGGTAAAAAGCTTAAAAAAGGTACTTGTGATGATATTAGATGCGTAGACTTTGATAGGCTTTGTAAGGTTATGAAAGTGGATCACTCAAGACATTTGAAACTTTTACAAAATATTAGAAAAGTGCCTGGAATAAAAAAAGCCTTTGTTGCTTCTGGGCTTAGATATGATTTTATAAGTGCTGATAAAAAGCATGGATATGAGTATTTAAAAGAGTTAGTTAATCATCATATATCAGGACAAATGAAAGTTGCACCTGAGCATACTTCTGATAGGGTTTTAAAACTTATGGGAAAACCAGGTAAACAACCTTTGATAGAATTTAAAAAGATGTATGATAGATTGAATAAAGAGGCTGGTAAACAACAGTTTTTAACTTATTATTTAATAGCAGCACACCCAGGATGTGAAGAGAAAGATATGCATGAACTTAAGCATTTTACAAAACATGAATTAAAAATGAATCCAGAACAAGCACAAGTTTTTACTCCAACACCAGGGACATATTCAAGTGTTATGTACTATACAGAATTAGATCCAATTACAAGAAAAAAGATTTATGTGGAAAAGGATACAAAAAGAAAAGAGAAACAAAAAGATATAGTGATAGACAAATCTTATTATCAAAGAAGAAAATCAAATGGTGCTAGCTTTCAAAGTTAGTATCTTTGTATTTTTATATAAAAAAAGGGCAAAACTTATTAGTTTTGCCCTTTTTTATTTTTGTAAATTCTAATTATGAAAGAGCGTTAATCATATCTTTTGTTACATCTGATACATCTTTTGTACCATCAAGTTCAACAAATACACCCATATCAGTATAAAAATCAATAAGTGGTGCTGTTTGTGCATGATAAGCTTCTAATCTACTTTTTACAGTCTCTGCATTGTCATCTTTTCTAATAATAAGTTCTCCACCACAGTAGTCACATACATTTTCTTCTTTTGAAGGATTAAATTCTACATGAAATGAAGCTCCACATTTAGAACAAACTCTTCTTCCTGTAATTCTTCCAACAATTAGTTCATCTGGAACATTTAATGAGATTACTTTATCAAGTAATATTTCCATATCTGCCATTAGTTTATCTAAAGCTTGTGCTTGAGCTAATGTTCTTGGAAAACCATCAAGGATAAACCCTTTTTTACAGTCATCTTCAGCTAATCTATCTTTAATAATACCAATAATTGTTGAATCAGGAACTAGCTTTCCTTCATCCATGAATTTCTTTGCTTCCATTCCCATTTCTGTGTTATCAGCAATAGCTGCTCTTAAAATATCTCCTGTAGAGATTTGAGGAATATTATATTTTTCAATTAAAAATTTTGCTTGTGTTCCTTTACCAGCACCTGGTGCACCAAATAGCATTAAATTCATAGTTTACTTTCCTTATTTTTTAGGTATTGTATAGAAAAAGCATTTAATAACAAATAAAAAATTTAAACCAATTTAGATATAATCATGCCACTTAAATACAACTAAGGGCATAAATGAAAAAACTATTTTTAATTATTGGAGCACCTGGAAGTGGCAAGACTACAGATGCAGAATTAATAGCTGCAAAACATGATAATATCACTCATTATTCAACTGGAGATATGTTTAGAGCGGAAGTTGCAAGTGGAAGTGAAAGAGGAAAAATAATTGATACTTATATTAGTGTTGGAAATATAGTACCAATTGATATAGCTATTGAGACAATTTTAGGAGCGATAAAAAAAGCTTCTACTGATGTGGTAATTATAGATGGTTATCCAAGAAGTTTTGAGCAAATGTCAGAACTTGATAGATATTTAAAAAATGAAGCTGAAGTTGAATTAATAAATGTTATAGAAGTAGTAGTATCAGAAGAAGTAGCTTGTGATAGAGTTCTTGGACGAGCAAGGGGAGCTGATGATAATGTTGAAGTATTTAATAATAGAATGAAAATTTATACTGAACCATTAGCTGAGATTCAAGAGTTTTATAAAAGAAAAAATCTTTTGGAAAGAATTGATGGAGAAAGAACCATTGATGAAATTGTTGACGAAATCGATAAATTTATTCAATTAAAAATTTAATGAAAAAAGAATTTAACTTTTACTCAGTTATTATTGGAACTGAGCTATTAAATGGACGTCGAAAAGATGCTCATTTCTCTTTTTTAAATGAGCAACTTCTTAAAAGAGGTTGGATACACAAAGCCTCTTTTGTGATTGAAGATGATGTTAAGTTGATGAAAAATATTTTCAATCTAATAAAAGCTGATAAAGACTCAGTGATGTTCTGTTTTGGTGGTATTGGGGCAACTCCTGATGATTATACAAGAGAAATAGCTGCTGAAGTTTTTACAGATGGTCAAATGGAATACCATGAAAAAGCAAAAGACTTAATTATAAACCAATTTGGAGAGGAAGCATATCCCCATAGAATTGAGATGGCTCATTTACCCATAAATGCAAAGCTTCTTAAAAATGTAGTAAATAATGTAGCTGGTTTTTATTTGGAAAATAGATTTTTCTTTACACCAGGCTTTCCCTCTATGAGTCAAAGTATGGTTATAGAAGCACTTGATACTCATTATAAGATGAACGAAGTCAAAAAGTTTAGATTAACTCTTAGTGCTTTTTGTGGAGAAAACAACTTAATTGATATTATGAAAAAAGTTTCGAGCAAAGTTGAGTTATCATCTTTGCCTAAAATTATTGATGATAAAAGAATAGTTGTTTTATCTTTAATATCAAAAGATGAGAAGCTAGTAAAAGAGAATTTCTCTATGTTTACTAAATATTTAGATGATAAACAAATAGAGTACGAGCTAAAAGATTTTGATTAGGGTTGATTGTAAAATTTAAACTTAAAGCCTTTATCTTCTTTGTACTTAGCTAGATTAAAATCTTCCCAAACTTTTTTACAAAGATTATATCCTTTATCATATCCAGGTTTTGCAAAGGCATGGGCTCTTCCCATATTTTGCCATACACCTTTTCCTGATGCATACATAAATGCTAAGTTACATTGGGCTTGAATATATCCTTGTTTTGATGAAGCTTCATACCATTTAACAGCCTCTTTATAATCCTTATCTATAACCAATCCTGTTGTTAAAAACATACCTATTTTATTTTCTGCTGGGGCATAACCTTTTCTAGCAAGTTCAAGAAAATAAGAGAAGGCTTTTTGGGGATCATAAAAGTTTGTTTGGTTACTTAGATAAAAAAGACCTAGATTGTATGTTCCTTTAATACTTCCCAAGTAAGAAGCTGCGCCAAAATACAACAAAGCCTTTTTATAATCTTTGAAAACATATTTGCCTTCAAAATATATTTTCCCTAATTCAAAATAAGCATCTGGGTCATCTTTTAATGCTGCCTCTTCATAATTATTTATTAGTTCAAGACTTTTTATATCTTCTACTGTTGAAAGATTATCTTGTGCTATTAGTTTAATTACACAAAAAAGTGATAATAGGTATTTTTTCATATTACTTCCCTTTTTAATTCTGTACTTAATGTTGCTACTATTTCATAAGAAATTGTATTATGAATTTTTGCTAAAGATTTAGCATCATCGAAAATACAAACTTCTTCATCTTTTGAATTTAAAGATAAGTTATCCATTGATACTCTTCCAAGAACTTTAAATCCCTTTGGAGTTTTGTAAGATTGATTTTCATTTATTCTTAAAAAGCCATCTCCATATCCAATATCATATGTTGAGATTTCAATATCTTTATCTGTTGTATATTTTCCTCCATATCCAACAGATTGATTTTTTTTCAAAGTTCTTGTTGCAATTTTTTTTGCCCAAAGTGATAAAACAGGTTTTAAATCTACTTTTTCAAAACTAGTATGATTTTCAAAATAACCATAAGTTGCTATACCAATTCTTGCAAAATCGTCATCAAAACTTTTTGTTCTAAATAGTGCAGCTGAGTTGCAAGAATGGAATAAAGGTAGGGGTAAAAAAAGTTGTTCACATATTCTTTTCACTTCTTCTTTTACAAGCCCAAAATTGCGCTTTTGCCAAAAGAATTCACTATTAAGTTCATCTGCTCCTCTATGATGAGTCATGATACCAGTTAAATTTAAATTTTGGTTACAAATCCCATCAATAGCCACTTTAAGCTGGTCTTTAGATATACCGTTTCTGTGCATTCCTGTGTCAATTTTGAGGTGAACGTTCGTATTTTTAGGGATTTTATAAATTTGTTCAAGACTATTAATTACTATGTGAAAAGAATGTGAATAAGTGTGAAAATTAATCTCTGATAAAATTATTATATCTTCAAAAAAATCTTCAATTTTTAATGCTTCTTTAAGGTTTTTTACGACTGCTTTTTTTATTCCAAACTCTTTTGCTATTTTTGAGATTTCTATAATCCCATGACCATATGCATTGTCTTTTAATACTACGGCAATTTTTTCTTTTGATCCAGCTTGTTTAGAAATAATCTCTAAGTTATGAATATAATTTTTTTTATTTATAATAATTTTAGACAATAACTTTACCTTGTTATTTTAGTTTTGATTAAAATGATTTGATATTAGAATACTATCTTTTTCATTTAAAACCTCTTTTAAGGTTTCAACAGATGCTTCTTTTATTTTTTCAAAGGTTCCAAAATAAAGAAGTAATTTTTTAACCTTTGCTTCTCCAATACCTTTTATATTTAACAAAGAGATTTGTTTATCTTCTGCCCTTTTTTGCTTTTTGTGAAAATTAATAACAAATCTATGGGCTTCATCTCTTTGTCTTTGAACAAAGTGTAATCTTCTATCTGAAGTTAATAGTTTAACCGATTTGAATTCATTACCTTGTTTATAGTGAACAATATCTTTTGCAGCACCTTTTGCTCTATGTGCTTTAAAATCAATTTTCTCCTTGGCAACTGCTATGATATCAAGTTTCACACCAACTGATTCAACTATGTCATATGCAAGTTTCAACAAAGTAGAACCACCATCTATTATCCAAAGATCTGGCGCAGGATTTTTTTCAAAACTCTCAACTCTTCGTATTAGCATCTCTCTCATTTGAGAGTATTCATCATGAGCTTCTAAATTATAGTGTCTAAAGTCACTTTTTAGAAATTTGTCATTATCCCAGACAACCATTGCCCCAACTGTTGCTTGTCCCATCATATGTGAGTTGTCAAAGCTTTCAACTCTATTTGGAACTTGTGAGAGATTAAATAACTCTTTAATCTCTTCATAAAGTGTATTTGTACCTTTTACACTATCTATTCTCAATAACTCATCACAGTTATTTAAAGCAATACCTACTATATCTCTTTTTTTCCCAACTTTAGGATTGATAATATTTATTTTTTTATTGAACTTGTTTTTTAAGAACTCTTCTATATCTTCTATTTCTTTAACTTCATCTCCTATTAGTATCTCTTTTGGAATAATAGGAATATCATTTGAATAATAGTTTATAATAGCTCTTTTGTATGCTTCTTCGTAATCAAACTCTTCTGTTTCTTCAACATTTGATTTTAGGAAGTCATGGGATGAAGAAGTTAATTTTCCATCTCTTATAAACATTCTTACAATTACAGCTTTTGAATTGATATTTTTGATAGCAAATATATCTAAGTTGTCGTTTGTAGCCAAATCCATACCAGTTTTTATCTCTGATTTTTCTATAGTTTTTATTCTATCTCTTATTTTCATAGCCTCTTCAAAACGAAATTCATCTGAATACTCTTGCATTTTTGTTTTTAGTTTTGAAATAAGTTTTGATTTATTATAGATGTATTCCATAGAGTCATTTAAGATATTTGCATACTCTTCTTTTGAAACTCTATTTTCGCAAGGTGCTAAACATTTTTTGATTTGAAAAAATAAGCAAGCCTCTTTTCCTTTGATACATGCTTTCTTTTGTACAAGGGGGAAAGTTTCGTAAATTGAGTCTAATATATCCCTTGCACCAGTTGAGTATGGACCAAAATATTTTATATTTGAACCTTTTAAAACTTTTCTAGTAATTTCTAATCTTGGAAAATCCTCATTCAAATCAACATAAATATAAGGGTAAGTTTTATCATCACGTAGAAGAATATTATATTTTGGCTTTAACTGTTTTATTAGAGAGTTTTCTAAAATCAGAGCATCATGTTCATTTGGTACTACAATCCATTCACACGATTCTACTTCTGTTATCATTTTATAAATTCTAGGACCTAATTTATCAGCAGGTCGAAGTTCGGGAGTAAATTTGAAGTATGATTTAACTCTATTTTTTAAAACTTTTGCTTTCCCCACATAAAGTAAATGTCCATCTTTATCAAAGTATTGATATACACCTGCATCATTTGGAAGCTGTTTAAGTTTGTTTTCTAAATCCATATTGGAATATTAGCGAAAAAAGCCTTTTTAAATGTTGTAATTTTGCTAAATTTTTAAGTTAAAATCTAAAGTTAAATCTAAAGCTTATTTAGTAAGAATAATATCATGTAAGGAGTTTATAATGCCACATTTGCAATTTGAGATAAATAAAAAAGTAAGCGATGATATTAAAAAAAGTTTTTGTGAAAAGATAAGAGAATCTTTTTCCAAAATCATGGATACCCAAACAGGTCATATTGCTATTTCTATAAGAGAATATGAACCTTTTAACTTATCTATTGGAAGAGTTGATATTGGTGATGAAGTCTGTTTGATGAACTTAGATATAAGAGAAGGGCGAACAATCGAAAAAAGAAGAGAGTTGGCTTTAGTATATATGAGCATAGTAAAAGATGAATTTAAAATACCAAATAACAATCAATATATAACTTTCACCCAACACGATGGAGAAGACTTTCATTTGATAGAAAAGTATTTATCTTCTTGGGCAAGTGGAGAAGACCCTTTGGCTTAAGTTATATTAATCATATATTTGGTACATTTCTTTTTTAATTAGGAGTAATGTTGAGTATTATAAAACAAACAATTTATCAATCAAGAAAAAATAAAGAGAAAGAGTTAGAAATAAAGTTATACAATTTAAAAAATTCATTGGTAAATTTTGAAGCCTGTGATTATTTTGGCGTGTATAAATCAGATGATTGTAATGATGAATTTTTAGTTTATGAAGAGTGGAAAAGTGAAGAAGACTATATATCTTCACAAAGTAGTGAAGCATATAAGTCTTTTGAAAAAACTTATGATGAATTGGTATTAAAAAAACACAATTTACCAGTTTTTTGATTTAATAAAATATCTATTTATAGATATTAAGAAGTACATCTTTGTAGTGATTTAACTCTTGCATTAGTTCATCACCGTTGTTATTAATATCTGGATGATACTTCTTAGCTAATTCTTTGTACTTTCTTTTTATCTCTTCCCTTGTTGGTTCACTTGTAAACCCAAAAAAATCTTTTGCCTTTTGAACTTCACTCATTGAAGGTTGTGCTTTAAAATTACCACTTTGAAAATCTTCATAATTGAATTTAAAACCTTGATTTGCACCTTGGCTAAAATCCCTTCCATTAAAATGAAATTCGAATCCTTGGGTTCTTGCTTGTTCTTTTATGCTTTTTATTTTTTTGTAAATGAAAAAATAAATTAGTAATACAACTACCGCTATTGCAATTAAAAAAGTACCAAAATTTGTAAATATAAGATAAAGTATAAAAAATAGTATCGAAAATCTTATTAGTCTAGAAAAAAAATAGTCAATATTTCCCATAAAAAATTGTATTCCTTGTAAAATTTATATTGAAGTATATCTACTTTTGTTTGTTTCTATTATTAATGAAGGTTACAATTTTTAAATGTATTTAGTCGATTTACTTAAATAATGGTTTTGTAAATACTTAATAATTAGTCTTTTTCTTTTATATCAAACTATATAATTTTTTTGTGTAACATTTAGTTTAATTGTTACTTTTAATCAACCCCAATATTTAACAAAAGTTTTATATAAAAGCGAATAAATAAAAGAACTTTAAATATTATTTTCAAGTTTATTTATTCTTTTCTTTAATAAATACTTTTAAATAAATTGCAAAAATATCGATAATAGCTTTAATTTATAAATATTATAATATAAGTAAAGGTTCTTGGCAATTATTATTTTAATAAAATAGTTGAATTCTTAATACATAATTAAATTATATAATTGTAATATTAATTATATAAGTATTTAAAAAATTTTGGTATTATTATCATAATTAGGATAATATAATGGACTATGATGAGTTTCAAAAGGCTGTTGATACCTTAGGTATTATAACAAAGCTTGATTTTAAAGGTTTGAGAAAGAACTATTTACGATTATCAAAGAAGTATCACCCTGATGCCGAAGATGGTAGTGAAGAGAAGTTTAAAGAGGTAAATGAAGCTTATATTCTTTTAAAAGCTTATATTGAAAACTATAGATTTTCTTTTGAGAAAGATGAATTTTTAAGTCAATATCCCTCATTTACAAATTATAAAAATTGGAATAGATAAAGGAAACTATGATGTTTGATAAAAGAAAAGCCAAAGAACTTGTTTTAGGAGCTTTAATTGCTGATTCTTACTGTTTAGCTTCTCATTGGATATATGATGAGAAAGACCTTAAAAACTTGCAAATTAATTGGGAAGATTTAAACAATGCTTGCTCAATTTGGCACAAAGGTAAAAAAGCAGGGGAATTTACACATTATGGAGATCAGCTTTATTTTTTATATGAATTTGTAAGTGAAAATGATACTTTTGATTTAGAAAAATATGTCCATTTTTGGAAAGATAAAATGGAAAAATATGATGGCTATATTGATGGAGCTACAAGAGTTACTTTGGAAAATATTAATGCAAATAAACCTATTCCTTGTGGTTCTAATTCTACTGATATCTCAGTTATAGGAAGAATAACTCCTTTATTACTTATTAGTAAAACAAAAAATGAATTTCTTCAAAATGTTGAGAAGTTTGTTAAAGCAACACATGATTCTACAATAGTTGTAGAAGGTGCTAAATTTTTTGCAAAAGTTTTACTTGATGTATTAGAAGATATTGAGATGATGGAATCAATAAAAGAAAGAAAAGATGAATTTTCATCTACTATTCAAAAATATGTTAAAGATGGATTGGCAACTATAGATGAAGAAAGTTTTGATGTAATAAGAAAATTTGGTCCAGCTTGTGGAATAGATGAAGCTTTTAGTGGAGTTATTCATCTTTTAGGTAAATATACAAACTTTAAAGAAGCTCTAATAAAAAATGCCCAAGCAGGTGGTGATAACTCTGCACGGGCTATGATATTATCGATGTTTTTTATAGCTAGATATGGATTAAAGGTAATACCAAAAAATCTTACTAAAATAAAAGTTCAAATAGATATTTCTTAAAAATAAATATTTGAACTTAAGTTCTCTATTTGGCTCAAAATCTTTTCTACATTGTTATATTGGATATTTATAGGGTATAACTCTTTTTTATACTGTAATACTAAAGAGGGAAAACTATTAACTTTTAGTTCTCTTCTTTTATTTAACTCTTTTTGAAGTAATTGTTCTATTTTTTCACTTGTTAAATCATTTGTAAATTTTTCTATATCTAGTTCTAACTCTTTTGCAAGAGTAATCAAAGTCTCTTTATCACTTGGATTTTTTGCTTCAAGGTAATATGCTTTTTGGATTGCATTTATCATCTCGTCTTCCATATTTTGTTCTTTTGCACAAAGTACTGCTTTACAAGCAGGATAGGTTGAACGTCTTGGTTTACAAAGCTTCCAAAAATCATGGTTAAACTTTGTCCCTGTAAATTTCTCAATGTCATACCAAATAGCTTGAATTTTCTCTTGCATCTCTTTTGGCATTATTTCATCACTCTCTTTCGCCAACCCACCTAATATATTTATCACTTCAATATTAGTTGGTAATCTTTTTTTTAAGTTATCAAACTCTTTTTTAAAGGCATAACACCAAGAGCACATGGGGTCGTGGACATAGTATAGTTTATTTTTCATAAAATTATTTTACCTCTTTATATCTTTAAAGAGTTGAAATTTTTACATTAAGGGATATAAAATAAAATATTTATATAATGTTACATTAATTAGGAGTGAAATATTATGGAAAATGTTTTAAATAGGTTTTACAAAGATAAACACTATATTGAGATTATTCTTGCTGGGGGCTTTTTTCTAATTGCTTTATATTATCATATGCTAATGGATTTTATTATCTATATGTTATATTTTGTAATATTCTTAGAAATAACAAGAACGGTCATAAATTATATTAGAGAGCAGACAGTTGTACTTTCTATCATTGTTGATGCCTTTATTATTCTTACTTTAAGAGAGTTAATAGTAAATGTTGTAAAAATCAATAATGAAAAATTAGATTCATTTGATGATCTTATGTCAAGTACATTGAATTGGAATATTTTTATAATTGCAGGTGTAATAATATTTTTATTGCTTGTTAGATATTTGTCAGTAAAAACTTCTGAAACATATATGTTAAATAAGAAAAAAAAAGAAGATAGTAAGAAACATGATGAACTATCATGAACCTTTATATAGACCACCAGCTGAAGCTAACTCTTTAATCTTACAAATTACATTGGGCTGTAGCTTTAATAAATGTAGCTTCTGTTCAATGTACGAAACAAAAAAATTTGAAATCAAAAGTATAGATAAAATCATAAAAGAGATTGACGACTTTTCTATATATAAAGATGTAAAAAGAGTATTTTTAGCCGATGGTGATGCTTTAGCCTGTGATACAGATTTTTTAGTACAGATTCTAAGTTATCTAAAAAAATCATTTCCAAAATTACAAAGAGTAGCTTCATATGCAAGTCCATATAACCTCTTAGAAAAGAGTCAAGTAGAATTAAATTTATTAAGAGAAAATGGCTTGAGTTTAGTTTATTATGGAATTGAAAGTGGAAACCATGAATTACTAAAATATATAAATAAACCTATGAAACCAAGTAAAATGGTAGAGGGTATAAATAAAGCCTATTATGCAAATATGAAAATATCTGCCACAGTAATACTTGGACTTGGTGGAAAGAAATTATCAATACAGCATATAGAAGATACAGCAAAGTTAGTAAGTGAATGTGAACATATAAATTATCTATCTACTTTACAATTAGCAGTAAGTAGTACAAAAGAAGATGACTTTTTTAAAAGGTTTGAAAACAAAAATCAAGAATTTGTTTTTTGTAGTGATAAAGATATCTTAGAGGAACAAAAAAGATTTATAAGTCTAATTACTCCAAAAAGTCCGATAATTTTTAGATCAAATCACGCCTCAAATGCTTTAGCACTAAAAGGTACACTTCCAAAAGATAAGAATGAGTTATTAGAGACTTTAGACAAAGCTATAGAAGATGATTCTATGCTTCGTCCAAAATTTTTACGAGGTTTTTAAAACCTTGTTATTTTTTAGATTTTTTCTTTGAATCTTTTTTCTTAGACTTCTTTTTTGAGTCTTTTTTCTTAGCTTTTACAGCTTTTTTTGCTTTCTTTTTTTTATCTAGTTTTTTCTTTTTAATAACTTTCTTTTTCTCTTTTTTAGTTGCTTTTTTCTTAGCAGCTTTTTTAGCTTTTAATTTTTTCTCTTCTTCTTTTTTCTTTGCCATTTTTATGACTCCTTATATAAAATATAGAGAATAGTACTACTTTATATGATTAATGTCAATAAAATATTAGTAAAATATCAAAATAATATCAATTTGTAATATTTTTTAGTCCAATAAATATAATATATTAAAATGCTCTTATAAATAATAGGAGTATATTTATGGAAAAACTAGCAATAGAGGTAATAAACTCAAAGATATATACAATACGTGGTGAAAAAGTTATGTTGGATAGTGACTTGGCAAAACTTTATGAAGTTGAGACAAAAGTATTAAATCAAGCAGTAAAAAGAAATATTGAAAGGTTTCCAAGTGACTTTTTATTTAAATTGTCAGAAAAAGAGTTAGAAAATTTGCGGTCACAATTTGTGACCACAAACTTTTCAAAAACAAGAACAACTCCAAATGCTTTTACTGAGCAAGGTGTCTATATGTTAGCAACAGTCTTAAAAAGTAAAGTTGCAATAGATATTAATATTCAAATTATGAGAACTTTTACAGCACTAAGAAGATATGCTTTGACCTATGATGAATTTGCTAAAAAAATAGAACAGATTGAATCAAGGGTAAGGGAAGGTGAAGATACTGATAGTAGGATAATTGAGGTTTTGAATGAGTTGATGAGGGAGGATAGTAATAATGAGGATAGGAAGATTGGGTTTGTGAAATAAAAGATAGCACTCTCTTGAAGAGGTAAACCTCTCCGCTTTCTTACTTTTGTATTGACGAAAAGTAAGCAAAAGCAACTACAGCTTCGGAGGCAAAGCTTCCCTCATTTATTATTTATCTTTTCTGACTTGCAAAACTCACATAAAAATATGCTCTTTAGCATATTTGTTCTGTTCAAACAATTACAAGTATTTTCCGAAAAGAGAAATAAACATTCGGCTCCTGTAGATGTAGCAATATTATTTGGTGTCTATATATTACTTCATAAATAAAAATTTGAACTATAGGTATTTCTTTCTGCCTTTGATGAAGCTGGAAGGTAGATGTTTATTTTCGATAAAGCCCGAAACTGTTTGAACGTTAAAAAATGACCTAAACGGTCATTTTAGTGAGTTTTGTAGGGCAGGAAATAAATATTTAACTGGAAGGTAGCTTTGCCTTCATCAATTCGGCAGTCTTTTTTACTTACTTTTTCGAGACCAAAAAGTAAGAAGAGCGAAGACCTTTAGGTGTTCATGATATAAATATAAGAAAATGTAGTTTTTATCACAATTTTGATAAATAGGTGTACATTATGTTGTTCTATTGGGTAAATATAGGGGTAAACCATACATGAAATTTCAAAAATATACTTTGGAAATATATCAACACAGACAAATTAAAATCAATAATTCTAAGAAGAGCTTATATAAAGGCTTTTATTTAATATAATAAACCAACATTTATCATGTTATAAATATCACTAATTTAAGGCTATTTTATATAAAATGTATTATTAATAAGGTAGTTAGGTAAAAGTTAATATGAATAAAAAGCCAACATATATTCCAATAATTCTTTCATCATATATACGTCTTCATTATGTAACAAATGATATTTTAGAAAACTTAAAGAAACAGAAGCTTGATATAGTTATAGAGAATAATTACTACTGTGTTAAATATGATAATACTGTTAATGATCATTTTAAAAATATTAATCTTATTGAAACATTAATGAAACTAAATGATATTGGTATATTATTTGGAGAAGATTATAAACAGCACTATTCTCCAGCTGAATTTATGAGAGAATTAAAAAGACAGTATATTTTGAGAAAAAGTTTTAAAAGTATTGGTTTTAATTTTAAAAAAAAAGGTGATTGGATTATTCATGAAAATATCTAACAATACGTTGGAAAGAAAAACAAGGTTAGACTGCGATTCTTTAAGTTTTTGTCTTATAAAGTTGCTTAGATAAAGTTTTAAATATCAAAGTGTAGATAGCATCTTGTTTTTTAACTTATGTGACATACTTAAAAGGTACTAAACATGAAAATAATACTAATACAAATAATTTTATCAATCTTTTTATTTGCAGATATGAACAATCTAAGCCTTACAAATGAAGGATGTTTATTATTAAGCAAAAAAGATTATAAAAATGCAAAAATAAAATTTGAAGAAGCTACATTAAACAAAGAATGTAAAGGGATGTTCAATTTGGCTCTAATGTATATTAATGCTGATGGTGTAAAACAAAACTATAAAGAAGCTATGAAGTATTTTAAGGAATCATTAAAATACAATTGTTTAAATAGTGCTTATGATATTGGAGCAATGTATAGAAATGGTGAAGGTGTAGTTAAAAATATAAATAAAGCTAAAGAATATTATTTGATTGCTGCAAATAATAATTATGCCTTAGCGCAATTTGAATTAGGAAAAATATATGGAAGTGAAAATAATATAGAAAAGTTTATCTTTTGGACAAATAAAGCATTAGAAAATGGTTATAAACCAAGAACTGATAATGATAAAAAAATTATTGAATATTTAAATAGTATAACAAATCATTGGAGCCAATAAATTACCTTCAGGCAATTTATTGGCCTATTTTAAATGTTAATCAATATAAAACCAAAAAACTATATCTCCATCTCTAAAGCAATAGGACAATGATCACTTCCCATAATATCACTCATAATATAAGCATTTGAAATATGCTCTTTTAAGTCTTCACTCACATAAAAATAATCAATTCTCCAGCCAACATTATTTGCTCTTGCATTTGCTCTGTAAGACCACCAGCTGTAATTATCTGGTTCATCACCAATAACATGTCTTAGAGTATCTATATATCCGTGAGATAAGAACTTATCTATCCATTCTCTTTCCATAGGTAAGAAACCTGAGGTACCTTCATTTGCTTTTGGTCTTGCTAAGTCTATCTCTTTGTGAGCTGTATTTACATCACCACATACTATTATTGATTTACCTTGTTTTTTTAAAGACTCACAATGATCTAAAAATCTATCGTAAAACTCCATTTTATATACAAGTCGCTCTTCTTTACTCTGACCATTTGGAAAATATACATTAAAAAATGCAATATCTTTATTTCCAAGTGTAAAGTGAACTTCGTTGATTCTTCCTTCATCTAAAATATCAACAGTAGGGCAAGTACATTCGAATGTTATGTCCAAGTCAGTAAATAGGGCAGTTCCAGAACGCCCTTTTATAGCTGATTCACTAGCTGTTACATTTTTGAAGTTTTTTTCAAAAATGCTTTCTGGGATTTGTGTTTTCATTGATTTTGTTTCTTGAACTCCAAGAAGATGAATATCTTGTTCATCTACCCATTTAAGTGCTTCTTTTTTATCAACTGCTCTGATACCATTTACATTCCATGATACAAATTTATATTTATTCATTTAAAACCTTATAATATTTATTTTCTTAGTGAGTTTATATAAAAGATAAGTTGGTTTATGGTGTTTTCAAAATCTTTTATATCTTTGCTTTTTTTAGCTATAAGAAGAGCACCTTCAATTGAGGCTATTAAAAATGTTGCCACTTTTTCTACTTCAATATTGGCATTAAGCTCTTGTTTTTCAATAGCTCTATTTAAGATATTAGAAAACTGTATTTTCCAGTTTTCAAATATAGTATTTAATGCTTTTGCAAAGTCTTCGTCATAATCAAGACTCTCTTGTAGTAAGTTTCCTAAAGGACAACCATCTTTTAAGTTCCATGAATTTGGATCAATTAAAATAGAGATAAAACTATCTATTATATTGTCTTCACAAGATAATAGATTTTCCCATTTCTTCTCTATTCTTTTTCCTATTTTCTCTTCAATCATAGTTATAACCATATCTTTTTTAGAAGGGAAATAATGGTACATAGAACCTTTTTTAGTATCAGCCTTTTTTAAAATATTTGCTTGCGAAGCACCTTTAAAACCATTTGAATAGACTTCTTGAAATGTGGCTTCAATAAGTCTTGTTCGAATATCTTGCATATTACTCTCTTAAGAATTTTTTCTTATTGTATCTAATATTGTTTTAGGTTCACATCTCTTAGTATAGTCTTCATCTATAAATGAAAAAATAATGTCTTTATCTTTATTTATAATATAAGTTGCTGGCATAGGTAGTTCATATGTTTCATTACCATTTGAGTCTGGAATATTTATTCCAAAATTTTGATATATAGGTTTTAACTCTTCATCTAAATTAAATACAAGTCCATACTCCTTTATAACTTTTGAATTAACATCACTTAATACTTCAAATTTTAATTCATTCTTCTCTTTAGTACTTAGACTTAAGTCTGGTACTTGTGGAGATATTGCTACAATTTTTGTGTTTAATTTTGATAATTCGTCATTTATTCCTTGTAAGGCTTTTAATTCTAAATTACAATATGGACACCAAGTTCCTCTATAAAAATTTAATACAATAAATGCATTATCTTTTAGTAATTCATCTAATGATATATTTTTATTTAAGGCATTTGGTAAATTAAAGGTTTTAGCTTTATCACCAACTTTTATTGCATTTTGGCTTAATTTCTTATTTTCAAGTCTTTTTGTAGCCATTATCATTATTTCTTGTAGGTTTTTTGGAACTCTTTGTCTAAAAGCTTCTTGGTATTTTTTTATTTCATCTATTAATCTTGACATATTAATCCTTTTGTTTAAAACCAACCAGTTGGTTTGCTTGAAATATTAACAAAAGCAAAGAACTTTGTCAAGTATTTTTAAAAATTGAATATGGGATTAAAATAGAGCAAATATACATTTATGAAAATGTATATTTGCTAAGAGAGTATTATCGTTTGTTAATAATATCTTTTTTAATTGTGTCCATTATAGTTTTGGGTTCACATCTTTTTCTATGGTTTGCATCAATAAAAGAATAGATTATTTCGTAGTTTTTATTTACAATATAAGTTCCTGGAAGTGGTAAATCATATGTACCATTTCTATTCGCTTCTAATATATCTATTTTTTGTTTCTCATATATAGCAATCACTTCTTTATTCAAAGTATAATTTATACCAAACTCTTTTGCTATAGTATTATTTTTATCATATAGAATATCAAAACTGAAAGAGTGTTTTTCTCTTAAGTACGAAGATTTGTCTTGTGTTTGAGGGCAAAGTGTGATTAATGAAGCGTTTAAAATTTTCAATTGTGAAACAATTTTTTGTAGGGCAAGCAATTCTAAAATTGCATATGGGGACCAAGAACCTTCAAAAAAACATAATACTGTGTATTTATTTTTCTCAACAATATCTTTTATGTTGATAACTTTTCTGTCTTGATTAGAAAGAGAAAATTCTGGAATTTTATTTCCTACTTTTAAAGCTTTGTTAAAACAGTCTGATTCTTCTAAATTCTTAATAGCATTATTTAAAGTATCTTGAGTCTCTTTTGGGACTCTTCCTTGAAATTCTACTAAATAATCTTCTATATCTTTTTCTAGCGTAGGCATATAAGCTCCTTATGTGAAAAGAATATCTCTTTTTTTCACAACAAATTATTAAATATCTTGTCAGCATTATAAAGAAAGGAAACTTTAACTTTATTTTATTATAGTACAAATTTACAATATTTTAAGGAATTCTTTTGAGTCAAGAAATTATTTTAGGGCTAATCACCTTTCTTACATCAACAATCGCAGGTATTGTTGGACTTGGTGGAGGTATGATTTTAATTGCTGTTTTACCTTCTTTTCTCCCACTAAATGCAATAATCCCAGTACATGGTATAAGTCAAATGTCAAGTAATTTAAGTAGAGCAGCCTTTGGGTATAAAGATGTAAAGTTTGAAGTAATACCCAAATTCTTATTGGGTTCGATTATAGGAATAAGTTTTTTTGCTTCAATTTTATATATTATTTCTTTAGAATATGTGCCTTTATTTATTGGGACTTATATTTTACTTTCCCTTTGGAGTAAAAAATTCAACGAAAAGTTGAGAAAATATGAAAACTATTATTTAGTTGGATTTTTCCAAACAGGTCTTTCGATAGTTGTAGGGGCAACTGGTCCACTTACTATGACTCTTTTGTTAAAAGATTATGAAGATAAAGATATTGTAGTAGCAACGGCTGCTGCTTTGATGAGTATTACTCATATCTTAAAAGTATTTGCTTTTATGATTTTTGGATTTGTATTTTTTGATTATATTGGAATCTTGTTTGCAATGATTATAGGTGCTATTATTGGAAGTTGGACTGGAACAAAACTTAGAAATGTAATTAATGGTAAAAAGTTTATTATGATACTAAAAGTTTTATTATCTCTTTTAGCTATAAAAGTAATGATAAGTGCATTTATTTAAATTAATGCACTTATAAACCTAAATCTTCTAATTCTCCTAAATTTTTCTCTTCATCTTTTTCTGTAGGTGTTTCTTTACTTACTTTGAACTTCTTATTTTCTTTTTCTATTCCTATATTATTTAGATTATTTGAATTCATATTTGAAAGGGATTTTTTATTGCCAGTCAATGAATCACTATTCCCACCATGCATATCTATTTTTTTAGAGTTTGAGTCAGTATAAGCATAATTAGCAAATAAGTTAGTTAGAAAAAAAATTGCAAGTATTAAAATGATTTTCATAAGTTTTCCTTTAAATAAAATAATGTAAAACAAAAAGTATACATATCATTGAAATAAGTGTTTGAACTGTAATGATTGATGACATTAAGCCCACATCACCACCTAGTTGTCTAGCTAAAATAAAAGATGAAGGTGCAGTTGGTAAAACACCAAATAAAACTAAAATTGAAAGCATCATTCCCTCTATTCCAAATATTTTACCAAAGGTAAAAATTAAAATTGGGAAAATTAGGTGTTTTCCTATTATTGCAATAATTACTTCACTTTTTGAAGATTTAATCTCTCTTATTACAAGTCCAAAACCTACAGATAAAAGTCCCATTGGAAGTGCAGCATGACTTAGTATTTCTAGAGTGTTATTTAAAACAAGTGGCAGATGAATCCCTAGAAAATTTATACCTCCACCAATAATACAAGCGACAATTAGTGGGTTTTTGAAAATAGATTTTAACAAATAAATAAAATCCAATTTATCATTTGAAACATAAAGTGCAAATATTGTTATACATAAAATATTTATAAATGGAATTGCAAAAGTAAGTATAATTGCAGATAATACTAAGCCTTCATTCCCAAAAATAGAACCAGATAAAGCCAAAAAAACATAAGTATTAAATCTTATAGAACCTTGTACAATAGAAGTAAAAGCACTAGGTGTTGTTGGTTTGATTTTATTTAAAATAATAAGTATAAGCATTGTTATAAATATTGCCAAAAGAGCAGAACCCACAAATTCTAAACTATTATCAGAGTTTAAAGAAGCCGTTGAAAGTTTATAAATTAAAAGTGAAGGCATCAATATATAATAAGTTAGCTTATCTGCTTGTGGCCAAAACTCATGTGAAGGGAATTTTATTCTTTTAAAAAAATATCCTATTAAAATAAGACTAAATACAGGAATTAGCGCTGAAAATATATGTATCATAAAAGTTCTTTCTATTTAATATTGTATGGAATATTATCATATTAACCATAAATTATAAAGAAACCCACTTTTAAGACTCTCAGAGATGATAAAATTTTTTTTTGCAAAAGGAGAACATAATGTTAGCAGAAATAAATACATTCCTAAATGACCTTATTTGGGGATCGATTTTAATTTACGTACTACCTATTCTTGGTATCTTTTTCACAGTAAGTTCTAGATTCGTACAATTTAGATACTTCTTTAAGATGTTTCACATTTTAAGAGAAACAGCTCATGATAAAGATGGACATATTAGTTCATTTCAAGCTTTAATGCTAAGTGTTGCTGGTCGTGTTGGTGGTGGAAACATCGCTGGAGTTGCAGTTGCAATTACACTAGGTGGAGCTGGTTCTGTATTTTGGATGTGGGTTATTGGACTTGTAGGAATGGCAACAAGTTTCTTTGAGTGTTCATTGGCACAACTTTATAAAGAAAAAGATGGTATAGATTCTGGGGTATATAGAGGGGGACCTGCATATTATGCTACAAAAGCCTTAGGTCAAAGATGGTTAGGTGTTATTATTTCTATTTTATTAATGATTACATTTGGTTTTGCATTTAATGCAACTCAATCATTTATTATCTCAACTTCATTTGAAGCAACATTTGATATTCCTACTTGGATTTCAGGAATTGTTTTAACAGTTGTTTTTGGACTTACAATTTTTGGTGGAGTAAAAAGAATTGCTAGAATGTCAGAAGTCATTGTTCCTATTATGGCAGGAAGTTATTTACTTATCGCTTTAGTAGTTATTATTTTAAATATAGGTGAAATACCAGGTTTAATCAATATGATTATAACAGAAGCATTTAACCCAAGCTCTGCAATTGGTGGTGGTATTGGTGCTGTTATTTTACAAGGTGCAAAAAGAGGAATGTTCTCAAATGAAGCTGGTCTAGGTTCTGCTCCAAATGTTGCTGCAGTTGCTTATGTTGGACATCCTGTTCAACAAGGTATTGTACAATCATTTTCTGTATTTATTGATACAATTATTTTATGTTCTTGTACAGCATTTATTATTCTTTTATCAGGTGTTTACACTCCAGGTGCCCAAGGTGTTCAAGGTGTTTTATTAACTCAAAATGCATTAATCGAACAAGTAGGACCATTAGGTGGTTACTTTGTTACAATTGCCTTATTCTTATTTGGATTTTCTTCAATGATTTATAACTATTATTTAGCTGAAAATAGTTTAAACTTCTTTAGTAAAGGAAATAAAACTGCTTTTAATATCTTTAAAGTTATTTGTATCTCTTTAATTATTTGGGGATCATTTCAAGATTTAGGTTCAATTTTCTCATTTGCTGATTTATCAATGGGATTATTAGCAGTTATTAATATGACTGTAATTGCATTATTATATAAACCTGTTTTACAATTAATCAAAGGTTATGAAAGACAAGTAAAAGAAGGGAAAGTTCCTGTTCTTAGATATAATGATTACAATGAATTTAAAATCGATAAAGCTATTTGGAAAGAGATTGTTGATAATATAAACGATAAAAAATCATAAAAAACAAGTGTGAGTTAATTCTCACACTTCTTTTTTCAAGGAAAACAAGTGTTTAATAAAGATGGGATTCCATTTTTTATAATAATGATACCTTTTTTATGTATCATTTTTTGCGCATTTTTTATTAGTTCATACTATATGAAAGTCTCAGAAAAAAACTTTCAAGACGATGTAAAAATTCTAATTCAAACATACCCAAAAAAATATTTCGATGCCAAAGTAATACAAGAAGTTATAAAAGACAAAAGAGTAGTTTATGAAAAGAATAAGTCAGATTTTTTATATTTTATAAAAGTTGTGACTTTATGTGTTTTGTTTTTTATGGCTTTATTTACTTTTCTTATGACTTCTATTGTAAAAGATATTGTTAATAAATACATGAGTAAAGTTGAAAATGAGCAAAACAAGTTAAAAAATCTAAATGAAACTTTATCTTCAAAAGTTGCTTTTGGTATAGAAGAGGGAAAAAGAAAAGATAAAGCAATTTTAGAGCAATCAAAACTAGCAAAAGTTGGTTCAATGATTTCTATGATAGCTCACCAATGGAGACAACCCTTAAGTGAGTTATCAGGTGTTTTGATGGAGTTAGAAACTGCCACAAGATTTAAAAAAGCTGATGAAAAGCATATATTAAACTCTATAGATAGAAGTAATGAGATGATTGAGTTTATGTCAAATACCATAGATGATTTTAGGAATTTTCATAAACCAGATAAGAAAAAAGAGTATTTCAATATAAGTGATGCTTGTAAAAAAGCTATAAGTTTAGTGGATGCAACTTTGCATAATCTATCTATAGAATTGATATTTGATATAAAAAAAGATAAAAAAATATTTGGTTATCCAACAGAATATTCTCAAGTGATTTTAAATCTAATAAGTAATGCAAAAGATATATTAGTAGAAAAACAGATAAAAGAGCCAAAAATATATATTACAATTACATCAAAAGGTATGCAAAGTATAGTGACAATAAAAGATAATGCAGGTGGAATAAAAGAGGAAAATCTTGATTTGATTTTTGACCCTTATTATAGTACAAAAGACTCTTCCAAAGGAACAGGACTTGGACTATATATTTCAAAGTTGATTATTGAGAAAAATATGGGTGGTGAACTCAGTGTTCAAAATGATAATGAGGGTGCAGTTTTTAAAGTGTTAGTATTAGGATAAATATGGATAATGAATTATTAAAAGAAAAATTAAAAGATATAAGTATTTTATGTGTTGAAGATGAAGATGGAATTAGAGAGTTTCTTGTAAGTACTTTGAAGTATTATTTTAAAGAAGTATATGAAGCTAGAAATGGTTTAGAAGCTTTAGAAATGTATGAAGAGTATAGACCTAAAATAATTTTAAGTGATATAGAAATGCCAAGAATGAATGGTCTTGAATTTGTGAAAAAAATACGACAAACAGACTTATCAACTTCTATTATCATGCTTACAGCTTATTCAAATGAAGAGTATCTTATGAGTTTGATAAACTTAAATATTGATCATTTTATTTTAAAACCTTTAAATTCAAAAAAACTAAATGAGGCTTTGAGTAAATATATAGAAAGAAATTTCTCAGAGCAAATATCATTAAGTGAGAATTTAAAACTTGACTTATCAAAAAGGGAGTTGATTTTTGAAGATTCTACAATAATTCCTTTGAGAAAAAGAGAGAATGATTTTTTAAACCTTTTATATAAGAATAAAAATGCGATAACAACATATGAACAAATAGAAATGGAGTTATGGCAAGATAAAATTATGACAAGTCATGCTTTGAAGTCTTTTATAAAAGAGCTCAGAAATAAAATTCCAATAAATATTATCAAAAATGTTTCACAAGCAGGATATATTTTAGAGTAGAAATAATAGTTGTAAAATGTTATACTTAATGAAATAACTTAAAAAGATAAATAATGCAGTATTTAAAAAGACACTGGAACAAACTTTTAATTTTACTTTTTTCTTTTGCAATAATATTTTTTGCCTTTTCTTATGTATTAGATATAAAAGGTAAAGAATTAGTTGATAAAAGTTTTAGCCAATCTGTTGTTGTTTTTGGTAGTGCAAAAGCTCTAAATGCTGTAATCTCATTAGCACAAGGAACAGAACTAGATTTGCCTTTTTTTACAGTTGCCATTGGAGAAGTTTTAGATCCTATAAATGATTTGATAGAACAATTCTCTTTAGTGATGCTTGCAAGTATGGTTTCCCTTGGTATTCAAAAAATTATGATGAATTTTGTAACTGCTGATATTTATAATTATATTTTGCTTTTTTCTGTGATTATTTTAAATCTCTGGATGTTTTATAGATTTACCAAAGATGATAGATTTAGAACACTATTTTTTAAAATCACAGTAATACTTATTTTCCTTCGTTTTGCAGTTCCTTTAATAGGTTTAGCCAATGATTTTGTTTATAACAATTTTGTTAAACAAGAATACAATATCCAAGAGCTAAATCAAGATATTGTAAAAGTAAAAGATGATGTAAATGAAGTGACTAAAAATACATTAGAAAACAAAAATGATAGTTCTTTTTTTACTAAAATTACAGAAAAATTTGACTCAAGTTATTATGATAAAAAAATAGAAGAGTATAAAAAAGCTGTGGATAAGTCAAGTGATTATATAGTAGCTTTAATTATCGCTTTTGTTTTTCAAACTATTCTTCTACCTATTATTTTCCTTTTTATTCTTTATCATTTTGTAAGGGGAATTTTTAATCTTGGGAAATAAGTTCTAAACTGTCCTTCTTAAATATTAAAATCTGTATCTTTTAAAAAGGACAATTTAATGATAATATTCTTTTATATTTAAAATAAAAGGAATATTATGACAAATAGAATAAATTTAAAAAAATCAAATCCAACTGCATTTAATAAAGTAATTGAATTAAATAATGAAGTTAAATTACTTATAAAAAAAGCAAATATTGAAGAGAGCTTTTTTCATCTTTTATTATTAAGAGTTTCTCAAATAAATGGTTGCGCTTATTGTCTTAGAATGCATACAAAAGATGCACTTGATTGTGGGGAAAGTATAGAAAGAATAAGTGTTATACCTGCATGGAGAGAAACGCAATATTTCAACGAAAAAGAAAGAGCTAGTTTGTCTTTAGTTGAAGCTATAAGTAATATCACACAAGGACAAGTTCCCAATGAAGTTTACGAAGAGGCAAGCAAAGTTTTAAATGAAGATGAAATTGCAGCTGTTGAGTGGGCAGCAATCACAATGAATACATTAAATAGAATAGCAATAGCAAGTCGATATGAAGTCAAAGAGGGATAAATTATTTTAAATAGAATTATGCAAGTTAAAAAATATTATAAAACTACCCCTTTACTCTATAGGGAACAGAACTTATAAGATAATCAACTTTTCTTATACTTTAAATTCTTAGATTTATTTATAATGAGCAAAATTGAAAAAGGAGTTTTTTTAATTTTGCTGATTTCTATTTAATAAATTTATTCATTTAGAAAGCCTAACTTAATGGAAGCTTGATACAATTTTCTCAAAAAAATGTAAAGGTGATAATATAAAATGATTACTAAAAAACAAATCTTTGTGATGTCAGCAACAGCAGGAATTAGTGTTGCAAATATATATTATAATCAACCAATTTTAAATGATATAGCAAAAGACTTAAATTTAAGTCACCTAGCTGTAGGAAATCTTCCTACATTTTCCCAAGTAGGATATGGGTTGGGACTATTTTTTGTAAGTCCACTCGGTGATAAAATGGATAGAAAAAAACTAATTATTATTTTGCATGTATTATTAGGTCTATCTTTACTTGGACTTGCATTTATAAGTAATATTTTTGTTTTATATATTTTAAGTCTTATGGCTGGCTTATTTGCAGTTTCTGCTCAAGTTGTTATTCCAATGGCAGCAGCTATGAGTGGAAAAGATAAGGGTAGGGTTGTAGGAACTATTTTTAGTGGCTTGTTAACTGGAATACTATTAGCAAGAACTTTAAGTGGGTATATAACTGATTGGTTTGATAATTGGCATGTGATATTTGGTTTTTCTGCTCTTTTGGTATTTGCAACGATAATTTTTATTTCAAAAACTTTGCCAAATATGGAACCACATTTTGAAAAGAGTTATTTTTCACTTTTAAAATCATCAATTTATCAATTAAAAAGATTTTCACTACTTAGAAGAAATACTTTATTGGTTTCAACATCATTTGGAATTTTCTGTTCTTTTTGGACAACTTTAACTTTCAAATTAAGTGAAGACCCTTTTAATTATGATAGTGATGCTATTGGATTGTTTGGAATATTAGCAGTAGCAGGTGCCTCGTTAGCTCCTTATATTGGAAGATTATCAGATAAGATAAATGCAAATGGAATCAAACTAATTTCAACACTAATGATAATAGTTAGTGTAATCATAATTAGAGAATTTGATATGAGTTTATATGCTTTTATTTTGGCAACTTTATTTATAGATATTGGATTTCAAGCAATTCAAATTAATAATTTATCACAAATTTATGGTTTAGATGAAAAAGCACACAGTAGAATAAATACAGCCTATATGTCTGCGATGTTTGTGGGTGGTTCAATTGGAACTTTTATTGGAGTACTATGTTGGGAAAAAGGTGGTTGGAATTTTGTAACATTACAACTATTAGCTTTAGCAATTATTTCTTTAGTAATAATTGTATATAGTTGTATAAATAAAAATATAGTGACAAATGATAATTAGCAAAGGATAAAAGTGTTTATAATAAACTTAACTTATATAAAGCCACTAGATGAGGTAGATATTCATCTTGAAGCACATGTAAAATATTTAAAAGAGCAATATAAAGAAGGAAACTTTATAGCTTCAGGAAGAAAAATTCCAAGAGATGGTGGAGTGATACTTTCAAAACTTGATTCAAAAGAGAAATTAGAAGAAGTGCTTGCAAAAGATCCATTTAAACTTGCAAATGTTGCAAATTATGAAATAATAGAATTTGTACCAAGTATGACATCAGACGAGTATGAAAATTTGAAATCATAAATTAGTATTTAATGCTAATTTTTGGTTTTTTTAACTTCTTCTAAAAAAAACTCTTCTAATCTTTTATCTCCATAGGTAGAAGCAATATTGTCTTTTGCCAAAAGAGTTAAAAAAAATTCAATTGGTCCATATACTTTAGATGAAGTGAAAATTCTAAGAAGTTTTATAATAAGAACTCTAATAAAATCAGGCAAATGTACTATTTTAATCTCTTTGTTCCAAGCTTTTAGTGCAAGTTTAGCTATTTCATTTTGAGTTAGTATATCTGGACCTCCTATTTGTTCCTCTTCATTATCATTTGAAATTAGTTTTTTTACACAAAATTTTGCTAAATCTTCTCCATGTATAGGATTAAGTTTATATTGCCCATGAGAAAATAGATATATTTTTCCATTTTTTGCCATATTTAAAAAATCTTTCATATCTGAAAAAAAGCCATTTGGTCTTATGATACTATATTTTAATGATGAGTTTTTTAATTCCTCAACAAACTTCTCTTTTGCTTCAAATATTTTTAAATTTTTAAATTTATCTCCATCTATAGCAGAGATGTATTCAAATTTTGTTACATTTGATTTAATAGCTTCATTTAATAAATTTTTATTTCCTTGATAATCCACATCCATATAAGTTAAACCATCTCTTTGTCTAGTAATACCAATACTTGAGAAAATATAATCAATATTATTAGCTATATTATTTAATGTTTCAGGTTTTGTAACTTCTCCTATAAAAAACTCATCAACATTTGAAAATAACTCTTTTTGTTTTTCCTCTCTAATTAATACTCTTACAAAGTAATCTTGCTTTTTTAACTCTTTTACAATATATTGACCTAAATATCCTGTTGCTCCTGCAACTAAAAATCTTTTTTTCTTCAAGATTCTTTCCTTAGATTGATTATTTGTTTTGTTTTTATTTGATATTATAATTTTTTTAATTCAGATAGTATAAAAGAATTTATTATTTCACATAATTCTTCAGCTTTTTCTTCTGGAACATAATGTCCACACTCTTTTATAACCGAACTTATAACATTATTTGAAATCTTTTTCATGGCAATACCCACTTGCTCAGAAACAGCAAATTCCCCTCCAATTGCTAAAATTTTTGTTGATATTTTAGAAGTTTGCTTTTTGTTTTGAAGAGCACTTTTTTCAAAGTATCTATAATATTCAAATCCATTTTTCATTTTATTTGGTTTTATATATGATAAATAGTAATTTTCTATATCTTCTTCTTTTATTGAATTTTTAATGTAAGATTTTTTCTCAAAATACCATGAAATATACTCTTTTTCTTTACCTTTAGTTAAAAATTCTGGAATAGAATCTAAACTATGAAAATAAAATTGCCAAACTTTATTTGCATTTTCTAATTTGAATAAATCATCAGGTATTAAGCCTGGAATTCCAGCATCTATAATAACTAGACTATTTAAATACTCTTCAAAAAATAAAGAATAACTTGTGGCAACCCAAGCACCTATGTCATGCCCAATTAGATGGAATTTTTTTATACCTAATTTATTTCTAAAATCATTAATAATTGTTGCAATATTTTTTGTATCATAGTTTAAAGTATCACTACTATTCCCTAAACCTGGTAAATCAAGAGCTATAACTCTAAAGTTCTTTGATAAAATTGGAATTACCTTTCTCCACATATATGATGTTTGTGGCCAACCATGAAGTAAAATAATAACTTCTCCTTCCCCTTCTTGATGATAAGCAATCTCTATTTCATCTAAAAACAATTTTTTTTCATTTAAAAATTTATAAATAGTTGTATTTGGCATTTTAGTCCTTTTTATTTGTTGACCAGTAGGTCTAGTGAAACTATATCAAAACTAGACCAGCTTGTCAACTAAAAAATGATACACTTATATATGGAAAAAATTAATACAAAAAATAGATTAATAGAGTCGGCATATAATGAAATATATGAAAATGGCTATCAAGGTGCTTCTTTAAATACTATTTTAAAAAATGCAAATGTTCACAAAGGATCAATGTATCACTTTTTTTCAACAAAAAAAGAGATGGCACTATGTGCAATTCAAGAGAAGATTTATGCAAAATTTGAAGAGAGATATGAAAGAATCTTAAATTTAGATAGCAATTATTTAGAAGCATTAATTGAACAGTTAAAAGATACTTCCCAAAGGGATTTTATAAGAGGCTGTCCCATAGCAAATATTGTGCAAGAGATGTCTAATATTGATGATGAGTTTAAAGTTATAATGGAAAAGATATATTATACTTTTAGGAAAAGTATAAAAAATATTTTAGATATGGCAATAGAAAAAAAAGAGATGAAAGAGTGTGATACTAATAAATTATCTCTTTATATTGCTTCAACATTGGAAGGTGCAATTCTTTCAGCAAAAGCTACTGGAAATGTACAAGATTATAGTGATGTAATTGATATGTTAGCTATATTTATTTTGTCTTTTAAAAACTAGATATATATTGTGTGGATAAAAAATGATAAAGAATAGTATTACTGTTTTAGGTAGTGGTTGGTTGGGTTTCCCATTAGCTCAAACATTATCAAAAGAGTTTTCTATAAAATTATCTACAACTTCGTATTCTAAATTTGAAAACTTAAAAGATGAAAATATCACACCATTTATTGTCGACATAAATAGTTTAATTGGGGATATTGATAAGTTTTTATCTTCAGATATTTTTATTATAAATATACCTTCAAAAAATATAGATGGATTTAAAGAGTTGATTAAACATATACTAAATTCAAGTATTAAAAAAATTGTTTTTATCAGTTCAATTTCAGTATTGAAAGATGAAACAAGTCCCTTACTTGAAATAGAAAATCTATTTAAAAAGACAAATCTTGAAATAACAATTTTAAGATTTGGAGGGCTTATAGGATATGGAAGAAATCCTGCAAAATTTTTCCCAAATGGAAAAGTTGTAAAAGATGTAAATGCACCTGTAAATATGATACATAGGGATGATTGTATTAGTATAATAGGAAATGTAATTAAACAAGATATTTTTGATGAAACTTTTAATTGCGTTGCTCCTTCCCATCCTACAAAAAAAGAGTTTTATACCTATTGTGCAAAAGTATCAGGTTTACCTGTTCCAACTTTTGATTCAGGGAAAAATGAAAGCAATAAAAAAATAGTAAAGAGTGATTTGCTTGTATCAAAACTAAACTATAAATTTATTCATGACGATTTGATGAAAATAGTATTTTAAAAAGGAAAAATCATTTTGACTTATGTAGTGCCAAATTATTTTATTGAAAACAAATATAAAAACCTTTTAAAAATAGATGATTTATTGTGTTTAAATTATATCACTAAAACACAAAACTCCAATGTATATGCTAGAACAACAATGCATAGTATGGGTATAGTACTTGAAGGTTCAAAAGTTATTCATTTAAGTAAGGAAGATATTAATATACAAAAATCAGATATATTTTTTCTTACTCAAAATAACTACTATATGAGTGAAAGATTGGTTAATGATTCTAAGTACAAGTCATTATTAGTATATTTTGATGATAAATTTATTTTTGATTTTATAAATAAATACAATATTCAAATCAATACAAAAGATGAAGAGAGTACAGTAAAGGCAAGTTATAAAAGTGATAAATTATTTGAAAATAGTGTGCAAACTTTTCAAGAATATTTAAAAGTTGAGTTCAATGAAAATCTTTTAAAACTTAAAATTGAAGAGCTATTTCTACAAGCAATAAAACACAATGAAAAGCAAATGTACTCTTTTTTTAACTCAATTTTAGCTACAAGTCAAGATAGAATCAAATATATACTAGAATCAAACATTGATCTTATCCAAACCCTTGATGATATGTGTAAAATCACAAGATTATCAGAAAATAAAATTAGAAGATATATTAAAAAAGAGTTTAACCAAACTCCAAAAATATGGCTTGATACAAAAAGATTAGAAAAAGCAATTTTACTTTTAACTAATACAAATAAAAGTATTTCTGATATATCTACAACTTGTGGATACTCTACTGTATCATGGTTTATTTCCCAATTTAAGAAATATTATAAGCAAACACCTAAAGAATTCCGACATAAAATCTAAGATTTCTTGTACATATATATTTTAAACTTTTGTAAAATACCTATAGATTTACAAAAAGGAAGAGTATGAAAAAAATATGTATTGCATTAATCTTTAGTGTTGGGTTGTTATTTGCCCAAGGTTTTACTTTAAGTAGTAATGATATACAAGGACAACTTTCAAATGAACAAGTTTTTAATGGCTTTGGTTGTACAGGAAAAAATATCTCTCCACAACTTTCTTGGAAAGATGCACCTAAAGAAACAAAATCTTTTGCAATAACTGCTTATGATCCTGATGCTCCAACAGGAAGTGGTTGGTGGCATTGGGTAGTTTTTAATATTCCAAAAGATAAAACAAGTTTAGAAAAGGGTTTTGGAAATAAAGAGTATTCAAATATCATTCAAAGTGTGACTGACTATGGTAAAACTGGTTTTGGTGGTGCTTGTCCTCCTGTTGGAGATAAGGCTCATAGATACATTTTTACAGTGTATGCTTTAGATATAGATAAACTTGATTTAAATAAAAATGCATCAGCTGCTTTAGTTGGATATATGATTAATGCCCATGCCATAAAAAAATCATCAATTATTGCTTATTATGGGAGATAATATATGAAAGAATCAAACAGTTGGAATGCAAACAAATATAAAAAACATGCAAATTTTGTATCAAATTTGGCATTAGGGGTAGTTGAATTACTAAATCCAAAAGAGGGCGAGAAAATTTTGGATTTAGGTTGTGGTGAGGGAACTTTGGCTTTAGAGATAAAAAAATCAAAAGCTGAAGTTGTAGGTATAGATTTAAATGAAGATATGGTTGAAAAAACAAAATCTAAAGGAATAATAGCAAGTGTTGGAAGTGCTACAGATTTGGATTTTGAAAATGAGTTTGATGCAATTTTCTCAAATGCAGTATTGCATTGGGTAAAGAATAGTGAACTTGCAATTCAAAAGATAAATAAAGCTTTAAAAAAAGAGGGTAGATTTGTAGCTGAATTTGGTGGCTATGGAAATATTAAGAGTCTAACGGATGCTATGCAAGAAGTTTTTGATAAGTATCCTTCATGGGGAGGCTTTAATAATCCTTGGACTTTTTTAAGTGATACAGAGTATAAAACGCTTTTGGAAAATAATGGTTTTACTGTAGAATATATAGAACTAATACCAAGACCAACACCAATTGATGATATCACAAATTGGTTAGATATATTTGCAAATGGTATAACAAAAAATTTAAATGATGAGCAAAAAATATTATTTAAAGAAGAAGTAAAAAAGATATTAAAACCAAAACTATATAATGAAAAAGATGCTTGGATTGCTGATTATGTAAGATTAAGAGTTAAGGCTATTAAGAAGTAAATAGTATTTACTTCTTAATAGGTAAATATTAATTTTAATTGATTTGTTCTTTGCTTAGTTAAATATGCTTCCCAATTTTCTTTTTTTGAAGAGGGATTTATTGCTAAAAAGAGTTTAGTATTATCATCTCTATATTTTATCCAAATCCTTTGAACATTTCTTATATTATCAGAGGTTATTGGATATGACATTGTATATTCTATACTTGACTTTTTGAGTTTTTTTAGAACTTTTTTGTATGTTTCATTTAATTTTTTGTCATAGTATTTTAAAGAATACTTTAATTTTGGAGTAAAACCTTTATTTACTTTTTTTAGTAGTTTTAAATATTCGTTTTTTTGTTTAGTTTCTGAATTTATTAGAAAACTAGCTCTTCCTGAACCTCCATGCCCTTCTTCTAAAATAGCCTTTTTTTCGATAAATTTATTTGTATATTTTAAAGCATTATCAAGTAATGTTTGATTTTCTTTTATAAGTGTATTTCTAAATTGTTTTATCTCTTTATCTCTTTTTATTTGTTGTTTTTCTTCCTCTTTTTTTGCACAATATCCCATGCCCATACCACTTGTGATAAAATTGCACAAGTCAAATTTAGCAATACCTTTTTGCCAATTTTTATATGTGGCTTTTACTGCTTCCTCATATTCTGCTGGTACATTTCCTCCCCTTACAACCAAATCAAAAACAAGTTTTGGATTGGCTTTTCCAAATCTTCCATTTTTTGCTGCTTCTTGGGCTAGTTCCCATATGAAATAAAGTGAAGAGTCTGTATTTTTTATATTGTATTTTTTTATAAATGCTTTTGCATCAAAATCACTAGATTTTACTGCTAATTTTAGAGTCTCTACTATGTTTTTTTCATCATATAATTTTAAATTTGGATTACTCTTTTTAGCTTGTTTATATACTTCTAAAGCTTTTTTAGGATTTGCAAGTTCTAAACTATTTGCTCTAAAAAGTAAATCATCCAAAGCATAAGCTAATGCTTTCTCATGACCTTTTATTGCAGCTTGTGTAAAGTGATAAATGGATTGTTCTTTTGTAAGTACATATTTATATGCTAGTGCAAAATGAGCTTTGGCATCTCCTTTTTTTGCAGCTTCTTCATATAACTTTTTTGCTTGTATTGTTTTACCTGATTTATAAAGATTGTCTGCTTTTGATAGGAGGTCTATTCCATTTTCTGCAAAACAAAAGTTCAATGAGAAAAATATCAAAATAAGTAGGCTTAAAAGTTTCATTATAATTATTCTTTTTAATGATTATATAGTAAGTTTATTAAATAGAGTTTTAGGTAACTAGTAGGAAAATCCTACCAGTTATTTTTCATTAAATCTTGTTCTTTCAAGCTTTCATGACTTAATGAGACCTGAATTTTGTAATTCTAGTAGAAGATAATACAAAAAAGATTAAAAAGTAAAATTTTTTTTACTTTTTCTTAAAAAACTCACTAATTTTGTTACTTAATTATATCTAAAGAAAAGAAAGTAATTTTAATGATTATTTAAGTAAAATAAAATATAAATATAATTACTCATTTAAAGTGTATTATGATATTGGGAGGCTTATGGATAAGAAAAGAAAGAGTGATTACGAGTTAGATAAATTAATTGATATTGACTCTTTTAAACAGATTTTGGATAATTTTTTTAAAGCAACAGAAATATCCAATGGACTTGTGGATAATAATGGAAAGTTAATTACTCAATCTGGTTGGAGTGATGCTTGCAATAATTTTCATAGAAAACATATTGATTCAAATAAGTTTTGCGTAGAAAGTAATATATCGTTAATAGAAAGTTTATCAAAAAACTCTATTTCAAAGAATGAATGCAAAAATGGTTTGATAGATTATGTGGCACCAGTTATTATAGATAATGAAATTATTGCATCACTGTTTTTAGGTCAAGTTTTTAATAAAGCCCCAGATTTAAACTATTTTATTTCTCAAGCAGAAAAATATAATTATGATAAAACTAGTTATATTGATGCCATAAAAAGAATACCAATAGTAACAGATGAAAAAATGAGTTCTTTAATGCTTTGTATTGTTCAAATAATTGATGTTTTAGTATTTGGAAGTTTGTCAAAACAAAGGGAAGATAAATTAGAACAAAATTTAAAAAGAACCAATGAACGAAGTGTTGAGTTACAAGATATTTTAGATTTTTCTCCTTTAGGAATTGGATGGACAAATAAAAATGGTGAAATTGAGTATGTAAATCACAAGTTTACAGAGCTTTTTGGATATACCATTGAAGATGTACCAACAATAGACGTGTGGTTTAAAAAAGCTTTTCCAAATGAACAATATAGGGAAAATCTTATTTTTCCTTGGAATAATAAAGTTATAAATTCTTTTAAAGAAAAACAACAACCACCAGAATTAGAAGCAACGGTTACATGTAAAGATGGTACTAGTCGTAGAACATTGATTAAATTATCATGGGTTGGAGAAAAAAGGTTAAGCAATTTTAGTGATATAACAAATCATTGGAAAAATGAATTAAGAAATCGTAGTCATGATAATATGTTAGAAATGGTAGCAAAGGGCGTTGATTTAGAATATATTCTCCATGATATTATTAAAACAATTGAATTAGAAGATGATACCTCTCTTTGTAGTATTTTGCTTTTAGATGATGATGGGAAACATTTATCAATTGGAGCTTCTCCTTCTCTTCCTAGTTTTTATAATAAAGCGATTGATGGAGTTGAAATAGGAGTTGGTGTAGGTTCTTGTGGAACTGCTGCATTTCTTAAAAAACGTATAATCGTTGAAGATATAATGGAACATGAATATTGGAAAGATTATGTAGAATTAGCAGTAAAAGCTAATATAAAATCTTGTTGGTCAGAACCAATTATATCATCTGATGGTGAAGTTTTAGGAACATTTGCTATTTATCATAATCAACCACGTTCACCTAAAAAAGAAGATTTTTCTCGTATAAGTTTTGCGGCAAACTTAGCTTCAATTGCAATTGAGAATAGAAAAGTTAGAAAAGAGTTGGAGTTTAGAGCCTATTTTGATTTTTTAACAGGTTTACCAAATAGAAGATATTTTATAGAGCAATCAGAATTGGAAATATCTAGAAAACTTAGATATGGTGGTAGTTTATCTCTAATAATGTTTGATATTGATCATTTTAAAATATTAAATGATAAGTTTGGTCATAAAATGGGAGATTTAGTTCTTCAAAAGATTGCAGAAATTACGCGTAGTGTTTTGAGAGATATCGATATAATAGGACGTATTGGAGGAGAAGAATTTGCAATTTTATTACCTCAAACTGATATTAGTGAAGCTAAAAATATAGCTGAACGTTTGCGTATTGAAATTTCAAAGGGAATTGTAAAAACAGATAAAGTAGAAATTACTAATTTTACTGCTTCTTTTGGAGTTGTTTTAGATACAAAAAATAAAAGTATAGATGAACTATTGGTTTCTGCAGATAATGCTTTATATCAAGCAAAAAATAGTGGACGGAATAGAGTTTGTATTTTTAGTAAATAAGTCTAAACTAATAGTCTATATTGACTTTATATATTATTTAGCTAAAATAATTATATAAAAATATTAGGAAATAATATGAAAAGTTTGCATTTAATTGTATTTGTATTATTTATTCTATTGTTTACTGCTTGTGATAATAAGAAAAAAAATTCTAATGAAATATCAAAATATAAAAATCAAACTATTGTAATTATTGCACCTAATTTTGATAAGGCAATTACTGGTCCTATAAGAAAAGAGATTAAAGAATTTGAAGATAGAACTGGTGCAAAAGTGAGAGTTGTATCTCCTAGTTGGGATGATATGATTCAAAAAATAAAAGAGTCTTTTAGTGATAAAAAAATAAATTATGATGTATTTGTTATTTTTTCATCATGGGGTGGTTCTTTACTAGCAAATGGACATGCTGCAGAAATTCCTGAGTGGGTTAAAAAAGAGATTGAGTGGGATGATATTTTGCCCATATATAAAAATAAAGTACTCTCTTGGAATAAAAAATACTATTTTCTTCCTTATGATGGAGATTGTATTAATTTATATTATAGAAAAGATATTTTTGAAAATGAAGAGTATAAAAAAAGATTCAAAAATGAGTATGGGTATGATTTAGATATTCCAAAAACTTGGGCAGAGTATAAAGATATAGCCAAATTTTTTAATGGCTGGGATTGGGATAATGATGGAAAAATTGAATATGGTTTTGCTGAAAGTAGAAAAAAAGGTTATGGAACAATGTTTGAATTTTTTGCAAGAGCTGCTGCTTATGCAAAATATCCAGATAAAAAGGAGTTTTATTTTGATTCAAATATGAATCCCAAGATAAATAATCCAGCTTTTCTAAAAGCATTAACAGAATATATAACTATTATGAAATATGCTCCTCCTCAAATAGATAATTTTGAACCAGCAGAGGTAAGACAAAGTTTTATTGGAGGAGATGTTGTTATGATTTTGGATTGGGCAGATGCAGGTGCTATGGCTCAAAACTCAAAGGAAAGTATTGTCAAAAATAAAGTTGGATATGCAAAACTTCCAGGTTCAAATAGTGTTTATAACAGTTATACAAAAAATTGGGATGTAAGGTATAATGATCCCTCTTCTATAAGTGGAAATTGGGTAATAGTTGTAAATAAAGATGCAGTTAATAAAGAATTGGCATTTAAATTTGCTGCATATATGACATCCCAAAAAATGACATCAAAATATGTACCTATAGGTTCAAGTGGTATAAATCCTTCTAGATATTCACATCTTCAAACAACTAATTTAGAACTTTGGGAAAGAAATGACTTCTCAAAAGAATCTGCAAAAGAGTATTTAAGTGTTATTTCTGAATCTTTAACTAATAAAAACTCGATTAGTGATATTCGAATTCCTGGTGCAGATTTATATTATGAAGCCTTTGATAAATATTTAAATAAAGCAATTAAAAAAGAGATATCCCCAAAAGAAGCACTTGATTTGACAGCTAAAAAGTGGAATGAAATTACTCAAAAACTTGGACTTGATAAACAAATAAAACTTTATAAGGAATCTTTAAATGAGTGAATTAAAGATAAAAGACATTAGTTTTTATAGTTTTATAGTACTTATTGCTGGATTACTTTTAACTAGTACAGTACTGTTTATTTCATTAAATAAAATAAAATTATTAAATGACCAATTATCAGTAATTTCAAAGGCAAAAAATAGTTTTTTAGAAGTTAAGATAAATAGTGAAAATCTTTTGATAACAAAAGATTTATCTGAATCTATAAAATTATGGTCTATTTCTATTGAAAACTTTGATAAAGATTTCAAAAACTTATCTCCTGTACAAAAGAAAAGATTTGATAATTTGTGGTATGTAAGTAAAAAAGAGATAAAAGAGATAAAAAATATATTAAATTACAAAATCTTAGAACCTCAAAATTTGCATCAAAAATCTCTTCTTATGTTAAAAGGTGAAATGTTTGCCTTAAAAGATAGAAGTGAAATGTTTTTAGTCATAGACTCTTTAACAAAAAAAATGGAATTTTTATTTCAGTATGAGAGATTTATCTTAGAAGAGTTTAAACAAATTGACCATAAAGATAAGACTTATATATCTAAGCAAATAACTTTTACCACATATTATTCAATATTGTTTATAGTTTTTATTCTGTTTTTGACTATTACTGTTATTTATTTTATGAATAAAAAAGTTCTAAAAATAGAACATAAACTAGTTATGGCACAAAAAAGTTTAAGTGAGAGTATTTTGGAGTTAAAAAATTCTAGAATATTATTACAAAATATAATTGATTCTGTTCCTGCGGCTGTATTTTGGAAAGATAAAAATAATGTATATCTAGGTGCAAATAAATGTTTTTTAAGTGATGCGGGATGTGAAAAAGAAGAAGATATTTTAGGAAAAACAGATCGTGATATGCCTTGGGCAAAATCAGAAGCTTCAAAATACATAGCTGATGATGAAAGTGTAATGAATAGTGGAATTGCTAAGTTACAAATTGAAGAGACTCAAACTAATGCCCAAGGTAAAGTAATAAAAGTTTTAACATCAAAAGTTCCTTTAAAAAATACAAAAGATGAGATAATTGGAATACTTGGTATCTATATTGATATAACTGAAAAAGAAAAAATAGCAGAAGAGTTATTCCAAAAGGATAAACTACTAGCACAGCAATCTAAAATGGCCTCAATGGGTGAAATGCTAGAGAATATAGCCCATCAATGGAGACAGCCTTTATCTTTTATTCTTACTAGTGCTACAGGAGTTAGATTAAAAAGTGATTATGAGTGTTTGGAAACTGAATTTTTACAAGAGTCTCTACTTGGTATTGAAAAAAGTGTAAAACATTTAAATAAAACTATTGATGATTTTAGGAACTATTTTAAACCTGATAAAGAAGCAAAATATTTTGATATAAAATCAGTAGTAGATAATGCATTTTTATTGGTAGAATCAAAATTAAAAAACAAGTTGATACATGTTGTAAAAGAGATAGGTGAAGTAAAAGCATTTGGTTTTGAAAATGAGTTTATACAAGTTTTATTAAATATAATAAATAATGCAATAGATGAATTAGAAAATCTTGATTCAGACGAAAAATTAATATTTGTAAAAGCAGAAGAGATAGAAATTTGTGGGGAAGAGGTTTCAATAGAAGTTTCAAAATGCAGATGTATAGAGTTAAAAATATGTGATAGTGCAGGTGGGATTTCTAAATATATTATAGATAAAGTATTTGATGCATATTTTACTACAAAAGATGAAGATAAAGGTACAGGAATTGGTTTATATATGTCAAGTGAAATGATAAAAAAACATATGAAAGGTTCTATTAGTGTTGCTAATAAAGTCTTCACATATAATGAAAAAGAGCATAAGGGTGCAGAATTCACTATTTTAATTCCTGCCGAAGATTATATTTTAAATAATGAGAATGAGTAAAGATAATATATGACAGAAAAGTTTGATTTCACAATGATAGTTTTAAAAAATGATAAGTACGATGGTTCAATAATTGACACTACAACAATACCAAAAAATATAGAAGAGTTTGAAAAAGACTTACTTTTGATTCTTGAAAACTTAGAAAACAAAAAATTATTATGGATAAAACTAATGATTGAAGAATCAAGTTTAATTTCCATCCTTACAAAGCATGGGTTTGTTTTTCACCACTGTAATGAGAGAGATATTACTTTAGTGAAAAAGCTCATTCAAAAACCTGTGATTCCAACTGCCACAAATCATACTTTAGGAGTAGGGGCAGTTGTAATTGATAACAACAAATTGTTAGTTATCAAAGATAAAATTTATCAAGGATATAAACTTCCTGGTGGTCATATTGATGATAGTGAGAATATTACTAGTGCTTTGATTAGAGAAGTATATGAAGAGACAGGTATAAATATTAAATTTGATTCCATAATAAGTCTAAGACATATCTCTCCTGGTCAGTTTAATGAATCAAATCTTTATCTTGTATGTCGTGCTACTGCTTTATCAAAAGAGATAAATATAATAGACACAGATGAAATACTAGAAGCTAAATGGATAGATGTGGATACTTATTTAAACCTTGATGATGTTCATCCTTTTAATAAAAAGATAGTAAAAACTGCTTTGGAAAATGAAGGGTTTAAAATAATTGATAGTGAAAATTTGATTCATAGAAAAGATTTAAACTATGAAATATTTTTTTAATATATAAGTAAGGAGATTCCTTACTTATATAATTTATTGTTTGTTCATATCATATTGTAAATATACAACTTTTGTTTGTAAGAACTCTTCTAAACCATGTTTACCATCAGCTCCACCAATACCAGATTTTCTCCATCCGGCATGGAATCCTTGCATTGCTTCGAAGTTTTCTCTATTGATATATGTTTCACCAAATTTTATCTCTTTGCAAGCTCTCATTGCCACATCTATATTTTGAGTATAAATAGATGAGGTCAAGCCAAACTCACTATCATTTGCTAAAGCAATAGCTTCATCAAGTGTTTCAAAAGTCATAATAGGAAGTACTGGTCCAAATATCTCTTCTTGGATGATAGCCATATCTTGTTTTATATCCACTAGAACGGTTGGTTCGTAATAAAAACCATCATCTCTTTCTGATCTTTTTCCACCAGTTGTAATAGTTGCTCCTTCTTCTACCGCACTATCAATTAGGCTTTGAACATGATTAATTGCATCTTCATTAATAAGTGGTCCCATATCAACTTCTTCTTTTAGTGGATTACCATAAGTTGTAGCTTCCATAGCTTTTGTCATTTTTTCAGTAAATTCACTTGCTATACTTTTGTGTACATAAACTCTTTCTGCACAATTACAAACTTGCCCATTATTTATAACTCTTGAGTTTTTAATTGCTTCAACTGCTAAGTCTAAATTTGCGTCTGCCATTACAATAGCTGGAGCTTTTCCACCAAGTTCTAGTGATACTTTTGTCACATTTTTAGCAGCTGCTTCCATGATTTTAACTCCAGTTGGTACACTCCCTGTGAAACTTACAATTCCAACCTTATCATGACCTGCAAGTGGAGCTCCCACTTCAGCTCCTGTTCCACTTATTAGATTAAATACTCCTTTAGGAAGTCCAACTTCATCTACTAATTTTGCAAATTCAAAGGCATTGTTTGGTGTATCGCTACTAGGTTTTATAACTATAGTATTTCCTGTTAAAAGTGCTGGGGCTAATTTTCTAGCAATTAAGAAAAATGGAAAGTTCCATGGTAAAATACCAGCTGCCACTCCTATTGGTAGTTTAAATAAAAAGATATTTTCATTTGGTCTATCACTTTGGATAATCTCTCCTTCATATCTTCTAGCCCATTCTGCCATATAGTCCATATAATCAGCTGTAAAATTAACTTCAACAAGAGCTAGACCTAAAACTTTTCCCTGCTCTTCTGTTATAACTCTTGCCAACATATCAGCATTTTCTCTAATCTTTTGTGCAATCTTTTTAAGATAACTAGCTCGCTCAACTGCTGGTAGTTTTTCCCATGAACTTTGAGCTTCTTGGGCTGATTCAACAGCTTGATTAACATCGTCTTCTGTTCCCCTTGGGATATAAGAGATAATTTGTTTATCTGATGGATTAATAACTGGTTCTTTTTCAACATGATTGATAAACTCACCATTTATGTACATTTGGTAGACTTTTGCTTCTGACATAATATTCTCCTTTAGATTGTTATAATTGCGTAATGAATATGTTACTCTCTCATAGTTAATAGATAATAAATATGGATTAATTAACATTTATAATTCAGATTATAAGTTTTATTTTAAAGAATATATTAATAAAATGTGAAGATTAAAGAAAATGAAGTTAAAATTATATAATAAATATATAAAAGAGAATAAATGAAATATAAAATATTTGTAGATGGACAATTTGGAACAACAGGATTAAAAATCCATGAAATGCTAAAGGATAGAGAAGAACTTGAAATTTTGACAATTTCAGAAGATGATAAAAAAGATATTGATGTTAAAACTAAGTTATTAAATGAAGCTGACTTAGTATTTTTATGTTTACCTGATGTTGCTTCAAAAGAGTCTGTAAAACTTATAACAAATGAAAAGACAAAAGTAATAGATGCAAGTACAGCACATAGAACAAATGAAGATTGGACTTATGGAATTGCTGAATTAACTCCTACACAAAGAGAAAAAATAAAAAATTCCAATAGAGTTTGTGTGCCAGGTTGCCATGCAAGTGGTTTTATTATGGCTATGAAACCATTAATTGAAAATGAAATAGTTTCACCAAAGAATAGAATTGTATGCCACTCAATCACAGGATATAGTGGTGGAGGAAGAGGTTTAATTGATGTATATGAAGATCCTAAAAATGAAGGAAAATTTTTAAGTCAAAGACCTTATGCTTTGGGATTATCTCATAAACATTTACCTGAGATGAAATATGTTTTAGGATTAAAACATGCTCCTTTTTTCACTCCAAGTGTTGGTAATTTTGATCAAGGTATGCTTGTAATGTCTTATTTAATAAAAAGTGAACTTTTAAATAAAAAAATTACTAAAAATGAAATAGTAGACTTATATAAAGAGTACTACAAAGGTGAGCAGTTTGTAAAAATTATTGAAGATGATTTTGAGTATCTTGATGATGGATTTTTAGATGCAATGAAGTGCAACAATACAAATAGAATCGAAATCTCAGTTTATGAAAGTGAAGATTATATACTTGTAATCTCTAGACTTGATAATCTAGGAAAAGGTGCTTCAGGAGCTGCTGTTCAAAATATGAATATCATGTTAGGACTTGATGAAAAGCTGGGCTTAAAGCTATAAATGTCAAATCAAAAGGAAGAGCTTGATTGTTTTAAACAGTTAAGAGAAGTTTGTAAAATATATCAAGACTTTTCCAATGACTCTTTTGAAGAATTAAAAAATATAAGTTTTTTAAAAGAGGTAAAAAAAGGTGACGTTTTACAAGATGTTTATTCACCTGCTAAATATATCTACTTTATCTGTAAAGGTATTTTACGCACCTTCTTTTTAAATTCCGATGGTGCTATTTATACTAAAAATCTATTTTCCGAAAACTATTTTTCTGCTTCAAAGGTTTCACTTCTTACAGAGGAAGATTCATATCTTTGTATTGATGCTTTGGAGGACTCTATTTTAATATGTATTGATTTTAAAGAGTACAAAAAGCTAATAGAAAAAAACGATGAGTTTAAAAACTTTTATATAAATTATCTAGAAAGAAATTGGGTAATAGTAAAAGAGAAAAATGAGATATCTTTAATACTTGATGATGCAAGTATAAGATATGAAAATTTTATAAAAAATAATCCAAATATAGAAAATAGAATTCCACTTCACCATATAGCAAACCATCTTGGCATAACTCCTACACAGTTAAGTAGAATTAGAAAAAAGAGTAAAAAAGATTAATCAATCACTCTTATAAATATATGTACATTTCTATTTTTATTAAATGGTATTTCATTTAATTCAAGATAATCCAATGATTTCATTAGTTTTCCATATTTATCAAAACCATAGGTTCTTGGGTCAAAAGAGGGGTAGTTTTTATTTATATGTTTTACTACTGCTGATAAATTTGCCCAGTCATCATCATCTGATACAGCCATTACAGCTTTTGTGATTATATCTTTTAATTTATTTTGTTCATTATTTGTTTGTGGTACTTCTTTTACTTCTCTTAAATTTTCTGTATAAACAAACTTATCACATGCTGAGATAAATGCTTCTGGTGTTTTTTGCTCACCAAAGCCATATACTTTTAGACCTGATTCTCTAATTCTTGTAGCCAATCTTGTGAAGTCACTATCAGATGAGATTATACAAAAACCATCAAGTCGATTTTCATGTAATATATCCATAGCATCAATTATTAGCGATGAGTCCGTTGCATTTTTCCCATTTGTATAACTAAATTGTTGAATAGGTTGTATTGCATGTGTATGCAAATGTTCTTTCCAACCTTTTAGTTGAGAAGTTGTCCAGTCCCCATAAGCTCTTTTTATATTTGTAATCCCAAATTTTGCTATCTCTTCTAATAATTCAGAGATAACAGATGCTTGTGCATTATCTGCATCAATCAAGACTGCTAATTTGTCTGTACTCATTTCATCCATTTTATTAAATCCTTTATATTAAATATTATACCTAATTACTAAGCAATTTTATTTAATAGGGTTTTTTCTTCACTTGTAAAACATTTATGAGGATATTCTACTTGTCGATTTTGAAAAGAAAGAATAGATTTATTTAAAATAACTCCAGAATCAATATTTATAGCTTGTTTAATAGTATCATTTTTATACCAAGCTTCTCTTCCTGCTAATACAGTTGGTAAATATACAATTAAAGCTGCTGAAATAGAGCGTGTCGCACTCTCCCAAAGATAACTTGGAGTATGATCAACTGCATAATAATCTACACATTTATGTTTAAATATCGGGTTTTTAAATGTAGTTGGTTTTGCAAAATAGAATCCCATTCCTTCATCACAACTAACATCTATGATTAAACTATCAGCTTTTAAGCATGAACTCTCTTCTTTAATAATAAAATCAGTAGGATTTGCTGTATCTTGAAACACACCATTTACGATAATATCAGCTTCACTAATTAAGTCTGAAAGTGGACGAATAGAACCATCATGTTCTACTACAACCATCCGCGCTTCATTTTCATCACCTTCTTGAATTCTTACATAATGGCAGTCAAGTACTTCTTCTCTTACTTCATTATCTGGTCGTTGTACGCAAATAGTAATATCTCTAAAACCATGGGCTTTTAGAGCATAAATAGCACCACGGCTAACTGCACCAAAACCAAATATAACTATTTTACGCTGATTTCCATAGTGACCATCTATGCCTTTTAATTGTAAAGCATGAATAACTGCACAATATCCTGCCATCTCATTATTTTTATAAAAGGTGTGTCGACCAACTTGTCCCTCTTTTGACCAAATAAACATATCTTCAAAGGCAATAAGTGTTTGTTTGCGTTCTATTGCTATTTGGGTTATCTCTTCTTGTTGTACGCAATGTACATATCCCCAAAGTGTTCCACCAACTTTTAGCTCTTTTAAATCAGCTAATACAGGTTTATTGATAATTACTGTACCAATATTTGCTAATAAATTATGTCTTGTATCAATACCACCACTTAATGATGCAATTTCTTCATCTGAAATACCAAAGGGAGATCCATAACCCTCTTCAAATATTAGTTGTTCTCGTAATTCTTTTGGTATACGTGATAAATGTTTTGGATGTATTGGAAGCCTTCTTTCATCTATTTTTTTTGAAGTTCCAATAACTCCTACTTTTAACTTATGCATGTTTTGATTTCCTTTTAATTTGATTTATTATTTAGTCTTTCTCATATTCCAAAAACTTCTTTTACTTATAAAGTCTGGACCATCATATACACTTTTTAAATCAGATACAGTATATACAGCTTTATTATCAAGTTTATTTATTAATTGAATAAGTTCAGGGATATTTCTTCTTTTTTCAACGATAAATAAAACTTCCACAGGTTTGTCTTCCCCCATATCTCCATCGACTGAAACAACTTTAAATCCCTCTTCTCGTATCTTGTCTGCTAAAATATCACGATTGAAAGAGATACAACGAATAAGTTCTTTACCAATAGCAAATCGATTTTCAATCCACATTCCCACATAAATACCACTAGCAAAACCAGCAGAATAAGCAAAAGCTAAATGCCATTGGTCAAGATGTTTAAAAACTTGACCAGCTGCTATTAACCAAATGATGATTTCAAAAAAACCAATTGCCGATGCTAATAATTTATAGCCACGAAATATAACAATGGTACGAAATGTTCCTAAAGAAACATCAGCAACCCTTGACAGAAATATAAGTAGTGCTAAGACATAAGGGTATTGCGCTATAAATTCAGACATTTTTGTCTCTTGTTTTGTTCATTTATTGATTTCCTTTAAGAAATTCTATAGGTATAACTTTATGAACGATGTATCAGTTTCGAAGATATGTCTATTTTTGTTTTGCTCTGTTTTAGATGTTTAAGAGTTTTAATTTTATACAAGTAACGGGGTATCAAGCCTAAGAAGCGACTTTCAAATTAGTGTAATACACGATTATTATTTGAGTTTATCTGAATAAAATTTTTATTGCAAGCTCCTTAAGATTTTAAGGGGCTTATTAATTAATGCTAGATAATTATTTAGCTAAGTTTTGTGCTTCACCTTTTGCAAAGGCTATAACATTTTCAAAAGCTATTTTAAAATAGAGTTCATAGCTATTTTTTTCAACATAACCAAGATGTGGAGAACAAAGTACATTTTCTAAACTTAATAAGGATTCATTTTCTTTTGTAGCAGGTTCATTTTCAAAAACATCTATTACTGCTCTTTTAGAAGGATTCTTTGACAACTCTTCATATAAAGCACCACTTTGTACTAACTGGGCTCGACTTGTATTTACAAATAAAGAGTCAGGTTTCATAAGTTGTAAATCTGCTTTCGTTACACACTCATTTGTAGTTTCATTTAGTCGTAAATGTAAAGTAATTATGTCTGATTCCTTAAAAAATTTCTCTTTTGAAGAAGTTGCCTCAAAGCCATGCTCTTTTGCTAAAATTTGTGATGGTTCTCTTCCTAAAACCAAAACATTCATACCAAAGGCATTTGCATATTTGGCAATTTTTTGACCAATTTTCCCATATCCCCAAATACCAAGAGTAAGACCATCTAACGTTCTTCCTAATCCCAAATTACCAGATTGTTGCCAAATATTTTGTGATAGATTAGAAACATATTCAGGAATATTTCTAGAAGCTGCCATAATCAAACTCCAGCATAATTCAGATGGAGCAATAGGTGAACCAATACCTTCTGCAACTTCCACATTATATTTTTTACATAAATCAAGATTGATATGGTTGCTTATTTTTCCAGTTTGACTAATAAGTTTTAGTTTTGGAAGTTTTGATAAAAGTTCTTCTGTTATAATAGTTCTTTCTCTAATTAAAACTAAAGCATCAAAATCAGCTAACTTGGAAGCTAATTCATCACTATTTGTATAGGTATCATTAAATATTTTTACTTCATAATTGGCTAAAAGTTTAAAACAATCAAGATTTTTCACTACATCTTGATAGTCATCTAATATTGCTATTTTCATTAAATTTCCTTTTATTCCTTTTGTTCATTGTATTTTAACTAATTCAAATAAAAATCAACATATGTAAAGGACAAAGCATTCTTTTTTGATTATTATTCTAAAATATATTTATTAAAGGATTATTTTGACAAATCAGATTAAAGCACATATTTTACTTTTGATTGCCACTTTTTTAGTAGCAGGTTCATTTATCGCTTCCCAAAAGCTTTCTGGGGTGATTGATCCCATATCTCTTACCCTTTGTCGTTTTGTTTTTGCTTCTATTATCTTATCTCCCTTTATTTTTATAAATGAAAAATATCGAAGTAAAGTATTATCAACACTTCCAAGGGGTATGATTATTGGATTTTTTTATTCCCTATATTTTATAGGATTATTCAAAGCCTTAGAGAGTACAACAGCTTTAAATACAGGAACACTTTTTACTTTGGTACCATTGATTACTGCTGTATTTGCAATATTTTTGCTTAAACAAAAATTTGGATTAATACAGTTTATAACTTATTTAGTAGGTATTATTGGAACTTGTATTGTCATATTTAAAGGAAATTTAGAACTATTTTTAAAGTTTGAATTAAATGAGGGTGATATTATATTTTTATTTGCAATCATATCTATGTCTTTGTATTCTATATCTACAAAGTTTGTGCATAAAAAAGGTGATGAGCTTATTGTATTGGTTTTTACAACTTTATTAAGTGGAATTATCTGGATGTCAATAGCTTTATTGGTTATGGATATACCTTTACAATGGGGAAAAATATCTGGAGACTTAGTTTATTATATGCTTTATTTGATTATTGGGGCAACTATACTTACTGTTTATTTATATCAACAAGCATCCATAAATCTAGGTCCCAAAAAAGTCATGGCATATGTTTATATAAATCCAGCTTGTATTGCTTTATTGATGTTTCTAATCCATGGAGAACTAATTGGACTAAAAGTATTAATTGGTATTTTAATATCTTCTCTAGCCACAATAATACTTTTATCAAAGGATTAGTTTAATTTATCTTTTAAGTACTCTATAAAAGTTTGAAAGAGAAGATTTTTTTGTTTATCCTTATGGTAAATCAAATAAAATTCTCTTTTAAACTCAAAGTTTTTTAGTTTTATTTCAAAGAGTTGTTTACTTTTAAGTTCCTTTTCAACAGCAACTTTTGAGATGGCAGTTACACAATCATTATTGTCAATTAGTATTTTTTTAATCTCTTCAAAACCATGCAGTTCCATAAAGATATTTAGACTATTTGCATGTTTCCCTAACTTGTTTATAAATACTTCTCTAGTTCCAGACCCAACTTCCCTTAGTATCCATTTTTTCTCTATTGTATCTATGTAACTCTCTTTTGGGTAGTTCTTGTCACTAGTTACAATAATAAGTTCATCTTCATATAACTTTTCTCTTAATATATTTATGTGTGTATAATCTGTCTCTATTAGACCTATATCTAGTTTAGAATCTAATATTCTTTCTAATATTTTTGTTGAATTTATTGTTTCAATATCAAATTTTACTTCATTGTATAGTGATAAAAAATCATAATAAATATCAGGCATGATATAGTTAGATATAGTTTTACTAGCTGCTATTTTCATATGTCCTGCTAGTTTATCTTTTTGAAAAATAGTTTGGGCATCTTTTATTGCTAAGTAGTGAGGGTAGGTTGTATCTTTAAAAAATCTTCCCCTTTCATTTAGTACTAATTTTTTCCCAACTCTATCAAATAGTTGTTCATTTAGCTTCTTTTCTAAAGACTTTATTGCTATTGAGATAGCTGATTGACTTATGTTTAGCTCTTGGGCTACTTGTGTTACTTGTGGATTATCACTTAGTTTATAGAAAAAATTTAGCTCTTTTAGGGTCATAATCATTCCTTATATAAAATATTTATTATTATATTAAAAATAATATATTTTACTTATTAAAATGAGACTGTTATACTTCAAAAAATAAAAAAAAGGAACTAAGATGTCTTTTAGTAAACATAATAGAAAAGGAACAATAAATGGAATTATTTTTGTTGCCTTATTCTCTTTATTGGCAATATATATTTCAAATCTAGCAATATTTAAAAATATAGGAATAAGCCCATTGATTATAGGTATTGTAATAGGGATGATATATGCCAATACTGTAAAAAGTAAATTCCCTCAAACTTGGAACACTGGTATAAAATTCTCTACAAAAACAATTTTAAGATTGGGTATTGTTCTTTATGGTTTTAGATTGACTTTACAAAACTTACAAGATGTAGGTTTACAAGGATTTACAGTAGCAATTTTAGTTGTAAGTTTTACTTTTATAATAGGATATTTTATAGGGGTAAAAATATTAAAGATGGATAAAGAATTAACTATCTTAATTAGTGCAGGAAGTTCTATTTGTGGAGCAGCAGCAGTTTTAGCCACTGAGTCAGTATTAAAATCACAAGCATACAAAAGTGCAATTGCAGTTTCAACTGTGGTTATTTTTGGAACAATAGCTATGTTTTTATATCCTTTTATGTATAAAGCAGGACTTGTACCCTTTGATGCAACTAATATGGGGGTATATATTGGAGGAACACTTCACGAAGTAGCACATGTAGTAGGTGCTGGTAATGCCATAAGTAGCACAGTAGCAGAAAATGCAGTTATTGTTAAGATGATAAGAGTTATGTTATTAGCTCCATTTTTGATAATCTTATCTATATTTATAATTAAAACTGGAATATCAAAAAGTGAAGAGAAAAAGAAAATCACTATCCCTTGGTTTGCAGTTATGTTTATCTTTGTAGTTATATTTAATTCATTTGACTTTATTTCTGCAAAAGGTGTAAATCTTATTAATATTTTTGATACTTTTGCTTTAACTATGGCAATGACTGCTTTAGGGATGGAAACTAGTTTTGATAAGTTTAAAGGTGTGGGATTTAAGCCCATAATTTTAGCAACTATTCTATTTATTTGGTTAGTTTTAGGAGGTTTTTATATAGTTAAGTTTACCATTGGGTTATAATTTTATATTAATTAATTAAAAGCACACTTTTTACAAACTTAATTAGTATAATATTTGTTAATTAAATTATTAAAAGAGGGGCTATGGAAACTTTACATAGAATAGAGAAAGATTTTTTGGGTGAAAAAGAGATACCTTTAGATAAGTATTATGGAATACAAACACTAAGAGCAAAAGAGAATTTTTATATTACGAAAACAGATATATCATTATTTCCAAATTTTATAAAATCACTTGCAAGAGTGAAAAAAGCTTGTGCTTTGACAAACTTTGAGTTGGGTGATTTAACAGATGCTCAAAGAGATGCAATAGTTCAAGCTTGTAATGAAATTATTGATGGGAAGTTTCATGACCAATTTATAGTAGATCCAATCCAAGGAGGAGCTGGAACATCTACAAATATGAATGCAAATGAAGTAATTGCAAATAGAGCCTTAGAAATTATGGGTAAACCAAAAAGTGCATATGAATTTGTTCATCCAAATAATCATATCAATATGAGTCAATCTACTAATGATGTATATCCAACAGCTATTAAACTTACACTTCATGAATTAATTTATAAACTAAAAGATTCTTTGAGATTTTTAAGGGATTGTTTTGAAGAAAAATCAGTTGAATTTAAAGACGTACTTAAAATGGGAAGAACTCAACTTCAAGATGCAGTTCCTATGACACTTGGACAAGAGTTTAAAACTTATGCAGTTATGATTGATGAAGATATTTATAGACTAAGAGATGCACAAACACTTTTAAAAGAGGTAAATCTTGGAGCTACAGCAATTGGTACAGGTATTAACTCTAAAGCTGCTTATCAAAGAAAAGTTATTAGTAATCTAAGAGAAGTAACAGGAGTAGATTATGTAGCTGCTGGTGATTTAATAGAAGCTACTCAAGATACTGGTGCTTTTGTTCATATCTCAGGAATACTAAAAAGAGTTGCAATAAAAGTTTCTAAAATATGTAATGACCTTAGACTTTTAAGTTCAGGACCAAGAGCAGGATTCAATGAAATAAATCTTCCTCCAATGCAACCAGGAAGTTCTATCATGCCCGGAAAAGTAAATCCAGTTATTCCTGAAGTAGTAAATCAAGTTGCCTTTGAAGTAATAGGTGCAGATACTACTATTTCTATTGCTTGTGAAGGTGGACAATTACAACTTAATGTATTTGAACCAATTATTGCATACAAACTATTCACTTCTATAAATATGATGAGAAGAGCATTTTATACTTTAGGTGAAAAATGTGTTAAAGGTATCACTGCAAATGAAGATGTTTGTATGAATAATATCTTAAATTCTGTTACTTTAGTAACTTGCCTAAATCCAATCTTAGGATATGAAAAAAGTTCAGCTCTTGCAAAAGAAGCTTTAGCAACAAATAAAAGAGTATATGACATTATTTTAGAACAAGAATTATTTACAAAAGAGGAATTAGATGAGTTATTAAAACCTGAAAATATGGTAAATAACTTAATAAAGGAAGTTCAATGAAAATCACTGTTTTAAATACTGGCGGAACTTTTAATAAAAGATATAATCCTATCAAAGGTGAACTTGAAGTTCCTACTGATAATTTAGCATTGGACAAGATAGTTAAATCTTGTCACAATGTAACTTTTGATATTAAAAATATTGTTTCTAAAGATAGCTTGTATTTTACAGATGAAGATAGAGAAACTATTTTAAAAGAAGTTCAAAATAGTACAAGTGATAAAATCATAATCATACATGGAACAGATACAGTTGATTTAACATCAAAGTTCTTTGATGGGAAAATTGAAGGTAAAGTAATAGTTTTCACAGGTGCTATGGTTCCAATGAGTATTGATGAAGTTGAAGCTACTATGAACTTTTCTCAAGCTTTAGGTTTCTTAAATGCTGAGGTGAAACCTGGTATTTATATCTCTATGCATGGGGTTGTAGTGGAGCATAGTAGACTTAAAAAAGATAGATCTGTAGGACAATTTTTAATTAATTAGCTATATTTAATAAAGTTTCATTATAATTGTATCAGTTGAAACAATTATGAAACAGGTAGATAAATGCTTATTAAAAATAAAAAGAAATACACCTTATCAGATATAGAGCGATTATATTCACAAATACCACTTATATTTATAATTGTAATCGCTCTATTATCTTTCCTTATTACTTTTTTTATTTTGGATTCTAAACAAAGTAGAGAAATAGACCTTTTAAAACAAAAATACTTTTTAAACTATGAATTTACTAAAAAAGAAGAGATAACTACATTTACCTCTTATATAGATAAAAAATTAAAAAATAGTTTTTCTAAAGAAGAGATTCACCTTAAAAATATCACTTATAAAGTAGTTGGATTTTTACAAGCAAATAAATTAAAAGATAAGAAAAACTTAGATAAATATATAAAGAATATAGAAAATACAAATGATTTGAATATTGTAATTTTTACAAAAGATGATTTGAAAATTTTATATGGTGAAAGTTCTATTTTATATCTGCAAAACCTAATTTATAGTTATAAAGATAAAAAATACAAAGAGTTTATTTTAAAATATATATATTCCCAAGGTAATGATAATCTTCAATATTGGAAAGATGATGTTGCACGAACAGTGAGATTGAGTTTTTTCGATAGACTAACTATCCATAATAAAGAGTACTTTATTGGCTCTTTTTCCACAATAAATTCAATCAAAGAGATTACAAAAACAGCTATTATAAATGCAATTAATAATAAAAATTTCAAAATATGGTTTTATGATATTATTTCTCAAAAGACATATAACTTTAATGGTAATAAAAAATACGAAGATTCTAGTGAGATATTTAAAAATAAGAAATATAATAAATCATATGAAATAATAAAACATTATTTGAATAATTTTGATTATAGTGATGAGTTTAAAAGCTTTAGTTACTTTTATGATAAATTTGATTTTTTAGTCTCTGCTTTTTATGATAAAGCCATTATTAAAAATCAGTTAAAAGATACAATTTATAAAATCAAAAAAGAGTATAGAAATTTACTATTTAGAATATTTATGTATATTTTAGTTGGGGCTGGGTTTCTTATTTTACTTACTTATCTTTTTACAAGTTTTATTAAAACCATTATTACAGAATACAATGATGAACTTGAGGATAGAAGAGTATCTTTAATCCATTGGAAAAAAAGATTTGAATTGGCAATTATTGCCTCAAATGATGGCTTATGGGATATAGATTTTAAGACTAAAAAAATATATTTTTCAGATAAATGGTTAGATATGTTTGGATATAAAAAGGAAGAGTTAGAAACATTTTCTGATTGGTTTGAATTGATTCATAATGAAGATAAAGTAAAGGTGGAAAAGCTTTTTGATAAGATATTTGCAAAAGCAGGTGATACTTTTATTTGTGAATATAGATTAAAAACAAAAAGTGAAGGCTTTAAGTGGGTACTTGCAAGGGGTAAATCTTTTGTTGATGAAAATAATGAATTAGACAGAATGCTTATGATGTCTATGGATATAGACAAAAATAAAAGAATGAAAAAAGAGTTATTGGATATTGAGCTTTTAGTTGAAGATGGAAAAATCGTAATCTTTAAGCTTATCAATGATGAGAATTTATCTGTTCAATATATCTCAAATAGTATTCAAACTTTTGGATTTAGTAAAAATATGTTTGAAAAAGAGAATATGAGATTTATGAATCTTATTCATAAAGAAGATGTTGCAAATGTGCAAGTAGCTATTAATGCGGCAGTAAAAAAAGATCTACCAAACTTCACTTTTACTTGTAGAATAATTAATGCTGCAAATGAAGTAAGATGGATATCAAGTAGGGTAATTCTTATCAAAAATCATTCAGGACAAGTAAGTCATTTCTATGGGTATTTAAATGACATCACAAAAATAAAATTAAGTGAAGAGGAACTTAAATTAAAAGTTGAAGAGGAACTTGCTAAAAATAGAGAGAAAGATAGAATCTTAATCCAACAAAACAAATTAGCAGCTATGGGAGAGATGTTGGGAAATATCGCCCACCAATGGAGACAGCCACTTAATAATGTATCTTTGATACTCCAATTTTTAAGGGATAATTACAAAAACAAAGATGTAAATGATGAAAAACTTGATAAGTTTATGAATAAGGCAAATAAACACATAGAGTATATGAGTGAGACAATAGATGATTTTAGAAACTTCTATAGACCTTCAAAAACTAAAAATGAGTTTTATGTAAATGAGTGTATAGATACCTTACTTTATATGGTAAAAAATCAATATGAAAGCCAAAATATAAAAATAAATTTTGAGTATGAAGAAGTAAAAATAACAAACTATGAAAATGAACTAAAACAAGCTTTATTAAATATCTTAAATAATGCAAAAGATGCTTTATTGATGAGAAAAGAGAAAGAAAACTTTGATGCACATATAGATATAACATTGAAAAAAGATAATGAAAAAATGAATATAGAGATAACTAACAATGGTGGGAATATAGAAGAAGAGATTCTATATAAAATTTACGAGCCATACTTTACAACAAAGTTTGAGATGCAAGGTACAGGAATAGGTCTTTATATGACAAAATCAATTATAGAAACTAATATGAAAGGAAAAATCGAAGTAGAAAATATAAGTGAGGGTGTGAAGTTTATTATCACACTAAATATCTAACTTCTAAGGATAACAAATGAGTGAATATATTACAAAAGTATTATTAGTTGAAGATGAAGAAGATGCAAGGGAGATATTAAGTTTCTATCTTGATACTGTTTTTGATGAAGTAGAGATCGCCTGTGATGGAGAAGAGGGGTTTAAATTATATGAAAAAGCATACAATGAAAACAAAATCTTCGACTTGGTTTTAACAGATATCCAAATGCCAAATATGGATGGACTAACAATGATTGAAAAGATTACAAACATAAATGAAGATCAAAAGTTTATAATAGTATCAGCCTATAAAGATGAAGAGTATCTTTTCAAATCAATAAATTTAAATGTTATATCATATTTTGTAAAACCTTTGGAAGTAAAGAATATGATGGTGATGTTAAAGAAAGTAAAATCAAAAGTTTTAGAAGATAAATCAAATGTAATTGTTGAAGATGAATTAGTAGTTTTAAATAGTACATATAAATATAATAGAAAAACTAAACAACTTTATAAAAATGATGAGTTGGTTGATTTGACAAAAAAAGAGAAACTTCTAATAGAAGCTCTTGCAAAAAATATAAAAGAGATAAAAACAAAAGAATATCTAAAAGAGTTTATTTGGAATGATGCTAATACTTCTGATGCTACTATGCGTACGGTTATAAAAAGGGTTAAAGATAAGATTGCCGATGATGATTTTATTGTTTCTAAGAAAGGGTTGGGGTATTTGATTGAGAGGGGTAATTAAATATTGTTATACACCCCTGATATATTTAATATTTTGATAAGCTATTAAGGATATACGTCAATAATCCAACATGAAAATTATATAAATAATAGAAATGTTTATCTTTTAAAAAGAAGTTGCCGAAGGTATAGCAGAGGGATCAGCATTTTTTTCTATTTTTGTATATTCCATACAATGTTATAGTAATCCAAAAAACTTCTATCATAAAAGAGCCTAAATTAAAATGAACAATAAGAGATATGATAAGTAATATGGCTCCTGTAAGGTTTAAGATCTGAAATTTCAATGTACTTGTCGTTGCTTTGTTTGTTTGCAATAAAAAGTATGCATACACGACAAAAAGCATACCAATAAAACCAATAATTTGAAATGCATCCAAAAGAGTACCTACTTTAAAAAATTTGATTTGTAACTATAGCGAATTACCTTTAAATGTTACTAATTTATATCCATAATTTTCTGTTTGGATTAACTCTTTATACATAACTTAAGCTCGTGTAATACGATCTAATAAAACTTACCTATCTTGTCACCATTCAGGTTTAAAGTATTAATAAGGGGTCAGACACCATTTGGCAACTTATCTGAGATAAACCTTAGTTTAGTATAGATTATAATTCTCATGAAGACTTAGTAGTCTTCGCTTTTCTTACTTTTTACCCTTCGGGATTTAGTCACTATCGTTCCTGCATGATCTCGAAAAAGTAAGCCTTGTGCTTGCACTCTCTTTGAGAAAAAAGACTGCCGAATTGATGAAGGCAAGCTTCCTTCCAGTTATACATTTATTTCCTGCCCTGCAAAACTCACTAAAATGACCATTTAGGTCATTTCTTAACGCTCAAACAGTTTCGGGCTTTACCGAAAATAAACATCTAACTTCCAGCTTCATCAAAGGCAGAAAGAAAAGACGATAGTTTTAACTGCTAATTTATAAAGTAATATATAGACACCAAATGATATTGCTACATCTGCAGGAGCCGAATGTTTATTTCTCTTTTCGGAAAAGACTTGTAACTGTTTGAACAGAACAAATATGCTAAAGAGCATATTTTTATGTGAGTTTTACAAGTCAGAAAAGATAAATAATAAATGAGGGAAGCTTTGCCTCCGAAGCCGTAGTTGTTTTTGCTTACTTTTCGTCAATACATGCTGGAACGAAGTGACTAAATCCTGAAAGGTAAAAGTAAGAAAGCGAAGAGGTTTACCTCTTCAAGAGAATAAATATTTTGATTTACATTTTAATACTTTAAGTATATTATCTTGACATCATACCATACTGTATGGTATGATTATCAAAAAGGAACAATATGACAAAAGAAGATTGGATGGACTCATCTTTGAAATTAGTTTCAAAACATGGTGTTGATATATTAAAAATCGATTCGCTCTGTAAAAAATTAAAAGTTACTAAAGGCTCTTTTTATCATCATTTCAAAAGTCACAAAATATTTATTGAAGAGATTTTAGAGTATTGGTACAAAACTTTTACAATGGATATTATTGAGAAAAGTAAACAATTTGAAAATAATCCTCTAAAACAAATGGAGTTACTAAATAATACCATATATTCAAAAGACCTAAATATTGAAATCGAATTTAGAGCTTGGGGTCTTAGAAATGAACTTGTTTTACCATATATGGAAAAGATTGATAAAGAACGAATTTTCATACTAAGAAATATTCAAGATAAACTTAATCCTAATCTTGATGAAAAAATAAATGAAGAAATGACTTTGTTAATTTATTGTAAATTTCTTGGTACTTTATTTATTCAACCAAGATTATCAAGTACTAGAAATAAAGAACTTGATGATTTTTTATTAAACTTAGTACTTTCTCATAAATGAAAATTATAATTAAATTCTATAAAAGAATTGTCTCTTCTACTAAAACAAAATTATGCAGAGATATTTAAATGGCTAGTAAAATCAAATAAAGGTATAAAATGAAAACATGGATTAGTAAATGGTTAATATTTGTATCAACAGGTCATACTGTTGTTGGATTTTTGTTATTTGGAAATATTTATATGGAAATGTTTTTAAATGGATTATTTAAAACAGTTGATTCCGAAAGCACTGCCGCTGCAGCATGGTATTTACTTTTTGGGTTATTGTTGTTTATAGTGAGTTTTCTTATCTTTATTATAGAAAAGAATGATGCATTAGAAGTTCCAAACTCAATAGGAATAGCACTTTTTATGTTAACTACACTTGGAGTAATATTGATGCCTGCTTCTGGGTTTTGGTTAGTATATCCTGCTGCAATTGGTATTGTATTAAAAAATAAAAAACAAAGATTTAACTAGTGTTTAAGTTTATAAAAAAACTGTTGGTTTTAGTCTTTATATTAGTTTTACAGGTATTAATATATTTTATTTTTATAGAACCTATAATTACACAATGGGGAGCTTCAAAAGAAGAGGTATCCATGCCAATGGTGGGTGATAATGATAATTTAAACATCACATCAACTAGAGCAATACAAATTGGTGCAAATAAACATATTATTTGGCAATCACTTATGCAATTAGGTGCTAATAGGCAAGGTTTTTATAGCTATGATTTTATTGAGCATGAATTAGGAAATAAAGCTCAAGATCAAAGTATAAATAAATATAAAAACACTAATTTAAAAGTAGGAGATATTGTTCATGGTTCAAGAAATAAAGGAAGTGCTTTAAGTGTTTACAATTTTCAAGTACTTTATGTAAAACCAGAAGAAAGCCTTGTTTTAGAAAATTGGGGTACATTTTTAGTAAAAAGTATAAATGAAAAACAATCTCGATTGATTGTTAGAACACAAGAAAAGAAAAGTGTTAATTTATGGACAAGTTTTAAAAATCATTTGATTATTCCATTTCATTATATAATGGAACGACGAATGTTATTAGGTCTTAAAATGCACTCAGAACAAAGTAATAAATTTTCGCCTAATAATGACTTATTATGGTTTGGCGGAGTTGTTTCTTTATTTTGTTTGATTCTGTTGCTTTTTTTCAGACTAAAGGGAATTCTCCTTAAGATTATTATTACATCTTTTTTTGCTATTTTATGGCAAGTAATAGTATTTTTATTTGAACCTAAATTTTTATATAGTGCAGTTTTATTAGTTATTATATGTTTTATACTCTTTAAAATCCGGGGACAGAATACCAATTAATTATAAATTGAAGTAGATTACAGAAGTTGAAATTTCATTTTTTTCTAATATATGTTTTTATGCTCATGAATACCTAAAGGTATTCGCTTTTCTTACTTTTTGATCTCGAAAAAGTAAGCCTTGTGCTTGCACTCTCTTTGAGAAAAAAGACTGCCGAATTGATGAAGGCAAAGCTACCTTCCAGTTATATATTTATTTTCTGCCCTGCAAAACTCACTAAAATGACCATTTAGGTCATTTTTTAACGTTCAAACAGTTTCGGGCTTTACCGAAAATAAACATATAACTTCCAGCTTCATCAAAGGCAGAAAAAAATACCCATAGTTCAAATTTTTATTTATAAAGTAATATATAGACACCAAATAATATTGCTACATCTGCAGGAGCCGAATGTTTATTTCTCTTTTCGGAAAAGACTTGTAATTGTTTGAACAGAACAAATATGCTAAAGAGCATATTTTATGTGAGTTTTACAAGTCAGAAAAGATAAATAATAAATGAGGGAAGCTTTGCCTCCGAAGCCGTAGTTGTTTTTGCTTACTTTTCGTCAATACAAAAGTAAGAAAAGCGAAGAGGTTTACCTCTTCAAGAGAATAAGTATTTTGAATTTATATTGTTTCATGTAGTTTACTTTTTAGGTGAATATATCTCTTTTGTTTCAAAATAACACGTTGTTTTATTTTTATAAAGTCCTATATAATGGTATTATTAATACAAATTTTGAAATTTAAAACAATTTTGAAACAATATTGTTTCAAAATATGTTATACTTTTCTTGTACAAAAACAAAGGAGAATAACATGTTTAAAAATTCGATTTTAAAAAAATTGTTGGCAACTTCAGTAATGACTGCAGCAATGTTAACAGGTGCAAATGCTGCAGAGAGTAAGTATGTAATTGCAACAGCAAGTACAGGGGGGACTTATTATCCAGTTGGTGTAGGTATTGCTACAATTGCTTCACTTAAATTAGCAAAAGACCATAAAGTTACGTTTTCTGCAATTACAAGTGCTGGAAGTAATGAAAATATTGATATGCTTGAAAAGGGTGAAGTTAACTTTGCTATTTTACAAGGACTATTTGGTTCAATGGCTTGGCAAGGGAAAGGTCAATATAAAGGTCATCCTAAAAAGAACTTAAGATCTATATCTATGTTATGGCAAAATGTTGAGCAATTTACAATTAAAAGTAAATATGCAAAAACTGGTAATATAAAAGATATGAAAAATCTTTATGGTGAGAGATTCTCTATTGGTGGAAGAAGTTCAGGTTCAAGAGTTTCATCAGAGACTATATTAGAATCACTAGGAATTGATTTCAATAAAATGGACTTACAATATTTAGGATATAGTCCAAGTTCTACTGCACTTCAAGATGGAAAAGTACAAGGTATGACAACACCATCAGGACCTCCAACATCAGCTGTTACAAATGCTTTTGCTTCAATTGGAAATGATAACATAAGAGTATTAGATTTCTCAAAAGATGATTTAGCAAAAATTGATGCAAATTATCCTGTTTGGACTCCATTTACTATAAAAGCTGGAACTTATCCTGGACAAACAAAAGATATCTATACAATAGCTCAACCAAATTTACTTGTTGTTACAAAAGATACACCAGAAGAAGTTGTTTATTTATTAACTAAAACAATTTATGAAAATCTACCATTTTTAAATAGTGTACATAAAGCAACACTTGCTATGTCTTTACAAAAAGCAATAGATGGGTTACCAATGCCACTTCATAAAGGTGCTGCAAAATACTACAGAGAACAAGGTATCAAAATACCAGATTCTTTAATTGATAACTAAAAATAAAGAGAGTCTAACTCTCTTTATTTTATATCTTACATAAGTGATTTGAAATCATTTATGTAGCTTATAAATCTAAGGACAATAATCATGATAAAAATAAAATACTTTAAAGAAATAACATTTGCTTATGCCATATTAATTTCACTTTTTCACTTCTATATTAATATTTGGGGTGGGATTAGTGACTTGTGGTTTAATTCAGCCCATTTTGCACTTTTAGGATCACTTGGTTTCTTAACTTATGAAGCTAGTAAAGGTGAAGATAGAGTAAGTATATTAAATATTATTCTTGCTATCTTATCTCTAAGTACATTTGTATATATGATGTTATTTGAAGAGAGTTTATATTCAGTTGCTCACTCTCAAATGAGATTGAGTGATATTATAGTTGTTTCTATGACAATAATTTTGGCAATAGAGTTAGTGAGAAGATATACAGGGTATATTATTCCAGCTCTTATAATACTAAGTATTTCTTATGTGTTATTCTTGGGACAATATTTTGAAGGTGTTTTTGCCTTTGGAGGAATGGATTTTGATAGATTTTTATATAGAATGTTTTATACAGGTGAGGGATTATTTGGTCCAATAGCCACTATTTCTTCAACATATGTATTTATGTTTATTCTATTTGCTGCTTTTTTATTGAAATCAGGAGCAGGGGACTTTATCGTAGATGTTTCAAATGCAGTTGCAGGTAAATATACAGGTGGAACAGGTCATGTTGCAGTATTTTCTTCTGCACTTATGGGAACTATTTCAGGAAGTGCTGTTGCAAATACAGTGTCAACGGGGTCTATTACAATTCCTATGATGAAAAGGGCAGGCTTTAAAGGAACTTTTGCCGCGGCAGTTGAAGCAGCAGCAAGTACAGGTGGACAAATCATGCCTCCGATTATGGGAGCAGGAGCTTTTATTATGGCTCAAATTACCCATATTCCATTTGTAACTATTATCTCTGTATCTGTATTACCTGCAATTTTATATTTTGCATCTATCTCTTTTTATATTCATATTCATGCAAAGGAACATAATATAAAAGGTGAAGATAATAATATTAAAGTTCTACCACTATTAAGAGAAGGTTTTCATTTTTTTATTCCAATTATAGTATTAGTTGGACTTTTGATTTATGGATATTCTCCAACTTATGCAGCATCAATTGCAATCGTTACTATTGTTTTTGCCTCATATTTGACAAAAAATAAAAGAATGGGACTAAAAGAGATATTAGAAGCCCTTGCCCTTGGTAGTCAAAACATGGTAGTAACTGGAATATTATTAGTCTCTGTTGGTATTATTGTTGGTGTTATTAATATATCTGGAATTGGAATCACTTTTTCTCAACTTATTATGGCATGGTCAGGAAACTCTTTACTTATAGCTATTATATTAATCGCAATAGCTTCACTTATTTTGGGTATGGGATTACCTGTTACTGCATCATATGTAGTATTGTCAGTTTTAAGTGCACCTGCTCTTGTTGGTCTTATGTTAACTCCTGCTATGGCAACACTTGTTAATGCTGGAGTTCAAATCCCAGAAGCTGCAATGTACTTATTGTCAGCACATTTAATTATCTTTTGGTTATCTCAAGATTCAAATCTTACTCCACCTGTTTGTTTAGCAGCATTTGCAGCAGCAGCTATTGCAAAAACTCCTCCAATGCAAACTGGACTTGTGTCTTGGAAAATAGGTAAAGGTATGTATATTATTCCTTTATTATTTGCTTTTACTCCTCTTATAAATGGGGATTGGTTCGAGAGATTTGAAGTATTTATTTTCGCCTTCTTTGGGATTTTGTCTTTTTCTATTGTTATGGAAGGTTTTTGGGATAAAAAGATGATGATTTTAGAAAGAGTTGTATTTGCAGTTGCAACAATTTTATTATTAACAGAAGATGAAGCTTATCATTTTGAGTCATTTTTTGGCATAGTACAAACTACGCATATTGCAGGATTTATTATCTTTGTTGTTTCTATGATATTACATAAAAAATTGTTTAAAGAACAAAAAACTTATGAATCAGCTAATTTGAATTGATGAAATAAAAGTCGAAAATATTATTAGTGATGATTTTAATGATATAAAGATATTTAAATTTTCTGAAGGCTTTATATTTAATAGTCAAAATTATTTTATTAAGAATTTAAAGGAAGAGTATATTTTAACAGTGAGAGAAAATATATTTCTTCTTTTTTTCATGAAAAAAACTTCCTAAATATTTTGTAATAATAGTTTATGAACTTAGATATAGACTAAATAGAATTTATTTAAATTTCGAATTAATTGATAATATAGAAAGGTAATTATGTATTCTATTAATGATTTAAAAATGGATAAAAAAATTATTTTAGCTCCTTTTTTTGTAACTTTGATGTTAAGTGTTATTGCATTATTTTCAATTAGTGCTTTAAAATCTGATAAAAATATATTAACTGAAATAGTTGAAGTAAAATTTCAAACTTATATGGATAGTAATAATTTTTTAAAAGATATTAATATCTTAAATAGTGTCTTGTATAAGGTTTTTAGTTATGTATCAAGTGGAATTGAAAAATCAAAAGTTGACAAAGAGATAGTAGTTTTAAAAAGTCTACAAGAAAAAATAAATAAAGAGATAAAAGATATCAATAAGTCAACTTTTTTAGATGAAAAAAATAAAAAGATTTTTAAATCAATTCAACAAGATTTAGAAGAGTATAATAGGGCTTTAGATGGTGCTTTGACAATGTTGAAAATTTCATCATCTCAAACAGTACCAGGTCAGCCAGTAAATATGAGTATGTCCATGCCAATGCTATTTGTTACAGATAATTTGTTTATAAAAATTAATGATACGATTAAAAACGTTAGTAATGAAGCTGGGAATCAAAATAAAATTACATATAAAGAGTCTTTGAATAAAATAGATAAAACCTTATATGTTTTATATGTAATTATTTTTATTTCACTTATATCTTCTATATTAATTAGTACTTTTGTTACCAATTCAATAAAAAAACCTTTACAAAAATTTCAAGAGGGATTACTAGGTTTTTTTAGATACATTAATGGAGAAACGACTGATGTAACCTTAATTAAATTAAAGGGTAGTGATGAATTATGTGAAATGGCAACAAGTATAAATAATAATATTGAAAAAACTAAAATTACAATGGAAGAAGATAAAAAGTTAGTAAATAATGCAATTGATTCTGTAAATAGAGCTAAACTTGGATTTTTTGATACAAGAATCATGGGAGATTCCTCAAATACTGTTTTAAATGAATTAAAAAATTTAATAAATGAGCTATTAAGTGAGATTGATTTAAATATTAAACATGCAAGTGAAGTATTGTCTAAGTATTCTAAGTATGATTATACTTCACGTATTGATATATCAAAAATAGATGGAGATCTAAAATCCCTTTGTGACGATATAAATATACTAGGTGATGCTGTTACAACTATGTTAGTAGATAATAAGAATGTTGGAACAATTTTATCAACAAATGCAAATACCCTATCTTCTAATGTTAGTGATTTAACAAATTCAACTAATTATCAAGCAGATGGACTTAAAAGTATAGCAACTTCAATAGAAGAGATAACTGCTAATATGAGAAAGAGTAGTAGTTCTGTTACTGAAATGGCGTCATATACTGATTTTGTTGCTAGCTCTGTTTTTGAGGGACAAGAGTTGGCAAATAAAACCTCTTTATCAATGAATGAAATTAATACCCAAACAAATTCAATAGCAAGTGCTATTGATATTATTGAAGAGATTGCATTTCAAACAAATATTTTATCACTAAATGCAGCAGTTGAAGCGGCAACTGCAGGGGAAGCAGGGAAAGGATTTGCTGTAGTTGCAGCTGAAGTTAGAAATTTGGCAACAAGAAGTGCTGATGCAGCAAAAGAGATTAAAAGTTTAGTTGAAAATGCAACAAATAAAGCAGATGAAGGTAAAGTTATTTCTGATGAAATGATTGATGGTTATGAAAAACTTAATTTAAATATTAGTAAAACATTAGAACTGATTGAGAATGTATCTTCTTCTTTTCAATTGCAATTTGATGAAATGGTACAAATTAATGATTCTATTACTAATTTAGAAAAAATAACAAAACAAAATGTTATAGTATCAAATAATACAAATGAAGTTGCATTGGTTGTAAATAAAATAGCTGATGAAGTAGTATCTAAGATTGAAGATAAAAACTTTAATGGAAAATAGAATAAAATTACTGAAAGATTACTGAATATTAAGGAAAAAGTAGATGCAAAAACTTATTGATACGTTAAAATCTTGTGGTTATGATCCACACTTTGTTCAGACAAAAGAGGAAGCTTTTGATTTAGCTAAAACTTTTATAAAAGAGGGTATGAAAGTGGGACTTGGAGGTTCTGTTACTGTTGGAGAAATAGGCTTACTTGATTATTTGGCAAATAAAAAAGATATAACTTTATATAACCAATATGAACTTGGTATTTCAATGGAAGAAAATACAGAAAGAAGAAGACAAGGACTAGTTTCAGATATCTTTGTTACAGGAATAAATGCTTTAACAAAAGATGGGGAAATAGTAAATGCTGATGGAAGTGGAAATAGAGTAGCTGCCTTTTGTTTTGGTCCTAAAAAGATATTAGCAATAGTGGGTGTAAATAAAATCGTTGAAAATTTAGAAGATGGTTTTAAAAGAGTTATGGAAGTAGCTGCTGTTAAAAACATAGATAGAATGAATAAAAAAGCAATAGAGATGGGAAAAGAACCAAAACAAAATTTAAATACTATTGCCAATAAATTTACTTGGGTAAAAGCTGATGAAAAAGATAGAATCACAATTATTCTTATAAATGAAGAGTTGGGATACTAAAATGCATGATTATTTAATAATTGGTGCTGGAATTATTGGGCTTAATATTGCCAAAAATTTAAAAGAGAGATTCCCCGATAGTAAAATTTTAGTTATAGAAAAAGAGCCTGAAGTTGCAATGCATAGTAGTGGTAGAAACTCAGGTGTTTTACATGCTGGTTTTTATTACACTGCAAATTCTTTAAAAGCTAAGTTTACAAAAGAGGGTAATCTTGCCCTTAAAAAGTTTTGTAAAGAGAGAAATCTAAAATTAAATGAGTGTAAAAAAGTAGTAGTAGCCACAAATGAAGATGAATTAATTGGATTATTGGAGTTAAAAAATAGAGGTGATGCAAATGGAGTTGAGCTTCAATGGTTAAGAGAAGAAGAACTAAATACCCTCTATCCTAATGTAAAAACCTATGAAAAAGCACTTCTTTGTCCAAGTACAGCAACTGTAAATCCAAAAGAAGTGACAAAAGAGTTTGCAAAAGTTATACAAGAGCTAGGAGTTGAGTTACTTTTAGATTGTAAATATATCTCTTCAAGTAAAGATGCAGTTCTTACAAGTAAGGGTGAGTTTTATGCTAAAAAAGTGATAAATTGTGCAGGTTTATATGCTGATAAAATAGCAAGGGATTATGGCTTTTCAAAAGATTATGTAATTATTCCTTTTAAAGGTGTATATTTAAAAGATAAAACAAATGTTTCTCAACTAAGAACAAATGTTTATCCAGTACCAAACTTGGCAAATCCTTTTTTGGGAGTTCATTATACTTTAACTGTGGATAATGAGAGTAAAATAGGACCAACAGCTATACCTGCTTTTTGGAGAGAAAATTATAAAGGTTTTGATAATTTTTCTTTGAAAGAGTTTTTGGAAGTTTCATATTATGAGTTAAAGCTTTTTATTACAGATGCTTTTTCTTTTAGAAGTTTAGCTTTTAGTGAGATAAAAAAGTACAATTTCAAATACTTTAAAAATTTAGCGATGAAACTAACTAAAAATATGAATCACGATGGTTTTAATTCTTGGAGTACACCAGGAATAAGAGCACAACTATTAAATAAACATACCTTAGAACTTGTACAAGATTTTGTAGTAGAATCAGATGAAAATTCAGTTCATGTACTAAATGCAGTTAGTCCTGCTTTTACCTCTTCAATTCCTTTTGCAAATTGGGTAGTTGAAGAGCATATCTTAAAATAAAAAAGAGCTCTTTTTTATTTTAAGGTAATACTTCTTCTTTTACTTTTACACACTCATCATATACTTTATCAAGTAATTCTCTAGCTTTTTTTTCTCTTCTATATTCTCCAAAAAAGTATATTAAAGCAAGAGCACCCAATATATCAAAGGCTAAGGCAAACCATGCTTTCATAAGAACTGCATAAGTTCCCCAAGACAAAGTTGATACTAAAAGTAAAAGCTTCATTTTAAATGAATCTTTTGAAATAGTAGCCAAGGGTGTTGTAATAGATGCTAATACTAAAAATAATCCTTCATACTCTTTAAGACCTAAAAGTAAAAATATGGAAAAGAATGGAATAGAATAAAGAATTGCTTTTTCAAGTTTTCTATATTCTAAGGCTCCCACATAATACATAAGGGCTATGATAACTGATTGGTAAACACCATGTATTCCACCACTTTGATATAAATCAGGTATTATAAAAACAACTGATGTACCTAATAAAATTTTTGTTTTTATTAAATCTTTTATTGCCATTCCAATGGCATTTAAAACTATTGCTAATACGCCTAGCAGAGGCACCATAAAGGAAAACATGAAGTTTCCCTTTTAAAATTTAAAATTAGCTAATTTCATAAGTGATATGCTAACTGGTTTTATTAGCTTATCATTGAAATCATAATGTACATTGTGGCAAGCTTTTTGATGTTTTTCAACTCCATCATCACTTCCTATAAGAGCAAAAGCTCCTGGGATTTTGTTTAAGTAATAACTAAAATCTTCACTTGCCATAATTGGAGTTGCAATATTGCTTTGCCAGTTTTCACCTAAGGTGTCTTTTAATACTTCTCTCACCTTTGAAGCTTCCTCTTTATGATTGATTGTTGGTTGATATCTATCTCTTAAATCAATATCCACCTCTACATTATATGCTAGTGCAATCCCTTTTGATATCTCTTCTATTTGATTAAATACTTTTGTTTTTAGTTCATTTGTTGGAACTCTAATACTTCCCTCAACCTTTGCATTATCGGGAATCACTGTTACTCCACTAATTGCATCTATTGATGTAACAGATACTACAACAGCATCTTGTGGTGCTACTTGTCTACTTGCGATTTGTTGTAGTGCCATAGTTAAAGCAGAAGCTGCAAGAACTGGGTCTTTACAAATTTCAGGTTGAGAGGAGTGACCTCCCGAACCTTTAAGTGTAATATGAAAAGTTCCATTTCCAGCCATTACTGTACCCTCAGGACAAACAGCCTGACCAAATTTAATAGCTGGCCAATTATGCCAACCAAAAATCATATCAACTCCATCTAAACATCCCTCTTCAATCATCTTTTTAGCTCCATGACCTCCCTCTTCAGCAGGTTGAAATATAAGAGATATTGGGTTTGTTAGTTTATCTTCATTTTGTTTTAACCAAATAGCAGCTGCCATTAAAGTTGCTGTATGACCATCATGTCCACAAGCATGCATACATTGAGCTTTAACTGATTTATATGAAACATCAGTTTTCTCTTCTAATGGAAGAGCATCAATATCTCCCCTTAATGCTATATGAGGTCCCTCTTTATCTTGGGCAAGTAAGCCAACAGTTCCAGTTCCTGCATAAGTTTTATATGTAATATTATGCTTATCTAATATCTCTCTTATTGCCTTTGCGGTATCTGTCTCTTCCCAAGTCAATTCGGGATTTTTATGTAAATTATGTCTAAAATTTGTAGCAAACTCTACTACTTCATCAAAATTATTATACATACCGACTCCTTTTTATTCTAAATACTGAATCACTTTTGCTAATTCATTATATTTTGTTAGACAATCATCACAATTAACTAAAATCTCTGATTTTGCTATTATATAACTTTTGCCTGTTGTTCTATTTCTTACTACATTCTGTCCATCGATATTTTCAACTGCATCAAAAGTACCAATGAATTTTGTACCCCTTAAACTTACAGTTTCTAATCTTTCACCTGGTTTAATTTTGTCTTCGTATTGTAAATATGCCAATCTAGCAGAGGTACCTGTTCCTGTTGTGCTTCTACAAATAACTCCTGGGTGAACATAAGTGGTTGAGCGTGAGGTATAAAAACCATCTTCTTTTTTCTCAACTTTTCCCATAAAATGTAAAAAAGGAACTGGTCCCACATCACCTAATAAATAGTGTCTTAGTGACTCTTTTTTTCTAACTGCTTCAACTATTAAATAAGCTGTATCACTTAATCTTTTTTCTTCATCAAGTGTAAGATTAAATCCTAACTCACTAGCTTCTATAAGGATATAGAAACCTCCACTATAAGCTACAGAATAGGTAATCTCACCTAACTCTTGGATTACAATTTTTTCTTTATATTGATAAATATAACTTGGAAGTCCCTCGCAAGTTATAGATTCAACAACACCGTTTTCTACTTTAGCTTCAATATCTACAAGTCCAGCTGGTGCTTCAAGTTTAAATTTTAAGATACCATCTTTTTTCTCAACTAATCCATTTTCAATAACAGCTGTTGCAGTACACATAGTGTTTGAACCTGAATATATAGGATAACCCATAACTTCCATAATAATATATCCAGCAACTGCTTCTTCATTTTTAGAGGGAACTACCAAATCTATAGACATCTCAGGGATACCATAAGGTTCATAAAGTAGTGTTTCTCTCAAATCATCAGCATGTTCTTGCAAGTAAAGCATTTGTTCTCTTACACTATTACCCTCTAACTCTTTTATACCTGTAAATACTATTCTACTCACATCACCACCCGCATGGGTGTCTATTAGTCCTATTGTGTGTGGCTTATTCATTTTCTATCTTTAAAGAGTATTTTGCACCATGTTCTTCCCATTGAGAATCAGGTACTATTACTATTTTTCCTAAATATCCTTTTCCCCTTGAAACAAAATATTTTTCTGCTTCATGGAGATTTGAAAGTTTAAAGGTTGCATGTAAAATGGGTTTTAGTTTTTCCTCTTTTATCCATTGCATTAACTGTTTTGCTTCATTTTTTGTACCATGTGATATCCCATGAATCTCTACTTGATAAAGATAAATCTTAGACCATAATACTTCAGTGATATTATATGAACTAGCTCCTGCTATACTTAGTCTTGGGTAGTCATCTCTTTTTTTCATATCTATAATCATAGTATCAATAAAAATATTTGTATATTCTCCACCAACTAAATCCATAACAGCATCAATATTTTCACCCTTTGTTGCTTCTAGAATTCTTTGTTTTAAAGTTGAGATTTCACCTCTATCAATCACTTTTTCAGCACCAAGAGCTAAAAGTTCCTCTTCTTTATCCTTAGAACTAAGGGCATAAGGGATAGCTTTTAAGACTTTGCACATTTGAATTAGGGCAGTTCCAACTCCACCACTTGCACCGCTTATTAGTACTTTATCTCCAGCTTTTACCCGTGAGGCATTTAACATTCTAAAGCCAGTTTGATATGAACACATACCAAGAGAAGCTAATTGGGCATCATCAAGATTTTTATTTGGCATAGCATAAAAGTTTTCACTAGGAACAACTACATATTCCGCATATCCACCATCTGCTCCATGTCCATAATAATCAGGTATTAAATTTAAATCGGGATTTTGAGATAAATAGATATTAAAATCAACAAGCCCCCTTTGACCTATTAGACTTCTATTTTCATCATCTGCAACTTTTTCAACAACTCCAACGATATCTGCCCCTTGAATTCTTGGAAAGGTGAAGGTATTATCTCCTGTCATATTAAAAGAGGTTACCTCTTCTTTATTGTTATCATCAACTGGATATAAACCTTCTCGGGCTTTTCTATCTGTATTATTTTTAGCTGTTGCTGTTACTTTTATTAGAACCTCACCTTTTTTGGGTGTAGGAATTTCAACATCTTTATATATTAACTTATCTATTCCACCATGACCAACTAAGACCATAGCTTTCATTGAATTATTTTCCATAATTACTCCAATTAATTTTAATTTATATTCTTAGGTATAAAATTAACTGGAGTGTTCTATCACATTAAAATATACTCTGTTAAAAGAGTATATACTTATAAATTTGATATCTTTTATTTTCATTTAGATAACCAAAACAGGACATTTAGCTAGACCAGAAATTTTGTGAGAAGTCCCACCAAGTAAATAACCAGTCAAATCACCTTGTCCTTGTTTACCTACTACAATTAGGTCGATATCATTTGTTTTTGCAAAATGTAAGATTTGCTTTGCAATTTGTCCTGAACGAATAAATCCTTTTACTTTTTCTTCTTTTAGTCCTAAGTTATGAGCTATTTTTTTACCATCTTCTACAATCTCTTTTGCATATTGACCTAAAACATCATCCATAGTTTCATACTCAACTGCACCCCTTACCATAGATAAAGAACCTTCAATAAAACTATGATGTCTAAATACAGAAACAATATTTAATTCAGAATCAAAGTTTTTACAAATCTCACAAGCTTTTTCAAGTGCATTGTAAGCTAACTCTGAACCATCTAGTCCTACTAATACTTTTTTAAACATAAGTTCTCCTTTATCTAAAAGCTAAGTCCCTAAAATATAGGGCAATTTGTGGGAAGAAGATTAGTGCAACAGCGACTGATAAAAGTATAAAGATAAAAGGAGGTGTTCCTTTTATTACTTCAAAATATGGTCTTTTAAATATTGCAATTGCTGTAAAAATATCACAACCGAAAGGTGGTGTGGCTGAACCAATAGCAACTTGTAAAGTAATTATAGTTCCAACTAAAACAGGGTCCAATCCCACTGAATCAACAACTGGTGAAAAAATTGGAACAAGTACTAAAATTACAACAATAGGATCAACAAACATACAACCAACAAAAAATGCAATAGATATAACTGCTAATACCCCATATGGACCCATCTCTTTTATACCAATTGATGCTAATATTTCTTGAGGAACTTGTGCAAAAGATAAAATCCAAGCAAATGCTGCACCAGCAGCAACCAAGATAAATACTACCGCTGTAACTAAACCAGTTGCAACAGCTGAACTATAAAATTCTTTAAATTTCATAGTTTTGAATATAACACCTTCTAAAAATAGAGCATAAGCAACACTAATAGCAGCAGCCTCAGTTGGGCTAAAAATACCACCAAAAATACCACCGATAATAATTACTGGAAATCCTAAAGGCCATAAAGCATAATAAAATGCTAATAATCTCTCTTTCCATGTAGATTTTGGTTGTGTAGGAATATCATTTTTATATGCATAAGCAATGCTGTATATTGAAAAAAGAACTAAAATCAAAAGTCCTGGTCCAATACCAGCAATAAATAATTCAGGAATAGAAGTTTTAGAAACAATTCCATAAATAATCATCCCAATACTAGGAGGAATTAAAAATGCAATATCACTAGAGTTGATTATTAAAGCAAGAATAAATGAATCTTTATATCCACCTTTTTGTAGTCTTGGTCTAAGTGGAGAACCAATTGCTACAACAGTTGCTTGAGTTGAACCTGAAACAGCTCCAAACATTGCACAAGCACAGGCAGTACTAACTGCCAAACCACCTTTTATATGTCCAACAAAAGACATAACTAAATCAATCAATTTTTCAGCTGATTTTCCCCTTGTCATAATATCTGCTGATAAAATAAACATAGGAACTGCAATAAGAGCAGCTGGTCTAATACCACCCATCATTTGCTGAATCATAAATTGCATTCTATCAAAATCACCAAATACTTCATAGAATCCAACAGTTGATCCTGCAATTAGAGGTATCATCATTGGAAAGCCTAAGAGTAATAATACAACCATTATAGAAAAAATTAAAATTGCCATCTCTTACTCCTAAACTTCTATTTGATTGGCTGCATCTGTATAACCATCTTTAATATTTGTAGAAAGGTATACATCTTCATACCTAATATTTTTAAGTATTGTTGAAAAATATTGTAAGCCAGTGATTATAAAACCAATAGGAACCCATAAATATATAATATAAACATCAATTCCTAGTGCAGGTAATATTCTTCCACTGTTATAAACACTTATGATATATAAAATCGAATAATATGATAAAAGGAACATAAATATACCAGTTACAGCTGAAATAATAATCATAAATATTTTTCTCAAATTAGAATTTAATAAGTCATAAATAGCAGACATTCTTATATGTCTACCTTGTCTTGCTGCATAACTTAATCCAGCAAAAGTTACAATAACTATAAAAATCATATTTAATTCATCTGTGAATATAATTGCATCATTGAAAATAAATCTACTAACAACTGCTGCAATAGTATTTATAGCCATTGCTATAATCCCAAGTCCTAACATCAGTTTTTCAAATTTACCGATCAATTTATCTATAAAGTCAAGACCTTTAAAAAGAGGGTTGATCTTTTTTTCGGATACTTTTTCTGAATTCTCCATGTAAACTCCTAAATAGATAGCTTAAGTGCTATCTATTGTTTTATTAAAACTAAAAAGTTTTATTTTGCATTTTTTTCTGCTTCTTCTAGGTCTTTTCTCATTTGATCTAAAAGTTTTTTATTTGAAGCACTTTTTGAAGCAAACTTTTCTTGAACTGGTTTTGCTCTTTCTTTGAATGCTTTTCTCTCTTCTTTTGTTAAAGTAACAATTTTATAATCAGGATTTGTTCTTACTATTCTTCCTAAACCATAAGCATCAAGTTTTTGAGCCTCTTTTAAAATCACTTTTTCAGCATGAGCAGAAGCTGCTTTTACAAGTTTTTTATCTTTTGCACTCAATTTATCATAGAATTGTTTGTTTGTAACTGCACAAGCATTAAAACTACTATGTCCTATATAAGTTAAAACTTTTGATAATTTATCTAAATCATAAGCTTCAATCCAAACAGTTGGGTTTTCTTCACCATCAACCATGTTTGTTTTTAAAGCACCAATTAAATCACCCCAACTCATTGGAACAGGAGAAGCTCCAAATGCTTTATATGTATCAACCAGAATTGGAGAACCAGGCATAACTCTCATCTTCATTCCTTCTAAATCTTTAGGAGATCTAAATACTTTATTTGTGGTAATTGCCATTTCACCTTCTGGGAAAACTGCTAATAATTCTAATCCATGTTTATTGAAAATTGGAGGTAAAAGTTTATTAATAGCTTTTGAGTGTTTGAAAAAATAGTCTAACTCTTTTGTATCAGTTGGTAAAACGTAAGGTAGAGTAAATAGATCCATTTCTGGAATTGTTCCACCCATATAACCAGTTGATTGTCCTAAAAATTGAATCAATCCAGCTCTTGTTTGTTCCATTAAATCTGTCTCTTCACCCAATGAACCAACAGGATATATTTTAATTTTATTGTCAGAATGACTCTCTATATAGTTTTTAAATGCTACTGCATAAATACCTTGAGGATCATTTACTCCTTCACCCATTGCATACTTCCATGTTGCTGCACTAAGACTTGTTGCAGCTATCATACCTGCAAGAACTAGAGATTTTAAGTTAATTAATTTCATAAGTTTTCCTTTATTTTTTTATTTGTTTAAACACCATTACTTTGCGTACTCTAAAAAGATTTTTTATTTTAATCCTCCTTTATACTCTATTTAATGAATAACTCTCTTGGGAAATCACAAAAAGTTTCCACTCCAGTATCTGTTATATAGATACTTTCAGTTATCTCCATTCCCCAATCAGCTTGCCAAATACCTGGCATAAAATGGAAGGTCATACCAGGTTCTAATACTGTTAGGTCAGTTGACCTTAAACTACAAGTTCTTTCACCCCAATCAGGAGGATAACTAACTCCAATAGGGTAACCACATCTTGCACCATTTCTATCAATACCATATTTATGCATTATAGTATCAACTGCATTTGCAATATCACAAGTTCTATTTCCAGGTTTTGCTTGCTCTAATCCTGCATCAATAGCTTCTATTAAAGCTTTTTCTGCATCATAATATTTTTGGTTAGGTTTCCCCATAAAAATAGTTCTTGACATAGGACAATGATATCTTTTATAACAACCTGATATCTCAAAATAAGTTGCCTCATTCTTTTTAAAAGGTCTTTCATCCCAAGTAATATGAGATGCAGATGCATCGGCACCTGAAGGTAACAATGGTACAATTGAAGGATAATCACCACCATATCCATCAACACCTGCAATTGCAGTTTCATAAATTTGTGAAACAACATGACTTTTTGGAATACCAACTCTTACTACATCTAAAACTCTTTGATGTATCTTTTGAGTGATTTTTCCAGCTATTTTCATATATTCAATCTCTTTTTGAGATTTAACTCCTCTAGCCCAATTAACTAGGTTATTTGCATTTATAAAATTTGCATTTGGTAGAGTTGCTGTTAATCTAAAATGAGCCTCAGCTGTATAATAATAACTATCTCTCTCAGTTGCTATTACACATTTGTCCCATTTTTTCTTATTTAAAATATTATTACCAATCCATGTCATTGGATGTTCATCTAAATTTTGTACATATTTTTCTGGATAACCATAAAGATTATCTTCTTTCATGTAACATTTTATCAATGCGGCATTTCTATCCATAAGTCTTCCGAACCAAATAGGTTCATCCTCATCAAGGGAGATAATAACCCCTTGATGAACATAAAAAGACCAACCATCATATCCTGTAAGCCAATTCATATTTCCAGGATCAGTTGCAATTAAAACATCGATTCTTCTTTGTTGCATCAATGATTTAACTCTTCTAATCCTTTGGACATACTCTTTTTTTGTAAAAGGTAATTTTTCTCTCATCTTATTTCCTATTTAACAGGACCTACCCAAACTTGTTGAGTATTTACAAACATTTTAATACCATGAGGGCCTAATTCTCTTCCTAAACCTGATTTTTTAACTCCACCACTTGGAAGTCTAGGATCTGATTTAACAATTCCATTAATTGAAACTTGGCCAGTAACAATTTTACTTGCTATTTTTTTACCTTTTTCAATATCCCCTGTCCATACTGAACCACCTAAACCATATTCAGTGTCATTAGCAATTTCCAATGCATGATCTGCATCTTTTGCTTTAATAACTGCTGCAATAGGACCAAATGTCTCTTGACAAGATACAACCATTCCAGGTTCTACATCTGCTAAAACAGTTACAGGAAAAAAGAATCCTTTTCCTTCCATTCTATTTCCACCTAAAACCAGTCTTGCTCCTGCACTTACTGATCTATCAACTTGTTCGTGCATCTCTTCAACTAACTCACGTCTTGCTATTGGACCAATTTTTGTTGATTCATCTTTTGGATCACCTAAAGTTAGTTTTTCAAATCTCTCTTTTAATAAAGAGATAAATTTCTCATAAATAGGCTCTTCTACAATGATTCTTTTTGCAGCAATACAAGATTGACCAGCATTGATATATCTTGAAAGAACAATTACATCTGCTGCATGTTCTAAATCTTTTGTATCAGCTAATACAATAGCTGCATCACTTCCACCAAGTTCTAATACTACTGGTTTGATTTCACTTCCAGCTATTGCACCAACTGCAGCTCCTGCTTTTGATGACCCTGTTAATGATACACCAGTAACAAGTGGATGTCTAATGATTGATTCTATTTGTGAGTGATTAATAACTACATTTTGAACTAAATTTTTAGGCATACCTGCTTTTTCAAAGGCTTGTACAATTTTAATTGCACATAAAGGGGTATGAGAATCATGCTTCATAATACAAGAGTTTCCTGACATAAGAGCAGGGGCTAAGTATCTAAAAGCTAACCAAAAAGGTGCATTCCAAGGAAGTAATCCTAAAGTTACACCTAAAGGTAAATATTGTACAAAGCTTTCTGTTGCATCAGAATCTATGAATTCTGTTTTTAAATATTCCCCAGCATTTTGAGCATAGTGTTCTGCTGCCCAAGCTGCTTTATTTACTTCTCCCCTTGCTTCGTTAATAGGTTTTCCCATCTCTTCAGTCATAGGTAGTGCATATTCATCAAGATTATCTTTCATCTCTTTTGCAACAGCTCTTAAAAGTTCAGCTCTTTGTTCAAAAGAAGTGTCTCTCCAAGAGTTTATATAAGCATCTTGTGATTTTTCAATTATCTCTCTTACTTCTTCAGCTGTATCCATAGGTATCTCATACACTGTCTCTTCAGTGTATGGATTTATTGATTTAAAATGTGTTGAACTGTATCCCATAATAACCCCTTAACCTAAGATTGCTTCAACAGATTTTACAAATCTGCTTAGACCCTCTTTTAAAGTATCTTCTTCAATTGTCAATGGAGGAATAAATTTGATGATTTCACCTGTACTACAAGCTCCAATAATCAAGCCATTTTCAAAACATTTAGTAGTAATCTCTTTTGTCATTGCTGCACTTTCAAAATCAATTGCTAACATCATTCCTTTTTGTCTTACACCTTTTACAGCATCATATTTAGAGTTTAAGGTATCTATAGTCTCTCTTATAATGTCACCTTTTCTTTTTGTTTCATTATTAAAAGTTTCATCTTTGAAATATTCTAAGCCAACTTTACCTGCTACAAAAGAGATACCTTGTCCTCTAAATGTACCAGTATGTTGTCCTGGGTTCCAAGCTTTATCAATCTCTGGTTTATTAACTAGCATTCCAATAGGAGTACCTAATCCACCTAATCCTTTTGCTAAAATTATAATATCTGGATCAACATCTAAATCATCAAAACTAAAGTAGCTTCCGCATCTTCCTACACCACATTGAATACTGTCTAAAATAAATAGTGCTCCAGTATCTTTTGCTAGTTTTTGTACACCTTGTAACCACTCTTTTGTAGCAACACGTACACCACCTTCTGCTTGTACTGGCTCAACAATAAAACCAGCAGGAGGCAACATCCCTGAACCTAAATCAAACATTTTTTGTCTTAAGTTTTCTAAAGCATCCATATCATTAAATGTATCTCTAATAACATTATTTAAAGGAACTCCTGAACTACTTCTAAAGGCATTGTTTGCTGTACAAGCTAATGCACCTAAAGTCATACCATGGAAACCTCTATTAAAAGCAACAATTTCTGTTCTACCAGTAACTTTTCTAGCTAATTTAAGTGCAGCTTCAACGGCGTTTGTTCCTGTTGGTCCTGTAAATTGAACTTTTCTATCAGCCCAACCACGTGGTTCTAATACAGTTTTTACAAATGTATTTATAAAATCTCTTTTTACATCTGTAAACATATCTAGTGAGTGAATAACTCCATCTCTTTGGATGAAGTCAATTACTGCTTCTTTCATTTTTGGATTATTATGTCCAAAATTTAAAACACCTGCACCTGCAAAAAAGTCTATAAATTCTTTATCATTTTCATCTATCATTATCGCGTTTGATGACGATTTAAAAACAGTTGGTACTGCTCTACAATAAGCTCTAATTTCTGATTCGTGTTTTTCAAATGTATTCATTTCATTTATCATTTTTTTTCCTTAAATATATTATTAGTTGTTTGATTTTGTGAGAAAGACCCTAATAGATAAGTAATATGTTTAATATGTTGAGTTTTTATTATGTATTAAACAATATTGCTTAACAGCACAATTAAAGTAATCAAAGGCAATTGTGCAGGGTCTACCTGGCACCTAAAATGAAGTTTTTATCTTGAATTAGTATATTTTGAATTTGTTTTATTGGATGAGGAATAATATACATAATATTTGAGGAAATACAAGAATTAAATACTTCTTCTAATTCTAATAATCTATTATTATAAGAAATCATATTAACTCCTTTCCTTATTTTATGATGTAAGAAGTCTAACCAAAATTAAAATCTATGTCAATTTTAAGTTGTATAAAAAATATACAGTAAAATAGAAGTTTTATTTTGTTAATAAACAACTCAATTGGATTATTGTATTGAGTGTATTCTTAAATATAAAATAAATTTATTTATTATATAAAAAGATAAAGTTAAATAATATTATTCCAATTTAGTAGGTAAATATAAAAATAAAGTCATATTTTATATTTAAAAGATATTATATTGACTTATTTTAACATTGGAAAAATGATGATAAAAAATCTTTTTAAATCAAGAGTAGCTCTACTTTATATCTTATCAATATCTATGGTTTTTTCTTTTTCTGCTTGGATGAGTCTACTTAATAATTATGTAGTAGAAGTGGCTTCTTTTGATGGTAGCCAAATAGGTATTTTACAAAGTTTAAGGGAAATTCCTGGCTTTTTAGCTTTTACAGTTATTTTAGTAATTATGTTTATTGCACAACAAAGGTTAGCTTATATTTCAATGATAGCTTTAGGTTTAGGAGTATTTTTAACTGGACTTTATCCTAGTGCTTTAGGTTTATATCTAACTACAATTTTGATGTCTACAGGGTTTCATTATTTAGAAACTTTAAATCAATCCCTATCTTTACAATGGCTTGATAAGGCAAAAGCTCCAATAATTTTGGGAAAAATTACAGCAGCTAAATCTTTTACTTCACTAATTGTATTTGTTTTGATATATATTATGATGAAATTTTATAGTGTAGAGTATAAATATGTTTATGCATTTTTTGGTTTGATTACTTCATCTGTTGCTATAATTGCTTGGATAGGTTTTGAGCATTTTAAAGATGATGTTGTACAAGAGAAAAAATTGGTTGTAAAAAAAGAGTATTGGCTTTTTTATATCTTAACATTTTTTGCAGGAGCTAGAAGACAGATATTTATGGTATTTGCAGGATTTTTGCTTGTAGAGAAATTTGGCTTAGATATTGAAAATATGGTGACTTTACTTTTTGTTAATTCTGTTTTAAATATATATCTTGCTCCAAAAATTGGTAAGTTTATTACAAAAGTAGGGGAAGCAGTTACTTTAAAAGTAGAGTATCTTGGACTAATGTTAGTTTTTACTTCTTATGCTTTTGTTGATAATATATATTTTGCATTTTTCTTATATGTTATTGATAATCTATTATTTTCAATGGCAATTGCTTTAAAAACATATTTTCAAAAGATTGCAGATCCAAAAGATATAGCAAGTGCAAGTGCTGTTAGTTTTACTATAAATCATATTGCAGCTGTATTTTTACCATTTTTCTTAGGTTTGATTTGGTTATATTCTCATTCACTTGTATTTATTATAGGTGCACTTATTGGTTTAGCCTCTTTTATTTTATCTTTTTTAGTGCCACTTCATCCAATGCAAGGGTTTGAAACTACTTTAGTAAAAAAAGAGAGTATTGCTTAAGTTACTTTCTTTTTGAAAAACCAAGTTGCAATAATAAGTGTAACAACTCCTAGTGCAATCATGGGTAAAATCTCCCAGATTGCAATTTCCCAAGAGATATCTTTTAAAAATAGACCCTTTAAAAGTATCAAAAAATATTTTAGTGCAATGAGATTTGTAAAAGGAATAAGCCATTGGGGCATATTTTCTATGGGTGTTGCAAATCCAGACATCAAAATTGAAGGTACTAAAAGTATAAAAGCTCCTAAGATTCCTTGCTGTTGAGTTGATGAAATAGAAGAGATAAATAAACCAAAGCCAACAACAGAAAAGACAAATGCACATATTGAGACAATTAAAATACTAAGTGAACCAATAAAAGGAACACCAAAAAATGTAATAGCACTTAAGAAAATAATACTAGCTTCTAAGATACTAATAATCATAGGAGGAATAGTCTTTCCAATGATTAAAATAGTAGGACTAAGTGGTGCTACTGAGATTTGTTCAAAGGTTCCAAGTTCCCTCTCCCTTGCAACTGATAAGGAAGTTAGAATCAGAGCAATAAGTATAGTTAAACTTCCAACTAAATTTGGAAGTATCCACCAAAAATTCTCTAAATTTGGATTATACCAATTTCGAACTACTAAGGTATCTTTATTTTTTGAAAAGAAGTTATTAATACTAAGTTGAATATATCCAACTGCAATTTGAGCACTTGTTGATTTTCTTCCATCTGCAATAATTCCTATATTTGCAGTTTTGCCTTTTTGCATATTTTTTGAAAAATCTTGGGGTATCTCAATACCAGCTAGGATTTCTTGAGAATCTATTTTTTCTTTTAAGTCATCATAACTTTTCAAATAAAGTACTTGTGTAAAACGGTCACTATATTTCAAAGTACGAATAAGTTCTTTACTTTGACTTGAATTATTTCTATCTAAAATACCAATACTGATATTTTTAACTTCCATTGTTATTGCAAAGGAGAATAATACAAGCATAATAATTGGTGGTATAATAATTACAATACGAGAACGCTTATCACTCCAAATGGCTAAAAATTCTTTTCTTATAAGAGATATTAATTGATGTATCATGAACTTAACTTCTTTTTTGTAATAATAAAAATAATTCCAAATAAAAACAGACCAATACCTAACATCCAAAGGGTATTTGGAATAATGATTTCATAAATATTTCCTGCTAAAAAGAGTGTTTGTAAAATATTTATAAAATATCTTGCTGGTATAATATGGGTTAAAAACTGTAACCAAGATGGCATACTGCTTATTTGAAAAATAAATCCTGATAAAATCATAGCAGGTAAAAAGCCTATGATTAAAGCCATTTGTGCTGCTACAAACTGATTCTTTGCTAAAGTTGAGATAAGCAAACCAATACTAAGAGCTGAAAATAAATAGACGCTAGAAGTTAAAAGTAAAAGTAAATATGAACCTCTAAATGGAATCTCAAACCAAAACAAGGTTATTAGAACACAAATTAGAAGTGAGAAAAGACCTAAAACAAAGTATGGTAAAAGTTTTCCTAAAAGCAACTCTAAAATCTTAATTGGAGTTGACATAATAGCTTCCATTGTACCTCTTTCCCACTCTCTTGCTACTACTAATGCAGTTAAAAGAGTACCAATAAGTGTCAAAGTTATAGCAATGGAACCAGGAAGTAAAAAATAACTGCTTAACAAAGGTGCATTAAACCAATATCTTGCTTGAATATTGATGTTTGCTTTTGTTGAGAGTTTTTCAAATTTAAGCCAATTTTGCCACAAAGCAAAACTATATTTGATAACAAAATTTGCAATACTAGGTTCACTTCCATCTGTGATAATTTGTATTTTTGGTTTGCCTTTTAAAATATCTTTATCAAAATTTGCAGGAACCACAATCATGGCTCTTAGTTTTCCTTCTTGTAGTTGTTTTACAAAGGCTCTTCTATCTTTTGCTATTTGTATATCAAAACTTTCACTTGTTTGAAATGCCTTTATCAAACTAGAAGTGTGGGCAGAGTTTTTTTCAATTACAACTCCTACAGGAATATGTTTTGAGTCTAGGGAAATAGCATAACCCATCAAAAAAAGAAGCATAAGAGGTAGAATAAAAGCTATAATTAAGGCACTTGGATCTCTAATTATTTGTAGACTCTCTTTGATAAAAAGTGCTAATAATCGCTGCTTATTTATTATCATCATTTTCTCTTTTAATAAGTTCTATAAAGGTATCTTCCATAGTAGCATTAGAACCTACTTGGCTAATAAGATTATGTGGAGTATCCAAAGCTATTGCTCTACCTTTATAAATCAAAGCTATTCTGTCACAATACTCAGCCTCATCCATAAAGTGGGTTGTTACCATGATAGTCATACCCTTTTGTACCATTGCATAGATATGATTCCAAAACTCTCGTCTAGTAAGTGGATCAATTCCAGAAGTAGGTTCATCTAAGAAAAGTACTACTGGGTCATGCATAACAGCACAAGCAAGAGAAAGTCTCTGTTTATATCCCAAGGGTAAAGTTTTTGAAGCTGTTTTTTTATATTTTTCTAATTCAAAAATTTTAATCATACTTTCTATTTTTTCTTTTTTTTCTTTTCCCCTCAAGCCATAAACACCTGCAAAAAACTTTAGATTTTCATAAACGGAAATATCCCCATAAAGTGAAAACTTTTGAGACATATATCCAATTTTGCTACGGGCTTTATGTGAAGAGGTTTCTAAACTTATTCCTAGAACATGTGCTTGTCCACTTGTAGGTTTTACTAAGCCACATAACATTTTAAATGTAGTTGATTTTCCTGCACCATTTGGCCCTAAAAAACCAAATATTTCACCTCTTTTTATTTTAAAGCTTACATCATCTGTAGCTTTAAAACTTCCAAAAGTTTTACTAAGGTGGGAAGCTTCAATTAAGTTACCATCATTTTCTTCAAATTCACCCATTTGTTTTGCTAATAATGATTCTCCATTAAAGTTACCATTTAAAATATGAATAAAACCATCTTCAAAATTTGCTTTCATACTTTCATAACTACAATTTTCAGCTTCTATTTTTTCAAGGGGTGGTAAATCATCTTTGCTTTCACAAATCAGTTTAATACTATTTCCTAATATCACGCCATCTTTTATTTGATCATATTTAAGTGCTAACCTTAGTGTTTGTCTTTTATCTTTTATATCTCCTACTATTTTAAAAACTTTATCTTCCATGGTTTTACTTAACTCTTTTGGAATTCCTTCAAATAAAATAGAACCATCATTTAAAAGTATTACTTCATCACAAAGTTCTGCTTCATCTAAATAAGCAGTGCTCCAAACAACTCCCACATCATCTTCAACCAACTTATTTACAATTGCCCATAATTCTTTTCTAGAAATGGGGTCAACTCCCACACCTGGTTCATCTAAAAGTAAAAGTTCTGGTTTTTTTATTAAAGCACAAGCCAAACCAAGTTTTTGTTTCATCCCACCAGATAAATTTTTAGCAAGAAATGATTCAAACTTTTTTAAATTGATAAATTCCAATAATTCATTGATTCTTTTTTTTTGTTTATTTTTTGGAATAGATTGTAAGTTTGCATATAAAGTAAGATTTTCTAAAACACTTAAATCTTCATACAAGCCAAATTTTTGAGGCATATATCCGATTTTGCTTTGTATTTTACTAGCATCTTTAGGTAAAGAATAATCTAAAACTTCTAATTCTCCACTGTCTGCATCAAGAAGTCCAGTCATAAGTCTAATAAGAGTAGTTTTTCCTGCTCCATCAGGACCTACTAGTCCTGTTATTTTTCCTTTTTTTATATTTATGTCTAATTTAGAAATAGCAGGGATATTGTTAAATGTTTTTGTAATTTGTTTTGCAACAACAAGTGACATTTTTATCTGTCTTTACTTAGATTATCAAACTCTATGGTTACAGGCATTCCTTGTTGAATAAAGTTATCATGCTCTTGCAATATTAGTCGAACACGATATACAAGTTGTGTTCTTAACTCTTCAGTTTGTACACTTTTAGGTGTAAATTCTGCTTGTGGTGAAATGAAACTTACAATTGCATTATACGGTTTGTTTGGTCTTGAATCAGTATAAACTTTTGCTTTCATAGTAGGTTTGATTATTCCCAAATATTTTTCAGAAATATAACTTCTTACCCAATATTGATTTTGTAAAGCCATTTCAATAATTGGAGAACCTTGTGGTACTATCGCTCCCACTTCGTATGCTCTTGTTAATATTGTACCATCATTTGGAGCAAATAATTGTGTATCATGTAGATGAATTTGTGCTTCTTTTTCTTGCTCTTGTAAATATTTTAATTTGGCATGGGCAGATTCTATATCTTCTTTTTGGTAGCCATCTTGTAGTTGTTTGTAGTTGTTTTTATCATAATTGTATTGTGCTTTTGCACTATTATATGAAAGTAAGATATCATCATGTTTTTCTTTAGATATTGAGTTTGTTTTAAGAAGTTTGTTATATCGTTTTAAATCTATTTCTGCTTTATTTAAAACAGCAGAACTTTTAGCTAATAAAGCTTTGGCTTTTGCTATATCTTCTTTTCTATACCCTTTTTCAAGTTTTTCTACTTGGACTTTTTGCATAGTAACTTGAGCTTTTATCTCATCAAGTGATTGTTGAAATAAATCTTTATCAACAGAGGCTAATAAGTCACCTTTTTTGACTTTTTGTCCTTCATCAAAATAGATTTTTGAAATCTTTCCCGGAACTCTTAAGCCCAATGAAACAGTTCTTAAATCAACATTTCCATAAAATTTTGTGACTTTATCTTTTTCGTCTAAACAAGCTGTAAAAAATAGCGGTATAAGTAGTGTAAGTAAATAAATAGTGACTTTTGACATAAATGCTCCTAAATAAGCTATATTATAGCTAATAATAGATTATTCTAAAATGTAAAAGCCCTAATTAATAAAGGACTTTTACATAGTTTACTTAAGCATTTGTTGGGTCAACAAAAGTTCTTGAACCTAATTCTTGGTCAATGGCATAAAGTCCATAGCCATCATCTCCTACAAGTTTGATTTTATCAATAATTGTATTTAGTGTAGCTTCTTCTTCAACTTGTTCTGTTACATACCATTGAAGCATATTATAAGTTGCATGGTCTTTGTTTTTCATAGTTAAATCACTTAGTTCATTTAAGTTTGCACTCATTTTCATCTCATGAGCTAATGCTTTTTTAAAGGTATCTAAAATTGATTTAAAATCGACATTTGCTTCTTCAATTTTAGGTAAAGTAACATGTACTTCTTGATTTTCAAGATATTTAAATAATTTCATTGCATGTGCAACTTCTTCTTGGTATTGCACTAAAAACCAACTTGATGAACCATTTAATCCAACCTTTGAAGCATAAGCTGACATCCCTAAATAAATATATGATGATTGGAACTCTTTGTTTAATTGTAACACTAAGGCATCTGAAATTTCTTTTTTTAACATAATATCTCCTTAATTTAAATTTACCTTCATTATGCGAGAAATATTCTTTATTTTAGTTGATAAGCTTTGATAATAAGATTTCAACAACTTAATTTTTAATCTCTTTTATTATAAAGAATTAAATTAATGCACAAATTAATAAATAAAAGTTGTTTTATATTTAAAAGTAAAATAACATAACTTTAGATAAAATCACGAAAACTTAAAATAGGAAATTTTTTATGGCAATTTATACATGTGGACACACAACTCCTGACTCAGATTCTATTTGTTCAGCGATTTCATTAGGATATTTATTAAATAAAATTGGAAGAGAAGCTATTCCTGCACGACAAGGACCTGTTTCTCCTGAAACTCAATTTATTCTAGACAGATTTGGATTTGAAGCACCAGAACTCAAAACTGAGTTTGCAGGTTGTGAACTTTTTATTACCGATTATTCTGATAGAGGACAAGCTCCAGCTGATTTGGATAAGGCAACAGTTGTTGGTATAGTTGATCATCATAAATTAGGTGATATTACTACTTCAGCTCCTTTAGAGTGTTGGATTAGACCTGTTGGATGTACAAATACAATCGTAAAAGAGATGTATGACTTTCATAAAGTAGAAATACCAAAAAACATTGCAGGAATCATGATGTGTGCAATTTTATCTGATACTGTTATTTTCAAATCACCAACTTGTACAGAAACAGATATAAAAGCAGTAAGAGAATTGGCAGAAATTGCTGGTGTTGATGATTTTGGAGCTTTAGGAATGGAGATGTTCAAAGTTAAATCAGCAGTTGAGGGTGTACCTGTAAGAGATTTGATATTAAGAGATTATAAACCTTTTGATATGCATGGAACAAATGTTGGTATAGGACAACTTGAAGTTATTGATTTAGCTATCTTTGATGGTGTAAAAGAAGAACTAGAAGCTGACTTAGATAAGTTAAGAGTTGAAAATGGCTTACATACAGCTTGTTTATTATTAACTGATATTATGAAAGAGGGTTCTGAAGTTTTAGTATCTTCAGAAGATCCTTCGATTTTTGAAAAAGCATTTGATGTAAAACTTGAAAATGGAAAAGTATGGCTTGATGGTTGCCTATCAAGAAAAAAACAAATTATCCCTTTCTTAGAACCTGCATTCGCTTAATATAAGAGATAGCTTTATGCTATCTTTTTCTAGACTATATTTTTATTAGGATTCCCAATGGAACTTTTTGCAGATATTACTCTTTATTGGGTAATAGGTTTTGTTATTGCTGGTTTTTTAGCAGGTTACATAGACTCAATAGCTGGTGGTGGTGGAATGGTACAAGTTCCTGTATTACTTCTAAGTGGTTTATCTCCTATTCATGTTTTAGCTTCAAATAAAATGGCTGGCTTAGTTGGTGTTTTAATGGCAACAATTAAATATGCACTTAGTAAAAAGATATCTTGGAAAGTTGTAAGTATTGCAATTATCCCTTGTCTTCTTGCTTCTTATATTGGAAGTAGATTAATAATGTTTGTATCTGATGAGATAATTACTTGGGCTATTATTTTAGCTATTCCTGTTGCTATGGTTTTTTTATTTAAAAAAAGTAAAAAAATAGTAGAAGAGAAAACAAAACTAAATAATAAAAATATTATTCTTGCAACTGCTCCAATTGGATTTTATGATGGTTTATTAGGTCCTGGAACAGGAACTTATATGACTATTTCTATGAAAAAGTTTTTACATCTTGATTATTTGGTTTCAACAGCATCAACTAAGCCTTTAAATTTTGCTACAAATGTAGGTTCTGCCATTGCCTTTGTTTTTGCAGGAAAAGTATTATGGGGAGTTGCTATTATTTTGGGATTAGCAAATATAGCTGGCTCATATGTTGGAAGTCATTATGCTATCAAAGGTGGGGAAGAGTTTATTAAAAAAGTTTTGATTTTTGTACTTGTTTTTATGTTAGTTGGAAATATTATAAAAATTGTTGTGAGTTAATGAAAACAAAAGTTTTCAAAAATAAAAACTTAGATTTTTTAGAATTAAGATATATTGAAAATATCACTCAATGTGAAAAAATGCATTTGCATGAAGAACTTACAATTACAGCATTTAAAGAGGGCTCATTAAATATAAGTTTTAATGACTCTTCTAAAATATTAAACCCCAATGAAATAGCAATAATCAACTCAAATATAATTCACAATGCAACACTAAATAGTAAAAGTGTCAAAAATGGATATGTATTATATATGGCTAAAAACTATTTAGAAAGTTTGAACTTAGGCATATCCTTAGATTATGTTTTTTTACAAGATAATAAAAATAGTTTTATAAGTCTATGTGAAGTATTATTGGCTGAGGATATCTCTTTATTAGAAAAAGAAGAGCTATTTATTGAGTTTTGTTTAAGTACTTTTTCTTTAAAAGAAGAGATTAAACAAGTAGAAAAAAACTCTTTATCTATAAAAATAAAAAACTATCTAGATGAAAACTTTTTAGAAGATATTATTTTAGAAGATATCTCAAAAGAGTTTAATATAACTGTTGTACATCTAATAAGAGTTTTTAAAAAAGAGTTTGGTTTAGCTATTCATTCATATATAATCAATAAAAAAGTTCATAGGGCAAAAGAACTTTTAAACTCAAAGCTACCAATTATAGAAGTAGCCTTACAAAGCGGGTTTTTTGATCAAAGCCATTTAAATAGAAGTTTTAAACGAGTATTTCAACTAACCCCTAAAGAGTTTCAAAAAAATATACTTTCATAAATGTTAATTTTGTACAAGATTTAAATTTTTTTATTTTATATACTTCTTTAAATAAAAGGAGAAACTATGAATAGTATAAAACAATATAATCATATTCAAACAAATAATCTACTCTCAATCCTCTTACTCACTAAATAATTTTCAAACCTAACCTTATCAATTTTAGTTGCAAATATTTGCAAAATATATAAAATCATGGAGAATAAAATGACTTATAAAAAATATAGACAATATCCTATTGTCAAAGATTTCGTACGAACTTGGCCAAATAATCAAATTACAAAAGCACCTATTTATGGAAGTGTAGATTTAAGAGATGGAAACCAAGCTTTAATAAATCCTTTAAATATTGAGCAGAAGTTGGAGTATTTTAATACTTTAGTAAAGATGGGATTTAAACAAATAGAAGTAAGTTATCCAAGTGCTAGTGAGACTGATTTTAATTTTACAAGAAAATTGATTGAAGAAAATCTTATACCTGATGATGTTGCTATTCAAGTATTAATTCCAGCAAAAAAAGAGTGGATAAAAAAAAGTGTTGAAGCTATGAGGGGAGTTAAAAATGGAATTTTCCATTTATACAATCCTACGAATGAGTTCCAAAGAAGAGTTGTATTTAAAAAAAGTGATGAAGAGATAATCTCTATGGCAGTTGAATCAATGAAATACTTAGTAGAACTTACTAAAGATTTTGAGGGCAATGTTATATATGATTATTCTCCTGAGAGTTTTTCCCAAACTGATTTAGAGTTTGCTGTGAAAATATGTAATAAAGTAATTGATGTAGTAAAACCAACAATCCAAAACAAGATGATAATAAATTTGCCAAATACTCTAGAAGCCTGCACTGCAAATATTTATGCAGATAGAATAGAGTGGATGTGCAATAATTTGGACAACAGAGAATCACTAATAATAAGTGTTCATCCTCACAATGATAGAGGAACATCAGTAGCCTCAGCAGAACTTGCAGTTTTAGCAGGAGCAAATAGAGTAGAGGGAACTTTATTTGGAAATGGTGAGAGAGCAGGGAACTTAGATTTAGTTAATTTTGCTTTTAATTTACATTCACAAGGAATTGATTCTACCCTTGATTTATCAATAGTAGATGAAGTAAAAAAGATGTATGAGAATTTAACAAAGTTGAATATAAATCCAAGACATCCATACGTGGGTGATATGATTTTTACAGCCTTTAGTGGAGGACATCAAGATGCTATAAGAAAAGGAATAGATTTTTATAGAAAAGAGAATTGTCAAGAGTGGAATGTCCCATACTTGCCAATAGATCCAAAAGATATAAAAAGAGGATATGAGAATATTATTAGAGTAAATTCCCAATCAGGAAAAGGAGGAGTTGCTTTTATCATAAGTGAGTTTTTTGGAGATGAATTAGATAAAGAAGAAGCCAAAGAGTTTGGACTATTGGTGAAAAAAGAGAGTGATAAAGTTCAAAGGGAGTTAAGTAAGGATGAAATTATTGGACTTTATGAGGGGTATAAAAAATAATACTCTCTTGAAGAGGATAAACCTCTTCGCTTCTCTTACTTTTGTGTTGACGAAAAGTAAGCAAAAACAACTACGGCTGCGAAGCCAAAGGTTCCCTCCCTTATTATTTTTATTTTTTCTGCTTGCTAAAACTCATTTATTAAAACTTCCGTTTAGGAACTTTTAAACATTCAGACAGTTAGCAAGCTTGTCTAGAAAAAAGAAAAATAAACGCTCGGCTTCTGTAGATGTAGAAATAAATCTCTTTAGTTGTTTCTTTATCTTAGAAGTTTAAACTATCTAGTGTAAAGCAGAGTAAATAAAAGCAAAAAATCTAAACAAATTAAAAATGCAAATGTCCTTATCCCATCTTTATTCCAACATTTGCAAAAGCCGAATGTTTATTTCTCTTTTCGGAAAAGAGTTACAACTATTTGAGTAAATAAATGTGCTAAATACATATTTAATTTTAAAAAATAACAATTATTATGATAGACTATTAACTATAATATATTTATAATAGTGGAATTAAATGAAAATTATTGATACAATTGAAGAATTGAAAGAAATAAGAAAACAATCACAAAAAAGAAAAAAGGGATTCTACTTTTTATCTTTACATTTATTCAGTTACTATATGGAATTATAATATATGTTAACTTCATTAATTGATAAAGAATTTCAAAAAATTATCTTAAATAATACTGTTATGTGGTTAAATATGCTGGATAATGATGCCAATGTGCTCATGTGGAATAAAGCTGCAGAAGTAATAAGTGGTTACACTAAAGAAGAAGTACTTGGCAATAGTAATATATGGGAACTACTTTATCCAGATGTAGAGTATCGCACTTCAATTCACAATAAAGCACTTGAAATTATCAATAAGGGAGACGAAATTATAGATTTTGAAACAACTATAATTTCTAAAGATGGTACTAAAAAAATCTTATCTTGGAATACACATAATATGAAAGATGAAGATAATAATATTATTGGTTCTATTGCTATAGCAAGAGATGTTACAAAAATTAAAGCTAATGAGAAATCCCTTCAATTATTGACATTTGAATTAGAAGAATCAAATAAAAAACTACTTGAATTAAGTTATATTGATCAATTAACAAGTATACCAAATAGAAGAGCATATGACGAAAGACTTGCATTAGAGTTAAAAGCTATTAAAAGATCAGGGATAGAGTTTTCTTTCTTATTAATTGATATTGATAATTTTAAAGAATACAATGATATGTATGGACATGCAAATGGTGATATTGTTTTATTTAGAGTCTCTAATCAAATAAAAAATGTATTATCAAGAAAAACTGATTTTGTTGCACGCTATGGTGGTGAAGAGATTGTAGTAATACTACCTTATACACCTCTAGAAAAAGCACAAATTGTTGCAAAAAAAATTCTTCAATGCACACTTGATTTAAATATTGAACATTCATATTCAAAGTTTAATCAATTATTAACTGTTAGTATAGGTATCACTTCTACAAAAATAAGTATTGAAAATTTAATGAACAATGCAGATCAAGCACTTTATAAAGCCAAGAATTATGGTCGCAATAGGTTTGAAGTTTACTCTAATAATTCTTCTTCATTAAAATAGAGATTCTTCTACACCCCTCTTCACTTTTATTCTTGTCCTTTTTTTGTTAACTAATTTGATGTTCTTTGAATAGTTGCTATTTTCTTACATTATATTTAAAATAAGATAGATATAAGTGCAAATCACTTATTATTAAAACCAATTTAAAAAGAGAAAAGATGGCAGAACAACTAAAAAATGTATATACAAAAGAGTATATAAAAAACCTAAGCATTAAAATAAAAGAAAATTATAATAACTTTGATAGTGATAGTTTTATAAACTCTATATTTAACCCCACTTGGGAAACTTTAGAATTAAAGATGCGAATGAGACATATTGCAATTGCACTTAATGAGTTTTTACCCTTGTCTTATAAAAAGCAACTTGAGATACTAAAACCTACATCAAAAGATTTTAGTGGCTTTGAAGCTATGTTTTTTCAAGACTTTGTGGAAGTTTATGGATTAGATGATTTTGAGAACTCTATGGATGCACTAGAAGTATTTACCCTTGATTCTAGTTCTGAGTTTGCAATAAGACAGTTTATATTAAAGTATGAAGATAAAACTATGCAACAAATGAAACTTTGGACTAAAAGTTCAAATGAACATATTAGAAGACTTGCAAGTGAAGGGTGTCGTCCTAGACTTCCTTGGGCTGTGGCACTTCCTCGATTTAAAGCAAATCCATCAAAAGTTTTTGAGATAATTGAACTTCTTAAAAATGACCCTTCTAAATATGTACAAAAATCTGTAGCAAACAATCTTAATGATATCTCAAAAGATAATCCAGAACTTGTAATTGAGTTTGTTAAAAGCAATCTTGGAGTTTCCAAAGAGCTTGATTGGATATGTAAGCATGCCTCTCGAACTTTACTTAAAAGGGGAGATAAAGAAGTATTGGAGTTATTTTCTTTTGGCAAATCACATCATGTAAATATTTCTAATTTTATTTGTGATGAGCTTGTAAAAGTTGATGATTATTTAAACTTCTCTTTTGAACTTAATTCAGATGAAGAACTTGGTAATGTAAGGGTTGAGTATGGTTTGTATTATTTGAAGTCAAATATGACACATAATAAAAAAGTTTTTATGATAAGTCAAAATGAGATAAAATCAAAAAATAAAAAGTTTGTAAAAAAACAGAGTTTTAAAAATATGACTACAAGAAGACACTATTTAGGCAAACACCATATTTCTATTATAATAAATGGAAAAGAGATGATAAAAAAGGAGTTTATTTTAGATGACACCAGCTATTAGATTACTTAAAAAAAACAAATGTGATTTTAAAATACATAAATATGACCATGACCCAGCTTGTACAGACTTTGGAGAAGAAGCAGTTACTAAACTAAACCTTGATAAGAATAGGGTATTTAAAACTTTATTAGTGGAACTAAGCCCAAAAGAGTTAGTTGTTTGTGTAGTTCCTGTATCTAAACAATTAAGTCTTAAGGATGTAGCAAATGCATTTAAAGTAAAAAAAGCACAAATGGCAAATAAAGATGAAGCTCAAAAAGTCACAGGATACTTACTTGGTGGAATTTCACCTTTGGGACAGAAAAAAAGATTAAAAACTCTTGTTGATGAAAGTGCATTTAATTATGAGACAATCTTTGTAAGCGGTGGTAAAAGAGGCTTAGATATTGAATTAAAAGCAGAAGATATTGTAAGCTTAGTTAACGCTCAAAAATTTCCTATTAGTACTTAGTTTTAACTTCCCTTTAATCTTTTGCATGTAGTATTGTATAAAGAAAAACAAAAGGATTTATATGACTTCTTCAGATATGAATGCAGTATGTTCTCAATTATTGAGACCCGAAGATTTAGAGATTTCCGATGAGTTGTTCAGTCAAGTTCAAACAGATAAAATTGTTACAAATATAATAAAAGAAAAAAACTCCATTGATATAAAAATATTTTCTACTCAGCAATTATACTTATCTTTAGTTACTCCAATATTACATGATATTGGTTTTTTGATTATTGATGAGGTTACTTATAATATTCAAAATGGAAAAGATCAAATTTTTGTTTCAAGATTTAATTTAAAACTACAAAAAGATGATGATATAAATAAAATATTAAGTGCAAAGAATAATTTAGAAAATATTATTACAAAAGTTGTAAGTGATGGATGTCTACAACATTCAAGGGTATTTTCATTGGTTTATAATGAAAACTTTGATGAAAGAAAAATAAATCTTGTAAGAGCTATAATTGAATATATAGACCAAGCCGTTCTTACAATAAATTCTGCAACGATATTGAATATATATATTACACACCATGATATTACTAAGCTTTTTGTAGATTATTTTTATATGAAGTTTGAACCAAATATTAAAAAAAGAGATACAAAATTAAAAGAATTAAAAGAAAAAATAGAGGAAAAGATTAAACAAATTCCTCAAATAATAGATGATAAAGTTTTAAAACTAACATTATCATTTTTAGACTCACTTTTAAGAACAAGTTACTTTTTAGAGAAAGAAACAATTGCTTTTAAAATAAATACAGCAGAGTTTGGAGAGCATCTTAAAGGATTGCAACCAAATTTAGAAAACTTTATTTATCATGAATCTTTCTTTGGTATTCATTTAAGAATGACCAAGATTTCAAGAGGTGGTCTTAGATGGAGTGATAGACATGATGATTATAGACAAGAGATAAAATCACTTATGATTACCCAAGAGGGTAAAAACTCTATTATTATTCCTGATGGTGCAAAGGGTGGCTTTGTAATCAAAAAAGATACAAGTGAAGTCACAAAAGAGTACTTTAAAGAAGTATATACAATGTTCATCAATGCTAACCTTGACTTAGTAGATAATTTAGTTGATGGAAAAATTGTAAAAGATAAAAATCTTGTTTGTTATGATGGAGATGATGCTTATTTTGTAGTTGCTGCTGATAAAGGAACAGCTGCTATGAGTGATGTGGCAAATGAGATTGCTATTAGTAGAGGCTTTTGGTTAGGTGATGCTTTTGCAAGTGGTGGAAGTAATGGTTATGGTCATAAAGAATTAGGAATCACAGCTCGAGGATCACTCAAATCAAGTGAGAGATTCTTTATCGAAGAGGGTCTTGATATTTACAAAGATAATATAACTGTCATGGGGATTGGATCTATGAATGGTGATGTTTTTGGAAATGGACTTATCGAATCAGATAAATTTATTCTTTATGGAGCTATTGGGCATAAAGAGATTTTTGTTGACCCAAATCCAGATCCTATTCAAAGTTTCAAAGAGAGAAAAAGACTTTTTGAATCTAAAAATGGAAGTTGGAAAAATTATAATAAAAAGTTGATTTCACAAGGTGGTGGGATATTTTTAAGAAGTGAAAAAGAGATAGAACTAACACCAGAAATTAAAAAGCTTGTGGGAACAACAAGAAAAGTAGTTAGTGGAGAAGAACTTTGTATCATGCTTCTTACTATGCCTGTGGATTTACTTTTTAATGGAGGAGTTGGAACTTATGTAAAAGCAAGTGATGAAAACTCTTTAGATATAGGTGATAAGCAGAATGAAGCAGTAAGAGTTGATGCAAATAATTTAAAAGCAAAAATTGTTTGTGAGGGTGGAAACCTAGGATTTACACAAAAAGCAAGAATAGAATATGCTTTAGGTGGTGGTAGAATCAATATTGATGGAATAGATAACGCTGCAGGTGTTGATACTTCAGATCATGAAGTTAATTTAAAAATTCTATTAAATATGATTAGTAATAAAGAAAATATTTGTAAAGAAGATTCTCAAGCAACTCTAAACTCAATGACAGAACAAGTAGTAAAATTAGTTTTAGATAGTAATTATAATCAATCTTTGGCAATATCTCTTGATGAAAGATTTTCAAGAAAATATTTAAATGATTTTAAAAAAGTGATTGAAGTATTAGACAACAATGTTCCAGCATTTAATAGAGCAGCTTTTCATATTCCTAAAAATGAAAATATCAATGAAATAATAGATATAAATGGTTCAATGGTAAGACCAGTATTGTGTTCACTTTTATCTTATTCAAAAATATTTCTAAAAAAAGTATTACTTGATTCAACTTTAATAGATGAGCAGTTTGCCTTACAGTTTTTATATAGATATTTTCCAAAATCATTTGTTGGAGCATATGAACATGAGATAATAAATCATCCACTAAAAAGAGAAATAATATCAACAATGATTGCTGACATAATTGTAAATGCCCAAGGAAGTACTTTTGTTAGTGATTATGAGAAGTTGGGAAATGAAAGATATTTATTAAAAATCAAATCTTATATAGTAGCAAAACAACTATTTGGAGCTAAGGAAATACGAGAAAAAATCTATCAACAAGATTATATTATGAATGTTGATGAGCAATATAAATTAATCAATAAATTAGAGTATATTTTATATGCAAGTACTAAATGGATGGTTAAATATCTTAAAAAGAATCAATTAGATGCTTCTCATATTTTAGACCATAAAGATGAACTTTTTACTTTATTAAAAGAGGTACATACACAAAAAGTAGAAAATCTAATTGACAAAGATGAAGAGTTTAATTTATTCTTTTCTGTGATTGATTATCTTAGATTTGCAATTCCTGCAATAGTTATAAGAGAGAGTACAAATCACTCATTTAAAGATGTAATTATATTGTTTTATTCACTTATTCATGAGTTTAATATTTTAGATATTATTTTTGCACTTAATAAAGTAGAAATAACTTCTAAAAATGATGTAGTTTTAAGAAATCAAGTTTTACAATTCATAGAGTTTATTGTTGTTCATTACACTAAAAAAATATTAAATTTTAAAAGAGTAAATGAAGCACCAGATGCCGCTTTCACAAATTTTATAAATAATGAGAGTGAAGCATTTTATAAAGTAAGAGAAAATCTTGATATTTTTATCTCAAAGGATAACAAAGATATTAAAGAAATAGCAATTACAGTTAATCAAATGATGGTCTCTTTATTATAAGTTGAGATTATAATTTTTTATTAATTTATTTGCTGTATAATAACTAAAAGAGTAAAAGGAATAATTATGAAAAGTAATATGAATAAAGAACCAAGTTTAAATAAAATAGATGACTATAATGGAAAAGAGTCAAAAAGTAAAAGAAATACAATAAGACTTATAATAGTAGGTCTTTTAGTATTAGGTGCTATTTATTCTTATTTTAAATATGAGAATAATCAAGTAAATGATTATGTGGGTACATCTTCAAGTCCAGGAATTAATACTAGCAAGAATTAATATTATTAAAACTATTAAATGGTTTTATTTACTTTAGCTATTTAAAAATAGCTAAAGTATAAAATTACATTTTAAACATAGAGTGGGGTGAATCACTAGAATTTACCATCCAAATAGAAAAAATATCTATATAATCCCAAAATGATTTTTTTAACTCTTCATTTAAATTTGTCTCTTCAATTGCTTTTGCAAAATTTTCAAGCCAAATAATTCTTGCGTTTGAGTCAATTTTAAAAGGAGAGTGTCTTGCTACCATTCTTGGTGCGCCCCTTGAATGGTCAAAATATCTAGGCCCTCCACAAATTTGTATAAAAAAATCAGCAGCATGTTTTTTAGCTGCATCAAGTCCTTCTTTTGTTGGAGGGAAGAGTCCTTTTATCTCTGTTTGTACCAAATAATCATAGTGTTTGGCAATCATTTCTCTCATGCCTTCTTCTCCTAAAACTTCTAATATCTTGGGGTTTGGTAAAGCTACATTTGGTCTTTGTCCAAATGCACCTTCTGTAATAGTATAATTCATTATTTGCCTTTTTATCTTTTTGAAAAGCAATACTACAACAGCTATGCTGAAGAAAAATATATGATATAATGGTTAATTAATTTCTTAAGGAGTTAGCCATGAAAAAAGTTTTTCTTTTAATATATAGTGCCTTTGCATCACTTCTATTTTCTTCTTCTTTACTTGCAAGTGATATTGAAGTCTCTTTTACTGATAAGAAGTGGGATGGAAAAAAAATACCATTAGATGAAGTATGTTCAAATTATAATATTGAAGCTGGAAGTACTCCAGGCTTATATATTGAAAATCTTCCAGATGGTGCAAAAAAAGTTATTTTAAAATTTAATGATAAGAGTTTTACTAAAATGGATAATGGAGGACATGGTATTTTATCTTTTGATATAGAAGAAAATGCTACAAGTGTAGAAATTCCTCCTCAAATAGGGGAAACATTTGAGTTAGATGAAGGTTTTTCTGTTGTAAAAGCCCATACAGGAACAAGATTTGGAAAACAAGAAGGTGCTTATTTGGCTCCTTGTTCTGGTGGTAAAGGCAATACTTATAGTGTTGATATTTCAATTGTAGACTCAGAAGGTAAAGTTTTGGCTTCTAAAGAATTAGTCTTGGGAAAATATTAATAACTAAGTTAGTTTAAGATTATTTATGTCAAAATGGTGACTAAATGTAGTTACCATTTTAGGTATTTAAGTAAAAGAGGGTATTAGTGTTTTCAAAAATAATTGATGATTCTTATTATCAAAAAAATATAAAAGTATTATTTCTACATACTAATAAAGATTTTATTTCTAAAACATCAAAATTATTAGAAAAGTATTTTTCTTCTATTTGTATCTCATCTAATGGTGAGGATGTGGAAGAAAAACTTAAAAAAGAGTATTTTGATATTCTTTTTATAGATATTGACTCTTTGGAACAAAATTCTATAGAGTTAGTTAAAAAAGTAAAAAAGATAAATCCTACGCTTTCTATTATTGCTTTTTCAGGGGATGATAATCTACCTCTATTAAAAGAATATTTAAAACTATCAATAGATGGATATATTTTTAAACCAATAATATTAGAACAATTTAATACAATCATCGAAAAAATATGTGACTATAAATGCAGTAAATATCAAGTTGATAATAATGTAAACTATTTAAATCAATATGTAAAAATAATTGATAGTAGTAATATAATTTCAAAGACAGATATTGAAGGTAAAATTACATATGTAAGTGAGAATTTTTGTAGAGTTACAGGTTATACAAAAGAAGAATTAATTGGAAGAACTCATCGTATTTTAAAGCATAAAGATAATACTCCACTTCTGTATAAAGATATGTGGCACACAATAAAAATTGAAAAAAAAGAGTGGCATGGTATTTTAAAAAATGTTTCAAAATCAGGAAAAGTTTATTATGTAAAATCAACCATAATGCCTCTTTTAGATCTATCTGGAAATATAATAGAGTTTATAGCTTTTAGAGATAGTGTAAATGTAGTTTTAGATGATAAAAAACATTTATTAAATAAAATAGAATTAAATACCTTATCTCTTTTAATACTAGTACAAATTGAAGAGTTTGATATCTTAGATAAGTTTTACAATATATTAAAAGTAGATCAAATAGAAAAAACTTTTGCATCAAATTTATTAGCTTATTTACCTGATAATTATGTTTTTGAAGATGTATATGCTTTAGGTGATGGAAGATATGCACTTTTAACTGATTATTATTCTTTTGAAAAGTTAAATATGAAAATACATGATTATCTAGAAATGTTTGTAAAAAATGTAACAGAATCTGTTTTAGAAATAGATGGAATAGAGTATGATCTAAATATTATTATTAGTTATTCTTGTGGGAAGTATAGTCTTTATGAAGATGCAAGAGCGGGTCTTGAAGAAGCAATTGAAAGAAATAAAATAATTAACTATTCAAATGATTCTTCAATAAAAACAAATCAAGAGGCTAAAAAGAATTTTGAAGTTATCAAAATGGTTAAAATTGCCCTTGATAATTATAAAATCGTCTCTTATTTTCAGCCAATAATCAATAATAAAACAAAAGAAATAGAAAAATATGAGTCTTTAGTTAGACTTATAAATGAAAAAGGAGAAGTTATATCTCCCATAGAGTTTTTAAATATCTCTAAAAAAGGTAATTATTATAATAAGATTACTTCAAGAGTTTTAGAGAACTCTTTTAAAATGTTAGATTTTGTAAATACAAAACTCTCTATAAATCTATCTGCTTTGGATATAGAAAAAGAGCAAACAAGAAAAGAGATTTTTACTTTACTTGATAAATATAAAAAAGATAATAAGAGAATTGTTTTTGAACTTCTAGAAGATGAAAATGTAAAAGATTTTAGAAGTATTAAACTCTTTATTAGAAAAGTTAAAAGAAGAGGTGTAATGATTGCAATTGATGATTTTGGAGCAGGATATTCCAACTTTGAAAGATTGCTTGATTTTGAACCAGATATTTTAAAAATAGATGGCTCTTTAGTAAAAAATATTGAAAAAGATTCTTTTAGTAGAAATATTATTGAAACAATTGTCTCTTTTGCAAAAAAACAAAATATTTTAACAATTGCAGAGTATGTAGAAAATGAGTCAATATTTAAATTATTAAATGAAATAGGAGTTGATTATTCTCAAGGTTATTATTTTGGTAAGCCAGAAGATTTAATTAACTAAGGGTTTTACTTTTTTTAATAATACTTTTTATCATATTTGTAAAAACAAAATAGTGCAAAGGAACAAGTATATACCAATATGCTCTTCCTAGAACTCCTCTTGGATAAAAATATGCTGATTGAATAAATTTATCATCTTCTATTTTAAACTCAAGCCATGCACTTCCTGGTAGTTTCATTTGTGCAAATAGCAGTAACCTTTCATTTTCTTTTATATCTACTACTTTCCAAAAGTCTAAGCTCTCACCAATTCTCAATTCATCTTGACTTCTTCTTCCTCTTTTTAAACCAACTCCACCAATAACTTTATCAATAATCCCTCTTAATTCCCATAAAAAATCATAATCAAACCAACCCTGTTCTCCTCCAATACTCATAAAGCTTTTATATACATTTTCTTTTGGTATATTCGTAATATCTATTTCTTTTCTATCAATAAATATCGCATCTGCAATCTCTTTGATATGGTCTTTATCCCAAATTGTTCCAGCATGGTCACTCCATCTACTTATAACTTGATGTTTTTCTATTTCATCAACTGCTTTTTTTACTGAATCAATAAATGACATTGGTTTTATATTTGGAAAATATTTTTCTGCATTGTTATTTTGAATTATCACTTCAGAACGTAAACCTTCAATTAACTCTTTTGCAACTTTAAAAGGTACAGGTGTAAATAAATTTAACCAATAAGAAGATAATGTAATTGATAAAAAAGGAAGTGGAATCAAAATTCTTTTTAATCCTAGTGCTTTTGCTGTTTGAAGCATCATATCTTTGTATTGAAGCTGTTCTGCTCCTATATCAACTATTAGGTTCTTTTTTACTTCTAAATATAAAGATTGTTCTAGGTATTTTAATACATCTTCCACTGCAATTGGTTGTGCTTTTGTTAATACCCATTTAGGAGTTGTCATGATAGGTAGTTTTTCAGTTAGATTTCTAATAATTTCAAAACTTGTACTTCCTGAACCTATTATAACGCCAGCTCTTATCCATATTGTTTGAACTTCTTTGCAACTACTTAATATTTCACCTGTTTCTAATCTACTTAATAAATGTTTACTTGTATGTTCATTTTTTACACCTAATCCACCAAGATAAATAACCTTTTTAACTTTACACTCTTTTGCTATTTCTATAAAATTTTCAGCTGAAATTTTATCAAGATTTTTATAATCATCACTATTTAAAGAATGTATTAAATAATAAGCAACATCAACATCTTTTAAAGCTTCTCTTAAACTTTTTTTATCAAAAGTATCACCTTCAAAAACTTCAATTTCTTTGGGTATTTTTGTAGAAATTGTTTTTTTATTTCTAACTAAAAGTTTTAAAATAATATTTTCATCTTGTATAAGTTTTTGCTTTAGTCTTCTTCCAATATAACCAGTAGAACCAGTAAGTAGAACTTTCATTTTATTTCCTTTATATAAGTCATTGTATCACTTAATAATGTCTTTTGGTAGATAAAATAAATGTATTAATTATATAAAAAGTGTAAAATATAAAATAAATTTGAGCAAAATTGTATTTTATACATAAATAGGTATAATTAATACTATAAATATAAAGGTTTTGATAATTAGCATGGATACAATAATTGAGTGCAAGCATTGTGGACTTTTTTTAAAAAGCAATAATGAAAAAATAAAATGCCCAAGATGTGGTTCACGAATAGAAAATAAAGAGCATAGTTTAGACTCTTTATATTATGCAATAACTGCCTTACTCCTTTTTGTGCTTTTAAATATATATCCTATATTAACTCTATCTTTAAATGGTAATACTCTAAAAACAACACTTATTGGGACTATTAGTGTCTTTTTTAAAGAAGATTTTCTTTTTGTTGGGGCATTAGTGCTATTTACAATTATATTGGCTCCTATTTTAAACTCTCTTACAATTATATTTGTGTTTATTCAAAGTAAAATGAAAAGGAAAATTTTCTCATTTAGAGTTTTATATGATGGCTTTCACTTTTTTAAAACTTGGGGTTTTATTGAGGTTTATATTATTGGTGTCATAGTTACATATATTAAACTTACAGGAATGGCTTCTAGTACAAATTTTGATACGGGATTTTATATTATGCTTTTTTATCTTTTCATATTTTACATGTCTAATAAAAAGTTTGATATAAAAAGTGTGTTAGAGTAATGATTTTAATATCTTGCAAAAACTGCCAAAAAGTCTATACAAAAGAAGATTATAGTGAATTTAAATGTGTTAGATGTGGACATACAGTAAGAAGAAGAGTAAAAAATACAATACAGACTTCTTTAGCTTTAGTTGTTACTGCACTTTTACTTTTTATTCTAGCTATGATTTATCCAATGATGGAAATAACTGAGTTTGGTATAAAAGAAGAGAGCACAATATTTCAAGGTGTTATTTCATTTATTAATTATGGAGATTATTTTATTGCAATTGTAATTTTTACGGCGAGTATTATAATACCTTTGGTTAAACTTTTAGTATTACTTTTTATATTTGTTTCATTGTGGATTAAAACACCATTTTCTAATAAAACAAAACTAAAGTTATATTATTTTATTGAAATAATTGGAAAATGGTCTATGATAGATATTTATGTAGTTGCAATGTTAGCATCTACGATTCATCTTGGTGAAGTATTTAACATAAAAGGTGGAGTAGCAGCCACTGCATTTGCCTGTGTTGTAGTTTTGACTATGATAGCTGCACATAAATTTGATACGAGGATTATTTGGGATGAGCGAAGAAAAAATTGAAACTTTAGTTTATGAACCTAAAAATACAGATAATAAGTCTATTTCATTTATTTGGCTTTTGCCACTTGTTGTTTTGATGATTTTAGGTTGGATTGCTTATGAAAGTTATACTAAAAAAGGTACAAATATTAGTGTTATTTTTAAAAATGCAGAAGATTTAAAAGAGGGAGTAACTCCTTTAGAGTATAAGGGTTTAGTTCTTGGGAAAGTAACTAAAATAGAGATAAATGATTTAAATAGTGTCAAAGTAAATATTTTAGTAAATAGTGATGTGGCAAAATATGTTGCTACAGAAGGAGCTGGTTTTTGGATAAAAAAACCTACTATCTCACTTACAAAAGTCTCTGGACTTGGTACTTTATTAAGCGGAAATAAAATAGAATTATATCCCAAATATAAAACTTTAAAAGAGTTTGAAAATGCAAAACCCAAATATGAATTTACAGGATTAGATACCAAACCTAGTTTATTAGAAGATAGTAATGGTTATTATATAAATATTCTTTCTAGGGGTGAGAATCTAATAGAAGTAGAGACACCAATTTTTTATAATAGATTCCAAATAGGTGAAATATCATCAAAAGAGTTTAAAGAGGGTAAAGTTTACTTAAAAGCTTATATTTATGATAAGTATAAATATTTAGTAAATAAGAGTTCTCATTTTATTATGAATAAGGCTCTAAAAGTCAATTTTGGGCCTGGTGGATTAAATTTAGAAATCAGTTCTTTGTACTCTGCAATTGTAGGTGGAATTACAGTTGAAACCCCCAATAAAGATGCCCCAAAAATAGAAGAAGATAAATATTATATTTTAAGTGATGATAAAAAAGAGTTTATACAAAGAACACCTATAACTTTGAAGTTTACGGATGCAAAGGGAGTAGGAATGAATACTCTTATTATGTATAAAGGTGTAGAAGTAGGGAAAATAGATGATTTACAACTCAAAGAAGATAGTATCATAGCAAAAGCTTATGTTTATAAAAAATATGATTATCTTCTAAGTGAAAATAGTACTTTTAATATAGAAGAGACAGAAGTTAGTTTAGATGGAGTAAAAAATTTAAATTCAATTGTTAGTGGAAATTATTTGACAATAAATTATAAAAAAGGAAAACCAAAAGACTCTTTTGAAGTTGTAAATAATAGTATGGAAAGAGTTGATAATGATTTGGTGGTTACTTTAAAAACTCAAAATCTCAATTCAATAACAAAAAATAGTAAATTGTATTTCAAAAATATTCCAATAGGAAAAGTTTTAGATTACTCTTTATCTAGGGATTTCAAGCACGTAAATATCTCACTTTTGGTAAAGAAAAAATATAAAAAACTAATAAATAACAAATCGCTTTTTTACGATATGAGTTCAAAATTAATAGAACTTAAAAATTTAGATTTAGATATAAACTATGATGGTATAAAACCACTTATAGATGGTGGTATAGGACTTGTTGAAGTTGATAGAAAAGCAAAATATAGCAAAAAAAGTTTTAAATTGTATAGCTCTTATAAAGATGTTCAAACTCTTAAAAGAGAGTACAGTCATGGTTCATATTTAAATGCATACTTTGATAATGGTTTTAATCTAAAAGTAAATCAAGCAATAAGTTATAAAAATCAAGAGATAGGTTTTGTAAAATCAATCAAATTTGGTGAAAGAAAATCAAAAGTAAAACTCTTTATTTATAGAAAATATATGAAATATATAAGTAAAAAAAGTAGATTTTATAAAAAAGATGCCATCAAAGTTGATGCCTCAATGGGAGGAGTTTTATTTGAAGTTGATAATTTATCTTCACTTTTATATGGCTCTTTAGAACTTGATAATAGTTCTAAAACAAGCTTTCCAAAATATGAAATTTACTCTTCTTTTGATGATATGAAAAACTTTTCAAATACTATTTCTATACTATTTGATGATGTGGAAGGATTAAGACAACAATTTTCAAAACTAAATTATAAAGGTGTAGATATAGGAAAAGTATCTAATATCATTTTAACACCTCAAAATAAAGTTTTAGTAAAAATTCAAGTATTTAAAAACTATGATAGATTTTCAAAGAAAGGAACAATTTTTTATCTTAAAAAGCCAAAGGTTAGTTTAAATGAAGTTAAAAATATAGGTTCAACGATTCTACCCGTTGATATTGGAGTTATTGCTAGTACAAAAAATGCTTTTCAAAATAGTTTTAAAGGATATGATAGTTTAGAGGATATTAAAAAAGTTGATAATGGAGAGATAATAAGAGTCGCTTCTCTTTTCCCTACAAAACTTAATGTAGATGCTCCAATATATTATAAAAATGTACAAATAGGAAAAATAAATAAAATAAATCTTAGTGGTGATGGCTCAAAAACTTTGATTGATTGTTTTATTTTCGATAAATATAAACATCTTATTAGAAAGAATTCAACTTTTCATGATATAAGTGGCTTCAAATTAAAATTTTCAATTTTTACAGGTACAGAGATTGAAACAAATACTTTCACTTCAATATTAAAAGGAGGACTTTTAGTAGTGACACCTTTAAAGTATGGAAAAATGGCTACAGTAAATGATACTTTTTTATTAAAAAAAGAGTTAAATGAAGATTGGGAGAAGATAAATCCAAGTATAAAATAAGAGAATTATTAATTTAAAAAAATAACTTTATATTAAGTTTTCATCTTGTAGAATATTTTTATCAAAGGAAAAATTTTTTCCTTTAAAATAAAAAGGATAAAAAATGAAAAAAATTATGACTACAACAGCTGGAAATCCAATTTCGGATAATCAAAACTCAATGACAGCAGGTGAAAGAGGTCCTGTTCTTATGCAAGATTATCAGTTAATAGAAAAACTTGCCCACCAAAATAGAGAAAGAATTCCTGAAAGGGTTGTTCATGCAAAAGGAAGCGGTGCTTTTGGTGAACTAGTTATTACAGAAGATATCTCAAAATATACAAAAGCAAAAGTTTTACAAAAGGGTGAAAGAACTAGATTATTACTTAGATTCTCAACAGTTGCTGGAGAAAAAGGTGCAGCAGATGCTGAAAGGGATGTAAGAGGTTTTGCTTTAAAATTTTATACAAAAGAGGGGAATTGGGATTTAGTAGGAAATAATACTCCTGTATTTTTTATCCGTGATGCTTATAAATTCCCTGATTTTATTCACACTCAAAAAAGACATCCACAATCAAACCTAAGAAGTAATACAGCAGCTTGGGATTTTTGGTCACTTAGCCCTGAGAGCTTACATCAAGTAACAATTTTGATGTCAGATAGAGGATTGCCAAAATCATATAGACATGTAAATGGATATGGTTCTCATACTTATAGTTTAATTAATGCTCAAGGTGAAAGATTTTGGGTGAAATTTCACTTTAAAACTAAACAAGGTATTGAAACAATTACAAATAGAGAAGCAGAAGCAATAGTTGCAAAAGATAGAGAATCAAATCAAAGAGATTTATTTGAAAATATAGAAAAAGAAAACTTCCCAAAATGGAGTTTTGAAATTCAAATTATGACAGATGAAGATGCAAAATATTGTTCATTTAATCCATTTGATTTAACTAAAGTTTGGCCACATAGTGATTATCCTATGATAAAAGTAGGAGAAATGACATTAAATGAAAATCCTAAAAACTATTTCAATGAGATAGAACAAGCATCATTTTCACCATCAAATATTGTTCCAGGTATTAGTTTCTCACCTGATAAGATGTTACAAGCTAGAATTTTCTCTTATCCTGATGCTCATAGATATAGAGTAGGAACACATTATGAAATGTTACCAGTAAACAGACCAATAGTAGATGTAAATACTTACCATGCAGATGGAAGTATGAATTATGAAGTAAAAGAAGCAACAGATGCATATTATGAACCAAATAGTTTTAATGGACCAGTTGAAGATAAATCATTTGCAGAACCAGCATTTAATGTAGGCGACAGTGCTGATAGATATGACCATAGAGTAGGAAATGATGACTTTACACAAGTAACGGCACTTTTTAATTTGATGAGTGACAATCAAAAAGAACAACTATTTAATAATATCGCTGAAGCAATGGATGGAGTTCCAAGTGAGATTGTAAATAGACAACTTGCACTTTTTGAAAAAGTACATTCTGATTATAGTGCAGGGGTTAAAAAAGCATTAGGAATCTAATATGGAAGTTTCTCTTGAAGAGCAAAAAAGGTATGAAGAACTTCAAGTTATGGCATTGGAGTTTGCAAGACGCGGGCAAACAGAAGATTTAAAAGCTATGCTTGATGTTGGTATGCCTATAAATTTGTGTGATCATAAAGGTAATACCTTACTTATGTTAGCTTCATATAATGGTAATCTTGGAACAACTAGAATGCTTATTGATTTAGGTGCCCAAGTTGACAAAAAAAATGATAGGGGACAAACACCACTTGCAGGTGTTTGTTTTAAGGGTTATTTGGAAATAGTAAAAGAGTTAGTAAGTTCAGGAGCAAATATTTATGAAAATAATGGAATGGGAACAACACCTATAATGTTTGCTTCTATGTTTGGAAATTATGAGATTGTTAAGTATTTAAATTCTCAAAATAGTAGTTTCAAATCTAAACTTTACTTAGCTATTTCAAAACTGTTTTCTTTATTAAAAGGGTTATTTAAAAAATAAGAGGATTTGACCTCTTATTTTATATAGTTGCTTTTTTTATCACTTGTATCTAATTCTTGACCAATCTCTTTGTATCTTGCAAAATAGTGTTTTACAAAGTCGTTTATATTTTCATCTATTGGCATAAAGTATTTTCCATCTTTTTTAGCAAAATTATTTAAAAATTGTGTTGCATCTTTTTTATCTAAATAGTGTTTTGCTAGGTCTGTATAAGTCTTGATATACCAAGTTTTTAATTTCTCAAACTTTTCATCACTTAAATCTATGCTTAGTTTTTCATTTTCCCAAGATAGAACTTGTGATTCAAATAGACCATTTAAGTGAATCAACCCTTCACAATAATAAGGCTGTACTTCATCAACTTCCATCCAACCTATAAGTCCAACAGCTCTTTTTACACTATCAATTAAAACTTGTCTTTGAAGATGTTTCTCATCACTATCTTTGTCTAAGAAAAATGAAATAAGTCCACCAGTTGTCGCTTTGAACTCTTCTATATTTTTAAAATTACCTGTTTTATTCATTACTGATTCTGTCTCATCATCGCACCATAAAATATGTCCATATTCATGTCCAATGGTTGTGATGTCATAAACTTGGTGCCAAGATGCTGTTTCATTAAATAAAAATTTTCTATCTTCACTTAAAAATTCATTCCCAAATATTTCGGCACTTAAACGTAAAAATGGTTTAGCGCGACTAGTTTGTAAAATCTCATCTGCAAAGGCAAATATTTTTTTACCTTCTTCCTTTGATACTATTTCATCATTTGGTACAACTTGTGCTGAAAAAAGTCCATTTAATTCTGCACCAAAGAATATCGCTGGTCGACCAATATATAGTTGAACCTTATCTAAAGATTTTAGAGAAAAGTCATAAATATTTTTATAAGAAGAGTTTTCTTCAAATCTAGAAAATATATTTGCAAAAGCTGATTTTATTTTATTTACTCTGTGATCATTTTGTGCGAATTCTGGATTTGTAAATCTTATATCCCACTCTAATGCAACCGCTTTTCTAAAGTGGTCTTCATAGTATTCAAGTGGATGTCCTATTTGAATTGGTGATTTTATTTTCATCCAAGCTCTATCCACATTTGCCCATTTTTCTACTAGTGAATTCTCTTTAGTTTCTGAAAAGGCTAAGATAAGTGATTGGATATATAAAATATAATCCCACTTATGACCAAAGACATCATCTTCATACTCTAGTAAATTTTCTTCAAAAGCTTCAAGGGCATTTATCACTTCTGTTGTTTGTTTTTTGAAAGCTTTTATATAAGCTTGACTTTCATATCCATCACCTTTTTTTACTAATGCTGAGTATGATCTATCAGCTGTCATTGAATTATGTCCTAAATCAAATAAGGAGTTATTCTCTAGATAATCAAAAACTTTCTCTTCATCACCATCAAATTTTGCCAATAATTCTTTATTTATGTCATTTATTATGTGTGCTGTCCAAGAACTTTGCCATGATGACATTTTGATTCCCACATTATAAACCCCTTGAAAAATGGCTTGATAAAATGGGGTTAAAAGATTATTATCTTTTATATAATCAAGGGTTTTTTTGTGTTTGTTATGCCAAAACTCTTTTACAAAAAGGTATGCTTTTTCTTGTAGTTCTATAACTTCTTTTTCATCAAATCCAAGTTTTTTGAGTACTTGTACTAAAGAATCATCTCTAAGATTTACTATTCTAGTAACTAGTGCATATCTTAGGTCATCATTCATGTCTATATTTAAACTTTTTGCGAAATCATCTATAAGTGTTAATTTATTATATTGTTTATCTTCTAGTGCTGATACTAATTTGTTCACATCATTTTTTTGAGTGTTTAAATATTCGTAGATTTTTTTCGAATCTTTTAAAAACTGTTCTTTATTCATTATTTATCCTTTTAAAATAGAAGTTTATCATTTTATTGCTATTATTTTTATATACAATAAAAAGCTGTTATAATAAAAGTTAAAATTAATTATTACATTATAACTTTAGGATTTAATATGCAAAGGCACATTATATTAAGCTTTTCTATTACAATTATATTATTGATTCTTTTAGCTTACATATCAATTTATAAGATGCTCGAACTTTCAAGTTTATCCCAACAGCTTTATGAACACCCATTTGTTGTAACTAATGCAACTAAAGAGATTCAATCAAAAATTATATCAATACAAAAAGATATGCAAGATATCCTTAATTCAGATTCAAGTGATGATCTAAAAATCTCAATTGAAAGTATAAAAGCAAAAGAGGCAATAATAAATAAAGAGTTTAAAAAGATTTTTGATAAGTACTTAGGAAATAGAAGTGATATTGAAAATAGTTTTCAAGCTTTTAAAAATTGGAAACCAATAAGAGATGAAATGATTTCATTAGTTAAAAAGAAAAATTATGAAAGTGCAATAAATATAAATAAAACATTAGCTAATGAACATATTAAAAACTTAAATAATCAAGTAAATATTTTAATTGAATTTGCTCATAATAAGGCAGTACTATTTTTCAATAATATACAAAAAAATAAAAGTCAGGCTATCGTTTTTATTATTTCAACTGTTTTAATAATCTTATTAATAATTGTTTCAATGTTTTGGTTTTTGATTATTAATCTTAATGCAAAAGACATAGAGAGAAATAAATATCTACAAATGATTGATCAAAATATATTAAGTGGAAAGTTAGATGAAAACTTGAGTTTTGTAAGAACAAGTAGTGCACTTCTTCAGATATTGGGTTATTCAAGTAAAGATTTTACTTCCATTTCAAATAGAATATATATTGATAATAAATCCTTTGATAAAGAAAAAGTTTTTAATATTTTAAATAGTGGTAGTACTTGGGAAGGTGAAATAAAAGTTCAAACAAGTCATAAAAAAACAAAATGGTTTATTTCTAAGATAGTTCCAATATTTGATAATAATTATAATATTTCTGGATATAACAATATCTTTAGAGATATTACTAGTGAAAAAAGAATTGAAGAGATTTCAAGGCATGATTCTATGACTAATATTTTTAATAGAAGATATTTTGATGAAATGTTCCCAAAACAAATAAATATTTCAAATAGAAATAATTTATTATTAGTTTTTGCTATGTTAGATATTGATAAGTTTAAAGATTACAATGATACATATGGACATCAAGAGGGTGATAATACTTTGATAAAAGTAGCAAAAGTTTTATCTCAAAATATGAAAAGACCTTCTGACTATGCTTTTCGTATAGGAGGAGAAGAATTTGGATTATTGTTTAATACAAAAGATGAAAAAGCTGCCTTAAAGATAGTTGAAAATATAAAACAAAAAGTGGAAGAGTTAAAAATAGAACATAATAAAAATAAAGCTTCAAGGTATGTAACTATTTCTATAGGTGTAAAAATTATATATCCTGATTGTAAAGCTACAGTAGAAGAACTTTATGCATCTGCTGATAAAGCTCTTTATGAAGCAAAAGAAACGGGTAGAAACAAGGTAGTTTTAATAGATAAATAAAATTAATATTAGCACTTATGTAGTAAAAGTGCTAAATAAATTCAAAACTTTAGCTTCCTTTTATAAAGTTTTGATAAAATTTCTTTTACAAAAACTAAAAATTATAGGTGAAATTCATGGCAGATGTTGCGAAAGCAACTTAACCATGCCCTAAATAAAAAGGAATAACATGGCAAAACATCAATTTCAAACAGAAGTTGGACAACTATTACATTTAATGACTCACTCTTTATATTCAAATAAAGAGATTTTTATAAGAGAACTTGTGTCAAATGCAAGTGATGCGATTGATAAATTAAATTATTTAAAACTTACAGATGATAAAATCAAAGCAGCACTTCCAGAAGATTGGTCAGGAGAGATTAATGTTTCTTTTGATGAAGCAGACAAATCTTTAACAATTGTAGATAATGGTATTGGTATGAATGAAGAAGATTTAATCGCTTCTATTGGTACTATTGCAAAATCAGGAACAAAATCATTTATTGAAAATTTAACTGGTGATGCTAAAAAAGACTCAAACCTTATTGGTCAATTTGGTGTTGGTTTTTATTCTGTATTTATGGTAGCTTCTAAAGTAGATGTTATCACTAGAAAAGCAGGAGAAGAGACTGCTTACAAATGGTCAAGTGATGGTACAGGTGAGTTTGACTTAGGTCCTTGTACAAAAGAATCAGTTGGTACAGTTATTTATATCAAACTAAAAGATGAAGAAGCAGAAGAGTTTGCAAGTAAATATAGAATCGAAAATATTGTTAAAAAATATTCTGATCATATTGCTTATCCTATTTTCTTAAACTATTCAGAAGAAGTAACTGAAGAGTTAAGTGAAGAAGATAAAAAAGCTGGAAAAGAAGCTAAAAAAACTACTGAAAAAAGACATGATAAAATAAATGCAGCGACAGCTCTTTGGATGCAACCAAAAGCTAAAATCAAAAAAGAAGAGTATAACGATTTTTATAAATCTATCTCTCATGATTCAACTGACCCTATGCTTACAATGCACACAAGAGTTGAGGGTGTAAATGAATATACAACACTATTTTATATCCCTGCAGTTGCACCTATGGATATGTATAGAGCTGATTATCAACCAGGTGTTAAACTTTATGTTAAAAGAGTATTTATCACAGATTCTGAGAAAGAATTATTACCAACTTACTTAAGATTTGTAAGAGGTATTATTGATAGTGAAGATTTACCATTAAATGTTTCAAGAGAAATTTTACAAGAAAATAGAATAATGGCAAATATCAAACAAGGTTCAGTTAAAAAAATCTTAAGTGAAATTAAAAAACTTTCTAAAAATGAAGAAAAGTATGCTGAATTTATAGCTCAATATAATAGAGCTTTAAAAGAGGGTGCTTATCAAGACTTCACAAATAAAGAGGCTATCTTAGAGTTACTTAGATATAAATCAACAAAAACTGAAGCTGGTAAAATGACTTCATTAGAAGCATATAAAGAAAGAGCTGATAGTGAACAAAAAGCTATTTATTATATCATTGGTGAAAATGAAAATGTAATGAAAAACTCACCATTATTAGAAGCATATAAGAAAAATGATATCGAAGTATTAATTTGTGATGACAAAGAGATTGATGAGATTATCACTCCTGCACTACAAGCTTATAAAGAGTGGGAATTTAAAGATATTACTTCTTGTGAAGCTCCAAAAGTAGAACAAAGTGAAGAAGAGAAAAAAGAAGTTGAAGAAAAATTTGAATCAATTACTAAAAAAATCAAAGATATCTTAGGTGAAGCTGTTAAAGAAGTAAGAGTAACTAATAGATTAAGTGAATCACCATCTTGTGTTACAAAAGATGCAGGTGACGCACAAATGGCTCAAATGATGCAAATGATGAGAGCAATGGGACAAGCAATGCCAGAATCTGCTCCAATCTTAGAAATCAATCCAGAGCACGATATAGTTAAAAAACTAAATGGTTGTCCTGATGATAGCTTAATCGCAGATGTATCATGGGTATTATTAGACCAAGCGAAACTAAGTGAAGGTATGGAAATTACTGATGCAGTAGCGTTTGCGCAAAGACTAAACAGAATCACAGCAAAAGCTCTTTAATAGAGCTATTTGCACGCATCTTCTGCGTTGAAAAGATTTTTTGTCTCAATCACCTACTAGTTGTAGGCTCAATCGACAAAAAATCTCTTCGCCTTGAATCTACATACAATTAGCTCTATTAAATAAATTTTTCAGGGTAATACTTTTTATATAATTTTATCTCTTCTTCATGACTTGAATTATTAATATTTAATACTTTTATTGATGTATTATTATTTTCTAATATGATGTAATCATCTGAACTTAAATGTTTAACTTTTTCACATTCATGTTCATTTGTATTATTTAATTTGTAATCAATATCTACTTCTTCAAGTTGTTTATTTCTGATAATTAATTTTTTCATTTTTTCTAAATTATAATTTTTACTCTTAAAGTTTTCTTCATTACTAATACTCATTTCTCTTATTTCCTTATTAATTACGCTATAGTATATATATTATAAAAACCTTTTATTTAATAATATGATTTTATCATTTAATTGAAGAATCTGCTTTATTTCAAAATAAAATTAATCCCTCTTAAAACAAAATTTATCTTTTTTAGTTATAATTATTAGTAATGCCTTTAGGTATTACTAATAATTATATGTAATATTAAAGGTAGTCATATGGACTTTGATTTTATTCTTTCTTTTGCTGTTATTCTTTTGATTTCTTCTGTTGTTCATGGTGGTATTGGTTTTGGCTTTGGGATGATTTGTACTCCCTTGGTTGCTCTTTTTACTGATATCCAAACTACTATTATGTATATGCTTATTCCTACTATGCTTGTAAATATTGTTAGTATTATGAGTGAGGGGAAGTTTTTTGAGGCTTTGAGGAAGTTTTGGTTTATCATAACTCTTATGGTGATAGGTAGTTGTATAGGTACAGGTTTGCTTATATTTGCCAACTCTGAGTATTTTAAACTTCTTTTGGCTTTGATTATTTTTGTTTATTTATTTCAATCTTTGGTTAAAATTGAGGCTACTTTTGTGTCTAAACATCTTAGAGCTTCAACTTATGGTTTAGGTATTTTTGGTGGTATTTTATCAGGTCTTACAAATATTGTAGCTCCTTTGATGATAATGTATAGCTTAGAGATGAAATATTCAAAAAAAGATACTATTCAGTTATCAAACTTGTGTTTTCTTTTTACAAAAATGGGACAAATGGGTGTATTTTTGTATTATGGTGCTTTTACTTTTGAATCTTTTAAAGTATCAATGCTGAGTTTGATTATAGTTGCTCTAGGTCTATTTTTTGGTATAAAGTTGAAAAAGAAAATCGATGCAAAGTTTTATGCAAAGATATTAAAAGTTTTACTATTTATTATAGCTACTATTTTAGTAGTTGAAACGGTTGGTCATTAATATGGATTCAAATTTATTAAAAGTATTTATCGCTGTTGCAAATACAAAGAGTATATCTTTGGGTGCAAAAGAGCTTAATTTTACACAATCAAATGTAACTCTTAGAATAAAACAACTTGAAAAAAGTTTGGGCTATGAACTCTTTCATAGGACAAATAGGGGAGTTGTTTTAACGCTAGCTGGTGAGAAGCTTTATCCTTATGCTGTGGATATTGTAAAGAAAGTTGAAGAAGCTAGTTTAAAGATGAAAAATGTAGATTATCAAAAGCTTTTAAAAGTAGGCTCAACACAATCAAATAGTACTATTAGGCTTACAAAGTTTATAGAAAATATAAATAGAGACTTCAAAGATATGAAACTAGACTTTGTAGTTGATAGTAGTTTAAATCTAATAGAACAACTGCTTAATTATAAACTTGATATTGCCTTTGTAAATGGAAACCCAAATCATAAAGACATAGAAGTTTTAAATATATTCAAAGAGGATATTGTCTTAGTTGAACCAAAGGACAAAATAGCAGAAGATACTATTTTTGCATATAAAAATGGCTGCTTAAATCGTATATTTTTGGAAGAATATTTAAATAATGAAAAAGGAAATATATACAAAAAAGTAAATCTAGAAAACTATGAGTTAATACTTGCTTGTGTAAAAGCAGGATATGGAGTAGCTCTATTTTCAAGAGAGATTATCGAAAAGTTTGGTTATACAGAAAAATTAAAAATTACACAGATGGATTTTAACTTGGATACTTACTTGATATGTAGAAAAGATTTTATTCCTATGATTGAAAATTATTTAAGAGCTATAAAATTGATATAAAAACTATTTTACTTATAAGAAATTAAGCTTATTTTGTTATATTCATTTTTTTTAAAAAGGATAAAAATGTCAATAACAATAAGAGATGCCGTTGCATCTGATTCACAAACTATTTTAGATTTTATTATTGAACTTGCTGTTTATGAAAAAGCAGAACATGAAGTTAAAACAAATGTTGAGGAGACAAGAGAAGCTATTTTTGGAAAAAACTCTACAGTAAAAGCTTTGATTTGTGAAGAAGATGGAGTAGCTATTGGTTATGCTGTTTATTTTTACAATTACTCAACTTGGCTTGGGAAAAATGGTATTTATCTTGAAGATTTATATGTATCTCAAAGTAAAAGAGGAAATGGTGCAGGAAAAACTATATTAAAATATCTTGCTAAAAAAGCTTTAGCTGAAAACTGTGGACGATTTGAATGGTCTTGTTTAGATTGGAATACTCCTTCAAGAGAGTTTTATGAAAGCCTTGGTGCTGTTGCTCAAACTGAGTGGGTAGGGTATAGACTTGAAGGTGAGACTTTAAATAATTTTGCCAATAGTTAACAATTGATGCCATAATTTTATGGCATCATTTTTATTTATTTTTTAACTCTATTGTACAAGTTGTACCTGCTCTTAAGGTATATCCTTTTGGCACTTCATCTATAGCTATTCTTACAGGTATTCTTTGTGCTAGTCTAACCCATGTAAATGATGGATTTACATTTGCTAATAATCCTTTTCCAATTTTATTATCTCTATCTGTAATTCCAGTTGCTATACTTTGAACATGTCCTTTTATTGTAAGGTCAGTTCCAAGTGGATTCATGAATGCTTTATCACCTATTTTTATTTTTGTAAGTTTATGTTCTTCAAAATAACCATAAACCCAAAAGCTGTTTTCATTTAACATAGAGATATGACTTTGACCTTTTTGAATAAAATCACCTTTTTTTAGAAGTAAGTTATTTATCCAACCACTTGTAGGTGCATAGACGGTAGCTCTTTGTAAATCAAGTTTTGTAATGTCTAGTTTTGAAAGGGCTTCATTTAACTCCTCTTTTGCCATAAGTAAATTATATTTTGCATCATCTTTTACATCTTTTGGAATAATACTATCATCACCTTTTATTCTCTTATCATATTCTGCTTTTTTCATAAGATAGTTTGCTTTTTTTATTTGAACAATTGATTGGGCTCTTTGTAAGTTTGCTTCAAATCTTTTTTTATCTATTTCAAATAGTTTGTCATCTTTTTTTACATATTGATTATCTTTTACATATACTTTTGAAATCATTCCTGATACATCAGGCGCTATTAGTGTAATATCTGCTCTTACTCTTCCATCTCTTGTCCATGGAGAGTCAACATAGTTCTGCCACAACTTCATTCCTAAAACAATTGCTATAGTAACTACGCTAAATGTTATAATATATCTTAAAAGTTGTACAATTTTATTTTTTTGCATATAAATCCTTATTTATAAATTAGTAATGAAAAACTTGTGAATACACATACGAAAAGTGCTGTTCTAAATAATCCTGGATGCCAGACAAACTCATAAACTCCTAAGTCGGCTAAAACCTTATTTAGTAATACTTGGATTAGTCCTGCACATAAAAATATTACTATTAGTGCTGGAATTTGAATACCTAAAAACGATACGATTAAATTCATATAGTTTCTCCTTTTATTGGTAAAAACTCTTTTTTCTTCATAAGTGAGTATATAATTGAAAAGTCCAAATATATATCTTTTAAAAGTTTTTGGTCATTTGCTGATCGTAAATGAACTTGTTCAAACTCATTTATTAGTTCTTTTATTTTTTTCATCTGATTTTCTTTATTGTTTTTATCTTTTAAATCAAAATACTTTCTAATTAAGATAAGTATTTTATTTATCTCTTGTGGTTTTGGTTTTGTAAAAAGTGTCGCATTTTTTCTTATATTTATAATGGCTTTTCCAATTTCAAGTATTAAAAGTACCCATCTAAATATTTTGTTATTTGATTTGTTATCAAGTCTTCCTATTGCTGAGTATCTTTGTATTAAATCAAAACTTGCACTTTCAAGTCTCACTCTTTGCAGAGCAAGTTTATCTTTAGTTGTTATCTCAATTTGTTTTGATAAGGCTTTTTTTACCCTTGATTCAATCCAAATATTTGATGTAAAATTGATAAGTACAAAACTAAGACCTGAAAATAATAGACCAATAACAGTAGCTATATTCATATCCATAAAAGTATCAAAACTCATGTTATATTGTGTGTGAATAGCACAAGTTGTAATAAATATAAGTAAAAAACCAAATCCAATCAAGTTTTTACCTGGCAATATCATAAAAAGTGAGATTCCAGCTAAAACAGGAGTTAAAAATAGACACAAGGTAAATAAATCACTTACATACATGGGAATGATATAAAAGTTATATATAGGAGTTATAATAAAACCTACAGCTGCACCTTTTAAGAAGTTCTTAGTTGCTCCCACTGGATTTGGGGCAGTACTTAAAAGTAGAGTATTAGCAGTTGCTGGTAGCACTGCTAAAGAACCATATTCCCAACCTGAGATTATCCAGACAGTTATAACAACAATTAGGGTTATTGATGCTCTTAGAATCATAAGTGAAATAAGTACATTATCACTATAAGTGGAAAACTTTAAATTTTCAGCAAATTTTTCTAGTCTTTTTATTTTGTCACTATTTGTTGTAAATCCATAATAAGTATTACAATAATCATAAATCTCAGATTCTAATCTAAGAAAAAGAGAAGTAATAGTGTTAAAATCATGAATCAAATCAAAATCATCTAAGTTAAGACTTTTCTTTTCCTCTTCAATTTTTATTTTTGTAATACCTTTTACTTTTTTTAGTTCATTTATTAAAGCAGGCAAATTATTGCTATTTGAATAGTTTGATAAACATTTTTCAAAATCTATATAAATTTTTTTAAGTGAGTTAATAAACTCACTATTATCTTTATTATTATTTAGTGTATTTCTAAGTGAAAAAAATGTGGTATTTATGTGCATAAATTGAGAATTTAATCTCTTATAATATAACTTATCAGTTTTTTTCATATTTGTTTCAAAAGAGCTATTTACTCTTAGGGCATCAGAACCTAAAATATCACGTGCATAGTTTATATTTTCATTTTCAAAATCAAATAGATTTTCACTTTTGCTAAGTGAAGTAATCAAAAGGTTAAATTTATTTTGCTCCCCTTTTAAAAGTGTATTTGATAGCTTTTGAGGAAAGAGTATCTCACTTACAAAACTTGCACATAAAAGACCAATTACTACTTCTGATAATCTATCTATTCCATATGTAAATACATTTAAAGGATTTTCAATCGTAGGCATTGCAACTAAGGCAATAGTATATCCTGTTAGTACAAACCCATAAGACATAAAGTTTCTTGACATAAAACTAATCACTGAACAAAGTCCAACCCACAGGGCAAAAAACAGAGTAAATGATACTCTATCTTGCGCATATGCTCCAACTAAAATAATTGCCATTATTGTCCCAATTACAGTCCCTACAAATCTATAATAACTTTTTGAAAACACAAGTCCACTAAAGGGTTGCATTACAATAAATACAGTAAATACTGAAGTTTGTGGCATGGCTAAATTAAAATACATACAAATACACAAGGCTAGAAGTGCAGCAATAGTTGATTTTATTATATATTTAAAGATGGGTAAGTCTTTACTTATCCATTCATCTATGGCTAAAGATATATTTTGTTTACTTGCTACTAAGTACATCTTTTGCCTTATTTTTATATCCACCACCTAAAGCTTCAATTAAATCAATATGAAGTTGAAACCTCTTGTCTTGTAGTGAGATTTCTTTTATTTTTTCTTCTTCAAATTCTATGTTTTTATTTATAAAATCGATTTTATTTTTTATACCTAATTCATAAACTCTTTTTTCGATATTTTTGTTTTTGTTTTTATTAGAAATAACTATTTTCTCAGATTTTTCTTGGGAATTATTTAATTGTATTTTCTTTAATGTTGTAACTATATTATTTACAGCTTTTATTATTGTCTCATTGTATACGTATACTTGGGCATTATAATCATTTACTTTCGTATTTAGGTTTGATTCTCTTCTTTCTGCATCGAAAATTGGTAGTGAGAAGGCAACACCAGCTTCTGGATCAAAAGAAGATTCTTTAAGCAATTGAGAAAATGGAAATGATGTAAAATGTAATAAACCAGTTAAACTAATATTTGGATAAAACTTTGACTTTGCGTTTTCTATATATTGTTTTTTGCTTGCCAAAAGATATTTTTGAACAGCTACTTCTGGTAAGTGAGAAACTACATTTAAATGAATATCTTTGGGTATAGAAATTTTATATTCATTTGAAATAGAAGGGTTTTCTAACTTATTTATTTGTGATGGTAAAAGTCCTGCAATAACTGCAATAGAGTTTTTTATATTTTCAATCTCTTCTTTTACACTTAAAATATCTTGATTGATTTTTTCGATTAAGTAGTTACTTTCATTTACTTTTTCTTTATTTGATAATCCTATATTATACAAATCATTTAAAATGTGATGCTTTTCATAAACCAATTTTTTTAAAGTAGAGAGTTTTTTCAATTTTTCAATTTTAAAATTCCAAGAGATATAAAGCTTACTAATAGAAGTAGAAATCGCCAATTGTTTTACTTTTATCAACGCATCTTGAGCTAAGGCTTCATTTTTTGAAGCTTTGATTAATGAAGCTCTTTGATTCCAAAAATCAAAATCGTATTGTAATTTTAAACCTGTTTGGTAAAGATTGTAATAGTTTCCACCTAATGGTTCTGGGAAAATATAATTTTCACTAAATCTTTGTCTAGTAGCTTGGGATTCAAAATTTACATTTGGTAAATTTGAAGATTTTTTAGCTTTAATTATATTGTTTGCTTTTTGATATTTTGCTTCTAATTGTTTTAAACTTGGAGCATCTTTTATTGCATTTTCTATTAAAATATTTAGTTGTTTATCATCAAAATCTCTCCACCAAGAATTTTTTAGTTCTATATCATTACTTGAAAATTTATTTAAATCTTTAATTAGTTCATTATCTATTTTTGTATCTTTTATAGTCTTTGATGTGCTTACTTTGGGAACACATCCTGAAAATAGAATAGTTAATGAAATTAGAAATAGTATTATTCTCATATTTTTATGACTTTAAATTTGAATGTATATTTTTTAATATTTGAATTAATTGCTCTTCTGTCTCTTTATCTACACCTTTTAGAGCTTCTTCTTCAACTTTTCTGCTTGCATCTTTTAGGATTTGTTCTAATTTCTTACCTTCATTAGTTATGCAAACCAAATATGCTCTTCTATCATTCTTTTTAGCTCTTCTCTCTACCATTCCTTTTTTTTCAAGTCTATCTATTAGAAGAGTTAAACTTGATTGTTTAAAGTAAGTATCTTTTGCTAATTCTTTTTGAGTTAAATTATCTTTTTCACAAAGTCTTCTTATAATAATACTCTCAGCAGGAGAAACACAATATTCTTGTAAGTCTTTTTCTAAACGATTTTTTAGTAAATTTCGTATATTGGCTATTAATACACCAAATGCATTATCTATTTCAAACGACATATTTATTCCTTAAAATTTGGGTGATTTTAAATGTTATGTAGTTAATAGTTAATATGTTAACTATTAATTTGTTAATGGAATTCTATTCTAATTAACTTAAAACGGTATAAAAATTTTTACCTAGTTTACTAAAATCCCAATTTGTAGGGCTAAATTTAATTTTAAATTGTTATAATCTTCTGATTTTATTATATGGAGTAAACATGAAATTATTAAAAATTTTGTCAATAGCTACAATAGTTGCTATTGCACTAAATGCAAATGCGACTGAGCGAATAACTTTGAAAGCTGCAAAATCTACATCATCTTATTATCAAATGGCAGTACAAATTGGTGAAGATGTTAGTAAAGCTTCAAATAAAGATTTGAGTGTAACAATTGAAGAGAGTCAAGGGTCTGTTCAAAATGTAAAAGAAGTGCGAAAAAGAAAAGGTAACTATGTTTTTACAACACCTCCTGCTCTAATTCGATTGGCTAAAAACAAAAAAGCTATGTTTAAAAATGATAATCCAGAGGATTATTCAAAAATCAGATCACTTTTCCCTATTCCATATTTGACTATGCATATGGTTGTAAGAGCTGATTCTGGGATTAAGACTTATGCTGATTTAAAAGGAAAGTCTTTACTTATTGGAAAAGGAAGTTTTGGAGCTAAAGAGGCTAAAAAATATATTGATTTATTTGGTTTAAAAAATGATGTTAAACTAATAAATGCTGAATTATCTGGTGCTGTAACTGCACTAAAAAATGGACAAATTGATGGTTTTGCAACTTCTGGGTCTTATCCTGCACCAAATGTAATAGAAGCAAGTGCTAGTGATAAAATAAGACTTTTAAGTATGAGTGATGAACAAATTGCAAAAACAAAAAGAGATAAAATAATAATCCCTGCTGGTACATATACGGGTGTAGATTATGATGTCGCTACTACTACACTTCCAGTTGGAGTTTATACAACTACAAATATGAGTGAAGAGACTGCTTATAAACTTACAAAAGCATTTTGGGAATCTAAACCACAATTAGAGAAACAAAATATTTGGTGGAAAGCAATCACCTTTAAAAACTTAAATATGTTTAAAACAAAACTACATAAAGGTGCATTAAAATATTACAATGAAGTTAATGCTAATATTCCCCAAAGCCTTAAATAATGACTCAAAAGAAAAGTCGGTTACTATCAATAAAATTTTTGGTAGTAACTTTTTTAGCATTTATTACTGTTGGTTTTCATATTTATCTAATCTTTACAGGGCTTATGCCAAACTTGGTAAGTAGACCTTTACACTTAGCCTTAGTATTACCTTGGATTTTTTTATTAGCAAATGATGAAGATAGTTCAAAGCTAAGTAAATATAGTGGATATGTTTTATTAGTTTGTGGTATTTTTTCTTCTTTATATATTGTATATAATTATAGTGCTTTGGAAGACCAATATGGTTCCCTTGAAGGTTCACTACAATATTTTATTGCTATATCTTTACTTTTAAGTGTTTTAGAAATGGCAAGAAGGTCTATAAAACTAGCTCTTCCTTTGACTGCAACTATTGCTTTAGCCTATGGACTTTGGGGTCATTATATTCCTGGAAATTTTGGACACCAAGAAATACCAATGGATAGTTTCTTTGGTACTTTAGTTATAGCAGAAGGTGGTATCTTTGGAGCTTTGACAGGGGTTTCTGTTAATGTTGTTGCTGTATTTGTTATCCTTGGAGCCTTTGTAGGAATAGGTGAGGGTGGTAATGCTTTCATGTCTTTATCTACAAAAATAGCTGGAAGATTACGGGGTGGGGCTGCAAAAGTATCTGTTTTGGCTTCTGCTTTTTTTGGTTCAATTTCTGGTTCAGCTTCTGCAAATGTTGCCTCAACGGGAGCCTTTACAATTCCTACAATGAAGAGATTAAAATATCCTGCAAGTTTAGCAGGTGCTACTGAAGCAGTTGCAAGTACTGGTGGACAAATTATGCCACCACTTATGGGAGCTGGGGCTTTTATTATGGCAGAACTTTTAGGAGTGCCATATGCTAAGATTATGGCAACTGCTATTTTCCCTGCTATATTATTTTTTGTAACAGTTTGGATAGGTATAGACGTATTTGCTAAAAAATATAATCTTCTTGCTATGGATAAAGAAGATATTCCAAAATTAAATTTGGTTTTAAAGTTAGCACCATTTTTTCTTATACCTTTTGGAATCTTACTTTATGCCTTGATAATAGTAGGGAAAACACCTCAATACTCAGCAGCTCTCGCAATATTTGCTTCTATTATACTTTTACTTGTAAATAGGGATTGGAAAATATCATTTAAAGAGTTTATAGAAAAATTTGTAGATGGTTGTATTACTGCTTCTAGACAAATTGCATCTATTGCTTCTGTTATTATTTGTGCAGGTATTGTAATTGGAGTATTAAATATCACAGGTATTGGAGTTAAAATTACTTCTGCTATTTTATATTTATCAAATGGACAACTTTTTGTTGCACTACTTTTAACAGCACTTGCTTGTTTAATTTTAGGTATGGAAGTTCCTACAACTGCAGCTTATATTATTTGTGTATCAATTGCAGGTCCTACTTTACAAGAGTATGGATTATCAGCCATTCAAGCACACCTTTTTGTATTTTGGTTTGCTTTACTTTCTACTATTACTCCACCTGTTTGTGGTACAGTTTTTATAGCATCTGGAATAGCCCAAGCAAATTGGATAGAAGTAGCTGGGAAATCTATGAAATTAGGTATTGGATTATATATTGTACCTTTGGCATTTGTTGTAAATCCATTTTTGCTAGAACCAGATACTAACTTTTTATATGCATTCTTATCTTTTATAAAAATTGCAGTTGGTTTAGGTCTTTTATCAAATGCTTTAGTTAATGATAAACAAAAAACAGTTTTAAGAGTATCTCTTGTACTTTTAGGATTAATAATTATCTTTTATCCCTTTCAATAAGCTATTAATAGGGTAGCTTATTGAAAAATTTTAATAAAATACTTCAAAATACTTGCATAAAATAAGTTTTTTTCTTATAATAAAGTAATTTAATAAGAAGTAGCCAATATGAACTTTTTCAAAAAAATTTTAAATTCATTGAATCAAATGTCAAGTCCCTTGTTTAGCTTCGATGCCAATAAATCAGAGCTATCTTTTATTTTACCAAATGATGAAAAATTTGATTTTACATTGGAAAATTATGAAGTAAAAACAAGACATGATCCTTATGTCTTAGAGGCATATACTTTCAATAGCAAAGATATATTTTTTGAATATATACATTTAGATACAAATACTTCTTGGAATGGTCTTGCACGAGGTTATTTTGAAGAGTTATTAAAAGACTCTATTAAAGAAAACTTAGAGTTAGAAGAGAGATTTGAATTTAAGCATTATGAATTTTCTACTTATAAAACAGCTACAAAAGGATTTGTACACTTAATATATATTTGGGAAGTAAATAAGGAAGTATTTTTAATAGATAAAAAAGGAATACTCTACAATGAGTTTATAAAACTACTAAAAAGTGATTATGAATATAAATATAGTGGAAGAGAAATTTTTGATTTATATCATGAAATAAGCTTAGTAAAGCATAATTCTTTAAATCATTATTTTAATGGAAGTAGTGATTAAAATATAGTATAATAGAAGAAAAACAAAGGATAACATATGTTTTTCAAATCTATTATTTTTTCGTTAATTGCTATATTTTTTACTTCTTGTGCTTCAAGTAGTTTTTACTATGATAAAAAAGAAAACTCTGCAAATATAAATTTGTTGAATGTAAACAAAAAAATAACTCTTACAAATCCAAAGATAGAACACACCTTTTCACAATGTACAATTAACTCATATATATTAAAAGATGATAATAAAAAATATGGAAATTTATTTTTAGAAAATATTGAACTATATAATAATTGCCATTGGAATGGTTCAGCTAGCGGATTTTTTACATATGAATTAAAAACTAGAATGAAATTTAAAAGTTTTGAGTTAGTAGATAGATTTTCAAAAGATCATTATGAAATATCAACATATAAAGTAAACAATGAAAAATATGTAAGTATTATTGATATGTATACTGTAAATAGAGATGTTTTAATTATAGATAATAATGGAAAATTATCACAAGAAATAATTAAAATATTAGATCCAAAATTTAACTTTAAGTATGTAAATTCTCCAAGAACAGATATAAATTATAACTATAGTTTGGTTAAATTCAATATGTTTAATTCATATTTTACAAAAGAATCTGAAAGAAGAATAAGGGGTAATTAAATAACGGTGGGAATCACCGTTACTTATAAGGAGACAATAGCAACGAAAGCTAAAGTTTGTTTGTATGACAGAAGAATTCTAATGTAAATAGGATAAAATATATCCTATTTAAAAAAGTTAAGAAAAATAATTAAACTCTATTTAAGAGTTCAGTTTTTATAAACGACTCCAAACAAAGGGTACATTAGTTTTTACCCAAAGTGATATACTATCAACCAGTTGTTCCCACAAACTACCTTTTAGGACACTATTCAATGCAATAAGTGGTTCTTTTACTAATACTTTATCTCCCACATCTACTTCTACTGTACCTAATCTTTGACCCTTACTTACAGGAGCAATAATTGGTTTTTCAATAGTTATAGTAGTTTTTAATTGTTTATCTTGGTTACGTTGTATTGTTACAGCTAAGTTTTTGCTAAGTCCTAGTGAAATTTTATTGCTTTTCCCTTGCCAAATTTTGCTTTCTTTAATTATTGTATTGGCTTTATATAATTTGTGTGTATCATAGAAAGTAAAGCCATAATTTAATAATTTCTCTGATTCTGTTGCACGGGCATTATTAGTTTCTGTTCCCATAACAACAGCAATAAGACGCATGTTTTTTCTTTTTGCAGAAGAAGCTAAGCAATAACCAGCTGCCATTGTATGTCCAGTTTTTAATCCATCTACACTAGGATCTTTCCATAATAATCTGTTTCTATTATTTTGACTTATATTATTATATTTGAAGTTTTTTATTGAATACCAAGAATAGTGAGTAGGGAAATCTTTTATTATTGCACGTGATAATAAAGCAATATCATGTGCTGTTGAATAATGGTCTTTTGTTGGTAAACCAGTTGCATCATTGTAATGGGTATTTTTCAGTTCTAACTTTTTTGCATATTTATTCATTAATTTAACAAACTCTTTTTCACTTCCTGAAATGTGTTCAGCGATTGCAATTACAGCATCATTACCCGATTGAACTATCATTCCTTTTATTAGTTTAGATAAATCTACTTTTGTATTTACATTTAAAAAAGTTCTTGAACCAGTCATTTTCCATGCTTTTTTACTAATAAAAACTTTATCTTTTAAACTAATTTCTCCTGAATTAATTTTTGTTGATGCAATGTAAGATGTCATTAATTTTGTTAAACTAGCAGGTGGTAACTCTTCATCAGCATTTTTAGAAAGTAAAATTTCTTTTGTATCATAGTCCATAAGGATATAAGACTTAGCTTTGATATTAATCAAAGGTTGTGTTGATTTGTCCTCGTCTGCTTGAAGCCATTGTCCTAGAAGGCTAGTGATAATAAAAATAGAGTAGATGATTTTTTTCAAGATGTTTTCTCCTAAAAATAGTGTAGAAATTAATAATATATCTTATTTGAAATAAGGGAATAAATTAAAAGGTGCAATTATATATTAAAAATATAAACACTAAATAAACTTAAGTTAATTAAAGAGTTTTAGTATATCTTTTTCTATAAATTTTAAATCATCAGTTAATGTAAATATATCTAATTCACTTCTATTAATCATTCCTTCTTTTAATAAGGTATTTTCAATAAAAGAGATTAATCCCTTCCAAAAAGTTGTATCATAAAGATATATTTTTAAATTTTGAAGTTTTTTTGTTTGAACTAATATTATTATCTCAAAAAGTTCATCAAGTGTCCCATATCCTCCTGGAAAAACAATACAAGCAGATGAATGTTTTACAAGCATGTATTTTCTTGAAAAGAAGTAGTTAAAAGTGTGATTTCTAGTGGTATATGGATTCAGCCTTTGTTCTTGTGGTATCAATATATTTAATCCAATTGATTCTACACCCTTTACTTTAAAGGCACCTCTATTTGCTGCTTCCATTATCCCACCACCGCCACCTGTTACAATATTGATGTTGTTATTTGCTAAATTAAAAGCTAACTTTTCGGCCAAATCACAAATTTTTTTGTCTTGTGAAACTCTTGCACTTCCAAAAAACGTTACACACTTTTTAATATTTTTATAAATCTCATCGCTACAATTAAAATCATTTGCTATTTTATTTTTTTCAATAATATCTTCTTTACACTCAGGCATTCTTACTCTTTTAAATTTTTATAGAATTATATTCAAAAAATATAAGAAAAAAAGTTAAATATAAATTTTGTTATAATTTAAAAAATATTTTATTAGGCAAAAGCATGAAGATTAAATTAAATTGTGATGTTGGTGATAGTTTTGGTATTTGGAAAATGGGTAATGATGAAGAGATAATGCCATATATCAATATGGCAAATCTTGCTTGTGGTTTTCATGCAGGTGATGCTCTAAATATGGCAAAAGCAGTTAGTTTAGCTGTAAAGCATAATACTGAAATAGGAGCTCATATTGGATATCAAGATTTAGCAGGCTTTGGAAGAAGAAAAATAGCCTATTCTTTAGAAGAAATTTTAGCCATTGTTGTATATCAAATTGGTGCATTAAGTGCTTTTTGTAAAACCTATGGTAAAAATGTAAGTTATGTGAAACCTCATGGTGCTCTTTTTAATGATATGATGGATGATGAATTGATTTTTAAAGCAATTCTTAGTGCAATTAGCTCTTATGATAAAAATATAAAGTTAATTATTTTATCAAGTCAAAAAAATGAAAAATATAAACAAATAGCGCTTTTATATGGTATTACACTTATATTAGAAGTTTATGTGGATAGAAATTATCATGATGAGGGATTTATTCTTTCAAGAACTGAAAAAGACTCTTTTATAACTGATGAGTTAGATATTATGCAAAGAGTTGAAACTTTAAAAGAGAGAGGATATATAACTAGTAAAAATGGCTTGAAACTTTTTTTACATGCTGATACAATATGTTTACATGGAAGTTCTGAAAAAAACTATGAGTTTATAAAAACTGTTAGTGGATTATTAAATAATTAATATCCTTTAAAAGTAGTTTGCACACTTCTTACACACTTTTTAAAGTTAAACTTTGACTTTTAAATAAAGGGTAAATATGGCTGTATTATTATTTTTTGCAGGAGCATTATTAATTTATTTATATTCATTTTTATATAGAAGATTTGCTTTGTTTGCTACATTGGTTTTGTTTATAATAGCATATAAGATGAAAGTAGATGTTGTTTTGATTTGTGTAACTATATCTATATTACTTGCAATAAGATTAAAAAAACATGGTGTAAGAGATGACCTTTAATAAAAAAAAATAAAAAATCTATTTTTAGCTTACCATTAACTCACTTTTATAAAATATAATTAAAAAAGTAGGATTAGAATGTTTACAGAAAAAAATATACCAAAACTAATTATATTAACTCCCATAATAACTGTTATTCTTATATCTTTTTTTAATATATACTTTTTTATAAAAAATCAAAATAACTATTTCAAAGAAGAGAGTAAAAGAGTTGAAAATGAATATATTAGAAAACAAAAAAATGTATTAAAAAGAGAAATAGAAAGTATAATAAACTATATAAATTTTCAAGTAAATAATAACAAGAAACTAAGTGTTGAAGAGTTAAAAAATCAAATCTTAAGATATACAGAAACAATTCGTTATGGAAAGAATGGGTATATTTGGATACATGATACTTCTTATTTCTTAAGAGCTCATCCTTTTAGAAAAAATAGTATAAATACTTATGATATTTCTTTAAAAGATGCAGTAGGTAATCTTATAACTAAAGAGTTTGTGAATAAAACAGTAAAAAAACCAAATGGTGTTTTTATAGAGTATTATTGGCAAAAACCAGAAAATAATACTCCTTCAAAAAAACTTGGTTTTTTCAGACTTTATAAAAAATACAATTGGGTTATTGGTGCTGGATTATATATTGATGATATACAAAACTCAATAGATGAAAATAAACAGTTGTTAGAAAAAAGAATTGATAAGTATATTAAATTGATTGTATTTGTATCCTTTTTTGTAATGATACTTATTGGTTTTATTTCATATCTTATGTCAAGAAAGATTAGTGAAGCTTTTAAACATTACCAAGAAAATGTACAAAAAAAAGAGTTGCTTTTAGAAGATATGAATAAAAACTTAGAGAAAAAAGTCCAAGTGGCAATTGAAGAGGTTCAGAAAAAAGATAGGGCAATGCTACATCAATCGAGACTTGCTCGTATGGGTACGATGTTATCAATGATAGCTCACCAATGGAGACAACCATTAAGTGAAGTAGCTGGAATACTAATGGAGCTAGAAACTGCCTCAAAGTTTAAAAAAGCAGATGATATACTAATAAAAGAGTCAGTAGAAGAGTCTAATAAACTTATTCAATTTATGTCTTATACAATAGATGATTTTAGAAACTTTTTTAAACCAGATAAAAAGAAAGTCTATTTTTATATAGAAGATTCTTGTATGGAAGCTATTTCTTTGATTAGAGCATCTGTTAAAAACTCAAATATTAAGCTTCATTATAATATAAAAATGAATTATGAGATTTATGGTTATAAAAGAGAATTTGCACAAGTTTTATTAAATCTTATGTCAAATGCAAAAGATATTTTAAATCAAAGAAAAATAGAAAACCCAAGAATAGATTTAGAAGTAGATTTTAAAGATGGGTATTCAATTGTAACAGTACAAGACAATGCAAATGGGGTAGAAGAAGATCACTTAGATTTAATTTTTGAGCCATACTTTACAACAAAAAGTAGTACTCAAGGTACAGGTCTTGGACTATATATGTCTAAGATGATTATTGAAAAAAATATGGGTGGAGAGTTAAGTGTGGAAAATACAAAAGATGGAGCACTTTTTAAAGTAAAAATTAAGGCATAAAAATGGATGAAATAGCAGAACAATTAAAAAACTATACGATTCTTTGTGTTGAAGATGAAGATGGTATTAGAAAAAGATTAGTTAATACTTTAAAATACTATTTTGCAGAAGTTTATGAAGCATCTAATGGGGAAGAGGGATATTATGTCTATTATGATAAAAGACCAAATATTATAATATCAGATATAGAAATGCCAGAGAGAAATGGTATTCAAATGATTGAAGAGATAAGAAAAAATGATTTAACAACCATTGTTATAATGTTAACAGCATATTCAAGTGAAGAGTATCTTTTAAATCTTATAAATCTAAATATAAATCATTATATTTTAAAACCTGTTGTTTCAGATAATTTGTTAAGTGGAATTGTAAAAGCCTTTGGAAATAGGCTACAAAAAAAAGTTATCTTCTCAGAAGAGATGTATTTTGATATGGAAAAAAGAGAACTTTATTTTAAAAATGAAAAAGTTCTTTTAAGAAAAAGAGATAAGAATTTTTTACTCTTACTCCATGAAAATAAAAATAGAGTATTAACATATTCAATGATTGAAGAGTATATTTGGAAAGATAAAATTATGAGTATGAGTGCATTAAAAACTTTTATAAAAGAGTTAAGACAAAGATTGCCAATAGAATTAATTGAAAATGTTCCTCAAGAGGGGTATAAACTAAAACTTTATTGACAATATTCAAAAACTCACTAATTACTCACTATAAAAAACTATTATTCCTTATCTAAAAATAAGGAAAATCTATGTTAAAAAAATGTTTAATTATTGCTTCACTTGCTAGTATGGTTTTTGCTGGAAATGTAAAAATGAATTTAAATGCAAGACAAGGTGCAGATAACTTTCATACTGTTGGTGCTGAGAAATTTGCTTCATTAGTAAAAAAATATACAGACGGAACTGTTGATATTACAGTATATCCTGGTTCTTCATTAGTAAAAGGTAATCCTTTAAAAGCTGTAAAAGATGGAACTGTTGCTATGGCTGATATGTTTATTCCTTTTACTGCTGGTGGGGGTAAAGTATTTGGTATCTCTGCTTTACCATTTATTGCTCAATCTTATGATGATGCTTATAAATTATATCAAATTTCAAAACCTGCATACGAAAAAACTGCAAGAAGATGGAATCAAAAATTACTTTATAGTGTAACTTGGCCACCATCTGGATTTTATGGAAATAAAAAGTTAGAGTCATTGGCTGATTTTGATGGTGTTAAAACTAGAACTTATGATAAAAACTCTGCTAACTTTGTAAATGGTGCAGGGGGAAATGCAGTTGCCTTACCTTGGGGAGAAGTTTACTCAGCTCTTAGAACTGGGTTAGTTAATTCTGTTATTACATCATCTACTTCAGGGGAAGATGGTAAGTTTTGGGAAGTATTAACTGACTTTACAAAAATAAGTTATGCCTATCCTTTACAAGCAGTAACAATCAATCTTGATTATTGGAACTCTTTAAGTTCATCTCAAAAAGATGCTATGTTAAAAGCAGCAGCAGAGGTTGAAAAATCACAATGGAAAGTTGTAAAAGATGAAGACAAAGATGCACTTGATGTTATGGCAAAAAATGGTATGCATATTTGGGAAGCAAGTCCAAAGTTAAAAAAAGAGTTATCTAAGGTTGCTGATAAAATGCTAAATGAGTATTTAAAAGATGCCAACAAAGATACTAAAAAAATATTTGAAGAATATAGAAAGTAAATTATGAAAATATTTTATTCTTTTATAAATAAGCTCTCATTGTGGGGAGCTTATTTATCATCACTTTTATTAGTATCATTAGTTTTATTAATCTTAACAGAGGTCTTTATTAGATACTTCTTCGATATGTCCACAATGATTGCAGATGAATATAGTGGATATTTGTATTTAGCTGCAATTTTTTTAGGTTTAGCTTATACTTTTAATGAAGATGCACATATTAGAATCAATATATTAACTTCTAAAATGAGCAAAAAATCAAATAGATTTATTGATGTATTTGCTGGGTTAATTACTATTTTTATATTAGTTTTTGCCCTTTATAGAACCATTTTGTTTACTTATGATTCATATGATATGCAAATGGTCTCAGAAGGAGTTTCTGAAACACCATTATATTTAACTCAATTAGTTATGCCAATAGGAATAAGCTTGTTTATTTTGGCAGTTTTAGCTTTTGTATTGAAAGGATTAAAAAATGATATCTGATCCTTTAATTTTATCAATTGCTCTTGTATTCATAATGTTTGTATTTTTGTTATCTTCAATTTGGATTGGAGTTTCACTAATATTAACAGGTATTTTAGGGATGTTAATTGCTGAAAATCATTTACCCCCTGTACTTTCAATATATGATAAGATTGGTGATTTACTTGCAGCTTCTATGTATGACTCTTTAAATTCATGGTCTTTGGCAGCTTTACCAATATTTATTTTAATGGGAGAAATTTTATATAAATCATCTATTTCTACAAGATTATTAAATGGTCTAACTCCTTGGTTAAGTTTTATTCCTGGAAAACTTTTACATATAAATGTTGCAGCATGTTCACTTTTTGCAGCAATTTCAGGCTCAAGTTCAGCAACAACTGCAACAGTTGGAAAAATCACCCTTGATGAACTTAAAAAAAGAGGTTATTCAAAATCACTTGCATTAGGTTCCCTTGCAGGAAGTGGAACATTAGGATTTTTAATTCCTCCTTCACTTATCATGATTATTTATGGAGTATTATCAAATGTCTCAATAGGTAAGCTTTTTATGGCAGGAATTCTTCCTGGTCTTTTATTGGCAACACTTTATTCAGTTTATATAATGATTGCTTCAAGTGTTGATAAAAGTGTAGTTCCTACAAATAATGATAAATATTCTTTAAAAGACTTTACCCATTCTTTAAAAGATTTATTTCCAGTTTTATCTTTGATTACTGTAGTGTTAGGCTCTATTTATGGTGGATTAGCAACTCCTACAGAGGCTGCTTCTTTAGGTGTATTAGGTTCAGTAATTTTAGCAATTTACTTTAAAAGTCTCTCTTTCGAAGTAATGAAAAATGCTTTATTAAATACTATTAAAACATCTGTAATGATTAGTTTTATAATAGTTGGTGCTGGATTTTTATCTCAAGTGGTTGGATTCTTAGGAATTGCAAGAGCCATTAGTGAGTTTATAGCCACAATGGGACTTTCTCCTTTTTCTTTGATTCTAATTATTGGTATAATGTATGTATTTTTAGGAATGATTTTAGATGGTATTTCTATTGTTGTTATGACTTTACCTATTGTATTACCTATTATTCAGTTAGCTGGATTTGATCCCTTATGGTTTGGTATTTTTTTAGTATTTATGGTTGAATTATCACAAATCACACCACCGGTTGGATTTTCACTCTTTGTTATACAAAGTATAAGTGGAGAAAAAATAGAATATATATTAAAAGCAACCTTACCATTTTTTATTTTAATGATAGTTGCAGTTGTTTTAATCACTGCTTTTCCAGAAATTGTAGAGTTTATACCTAGATATATGACTACAAAATAATTTAAATCTTTCAAAAGGGGAAATTCTTCCCCTTTTTTTTCTTATACACTTTTTTCACACCTCGAACACATTTCATATAGTTAGAATTTCTTAGATACTTAAAAAAAGGATTAAAAATGAAAAAAAGTGTTTTCTTTTCTCTTGCAGGTGTGGTTTTAGCTTCAAGTTTATATGCTGCACCAAAAAAACTAAGAGTTGTTGGTTCATGGAGTAGTTTATCATTATATAAAGAATATGAAAAGCCATTTTGGAAAAAGGAATTTGTTAAAGAGTTTCCTGGTACAAAAGTTAGATTGAGTTCTTTAGGTCAAATAAAACTAAAAGGTGCAGCAGTTTATAGAGAGTTATCAAAAGGGACTTTTGATGTGGTTTCAACTGTTGGAGATTATGTTGTATCTGATTCTGAGACAATTGCAGGGTTGGACTTTCCTACTATGGCAAATGACTTGACAGTGGCTAAAAAAGTTGTAGATGCTTATAAAAATACTTTAGATGAAGCATTAAAAAAAGATTTTAATGCAAAACTATTAGCAGTAGTTCCATATCCTGCACAAGTATTATTTTGTAAAGAAAGAATTACCTCATTAAAAGATTTAAAAGGTAAAAAAGTAAGAGCTTCTGGTTGGACTGTATCTTCATTTTTAGATGGAGTTGGAGCTACTGGAATCACAATGTCATTTGGTGAAGTTCCTCAAGCATTACAAAGAGGTGTAATTGATTGTGCTGTTACTGGTGGATTATCTGGATATTCAGCTGGTTGGGGAGAAGTTTCAAATTACTTATATCCTTTACAAATTGGTGGTTGGGATTATGTAGTTACTGCTATGAATCTAGATACCTGGAATAGTTTTTCAAAAGATGAACAAACAAAACTTTTAGCTTCAATAAATACTAATATTACAACTCCTGCTTGGGTTAAAACTAATTATGAAACAAAAGAGGGTGAGAAGTGTCTAACAGGACAAGATTGTTCATACGGGAAACCTAATAAAATGAAACTAGTAAAAGTAAAAGATGCTGATGAAGATTTATCAAAAGAGGTATTAATTAACAATGTTATTCCTCAATGGACTAAAAAAGTTTCTCCTGAAGTAGTTAAAGAGTGGAATGATTCTATTGGAAAAATTGTAAATATTACAGCTAAATAAAAAGAGTTCTTATGATTGAAAAATTAAAAAAGAGTTCTGAATATTTTGTTTATATATGTGGGATTCTACTTTTTGCAGCTGTATTTTTAACAAGTATAGATGTAATTTTGAGAAAATTCTTTTTAATATCATTTGGTGGAACAGATGAGTTGGCTGGATATGCTTTAGGTATTTGTATATCTTGGTCTTTGGCATATGTTTTATTTGAAAAAATGCATATTAGAATTGACATTATCTATAACAAAGTAAGTAAAAGAGTACAAAATTTTTTTGATGTTATTGCAATGGGATTTACTTTAGCTTTTATTGGATTATTAGTATATTTTTCATCTGATGTTTTTTATACTTCTTTTATCAAAAATTCTACAGCAAATACGCCATTGGGAACACCTCTATGGATACCACAGTTTTTTTGGCTTTTTGGGTATGTATTCTTTTTAATAGTTGTTGCAATTTTATTTTTTAAATCTTTAAAAACTTTGATAAGTAATAAAAGCAACGGATATTCAAATGTAAAAAAGGAAGAGCATGACATTAGTATTGATTAGTATAGTTATTTTACTTTTATTACTTTTATTATCTGTTCCTGTTGCTTCTACAATTGCTGGAATTAGTATTATTGTTGGATATTTTTTCTCTGATTATCCAGTTTTTTCTTCTATAGGAGAAATAACTTGGAGTGTTAGTACGGATTATTTACTTTTATCTATTCCATTTTTTGTATTATTAGGTGAAATATTACTTCACTCAGGAATAGCAAAAAACATCTATTTTGCCTTGCATAAATGGCTTTCTTGGTTACCTGGTGGTTTGCTACATGCAAATATAGCTTCATCAGCAATTTTTTCATCTATTTCTGGTTCTTCTGTGGCAACGGCAGCTACTATAACTACTGTTGCTATGCCTCAGTGTGAAAAGCATGGATACAAAGAAGGACTTTTTGCAGGAACAATTGCAGCTGGAGGAACACTTGGTATTTTAATTCCACCATCAATAAATTTAATTGTTTATGGCTTTTTAACGAATACCTCAATACCCAAGCTTTTTATGGCAGGACTTCTTCCTGGAATGCTTATGGCTATTTTATTTATGCTTTTTATTTTAGTTTATTCTTTATTAAAAAAAGAAAAGGAGCAAAAAGAATATAGTGTAACTTGGAAAGAAAGATTTATTGCATTAAGGGATTTACTCCCAATATTTATACTTTTTGTTTTGATTATGGGGTCAATATATACGGGTATTGCAACGCCTACTGAAAGTGCTGCTCTTGGAGTTTTATTTTCATTGGCAATTACATATTTTAGTGGTTTATTAAATTTTGAAGTTATTAAAAAATCAATAAAAGGAACTATGAGAACAACAGGAATGATTATGTTTATTATCATTGCTGCAAATTTCTTGAATTTTGTTTTAGTTTCTATTGGTTTAACTGATGATTTATCAGATTTTATTGAGGGCTTAGCAATATCAAAATATACAATGCTTGTTATTGTAACTTTGCTATTTATTGTATTGGGTCTTTTTATTGAGACTTTATCTTTGATGGTAATTACTATACCTATCATTGCTCCTGTTATGATTACTTTAGGTTTTGACCCAATTTGGTTTGGAATTTATTTAATAATTTTAATAGAAATGGCTTTAATAACTCCACCTGTTGGATTGAATTTATATGTTGTGCAAGGGATTAGAAATAAAGGAAGTATTATTGAAGTTATGAAAGGATGTATACCTTTTGTTCTTATAATGTTGCTTATGAGTATATTATTGGTTTTCTTTCCTGAAATTAGTCTATATTTTGTAAATTTTGCATAGGAGAAAGTATGAGTAAACTTAGAATTGTTGGTGTCCAAATAAGATGTGATGGTAGTAAAAAGGATATGCTTATAAAAGCAAGAAAATATGTAGAAGAAGCAATTGAAGCAAATAAAAATATTGATATTGTTGCTTTACCTGAAACTTTTTATCAAGCTCAAGCACATCCTGTAGATGGAGAAATATTAGGTGAAGAACCAAATGGTGAATATGAGACTTTTTTTAAAGAATTAGCACGTGAATTTAATGTAAATATTGTTGCCGGGTCATATTTAGTTAAAGGAGAAGAGAAGTTAAAGAATAAATGCCTTGTTATTAATAGACAAGGAGAAGTTGTAGGAGATTATTCAAAAATTCATTTATTTGATTCTTTTGGAATGAAAGAATCAGAAGTAATGGAATATGGAGATCATATTGGAGTATTTGAACTTGATTGTGCAAAGATTGGTGTGATTATTTGTTATGACATAAGATTTCCTGAGTTAACTAGAAATCTTGCAAGTAAAGGCATTGATATGCTTTTTATACCTGCCGCATTTTATTTACCAAGACTTGACCAATGGGAGTTATTAGTAAAATCTACTGCAATACAAAGTGTAAGCCCTGTCTGTGCTATTAATCAGTTTGGTAAAACTCAAGAACCTTGGATTGGATTTTTTGGAAGAAGTATGTTGGTTGATTCTTATGGATGTATTGTTGCAGGTGCATCTGATAAGGAGACCTATTTTTTCGGTGAGGTTGATTTGGATTATGCAAAACAAATGAGAGAGTCTAATCCTTGTTTATCTCACAGAAGAGCAAAATTTTATTAGGAGTTATTATGGTATTAAGTAAAGAATTAGTAGAAAGATATTTAAAAACGGATCCTGCTCAAATAGGACACTATATTAATAGTGGTTATATGAGTCCTAAAATAGGACCAGTTTTTCAAGATTGTAAAATGGTAGGACCTGCTTATACAATAAGAGTTGCAGTTAATGATTCTGCAATAGTCTATTATGCTATGAAAAAAGCGCCAAAAGGTTCTGTAATAGTTATTGATAGATTAGGTGATGAAGTTTATGCTTGTGCAGGTGAAATTGTTGCTCGTTCAGCAAAAGCATTGGGAATGGCTGGTGTTGTAATTGATGGTCCATCAACAGATGTTCAAGCAATGAGAGAGATAGGTCTTCCTGTATTTTCTACTGGACTATCTCCTGTTACTACAACTTTACTTGGACTTACTGGTGAATATGATATTCCTGTTCAATGTGGAGGTACAATTGTAAACCCTGGTGATATTATTTTTGGAGATGATAATGGTGTTATCGTTATTCCTCCTGAAAAAGCTGAAGAACTTTTATTAAAAGCTGAAGAAGCTGATAGAAAAGAAGAAAAATTAAGAGCAATTTTCGAAGAGGGTAAATATGTTGATTATTGTACAAATATTGATGCTCTTGTAGAGACTGATCATAGACCATACTTTAAAGAATTAAAATGAAAACAAAAGAGTTTAGACAACTAATTTCTAAAGGTGAATTTGCTAAACCCACTGCAGGATACTGCACTGGGTTTGTTCAAGCAAATATGTTGGTAATTCCTAAAAAATATGCTGATTCTTTTGAAGAGTTTGGAAAATTAAATCATAAAGCAATTCCTATTTTAGAAGTAATTAGAGATTCATATTATACTAAGATTTTGGCTGACAATGCCAATTTATTAAAGGAACTACCTTCTTATAATATTTTTGAAGATGGTAAGTATGTAAGAAGTGTAAAAAATATAGAAGAATACTATTCAAAAGATTTAGTATTTTTTCTAGTTGGATGTAGTTTTACTTTTGAAACTTCACTTATAAATTCTGGTATTTTATTAAGACATGTTGAAGAGAAAAAAAATGTTGCTATGTATGATACAAATATTAAGTTAAATAAAGTTGGTATTTTTGAAGGGAATATGGTAGTTTCTATGCGACCTATAAAAAAGGATAGAGTATCAGAAGCTTGTGTTGTCACAAGTCATTTCCCAAATATGCATGGTGGACCAATCCAAGTTGGTTATCCTGAGATGATAGGAATAGAAGATATTACTAAACCTGATTACGGTGATTCTATTGAAATAAAAGAGGATGAGATACCTGTTTTTTGGCCTTGTGGGGTTACCCCTGAAAACGTATTAAAAAATGTAAAATTACCTTTTGCAATAACACACTCTCCTGGTCATATGTTTATTAGTGATAGAAAAGATAGTGAATATTATGTATAAAATTAGTTTTTGATTAATCTATAACCTTCTTGTATAATATTTTCAATAATTTGTACAGGAAGTTTTTTCCTTAACTCTTTAATAAATGTTTTTAATGCATTTTGAGTCATATCTTTATCCACCCAAATATACTCTTGAATCATATCATAAGTGGTGATTTTATCTTTATTCTTATATAAAAGTTCCAAAAAGTGCTTATCTTTTTTTCTAAGTGGAATAGTCTCTTTATTATAATATAAATTACTATTTTCAATATCTAAATATAAACTTGGATATATTTCAAACATAGTGTGATTTTCATTAAATATTGCGACTGTTATTGCTTCATAAAGTTTTTTGTTAGTTACTGGTTTTAATATATAGTGAGAAATTTTTAAATTGATTAAGTTTAATAAATATTCTTCTTTTGAGTAAGCACTTATGACAATAATAGGAATTCCCATATCAATTAAACGGATTTTTTTAATTAATTCTATTCCATTTTCATCTTTCATTTCAATATCTGTAATAATTAAATCAGGTTTATTTTCTAAATAAAGCTCATAACCATCAATTACATTATCACTTTGAAAAACTTCTTTGAAATAAAAGCTTAAAATAGTTACTAATTTTTCTCTTATAAAATCATCATCTTCCACTATTAAAACAGAATATGTTTCAAGTTTATTTTCTAATCTTTCCATTATTTACCCTTATACAACTATTCTAAAAAGTGCACCTTCATTGGTGTTTCTAACTGTTAGTTTTCCATCCATGTTTTTTTCTATTATCATTTTTGACATATATAAACCTAATCCTGTCCCTTGTACTGTTTTAGTTGAGAAATAAGGTTCAAAGATTTTTTCTATATTATCTAATTTTATTCCACCTGCATTATCTTTTACAGCAACTATTGATTTATTATTGTATGTATTAACTATTAAGTATATACAAGAATTAAACCTCTTGTTCATAATTAAGGCATCTTTCGCATTTAATAAAAGATTTAATATAACTTGTGAATACTCTCTTGGATAACCCTTGATTTTTTTATCATTAATTACTTTATAGTATAGTTTAATTCCTTGATTATTTAAAGATTCTTTGACCAAAGATATTGCGTTTTCACAAGCACTAGATATTAAAAATTCTTCTTTATCTTTTTCAGGTTTAAAAAAGTTTTTAAAATCTTCAATAGTATTTGACATATATTCAATAATATTTGTGGCATCTTCACTGGAAGATAAGATAAATTTATTATCAGCTTTTTTGAACATAATTTTTGTTTCTATTTCCATTAATATACCACTTAGTTGATTAAGTGGTTGTCTCCATTGATGAGAAATCATACTTAACATTTCTCCCATTCTTGCGTGTCTTGATTGATGAAGCATTGCTCTATCTTTTTCTTTTGCTTCAGCTAAGGCTTTATTTACTGTAATGTGAAGATTTTTGTTGTGATTTTTTAGTTTTAACTCTTTTCTTCTTACTTTATATTTATATTGTTGAAATGTTTTATTTATCTCTTGGGAAATCATAAGTGATAAGATAGAGATAAATATGATTAATAAAAATGCAATTACTATTGCTGTTTGTATATAATGATTTGTTTTCTTTTCTAAATCTTTTTTCTTATTCAAAATTACATTGTGAATTTCATCTAAAAAGATTCCAGAACCAATGACCCAATTCCATTGGCTATAAAGTTTTACAAAAGCAATTTTTTTAGATACTTTACCATTTTTTTCAGTATCAAAGAATTCTAAAAAATCTCCATCATGATGCTTTGTTGCTAAGCGAATTAAGTTTTGTACATACAGATTGTTTTTGGGATCTTTTCTATTGGTTTCATCCTTTCCTACATCTTTTTTTCTTTTTCCATGGGCTATTAGAATATTTGTATTTGTATAAACCCAAAAGTAATTATTGTTCCCATATCTTACAAATTCTACCCATCTTGCTATATTATATTTTAAATCATCTAAAAGGTAAAATATATCTTTTTTTAACACTAATATTAAGTTTTTATTTTTCAAATATTTAAATAAATATAAATTTATTCCATCTTCAATTAAATAGGCTTCTTTTTTATTTTTTAAGATTTTTTTTAATTCATTTATATTATCAAAATTAAAAAATACATCGGGATTTTTTATAAGATTTTTGTTTTTTATATCAAAGATAATAAAATCAGTATTTGAAGTTGCACTTTGTTTTATATAATTGTAATAATTTTTATAAGAGATAGTATTATCTTCAATATTTTTAGCAAAAGTACTCATTTGAATATGTATACTTTTTTTTGTATTTTCTATGAGTAGATTTTTTTGATATTTTATATAGCTAATTACTCCATTAGTCTCTTTTTTTAATATCTCTTTTTGTTTTGAAATATACTCTTTTTCTAGTTGGGCACTCTCTTTTTTAAAGTTATTTTGTTGATTATTAACTAAATAATATAATAGTATACTAACTAACAATATTATTGAAAAAATTGGAGTTAATATTATAAGGGTTGGAATATTTTTTTCATTAAACAAATTTTTCTCCTAAGTATAATTATATAATAAGAATTTAGAATGTGTTATAAGTGTGCTTTATTAAATTTATGAGTAAATATACTTTAATATTTAAAAACTCACTAGATTCACACTTTAAAATAATAGAATTTATTTAAATATTTTAAAAAGTTAGGATTGATATGAGTATAAAATTAAATTGTGATATGGGTGAGAGTTTTGGTATTTGGAAGATGGGATTAGATGAAGAGATTATGCCATATATCAATATGGCAAATCTTGCTTGTGGATTTCATGCAAGTGATGCTCTTACTATGAATAAATCAGTTGCTTTAGCTAAAAAGTATCATGTAACAGTTGGTGCACATCCTGGATATCAAGATTTAGTTGGATTTGGTAGAAGAAGTATACCTTGTACTGATGAAGAGATAATCTCAATTGTTTTATATCAAATTGGGGCATTAAGTGTTTTTTGTAAAGTACATGATACTTATGTCTCTTATGTAAAACCCCATGGTGGACTCTATCATGATATGATGAATAAAGAGAATGTATTTAGAGCAATTTTAAGTGCTATTTCTTCTTATGATAAGAATATAAATCTAATGATATTATCAAGTCCAAAAAATGAAGAGTATGCAAAAATTGCAAAGAGTTATAATATTGCTTTATTATATGAAGTATTTGCAGATAGAAATTATAATGATGATGGAAGTTTAGTTTCAAGAAGTGAAAAAAATGCTGTAATTCATGATGAAAAAGAAGTTATAGCAAGAGTTAAAAATTTAAAAGAAAAGGGTAGTTTAAATAGTGTTAGTGGAAAAGAGTTAACTTTAGAAGTTGATGCTCTTTGTGTACATGGTGATACTCAAAATGCTTTAGAGTTTATAAAAATACTTAGAAAGGAAATATCTGCATGATATTTAAAGTAGCTTCTGTTGATTCATTAGTTATATATTTTGGAAATGAGATAAGTGAAGAAATAGCACAAGATGTGCAAAAAGCATATCTCTCTTTGAAAAGTTTAAATATTGAAGGTTTAATAGAGATTATTCCTTCATATACTACTATTTACATAAGTTACGATATTTTCAAATATGATTATTCATCTTTAGTAGAATTATTAAAACAAAGTATAAACTTAGAGTATGAAGATAATAGTTCAAAGAACATAATAAATATAGATGTATATTATGGGCAAGAGGTTGGTTTAGACTTAAGTGATATGAGTATAAAAACAAATCTTCCAATCGAAAAGATTATAGAGATACATTCACAAAAACTTTATGATGTATATGCCATAGGTTTTGCTCCTGGTTTTGGATTTTTAGCTAGTGTGGATAAACAAATAGCAGTTCCAAGATTATCAAGCCCAAGAAAAAGTGTACCTAAAGGCTCAGTAGCTATTGCAGATAGACAAACAGCAGTTTATCCTCAAAGTTCACCTGGTGGGTGGAATATTATAGGACGAACAGCAATGGAGCTATTTGATAAGAGTTTAGAAAAACTTTCACCTTTAAGTGTTGGGGATAAGGTTAAATTTAATGCAATTAGTAAAGAAGAGTTTTTAGCTCAAGGTGGAATTATATGAGTTTAGAAATAATAAATAAACCAATCCTTGTTACAATTCAAGATATGGGAAGATTCTCTTACTCTAATATTGGAGTTTCAAATTCAGGGGTTATGGATGAGTATGCTTATTTATATGTAAATAAAATCCTTGGAAATGATTTTGGTACAAATGCCCTAGAAATATCTTTTTCAAATGTTCAGTTTAAAGTAAATGCCTCAACACAAATCGCACTTACAGGTGCGAAATGTGAGTTTTTTATAAATGATGTTTTAATGAATACTTGGGAAACACACAATATAAAAAAAGGTGATATTTTAAAAGTTGGAAGAATAATAGAGGGTACGAGAGTATATCTAGCAGTAAGTGGTGGGTTTGATATAAAAAAAGAGTTTGGAAGTAATAGTACAACTATAAAAGAGAAACTTGGTGGGATAGATGGTGATAAATTAAAAAAAGGGGATATCTTACCTTTTAAAAGTTCACAACCCACATACAAAAAAAGACTACATCAAGAATATATTCCAAAGTATAATAATGAGTTGACTCTAAGAGTAATTCTTTGTTCCCAAGAAGATAATTTTTCCAAAGAAGAGAAAGATAAATTCTTTTCAAACTCTTATACTGTAACAAATGATTTTAATAGAATGGGCTGTAAATTAAATGGTGAAGTAATAAAATCAGATATCAATGGAATCATTTCAGAGGGCATTGCCTTTGGAGCTATTCAAATACCAAGTGATGGACAACCAATTATTTTATTAAAAGAGAGACAGACAATTGGAGGATATCCAAAGATTGGAACTGTTTTTAGTCTAGATTGTTTTAATCTAGCCCAAGCAAAATCAAATAGCAAAATAAGATTCTCTCCCATAAGTATAGAAGAGGCACAAGAGAAGTTAAGAGCTTTTTATCACTATTTTAGATAGTATTCTCCCTATTAATAAATATAGAGGATTATTTTGGAAGATATAATTAGTCAGTGGGGTTATTTAGCTCTATTCTTATACTCATTTGGTGGTGGTTTTGTTGGGCTTGTGGTTGCAAGTGTTTTAGCTTATTCTGGGGATTTAAATATATATGTATGTATTATAGTTGCAGCTAGTTCAAACTTTTTAGGGGATCAGTTTCTCTTTTACATGGCAAGAACAAATAAAAACTATGCAAAAGATATAATGAAAAAGCATGGGAGAAAAGTTGCACTTGCACATTTGTGGATGAGAAAATATGGCTCACCCGTTGTATTTTTACAAAAGTATGTATATGGGATAAAAACTTTAATTCCTTTAGCTATGGGACTTACAAAATATTCATTTAAAAAATTTACTATATTTAACTTCTTTGCTACTATTCTTTGGTCAGTAGTAGTTGGATATATCAGTTATAAACTAGGCGAAGTTGTTTTAACTTATGCAGATGATTATAAGTATTATGGAGTGGCAATAATCTTAGCTATTGTACTTACTGTTACTTACTACTTAAAGAAGATATAAATGCTAGCAATAACTACACTAAATATAGATGAAAAACTAAAAGAGAATTTAAAATCATTAGGTTATGAAACTTTAACAAAAATACAAGAAGAGTCTTTACCTTTAATATTAGAGGGAAAAGATGTAATAGCAAAAGCAAAAACGGGAAGTGGAAAAACTGCTGCTTTTGGAATAGGCTTATTAAATAAATTAGATGTAAAGAAGTTCAAAACTCAATGTTTAGTTTTATGTCCTACAAGGGAGCTTGCTGACCAAGTTGCAGTTGAACTTAGAAGAATAGCTAGATATAAACATAATATTAAAATATTAACTTTATGTGGTGGCGTTCCCTCAAGTAGACAAACACATTCATTAACTCATGGAGCTCATGTAATAGTTGGAACTCCGGGACGAGTACTTTTTCATTTAAGAGAGCAAAACCTAAATCCAGAATCAATTGATACTCTTGTATTAGATGAAGCAGATAGAATGCTTGATATGGGATTTTTAGAAGATATAGAAAAGGTAATAAGCTTTATACCAAAACAGCGACAAACATTACTATTTTCTGCAACCTATGATGAAAATATAAAAGAGCTTTCGAAAGGTATTTTAGTAGATCCTATTTTTAAAAGTGTAGACACAGTTCATACAGAAAGCACCATAAGAGAAGAGTTTATAAAAACTTCAAGAAAAGATAGTGTTTTATTAAAACTATTCTCAACTTATAAACCAAGCTCAGTAATAATCTTTTGTAATACAAAAATCAAATGTGATGAACTAGATACTTATCTTTATGATATGGGATATGACCCTTTAGTTTTACACTCTGATTTTGAACAAAAAACAAGAGATGAAATTATCACACTTTTTTCAAATAAATCATATCCAATACTAATTGCAACAGATGTAGCAAGTAGGGGACTTGATATTGATGATGTTGAAATGGTTATAAATTATGATATGGCAAATGATACAAATGTTTATACTCATAGAATAGGAAGAACAGCAAGGGCTGGAAAAAGTGGAGTTGCTTTGACTTTATATAATGATTATGATGAAGATAAAGTTGAAGAGTTGCAAGTAAATAAAGAGCTAGTTTATGTTGATGAAGATAGTTTGATTGATGAGGTATATAAATTAACAGCAGAATTTAAAACTATTTATATAAGTGGTGGGAAAAAATTAAAACTAAGACCTGCTGATATCTTAGGGTGTTTGATTCAAGATAATGGTTTAGAAAAAGATGATATAGGTAAGATAAAAATACTTCCTATGTGCTCTTATGTGGCAATAAAAGTTGATGCTTATGAGAAAAAAATCAAAGGACAAGAGTCTTTAAAAATCAAAGGTAAATTTTTTAGAATATTTGATAGATAGTTATTATTATAAAAAATAAAAGTAAAAATAGGTAATATATAATTAAATAATATATTTTTCAAGGAATTTGATGAATAATTTGATTGTAAGTGGAATAAAAAGATTTTTGGAAGCTAATTCTTTTAATCAGAATATTTACGAATATCTTGATTTTTATGACCGACTTAGAGATATAAAAGAAGTTAAGCTTATCTATGAAGAACTACAAAAATGGCTTGAAAAAACTTTTTATGTAAAATCATTAAAAATTGTAATTGACTCTTTAGATGAAAAAGATAAAGAGATTGCTTTTCAAAACTCTAGTGATGAAGTTTATGAAAATAACTCAATGCTTAAAAAATATAAAATTTTTATGAATAAAAGTTTAGCAATTAATTTTTATTTAGTTTGTGAAAATAAAAAACATCTAAAAGAAATTACATCAAATGATGAAATACTAAATGCTTTTTTTTATATGGTGGCACCTTTTATAACAAGCATTTCTTATCAAGAATTAGTACAAAAACTTACCTTCAAAGACCCATTAACAAGTGTTTATAATAGAAAGTTTTTAATTGAACATCTAAATAAACTCTTACCTTTGGCAAAAAGAGAAAATAAAAACATATCATTTTTAATGATAGGAATTGATCACTTTAAAGCAGTAATTGATGAGTTTGATTATGATATTGGTGATAAGGTTTTAATTAGTTTATCAGAAATATTAAGAAATAATATAAGGGAATCTGACATCGTTGTAAGATTAGAAGCGGATGAATTTTTGGTTACTTTAGTTGGACTTACATCACAAAGTGATGCGAAACTTGTGGCTCAAAAGTTAGTGGACGTTTTTGCAAAAAGTGAAGTAAAAGTATCTCCCTCAGGTTATACTTTGAAAAAAACTATTTGTGTGGGTATCACCCATTATGATAATCAAACAAATTCTGTTGATTATATTTTAAGAAACGCTGATATATCCCTTTATGAAGCAAAAAATCTAGGAAGAAGTAAAATAAAAGAGTTTTTCCCAGATAATGTTGAATGTGTAGATTTATTTTAAAGGAGTATTTATGGCAGTAGAAGCAAGTGCAAGACATATCTTAATAGATAATGAAGATATTTGTAATCAAGTAAAAGATCAAATAATTAGTGGAGATTTAGATTTTGTAGAAGCTGCAGAACAATATTCATTATGTCCATCAGGTGATCAAGGTGGAGAATTAGGTACATTTGGAAAAGGTCAAATGGTAAAAGAGTTTGAAGATGTTGTATTTACTGCTCCTGTAGGAAAAATACAAGGTCCAGTTCAAACAGAATTTGGTTACCATCTTATAGAAGTAACTTCAAGAAACGACTAAAATAATTTAAATAAAGGCTAACTTTTTATAGTTGCCTTTATTAATACTTTCAGCTCAGAAATCTCTTCTCTTAGTTTTTTTATTTCATTATTTACATGATCTTCATTTGAATGAAGTTCTTCCATTATGTGTTTCTCTTCATCTTGGTTTAGTATGGCCATCGCATCAACTATAATTGCCACAACTAAATTTATCATTACAAATGTTACAATAAAAATAAATGGAACAAAGAAAATCCAAGCATAAGGGTAAACTTCCATGATAGGTCTTACTATTCCCATAGACCAAGACTCTAAAGTCATGATTTGAAATAGAGTATAAAATGATTCACCTAATGTTCCAAACCATTGTGGAAAGTTTTCTGAAAACAGTTGAGTAGACATAATTGCAAATATATAAAAAAATAGACTCATAAGTGCAATAACAGATAACATACCAGGTATTACACTAATAAGTGCTGCGACTATTTTTCTCATTTGAGGGACAACAGTTATAAGTCTAAAAAGTCTTAATACTCTTAGGATTCTAAGTATTTGGAATCCAGAACTTAATGGAATCAATGAAATAGCAACTATTGTAAAATCAAATATACTCCAAGCATCTTTGAAAAAGGCTATTCTGTGAACATAAATTCTAAGTATAATTTCTATTGTAAATATTGTAATAACGATTTGATTAAAAAGTACTGCATATACTTCATAGTTTGCCATAAACTCTTTTGAAGTCTCTAATCCCATCGTAATACCATTTAATACGATTAAATAGGTTATGAATTTTGTAAAAAATCCACCATCTACAAATGATTTTATTTTATTAAACATGACAAGTCCTATTAGGATAATTTTTCGTAATAATAACTAAAAATTCTTAAGGAATTGTCTTTATTTTTTATTTAATCTTCAAAGATTTTAAACACTATATCTTTAAGCTCTTTTTTCAAAGTTAGATTCATCTCTTTTTTGTTTGTATAGATATAAAAAGGCACAGTATTTAACATAGATTTTTTTAATCTTTTTCTAACAGTTGAAATTTCATCTATAGGGATTATTTCTTCCCCATCATATAAAGTAAACTCTTTATTTAATCCCAAAGTAAAAGAGACAATTTGGTATGTGAAAAATATATCTTCTTCTGTTGTTTCCCATTTCTTTATAAATTTATCTAGCTCTATTCTAAGTTTTTTAAATCTGTTTTTTGTAAGGTATCCAAAGCTTTCTCTAAATTTATATCTTTCAATTGTAGAAAATTCTAGTACCTTATAAAATTCATTTAAATTTTTCCAAGGGGATCTGAAAAATCTTTTTCCAAATAGTACTTCTTCAAATGATTTTAAATACTTTTTATCATCATTTGTTTTTATATCTTTATTTTTTATTTCAAAATACTCTTTTTTAAATAATGAAATTAGCCAATTTTCATCAAGCATAGAGACAATATCTAATCGTCTCTCTTCATTCTTTTCACTTAAAAAATTCCAAAGCATGGCAATACAATTTGATGAGTTTCTTTCATAAAACATGCCATTTTTAAAATATTTTTTAGAAAGATATAAAACTACATTTTCTAAAAGTGCATCTGTTTTTGCAATACCATGATTATAGATTACTTTTTTATATAGGTTAAATCTCATTTCTAAAAGATGCTCAATATCTATTAAACCCATATCAAAGAAGCTTATTTTAAAAGTTTTCCCATCTCTTACTAATACAGTATGTTTTGTAATTCTTAAGTTATCATTTGCTCCACCAATATATCCTGAAGCTACCATATCTCGATTTATATAATCTAATCTATCAGCATCAATAGTTCCACTAATAATTGAATGTAATACTTTAAAATCAAATTTTCCATAAACCTTCTCTTTTAAAATAAACATACAAAGCTTATGTAATAATTTAAAATAATCAATATCTGATTGTCTATCACTATTTTTTATAAGTTCTTCTTTAAATAATAAATCAATAAAGTTTTCACCAATGGCTTCATGTAATACTTGCTTTTGGTTTGAAGTTATGTCTTCATATAGGTCTTTAAAGTTCTCTTCTTTTTGTAATAAATCAGGAGTGTTTTGTATATTTTCATATACTCTTTTTAAAGCATTTTCAACTTGATGGGAAAAAGGAAGATGTCCTACATCATGTAATAATCCTGCTAGTCTTACTGCTTGTAATGTTATGATATATGTATCATTATACATTTTTGAATTTGTAGGTATTGAAAATTGGTATAAAGCTTTATTATCAAAATAAGAATTACCTTCATCAAATGTGATATTTAAATTATCTTCTACAATTATGTCATGTATAACTTTTTTCATACTTCTTAGAAAGATATCTCTTGTTGAAGAGTCACTATTTAAAAGTGCATTTTTAAGCATATATGAACTTACATGCATTGTTCCCAAACAGTGTATAAATCTTTTTGTTGTAATTGAAGGAAATGAAAAATAAGCTAGAGCATTTTGTGTTACAAATTGCAATCTATTTAATATCTTACTTTGTAAAATCAAATCTTCTAGTTTGGTATACTCTATATGATTATAAATAGTATCATTTATTAGTCTATTTTGTATGGTAGGTTCCTTTTTTAAATTAAGTTACTCTTTTCATAATTATGACTTAATTTTATTTAATGTTACAAATTAATTTCAATTTAATTACAAATTTATAAATATAATTATAGAATACTATATTAATACTTATTATCAATTAGGATACTCAATGCAAGATGTAATAATTTTTTCAATCGTTATATTAGCTTTAGCATATATTTTAAGAAAAACATTCAAAAAAAATGGTGGTTGTGGTTGTGGAGAAGAGGGTTGTTCTAAAAAATAGAACAATTCTCTTAACTTATATTTAGTTTTTCTTATTTTCAAATATTCGTTCAGTAAATTCTGCAAATTTACCTCTTACTGCTTTTTCTAACTCAATTGCAAACATCTTAACTTCATCATGTTCAAAGTTTGTCTGTTTTAAAAGGGTAGTTAGACCATTGTTGTATTTATTTAAATACAAGTTATCAATTTGTCTATTTGATCCAATGACAATAGCCATACAGCTTTCATCAAGTCTTGAAAGTATAAGTTGGGTAGTTTTCTCACTTGAATTTTGCCACTCATCCATAATAACAATTGCAGAGCTAAGTGTTCTTCCTCTAGCTTCCCCCGGCCATAGGGTTTCAATACAATATTTAGATGTTAGTTCAGAGATTTTGCTATCAATAGATTCTTTATTCTCTTTGTTTTCTGATTTTTTTAATTGCTTTTTAGCAATGAATTCTAAAGTATCAGTTAAAGCCATATTATAAATACGAAATTTTTCTTCATTACCTGATAAAAATCCAATATCAGCACCTTTATCAAGTGATTCAATAGAGTTTCGTACATATACTATTTTGTCATAAAGTCCTAAGTCAATAAGTCTCATTGCACTTGCAATTGACATCAATGTTTTACCACTTCCTGCTTTTGCATCAATTACAAGTAAATCATACATATTAGAAATAATAGCTTTTGAAAATAGTTTTTGTTTGAGGTTTACAGGTTTTACTTGTAAGGCTTTAAAATCACTCTCACTTAATACATTTATTATTTTATTAATAATAATTGCATACTCTTTATTTCCATCTTCACTACTAAATTCATAAGAGAAGTTTTCAAAAGTATATTTATCATCAAAAGAAGTAATAGGTTTCCCATCAAGTGAGTTAAATATAGATGAGTCAACTTCAAGTGTTTTTATAAATTCAAATTTAGGAACAACAGATTTATCATCATGTAGAGTCTCAGCTTTTATTCCTTTAAACTGAGCAAAAGTTCTTGCATAAATATCAATTGATAAAAATATTGTTTGAGCACCTTTATAGTACTGTTGTGCGATTGCTGCAACTTCAATGATTCTTTTGTCATTACTTTCACTTAAATGAACTTGTTCTATTTCTGAATCATATTTATCTTTTGCAATAACATGTAGTTGAAGGTCATCACTAAAATATTTTACTACTTTGAATTTACTTCTATGATCTACTTCTTTGATTTTCATTTTAGCTAGAAGTCTAGCAAACTCTCTTGAGTAATAACCAAGTTCATTGGGTAACTTTTTTTTATCCTCAAGCTCAAATAAAACAGTTTCTGGCACAACTATTACATTAGAGCCATTATCACCGACTTTATACAGGTTTTGTAGGTTCTGTAGAATAATGTTTGTATCTACTACGTATATTTTTTCTTTCATAAATTCATTATATCATTAATTTTTTAGAAATTAATTACAAACTGTATATAAAATAGCTAGTTACATTTTGATAACATATTAAATTTTCTAGATAAAGATTAGGATAAAATAGATGTAGAATATAGATGCAATATAAATAGAGTTTTATCTCTACTTATATTATTAGATTAATTTTTCTCTTGAAACTATTACCCCATCTAAATCGGCATATAAATAATCACCTTCATGGAAAGTAACTCCCCCAAAGCTTAATTGGTCACCTCTTGAAGAGTTTGTTTTTTCAAAATTTCTTAATGGACAAGTCCCTATGGCATATAAAGCAACATCTATATCTTTTGTATAAGCTATATCTCTTACATATCCATTGATAATAATAGCTTGCCAATTGTTATTTTTAGCAAAATCCATTAATTTATCTCCAACTACTCCATAAAAATATCTTGCATTTTCAACTACTACAACTTTCCCTTTTCCATTTTCATCTCTTAACATTTCTAATAGTTCCCAATTACTTTTATCAAGTTTTATGGTTACTATTTGTCCAGCACATTTTTTTAATCCCCCATAATTTTTATATTCATTGGATAATACTTGTATCTCTTTGTCTCTGTTGTCATCGCATAAATCTGCAGTTTCAAAATTCATTTCTTCCCCTTTAATCTTATTTGAAGCAGAAGTATATGTTAATAAAGTGTACAAAAAATGTATAACTCAACTAAAATTAAGATTCTATTCATAATATTTTTATAATGTATCATAAGGTAACAAAAAATTGGAAGATTTATTTATATTATATTGTAAAATTAATATTTACTTAATTTATTTTTAGAAATTAGGCATAAAAAAAGGTTAGTCTTTTTGACTAACCTTTTTATTATAAATAACTTTATTATTATAATGCAGTTACATTTTCAGCTTGTGGACCTTTTTGACCTTCAGCTACTTCGAAAGTTACTTTTTGACCTTCGTTTAAAGATACTCTACCGTATCCAGTACTGTTAATTTGTCTATAATGTACGAATACATCTTTACCACCGTTTTCTTGTTCGATAAATCCAAAACCTTTTTCACTGTTGAACCATTTTACTGTTCCGTTTACTAAATCTGCCATGCAGTTTCCTTTGTTGTTTAAATATACTTTATTGCTAAAGTGGTAGAAAATATAAATTTGAGTGTTCTTTCATGGTAGATTATTTGTGTACTTGTAAATAGTTTTCAATAAAAAAAGCCAAAGATGAAACTCGAAACCATCTTCATAAAAAACAGTATAGCTAAAATAAAAATTAAATGCAAGTATTATTAAAAAAAATTTAATATTATGTTACATTTTCATTAATCAATACAGTCCAACCACTATATTTAGGGGATTCCTCTATCTCTTTTATCTGTGTATTTGTTAAGTTTGGGTAACTCATTTTCTTCCCATCCCATACAATACAAGGGAAAGTTTTCTCTTTTATGAAAATTGATTTAATAATTTTAAATATTTTTTTTATCATTTTACTCTTTTGTATACTGCAAAAAAATGAGGAACAGAAGGTATTTGATTATCATCATATGCTAAAAAACTAATCTCCTCTAATCCATCATTTTGTACAAATTGATCTATCTCTTTTTTATCCAAAGGTAAGGGAATGTCATCTAAGTTTTTATTTTCTTCTCTACTTCTACAAGATACAAGAACATATCCACCAATAGTTAATAAGTTTGAAATGGCAACTCTTGCTTTATTTCTATAATTACCTGGTAAAACTTGTATTGTATTGCATTCATATACTATATCAAAGTTTCCAAGCCATGATTTATCATATTCAAATAAGTTTGCCACAAGATAGTTAACTTTTGTATTTGGATATCTTTTTTTGCAAAGTTCAATTGCAGTAGGGGATATATCAAATGCAGTAACTTCAAATCCAAAGTCACTTAAGGCTTCTGCATCATCACCAACACCACATCCTATAACTATAGCTTTTGGAGCTTGTTTATCGATTTTGTTATTATTTAACCAATTGATTAAATAAGGGCTTGCTTCCAAATCAGCCCAAAAAACTTTTTTATAATCTCCATTTGCAATTTTATAAATTGTATCAAACCAATCAAGTGGTTTATCTTCTTCTTGGTATTGTTTAACCATTTTTTTGTATTCAACTGGGTCAAATGTTTGCATTTTTTCTCCTGATTTGAAATATTGTATTTAAAATAAGGTTTTATTAGTATAATTTTGATTTTTAAAAATAAATATTTATGTTCTATTAATTTATAGATATTAAAATATATGTATTAGGAGTAAAAATGCAAAATAAAAAAACAGTTTTGATAGTAATTGTCGCATTAATCGGATTATTCTTTGTAGGTGGTTATTTTTATAAACAAAATAAAGCTAAAGAGTTTTCAAAAGTAGCAAGTGAAAAAGCAGAAGTTTTCGAAAGGGATTATTCTTTAGTTATTGGACCAAAAGATGCAAAAGTTCAATTAGTAGAATTTTTTGATCCAGCTTGTGGAACTTGTGCTTATTATTATCCTTTTGTTAAAGATTTATTAAAAAAACATAAAGGTGATATTAAATTAGTCCTAAGATATGCTCCTTTTCATGCAAATGCTAATTATGCAGTTAAAATGTTAGAAGGTGCTAGGGAACAAAATCTTTTTAAAAAGACTTTGGAATTGATGTTTGCCACACAAAATCAGTGGTTAGATGGGCATGGTGTAGATCCAAGAAAGTTGTGGATAGTTTTAGAAAAGTCAAATATACTTGATATGAAAAAATTATCTAAAAGTATGGATAATATCATGTATGATAAAATCATTGAACAAGATTTAGATGATGCAAGAGTTCTAAATATAAGAGGTACTCCTTCATTTTTTGTAAATGGAATACCTCTTCAAGACCTTAGTGGTGAGAACCTAGAAAAATTAATTGAATCACAACTATAAAAGATACTTTTTAGTATCTTTTATTGACAATTAGCATCTTTTATTTTTGCATCTTCACTTTTTAAATAATCACAATCTTTTTGTAATAAGTTTACTCTTTTAAATTCAGCATCAAATGCTAAAGTATCACTTAAATTAGAACTTAATAAATCTAAATCATTAAATTTAGCGTCCGCAATTCTTGAAGAAGAGAAGTCCACATTATCAATTGATGCTTCACCAAATCTAACACCCCAAAGATTTGAACCTTTAAAAGAGACATCTTTTATCTCTGTTAGTTGCATGTTTCCACCTTTGAAGTTACTTCTGTCAAAAGTAGAGTTTTTTATAGTTGCATTTTCAAAATTGCATTGAAAAAAGTTTGAATCCATACCTTTTACATCTTCTAATTTTGTCCCCCAAAAAGAAGATTTTGCAAAGTTTGATTTAGATAAATCTGCCCCTGATAAATCAGATCCAGCAAAACTTGCTTTTTGTAAATTCATACCTGATAGGTTTGCATTAGTTAAATCACAATCTTCACATACAAGTGTCTTTTTTAGTTTTTCAAGTTGTACAGCATCATATGAAAAAAGAAAAGTGAAACTAAAAATCAAGAGTAATAGTTTTTTCATTTTTTATTCTCCTTTAAAAGTGCCATAAATTTGTCCTCTTTCATTCCACCCATAGCTTTTTTATATACATTTTCCCCATCTTTTGTAAAATAAAATCTTGGTATTCCCCAAAACTGCATCTGTTTTGGAATATTTTGATCATTGATGTCAAAATGGTATGTAATAAAATTTTTATTTACAAAATTTTTAACTTCATCTTTTACAAAAACATGTTTTTTCATATAATTACATTCTGGACAAGTTGGCGAACTAACCATTACTAAAATAGGTTTATTCAACTCTTTTGCTTTCTTTACAGCAGTTGCATAATCTTTTTCCCAATTAAAACTTGCTGCATTTAGAGAAAGAAATGTAAATACTAGTATTGTCAATAACTTAATCATATAAACTCCTTTATTTGATATAGTATTATAACTATTTTTAATAAAAAAGCAATCTTAAAAATCAGTTTTAATTATTAAGTCAAAATATAATAAAATGAAAACTATTAACTAAAAATTGGAGATATTATGAATATTATAAAAAAAGTTACATTTATAGCAAAAGATGATTCTATTAAAGAGATGAAAGATTTATTAAAAACTATGGTTGAAGCTTCTAAAAATGAGAAAGGTTGTTTATCCTACGAAATTTATCAATTAAAAGAAAATCCAGCAAAATTTGTAGTTGTTGAAGCTTGGGAAGATGAAGAAGCATTAAATGGACACAAAACAACAGAACATTACAAATACTATAAAGCAAACTTTGAACCATACTGTAAAGAAAAATACAGTGATGATTTAGAAATAATTTAAGGTAAAATTTTGAAAAACTTATGGACAGATGAAGAGGCACAAAAGTATAAAAGTGATTTAGAACTAAGAGTTTTTACTTCAAACTTATTAGGTAGAAGTGATGAACTTGTTCTTCATGGAGGAGGTAATACTTCTGTAAAATCAAAAGTAAACGGTGAAGATATTCTTTATGTAAAAGGAAGTGGTTGGGACTTAGTAAGTATTGAAAAAGAGGGTTTTGCACCTGTTAAACTTGATATTTTAATTGAAATGGCTAAACTTGAGAGTTTGAGTGATAGCGATATGGTATCACAACAAAAAGCAGCGATGATTGATAAAAGTGCGCCAAATCCTTCAGTCGAAGCAATCTTACATGCAATTATTCCTTTTAAATTTGTAGATCATACACATGCAGATGCAGTTGTAACTATATCTAATAATACAAATGGAATAGAAAATATTAAAAAAGTTTTTCCAAACTTTTTAATCATCCCTTATGTAATGCCTGGTTTCATATTAGCACGTACTATTTATGATATGACTAAAGACTATGATTGGGAAAATAGCGATGGAATTATTTTACATAATCATGGAATTTTTACTTTTGATGATGACGCAAAAAAATCCTATGATAAAATGATATCTGCTGTTACTTTAGCAGAGAACTTTTTGGAAGATAACGCAAAACTTGAAATACCAACTTTAGAAGCTAAGGAAGTAGATTTAACTGAACTTATAACTACTCTTTCTAAAGAAAAAGGTTATGATATAGCTTTGAAGGTAAATCAAGACAAAGAGGCTTTATATTATGCTTCTCAAACAAATCTAAAAGAAAATGTTACAAAAGGAGTTTTAACTCCTGAGCACATTATTAGAACAAAAAAAGTGCCTTTAGTTTTAGAAGACAATGATATAAAAAGTGCAATAGAAGAGTATAAAAAAGAGTATAAAGTATATTTTGAAAGGTATGCAAAAGATGAGATTTGTTTAAATCCTGCACCAAATTATGCAGTAATAAAAGATTTTGGAGTTGTATCTTTTGGAAAAAATGAGAAAGAAGCAAGTATTATAAATGATATTGTAACTCATACTATTAAAGCTGTTTTAAGAGCTCAAAAATTAGGTGGCTTTGTAAGTATAAGTGAAAAAGATAGTTTCGAAATGGAATATTGGGAACTAGAGCAAGCTAAGTTGAAAAAATAAGAAGTTTAATACTTCTTATTTTAATAGTCTGTAAAAATAGATTTTACTCCCCATTTAAAGAGTTTTTCGATATCTTCTTTTTTATTTACGGTATAAACATTTACATAAAATCCTTCATCATTTAACTTTTTAACTAAAGCTTCATCTGTGATTTCAAAATCACAATTATAGTTTCTTACATTTAAACTTTTTAGATAATTTATCAAATCTTTTGGATGTTTATTCTCTTGTAATGCTGCTGTTTCGATTGAGGAATTTATATCATGTATTTGTTTTAAATAAACATGATTAAAAGAAGATATTATCACTTTGTCTTGCATCTTAGTTTCATCAACTATTCTTAATACTTCTTTTGCAGCTATTCCATGAAAATTTGTCTTCTTTAAATCTTTTATTTCAATATTTGCAAAGATATTATTTTGTTTTAAAAATAATAAGACCTCTTTTAGTGTTGGTATTTTTTCTATTTTCTCTTTTTTTAAATCTTCAATTGAGAGTATATTCTCTTTTATAGTATTAAAGGGGTCTTTTTTTATAAACCATGAAGAAAAATCAAGCTTTAGGAGTTGTTCATAGGTATAATCTACAACTTTGTAGGGGGTTTTGAACTCTTTTAACTCTTTTACATTACTTGTTCTTTTTAATGTATCATCATGAATAATAATCGCAATTCCATCTTTTGTGAAAGAAACGTCAAATTCTACTATTTTATATTTACCAATAACTTGTTTAAATGCTGCCATTGTATTCTCAGCTCTCAAGGACCTTAGACCTCTGTGAGCTATGAGGAGTTGTTCATCTTTTTCAAAATTATCCCAAAAGTTCATCTATTTTGCCTCTTTTTTTGTAAGTAGTAAGTTTAAAACTGCCAAAATTGATGTTGTAACTATTAGTAAAAATGAAATTGCATTTATAATTGGAGTACTTCCATCTCTTACTTGTAAATATAAATTTATTGGTAAAGTGGTATCCGAACCAACTAAAAATAAAGTAGTATTGAAGTTTTCAAAGCTCATTAAAAAGGCAACAGCACCAGCTCCTATAAGAGCTGGTTTTAAAAATGGCAAAATAATATACCTGATAGTTTCAAGTTTTGTAGCTCCTAAGTTTAAAGCAGCATCTGATAAGGAATCATCAAACTTTTTAAGTCTTGCGGAAACCACTAATAAAACAAAAGTAGAGATAAAGGAAAATTGTCCAACAATAACTAACCAAAAACTAGGTCTTAGAATACTAATATCCAAGCCAAAAGTATCTTCTATATATGTTCCTGCACTATTTGTTGCTAGAAGTAATGAAATACCAAGTATTACTCCTGGAATTACTAAGGGAAGAAGTGCTAGAAAATAAAAAGCTTGTTTAAATTTAAACTCTTCTCTTTCAAATAAAAATGCTCCCATTGTTCCCATAATCAAAGAAAAAACAGATACAAAAAAAGCAGTTTGAATACTTATGAAAATACTTTGTAAACTGTTTTCATCATGAAACAATCCAAGTCTATCTTTTGTATCTGATAAAAACCAATCAAGGGAAAATCCTTTCCACGGTAAAGTTGGAAAATCAGAATTATTAAATGCCAAAATACAAGTAATAACTAAAGGTGCAAATAAAAAAACATAAAATAGAGTTATATAAAGTAAAAAGGCAAAATTATACTTTTTGCTTCTTGGCAATGATCTTATCATGATAGAGCCTTTGAAAGATTTTGTTTAGAAATTTTTAAAGCAATCCAAATAATAAGTGAAGACAAAATCAAAAGTAAGAATCCAAAAGCCGCACCTTGATTCCAATTGAAACTTGCAATAAATTGATTATAAATTTGCTCTGTAAACCAAAGTGAATTTTTCCCACCCATTAAATTTGGAGTTAAATAATTACCAAGTGTTAACATAAATACAACTATAGACCCAGATACAATTCCAGGAGCTGCATAGGGAATAATTATTTTGAAAAAGATTACAAATTTTGAAGCCCCCAAATCTAAAGCTGCTTCAATATAACTATCATCCATACCCTCTAATGCAGAAATAAGTGGAACTATCATAAATAACATTGAAGTATAAACAAGTCCCATTATCATGCTTACATCATTGTAAAGCATTTCAATTGGTTTATCTATTATTCCAAATTGCATTAAATAATAGTTTATAACTCCACTTTCCCTAAGTAAAATCATCCAGCCATAAACACGCACAAGTTCACTCACCCAAAATGGCATTAAAAGAAGTATTGTCAAAAATCCTTTATATTTAGGTGAAACAACTTTTGTGATATAAAAAGCAATGGGAAAGGTTACTATGAAGGTTAAAAATGTCACAAGAATAGAGTATGTAGCAGTTCTTACAAAAGTATACCAATATATATTTTCTTTAAAAAATGCATTATAATTATTAAAACTCCAAACCATATCACCAACATCATTTTCTACTTTTAATGACATAAGTAACAGATCAATTTGTGGCAAAATTATAAGTAAAAAAAGCCACAAAAATACTGGAATAAAGAATATAAGAAATCCTAGTTTAATATGCTTTTTCATGATTTATAACACTTACAATCTTCTAAATGAACACCAGCTTTTACTATATCATCTTTTTGAATATGAGTAAACTCTCTATTTTGAGGAAGAGAGACCATAATTTCATGATTATTATCTAAAAAATTTGCTAGTATTTTTGTATTTGAACCATCAAAAAGTATTGTTTTTACTTTTAAGTCAAAATAATTCATATCTTTTTCCCCAATTTTTGGAAATAGGGCAATGGCTTCCGGTCTTACAAATAAACTGCAATCCTTTTGTATATCACTATCTATGAATTTAGCTAAAAAGTTAAGCCCCTCTTTTGTTTTAACTGAATTTTCATTTTCTTTATAGGCTTCAAATTTATTTGTTTCCCCCACAAAAGATGCCACAAAACTGGTCTTTGGATTAGAGTATAGATTTTGAGGAGTATCTATTTGTTCTAATTGTCCTTTATTCATAACTGCCACTTTATCACTCATAACTAATGCTTCAGATTGGTCATGAGTTATATAAATAAATGTGGTGCCAATTTCATTTTGAAGTTTCTTTAATTCTATTTTCATCTGTTCTCTAAGCTTTAAATCTAAAGCTCCTAAAGGCTCATCTAAAAGTAAAATTGATGGTGAAAGTACAAGTGATCTAGCTATGGCAACTCTTTGTTTCTGTCCACCTGAAAGTTCTTGTACATTGTGATTTAAGTAATTACCTAAATGAACTCTCTCTAACATAGATTTGACTTTTTTTTCTATCTCTTTTTTAGGAACATTTTGTCTTTTTAATCCAAAAGCTACATTTTCTTGAACATTCATCATAGGAAATAGTGCTAAGTTTTGAAAAACAAGATTTACAGGTCTTTTATTTGGAGGTACTCCAATCATCTCTTTATTATTAATAAGTATATTCCCTGAACTTGGCTCTAAAAACCCAGCTATCATTCTAAGTAGTGTTGTCTTTCCACAACCAGATGGTCCCAAAATAGAGAAGAACTTTCCTTCTTCCACTTGAAAATTTATACCATTAACAGCTTTATGAGCCCCAAAGGTCTTTTTGAGATTTTTTATATCTAAAATATTTTGCATGATTTTCCTAAAACAAGGGGAATATTATTCCCCTTACTATTTTATTGTGCAGATTTTACTAAATCTAAGATTTTACCTTCTATTTTTTCTAATTTAGCAGGTACTGGTGGATACCAATTTATATTATCAATATCTTTTTGGCTAAATGTTCTTTCAAAGTTATCTTTTTTCTCAGGGTTTAATAGTTTAATTGCTCCTTTTGAAGCTGTACCATAACCTTGGTCATTTGTAAAATAAGCAGCATTTTCTGGTTTTAACATAAAGTTAATCCATTTGTAAGCACCTTTGATATTTTTTGATTTTGAAGGAATTGCAAAAGTATCAATCCAACCTAATGCTCCACTTTTTGGGGCAACAAAATCAATGTCTGGGTTTTCTTTGTGTAGTTTCCAACCACCACCATCCCATCCCATGGCAACAGTAACTTCTCCACTTCTTAACATACTTAAAAGTGCATCTCCATTTGCCCAATAGTTATGTACTAAAGGTTTTGCAGCAATCAAATCTTTTCCTACTGTATTCATTAAAGAAGAGTAAGCAGCAATGTCATAGTATTTTTTAAAAGGATCAACACCTTTTCCAAATGCAATAGCAATCAAAGTTGGTCTTTTTAATCTATAAGAGATTTTTCCAGCATATTTAGGATTTAATAAATCACTATAATCTTTAGCATCAGGAGCTAATTTTTTATTTACGATTAATCCAGAAGTCCCATAACAAAAAGGTACTGCATATGATTTACCTTTTATTTTTGTATTGTTTTTAACAGCGTTTAACATAGATGGAACAATATTTGCTGTTGTAATTTTTGAATAATCTATTGGTTTATAGATTTTATATTTTGCTTGTACTGAACTAATTCTATCTTGTGATGGTTGGGCAAGGTCAAATCCTGCTCCTCTTGTTGCTCTTAATTTTGCAATCATCTCTTCATTATTTGAATACGTAAGTTCAACATTTATCCCTGTTTCTTTTTCAAATTTTTCAATTAAAGCTTGTGGCGCATATCCTTTCCAAGTAAGGATTTTAAGTGTATCATTTGCTAATAAATTGCCACTAAATAAAATAGTTGTAGCAATAGACAAAAGGGTTAATCTTTTCATTTTTTCTCCTAAGTTTTATATAACTAGTAATTATATTAGAGATTTATTACATAAAAGTAACAACAAGAACTTAAGGGTATAATAAATCCTTTTTGCTTATTTATTCTTTAAATAGACTTAAATTTAATAATTTGTTTATTATAATTATATGCTATAATCAGATAATTAAAGAAATAAAATTTTTTATAATATTATTATAATTATAAAGGCTATTTGCAAGTTTTATTCTAATTGGAGAGCATATTGAAATATTTAATGGCCATTGATGCAGGAACAGGTAGTGTTCGGGCGGTTATTTTTGACACTATTGGAAATCAAATAAGTGTAGGTCAAAGGGAATGGACACACTTAGAAGATGAAGGTGTTAAGTGCAGTATGAGCTTTGATTTTACTACAAATTGGCAACTATGTATTGATTGTATAAAAGAAGCAATTGAAAAATCAAAAATAAATCCAAATGATATTTTAGCCCTTAGTTCCACAAGTATGAGAGAGGGTATTGTTTTATATGATAAAGATGGAAATGAGCTTTGGGGCGTGGCAAATGTTGATGCAAGAGCAGGTGAAGAGGTTAAGTATTTAAAAGAACATTTTGAAGGTATAGAAGAAGAGTTTTATCATACTTCAGGTCAAACTTTTGCATTAGGTGCACTTCCAAGAATCTTATGGCTTAAAAATAATAGACCTAAAGTTTATGAAAAAGTTGCGAAAATCTCTATGATAGGTGATTGGATTTTAGCAAAATTAAGTGGTGTAATTGCAAGTGACCCAAGTAATGCAGGAACTACTGGGATATTTTCACTTGTTAATAGAACATGGGATACTTCTCAGGCTTTAAAAATTGGTTTAAAAGATGATATTTTTCCTACTTGTTATGAAGTGGGAACTGTAATTGGAACTGTTAATGAAAAAGCTTCTAAGCAGACAGGTCTTTCAAATAATACAAAAGTAGTAATGGGTGGAGGAGATGTTCAATTAGGCTCTGCTGGATTAGGAGTTGTAGAAGTTGGACAAGTAGCAGTTCTTGGTGGTTCTTTTTGGCAACAAATTGTAAATATATCATCAGATATTTATCCTCCTTCAAATATGAGTTTAAGAGTTAATCCCCATGTTATTCCAAATCAATCTCAAGCAGAGGGAATTACCTTTTTTTCTGGACTAATAATGAGATGGTTTAGGGATGCTTTTTGTGATATGGAAAAACAAGAAGCAAAAGAGAAAAATATTGATGTTTATGAAATACTTGAAAAAAAGGCCAAAGATGTTCCTGTTGGTTCTTATGAAATCATGCCTATTTTTTCTGATTCTATGGAGTATGGTAAATGGTACCATGCAGCACCTTCATTTATAAATTTAAGTATTGATTCAAATATTTGTAATAAGGCATCTATGTTTAGAGCATTGGAAGAAAATGCCTGTATAGTCTCTTCAATTAATTTGGAAAAAGTAGAAGCTTTTACAAATCTAAAATTTGAAGAAATAGTATTTGCAGGTGGAGCTAGTAAAGGAAAACTTTGGCCTCAAATACTAGCAGATGTAACTGGTTGTAAAATTAAAATACCAAAAGTGACAGAAGCTACGGCACTTGGAGCTGCAATGGCTGCAGGTGTCGGAGCTGGCATTTTTGAAACACTCACTTTAGCTTCAAAAGAGTTAGTGGTATGGGATAAAGAGTACTTACCAAATCTTGAAAATAAAAAAATATATGATGGCATAAAAGAAAAATGGAAGAAGATTTATAATAAACAATTAGAGTTAGTAGATAATGGTTTAACAAGTTCTATGTGGAAAGCCCCAGGAGTATAAATGAAATTAACAAATGAAAACGAACATGAGTATAGATTTGGAACACATGGACCAAAATATTTAACAAAAGGCCCTATGGTAGATATGGGAGTTGTTGTAATTGGTGTAGGAGAAGAACATCCCTGTCATAAACACACAAAACAAGAAGAGTCTTTTTTTGTTTTAGAAGGTGAATGTAGTGTTTATCTTGATGGAGTAAAAGTTGTAATTAAAAAAGGTGATTATTTACAATGTGAGCTAGGTGAATCACATATGTTTGTAAATGAAAGTGATAAACCTTTTAAAGCAGTATTTATAAAAGCTCCTCACTTTGATGTGAAAGATTCAGTATATATTGATTGGAAACCTGGACAAGAATTTATAAAAGAGGATTAATAATGGAATTTAAAAGGAATTTATACTTTATTCTTGAAAGACCAGCAAATCATAAATATGGGATGTTTGTTCAAGCAATTATTTATATAAATATATTTGCTAGTATTTTGATATTATTTCTGGAAACAGAAGAGTCTTTAAAAGGATATATGCATATATTAAATTATATAAATATATTTAGTATTGGACTTTTTACTCTAGAATATATTGCAAGAATATATTGTATAAATTATGATAATAAGAAAAAAAGAATGAAGTATATTTTATCTCCTTTTATGATTATTGACTTGTTAGTATTATTACCTTTTTATTTATCCTTTTTCCCTTTTTTAAATATAGATTTGGCATTTCTTAGAACTTTGAGAGTTTTAAGAATTTTCAAACTTTTTAGACTTGGAAAATTTATTGAATTTGATAATATATTAGCTCAAATTGTAAAAGAGAAAAAAGAAGAGTTTATATTTATTTTAATAGCTTCTGTTATAATATTATTTACTATATCACCTTTAGTATATTTTGCAGAACATGATGCTCAACCAACAGTATTTAAAAGTATGTTTGATTCTCTTTGGTGGTCAGTTATAACTTTTACAACAGTTGGATATGGAGACATGTATCCAATTACAGGTTTTGGAAGAATATTAGCTACATTTTTAAGTGTATTTGGAATAGCTTTTTACGCAATACCTGGTTCTATCTTAACATCTGCATTTTTGAATAAGATGGATCATAAAAAGCATTATAAAGAAGATAAAAATAGTGATGAGAATAAGGTCTAAGATGGAAAAAAGAGTATTAGAAATCGAAAAATTAAAAGCAGCCCTTGGTGAAAGTTTAACTCAAGAAGAAATAGAGAAAAAATTGAAAGAAAAATTAGAATCCACAGAAGAAGATAATTCTGAAGAAGAAATTAAACAAGAGCTTCTAAATGATGATATAGAAGAACTTGAAGATAATGAAAAAACTCAGGAAGAGACTATTGAAGAATCAGAGAAAATCGAAGACTCTGAAGAAGAAAATGAAGAAAAAGATTCCTCAAATTTTGAAATTCAAGTAGAAGAGATAAGTGCTGAAAAATTAGCACTTCTAAATAAAAGAAGAATGGAAGATTTAAAAGCTAATAAAAAAAGTTCTATAAATCTACTTATATATCTTTTCTCTTTTATTGCTCTTTTATTAATAATTTTTGCAGCATATTTATTTATGAATAAACCTATTGTAAAAGAAGTAGTTGTTTATAAAAAAAGCGAACCAAAAGAGATAGTTAAAGAAGTAGTAAAAGAAAAAATTGTTCCAGTAAAATCTCTTGATGATAAACAATTAAAGAGTTATTTTAATTCAAAAAAGTATAATATTTATAAATGTTATGATTTTAAAGTAGGTGTTGCAACTTTTCCTAATGAGTGTAAAAAGCCCCTAAAAGAGTTTTTAGCAAAAAATAAAGATAGTTTTAAATTGGAAATTACAGGAGTAGTTTCACCTGATGATATAGCCTTGGTGAAAAAAGTTAATTTAGGGGATGCAAGTCCTAAAATGAGAGAATATATTGTAAGAGGCTTTTCAAGAGAGAGAGTTTTAGAGACCTCTTTTTACATAAGAGATGTTTTAAAAGATGATGTTATTTTAACCCCTGTTAATTATTATGTTGTATCAAAAAAAGTGAGCAAAGGTGTTATTATAAAAGCCTATTATTTAGAAAAACAATAGGCTTTTGTTTATTTGTGTGAGATATTTTTTTCGATTAATTCACCATTCTCATTCATCAAATAAGCAGCTCCAAAACCTAAAACCAAAGATTTGTCTTTTGGAGTTAACTCTACTATTTTAAAATCTTTCATTTTTCTAATAAAAGATAGACTATCTCCATATCTTTTGTCAAATAATTCAAAATATTTTTCACCTTCAACTATTTTACATGAGGCAGAAAAATATAATCTCTTTCTAGCATAAATATGTGAAGCCTCTTTTTCATCTTCTATTAAAAAAACATGAGCTTTTAAGGTGTCTTCAATATTTTTATAATGGGGTAGGGCAGAGCTCATAACAACATAAAATTTATTATCATCTTCCACAAAGGGTGAGTAGTTTGTAAGGGGTTCATTGTCTTTACTTGTTGTTGAAAGAGTTAAAGAGAATTTATCTTTTGGAAAAGTTTTAAATGCATTAATTATTTCTTCATTTGTTAGTTTATTCATAGATTTCCTTTTTTTGCATTATATATTTAAAATATTAAAATAAATTAAAAAGGTTATTTTAGTAAAATAGTATAAACAAAGGGGTTTTATGAAAAGATTTTCAAATGAAAATATGTTAGAGATAATTGAATATAGTACAAATTATTTAAAAGATAAAAATAGTAGATTTATTTACGAGTTTGAAGTTTTGAATCCAGATATCTCTTTAGATGCATATAGTGGAGAGAAGTTTATTATAGAAAATAAGGAGTATATATATCGAAGTTATAATTCATGGAATTCCCTAGCCCAAACTCTATTTTGCAAACTACAAACTCCCCAAGTTATTTCAAAAGAGTTTATTAAATTATCATTTGTAAAATTAGACGAAGATGATAGTTTTCATAAAAGTTCAAGTGAACAAAGTGAAAAGTATGGTATAAATTCAATCTTTGATAATATTAATAAAAATGAAGAAGCCTCATTTATTTATTATTATATGAATGCTTTAAAAAATGTAGATATAAGTTCAAAAACAAAAGTATTAAATTTAGGCATTAATAGTGGAGGAGAATTTGAAGTTATAAAACAACTTTCAAGTGATTATAAAAAGACTCACTTTACTGGAATTGATTTTTGTGAATCAGCTATAAATAAAGCTAAAATAAATTTTAATGAATCAAATTTTTCATTTCTAGCTGAAGATATAAATAATATAAATAATTTAGATTTAGGTAAGTTTGATTTGATAATATCAATTGGTACTTTACAAAGTACAACATTAAATTTTAAAACATTTTTTATGTCTTTGGTTCAAAATTATTTAGAAGATAGGGGTTCTATAATTTTGGGATTTCCAAATTGTAGATGGATTGATACTCAAATGATTTATGGGGCAAAGGCACCAAATTATAACTATTCAGAGTTGTCAATTTTGTTTAATGATGTGATATTTTGTAAAAAGTATTTACAACAAAAAAAATATAGAGTTACTATTACAGGAAAAGATTATATATTCCTAACAGCAACATCAATAAAAAAAGGTTAATATGAAGTTTTTATTTATTTTTATTTTTATATTTTTGAATCTTTCTTTTGCAGAAGATTTTAATAAAATTAAAAGTGTAAAAGAGTTTAAAAGTTATATGGTAAAAAAGCATAAATTTAATGAAAAAGAACTAACTAAACTATTTTCAAATGTGAAAATTCAAAAAGATTCTTTATGGTTTTATACAAAACCTCATAAAACAGATTATAAGACACACTATTGGACAGATTATAGTAAAGATTTTTTATCAAAAAAGAAAGTACAAGCTGGAGTTAATTTCTTAAAAAATAATAATGAAGCTCTATACAAAGCCTATAAAGAGTACAAAATACCGAGTGCATATATAGTTGCAATAATTGGAATTGAGAGTAATTATGGGGGCTTTATGGGTAAAAATCCTACTTTTGATACTCTTAGTACTTTAGCATTTAAAGAAAATAGAAGAAATAGTTTTTTTAAAAAAGAGCTAGAAGCATATTTGATTATGACTAAAAAAGAAAGAGTAGACCCAAAAGAGATTAAAGGTTCTTTTGCGGGAGCAATAGGTTATTGTCAATTTATGCCAAGTAATTTCAAAAAAGTAGCAGTTGATTTAGATGGAAATAATCAAATAAGACTTGATAAACCAAGTGATGCAATTGGAAGTGTTGCAAATTATCTTAGAATGAGTGGATGGGAGAGGGGAACTCCTGTTGCAGTTGAAGTTAGTTTTGCTGGGAAAAGATTTGATAAGTTTAAAACTGGATATACAACTTCATATGATAGAAATGATTTAGTTGGTATAAAACCTATTGAAAGATTTCATTATGATAAACATGTTAGTTTGATAAAATTAAAGAAAAAAGATAGTGATGAACTGTGGTATGCAACTAAGAACTTCAAAGTAATTACTACTTATAATAGAAGTGCTTATTATGCCATGGCAGTTCATCAACTAGCAAGTAAAATAAAAGAGGAATATCTAAAACAAAAAAATAATTAGTGATAATTAATATAGTTTGGTTTAGTCCACATCATTCTACCTTTTACAGGTTCTAATCCTAAAATTTGCTTAGGTGTCATTAGTGGTTTTTTATCATTTTTATAGAAAATTTTAAAGCCACCTTGGGCAATTTTATTTGCATCTTTATTATATAAAGAGTTATAAATTTTTATTTTAGTACTAGCTTTCCCATGTCCATCAATATTGTATGTAAGATTTATCCTATCATATTTTTTTACTAAGCTTTTATTTCTTAACATTCTTTCATAAAACATATGAATTAAAAGCATTCTTTTTCCTTCAATATGGTTTTCTATCATATAGTTTTGCATAGCTTCTTGAACTTCATTTACATCTTTTGCAAAAATATGTCCTATAAGTTTACCTGGAGGATATTTTCTATGTTTTGGGATTTTGAATTCTGGATCAATAGCAATATGTACATTTGGGTATTTTAAAAATTTTAAAATAGGTCTTACCGCTTCAATTGGAGTCATTGTTCCAAGTTGTACATCTAGAATAACAGCAAAGTTCTCCTTTTGGGCTCTATTGATATATTTCATAATTAGAAGTTCATTCAGAGGTTTTATATGGTCAAAATCATTACCTGATTCTAAAGTTGCTACATCTTTTATTAGGTGATAAGTAGGTACAATTTTTACACCATTTGAAATTGCTTCATACTCTTTTTTTACTAATTTCATTTTTTTAGTAAGATCATCAATATTAAGTTCTCCTAATATTCCTAAGGATTTAGCATATGGTCTTCCATAAAAACCAATCAATATATCATTTGGGTCATATGTATTAGTTTGTATATCTTTTTTTGTTATTTCTTTTTTATCAGTAGTATTATTTTCTACAATATCTTTTGTAGTTTCATCTTTTAATGTTGTATTTTCTTGAACTAGATTAATTTTGTTTTCTTGAGTTGTATTTTCTTCAGTAATATTTTTTAAAGTTTCATCTTTTAATGTTGTATTTTTTAAAGTTGTATTTTCTTGGCTTACACTTTTTGGGATTACATTCTCTTGATTAGCACTTAAAAAAGTAGTAAAAATTATACTAATCATTATAATAGTATTTTTTAATTTGTACATTTAATTCCTTATATATTATTCGGGATTATGCCAAAAAAGTATTGTGATTATCTTGAAAGTAGAAAAAGATTTCTACTTTTGGTCTTTTAACTTAATTATAAAGTTTTCTAGTGTTTCTTCATCAACTGGACCTATGAATTTTTCAATCATTACTCCATCTTGTGCAAAAAGATATGATTCTGGTATTTTTTGAACATTATTAAATGCTTGTGCAACTTTTGCATTATCTGCACCTACAGTTACTGGAAAGTTCATATTATATTTTTTCATAAATGCTGCTAGGTCATTTTTACTAATTTGGTCTTTAAATAAAATTGATACTACTTCAAAGTTATTAGGATATTTTGAAGTTAATTTAGAAAATACAGGAAGTTCTTCTTTACAAGGAGGACACCAAGTTGCAAAGAAATTGATAAGAATTATTTTCCCATTTAACTCTTTTGATGTTAAAATCTCTTTTGAATACTCAAAACTTATTTTTTTACCCTCAGTTGTTACTAGATTAAATATATTTTCATTTTTTTCTTTTTTTAATTCATTAAAACTAGGCGTATCTTTTATAACAGTTTTTGCATCATCATCGCACCCTGTAAATAAAAATAGTGTTGTTAATAAAAGTAAAAAGTATTTCATTAGTTTCCTTTTGTATTTTTGTAAATTTGTATTTGCAATATAAAAAGCAAAAAGTATGCTATAAATGATAAAAATGGTATTGTAATAAATCCAAACCAATTTATATAAACAGTAGAACAAGGAATACCTTGTACACAAGGAACCATATCTTCTGAAATAATACCAAACATTAATAAGTTGTGATAAATGCTAAATAGTAAACCTATACAAATAAGTACAAAGGTATATTTAAATATTTTGTCTTCAGGATATAATAAATTAATTAAAAAGATTAAGACAAGTGGGTACATAAATATTCTTTGGTACCAACACATAGTGCAAGGAACAAATTGCATTATTTCACTAAAAAACAGGCTTCCTAGTGTTGCAATAAGAGAAATTATAAATGATAATAATAAAAAATTTGAAGTTTGTTTCATTAATGACCTTTGGTGGTGAAAATATATCAGCTTTATTTTAACAGAAGCTTAATATAAATCTATTTATAATGGAATAAAAAAAGGCTCAATTTGATTGAAGTAGCAATTGTAATATTTATACTTATTAGTTTTGCTTTATTAATTTTGATTTATAAACAAATTAATAGAACAAAAAGTAGAGATAAGACAGAAGTAAAAACCAAACAAGACATTATTGATGGATATGAAAAACTAATTTTAGATGTTATTGAAAATAATAAGCATGACAAGAAGTTAATGATTGAAAAAAAGACTCAAATATTAAAAGTTGTTTCTAAAGATTTACATAATAATATATATTTTGATGATGATGAGGCTAAATATATAATTTCAAAGCTAGCTGAACTTTAATAAACAAATTAAGGAAACTTTTGAAAAAAAACTTTTATTTATATATTATTTTTGTACCTATCTTAGCTGTTTTAGTCTCTATTTCATTGATTACTCTTCATAATATCAATGAATTAAATACTAGTGCAGATGAAGATATAAAGGCTTTTACAAAAAACTATCTAATTGAACAAAAGACAAAAATTTATAATAGGGTTCATTTCTTCTCAAATATCATAAAAGTCAAAACAGATGAATTTAAAAGTGAAGAAAAAATGAGTTTAAAATATAATACGGAAAAAATAGAATACTTTACTAAACATCTTTTTACCCATGATAGTTATTATGATAGTGACACAAAAAATAAAATAAAAGTGCAGATGATAAATCATCTGTTTAAAAATGACTATATAAATATTATTTTTGACTTAAAGAACAAAAAATTATTATTTGATGGAAAGAATCTTCTTAAAGATGTAAATCTTAAATCTTTAAGTGATATAACGGGAGTAACAGTTTTAAATAAATTTAGAAAATTTGATAGATATATCAAATTTGATTTAAAGGGAAAGAGATATATTTTTTATGCAAAAAAGACAGATTCTCAATTATTAATTTTAAGTGGTGATAGTATTGATACCATTAATGAAGAGATAAAAAATAAAATTTTAAACTCCCTTTTAAATTTTGATGTTGATGATACTTATTATCTTTTTATAATAGAGTTATTTAATAAAAATGGTGGAGACAACTATGGAAAAATATTACTTCATCAATCAATTCCAACATTACAAGGTCAATATTTAACTACAAACACTAAAGATGAGCGTTTAAGAAAATATAGGCTTAGGTATTTAGATGTTATTAAAAACTTTGGGGAAGGTTTTATTACATATGATTATACTAAGCCAGAAAGTAAAGAGGTTTTCAAAAAACTCTCTTTCTTTTATTTACAAAAAGATTGGAATTGGATTATTGGAACTGGATTTTATTTTGATGATTTGGAGTTTAAAACAGAAGAGTTTAAAGCATCAATTGAGAAGAAAATAAAAAGAAGTGTTAATACAGCAATTGTAGTTGGTATTTTACTGATTATTTTTATATCAATTGCTATTTATTTTATAACTTCAAAATTAAATAAGATAATCAATGATTATTCAAATGATTTAAATAAAAGTAATGAGAGTTTACGAAAACAAAAGGATGTTTTTAAAACACTTTTTGATAAATCTACTGATGGAATTATTCTTTACTCAGAAGATGGATATATTATTAATTGTAATGATTCTGTAGTAAGGATGTTAGAGTATGAAGATAAATCTTTTATTATAAATAAAAAATTACAAAATATATCGCCTAAAAAACAAAATGAAAATGATACTTCCATATTAAAAGAGAAACTCTTTCAAATAGTCTCTTTTAATAATCAAACTTATAATTTCGAGTGGGTATTTCTTTCAAAAAATGGAAGAAAACTATTTTGCGAGATAAGAACAACAAGATTAATTTTGGATGATAATAATATTATTCATGCAATAATTCGAGATATAACATATAAAAAAGAGTTAGAAGAGAAAAATAAAAGACAACAAGTTATGCTTGCTGAAGAGTCTAAAAAATCAGCCTTAGGTGAAATGCTTACAATGATAGCACACCAATGGAGACAACCTTTAAATAATATAAATTTATTGATTCATTTTGTCAGAGATACTTTTGATACAGGCAAATTTTCAAAAGAAGAAATAAAAGATATAACTTTGGATATGAAAAGACAAATTGATTATCTATCAAATACAATCAATGATTTTACAAACTTTACAAATCCTAAAAAAGAAAAAACTCTTTTTTGTGTAAAAGATGCTATCGAAAAGACTTATAATTTAGCTATTGCACAATTTGAGAAAAATAATATTAAAGTACTAATAGAATCAGATGAGATAGAGGTATATGGAATAGAAAATGAGTTTATGCAAGTTATTCTAAACATCTTAAACAATTCAAAAGATGCGCTTATCGAATGCAAGAATAAAGAAAAATTACTATTTATAAATGCAAAAAAAGTAGATAATAAATTAGTACTAACTATTAAAGATACAGCAGGTGGAATCTCTAACAAAGTCATTTCTAGAATATTTGACCCATATTTTACAACTAAACATAAAAACAATGGTACAGGGATTGGTCTATATATGTGTAATCAAATAATCAAGCAGTATAAAAATGGTGAAATAAAAGCTGATAATGAAAGCTTTACTTACAAGGGTAATTTTTATAAAGGTGCAGTATTTACCATTGTTTTAGACTTAGACTAGTTGATTTTTGATAAACTCTTGATAATGTCCTTCCACATCTTCAAGTTCATCATGTGTCCCTCTTTGGACAATTTCACCACTTTCTAAAACAAAGATTTTATCTGCATTTTTTACAGTACTTAATCTATGTGCAATAGTAATTACAGTTTTATCTTTTAAAATAGGTTGTAAAGAGTTAAAAAGTTTTGTTTCTGTATGAACATCTAAAGCTGATGTGGATTCATCAAAAATAACAACATTAGCTTTTGATACAATCATTCTTGCTATTGAGAGTCTTTGTCTTTGACCTCCGCTTAATCTAACTCCATGTTTACCTACAATTGTATCTAAACCATTTGGCATATCTTGGATACTTTCATATAGTTGAGCTACTTTAAGTGCTTCATAGATATCTTCATCATTAATATTTTCATTATCCATTGAAATATTAAATCTAAGGGTATTATTAAATAAAATAGGCATTTGCAGGACTAAAAATATGTTTTTTCTCAAGGATTCTTTATTTATTTGGTTTGTATTTATACCATTATAAGTGATTACCCCAGAATTTTTTTGATAAAAACCAGAAATAATTTGAGCTAAGGTAGTTTTACCACTTCCACTAGCCCCTATTAGAGCAACTTTATCTTTAGGTTTGATATTTAAAGTAATATCTTTTAAAATGGGTTTATCTTCTATATATGAGAAATATAGGTTTTTTATATCTATCTCTATATCTTTTATCTCAAGTGGTAGTTCAATGCTTCCAGTATTTTCTTTTTTTAGTTGGAAAATTTTGTTTATTCTTTTTAATGCGGCATTCGCATTTGCATAAGAGTATTGAATAGATAGAATATCTTGAATAGGTGTCATTATAAACCAAATATAGCCAAACATCGCAAACATCATACCTATTGATAGATTACTATAGGCAACCATTATAAGTCCTGATGCTCTTAAAACTTCAAAAGCAACTAAGAATATAGTAAATGAAAATCTCTCATAAGCTACACTTTTAAAATTAAATTCGTCTGATGTCTCTTTTACATTTAGTGCATTTTTTATTGATTGATTAAAAAAATATTTCTCTTTATTACTTGCTTTTATTTGACCAAATAAATCAAGTGTTTCTCCTAAATTATTCTGGAAGTTCTCAACTGCTTCATTCTCTTTTCTCTTTAGTTGTCCAACACTTCTTGATATCTTTTTTGATAATAATATAATTACTGGTTGAATAAAAAGAATCATAAATCCCAAAAGAGGGTGTATTGAAATCATTACAATAGAAACACCAATTAAAGTTAAAATTGAAGATATAAACTTACTAGCACCATTTATTATAAATGAATCCAAAGTATTTACATCTGTAACTAAATTTGAAGTAATAGCTCCTGAACCCATACTTTCATATTCATTCATATTTACTTGTTTTAGGTGTAATAGCACTTTTTCTCTTATTTTAAAAGTTACATATTTTGATATCTTAGTAAAAATTTTAGTAGTGATTGCATTAAATAAAAAGTATAAAATTCTTAAAAGTATAACTGCAATTGTTACAATTGCAATATAATAAAATGCACTTCCTGAACCAAAAAAATAATTAATATTATTTACAAAGAAGGCTGGTTTTTTTAATAAAACTTCATCAACAAGTGCTGGAAGCATCAAAGGTATAGGAATACTTATGCAAATAGCAACAAATGTAAAAAATTGACCCCAAAGAAGATCTTTTCTATTTTCTATTATTAATTTGAATATTTTTTTTAAAGTAATGGTGTCTTTTTTCATATAGGGATTATAGCTTTGTTATTTTAATAGCTTATTAATTCAAAATTATTGTAATTTTTTTAAAATATAATTTAAATCAAAAACCTTTTTAGCTATTATTTCATATGGAAAAAATAGTAAGTACAAGAGAATTAAAAAAGAACTTTTTAGAGTTATGTAATGAAATATCAAATGATGACTCAAAAGCCTTATTAGATTTAAAAAATACAGAAAAAATTGAATTTATGTTAAAGCCTTATTGTACTGAAGAATATCCAATAAGAAAAGTTCTTATTTTATATCACAGGTATGCATGTGTTGCTTTTATTTCAGCGGAGTTTATAAAAAATGCAAAGGTTTATATAGATGATGTTTTGACTAAGTATATAGTTTTGGCACTTGTAAATAAACCAGATCCAGATGAAGTTTCAGTTGTTTACTCAAACGTAGATGCTCTTTCTCGGTTTCCAACTAGACCAATTTCTATAAAAGATATAATCACATATTAGAATCTGAAAATGTAGAAGAGACTTTAAGAGAATTTTATAAAAAGAAACAACTATTTTTTTAATTTAAAATCTCTAAAATATCTTCTAATTTTGATATTCTATATTTTGCTTTTGAAAAATCTTGAGTTTTTGTAAATTCATTATGTACAATTGCACAATCAATATTCGCACTATGAGCAGCAATTAAACCTCTTTGCGAGTCTTCTATTACTATAGCTTCATCATTTTTAGCATTAAATTTTTCTAAACCTTTTAAATAAGGATCAGGATGTGGTTTAGATTTAGGATAATCTTCAACACATAAAACAAAATCCATAAAGTCTGTGATACCACGATTTTTATGAATTATTTCAAAATCAACACGTCTTGAAGTAGTAACAATTCCCATTTTATATTTTTTGCTAAGTTCATTCAATACATCGTGTACATTTTCAATAGCAATATCTTCTTTTTTTAAATACTCTTGATAATATATATCTCTTTTGTTTCTTGCTATTATAATCTCTTCCTCTGTGGCATTAGGAGCAGCAACCCAAACTCCATTTCCATAAGTCATAATTTTCATATAATCATCAAATTGAATATTTACATTAAAAAATTCTTTTAAAGCTCTTTTACTAGCTTCAAAATAAAGTGGTTCCGTTTCTACTAAAACTCCGTCATTATCAAAAAGTATATATTTTTTCATATAATATGTATTTCTCCAAATAATCACTAACAATTATATTATGTTCATTTAATCTATCTCTTACAAAAACTATTTTTACTTTGCCATTATCCATATAAAATGCACCAATAGCATTTTTATAATAATTTAATTGTATTAAACTAGAAGCTAATATTGGTTTATCATTTATAATTTTTAATCTATAGTATTCATTTATAAATATAAGGTCACTTTTATATAGTTCTTTTGTGTATTTTATATTTTTAAAATCAAACTCAGGATTTCCAATATTATAAATTAGTATCTCTTTTTTATTTGGAAATAATTCATGAAATATCTTTTCATTGTATTTAGAATATAAATTTCCTGCTTTTACTAAACTAGTAATTATAAGTAGGGTTAATAATATTTTTTTCAAAATAAATTATTTCACTCCTGATTTATTGTTTATATTTTAGGCACTCTATTCATATGGCATTGGAACAGGAGGCAACTCTCTGAATGATTCTTTAATAGCATTTGTTATGCTATTTCTATATTTATAATTTTCTATTGGATTACTAAATTGCAAAAGTTCTTTTGCATTTTCTAATCCTCTTTCTTTTTTGTATACAAAGGCAACTTTTTTGCCCATATCTTCTGTTCTATTAAATATTGTATTACTATAAGTTCGAATAAATGTAAACTCTTTTTGGCTTATTTTATCTCCCCAACAAAAAAATACAAACTTCCCTGCAGGAACAATATTATTTGCATCTTGATACATAATATCTCTATCAAATTCTGTATTTTGCATTGAGTAATATTTCTCTAAATCTTGATCAAATTTTGTAAGTAAAGTAGTAGAATTTATATTTTTTTCTATTAGATTAAATAGACTTTTTATCTCAACTAGTTTACCTTTTAATCTAGGTCCAAAGGCATGTTTAAATATAGTGATATATGTTTCACATTTTAATTCAGTAAATTCATCAAAGTTATCAAAATCTTGATCTAATAAAAATTTTTCTGAATCATATCCTATAGGAGTAACAACTGGATTATATACAAATATTGTTCCTTCTATATTTTTTTTTCTATCTTTTTTTGTTTTTATCATATTTTCAAATTGTTCTGGAGTTATCTCTTCTTCATCATAGTTAAAATATAAATAACTTGATGTTAAAAAAATTTCATCATATTTAGTCTCAATTTTACCAAAATATTGCATTATTGCCTTTCTTATTTTTAATCTAATAAGGAAAAGATTCCTTTAATATTTTATAATTATACTTAAAACTTTTATTTTTTGTATTAAGAAGTTATAAAATATAATATTTTGATTTTTTATATTAAAAATTAGTATCTTTCATTAAGTTCATTTAGTAATTTAAATAGTTCTTGCGGATCAACTAATATTCCATGAATCCTTGTACCAAAATGTAAGTGTGGACCTGTTATTCTTCCTGTATCCCCAGATAAACCTATTCTCTGATCTCTTTTAACTTTTTGACCTTTTTTTGCTAAAATTTTACTTAGGTGAAAATAACATGTAAAAATACCTTGTCCATGGTCAATTATGATTGAGTTTCCAGAATAAAATCTATTTCCAGCAAATCTTATAATTCCATCATTAGCTGCTCCTACAGGAGTTCCAATATCTGCCCTAAAATCAATTCCACTATGGTAACTTTTTAATTGACCATTATAAACTCTTTTAGTACCAAAATCACTTGTGATTTTACTATACATTGGAAAAGTAAAATCTTTTTCCCAAAGCATCTCTTTTGTATTGGTATTGTAAATCTGCATTGCTTCTTTATATTCTGTGTTAGCTCTTAGCTTATCTTTATTACTTAAATTTATTTTTGAGTTTGCTACTTCTATCTTTTCACTTTTATAATTTCCATTATAAATATATATTTTAATTGAGGTAAATAATCTTCTATTATTTTTCACATATGAAATTATAACTTTTTCACTTTCTAGTTTATGATAGTAAGAAATAGGAACAAGAGCATAAAAAGAGTCTTTTTTAAAAGGCTCTTTATAAAAAGGTAAATTAATATTCCCAAGAGTTAATTTAGGATCTGAAATCTTTTCATTTATTATTTGTATTAATAAAGTTTGTCCATTAGCGATATTTTTTTCATATTTTATTTGCAATGGATTATCTTTATTTAAATACAAATTTTTTGCATTATTAATATTATTTTGATATTGATAAACATTTATTGAGTTTGAAAAAGTAAGGCTCGCAAATAGTGACAAAAGTAAGGTGTTTCTAAAAATATTCATAACGTTTAAAATTCATTTCCTTCTATTAAATTATAACTAAATGTTGTTACTATACCATCTTCAACATTGTAAGAAACTTCAATGGGTCTGCAACAAACTTCACAATCATCTACTATTTCCGTATATCCAAAGACTCCCGTATCTACTAAAATAGTTATAGCTTGTCTACAATAAGGACATGTTAAGTTTAACTCTTCCATTAGCTTACCTTTTTAAATGTATAATATCATATTTATAACAAACTTGCTATAATCGCATAAAATTATGAAAATTATTGGAGAAATTTATGGGTAGAGCCTTTGAATATAGAAAAGCAGCCAAAATGAAAAGATGGGGAAACATGTCAAGAGTTTTCCCAAAATTAGCACGGGCAATTGAAGTAGCAGCAAAAGCTGGAGTTCCAGATCCTGAGATGAATTCAGCACTTAGAACTGCAATTTTAAATGCAAAAGCTGAAAATATGCCAAAAGCAAATATTGATGCAGCTATTAAAAGAGCATCAGGAAAAGATTCAGCAAACTTTTCTGAAGTAAACTTTGAAGGTAAAGGACCTCATGGTGTTTTGATTTTTGTAGAAACTGCTACAGATAACAATACAAGAACAGTTGCAAATGTTAAAATGTATTTTAATAAAAATGGTGGTTCTATGGCTCCTACTGGTTCATTAGAATTCTTTTTTGATAGAAAAGCAATTTTTGAATTTAAAAAAACTGAAGACATGAATATTGAAGAGTTAGAACTTGAATTAATTGATGCTGGTTTAGAAGAGATTGAAGAAGAAGATGGCGTTGTTTTAGTAACAGCTGATTATAAAGATTTTGGTACTTTAAATAAAGCATTTGAAGATATGGGAATTGAACTTACAAAAGCAAAATTAGAGCGAATTTCAAATAATCCTCAAGAATTTACAGAAGAACAACAAGAAGATATCGGTAAATTATTAGAAAAAATTGAAGATGATGATGATGTTCAAGCTGTTTATACAAATATAGCATAATAGCAAAATAGGATTTAAATGAGTCAATCAAGTGATTTACCTATTCCTTTAGATGATGGTAAATGTAATCATCTAATGGGAATGAATTTACCAAATGTAGTTTTAACTTCTACAAGTGATAAGAGGGTTGATTTATCAAATCTAAAAGGCTTGAGTGTACTTTATTTTTATCCTAAAACAGGAAGACCAGATATAAAATCACCTGATGGCTGGGATGAAATCCCAGGGGCAAAAGGTTGTACTCCACAATCTTGCTCTTTCAGAGATAAGAATGAAATCTTTGAAAAACTTAATGTTAAAGTTTATGGAATAAGTACTCAATCAACTTCCTACCAAAAAGAAGTTGTGCGAAGATTACATTTACCATATGAAATACTTAGTGATGAAGAGTTAAAATTAACAAAAGAGCTAAATTTACCTACTTTTGATATTGATAATATGATTTTAACTAAAAGAATTACATTGATATGTAAAGATAGTGAAATAATTAAAGTTTTTTATCCTGTTTTCCCTCCTGAAAAAAATCCAGAAGAAGTACTTGACTGGATAGAAAAAAATTAGCTTAATGCTTGATAGGATTTTCCTATTTGCATTTATTTAATACCTTTACTACTTTATCTTTTATTCTTTTTAATCTCTTGTATTACTTTAGAAATATCTGCAATTCTTGTACTAGAATTTGGGTGTGTTGATAAAAATTCAATTGATTCTTTTTTACCTTTACTCATATTTTGCCAAAATTTTAAAGCCTCATCAATATTATATCCAGCTTTATACATAAGATGTATTCCTATCTCATCAGCTTCACTCTCTTGCATCCTTCCATATGGTAATAAAACTCCATATTGGGTTCCTAATCCATACGCTGCGTTGAAGGCATTTGTATATTCTGGTGCTTGAGAACCTAATACAATATTTCCTAATACTTGTGCTCCTTGGGCTAACATTCCCGTTGTCATTCTCTCAGCACCATGACGTGCAAGTGCATGGGCAATCTCATGGGACATTACAGTTGCTAATTGATCATCATTTTTAGCAACACTTAGTATTCCCGTATAAACTACAACTTTTCCTCCAGGAAGGCAAAAGGCATTTTTCTCTTTATTTTCTACTAAATTAAATTCCCATTTATAATCTTTTCTATTGGCTACTTTTGCGATTCTTTGACCAATCTCTTTTATTTTTCTTGATTCTTTAGTATTTGTTATTACTTTTGATTTTTTTAAAGTATCTTCATAAGATTTTTCACCTAAAGCTAACTCTTGATCTTTAGATATCAAAATCATTTGTGATCTATTTGTAAAGGGAGCTTTACTTGTACATCCAATTAGCGAAAAAAATAAAAGTAATACTAAAATATATCTTTTCATTATCATCCTTTATCTATTTTAAATTTTATCATTTCACCTGTAATATCACCAAAAATAAGTACATCTTTTAAAACAGCTTTATTACAAAAGCCTTCTTTATTTAAAGATATAAAAAGTTCTCCATTTGAACTTGAAAATATTTTTTGATGAATTGCAACTATAAACTTTTTATTTTTAGTATTTAAAGCCTCTTGTAACTCTTTATAAGCTTTATTTTTAGGAATTATTATATCTAATTTTCCATTATCTTTATTTGCACCAATAGCTATAAAAGCATAACTATTGCCTTGCTCAAAACTAGGAACAACTTTAGTTATATTAAAAAAAAGTGATAATAAATCATTTGTTGCAAAAAAATTTGTGAACTCATTTGACTCATTAACTTCCCAAGATTCTTTCTTTTTTAAGTTTTCGTCATATTTTATATTAACTTTTTTTTCATATTTTTTAATTAAAATTTGCTTATTTTTATAGTCAAAAAGATAATTTTTTTTTCTTTTTTTATAGTCATTATTTGTAATAGTTATATATTTATTGGGAATAAGTAAATTGTTTTTTATCTCTCCATAGCTTTCATAATACTCTTCTTTATTGCTACTTAAAAATTTTGCAATACCAGTTGCATAAGCATGTACTTTTATTTTATAAGTATTATTAGGAAGAATTTCAAGGCTTGTTTTTGCAAGACCTAATTCTCCAAAAATGCCATAACTTATTTTATATGTAGCCTCAAAGGTTTTAGCATTTAAAAATATAGATAAAAAGATTATAAATATAATTATTTTGTTCATAATTAATTATAACATACAAAGTTTTATACTATTTTCTATTATAATACTTGCAAATTTTGCAAGGACTATTTAATGCAACATACAAAAGGTAATATATTAGGGTTATTAACAATATTTTTATGGTCAACCTTAGCTCTTTTTACTGTTTATTCTGGGAATATTCCTCCCTTTGAACTTTTAAGTATCTCTTTTTTTATTGCGTCACTTATTGGAGTTTTGATGTTAAAAAAGCAAAAAAGAAGTTTTGCAAGTTTGAAAACGATTCCTCTTAAAGCATATATAATAGGAGTCAGTGGATTATTTGGCTATCACTTTTTTTATTTTTTAGCCATAAAAAATGCACCTGCTGTTGAAGCAAACTTGTTAAATTATTTATGGCCTTTACTTATTGTTCTTTTTTCAGCTCTTTTGCCAAATGAAAAGTTGAAATGGTTTCATATAGTAGGTACAATATTAGCTTTGATTGGTGCATTTTTACTTGTATTAAAAGATGGAAGTTTAGAATTTGATACAAAATATACCTTAGGTTATCTTTTTGCACTTGCTGCTGCACTTATTTGGTCAAGTTATTCTGTTATATCTAAAACATTGACACATGTTCCAACCTTCGCAGTGACGGGTTTTTGTATAATAACTGCCATACTCTCTTTTATAGCACACTTAATTTTTGAACAGAGTATAACTCCTTCATTTACGGAGCTTTTGGCAGCTATCATGTTAGGACTAGGACCTGTTGGTGGAGCCTTTTATTTATGGGATTTTGCACTTAAAAATGGTGATATAAAAATATTAGGCTCTCTTGCATACTTAGCTCCACTTTTGTCAACATTGATTTTAGTACTAGTTGGAGTATCTAAAATGACAACATCGATTGCCTTTGCTTGTTTATTTATAGTTTTAGGGTCAATTATTAGTTCAAAGCAGTATTTAAAAATAATAATAAATCTGATTTTTAAGTCTTGATAATATAGACACCATAAAAATCAACGCAAACTTTATCATTCTCTATGATTTGAGAATGTATTTTTATTGAGGCACTATTTTTTGTATTTATTTTTGATTTTAAACTATTTTGTTCTTCTTCATTTGGAATAAATGTAGTACAAACAATATCTTTGGTAACTGGTCTTATAAACTTTGTTTCATTTTTAAAGATGACTATATTTGCATTTTCTATATTAAACTTTTTAGATAAATAATACGCCATACACCAAGATGAAATAATAGTTATACTATTTAAACTTCCTCCAAAAGCTGTTCCTTTATCATTTACATTAATATCAAGGGGAGCAGTTGTAATAAGTTGAGTTTCATTTAAATCTTTTAATTCCAATTTCATAAGTTTTGTCATAGGTATTTGTGTATGTATTTTATTTTCTATTTCTTTTATAACCATTATTTCCCTTCTACTTTCTCTATAAATTTAAAAATCTTATTATATAATTCCTTTGTATTATCACCTTTAATAATAACATGATTTTTTCGCTTTAAAATAACCAAATCTTTTTCTTTGGATTTTATTTTTTCAAATATCTCATAGGCAGATGCTGGATTTACAACTGGATCATTTTTTCCTTGAATTATTAAAATAGGGCTTTGGATATTTTTAAGATTTTCTCTTGTTTTTACCATTAATTTACTTAATTGTTCTATGGCTTTGATATAAAATTTATCATAATTTATATCTGGATTTTCAGCGTGATTATCTATATACTCTTTTGCATAACTATTTGCATGTACACTATTTACTAAATCATTCCAAAAAGAGACAGCTGGAAGTAGAGTCTTAACTCGTATATCATTTAAATGTAAAGCAGTATTTATACAAATAATTCCAGCAAATTCCATATAACATTTTTTTGTACTAAGAAGTGAAAGAAGTCCTCCTGTTGAAAAACCAATAATAATAATTCTTTTGTGTTTTAATGTAGCAATTATAATTGCCCTTGAAAGGGATAAATACCAATCCTTCCATGTAGTATCTCTTAAGTCTTCTGGAACAGTTCCATGCCCTTTTAATCTTGGAGAATAAACATTTATCTCTTTATTTCTAATAAATTTACTTAATTGTTCTACTTCTTTTGGAGATGAGGAAAAACCATGCAAAGTTATAACACAAACATCTGAAACAGCATGATTATAATATCTTGGTCTTCCTATTTCTTTATCTTTTATATTTGGATAATCTTTAAACTTTTCATAATCAGATTCAAATTCATCATGCTCCTCTTTCTCTAAAGTAGCAAGAAGCAGTCTATCTATCTCTTCTTTCTCTTTTAAAACTAAGTTTTTTGCTAAAATATTTAGTTTGTCTATTATTAGTACTTCATTTAAAATAACGTGAAGTATATTTTTAAGACGAATTGTATGGTGAGTATAACTATTTAAAAGAGCATCTTTATTTATAAAATAGTTAACTTTGTCTTCTAAAATAATATTATCTTTTAATGCAATTTTTAAAATATTTTCAAAGGGAAGAAATTCTTCATAGGAAATGAGATTTATAATATTACTTTCTTGTTCAATATCATAAGAAAAGAAGTTTGCTTTAAGCTCTTTCCATAAAAGATAAATCATTCTTTTTAAATGATTTTTATTGATTGATTTTTTTGGATATAAAAAAATAAGAAGGATAAATATATGGTCAAAGTTTATATTTAAATTTTTATAAATATTGTCCATAAAACGATGTGTTAATTCATATCTATATTTATTTATTATATTATTATGATTCTTCTCTTTTTTATAAATATCTTCTAAAATATCTTGGGTGCTAATTGGTTTTAGAATTTGAATTGTGATTTTAGAATTTAAAACAATATTTGATTCTATTTCTAACTCTTCTAAAAAGTGTTCTCCAATATTATCCATAAATTTTGAAACCATATCAAGTAAAAAGTTTTTTCCAGTACGAAGATTTGAATAAGATATATTAATAGGGACAATCATTGTCTCTTCTTCTCTTATGTCTTTACACTCATGTATGAAATATTTGTGTTGAAATTTTTTGAAGTCTTTTATTTTTCTACTAAAATAATCATTTCTTAATAATTGAGAGTTTAATGCAAAAAAAGCAGAACCTGTGTGTACAACTTGGCAGGTTCCATTTATCTTTACGCAAAAGTGATTTTTTTGCTTAGAAATATCCTTTGCTTTTACCATTAATCCTTCTGGAAAAACCATCCAATCTTTACATCCTGTAATTAAATCACCAATAATAGTATTATTTCTAAAAGGCGATGATTTTGGCATTGCTCCTATATCTTTTAAAAAGTTTCCAAAATAAGTATGAAATAAACTATCATCAGCAATGACACCTACTTTTTTATTGGTAAGTTCATATAAAGCATAGGGCACAAGTAAGGCTTCCATTCTTGTAAAATGATTTGCTACAAATATCTTAGGATTGTCTTTTGGAATATTTTCTGCTCCTTTGACCTCTATATTTGCATCAAATATTTTCTCTAAAATATTTAGCAAAATACCACTTGAATTTATAAGCAAATCTTTTTTCATCTTTTTATCTCATTGTTTTGTATGTTCTAGCTTTATATGAGTCAACTTCTATGATTGATTGTTTTAGTTTATTTGCTTTTTTTAATTGTGTTAATTCGCTTTTATCAATAATTCCTTTTTCTAAGGCTTCTTCAAACATATTTTCTAAAGAGTCTTTTTTTATATCACCATTTTTAATAGCCAATTTTATTTTTATAAAGGCTGGTTTTGTTTCATTGTTTAATTCAATTGCTTTTTCTAAGATATTTATTCTATCTTTTGAATCACTTGAAACAAATACACTTGAAGTAAGCTCTTTTAGATATGCTTCATTTTTTAAGTTATTTACAATCTTTTCATTTAATTTGTCTGGTGATTTTACACTTAAGGGATTTAATCTTGCTAGTGGTAAGAAAACCTTTAACATAGGAAGATTATATAAGATATTCTCTTTTGCTTTTTGAATCTCTTCAAAGGCATAGTTACATATATAATTAACTAAATCTTTATCTTCTTCTTTAGGATTATTATCAAATTCTCTAAGGGTTGCAGTTATTAAATACATATAAGAAAGCATATCTCCAAATCTTCCAGAAATATTTTCTCTTTTTTTAAGAGCTGGTCCTAAAAGAGCAAGTGCTGTATTACTTAATAGTGTAAACTCTGAACTTGCCCAAACAAGTTTTTGTTTGTATCTTTTGAAATTTCCTTGTGTTTTTAAGAAATATCCCCTTGTGAAATAACAAGTAATAGTTTTAGCAAAAGCTTTAACTACAAGTTTTATATGAGAAAAAAATGCTTCATCAAAAGCTTCCACATCATTTTTATTTAAAGCTTGTATCTCTTTATAAATATAAGGGTGTGATTTTATTAATCCTTGCCCAAATTGCATCAAATTTCTAGTAAGAATATTTGCACCTTCAACAGTAATAGAAATAGGAAGAGCAAAATATGCATGGGCTAATAGATTTTTTTCACCCCTTATAATTCCACTTCCTCCTACTACATCCATAGAGTCATTTATCACTTCTCTAAATTTTTCAGTTGCATGGTATTTCATAACAGAGTTAATAACTCCTGGTCTTACTCCATTATCTATTGCATCAAGAGTATAGTTTCTTGAAGCATTTAACATATAAGTAAAGGCTGCAATTTTTGCAATTTTTTCTTCAACACCTTCAAATCTATCAATACTAAGTCCAAATTGTTCTCTAATTTGTGAATATGAAGATACAACTTTAAGGGCAAATTTACTTCCTCCTAAAGAGACACTTGGAAGTGATATTCCTCTTCCAATAGATAGTGATTCAACAAGCATTTGCCAACCAAGTCCAATACCATCAATTCCTCCTATAATATCATCGATTTCAATAACTACATCTTTACCAAATAATGGAGAATTTACAAATGGAATACCAAGTGGATCATGACGTCTTGAATTATCTATTCCTTTTAATTTAGAATCAAGTAACCCAAATGTAATACCTAAATCTTTCTTTTCACCTAATATTTGATCTGGGTCATGTAGTTGAAAAGCAATACCTATAAGAGTTGCTACATTTCCTAAAGTTATATATCTTTTTTCAAAATTTAGTTTAATTTTTATTTTTTTATCTTCATCTTTAAATATAACACCACTTGAAGTAATTGAAGTAGCATCACTCCCTGCATTTGGTTCAGTTAGTCCAAAACAAGGAACTTGTCTACCATTTGCTAAGTCTTCAAGATATTTATCTTTTTGGACTTGTGTTCCATATTTTAAAATTAACTCAGCAGGTCCAAGAGAGTTTGGTACCATAATAGTGATAGCTAATACTTGAGAACGACTAACCAGTTTTTCTATTACATGGGAATGGGCAGTTGCAGAAAATCCTAAACCACCATACTCTTTTGGAATAATCATTCCAAAGAATTTTTTATCTTTTATAAATTTCCAAACCTCAGGACTTAAATCTCTATTTTGAAATATTTCCCAATCCGTAGTCATAGAACATAGTTCATTTACTTCATTATTTATAAAAGCTTGCTCTTCTTTTGTAAGTTTTGTTACATATTCTTCTTTTATTCTTTTGAAGTTTATATCTGCTTTAAAATAATCAGATTCAACCCAATTTGTTCCAGCTTGAAGGGCTGCTTCTTCTGTGGCAGATATTTTTGGTAATAAGCCTTTTTTCATAATAAACTTAACTAAAGGAGAAGTTATAAGATTTATTCTATTTTTGTGTATTATAAAAGTAACTGCTAAAATGGCAAATATAACCCAAAATAAAATATTTGTATCAAAAAATACTAGTGAATATACACCAATAAAACCAAACCATAAAATTAAAGGATATGAAAAGTATCCAAAAATGATAAGTATAAGTACAAACGCTAAAGCTTCCATAGTTCTTCTCCTGTTTTAAAATCTTTATTCTCTTTATTTAATTTTTCTAATAATAAACTTGGTTTAAATCTTTCCCCAAAAACTTTTTCATATTGTTTTAGTTCATCTACAATATATGAAATTCCCATATCATTTGCAAAGGCACAAATTCCACCTTTATATGGAGGAAAACCTGTTCCTGTAATCATAGCAAAATCTATGATTTTTGGATCATTTACAATACCTTCTTCCAAACATCTTGAAGCTTCATTTACCATAATAAACATACAACGTTCAATTATCTCTTTTTGGGTAAATTCTTTTCTATTTGTTGGAAGTAGTTTTGTAACTTCTTCATTTATTTCTAAATTTTTTGTGTTATGAAGATAAAAACCTTTTTTGCCTTTTTTACCTAATAATTTTAAGTCCTTATATACTTTTGTAAGTATAGGAGCTACAGTCATACGTGAACCATATGATTCTTGTAATATTGTTGCTACTTTAAAACCTATATCAATACCAACAGTATCTGCTAAAATAAAAGGTCCCATAGGTAAACCAAAATCTTTTAAAATCTTATCTATGGTTTTAATATCTGAACCCTCTTCAAGTATAAAAGCGGCCTCATTGATATATGGAAGTAAAATACGATTGACAATAAATCCTGCACAATCTCCAACTACTATGGGTGTTTTCCCGCAAGTAGTTAATAATTCTATTACTCTATTTATAGTCTTTTTAGAAGTATGTGATGAAGGGATAACTTCAACAAGTGGCATCATATTTACAGGATTGAAAAAATGTATTCCCAAAAAGTTTTTCTTATTTTTTAGTTCACTTCCAAGTTTTTCTATGGAGATAGAAGAAGTATTTGTTGCAATAATTGCTTCTTTATCAAGAACTTCTTCTAGTTCTTTAAAAGCCTCTTTTTTTGCATTTTCATCTTCAATAATAGCTTCTAGAGCTAGTTGGGTTTGACCTAAGCCATTAAATTTATCAGTATAAGAGATTTTATTTAATTTAAAATCAACTTGATTTTGACTCATAGTTCTTCTTTTTATAGAACTATCATATAGTTTTGCAACGTCTTTTATGATGTCGTGGGCTTGTTCTATTTTTCTTATTTTGATTCTTACTTCATTTAGAAATTTTGAAAATAACCAAATAATTCCTTTGCCCATTACACCATTTCCAAGTACCGCAACATTTGAAATTGGAGCTGGTGTTTTTTCGAAATTTTTATTTAGTTTTTCAAACATGAAAAATAGCTCTATCATATACTTAGACTCTTTTGTTGCTGCTAGTTGTGAAAAAGCTCTAGCTTCTATATCTATACCTTTTTCAAAGCTTTCAGTAAAAGTATTTTGTATAACTTCTAAAGCAGTATACGGTGCTTTAAAATCTCTATTTACTTTTTTTTCTATTCCTTGTAATGATTTTTTGTAAATGTATGCCCTTGTGAAAGAAAATTTTTCCATAAGATTATTTACAAAAGGTAGTTTTTTTCTTTGAACTTTGTTTTCAAGAACTTTTGTAATAAACTCTTTTAACTTAAACTCTTTTTGTCCATTATCAAATATTTCATCCACAAGTCCCATTTTTAATGCTTTTTTAGCATCATGGTTTTTACCCGTTAAAATCATCTCAAGGGCAGTTATAAGACCTACAAGTTTTGGGGCTCTTTGCGTTCCCCCAAGACCTGGGAAAAATCCAAGTTTTATCTCCGGAAAGGCTAATTTTGTTTTTTCATTTGTAGTAGCAACTCTATATTTACAACATAAAGCAAGTTCTAAACCTCCACCCATACAAGCTCCATTGATATAGGCTATTGTTGGTATACTTAAGGCTTCTAGTTTATTTAAGATATTATCACCTTTTGTGATTTGCTCATAAACTTCTTCTTCTGTGCCCATAGCCTCTATCTCTTTAATATCAGCACCTGCAATAAAGATAGTAGGTTTTGCACTATCAATAATAAGAACCTTTATTTTACTATTTTGTTTTATCTCATCTAAGGCACTGTCTAGTTCACTTAATACTTCAAAAGATAGTTTATTTGCCTTTGTGTTTTTTAAATCAAAGGTTAGTGTTGCAATATCATTATTTATTTCTAAATTTAAATTATTCATTTTATACCTCCACTAGAAAACTTGCACCTTGCCCACCACCAACACAAAGTGTAGCAAGACCAGTTTTTAGGCCTTTTCTTTTAAGTTCTTTTACTGTGTGAAGTACAATTCTAGCTCCACTCATACCAACTGGATGACCAATGGCAATTGCTCCTCCATTTACATTTAATATCTCTTCATTTATTTCACCAAGAGGCTCAGAGTTAAACTCTTTTTTACAAAAACTCTTTGATTTAAAAGCTTCAAGGTTTGCAATAACTTGCGCAGCAAAAGCTTCATTTAGTTCTATTAAATCTATATCTTTTAGACTGACACCTGTTTTATCAAAAAGTTTTTTTGTAGCAAAGATTGGACCTAAGCCCATTCTATTTGCATCAAGACCAGCATAAGCATAATCTTTTATAAAACCTATTGGCTCAACTCCAAGCTCTTTTGCTTTTGATTCAGAGCATAATATCATCATACAAGCACCATCTGAAACTTGAGATGAGTTTCCAGCGGTTACAGTTCCACTTGTTCTATCAAATATAGGGCGAAGTTTTTTTAAAGCATCAATGTTTTGGTTAAATCTTATTCCATCATCATCCATGATTGAAGAATCTTTTGTCATAATAGGGTGTATTTCATCTTTTAAAATTCCACTTTCTATTGCTTTTTGTGCTTTTAGGTGTGATTGTAATGAATATTCATCTTGGGCTTCACGGCTTATTTTAAACTCATTTGCAAGATTCTCAGCAGTTATTCCCATGATTTTTCCAGAAATTGGGTCTGTTAATCCAGAAATTAATCCAATGGTGGGTTTTAAAAAACTAAGCCGAAAACTTGTAAGTAGTTTTAGTTTTTCAGATGTACTTTTTGCATAGGTAAATTTTGTCATAAAATCTTTAAATTGGTTTGAAAAGAGTAGGGGAATATTACTCATGGATTCAACTCCACCAGCCAGATATATTTCTCCTTGATTTGTATATATTTTTTCAATTGAGCTTGATAGGGCTTGCATACCTGAAGCACAATTTCTATGAACAGTATATGCAATGGTTTTTTTAGGAAAACCAGCTCTCATGGCTAGAACTCTTGCTATATTTGCTGCATTTGCTGGTTGGGCAACATTTCCAATAATAACTTCATCAAAATCATCATATGGTATATTATTTCTAAGAACTAACTCTTTTGCAATAATTGCACCTAAGCTATCAGCACTTACATTATTTAATTTCCCATTTGCTTTTGCTACTGGGCTTCTTAATCCATCAATTATCGCTATTCTTTCACGCATTTTAAGCTCCTAATACATACTTTGAATTTCTTCTTTATATTTATTTTCAATTGCTTCTCTACAAACTTTCATAGAAGGGGTTAACTCTCCACCTTCTATTGTGGCTTGTTTTGTTATTAGTTTATATTTTATAATCATTTCCCATTTATTTACTTTTTTGTTTAATCTATCTATATGGTTTTGTATAGATTTTTGAATTCTACTTTGGTTAAAATACTCCTCTATAGTTAAGTTATTTGATTTTCCATGTTGAGTATATCGTTCATGGTCAACAAAGAGTAGAGCTGTAGTATATTTTCTATTACTTGATATTAAAACTGCAAACTCTATATATTTGTTTTTAGAAAGTTCTTGTTCAATTGGAATTGCATTTACATACTCTCCTGTAGAAGTTTTAAATATATCTTTTTTTCTACTTTTTATATAAATATATCCATCTTCATCAATTGAAGCCACATCTCCTGTATGAAGCCAACCATTTTCATCAATAGTTTTTTTAGTTAGTTCTTTATTATTTAAATATCCTTTCATTAAAGAAGGACCTTTTACTAGAAGTTCATCATTTTCAATCTTAACTTCTACCGTTGGCATCGCTTTACCTGATGTTCCCACACGATTTGCCCCAGGATAATTTGTAGAAATAACTGGTGAAAACTCAGTCATCCCATATCCCTGATATAGTGGAATTCCAATATTTAAGAAAAATTGATAGATATTTTTTTCTAAAGGAGCACCTCCTGAAACTAACCACTTGATTCTTCCACCAAATATTTCTCTAAATCTTGAATAAACAAGTTTATTAAAAAGTTTAAATAAGATTGAGTCTTTATTTATATTCTCTTTTAGTGCATAGTGAAAAGCAAAAGAAGCAATTATCCTACTAAAAAAGGGTTTGTCAGATATATTTGTTTTTATTTTGTAATATATTTTTTCTAAAAGTCTTGGTACTACCGTCATCATTGTTGGACGGACTGTTTTCATCAACGTTGCTACATTTGTAATATCATCTATAAAGTAAATAGAAACACCCCTTGAAATATAGTAACTCATAACAGCTCTTTCAAAAATATGAGCAAGGGGAAGTATTGATAAAATGACTTCTTTTTTATCCAATTGAATTAACTCATTTATATCTTTTACCTGGGAAATTATATTTTTATGACTTAGAATAACACCTTTTGGATCACCTGTATTTCCACTTGTATAAACAATAGAAAAAATATCATCTTCTTTTGGTTTATGTTCTACATATTCAAGTCTATTGCAAATCTCTTTTCCCATAACTATTATTTCATCCAAGTTGTAGTAGTTTTTCTCTTTTATACAAAAATTATGGGTGATGAAAATAATCTCTTCTTTTATGTCATTTATTCTATTTATATCATCTATAAAGATATATTTACATTTTGAATCTTTAAGTTCAAAGTTTAAATTTTTTGTTGAGATGTTTGCAAATATTGGGACAGATATTGCTCCTAGCTGTTGAAGTGCAAAATCAAAGATTAACCAAAACGGAGAAGATTTTGAAAAAATAGCGACCATAGTGCCTTTTTTTATACCTAAGTTTTGTAAAGCAGCACATAAGCAAATGACTTTTTCTTTGAATTGTAATGCTGATATTGATTCATATTTATTATTAGCATTTATGAAGTTTAGTAAAGTTGGATTATCATAAGTAGTTGTTAGATAATCAAACATTTCATTGTAAGTAGAAAATCTATATGGATTCATGGAATAACCCTTAACTAACTAATATAACAATATTGTATCATTATAACAAAAAAATAACAGAAATGTTTTAATTAATAATTATAATTAAGAAAAATATAACATTAGTAATTAAAGTAAAAAATTAAGTTTATATTGTACTAAAACTGTACAATAAAAGAATCAAAGCACAAAACATAGACAAAAGAGAAAAAATGACTGTAAAAATATTACTAAAAGAAGAAACTGTAGTTAATAAAAAAAGCCCTAAATTAGGAGATATTAAGCTATATATAAGTTTTTTCTGTAACTTATATATACATAAATTAAACTTGTACAATTCATATCAAGAATTGTACATTAATACTCTTATGTATATGTTATAATCAAGTACAAATTAATTAGGAGAAATATATGAGTTTAATCGCTGATTATAAAGCACATACGCAAGAGAGACTTAATGAAGGTGGTCTTCCTCCATTGGCATTAACTGCTGATCAAACGGCACAATTGGTTGAACTATTAAAAGCAAATACTGTAGAAGATTCAGATTACGCATTAGATATGTTTAAAAATAAAATTAACCCAGGGGTGGATGATGCTGCATATGTAAAAGCTGCATTTTTAAATGATATTGTTCAAGGGAATGTTACATGTTCTGTGATTTCTAAAGTTGAAGCAATTGAAATTTTAGGAACAATGATGGGTGGTTTTAATGTACTTCCTTTAGTAGAAGCATTAAAAATAGAAGAAGTTGCAGCAGATGCAGCAAAACAATTGAAAAATACAATTTTAGTATATGATTCATTCAATGATGTAAAAGATTTAGCAGATGCTGGAAATAAATATGCTAAAGAAATTATTGAATCTTGGGCAAATGGTGAATGGTTTACAAATAAACCATCTTTAGAAGAAGAAATTACTTTAACAGTATATAAGATTCCTGGTGAAACAAATACAGATGATTTATCTCCTGCAACTGTAGCATTTACAAGAGCTGATATACCATTACATGCAACAGCAATGTTACAATCAAGAATGGAAAAACCATTAGAAAAAATGGCAGAACTTAAAGAAAAAGGTTTCCCATTAGCATACGTTGGTGATGTTGTTGGAACTGGAAGTTCTAGAAAATCAGGTATTAATTCTGTTCAATGGCATATGGGTAGAGATATTCCAGGTGTTCCTAACAAAAGAACAGGTGGAGTTGTTATTGGTTCTATTATTGCTCCTATTTTCTTTAATACAGCAGAAGATTCAGGATGTTTACCAATTCAAGCAGATGTAGATGCACTAGAAACTGGTGATATTATTACTGTAAAACCTTATGCAGGACAAATATTAAAAGATGGAAAAGTTGTTTCTGAATTTACTTTATCTCCAAATACATTAACAGATGAAATGAGAGCAGGTGGAAGAATTCCATTAATTATTGGTAAAGGATTAACTGCAAAAGCTAGAGAAGCTTTAGGTTTAGAAGCAAGTGATTTATTCCTTACTGCATCTCAACCAGCAGCTTCAACTACTGGATACACACAAGCTCAAAAAATGGTAGGAAGAGCGTGTGGTATGGAAGGTGTTAAACCTGGTATGTATGTTGAGCCAATTTGTACAACTGTTGGATCACAAGATACTACAGGACCTATGACTAGAGATGAGATTAAAGAATTAGCTGCACTATCTTTTGGTGCTGATATGGTTATGCAATCATTCTGTCATACTGCTGCTTATCCAAAGCCATCAGATATTAACTTACAACATACGCTTCCTGAATTTATTACTTCAAGAGCAGGTGTTACTTTAAGACCAGGTGATGGTGTTATTCACTCTTGGTTAAATAGATTATGTTTACCAGATACAGTTGGTACTGGTGGAGATTCTCATACAAGATTCCCAATTGGTATTTCATTCCCTGCTGGTTCTGGTCTTGTTGCCTTTGCAGGGGTTACAGGTATGATGCCTTTAACTATGCCTGAATCTGTACATGTTAAATTTACTGGTGAATTACAACCAGGAATTACATTAAGAGATTTAGTTAATGCTATCCCTTACCAAGCTATTAAAGATGGTTTATTAACAGTTGAGAAAAAAGGTAAGAAAAATATTTTTGCAGGTAATGTAATCGAAATTTCTGGTCTTCCACAACTTAAAGTTGAGCAAGCATTTGAACTTTCAGATGCAGCAGCAGAAAGAAGTGCAGCAGCTTGTTCTATTCAATTAGATAAAGAACCAATTATTGAGTACTTATCTTCAAATATCGCTTTAATTGAAAAAATGATTGAAGAGGGTTACCAAGATGCTAGAACTTTACAAAGAAGAGCTGATAAAATGAAAGAATGGATTGCTAATCCTGAATTAATCACTCCAGATGAAGATGCAGAGTATTTAGCAACTATTGAAATCAACTTAAATGAAATCACTGAGCCATTATTAGCTTGTCCTAATGATCCAGATGATGTTGATACTTTAACAAATATTTTAGCTGATCCAAAAAGACCAACTGAAAAAATTGATGAAGTATTTGTTGGTTCTTGTATGACAAATATTGGTCTATTTAGAGCTTTAGGTGAAGTTCTTAAAGGTGAAGGTCCAGTTCCTGCAAAACTTTGGGTTGCACCACCAACAAAAATGGATCAACAACAATTAACTGAAGAGGGTTATTACTCAATATTTGGAGCAGCTGGTGCTAGACTTGAAATACCAGGATGTTCATTATGTATGGGTAACCAAGCAAATGTTGGTCAAGGTGCAGTTGTATTTAGTACATCTACTAGAAACTTTGACAACAGACTTGGTAAAGATTCTAAAGTTTATTTAGGTTCTGCAGAAGTTGCAGCATTAGCAGCACTTTTAGGAAGACTTCCAACTAAAGAAGAATACTTAAATATGGTACCTAAAAAAATCACTCCTGAAAAAAGAGATGATATTTATAAATATTTAAATTTCCACTTATTATCAGGTGATGAATTAACTAACTTAGTTCACTCTTAATAGATATGCAAAGGGGTATTTACCTCTTTGCTTCTTTTATTTTCTCTTTCAATTCTATTAAAGACTTAAAACACATAAAATCAAAATCAAGTGTATTGTATGGTAATTTATTACCTGAATTTATCCATCCTGCATAAATATCAGCATTTTTTGCCCCTAAGATATCAGTTTCAAAAGTATCCCCAATCATAAGAGTCTCATTTTTTTGTTTATCAAACTTTGATAATATAGTATTAAAACCATAAGGGCTTGGTTTGCCTATAACTTGAACTATTTTTTTAGTATACTTTTCAATTATATCAATTAAAACTCCGCATTCTAATTCAAAACCATCTTTTACAGGAATTAATTTATCAGGATTTGCTGCTATTATTTGGGTATCTTTGCCTATTAAATTAATAGTATTTGATATATCTTTTAGTGTAATATTATTTTCCATTCCAAGTATTACTATATTGGGATTTATACTATTTTGTCTATATTTATCATATAAAGTATCTTGTAATTGTTTACTTCCTAGAACATAAATATTATTTAGATTATTTTCAAATAAATAGTGTTCAATTAACTTAGTAGTTGTGAAAATATTTTTTTCACTCACCTCTATGCCACAAGTTAAAAGTTTCTCTTTATATCTGTGTATTTTGTAATTAGAGTTATTAGTAAAAAAACAGTATTCAATATTTTCTTCATCTAGATAATCAATTATCTCTTTTGTCCCCTCTAAACTTTGATTTTCTCTATAAAAGACACCATCCAAATCAAATATAATAAAGTTTATATTATTTAAAGATTCGTACATTATTTTATTCCTGTATGTAAAAATGAATTAACAAACTGTTTTTGAAAAATCAAGAATGCTAATAATAAAGGTGCAACAGATATTAAAGTTGCTGCTGATATAGTAGACCATTGAACTCCAGATTCTGGAGCTGCAAAAATTGCAAGTCCTACAGTTAATGGTTTGACATTATTTGAATTTGCAATAATAAGTGGCCATAAAAAATTATTCCAATGGTAAGAAACCGAAACTAAAGCATAAGCTAAATATGTAGGTTTAGAAAGAGGAATATAAACTCTAAATAAAATACCAAGTTGAGAGCAACCTTCCATTTTCGCAGCTTCATCAAGTTCCGTTGGTATGGTTTTAAAGGTTTGTCTTAAAAGAAATATTCCAAATGCTGATGCAATATAAGGTATTGCCATTCCCCATGTTGTATCTACTAAATTAAAATATGAAATAGTTTTATAATTTTCTAAAATCAAATTTTCTGGCATAATCATTAGTTGCATCAATACTAAAAAGAAAGCAACATTTTTACCATAAAATTCAAATTTTGCAAAGGCATATGCAGCAAGGGTACATAATATCATTTGACCTATTAATATAATTGTAACTAAAGTAAAGGTATTTATCAAATAGTGCAAAAATGGAGCTTGATTCCAAGCATCATAAAAACTTTGAATACTCAATGGTGCAAATAAATCAAAATTTGCTGAATACTCTTCTGTATGAAAAGCAGCCCAAAATGTATAAAATAGTGGAAGTATCCAAATAAATGCTAATAAATAAGTTGCTATTTTTTGTAATAATTTCATAGTCTCTACTTGTAGTGAATTTTTTTCTCAATTAATCCAAATTGAATTAAAGAGATGAGTATTAAAAGTATAAGTAATACCATTGTAAGTGTTGCTGCATAAGAATAATCAAAAAATGAAAAGGCAACATCATATATATAATAAAGCAGTAAATTTGAGGCATTGTCTGGACCACCTTTTGTAAGTATAAATAAGTGGTCAATCATCTTAAATGAGTTGATTAAAGCATTAATCATAACAAAAAATGTTGTTGGCATCAAAAGAGGAAAAGTAACCTTTGTAAATGTCATCCAAGGTGATGAACCTTCTATTTTGGAAGCTTCATATAACTCTTTTGGGATACTTTGAAGAGCTGCTAAATAAAAGATCATAAAAAATCCAGCTTCTTTCCATACAGTCATAACTATAGTTGAACCTAAAACTAAATCTCTATCTCCTAAAAAATTGTATTCGTTAAATCCAAAGTAGTGAAGAACTTGATTTATTAAACCAATTTCTGGAGCATAAAAAAATAGCCAAATATTTGCAACTGCAACCATAGGTAAAATTGTAGGAGTAAAATATGCAAGTCTTACAATTGATCTAGCTTTTATTTTTTCTTGAACAAAAATTGCCATTGCTAAAGATATCATAATTGATAGGGGAACTGTTGTTAGTGAAAAATAAAGTGTATTTTTTAGTGTTTGTATAAATATTGGATCATGAATCATATACTCATAATTATCAAGCCCAATAAATCTTTTGGGCTTGAGTACTGTTTGATTAGAAAAAAATGAGTTAATAAATGTTGTTACAGTTGGATAATGAGTAAATGCAACAATTAAAATAAATCCAGGTAATAACAATAACCAACCGTAAACATGTCTCATAATTTTCCTTATTTATAATCTTTTAATAATCTATTTGCTTGATTTTGAGCATCATCTAATGCATCTTTAGCACTTTTTTTATCTGTTAATACAGCTTGAATAGAGTCATCTAATATTTTTCTAACTCTTCCTGTTTGATAAGTAGATAATTCAGCAGTTGCAAAATCTAATTGATCTCTTGCTACTTTTGCAGGAGGGAACTCTTCTACATATTTTTTTAGAGCAGGTGTTTCATAAGCAGCTTTTGAAATACCAATATATCCTGTACCAATTGACCATTTTGCAGAGTTTTCTGGGCTAGTCATAAATTTGATAAGTTTTAAAGATGCCTCTTTTTGTTTTGCTGTAGTATTTTTAAAAATGTAAAAGTTTCCTCCACCTGTTGGAGTTCCTCTCATCTCTTTTGCAGGAAGCATAGCTACTCCAAAATCGAATTTTGCATTCTTTTTAACAGCAGTTAAATTACCAGTTGAGTGCCACATCATGGCAGTCTTACCACTTAAGAAATTTTTTCTTAGTGTTCCCCATTCAATCGTACCTTCTGGCATAATTTTATATTTACTTGATAAATCTTTCCAGTATTGTAAGGCCTCAATAACTTTTGGATTATTGAAATAAGTTTTTGTTCCTTCCCCATTCATAAGAACTTCACCATTTTCTTTAGCAAGTGCTCCAAACATCCAATATGGATAACCAGTTGAAGGAATCATTAATCCCCATTGTTTATCATTTGTAAGTTTTTTACCCATTGAAACCATTTCATCCCAATTTTTTGGTGGTTTGTTTGGATCTAAACCTGCTTTTTTAAATGCATCTTTGTTATAATACATTACAATGGTAGAACGTTGAAAAGGGATACCCCAAACTTTCCCTAGAGTTGTACCATTTTCCATTAAAGCTGGATAAAAGCTTTTTAGCCATTTTTTATCTTCTTGGGATTTTGCAAGGTCAGAGAAAGATACAATGGCATTTTGCTCAATTAAGTCGTAAACATCAATAGAGAACATTACGGCTAATTGGGCAGGTTCTCCAGCTTTTAGGGCTGCAAGTGATTTTATTCTTGCATCATTATAATTACCAGCATATATTGCTTTTACATCAATATCTGGATTTTGTTTTTCAAAATCATCAACCATAGAATCAACTATTTTTGTTAATGGACCACCTACTGATACAGGATAATACATTGTTAGTTTTGTTTTATCTGCATTTGCACTTGTTAGTAAACTTGCACCTATAACACTATACATAGCAACTTTTTTCATAAGTTTTAACATTTTATTTCCTATTATTAAAAATACTATTCAAGATAAGATTTCTCTTCTCTCACCAAAAGAGTCAAAAAAGTTAATTTTTGACTCATGCCAATTTACCCAAACCCTATCACCAGCTTGATAGTTGTTTTTCTTATCACTTCTTACTAAAATAGGTTTTTCTAAATCATTTTTTAATGTTTGAATGCCTAATATTGTGTCAGAACCATGATAGTCTTGAAAAACAACTTTTGCTTCTATTCCCTCTTTTTCTTTTACAAAGAATATATCTTCAGGTCTTATTCCAAAGAAATTTGTTTTATTGGAAATACGGTTTGAGTAAGTAGATTTAAACTCTTGATCATCTATATATATTTTTGTACCTTCTTTTTTTACTTTTATTATATTCATAGGAGGAGTTCCTATAAATCTGCCTACAAAAGTAGAAGCAACATTTTCATATAGTTCTTGTGGACTTCCTTGTTGTTCTATTTCTCCTTTATTTAATAAGATAATATGATCAGCCATACTCATAGCTTCTGTTTGATCATGGGTTACATATAAAACTGTCATCTTTAATTGTTGTTGTAGTTTTTTTATCTCTATTCTCATTTCATTTCTTAGTTTTGCATCAAGATTTGATAGGGGTTCATCCATAAGACATATTTTATTTTTTGCTACAAAGGCACGTGCAAGTGCAACACGTTGTTTTTGTCCACCTGATAATTGCGAAGGTTTATTTTCTAATAATCCTTCAAGACCCACAAGTTTTACAACTTTTTTCAGTCTTTTCTCTTGTTTTTCTTTTGGTACTTTTCTAACCTTTAGTCCAAAAAGAATATTTTCCTTAACACTTAAATGGGGAAAGAGGGCATAAGATTGGAATACCATAGAAATACCTCTTTTTGAAGATTGTAGTTTTGATACATCTTTCCCATCTATTAAAATTTCACCTGAAGTGATTTCTTCAAGTCCTGCAATCATTCTTAAAGTCGTAGATTTACCACAACCTGAGGGTCCTAATAAAACTGTAAAACTCTCCTCTTTAATTGTAAAGTTTAGATTTTCAATAATTGTTTTTTCTTCATATTTTTTTGTTATATTTTTTAATTGTATTGATGACATTAAATATTTCCTCTATTCTTTTTCATAATTTATTTCTACACTGTTTTTTTCTAATAATTTACATATATTTTTAGGAGGTTTTTTATCACAAAAGATAGAATCAACATTTGATATATTTCCGCTTCTTATATAAGCATTTCTTTCAAATTTAGAGTAATCAGCTACTAAAAATACTTTTTTGCTAGATTTACTTATTGCTTCTCTAGCTTGACACTCTTCTTGTGTAAAATCAAGAAGTGAACCATCATCTTCTATTGCTCCAACTCCATATATACCAAAATCAACACTGTATGAACTGAAAAATTTTTCAATATCATTTCCTACAATATCTCTATGTTTATTTCTTAGTAATCCTCCATGAAGAGTTACTTCAAAAGAGGAATTTTCACAACATACAAGAGCAACATTCAGATTATTTGTAAAGATTTTTAGATTTTTATGATTAATTAACTCTTTTGCAATTATTTCAGGAGTTGTACCAATTGAAAAGAATAATGAAGAGTTATTGGGAATTTGTTTAGCAATTAATCTTGCAATGATTTTTTTTTCATCATAATGAATTATTTTTCTACTATCATATGATATATTATCTCTTTGGAGTGCCATTTCAACACCACCATATATTCTTCTTAAAAGTCCTTCTTCACATAAAAAGTTTATATCTTTTCTAATAGATTGAACTGATACAGAAAAAATCTTACTCAAGTTTTCTACTGTTGCAGATTTTTCTTGTCTTACTTTTTCTAAAATATAGGCTTGTCTCTCTTTTGGTTTCATTATAAGCTTTCGTTTATATAGTTTAAAATCTTTCGTTCGAAAGAAATTAAGGAAGTATAGATACAAATTATTACATTGTGATTACAAAGAAAAGACTTTTTATTGTTATGTTTAGATTTAATTATTAGAATATGGTGAATATTCATTTATTATTAACAAATATTTTAATATTATATATCATTATTAAATCAAGGTAAAAAATTATGTCTACAAAAGAAGAGAAGAAAAATAGTATTATTAGAAATTCATTAATTTTATTTGCAAAAAAAGGCTTTTATAATACAACTATTCCAGATATAGCAAAAGCTATGAGTATGAGTGTTGGTAACATGTATAACTATTTTTCTTCAAAAGAAGAATTAGCAAAAGTTGCCATAAAGTATTCTACAAATATTATGGCTGACGAATTGCGAAAAATAAACCATTTAGATATATCTTCAAAAGAAAAGCTATTTTTATTTGTAAAAAGTTATTTGAGTAACGTAAAAAATTCTCCAGAAGTGATAGATTATTTCCTAAGGGTATATTTATCAAATAGAGAAGTCTTTAAAGATGGTTGTGAAGGTTTTTTATGTGTAGGTGAATTTGTAACAGAAGTTATGATTTTTCTAGATGATGGAGCACAAAAGAAAGAGTTTAGAGAACAAGAATTTTTCCCTGCATTTGGTATGTTAATGGGAAGTTTAGGTGGCTTTGCCTTTATGAATGGTGAGAATGTTTTGGATAAAGATTTATTAGAATATTCTGATTCTATTGCTGAAAATATTTATAGAGCATTAAAATATGATGAATGTGCATAAAACAACTTTACCAAAAGTTGTTTGGCTTCAAGGTATTACTTGTAATGGCAATACCCACTCTTTTTTATCTGCAAATTCATCAAGATTTGAACAGTTTAATAATAACTTTGATTTGATTTATCATCCAAGTTTAACTGTTGATACAACTCTTGATGAAATCTTAGAATCAGAAGATAGAATTGATTATTTGTTAGTTGAAGGCGCAATAACAAATGATGAATTTTATTTTTCAATTTCTAAAAGAAATTTAGCAGAAGTATTAAATGCACTTGTTTTAAAATCAAATTTCCTAATTGCCGTTGGTTCCTGTGCTTCTTATGGGGGAATACATGCAAAGTTTGAACAAAATAGCAAAACTGGTGGATTAAAAGATTATATTTCGAATGAAAATCAAGCATCACTTTCCCATGAGATTATAAATCTTACTGGTTGTCCTGTTCACCCAGAATGGATAATGCAGACTCTTTTTACCTTGAAATTTAATGGTTTAATTACCCTTGATGATAAATCAAGACCAATAGAGTTGTATGGAGGTCTTGCCCATCATGGTTGCACTAGAAATGAGTACTTTGAGTGGAAAGTAGAGGCTAAAAGTTTTGGCTTAAAAGAGGGGTGTTTATTTTACAATGAAGGGTGTCGTGGACCAATGACACACTCAAATTGTAATAAAATTTTGTGGAATGATGTTAGTAGCAAAACAAGGGTAGGAATGCCCTGTATTGGTTGTACAGAATATGATTTTCCACGACTTAATATGTTTGAAACTAAAAAACATATAGGAATACCTTTTGAGCCACCACTTGGAATTCCTAAAAGAGCATATTTATCAATTTCAGGTGTTGCTAAAACATTTACAATTCCTAGATTAAATCAAAAATTAAATCACTTTTATGAGAGTAAAAATAATGAAAACAGTTGATATCGTAGAGCGAATTGAGGGTGAAGCAAAACTTAATTTGACATGGAAAGATAATATAGTAAGTGATTCTTCAATTGATTTTCTAAATTTTAGAGGTTTTGAATATATTTTAGAGAATAAACCTATTTTAGATGCCTTAGTTTATACCCCAAGAATTTGTGGAATATGCGGGCAAGCTCATCTTTTAGCAACTGTTAATGCAATAGAAAATCTATATAAAAACTCTGGTAATGAATTACATATTACAAATAAAGCTAAAATACTTAGGGAACTAGGATTGATTATTGAAATAATTGATTCTCATATCAAGTGGTTTTATATGTTTATTATGCCAGATATTATTGAAATATCTAAAAAACAATATGAAGGATATACTCCTTTAAAAGGAGAAAAATGGCTAGGAGCGCAAAAAGGTGCTAGTGAGATAATAAAGGCACTAGCTATATATGCAGGACAATGGCCACATACTTCTTATATGATTCCTGGTGGAGTAGTAAGTGATCCAACACTATTAGATATTGTAACTTGTGAAAACTATATTGATCAGACAATAAAATATTTTGAAAAAGATATAGCAGGAATAAATATTGATAATTATTTATCTTTAAATAGTTTTGAAGAATTAATTTCATTATCTGCATCTTTGAGGGATTTTGTTAATATCTCTTTTGAGACAAAACTAGAGCAAGTGGGAAAGACACACAATAGGCATTTGGTTTTATCAGATATGATAGGTGTAAAACCAGGACTTTATAATAAAAAGATATCTAATAATATTGATTTAGCAAAGATAAAAGAGAGTGAAGAATATACTTTTAATATAAATAAAAAAGATAATAAAAAAGCCCATACTTGGTCTAAAAGTGTTCAATATAATAAACATTTTTATGAAGTAGGTCCTTTGTCAAGAGCTGTTATAAATGAGAGGGAATTTATAACAACCTTACATAACAAGTATGATGATTCAATATTTACAAGAGTAATGTCAAGGGTTGATGAGATAGCACATCTTTTAATTTACAGTAAAAAACTTATAAAACAAATAGATATAAGTGAAGAGTCATATGTTAAACCTAAAGTTGATTTAAAAAGTTTAGAAAACATAAGTGCAACTTCTACTGTTGAAGCATGTAGAGGTTCACTTGTTCACACAATAAGTGTAAATAAAGGGCTTATTACAAAATATGATGTAATTACACCTACAGTTTGGAATTTAGGTCCAAAGAATAATATAGAATTAGGTGTTGCACAAAAAGCAATTATAGGTTCTAAGTCACTAAATATTGCAAAAATCATATTAAGATCCTTTGATATATGTTCTGTTTGTACAACACATTAATGAATATTTATTCAAAAAGTAGAGTAGTTTTGTAACAAGCTTTAAAAATTGTTAAAAATGCTATTACTTATGTATTTTTAGTACCAAAATAAAATTAAGTACCAACTTATCGTATTATTTGAAATAGTTATAATAGTAAAGAACAATTTTATTGTTAAAAATGCTATTTTAATGCTATGTTAAGCCAATTATTTAAATATCAAATTAAGTTTTAATTAAGTAACCAAAAGTTAAATTACGATAATAAATGAATATTCATTTTTTAATTTAAGGAGAACAAATGGCTTACGATTCTCAAGAGATGGTTAAAAAAGTTTTTAACCAGAACTCTGCAAGGGTGGATACGAACAAAGGTGAAGAGTTTTACACTAATCTATTTGAAAAAACAAAAGCTAGATTAAGTAAACTAAGAAAACAACCAGCTCTTAAAGATATTGATATTATTGATGTAATTGAGAGTGAAGGTGTAAATAGAAGAGATTTTATGAAGTGGGCAAGTGCAACAACTGCAACACTTATGCTACCTCCTATGTTTACTCCTTTAGTAGCAGAAGCTGCTGAGTTAATGAATAGGCTTCCTGTAATTTGGATTGAATTACAAGATTGTGCTGGAAATTCAGAAGCATTATTAAGGTCTTCAGCCCCTACTGTTGATGATTTGATTTTTGATGTATTATCACTAGAATTTCATGAAACTATTATGGCTGCAGCTGGTCATCAAGCAGATGCTCAACTTGAAGATGCAGTTGAACACTTCAAAGGTAAATATTTATTATTTGTAGAGGGGTCAATTCCTACAGCTATGAATGGTCAATATGGAACTATTGGAGCTTCAGGTGAAACTTTTCAAGAGCACTTAATGAGACTATCTAAAGATTCAGCTGCTGTTGTTGCTGTTGGTGCCTGTGCTACTTTTGGTGGTGTTCCAGCTGCTGCTCCAAATCCAACAGGTGCTGTTGGTGTTATGGATTTAGTTAAAGGTAAACCTGTAATTAATATTCCTGCCTGTCCTGCAAACCCTGCAAATATGGTTGGGGTTGTACTTCATTATGTTTTAACTGGTCAAATTCCAGAACTTGATTCACTACTTAGACCAAAATTTGCATTTGGATATAGAATACATGACAACTGTGAAAGAAGAGCACACTTTGATGCAGGTGAATATGTAGAAGAGTGGGGTGATGAGGGTGCTAAAAATAATTGGTGTCTGTATAAAATGGGATGTAAAGGTCCAATGACATTTAACAACTGTTCAATTATCAGATACAATGATGGAGCAAATTGGCCAATTGGTGTTGGACGAGGTTGTATTGGATGTTCTGAACCTGATTTTTGGGATAAATATGCATATGAAAGACCTATGGCTGATGCACATATTAAAGCTCCAACAGGTGGAGTTGAAAAAACTGTTGATGAATTTGGATTAGGTTTATTAACTGCAACTACAATAGGTATAGGTGTTCATGCAATTGCTTCAGCAGTTGTTGGGAAAAGATCAGTAAATAATGGCGAAAGTGAGGATGAATAATGAGCAAGCATATCGTAATAGATCCTATTACAAGAATTGAAGGACACTTAAGAATTGAAGCAGTAATTGATGAAAATAATGTGGTTACTGATGCATATAGTTCTTCAACAATGTTTAGGGGAATAGAAGAGATACTAAAAGGAAGAGATCCAAGAGATTGTGGACTTTTAGCAATGAGAATTTGTGGTGTTTGTACAGGTACTCACTACCAAAGAAGTATTGAGGCAGTTGAAAATGCATTTAAAATAACTATTCCTAAAAATGCAAGGTTAGTACGAAATTTGATGCAAGGTTCTTTATATATCCATGATCACATTGTACATTTTTATCATTTACATGCACTTGATTGGGTTGATATTACAAAAGCACTTGAAGCTGATCCTAAAAAAGCAGTTGCAGAGGCACAAAAATGGGCAAAACTTTCAGGTCAAAGACCATGGAATGCTAGTGAAGATGTATTTGCAGAAGTTCAAGAAAGAGTTACTAAATATGTAAAACAAGGAAGACTTGGAATATTTGGTAATGCTTATTGGGGAAGTAAAGCTTATAAACTAACTCCTGAGCAAAACTTAATAGGTCTTTCTCACTATTTAGATGCCTTAGAGTTACAAAGAGAGATTGCAAAAGCACAAGCTATTTTTGGAGGTAAAAATCCACATCCACAATCAATTGTTGTAGGTGGAGTAACATGTGTTCAAGATATAAAAAATCCAAGTAGAGTAGCAGAATTTAAAGATATTATTCAAAAAGCACAAAAATTCGTAAAACAAGCATATTTACCAGATGTTTATATGGCTGGAACTATGTATGCTGATGAAGCACTTGATGGAACAGGTGGTGGTTTGGGTAACTATATGTCTTATGGTGACTTTAACTTAGATGATACATCTTTTTATGAAGCTGCTAAACTTTTTCCTTCAGGAATAGTTATGAATAAAGATTTATCAAAAGTTTATGATTTGGATCAAACAAAAATATCAGAAGATGTGACTCACGCTTGGTATGAAGGTAAAACAAATTTACATCCTTATAATGGTGAAACAAAACCAAATTATACTGGATTTAAAGAGAAAAAAGATGGTATTGCTTATTTAGACATTAAAAATAAATATTCTTGGATCAAATCACCATTATATAACGACAATAGAATGGAAGTTGGACCATTAGCTAGAATGATAGTAGGTGTTGCAAGAGGTGATGCTAGAATAAGTAAATATGTTACAACATTTTTGAAAAATGGTAATTTACCAACAAAAGTTCTTTTTTCTACTGTAGGAAGAACAGCTGCACGTGCAATAGAAACAGAAATGATGTGTGATGTTGTTATTGAGTGGGCTGATGAATTAGCTAAAAATGCGGCTGCTGGTGATTTATCTACTTGGACTGATTTTGATTTTAACAAAGTATCTAAAGATGCTCAAGGTTTTGGTATGGCTGAAGCTCCAAGAGGTGCTTTAGGACATTGGATTAAAATCAAAGATGGAAAAGTTTTAAATTATCAAGCAGTAGTTCCTTCAACTTGGAATGCAGCACCAAAAGATTATAAAAATAGAATGGGTGCTTATGAATCATCTTTAGTAGGAACAAAAGTAGTAGATCCTGATATGCCATTAGAGATATTAAGAACAATACATAGTTTTGACCCTTGTATTGCATGTGCAGTACATATTGTAGATACTAAGGGTAAAGAATTAGGTGTATACAAAATTGACCCAACAGGTGTTTGCCGTGCGTAATTTTAAAAGGGTTGAAAGAATGACTCCAATCATGCGAATAATACATTGGACAAATGCTATTTGTATGATTGTTGCAGTTGCAACCGGGCTATATATTGGTCATCCTTATTATCAAACATTTATAGCAGATCCTGCTGTTGATAAATATGTTATGGCATGGAATAGATGGGGACACTTTATCGTGGCAATTATCTTTGATGTAACAGCTATTTTAATTGGTTATTTATATCTTTTCTCTAGATTTGAAAAACCATATAGAAAGATTTTACCAACAAAGAAAAACTTTATAGAATTTTGTGAAGTATTTTTTAATCTTATAACTTTTAATAGAAGGAAAAAGTTTGATTCAACATATAGTGATAGTTACAATATTATGTTTTTTACACTTTTTCATATATTATTAGTGTTTATGCTTTTAACAGGACTTCAAATGTATGTTCAAGGTTTAGAGTCAGGTCAAAGTTCAATTGGAGCTTGGTGGCCATGGCTTTTACATTTTTCTACTGATTGGACTCTTTGGGTATTTGGTGGAAATATGGGAGTTAGAATTGCACATCATACAGCAATGTATCTTTTATTGATGTGGGTTTTTTCTCATATTTATTATCAAATTTGGAGAACAATCTTCTGGAGAGAAGGTGACATGAATATTGTATTTGGTGGAACAAAATTCATAAATGACAAAGTCAACGCTAAAAATCTAGAAAAATAGAAGTTATGAGCTATGCTCATAACTTCTATCACTTATATAATAATATATCCACAAGTAAAAGTTGTTTTGTTTTTGAATGTATTAAATAAATATGAAGGTTATATATGAAAAATATTGTAATAGGTGTTGGAAATTTACTTTTCAAAGATGAGGGAGTAGGTATCTTAGCTGCTAAATATTTAGAAGAGAATTATAAATTTGAAGGTGATATAGAGATTATTGATGGGGGAACATTAGGTTTTAAACTTATGACTTATTTTCAAGAGTATGATAATGTAATTATTTTAGATACAGTATCAATTGAAGATAAAGTAGGGGATATTTATAGACTTCCATCTGATGTTTTATTGGGACTTGGTCAGTATAGAAAAACAGCCCATGAAGTTGAGATTGTAGAGATGTTAGAGATATGTTCTGTTTTAGATAAACATGCAGAAGTAACAATAATCGGAATTATCCCTGAAGATATTGTTAGTGTTCAAATTGGGCTTACAAAAACTATTGAAGGTAAGTTTATGGGACTAATTAATCAGGCTATTATTGATATTGAAAACTTAGGAATAAAAGTAGAAAAAAATGATGAGCAAAAATCAATAGCTCAAATTTGTAAAGGACTTTTAGGTTCATATAATGATGAATATGATGAGAGAATACCAAATGATGAGGATACAACAAGATGAAACTATTTTATAAAATAGAGTTCAACAGTACAAACTTATATTATAAACATATTTTAGAAAATTTAATAAAAGATTATGATATTAATGCAGATGTGAAACAATATATTGGTTTTATCCTAATTATATGTAATGATAGTGAAGAAAAGATTGAAGGCTTTTTCAAATATTTGGGTGAAACTTTGCCTCTATCCGTATTTTTGAAAAATTCATATGTTGTTAATGAGTTTGATGACTCATTAGAAGAGATTGAAGATAAAAATATACTTCAAAATGTTCTCACTTTTACTAATAATGATATTCTAAATATAATAAATGAAAATACCAATATTGATTTTTCAAATGATATTAAAAGAATAAAAGAGGGAAAAGTCTCTAAAATAGAGACACATAATGGACTAAAAAATATATTTTTACCTTCAAAAACTTTAAGAGAGGAGTTTGAATCTAAAAACAATGAAGTAAAACTTTTTATTTGCAATATAAATAAATTGTCACAACTGTTTTCTCTAAGTCAAAAGGATTTACAACTTCTTTGTTCTATTGAAAGACCTTTGGTAAAATTAAAATTTAATATTCTAGAAAATAAAGAAAAAGAGTACTCAAAGACTAATTTTATATATGCTAAACTTCCAGATGATAAAGAGACTATACTTTTTGCAAATGCCTTGCAAAAAGAAGGCATTGATTATTTACTTTATGTAAAAGAAGAGAGTCTACAAGATGGACTTAAAGTTACTTATTTCAATAACCAAAATATAATAGTAAGTGGTGAAAAATCTCTATTCCCAAAATATGATTATACCTTAAATAAAAAATATAATAATTCTACAGAGTTTTTTGATGATAATGGAGGAGTTATAAAAGCTACACTTGCAACAAATAATAAAAGAATAAAACCAAGTGTCTCTATTTATTTTTCATATAATAGTGATAATAGTTCTATTTCATTAAATATTCCAGGAAAAGGATTAAAAGATATTATTGAAATCCCAAATATTATTTATGATATTGATAACGCAATGGAAGAGATATCTTTAATTGATGAAAATACAGCTAGATTGATAGTAAACTATAAAAATAAATTTTCACAAAATTTTAATAAAGAGTTTAGAAATAAAGATATAAATGGCTTTGAAGCAATCTTAAATCTTACATCTTATCTACTTGGATTAGAAGATTATTTAGATTTTGAAAATGCAGCTTTTAACTGTGGTGTTAAAAGTGGAATTCAAATTGATATGAAACTAATAAAGATTGATAATATAAATTATTTGGACTATAGACGGATTATTCAAAGCATAATGAGTTATAAAATGGCAGATGTACCAAATGAAATATTAGCTTATTCTTTCTATGAGAGTTTAAGTGAATTTATTATTAATCAAGTAGATACACTCAAAAAAGAGTTAAATTTTAATGATGTTATTTTATGTGGAAATATGTTTGAAAATTCTCTTCTTTTAGATAAGTCTCATAAAACTTTGTCTAAAACAATTAACATAATTATTCCTAAAGAATATCCTTTAGATATGGACTTTTAAAATATTATTTTTTTTAAAAGTACCAATAAGTAACATATGACCAAAATAATTTTCTAAAATTAAATTTTATTATAAAGTTAAGATTAAGTTAAGATTTTTATTTGTACTATTTCTCATATGAACAGTCGTTCATTAAAATAATAAAAGATTTAAAGTTAAAAACCAACTTCTTTTTGAAGCTGGTTTTTTTATTAACTTCAAAATGAATGGTCATTCACTTTTACTTTATTTATACCAATTTCCTTTTTAAGGAGTTGGTTTTTTTATGCAAAAAATAATGAATACTTATTCATTATTTAAATATTTTAATTAAAGGACTAATTTTGGATATGTCAAAATTATTTAATAAATTATCAAAAAGATTAGAAAGCTTAGAAAAACTTCCTAAATTGAATGATAATAAATCAATCCCAGATGTTTTAGAAGAAAAAGGGATTAATCGTAGAGATTTCATGAAATGGGCAACTGCAATGACTGCAATGTTAGCTCTTCCTGGGTCATTTACACCATTAGTTGCAAAAGCAGCAGAATTAAGTGATAGATTACCAATTATATGGCTTCATATGGCTGAGTGTACAGGATGCTCTGAATCACTTTTAAGAACAGATGCTCCTACAATTGATTCCTTGATTTTTGATTATATTTCTTTAGAGTATCATGAAACACTTATGGCCGCAGCTGGTTGGCAAGCTGAAGGAAATTTAGAAAATGCAATAGAAAAGCATAAAGGTAAATATATCTTAATGGTTGAAGGTGGAATTCCCCATGGAGAAAGTGCTCACTTTCTAACTATTGGTGGACATGGTAAAACAGGTGAAGAAAATGCAAAAGCTGCTTGTGAAGATGCAGCTGCAATTTTTGCCATTGGCACATGTTCATCTTTTGGTGGAGTGCAAGCTGCTATTCCCAATCCAACAGGTGCTGTAGGGCTTTCAAAAATTACAAATAAACCCGTAATTAATGTACCTGGTTGTCCTCCAAGTGAAAAAAATATTGTTGGTACTTTGATGCACTTTATTTTATATGGTAGTTTACCTGCACTTGATGCATATAATAGACCTAAATGGGCTTATGGAATGCGTATTCATGACTTATGTGAGAGAAGAGGTCACTTTGATGCAGGTGAATTTGTAGAAGAGTTTGGAGATGAAGGTGCTAAAAGAGGATATTGCTTATATAAAGTAGGATGTAAAGGTCCATACACTTTTAATAACTGTTCTAAAAATAAATTTAACTCACATATGTCATGGCCTATACAAGCAGGACATGGATGTATTGGATGTAGTGAGCCAGACTTTTGGGATACTATGGGACCTTTTGAAGAACCAGTTGCTGATAAATTATATAACACAGTTTTTGGTGGAGGTGGTGCTGATGCTACTGCTGATAAAATCGGTATTGGTTTATTAAGTGTTACAGCAGTTGGTATTGCAGCCCATGCAGTAATAGCAAATTTTAAAAATCCAAAAAGTGATGATGAGGAATAACAATGGCAAATAAAAGAATAATAGTAGATCCAATTACCAGAATAGAAGGACATTTAAGAATAGAAGTTGAAATTGATGAGAATAATGTTATTCAAAATGCTTTTGCATCATCTACTTTATGGAGAGGTTTAGAAACAATAGTTAAAAATAGAGACCCAAGAGATGCTGGATTTTTGATGCAAAGAATTTGTGGAGTATGTACTTTTTCCCACTATCGTGCAGGAATTGAAGCAGTTGAAGATGCCCTTAAAATCACTCCTCCTTTAAATGCAAAATTAACTAGAAGTTTGATGAATCAAGCTTTATTTATGCATGATCATTTAGTACATTTTTATCATCTTCATGGTTTAGATTGGGTTGATATAACTTCTGCTTTAAAAGCGGATGTTGCAAAAGCTAGTAAAGAGGCTTTTAAATATACAAAATATCCAATTGCAACAGGTGAAAATGACTTATTAAAAGTAAAAGATAGAGTAAAAGAGTTTGCTGCGAGGGGAGAACTTGGACCATTTGCAAATGCATATTGGGGACATGAAACATTTAGATTAACTCCTGAGCAAAACTTAATAGCTTTAAGCCATTATTTAAAAGCTTTAGAAGTGCAAAGAACAGCAGCTCAACTTATGGCAATGTTTGGTGGTAAACAACCACATCCACAAAGTTTAACAGTAGGTGGGGTTACTTGTGTAATGGATTTATTAGATCCATCAAGAATGAGTGAATATTTAACAAAATATAAAGAAGTTGTAAACTTCATTGAACATGCTTATTATGCTGATATTTTAATGGCAGGAGAAGCTTATGCCAAAGAGCCAAGTGTTACGGCAAAAGCTGGAACTATGAACTTTATGTCCCATAAAGAGATGCAATTAAATAGAAGTGAATTTCTTTTTGATACGGGAATTATTTTAAATGGTGATTTATCAAAAGTTCATCCTATTAATGAAGATTTGATAACAGAAGAAGCAACACACTCTTGGTATAAAGATGATGAACCATTACACCCTTATGATGGTAAAACAAATCCAAACTATACTGGTATGAGTGAAGCAATGACAATTGGTGCAGAGGGTAAAGAGGTACATTCAAAAGTTATTGATGAAAAAGGAAAATACTCTTGGATAAAATCACCTAGATATGATGGAAAAGCTATGGAAGTTGGACCTTTAGCCTCTGTTTTAGTTTCATATGCAAGTGGGAATAAAAGAATAGTTAAAATTGTAGATGAATTTTTAAAACAAACAGGACTTCCAACGGAAGCTTTATTTACTACTTTAGGAAGAACAGCTGCGAGAGCTTTACAAGTAAAAGCTATCATTGAAAATGGTTTAGAGACATTTAATACTTTAATTGAAAATTTAAAAGTCGACCAAGAAACATATACAACTTATAAAATTGATAAAGATAAAGAGTATAAAGGTAGATTTATAGGCGATGTTCCAAGGGGAATGTTAAGCCATTGGATAAGAATCAAAAATGGAGTAGTTGAAAACTATCAAGCAGTTGTTCCTTCAACTTGGAATGCGGGTCCTGAAGACTCAACTGGACTAAAAGGACCTTATGAATCAAATCTTATTGGATTAAAAGTAAAAGATATAACACAACCATTAGAGATAATTAGAGTAATTCATAGTTTTGATCCTTGTATTGCTTGTGCAGTTCATGTAATGGATAAAAAAGGCAATGAACTAGGAAGTTATAAAGTAGATCCAACTTATGGCACATCGTGTTAAAAAGGCTAAAAAATGATTGAAAGAAAATACGAATTTTCTGGTGTACTAAGATTAAATCACTGGATTAGGGTGGTTACTTTATTGATATTAGTTGTGACAGGTTTTTATCTTGCTAAACCATTTTTAACACCATTTGTTACAAATGAACCAGTGAATTTTATGAATGCATTATGGAGATTTTGGCATTTAGTTTTTGGTTTTGTGTTGATTGGAACAACTATATTCAAAATATATTTATTTATATTTGATAGGCAAAGTAGAAATGAAAGGGTTTCATTTTTCGATTTTATTAGTCCAAGAATATGGATTCAACAAATTAAATATTATATGTTAATTGGTACCCATCCTGAGGGAAGAGGGATTTATAATCCTTTACAATTTATAGCTTATTTTATGGTATTTGTGACGCTATTTTTAGTTTCACTTACGGGATTAATACTTTATATGCATGTTTATCATGATGGTTTAGCTGGATTACTTTTCCCAATATTAAGACCAATTGAGGTTCTTATGGGCGGATTGGCCAATGTTAGAGAACTACACCATCTTACTATGTGGATATTTTTGATTTTTATTCCTATTCATATTTATATGGCAGTATTTAACTCTGTATATGGGAAAAGTGGTTCTATGGATACTATTTTCAGTGGATATAGTTGGCATAAAAAACATGAGAAAAAAGAGGGAAAAACAAAAAAATGAATATATTGATATTAGGAATAGGAAATATTCTTTTTCAAGATGAGGGAATAGGTGCACATTTTGTGCACTATTTAGATGAAAAATATACATTTAAATCAAAAAAGTCAAAAGTTACAATTATAGATGGTGGAACTTTAGCCCAAAGATTGATTCCTGAAATTATAAAATATGATGAAGTAGTTATAGTTGATTGTATTGATGCAAATGATGCAAAAGCAGGAGATGTGTACTTTTTTGATTATAATGCTATGCCAAATTGTGTTAATTGGCAAGGAAGTGCCCATGAAGTGGAGATGCTTCAAACACTTAAAATGATAGATATGAATCAAGATTTACCCTTTACTAAAATACTTGGAGTTATTCCAAAAAGAGTTTCAGATGATACTACTTTTGAATTAAGTGAAGAGATTCAATCTTCAATTATAACTATGGAAAATAGTATTAGAAACCATTTAAAACTATTTGATGTGGAAATGTGCATAAAAAAAGGTGATACTTTTATCACTAATATTGCAGAAATAAGTTATAAAAGGGACATTTTAAATGGTCCTTATTTATAAATTTGAATATTTTTCAAATAATTTTTCTTTTATTCATAATATAAAGGCATGTTTAAAAGATTTTGAGATTAATTATAAAATCTCAAAATCTCAAAATCATATAAATTTATTTGTGGAAAGTACAAAAGAGACACTTGATGAATTTTCTAATATTTTATCAACATTTCTTCCTATGTCTATTTTTCTAAAAAATGTGGAAGTAAAAAGCCTTGATGAGTTCCCCAATTTCCCTGATATTAACTATTTGGATTCTTCTTCTTTAACTTTTTGTACTAAATGCTTAAAAGCAGTAGAAGAAAAAGGTAATAAAAACTATTATAATCCTTTTATTTTTTGTGAAGATTGTGGGCAAGATTTACAAGCAAAAGGTTTAATTTTATTTAATGGAAAAAAAGAGATAAAAAAATCAAATTATATTGAGTATTTTGAATATACCTCTAAACTTATAAATGATGGTAAAAGAGTAAAAATCAAAACCTTAAGTGGTGAATTTGTTTTTTCAAAACTTGACTCAATAGATAAAAATAAAAAAGATAATATAAAGTTATTATGTACGGATTTAAATAGTATTTCAGATGTTCTCGTTGCCTCTAAACAAGAGATAATAGCCTTAGCATCAATTGAAAAACCAAGTATAAATTTTAAAATAAATGAAGTATTTAAGGCTAAAAATATTTTACAAAATGAAAATATTGATGTTAGATATGCCAATGATATGATTTTGTATTTATTATGTTTAGAATTAGAGAAATATAATATTAAGTTTTTGGCATATTGGCAAAGTGATTCTTTTGATTCCTCTTTAACTTTTATTAGTAGTGCTTTATATAAAAAGATTGAGATTCCTAAAATTAGTATTTTAGATAATGGACAAGTGCTAGTGTTAAAATCAAAAAATTATGATAAAAGTTTAGATGATGTGTATAAAGAATTTTCTGAAAAGAATAAGTCCCAATTTATGGTTTTGTTAAGTGAAAACTATTTATTTGAAAAAACTATTTTAAATAGTTATGCAAGTACAAAGCATGAAGATGGTTTGACACTTTATTCTAAAAAAATAGATGGAATGATAGATATTTTTAAATATGAGTTACCAACTAGTATGAGTGAATTATTTAATGAAATAAAAAGAGATGCTATTGGAGCAAAACTTATTTCTAATTATGAAAACTCTTTTCCAGATATTTATAAAAATGCACTTAGTTTTGACTTATCTTCTATAAGCGAAAACTCTATTTATAGTATATGGGAAATAGTATCAGTAATTTTAGGTTTTGATAAGAGTGTATTAAATGGTGCACATAGTGCATTGCTTGATAAAGGTCCTAGAATAGATTATAAATTAGATGAAAGTGATAAAATATATAAAAGAAGATTTAATATTTTTAAATTGATACAAAGTGGTATTAGTTATAAACTAGCTGGAACAAATGACAATCTTATTTGTTTGGGATATGTGGAAAGCTTTGCACACTTTATCTCTTCTTGTGTTGATATGGTAAATGATGAAATGAAACTTGATGGAATAAGTCTTTGTGGAGATTTATTTGCCGATAAACTTATTTCTAATTTTATACATAAAAGCATTACAAAAAATTATAAAATATATTATAATAAGGACTTTCCTATACAAATTGATTAAAGAGTGTGAATGAGTAAGTTTAAAATTGAAGTGCAAGGTATTGTTCAAGGTGTAGGGTTTCGTCCCTTTGTCTATAATCTTGCTTTAAAACACACTTTAACTGGCTATGTAAACAATGATGATAAAGGTGTAAATATATTATTGCAAGGTAGCCAAAATAGTATTAATACCTTTGTTGATGAACTTAAAAGTAATCCTCCTGTTTTATCAAAGATAGATAATATAACTATTCTTGAAGATAATTCTTTAGATAGTTTTGATGATTTTCAGATTATAGAAAGTATTAATAAAAATAATAAATCAACTTTAATCTCTCCTGATATTGCCATATGTGATGATTGTATAAAAGATATTTCTAATTCAAAAGATAGAAGATATAAATACGCCTTTACCAATTGTACAAACTGTGGTCCAAGATACTCCATAATCAACACTGTACCATACGATAGAATTAACACTTCAATGAAAGATTTTATCATGTGTGAATCATGCAAAAGTGAGTATGAAAATCCAAAAGATAGACGATACCATGCCCAACCAGTTTGTTGTCCCTCTTGTGGACCTCAAATAAAACTATATGATAATCAAAGAAATGAACAGCAAAGTGAAGATTGTATTAAAGATATAGCACAAAAAATAAATGATGGATTTATAGTTGCTATAAAAGGAATAGGAGGATTTCACATAATTTGTGATGCTACAAATGAAAATACAATTAAAAAGCTTAGAGAAAAAAAGAATCGTCCAACAAAACCTTTTGCTCTTATGTTTAAGAATATAGATCAAATAAAAGAACATACAAATATATCAAATAAAGAAGAAGAGATAATTCTCTCAAAAGAGAAACCAATAGTAATAGTAAACAAAAATTCAAATAATATAATAAGTGAACAAATAGCTCCAAACATCAATAGACTTGGAGTCTTTTTACCATATACACCTTTGCATATTCTTCTTTTTGAATATTTAAATAATCCAATTATTGCCACAAGTGCAAACTTAAAAGATGAACCAATAATAAAAGATGTTGAAGATATTTTTGCAAAACTATCTAATGTGGTTGATTATGTCTTAGATTTCAATAGGGATATAATAAATGCTTGTGATGATTCCATTGTGCAAGTTGTAAATGATGAGATACAAATATTAAGATTAGCAAGGGGATATACTCCGATATCTTTTAAAAAAGAGAAAAAATTTGCACAAAATACTCTAGGTGTAGGGGCAAATCAGAAAAGCTCTATCTCTTTAGGTTTTTCAAATAATATAATTTCTTCTCCATATATTGGAGATATGAACTCTATAGTTTCTATGGAGTATTTTCAAAGAAGTATAAATACCTTTAAAAGTTTTTATGATTTTGAACCAGAAACTATTATTTGTGATAAACATCCCTCTTATGAAACTACAAAATGGGCAAAAGCACAAGATAAACAAGTAATTCAAATCCAACATCACTATGCCCATGTTTTATCAGGCATGGCTGAGTATGATTTAAATGAAGATGTTTTAGCTTTTGTATTTGATGGAACTGGATATGGAGATGATGGAAATATTTGGGGTGGTGAAGTTTTTATTGCAAATAGAAACTCATATAAAAGAATCAATCATCTGAAATATTTTAAACTCTTAGGTGGAGAAAAAGCTGTAAAAGAGCCAAAAAGAGTTGCTTTGTCTTTACTTTTTGATAATTTTACCCTTGAAGAAGTTTTAAATTTAGATAATGCATGTGTAAACTCTTTTTCTAAAAATGAGCTAGAGTTATTTTATAAAATTTGGCAAAAGAATTTAAATGCACCACTTACTAGCTCTTTTGGAAGAGTTTTTGATGCAATATCGTCATTTGCTAATATTTTACAAATACAAACTTATGAGGGAGAAACAGGGCTTCAAATAGAAAAAGAGTACGATGAAAATATAAAAAACTCATATGCTTATGAAATAATTGATAATCAAATTGATTTATCAAAAGCTATATTGGAAATAATAAATGATAAAGATAAAAGAGTTATTTGTAGTAAATTTATAAATATGATTATAAATATTATATGTGAAATATCTTTAGAAAATAAGAACTTAAAAGTTCTACTATCAGGTGGGGTATTTCAAAATAAAACATTATTAGAACAATTATCTAAGAGATTGAAAAAAGAAAGAATCAAATTCTATTTTTCTAAAACTATTCCTCTAAATGATCAAGGAATCTCCCTTGGTCAACTATATTTTCAAAAGACTAGTTTAAACTAGTCTTTTTTACAACTTTCTTTATTACAAGTTGTATCGATTTTAAGTGGACAATAAAGGGGGCACCATCCAATAAGTGCTGTAGCTAATGGAATCAATCCAATTAGACCTAACCAACTATTTGTCATAACACCATACGCTATAATTGCTACTCCTACAATAATTCTAATTATTTTATCTGTTTTACCAATATTTTTATTCATACAAATCCTTTAGATATTAGTTTTACTAATGATACTATAAATATTATATATTTGTACAAAAAAGAATTAAACTAATTAAAATTAGATTTATTTATAATTATGCTATTGCCACTTTTTTGATTTTTCTTTCGATAAAAAATAGTCCAAAAGGAATAAATGAGTATATAAATAATTCTATTGTGAATCTCATATTCCAATTATATTTTTTCATTGCTTCATATAATAAAATTAAAAATAGTATAAATAAAATACCATGGGTCATACCTATAACTTTTACTGGGTAGGGATTATGAGCTATATATTTTATTGGCATGGCAATAAAAAGCAAAGTTAAATAAGAGATTCCTTCTATTATTGAAATAATTCTAAATCTATTTAGAGCTGTTTTTAACATTTTGTTTCCTTTATTTTGACAAATATTAACCAATTTGCTTTAACACAAAATTAATAAAATTGGCTATAATTTATAATTAAATTAATATAGGATTTTTAATGGACGATAGATTACATGAAGTTATAGCAAAGTGTGCAATTATTCATGAAACAAATATAAAAACAAATATAATAGATGATTTGGACAAAATAGTTGAAAACTTAAGTGAGGAAGATAGTGATGTAAAGGAACATTATTTGACTCTTCTTATGCAGTATTATTTTCAAAAGAATAAATTAGAACAATTGAAACAGTTACTTTTAGATGGCTATAAGTTTGACATGAGATTTATAGATATAGTAGAAGCTTTTTGCCATTTAAAAGATGATGAAGATAATGTTATAGAGTTTTTAGAAGATAATGTTGTAATGTTAAAAGATAGTATTACAGATAATGATTTAAATAAGATGTATGAATATTACCAATCAAACTTAGAGTATAAAAATTTTATAGATGAGCCATTAAATCTTATCAAAAAAAATAGATATGTTTGTGCTCAAGCATATAAAAGCAAAGAAGAGTTTGCAAAGTTCTTTTTAAATGAAGATTTACTTGAATCCCTTAAAAGAGATATGCCTTTTATCTTGAAGTAAGAATTTAATCTTTAAAATATAAATCTTTTAAAATATTTATTTGCTTATTTTGTAAGTAGTTAAATTTGAACTCGCACTCTTTTAAGTAATAAAAGAAGTTTTTTTCATCAATTCCTTTGTATTTTTTTAAATTTTCTTCAAGGTATTTCCAAAAAATACCCAAAGGAGTTTTATAAGAGTTTATAGAGTAAAGTTTATGCCATTTTAAATAATACTCATAATCTTTTGTACTACTTTCAATACTATGCTTAGGTAGTTTAGGCATAAGTAATGTATATATTTTTTTACTTGAATAAAATCCAATAATATTAATAGCATCAAAAAGTGAGCGGGTTTTTTTATTTTGTTCTCTTGTTGTAAAGTAATAGTACTCTTGGTAAGAACTATTGTCCTTTATACTCATATTATACTCTTCATCTAAGAAGTTTGCTATAAGTCTTCTAAAAAGCATATATCTATTTTGAACAGTTCTATAGTTTAGTTCTAGTATTTGTGCAGTTTTATTTGCATTTATATTATTGCAAAAGTAGTTTATTATTGTTATATCTGTTTCTAATTTTTTTAAGGAGAATTTTCTTTTGCAAGATTTACATTTTTTATAGTTATCTTGTAAGTTATAAAGTAAGTGATGATTACAAAAAGGGCAATTAGTTAAATTCATAAAAAATTATAGCTAAAATAGAATTTATATAAATTGATAAGTAAAAAATCATATAATCAATAAAATTTAATTATGGAGAGATATATGAATAATACTGCAAAAATATTATGGGCAAGCGATAATAAAGAGACAGCTTTAAGTATGGTGTGTTTGTATGCACATAATGCGAAGATAAAAGGTTGGATTGACAATGTACAAGTATTGGTCTGGGGTGCTTCTCAAAAGCTTATAAGTGAAGATAAAGAAGTACAAGAGAAAGTAAAAGCAATGATAGCTGATGGTGTTGAAGTAATTGCCTGTCAAAAATGTTCTGAAGATTTGGGTGTAAAAGATGAGTTACAAGCTTGTAATATGCAAGTTTATTATACTGGTGAATTATTAAGCTCTTGGATTAAAAGTGGAGAGAGTATTATTTCAGTATAAATTTTTTTGTAATAAGGACTAGTAAAACAATTATAAATAGTGAAGCACCTATGATAGAGAAAAATTTTTGTATTTCAAAAATAGCAATTAATGGATGAAAAACTATAGGTGAAAGAAACTGTCCTAAAAATATAGAAGAAGTGAAGTATCCTGAACTTTTGACTCTCATTTTAGGATTTGTTTTACTTAACATCCAGGCAACTGCATTTGTCATCATAAATCCACCTGAAAAGCCCAATATTGGTGCTGTTATAAAAAAGAAATGGACATTTGTTATTATTCCCACTAAACTTAGACCAAAAGAAATAAGGGTTAACCCTATAATATAAATAGTAGAGTATGAATATATTTTTTTTAACTTTGAAAAGGCAATAGCCCCTAAAGCATTACAAAAAAATGCAGTAGCAATTATAGTTCCAGCATAAGAGCCACTTACTTTAAATTTTTCAATAAGTAAAAAAGGAAATTGTGTTGGCAAAATAAAAAATAAAAGCATATAGAAAAAAGCAAAAAAATAGACAAATAAAATATTTTTACTTATGTTTGGAGTTTCATCTACTTCTATATTTTCTATTTTTATCTCTGTTATATTTTTAAAAACAAAGGGTATTAGAAGTATTCCAATAAAGTAAATACCAAAAGGAAATCTCCAATTCATATCAGATAGCATTCCTCCCCCGATGACAAAAAAGACTCCTCCTAAAGCCATAAATGAACTTTGATAAGCCATGAATTGATGTCTTTCTTCTTCTTTAAAATAATCTCCAACAAGGGATGTTGAAACAATCATCAAAGTAGCAACGCATAATCCAAACAGTGCTCTCGATGCTAAAAGTGTCTCTATACTATCAAGATATAATCCAGCTGTACCAAAAAATGAAAAGAAAAAAAGTGCAATAAGAACTGATTTTTTTTTGCCAAATCTAAATATAAGATGTCCTAAAACAGGAGCTAATAGTGCAATAGAAAAGGAAGGTAATGTAAGCATCAATCTTGAATAAAACTCTATATTTGCTATATGTTTAAAATACTCTTTTAAATGTGGTAAAGATGTAACAATGGCTACATTTGACATGGTAGTTGTCATTGCTAATAAAAGTAGAGTTAGAAGAGTAAGTTTGTGTATATTTTTCATCTGTGGAAGTGTATCATCATTTAAATTAAAAATTTAATTGTTTATGGAGTAAAAATTGCATAATATTCTAATATGAGAGTATGATACTCATATAAATTAATAAAAGGTAAATATTATGAAAATAGCAATTCCCGTAAAAGATGAGAAATTAACTTTTTTTAGTAATGCAGGGCATACTCCAAAGTTTGCAATATATGATTTAAGTGGAACAGGTATGTTCCGTTCTTTTAATCTAAACTCTGTAATAAATAATCCAAGAAGTGATCTTGACCATGATCATCCAGAAGAAGAGCATGCTTGTGATCACTCACATGATGATGAAGAACACATAGCTCAACATAATAAAATGGGTGTAGCACTTAATGGATGTGATTATATTGTAGTTAAAAAAGCTTGCAAAAATACAGCTAAATCTTTTACTTCTCAAGGTATAAAGATAGTTAAGTATAATGGTGAATCAATAGACGTAAATGAGATACTAAAAGAGACATCTACAAATTTTGCGTAATAAATGCTTTTATAGTTCTAAAAATACATAAGAATAGAAAATTTTAGTTTAGTTTTATATTACTTGCATTACACTACAGTAAATGAACAAGTATTCATAAACTAAACTAAAAGGCAAAAATATGTGTAAAGATTGCGGTTGTAGTATAACAGACCATCATCATCACGACCATGAGCATAGCCACTCTCATGATAGTCATAATCACCAAGCGGCACACGAAACACTTCATCATAACCCACAGTTAAATGATTCAAAAACAATTTCAGTAATCAAAAAAATACTTGATAAAAATGACCATGAAGCAGCTCACAATAGAGCTCACTTTGAAGAAAACAAAGTATTAGGTATAAACCTTATGTCAAGTCCAGGAAGTGGTAAAACAACACTATTGGAAAAATTTGCTGATATGGTTGATTTTAAATTTGCAGTAGTGGAAGGTGATTTAGAAACATCAAGGGATGCAGATAGATTAACAGCTAAAGGAATAAATGCTGTTCAAATACAAACAGGAAGTGCCTGTCATTTAGATGCATTTATGGTTCATAAGGGATTACATGATATCTCTTTAGATGATATAGATGTTTGTTTTGTAGAAAATGTAGGAAACCTAGTATGTCCAGCATCGTATGATGTGGGAACTCATTTGAATATAGTATTAGTATCTGTTCCAGAGGGTGAAGATAAAATAGAAAAATATCCAGTTATGTTTAGATGTGCTGATTTGATTCTTTTTACTAAAACAGATTTATTGCCATACTTTGAATATGATATTCAAAAAGAAAAAGAGTATGCAAGAAAACTAAATCCAAGTGTTGATATATTGGAAGTATCAACGAAAGAGGAAGAGAGTATTAAGAAAGTAATAGAGTGGATAAACTTTAAAAGAAAAATGCGATAAGTCAAAATTAATCTGCATTTAAAAGCGATGACAGTAAAAGGAATAAATAAAGATGTGCCTATCAATACCATCAAAAATAAAAAGTATAAATAAAGAGAGTAATACTTGTATAGTAGATACTATGGGAGTAGAGCGAAGTGCAAGTTTAGATTTAATAGACCAAGAGGTTGATATTGGAGATTATGTACTTATTCATATAGGTTTTGCTATGAATAAAATAGATGAAGATGATGCAAAGGAATCACTAAAAGTATATAAAGAGATAATAGATAAAATGGAAGAGCAAGATAGACTGCAAACAATAGAAGATGCAGAAAATTGTCCTTCTAGGTAAAGTATATGAGTGAACTACAACTAAAAGATTTATACGATAGCTTTAGAGATCCAAAAACAATAAAGGCACTAAAAAAGCTAATAGATAAAGAGGCTCAAAAACTAAATAGGGACATAAATATTATGGAAGTATGTGGTGGACATACCCATACTATTATGAAGTATGGACTTCCTCAACTCCTTCCTTCAAATATAAACTTTGTACATGGTCCTGGTTGTCCTGTGTGTGTTATGCCAAAAGAGAGAATTGACCATGCATATATATTAAGTTTACAAGAAGATGTAATACTTGTAACACTAGGTGATATGATAAAAGTTCCAGGAAGTCATGGAAGCTTACAAGATGCCAGAAGTAAAGGTGCAGATGTAAGATTTGTATATTCACCTTTAGATACTATAAAAATAGCAAATGAGAATTCAGAAAAAAAGATTATCTTTTTTGCAATAGGCTTTGAAACAACTACTCCTATGACAGCAGCACTATTGGAGCATGTAACTAAGAGTGGAATACATAATATACTATTTCATATAAATCATATAACAGTACCAGAACCTATGAGAGCACTACTTGATAGTAGTGATTGCAAAATAGATGCTTTTATAGGACCTTCTCATGTAAGTGTAATAACTGGTTCTAAGATATATGAAGAGTTTGTGGTAGATTATAAAAAGCCAGTAGTAGTAAGTGGCTTTGAACCAGTAGATGTAATGCAATCAATTTTATCTATTGTAAAACAGTTCAATGAAAATAGATGTGACTTGGAACTTCAATACTCAAGAGCAGTATCATATGATGGAAACCTAAGAGCTCAAGAGTTAAATAATAAGTTTTTTACAAAAGCAGAACACTTTAGATGGAGAGGTTTAGGCGATATAAAAGATTCAGCATATAAACTAAGAGATGAGTATTCTTCTATAGATGCTGAGATAATATATAAAGATATCTTACCAAATGAAAAAATAGATGACCATAAACTTTGTATCTGTGGAAGTATTATGAGGGGCGTAGCTAAACCAAATGATTGTAAGGTCTTTGGAACAGCATGTAAACCAAGTAGCCCGTTAGGATCTTGTATGGTTAGTAGCGAAGGTGCATGTTCGGCATACTACAAATATGGAAATTTATTATAAATGAAAAAGCTTTTTATTATTAAAGCTGGTATTACATTTGATGATACAAAAAAAGAGAATAAAGATTTTGATACTTGGGTTATTGATAAATTAGATAATTCTAATTTAGATATTGAAGTTATACATATACAAGAGAAAATATATTTCCCAAATATAGATGAGGTCTCTGGAGTTATAATAACAGGTTCCCATTCGATGGTAACAGATGAAGAGCCTTGGAGTGTTGCAATTGAAAAATGGATTCCAACTTTAATACAAAATGATATTCCTTTATTGGGAATATGTTATGGGCATCAACTTTTAGGGAAAAGTTTAGGTGGAGTAAGTGGTTATCATAAAGCTGGAATAGAGATAGGTACTGTAGATATAAACCTATGTGATGAAGCCAAAAATGATAAACTTTTTAAAGATATACCTGCAACTTTTATGGCACATACTATTCATTCCCAATCTGTATTAGAACTTCCTAGTAATAGTGTTTTATTAGCATATAACAAACATGATAAAAATCATGCCTTTAGAGTAGGGAAAAATGCTTGGGGTGTGCAGTTTCATCCTGAATATAATGAAACTATCATGAAATCATATATTAAAGAAGTAGGAAAAACAAAAGATATTCATACAGATATTTTAATAGAAAAAATAAAAAAGACTCCATATGCAAATCTAGTTTTAAAGAGATTTGGTGAGATAGTTGAAGAAGAGGTTAAAGATGACTAAAACAATAACACTAGCACATGGTAATGGTGGGCAAGAGAATAATGAACTTATTACGGAAGTTTTTTATAAGGCTTTTAAAAATGATATTCTAAGTAAGAGTGAAGATGCTGCTGTTATTCAAGATGGAACATTGGTTTTTTCTACTGATTCTTTTACAGTTAGTCCCATAGAGTTTCCAGGAGCTAATATTGGTAAACTTGCTGTTTGTGGTACTTGTAATGACTTGGCTATGATGGGTGCAAAACCTAAGTATCTTACTTGTTCTGTTATTCTTGAAGAGGGCTTTGATGTTGAAACTTTGAATAGAATAGTAAGTAGTATGAAAAAAGAGCTTGAAGTAAATGGGGCTATTGTAGTAAGTGGAGATACAAAAGTTGTGCCAAAGGGTAGTGTTGATAAGATTTTTATAAATACAACTGGTATTGGAGAGATAGAGCAAAAAGGTATCTCTTCTAATAGTATAGAAAAAGAGGATGTAATTATAGTATCTAATTCTATTGGAAAGCATGGAGCAACTATATTTGCTGCTAGAGAGGGAATTGATTTTTCTACTAGTTTAGAATCAGATTGTGCTTCACTTTGGCCTGTTGTTAAAAAACTAATAGATTCAGGTATTAAAATAAGAGCGCTAAGAGATGCAACAAGAGGTGGTGTTAGTGCTGTATTAAATGAGTGGGCAAAACAATCAAATATTTGCATAGAAATAGAAGAAGAAAAAATACCTGTATGCGATGAGGTAAGTGGAATTTGTGAAATGTTAGGTTTTGAGGCTTTAAGTTTAGCAAATGAGGGTACTTTTGTAATGGCTATTTCAAAAGATCAAGTTGATAAAGCTTTAGAAGTTTTAAAATCATGTGAGACTTCAACTGAGGCAGCAGTAATTGGTAAAGTTACTTCAAAACATAATAAAAAAGTAATTCTAAATACTGCTTGGGGAACACAAAGGTTTATTGATTTACCAACGGGTGAGTTATTACCAAGAATCTGTTAAGTACAACTTGTTGTACTCTTTAGGGTTTGCTTCTTTAAAAGGAATTTATTTCCTTTGTTAAAAGAAGTTAAAAAATATATAGGTCCCTTTTTAAATGGGACATTTAAAAAGGAATAAAAATTGCATGAATATTCAATTGTTCAATCACTTTTAGAAAGTTGTGAAGAACATGCTAAGGCTAATAATGCTACAAAAGTAACTAAAGTAATAGTAAAAATAGGTGTTTTAAGTGGAGTTGAACCTGACTTACTTCAAACTGCTTTTGATACTTTTAAAGAAAAAACTATTTGTGATGCTTGTGAGTTTATTATCAATCACCAAAAGGTTGTCATCGAATGTCTTGATTGTAAAGAGCAATCAACTTTAGAAAAAAATGAGTTTACTTGTCCCAAGTGTGATTCATATAAAACTAAAGTAATTGATGGAGAAGAGATGTATCTTATGACACTTGAAATGACTTAACTTAAAAACTAAAATTAATTATTGACTGTGAATAAAGATTAAAAATTAAAAGAATAATATAGAATATAATATTACTAACCTTAGGATAAGGCATATTAATGAAAAAGACAACACTAAAAGATATAATTTATAGGAACTATCTTAAAACAACTTTATCATCTATATTTTTTATTGAGTTAGTATTATTGATTTTATATTTTTATGCTAATAATAATATTTTAGAAAAAAGTAAAAAATTAGTTTTGAAAGATGTGAAACAAAGTGTTAATGAAAGAGTTATGTTTATTAAAAAAGATATTAATAACTCTTTTAAAGATATAGAGACTAATTTAAAATATTTACAAAATGAACAACAAAACTTTTTTAAAGAAATCAATTATATAAAAGTTGATAATAATGTTGAATTTAAATATAGCCCAAGTGGTGCTTATTATAAAACTGTTGATAATGGAGGTTCTTCAGTTTTAGTTAAAAAAACGGCAAATCTTACAGATAAGTTAAAAACTGAACTAAATAAAACTGAATTATTAGATAATAATTTAAAAACAAGTGTTGTAAATAATGACTTAGTAGTAGCTGCATATTATAATTCAGGACAAAACTATTCAAGATATTACCCTTTTATTAAAAATGTGTGGAGTGTTATCCCAGATAATTCAAATATAGTAGATTATACTTTTTATTATAGTGCTGATTTAAAACATAATCCTCAAAAAAAAGTTGTTTGGACAGATGTATATTTAGATCCAGCAGGATTAGGTTGGATGATAAGTGCAATTGTTCCAATTTATAAAGACAATACCTTAGAAGGTGTAACTGGATTTGATGTAACTATTAATAAAATAATAAAGAATTTTCTTGATTTTAAAATACCATATAATGGTTCAACTTTTTTAATTGATAAAGATTTGAATATTATAGCAATGGATAAAAATATAAAAAAAGAGTTTAAAATAAAAAATTTCAATGAATATAAATATTCAAAGAATGAAAAGATATCACATACTATTTTTAGAAAAGGAAAAGATTCTTTATTATTTAAAAATAAGGAGTTACACAGTATTTTAGAAAATATTGTTTCTGGTAAAAATAATAAATATGAATTTAAAAATGGTGAGCAAAAATATTTTATTTTCCCAAGTAGTGTTGATAAACTACCTTGGTATACTATTACTTTAGTTAAAGAATCTAATGTCTTAAAAGGTGTAGAAAACTTAAAAGAAGAATATATTCATTTGGGAATTTTAATTATAATTTTTATTGTTGTATTTTATTTTTTATTTTTTATTTTTTTGTATAAAAGAGCAAATGATTTTGTTTTATTAATAAATACTCCAATTTTAAAAATAATTAATATGACAAAAATACTTGGAAGCAAAAAAAATGAAATATCTCTAAAAGATTGCGGAATTATCGAAATTGATAAGTTAAGTGAAAATTTTAATAATCTTGCAAAAGAGTTAAATATAAGAACAAAAGAGTTAATAAATGCAGAAGCTAGTAGGGCTTTCCACGAGAAATTATCAAATACAGATGCTTTGACAAAGGTTTATAATAGAAGGTTTTTAGAAGATTTCTCAAAAAAATATTTTGAAATAATCAAAAGAGAAAAAAATACTTTATCTATTTTAATAGTTGATATTGATAATTTTAAAACTATAAATGATAGTTATGGACATGAAGCAGGTGATGAAGTATTATTAAAACTAGTAGAAATTATGCAAAGTAAAATTAGAGAAAACGATTTTGTTGTAAGACTTGGTGGAGATGAATTTTTAGTTCTTTTACCAAATTCTGATATAAAAGGAGCACAAACAGTAGCGGAAAAACTGATAAAATCTATATGTGAAGCTAAGAGTAATTACAAACGATTTACAGTAAGTATTGGTAGTGCTGAATTTAATTTAGAAGATAAAGATATAAATTGTTTAATAAGAAGAGCAGATGAAGAGCTTTATAAAGCTAAAAAAGCAGGAAAAAATCAATTATCTTAAAAATTTTAATTCTATATATTTATATCTTTAAACTATAATATAGTATAGTTATCAATTAAAAAAATGGGAGAGTAATATGAATATATCGAAAAAAATTTTAGGACTTAGTGTTGCTACACTTTTATCTTGTAGTTCACTTTTAAGTGCAAAAGAGATAAAAATAGGTGCTGTTATGCCTATGTCTGGTCCACTTGCAGCTTATGGTCAAGTTACAGATCTTGGTGTTAAATTGGCGCATAAATTACAACCTAAATTAAAAAATGGTGATACTATAAAAATAGTATTATTGGATAATAAAGGTGACAAAGTAGAAACTGCAAATGCTACTACAAGATTAATTTCATCTGATAAAGTAGTTGCTATTTTAGGTGCTTTAACTTCTACTAATACTGCACAAACAATTGCTATTGCTGATAAAAAGAAAGTTCCAGTTATTGCAGCAGTTGCAACAAATGATAAATTAACTGCAAAAAGAGAATTTGCAAATAGAGTTTGTTTTACTGACTCTTTTCAAGGTGAAGTTGTTGCGAACTATGCAATATCACAAGGGTATAAAACTGCTGTTGTAGTTGTGGATCAAGCACAAGTTTATTCTCTAGGTCTTTCAAAAGCTTTCCAACATGCCTTTAAAGCAAAAGGTGGAAAAATTGTTAAAAAAATCAAAATCACTTCAGGTGATAAAGATTTTAAAGCTGTAGTTTCTCAAATCAAACAAATAAATCCAGACTTTATGTTTTTACCATTATATCATCCAGAAGCTTCTATGATTGCTAGACAATCTAAACAATTAGGATTAAATAAACCAATGTTTAGTGGAGATGGTGTTGCAAATCAAACATTTATTGACTTAGGTGGAGATGCTGTAGAGGGTTATATGTTTACAGATTTCTTTGATTATGCAAATCCTCCATCAAAAACTTCAGCAAACTTTGTAGCTTTCCATACAAAAGAGACTGGTGAAAAAGAGATGAATTCATTCACTGCTTTAGGTGCTGATACATATAATGTTTTAATTGCTGCAATGAATAGATGTGAAGATCCTACAAATTCTATTTGCATTAACAATGAAATTAAAAAAACAACTAACTTTGATGGTGTATCTGGAAATATTACAATTGACAAAAATGGTAATGCAACAAGATCTGCTGTTATTAAAGAGATTAAAAATGGAAAAGCTGTATTTAAAGCAACAGTAAATCCATAATAAAAATAAAAAACAAAATTAAAAAAAAGTTTAGTCTTATGGCTAAACTTTTTTTGTAATAGTAAAATTAATTTGTGTTATTTTTATTATTGCAAAAAAAAGTATTAATATGAATTGGGAGATTTAATGGATATATTAACGTTTATGCAGCAGATGGTAAACGGTTTTAGTTTGGGTAGTATGTATGCCCTTATTGCGATTGGTTATACGATGGTTTATGGTGTGTTAAGATTGATAAATTTTGCACATGGTGATATTATGATGGTGGGAGCTTTTTTAGCATATACTTTTATGGCAGTATTTAATTTGCCTTTTCCTCTTACTGTACTTTTAGCAGTTACTTTATCTGCTGTACTTGGAATGTTAATGGACAAAATTGCATACAAACCATTAAGGGAAGCTCCAAAAATATCTTTACTTATTACCGCTATTGGGATATCTTTCTTTTTAGAAAATGCATTTACTGTATTTGTTGGTGGAGTTCCTAGAGCTTTCCCAGTTCCTTCTTATATGGAACAAATATTTACAGTAGCTAATGTTACTTTTTCAGTTTCTTCTATTACTGTGCCTCTTGTAACGTTGGTTTTACTTTTAGGAATTTTATTTGTTTTATATAAAACAAAATATGGTATGGCAATTAGAGCCTTGTCTTTTGATATCAAAACAGTAAATTTAATGGGAGTTGATGCAAATATGATTATATCATTGGTATTTGCATTAGGTTCTGCTTTAGCTGCTGTTGGTGGAATATTTTGGGCTGTTAATTACCCTTCTGTTGAACCTATGATGGGAGTTTTAGTTGGATTAAAAGCTTTTGCTGCTGCAGTTGTTGGTGGTATTGGTTCTGTTACAGGTGCTGTAGTAGGTGGTTTTATTATTGGATTTACAGAAGTTGTAGTAATCGCTTTCTTCCCTGAGATGGGTGGATATAAAGATGCTTTTGCTTTTGTATTTTTAATACTAGTACTATTATTTAAACCTACTGGTATTATGGGTGAAGATTTAGAAAAGAGTAGGTTTTAATTATGATAAGAGATTCAATTTTTACAAAACAAAGAATAATTAATCTAGGTATTATCATTACTGCTATTTGGTTTACATGGTTTGCTCAACAAGTTTTTGATGAATATACAGTACGAATTATAAATAATGTTGCTATTTTTATTATTCTAGCAGTTTCTTATAACCTAATAAATGGGGTTACAGGTCAGTTTTCACTAGAGCCAAATGGGTTTGTTGCAATTGGTGCTTATGTTACGGCTATATTATTAGTTGATAAAGAAGGTATGTTATATCAATATGATATTTCAGATCCATATCCTTGGGTTTTAGCTTTACAGACTAACTTTTTCTGGGCTTTAATTTTATCAGGTATTATTTCATCACTTTTAGCTCTATCTTTATCTTTTCCTGTATTTAGAGTAAGGGGTGATTATCTTGCAATTGTTACTCTTGGATTTGGGTTTATTATTAGAATTTTAGCTATTAATTCACCAGAGATTACAAATGGTTCTTTAGGTATAAATGATATTCCCCAATTTTCAAATCTATATTGGACAGGTGGAATTGCAATATTTGCAGTTCTAGCAATCTTAAATATTATTTACTCAAAATATGGGCGAGCTATGAAAGCAGTTCGAGATGATGAAGATGCAGCGAGTGCTATGGGTATTAATACTTTTAAAATAAAAACATTGGCTTTTACTACATCAGCATTTTTTGAAGGTGTTGGTGGTGGATTATTAGCAGCACTTTTAACATCAATCAGTCCAGACTTATTTACTTTCTTCTTTACTTTCCAATTATTAATAATTATCGTAATAGGTGGACTTGGAAGTACTACAGGTGCAATAATTGGTACAGTCATGGTTATGGCTGGATTAGAATGGATGAGATTCTTAGATGAACCAATTAATTTTATGGGAATACATACAGATGGATTACCAGGGATGAGAATGGTTGTATTTGCTTTAATTTTAATTGTTGTAATGCTTTTTGCAAGAGAAGGTTTAATGGGAAAAAAAGAGTTAAAAGATTTATTTAAAAAGAAAAAGGCAAACAAATGATTTTAGAAGTTTGCAATGTAACTAAAAACTTTGGTGGAGTAACTGCCATAAAAGATACTTCATTTCAAGTAAAAGCAAAAGAGATTTACGGTCTTATTGGACCAAATGGTGCTGGTAAAACAACAATGTTTAATATTATTACAGGAAATTATGAACCAACATATGGTGATATAAAATTTCATGGTCAAAAAATAAATGGAATAAAGCCTTATAAAATAGTTCATAGAGGGATAGCAAGAACTTTTCAAAATATTAGACTTTTTACTTCAATGACAGTTTTAGATAATATTCTTATTGGTTTTGATTATCAAGCTTCATATTCATATTTGGAAACAATTTTTAGATTGCCAAGATTTTTTAAAGAAGAAAAAAGAGTAAAACAAAGAGCTTTTGAGATAATGGAAGTATTGGGAATCGCTGATTATGCAGATGAATTGGCAACATCACTTTCTTATGGGCAGCAAAGAAAAGTTGAAATTGCAAGAGCTTTAGCTGCAAATCCCCAGTTACTTTTATTAGATGAACCAGCAGCAGGAATGAATCCTCAAGAAACACATGAATTAGCTGAACTATTTTTTAAAATAAGAGATCAATTTGATATTACTATTTTATTAATAGAACATGATATGAAATTTGTAAATCATTTATGTGATAGGGTTATGGTATTAGATTATGGTAAAACTATATTTGAAGGTAAAATAGAAGATGCTATCAAAGATGAAGAAGTAATTAAGGCTTATTTAGGAGATTTCAAACATGCTTAAAGTAAAAAATTTAGAAGTCTTTTATGGTCTTATTAAAGGTGTAAAAGGTATTGATTTTGAAGTTCAAAAGGGAAAAATTGTCTCTTTGATTGGTTCAAATGGTGCAGGTAAAACTTCAACTTTACAATCGATTGTTAATGATGTTAAAAAAACTGGGAGTATTTTTTTTAATGATTTAGATATCTCAAAACTTCCAACATATAAAATAATTCAAAAGGGAATCTCTTTAGTTCCTGAAGGGCGAAGGGTATTTCAAAATCTTACTATTGAAGAAAATATGAGAATGGGAGCTTTTAATCAAAGTGAAAGTTTTTATGAAGAATATCAAGAAAAAATGTTTAAATTATTTCCAAGACTAATTGATAAAAAGGGTCAATTAGGTGGTACTATGAGTGGTGGAGAACAACAAATGCTAGCAATTGCTAGAGCTTTGATGAGTTCACCAAAACTTCTTATGTTAGATGAACCATCACTAGGTCTTGCTCCAAAAATTATTGGAGAACTTTTTGAAACAATTATTAAACTAAAAGAAAATGGTATTACAATATTATTAGTGGAACAAAATGCATATGCAGCTTTAGAAATTTCTGATTATAGTTATGTTTTAGAAAATGGAGAAGTTGCACTAGAAGGTATTGGAAGTGAACTTTTAAAATCAAATGACATCAAAGCAAAATACTTAGGCGCTTAAAATATCTTTACTGTTTACTGTTGATTAATGGTTAAATAGTAAAGTGTGTTATATTAAAAATCGGGGAAAATAATATATGTTATTAATGAAACTAGAGACTAAAGAAAAGTTTGCTTTTTTACAGTTGGCTCAACATCTAGCAAGGGTAGATGGGGAATATGGTAATCGAGAACAAGATGTTATAGATGAATATTGCGTTGAGATGGGAATTGATAAACCAAGATTCTTCAACGAAGCTGATTTCAATTTAGATGAAATACTTTGTTCTTTTAAATCAACAAAAAGTAAAAAAATTGTTATTTTAGAACTTATGATTTTAGTTCATATTGACGATAAATTTGATAAAAAAGAGCATGAATTGACTAAAAAAATAGTTGATTCTTTTAAAATCAATGATAAAGATTTAAAATATTTCTCTTTTTGGGGAAAAGCAGTTTCTTCTTTATACGAACAAGGTAAACTTTTTATAGAAGATTAATAGATTTTTTTTGTATAGATCTGAAATAGGTGACTATTTGGATCTATAAAAAACACTTCCTTTTTAGAAGAACTTTCTCTTATCTTCTTGTTATTTAAATCATTTATATTATCTCCAAATAATAATTTTTCTTTTTTTAAATTTATAATTAATTGATTAAAAGATATATCATCTACTTCAAATACATAATGATTATTTGTATACTCTTCTGTCTCTTCTAATTCAAATTTTAATTTTTCATTTACAGTAACAATAATATTTTTATTTTCTGCCTTTGTAGATTTAAAATCAAAGATTCTTCTGTAAAAATTTTTAGCAATTATAGCATCTATACAAGGAACAATAAAATGTACAAGATTGATATTCATGACTCAAGCCTTAGTTATTTCTTTACTATTATACATTATATGTATAAAATTTATTGTAATAGTTATAAAATTTAGATAAAATCACGCATGGAAATAACTGAAATACTTAATACACAAATAGATAAACTATTAGAAGATTATGAATTATTAAAATCTAAAAATCAATATCTTACAATAGAACTTGAAAAATTAAAAAATAAAAATGATGAATTAATTAGAAATAATCAAGATATGCTTTTAAAAATTGACAGTACTTTAACTTTAACAAAGGCAAAGAATGGAGAATAAAAAACTAACCTTTCACATTGATAATATGGCATATAGTATTAATGTAGACCCAAAACTAGAGATGGAATTAACAAAATTTCTATCCCCTGATAGATCTCATACAACAAAAGAACTTTTATACGCTTACCTTTGTAAATCTCAAGAACATTTTACTTTTAAAGAAGAAGTAGAAAAAATTTCAAGCAAACTACCAAAACTTTCATGAAAAATGCTTTTTCTCTATTAGAAATTATTGTTGTTGTTCTAATAGTTGGATTACTAGGTACATTTGCTATTAATAAATTTTTTTATTCAATAGATAAATCAAATAAACTAAAAATAAAATCAGAAGTTGCACTTATAAATAATGCAATAAATAGAGTATATTCAGATCAAGTTTTATTAGGTAATTCTACTTTTACCTTAGATAGATTAGATGATGCTTCGATAAATACAGCTGGTGATTCCTTATTTATAGGTTACAATGAATATATTCTATTAGATGTTGTAATTATTTCAACTTCTGAAGATAAAAAAGAACTTGCAAAATGGATAAAAACTTCAGATACAAGTTATAAAACATATCTTTCAAAAGATGTATCTATAACTTTTGAGTTTGATAAAAATAAAGGTACTTTTGCTTGTAAAAAGAGCAATAAAGTCTGTAAAGAGCTTATGCTATGAGTTTTTATTATGAATTGGCACTATTAAAGTCACCCTTAGATAATTTGACCTATTGTAGTGAGGAAAAAATAGAGATTGGAACACTAGTAGAAGTCTCTTTACAAAGAAGAAAGGTTTTATCAAAAGCTGTGGTTATAAAAGAAGTTGAAAAACCAACTTTCAAGTGTATAACAATACAAACAATAACAAACTTTTTTTATTCTGTTGAGATGATTAAGATAGCTACTTTTACATCTATGTATTATGTATCCTCACTTGGGGAAGCTTTGTCTTTATTTATTCCCTTTGATAAAACTATAATGAAGTATAATGAAAAATATAGAGTTGAATCAAATATTGTTTTATCAAAAGAGCAAGAAGAAGCATATAGTTTTTGTATGAATCACAAACAATCTTTACTTTTTGCAAATACGGGTTCTGGAAAAACAGAAATTTATATTAAAACCATAGAAAAGTATCTAAATGAAGATAAACAAGCTATTCTTCTTATGCCTGAAATCTCTTTGACTCCACAGATGCAAAATAGATTGGAAAAAGTATTTAAAGAAAAAGTTGCTATTTGGCACTCTAAAATTACTAAAAAAAGAAAAGAAGAGATAATAAATAAAGTTTTATCAGGTGAGATAAAATTATTAGCAGGTGCTAGGTCAGCTCTATTTTTACCCTTAGATAATTTAGGTTTGATAATTGTTGATGAAGAGCACGATGAATCATATAAAAGTGATAGTAAACCAAGATACAATACAAAAGATTTAGCTTTGTATATTTCAAAAACTTTAGATATTCAAGCTATATTAGGAAGTGCAACACCATCATTAAACACTTATCACAAAATTCCTTTTTATAGATTATCCAAAACATATTTTGATACTAAAAAAAGTATAAATTATGATGATAGTACTTCAAACTTAAGTCCTAAAATTGTAAATAAAATAAAAAGTATAATTGAACAAAAACATCAAGTTATTATTTTCCTTCCTACAAGAGCTAATTACAAGTATCAAGTTTGTACAAGTTGTGGAAGCTCTGTAGAGTGTCCTTTTTGTTCTGTTTCAATGAGTCTACATAAAAATGCACTAGCACTTAAATGTCACTATTGTGGATATACTCAACAAATACCAAAAACATGTCCTTCTTGTAAAACAGGTGTTATTCATAACCTAAGAGTTGGTACTGCTCAAATAGAAGAGGAGTTGAACTTTATCTTTCCAGATAAAATAATAAAAAGATTTGATAGAGATGAAGTAAAAACAGATACACAATTGCGAAAAGTATTAGAAGAGTTTAATAAAAATAAAATAGATATTTTAGTTGGTACGCAAATGCTCTCTAAAGGACATGATTATCATAATGTAAAACTTGCAGTTGTACTTGGAATTGATTCAATCTTAAAAATGAATTCATACAAAGCAAGGGAGAGGGCACTTTCTCTTTTGATTCAAATTTCTGGAAGAAGTGGAAGAAAAGGTGAGGGTGAAGTGATTATTCAAACTCAAAATAAAGAATTTTTTGATTTTTATTTAGGAAATAAAGATTATAAGGAGTTTTTAGATGAAGAACTTACTTTTAGGGAAGAATTATATCCACCATATTATAAATTAGCAAAAGTTATTTTTGCCCATACAAATGGATTGAAAGTAAAAGATGAGTTTGATAGATATACAAAAATTTTAAAAGCAAATGAAAAAATAGAAGTAGTAGGAGCAAATCAATCTCCTATTTTCAAGTTATCAAATAAATATAGATATGAGATATTACTTCGATCTAAAAATATAAAAGCTTTAATTGAAGTTTTACATAGTATAAAATCACCAATGGCAAGTATCGATATGGATACAATTTATTAAAAAATATATTTAATTTTCTCTTAGTAAAGTTTATAGTATAATCGGCAAAAAATTTATATAGGACAGAATAATATGATTTATACGGCAGATGAATTTAAAAAATTAGTTGAGGAAGTTCAATCACAAGATTGGTATAGAAATCCAATAGGATTTGGTATTGCAAGAGTTGATAGGGGACAATTAAATCCAGAAAAAATCTTACAAGCAACATATCCAGTTGTAAACTGGAATGAAAACTTTGGAAGTGCAGCTGTATTTTTAAATGCATTAAAACAATCAGGTGCAGATGTTGATACAACAAAATCAGAGTTAGTATGTAATGTTACAGATGATTTTTTAACTTCTTGTATTGAAGCTTTTAGACCATTTAATCCAGAAGCAAAAGGTGACGCACATAGAAATGTACAAGTTATCTCATCACTTGCTACTTTACCTTTAGATTCAGGTTTAAGTCCTGATGACTTTAAAGTAGTATTTATTTTTGAAGATACGAATCCAGTAAGTGTTGAATCTGTTTATTTAAAACTTTATGCACTATCCCTTGGAAAAGCAAAATTAAGAAGTCTTAATTTAAATGGTGCCTTTGGTGTATTAGAAAATTGTGCATGGACTGGAAGTCAACCTATAGAGTTAGACTGGTTAAGAGCAAATGAAATTTCACTAAAAATCACTAATCAATATCCAGAAATAACAATGGTAGATAAATTCCCAAGATTTTTATCTCATGTTATTCCTGCTGATAATACAAGAATTTTGGAAACTTCAAAAGTAAGATTTGGAGCACAATTAGCAGCTGGAACAACTGTTATGCCAGGAGCTGCTTATATTAACTTCAATGCAGGTACTGAAGGTGCTGTTATGGTTGAAGGAAGAATCTCTTCAAGTGCAGTAGTTGGTGCTGGTTCTGATGTTGGTGGTGGAGCTTCTATTCTTGGAGTTTTATCAGGTACTGATGGTGTTCCTGTTTCTATTGGAGAGAATACTCTTCTTGGAGCGAATTCTTGTACTGGTACTGCTATTGGTGATGGTTGTATACTTGATGCTGGTGTTACTATCTTACCAGGAACTAAAGTTACACTTTCTGAAAAAGCAGTTGCTGCATTAAAAGAGATTAATCCTGATAAAGAGATTACAACAGTTATGAAAGGTAGTGACTTTTTTGGAGTTAATGGTGTTCATTTTAGAGTAAATTCTCAAACAGGTCAAACTATTGCTATGAGAAGTACAAGAGAAGTAAAACTTAACGCTGATTTACACTAAATAAAAAGATTAATAAATAAAAAAGGGATGAGTTATATACTCATCCCTTTTTTTATAATTAGTATAAATATGATACTAGAATAATTCTACACTAGTTTTTTGTTCTTTTGAAAATCTTACAACTTTATCTCTACCACTACTTTTAGCTTCATATAGAGCAATATCAGCATTTTTAACAACAGTATCAAATAGATTTGAATCATCTGGATACATTGATAATCCTATACTTACTGTCTTTTTAATAGTTGTACCTGCATAAACATCTATCTCATTTTCTCTTACTTTTGCTCCAATTTTATGTGCTATATTCATGGCACTTTCTTCTGAATCAACACCAATTAGAAGTACCATAAACTCTTCACCACCATATCTAATTATGATATCAGATTCTCTTACATTTTCTTCTAAAGTTCTAGATAAACCTTTTAGTACTTTATCTCCAATATCATGTCCATATTCATCATTAACTGCTTTAAAATGATCCATATCTAACATCAATAGACCAATTTTCTTTTTATCTCTTTTTATTTGAGGAAGAAGTTTTTTCAAATGTTCATCAATAAATTTTCTATTATATAGTTGTGTTAATCCATCTTTAAATGCAGAATCTTCTAAAGCTTGCATTAATAGTTTAACTTCAACAGCTGGTCGAGCCTCTTTTAAAAATCTATTTATAAATAGACTTTTATTTTTTAATTCTTCAAGTTCTTTTTCAGAATCAGTTACAAAATGCACTATAAGATATAAGTTCTCAACAATATCAATATTTAAACAATAATAAAATTTGTCCTTTTTAGTAAAGTATGGACAACTCTCATGGAAATCAATGGAAACAACATCACTTTTTGTTCTAGCTGCTCTACAAAGATGAGGGTTGTCTTTTATTGCATCATGGCAATAAAGTGATTCTCCCACACTAACTACCTTTTGCATTTTTTGTTTTTTTATATCTATTTCAAAAAATGTAAAATTTTTTAGATGGAATTTATTTTCAAAAACTTGAGAAATTCTTTGATAAATCTCCTCTTTCGTACTATCTAGTTCCACTTGTTTTTTAAATTGATATAAATTTGATAAGTTATCAATTATATCTTTTGATTCATTAAGTGGATTTGTATTTAAATTACTTCTATCTCTATATCCAACAAAACCTTGAAGCTTTTTATCAATATCAAGGGAAGTATCTTTAAATATAGTGATTAGGTTATTATAATCATTCGTTACCTGTACTACATCAGTTGTTAAACCATTTGGAATATCTATTCTTTTAAACTTTCCAACCTTAGCTTGATTGATATTATCTCTTAATTTCATGTATAGAGAAAGATAAGGATTAAATACTTTTTTTGAAAATAAGAATACAATAATTACTGCTAAAAGAATAATAGTTAATATTACATAGATTGATCTAACACCAATCTCTTTTAAAGTACTAACATCCAATACTATACTAATAGCACCTAAGGTATCACCCTCAGAAACATTGTGACACTCTAAGCAACTAACTGTTGCTTTATAAGGAATTGTAACCCTTACATTAGTATTAATAAAACCCTCTTTAACAATATATTCTGTTTCCCCATTTTTTATAACTTCTTTATCTAAGTTATCTTTTGGATTTTTAAAACTTTTTGTTTCAAATTTTGGATTTTGAATCTTATCAGATCTAACAAGCCATAAGTCTTTTATATTTCTAATAGAAGAGACATTATTTAAAAACTCATCAATGTTTGAGTCTTTTTCAACATGTAGCGCCAATCCACTTTTTATTACTTCAGATATTGATTCTGCTGTAGTAACTGAAGATTTGATAGATACAGTTCTTAAATTATAAAGTGAAATAGCCGTAATAAAAATAGCAACTAAAATAAGTAAAATTAAAAATTGAACAATAATATTTTTTTTCATATTTCCCTTTCAAAGAATGTATTTTAATACAATTATTATTAAATTTATTGGAATATGTCTGCTGGATCTATATATTTGTTATTTACAATCGCTTCAAAGGTTAAAGTCTCATCAACTCTTCCTACTACATAGCCTTTTTTTATCCACTTTCCAACTTTTAATGTTGGTGAAATTTGGTCCAAATGTGAATAAATAGTATATAAACCATTTCTATGTTGAATAATTACAAGATTTTCCAACATTCCAGAATTATTTTTGGAATATACAACTTTTCCATCAAGTACAGAAAAGACTTTTGCATCGGGTTCATTTGTTTTTAATAAAACTGATTCATTAAATAATTTAATTTTATAAACTGGATCATAATATTTACCAAATTTCTTTAAAATAGTATATGATTTTAAAGGAGCAATTGTTTTTTTACCTCTATATTTACCTATTTTAACACCTTTTGTAGATGAACCTAAAATTCTTACGTCTAAGTCTATATCTTCTGCATTATCCCTTTGCACAGTTTTTTGTGTTTTTTGTACATTATTTGCTTTATTTTTAGCTTCTTCTACTTGTCTTTCTTCTTCTCTTTTCTTTTTAAGAGCTAAAAGTTTGGCTCTTTTTTTAGCCTCTTCTTCTTTTTTTAATTCTTTTTCTTTTAAGATATTAAGAGTTGAAAGTAAGTTTGTTAGAGAGTTTTGTTTTTTTATTATCTTTTTTAACTCAGCTTGGTAAAGTTTATGTTTTTTTTCAATTGAAGCCAATGAATCAGAGTGTTTATTTAATAAGTAATTTAATATTTTCTTTTTCTTTTCTCTTTTTTCAATATAGACATTTAATTTTCTAATTTCTCTTTCATTATCACTCTTATTTTGAGTTATTTTCATATATTGATTATCTATTTTTAACATATTATCTTTTGCTTCTGAAGATAATATTTCATAAATTTCATTTTGTGTTAATTCTTGAAGAGAGTCTTTATTTGCAAGTTTCATAGCAACAGCAGAAGAATAATCTTCTATAATAGTATTTATTAATTCTTCTTCATAATCTTTTTTTTGATTTTGAAGTATTTTACCTTTGATACTTAGTTCATCCAAGTTTTTCCTAGAATCTTTTAACATCTCTTTATGTTCATTGATATCTTTTGTTACAAGGTCAATCTCTTTTTCTAACTTTTTTAATTCTTCATTTTGGTCTTCAATTTGAGTAGCTAAAGATTGAATTTTTTGCTCAGTTCTATTTTTAACATTTTTATTTTTAGACAAAATCGTTTTATTATTTTGAATTTTGTCATCAATAGAGCTAGCCTGAAGAGTAATAGTGATAAATAAAGTTATGAATAATAGTCTATGCATTTTTAATTTTATATCTAAAAAGTACTCCAAAAATTGTAACTATTGATATACCAAAAGATAATAAAAATAGTTTTAAAACCTCTATTTCAACAAAAATTTTTGTGTTTATAATATCATTTAATTCAACAGGCAAGAGCATATTTAAATTATATGAAACAAATATGAGTAAAGTTGCAGAGATTATAAAAGAAATAAATGCACCATAAATAGCATGTTTTATCACAGGGGAAGCACTATATAAAATAGAAGCACCATGAAGTTGAAAGATCATAATTCTTTGATTATGTGCAAAAAACCAAATAGTAACTTGTTTTGAAAGAATAATTACTACAAATATTAGTATTAAACCAAATAATACAATTATAATATTATTTATCATTAGAAGTAAAAGATAGATTTGATTATGATTTTTTGAAAAAATTTCTATTCTTTTTATATTTTTGTCATTTAAAAGCGAAGCCCTTATTTTTTTTAACTCAGTGGATGTTGGAAAAGAGTTTAAATGTATTTCATAAAAGTGTGGTAATCTTTTATTTAATAAATCAATAGAGCTATCTGATAAAGTACTTTTAACATTGTCTATAATACTTTTATTTGATAAAGTAATTATTTTATCGACTTTTATTCCAGCTATTGTATCAAAGTTCTCTTTTATCAAAGGAGTATGGGTAATTATTACTATAGAATAGTCATTTGATATCTTTTTTTTATAAGTATTAACAACATTATTTGTTAAAAGATATATTGAAAATGTTATTAACATCACAGTTAAAGGAATGACAAAAGTAAGTGTATTTTTAAGAGACTTCATATATTATTCCATCTTCAATTGATAATTGTCTAAATCTTATTCCAAAGTTTTTAGGTACTCTGTGTGTTACTACAACTACAGTGATTCCTAGTTGTTCATTTGCACCTTTTAATAAATTCCAAACCACATCAGCTGAATAATCATCAAGATTTCCAGTTGGCTCATCTGCTATTATTATTTTTGGATTGTGTGCTAGTGCTCGTGCTACAGCAACCCTTTGTTGCTCTCCACCACTAAGCTCATTTGGATAATAACCTTTTCTATGAGAAAGTTTTACATGATTTAGAAGTTTATTTGCTTGCTCTGCTGAAATTTCATGGGAATAACCATTTATTTTAAGAGGTAACATTATATTTTCTTCTATGGTCCACTCTTGTATTAATTTATAATCTTGAAATATAACACCAACATCTTTTCTAAGGTCCCTTAGATTTCTATTTCCTATGTGCGCTAATTCAAAATTATCAATTATAAAACTTCCATGTTTTAGTGGTATATCTCCATACATCGCTTTTATTAGAGTTGACTTTCCACTTCCACTAGCCCCTCCAATAAAAATGAACTCTTTATGTCTTATATGGAAAGTTCCTTTTTTTATGACAAATTTATTTTCATCATAAGCTAAATATATGTTTTTAGCAGTAATCATTAGTTAATATCTCTTTCATTTTATTATGAGCTTTTATATTACTACTTGTAGGAATAGGTTCACCTTGGTAGTAAGATATAATTCCATCCTTTATTATTAAGTATTTAGATAGGGGTCTATTAAAAGAACCAAAGGTTACTTGAATAAGTCCAGAATTTTGTTCATTTTCAATAAGATAAAAATCTTCAATATGGTAAAAGAAATCATCAAAAATCATAGACTTTTGTGGTACAGTTTCAAATATTTCTATTAGATTATCTACTCTTCCAAAAGAGAAATCTTTATTTGGTTCAATATCTTCATCAATACTATAAGAATATAGGGTTACATCATATATATTTTTGTTTTGTTTTTTCCATCTATCTTCATATTTACTAGATATTGGTAAGTCCTTATTTATATCAATTTCAATTTTCCCACTATTTAGGTTTGTTAATAAATCAACACAAAAATCAAAATATTTTCTACTATCAGTTCTAAGTTCTAGTGTTCCTGTAAATTTTAGTACTCTTTTAGCTTCATGTATAAAGTCATTACTATAAACTCTTCTATGTGGTTTTTTATCCCAAGGTACTGGGAAATGCACAAAAATTCTTCCTACTGAATTTGATTTTATAAATTCCATAAAAAGTCTAGCATCATAATTTATAACTAAGATATTTTTGATATTTAGGATTTTTATTTGTTTTAGTACTTGTTCAATAGAGGGAGTATGTATTTCAATACCAATAAATTGAATATCTGGATTATTTTGTGCTTGATATAATAAATGTCTTCCTGAACCAAATCCCACTTCAATTTGTATCTCTTTTTCAGTTTCAAATTCATTTACAAAGTATTCTATATCTTTTAAGTACTCTTTTTCTGGTTCTATTTTTTGAGATAAATTATTTGTATTTGAAAAAATTATGCTAGCATTTGTATGAGTTGCATAAGTATTTAAAGCATCTTTTACAAGTGTAACAGGAGTAACTCTTGTTACTTTATCTGCTTTTACTATTTTATTTTCTTTATTGTCTTTTACTGTTAGTAAAAAATCTTTTTTTTGGTTTGAAACACCTATTTTATACTCGATTTTTTTAGGTTTTTCACTTAGATGATAAGATTTTGCTATAAACTTAAAATCAACACCATCTTTATTTGATGGTGTTATTAATTCACCATTATTATTAAATACTATGTGCGGCATATTATTTATCTAATAGTTTAGGTAATACTAATAATGTTTCGTTTGTTCTATCTGAAACAATACCATTTTCATCAACTGCTTCAATAGAATAGTTATATTCAACACCTCTTACGATGTCTTTGTCTTCAAATCTTAAATCTGTAATATTTGTATATTTTTGTTTTCTTACTTTAAAAAATCCATCTTTGATAGTCTTATATACATTATAAGACACAGCTCTATTATCCCCTGGTTGCCAATTTAATATAGCTTTTTCACCTTGAATTTGAGCAAGTGTTAAAATAGGTTTATTAAGTTTTGTAAGAGTGATTCCCATCACTGGATTTACTTCTTTACTACTTTCTAAACCATCTTTATCAACTGTAGTAATTTTATAAAAATATCTTTTCCCATCTTTATTTATAAAATCTTCATAAGAAGTTGTATCTGTATTTAATTCTTTTAATTCACTAAAAGAACCATCAGGAGAAGTATTTCTATAGATTTTATATTTTACAACATCAACAGAAGATGAAGGTTGCCAATTTAATGTTATCTTTTTTGGTTGATTATTTGTAGCCGTTAAGTTTTGAACACCTGCTGGTAAAGCTTTTGTTTGAGCTTTTACTATTTGACTATCTTCTGATGGTATATCATCAAATGTATAGGCTACAACTTTATATAAATAAACAACATTATCTTTTAAATCTGTATCAATATATTCAGCTTGTAATCTACCATCTAGTGTCGCTAATTTTTCCCAATCAGAATCTTGTGGTGTTGATCTAAATACTTTATAATATTCAATAGCCTCATTTTCATGTGGTCTCCAGATTATTTTTATTTGTCTTGGAAGATTAGAAATTGCTTGAATAAATGCAATTGGTTCAGGTCTTGGTAAAGTCATAACTTGAAACATTTTTGTAGGTTTTGATTCTACGTCATTAGCTGTACCACTTGAAAATGTATATGCATATTTCGTATTTGGTTTTAAATCAGTATCTAAGTAGTGTGAAGAGTATCTATTGTCAATAAATTTAACTAATTTTAGTTTTGTACTCTCTTCATTTAAATTTGCTCTATAAAGGTTATATCCAGTAACTCTTGAATCGTCAACTTTTTGCCATTCAAATGCAATTGATGTGATACCTGCAATAGTTCTAATAGAGTTTGAGTCAATTACTTCTAATGTCTCATCGATTTTAGGTTTACTTCCTTCTCCTAAATTCTTAGTGCTACAACCACTAATCAATAAAATTAAAAGAAGAGCTGATGAAATTTTTATCCATTTTGTCATTTATAGTCTCCATATTAAAGTTTTCATTTAAAAATTCATTTATATCATTTGTTATGTTTGCTTTAAAATCCATTTTTTCATTTGTGATAGGATGGATTAAATATAAGTTAAAAGCATGTAGATAAAATCGATTTATTTTATTTAATTCGCCCTTAAAGCCATATAAATTATCACCTAATATGTGTCGATTGATACTATTTAAATGTACTCTTATTTGATGCGTTCTTCCTGTAAAAAGTTTACAACAAATTAGTTCATATTTTTCATCTTTACTAATATCCAATTTTGCAAATGCAGTTTTGGCATTTTTCCCATTTTCGACAATTCCCATTTTTAGTCTATTATTTGGGTTTCTAGCTATTGGTCTATTAATTACTATATTATCTTTTAGAGGTAAGTCAATTATTGCTAAATAGTATCTTCCCATAGTTTTGTCTTCAAGTTGTTTTGATAGATTAACATGTGCTTCATTTGTTTTTGCAACAACCATAACCCCACTTGTACCCTTATCTAATCTATGTACAATACCATGTCTTTCTTCACCACTAATAGTAGAAAGTGATATGTTTTTAGTCTTTAGCCAATCTACTAGTGTAGGCTCCTTTACACTTGCAGCTGGATGCACTACTAAATTATATGGTTTATTTATAACTAAAATATGTTCATCTTCATATATTACTTCAACATCAAAATCAACATCAAAACTAATACTCTCTTCAACTTCTGGAAGTTCCACTAAAATCTCTTGATTTTCTTTTAATTTATAACCTGTTTTTGTGATTATTTTACTATCTACTTTTACGTACTCTTTTTTTATAAGTTGTTCTATTTGATTCCTTGACTCACCAAGCTTTTCAGACAAAAATTTATCTAGTCTTGATTCTTCAAAAACAATAAAGTTTTTATGCATATTTTGATACTCTTTCATTATGAGATTTATTGACAAAAGAATTATTTCGCAATTTGATTATCCCTTGATAGCTTTTATTATACCATTAATAGTATTATCTTACCAATTAGTTAGTGAAATAAATGAAAACTTAGCCCAAAGACAGCTTGGATATTATGCACTTTCTGTATTTTTATTTTTGGGTGTATTTATTTTACCTTTAAGAAGAAACTTAAGGATTATTCCATTTCTTTATTGGCTTGGAGTTGCTTTACTAATAGGTGTAAATTTGTTTGGTATTTCAAAACTTGGTGCTCAAAGATGGATTGAATTACCTTTTATTAATATGACAATTCAACCATCAGAATTAATAAAGCCTATATTTTTATTGATGATTGGATACTTAGTTAAAAATAGACCACCCCCAATAGGTGGATATGATTTAAAAGACTTTTTATATTTTTCAATATATATTTTAATACCCTTTGTATCAATAGCAAAAGAGCCAGATTTGGGTACTGCTTTAATACTTTTATTAGTAGGATATGGAGTATTATTTATCATTGGAGTTAATTGGAGGATATGGGCAACTATAATAGTTGTTTTAGGTATTGCATCTCCTTTTATTTATAATAATTTGATAAAAGATTATCAAAAGCAAAGAATTAAAGATTTCATATCAGAAGAGCCAAGTTATCACGTTCAACAATCAATTATAGCAATTGGTTCAGGTGGACTTACTGGTAAATCATCCGAAGATGCCACACAAGCACAATTGAAATTTTTACCAATTGCAACAAGTGATTTTATTTTTGCATATTTAGTTGAAAGACATGGATATATTGGTGCAATTTTACTTATAATTATTTATATTTTACTTGTATTACATCTCTTATCCATGAATTACTATTTTTCAGATGATTTTGTAATCCGTTGTTTTGCCTCCGGAATAGCCTTATTATTGTTTTTAGATATGAGTGTGAATATATTTATGGTTATTGGTTTTGCACCTGTTGTAGGGCTACCCTTGCCTTTAGTTTCTTATGGTGGTAGTTCTTTTATTAATTTTATTGTAATATTCGCAATTTTAGAAAACCTATTAGCCTTTAGGTTTATGGATTTATATGATTTTGAAAGGAAACTTTGATGGAAGCACAAAACAGTAGTTTTATTGGCTTTGAAAATGATTACGAAGAATCAAAAGCAGTTTTATTTGGAGCACCATTTGATGGAACTACGTCGTTTAAACCAGGAGCTAGATTTGCACCTCCTGCGATGAGACAAGATTCTTGGGCAATAGAGAGTTATAGTCCATATTTTGATAGTGATTTAGAAGATTTAAAATTGTTTGATTATGGAGATTTAGAACTACCCTTTGGAGATAAAAAAAATGCACTAAGAATGATTCAAGAACATGTTCAAGAAATCATTGATGCAAATAAAATTCCAATTATGATAGGTGGAGAACATTTAGTTTCCCTAGCCCCTGTAAAAGCCTTAAGTAAGAAGTATGAGGATTTACATATTATACATTTTGATGCACATACAGATTTAAGAGAAGATTATTTAGGTGAAGCTTTAAGTCATGCAACAGTTATTAGAAGAATTTATGATCAACTAGGTGATGGAAAAGTAAATCAATTCTGTATTCGTTCTGGATTAAAAGAGGAGTTCGAATGGGCAAAAAAACATACCCATTTAGAAAAATTCACTTACAATACTTTACCTTCTTGTGTAAAAAGACTAAAAGACAAACCTGTTTATATAACTATTGATTTAGATGTTTTAGACCCTGCTGTTATGCCAGGAACTGGTACTCCAGAACCAGGTGGAATAGATTTTCTTGATATGATGAATATCATAAAAGAATTAAGCAATCTTAATAATGTAGTTGGGATGGATGTTGTAGAACTAAGTCCCAAATATGATGCAAGTGGAATATCTACAGCGGTTGCATGTAAAACACTTCGAGAATTAGTTTTAGCTACAGTTAAATAACTGTGGCTAAATTTTAATTTTCTTCCATTATTTTTTTTACTTCATGAAGTAATTCAATTGAGGCTTCAATCTCTTCTTTTCTGATTGCTACACTTTCAACATTACAACCAATTGGAATACCTCTATCTTTTCCAAATGTATAAAGTTCTCTAAAAATATCAACACAAAGTTTCATAGAGTCATGTAAGATATTTCCAGAAGATTTTAAATCCTCTTCTAAATAGTTGGGAATACTAATACCAAGCCACTTCATAAAATCAAGTGTTTTTGCACTTCCACAAGGTGTTAGTGTAAATATGATTGGTACAACTTCTTTTTTATTCTCTTTTGCATATTTTGCATAGTCAGTTAAAAATATTTTTGATGCTTCAAGGTTATATACACATTGTGTTATGAAATATTCACAAGAGTTATCTATTTTAGAAAATACTCTTAAATGCTCATCATGTTTTACCATGTGTCGTTCTGGAATTGCTATTCCACCCATACAAAGATTATCATTAACTTCTTTTTTTAATCTATATGCTTCTTTTAGAGTCATTGGTTTTTTTTGTTCCCTTGAAGCAGCTCCCACAAATACTGAGTGAACTTGATTCTCTTTTGTAAGTTCTAACCAAACAGGGAAACTCTTTTCATCATAATTTCCCACAGCTCTATAAACAACCCTTGGGATAACTAAATCATTTAAATAAGTTCTTGAATACTCACAAGGGTCTAGTGTCTTAATAAAAGGAAATGGTCTTTTTTCATCTGTTCTATCTGACTCGTCTTGGATGTCATAAAGTACTAAGCCATCAATTGGAAGTTTTGAAATTCTTTCAATATGTTTTTGCGCTATTACTTTTATCTCTTCTTCTGTATGTTTTATTTTTGGTGGAGTAATACCATATAATAGTATTCCACTCTCTTTATTTCGTATTTTATCAGTTAACATAATTCTCTTTTAAATAAATAATTTCCGCATATTCTACAATTTTTTTATTAATAAAGCCTATAAGTAACATAGATTTTTATTTTAGTAGGTTCTTTGGGTCTTGGATAATCTTTATAGGCTACTTCTATTGTTTGAATTGTATTTTCATCTAAAGTTTCATATCCAGAAGAACTTGTAATTATAGGATGAGTTATATCTCCATTAGGATATAAAGTAAACTCAATAATATTCATACCACTTTGTCTTGTTCTTACTGCAATATCAGGATATCTTAGATATTCTTGCGTAATTCTTCCTATATCTTTTAGATTTTTTTGTAAAAATACTTTTTGTACTTTTGTAAAAGATTTATATTCTTCCCCATATAGTTTTATATAACTTTGGGTAAGTTTATCTAACATATTCACATCTTGCACAGGCGTTGATAAAAAATCCTCCAAAGTATCTTTTTGAAGTTTTGTGGGATTTAGTTTTGTATAGTTTGGATTTACTTCACTTTTTTTAATTGGTTTGGGGCTTGTTTTTTTTACTTCTTCTTTTTTTGCTTTTCTTCTTTTTGCAACTTTTATATCACTTTTTTTTACTTTTTTATAAATAGGTTTCTCTTTTGTAAGTTTTTTAATAGGCTCTTTTTTTTCAACTTTTTCTTTAGTGATTTCTTTTTTTGGCTCAGTAATTTTAGGTTCAACTTTTTTTTCAACGGATTTTAAAATTACATACTTGATATCTGATTTTTTTGGATTTTTAGTACTTGAGGGATTATCTTTAGCTACATCATCTTTTATCTTATATGTTTTGAAAATTAACAGATGTAAAAAGATTGATAAAATTAATGCAGGAATAATGTACTTCATAATTGTATTGTAGTATAATATTGCTTTTAATTTAAAATAAAATATTTAGGAATGTACATGTTTGAAAAATCAATAAATGCTTATGAAGATGCAAAAAAAGTAATCCCTGGTGGAGTTGATTCTCCCGTTCGTGCTTTTAATAGTGTAGGTGGAACTCCTCCATTTATAGCAAGAGGTGAGGGCGCTTATTTAATTGATATTGATGGTAATAAGTATTTAGATTTTATTCAAAGTTGGGGACCACTTATTTTTGGACACTGTGATAAAGATATTGAAGAAGCAGTTATAAGAACTGTAATGGATGGTTTATCATTTGGAGCTCCAAGTGTTTTAGAGACTGAATTAGCACGTGAAATAGTGGAAATGTATGACAATCTTGATAAAGTTAGATTTGTGAGTAGCGGAACTGAAGCTACTATGAGTGCTATTAGATTAGCAAGAGGTGTTACTGGTAAAAATGATATTTTAAAATTTGAGGGTTGTTATCATGGTCACTCTGATTCACTTTTAGTACAAGCTGGATCTGGTATGGCAACATTTGGAACACCAAGTTCTCCTGGAGTACCTGCTGATTTAACTAAACATACACTTTTATGTGAATACAATAATATTGAAAATCTTAAAAAGTGTTTTGAACAAAGTTCAGATATTGCTTGTATAATTATTGAACCAATTGCTGGAAATATGGGTTTTATTCCAGCTGATATTGAGTTCTTAAAAACTTGTAGAGAGATTTGTGATGAAAATAACACTTTACTTATTTACGATGAAGTTATGACAGGGTTTAGAACTAGTTTAAAAGGTACTAGTGGAATAGTAGAACCTCAAGCTGATATTATTACTTTTGGAAAAGTAATAGGTGCAGGTATGCCTGTAGGTGCTTTTGCATCAAGTAAAGAAATCATGGCTCACTTAAGTCCTGATGGAGCTGTTTATCAAGCAGGAACTTTAAGTGGAAATCCAGTTGCAATGGCAGCAGGACTTACAAGTTTAAGAAAGCTAAAAGCCAATCCAGCTATTTATGATGATTTAAATGCAAAAGCAGTTAGATTGACAACTGGATTAAAAGAAGTAGCTGATAAATATAATATTCCATTTCAAGTAAATACAAGAGGAAGTATGTTCGGATTTTTCTTTTGTGATATAGATCCTAAAAACTTCAAAGAAGTAGGAACTTGTAATTTTGATAGATTTGCAACTTTTCACCATGGTATGCTAAAAAGAGGTTTCTATTTTGCTTGTAGTCAATATGAAGCAGGATTTATTTCTACTGTTATGACAAATGAAGATATTGATGCTTGTATAAAAGCAGCAGATGAAATAATGAAAGATATGTAAGGATAAAAAATGGATATTTTTAAAAGTGTTGATTTAGTAAAAAAAGCAAATATTTATTTTGATGGAAATGTTACAAGTAGAAGTTTTGTTGATAGTGATGGGGAGAGAAAGTCATTGGGGATAATGATGCCAGGAACTTATAATTTTGGAACAGCAGCAGCTGAAATTATGGAAATAGTAAGTGGTGAGTGTGAAGTTAAATTAAATGGTTCAGATGAATGGAAAACATACACAAGTGATACAACTTTTAAGGTTCCAGCAAATTCTAATTTTGATATTAAAGTTAAAACTGTAACTGATTATTGTTGTTCATATATTAAATAAGGAATATAATGGAAAATAACACAAATAGTAATAAACCAAAACACGAATCAAAATTGGCAGCTTTAGATAATTTATCTTTAGGTATTTCAATGGTTGTTGCCGTATTTATTGGTTTTGCTATTGGATATGGTTTAAAACAATGGACAGGCCTTACTTGGACTTTATGGATAGGAATATTTTTAGGAATTGCAGCAGCTATTTTAAATGTATACAAGGCATATAAAAGAGCTCAAAAAGAGTATGAGGGAATGGAAAATGATCCAAGATACTCTTATAGAGCAAAACATGGAGATAGAAATTACAGCGACGATGATAATTAAAAAGTTTGCCAAACTATTTTTCATAATAGATTTTATAGTAATTGTTTTTTGTATTTTATCAAATAACTATATTTGGCTTTTTAATACACAAGTTGCTTTTATCTCTTCTATGTTTATCTCACTTGCAACATTTCTTTCGTATAAAAGAAATGTTAGCAAGAGATTGGAAAATGTAGATTATGATCCTGAACTTTCAAATGATAGGGATGAAATTGATAAAATCGATGATCCTTATGATTTATATGATGAACAAGAAATAAATCAACAAAAAGAGTTCACAGCATTAGAGATTAAAAATATAATCAAAGAAGAGAAATCAAAGGTAAAACAAAATACCTTTAAAAATACAATTTATAGTAGTACAAGCTTTATATCAATATATAGAATTTTAGGATATGTTGTACTTATATTTGGTTTTTTTCTTTTAAATAATAATGGGATATTTCATGTAGTATCATATCTCGCAGGACTTTTTATTGTCCCACTAGCAATGATTTTTTCTAAATTTATTTTAAAATAAGAGGTAAGTCTATGATTGCTTTTTCTCTTTCTAGGGTCAAAATCATAGAGCTTCTATTTTTGTCATGTTTTACTGCACCCATATTATACTGCTCATAGTTATCAGCATAAATCTCTATAGTAACTAAAGAGTGTTTCCTATCATCAAGTTTTATATATTCACCTGTCTTTAATTTTACAGAAGTATTTAGTATCTTACAATTATTATCAAAAGCATCATATATACTATTTAACAGTTTTAGAAAATCAGAAGCAACCATCAAAAATTCAGGAATAGATGGATCATAATTTTTTATAAATTTTATTTCTGATTTGGTTTTTCTAGTAGATATAGTTAAATCTACTAGAGTGAAAATATTTGTTTTAGTAGTATTTTTTGGTGCATATTTTTTATCTTGTTTTACACTTGTACTTTTGTATAACTTCATATGGATTTCATCATCATTTTCATAAGTAACTGAAATAGCATAAAAAGTGTAGTTGTGTAAAGTTAAGTTTATATATGAGGTTTCAAAGCCATAGTTCGCAGGTGCATATTTTAGTGCCATATCATAAAGTTGCTCTTTTTTTACTCTATTAAGTAAAAATTGAGCTTCTTGATTAGTATGTATTATTTTACCTTGAGAAGAGAAAGATAAAATAGGATTTAAATCTTGCTCTACCCAATTATCGTTAATAGTCATTAATTATTAGCTTTCTACGTAATTCTTAAGATTTTTTCCAACTTTTGGATGTTTTAATTTTTTAATTGCACTTGATTCTATCTGTCTTACTCTCTCTCTTGTAACACTTAACTCTTTTCCTATTTCTTCAAGAGTTCTATCACTTGCATCATCCATAAGTCCAAATCTCATTCTAACAACTGCTTGTTCTCTTTCATTTAGTTGTGCTAATATTTGGTCAATTTGATTTTGTAAATCTTCTTTCATAATATTATCAACTGGTGTTGGAGCTTTATCATCAGGTACAAAGTCTCCAAATTTACCATCTTCATCAGATCCTATTGGAGCTTCTAAAGATACGGGTTCTTTTGTGATTTTAATTACTTGTTTTACTTTATCAACAGGAAGTCCAACTTCTTTTGCGATTTCATCCACATTTGGCTCTTTCCCATTTTCTTGAATACCTTTTCTAATAATCTTATTGATTCTATTTATAGTCTCAATCATATGAATTGGAATTCTAATAGTTCTAGCTTGGTCAGCAATGGCTCTTGAAATTGCTTGTCTAATCCACCATGTTGCATAAGTAGAAAATTTATAACCTTTTTTATACTCAAATTTATCAACAGCTTTCATAAGACCAATATTTCCTTCTTGGATTAGGTCTAAGAAAGGTAAACCTCTATTTGTGTATCTTTTTGCGATAGAAACAACAAGTCTAAGGTTTGATTTAGCCATTCTTGTTTTTGCCTCATCAGTGATTTTTTTACCACGTTTAATTTGCTCTAATACGTCAATTAACTCTTCTGGTTCTAAGTCAAATCCACCTTTAGAAGCTTCTGCTGTTTGGAAAAGTTTTTTGATTTCCATATAAGTAGAAACCATAGTTGCTTCTGGAACCATTGAAGTAATTTGTATTTTAGACAAATTAATAATATTTTCTAATAGTTTTTCATGGTTTTTCTTCAAAGTGTCATTAAAAAGCGGTAATTTATACTCTAATCTTTTTAATTCAGATTCAAAACCTGTATCTGATTTAAGAGCAGTTTCCATAGCTTTTACAATTTCTGTAATAAGTTTAGAAGTTGGTCCTAAATCAATTAAGGCTTGTTTTAATACTTGTTTTTTAAATGCAGTTGCAAGATTGAATGAAATAACATCAAACTCTTCATCTGATTTTGCTGTTTCTTTTGATTGGAATTTTATCCAGTCTTTTTTTGCTTTTTCTAATATTTTAAATGCAGCAATAATAGTTTCTGCTCTTTTATCTAGTTTCTTTTGCTTTTTACCACTAGTCTCTTCTTCTGTCTCTTCAATCTCTTCTGCATCATCACTTGAAGCATCTTCTGTATCATCATCATCTGAATCACTATCATTATCTTCATCATCAAAATTTCTGAAAAGCTCTTTTACTTTTCTTTCTCTATTCACTAGAGGTTCTTTATACTCTAATATAAAATCAACTAAGTATGGGACAAAACAAATAGCATCAAGAATTATATCTTCTCCCATCTCAATTTTTTTAGAGATTTCTATTTCTTCTTCTTTTGTAAGTAATGGGATTTGTCCCATTTCTCTTAAGTACATTCTAACAGGAGAATCAGATCTTGACCACTCCAAAAGTTCTTTGTTTTTTAGTAAGTCATAAACATTGTCCTCACCACCGTCAATCATCTTGTTTCGTTGGTCTTCTCTTTTTTTAGCTTCAACAGCATTCATAACTTTTGCTTGCTCTTGAGCTGTCATCATGTTTACATTATATAGTTGCATTAAAGCAATTAGTTTTTTGATATTTTGACTTGAGGGAGCTTTAGGAAAAAGCTTAATAACTTTTTCAAAAGTTAAGGTAGAATCTTTATACTCTTTTGCTAATTTTTCAATTTCTTTATTTAAATCTTTTGCACTCATGTTTTTTGTACGTTCCTTGCTTGAAAGATAAGTCAGATATTATACCCAAAATTGCTAAAATAACTATTAATTTTTGATGTTTAATCTATTATTTCTAAATTTTTAGATAAAATTCGACTTTGCAAGAAGATAAAAATTATTAAAAGAAAAATAAATTTTGATCATTAAGTGTCATTTATTTTTTAATTTTGAAGGACTAAAAACATGAGTAAAATTACTGGTAAAGTATGGAATTTTGGGGCAAATATTGATACTGATATTATTATTGCAGCTAGATATTTAAATAGCTCAGATCCAGAGCATTTAGCTAAATATATTATGGAAGATGCTGATCCAGAATTTCCAAAAAAATTACAAAAAGGTGACATTATTGTCGCTGGAGAAAATTTTGGATGTGGAAGTTCAAGAGAACATGCTCCTATTGCTTTAAAAGCTGCTGGAGTTGCTGCCGTTGTTGCACCATCTTTTGCTAGAATTTTTTATAGAAATGCATTTAATATGGGATTACCAATTTTTGAATTACCTGAATCTTTAGAGATAAAAGAAGGGGAAGAGATTTCAATTGATTTAGATAATGGTGAGATTACTAATAATACACAAAATAAAACATATAAATTTACAGCTATTCCTCCTTTTATGCAAGAATTAATTGCAAGTGGTGGATTAATCAATTATGCAAAAGCTGAAATGGGTAAGGATAAATAACAATGAAGACATATAATATTTCAGTAATAAAAGGTGATGGTATAGGACCTGAAATAGTTGATGAAGCTATAAAAGTTTTAGATGCGGTTTCTTATAATTGTGGATTTCAATTAGAGTATAAAGAGTATTTAATGGGTGGAATTGCCATTGATATGACTGGTGTTCCTCTTCCTGAAGAGACAGTTCAAGGTGTATTAAATTCTGATGCTTGTTTATTTGGTGCAATTGGTGGAGAAAAATGGGATACTTTACCAAGGGATTTAAGACCAGAAACTGGACTTTTAAAATTCAGAGAAGCGATGGGTGTTTATGCAAATTTAAGACCTGCTATTATTTATGACGAACTTGTAAATGCTTCAACATTAAAACCTGAAGTTATTGAGGGTGTTGATATTATGGTTGTAAGAGAGCTTATTGGTGGTATTTATTTTGGACAACCAAGAGAAAATGATGGTTTTAAAGCATATAATACTATGGTTTATACAAAACCAGAAATAGAAAGAATTGGTAAACAAGCATTTGAATTAGCTATGAAAAGAGATAAAAGAGTTTGTTCTGTAGATAAAGCAAATGTTCTTGAAGTTTCTCAACTTTGGAGAGATACTATGGAAGAAGTAGCTCGTGATTATCCAGAAGTTAAATTATCTCATATGTATGTTGATAATGCTGCTATGCAACTTGTTAGAAATCCAAAACAATTTGATGTAATAGTAACTGGAAATATTTTTGGTGATATTTTATCTGATACTGCTTCTATGGTAGTTGGTTCTATTGGATTATTACCAAGTGCTAGTACAGGTGATAAAACAGCTATTTATGAACCAATTCATGGTTCAGCTCCTGATATTGCAGGACAAGGAATTGCAAATCCTATTGCAACAATAGAGAGTGCTGGTATGATGCTTAGATACTCTTTAGGTGAAATTGAAGCGGCTGATTTAATCGATGGCGCTATTAAAAAAGCACTAAAAGATGGATTTAGAACAAAAGATTTAGCAGCATACGATGCTAAAGAAGTAGTTACAACATCTGAGATGGGTGATATAATTGCAAATAATTTAAGAAAATAGTAACTAAAATATTTCTTATTTATAATTAAAATGTTAAAATTAAAAAAATAATTTTTTAAAGGTATCTTTGATGGGTGAAAAAAAATATAGATTGATTACAAGAAGTGATATGGATGGACTAGTGTGTGGTACGCTACTTACATATCTTGATTTGATTGATGATATTTTATTTGTCCATCCTAAAGATATGCAAGATGGACTTATAGAAGTAAGTTCAAATGATATAACTACAAATTTACCTTATGTTGAAGGTGTACATTTAGCTTTTGATCATCACTATAGTGAAACTTTGAGAAATAAAAAAAGAGATAATCATATTATTAATCCTGATGCTCCTAGTGCTGCACAGGTTGTATATGATTATTATGGTGGAGATGAAGTTTATCCTATGAGATTTATAGGCATGATGAAAGGTGCCAATAAAGCAGATAGTGCTGATTTTACAATGGAAGATATTCTAGAACCACGAGCTTGGGCACTTTTGAGTTTTATTATGGATTCTAGAACAGGACTTGGTAGATTTAAAGATTTTGAAACTTCAAATAAACAATTGATGAGAAATCTAATTGATTATTGTGCTAAACATAATATTGATGAAATTTTAGAAATTGATGAAGTAAAACAAAGAGTTGATCTTTATTTTAAATATGAAAAAGAGTTCCATGAGCAACTAAAAAAATGTACAACAATACATGGTAATGTTGCAGTTATAGATTATAAAGATGAAGAAATAATTTATCCAGGGAATAGATTTTTAGTATATGCTATGTATCCAGAGGTAAATGTCTCTATTCATGTTAGTTATACTTTTGATAGGGATAAACTAGTTTTTTCAACTGGTAAATCAATCATAAATAAAACCTCAAATACAAATGTTGGTGAACTTATGCTTAAATATGGAGGCGGTGGTCACAAAGCTGCTGGTGGATGCCAAATACCTTTAGCAGATGCTCCTAAAGTATTAGAAGAGATTATTGCAAAGTTAAATCAAGACGGTTGATTTAACTTCTCTTTTACTAATTTATAAAACTCTTTAAAATCTTTTAATTTTAATTTACCTTCTCTTTGCATTTTCCCCCACATAGGTTCAGGGAAATAAGAATCTTCTTTAAATCTTGCCATTATATGAAAATGTACATGGGGAACATAGTTTCCAAAAGATGCAATATTTATTTTTTCTGGATTAAAATAACTTATCATCTCTTTTTCAATAATATCTAAAGCTCTTAATATCTCCATTTTAGTCTCTTGATTACACTCACTAAACTCTTTTAACTCTTTTTGAGTAAAAATTTTTAGCCAAGGTATCTCACTTTTTTCGATTTCTACTCTTATTAAACTATTCTCATAAATCATTTTTTTTCCTAAATATTATTAAAATCAACTGTAATCTCATCCATTTGTTCTTCACTTAAATATTTATTTGCATAATCTAAGTGAAGATTATTATCAACAAAAAATTTAACTATATCTCTATCTAAATGTTGATCTTTTATCATAAATGATAAGATTTTAAGTGAAGTATTAAGTGAATTTGCTTTTTTATATGGTCTATCATTTGCAGTTAGTGCTTCAAATACATCTGCAACTGCAAGTATTTTATCTTCTATTGTCATAGGTAAATCAAGAATTTCAGGAGCTGAATAACCACCACCTTTTACCATTTTGTGATGAGAACCAGCGATTACAGGAACCCTTTTTAGTTTTTTAGGGAAAGGCATAGTCTCTAACATTTTATAAGATACTGTAACATGGTTGTTTATTATATCCCTTTCTTCATTTGTTAAAGTACCTTTTTTGATACATAAATTATATACTTCATCTTCACTAAGTAAGTTTGTATCTTCACCATTTATTTTAAGTTTTTGTTTTGCAATCTCTTTTATTCTTTCAATTTTTTCGTCTTCCATAAATTCACCACCTGTATTACATGAAATAACAAAATCAAGATCTTCTTCTAAAGAAGTAATTTTATTTTGAAAAGCTATTGTTAATTGTTCTTTTTCTTTTACAGATGAAGTGTTTGAGATTTTTTTGTAATATTCCAATTCATAATCTTTTTTAACAATTTCAAATTTTGCTTTTACAGTATTTACTCTGTCATAAATTGTTTCTAGTTTTTTACCTTTATCTACAACATATTCAGGGGTAACAATTTTCCCAATATCATGAAGCCAAGCAGCTCTACTCATTTGTTTTATTTCATCTGGTGTAAAATTAATATCTTTAAATACTGTTGTATCATCATTTATTGCTTTTGTTAGAGTTTCTGCTATCTCTGCAACTCTATTAATATGACCACCTGTATATTCAGATTTTTCACCAATAGCTGTCGCAATTGATTTAATAAAAGAGTCCAATAAGTTTTCTAATTCTGTAATTAATCTATTATTAGTAATTGAAACAGCAGCTTGTGAAGCCATTGACTCTATTAGTTGTTTATCATCATTTGTAAAAGTAATAGTATTTCCCTCATCATCCATCTTATTTAATAATTGAAGTACTCCTATTACGTCATCATCATGGTTCTTCATAGGAATTACAAGCATCGATTTTGTTCTATATCCTGTTGATTCATCAAATTTTTTTGTACCTTCAAAGTTGAAGTCTTTTGTTTCATAAACATCAGGAATATTAATTAATTTCCCCTCTAGGGCACAAAGGGCTGCAACCATTTGTTCATTTTTTGTACCATCTTCTTTATATAAAGGTAACTCTGGCCATGTTATTTTACCCTCTGTTCCTCCCATTTTAATACTTAAGGAGTCAGTCTGTACAACTTGAAACTTCAACCTTTTTTCATCTTCTGTTACTAAATAAAGAGTTCCTCCATCAGCATCAGAAAACTCTTTTGCCCCTAAAAGTATCTTTTCCATTAGAACGTCAAAGTTTTTTTCACTTGTAAGTGATTTCCCAATATCAATTAGTTTCTTTATCTCTTTTTTGTTTATATTAGTTCTATTGGCATTGTATGATAAGTATTCATTAGATAATGAAATTACATCGCCATCATCTAATATTTTACCCTCATTAAGAAGTAAGTTATAATCCTGAATCTCTTTTCTTAAAATTTTGCTATAGGCAGGTTTTATGTGATTTATATAAACTCTTATATCATCTCTTTTTAGTTTTTTTAATTGTTCACTTAATAAAGCAGGAGTTAAATGCTTACTATCAAAAGCTAACTGCTTAAATTGTGAAGGAAAAGATACATCAATTATTATAGACTTAATAGTTAAATCATTATTTATAGTTTCCCAAATGGAATCACAACAATAAGTATCTGATGAAAAAAGTAGAGAATTTTCATTTTTAGTAATTATGTATCCGCAACTAGAATTTGTATGATTGTTTTTTATTACAGTAATTTTTGTATCATCATCTAAGATAATTGTTTCATTTATTTCAATTGGTTTAAAAACAATAGTTTTAAATTTTTTATTAAGTAATTCAATTTCAGAGAAATCAGGCCAAATTTCCCAATTTAAGATATATTTTCGTAAATTTTCTAAAGTTTTTTTTGTTCCATAGATTGTAATTGGTTTTTTTCTTTTTTCAAAAAAGATATCAAGTATATATGGTATATCATTTAAGTGATCCAAATGGGAATGGGTTAGAAATATATTATCAATGTATTCAGCTTCAGGTCCCAAACCTTTTACAATATTTCCAGCATCAATAACACTATTTGTATTTATTTGTATACAAGTGGTACTTGAATCTAGACTTTTACTCCCATAGGCACCTAGGACTTTTATAGAGTTTTTCATTACTTTCATTATCAGCTCCAATTATTCTTGACAGATTATAGCAAATAATTTTTAAAATAATTTTCTTTTTGATACTTGTATAGTTAAGTAAGGTAAATTTAATTAATAAAATCTTAAGCTAACTTTAAATATAATCCAATTCCATTTTTCAACCACAAAAGAGTTTTTTATAAAAATTTTGTGTTTTATAAAGAGTTGGTAGGAAGAGCGCAAGTGGACATAAGTATTATATATAAGTGAAGTAGTTCACTTTTTATTCACGCTTCTTGCCTGTTGAAAATGTGGATAATAAACACAAAGGAAAGCAACTATGAAAGTTAGAGCTTCGGTAAAAAAAATGTGTGACAAATGTAAAGTTGTCAAAAGAAGAGGGATCGTAAGAGTTATTTGCGAGAACAAAAAACACAAACAAAGACAAGGATAATCATGGCAAGAATTGCGGGTGTTGATTTACCAAACAAGAAAAGAATGGAATACGCATTAACGTATATTTTTGGAATTGGGTTATATAACTCAAGATTAATCCTTGATGCTACTGGGATATCTTATGACAAAAGAGCTCATGAGTTAACAGAAGATGAAGCAGCAGCTATCAGACTAGAGATTCAAAAAAACTACCAAGTTGAAGGGGATCTTAGAAAAAAAGTAGCTATGGATATTAAATCACTTATGGACTTAGGTTCTTATAGAGGATTAAGACATAGAAAAGGTTTACCGTGTAGAGGGCAAAAAACTAAAACTAATGCTCGAACTAGAAAAGGTAAAAAAAGAACTGTTGGTGCAGCGTAAGGATAAACAATGGCAAAAAGAAAAGTAACTAGAAAAAAAGTAGTAAAAAAGAATATTGCTGATGGTATCGTTCATATTGCGGCATCATTTAACAATACTATGGTAACAATAACTGATAGAGCTGGAAATGCAATCGCATGGAGTTCTGCTGGAAACTTAGGTTTCAAAGGTAGTAAAAAATCTACTCCTTTTGCTGCTCAAGCTGCAGTAGAAGATGCAATGGCAAAAGCAATTGAACACGGTATCAAAAATGTTGGTATCAAAATTCAAGGACCAGGTTCAGGTAGAGATACAGCTGTTAAAGCTGTAGGAGCTATGGAAGGCATCAGAGTTTCATGGTTAAAGGACGTTACACCGTTACCACATAATGGTTGTAGAGCTCCTAAGAGAAGAAGAGTGTAAGGAGTAGTACATGGCAAGATATAGAGGACCAGTAGAAAAAATCGAGAGAAGACTTGATGCAGACCTTGGATTAAAAGGTGAAAGAAGACTTAACGGAAAATCTGCATTAGAAAAAAGACCATTCGCTCCAGGACAACACGGACAAAGAAGAACTAAACTTTCTGAGTACGGTTTACAACTAAGAGAGAAACAAAAAGCTAAGTTTATGTACGGTGTATCTGAAAAACAATTCAGAAAATATTTTAAAGAAGCAGCAAGAAGAGAAGGTAATACAGGATCTAACTTAATTACTTTAATCGAACAAAGATTAGACAATGTTGTTTATAGAATGGGATTTGCTACAACTAGAGCAAATGCTAGACAATTTACAACTCACGGTCATATCTTAGTTGATGGACAAAAAGTTGATATCCCTTCTTTCGTAGTAAAACCAGGGCAAAAAATTGAGATTAAAGAGAAATCTAAAACTAATCCTCAAATAGTAAGAGCTTTAGAATTAACTAATCAAACAGGAATGGTTGAATGGGTTGATGTTGATAAAGACAAAGCATTTGGTATTTTTACTAGAATTCCTACAAGAGAAGAAGTAGTTATTCCTGTTGAAGAAAGATTAATCGTAGAGTTATATTCTAAATAATAAATAAAGGTAGCAGCGTATGAAAAAATTTGCAGACACTCCATTTTTACCAACAGAAGTTGAAATCGAAGCAATCAGTGAAACTGAGGCTAAGATTTCTGCATATCCATTTGAAAGTGGTTTTGCAATTACATTAGCGCACCCATTAAGAAGACTTCTTCTATCAAGTTCAGTTGGATATTCTCCGATTGCGGTTAAAATAGAAGGAGCAAGCCACGAGTTTGATTCTTTAAGAGGTATGCTAGAAGATATTGCTATTTTTATTATCAATCTTAAAAATATTAAATTTAAAATTCTAAGTGATGAAAACCAAGTAGAAGTTGAATATTCTTTCAATGGACCTAAAGAAATTAAAGGTTCTGACTTAGTAAACTCTGATGTTGAAATTGTAAGTCCAGAAGCTCATTTAGCTACAATCAATGCTGATTGTAACTTGACTTTCTCTGTTATTATTCAAAAAGGTATTGGTTATATGCCTTCTGAAGATATTAGAGATATGGTTTCTAGTGATTATATTCCACTTGATGCTTTCTTCACTCCAGTAAAAAAAGTTGTTTATGATATTGAAAAAATGCTAGTAGAAGACAACCCTAACTTTGAAAAAGCTGTATTTACAGTTCAAACAAATGGGCAAATTACACCAATCAATGCTTTCAAAGAAGCAGTTTCTGTAATGTATTCTCAAATGTCAGTATTCAATAAAGTTTTCGATTTATCTGAAGTTACAGTTAGTGATTCAACTGAAGAACCTGTAGAATTAAAAGATTTAATTGTTAAAATTGACGATTTAAATTTAAGTGCTAGAAGTTTTAACTCTCTTGATAGAGCAGGGTTAAAATACTTAGGTGAATTAGTACTTATGAGTGAAGTAGAAGTTAAAAATATCAAAAACTTAGGAAAAAAATCTTATGACGAGATTGCTGAAAAACTAGCATCTTTAGGATTCCCAGTTGAAAATACACTTCCAGAAAATATTGCATCAGCTTTAAGAAGAAAGCTAGAGCAGTTTAAAGCATAATAAAGGTTAAATATGAGACATAAGCACGGATATAGAAAGTTAAGTAGAACTTCTTCTCATAGAAAAGCATTGTTAAAAAACATGGCAATAGCTTTAATAGAGAGAGAAAAAATCGAAACTACAGTTCCTAAAGCAAAAGAACTTAGTAGATATATTGAGAAATTAATTACAGTTTCAAGAGAAGCTGATTTAAATACTCATAGATTTGTATTTGCTTCATTACAAGATAAAGAAGCTACAAAAAAATTAATTAATGAAATTGCACCAAAATACGTAGGTAGAAATGGTGGATATACTTCAATAATTAAAACAAGAATTAGAAGAGGTGATGCTACACCTATGGCATTCATTTCATTAGTATAATTGCTAATTAAACTTGTTTGTCAAAAAGGGAAGGAGAGCATTGCTCTTCTTCCCTTTTTTTATATAATACAATTAAAAATTATTTTTAGAATTTAATCAATTTTTTTGTATAATCACGATATTTTTACAATTGATTAGGAGTAATAGTTGATAACATTAAAAGAAGCACTTTTATTAACAAATGACGAGATAACTAAATTAAGAAACGAACTAACTGATAAAATAAGAAATAATAGCATTGGTGCCTATGTAGAACAATTAACTAATACAGATATAAATATTTCAGGTTCTGGAATACCAATAGCAATAAAAGATATTATAAATGTAAAAGATTGGAATATAACTTGTTGTAGTAATATTTTAAAAGGGTATGTATCTCCTTATGATGCAACTGTAATTAAAAACTTAAAAGAAGCAGGATTAAGTCCATTTGGAAGAGCAAATATGGATGAGTTTGCAATGGGAAGTTCAACTGATACCTCTTGTTATGGTAAGACTTTAAATCCTCATAATCCAAATAAAACAGCTGGTGGAAGTTCAGGTGGTAGTGCTGCTGCTGTTGCTGCAGGTATTGCAATAGCTGCACTTGGGACTGATACTGGTGGGTCAGTAAGACAACCAGCAGCATATTGTGGTGTTGTAGGTATGAAACCAACTTATGGAAGAGTTTCAAGATATGGTATTACAGCATACTCATCTTCACTTGACCAATGTGGACCTATTACTCAAAATGTAGAAGATGCAGCAATTTTATATGACATTATTTCAGGATATGATCCAATGGATTCTACATCTGCAAATGTAGAATATGATGCAGTAGCTCCAAAACTTAACAGTGAAAGAAAACTTACAATTGCAGTAATTGATAACTTTGTATCACAAGCAAGTCCTGCAATACAAGAAGCTTTTGATAAAGCTGTAAAAGTTTTAGAAGAAGCTGGTCATAAAATTGTTCATAAAAATATGTTAGATACAGATAAAATTCTATCATCTTACTATATTGTTGCAACAGCAGAAGCTAGTGCAAACTTAGCTAGATTTGATGGAGTTAGATTTGGAAATAGACAAGGTGATGCTGGCTTAAAAGATATGTATGTTCAAACAAAATCAAAAGGTTTTGGTGAAGAAGTACAAAAAAGAATTATGTTAGGTTCTTTTGTTTTAAGTTCAGGGTATTATGATGCTTATTATATAAAAGCACAAAAAGTTAGACATTTGATAAAAGATGAATATGAAGAGATTTTTAATGAGGCTGATTTAATTTTATCTCCAGTTGCTCCAACAACTGCACCAGAGTTTGGAAGCTTTAAATCATCTTTAGAGATGTATTTAAGTGATATTTACACAATATCAATAAACTTAGCAGGATTACCAGCTATATCTTTGCCTGTTGATAAAGATGAAGATGGTATGCCAGTTGGATTACAGTTGATTGGAAAAGCATATGATGAGCAAACAGTCTTTGATGGCGCTTTATCACTAGAAAAAGCAGTAAATTATAAAAAGTAAAGAATAGGATAAAAAATGAGAATAAGAACAAGAGCATTAACATTTGAAGATGTGTTATTAGTACCAGCGAAATCAGAAGTTTTACCAAAAGAGGTATGTTTAAAAAGTAAATTAACAAAAAAAATAGAATTAAATGTTCCTTTTGTATCTGCTGCAATGGATACAGTTACTGAATATCAAGCTGCTATTGCAATGGCTAGACTTGGTGGTATAGGAATTATTCATAAAAACATGGATATAGAAACACAAGTTTTACAATGTAAAAAAGTAAAAAAATCTGAGTCAGGAATGATTATTGATCCTATTACAATCAAGCCTGATCAAACTATTCAAGATGCTGAAGATATTATGGCTTCATACAAAATTTCAGGTGTTCCTGTTGTTGATGACAATAATATTTTAGTAGGTATTTTAACAAATAGAGATATGAGATTTACAAAAGACTTTACTCAAAAAGCTTGTGACAAAATGACAAAAATGCCATTACTTACAGCAAAAGAGGGAACAACACTTGATGAAGCAGCTGATATTATGCATGCAAGTAAAGTTGAGAAATTACCAATTGTAAATAATGAAAATAAATTAATTGGTCTTATTACAATCAAAGATATTAACAAAAAAAGAGAATATCCAAATGCAAATAAAGATGAATTTGGAAGATTAAGAGTTGGTGCAGCTATTGGTGTTGGACAATTAGATAGAGCAAGAGCACTAGTAAAAGCTGGTGTTGATGTATTAGTACTTGATTCTGCTCATGGTCATTCAAAAGGTATCTTAGATACAGTAAAAGCAATTAAAGCTGAGATGGATGTACAAATCATCGCTGGTAATGTGGCAACTGCAGAAGCAACAGCTGATTTAATCGCTTGTGGAGCTGATGGAGTTAAAGTTGGTATAGGACCTGGAAGTATTTGTACTACAAGAATCGTAGCAGGTGTTGGTGTCCCTCAAATAAGTGCCATCGATGAGTGTGCAGCAGAAGGTGCAAAAACTGGAACTCCAATCATCGCTGATGGTGGAATTAGATATTCAGGTGATGTTGCAAAAGCATTAGCAGTTGGAGCTAGTTCTGTTATGATGGGAAGTGCTTTAGCTGGTACAGAAGAGAGTCCAGGTGAAGTAGTTTTAAGCCAAGGTAGAAAATTTAAAACATATAGAGGTATGGGTTCAATTGGAGCTATGACTAAAGGAAGTACTGATAGATATTTCCAAGAAGGAACAGCTGCTGATAAACTAGTACCAGAAGGTATTGAAGGTATGGTTCCATATAGAGGAAGCATCGGAGATATCATTCACCAAATGGTAGGAGGACTAAGAAGTTCTATGGGATACCTAGGAAGTAAAGATATTCCAACATTCCAAGCAACAGCAGAGTTTGTAGAGATTACAAGTGCAGGGCTAAAAGAGAGTCATGTGCACGACGTAACTATTACTAACGAAGCGCCTAACTACCACATCTAAAAAAGAGGTTTATAACAGCCTCTTTTTCTAAATTTCTGCGTTATCGCAGAAATTTTTTTACTCACTTACTTCAGTAAGCTCCCACAAAAAATTTTGCTCTTGCCTTGAACTTTAAAAAAATAGTCAATTATAAACCTCTTTTTGGTAATATTTATATTATTTTATAAGGCTAATAATGGATGGATATATTTATGTATTAAGTAATAAAGCTCTTAATAAGAATATTTATAAAATAGGTTTGACGAAAAAGAATCTTAATCAAAGAGTTAACGAGTTAAGTAAATCAACTAGTATTCCAGTGAATTTTGTATTGGAATATTCTAGAAAAACAAATAATGTAAATTTATCTGAGAGAAGGATTCATCTTGTATTAGATAATTATCGATATTCAAAGAATAAAGAATTTTTTAAATTAAAATTAGAGAGTATTAAATTAGTAGTTGATAAGATTCTTGAAGATTTTTCAAATAATGATGATATTTCAAATATCTTTTATCTTCATAATGACTTACTTAAAACTAATTATAAACCCAATTTAACTGCTAATGGATATAAAATTTTAGATTTAATGATGTGTTCTACTAAAAATAATAGTTTACTTTATCAGTTTATAGATATGCGAAATAGTATAACTGATGGATTTATAAGTGCTGATTATTTATCTAACAACTTAAATATTAGTCGAAGAAGTGCACAATATCATTTAAGAAAATTTTGTGAGAAATTTCATAAGTTAGAGTTATATTTTTATGATGAAGATATAAGTTTAAGAATATTTGAAGATTTGAGATATGATAAAGGTGAGTTAACTTGGCTTTTTGATATAAGGTTTAAGAAATATTTTTTTAGATGAAAATAATGTTAATTTTCTATTTGTATATTAAGAAACTTAAAATTCTAAGGACAGAATATTTAGTTAAATAAGTATCCTAAATTCTAAATTCCATAGACAGGATACTTAATTACAAAGGCTACATAGAAAAGTTCACCTAATCTTATAGTAAAATAACAATATAAATAAAAGCTAACTTTAGCGATAGCAATTAAAAACAGATTTTTTAGTTACTTATTTTATCGTTGATGCCGGAGTGTAACGACTAAATCCTGAAAGGTAAAAAAGTAACAAAGTGTGACCCTGAAAGGGCACAAGAAAGATTATTTATAAGTAGTTTTTTGAGTATTATGAGATAAGTTATAAATTTCACTATTTATTTAAAATATAATACTCTCAGTTATTCCCAACACTTTATTTAAACTCTCTTCATCTAGTTTTTCTACGAATTTTACTTTTCTTGTATTGTAATCTATTGATTTGATTTGCTCACACATTATGAAGCCTGTTAGGTTTTTACTTTTTACTTCTATGTGAAAGGGGAAGTTTCTGTCTGTGTTTGTTATAGGGCAGGCTATTGCTAGACCTAGAGCTTTATTGAAAGCTTCGTTGCTTATTATTAGGGCTGGTCGTCTACCTTTTTGTTCGTGTCCTGCTGATGGGTCGAAGGTTAGGATTACTAGGTCACCTTTTTTTGGGATGTAGTTTTTTACCATTCTTCTTTGCCTATTTTTTCTGTAAATTCTTCATTTGCTTTGTAGTTGTTTGGAACTTGTGATATCAATTCGTTTAGGTCATATTTGGGTCGGTCTTTTTTAATTGCTTCAATGATTACTTTACCATTTTCTATTTTTATATCTACATTATCCCCAATATTTAGATTTAATGTATCCATAATATCTTTTGGTACTCTAAGACCTTGTGAGTTTCCCCATTTTGATATTTTAGCAGTCATATTAACTCCTTTTATGTATATACAAAGTATATCATTTTATATATTTCTTGTCAATACATTATATTATTCATCTTATATTCATATTCACTTCATGTTGAATTCATAATAATAGTTTAAAATCGGTCTAAATTATTATTTTAGGAGACGATGATGAGTAAAGGTAAGGTTATTTTAGGGATAGCTGTTGTAGCTGTTTTAATTCAATTTATTCCTTATGGTAAGGATTATACCAATCCACCAGTTGTAAAAGAGCCTCAATGGGATTCAATGCAGACAAAAGTATTATTTGATAGAGCTTGTGCTAATTGCCACTCAAATAAGACAACTTATCCATGGTATAGCAAAGTTGCACCTATTTCTTGGTTAGTTGCAGCTGATGTTGAAGAGGGTAGAGACCATTTAAATGTTTCTATGTGGGGTCTGCAAAAAAGAAATAAAGGCGATGAGGCTGCAAAAGAGCTAAAAGGAGGAGATATGCCACCTTTTTATTATCTTCCAACACATCCTGAAGCTAAACTTACTCAAGCTGAAACTCAACAACTTATTTTGGGCTTAGAAAAAACATTTGGTAGTGAAAAAGAACATGATAATGATTGATAAGTTTTCTAAACAGTTTATTTAATTATTATAGAAAGGAGAAAGAGAAGTTATTTTCTCTTTTTCTTTTCATTAACTAAATTTTTTCTCTCTATAACATTTCTTCTTTATTTTTTATCAATTAGTTACTTTAAATTATTAATCTACACTTTAGAATATCTATATTAAACTTTTATTGACTAAATAGTCAAGAAATTACAAAAGGACTAGATATGAAAACTATAAAGAAAATAAAAGAAGATAAAAACTACACGGCAGTTGAGTTAGGAAATTTAGATGAGTTGATGGAATATTCACTTATTCATAAAGTTAATAAAAACAAAATAGAGGGTAAAGTATTTTTAAAAGAAGCTACAAAGTCAACTAGTACTGAGATATCTTTTAACTCTTTAGCCCCGAAAACAGAACAACCTTATTTTCACATTCATTATAAAAATGAAGAATCATATATTATATTAAAAGGTTACGGCTTTTTTCAAGTTGATGGGGAATGTTTTGAGATAAAAGAGGGTTCTGTAGTTCGTGTAGCTCCTAGTGGTATAAGAGGTATTAGAAATGATTCTGATGAGACTATGATTTATATGGTAGTTCAATCAAAAGAAAACTCATTGGAAGAGTATACAACAGATGATGGGAAAAGGGTAACTTTTGACCCAAAATGGTAAAATAAGAGTATTATAAAATATTATTATAAAAAATGAAATAATTAATTTGATAGTATATAATATTGATAGTATATAATATTGATATTGTATAAGAGGTAAATAATATGTATAAAGAGAAAATAATAGAATATTATAAATTATTAAAATTAAAAAAAGTAGATAAGTACTTAATCATCATAGGTATTATTGGTGTTATTATTGGCTTGTTTTTTAAAATACCAATTATAAATCAAATATTTGTATGGCCAGTTTTATTGGGTGTTTGTATAAGATTGTATGATTTTACTGAAAAAATAGAGAGAGAAATAGTTCCTTATGATTTCAATAAGTTATTGCCACCACCTCAAAAAAAGAGCACTAAAGAGTAAGAATTTCAATTTAAAATAGTTAAAATGATATAATTGCATGAAATTAATAATTTTGTTAAATAAAAAGGAATAAAAGTAAAATGATAGTTGCGAGAAAATTGAGTTGATAAGTATTCTTTTATTAGAAGGTTTATCTGGTGCAATGGTAGGTATAACTATTATTTATATATTGGCTTCACTGATATTATTAAGATGGGTACGGATTGATGCTTATCAGCTTATTTTGTATATGACAGTTACTTTTTTTATCGCTATCGTTTGTGAAGTTGGTCTTGGTAAAGTGTATTTTTTGATAATGGGTAAACCTCTTTGGCAATATCATGTTTTACCTATACATGGTGCCTTTACTTCTCAATTAAATTTTATTATCTGGCCAGTATATGGTTTTTACTTGTATCTTCTTCATTATGTACTACTCTCAAAAGGCATTATTTCTCGTCCAAAATGGATACACGGAATAAGTTCTGGATTAGATGGTCCTTTATTAGAAATTTTAGCAAATGGTTTTTTTCTATTGTTTTATAGGACTTTTTATTTTTATTACTTGCCTGATGATATAAGGCATTATACATCTTTTCAAGTGATTCCTTTATATATGGTTATGGGAATTATTCTATCAGTAGTGGTGGAAAATATGTGTAATCGTCCACGTAAATGGCAGTATCCTATTATTTTTTATTTACTTGGTTTAGGTTTTATTTTCTTAGGTTAAAAAACTTTTAATGGTATGGTGTGTTTGGGTAAATTTTATATCTTGTGTGTGATATAAAAGAAGACTCAAAAGTCTTCTTTAAAAGTGTTCTTCGATATCTTTAACCCAAGCTTCTATTCTATCTTTTGTTAGTTCACTTTGGTTATCTTCATCTAGTACTAAACCAACAAATTGACCATCAACTACTGCTGTTGATTCTTCAAATTCATAACCATCTGTAGATGTAAATCCTACAACATTACCTGCTTTAACATATCCATATAAGTGACCTAAAGCATTACAAAAAGTATCTTCATATCCTTCTTGATCTCCAACTCCTATTAGTGCTATTGTTTTATTACTAAAGTCTATTTCTTCTAAATTACTTTCAAAATCTTCCCAATCACCTTGTAAGTCTCCATCACCCCAAGTAGATGATGCTAAAATTAACTTATCGTATTGTTCAATATCTTCTTTTGATGTTTTTGAAATATCATGTAGTGTAATTTCTTTTGAAAATATATTTTTTACTTCATTTACAATCTCTTCAGTAGCACCTGTGTCACTACCAAAAAATAATCCAATATTATTCATATTTATTCCTTTCAAATTTATAAAACGGAAATATAACATAGAAAAACTTAAATAGGATAAAAATAGTCCTAATTAAATTTAAAATTATTATTGCTTTAAGTTTAAAGTGAAAATCAATTTAATAAAGATAAAATTTATAATAAAAATCAAGGCGAAATATGAAAACATTTAATAAAGATGAAATAACTCAAAAAGTAATTGATAAACTAAAAACAATACAAGACCTTGAATTGCCTATTAATATTTTTGATTTAGGATTGATTTATAAAACTGATGTAGAAAATAGTGATAATAAAGTTCAAGTAAATATAGAGATGACTTTGATAGATTCACGATGTAATAGTACTAAATCTTTTACTGATGAAGTTATAAGTACTGTGCAAAGTATCGATGAAGTAGATATTTGTAATGTAAAGTTTGTCTTTACTCCTAAATGGGAAATCACTATGATAACTCCTAAAGGCTTAGAACAGTTAAGAAATGCTAATCCAAATAAAAAAGACTAATATCTTATTATCAAATTAGCAAATTTACATTTATAAGTTTTCTTTTGTCTGTTTTCATCAAAACAAAGGTCTACATAGGGGAAATCACTAATTTCAAAATTAGCACTATCTTTTAAAAGCTCTTCAACTTGGGCATCTTTATCTTTTACTCCAAAAGTTATATTTGAAAGCTCTTTTATATTATTATCATGTATTAGAGGCTCATTTTGGTTATTTGCTTTACTTAAACCTTCCCATCTAAAAGTCCATGGTAGAGTAGGTTTATCTTCAAATGATAAAACATCTATTGACATATTATTTGGTAAATATTCTGGTTTGTATTTATACGCATTTTCAAACAATTTATTAAATTTATTTTTATCATATAAACATATTCCAAAAGGTGAGGCTTGATTTCTTTCATAATAGGCTCGTCTATTAAGTCCACTTTTGATGCATATCTCATTTTTGATTTCTTCTTCATTAGATATATATAACAATTCTATAAAAAAGTTTTCAAAATAGATTTTTCTATTACTTGTACCTTGTCCTTTATGTATACGATTGCTTCCTTCTTTAAACCCAAAATCTAAAAGTTCTTTTGTTAAATTATCTATATTATTAGTAAAAATAAATAAATGATGTATTTCTATGTTTTTCATTTATTTCATCCTAATTTTTGAATATTAATTTTTCTTTTTTTATATTTTACAAATAAAGTAATGCCAATAATAATTATAATCACTAAGGGAATAGCCAAATACCAATGTTCTTTTGCAATAGCAATTAAGGCTAAAATCTTATCTCCAAAGTACCAAACTGGTACTATAATTATGCTACTCCAAAAAAGAGCTGAGATAAAGTTTATTATTGCAAAGGTTTTTGGTGAATAGTTCATCAATCCCACACACAAAGGAATAATAGTTCTAAATCCATAAAGATACCTTTGTATAAATACTATAAACCAACCATATTTTCTTAATAAAAATTTCACATAAGCTATTTTAGATTTTTGTTTTGAGAGTTTTCTTATGACATATTTCTTTTTAAATCTACCAAGATAGAAATAAATTTGGTCACCCACAAAGGCACCAACGCCTGCAGTTATTATGGCCCAACCTAGGACCATATCACCTGTATGTACAAAAAGACCAGCCATTATAAGGCCAGTTTCTCCTTCTATTATACTCCAGAAAAAAAGGATAATATATCCATACTCTTTCATTAAATCAATTAAATTAAAATCCATAATACCTATACTTTATATTTGTTTTGCGCAATGATACTCTAAAAAGGCTGATAAGAATAAATAGAATTACCATTTCATAAATCTTATTATTATAAAATAAAATATGATTTATAAAATATTACTACTAGTTATATTATTTGATTTTTCTTTTGCCAAATATGAAAAAGTAAAAATCGGTAAAATTGATGATTATTATAAAAATAAAGTATCTTACGTTCAATTAGAAAATATAATAAAAGATATAGAAAAAAACTTTGAAACTACCTTAAAAATGAATATTTTTGATTATTCCAAAGATGGCAAACCAATTGATCTTATACATATCACACCTTCAACTATGGAAAAAAGAATAACAAGACTTCAAGATAAGATAGTTAAGAAAAATGAAAAAGTAAAAAATAGGAAAAGCTCATTTAAAGATTTGGAAGAGGAACTAAAAGCTCTAAAAATAAAATATGATGCCTTAAATAAAGTTTACGCCAAAGAAAGTAATGAGTTAAATAAGTACATAAAAGCAAAAAATGAAAAGAAAAAACTACCTCCAAAAGAGTATGAAGAGGCAAAAAAATTTGTAAAAGAGAAAAAAATAGTTTTAGATAATAAATTAAAACAGCTAAATAAACTTTATAAAGAGTTTAATCGTAAAGTTTTAAGTTATAACAATAAAGTACAGTTTTATAATAATGACATAAGAGAGATATATAGTTTGAATAAAGAACTAGAATCTTTACGTAGAGCTTTTAAAAAAATAAAAGGCAAAACTTTTGGACAAAAGAAAATTACACTAAAAACTTATTATAAAGATGGTAAAAAAATAAGTGAAAGAAAGATAAATGAAAGTATGAATAAAATAGAGATTTATGCTTTTGATAGTCTAGCTGAATTAAAAGTAATATTAGCACATGAAATAGCTCATTTAGTTGGAATTCCTCATATAAATGTAAAAAATGCCCTTATGAATCCTATCCTACAAAAAAATCAAATCAAGCACTTAGAGTTAACAAAAGCAGACATTATAAATTTCAAAAAAAACTTTTAATTTATCTTTATTTCTTGCATATTAATTTTGGATTAAAAAGCTGTAAAAAATGATATGATATCTAGTTATTTCCTTTATTTAATAATAAGTGAAGGAGTATCGGTTTTATGGCATTACAGGTGTTGCAACAAGTATTTTAATATTTTGTTGTTTCAATAGTTTTAGAATACTTAATTATAAAATTTTTAAGTATTTATACAAAAAGGACAAAAGTGAAAAAGTTATTATTGTTAATACCTTTTATTTTTTTTATCTTACAAGGTTGTGGTGATAAAAAAGTTGAAGATAAAATTAGCAGTGTAAAAGAGACTATCCAAGATAAAACTGAAGATGTTTCTGACAAAGCAGAGGATGTTGCAAATAAAGCAGAAGATTCTGTTAATAAAAGTGAAGATGCTATAGAAAATGGTGTTGATAAAACAAAAGATGCTATGGATGAAATGAAAAATGATGTTACAGAAAAAACAGAAGATATCATTAATAAAAGCGAAGATACAATAAATGAAGCTAGTGATAAAGTAGAAGATACTATTGATAAAGCAAAAGATAGTGTTGAAGAAAAAATGAATGACGAAGAGAAAAGTAAATAATATACTTTTACAAAAAAATATAAAATAAAATCTACAGAATCTAAGTTCTAAAATAGATTAGAACAACCACCTTTAAGAGTAAGAATAGTAATTATTTTTACTCTTTATTTATAAAGCACTATTACAATAAAAGAATTATGATTATTATTATATTTATCTACAAGGACGGCTAGTCCTTTCATAGAGATACTATTTAATAATAATAAATGACCAAAAATAACTTTTATTAAGAATTAAATAAGCTTAATATGTTACCTTTAATTGTCGCAAAAGAGTATTTAAATTATTTTTTCACATAAAATATAACTTATTTTGTAACAATAAAAGGGTAATTTACCTTTGATAATTAATTAAAAGGAGAATAAATGAGAAAATTATTACTATTAATACCTTTCATGCTTTTTATATTGCAAGGTTGTACAGATGATAAGGTTGATGATAAAATTAGTACAGTGAAAGAGTCTGTTCAAGACACAACTGAAGATGTTGCAGACAAAGCAGAGGATGTTGCAGATAAAGCGGAAGATGTAGTTGATAAGAGTGAAGATTCAATACAAGATGCTAGTGATAAAACAAAAGAAGCATTTGAAAATGCTAAAGAAGATACAAAAGATGCATTAGAAACTGTTGGTGATAAAACAGAAGAAGTAGTTGATAAAGCTAAAGAAAAAGTTGAAGAGGGATACGACAAAGCAAAAGAGAGTCTTAAATAAAACTTTAAAAGGATATTAAATGGAAAAAAATGCTTATGAACAAAAAGCACAAGCAAAAATAGATGAATTAAGTGCAAAGATAGATGTACTAAATGCAAAAAAAGATGCAGCTAAGGCTGATACAAAAATTGAATATGAAAAAAAAATTAAAGAACTAGATAGTTTAAAAAATGAAGTAAAAGAAAAACTTACTAGTATTAAAAATTCAAGTGATGATGCTTGGGAAGAGTTGAAAAGTGGTTTTGAAAAATCATCAAAAATTATGGAAGATACTATAAACTCTGCATTATCAAAGTTTTAATATTAAAAAGAAGTGAAAATATTAATTATTTTCACTTCTCTTCAAATTGGTTTTGAGAAAAATCATAGTTTTTTACATGATTATCAATATGCTCACCTAAAGCCAATTTATATTCATTTACAAAATACTCTATTATTTCTTCTTTTTCATTAGCCATATCTTCGGCACTTTCAAATGAAGTTGCTGCTACCCATGCATTGAATCTTGCAGCTCCATACATAAATGAAGCACTTACTTCACCTTGAGTTGTTTCTTCATTTAATTGTTCATTTGCAACTGTAATATGCTCATCTGCTCTTTTTAAAAATCCCATATTTTTTTCTGCCATTATTATTTCCTCTTTTTTTCTTTTATTATATCTTTTTTAGTTTTTTATAACCATCTTTAATAAGTTTTAACAAAGGTTTTCTATAAGAATCAAAAACATATTTTTTGATTTCATAGGCTATTCTTCCTTTTACATGGATAAGTCCATAAATACTTCCTGCTGCATATTTCCCACCCAAAGCTATTAATATACCTTCTAGTTTTGGATTTGCCTTTTGAAGTTTCTTTTTATTGATTATGTTTAAGATATTATTTCCAGCATTTATTCCACTTATTCTTGCAATTGTAACATTTGGAGGCATTATTTCATCTTTTTTGTTTTTGATTTGTGCTGCATCCCCAATAGCAAAGATATTTTCATATTTGCTTGTTTGCATATACTCATTTACGATTATTTGACCTTTTTGATTTTTATCAACATCTAATTCTTTTGTTATTTTAGCAGCTTCAACCCCACCTGTAAAAATTAAAAATGAATGGTCTATTTTCGTCCCATTTGTAAAGTATGCAAGATTATCTTCACATCTTTGTAATTTTGTATTTGTAATAACATTGATTCCTAGTGATTTAAGTCTTTCATGGGAAAAGGCAATTAACTTAGGATCTAAACCTGGCAAAATAGTATCTGCACTACTTATTAGTGATATTTTTAAATTGTCACAAGTGAAGTTTCCTCTTTTGAAAAACATTTTAGAATTATATGCCATTTCAGCAGCTATTTCTACTCCTGATAATCCAGCACCTACAACTACAATATGTGTATCATCACATTTTTTTGCTTCATCTTGTATCTTTTTGAAAAGTTGATTTTCAAAACTTTGTTTGAAGTATACTGCCCAATTTAGTTTTTTGATATCGTGAGCATTGTTAAGACCTGGAATAACATGTGGAAAATATGTTCTTGTTCCTGCGGCCATAATTAGATAATCAAACTCTACACTCTCTTTTTCTTCTGTATATATTTTTTTCTTATTTGGGTCTATTTTTATTACTTTTAAATTTTTGTATTCTAAATAACTATGTTTTAATCCCATGCATAAAGTAGTCAAATCAATTGTTACATCAGCAATATTTGACTTATTTGCAATCAAATCATAAACCTCTGGTTGTAAATTATGAAAGGTGTGTGTATCTATAAGAGTTATTTTAATATTTTTGTTTTTTACTAATTCTCTTAAAGCATAAATTCCTGCATATCCGCCACCAATGATTACAACTTTTTCCATACTTAAATCCCTTTTTATATTTTGTATAAATTAGTTCGTATTGTATAAAAAGAAAATTGCCTTTTGGCTTAAAAAATCTTTAAATTTTATTATTTATGAGTACATAATACACATAAATCACATATTTTATATTTTAGTTATATAATTAATATTTATTTAAGAAAATATAAATTTATTTTAATAATAATTTCTTTTTAGCTATAATCCCAAAAAATTAAAATTGTAGGATTTAGAAAAATGAAAATAGCTATTTTGTCAGATATTCATTCAAATGTTTTTGCTTTGGAAGCTGTTATTGCTGATGCAAAGAGTAAAAATGTAGATATGATGATAAATGCAGGTGACTCTTTTTATGGTCCAATAGAACCAAGAGCTACTTATGAACTATTGAAGGAAAACAACTTTGTAAATATCTGTGGAAATCAAGATAGAGAGATTTTAGAAGCTTCTTTAGAGCAACTTGAAAATAATCCTACTTTAAAATATGTATATGAAGACTTGGGTGAAGAGGTTTTATATTGGATACAAGATTTGCCTTTTGAAAAGTTTTTAGGGAAAGATTTGTATGTAATCCATGGTACACAACATGATGATAGTGTTTATTTACTTGAAGATGTAAGTAGTGGGAGAGCACAATTAAGGGATGAAAAGAAGATAATTGAACTTCTTGATGATGTAGAATCTAAGTTTGTAATTTGTGGACATTCTCATACTCCTAGATGTGTAAATTTAAGTACAGGACAAGTGATGATAAATCCAGGTTCAGTAGGCTTACAAGCTTATAAAGATAAATTACCAAATGAATATATCATAGAAAATAGTTATCCTGATGCTACATATATAATACTTGAGGTAAATTCAAGTGAATACAATATAGAGTTAGTAAAAGTTGCTTATGATTATGAAAAAGCAGCTTTAAAAGCAGAGTCTAATGGAAGAGAAGATTGGGCTTATACCATTAGAACTGGAAAGATATCTCCAAATTCATGAAAAAAGATGTAAATCTATATTTTGACAAAGAATGCCCTTTTTGTAACTATTATGCAAATTATAATTTAATAAGAACTAATCACAATCTTAAACTTTATAATGCAAGGGAATATCCTCAAAAAATAGAATTTTTAAAGAAAAAAGGCTTTGATGTAAATGATGGAATTATCATAGAAATTGATGGAAAGATATTTCAAGGTTCAGATGCTATAAAACAATTAAACAAACTATCTAATAAGGAAGTAAAGGTATTGAATACAAAATTCTTTTCTTTTCTTTTATATCCACTTATAAAATCATTTAGAAAAGTAGTTCTTTTTATATTAAATAAAAATTCTCATATTAAATAAAACAAACAATTGACTTTAGATATAATATCTATTTAAATAGATAAAAATAAGGAATCAAATAATGAGAATTGCAGTTTTTTGTGGATCAAGTGCTGGTAATAATATAGAATATATAAACGCTACAAAACGATTAGGTAAATATTTTGCCCAAAATAATATAGAATTAGTATATGGCGGTGGAAATGTTGGACTTATGGGTGCAATCGCAGATTCAGTTATGGAAAATGGCGGAAAAGTTTATGGGGTAATTCCTGAAAAACTAAAAGAAAAAGAGTTAGCTCACACAGGTATAACTGACTTAAAAGTAGTTTCAAATATGCATGAAAGAAAAGCCGCAATGGCAGAGTTAGCTGATGCCTTTGTAGTACTTCCAGGAGGTGCTGGAACTTTAGAAGAGACTTTTGAGGTTTGGACTTGGGCTTTGCTTGGTTTTCATAATAAGCCTTGTGCTTTTTTTAATATAAATGGATTTTATAATAAATTATTTGAGATGATAGATAATATGTGTGAAGCAGAATTTTTAAGAAAAGAGTACTCAGATATGCTTATTAAAACAGATAATCAAGAAGAGCTACTAAAAGCTATAAAAGAGTACATTCCACCAAAACAAAAGTGGTAAATAAAATTTGGAAAAGATATGATAGAATTTATAAAAAAGATACCAAAAGCAGAATTACACTTACATATTGAAGGCTCACTGGAGCCTGAACTTATGTTTGAACTTGCAAAAAGAAATAATATAAAGATACCTTACGATTCAATTGAAGAAATAAAGGCAGCATACGATTTCACAAACTTACAATCCTTTTTGGATATTTATTACTCAGGAGCAAATGTACTTGTTCAAAAAAAAGATTTTTATGATTTGACTTGGGCTTATATTTTAAAGTGTGTACAAAACAATATAATCCATACAGAAATATTTTTTGACCCACAAACACACACTCAAAGAGGTCTGTCTTTTGATACGATTATTTTAGGGATAAGTGAAGCTTTAGAAGATGCCAAAGAGAAGTTTGGAATTAGCTCAAATATTATTATGTGTTTTTTAAGACACTTAAGTCAAGAAGAGGCTTTAAAAACTTTTGAAGAGTCGTTACCTTTCAAAGATAAGATTATAGGTGTTGGACTTGATTCCTCAGAACTTGGACATCCTCCTTCAAAATTTAAAGAGGTATTTAAAAAAGCAAAAGAGGCAGAATTTAGACTTGTGGCTCATGCAGGAGAAGAGGCTGATTATTCTTATATTTATGAAGCTTTAGACTTATTGGATATCCAAAGAATAGATCATGGAGTGCAAGCAGTTCATTCAAAAGAGTTAATGGAAAGATTAAAAAAAGAGCAAACACCTTTGACTGTTTGTCCAAACTCAAATATTGAGTTGAAAGTTTTTGAAAACTACAAACAACACAATGTAAAGCAACTTTTAGATTATGGACTAAATGTCACAATAAACTCTGATGATCCAGCATATTTCAAAGGTTATTTAAATGATAACTTTATAAATTTATATGAAAATATAGACTTAACAAAAGAAGATATTATAAAACTTGCTAGAAACTCTTTTAACTCTTCTTTTATTTCAGATGAGTTAAAAAAAGAATATCTAACAAAACTTGATAATTTTGTAGAAAATAAATAGGATAAATTATGAACAAAATCAAAGAGATATTAAAAAATCAAAAAATATTAATTATAGATGGGGCAACAGGAACAGAGTTAGAAAGAAAAGGTTATGATATCAATGATTCACTTTGGTCAGCTAAGTTTCTTATGGAAAATCCAAAAGCTATTTATGAAGTGCATAAAGACTATTTAGAAGCTGGAAGTGATTGTATTACAACTTTAAGTTATCAAGCTACATTTGAAGGCTTTAAAGAGCGAGGATTAAATGAAGTCCAAGCAAAAGAGCTTTTACAATCTTCTATAAAATTGGCCATAGAAGCAAGAGATGAGTTTTGGTCAAGAAATGAATCAAAGAGTAGAATAAAACCTCTTGTAGCAGCTTCTGTTGGTCCTTATGGAGCATACTTAGCAGATGGTTCAGAGTTTAGAGGTAATTATGGATTAAGTGAAGAGGAACTAATAAATTTTCATAGAAAAAGAATGCAAGCTTTGATTGAAGCAAAACCAGATTTACTTGCTTGTGAAACAGTTCCTTGTCTAATAGAAGCAAAAGCTTATGTAAAACTTCTCAAAGAGTTCCCCTCAACTCAAGCTTGGATTACCTTTAGTGCAAAAGATGGAGAGCATATAAATAGTGGTGAAACTATAAAAGAGTGTGCAAAATTTTTAGATGATAAAGAACAAGTTGTAGCTATTGGTATAAATTGTACAGCACCACAATATATTGAATCTTTAATCTCACAGATTAAAGAAGTTTCAACAAAACCAATTATTGTTTATCCAAATGGGGGAGCTGCTTATGATGGAGAAACTAAAACTTGGAGTACACAAGCTAATACAAAAGATTATGGGAAAATGGCACATCTGTGGTATGAAAAGGGTGCAAGTGTGATTGGTGGATGTTGTCAAACTACACCAAATGATATAGAACAAATCTCATCTTGGGTTAGAAAATAAAGAGTTATCAAGATATAATACAAAATCTCAAAATAGGTTAAACAATGGCAAAAAGTTTAAACACAAATAGTGTAAAAAGTGTAAAATCAGAAAAAATAGCAGCAACTGCAAATCAAAATAAAAATCCAGTAAAAGTTGAATTTTCTCAAGATAGATATGAAAATGAACAAGTTGTAAATGCTAGAAAAGCAGCAAACCTAGCATTAGCAAAACAAAAAGCAAAGAAAAAAGCAAAAATGGCAAAGGCTTCTAAGAAGAAAAACAAAAAATAGTTTCTAAATAAAAGGAAAAATTATGAGTATTGATACTTTTTTAATATATTCAGTGATTGCATTTTTATATGTATTAAGTCCTGGTCCTGCCGTGATGTTAGCTATTGTAAATGGCATAAGAACTGATATGAAAACAGTAGCAGTATCATCTTTTGCCAATATTCTTGGATTAGCTGTTTTATCTACTGCTTCAATTTTAGGTCTTGGAGTATTGATTTTAACTTCAGCTACACTTTTTTTAATAGTAAAAATTATAGGTGCTTTTTATCTTATATATTTGGGTATAAAGTTTTTACGAAACAGAGGTATTTTAAATATAGATGAGATGGAAAAAAATGTTAAACAAAAAAGTAGAAAATCATACTTCTTTGAATCATTTTTTGTAGCAGTTACAAATCCAAAACCAATTATCTTTTTTACAGCAATATTCCCTCAGTTTTTAAATCTACATGAAGCTATTGCTCCTCAATTTTTTATTATGACGGGAGAGTTTTTATTCTTCTCATTTTTTGGACTTTGTACTTATGCTTTTTTATCTAAAAAATCAAAAGCACTATTAAGTAATGAAAAAAGAATGTATTGGTTCAATAAGTTTACAGGTGGTTTGTTTATATTTTTAGGATTAGGTTTATTAAGAATTAAAAATCATGCCTAAAAGGCGAGGTTATTAGATAATAACTTCACCTTTTTCTTTTGCTCTATATTCATCTATTTTAAAAGTATCATTTGCAATAACTCTTGGAGTTGCTTCTTTGTATTGATTTACTAATTTATTGATAGTTTTTAACTCATCATCATCAAATAAATCTTCATCATACTCAATACCAATTTCTACAAATTTTACTTCAGTAAAGTTTTCTCTTTCGATTATATCCATATCTACATTATCAAGTATCTCTTGGATAAAGAAAACTCTTTCATCGTCATCTTCTAAGATCTCTTCATTTATAATCACATCAAAAAGTTCAGATAGTAGTTTTGGTTCAGGACTTCTAGCCCCTTTTATGTACTCATCACCAAATATTTTTTTACCACAATATTTAAGATGGTTATAATCCATCAAAAAAAGAAGAATTGATAATTTCTTATCATTTAACAATTTTACTTGTTTGTGTAACATATATAAAATTACATTTGCTACTTTTGTCATATCCATATTTGAACGGTCCTTTTATTTAATTATTGAAGTATACAAAATAAAACATAAAGATATTAAATCTTCCAATGTATTAATTTACTATTATTTACATTTTCCTTAACTTTGTTACAAAGTTGTGGAAAAAATAGTAAAAAATCCTCTTCTATCTCATCAATATTTTCACAAACTATTCCATAATATCTACTTACATTATCCCTTTTTAAAACTCGAGAAGAGATTCTTTTATCAACTCTATTAAATGATTTATTCAAGTGCTCCAAGCTTTGGTATTTATTTAATAAATCAAATTCTATTAGGCTTTTTAACTTTTGTTTTGCTTCATTTGGAAGAGTGTGCATATTTGCATTTGCTTTTATATAAAAGTCATCTAAAAATTTATTAAGAGTTATATTTGAGTATCTATGCCAGTTTTTTGTAAGTAGATAATCGTATGTCAAATCAATAACAACAGCCTTTAGTAAACCACTATTTCCAAGTCTATTTTTGCTTTGTTTAAAAGTAGGGTGATTATCTGTATATGAATCTATTAGCTTATGTATTTCCATCGCTTTTTTTATGTCTTCATTTGCACCTTCCCATGCTTTTGCTTTTAAAGGGTCAGCTAAATAATTCCCAATTTGGAAATCTATATTATGTTCGGATAAAAATATATGTGCAAGCCAGTTCATAAGCTAAGAGTACAAAAGTTTACTTAAATATAAAGTAAACTTTTGTGATTAAAATTTTTAAATATTATAATCAGGTGGTGTATCATTCCACTCAAAAATAAAACACATAGGAAGTCTTCCAGATTTGTTTAATATCTTAGCAGTTATTACACCTGAGATAAATATTGAAGCAATTGCTAAAAATGAAGAAAAGGCTAATGTTGACATTCCTGTTAGTCCTTGTCCAATTGTACAACCAATAGACAAAATACCTCCAATACCCATTAAAGCACCACCAATCATATTATAAGTTACTCTATTAACCTTTTGTGTTGCAGTACATCCAAAGCTATATTTTTTATTGAAAAATGACATAGCAAAAGAACCTAACATAACTCCACACAATACAGCAATAGGGAAAGTGAAGTAATTTACTTGATAAAACATAAATAATTCTAAACTTTTAGAAGTAGGATAAACAAATGTAATACCAGAAAGATCAATTAGTCTTTCCATACTATCTTCTCCTAATACTCCTGTTATTGTCCAAGCAGCAGCTATTAAAAGTCCAATTAAAAAGCCATCTATTAGGGTAAATATTCTTTTTACTTTTTTTGCTAAGATTAATAAAATTACAAACAAAACTCCTACTACAAGATATATATTCATAGTACTATTATCTATCATTGAAGAGAGTTCTAAAAGAGTTTTATTTTGAGTAAAGGGAGTTAAAAAACCTTGAATAAGACCTTTTGCAGTTGCAAATCCAAAGATTCCTATGAATATCAAAGTAATAAGTGATTTGGAATCACCTTGTCCAAATTTGATTAGATGTCTATTGCTACAACCATCAGCTATCATCATTCCTGTACCAAATAATAAACCACCAAATATAACAACAAAGTAATTAACATCTTGTTTGTAGTAAACTGTTTTTGTAAAATCTAAGTCAAAATAAGAGCCTACAATTTTAGTAGAGATTATGGCAACAATCATTGCAAATACAACAGAAGCACCCCTTCTTGTAGATTTTAATAAGATATAATCTTTGATTGAACCACTAAAACAGAATTGATTTTTTTGAGCTATCATTCCAAATAGCATTCCAAGACCAAGACCTAAGATATTTATTATTTCATATACTTCTAAACCGAACATTGTTTTCCTAACTTATAATTATAATTTATTATTTTAATAAAGGCCGATTATATTAAATATAAACTATAAAATAAGTTAGGCAGAATAATTAAATGAATTTATACGGGAATTCTTTAAATTTAAATTTCTTGGTTATCAATTCTCATATCCTCTAAACCCTCAAGAATATCAGAAGCTTGTTCTTGTGTAATAGTTTCATTGTCTATATCAAGTAAAACATCATCAAAGTATTTTTTTACCTCTTTCATATATTTTAACTCATCTTTCAACTCTTTAGAGTTTTTCTTTTTCTCTAAACTTGTTTCAAGTTCTTTGATATTTTCATTTACTTCTATTAATACATCAGTTTTTAGCAAATTTTCTAAATCTTTTATATAATCCATTTTTTATCCTTTCTCTTTAACTTTTTGTAGATATTTTTATTACTACTTTATAAATTTGTTCCGTTTTATCAACTTTTATACAAGGCTGATGTCCATCACTTGGATAAAAAATGGCTAATTCTTTTTCTTTTATGAGTAAAGATGAAAATCCATTTTTTGTGCTGTATTTTATAAAATCTTTTTCTTCATTGTAAGCTTCAGTGATTTCAAGATCGTCTATATGTGATACATCCATGATTTCAGAGCCTTTTACTATATATTGAATATCAATATATTTTTTATGTGATTCAAAAAAACACTCATTTCTAGGCTTTGAAAAATATGTTTGTTTTAAAACAAACATATTTTCATTGATAAACTCTTTTACACAGTCACCATTTTTTATTTCAAAAATATCATTAGATATATTTTCTAAATAATTAAATGCCAATTGAAAATTATCCTCTTTTATTTGATTTTTAATACAGTCTAATTTTCCAAATATTGCCATTTATTATCCTTTTATAAATTATCTTTTAAATATAAATAATCTGACATTTTACTCCACTCTCGCACTTTTTTCATATAAGCATCTTGAGAGTCTAAAGTCTCTTTTAATAGTGGGCTTTTAGCACCTAATTCTACTCTTAATTCTTTATTTGCTTTTTTCAATGCAGTCATTACATCTTTTGGAAATGTTTTAACTTTTATATCTGGATACTCTTTTTTCATCTCTTGCCATGCTGAAGCATTTAAATCATAGTTTTGAATATACATATCATAAGCTGCAACTTTCATAGCAACTTTTAAAATCTCTTGTAAATCTTTTGGTAGTTTTTTAAAAGAGTGAATATTTACTAAAAATTGCATTTCACTAGCTGGTTCATGCCACCCTGTATAATAATATGGTGCAACTTTGTGAAATCCCATTTTAATATCCATTGATGGTCCAACCCATTCCAAGGCATCAATAGTATTTCTTTCTAAAGCCATAAAAAGTTCAGCAGGTGCTATATTCATAACTTGTACTCCAACTTTTGCCATTATTTCACCTGCAAAACCTGGAATTCTCATTTTAAGACCTTTTAAGTCATCAACTGATTTAATCTCTTTTCTAAACCATCCACCCATTTGAACACCAGTGCTTCCCCCTGGAAATGAGTACATACCATATTTAGAATAAACTTTTTGCATCAACTCTAATCCACCACCATAATAAAACCAAGCATATTGCTCAGGAGCAGTAAGACCAAAAGGCATAGAAGTAAACGGTAAAGTTGCTATATCTTTACCTTTCCAATAATAAGAAGCTGTATGACCAATATCATATTGTCCAGCTTTTACCATATCAAAAACTCCAAAAGGTGCTTTGTGTTTATTCGCTGCATCAACTCTAATTTCTAATCTTCCATTTGACATTTCATTTGCAATTTTTGCCATGTTTTTTGCTGTATCAATTAGTGGAGATAGTGTTGGGCCCCATGTAGTAGCCATCTTAAGTTTATATATCTTTTCACTAGCAAAAAGCTGTGTTGATAATAATACTGCAAGTAAAATTATTGCAATATTTTTCAAATTTTTCATTCTCTTCCTTTATATTAGTAAAATTCGTCGCATATTATACACAAAAGTTCTCTTCTAATAAGCTTATAAACTCCCCTTGCGTATAATCCGTTTCTAATTAAGTAAGAAAGAAGAATATATGATAGAACTTTCAAATGTCTCAAAGAGCTTTGGTAAACAAACACTATTCAATGAAGTAACCTTTAGATTAAATTCTGGGGATAAAATTGGATTAGTAGGAAGAAATGGTAGTGGAAAATCTACACTATTTAAGCTAATTTTAGATGAAGAGCATCCAGATGCTGGTGAAATATTAAAACCTAAAAACTATAGAATAGGTGCATTAAAACAGCATCTTGTTTTTACAGAAAAAACAATAACAGATGAAGCAGCCCTTGCACTTAGTGAAGAGCATAAATATGATATTTATAAAGTAGAAAAAATACTTTTTGGTCTTGGATTCTCGCAAGAAGATTTATTAAAAGATCCCTTATCTTTTTCAGGTGGATATCAAATTAGAATAAATCTAGCAAAACTACTTCTGACAGAACCGAATCTGTTACTTTTAGATGAGCCAACAAACTACCTTGATATCGTTTCATTAAGATGGTTAAAAGTATTTTTGAAAAACTTTGATGGTGAAGTAATTATAATCACCCATGATAGAGATTTTATGGATGCAGTTACAACTCACACTATGGGATTAGTAAGAAAAAACCTAAAAGTTGTAAAAGGTGATACTCACAAGTTTTATGAAAAACTAAAAGAAGAAGATGAACACCACGAAAAACAAAAAGCTTCACAAGATAAAAAAGTAAAACAATTAGAAGAGTTTATTGCTAAAAATAAAGCAAGAGCCTCAACAGCTAACTTAGCCCAATCAAAAGTTAAACAACTAGAAAAGATGGATATCTTAGAAGATTTAAATTTTGATTCCACATTAAAATTTGATTTTAATTATAAAGATACACCTGCAAAAGTTTTACTTGATGTAAAAGATTTATCGTTTGGATATACAAAAGATAATATACTTTTTAAAGATATTTCATTTACTCTACAAAAGGGTGAAACACTTGGAATCATAGGAAAAAATGGTAAAGGTAAATCAACACTTCTAAATACAATAGCAGGTGAATTGAAAGCTTTACATGGTGTGACAGAGATGCATACAAGTGTGACTTTTGGACACTTTGGACAAACAAATATTTCACATCTAAACCCAGACAATACAATTATGGATGAAATCTATTTATCAAATAATAAATTGGCTGAAGGAACTGTAAGAAGTATTTGTGGTGGTATGATGTTCTCAGGTGATGATGCTAAGAAAAAGGTAACTTTACTTTCAGGTGGTGAAAAAAGTAGGGTAATGCTTGGGAAAATTTTAGCAAAAGAAGTTAATTTACTTTTCCTAGATGAGCCTACAAATCACCTTGATATGAGTTCAATAGAAGCTTTAACAGAAGCTATTAAAAACTTTGATGGTTCTTGTATCATAGTAACCCATAGTGAAGAGTTACTTAGAGCTGTTTGTGATAGATTGATTATTTTCTCAAATGGAAGTGCTGATTATTTTGATGGAACTTATGATGAGTTTTTGGAAAAAATTGGTTGGGAAGATGAAGATGATGCTCCTAAGAAAAAAGCAAAACCAAAAGTAAATAAAAAAGAGAGCAAAAGATTAAGAGCCTTACTTGTACAAGAAAAAAGTAAAATAACAAGTCCTATAAAAAAAGAGATTGATTCTTTAGAGAAAAAAATTATAGAGATAGAAACAATAATCGAAAAGAAAAAAGATGAATTAATCGATGTTACAAATAAAGGTGACAATAGTAAAGTAATGGAATTATCAAAAGAGATATCAAAACTTGAAAAAGAGGCTGAAACTAAATTTGAATCTTTAGAAATATCTCAAACTAAACTAGATACAATCAATGATGAATATCAAATAAAAATGGAAGAGTTGATGTAAAATGAAAACTGAAACTATTTTAAACTACATAAAAATCAATGATAATATCTCAACAGCTGGTCAGCCAAAAGAGGCTGAATTAGAATTATTAGTAAATGATGGTTTTGAAATAGTGATAAATCTTGCTTTATCAAATGCAACAAATGCTTTAGATAATGAAGATAAAATAGTTTCAGCTTTGGGTATGACTTATATTCATATTCCTGTAGATTTTGAATATCCCACAAAATATGACTTAAAACTCTTTTTGAGCATTTTGACTTCACTTGAGGGTAAAAAGGTATTTGTTCATTGTGCAAAAAACTATAGAGTAAGTGCTTTTATGTATGTTTACCATAAATATTTTTTAAAAACTCCCTTTGATGAAATAGATTTATCTCTTCTAGAAGAGTGGGGACCTTCTCCAATCTGGCAAGATATTATGAAAATAGAGTTTGAAGAGCTAAGCTAAGAGAGAAATTCTTAGCTTATTTTAATGTAGTTTCTAAAATCTCTGTAAATCTTCTCCATGATTTTTCATCTGCTACTTTATTATAGCTGTTTGAGCCAAAGACAGTAAAGGCATGGGGTGCTCCACTATAAGTTATCATTTCATGTGGTATTTTATTTTCCTCTAATTCCATAGCCAAATTAGCAAACTCTTGTAAACTAACAACTTTGTCAGCACTTCCATGAAATACTACAATAGAACCTTTTGTCTTAGAATAGTTTTCACCTATAGGAGTTTGTAATCCTCCATGAAAAGTGATAAATGATTTAAAATCTCCACCATTTCTAGCAAACTCTAAAATAGCAGCTCCACCAAAACAATATCCAATGCCAACAGCATTTGAAACATTTGCTCCTAGTTTTTTAGCTTCATAATATCCAGCATAAAGAAGTCTTTTCATTTTTGCTCTATTTTGATAAAGTTCATTTGTCAGTTTTTTCTTATCTTCTGTTTTTGTTGGTCTTACACCCTTCCCATACAAATCAACTGCAAATGTTGCATAACCCAAATCATAAAGCATCTTTGCTCTTTTTACTTCATAATCAGTAATCCCATCCCAATCATGAACCATATAAATAAGTGGTGCATCTTTTGAAGGAGAACTATAATACCCTTCATACTCTTTACCATCTACTTTATAAGTAACAAAGCCACTATTTGCAAAAGCAAATCCACTTAAAATAAATAACAATGTAAGAATCTTTTTCATTTTAATTTCCTTTGTTGTGATTAAAAATCTTACTAAATCTAATAAAGATTAAACTTAAATATTTATATTACTTAGAGCTTAAATTTTATAGAAATAATTATTTTAGAATTCTTTGGTTAAAATATCCCAAATAAACAAAATGGATATTTTTTGAAAATAGAGACAAAAATTGCTAGATTTACGACTCCTTTACACCTAGAAAGTGGACGAATTCTAGAACCTTATGAAATAAAATACGAAACTTATGGAGAACTTAACGAAGATAAATCAAATGTAATCGTTATTTGTCATGCCTTAAGTGGTTCTCATCATGCAGCTGGAAGATATGAAAATGAAGCAAAACCAGGTTGGTGGGATAATTTTATAGGTGATGGTAAAACTATTGACACTAGAAAATATTTTGTAATCTGTACTAATAACCTTGGCTCTTGTTTTGGGTCAACTTCTCCAATGAGTCCTATGAATAAAGCAGGTGAATTATATAGACTTAAATTTCCAGTTTTAGCCATAACAGATATTGTAAAAGCCCAAAAAAGACTTCTAACTTCCCTTGATATTCATCATGTAAAAGCAGTCATTGGTGGAAGTATGGGTGGTATGCAAGCACTTTGTTATTCAATTGAGTATCCAGATTTCGCAGATACAATTATAGCAATGGCAACAACAGCATACACAAGACCTTGGGCAATAGCTGTAAATAAAATAGCAATGGAATCCATAAGAAATGATCCAGCTTTTAAAAATGGAAACTATACAAAAGGTGACCTTATTGCAAATGGTTTACCTGGTCTTGCAATTGGTAGAATGGCAGGATTGATTGCCTATGTGGGACCAAATTCTATGAATAATAAATTTGGTAGAAATTATGTGGAAACAGATGGGCTTTATGAACTTTTTGGAAGATTTGAAGTTGAGAAATATTTGGAATACAATGCTTACAATTTCCCAAAAATATTTGACCCTTTATCATATTTGTATGTTTGTAAAACCATGAATATATTTGATGCAGCAAGGGGTACTGATAAACTTCCAGATGCCTTGTCAAAGATAAAATGTGACCTTCATCTTATCTCTTTTTCTGATGATGTTTTATTTTTCCCAGAAGAGATGGAAGAGATTTATAATATAATGAGAGATATGAATATGGAAAATGTAAAGTATAAAATGATAGAATCTACACATGGACATGATTCATTTTTGGTGGAACTTGATAAGTTCAAAGATTATGTAGTCGATATATTGGAGAAAAGAATATGAGTGAAGAGATAAAAGAAGAACAAAGCTTCGAAGAAAAAGTAGAAAAGGCAAAAGAGTTATTAGAGAAGTTGGGGAATCCAGATATAACATTGAGTTCATCTGTAGAGATATACAAAAATGGTATGAAAGAACTTGATGATGCCCAAAAACTTCTAGAAACTTCTAAACTTCAATTCAAAGAACTATCTGAAAAATAAAAATATAACAATTTGATATATTTTTTGTGACTATAAAAAATATTTGATAAACTTTTCTTACCAGTTAGGAGGAGTTTATGAAGACAATAAATCAACTACAAAGTATAGATAAACCAAGAGAAAGATTACTGAAATATGGTCTTAGTTCCTTAAAAAATTATGAACTAATAGCTGTATTACTAGGAAGTGGAGTAAAAGGCAAAGATGTCATAAAACTATCCCATGAAATAGAAAAATTCTTCGACTCAAACTTTGAAAATATAGATTTAAAAACCTTACTTAAAATACATGGATTAGGAACTGTAAAAGCTAGTCAAATAATATCTGCAATAGAACTATCAAGAAGATATCTAATTGATATTCAAAACTATAAAATAAACTCTTCAAGTGATGTATATGAAGAGCTAAAACCCTATAAAAACAAACGCCAAGAATACTTCCTAACTCTATATTTAGATGGAGCAAATAATCTACTAGAAACCAAAATCATAACAATAGGAACCCTAAACCAAAGCCTAGTTCACCCAAGAGAAGTATTCTCACACGCCATAGAAAAAAGATGCGCCAGTATAATAGTAGCCCACAATCATCCAAGTGGAATACTAAAACCAAGTAGTGAAGATATCAATGTAACACAAAGACTGAAAGAGTCAGGGAAAATATTAGGCATAGAACTTTTAGATCATGTGATATTTACAAATGAAGGGTTTATTAGTTTACAAGAAGAGGGTGTGTTGTGATGGATAGATTTTTTGATGAATGGAATGAAATAAAAAAAGAACTTACTAAAAATGAAAGAAAATTAGGTATAAAATCAAGAGAAATATTTTGGGCAAATATTGGACAAAATATTGGTTATGAACAAAATGGCAAAGGTAAAAATTTTGCAAGACCTGTTATTGTTGTAAGAAAACTCACAAAAGATTTATTTTTAGGAATCCCAACTACTACAACACTTAGAGAAGATAATGATTATTTTCATAAATTCAAATATACCACATATAATAATGAAGTTTTAAATGTTTCGGCATTAATTTTACAAGTAAAAGTATTTAGTATAAAAAGAATAATGAACAAAATTGGAATGATTAATAAAGAAGATTTTAAAGTAATTGTAGAAAAGTCAAAAAATCTATTTGGCCCCACTTAAAATAAGTGGGTGTGCCCGAAGGCGAATTGTAAGAGCATTATATCTTACAATTTTTATTTTGTCAATTTCTGTTTGGGGCTTGAAGATATAAATATCTTCGCTTTTACTCTTCTTTAACCGTCTTTGAGTTCTTAAATTTTGTTCTTGCTCTTGAAAATCTGAGATTTCCGCTTCTTCACTTTTTGATGGCAAAAAGTAAAACAAAAAGCCACCAACGGCTGCGAAGCCAAAGGTTCCCTCACTTATTATTTTTATCTTTTCTGATTGGTAAAACTCGTTTATTAAAACTTGCGTTTAGTAACTTTTAAACACTCAGACAGTTACCAATCTTATTTAGAAAAGAGAAAAATAAACGCTCGGCTTCTGTAGAGGTTGGGAGGAGGGGATAAGGTTGTTTTCTTTTGATAAAATTCTTTAAAAGTGAAATAAAGTTATAATTGTTTCTAATTTTTAATAAGGCTATTTTGATGATAAATAATGAAAAAAAGTTTTGGGATATATTAACAAATCTTTTCGTAGGTGCAGAGGTAAAAGGAAGATCAGGCTTTATAAACTTGATGAAAGAGAAACAAACATATTTTAAAAAAGTTCAAAAAGAGTTATTAAATGAAATAAATGGTGTTTGTAAAACAAATCAAGATTTTAAAGATGAGCTATATGATAAGCTATATAGTTTTTTCCATAGATATTTTAGTGAGTCGGGTTCTATTTACTATAATTATACGCCTCTTTTTTATAATATATATACAAAAGCTTATGAAGAGCAAAATATAAGTGAAATTAAAACTTTTACAACTGACTATGAACAAGTCATATCAGATAGACAAGATACTTCACTTTTTTATAAAACTCAAATGCTTTATTATGTGAAATCAGACAAAATATTTAAAGACCTTGAAATTGAGATAGAGGGTAAAAAGTTTGCTTTTGATGTTTCAAATATGGAAGGTAAAAAAGCAAATGAAAAAAAAGAATTGGTTTATACCTTAGAATCAATAGAAAATAAAAGAGTTAATTTATCAGTTGCTTATAGTGTACAAGGTAAAAAAACAAAATCAAACGATATTTTAAAGGAGACAAAAAAAGAGAGTCTTGCTATAAAAGAGGATGATTTAAAAAAGGCTTTTAGAGTTTTTGAAAAGCAGTCAAATATAGATTATTTTATAAATAAAGATGCAAATAAATTTTTGACTGAGCAACTTGATATGTGGATATATCAGTATATGTTTTCACAAGAAATAGACCTTGATTTAGATAGGTTTAATCAAATACAAGATTTTAAAAAAGTATCTTTAAAACTTATCAACTTTATTTCTCAGTTTGAAAATGAACTTGTAAAGATTTGGAATAAGCCAAGATTTGTATTAAATAGTAATATTGTAGTTTCTATGGATTTACTTGTATCAAAAGGGTTTGATACAAATAAACTAAGAAAGCATAAAAATTACAAAGAACAAAAAAATGAATGGGAAGAGTTAGAATTATCAATCGGTGATGGGCTTATTGAAAATGAATATTTACCAATTGACACTAAATATTTTCCAGAATTTAGAGAAGAAATTGAAGAGCTTTTTGATGAAGATGAGATAAATGGACTTTTAATAAAGAGTGAAAATTATCAAGCACTTAATACAATACTTCCAAGGTTTAAAAATAGTGTTGATTTAATTTATATTGATCCTCCTTTTAATACTGGGGATGATTTTGATTATTTAGATAAGTATCAAGATAGTACATGGCTTAGTCTTATGGAGAACAGACTTGAAATAGCAAAAATTCTATTGACTAAAAAAGGTAGTTTTTATTTACATTTGGATGATAAAGCAGGATATTTAGGAAGAACTTTAATGAATAAAGTTTTTAATGAGTCTTCTTATGTCAATGAGATAGTTTGGTGTTATAGTGGAGGAGGAATACCTAAGGATAGGATGCCAAAAAAACATGATTTGATTTATTGGTATGCTAAAAATAGTGAATCTAAATATTATTTCCCTCAGTATAGGGAATATTCAGAAGGAACCAAAGAAAGAGGTCGTACGGCAGTTAAAGGAGAAAACTCAGAATTAAGAGAAGAAGGTACTCCTGTGAATGATTGGTGGGATGATATTAAGAAAATAACAAGTCCTACTGATTATGAAAAAGAAAACTTTCAAACACAAAAAGCAGAAGAGTTAATAGAGAGAATAATAAGGATTTCAAGTATAGATAATTCTATTATTTTAGATTATCATGTAGGAAGTGGATCAACTGTTGCAACAGCTCAAAAATTAAATAGAAAATATATTGGTATTGAAATGGGAGAACATTTTTATACCGTGGTACTACCAAGAATGAAAAAAGTTATTGGTGGTTTTGTATGTGGAATAAGTAAAAATATTGAATATAAAGGAAGTGGTATTTTTAAATACTATGAATTAGAACAATATGAACAAATACTAAGAAGTACTAAATATAGTGATACTCCACTTGACTTTATAGAAAGTAAAAAAGCTGATGAAATAAAAGATTGTTTTTTATTTGATGAAAAACTTACAAAAGCTATAGAGTCTGATGGTAAAGATTTTAAAGTTGACTTATCAAAATTATATGACAATATTGATTTAAAAGAGACTATTCACAACTTAACAGGTAAAAGACCTAAAGAGATAAAAGACAATAAAGTTATCTTTGAAAATAAAGAAGTTGAATTACTTGAAATATTAAAACCTCTATTGGTGTGGTAGTATGGCAAAACAAAAAAAACTAATAGATGAACATAACTATAAAATAGTTTTACAACAACTAGTTGAAAATGAATATAGAGATATTGAATTAAACGAGTTTGATTTTGAAAGTTTTTCAGATGACAAAGAGATGTTTTCATATCAACAAGAAGCTTTGCAAAATGCTTTTAAAGTATTAACAAAGTTTTATGATGAATATAATGCAGATAAAGAAGATTTTTATAATAAAGAGTATCGAAAATATCCCCATGTAAATTTAGACTATGCAAAACCTAGTGAGCTTATACAAGAATATTTTCCTTTAACTGGTAAAAGAGTTGAATTCTCACATCTTATAAATCGTATGAGTTTTTGGATGACTATGGGAAGTGGTAAGACAATTGTTATCATAAAACTTGTAGAGTTGTTGGATAAAGCTATGAGTTTAGGTCTAATACCAAAAAAGAATATTTTATTTTTTACTGCAAATGAAGGTTTACTTGATAGATTTCAAAAAGAGGTTGAAGAGTATAATCTATTAAAAGATAAAACTATAGATATTATTAGTTTAAAAGAGTATGAAAATAGACAAAGACAAGGTACAATATTTGATTCTCAGCTGATAAAACTTTTTTGTTACAGAGCTGATTTAATGGCGGAAGAGAGAAAAGAGGTTACACTAAATTATAAAGATTATCTTGATAGTGGAAATAATTATGTGATTTTAGATGAAGCTCACAAAGGTGATAAACAAGACTCTAAAAGACAAAATATATTTTCTATACTTGCTCAAAATGGATTTTTATTTAATTTCTCTGCTACTTTTACAGATGAATCTGATATTGTAACAACGGTATATAATCTAAATCAAGCAGTTTGGGTAAAAAAAGGGTATGGTAAGAAACTATTTTTATTAGACAATGATTTAAAAGCATTTAAAGAAAAAACAGATTTAAATGAGAGTGAAAAACAAAGAGCTACTTTAAAATCACTTTTGCTTTTAGCACTTGCAAAAAAATATAAACTTTCAGATGTATATCATGACCCTATGATGGTAGTATTTACAAATTCAGTAAATACAGTAGAAGCAGATGCAGAACTATTTTTTAAGACAATTCAATCAATTGCAAAAGATACTCTTGATGATATTTTTATTGAAGCTAAAAAAGAGTTAAAGACAGAATTTAAAGAAACAAAGTATTTAGTAACAGATAAAGATGGTGAAGGAGTACTTGAACTTGCGGAACAAGTTAGTAATATTAGTTTTGAAGAGTTAAAAGAATTAGTATTCTATGCAAAGAAAGGAAATATTGAAGCTATTGTAAATCCAAAAGATAAAACAGAGATAGCTTTTAAACTTGATAGTACAGATAAGCCATTTTGTTTGATAAAAATAGGTGATATTTCATCTTGGTTAAAAGAGAAACTTACCGGTATAAAAATAGATGAAACATTTAAAGAAGAGAGTTATTTTAAATCTTTAGATGATAGTAGTATAAATATACTTTTAGGTAGTAGAGCCTTTTATGAAGGATGGGATACTACTAGACCTAATATAATGTTATTTTTAAATATTGGTATGAAGGAGGAAGCTAAAAAATTTGTAACTCAATCTATAGGTAGAGGGATGAGAATTGAATCTGTTGAAGGAAGTCGTCAAAGAATAGATTTTATTGACACAGATAAAAAAGCTTCAATTCAAGAAAATGCAAAAGCATTAGAAACACTATTTGTAGTCTCAACTAATAAAGAAGCTATTAATTCAATCGTTTCGTGGCAAGAAGAACAAAATAAAGGTATAGATTGGCAAGAAATATCTTTAGAAAAAAATACAATTAATAATAAAGATTTATATATTCCAAAATATATTCCTCATCAAGTCACAGCTGATAAAATTGAAAATAAAAGTGCTTTTAAATTAAGTGAAAGAAATAGAGATGATTTAAGAATTTATATAAATAGCTTAGGCAAAGAACTTTTTTCTTTAAAACATAAATTTTTCAATAAAAAAGAGTGTGATTTATTTTATGATTTAGTTAATAAAGATGATAGCTTTTATATAGATAAAAATATTCACTATAAGTCTTTAGATTTTTTGATTGAGAAATTGCAAAAGAGATTATATGTATCTCAAAGTAAAGTGGATAAATTTGAGCTATTAAATGATGAGATTGTTCATTTTAGAAAAATAAAAGTTAGAGAAGATAAAAAAGAAGAGGTTCAAAAAGTTATTTCAGAAGCATTAAAAAAAGAAATATTATCCAATGAAGAATTATTCAAAAAGGCAGAAGAAGAAGGACTTGCATTATTAGATATTGTTAAAAAATACCAGCCAGAGGTACTTTTGGAAGATGCAAAATTTAAGAAAATGTTGAATCATTATTTTAATCCTGTTATTTCAGGTGAGAATTTAGATTGGATAAAAAATATTATATCAGAAGAGAGTGAGATTATCTTTTTAGAAGAGCTTAGTAAGATTTGTAACTATATAGATACACAATATGATTGGTGGATGTTTAGTAAGCTGAATGAGCATCATGATAAAGGAGTTTATATACCTTATTGTGATGACGGAATTGAAAAGCCTTTTTATCCTGATTTTATTTTTTGGTTACAAAAGGATAAAAAACAGACTATATTATTTGTTGATCCTAAGGGGAATAAGTTTACATCATTTATTCCTAAAGTTGAAGGCTTTAAAAAGCTTTTTAAAGATAAAACATTTAATAAAGATAATTTAGAAATTGAAGTAAAATTATTTCTTATGAGAGTTTCAAATGATACTTCAGGAGATTACGAAAAGTACTGGGTTTCAAAAGATAATTTAAAGAGTATATTTTAAGGAAATAAAATGCTAACACTAAAAGAGATGGTAATACAGATTCTAAAAGAAGAAAACAAAGTTCTAATAGTAAAAGATATTGCAAATAAATTAGTGAAAAAATATCCTGAAAAGTTTGAGTCAAAAACCTTGCAAAAAAATGGGGATAAAAAATTAGCCCTTGACCAGATTAAAGCTGAAATCTAATCTTTGAGTGTGGAAAATGACAGCGTGTTTTTTAGGGATAAAAGCTCAAAGCCTGTTTTGGTTAGTTTGGTTGAAGAAAGTGAAGAGAAGTTAGAAATAGAATCCCTTTATGAGGACTTTGAGAGTGATGAGGGATTGGTATATATATTAGGTACAAATACTTTTACAAAAGATACTAAAAAGTTAGTTAAAATTGGGCTTACTACTTTAAAGGTTGAGGATAGGATAAAGTCACTTTATACTAGTGGTGTACCTTTTGAGTTTAAAGTGCTTAGAGAATACAAAACATCATCCTATGCAGAGCTTGAAAAAGCTATGCACAAGCTTCTAAATAATTACAGACCAAACCCTGCAAGGGAGTTTTTTACAAATGATTGTTTAGACTTTGCCGATGAGATATATGAACTTCATAAGAGAATAGAATTAAATTGATATATTTAAGGGAAAAATATGGCATCAAAGTATCAGTAAATAGGTAATTTATTTAAAAATTTAAATTTTCTTATAAATATATTCTCTAAATCTATATCTAAATATCTAATGACATTTCATTTTGTCATATTTTCAAATCTACTCTAAAAATCAAGATAAAATATTTTCATAATTGTTAAAAGATACACATATTGACAAAATGTATCTTATAGGATACAATTATGGAATATACGATTAGAGAAACTGCTATTTTTAATAAGTGGTTATTGAAGCTAAAAGATATAAAAGGAAAAGTTTCTATTATCCGTAGAATTGAGAGGATGAAAAAGGGAAACTTTGGTGACTATAAAGGTTTAGGAGAAGAAGTATCTGAACTAAGAATAACTGTTGGTGCTGGTTATCGAGTATATTATACGGTAAAAGATGATGAAATAATTATTCTTTTACATGGTGGAGATAAGTCTAGTCAAAACAAAGATATAGAAAAAGCAAAAGAACTGGCAAAGGAGTTAAAATGACTACTAATGAATTTGATTTATCTAATTACTTAGATTCAAAAGAGATGATAGCAGAGTATTTATCACAAGTTTTAGAAGATGGTGATATGGATGAACTTTTGAGTGCACTTGGATATATTGCAAAAGCTAAAGGTATGTCGCAAGTTTCAAAAGATACGGGGCTTGGTCGTGAAAGTTTATATAAAACACTTGCAAAAGGTTCAAAACCTAAGTTTGAAACAGTACTTAAAGTACTAAATTCATTAGGCATAAAACTTCAAGTAGTAGCTTAAAGCTAATAGAAATACTCAAGATTAAAATTATTTAAAGTTAAACTAAATTTGCTATGATTACAAAACAAAATAATAAAAATAAACTATACTTATACAGTAAGGAATTGACATGCAAGAAGAATTTAATGAATATTTTAACAGACAGATAAAACTTTGGGGGCAAGAGACTCAAGACTCGCTTCAAGGGAAAAAGGTAGCTATTATTGGAAGTGGTGGGCTTGGTTGTACACTTGGTATTGCACTTGGAGCTTCTGGAATAGGTGAGTTTACTTTAATAGATTTTGATACTGTTGGAGTTCATAATATTCATAGACAAATAGGTTTTAAAGTGGGTGACGATGGTAAATATAAGTGTGAGGTTTTAAAAGAACTTATTGAAGCTAGATGTCCTTATACGAAAGTTACTACTTATAAAGAATCTTTTCAAGAGTTTGAAAAAAGAGGTTTAGAGTTTGACCTTATCATCGATGCAACTGATAATCTTCCAACAAGAGCCGATATAAACAGATATTGCATAGAAAAGAAACAACCATGGATTTATGGTACAGTTGAAGAGTTTCATGGTCAGGTTTGTTTTTTTGAAAAAGCTTCATATGAGGCTGTTTTTGTAGTAAATGATAGAAAACCAAATGGTATAGCTTGTCCTATTGTTATGCATGTGGGGTCTCTTCAAGCAAATCTTGCCATTAGATATTTGGCTGGACTTTCAGTTAAAAAAGATGTTTTATATTATCTTTCATTTGATGATGAAGGTATAATAAATTACAAAAATTTCAAACTTCCTACTAAATAAAATATAGAGCAAAATTAGCTCTATATTTAAATACAAAAATCTTATAAATAATTTTCAAATAACCATTATTTAAGCACTTTTTGGATAATATTTCCAAATTTTACTACATATATGGGGAACTTATAAATGCCAAAAAGAGAAGATATTAAATCTATATTATTAATCGGTTCTGGTCCTATTATTATTGGACAAGCATGCGAATTTGATTATTCAGGAACACAAGCTACAAAAACATTAAAAGAGTTAGGTTATAGAGTTGTATTAATCAACTCAAATCCCGCAACTATTATGACAGATCCTGAATTCGCAGATAAAACTTATATCGAACCAATTACAGAAGATATGATTGCGAAAATTATAAAAAAAGAGAATATTGATGCAATCTTACCAACTATGGGTGGTCAAACAGCACTTAATGTTGCTACAACTATGTATGATAAAGGTATGTTAGAAGGTGTTGCTTTTTTAGGTGCTCATCCAGATGCTATAAAAAAAGGTGAAGATAGACATCTTTTCAATGAAGCTATGATAAAAATCGGTATGGATTTACCAAAAAGTGCAAATGCATATAGTGTTGAAGAAGCTATAAAAGTAGCAAAAGAGATTGGTTTCCCTGTTATCTCTAGAGCATCTTTTACCCTTGCAGGTGGTGGAAGTGGTGTTGCTTACAATATGGAAGAGTTCAAAAAGCTTGCAGAAGCAGGAATAGAAGCATCTCCAATCAATGAAATTGAGATTATGGAATCAATGCTTGGTTGGAAAGAGTACGAAATGGAAGTTATCAGAGATAGAAAAGATAACTGTATCATCGTATGTTCTATAGAAAACTTAGACCCAATGGGTGTTCATACAGGAGATAGTGTTACTATCGCTCCTGCTCTTACTCTTACAGACAAAGAGTATCAAGATATGAGAAATGCTTCATTTGCTATTTTAAGAGAGATTGGTGTTGATACAGGTGGTTCAAATGTACAATTCTCTATTTGTCCAAAAACAGGAAGAATGATAGTTATTGAGATGAACCCTAGAGTTTCTCGTTCTTCTGCGCTTGCTTCTAAGGCTACTGGTTATCCTATTGCAAAAGTTGCAACACTTCTTGCTGTTGGATTTACTCTTGATGAGATTGAAAATGATATTACAGGTACAACTGCATCATTTGAGCCAGTTATTGATTATGTAGTTACAAAAATCCCTAGATTTACTTTTGAAAAATTCCCAAAAGCAGACTCTACACTTACAACTTCTATGAAATCTGTTGGTGAAGTTATGGCTATGGGTAGAACATTTAACGAATCAATCCAAAAAGCACTTTGTTCTTTAGAAACAGGTCTTTGTGGTTTTGACCCAATAAAAGCTGAGATGGAAAAAATCAAAGCTGAAATTAGAAGACCAAATTGTGATAGACTTTTATACTTGATGCAAGGTATGAGAGAAGGACTTACAAATGAAGAGATTTTTGAATTATCTAAAATAGATCCTTGGTTCTTGACTAAATTTAGACAAATCGTTGATATGGAAAAATCAATGGATGCTTCAATCTTAACTGACGAAGTTAAAATGAGAATAATCAAATCAAATGGATTCTCTGACAAGATGATTTCTATGCTTATTGGTAAAACAGAAGAAGAAGTTTATCAAGCAAGAAAAACTCTAAATGTAGACTTTGAATACAATGAAGTTGATACTTGTGCAGCTGAATTTAAAGCACTTACCCCATATCTTTACTCTACTACAAATGTAACTAAAATTCCTCAAGTAAATAAAATAACAGATGAGAAAAAAGTTATGATTATAGGTGGTGGACCAAATAGAATTGGACAAGGTATTGAGTTCGATTATTGTTGTGTTCATGCAAGTTTTGCCCTAAAAGAAATGGGTATTAAAACTATCATGTATAACTGTAACCCTGAAACTGTATCTACTGATTATGATACTTCAGATATATTATACTTCGAGCCAATTGATTTTGAGCATGTAAGAAGTGTAGTAGAAAAAGAGAATCCGGATGGTGTTATAGTTCACTTTGGTGGACAAACTCCACTTAAACTAGCAAATGCACTAACAGCTGCAGGAGCTAAAATCATAGGTACAACTGCTGAAGTTATTGATTTAGCAGAAGATAGAAAAAAATTTTCAAAATTTGTTGAAGATGCAGGACTTTTACAACCAGAAAATGGAACAGCAGTAGAAGTTGAAGAAGCTATTGAAATAGCTGAAAGAATTGGTTATCCAGTTCTTGTAAGACCTTCATTTGTACTTGGTGGAAGAGGGATGAAAATCGTATATTCTACAACTGAGTTAAGACAATATATGGATGAAGCTGTATCTGTATCAAATGATGCACCAGTACTTATTGATAAATTCCTTGATAGAGCGATTGAACTTGATGTTGATTGTATCTGTGATGGAAAAGAGGTATATATTGGTGGAATCATGCAACATATTGAAGAAGCTGGTGTTCACTCAGGAGATTCGGCGTGTTCTTTACCTCCTGTTTCTATAAGTGATGAGTTAATCAAAGAGTTAGAGACAAAAACAAAAAATATGGCACTAGGTCTTGGCGTTGTTGGTCTTATGAATACACAATATGCTATTCACAAAGGGCAAATATATCTTATCGAAGTGAATCCAAGAGCTTCAAGAACAGTTCCTTTTGTAAGTAAAGCAACTGGTATGCCTTTGGCGAAAGTGGCTACTAGAGTTATGTGGGGAGAGAGTTTAAGAAATGCCCTTGATACATATAATACTGAACTTGTATGGGAAGATAATGGTGTATTAAAACCAATATTAAGAAACCACGTGGCTATCAAAGAAGCAGTTTTCCCATTCAATAAACTTAGTGGTTCTGATATGATATTAACTCCTGAGATGAAATCAACTGGTGAAGTTATGGGTATCTCTGATAGTTTTGGTGAATCATACGCAAAAGCACAAAGTGCTGCAAAAAATGATATTCCAACAGAGGGGAAAGTATTTATTTCATTATGTGATTTAGATAAAGAATTTGCACCAAAAATCGCTAAAGGACTTATTGATGAAGGTTTTACAGTAGTTGCTACTGGTGGAACACATAAAGCAATTGCAGATGCTGGAATTGAGTGTGAAAAAGTTCTTAAAATCTCTGAGGGTAGACCAAATATTATCGACTCTATTACAAATGGTGAAATTGCCCTTGCTATTAACACAAGTGATGGGAAAGAGTCATCAAAAGATGATGGTAAAAATATCAGAAGATCAGTTCTAAAAATGAATGTAACATATGTGACAACAGCAGCAGCAGCCTTTGCTTGTCTTGAAGCTATGAAAGAAATTAGAAAAAAAGATGGATTGTCTCCAAAATCTATTCAAGAATTTCTAAGCAGATAATATGAACCCAAACTCTGTTTATTTGGTTCAAACAGATACAACTGTTGGCTTTTCATCAAATGATAAAGAAAAGCTAGCAGTTATAAAAAAAAGACCAAAAACGCAAAAAATACTACGAACAGTAGACTCTTTTAAGACTTTACAAAACTTCACAAGAATCCCAAACAATCACAAAAAAAGAGTAAGAAACTCTAAAAATAGTACTTTTATATACCCCAACAATGAGTCATTTAGAGTTATAAGTAAAGATTCTACATTTTATGATTTTATAAAAAAATTCAATGTCCTTTATTCTTCTTCAGCAAATGAGACTCAAAAGAACTTTGATGAAGAGTATGCAAAGGATGTCTCAGATGTAGTTGTGATACAAAAAAATGGTTTTTTTGAAGACATCCCTTCCAAATTATATAAGATAAATAAATTTAAAGTTAAGAAATTAAGATAATCTAAGACTTTATTAAGTCATAAGTCCATAAAATAAATTTTATTCATAAAAGGCTACTCATGTTTTTACATAGAGAAAATGAACTTGAAATATTACAAAAAGACTTCTCTATCCCTAACTCATCATTTAATTTTATTTTTGGAAGAAGAAAGATAGGTAAGACCTCTTTTATCAACTCTTACATAAGTGATAAAAATAGCTTTTATATCTCTTTTTTAGAGATGATGAATTTGATTACTTTTCAAACTATCCATAAAAATATCGAAAACCATTTAAATAAAAAAGTGGAATCTTTTGATACTTTTGAATCCTTTTTAAAAGTAATAGCACAAGTGAACTTTGAAGAAAAATTGATATTAGTATTAGATGACTTTCAAAACCTAATCAAAGTAGAAAAAGATGCTTTAAGTCTTTTTTATAAGACTTGGAATAAAGAACTGAGTTATTCAAATATCCAAGTTATTATTTTATCTTCTATTTGTTCTAGTAATAAAGATGATGAGTATATTTATAAAAAATCTTCAAATATAATAAAACTAGACAAATTACCATATTCTAGTATTAAAGAGTTTGTTCCTGATATTCAATCTGGTGATATGATGCATATATTTAGTGCTTATGGGACAAATCCTGACTACTTAAAACTATATGACCCTAAGAAAGATTTTGTATCAAATATAAAAGAGAGTTTTTTAAGTTATGATGGAGTTTTTTTCAATGAAGGTATGGACTTTTTGAAAAAAGATTTAAATGAAATCTCAACATACTCTTCAATACTCTATGCAATAGCTTTAGGAAATAGTAAAATTGGAGCAATAGCAGACTTTTTAAACCTAAAATCAACCTATCTTACAAGATATTTACAAAAACTAATTGACATAATGATTATCAAAAAATATGTACCTATAAATGAAGATATAAAAAAGAGCAAGTTTGGAAGATATGAGATTGAAGATAATTTTATTAAATTTTGGTTTTGTTATATCTATCCAAATTATTCAACTCTTCAAAAGGGTGATACTAATAGTGTGATTAGTAATATAAAAGAAGACTTTACAAAACGACTTGTACAAAATAGTTATAAAATGCATATTTTGAGCCTAATAAAAAATGATCCATATAAATACTTAGGTTTTATTCCAAATAATCTTGGAAGTTGGTGGAATAATAAAGATACCAATATCGATATTATTGCTTATGATTATAAAAATATTATCTTTATTGATACAAAGTGGAGAGATACTCAAGAACTAGAAGAAAGCTATGCTATATTAAAAAATAAATCCGATGAATTTAAAACTACTCTAAATAAAAAATATATCATATTCTCGAAAATTTCCCCTACGAAATTTAGCTAAAGGATTTTATGTGGCTACAAGTATTACAGTTAAAAGTCCAAATGGTGAAAGCACAATATATGAAGTTAGCTTATTTGATGTAATAGATATAAAAAAAGGTGACTATGTACTTGTACCTGAGCGACCTGAATTATTAGACTTAGAAATTATTGATGACTCTTTAAAAATAAATTTCCCAGATGAAAATAGTGTAGTAGTGAAAGATATAATTACTTTTATCAAGCAAAATAGTTCAACAGATACCCATGGTCTTATGGATAAATTAGATACCTCTGCCATATCTTTTTTAGATGAAAAAGGTGATTTTGAAGAGATAGATTTAGTAGATAAACTTTTAACCCTGATTGAAAAATCACCAAAAGCTAATGAAAGCCTTTCTCCTACTGAAAATAATGAAAGTGACACTAATGTATCAGATACTAATATTACAAGTGATAATAGACCCACAATAAGAGGTATAACTGAAAGTGGTGCAAGAGTAACTATCACAGATGATGCTGGAAATGTTTTAGGAAGTACAATAGCAGATGAAGATGGAAATTATTTAATAACGACAAGTGAACTTTCAAATGGAACACAAAACTTGAAAATAACAGCCACTGATAAAGAAGGGAATTCAGGAACAGAGATTCAAACTATCACTGTAAATAGCTCAGAATTAGATATCAAAAAATTTGAGATAACAAACATATCAGATGCAAATGAAGAGTACTCTTATATAAATATAAGTGGCAAAGGATTGGAAAGTAAAAATAGTGTATCAATATTTGATGAAGATGGTATCAAAGTTGCCACAACAACCATACGAGAAGATAGAACTTGGAGCGTAGGTATCTCAAACTTTGCAGGAACACCTGTAAGTAATAAAGAGTTTTTTAAAGCAATAGAGAATGATATAGCAGGAAATGAGATAGCACAAATAGATAGTAATCATTACTGGAATGAAAAGCTAACTTCTTTAGATGAGGAATCAACAGATGAGTTTGAGACGGTAGATATTGTAGATGAAGAGAGTAATATAGATACAATAGCATCTGTTGAAAATGAAAGTATGCTAAGTGATGCTGAAGTTGAGAATGATGTTTCAGAAGATGATATGACAAGCGTATTTGATGAATTAGCTATTGTAGAGAGTTTAGAAAATAGTATTGAAGAATATGGAAGTGATGAAAGTATTTCTATTGATGAAGAAGATATTGAGTATGAAGATGATCTTAGTTACATAGAAGATGACTTTTTAAATGATGTTCAAATAGAATCTCTTCCTACTACTAAAGATTTGACTTTAACTGGTATGGAAGAAAGTGTTGAAGATGAAATATTAGAGCAGTCAAATAATGAGCAAACAAAAAAAGAAAATGACGATGTACCTCTTCATGTAGAAGAGTCAGAAGTAGAAACTTCTATGGATAATGAGATATCAATAGATGATACTACAGATAATAACGATGAGATAGATTTAAGCGTACCAGTTGATGAAACAGAAGAAGTACAAAAATACGCAAAAGATTGGCTAAAAACAGGCGTTCAAGTAAAAGATGGCGATGATATATTTGAGGTATGGACAAAAGATGACGCCACAGTATATGTTGATATCTCAACGACACTAATAGATATCTAAACTAAAAAAAGAGATATTCAGCCTCTTTTTCTTAAATTTCCCCTTACTTTTAAGCATAAATAAAAAGAATCTAAACTATAATTCCACTCTTCGACCCCGTCGTCTAGTGGCCAAGGACGACAGGATTTCCTCCTGTAAACTCAAGTTCGAATCTTGATGGGGTCGCCATTCACACGTACTATAGCTACGCACTTTCTAAGAAAAATAACTATTTAAATTATCTTAAATAAATCTTAATGGTGATACTTTTGGTGATACTTCTTAAAATCTACTTATAAATTTATTTTTGTGACGTACTATTTGACATGAATTTGATATATTTAATTGATAAAGAATTAATAAATTAATAACTATTTTAACGATATTATTAGTGATAAAAAAGTTTTATATTTTAATATTTTAATTATGGATTTTATTTTTAAATATTACATGAAACTTTTATTGAAAAGTAGAGTGTTATAAGCTTTTTAATTATTAGGATAAATATATCAATGATATGTAGTAATTGTCTGAATATATTCTTGAAAATAGAATGCTTTTATTATGGTAAGTCTATCTTTAGCCTTAGGACTATCAAGTCTGGCAAGCCAAAAGATAAGTATAGATTTACTTTTCTTAGATGAAGGGTTTAGAACACTAGATAGCGATAGCCTAAAACTAGCACTAAATCAACTACAAAGTTTAGGAAAGATGGTAGGTGTGATTTCCCATGTGGAAGCACTAAAAGAACGAATTCCATTACAAATAAAGGTTGAGTCTAAGGGTGATGGGACGAGTGGTCTAAATTTATAAAAAGAGTGATAATGATAAAACCAAACTGGAAAATATTTCAAGCCAAATTTAGTGATAATACTACAGAAAATTTTGAATGGTTTTCTTACTTATTATTTTGTAAACAATATAAACAGTCTCATGGAATTTTTCGTTATAAGAATCAATCTGCAATAGAAACAAATCCTATTGAAATTGATAATGAAGTAATAGGTTGGCAAGCAAAATTTTATGAAGTACGAATTTCTGAGCATAAAAAAGATTTACTTGATACAATAGATAAGGCAAGAAGAGATTATCCTAATATAACAAAGCTTTTAATTTATACTAATCAAGAATGGGGACAAGATAAAGGTAAAAAACCAAAAGGTCAGGTTGAAGTAGAAAACAAAGCTAAGAGTTCAGGTATTGAATTAGAATGGAGAGCTCCAAGCTTTTTTGAGTCTGAATTTGTATGTGACGAAAATAAAAATATATCACAACACTTTTTTTCCCTTGATAAGAGTATTTTTAATTTAATTGAAGAGCAAGAAGTTCATAATGAGAATATATTATCCGAAATACGTTCAAGTATTCACTTTAAAAGTCATGAGATAGATTTAGATAGAACTATAGAATTAGAAAAACTAAAAAATGAAACAAAGCAAATAAAAATTTTGAGTGGAGTTGGTGGAGTTGGTAAAACAGCTGTAATAAAAAAATTATATGATGAATTAGATGAAGAGAGCTCTTTTTTTGTATTTAAAGCAACAGAATTTGAAGTAAGACATATTAATGATTTGTTTAAAGATTTTAGTTTTTATGACTTTGCAAATGCTTTAAAAGATGATACATCAAAAGTAGTTGTTATTGATTCTGCTGAAAAATTATTAGACTTAAATAATACAGACCCATTTAAAGAGTTTCTAACTGTTTTAATTAAAAATAAATGGCAAATTATATTTACAACAAGAGATCATTATCTAGAAAATCTTAATTATGACTTTTCAGAAATTTATAATATCACGCCTATAAATATAAATATAGGAAACTTAAAAGAAGAAACACTTATTTCTCTTTCTAAAGAATATGACTTTTTTTTACCAAAAGATGAAAAACTATGTGACTTAATAAAGAATCCTTTTTATTTGAGTGCATACTTAAAACACTATAATGAAGAATCTAGTAATTTAAATTATAGTGATTTTAAGACTAAATTGTGGGCTAAAAATATAAAAAACAATAAACCTGAAAGGGAAAGATGCTTTTTTAAAGTAGCATTTGAAAGAGCAAATAGTGGTCAATTTTATATAAATCCAGACTTTGATTCAAGTATTTTATATGAACTTATACAAGATGGAGTTCTTGGATATGAAGAAATGGGTTATTTTATAACTCATGATATATATGAAGAATGGGCTTTAGAAAAAATTATAGAAAATTCTTTTCTTAAGAGAGCAAGTGAAGAAATTTTTTTTAATGAAATAGGACAATCTCTAGCAATAAGAAGAAGTTTTAGGAATTGGTTATCTGAAAAGCTTTTATTAGAGGATGAAAATATAAAACAGTTTATTGAAGATGTCATTGAGAATAAAGAGATTGATATTTTTTGGAAAGATGAGGTTTTTGTATCAATATTGTTATCTAACTATTCAGAAGTATTTTTTGAACTCTTTGAAAATGAACTTTTAGAAAACAATCAAGAATTATTAAAAAGAATCACTTTTATATTAAGGCTTGCTTGCAAAGAAATTGATGATGAATTCTTTGAACAACTAGGTATAAGAGGATTAAATGTTCTTTCTTTTAAATATGCTTTTACAAAACCAAAAGGTCAAGGATGGAAATCAATAATAAATTTTGTGTTTAATAATATATCAAAAATAGGTATCAAAAACATCAATTTTATTTTACCAGTAGTGCATGATTGGAATAGTAAAGTAAAAGAGGGAAATACAACAAGAGTCTCAAGTTTAATTGCTTTACAGTTTTATGAATGGATAATAAAAGATGATGTTTATTGGTCTAAAAGAGAAACTGAAGAAAAACTATTACAAACTATTCTTTATGGAGCTTCAGAAATAAAAAATGAGTTAGAAACAATTTTTGATAATGTAATTAAGAATAAATGGAATAAAAATAGAGACCCTTACTATAGTTTATCTGAGATGGTTTTAACTAAAATGGAAGGAGTCTCATTAGTTAAAGTTCTTCCTAAAAAAGTTTTAGAACTTGCAGAGTTATATTGGACACTTTCAGAAAAGAAAAAAGCTGATTTTTATAGTTCAAAAATGGAGGTTGATGAGTATTTTGGATTAGAAAAAAGTCGTTCTGACTATTATCCTGCAAGTGCATATCAAACGCCAATATATTGGTTGTTACAACACGACTTAATAAATACAATAGATTTTATTTTAAAGTTTGTAAATAAATCAGTTGAAGCTTATGCTAACTCTTCTTTTGATTCTTCTGTAAAACAAGTTAAAGTATATATCAATGAGGGAAATGTTAAAAAACAGTATATGAGTAATTGTTTATGGCATATGTATAGAGGGGTTGGGTCTCCAGTAACTCCCTATCTACTTCAATCAATTCACATGGCATTAGAAAAGTTCATTTTGGAAAATGCAAAATATACAAAAGATGAAGTTTTTGAGGGTTGGTTAATATTCCTTCTTATGAATTCTGAATCTGCTTCTATTTCTTCCGTTGTAGCTAGTATTGTTCTTGCATATCCTGATAAAACATTTAATGTTGCAAAAATATTATTCAATACAAAAGAATTTATAATAGAAGATAAACATAGAATTGTATTGGAGAATAGGACAGAATCTTTATATTCTATAGGTAAAAATTGGGGTGTTAATAATCATGAATTATATGATAATGAAAGGCTTAAAACTTGTAAAGATAAACATCGTGAAACGTGTTTAGAAGATCTTTTTCTAAAATATCAATGTTTTAGAAATGAAGGTGTATCGGAAGAAGAAGCTGAAGAAAGACAAAAAAGATTATGGGAGATACTAGATAATTATTATGAACAGTTATCTAAGGATGACTCAGAAAAAACATGGAGGCTTTTTCTAGCTCGTATGGATAGAAGAAAGATGACTATTACCACTGAAAAAGTTGATAAAGGTGTACAAATCCAATTCAATCCTGAACTTGATGATGATTTAAAAAACTATAGTGAAGAAAGTAGAAAAGATAGTTTTGAACCTTTTAAATATAGCACATTAAATCTTTGGGCTAGTTATAGGTTGGAAAAAGAAGAAAAATATAAAGAATACGAACAATATGAAAATAATCCTAAACAAGCATTTATTGAATTAAAGGAATTAATTGAAAAGTTTAACAATGAACCAACTAAAGAGTTTATAATGGTTAATCGTTCAACACCTTCTTTTGTTTGTTCTGTATTACTACGAGATTTTATTGAGAAATTAAATGAAGAAGAAAAGATTTTTTGTAAAGATATAGTTATAGAGATGGCAAAGTCTGCATTTAACAAAAACTATAATTATCAAATTTCTGATGGTATACAAGAATCCTTTTCCTTACTTCCCATTGTGATGAATGAATTTCCTGATGATAAACCAAATGTTAAAATATTATTACTATTAGGGTTATTTAAACAAGATAGAGTAGGTGGTATGATGGATAATCATAGCTTTAGTATTTTCCCGACAGTAGCAATTCATCAACTATGGAAAAGTTCTTTTGAAGATGCACAATCTTTACTTATTGGATATATTTTATTATTACCTAAATTTGATGAACTGTTTTCTAAAATAAGAGAAGAAAATTATCAAAAGAATATTTATCGCTTAAATACTAATCAAATACTAGAAAGATTTTTAGATGAAAATACAAAAGCTATTGAAGATGTTGTAAATTGTGAATTAGAATTAGATGAGATAGATATACAAAAACTAGATTTAAATGACTTAAATACTTTATTTAAATTAATTCCTTCAGACACAAAAAATGAATTACAAAAAGATATTGTAAAAAATATAGTTTTTATTTTTTCTGAAAAGATTTTTTCAGATGAAGATGATGAAAAAATAGATTACATGGATAAACACAATTTCTTAAAGAATTATGCGCATTTTGTATTGAATCTAGAACAAAATGAGATAAAAGATTTCATAGAACCTTTTATCAATAAATTTAATCAATCAGAAACAATGGCAGATTTACTAAAAGAATTTGTTCTTGCAGAAGACTATTTAAATACATATGACAATTTTTGGATTGTTTGGAATATTTTTAAAGAAAAAATATTTGAAATTTCACAAAAGGGAGATGGATATTGGTATGTTGATAAAATTATTAGAAGTTATCTTTTTGCAGAAGTACCTTGGAAAGAAGATGCAAAAGAGTGGCGTTCTTTTAAAGAAAAACAAAAAAGATTTTTTAGAGAGGTTTCAAGTAAAATAGGGCATTGTCCCTCTACATTATATTCTATTTCTAAATTGTTGAATGATATTGGTAGCATTTATTTAGATGATGGTATAGGTTGGTTCTCAACTATGCTAGAAGACAAAAACTATATTACTAAAAAATTAGAAACTAATACGATTTATTATTTAGAAAACTCAGTAAAAAGATATATTTTTAAAAATCGTGAAGCTATAAAAAGGAGTGTTACTTTAAAAAATAAGCTCCTTGTAATATTAAATTTTTTAATTGAAAAAGGTTCTGTAACAGGATATATGTTAAGAGAAAGTATTATCTAGAAAAGTAAAATAAAATGAACCTATCTAAATCCGTCTACACAAAAGGCATTCAATGCCCCAAAGCACTTTGGCTTAAAAAATATAAGCCAAGTGTTTTAACACCACCAGATGAACAAGCACAGGCTATATTTGAAACTAGAAATATAGTAGGTGACTTTGCTTACCAACTTTTTCTTGATGGTAAAGAAGTACCTTTTACAAGAGAATACGATAAGATGATAGCTACAACTAAAAAGTGGCTTAAGGAGAGATTGTCTAGTATCTATGAATCTACTTTTAACTATGAGGGAATTTTATTCATGGTAGATATTTTGACTATAAAAGATGGTGAAGATATTAAAAAAATTAAAGGAAATATGAAGTGATTAATGATTTAACAAAATTAGATCAGGCGAGGAAAAATTTAATGTTGTTTACAACAATATTATTATTCCTATCTTTGTCGAAAATTAATATCAATACTTTTACTTTATTAGATATTACATTTGATTTGTCAAATGCACCTAAAGCTTTTAATAGCTTTAATGAAGTAGTGTCTTATTTAGTTGTTTATTTTTTTATTCGATTTGTCTCAATAACATCGGAGTGTAAAGATTATCTGTTATATCCTAAAAGTACTCTTTTGAAAAATTCTAAAGAAGAGCTATCAGCAAGTTTAAAAATTTTTACTGAAAAAATTAATGATTTAGAAGATAAAAAGAATTTTGAAAGTGGTGTACACTTGAGTAGATATATAAGATATTTTACAATGTTTTTTGAAGAGTTGTTTTTACATAAGAATTTTAGTATATTTATTCTACCAATTTTATATTATAGTGTAACAATGATCTATTTTTATATTTATACTGAAGCCACTTGGTGGATACATTTTACGCAACTTATTAATTTTTTTGGTGTAGTATATTTAATTATGGTTATGGGAATATTTTCACACCTAGAAAAAACTATTATTAAAGATAAAATTCGTAAATTAAAATATCAACATGATTTAAAAGAAAAATATAAAAATGCAAAATTAGTTAGAAGAAATAAAATAAGGAAATAAATGAATAAAATAAGTATTTTATGGAAAATATATTATTGGTCTGTTCTGATATGTGTAATTGGAATGGTTGCTATGGCAATATTTGGTGATGAAGTTTTTTTTGTAGGAAATATATTTTCCAAAATCTATGATTTTACTTTTGTTATAATTTTTATGATTAGTATTATGGGCTTACGTGGATATATTTATCAAAAAAGGTATTTTTCAAAGGATATTTGGATATTTATATTTTCTCTTATTTTAATTGATTTTATTGGTAATTTAATTTATGGATTCAAAAGTATACTTTTATTTCCACTATCGTATGTACTTCTTTATTCAACAATTATTTTTTTACTTGTATTACCATTTTATTATGCATTATATAAATATACATTTAAAATGAATGAAATGTGGAGCATAGAAAATGACTAAAAATAAAAAAATTGCATCTATATTAATGACATTAATTGTTGGTGGAGTAGCGGGGCATCATATTGATGATATAGTAGAAAAATATAATTTAGAGATGGATAGATATCCATTGAAAGTTGAGTATAGCATACTAGATAGTTGCATATCAAATTATGATAAACCAATTAGTAGACGAGTGTATGGTAATAAAACAGATATTTGTATTTGTACATTAGAAAAAACAGAATTAGTACATAGTTATGCTGATTATAAGGTTGATAAAAATACTTTTTTAGATCTATTTGAAAAGTTTTCAAGAGAATGTATGTAACTATGAGGTAAAACCCCATAGTTATTTATCTCCAATATATGAATCATTATTTGGATTATGAGCATCTGCCCAATCATCTAAATCTGAATCATTATTAGGATTATTCATATCTGAATAAATGTCTAATTCTTCTTGTATCATATCATCGGTATCCATTTTATTTACCTCCTTTTTGTGAGTTTTTGGATGCCGCACTTTGTGCTTTTGCAGGAAAACTTCCTTTTGAAGTATTCCCTCCATTTTTTGCTGTTCCTGATTGAATTCTAGAAGCAGCTGCTTTTGTCATTGGAGTTTGTTTTGCCATAATAGGCTCCTTTTATTTATTTCCCTTAAAAGGGATAATGAAATTATAAAATATTAGTAAGGGACAATAGGGGACAACGTGTATAATAAAGTTAAAGAGAAACAGAAAGAATTAAAAAGTTGGATTGCTAAAATAGGTATGAAAGAAAAAGAATTTTCAACATTATATTGTGAACACATTTATGTGGAGCCTTCAGAAAATGATATTTCACGATTTAATGAAAAGTTTAAAAAAGAACTTCTTCGTGATACTACTAAAGAAGAAGTTCTAGAAAAGTATTTTATATTCTTATATAGCTTAGAAGAATTTAAAGCTATTGATTATATAAAACAAACTTATGTTTCAGATGAAAGTTTTAGTGATAAATTTAATGAAAGAATGAAAAAAATATCTACAGATATTACAAATAAATTGATTGAAGAAGAAAATGATTAATTTAACTATTTAGATGTAAGATGAGTTGTATAGAGTATCAAATTTTATATGAATTAAATTAAAAAAAGGAAATGAAATGACATTTAATGATAATATTCAATTATCAATTGCTATAGGAACAGGGATAGCTTCACTTTGTGTTTTAATTACCATGATAGTTACTATTAGAAATTTTTCAAAACAATTAAAATTGAATTTTTTTTCAGAATATACAAAAAGGTACCAAAATATAATATTGAACCTTCCTTCAAATATAAATGATGATTCTTTTGATTTTGAAAAGTTGTCAGAGAAAAAGAAAGAAAAAACAATACGTTATTTAAGAATTTATTTTGATTTATGTAGTGAAGAGTATTTTTTATCAGAACATAAAAATATTGATAAATATGTTTGGAAAGAATGGAAAAGTGGAATAGAATATTCTTTATCAAAAAAAGCTTTTAAAGATGGGTGGAAAAATTATATTAATACAAATACCATTTATTATAAAGAATTTGCGAGTTTTATAGATGAAATTTTACTTGATATAGAAAGAAAAAATGACGAAATGAAATAATGTGACTCTCTAAGTTTCTTTATATAAAATCCATTTAATATTCAAAGCTTTTTGACTTAAAAAATATAAATCAAATTTATCAATTCATATATGAATGGTGATACTTTTGGTGATACTTTTGATTGTAAATTAATGTAAATTTATACTATCTATTTAATATTAAAAACTTCAAGACTACCTATAAAATGGTATTTTACTGCTTATTTGTAAATACATGTAATTATATAGCTTAAAGATTTCCTCCTGTAAACTCAAGTTCGAATCTTGATGGGGTCGCCAACTACTTTTTATAAATTCAAAACAATTAAATATTTATATAACTGAAATTTCAAATTTATATTTTTAGCTAATGTTATTATAATCTTGTTTTACTATATTGATGAAAATATTATATAGTATGATTGATATGGAGAGAGACATGAATAATAAGAAAATACCCTTATCAGTATTGGATTTGATACCAATAGGAGAGGGTTTTAATATAACACAAGCTATTGAAAATAGTACAAGACTAGCTCAGGGGGTTGAGGAGTTTGGATTTACTCGTTATTGGGTGGCTGAACATCATAATTTCCCTGGAATCGCTAGTGCTGCTACTTCTGTTGTACTAAGTTATATTGGTTCAAAAACTCAAAAGATAAGAATAGGCTCTGGTGGAATTATGCTACCAAATCATTCTCCTTTAGTTATTGCAGAGCAATTTGGTACTTTAGAATCTTTATATCCAAATAGAGTGGATTTAGGGCTAGGAAGAGCACCTGGTACTGATAGACAAACAATGATGGCTTTAAGACGGGATACGAATAATGAAGATTTCCCTTTGATGCTTCAATATTTACAATACTACTTATCTGATGAAGCAGGTAAAAAAGGAATAAAAGCAATACCAGGATATGGGTTAGATATTCCTATTTGGCTACTTGGTTCTAGTACCTTTAGTGCACAATTAGCTGCTCAAAAGGGCTTACCTTTTGTTTTTGCTTCGCACTTTGCTCCTGATTTGATGGATGATGCTATAAGAATATATCATGAAAATTTTAAACCATCTTCTCAACTAAAAGAGCCTTATGTAATGGTTTGTATCAATATTGTATGTGCCAATACAAATGAAGAAGCTCAATATTTAGCCACAACAGAACTTCAAAAGTTTCTTTATCTTCAAAGGGGTGATCAAAGATTATTACCAAGACCAACAGAAGATATGAATAGCTTATGGGAAGAGTGGGAAGAACATGGTATAAGACATAAAACAAGAGAGTCTATTTGGGGAACACCAGAAGTTGTAAAAGAAAGACTTGAAAGCCTTATTAAAAGAACTGGTGCAAATGAAATCATGGTAAATTCAATGATACATGACCCAGATAAAAGAATAAAATCCTATGAACTTATTTCAAAAGTTTGGTTATAAAACTCTTTTCCTATAAATACAAGCTCGTATCTTTACGAGCTTGTAATAAATCTAATATTACGATTATTTTTTTATATCCACAAAAAAAGCACCTCTTAAATCATCTAATTTATAATCAATTGCTTTATCATTTGGGTATTTAGCTTTTATAATTGAATAAGCTTTTTTATCTCTATTTTCAAGGCTTCCATGACAAGCTAAGCATTTTTTTTCTATATAAAGTGGTTTATAAACTTGATAATGGTTTTCTGCTATTTTTTTAACTACCATTTTAGGTTTAATACCTTTTTTTATGTCAGCTCTAATCTCATTTAATACTTTTATTTGAGCTTCTGTTGCTTGGTTATTTGGATTTCTTGGTTTATCAGTTACTCTTTTTATAGAAATACCTTGAGGAAGATTTGCTGCACTATTTTTCATAAGGTTTGATGCCTCTTCTGAGCAAAAAGTTGCAGCTTGAACAACTCCTCCACTTTTAATTTCACTGCCCAAGTGCTTTTTTAATGTACCTCCCACTTGTTTTATTGCATTTATTGCCTCTTTTTTAGCTTCCTGTTCACTTAATGTATTGTTTGCGAATGCATAACTTGTTACTAATATCGAACAAATAAGTACTGCATTTTTTATATTTTTTAATAGCATTTTTTCTCCTTTAATTATAATAAATTCTTATAAGTATAATCTAGTAATTATAAAAACTTCATAAAGTACTATTTAATATATAATTGATATTATGGTGCCTTTATGGTATTAACTTAATTATTAAAAAATAATTTTTATTTTGTAAATTCTATAAAATTCACAAAATATGAGATTTAAATATTTTTTTATCTATCCTTCTTAATAATAATATTTGATAAATAAAGCTATTATTAATCATAAAAAAGTTTTATATAAAAATATTTTATTAGTAGGTTTTATTTGAAAATAATACATTTTAGTGATACTCACTTAGGATACAACGACTTAGAGATATTAAATGAAGAAAATATCAATCAAAGGGAAGCAGATTTTTACGATGCTTTTTCACAAATAGTTGATGATATAGAAAATATCAAACCAGATTTTATAATACATACAGGCGACCTTTTTCATAGAAGCTCTCCAAGTAATAGAGCTATAACCTTTGCTCTAAAAGAGTTTAAAAGACTTGATAAACTAAATATCCCTATCATCATGATAGCTGGAAACCATTCTACACCTAGGACAAATCTTAGCTCTCCAATTTTAAAGATATTTGATGAGTTTGAAAATGTACATGTATCATATGAACAAAACTACAAAAAAATAGAGTTTGGTGATATAGTTTTCCATACTTTACCACATATGAATGATGAAACAAAAGCAGAAGATGAGATAAACTTATGTGAAAAAAACATCAACCCTGATAAAAGAAATATCATGATGATGCACTGTTCTGTTGGAGCTTGGTATTTGATGCAAGAGTTTGGGGAATGGGTTTATCCTACAGATAAAGAGTATATCTTTGAAAAGATGGATTATGTAGCACTTGGACATTGGCATGGTTTTGGCTCTGTGGGCAAACATAAAAATGTATACTATAGTGGAAGTAGTGAGCGTACAAGTTTAAATGACAAACGAAACTCAAAAGGTTATGCCCTTGTAAACTTAGGCGATAAATTAGAGGTAGAATACAAAGAGATAAAAATACGACCAATCATATCCAAAACAATAGATTGTGAAAACTATCAAAATGCACTTGATACTTTAGATACAAGCGATACAAAAGATGCCATAGTAGAAGTAAAACTTCAAAACCTAACAACCATGCAATCAATAGATATACAAAACCAAGAGATAAAAGCACTTTTCCCGCTTGCTATGAGTGTAAGTGTAAAAAGAGAGTTCAAAAAAGATACAAATGAGGGTAATACTCTAGATGATATTCAAGCTTTATCTTTAGAGGAGTACTTTTTAGACCATATCAAGGAACAAAGCGATAATAAAGAGTTTGATAGACTAAAACCAAAAATTCAAGAACTATTTAGCAAGTACGAGGAGGCTTATGATGATACTTTGTAAGCTAAAACTTGAAAATTTCAAGCGGTACAAAACTTTTGAACTAGATTTTGATGAGGGATTAGTTGGAATCATAGGTAAAAATGGAAGTGGAAAATCCACTATCTTCGAAGCGATACTTTTTGCACTTTATGGGGAGTTTAAAGATAGAGGTTATAAAGAGATTGTAAGAAATGCCAATGCCACAGATAAAGACGCTGTAGTAGTAGAACTAAACTTTGAATTTGACTCAATAGAGTATAAAGTAGTACGAGAATTCAGAGGAAAAGCCCTAAGTGCCAATGCCAAACTTTATAAAAATGATGAACTAATAACAAGTGGTGCCAAAGAAGTAACTACAAGTATCATGAAGCTAACAAAGATGAGTAAAGAAGCCTTTTTACATACATTATTTGCTAGTCAAAAAGAGCTAACAAGTCTTAGTAATAGCAAATCAGAAGATAGAAAAAGAATGATAAGAAAGCTTTTAGGCTTAGAAAAAATAGACTACATAGAAAAAGAGCTCATAGAAAAGAGCAGGGAACTAAAAAGAGAGATTTCAGCCTTTGCAGAAGTGCTTTTAAGCATAGAAGATATCCAAATAAAAAAAGAGCAAATAAAAGCAAATGAAGCCATCAAAAAAACTCTAAATGAAGAGCTACAAACCCAAAGTAAACAAATAGATAGTCTAAAACTAAAAGAGCTAGAGATAAAAAAAGAGCTAGAAAGTTTTGCTAAAACAAAAGAGGCAAAACAAAAAGCCCTAAGTGAACTAAATCTTCTAAAAAACAGTATCAATTCAAATATAGAAAATCAAAACAAACTCTCAACTGAACTAAAAGACCTAGAAGAAAAACAACACCAATATAAAGCCCTAGAGCCTATAAAAAAAGAGTATGAAACCCTACAAACAAGTCTAAAAGAGCAAATCCAACTAAAAGAGTACAGCCTAAAAAAAGAGGGCTTGATAAAAGAGCAAGTTCAATTAAGAGAGCAATACAAAAAAGCCAAAAATGACATAGCCCTTTTGCAAAAAGAGTGTGAAGGTTTTGACTCACTAAAACAAAAAGATCAAGAAACAAAAACCCAACAAGAGCAAATCAAACAAACCCTAACACAAATACAAGCAAAAGAAAAAGAGTTAAACTCAAATATCTTTGCAGAACAAAGAGTGATAAATGACACCACAGCCAAAATACAACAAATCCAAGCCCTAGGCAAAGAATCCAACTGCCCAACCTGTACAAGACCACTCTTAGAAGAGTATGACAATGTAATAGGCTCGTTAAACTCAACCATAAATGAAATACAAAGAAACAAAATTACAAAGCTAAATAAACAGCTACAAGAAGTAGAAACAAATAAAAAAACAATAGAAACCCAAAAAGAGCAAATAGACAAAAATTTGAGTGAACTAAACTCACAACTAGCACTTATAAACAGTAAACAAAAAGATTTACAAAACCTATCAAGTCATCTAAACAATGTAGAGCAAAAAGGCAAAGAAAACAACGATGAAATAGCCAAACTAGATAAATACAGTTACGATGAAAACAAACACAAAACACTAGAAAATAGTTTTAATGAAATCCAACCAAAATATGAGCAAATGAAATCATTAGAAACCATGCTAAAAAGATATGATAGTGTAAAACAAGACCTAGAAAACATCACTAAAAAAATCACAGAGCAAAACAGCACTTACGATAAAAAAGAGATAGACTACAAACAAATAGCCTACGATGAGACAGCCCACACAGCTAAACAAAAAGAGTACGAAGAACATCATCAAACTTATGAGTTAAAAGTAAACCAAATAAATGAAATCAAAGTCAAAATAGCCCAATGTGAAGGTGAAATAAAAACCATCCAATCAAACCTAGACAACAACGAAATCCAACTAAAAAAAGTACAAACAAAAAAAGACGACCTAATCGACTACGACAAAATCAAAGTAAGCCTAAGTGAATTTAAAACAAAACTAAACTCAAAAGTAGCCCCAAGAATATCAGATATAGCCTCAACCATGTACGCCCAAATCACAAAAGGCAAATACCAACACATAGAAGTATCAAACGACTTCGACTTTTATATCTACGATGAAGGTAAAAAGTACCCAATAGAGAGATTCTCAGGTGGAGAAATAGACCTAGCAAACCTAGTATTGCGAATTGCCATATCAAAAACCCTAAGCGAACTAAGCGGAAGCTCACAAATAGGCTTCTTAGCCTTCGACGAAGTATTTGGAAGCCAAGACGAGGCAAGAAGAATGGAGATACTAGAAGCCTTTCATATGATAAAAGAACAGTATCGACAAATCTTCCTTATTTCTCATGAGATGGAGATAAAGGAGATGTTTGAACATATAGTTGAGTTATAACCATCATCTTTTTGCCCAACTCAGCGTTGAAGCTCGAATTTAAATGCTCACGTACTACTTGTACGCTCCGCTTGAAATTCAATCTTCGCCTTGATTAGGACAGAATATGATGGTTATTGGGTGTAATTTTCCATGTGGAAGTGTAAATAAAAGAAATAAAGTTCGAGCGTAAGGGTGATGGAATTAGTGATTTGGATTTGAATTAAAGGAGTTGTTAGTGAAAAAAGTAGATTTGGCTATTTTAGAGGTAAATGAAGTAATATGTGAAAATATTAGTATTTTTGATGATTCAAAAAGAGGTCTATTATCTCAAAATATATTATCTCAACTTAGAAATTTTGTTGAACATGTTTCTTTAAAAGCATATAGTCAAGGTCGAGACCTTGATGTTATATATCAAAATATAGAAAATGCTATGACCTTTGTTAAATCAAATGGAAATCTAAAGTTTTTATCTAAGTTTCATAAATTTCTACAACCTGTAGCATCACACTATACAATGGATAAAGAAAATTCAGAAAGGCTGATGTTAAAGTACTATGAGTACTTATTAAAAATCAAATCCTATTTAAAGAAACACCACAATTTAGAAGTATTAGGGAATATAGATGATTTTCCAATTGATACTGACTCTACAACAAAAGAATATTATGAAAAAATAGCTGAGAAAATAAACCAATATAACCTGAGAAACTCAGATAATGAAAGATACTATATTCAAAAAGTAAAACCTTTTTTTGTCAACCATGAAGTATATTACGAAGTGACTTTCTATAGAGCTAACGACTATACAAGTAAAACTGATAGGATAATTGCTTTTACAAAACATGATATACTACCAAATTATGCTGTAAAACTTATGATTAGTAATAATACTATCTATGTTTTGGATAAAGATATGCCAATATATATTATTACAGATTGGGAAGTTTCAATTAGACCTTGTGAGATCAACAATTTTGCAGATATATTTGGACCGCACCCTAAAATGGTTGCTGCTAATAAAGAGTATCAAAATCTAATGCAATTCCTAACAAGAACGGGTCTAGATATAATAGAGTTATTAAACACTGACGATTCTTATTACTTACCTATAAAAACGAGAATGACTGCTGAAGTTAAAGTTACAAACTTATTTAATGTTTTAGACAAATGTCGCAGTTTTATAAAGAAGAATAAATCAGGTAGTAATATAATAAGATATCTATTATATAAAATGAACAATAAAGTTATAAAAAGTCAACGTAATTATGAGGAATGTAAATTATTATCTAATTTATACCTTAACTGGGGTTGTTTACCTTTTGATCAAATGCCTTTTAACTCTGCTTTAATTAATCATAATCCAAGAGTATATGATTTATTTGATTGTCTTGATTCAAAAAATAGAGAACATGAAATTCTTGCCAGACTTATAGAAAATAACACTGTGCAAAAAGGAAATTTATTCACTTTTAAAGAAGATATTAAAAACTTTAAAGATATAGAGACTCTTGTTAAAAGGTATAATAGTAAAGTATATTATAAACACCCTCATCGTAAGATTGATACTTATAAAAATTTCCTTTATATTAGAGGATATGAAGAAGATACAATAAAAATTATTGATGAATTAAAAGAACTATCTTCTCAAGGTCTTCAAGACTATTCAAAATCAGTTGATTCATGGCTAGAAGAAAATCCAAATCTTATAGATTGTAAAGATAAAAAGAAATCTCTAAGACTAATGTTTGAAAATTCAAAAGTAGCATTAATTTATGGATCAGCAGGAACTGGTAAATCAACAATGATAAATCATATATCTAATTTTTTTAATAATCGATCAAAATTATATTTAGCACATACTAATCCTGCTATAGATAATCTAAAGAGAAAAGTTCATGCATCAAATGGTGAATTTAAGACAATTGCAAGTTTTTTAGCAAGCAATAGGATTCAAGCAGAGTTTGACATATTAATTATTGATGAGTGTAGTACTGTTAGTAACTCAGAAATGAAAAAAATTATAGAAAAAGCTTCTTTTCAACTATTAGTTTTAGTGGGAGATACTTTTCAGATTGAATCAATAAATTTTGGAAATTGGTTTAGTATCGCACAAAGCTTTATTCATAAAAGTTCCATCACTAAATTAACTAAACCATATAGAAGTGATAACAAGCAATTACTTGATTTATGGGAAAAAGTAAGAAATCTTGAAGGTGATATTCTTGAACAATTAACAAAATATAAATATACAATTAGACTAGACAGTTCTATATTTGAACATTTTGAGAAAGATGAAATCATTTTATGTTTAAATTATGATGGTCTTTATGGTATTAATAATATCAATAAGTTTTTACAAGCTAATAATGAAAATACTCCTATTAAATGGGGAGATCATATTTATAAAATTAATGATCCTATTTTATTTAATGATACAAAAAGATTTGGACCATCAATTTATAATAACTTAAAAGGAAGAATTACTAATATAGAACTATCTAATGAAAAAATCTATTTTGAAGTTGAGATAGAAAAGATAATTAATGAAATGGATGCTATGTTTCAAGATTTTGAATTAGTTGAAAGTGAACATACTAAAAAATCAGTTATAGGTTTTTTTGTAAATAAACATAAAAGTGGTGATGAAGATGATGATTCATCAGATGCAGTTATGCCTTTTCAAGTTGCTTATGCAGTTTCAATTCATAAAGCTCAAGGCTTAGAATATAGTTCTGTTAAAATTATAATAACTGATGAAGTTGAAGAAATGATAAATCATAATATTTTTTATACGGCTATAACAAGAGCAAAAGATAAATTAAAAATATATTGGTCTCCTGAAACTGAAAATAAAATACTAAAAAATTTACAAATAAGAGATAGTAATAAAGATGTAAATTTATTAAAATCTAAATATAAAGAAGTACTTTAAGTGAACCTATCCAAATCCCTCTACACAAAAGGCATCCAATGCCCCAAAGCACTTTGGCTTAAAAAAAATAAAAAAAGGTTTAAATATGATAGATGAAAAAAAGATATATTCTTTAGATGAGATAATAAAATATGTATCTGAATTGGAAATTGAGGATGATATTAAGTTATTTTTTAGAGGTGAAAAAAAAATTTATGAAAATTCAGAATTATGTCCATTAATTTATAGAAAAAATAAAAAATCTGAAAAAAGAAACTATATAAAAAAAGAAGACTATATTTTTAGAGAAACTCAAAGATTTAATGAACATGAATTTTCTGATGATAAAACTACTTTTGATAGTTTAAGTAGGTTACAGCATTATTCAGCACCAACTAGACTTTTAGATATAAGCGAGGACTTGTTTAGTGCAATTTATTTTGCGATTGCAGAAATAGATGCTGATGATACTAAAGAAGAAAAATATGCAGTTATTTATGTATTTGAAATAAAAGAAAAAAAATTGAAATATTATGATTCTGATACAGTATCTGTTATATCTAATTTAGCCAAAATCCCATTATTAGGAGATATAAAGTCCAAAAGGAAATTACTTAGTGATGTAAATCGGTATAGAAATAATAAAAAAGAGTTCAATAAAAAGAATAGTGTCAAATATTTGTTACATGAAATAAGGGAAGAAAAACCTCAATTTGATGCTTTAATTGATCCTAATCATATAACATCAATACAAGCTGTATTACCTAAATTTTCAAGTAATAGAATAAAATCTCAGAAGGGAGCTTTTTTACTTTTTGGTTTAAATCCAGATAATTATGCTGAAGAAATAAAAATAATCGATGGTAAAACTTTTTTTGAATCCACAAAAAAAATTAAGCATCCAATTGAAAAAGTTCATAAAATATTAATCCCTTATACTAACTTAGAAAAATTACAAAAAGAACTAATAAAAATAGGTATAAGAAAACCATTTATATATCCAGAAATAGACAAAGTATCTGAATTTTTAATCAAAGAATGTGAATAATGAACCTATCTAAATCTCTCTACGCAAAAGGTATCCAATGCCCCAAAGCACTTTGGCTTAAAAAATTTAAGCCAAATGTACTAACACCACCAGATGAACAAGCACAGGCTATATTTGAAACTGGAAATATAGTAGGAGATTTAGCTTGCCAACTTTTCCCTGATGGTAAAGAAGTTTCCTACACTACAAATTATGATGAGATGATAGCTACTACAAAAGAGTGGATGGAAGAGGGTGTATCAAATATCTACGAAGCTACTTTTAACTATGAGGGCATACTTATCATGGTAGATATTTTAAAAGTAGAGAGTGATGGTGTATCTATCTATGAGGTTAAAAGTTCAACTGAAGTAAAAGATATATATTTACATGATGTATCTATTCAGTATTATGTTTTACAAAACTTAGGCTTTAGTATAAAAAGTGCAAGTATCGTACATATAAACAATGAGTATGTAAGAGGTGAGTCTTTAGAGTTAGACAAGCTTTTTAAGATAGTTGATGTCACGAGTGTTGTGCAAAGTTTACAATCAAATATCCCAAACATATTAAAAGAGTTTGAAATCTATTTAGAAGATAAAGTAAATGAGCCAGATATAGATATAGGAAAACATTGTAACAAACCTTATGAGTGTGATGCTAAAAACTATTGTTGGAAAGTACAAAGAGCTATACCTGAGTACTCTATCTTTAATATTTTCAATCTAGGAAGTAAAAAGCAAGTGGAGTTATACAATCAAGGTATCATAGATATAGAAGATATCCCAGAAGATTTTGATATGACTGCAAATCAAGCTCAAGCAGTAGAAAACTACAAATCAAAAACAAGCTACATAGACAAAGAAAATATCAAAGCCTTTTTAGAAAACCTCACATACCCAATCTATCACTTAGACTTTGAAACCTACCAACAAGCCATACCACAATACAAAGGAATAAAACCCTTCGAGCAAATCCCTTTTCAATACTCACTTCATATAGAGTATCAAGATGGTACTTTGGAGCATAAAGAGTATTTGAGTGAGGATAGTGTAGATAGTAGATATGAGTTAGCACAAAAACTATGTGAAGATATTAGAAGTGATGTTACAGTACTGGCTTATAATATGAGTTTTGAAAAAGGTGTGATAAAAAGACTAGCAAACTCATTTTCTGAGCTTGAACAGCACTTATTAGCTATAAATGAAAACATACAAGACCTAATGATACCTTTCCAAAAGAAATGGTATGTAACTCCTAGTATGCAAGGAAGCTACTCTATTAAATACGTTTTACCAGCACTTGTACCTGAGTTTGAGAAAGCCTATAAAGAACTTGAAGGCGTTCAAAATGGAAGCCAAGCCATGAATGCCTTTGCAAGTATGAGTAAGCTAGAAGAGGGCGAGAAGGTGAAGCTTAGAAGTGCACTTTTAGAGTATTGTAAACTTGATACTTTGGCTATGGTGAAATTGTTGGAGAACTTGAAAAAATTATTTATTTAAAGCTTTTTTATAAATATTTAAAATAGTATCTAAAAGAGCAGCTATTACTGGACCTAAAATAATACCTATAGGTCCAAAAGAGGTGATTCCTCCAAGAATAGATATTAATATTACTAAATCAGGTAGTTTTGCGTCATTTCCTACAATCCATGGACGTAGAAGATTATCAACCAAACCTACTACTAATGTTCCCCAAATAATAAGACCTATTCCCCATCCAATACTACCTGTAACTATAAGATATATAGCTGCTGGCAACCAGACTATTGGAGCTCCTAGTCCTGGAATAGAAGAGAGAATAAAAACGATAGTTCCCCAAAATACTGGTCCATTAATTCCTGTAACCCAAAATGCTAATCCTACTAAAAGACCTTGAATGACTCCAATAACTACTATGCCTTTAAGTGATGCTTTAGTAACCATTACTCCACGGCTCATGAGATTTTCATAATCATTTTTTGAAAGAGGGAGCAAAGAAGCAAGGGAGTCTAGTAGTTCTCGTCCATACATTAGAAAGTAAAACATAGCATAAAGCATAATAAACAAACTCATAATAAAGTCAACTGTTCCTTTAGTAGCATTTGATAAACTTGAAACCAACCAACTACCCATTGCACTAGTTGCATCAGTAGCTTTCTTTAAAATAGTCTCATTTAAAGAATTAAATTTCTCTTTTAAAGGTACCCAGTCAGGTATTTGTTGACGTATAGAGAGCTTATTGTCTAAGATTTCTTTTACTATAGGACTTGTTTTTTGACTAAATTGTATTGCTTCTTTTGTGACCATACCTGTAAGTCCTGCCAAAGGTAAACCTATAGCTAAGATAGATATAACTAACACAGTAATAGAAGCCAATGCAGATTTGTTTTTAAAATAAAAAAGAATCTTTTTGTAAAGAGGATAAAGAAGCCCTGAAAATATTGCGGCAAGTACAAGAGCGATTAAAAACTCTTTTATCATCCCAATAAAACCCATTAGAACTATAAATAATAACAGTAGAATAAAAGCTTTTTGAAACTTATCTGGTATATTTCCTTGCATTATTGAGTTCCTTTTAAATTCTAGAAAAATATATATAAAATAGAGTCACTATTTTTCATCTAAAATTCTATCCTCCATTTTTGAAATAGCAGCTCTTAGTACTTTGCTATCAAAACCAAATTCTTCAGCTTTTGAAACAGCTTCTTCAATAATTTTAGAATCAAGTGGTTTTACTATATTACATAGTTTTTTTACAACATGTAAAATCTGAGCATGTTTTTTATGTTCTGGTAAGGCTTTATTTGGATTGTCACTAAATTTTATATAATTGATAATATTTTTAGTCAAATTCCAGTGTTTAAATATAGCAGAAGTAACTTCTGCTGTTGTCATACCTACATACTCTTTTTCAATGATATCTAATTTATCAAAATTACTCAAAATCTTTTGTGAAAACTCTTCTGTTTTATTCTCTTCTACAATGGCATTATTTATGATAAATTTTCCACTCTCTTGTAAAAAAGCAGATAGGATTAATTCATTTCTTAACTCATTGTCAAGTTTTCCAATCCAAAGATTTACAAGGTTTGATTGCATATTTGCTATTCTTAAGAAATCATCACTTGAAGCATTATAAGCATTTAAATCACTATCTAAAGCTCTTTTAACACCACTTCCAAGAGCAATAGAGATTGTAAAATTAACACCAAGCAAATTAACTGCTCTATTCAAAGTATCAACTTTACTTACAAATCCAAACATTGCAGAGTTTGCTGTTTTTAATATACTTGAAACCATAAGAGGATCTTGTTCTATAATTTTACTTAATGCTTCAATATCATAATTATTGGTACTTTTAAAATCTTCAATATCAAGTAAAGTTTTAGGCAAAGGAGCCAAAGTATCAATCTTTTTTAGAAGTTCAATGTATGTCATATAAATCCTTAAATATAATAGTTATCAATGCTCTGTTAAAGAGTTTTTAGCTATATCTTTTAATGGTTTTATTAAGTATCTTAAGACACTTTTTTTACCTGTTAAAATATTAATATTAGCAGCCATACCTGGTAAGATAGGTGTTTTTTTATCAAATCCAAGTTTATTTGCTTTTACTTTTATAAAGTAGTATAGATTGCCAAGTTTATCTTCCGTACTATCAGGAGATATAGATATAATCTTACCCTCCAACAAACCATATCTTGAAAAATCATAGGCAGTTATTTCTATAGTAACTTTTTGATTAGGCCATATTTGTGCTCTATCTGAAGCTTTTATTTTTGCTTCAATAATCAAGGAGTCTTCTATAGGTGTGATTTCTGCTATTTTATCCCCTGGTTTGATTATTCCACCTACTGTATTAAAGTAAAGTTTATTGACTATTCCATTTACTGGGCTTATAACAAATTTTCTTAATTCTCTATCTTCACTTGCTTTATATTTTTCTTCTATTTGTTTAATTTGTAAGTTTACTTCTGATAATTGTTTTAGATTTTTTGATAGTATTTCAGAATTTACATTTTTATATTTTTTTTCTGATTCTTTTATCTCTTCTTGGGCAATTGGAATTTTACTGTTTAGTTCTTGCATTTGTGTTACAAGTGTTTGTTTTTTTGCTAATTCTACTAAATATTTTTTTCTAGAAATAATATTTTTTTTAAGTAGGGCATCTTGGATTTGCATATTCTCTTTTGCAAGTTCTAATTCGACTTCGATATTATATGACTTTGTTTTTAGCTCTTCTAATTTTAGTTTCTTTTGTTTTAATTGATTTTCAGCAATACCAATTAATCTTTGTTTATTTGCCATCTCTTCATTATAAATATCAGTTTCATTTTTTACTATATCATCCATATTATCAGTTAATTCGGGAGGAAAAACGAGTCTTTTATCTTCAATAAGTGCTTCTAATCTTTTGGCTTTTAGTTTAAGAGCCATAATTTCTAAGTTTTGTGATCTCTTATCTGCCATAAAGTATTTATTTTTGATTCTATATAAGATATCACCTTTTTTTACTCTATCCCCTTCTTGAACCAAAATTTCTGAAATGATACCACCTTCAAAGTGTTGTAGTATTTTTGTTTGTCCTGAAGGAATAACTTTTCCTTCTCCTTTTACTACTTCATCAATATCTGTAAGGGATGCCCAAATAAAAAAAATCACTACGAATAAAATCATAGGATAAACAACTATTCTGTAGTTCCAATCTTCATCTTGGTAGTATAGTTTCATCTTTTTACCTCTGGATTTCTTAGGGCTTGTAGAACAGCATCTCTTGGTCCATTTGCTACAATTTTCCCTTCATTGATAACTATAAGTCTATCAACTAACTCTAAAGCTGCAAACCTGTGAGTAATTAGAATCAAAGTTTTGTCTTTGACAATATCTTTTAGACTAAGCATTAATTTCTTTTCTAATCCAACATCTAATCCCGTTGTTGGTTCATCTAAAATCAAAATCGATGGGTCATTTGCTATTGACCTTGCAAGACCCACTAAGTGCCTTTGTCCTGTACTTAAGTTAGAACCTCTCTCTCCCACAGGTATTCCATCACCTTGACCACTTTTTTTAACTAAATCTTCTAATCCAGTCAATTTAATTAATTCCATCATCTTTTCTTTACTGATAGGTTTTGATAGTTCAATATTCTCTTTTAGTGTTCCATTAAATAAAAATGGCTCTTGTGCCATTACCCCAATATTATCTCTTATTTCAACAGGATGTATTGTCGAAATATTATGATTATCTATGAAAATACTACCTTGTGTTGGGTGGAGTAAGCCAGTAAGTAATTTTAATAAAGTAGATTTACCAGCACCAGTTTGACCAATAATTCCTACTTTTTCACCCCTATTAATTTTTATATTAATATTATCCAATGATGGATATTTTGCATTTTTAAAATAAAAAGAGACATTTTTAAGTTCGATATCTCCATGTAGTTTTCCAAGTCCTATTTCAATATTTTTTTCATTTTCTAAGGGTAAACTCCAAAAATCTCTAAGATTTATAAGTGAGTCTTTTATCTCTTTAAATTTTATAACCATAGATGAGATATTTATAATAGGCACCATTGATCTACTTGATAATATTGTTACAGCAATCAATCCACCCACACTTAAGTTTTTCTTTGATATTTCAAATACTCCTACTGCTATTACAAGAATTGTTGTCAGTTGAATAAGTGATTGTGAAATATTAATTGCAAAAGTATTTACTTTTTGTATTTTTACTTGAACATCTTCTGTATGGGAAATAATACTTCTCCATTTGAAAATCTTAGAAGATAAGGCATTTGATAGTTTAACAGTATCAGTCGCTTGAATAGATTCAATCATAAAGTTATGTTTAGATTGCACATTATCAAGATGTTTTTTACTTAGATTAGAAATAGGTATTTGTAAAGATATATTTATAACTATGATAGTTATTGAAATAAATAGTGGCACCATAGCAACTGTTGATGAAATTAAGAAAATAGTAATCAAAGCAAAAAAGAAAAATGGGAAATCAATCAATTGCATAATTGTTCTAGTTGCAAAAAAATCCCGAACAGTTGAAAGTTCTTTAAACAGATTTACTTTAGCCCCTGTCATCATCACATCATATTGTGCTTGTAAAGCTAAAACTCTTTTCATAAGTGCTTCTTCAAAATAAATAGAGAGTTTTTTACCTGTTTTGTCAATAATATGGCTTCTTGCACTTTTAAATACAAGGTCAAAAATTAGTACAATAACTAGTCCAAGACTTAATACAAAAAGTGTATCATAAGCAGCATTTGGAACAACTCTATCATATACAATCATAGTAAAAAGAGGTGTAAACAAAGCAAAAATATTAATAAAAAAAGTTAAAACACCAACTTCAACATAAGACTTCCAAAAAGATTTAATAGGGTTCCAAAACCAATTATTATCAATGGCTTTATCTAAGAGCTCTTTTTTTGTATCTTCCCTAAAAATCAAAATCGCTGTATTGTATTTTTTTAACTCTTTATAGCTGATTTCACGTACTTGTTCTCTCAATGAATCGTATATTTCTATTTTTTTATTTGCAATGTTTTTTCTATAAATTACAGAGTTATTATTTTCATCTATTATTATGCATGGTAGGAAATGTGAGGGGATATCTTGTGCATTTAAATCTTTTTTGATACATACTAATCCAATTTGTTCACAAACTGTAAAAATCGAATCAATATTAAAGTCATCATCTTTTATAGCATCTAAACTTAATATGGTATTTACACTAACTTCACCATAGTAAAAATCTAGCATATATTTAAAAGTAGGTAGAAGATTTTTTATAGTATCCAAAATAAACCTTAGTATTGTAAAATCGAGGAAATTCTAACCAAAACATCCTTATAGAAAAGTAATAATTTAAGTTATACTTATGTTTTTATAATGTATCATTGCCACTTATAAAAATTTAGGATTAATTAAGAATGTTTACATTTATCAAACGACTTCAAGAGTTAATTGCAAGGCTAAAAAAGAATAAGGGAATGTGGTTTACTACCCTAACGGTTATATCTGTTATGGGAATCTTTTTTTGTATGTATGTAATAACTACAATGACAGATAGAGTTTCAAAAGAAGTCTACGCAAGTATGACTAAAAATTATGAAAATATCCTAAATATAAGAATAGAAAACAAAAAGAAAGAGTTTGAAAAGCTATTTGTATCTATTGAACAAAATGGAACCTTATTAGGTGGAATTGAAAATAATAATAAAATCATGTATGAAGCAATTTCAAACTACTTAAATGAAGAGTTTTTAAAAATGGGATTTCCAGATTTAAAAATAAAAATTTATAATGTTGAAAATAAAGATAAGGTATTAAGAAATACAATTAATACTGTAATAAACACAAAAAAACCTCTTTTTGGAGCAGAAGTTTTACCTGAAGGTGTTTTTTATGTATATCTTTCACCTTTAATAAGAGATGGAAATGTTTTTGGTGTAGTAGAATTTAGAGATTCTATACACTCTTTTCAAAATAATTTCTTAAAACAAGGAAGTGATTATGTTTTTATTTTAGATAAAAAGATGTTGCCTTTTATCTCTTTAGAATATAAAAACAATAGATATGAAGAGATAAATGATCAATTTATATTTGAAAAAGTAAGATATGACACTCTGTTCTCAACAACAATTAAAAATATTCAAGAAGATAAATTTAATAAATTTTTGCAATCAAAATATATTGTAGATGATGGCTATTTTAGATCAATAAAGAAAATTACGGATATAAATGGTGCAGAAATTGGATATATGATAGTAGGTGAAACTACAGAAACTAGTGGTGGATTTGTTAATATTGCTAGAAATATGACCAATACCGTTACAACAGTTGCTCTAGGGCTTATTATATCTATTATTTTATTTTTATTTTAGGCTAAATAATGAGAAGACTTAAGATATTAAAAATATATTTTATATTTTGGCTTTTTATATTTTTCTTAGTTTTTTCAAATTTTGATAGTTTTATAACTTTCTTTATGGCTACTTTGACTTTCAATATAGCCGTGCTTACAATTTTGGGAATTGGTATGGTTATTGTCTATCATGCTGCTTTTAGATTGACAATGCTTGCTGGTACATTTGGAATATTGGCATATAAAAAAGGTGATGAATTAATTTATTACCTAAAGGGTATTGATAAAATTATGCCAGCTAATATTGCTCATATGTTTTATAAAAGAGCAAAATCTGGGACTTTGTATTTTACTCAAAGTGAAGCAAAAGATGTTACAACTTGGTTAGAAGAGAAGTTTGAAAATCAAAAAATATATATAAACTTCTTTACGGCAACTGCCTTAATGATAGGTCTATTTGGGACATTTACAGGACTTTTGAAATCAATTGATGAAATGGGTGCAATTGTATTATCTTTAGGTGGAGATATCAATTTAACTGAAGTAATTGGGAGCTTTTCAGGACCATTAAGTGGTATGGCAATTGGATTTGGTTCATCACTATTTGGTGTTGCTACTGCTATTATTTTAAGTTTAAAAACATATATCCTAAGTAGAAATCAAGAAACCTTTATAGAAGGTATTGAAGATTGGATGAAAGGAAAAATTATTGATACCCAATCTGATGAAGTAATTCAACAGTTTAATGAAGTCTCAGGAATTCGTACAAGTGTTAGTAATGTTGCAGGTTCTTCTAATCAAGCTAGTGGGGTATCAGGGGAACTTGTTATTCGTAAGTTTTTAGATATATTCTCTGATTCAATGAATGAATTAAAAGATGATCTTAAAAAAAGTAGCGAAGCAAATGAAGTTTTATTTAAAATCTTATCTGATAATTTAGAATCTAGTTCAAAAATAACTGGAAATCAACTTACTTTACTGGAAGGTATCAATAATTCAATCAAAGAATTAAACATAAATCAATATAGTAATTCTAATACTTTAGATGAGTCAATACAAAGCTTGGCAAATATTGCAACAAGTCAAAATAAGAATATAAGACAATTATTGGAAGTACAAAATCAAAACAATGAAATGATGATGGATTTTATGAATAAATTTGATGCTAGATTATCTAAAATTGAAAACAAGTAATTGGATAAATAATGGGTAAAAAACACGTTGATGAATTTAATCCTTGGCCACCATTTGTTGATATCTTTTCTTCTGTAATATTGGTTTTGCTACTTTTTTTATTGATTACTATTGTTAATATTGCTTATTATGCACAGTTTAAATTCAAAGTTGCTTATACTGGAACAATTGCTACAAATGAATTAGTTCTTCAAAACAATGCTCCTCAAGTTTCTAAAAAAGAAAAAGTTGATGTTAAAGTAGAAGATCCTATTGAAAACCAAGAAAATATTGGTGATATACAAAGTGCTGGAAAAGATTTAAGTAGAATTTATCAAGATGATAATACAAAACAAAAAGTAATTTCATCTGATGATTATCTTGTGATTAATTTTGGAAGTGAAACTGTAAAATTAGATGATCCAATTATCGTACAAATTAAAGACTTCATTGCAAAAATGAAAAAGAAATATCCTAATAATATTGTTCATGTAAGTGCTGTAGACCCTACAAATCAAATTAGTGCTACAGTGATGAAACAAATATCATTAGCTCGTACTTTAAATGCAAGAAATCTTGTAAGAAAACTTAATTATAAAAGAAAAGATGTACAAGTTGATTTATTAAATCCAAAGAGTTTAAATATTAATAATAAGAATGAATTTGGTTATATTATTCTTAGAGTAGAGAAGAAGTAGTGTTGAGAAAAATTGAATTATCTATTTTATTTATCTTTATATCGTTTAATTTACTGTTTGCTAATAGCTCTGAAAATAAGGAAGAAAGTTTATCTTCAAAAGAGTCTATAAAAGTAGAAGTAACTCCCAAAAAGCTTCTTGAAAAGACTAAAGGGATGGAGAGAATTTCAGGAAAAGATACGGGAAAAACTGCAATTGTTTCTAAACCTATTGTAAAAAGTTTAAAAAAGATTTTTGGTGAAGAGACAACATCTGATGTTAAAAAATACGAAAAGGTATCATTACTAGATGTAGTATTGGAGACAATTTCAAATAACTATAAAGTAAAAGTTGCTAGGGAAAAAGTAAGACAAGCCCAAATAGATTTGGATACTGCATACTCAGGATATAAACCAACTATTGATTTAGAATATAGTAATGCTCGTACAAACTTAAATCCAAGTGATGATGGACCTAATACTGCTGCAAATAAATATAATGATGAAACATTAAAACTTCAATTAAAACAAAATTTATATTCAGGTGGTGCTACTGAATATAAAATAAAAGGTCTAAAAAAGAGTTTAGAAGTTGCTAAAAATAGATATGAACTTTCAATTGCAACAGAAATACAAAATGCTATTAAAGCATATTTGGGAGTTGTATTCTCTCACCAGTCACTGTTAGTTACAGAATCCAATATGAAATCACTTAAAAGAATATTGGAAATAGTTACAACAAAATATAAATTGGGTGCTGCTACTATTGGAGATTTGAACTCTATTAAGGCTAGTGTTTCAAATGCAGAAACAAAACTTAGTAAAACAAACTCTAAGTTTGTGGAAGCTTTGAGATATTATGAATATATTGCAGGAGAAAAATTCAAAAATACCTTACCTTATGAGTACAACTTCAAAATAAAGATTGGTGAATTGGATAAATTGATTGAAGAGGGCTTTAAAAATAATTTAAATATTGTTAGTTATCGATTGACTATTGAATCTGAACGTAATAAGTTAAAAAGTGCACAATCTTCATTTAAACCTAAAGTTGATCTTGAGTTATCTCGTACAAGAATATTTGCTAAAGATGCTTTACCTGAAGAGCTTTATATTCAAAATAGAACTTCTGCAATGATTAAAATTAAGTATAATTTATATAATGGTGATAAAGATTATAACAAAGTTTTATCAGTATATAGTACGATAAGAGAAGTTAACTATAAAATAGAAGAAGAAAAAAGAAAATTAAAATGGATAATTTCAAACTTGCATCAATCTTTGCATTCACAAGATGATTCTATCCAAAGTACAATTGATGAAGTAGATTCTTCAAATGTTACAGTGGAGTCTTATTGGGAAGCTTTTAAAAATGGAGAACAAGATTTACTAACACTTTTAACTGCACAAAGACAACTAAATACTGCACAAGTTTCTTTGATAGAATCTTATCAAAATAGGTTAAATGATTATTATAAACTATTATTTGAAACAGGTGCTCTTGTAGAACATTTTCAATTAGACCCTACAAAAGATAATTTTATTGATTTTACAAAAAGTAATTATAAAAAGAAAAATTCAACACTAAGTGCTGAACAAATAGATTTAATGGAATTTGCAAAAAGAAAAGAGAAAAAAGAAAAAGAAACGGCAGTTCAAAAAGTTGATACCTTAGAAGATATTCTAAAATTTAAAGATAAATTTTTAGATACTGATGATGATTATTTTACAATTTATATTGGGAAATTCAAATCTATCTATGACACTTTTAATTATATAAAAAGTAATAAGTTCTCTAAAAAATCTTTTATGGTAGATGAATTAGAAAATTATAAGTTTAAAAATGTTTTAGCCTATGGTATTTTTGAAACAAAAAAGGATGCTAATACTGCTTTGGATTCATTGAAAAAAGTTGAAAATAAAAAGTATAAAGTTGTATCAATTGGAAAGATAAAAGATTTATATAAGAAATATATAAATGGGTATGATCAATTAAAACCAAAAGAATTAGTTGAGACTAGAACAATTAAAATGGTTCCAAAAGCACCTTCAGAATTCTTCACAAATAAAGAGTTCAAAGATAAATTTTTATCAGCAAGTGAAGATTACTATACAATTAATCTTGCTACTTTATCAAATCTTGATAGTGTCGTAAGATTAGTTAATCGTGAGAATCTTTATGATAACTCATTTATTTTTAGATATGGTCCCAAAAAAGAGTGGATAAAAATTGTTTATGGAGTATATGCTAATTATAAAGAAGCAGAACTTGCCTTATCTTCATTATCTAGTGAGGTAAAAGATAAATATTTTCCTATTGTTGAAAGTATTAAAAATAAACAAGATTTATATAAAAAATATTCTGATTTGAAATTAGGAACTCCAAGTTTTTCTACGAAAAAAGGAGAATTTGTCAAACTTTCAGAAGAGACAAAAACCCAATTAAGAGATGTGAAAACAAAAAAAGTTATTAAAAAGAAAAGTCAAGATAAATCTTCAATAAAAGAAGAGAAAAAAGAACAAAAAGAAGAGAAAAAACAGAAAAAAGAAAAAGAAGAATCAAGATCAGAAAAATATACTATAAATGCTGTAAAAATCAAAAAAGATAAAGTAGATTGGTTCTTAAATAGGTATGAGGTAAAAGGTTATAATATAAAAGATTTAGGTGCTGGAGAAGTAGAGATAAATTTGGGTACTTTTGATAGTAAAAAAGATGCTTTAAAAGCTTTAGGTAAATATCATCCATATATCCAATCTAGTGCAAAAATAGTAAAAGAGTAGTAAATGACAATACGAAATAAGATTTTTATATTTGTAGCTTTTATAGTTATCTCTATATCTTTATTTGTAATATCACTAATGTACTCTTCTGAAAAAGCACTGATACAATCAAATTTTGAAAAAACTAATCAAAAAAATAGAGAGTTTTTAATAAGTACTTTGCAGAAGAATCTTTTATTAAACCAAGAAGAAGTAATCAATAATATACTTAATATCACACTAAATAGTACAAATATCAAATATATAAAAATCTTTTTTGAAAACTATTTATTTACAAAAGAGGCATTAATAAAAAACTCAATATATCCCCATTATTCAAATTGGAAAGTTAGTGATGTAAGTGTAGATGCTAGAGTAGGGTATGTAAATATTGAACCTAATAATTATTATAAATTAAATAATAGTGTAAATTTTAATCCAAAAGAACCCCTATCTCTTAAATTCTTTTTATACAAAGGTGATAAAACATTAAATGCTATTTCTAAATTGAACTTTTTTTATGAAAAAGCTAGGGAAGGCTTTGATATAAAAAGTATTGATAAAAATCTTATCTCTAGTTCAAATATCTATTTTTTTGATAGAAAACTAGGTAGGATTGATTATCTAATAGATGAAAGTGTACTGCAAAAGAAATTATCAAAACTAGATTATGATTATTTAATATATACTATTATTGCTATTTTATTAATGCTTATAATTATTTATTTGATTTATTATTACTTTTCTAAAAGTGTAACTTTAAAAAATGTTATTATGTTTAAAGAGTATTTAAAAGAGGTTTTAGATACTAATATGTCAAATAAACCAATGGAAAAAAGTGGAGATCCTAATATTGATGAATCAATAGATTTATTGAGTAAAATCTTAAAAAAATATTCAGCAGTTTTAAGTGAACTTAATATAAATAAAGACATCTTAGAAAGAAAAGTTTTTACAGATGATTTAACGGGACTACCAAACCAAAAAGTTTTTGAACTAGACTTAAAAAACATGTTTATATTAGCTTCTAGTGGTTATATTGGTTTAATTAAACTTGATTGTTTAGGCTCTTTTACGAAAGATAATGGTTCAGCTTTGGCTAATCATTTAATTGAGGAATTTTCTAATACTGTACAAAATAAATTTTCAGAGCATGGCTTTAGTAAATCTACTTTTTATAGATTTTTTGGTTCAGAGTTTGCAATAATAATTAAAGATGAAAATGAAGATAAAGTAAAAGATTATTGCATTGATTTAGAAGAAGAGTTTAATGAAGTAAAAGAAAGATATGAGATAAAAGATAAATTAGCTTATTTTAGTTTTATTCCATTTGATAAATATGGAACAATAAACTCTATTCTTCAATCTATGACAGAATCTTATAACAAAGTAAAAGATAGTGGAGAAACTTTCAATATTGTTAACTCATCAGAGGTATTAGATAAGTTTTTACTTTTAGAACAAAATGTTCGAGATATAATTAGTAATAACTCCTTTGAAATCACTTTTGGACTAGATACAAAAAGTAATGGATTTGGTGAAAAAACTATCATGAGGGAAGTTATTCCTATTATATATGATGAAAACCATGAGAGATTTCAAATTGGAACATTTATATCAATCTGTGAAAAAATTGATATGGCAATTGATTTTGATAAATTGGTTATTCAGAAGGTTGTTCAATATATCAAATCAAATGAAATAAGTCATGTTGTAGCTATAAATTTATCACTTTTTTCATTAAGAGATAAAGAGTTTATTAATTGGTTGCATTCATTGCTAATTTTAGATAAAGATATTACAAAGTATTTAGTATTTAGTTTAACTTCTTATAATGTTTCAACTAATATTGATGTATTTAGAAACTTTGTAAGTGAGGTTCATAGATTTGGAGCAAAAGTTATTTTGAAAAGATATAGTTCAAATGATTTTACACTTGATGAGTTGAAAAGTTTTAAATTGGATTATTTAAGAATTAATAAGGACTATACGACAAATGTCTCAAATGATAGGGACAAGAAACATTTTTTAAGATCAATAGTTAATTTTGGGCAAGCAAATAATACTCTTATCTTAGGAGATAATATAAAAGATTTAAATGATTTAGAAATCTGTTATGCTATGGGTATTGATGGGAATAGTAGTTATTAATGAAAGGTTTAAATATGAAGTTTTTTTATCTAGGTGCAATTTTAATACTTCTATTATTTAATGGATGTGCAAATAAAGAATTAGTTACAAATAGATATTTTAAAGCATATACAAAAGACGAAGTTTTAAACGCTAGTAAATTGGCTTTTAGAGATGTTCCAAATAGTGAATATATTGTTGACTCTTACAGAGATAAACTTGAAGTTACTAAAATAGAGTTATTCTATGATATCTTAAAGAAAAAAGAGTATGTCCTAAAAGTTGATGAGGATAACTGTGGTACAAGTGCTGCTTTAGAGATAAAGACAAGCGATTCAGATGGAAAAAATCCACAATATGATGATATAGATGATCATAATGAAATTTGGGACAGAATAGATTATTTTTTAGGTAAAAGAGATGAAGTTCTTGCTAATGGTAAAAAACTTACTAAAGATAAAAGATTAAATAAAATGTTTATTAATTATGTTCAAAATATAACTAATGATAAAATAATCAATCCTACAAAAGATATGAGTAATTGTGTGATTAAAGATGAATTTGCCTTTGGTGTTATAAAAGATAAAATAGATGAAGAAAATGAAAATAAATAAAATTATTTTAGTATTTGTATTTCTATTTACTCTTCTTCAAGCTGATGAATTTGATGATGCAATAAATTTTTACAAAAATAAAGAATATACAAAAGCGTATACTATATTTCATAAATTAGCCAATGAAAATAATCATAAAGCACAGTTTAATTTGGCTCAAATGTATAAGAATGGATGGGGAGTTGAAAAGAATTATTTTCAAAGTTTCTATTGGTTAGAAAAATCTTCTGCATCAAATGATCCAAAGACCTTAAATAATTTGGCTTATTATTATGAAAGAGGTTTGGGAACTAATAAAAATAAAAAAATGGCCTTGGAATTATATGAACAATCTGCCGATGAAGGTTATGCTATCGCCCAGTTTAATTTGGCAATGTTATATGAAGAGTTTAATACAAATGAAGAGTTTTTAAAAAAAGCATTTGAATTATATAATAAATCTGCAAAGCAAGGTTTTATCCCTGCCCAAAACAATTTAGCAAGATTGTATTACTTTGGACAAGGTGTAAAAAAAGATTTAGATAAAGCCTTTTATTGGTATAAAACAGCTGCTAAAGTTGATAAAGATGTTGCTGCTTTTAATCTTGCTTTGATGTATTATAATGGTGAGGGGACAAAAAAAGATTATGACAAAACCCTCTATTGGTTAAAAATATCTGCAAATTATGGAAATAAGTTTGCACAAACACAATTAGCGGACTTTTATAGAGCAGGGGAGATACTTAATCAAAGTTATAAAGATGCTTTCTTTTGGTATTTTGAAGCAGCTGCAAATGGTTATGCTAAAGCAGAGTATTATGTGGGCTTGTTTTACTATGAAGGACATGGTGTAGAACAAGATAAAGGTACAGGACTTTTTTGGATGGAAAAATCAAAAAATCAAAATTATGTATTTGCTAAATCCTTTCTAGAAAGATTAAAAAATAATTCAAAATAAACCTTCTTTAACTGTAATAGACACGCCTCAAATAAAGATTACAAATAAATAACTAATTTAGATGTAATTTATTGAAAATTATAATTAAAAGAAGTTATTCTTAAGTTTATATAAGATTAAAAATTTAGTTTCTCTTTGCTATAATATAGTATAAACTAGCGCAGAGGTTTTAAAATTGGCAACTAATAATCAATCAACTCAAACAGCACAAAAAATCAATCCCCAAACAAGTGATGTCACACTAAATGATAAAAATATTTTAGATTACAAAAGTGATAAAGTTGTTATTAAAGAGCAACCTGACAAAGGAGAGAATGTTGCTGTTTATGTTCGTCCTGGTGATGAAGTTGATTATGATATTAATGGCCTTAATATTGATAAGTTGGATTATCGTTTAGTTGGTGGTGATATTGTTGTTACTATGCCCAAAGGTGGACATTTAACTTTTGTATCTATGGCCTTAATGGGATATAGTGATAACCCTCCATCTTTTAAAGGAGTAGGTGGGCAAAGTTTTTCTTTAGGACAAGTTCTATCTCAAGTTGAAGAAGTAAATGACTTACCAATGAACTCTTTACCTGTTGAAGCTGATATTCAACATGAAGATAAAGTAAAAAAAATTGTTGATGAATTAGAAGAGAAGATTGAAAAAGTCAATCAAATTATTGTAGAACAAGAGATTATGAACGAAAATGATCATAAAGATGATATGGTTTCTAATTTTGATTTTTCTGAACCTCCTACTCCTAATAAAGAACCTGAAGAAAATCAATATACAAATGATGATCCTAGTAATCCCATAGTAACTCCTGGAGAAAATGCAAAAGTAGAGGGTGTATTACCTACTCTTACTTTTGATATTAATATTCAACATATTGAAAGTACTCAAGAAATAACAGGTACTGGTACAAATACTCTTTTATCTGTTATAGGAGGTGGAGGTTCTCTTTATGCAAATGACTATCCAAGTTCTCCTGCTTTAAGTGAACTTCAAAAACAGACAAATGCCGAGGATTTAGATTATTCTTCTGTTACAAATAGTATTGCTAAAAAATCTGTAATAACAGCAGATAATCCAGATTTTTTTGGAGAAAATTATACTTCTAGATTAATAAAATTATCCCCTTCTCAACCTGCAGGATTTGGAGTTACAGTAATAAAAGTAAGTGGTTTACCAGGTGATGTTTCGATTGTAGGAGGTACTGCACAAGGTAATGGTGTTTGGCTTATTAATAAAGCTGATGCATTAAATGGTGGTTTTACTGTAAATCCAAATAATGGTGAGATTAATTTTGCAATAAAATATAATACAAATATTGTTGGCTCTGAAAATTTTGAGATGACAATAGAGGCTGAGTCTGTATGGAGTTTAGATAATGTTCCTGATAGTTTAAAAGCTGATGCTAAAGAACCAGTTTTAACTAGTATTACCTTTGAAAATAGTTATGGTGTTAATATAAAAGAAGTTGATCCTGATTCTCCATTAAGCTATAGATATTCTCAAGTTGGTGATAATTCAGATGGATTTGTTTTAGCTACAAATTTAAATGATAATATTATTAGAACAGGTGATATAGATACTACGGTAATAGGTGGTAGCACTACTGATACAATTTTTGCACAAAGTGGTGCTGATACACTTAATGGAAATAAAGGTGATGATACTATTGCTCCTGGACTTGGGGATGATACAGTTGATGGTGGAGAGGGTAATGATACTGTTTCTTATTCAAACTTGGCTGTTTCAAATGTAGGAGCAGGCGTTGAAGTAGATTTAGATGCACAAAAAGCAGTTGGATCAGGAAATGATACTTTAATCAGTATAGAAAACATAATTGGAAGTAGTTTTAGAGATACTCTTTTTGGTAATGATGCTGTAAATATAATTAACGGTGGTGCAGGAAACGACACTATTGATGGTGGATTAGGAGATGATACACTTTTAGGTGATGCAGGTGATGACACTATAAAAAGTGGTTTTGGTGACAATTATATTGATGGTGGAGTTGGAACTAATACGGTTGATTACACTGATTTAAGCTCTGGAGTAAATGTAAAACTTTTAAGTCCAACTGCAGTAGGTTTTGGTGAAACATGGGGAGAAGCTACTTCAAATACAGGAGTTGATAAGTTAATCAATATTCAAAATGTTATTGGAAGTAAGTTCGATGATACTTTTAGTGGTGCAGATAATACTAATAATATTTTTGATGGTAATGAAGGAAGTGATCTTGTTGATTACAGTTTATATACTTCAAATGCAATAAATGCAAATTTAGAAGAAGGTTGGGTTTTAGGTCAAGGAACAGACACTTTAAAAAAAATTGAGGCTATTAGAGGGACAGATTTATTAGCTTTTGGTGATACTATTATTGGTTCATCTACTCTTGGCAATACAATTTATGGTATGGCTGGAAATGATACTATCAAAGGAGTTGGTGGCAATAATACCTTAGATGCAGGCGCTGGAGATGATATTATTTTTAGTGGCACAGGAGATGATATTATTGATGGAGGTACTGGAAATAATACTCTTTCTTTTGAAGATATAACAACAGGTGGTGTAACAGTAAGATTAAGTGATACTTCTTCTCAAGATACAGGAAGTGCTGGAAATGATACAATAAAAAATATACAAAATCTTAAAGGAACAACTTCTAGTGATATCCTTGGTGGTACAGCAAATGATGTAAATATTTTAGATGGACTTGGAGGAAATGACACTGCTGATTATAGTTTTCTAAATAGGATAAATAGTGATCAAGGAATATCTGCAAACTTAATTGATGGAACTGTTGATAAAGGTAAAAGTTCACCTGATCAAGTTATAAGTATAGAAAATATTATTGGAACCAAAGGAAAAGATGTTTTCATAGGTAATAATTTTGCTAATATTTTTGATGGTGGGGAAGGTGATGATACCTTTACTGGTAATGGTGGAGATAATACCTTAAAAGGTGGTAGCGGTTCTGATACTGTAATTTATAGTGGTGCAAGTTTTGGAGTAGACTTATCACTTGATAATAGTGGAAATGGAAGTGCCATAATAGGATCACAAACTGATACTTTAGAATCTATAGAAAATGTAATAGGTTCAAACTATGCAGATACCTTGGTTTCAAATGATACTAATAACATGTCAAATACTTTCAAAGGTGGACTAGGGAATGATACTCTAGATGGTGGAAGTGGTAATGACTATTTATATGGTGAAACTGGTGATGATACAATTATCGCAAGTAGTGGAAGTGATTTTATTGATGGTGGAAGTACCGGTGAAGTTTTAGGTGATACTATTGATTTTAGTAATATTAACCAAAAAATTGAGTTAACATTAGCAGAAGATGGTAGTGCTTCTAGGGTAAAGGAAGGTGACTCTAAAACTTTAACTCACACTATTTATAATATTGAAAATATAACTGCAAGTGATTTGGATAGTACTCTTTCTGGTAATAGTAAAAATAATACACTTCTAGGTGGTGCTGGAGATGATACTTTAAGTGGTGGAGCTGGAACAAATTATCTTGATGGTAAAGGTGGAGTAAATACTGTTGATTATAGTAGTGCTTCAAGTAATGTTACAGTTGATTTAAGTAAAACATCTCTTCAAGAAGTTTATACTCAAGGTGTCACTACAGTAAAAGATACTTTAATAAATATTCAAAATGTAATTGGAAGTAACAACAAAGATATTATCACTGGTAGCAGTTCAAACAATTCACTTTTTGGTGGTTTAGGTGATGATACTATAGTTGGAAGTGATGGGAATGATACTTTAGATGGTGGAGATGGTATTGATGTTGCTAGTTATACAACAGCCACTGAAAATTTAAATATTGATTTAGGTGTTACAACTCCTGTTAGCATAGGTACGGGATATGGTACTGATACTTTTATATCTATTGAAGGTGCTATTGGTGGTAGTGGAAATGACACTATTACGGGAACAAGTAGTTCAAATGTACTAATAGGTGGAGATGGAGATGATACTTTACTTCCTAATGGTAGTGGTAATACTGGATTAGATGTTATTGATGGGGGAGCTGGAGTAGATTTTGTAAGCTTTGATTTTGGGGATGCCAATACAGGGATAACTTTAGATTTAGCTGATTCTGGTGTACAAAATACTGGAAAAGGTAATGTTCAAATACTAAATGTAGAAAATGTAGAAGGTGGCGGTGGAGCTGATAAATTATATGGAAATAGTAGTGGCAATACTCTTACTGGATTAGCAGGTGATGATACTTTAGTTGGTCGTGCAGGAAATAATACTCTTGATGGGGGAATAGGTTTTGATACTGCTGATTATAGTGGAGTTACAACTTTAAATGGTTTAAATATAAATTTAAACCTAGGAAATGAACAAGTTCAAGAAAATGGAAACTCTGGGAAAGATACCTTAATTGGTATTGAAAAAATAATAGCTACTAAAAATAGTGATTACATCGATGCTACAAGAATTAGTACAGATAAGATGACTTTTGAATTAGGTGCAGGAAATGATACTTTCCATGGTGGTAATCAAAATAATATTATTTATACATCAAGACAAGTAGAAGGCTCTGATGATTATACTACATACAATAATACAGTTTATAGTGGTAGTGGAAGTGATACTGTTATTGGAAGTAGTGGAAATGATACTTTTATTGTAGCTCAAAGTGATACCTTATCTAGTAATGGAAATGATAGTTTTAATGGTGTAAGTGGAATAAACACAATAGATTATAGTCAAATTTTAGATAGTGATAACAAAGAAGAAACTGGTGGATTGAATGTAACTTTAGATGGTTCAAATACAGTTAATATCACATTATCTGGTGGAAATACAAATACAATTCAAAATGTATCTCATCTTATAGGTACTGAAAATAGTGATACCTTTATTGGTGATAGTTTTAATAATATTTTAGATGGAAGTGGCGGAAGTGATACTATTTTTGGAACTGCTGGAAATAATACCCTAAGCGGTGGAAGTGGAAATGACAGTATAACTGGTGGTACAGAAATTGATACTATTTATAGTGGTTTAGATAATGATACTATTTTTAGTAGTACAGGAAATGATACTATTTATGGGGGAGATGGTTCTGATACTTTTGATTTAAGTAGTAGAAATGGAGAAGTATTTGTAAATTTAGCTGAAAATAGATCTAAAATTGATACAAATAATAATGGCAGTTTTGATGTAAATGATGAAAATGATTTACTTTATGACATAGAAAAAGTTGTAGGAAATAGTTCAGATAATACCTTATATGGTGATTCTCTTAATAATATCTTAGATGGTGGAAGTGCTGGTACAAACTCTTTATATGGTAATGGTGGAGATGATACTCTTATTGGGAGTGGTTCAGGGAAAGATATTGCTTATTATATCCAAGCAAGTGCTGCAATTTATGTAGATATGACTCAGAGTGAACAAGTAGTTCGAGATGGTGATTTAGGTAGTGATACTTTAATTGATATTGATGAAGTACATGGAAGTATTTATGCAGATACTTTTAAAGGAAATAGTGATAACAATACTCTAAGAGGTCTTATTGGTAATGATACATTTTATAGTAGTGCTGGTACTAATGTTTATGATGGTGGAGCTGATAATGATTTATTTATTATTTCATCAAAAGACCATGGTCAAGACCAATTATTAGGTGGAACGGGTAGTGATACAGTTGATTTTAGTGCTATTACAGGGTTGACGACAAAAGGTTTGGAAGTAACGTTAAATGGTAATAGTGAAGCTTCTTCCACTTTAAATGATGTTGCTTCACATAAATTAACTGGCATAGAAAATGTTATAGGTACAATTTATAATGACACAATAACTGGTGATGCAAATAATAATATCTTAAGTGGTTTTGCTGGAAATAATACTCTTATTGGTGGAGCAGGTGATGATACTTTAAAAGGTGGAACAGGTAGTGATGTTGCTAGTTATGAAACTTCTACTGATGGTATAAAAGTAGACCTAACTCAAACAAATTTTCAAGTTACAGATGATGGCTTATTGGGTAGAGATAAGTTAATTAATATTGATACTATTATAGGAAGTAATTACTCAGATACTCTTAAAGGAAGTGACTCATCAGCTGATACCTTTATTGGTGGTACAGGAGACGATTGGTTTATTGCTTCTGCTGGAGCTGATTATTATGAAGGTGGAGCAACTAGTAGTGATACTGTTGATTATAGTGGAGCAACAACAAAACTTGTAATAGATATAAATGATGGTTCTAAATATATAAATTCATTTTATGGTACACATGAATTTACAAATATTAATGGAATTGTTGGTGGTAGTGAAGATGATACTCTTACTGGTAATAGTAGGAAAAACACATTAATTGGTGGAAGTGGAGATGATACTCTTTTAGGTTTTGGTGGGCAAGATTATATTGATGGTGGTATAGGAAGTGATTTTGTAAGTTTTGCTTATACTTCTAGAGATATTACACTTGATTTATCAAATATAAATGAACAAAGTTATACTAGTGACCCAAATGATTTAATTACAATGATTAGTATGGAAAATATTACTGGTGGTGCTGGTAATGATACAATAAAAGGTAACAACTCTAATAATATACTTGATGGAGGGTATGGAGCTGACACTTTAAGTGGATTAGGTGGAATTAATGAGTTAAAAGGTGGTATGAATGGTTATGAATTAAGCCTTGGTACTATTTCAGATGGTACAACTTATAGTTTTGTCATTGAGGGACAAACTATTTCATATACAGCAAATGCAAGTGATACCTTAACCACTGTACTTAATAATTTAGAAGATGCTTTTATTTTGTCAAAAACTAATAATAATATAACAAGTTCAAATCTTGTAAATGATGATGCAAAACTATATCTTGAAACAGACCAAAGCCTTGGAAGTGTTTCAAATGTAACTTCTGATACTAAAAACTTTGTAGATATTGCAGATTATAGTGAGAATACAAGTGGAATAAAAGTTGATTTATCTTTGACTCAAGATCCAAACTATCAAGTATATTACAATGGATATACAGGTGGAAAAGATAAACTTGTAGATATAGAAGAGATTTGGGGAACAAACTATTCTGATACTTTTGTGGGAAGTAATAGTGCTGATACTATAAAAGGTGGAGGAGGAAGTGATACTTTCACTGGTGGAACTGGAAATGATACCTTCTATGGAGAAGCAGGTGAAGATTTATTTATAAGCTCATATGATGATGGAAATAATGTATATTATGGTGGAACAACTAATGAAACAAATGGTGATACTGTAGATTATAGTGGTATTACTGATACAACACATTATGTTGATGGTGATTTATCCTCTGGAACTATTTCTGTAAAATTAACAAGTGATGATTCAGTAGTTAAAACAGATACTATAACAAATATTGAAAACCTAACAGGTGGTGCTGGTAACGATACTTTAATAGGTGATACGAATAAAAACACCATAAAAGGTGGTGCAGGTAACGATAGTATTTTAGTTAGTGCTGGTGCAGATAGATTATATGGAGAGGCTGGAGATGATATTTTTATTTTTCAAGATGGAATTGATGGCACTGGTACAATTATAGATGGGGGGAATACTTCTCAAACTAATGGGGATACAATAGATTATAGTGCTTTAACTGATGGTGTAACATTAAGATTAATGGACTCTACATATAGTGGAGTAACCTTAGGCGTTAATGCAAATAATCATAGTATTAGAAATATCAATAATATTGTTGGTTCACAAGGTAATGATACTATTGAAGGTGATAGCACTAATAATATTTTAGATGGAAATGCAGGCTTAAGTGATACTATAAGTTTTGAAAATGCAGGTTCAAAAGTAGTAGTAAATATTGGTTCTGACGTTACAATCTCAAATGCACCAACAGCAAATGGTACATATAGTGCTAATCAAGCCTTAGGTACTACAATAGGTACTGATACTGTAAAAAACTTTGAAAATATAAAAGCTGGAAGTGGAGATGATACCTTAATTGGTAGTTCTATTCAAAATATAATTTATGGTGGAATTGGGCAAGATTTTATTTTTGGTGCTGCTGGTGATGATAAACTTTTTGGTGAAGATGGTAATGATACCCTTGCTGGTGGATTGGGAAATGACTCCATTGATGGAGGGGAAGGAACAGATACAGTTAGTTATTTTGATGCTACTAGTGTAGTTGTAAACTTACGAGGTACAACAAATGGTACAGGAAATGTAAATTATTCAAGTACAACTTATACGGACAAACTTTATAGTGTCGAAAATGTTATAGGAAGTTCGGGAAATGATACTATTCAAGGAAATGACGCTGATAATACTCTTGATGGAGCAGGTGGAGTAAATACTGTAAGTTATGATGGAGCAGTAGCTGGTGTTACTATTGACTTAGGGATAACAGGACCTCAAAATACCTTAGGTGATGGAACAGATACTTTGTTAAATTTTGATAATTTAATTGGTTCTGGTAATGATGATATATTAAAAGGAAATAGTAACTCAAATATTATAAATGGTGGCAATGGAGCTGATACTATATATGGAATTGGAGGAGCTAATTTTTTATATGGTGGGCTAGGAGATGATACTTTTATAGGAAAAGTTCTAGGAAGCGATTTTATTGATGGTGAAAGTGGAAATGATAAAGTTAATTATAGCACTTTACTTAGTGCTAACAATATCACTGTAGATTTAGGTAATACAACAACTTTCAATGATGAAAATGCTAACTCTCAAACAGTATATCAAATCACTATCAATGGTGGAGATAGTGATTATGTTAAAAATATTACTACCTTTGAGGGAAGTCAAGGTGATGATAGTTTTATAACAACTACTGGTACTTATAGCTTTATTGGTGGAAGTGGTGATGATACTTTTAGTGGTAGTTCATTTACTGGTTCTTCAATAGATGGTTCTAATCATACAATTCTATCAGATGGTACACAAGGTGCTACAAATGCTTATACAGGAAAAGGTGACACTGTAGATTATAGTAATGTTGTAGATAAAATTATTTTAACATTAGAAAATGGAAGTGATACTACAACTGTAAAAGTTGGAGGAACAGACTCAGATCACACTATTAAAAATATAGAAAATATTTATGGTTCAAATACAGCAGGTGATACTATCACTGGAAATAATTCAAATAATACGATTTTGGGACAAGCTGGAGATGATACTATTGATGGAGGAAATGGCTCTAACTATTTAGATGGTGGAACAAATGATACAAAAGGAGATACTGTCTCTTTTGTAAGTGCCGCAAACTCAATTAGTGTAAATATTGGTTCATCAGATGTTGTAATAGCTGGTACAACATATACAGCAAATAATTCACAACTAGGTTCAAATACAAGTACTGTTAAATCTTTTGAAAATATATTAGGTTCTAGTTATGATGATATTTTAATAGGTAGTGATTTATCAAATACAATTGATGGTTCTGACGGAAATGATGTTATTTATGGTGGAAAAGGTAATAACATCTTAAAAGGTGGAACTGGTTCCGATAACTTTTTAATGGGTGGTTTCTTTGGTAGTGGAAATGATTATATAAATAAAGTTGATGGTGAAAGTGGTGCTGATACTATTGATTATAGTTTAATTACTACTGGTTCAATTAGTGTAACACTAGATGGAGAAGAAGAAGCACAAGTTTCTATTTATAGTGATGATGATAGAAGTTCACTTATTACAAATACATATGACCTTATAAAAAATATAAGAAATATAGTTGGAACTAGTGGAAATGACTCTATCAAAGGTGATGGTAGTGCTAATGAATTGTACGGTGGTTTGGGAGATGATATTCTTGATGGTGCTTCAGGAGATGATAAACTTTATGGTGGAGAAGGAAATGACACTTTAGTAAGTGTAAGTGGAAATAATATTCTTGATGGTGGTAATAATAGTGCAAATGGAGATTGGGTTTGGTATTCACAAAAATTATTAGCACTTAATTTAAATATGTCAGATGTTGATGGCAGTGGATATTCAACAGCAGATTTTGGTGCAGAAAAAGATAGGATAATAAGAGTTGAAAATATCAAAGGTACTAGCTACGCAGATTTTATAGGTGGAAATAGTTCTAATAATATACTTGATGCTTTTAGAGGTGATGGAAATATTCTTGTAGGAAGTGCAGGGAATGATACACTTTTAGGAAGTAGTACTGGAAGTGATACTTTTAAAGCAGGAATCTTACAATCAGATGATTCAACAATTGATGGTAACGATGGAAGTAATCTAATTGATGGTGTTGGTGGAAGTTCTAATACAGTTGATTATAGTGCTTATGCAAGTAATAGAAATATTGAAGTTGATTTAAAAGATAGTGGTAGTTCAACAGTTACTAAAAAATTAGATAATACAACTTTTGGAATAGATACTTTAAATAATATTCAGAATATTACAGGTGGAATGGGTGATGATACAATTTCAGGTAATAATCAAGATAACATCTTAAAAGGTGGTGCTGGTTCTGATACAATTAAAGGTAGTGCTGGAAATAATGAACTTTATGGTGAAGCAGGAGATGATTTACTAATTAGTGGTAGTGGAAATGATATTATTGATGGTGGAGCTGGTAATAATACTGTAAGTTATCAAGATGCAACAGGTAATGTGACAGTGGATCTATCTGATACAAATGCACAAGTAATATCAGGAGGAATGGGAACAGATACTTTAAGTTTAGTTCAAAATGCCATTGGTGGAGATTATGATGATACAATCACAGGAAATACACAATCAAATACTATTATTGGTGGCTTAGGTGATGATGATTTCATTGCAACAAATGGAGCTGATACTTATTATGGTGGAGATTTAGATGCAAATGGTAATCATAGTGTTGCAAGTGGAGAGTATAATAAAGTTGATTATGGCAATGTTGAGAAAGTATATGTTGATTTAAGTACAAAATTAACAGATGCAGATGGCAATGTATATTCTCAAGCACTAAAATCAAATAGTTCTAATACAGCAGATGGATTTTCAAATCCATATTTAGAATCTACTGATAAACTTTATGGAATTATAAATGTAAATGGTAGTGACAATTCAGATACACTTATTGGAGATAGTCAAGGTAATGAATTAAGTGGAAAAGCAGGAAATGATATTCTTGAAGGAAAAGATGGAGCTGATAATCTTTTAGGTGGAGCTGGTAATGATACTATTATTGCTACAAGTGCTTCAGATGGAATTGATACTATCGATGGTGGAGCAAATAGTGATACAATAGATTACAGTAAATTAGGAAGCTTAAATTCTATTTCAGTTAATTTAAAAGAGGCAGATACTAATACAACTCTTTATGTTACTGGTGGAGATAACGATTTAATTAAAAATGTAGAAAATGTTATTGGAACAGCTGGTGATGATACTATTTTTGGTAATAGTGAAGATAATACTTTAAAAGGTGGTTTGGGTGCAGATATACTATCTGGTGCAGGTGGTGATGATACTCTAGATGGTGGAGATGGATTTGATACGGTTGATTATAGTGCCTCTTCAGATGCAGTTACTGTTGATTTAGATATTACAAATACAGATCAAAATATAAGTACTTCTCAAGGTAATGATAGATTAATTAGTATAGAAAAAGTTATTGGCTCAAGTCATGCGGATACTTTTAAAACAAATTATAGTAGTAATAATACTTTTGATGGTGGAGTAGCTGATTCAGAAGGTGGAGATACAGTTGATTATAGCTCTTTAAATGTAGATGATGCAACAATTGATAAAATAGTAACTAATGATTTCTCAACTATTACAGTTTCAAGTGATAGTGCAAATGATTCTGCTGGAACAGCTAATATTACAGATACCTTTATAAATATTGAAAATATTATTGGAAGTGCAGGAAATGATACTATCTTTGGAAATGCTTCTGATAATACTATAAAAGGTGGATTGGGAGATGATACTTTAAGTGGAGCTTCTGGGAATGATTATATTGATGGTGAAGATGGAAGTAATACTGTAAGTTATTCATATGTAACAACAACTAGTGGTGTAGTAGTTGATATGAAAGATAATACAGGTATTGTATCTATTGGAGATGAAGATACACTTGTTAATATTCAAAATGTAATTGGTACAAAAAATTCTGATACTATTAAAATGGGAACAGCTGCAGGAACACTAGAAAATATTGCTAATATTATTGATGGTAGTGATGGATTTGATACTGTTAGTTATGAATATTATAGTTCAGGACTTACTATTGATTTGGGAGCTGGTGCTGTTGCAACTGGTGATAATGATGTTTTAATCTCTATTGAAAAAGCAATAGGTGGAACTGGCGATGATACTTTTAAAACAAATACAGCAGTTAGTAATACTTTTGATGGAATAGCAGGTAGTGATACAATTGATTATTCAACACTAGCTTCAAATCAAGGAATCAATGTAACTCTAAATGGAAGTACTCCAGTTACTGTTAATATTGCAAATGCACAAAATGATTCTATTGTAAATATTGAAAATGTTACAGGTGGAGCAGGTTCTGATACTATAAAAGGTGATACAAATAATAATACACTAAATGGTGGTTTAGGCAACGATATTATTTATGGTACAGCTGGAAATAATTCTCTTTTTGGTGGAGCTGATAATGATACTATTTTTAGTGGTACTGGAAATGATTTAATTGATGGTGGAACAGGTACAGATACGGTAAACTATTCTCAAGCAATTGCTGCTGTTAATGTAGACTTAGGTATTGAAACAGAGCAAAATATTGGTGGAGGAATGGGCTTAGATACTTTAGTTGGTATCGAAAATGTTGTTGGAAGTAATTTTGATGATACCTTTAAATCACATTTTACACGAAATAATAGTTTTGATGGATATGGTATTGACTCAAATGGAAATACAGTTGATTATAGTGAATTAACTGTTGATAATGCTACAGAAGATTTTGTAAAAGTTGATTTGACTGGAAATGGTTTAATTTATATTGATGGGGCATTAAGTGCAACAGATAGTTATACTAATATCCAAAATATAACAGGATCTGATGGAAATGATACTATCTATGGAGATAGTGGAGCAAATACTCTAAGAGGTGGAGCAGGTGATGACACTCTTATGGGACGAGATGGTAATGATTATTTAGATGGTGGAACTGGTAATAATACTGCAAATTATGAGTATACAACTGGTGGAGTGGAAGTTGATTTTAAAGTTGGATTAGGATACGTAAATACGGGAGATCAAGATACTCTTGTAAATATTCAAAATGCAATAGGTGGAAGTGGTCAAGATAGATTTAAAATGGCTACAGGAGCAACTGCAAATATTATTGATGGGAATAGTAATAGTGGTAATCTTGTTAGTTATGAATATTATACAACAGGAGTAAATGTTGACTTAGGAACAGAAGTTTCACAAGAGGTTGTAACAGGAGACTTTGATACATTAATCAATATTCAAAATATTAAAGGTGGAGAAGGTAATGATACTTTCAAAACTAATTTTACTGCTACAAATGAATTTGATGGTAATAGTGGAAATAATACTATGGATTATAGTAATGCCGCTTCTAATCAAAGCATTACAGTAACTCTTGATGGTGCAAATTATAGAACAGTAACTATTACAAATGCTTCAAATGATACTATTAAAAATATACAAAATATTATTGGTGGAGCTGGTGCTGATAATATAGTAGGAGATGGAAATAGTAATATCCTAAGAGGTGGAGCTGGTGATGATATTATTAATGGAAATGCTGGATTAAACTCTCTTTATGGTGATGCAGGTTCTGATACAATAACAGCTGGTACTGGGGATGATTTTATTGATGGTGGTTCAGATGATGACATCATTTATGCAAACTCTGGGGCAAATATTATTTATGGTGGAACAGGCACTGATACTATTTCAAGTGGAAGTGGAGATGATACCATTTATGGTGGAACTGCTGATGTTATAGGTACAGAAAAAGATTGGGTTAGTTTTCAAGATGCTCTAGCTAGTGTTACTGTAAATTTAAATAAATCAAGTGGAGATAGTGTTGCAGGAGTATTTACAGGAGCTACAGGATATGCTACAAGTATTGCAACAGGTACAGATAGTCTTTTTGGTATAGAAAATATTATTGCTAGTGCAAACAATGATATTGTAACACTTAGGGATACCCAAATAAATACTATTTATCTTTCTGGGGGAAGTGATATTGTAAAAGCTGGTAGTTCTTCATATACTGGTGGTAATACAATTGATGGTTATGGAATAACTGGAACTGAGAGTAGCTTTGACAGTGATACTATGGATTATAGTGTCTTAAGTGATAATACCAATAGTATTTCAGTTGATTTAAATACATTAGATGCAAATGGCTTTGCTACAGTTAATTTTACGGATTCAAATATTTCAGATGATTTATTAAAAAGTATAGAAAATATAACTGGAACTGCTGGAAATGATACTTTAATAGGAAGAGATTCTACAAACAATACTTTAATTGGTGGAAGTGGAAGCGACTTCTTGATGGGTAGAAGTGGAAATAACTATCTTGATGGTGGAGATGGAAGTTTAGGTAACTATGTAAGTTATGGATATGTTGGAAGTTCTAATAATGTAGTAGTTGACTTGACAAATCAAACGGCAAATGTAGTAGGTAGTGGATACAGTGATACTATTAGAAATATTCAAAATGCCATTGGAGGAGCTGGTTCAGATACAATCATTGGAAGTAGTGCTCAAAATACATTGATTGGTGGAGATGGTGCCGATAAGTTTGTTATGATGGGTGAAATTGGTGATACAGTATATGCTGGAAGTTGGGATGGTACAACTCATACAGATACAAGTACACAAGATAGTATTGATTATAGTTCATATAATAATCAAGTTATTGTAAATCTTACTTCTCAAACAGCAAAAGTAGATTTATCAAATAATGATTTTGCAAGTGGTACAAAAGATGATACTTTCTTTGGCATAGAGAATGTTATTGGAACTTCTTTATCAGACACTATTACAGGTGGTGCGGGAGTTAATACAATTCATGCTGGAGCTGGAAGCGATATTATATATGCTGGAAGTGGAGCAGATATAATTTATGGTGAAGCTGGCGATGATACTATTTATATGCAAAGTGTTGCTAATTCAGCATCAAACTTTGTAGATGGTGGAACTGGATTTGATTTGGTTGATTATAGTGGATTAGATCAAAGAGTTGTAATTAATATGCAAGGTGTTACTAATGTAGATGTTCAAGTGGGTAATACAGCAAATCATCACACAATCACCTCTATAGAAAATATAGTTGGAACAAATCAAGATGATACAATCACTGGAAGTGATGGGGTTAATACTTTTGTTGGATTAGATGGGGTTGATAATATCTATGGAATTGCTGGAAATAATCTTATTTATGGTGGTTCACAAGAGAGAAACTCTACCTCATCAGATGGTGATTTTATTCAAGGTGGAAGTGGTAATGACACTATTTATGGAGCTGCTGGTGCCGATGATTTAAGAGGTGGCTTAGGAAATGACACAATCTTCGCTGGAGCCAATGATGATATTATTCGAAGTGGAATAGGTGAAGATACTATTTATGGTGAAGCAGGGAATGATACTTTTGTATTTGAAGCTGCTGATAATATGACAAACTTTGTTTATGGTGGAGATGAAATAAGCGATAATGGAACTCTTGATATGGTTGATTATCGATTGGCTATCAAAGGTATGACCATTGATTTAAATGGAAAAACAAATATAAATAGTGCCGATGAATCTACATATGATGCAAATGTTATAGGAACATATAATAGTAATGGTTTTGCTTATAGTCAAGATCAAGGATTTAATCTACTTTATGGAATCGAACAAGTAAGAGGTAGTGATTTAGAGAGTGACACCATAAGAGGTAATAGTTCTACTAACTCTATTTGGGGACATGGTGGAGATGATACCTTATATGGAGTTGATGGAGCAAACTACTTAGATGGTGGAGCAAATAATGACTTAATCTTTGCAGGTCATGGTGCAGATGTTATGGTAGGGGATAGTGGAGATGATACTTTTAAAACCTATTATAATGCATCAGGAACAAATGCCGATGAAAAATTTGGAGGAGATAACACTATTTATGGTGGTACTTGGGATGGTACTACTGCCGGACTTGCTGGTAGTGATCTTGTAGATTACCAAGTCATTGACAATAATTACAATGTATTTGTAGATTTGGGATTGACTGATGGTAGTGTTCAAATAAGGGATAACAGTACTTTAGCAGTTCAAAAAACTGATGCACTTTTTTATATTAATAGTGCTATTGGAACAAGTGGTAATGATACTTTCAAAGGGAATTCAAATGCAAATGTTTTAAATGGATTTGCAGGGAATAATACAGCACTATATACATATACAGCTCTAATTGCAGGTATATCTGTAAATTTACAAGCAGGAACAGTAGATAAAATAGTAACTGGAAATACAAATCTTACTGATACTTTATCAAATATTCAAAATATAGTTGGAACAAGCTATGATGATAATTTTGTAACAAAAATAGATGAAGCAAATATTATTGATGCTGGAGATCAAGGGACAAATGGAGATACTATAGATTATAGTACAAATGGTACAACAAATATAGTTCTTGATTTAGATGTTTCTCATACTACTGATTATTATGGTGTAGGAGCAATCAATGATGGTACATATGCAAGTGTATATGTAAGCAATGGTTCTACTGATAAGATAAAAAATATTGAAAATATCAAAGGTAGTGGTGGTTCTGACACTATTTATGGAAATGCTTCTAATAATACTATTTATGGTATGGGTGGAAATGACACTATTTATGGAGTTGCTGGTTCAAATTATATTGATGGTGGAGCAGGTGATGACTCAATTTATAGTGGAACAGGAGCTGATAAATTATTTGGTTCTTCTGGTAATGATATCTTCAGAGCAACAAGTGCCTCAAGTTTTGCAGGAGATGTAATAGATGGGGGAACTGAAGTAGATAGTTCTAATAACTTTATTGGAAGAGGTAGTGATACTGTTGATTATAGTTTATTAGATACAACAGGTTTTACAAAAGGTGTTGATTTAACTTTATCAAATGATGTAAATACTACTGTAAGTATAAATGGTAGCAATTCTCATACTATTGTTAATATAGAAAATATTATAGGAACAACTGTTAATGATACTATTAATGGAGATGGTGGAGATAATACATTAGTAGGTGAAACAGGTAGTGATACTATTAAAGGAACAGCAGGAGATAATACTATTTATGGGGATAAAGTTGATGGTAGTGAAGCTGATGTTGTAGGAAATAGTGATTTAATTTATGCAGGAACTGGTGACGACAAAATTTATGCTGGTGGTGGTAGTGATACAATTCATACTGCATTGGGAAGTGATACTATTTATGGTGGTTCTGGTGACGACTTTATTTATGCTGGTGTTGGAAGTAATAAAATTTATGGTGGAAATTATATTGTGGCTACCCAAACACATAGTGATAGTGGAAATGATACAGTAAGTTATGAAAACATTGTTGGAAGTGGTGTTATTGCAAGATTGAATTCTAACTTAGCAATAGTTAGTGCAACTGGAAATGCTGATGTATTATTTGGTATAGAAAATGTTACTGGTACAGCTTTGGCAGATGAGATAGTAGGAAATTCAGCTGAGTCAAATACTCTTATTGGTGGAGCTGGTAATGATACAATAAATGGATTAAGTGGTAATAATGATCTACAAGGTGGAGCTGATAACGATACTATAATCTCAGGTAGTGGAGATAATATTATAGATGGTGGAGCTGGAAGTGATACAGTTGATTATAGTTATTTAACAGGTACCTCATTTGGTGATGACGATGCAACAAATGGAAAAGTTAACGGAATCTATTATAGTGGTGTAAAAGTTGATTTAACAGATTCTAATACTCAAAGAATACATGATAACTATGGTAGTGATACTATCTCTGGAATTGAAAATGTTATTGGTTCTACAAAAGATGACCATATTATTGGAAATGATGAAATTAATATTCTTGATGGAAAAGGTGGAAATGACTATTTTGTTCTAGGACAAAATATAGATACTATTCTTGGAGGAACTGGAACAGATACTATTGAGTTCAGTGATACGGGAAGAGATGGTACTACTATTGGTGGAGTAAATGTTGATTTAAATAAAAACCAAACTCTAGGAAGTGCTGATACTTATAGAGTAATTGATGATGGATTTGGAAGTGCAAAATATCTTGATAGCATTGAAAATGTAATAGGTACTAGTTATGATGATATTATTTTTGGAAATGGAGATGCCAATTCATTAGTAGGTGGTGCTGGAAATGATACTTTAAAAGGAAGTTTAGGTGCAAATGTTCTTGATGGAGGAACAGGTGAAGATTGGGCATATTTTGATGATATAGTAGTTTCAGGTGCTACAATAGTACTTGATACTGATGGCGATAATTCAAATGGTAGCCAAGGTACATCTAATATAACAGGTTATCAAACTACATTAATGGGTATTGAACATGTAAAAGCAACAGCATTATCAGATACTATAACAGGTGATTATAATGATAACTCAATATTAGCTGGTGGTAATAATGACACTATTTACTCTTCAAAAGGGAGTGATTATATTGATGGAGAAGAGGGTTCTGATACAGTAGATTATGCAAGAAGTGATGTAAGTGCTGGAGTTATTATAGATCTTAATGCAACTCAAGATGATGGAGATAATACTACTTGGGCTGTACAAAATGATGGATATGGTAATAAAGAGAGACTTTATAATATAGAAAATGTAATTGGAACCAAAGAAGATGATTTTATAAAAGGTAATGGTCAAAATAACACTCTATTTGGAAACGAAGGTACAGATACACTTTATGGAATAAGTGCTAATAATATATTGGTAGGTGGAGCAGGAAGTGATGTATTTAGAGGTGGAATAGGTGATAATATAATTTATGGTGAAAGTTATGTATCACTAGGTGGAGCTGGAACTGAAAGCGCATTTGAAATCGCAAACTCAAGGGATAAAATTGATTTTAGTGATGCTGGTGTTTCTGTTACATTAAATTTAAGTGATACTACTGATATAAACTATATAAATGAAACTACACTTACCCTTGATGCAAGAACTTCAATTGGTTATGGGAAAAATACAATTTATAATGTTGAAGATGTAGTTGGAGGAAGTGGTTCAGATACTTTGATTGGATCATCTGTTGGCAATGTAATAGATGGTGGAGCTAATAATGATATTTTATTTGGATTTGGAGGTTCTAATACCTTAATAGGTGGTGCAGGTGATGATACTATCCTAGGATTATTAAGTGGTGATGCTATTTATGGTGGTACATTTGATGGAACAACTGCTACAAATAGTGGATCAGATTGGGTTGATTATAGTTATATTACTCCTACAGATGGAAGAGCTATTAATGTTGATTTATCATTAGGGTCTAATCAAGTAAGTGAAGTAGGAAATAGTGCTAATGCAGATACTTTAACTCATATAGAAAATGTTGTTGGTACTTCTAATAATGATACACTAAAAGGAGATGATAATTTTAATATTGTAAATTCACTTTTAGGATACAAAGGGGATGATAGTTTTATTGTTTCAAAAGGAAGTGATTATTTTGATGGAGGATTAGGATTCAACAGTGTTGATTATAGTGGTGTTGATTCTGCTGATGGAGGTTCGAAAATCATAGTTGATTTAGGACTTAGTAAAGCAACTGACAATGGATATCATCTTGATCCAAGTGGTACAAATAGTGTAGTAGAAGATGATTTATTAAATATCCAAAAAGTAATAGCTACTAATTATGATGATACACTTTATGGAAGCTCTTATGGAAATATATTTGTAAGTGGAGCAGGGAATGACCTTGTAGATGGTAGAGAAGGTGATGATACTATTTATGGTGTTTCTGGAAACAACAAATTATCAGGAGGAGCAGGAGCTGATACTATTTATGGTGGAAGTGGAAATGATACTTTAAGTGGTGATGCAGGAAATGATTTACTTGATGGTAGTTTAAATGGTGATAACACTTTCATAGGTGATACAGGTGATGATACTTTTATAGGTGGAACAGGAGTAGATACTCTTTATTATGCAAGTAGTCAATCAGGAATTGCAGTTACTCTTAAAGCAGCTGGAGAAGATGGGACAGTTATTAGTTCTACTGATGGTACAGATATTTTAAAAACCCACTTTGAAAGAATTATTGCAACAAATTATAAAGATACAATAGACTTAAGTGATGCAAGAGGTGATAATACAGTTTTAGCCTATGGTGGAAATGATACAATAACAGCAAGTAGTACCCATAATGATTCTATTTATGGTGGAGATGGAAACGATATTATTTATGCAAATGGTGGAACAAATAAATATTATGGTGGAAATGCAACACTAGATAGCTCAGGAAATATTATAGGACACTCTGGAAGTGGAACAGATAGCTTAAGTTATATAAATGCAACAAATAGTGTAAACATAGATTTAAGTACAAATCAAGCTAGTGATAATGGCTTTGGCTCAAGTGATGAAATCTATGATATAGCATATGTTACTGGTTCAAACCATGATGATGTTATAAAAGGTAATTCTGGAATTAATAAAATTGTAGCTGGTGATGGAGATGATTGGATTATTGCAACAGCTGGCAATGATGAAATATATGGTGGAAACCATACAACAACAGATGGTTCACAAGGTAGTAGTACGGCTATAGCAAAAGGTGGAGATTGGCTAAGCTTTGATGAAATAACAAATGGACTTGATGCAACAATGAGTGCAAACTCTATTACTTTTGGTGGATATACTCCAAATATAGTAGAAATAGAGAACCTTTTTGGTACAAAACTAGCTGATATATTAAGAGGTGACAGTAATAATAACACTCTTCATGGAAATGAAGGTAATGATACAATATATGGAACAGCAGGGAATAACTTCCTAATAGGTGGAGAAGGTGACGATACTTTAGAAGGTGGAACAGGTGTTGATAGATATGATGGAGGAAATGAATCTTTAGTTTCAACAGATGATTCAGTTTTATATGCAGGAAGCTCAAATCAAGGAACAAATACAATTAGTTTTTATGATGCAAATAATGCTGCAAATATTGATTTAGCTTATGACAATGGTGATGGTACTTTTGGAAGAGTTTTAGATGATGGTTCTTCAAATCATAATGTTGAAACATATATTAGAAATATAAATAATATAACAGGAACACTGAATTATGATGATATCTTAAAAGGAAATAGTGAATCAAATATTATAAGTGGACTTGGTGGATTAGATACTATTTATGGAATAGGTGGTGAAAATACACTTTTAGGTGGTACTGGTAATGATACCATTTATACTGCCACTTCTAAAACAGGAAGTGATAGGGGAGATATTGCTTTAGGTGGAGAAGCAACAGATAGATTAGTAGGGTCTTTCCATAAGGATTTATTAATAGGTGGTCAATTTGTAAATAATAGTGGAACTGTAACTTATACAGATATAAGTGTGGATTGGCTTGATTATAGCTCACATACAAGTACTAATGAATATGGTGTAAATATAGATTTATCTACAGTATCTACTGTTACTTTTACAGGTGCAGATTCTGATAGAAGTGATTATAATGGTGATTACTCAAAAATATATGAGTTAGATAATACAGGAGCTTCAACTACAAACTTTGATTACATAAAAGGTATAGAGTATATAAAAGGAAGTAATTATATTGATACTTTAAAAGGTGATACTAATAATAACTCTATTTTAGCTGGTGATGGTGATGATGTTATTTATTTAGATTCTAATGGAAGTGATTATATTGATGGTGAAGGTGGTTCTAACTGGCTTAGCTTAGAAGATAATTACAGAGGAACTATTAGATTAGATAACAATTTAGCAGGTACAGTAAATGGGAATGTAGAAATTCATAATGTAGCTAATGTATTAGGTAGAAGTTCAAGTGCCCAATCTGAAACTGTATGGGGTGGAAATGTAGATAATACTTTTATTTTGTTTGATGGAAATGATACGGCACTTGGTGGAAATGGTTCAGATGTATATGATATGGGTGCTGGTAATGATAGAGTTTATTCAAACTATGGAAGTGATACTTTAATAGGTGGCGCTGGAACTGATACAATAGATTATTGGGGAAATTATGGTTCTAATCAAGGTTCTGTAACTATTCTAAATAACATAATAGCAGCTGATTATAATAATTTGGCTACTGGACTTGGAAGTTTAAGCATTACAGATAAAACAGTACAATATAGTAAATTAACTGTTGATTTAAATGGTGTTGGAAGTATTACAGATGGTGAACATTGGTTTTATAAAATAACAGATGGTAGAGGATATACTGATTATCTATATGCAACATCTGACCCAGCAAATGCTTTTGATATAAATAATTCAACTCCTGATTTTGAGAACTATAATTTAGGCTCAAGAGCAGATATCTTTAGTGGTAGTAATCTATCAGAAGTTGTTTCAGGAAATAATGGAAATGATACTATTTGGGCAAATGGTGGAGATGATAATATTTCAGGTGGTTCTGATGATGATACGATTTTTGGAGTTTCAGGAAATAATGTATTAAATGGTAATGGTGGAAATGACCTTATCTTTGGCGGATCTGGAAATGATAAAATATATGGTGACTCAGGAAATGATACTATTTATGCAAAAGAAGGTACTAATATCATAGATGCAGGTTCAAATGATGATATTATTTATGCAGGAACTGGTGTTGATACAATAGAAGGTGGAACAGGAGTTGATACTTTAAGATTTGATGGTGCAAATACAAGAGTTGTCGTAAACTTAGGAAGTGATGCTTTATCTTATGATAGTACAACAATAGCAGCTAATAAGTTTATATCTAGTTGGAAAGATGGTTCAAATGCTGAACAAGTAGGAACAGTAACAGGAATCGAAAATGTAGATGGTACAGACTTCAATGATACTATTAGAGGAAATGATTCTATAAATACAATAAGTGCTGGTGCTGGAGATGATTATATCTTTGCAAGTTTAGGAAATGATAATATTGATGGTGGTACTAATACAGCTGGTGCTTCTCAAGGTTATGGTGACTGGTTAGATATTAGTTTAATAACTACAGATAGTGGAGCTAGTATAAATCTTGGTGGTGGAACAGGACCAATAGGAGTTAGATTTGATGTCTCTTCAACACAATATAATCAAGTTACTACAAATATTGAGAATATACAAGGTTCACTTCAAAATGATGATATTCTTGGAAACTCTTCAAATAATATTATAGATGGAAATAGTGGAGATGATAGAATCTATGCCATTTCTGGTGAAAATACACTATTAGGAGGAGATGGTAATGATACTCTTTATAGTGGAACAGGTAATGATATTATAAATGGAGAAGCAGGTAATAATCGTGTTGATTATACCCATAGTCATACTGCAAATGTAAAAGTAAATCTTGATAGTTCAACACATAATGGTATAGCTTCTATGACAGGGGTTACAACTACTATGACTGATACCTTATCAAATATCCAAAATGTAGCAACAGGTGGAGGTAATGATACAATTTGGGCAAATGGTGATACCAATAGTTTAAATACTGGTTCAGGAAATGATGTGATTTATGGAGGAACTGGAGTTGAAATAATTAATTCAGGTTCAAATAATGACTACATTTATGCAAGTGAAGGTAATGATATTATAGATGGTTCTACAGAAATTGATATGGTTGATTACTCTTCAAGTTCTACAGGTATTACAGTAACTCTTGGAGATAGTGGAGCTGAAACAGATTTAGAGCATACAATTGGTGGAAATGCTTATACTGATAAACTTACAAATATAGAGGCAATAACAGGTTCCTTAACAGTTTCAAATAATCTTACTGGTAATAATATGGATAATACTTTAATTGGTGGAAATCAAACAGATATTATCAAAGGTGTAAGTGGTGATAATAGACTTGATGGTGGTGCTGGAGTTGATACAATTTATGCTGGTAGTGGAAGTGATGAAATTATTGGTGGAAACAATGCTGAAAACTGGTTATATTATACTGACTTAGGAAGTACAAATATAGATGTAAGTCTAAGAAGTGGTCAAGCTACATATGGAGCTCAAAGTGATAATATAACTCAAATTAGACATATTAAAATGGGAAATGGAACAAATACAGTAGAGGGTGACCAATTTGATAATACTTTAGAAGGTGGAACTGGAACAGATACTTTAAGTTTCTCTGGTGCTTCAAGTGGTGTAATAGTAAATGTTACAGCTAATGGTGAGGGAACTGCAACTGGTGATGGAAATGATAATTTTACAGGATTTGAAAACTATACTCTCTCTTCAAATGCAGATATTATAAATTTAAGTGATGTATATGGTAGTACTATTGATGGTGGAAATTCATTAAGTGATGAGGTTGATTATTCAAATACAAATTCGGCATTAACAGTAACAGTTGCAAATGGAAATACAAGTGCAACTGTTACAGATGGTTCTAGCACAGATACCTTACAAAATGTAGAAAAAATTATTGGTGGATCTGGAGATGATATATTTGTTGTGTCAGATGTAACAAATATAGATACCCTTGATGGTGGACTTGGAACAAATGAACTTCAATTAAGTGGAAGTAATCTTGACCTATCTTCTGTTACATTATTAAACTTTGATAGTATTACTGTTGCAGCTGGAGATACTTTAACTCTTAGTGCCACTGATTTAGATGATAAAACTATGACTATTACACTTGGAAATAGTGCTACTTTAGAAATAATAGCAACAGGTAATCCTAATGACCATGATTTTGGTGGAATAACAGTTTCAAAAGGAACAAGTGCTACGGCTCAATTGATTTCAAATGAAACAGTTAATTTAACAACAAAAAATCTAAACAATATTTTTGATACATATTCTACGACAAATGGTACTTTAACATTAGGTGAATCTCAAGTTATTGGGAAAACTATATCAGGGGCAGGAAGTGCCATTGTAGAAATAAGTGCTGATAGTAATCAAGACTATAACTCTATTCTAACACTTGATACCCCTACAAATGGGACAGTTAAATTTACAGCAAATTCAACATTTACAGGAGATTTTGCAAATTCAAATATTGTAGTAAATAATGCAGTTACATTAAGTACAACTTTTGATAAATTATCTGGTAAAACAGATGTATTAAGTGGAGCAGGTAACGTGACTCTTTCTGATGCAAATGTGGATGCAAGTAATGTAGATGCTGTAGCAAATGCTATAGATGGAGTATTAACAGCAACTATAACTACAGGAGAAGTTAAAGCTACATTAGATGCAATCACAAATGTAAATGCTAGTGATAATATTACCTTTACTACAACTGATACGACTGTAGATGCAAGTGATTTAGTTGACTTAAATGCAAAAGTTGATACTTTTGGTGTAGATACAATTACAGATATTACAGAAGCTTATAATACAGCAAATGTAGCAACAGAGGTTGTAAATGCATTAAATATTACTGGAAATACAGAGAAAGTTTCAATAACAGGCGGTTCTTTATCAGCAAGTGATGTAAATATAATATCAGCTGCAACAACAGGAGTATTAACAGCAACAGTAACAGCCGCAGCTGCATCTACATTGGCAAGTACCTTAACAAATACAGATGCAAATGATGCATTAACAATAACAGTAAATGCAGAAGCTGGTGGAGTAGCTACATCTGCTAGTGACCTTGTATCTTTAAATGGAGATACTAACCAAGTTATTACAATGAGTGCAGTATCAAGTATAAGTGGTACATATAGTGATTTAAATGATATATATGTAACAAATGCCGCACAATATAATGGTGAAGGTGATGAAACAGTAACAATTACAGGAACAGTAAGCGCAACACAAGCAGATACAATAGCAGATGCAACAAGTGGAATAGTAACAGCAACAATAACAGCAGATACAGCATCAGCATTAAATTCAGCATTGGAAGATAGTGGTTCACAAATTAATGCATATAGTTTAACTATAAGTGGAACAACAGCAACAGCTTCTGATTTAATTGCTTTAGATAACAAAACTTCAGTTGCAATTGATACAAATACAAATGTAACAAAAATAACTGGAAGTGCTGCAGAGCTAAAAACAGTATTAGAATCAAGTGGTATAAATATATCTTCGAATGTAGATGTAGAAATTACTGGAACGACAGTGGCAACATTAGCTGAATTAAAAGCTATTAATGATGTAACAAGTGGAGATATTACATTAAATTCAGAATCAGTAAGTGCAGATTATTCAGGTATTAGCTCAGATGTGAAAGCTGCATTTGCAGGAAATATTACAGAACTTAATGGAGCAATTAACTTAACTGATACCTCAGTTAGTGCAAGTGATGCAAATATTGTAGCAAAAGTGACAACAGGAGTATTAACAGCAACAGTGGCAGCAGATACAGCATCTGCACTAGTTTCAAACTTAACAGATGCCTCTTCAAATGATGCTTTAACCTTAACAGTAACAGGAAGTGCAGCAGCATCAGATTTAAGTTTATTGGATGGTAAAACATCAGTTGATGTAATAGTAAATGCAACTAATGTAACTGGAAACTACAGTGATTTAAATAGTTTATATGTAACAAATGCTGGAGATTTTAGTGGATTAGGAGATGAAAATATAAGTGTAAGTGATACAACTATATCAGCAGGAAATTTATCTGAAATAAATGGTTACACTACAGGTAATGTTGATGCGTCAAATGTAACTAATATCGAAGGAAATTTATCAGATATTAATAACCTATATGGAGAATCAGGATTTATTAATTTATCTGGTAATACAGCAGATTTATCAACTTCAGGTAATTTTGATAGTGTTACTGATTTTAGTAATATAAATAATGGTGATATAACTAATTTAAATTTTGCTACTGGTGATGATAAACTCTCTTTTACAGATAGTTCAAGTTTTGATAACTTTACTAATAACTTTACTAATATTGATTTAAATAGTGGAAATGATGAGTTTGATTTCTCTTCAGCTGTAACAAGTGATTTAGATTTTAGCAATGTTTCAAATCTTGAAACATTAAATTTTAGTGATAATGATGATTCTGTAACTTTTGGAAGTGATGAATACAATGCTGGTATTAGAACATTAAACTTAGGAGATGGAACAAATACAGTTGATTTAAATGCAGATACTTCAAGTTCTGTAAGTGTAAATGGTGGAACAGGAAATGATGAATTTGTACTTGATTTTAGCAGAATTAGTGAAAAAGATTATCAAGTAGATGGTTCTACTGGAAGTGATACTATCACATTACATGGATATAATGGTCAAGATGCTCAAAGTTCACTTAATAATGTATTTAATAGTATGGAGAAATTAGATTTATCTGATTCTGGTGGAACATTTACAATTGATGCAGATGTAATTAATAGTTGGAATGGAGCATCAAATAATGAATTTACAATAAGCGGAGCAGGAGATGATACTTTAAATATTACAACAACAGATAATAATTATAGTTGGTCAACTGATGGTACAACATGGAATAATACTGATATTAGTGATGCGGGAGCAGGTACATATTATATAGATACAGATAATAGTACTCCATCTACTGATTTAACAATACATGTTGTAGCATAAAATAAAGCTTTTTGCTTTGTTTTATGCTTTTGTAATGGGTTTAAAAACAAATAAGAGATAAAATAATTTAAATATAAAAGGATAAAGATGTATAAAAATATAGAAGTTTTGGATAAAGAGAAATTTAAAGATATAAAGTTTAGTGAGGTAGAAGCAAAAGAAGTTGGTAAAAATATTGGACTTATTCCCCTTGGATTTACAGAAGTATGGAATGCAAGTCATGATTGTGCTGTTATAATAAGTGCTGGAGAAAATGCTGAATTCTTAGCTTTTTGTGGAGTTACAAACGAAGTTACTATTTTCAATAAAGAAGATGTTTATCTACCAGCATTTATAAGAACATATCCTTTTATAAATATGGATGTTAGAAATGAAAAAAATGAACTTAGCAGTGTTATAGGGATAGATAAAAACCCACAATTTGTGGCAAAAAACAAAAAGATATCTATAATAGATAAAGATAAAAATATTTCAAAAGAAGCAAATGATAAAATTGAATTAGTAAGAGAATTAAATAGACAAAGAAATGTTTCAAGAAATATAATTTCAGAACTAAAAGAGCATGATTTATTAGTTAAAAAAGATTTAAATGTAAAAGTACAAGAAGAAGAAAAAGTTATTTTAGATGAGTTTTATATTATTGATATTCAAAAACTTATTAAACTTGATGATAAGATCTTAGCTACTTGGGCTAGAAAAGGTTGGATGGGTATATTTGATGCACATGTAAAATCTATTGCTAATTTTAAAAAAGTTTTAGAATCAAATAAATAATCAAACTAGCGGAGTTTACGATAAATAATTTATTAGAAAATAATGGATTTAATAGATTAATAAAAGGCAAAAATGGATATTGTCTTTATAATCATAATGATATCTATATTGGCAAATCAATAGAAGAGTATGGTGAGTTTTCAATCCATGAGGCAAATTTATTTGAAAAGATTTGTAAGGAAGGTGATATCGTTTTTGAAGTGGGTTCTAATATAGGAACCCATACGCAAGTATTATCTCAAATAGTAACTAACAAAGGTAGAGTTATAGCCTTTGAACCCCAAAGATTAGCTTTTCAAACCCTTTGTGCAAACTTGGCAATTAATAGTATTACAAATGTAGATGCTTATAATCAAGCAGTTGGTCAAAAAGTTGATAAAATAAATGTACCTGATTTAGATTATTCAAAAAGTAATAATTTTGGTGGAATAAGCTTAGAAAATATAGAAAAGGGAAAAGAAGTTCATCAAAGAACTTTAGATGAATTTATTGATAAAGTAAGTGCTTTTGATTTTTTGAAAATAGATGTGGAAGGCATGGAAATAGATGTTCTTCTTGGAGCTAAAAAAATTGTATCAAAATTCAAACCAATTATATACTTAGAAAATGATCGACAAGAAAAATCTGAAAAACTAATAAACTTAATGTGGTCGATGGGGTATAAGCTTTATTGGCATTTACCTCCTTTATATAATTTAGATAATTTTTTCAACAATGACAATAATATTTTCCATAATATAGTTTCTGTAAATATGCTTTGTATCCATGAAAGTATGAAATATGATTTTGACTTAAAGGAGTTCAATCTAAGTAAGATTACTGATGCACTTTATCATCCTATGAGTCAAAGAAAAGCAGAAAAAGAGAAAGAATATAATGATAAATTAGAAGAATCAGCAAGTGCTTATAAAAATAAAGATTATCAAAAGGCACTAAATATCATCTCTTATTTGATAGAAAAAGGGTATAAAACAGCAGAAGTCTATAACAATCTAGCTCTTTTATATAGTAAACTTCAAAAATGGCAAGAATCAGTTGATTCTTACCAAATATCTCTAAGACTTGACCCAAATTATTTAAATAGTTATTTTAATTTTGCAGCCTTATTAAAGGGCTTAAAAAGATATAAAGATGCCTTACAAGTTTATGTTATGGGTGTGAGAAAATATCCAAAAGATTTTAATCTACATAATAACATTGGAATGGTTTATGAGACTTTGGGAGAAGATAATAACGCCATTGAAGCATATAAAAATGCTGTTAGAGTTAATCCAAAATTTGCAAAAGCAATTAATAATATCGCAGTAATTTTATATAAACAAAAAAGATACAAAGAGTCTAGTGATATGTTTGAATTAGCACTTAAAACAGACCCTAATTATGTGGAAGTATACAGTAATCTAGGAGCTGCACTTAATCGCCAAAAACGGTATGATGAGTCAATAAAAGCTTTAGAAACATCCATAGAAAAACTACCTAAGAGTGCAGGGGCTTATACCAATCTTGGGAATGTATATAATAAACTATTTGAGTATAAAAAAGCAGAAGAACTTCACAAAAAATCTATCAAACTCGAACCAAAAGGCTCTAATGCATATGCAAATTTAGCCTCATCTTTAAAAAACCAAGGATTAGTTAAAAAGGCTATAGAATCTTATAGAAAAGCAATCTCACTTGAACCAAATTTTGTAAATGCACACTTTGATCTTTCTACTGCTTTATTGACTTTAGGTGAGTTTGAAGAGGGCTTTTCTGAATATGAGTGGAGATTTAAAAAAGATGAAATGCTTCCTCATATTGTAAAATACAAAGAGATATTTTCAAAACCAATGCTTACAAAAAATAGTAATGCAAAAGATAAAATTGTTTTAATACATAGTGAGCAAGGCTTTGGTGATAGTATAATGTTTGCAAGGTTTATACCTCAAATAAAAGAAAAGTTTTCTTGTAAAATTATATTTAAAGCACGTGATGAACTTGTGGAACTATTTAAAAATAATTGTGATATCGATGAAGTTTATTATAGAAGTAAACCAACACCAGAATTCGATTTTCATCTTCCTATTATGAGTGCGGCTTTTGTTTTGGGAATTAAAGATTATAAGGATTTTAATTCTGCTACTTATATAAGTAATCTAGAAGAGGATAAAACTTTAGCTATAGAAAAACAAAATAAAAAATATAATATTGGAATTTGTTGGAGTGCAAGTATAACAGGTGAGAGTTATGAAGGAAAAGTTTTTGATTTAAAATACTTTGAACCTTTAATAAATAGCGAAAATTTCAATATTTATTCTTTACAAGTTGGCGATGGGAAGAGTGATATTGAAAAAAATGGTTTTACTAATAAAATTATTGATATAACAGATTCTTTAGTTGATTTCAAAAAAACTGCAATTTTTGCAAAAGAGTTAGACTTGGTTATTACATCAGACACAAGTGTTGCCCACCTTTGTGGTGCAATAGGTGCAAAAACATGGACTTTATTGCAAAAATATCCAGATTGGAGATGGCAAAACAAAGGTGAAAAATCTTATATGTATGATTCTATGAAATTAATTAGACAAAAACATGATAGAAACTGGGAAACAGTTTTTCAATCTTTGTTTGCCAAAATTCAAAAAGAGTTTAAGGTAAAATTATAAAAACATTAGAAGTTGGTATTTTTGAATTCATATATAAGTAAGTTAGAAAAAATCATTAATCTTGGACTTGTAGCTCAAACTGATTCTTGGCTTGCTGGTAAAATCCGTGTTGTAAATATTATGTGCTTACTTACTCTTTCTATGGTAATATTCATGATACTTATTGACTTAATTATTACTAAAAATCATTTTATATCTATTGTTGCAGGATTAATTGGTGTTATTATGATTTTGCCTTATTATTTAAACTATAAAAAATGTTATGTTCTTTCTCGAATAATTTTTCTCTCTTTTTCATATTTTTTTATTTGTTTGTTGGCAATTGTATTTGGTAAAGAGTTTTATTTTCAATATTATCTTGTACCTGGAGTGGGAATGTCTCTTATTTTTTTTAGAGATGAAATAGGAAATAAAAAATGGATATTTTCTTTACTTGGAATACCATTATGGATATTTTTAGAATTATGGTTTTTAAAATATCCTCCTTTACTTGTTATTGAAGGCAAATATATTCAATTTATACCTTATTTTAGTAGTTTTCTTATTTTTATAACGGCAATTATGATGTTTGCAACTTTTACCCATGAAAATGATAAACAATTAAAAAATATTCATAATATGAATATAAAGTTAAAAGAACTAGCAAATACCGATTCTCTTACAGGTCTGTATAATCGTCGTTATGTTGATAAACATCTAATTAATTTTTTTGATATAGCTAGTCGAGAAAATAGTTATCTTGCTTTAGTTATATTTGATATTGATTTTTTTAAAAAAGTCAATGATACTTATGGTCATGATGCCGGAGATAAAGTTTTACAGATGCTTTCAAAACTAGCAAGAGAAGAGTTTAGAGAATCAGATTTAATAGGAAGAATAGGTGGAGAAGAGTTTTGTATCGCTTTTACATATGGTAATAGGGAAAAAACTAAAAAAGCAATTGAACGGTTTAGAAAAGCAATAGAGAATGAAGTTATAAAATATGAAGATTTGAATATAAATATCACATCAAGTTTTGGAATAGCATATTATTCAAATGATATTAATAGCTATAAGGATTTATTTAAAAATGCCGATGAAGCTCTTTATGAGGCTAAGAGGTCAGGAAGAAATCGTATTTGTGAATATACTTCTAATTATTGATAATTTTGAAGTGCCAAAATTTATATCAAATTTTGACACCTAAATTTTTTATTAATAAAGTATTCTAAAAATCAAATTGAGCCATAACTCTATATGTTCGACCTTGACCTGGAATTCTTCCTACTGGACTTATATCTGCTCCTCTAAAGTAATAATCTTTATCAAATAAGTTATTTATCCCAAAACTAAATCTAGCATTTAGCTTATCATTTATTTTAACTTTTGTAGAAACTTTTGTATTCCATAACATATAATCAGGATTTTCACCTATACTACCTGTTGAATTTTCTTTTTTAGTATTTGCAGTATCTGAAAAAGTTTTGCTTAAATAAATTCCTGTAAGATTCAAATCATAATTACTTACACTATAATCAGTGGCAATACTAAATTGATGTTTAGATACCCAAGGAAGCCTTTTCCCCTCATTTTCTCCAGACTTTTGCTCTGTATCTAAATAAGTATATCCAAGAGTAAATTTTGTATGATCAGTTGCTTTTACACTTAATAGAGTCTCAATACCTTGATGTAAAGTTTTTCCAAGATTTTTAAAGTCATCCTCTGCTCTTACATATTCTATTTGGTCATCATAAACTATTCTATATAAAGTTGTTGTAGCACTAAAAATATCATTAGGTGTATATCTAGCTCCAATTTCATAATTCCAAGCCAATTCTGGCTTTAATTCTCCTTCTTTTGTTACTTGTGCAACTTGAGGCGTTCTAAGTGACTTTTGAGCATTTGTAAATAAAAATAACTCATTTGTTGCTTGATATCCAAGGCTAAGGCCAGGTAGATATTCACTCATTTTTTTATTTTTATTGTTGCTATTAATATTATCATTAAATTTCATTTTAACTTTTTCAAATCTTAGTCCAGGTGTTATAGTAAAGTTACCATTCATTAAACTAATAGTATCACTAATATATCCCGCATATGCATTGGTTTTTATTTTCCAATCTCTTACAGTATTTTTTATATTATCATTAAATTTTGTTTGATATAAAAAATAATCAACATCTTCATTTACATATCTTGTACCAATTGTTATTTTTTGATTTTGTGTTGAATATGTAAATCTTGGTTCTATCCCATATACATCTATTTTTCTATCAGCAGCTCGAATAGAGTCTTCTGTTAATGGTGTAAATCCTTTTCCTGCTGTATTCCATCCCCATGTGAATTTTCTTTTGCTTGATTGTGCAAAGTTTATAAGACTAAATTCTGTGTTATTTGTGGGATTTAATGTATATGTTAAAGATGCTCTTTTAGTACTTCCATCAAAGTTATCATTTTTTCTTTGAGATTCACTTTTATCTTTATCATAAGCTTCAGGAAGTAATGCTCCTGGTAAATCTGCATTTGCTTTATAGTACTGAAGATTTGATTTTATAGAACTATTATCTGTAGGGTAATATTCAGCATCTAATATTACATTTTTAATATCAGTATCAGAGTGTTCTCTATATGAATCACCCTTGATACCATTATATTGTAATTGTAATCCTAAATCATCTTTTACAAAGCCACCTGTTCTTAAATATGTATCTGTAAGTAGATTTCCCTCATCTGATGTTGTTAGTGTCTCTTTTAAGGTAGTTGATTGTTTATTAGTAATAGGTTTTGTAATAAAGTTTATAACTCCACCAACATTATTTGGTCCATAATGAACAGCCGCTCCTCCTCTTACTATGTCAATTTTTTCTACTGTATCCATTGTAACTGGAAATAATGATAAACTGGAGTGACTATATGGTGCTAAAGTTGCAGGTATTCCATTTACCAATGCATTTAGATATTCACTTCTTCCAGGTTTTAGACCTCTAACTGATATATTAGGAAGCACTCCTGTTCCTGTTTCATCTTGGATTTGAACACCAGGAACTGTTCTTAATGCTTCTTCTAGATTAAGAGCTGGTGTTTTTTCTAAATACTCAGAGTCAAGAACTGTTCTTGCTCCCACATATTTTTTTACTGATTGTGTAGATGCATCTCCTAGCCAGCTTCCTTGTACTTGTACATCTTCTAATTGAGTAGTTTCTGTATCTGCATAAGAGATATTGCTTGCTAATACTATTAATGCAACTGCATGTGATATTCTCATTTTTTTCCTTTAAAATAATTGTAGGTGAATAATAATAGTTTTATTCTTATAATAATATTAATAACGATTATCTAAATCATAAAATAAACTAATATAATAATATTTATAAAAAGAGAAAAATTTGTTATTCTAAGAAGAAATAAGTACAATATGGAAAATAAAATACTAAGATAAATATAATGGCACATAAAGAACACAAAAAAGGCTTACATTCTCGTAACCCACACAATAAAAGATATGATTTCCCACAACTTATAAAAAGTTTACCAAAACTTGCAGATTATGTTTTTAAAAATAAGTATGATGAGTTATCAATTGATTTTGCAGATGCAAAAGCAGTTTTAACTTTAAATAAAGCACTCCTAGCTCACTTTTATAATATAAAAATATGGTCAATACCAGATGGATACTTATGTCCTCCTATTCCTGGACGAGCTGATTATATTCACTATATTGCTGATATCTTATCTGAGTATAATAATCAAAAAGTACCAAAGGGTTCTAAGATAAAAGGACTTGATATTGGTATTGGTGCTAATTGTATCTATCCCATTATTGGAAATAGTGTTTATGGTTGGTCATTTGTAGGTAGTGATATAGTAAAAGAGTCTATCTCTTCATCTCAAAAAATTATAGAATCAAATGAATCTTTAAGAGGAAATGTTGAGTGTCGATTACAGACAAATCCTGATAGTATTTTTACAGGTATTATAAAAGAAGATGATAGATTTGATTTTACTTTATGTAATCCTCCTTTTCATAAATCACAAGAAGAAGCCCAAGCTGGAAGTAAAAGAAAGGTTCAAAATCTTACAAAACAAGTAGTAAATAAAGCTTCACTAAACTTTGGTGGTAAGAGTAATGAACTTTGGTGTAAAGGTGGAGAAGTAGCTTTTGTAAAAGCTATGATAAAACAAAGTAAAAAGTATGCTAAAAACTGTTTTTGGTTTAGTACAATTGTATCAAAAAAAGACAATTTACAATTTATATATGACACGATAGATTATGTAAAACCTACAGAATATGATACCATAGAGATGCAACATGGGCAAAAGATAAGTAGAATAGTTATTTGGACATTTCTTACAAAAGAAGAGCAAAAACAGTGGGCTTCAAAGTGGGAAGATTAAGAGTTTTTAAGTAACTTTTGCCAATCCTCTTTTGTATCTACATCTATAGAGTACTTATCATCTAAGGTAAAACTTATTGGCTCATATTTAAAGAAAAGTTGTTTTGCTCCTTTATTTCCTTTTAGTTTTTTTAGTTCTTCAAAGTATTCTTTTGGAAATATTGTAGGTACTGCATATTGATTTTTATATTGTGAGCAGATTATTTTATCTTTATTTTCATTTGATAATTTTATTAAGTTTTCATAATGTTCTATTGGTATCAAAGGTTGGTCACAAAGCATTATTAGAACCTTTTTTTCTTTTATATTTGATATTCCAAAAGCTATAGTGTTTCCCATACCTTCATCGTAGTTTGGATTTGTTAATATATTTATATTCTTATTTTCAATCTCTTTTTTTACCTCATCATTTTTATGACCTAAGACAACAGTTACATTTGAAGTTAATTCAAAAGCTTTTTCAATTGCGATATTTATAAGAGTTTTACCCTTTAACTTTAATAATTGTTTTGGCTCTCCCAGACGACTTGAAGTACCAGCTGCTAGTATTAAAACAGCTAGATTAATGGATTTTTCCATTTTTCCTAGCTTCTATTTGTGCACATATTGATAGGGCTACTGATTGGTGAGTATGTCCACCTATTTCAAAACCAACAGGAGCGAAAAATCTTTTATCTTCTTCAAGTTTAAATTTCTCTTTTTTATCTCGCATACTTATTTTATTTCCCATAATACCGATATATTCAACCTTTGAATTAAGTAGTGCTTTTAGGTAGGTATCATCTGTTTTTGGACTATGACTTAATATAACTGAAGCATTATATGAACTTAAATCCATAGTTAAGATATCTTCAAAATTTTCTAACTCTATGATTTCATCTACTTCACTTACATAATCTTTATTGATGTTTATATCCATAATTGTAGTTTTCCAACCCATGAGGTTTGCCATACTTATAAAAGATGTAACATGGGCACCTGAACCAAATATCAAAATAGAGTAGGGCATTTTAATCTCTTGGTAGAATTTATCATCTTCAAATTTTGTCACTGTATTTCTATTTGTAAATACATAATCATTATTTTTTATATTTCGAATTAGTGTTTTATCAAAATTTTTTAAAGCAAGTCCTAATACTCCATAATCATCTTTTTTTAAAAATACTTGTAGAAAATATTTACTTGTACCATGTCCAGAGGATTCATCTTTTGGGATGTTTTCAAAGTATTTTGATTTTTGATTTTTAAAGGCAGTTTTTGCATACTCTAAGATTTGTTTATGCAAGTGCTTACTTCCAAATACACCTACAAACTCAAAGTTAGAGTTTATAAGCATAAGATTTCCAGCCTTTGTATAAGTAGAACCTAGTGTTTCTATAACACTAACTCCTACTAAGTCAAGACCTTGTTTTTTATTTTTTTCAATAAAATTTAAATACTGTTTATTTTCAAACATAATTTATTAGCCTATTTTAATGGGCATAGAGTGATATCTTTTTCCCGTAGCATCAAATAGTGCATTTGGTACTGCTGCTAAGATTGGAGGTACACCTGGTTCTCCTATACCACCTATTTTTTCTCCTGAATTTATGATATTTACTTCTATTTCTGGTGCATCTGAAATTCTACTTACAACATAATCATAAAAGTTATTTTGTAATGCTTCACCATTATTTATTGTTATTTTACTATATTTAAGTGCTGCAATACCAAAGTTAATAGAACCTGCTATTTGGTTTTTCACATTTTGTGGATTGAAAGCAAATCCACAATCAACAGTTGCCCATACTTTTTCTACTTTGAAATCATTTTTTGTAACTCTCACCTTTGCAATTTGAGCACAGATTGTTCCAAAAGATTCGTGAATAGCAACCCCATAACCAACATTTTTCTCTTTTTTTCTATTTTCCCAATTTGCTTTTTTAGCCACATCTTTTAGTATAGTTATAAATCTATGGTCTTTTAGCATATTTATTCTATATTCAATAGGGTCAACACCAGCTGCAAATGCTGCTTCATCAACTATACCTTCAACTGTTGGCGCACTTTGTGTATGACCAACTGATCTCCACCATAATACTGGTATTGGAGAATCCATTGTAAATGCTTGCATATCATGACTATTTATATCATAAGGATGATCTACTAATCCCTCTTTTTGTGCCCCATCTACTCCATTTTTGAAACCAAATGATTCCAAAAATGAACCTTTAAAAATAGATTGTGAAGTTACTTTGGCATCAAAAGCTGTTATATCTCCATGTTTGTCTAAAGCAACTTTTACTTTGTTTTTATATTTTGGTCTATAGTTACCCATTTTGATATCATCTTCTCTTGTCCAAAGTGTCATAATTGGGAACTCCTCATCTTTTGAAACAAAAGCTCCATCTAAAATAAAGTCACTATTTATAACTCCTCTTCTTCCAAAAGCACCACCTAAATATGGAGTATGGTATGTGACATTTTCACCTTTTACGCCTAATACTTTTGTAATAGCTCCTAAAGCCAAAGTTTGTGATTGAGAAGATGACCAAACGGTTGCTTTATCTTTTTCATGGTGAATTACTATTCCTAAGGGTTCCATTGGAGCATGGGCTAAGAATGGGAAATTGTATTCAGCTTCAATTGTTTTATCTGCACTTGCAAAAGCTTTCTTAGAATCCCCATCTTTTCTCATTGAAGCACCATCTTTTTCCATTGCTTTTGAGTATTGTTCATTTAGCTGTTTTTCACTTGTGTTTTTGAACTCATCTTTATCCCAAACAACATCAATATCCAATAATGCTTCTTTTGCTATCCACCAATGCTCAGCTATAACTGCTATTCCTGAAGGGATTTGTTTTACTTTTATAACACCATCTTTTTTTAAAGCTTTACTTGCATCATAACTTTTAACCTTTGCTCCAAAAATAGTTGGGTGGTAAACCGCTGCATATTTCATATTTAGAACTCTTACATCTATACCAAATTCTGCTTTTCCTGTAACTTTTGCCCACATCTCTTTTGGATGTCTTGAGTGTGGTTTCCCTACAAATTTACAATCTTTTAACTCTTTTATTTTAGGATTAGTAGGAACTTTCATCGATGATAAATCATTTACTAAATCACCAAATTTAAAACTCTCTTTTGTCTTTTTATTAAATACTTTTGAGTCTTTTGTGTAAACATCATAAGATCTTACTTTCCATTTTTTAGCAGCTGCTTTAATTATCATCTCATTAACTGCTGCTCCTATTTTTCTCATCTCTAATTGTTTACTGTATACAGATGATGAACCACCTGTAATCATCAATGGTCCAAAAATACTGTTATATACAGGAGCTATTTTTGCAGGTACAATATTGATATCTTTCCAATCTACATTTAACTCTTCTGCTATACACATAGCTAATGTTGTATATGTACCTTGTCCCATCTCAACTTGTCCAACAATAAAGTTGATATTATTATCTGGTGTTATTTCAACGAAAGCATTTGGTTCTAATGCTTTTTCATCTTTTTTAGTTTCACTAGCTCTTGATTTAGTTGGAATATAAAATCCAATAACATATGCTGCGCTTACAGCTGTAGTTGTTTTTAAAAAATCTCTTCTTTTCATCTTACACCTCCGCTGTTGCAGCTTTTATAGCTGTTTTTATTTTGTTGTATGTACCACATCTACAGATATTACCATCCATAGCTTTTATTATCTCTTCTTCACTTGGTTTTGGAGTTGTTTTTATTAGGCTTGCTGCATTCATGATTTGTCCCGATTGGCAATATCCACATTGTACAACATCTTCTTGTACCCAAAATTTTTGTAGTTTTTGTACTGTTTTATCTGTTTGTGTCTCTATAGTAGTTATTTTTTTGTTTCCTATTGTATTAATAGGAGTTTGACAGGCTCGTACTGCTTTATCATCTAAAAGCACGGTACAGGCTCCACATTGTCCCACTCCACATCCAAACTTTGTACCTGTAAGATTTAAGTGATCTCTTAACACCCAAAGTAATGGTGTTTCAGGATTTATATCTAAATTATAACTTTTTTCATCTACTGTAATTTTGAAAGACATCTTTTTTCCTTTTTTTTAACTATAAAAGAAATTCTAATATAAAAATCTTAATTTTAAATAAACTATACAGTTTAGTTTATTTTATATTTATTTATATAATTTTAGATACAATTTATTCATGAAAAAAAATAGACCATTAAATGAAGAAAAAAGAAAAGCAATAATAAAAGCTGCCATAACTGAATTTTATGAAAAAGGATTTGAAGGCTCTAGCATGGATACAATCTCTAAAGAAGCAAATGTATCTAAAGCTACTGTTTACAACCACTTTAAAAACAAAGAAGAGTTATTTATAGCTATTACTGAGATTTTAAAAGATAGACTTTATGAAAGTTTCGAATACACTTATAAAAAAGATAAGCCAATAGAAGAGCAGTTATATGAAATAGGAAAACAAGAGTTAAACTTCTTAAACGATGAAGAAAATATTACTTTAATAAAAATTGCAACAATTGTAATGATTCAAAAAAATCAAATTGGACTAAAAGTTTTAGATATAGTAAAAGACGATTGTATGTTAATGGTTGTCCAATGGTTTGAAGATGCTAAAAAAGATGGAAAATTAGATTTTGAAAGTAGTTCTTTTGTTTCAAGACAATTTATTGGAATGATAAAATCTTTTGTTTTATATCAACAATTTTATGGTGCTCCAATTCTACCAAAAGAAGAGCATGAAAACCTTTTAAAACAAGCAGTTAAGATGATAAAAGTGTTGTACGAAAAATAAATATTTTATTTTGATTCAAACTCTAAAAACTGTAGTATAATTCGTTTTTTCAAAGGCGAACACATGGCATTTAGAAACTATGCCCCTATATTTAAAGAGATAAGAAGTAGTAACTTCTTAAAAGTACAATCACTAACACTATTTTTAACAACTTACATTGATTGGACATTGATTCCATTTGTCACAAAATTAGAAGGAACTTATCTTCCTGTATTTATGATTAGTTTTTATATGCTTGTTGGTGCATTGGATGGTTTTATACAACCTTTATTTAAAAATATTAAGATATATAATATTTATATGTTTGCTATAGTTTTGGATGTTATTCAAATATTTTCTTATCTTGTATTTTCTTCTTCAATTTTAACCTTTACATATGTGATTTTGACCATATTTACTATTCAAGGGATTACCTTTGAAGTATCAAGAATTCATACTGTTGATTTTATGCAAGAAGAAAAAGTACATTTAAAAGATTATTTAATGATAAGGTCATTTATGATTTCATTAGCAATTGTCTTAGGAAGTGCTAGTGCTATGTTATTTGATTATTTTTCATCTGATTTAAAGATTTTATTATGGTATTTAACAATATTAGGAATATTGGGAATTTTATTACAAATTAAACTATACAATAAGTTTAAAAAGAGAATTTATGGTGCAAAGATAAAGATAAAAAAAGATAAAAAAGAGTTATTTGAGAAATTTAGATTATAAAGTAAAAAGAGGATTATGTTAATATACATTTATAAAAATTAATGGGGATATTGTGAAAATATTATTAAGTATCATATTTGTATTTTGTATATTATCAAAGGGCGTTTTTGCAGAAGAGTTGAATATTATAGATAAAGATAATAATAGTTGGCTTCAAGTTTATAATAATCTACAAAAATCACAAGCTCTAGAAGAAAGTATCAGGCAATTAGAAAAAGATATAAGAAAAGCTAATCCACAAAAAAAAGCAGAATTAAAACAATTGTTAAGTCTTCAAGAGAGTAAAAAAGCAATTCTTGATGAATTACCAAAAAGTTTTAATAGTATGCTAGATAAAGTGACAATAAATACAAATGTTAAAGATATAAATCTAATAGAATATCTTTTTGCAAGTAAAAAGATAAAATTTGCTGCTCAAACTCAAAAGTTAAACTTTTTAAAAAGTCAGTACGATGAAGCAGTAGAATATCTAGAAAATGAACTTAAACTTACTCTTTCACAAGATAATAAAAATCTTGAAAAAGAAGAACAATTACAAAAAGAAATAGCATATTTTGAGAATGCTAAAGGATTATTAGAGGGTAAAGAAGAGGTTTTAAATCGGACAAAAGATTTATATTATAATTCTTTAAAAGAGTATGGAGAAACCCAATTTGTAACTCATCTTTTAAATTTATCAATTATAATTTTACTTTTTATAGTCTTTTATATTATAAAATATTTTATTATCAAAAAAATTGATAATGAAGAAAAACTATTTAAAGTGAAAAAAGTTTTAAATATCACTTTCTTTATAATAATCTTTTTAGTTGCAATTGCCTTTAATATTAATAATATAATTTATGCAGCAACTCTTATTGGTGTTATTGCAGCTGCAATGACTATTGCTATGAAAGAGTATTTACAAAGTATTGCTTCTTGGCTTCAATTGATACTTGGTAACCAGATTCAAATAGGTGATAGAATTTTAGTCAATATTGATGGAAATCCTGTTATTGGTGAAGTCATTGAAATATCACTATTTAAAGTAAGTTTATATGAAAGTATAAATAATACTACTTCATCAAAAATAAAAATTGCTGGAAGAATAATCTTTATAGCAAACAATGTTTTTGTAAATAATTATGTTTATAACTATACCCATGACAAGATGAAAAATATTTATGACATGATAGAGTTAAGCATTCCTTTTGGTTCTGACACACATAAAGTAGAAAACATATCTTTTGAAGTTGCTTATGAAATGACTGAAAAATATATGGAAGTAGCCAATAAACAGTTTCAAAGTATGAAAAGGCGATATGATATGCGTTCAAGAGAGTTTAGACCAAGAATTCATCTTATACCTGATTCTAAAGAGCCATTTTTTACTCTTCGTATTTGGTATGTGGCACCTTATCATCAAATTATGGAATTAAAATCTCAAATAAGTCAAAAAGTAGTAAAGAGATTACTTGATGAAGGAATCTCTTTTTATTCTAAATAGATTTATTTAGTCTTTTGTAGTATTTATATGCACTTATGATGTTATAGCTTAAGATTAATGATGAAATTAAAAATAAAACTATTGCTAGATAAATAAGTGATTTAAATAAAAGTGATAATAAAAACATAAAATAACTAATAATAAAAATATTGTATTGAAGTTTCATATATTTATTTTGAATCACTTGGGACATCTCTGCATCAAATATCATTTTTGAACTAAGATGAAACCATGTGAGAAATGGAATTATTTTATATAACATTCCATTTATTATAGAGTATGCAAAACCAAGCCCAAAAATAATTGCAAGTATCAAATTTAAATCAAGTTTAGTCCAAATATTAATTATCCATAAGATAGCTGCAAAAGATAAGTTTGCCATTGAAAAATACCAAAGTTCTATTGTAGTATCTCTTCTTGGTCTTTTTCTTCCTCTTAGCAAGTATATTGTCGTAAGTGAAAATGTAAGTGTTAATATAGCTAGTACTGTTTTAAGTACTAAGACAAATTTTGAGTCTGTAAATATAAATAGTGATAATAAAATTATGACTAATGAAACTATCCAATAAAAGTGGTTTTTTATAAATAATGGATACTCTTTTGTAACATAAAACATAGGAACCACTTTGTATGAAACACCAGAGATGAGCATAATCAACCAACCAAAAAAGATAGTGCTAATATGTATATCTGCAAAGTTTTTAGAAGTAAAACCACTACCATGATTTATTAATGTTATTATTCCAAATATTACTCCTAAAAATAAAAAGCATAGTGCTAGTAAAAATGTTTTAACTGTAGGATTTTTGTCTTGAGTTTTTAAAATAGTAAAAAAAGTATTTACTGCAAAAAATATAAGTGCAATCATTAAAAACAAAGCAGCTATATGCATAAAGATTTTGTTATAAAGTAAAAAGCCCATAATAAAACAAATAGTTCCAACATTTAAAAAGAAAAGAACAAATAATGCTTGAAAATTCACTTTTTTATATGCAACACCAATAATTACAGGAATCATTTGAAATAGTGAGCCAATCATCACATGGGTAAAGAAGCCTAAAGTAAATATATGAGTTATTGCAATAGCTTCATAATAGTATCTATTTTCAATACCACTTGCATAAATAAACATACAAAGACAAAAGCCCAACAAATAGAAACTAGCAATGATGTAATATATCATAGGTATTTTATAAGGTGGAGCTTGATCTAGTGATAAACCTTGCATTTTCATTTCTTGCCTTTGTAAATTTTCATCTCAAAATAGTTCTCTTCATCTTTTATAACTTTATATTCTAAACTATTTTTTTCTATTGCTTCAAAAAGCTTACAAGGAGACATTCTATGTATGAAAATAAGTGTTTCATCACTTTTTAGTTCTTGTATAGCCTCTAAAGCTTTTAAAAGAGGGTAAGGTGCTTCAAGCTCACTTACATCTAAGATAATAGTTTTATTTGAATTCATAAGATTGTAATTTCTCTACTATAGTGTCATTGTCATTATTGAAAATATTTTGCATCATTGTATATAACATCTGTTCTTCTTTAGAATTATGTTGTTGAATGAGTATCATTAATGATTCACTAAGACCAAAAAATCTATCACTATCTTTATCTTTTATTGCTTCTTCTATTTTGGGAAATATACTTCTTGCTTGGTCATGCTCCATTTTCATAACTTTTGTTGGACCACAACCACCATTTGAAGATTTTTCATCAAACATAGGAAATAAATAACTCTCTTCCATATCAAAATGTTTTAAAGTCTCATACTTAAACTCATCATTTAACTTTAATACTTTGTCCCAATTTCCATTTTCTACTTCGTTTTCAAGTTGTGCTAGTAATTCATCACACTCTTTATGATTGTGTACCATATACTCTTTTATTGTCATTTTTTTCTCCGATTAATTTTAATTTTTGTAATCTTTGCATAAAATCAAAGAAATTAAATTGATACCAATCAATACAAAGATAAACAATGAATATACATGAATATTATTTCTTTGATTCATTAGATGAAAAAGAGAAAAAAGAGTTAGAAAAAATAAGTAGAAAAAAAAGTTATAAAAAAGATGAGATTCTTTTTTATAAAGGTGATGAAGCAAAATATTTGTATCTTTTAGTAAGTGGAATAGTAAAAGTTTATAAACATGATTATAAAGACAATGAAATAATAATTCATAATCTAAGAGCACCCACATTTATAGCAGAAATTGCAAATTATGAAGAGATACCTTATCCTGCAAATTGTTCTTTTGAAGTAGATTCAGAAGTTTATGTAATAGAGTATAATAAATTCAAAGAGAACTTTCTATATAAGCCAGAAATCTCAATGATGCTAATTAAATCACTCACAAAGAAAATAAAAGCTTTAGAAAACTTTATTAACTTAAACATAACAGCAGATAGTAATATAAAGATAACACAATTTTTATATGAAAATGAAGATATTCTCTCAAGTTTAAAACAAGTGAAAATTGCTTCTATTTTAAATATAACTCCAGAGACTTTATCAAGAAAAATATCAAAACTAAAAAAAGATAAAATTCTTGAAAATGATAAAGGTTACATTAAAATATTAGATCACAAAAAATTGAAAGAGTTGTTTCAATTTTAAAGAAATTTATTTATTAAATTCACTATAAGGATATTTTTGTACAGCTAAATAGAGTGTATTTATAATATTTGTTATATTAGATATTTGAGCACTATATCCTTTTATCTTTTCATTTATCTCTTCATGGGTTAAACTCTCTTTAAAAACTTCTTTTATTTCATTATTTTCAATAGTTTCTTTGTATAAATCAAATTTTTTAGTATCTGAATTAAATTTTACTTTTATCATTTCGTTTCCTAAAGTACACATTTAAAATAATAATTATTTTGTAAATTTTTATTTGATTAATAAACGATTTTTCGGTATTCTTATAAGTTATAATATAAATAAAAATACAGATATAACATTATAATGTTGATAATATCACAATATAATGTTTATTGTCAAGTAAAAAATACATTAATTTGTTGCATAGGAAACATAATATTGATTTATAAGAGAATTAAACATGTTAGAGAAGCTTTGAATTTCTCTTCACAAAAAGATTTTTCAGAAGCCTTGAGTATGCCAAGTAGAACTTATCAAAGTTACGAGCAAGCGAAAGTAAAAGATATACCTCATACCTTTCTTGAAAAGTTGAATTTAAGATATAACATTTCAATTGAATGGTTAATAACAGGAGAGGGAGAAATGTTTCTAAAAAAAAATAGAAATAATGAAGAAAAAGATTATATAGAGTTAGTAAAACAGTATTTAGAGCTTTTGCCATACAAACAACAGGAATATTATTATCATAAAATAAAATCAGATGTTTTGGAAATTGAAATAAAAGAAAATACTAATATAAATACATAAGAAGCTTGTAATAAAAACATTATCTTTTCTTAAATCTTTTTAGATATAATCTATCCACTTTATAAAGCTGGAAATTAATAAATGATTGTAAATATAAAACTACCAAATAATATTTCATATGACATAACAATTGATGAATTAAAAGAGTTAACTTTTGATAGAAAAGTTGTAGTTGTAACAAACCCAACTGTTAGTGGATACCATTTAGAATATTTAAAAAACAAAATAAAATGTGATAATTTAAGTATAGTGACTATACCCGATGGTGAAGAGTATAAAAATATGGAAACCATTGATATGATTTTAAATCATTGTTTTGAAAATAGACTAAATCGAAAATCCTTGCTAATTGCATTTGGTGGGGGTGTAATTGGGGATATGACTGGATTTTGTGCAGCAATTTACCAAAGAGGTATTGATTTTATACAAGTACCCACAACATTATTATCACAAGTTGATGCGAGTGTTGGAGGTAAAACTGGCGTAAATAATAAATTTGGAAAAAATTTAATTGGAGCTTTTCACCAACCAAAAGCTGTCTATATTGATCCATACTTTTTGACTACGTTACCCCCAAGAGAATTCTCAGCTGGAATTGCAGAAATAGTAAAAATGGCAGTAACTTTCAATAAAGAATTTTTTGAATGGATTGAGCAAAATGATTTAACAAATGTTGAAAATATAAAAGTAGCCATCAAAAAATCTGTTGAAACAAAAGCTTGGGTTGTATCTCAAGATGAAAAAGAAAATGGAATAAGGGCTGCTTTAAATTATGGACATACCTTTGGACATGTAGTCGAAAATGAGACAAATTATTCAAAATATTTACATGGTGAAGCTGTAGGTATTGGTATGATTATGGCAAATGAAGTTGCTAAAAGAATTGGACTTATGAGTCAAGAAGATACGATAAGAGTAAAAAATGTTTTAGAAAAATATGATATTCCAACAACTTATAAAATTTCTGATGTGGAAGATTTTTATGAGCATTTCTTCTTAGACAAAAAAAGTCTTGATGATAAAATAAAATTTATCCTGCCTGTTGGTATTGGTGATTGTAAAATTACTGATGAAGTATCCAAAACTGATGTTATTGAAGTTTTAAAAGGATTTTAATTGAAAAAAATATTTTTTCTGATTTTTACTATTGTATTTACGTTAAATTTAAGTGCTGCAAAAATCGAAAATCCAAATGACTCTACTATTACAAATAATAATGTAAATACAAGTGAAGAGTCTAAATTAGTTGTGTTAGAACCAACTCCTGAAGTTAAAGCTAAAATTGATAACTATCTTTCTGAAATTAGAAAAATAAATGACTTATTAGAAGATGATATTTTATTAAAAAGATATTCTAATTATATTGCATATAGAAGTATTTCTAAAGAGTTACATTCATTAAAAAGAGAGTTAGAAGAGGTAAATAAAAAAAATAGGGATTTAGTATATAAAGTAGAGAATAAAATTAGAATCAAAAAAAATGAGTTAGAACTTATCTCTGAGTATAAAGATTCACCTATTGGAAAGTTAATTGATCCTCCAGAAATAGAGAAATATGAACCTATAACAAATCCTTTTGGTATCATAAATGCACTTTCATATAAAAAGAAAATGAAAGATCATAAAAAAGAGTTTAATAGAACTATAGATGAAGTTTCAAGGTTAATTACTCTTTTGGATGAAAAGATGCTTTTATATCTTGATTTATATAATTTAGATCCAAAAGATGAATATGAAAAGAAAATAAATTTTTTAGATAGTGAGAAAAAAGACTTTAATATGGTTTTAGAGATTTTATCTACTACTAGTGAAGTTTATACAAGAAAAATTGAACAAGTTGTTTTAGAAACAGATAGTCAAATAGCAGAACAAATCTCAAAATCATTTATTATTTTTTCTATAATTGCAGTTGTTTTTATATTTTCATTTTTAGTAAAACTTGCCCTTAAAAAGTATTTTTCTCAAAATGAAAACTTTTATATGGCAAATAAAGTTATTAACTTTATTTTAGTTCTTTTGATTGTATTGATTGTACTTTTTTCATATATTGATAATGTCTCTTATGTGATTACTATCTTAGGGTTTGCATCAGCAGGTATTGCTATTGCTTTAAAAGATTGGTTTATGTCTATTTTTGGATGGATGGTAATAGTTACTTCTGGTTCTATTCAAGTGGGAGATAGAATAAAAGTTACAAGAGGTGGTGTTGAAGCAGTTGGGGATGTACTTGATATCTCTTTATTTAAAATAACTATTAGAGAAGATATTACTTTAACTTCTTACAAAGTGAATAGAAGAACAGGAAGAATATTTTTTATACCAAATAACTATGTTTTTTCTGAAATGATTGCTAACTATACCCACTCAGGACTAAGAACAGTTTGGGATGGGATTGATATTACAATTACTTTTGATTCAAACTATAAAAAAGCACAGCATATTGCAAAAGAGATATTAAAACATTATTCAAAAGGTTATACAGATATTACAAGAAAACAGTTATCTAAAATGAGAAATAAATATAATCTAAGAGCAACAGGAGTTGAACCTAGAGTTTATACTTTTGTTGAGCCTTATGGAATTGTTATCTCTTCTTGGTATCTTACAAACTCTTATGCTGCACTAGTTTTAAGAAGTACAATGTCTCCAGAAATATTACAGGCATTTATGGCAGAGGATGATATTACAATAGCTTATCCTACACAACAAATTAATTTAGGGTCGAACCAAACAGAACGAGTTCCCCCAGCAGATTTACCAGAGGTTCTATAAAATATGAATTTTACAAATACAAAACCAAAAGTTTATTTTAAAACCTTTGGTTGCAGAACAAATGTTTTTGATACTCAAGTTATGATGAGTAATCTAAAAGATTTTGAAATTACACAAAATGAAAAAGAGGCAAATGTAGTTGTTATCAACTCATGTACTGTTACAAATAGTGCAGATAGTACAGCAAGAGGTTATATAAACTCATTAAACAAACTTCCAAATAAACCAAGGGTTGTTTTCACAGGTTGTGGAGTTTGGACAAAGGGTGAGACTCTTTTCAAAGAAGATAAAGTTGATTCTTTATTTGGACATAGTGAAAAAGAGAATATCAATGAACTTCTTAAAAATGAAGAACGATTTTTTAATGCTGGTGATTTAGAACATATTGATGAAACTATTGTTGAAGAGTTTGTAGGTAAAAGTAGAGCCTTTATCAAAATACAAGAGGGATGTGATTTTAGATGTTCATATTGCATTATTCCTTACGTAAGAGGAGATGCTAGAAGTTATGATGAAGATAAAATCTTAGAACAAATTACAACACTAGCAAGTAATGGTTTTGGGGAGTTTATTTTAACTGGTACAAATGTTGGCTCTTATGGTAAGAAAAAACATACTTCATTGGCTAAACTTCTTAAAAAAATCTCTTTAATCAAAGGTGTTAGAAGAATTAGAATGGGAAGTATAGAACCTATTCAAATAGACGATGAGTTTAAAGAGATAATTGATGAACCTTTTATGGCAAGACATTTACATATCGCACTTCAACATACTTCTAAAAAGATGCTTGATATTATGAATAGAAGAAATAAAGTTTTAAAAGACCTTGAGCTTTTTGAATTTCTAAAAGAGAAAGGATATGCTCTTGGAACAGATTTTATTGTAGGTCATCCAGGTGAAACTGATGAGTTATGGAAAGAGGCTGTTGAAAACTTACATAGATTTCCTTTAACCCATGTTCATGCCTTTACTTATTCAAAAAGGGATGGAACGCCAAGTGCTACTATGAGAGAGCAAGTAAAAGGTGATATAGCAAAAACTAGATATAATGAACTTATTTCAATCATAGATGAAAAGAATTTTAATTTTAGAAAAAACAATAAAACTACTTTAGAAGTTCTAATTGAACAAGAAAAAAATGGTAAATATATAGGATTAGATCAATACTTTAATCAAATAGAAATCCAAAGTGATGCTGATTTGGTTGGAGATTGGGTTTTTATAGAGAATTATGAAGCAAAGGATAAAATCAATGTTGCAAAATTCTAATGATTTAAAAAATAATAGAGATAAAAACTTAAAATTGATGCTTTTATCAGGTATAGCTTTAGTTGTACTATTTTTTTATACTATTTATAAAAGTTCTTCATATATACAAACTAGTACTTATAGTTTTGGTTTAGTTTTTATTGTATTTCTTCTAGTTTTTGCAATAGTTGCAAGATTAAAAAGAGATAAGATACAAGAATTTATTAATAAAAATAAAGTAAAAAATTCAATTTTTGCACAAGAACTTGAAAAAAGAAAAGCTGTGAATGAAGAAGTCCCAAATGAAGAGAACTCTCATATTGAAGTTGTAAAACCAAATACTACTTTTAAAGATGTGGCAGGTATTGCACAAGTAAAAGAAGAACTAGAAGAGATAGTGGAGTTTTTACATAATCCCAAAAAATATTTTAAATATGGAGTTAAATTACCAAAAGGTGTTTTACTTTATGGGCCTCCAGGTGTGGGTAAAACTTTGATAGCAAGAGCAGTTGCTGGTGAAGCAAATGTCCCATTTTTTTATCAAAGTGGTGCAAGCTTTGTACAAATATATGTGGGAATGGGTGCAAAAAAAGTACGTGAACTTTTTGCAAAAGCAAAGGTAAATGCACCCTCTATAATTTTTATAGATGAAATTGATGCTATAGGAAAAGAGCGAGGTGGAAAATCAAATGATGAGAGAGAATCAACACTAAATGAACTTCTAACTCAAATGGATGGATTTGAAGGTGATAATGGTGTAATAGTAATAGCTGCAACTAATAAAATAGAAGTACTTGATGATGCACTTTTAAGAGCAGGTAGATTTGATAGAAGAGTTAAATTATCACTTCCAAATATAAATGATAGAAAAGAGATTTTAAAGCTATATTTAAAATCTATCAAACACAATATTGATGTGGAAACATTAAGCACAAATCTTTCTGGATTTTCTTCTGCTTCTATTTCAACACTTATAAATGAAGCTATGTTATACATGATAAAATCTGATGATAAGATACTTGAAGAAAAACACATAGAAATTGCAAAAAATAAATTAGAATTTGGTAAAAAAGAGAATTTTATTTTATCAGATAATGAAAAAGAGGTTTTATCTATTTATCAAGCTTCAAAAGCTTTTATTACAAAACAAAAAGTTTCACTTTTTGATGAAAATAGTACAAAATTAAATAGTGTATTTCCTTCAAAAAATCAGTTAAAAAATGAACTAAAAAAATATCTAGCTGGAAGTATTGGAATCGAAGTATTAAAAGATGAACAGTACGCTATTTTTGAAGAAGATTTAGAAAAAGCAAATAAATTAGCTAAAGAGATGGTTGAAAAATTTGCAATGGCTAGAGAAAGTAAAGAGTTAATTGACCAAACTAAAGTTGAATTAAAAACTATTTTTGATGAAAACTATGAAGAAATAACTAGATTATCAAAAATTATGATAGAAAATGAAGTAATAGAAGAAAATGAAATCTAATTACTTTAGTGGTTTTTGTTTAAATAATGAGAAAGAACTCTTTTGTGACTATTTAATAGAGAATGATTTTACACTTTCTGGCTTTTCATATGGAGCTATAAAGGCATTTGAAGAGGCTTTAAATAGTGATAAAAGAGTTGATCTGCTTCAACTCTTTTCCCCTGCATTTTTTCAAACTCAGAGTGAAAAGTTTGTAAGAATGCAATTAATGTTTTTCAAAAAAGACTCAAAGAGTTATTGTGAAAATTTCTTAAAAAATATATCTTATCCTTCAAATATTGATGTAACAAGATATTTTAAAGAAGGTTCCTATGAAGAATTACAAACTCTTCTTACTTATAAGTGGAGTGAAGAGAAGATAAATCAGCTTTTAGAAAAAGGAACTAAAATAGAAGTTTATTTAGGTAAAGAAGATAAAATAATAGACTCAAAAAAAGCCTATGAATTTTTTAAAGATTTTTCAACTGTTTATTTTATGAAAAATTATGGACATATTTTAAAAGGATTGTGATGATAGCAAAAATAGGTATTGTAACTGCAAGTGATAGGGCAAGTAAAGGTATATATGAGGATTTATCTGGACAAGCTATTATTGATACATTAAATGAGTACTTAACTAGTAAATGGGAACCGGTATATAAATGTATTGAAGATAACCAAGAGACAATAGAAAATACACTAAAAGAGCTAGTTGATAATGAAAACTGTTGTTTAGTTGTAACAACTGGTGGAACAGGACCTGCTAAAAGGGATGTTACTCCAGAAGCTACAGAAAATGTATGTGATAGAATGATGCCAGGTTTTGGAGAACTTATGCGTGCAGAGTCTTTAAAGTTTGTCCCAACAGCAATTTTATCAAGACAAACAGCAGGACTTCGAGGTAGCTCTTTAATTGTAAATCTTCCAGGAAAACCAAAATCTATAAGAGAGTGTTTAGATGCAGTATTTCCAGCAATTCCATATTGTATTGATTTGATGGAAGGACCTTTTTTAGAGTGTAATGAAGAGGTTATTAAACCATTTAGACCAAAACAAAAATAACGTATAAGGGAAAAAATGAAAAAAATCATTATAACAATTGGTTTATCAGCAATTTTGTTTTATCTTTTGAGTTTCTATTTTTCAACTCAACATGCAACCTTAATCTCTATAATATTTTTACTTGTAGTATTATGGTCAAATGAGGGCTTAGCTTTAGGAGTTGTATCATTATTGCCTATTTTACTTTTTCCATCTTTTGATATATTAAGTACCAATGAAACAGTTTCCAATTATTCCAAATCAATAATTTTTCTGTTTTTAGGTGGTTTTATGATAGCAATTGCTACTCAAAAAACAGAGCTACATAAATATATTTCAAACAAACTTTTAACACTTTTTCCAAATACCCCAAGGGGAATTATTTTTTCACTTGCTATTACTTCTGCTTGTTTAAGTTCACTTATTTCAAATACTACAACTGCACTTTTATTGATTCCAATTGCTATATATCTAAGTGACGATGTAAAAGTTAGACTTAGATTTGTATTAGCTATTGCGTATGGAGCAAGTATTGGGGGAATTGTTACTCCAATAGGAACTCCACCAAATCTTATTCTTTTAGGTTTTATGGAACAACATCACCTTGAAGCAATACCTTTTGTTAAATGGATAGTATTAACAGCTCCATTAGCAATGGCAATGTTAATAGTGATTCCTTATGTTTTATCAATAGGGTTAAAAAATTCTGTTATTGATGCTAGTTTACATAAAGTTAAACCTTTAACTAGCGATCAAAAAAGATTGATATATATTCTTGGGTCTTTAATCATTTTATTGTTTGTAAATTCAAAAATAGAGCCTTATTATATGGGATTAGGTCTAAATGAAAAAGGAATACTTCTTGGTTATGGACTTTTGATGTTTTTACCAAGAATTGGTTTTTTAACTTGGGATGATACTGTAAAAGTTCCATATGAAATTATGTTCTTATTTGGCGCAGGTTTTTCTATTGCTATGGCATTTTCGAAAACAGGTTTAGCTGATGTTATTGCACATCATTTATTATCCTTAACAGGATTGCCTGTAGTTGTATTAATACTCTTAGTAGCTGCTTTAGTCACATTTACTACAGAGATTACCTCAAATACTGCTTTAATATCTGTTGTTCTTCCTATTCTTTATTCACTTGGTGATGTAGGAGGAGTTGATTTAGCACTAATTTTATTCGTAGCAACTATTTGTGCTTCTTATGCCTTTATGTTGCCGATTGCAACGCCTCCAAATGCTATAGCCATGAGTAGTGGAGTAGTAAAAGTAAGTGATATGGCAAAATATGGATTGATTTTTAATATTTTAGGTATAGTCTTTATTACAATTATTGCTATGGTTTATTGGCAATATAGTATATAGCTTCACAATTAATTAACAATAACATGTTAATATCTATAAAATTTAGGAGAATAGAATGAAAAAGATTTTTAAAATGATGCTTTTATTTAGTATGTTAATTTCATTGAATACCTTTGCATCAACAGAATTAAGTAAGAGTGAGGTTAATGAAATAGGTAAGCTTCCAATATTTTTTGGTTCAGGAATGAAAGTATTAAAAGCATATAAAGAGGATAATTTTTACCTTTTAAGAGTAAATATTCAAGAAAATATTCAAGAGTTAGTTTTAACTGCTGATAAGAAATATTTAATAGCAGGTAAAATTTATAATGTTCTAAATGGTGAACAAGTTTCAATACCTAATGATGTGTCGATTTTAAAAGATAAAGAAATTTTAACTTATGGTACAGGGAAAGATGTTTATTATCTATTTACAGATCCTGAATGTCCATATTGTAAAAAATTTGAATCATATTTTGATCAAATTAAAAATGATGTTCAATTCAAAATTTATCTTTTTCCTTTGAGTTTTCACAAAGATGCAATACCTTTATCTAAGTATATTTTATCATTTAAAACAAATAAGGATAGAGTAAATGCACTATTGAATGTAACCCCTAATACAAAAGAGTTTTTGGATAAAAAATTTACTAAAGCACAAGATGAAGCTTTAACAAATGTAATTAATGCTCAAATGAAATTAGGAGAAAAGTTAGGTGTAAGAGGAACTCCAACATTATATGATATACATGGAAAAGCACTTTCATGGGTAAAAGTTTTAGAAAGATATGGAGTAGAAGTTAAATAATATATGCAAGAGATATTTAAAAAATTAGATTTAGAAGAGTATTTATTAAAATTTTCAAAACTAATGGCAAGAGAAAAGTCAATTGTTTTAGAAGGAGATATAAATTTACACTATAGACTTATAAATGAATTAAGTAAATATGAATTAAAAGAGCCAGAAAAAGTTGTAAATCTTGATGATAAGATAGTGCATATCCAAAAACAAGGTACTTTAAGAGTTGAAGATATTTATGAATTTATAAAGATAATTAAATATTTTCTTTATCTAAAAAGATTTACTTTTGAGGGGAAACTTTCTGAATGGATAGATAAAATATTAATTCCACTAGATATTGAAAAAATAGTTGATTATTTTGATTCTAAGGGTAATTTAAAAGATGGAATTGATAAAGATTTAGACATGATAAAAGATGCTCTTTATAGAAATAAAGAGTCCATAAAACAAGCACTTCATAAATCTATAAATAATAGTAAACTAAGACCATATTTAGTTGATTCACAAGTGCATTATGTAAATTCTGAAGAGACTTTATTAGTACGTGGTGGTTTTAATAATATTATTAAAGCAACTGTTGTGCATAGATCTAGTTCTGGATTTTTCTATATTTTGCCACACTCTATTTCTGAACTCAAACAAAAAGAATCAGATCTTAAAAATAAACAAGAAGAAGTTTTACTAAAGGTTTGTAAAAGTATCTCTTCAACCTTTGAAAAGAATTTGCTTTTTCTAAAATTTGTAAATAAAGAGTTTGATAGAATTGACCACTATATTTCAAGATTATTTTTTGCAAAAATTGATGATAAGAATTTTATTATTCCCTCAAAAAATGGTAAAAATATTTTAAAAGAGTTTGTTCATCCAGCACTTCATGGGGGAAAACCTATCTCTATTGATTTTTCAAAATCAGTTATTATGATTACAGGGGTAAATGCAGGTGGAAAGACAATGATGCTTAAATCGATTCTTTCTGCTGTTCTTATGTCAAAGTATTTGATACCTTACAAGGCAAGCGAACACTCTTCTATAGGATATTTTAAAAATGCTTTAGCAGTTTTAGATGACCCTCAAAGTGTAAAAAATGATATTTCTACTTTTGCAGGTAGAATGGTAGAATTTTCAAAACTTTTTACGCAAAAAGATGTGATAGTTGGAGTTGATGAAATAGAACTTGGAACAGATTCAGATGAAGCGGCAAGTTTATTTAAAGTAATCATTGAAGAGTTGATTGAAAAAAACATAAAAATAATAATCACAACTCACCATAAAAGATTGGCTGCGCTTATGGCTGCTAATGATAAAGTGGAACTTATAGCTGCTATTTATGATGAAGAGAATCAAAGACCAACTTATGACTTCTTACAAGGGACAATAGGGCGGTCATATGCCTTTGAAACAGCACAAAGATATGGAATTCCTATTAATGTAGTAAAAAAAGCAAAAGAAGTTTATGGTGATGATCAAGATAGATTAAATGAATTAATCGAGCGAAGTAGTGCTTTAGAGATGGAGTATCAACAAAAAATAGCTAAATTGGATATGGAAATTGATAGACATCAAAAACTAAATAAAAATTTAAAAGAAGCAAAACAAGAGCTTGATGATCATATAAATATAGAAAAATCAAAACTTCACAAAGAGTATAAAGATGCAAGAGATGAAGCTAAAAAAGCTATCAAAGCTAAGATATACCAAGAGTCTCATCAACACTTAAATATTGCACATAAAAAAGTAAAAGATATAACAGTAGAAAAAGTAGAAGAAAATTATAACTTCAAAGAAAAAGATAGGGTTAAATATAAAAGCTCAAAAGGTGAGATAATATCTGTAAGAGGTAAAAAAGCTTTAATTCTAACAGATGCTGGAATGAGATTGCATGTTAATATAGATGAATTAAGACCTTCAGGAAATGAAGTTAAACCAAAAATTAAAAAGAAAACTACAATTAATGTAGAAAAACCCCAAGGCGGACATGTAAATATTGATTTACATGGTTTAAGAGGTGATGAAGCAGTTGAAAAGCTTGATAAGTTTATCTCAGATTGTTTGATTTCTGGTTTTGATGAAGTTTTAGTTTATCATGGTATTGGTACAGGAAAATTATCTAAAATAGTAAAAGACTTTTTAATCAAACATCCAAATGTTAAATCATTTACTGATGCCCATCCAAGTCAAGGTGGATTTGGTGCTAAGGTTGTAAAATTATAGAAAAGGTAATAGGTATGGACAAAGAGCTTGAAAGTTTACAGAAGTTTTACGATGTAATTATAGAATTTTTTGTTAATTATAGTTTCCAACTAATTGGTGCAATTATCATATTCCTTTTAGGTTGGTATGTTGCAAATAAAGTTTCTGCTTTTGTTAAGAAAATTTGTGATAAAAATGAACTAGATGTTACACTGACTAAGTTTGTTGTGAATATTATCAAGTTTTCTATCATCATTGGTGTGGGAATAGTTGCTGTTGGAAAGCTTGGAATTACTCTTACTCCTTTTATTGCTGGTATTGGTGCTGCATCTTTAGGTGCTGGCTTGGCTTTACAAGGAACACTATCTAATTATGGGGCAGGACTTTCTATTATCATAGGACGTCCTTTTGTTGTAGGTAATACTATTAGTGTAGATGGTGTTTTTGGAGTAGTAGAAGAAATTAGACTTGCACATACAATTCTTTCAACTGAAGATGGTGAAGAAATAACTATTCCAAATAAACACATCATTGGTGAGATATTAGTTAATTCTTTTGAGTATAGAATAGTTGAATCTGTTGTTGGTATTGACTATGATTCTAAACCTGAAGATGCAATTTCTATTATTGAAAATATTTTAAATCAATTTGATGCAGAAATTATTTCAAAAGAGGCTAAAGCTCAAGTTGGGATAAAAGAGTTTGGTGATTTTTCTATAAATATAGAGTTAAGATATTGGGCTCATACTAAACATTTTTTTGAAACTCAATACAAAGTAAATCTTGCTATTTTTAATGCTTTAAAAGAGAATAATATCAATATTCCTTTTCCAACTTATACTATTAAGAAGTAGTTTTTACTACTTCTTTTTTATATCTATTGCTAGTGGTAATTGAACATATTTTGCTTTTTTGTCATCTAATACTTCTATTTCTGGGTTAATAAATAATCTGTTATCTGTAATATTATGTTTTTCCAATAGATATTTTTTTACTTCTTCTATTCTGTTATTTGCTAATGTTTCTAATTGTACTTTTGGAATATCTATTTTGGGTAAGATAAGTGCTTTTATTTTAGAGATATAAGCTGTTTTATCTAGAATCATTTTATCTTTATCTTTTATCATTGATTCTTTTTTTAATTTATTAAGTGAAATTGATCCATTATATATAGACTCTAAAGCCAATAAATATTTATCACCATCTTTGAAACTTTTACTCTCTTTAGAGATTAACTCATCTAATTTTCTATTTTGCAAAGCAATTTTATCCTTGATTTTATCATAAGCAGGTTTGATTTTTAAAGCAAGATTTGGACGTTTGGCAAATGCTTTAGCAATATTATCTAAAGTCTCTTTTTCTGAGTCAATTAGATTACTCTCCCCATAAACAAACTCTACTTTTTTTATTTCATCTGCACTTACACCTAAAATTGAAGCTAAAAGTGAAAAAGGAGAAGCAACTGATTTAATAATAAGATTTGTAAATACTTTCCAAACAATTGGTGCTACAGAAAATTGTGGATCATCTAAATTCCCATTAATAGGTAAATCAATATTAATAATTCCATCAGAATCTTCTAATAGAGCGATTCCAAGTTCTAAAGGTAGGTTTGAACCATTGTTTTTGTCAATCAATTTTCCAAGTTCAATTTTATCAATTATTACACTATTTTGAGCATTCAAGTTTGATTTTTTGATATTATAGTGTAAGTCCAAATTTAATTTTCCTTGTTTAATATCTCTTCCTACAAATTTATCTGAATAGGGAGTAAAACTTTTCATATCTATATTTTTAAATATCAAACTTACATCTGTAAGTATTTTAATATCATTTAAATCAACAACTCCTGTAATCTTTGTATAACCATATTTATCAATTTTACCTATGAGTTTCAATTTTGTAGGTTTTGAACTCTTTGAGTTAAGTTCTGAAAACTTACCATTTAATTTTGTAATATTAGTTTTAAAGGGTGCTTTTAGAGTTCTGTCTTCAAATAATAATTGACCATTTTTAATATCTATAGGACCGATATCTAAAAAAGTGCTCGATTTTTCATTATTTGTATTTGTCTTTTTTGTCTCTTTTTTTGCAGCTTTTTCATTAGCATTTTTATTTTTTCCTAATACTATTGAAGTATATGAATCTGGAATATCTACACTTGATAATTTGATTTTGTCATTGTCTTTTAAAAACTTGTGTAGATTTATCTCTATATTTTTAGCTTCAATTTTTGTATTATCAGAGTTATTATTTATTTTTATATTTTTTGTTCCAACAGTTGATTCATCAATTGTAATATTGTCATTTATAATCGATAGTTTTTTCAATAATACATTTATATTTTTTGCATCTACTGTAGTTTTATTTTTTAAATCATCATATGAAAAATAAGAGTTATTTATTGCAAAAGAGTTCAAATCAACTAACCAAGGTTTACTTTTTGTTGTTTTATCTTTCTCAATACTAGGTTCAGCTGTATTTGAACTATTTATTAGATTATCAGTGTTTAATGTATTATTTTTATATGATGAAATATTTGCAAAAAGCTTATTTAAAACTATGTTTTCGATACTTATTTTTTGTTTTGTATAGTCAAAATTTAAGTCTTTGAGTTCAAGGCTTTTTAATCCTGCTAGTGTTTCTTTATTTTTGACAATATTTAAATCTTTTAATTCAAGATTTACTTTATTTATATATAGTTCTATGTTTTTAGAGGTATCAAGATTATATCCTAAACTTAAATTTAAAGTTGGATTACCAATTGTGAAGTTTAATAAATCTTTTGAATATCCTACATATTCATTTGCATGAAGATTTTTAAGTTCTATTTTTCCATACATCTTAAAAGGTATTAGTCTTAATCCACCCTCAATGAATAGTTTTGTATTTTTATTTATAATCGTATTAAGACTATGAGATGCTAAAGAGTTTTTTAAAGTACCTAAGTCATAAAAAGTATAGTTAAAGTTATGTATTTTTGTTATAGTTTTTTTTGAATTAAATATTTGAGTAAAAAGAAAATCTCCATTTAAAATTTGAATCTTCGTAATTTCAAATAATGGAATAGAAGATTTTTCATTTGTTGGTTTATCTTTAGTTTCTACTTTTTGTGGTTTTAAAATAGAGGCTAGATTTATATTTCCATTTTGGTCTTGAACAATATTTACATAAGGTTTTATAAGATTTATTTTCTTAAAGCTAATATGATGTTCATGTATTGATTTAAAAAGAGAAAAATCAACTTCAAAACTTTTAAACCCAATCAATTTTTCATTTTTATTTGATATGGAAAAACCATTAAGTTTTAAAGCCAAAGTATATGGGTTGAAACGTACTTTTTCTAATTTACTTTTATAAATGAGTAAATCATCAAGATTTTTTATTATCTGATCTTTTGCAACATATGGCACTAAAAAGAAACCTATGAGCGAATAAACCACAAATACAGATAATAAAATTTTAATAAATAGGTTATTTTTCATAGAAATCTCCAAATAATAAGTTAACTTATTATAGCAAAATAAATAACAAATTTGATACAATAGCCATCTTAAAGGAATTAGATGAATATTATAGAGTTATTTCAAAAATTATTAAGATTTAAATCACTTACACCTGATGATGATGGAGCTTTTGACTTTATTGAAGAGTATCTTGGGGATACTTGGACTTGTATCAAAGTTGATATGGAAGGTGTAAAAAATAGATTTTATTATAAAAAGTTCAATGATAAAAAACAGCACTTATGTTTTGCAGGACATATTGATGTAGTACCTGTAGGGCAGGGTTGGGAAATAGACCCATTTGCAGCTGATATAGTAGATGGAGTAATAAGTGCAAGAGGTGCTCAAGATATGAAAAGTGGAGATGCAGCTTTTTTATATGCTTGTAAACATGCTCAAAATTTTGATGGAACTTTAAGTATTTTGATGACAAGTGATGAAGAGGGTGAAGGAACTTACGGAACTATCAAAATGCTTGAACAGCTAAAAGAGATAGACTTTATACCAAATTATGCAGTTGTAGCAGAACCAACTTGTGAAGAAGTTTTTGGTGATGCTATAAAAGTAGGAAGACGTGGAAGTATAAATGGATATATTACTATAAAAGGTAAACAAGGACATGCAGCATATCCAGAAAAATGTATCAACCCAGTTCATAACTTTGCCTCAATTTTACCAAAACTAGCAGGGCATAACTTAGATGATGGTGATGAATATTTCGCCCCATCAAAGATGGTAATAACTGATATAAGAGGTGGTATGGAAGTTACAAATGTAACACCAAATGAATTAAAACTTATGTTCAATGTAAGAAATTCAACAAATACCACAAGAGAGTCTGTAGAAGAGTTTATACATGAAAATCTAAAAGGTTTAGAATATGAGTTTAAAACAACACAAGGCTCTTTTCCTTTTGTGACAAATAAAGAATCAAAAGTAGTTAAAGCTATGGAAAATTCTATAAAAGAGGTTTTAGGCGTAACGACAAAACACTCAACACATGGAGGAACAAGTGACGCCAGATATTTTGGAGCCTTTGGAATAGAAGCCATAGAGTTTGGTGTTATAAATGATACTATTCATAGCGTAGGTGAGCGAACAACCGTGAAAGAAGTAGAGGGCTTAACCGCTGTGTTTGTGGATTTGATTAAGAACTTTTAAAAATAAATTGCAAATTGTAATAAAATTGTAACTAAAGAGTTCTTTTCGATAAACTTTTCAAAAAATTACATAGGAAGAGTTTATGGAAAATTTACCACAAGAAATAATCCAGAGTAGAATCTACGAAATCCGTAATTTAAAAGTTATGTTGGACAGTGACCTAGCAAAACTGTATGAAGTAGAAACCAAAAGAATAAATGAAGCAGTAAAAAACAACCCTGAAAAATTTCCTGAAGATTTTTATTTTGAACTCAGTGAAAAAGAGTTTGAGATTTTGCGGTCGAAATTTTCGACCACAAAATTTTCCAAAACAAGAACCTTGCCTAAAGTCTTTACTGAACAAGGTGTTTATATGCTTGCAACCGTATTAAAAAGCAAAATTGCTACAGAAGTTACAATAAATATCATGCGTACCTTTACAAAGCTTAGAGAGTTTGCACTTACATACAAAGACATAGTAATAGAGTTAAAAAATCTAAAAGAAGATTTAAAACTAAATCAAAATCAAACAATAGAAAATACTCAACACATAAAAACAGCCTTTGAACTGCTTACTCAAATACTTGAAGACACAAAAAAGACAGATGATAAAGTGATGGGGTTTAGAATAGAGAAAAAGAATTAGATATAATAAAAAGATAGAACTAAGAGGTGAAGTATGCCCAATAAACATATTAATGAATTTTTAGATTATTATATAAAATTTCCAAATCCTCAATATGCAGTCCTTTTAAAAGGAAAGTGGGGAAGCGGTAAAACACATTTTATTAATGAATATAAAAAACAATTAGATATAAATCAACAAAAATATATTTATGTAAGTTTATATGGAGTTACTTCTTATGATGAAATTGAAACCAAGTTTTTAGAAACTATACATCCAAAACTTTACAATAAAAAGACTATTTTTGCAGGAAAAATTGCAAAACAACTTTTAAAAGGTTCATTAAAAATTGATTTAGATGATGATGGAAAAGTTGATGGAAATGCAAGTGTTCAATTACCTAATTTTAAGCCTGAAGATTTATTAAATACTAAAGATTATATTTTAATATTTGATGACTTGGAAAGAAGTGGTATAAATATTATTGATTTGCTTGGGTATATAAACTTTTTTGTTGAACATCAATCATACAAAGTAATATTAATTACAAATGAAGAAGAATTAGAAAAAACAAATAAATATACTCAAATTAAAGAAAAACTTGTTGGAAAAACTTTTGAATTTAAAACAAATCCAAGTGATGCGTATGATAGTTTTTTAAGTGAGCTTAAAAACGAAAGAAGAGTAAAAGAAGATATTTTAGAAAAAGAAAAATCAAAAATATTAGAACTTTTTAAAAAATCAAAGTTTAATAATTTAAGGATTTTAAGACAAAGCTTATTTGATTTTGAGAGGTTTTATGATGAAGTTTTAAAAAACCACATGCAGAATAACGAATTAATTAATGATGTCCTTATTATTTTATTTATTTTTATATTTGAAACTAGAAATTCTAAATCAGATTTTTTTGATAGATTAGCGAATGATGAACGTGGTTATTGGGATGAAATTTTAGAAAAAGAATTAATTAGTAAAAATAAGATAGAACCAAAAGCAAAAAACTTATATGAAGAGATTTATGAAAAGTATAATGTTTTCATAGAAAGAAATACGATTTTGAACATTCAAACTTGGAAGGATATTGTATTAAATTCATTTATAGATACAGAAAATATAAATAAATATTTATTAGAAAGTAAGTATTATGAAAATGAACCCACTTGGAAAAAATTGTGGAATTATTTAGAATTAGATGACACCAATTTTGATATAGTTTTTAATGATGTATATAATAAATTAAATGAGTGTCACTACTCAGAGTTACTTCATATAATGTTGATATCTTCTACTGTATTAAAGTTAAAAAGTTTAGGATTAGTTAGTTATTCTTTAACAGAACTTTTTGATGTATTAAAAAAACAAATTGATTATTTATTTAATAATGATTTGATAGTTAAAAATTATATTTTATATAAAGAAGATACTTTAAATAGTCATTCTTATTCCTCTTTAGGTTTTGAAATAGATTTTAAAGAGTATTTAGAAATAAAAAAATATATTAAAGACAAATTAAATGAAAAAGAAGAAGAATTTTTTAGAAAGGCATTTTATGAAATTGCTGATTCAATAGAAAATAATACTTCAAATTTATATAAGTTATTATCGCATTCTAAGAATATGGAGACACTTTATTATGAAAAACCAGTTTTTGCTTTTATAGATGTTAATGAGTTTGCAAGTTTATTAATAAAAGCAAAAAGTAAAGCACAATATGCTTTCGGTAGTATAATTAATCGTAGATATGAATATGAAATAATTGCTAGAAAACTTATGGATGAATATTCTTTTATTTTAAAACTTAAAGAAATAATTGAAAATGAAACAATAGAAAAAAAAGGTAAAATTAGTGGTTATAGATTAGAATGTAATTTATTAGGACAACTAACGAAGGCAAATGAAGATTTAAAAAATATTATTAAAGAAAACAATTATAAATAAATTTATAAAAAGGTATTAGAAATGCCATTTTCAAAAGAGGAAAAACAAAAGCTTTTAGAATTAAAGTAAGTAGATGCAAATAATAAAATATAATGAAAAATATAAAAAAGAGATTCCTGAACTTTTCACCAATACTATTCTTAAAACATGCCATAAAGATTATACAAAAGAGCAATTAAATGCTTGGGCAAATTTAGATATTGACTATAAAGTTTGGGAGGAAAGATTATCTAAAACAAAACCCTATTTAGGGATAATTGATGAAAAACTTGTCGGATTTGTAGAGTTTTATGAGGATTATATTGATTGTTTTTATGTGCACCATGAATATCAAGGTTGTGGTGTAGGGAAAATGCTTATAAATCATATTTTTAAAATAGCAAAAGAGAATGAACAAACTCTTTTAAAAGTGGATGCAAGTATCACTGCAAAACCATTTTTTGAGAAGTTTGGTTTTAAAGTATTAAAGAAAAATAGAGTAAAAAGAGGCAATATAGAATTGACTAATTTTACTATGCTATTGTCCCATTACTGATTTTGTTGCAAAAACCACTAAAAGTAAAATTACCTTATAATAAAGAGAGTTTTAAAGTAAAATAGAGAATTGATAAATTTTAATGTACCAGGGAAAGAAAGTGAAAAATAAATTATATTTTATGTGTGGAAAGATGGCGGCTGGAAAATCCACTTTGTCAAAAAAACTTGCAAAAGAAAAAGATGCAATATTATTAAGTGAAGACAAAATATTAGGAGAACTTTATCCAAGTGAGATACAAACAATAGAAGATTATGTAACTTACTCTTCTAGGTTAAAAGTTATGTTAAAAGAGCATCTTATTGAACTTTTAAAAAAAGAAAATAGTGTTGTGTTAGATTTTCCTGCAAATACAATTAGCCAAAGAGAGTGGTTTAAAGAGATAATAAAAGAATCTAAAATTGAGCATGTGATGTATTATGTAAAAAGAAGTGATGATGTATGTAAAAGTCAACTAAAAAAGAGAAATGAGAATATATCACAAGATTCTCCTCTGATAGATGAAAAAACTTTTGATACTATTACAAAATATTTCCAAGAACCTAAAGAAGAGGAAGGTTTTAATATAATATATTGTTAGATTAACTACTTAGCAGATTTCATCATTATTTAAATTATAAAATTATAGTATGTTTATACAAAAGGACAATATAATGCAACAAAATAGTAAAACTAGTTTTTTGATTTTGGGAATATTTATATTCTTAGGTTTGAGTACTTTAGGTTACTTTTTTAAAAGTGCAATTGTGGAGTATAAACAATTTGATAGAACTGTTAAGGTCAAGGGTCTTTCTGAAAAAGAGTACAAGGCTGATATTGTAATTTGGCCTATCACTTATACAGAAGTAAGTAACAATCTTGAAGATATATATAATTCCATTGATAAAAACAATGAAAAAATCAATAATTTTTTACTTTCAAATGGCATAGAAAAAAGCGAGATAACTTTTTCTGCTCCTGAAATCACAGATAAAGTTGCTCAACAATATGGTAATGAAAAAATTAACTATAGATACAATGCTAGACAAACAATAACTGTATATTCAAAAAATATTGATGGAGTTCGAGCTGTAAAAAGTTCTCTATCAAAACTTGGAAAGCAAGGTATAGTATTTTCAGGCGATAATTATGGAAGTCGTACCGAATATATTTTTACAAAACTAAATGAAGTAAAACCAAAAATGATAGAAGAAGCTACAAAAAAAGCAAGAGAAGTAGCCCAAAAATTTGCCTTTGATTCAAAAAGTAAATTAGGAAAAATAAAAAGTGCATCTCAAGGGCAATTTTCAATCTCTCAAAGGGATAAAAATAACCCTCAAATTAAAAAAATCAGAGTTGTCTCAACTGTTGAGTATTATTTAACAGATTGATATAAAATAAAGAAATTTTTTTATAAAAATGAGTTTAAAAACTCTATCCACAAATATTGAAGTGGATATAAAAACAGTGTGGTTAGTACTGCTAAAGTAATTAATACTTTTAAAACATGTCTTTGTTTTATTTTAGAAAGAGCAAGACCTACTATTAAAGGTGGGGCTTGGTGGGCAAAGAATATATTTGAATAAGCAGCTACTTGCATCATAAGTATTTGATCAAAACTAAAACCAGTTACGTTAGAAATTTGTTCTGCCATAGGTGTAAATATGGCAGGGATACTTGGTTGTGTAGCAATTATTCCCGTTAATGACATGACTAAAGTTACTTTAATATAGTTTATTATTCCATATTGTGAGGGCACATACAAGTTAATCAAACTAGATAATACCTCTTTTATATAATCATTATGCGCTACAATAGTTCCTAAACCTATGATTGTTGCTACATATAATAAAGAAGAAAAATTTATACTATTTATATCTTTTGATTTTATTATGCCAATTGAAGGAACTGCTAAAAAAAGTATTCCACATATTGCAATAACACTAGGAGAGATTTTATGTATAAAATCTGTTGCCCAAAAAGTAATCATAAGTAAAATAGTAAAAATCACTATTAATTCATCTTTTGAAAATTTTATTTTTGTTTTATTTTTATTTATAATTTTTGGAGTATCATTAAAAAAATTATAAATTAATACAACTATTATAATATCTTTTAAAATAGTAAAAACTAAGAAGTTAGTAAGCAAATAATGTGAATACAAAATATCATAATTGTAAAGTTGTGAAGTTAAACCTGTTAATATCATATTTGGGATATTTGCAGGAAGAATTGCAAAACCAGACATTGATGTTGTAATTATAAAAGCCAATAAAATACCAATATATCCTTTATCATTCTCCTTAAATCCAAAACTATTGGCAACTGCTATTGCTATGGGAACCATCATCACAACTCTTCCTACACTTGAAGGCATAACAAAACTAGCAAGAGCTGAGAATATAGTAATTGAGATTATGATATTTAAATAAGTTACATTTTTCAAATTTGAAAAGATTTTCGAAAATCTATGTGTTAAGTTTACATTTTTTATAGCTGTTCCAATTAACATACCTGCAAAAACTAACCAAAAAGCAGATGAAGCAAAGCCGGAAAAAATAAGCTCCTTTGAGCTTAGTGAAAAAGCACTACATGAGAATAAAAAAAGTAATGAATTATAAAAACCTGAGACTAAATTTGTAGCCCAAAAGATTATAGTTGATAAAACTATACTTATAAGAAATAAATCTTTTTGATCTATTATAAAATTTGAAAGAATTGAGTACAAAAAAATAGGAATAGTAATTAATAAAACAGTTTTTATCATTTTTCTACTTGTAAAAAGTTTTTTATAAGAATATTATTATTTTAATTAAAGAAACATTATCTAATTAAAAAAATAAGAATAATTCTTATAATATTCTATTTTTTTATTAATTATTTTTAGTTTTAACTTTTTTTGTTACAATACAAAGTTAAACTTTATATATTTGAATATTATTGAGGTTCTTATAATGAACATAGAAAAATTAAAAGATGTGGAATCAGAATTTTTTGATGCTTATCCAAAAGGCTTTGAGGATGAGAAGTTAATACGTATGGTAAAAAAATTCAATCCTGAAAAATTAGAAGCTTATGCAAAAGAAGCTTTTAAAAAAGAGAACTTTTCAGATCCACATTTTATAACTGAGGCATATTTTAAAACTATTCAAAAGTCAGTTATGGTATCACTTTTTGATAAAGTAAAACTTCGTGATGTGATAAAGGCTTTAACATCATATGAAAAAGATATGCTTAGTATCGAACTTTATGAATTATTATATGGAAATAAAAAAGATGGATTTGAAGGACTTGTAGAGTTTTTAGCTGAATTTGGTATGGCAAAGTGGACTTTAGTGACTCTTGTACCTTATAGTTTTAATAGGCAAACAGAGTATTTTATCAAACCAACAACAACAAAGAATATCATAAAGTATCTAGAAATTCCTAATTTAATATATAAACCACGACCATCTTATGAGTTTTATAAACAGTACACTAAAGTTTTAGATAAAATAAAAACAAAAGTTTCAAAACCACTCTCATTTGACAATGCTGCATTTACTGGGTTTTTAAAAATGGGTATTGAAATTTGTAATGAATAGTTAATTTAAATGCAATTAAAAGGGGAAAAATGTCAAATAAGTATTTGAAGAGTTTAAAGGTTTTATTTATAGAAGACGAAGATCTTATAAGAAATAAGATTGTTTCTTCCTTAGAGTATATTGTAGCTGAAGTTATTTCAGCTTCAAATGGAGTAGAGGCATTAGAAAAACTTGAAAATTTTACTCCTGATTTGATTATCACTGATTTGGAAATGCCCAAAATGAATGGTGCAGACTTTATCCATGAAGTTAGAAAAAAAGACAAAAATACTTGTATTATAGTAGTCACTGCATATACAAGTGAAAAGTATTTATTGCAACTCATTGATATGCATATTGAAAAATACATTCTCAAACCAATTACTTTGGAAAAATTAATTAGTGCCTTGGAAGATTGTCAAAAAAGATTTTCTAATGCTACTAATTTAAAAAGAACTCTTCCTGATGATTACACATATGATTGGAATCAAAAAATCTTATTACATAAAGATGAAATGATTACTTTAACTAAAAAAGAGATTCTGTTTTTAGAACTTCTTTTTAAAAATATAGATAGTGTGACTTCCTTTGAAGAGTTACAAGAAGTTGTTTGGCAAGATAGTGTTATGACAGATAATGCTTTGCGTTCTTTAATTAGAAACTTAAGAAAAAAATTGCCAAAAGATTTTATTGTCAATTTATCAGGTATTGGTTATAAAGTTGCGTAAATATTTACTTCTTTTTTTATGTGTTAGCTTTTTATTTTCAAATGATGCAATAAAATATAAACATGATCAAACGGATAAAATTCTTATAAATGAGATGACAAAAGACTCCGAACTAAAAGTATATATGCCAACTCTTCCGTATTTCAACCTAATAAGTTTGATTAATGGTACTTTGGTGAAACTAAGTGATTCTAAAAGAGGATGGGATTATTATTTAGCATATAAACATAAAAAGATAAATGAACTTACCTATGATTTTTGGTTAAGAGATGATGTTCGTTATCAAGATGGTACAAAATTTGATGCTGATTCTGTTGTTGATAATTTTAAACACTTTATCAATGGTCCTTTTTTATATAGTAATATTCATAATGCATTAGACTCAGTTGAAAAGTTAAATGATTATAAAATAAGAATACACTTGAAGATACCTTATGGAATGTTGTTAAATGATTTATGTGTAATAAATTTTTATACAAAAAAATATTATGAAAAATATAATTGGACCCCAAGTTTAACAGCTCAAAATACAAAAGGTCCTGGTCTTTATGGAGCAGGACCTTATATCATGGCTCAAGGTTATGCTACAGGATTAAAACAAAGTAAAAAGATAGTTTTAATTGCAAATCCATATTATTTTGAAAAAAACAAACCTTATATAAATAAAATTACCATTTATACTGAAATTCCAACGAAAAAGGTTATTAATGATATCTCAAAACATGAAGGAAAGCTTGATATTGCTTATATCCCTTATAATAAAAAAACTGAAATAGTAAATTCAAAATATGCGAAACTTTTGATTTCTCCCTCACATGGTAATTTAACAGTTCATATGAATCTAATAAAGAAAGATTCAAAACTTAAAAATATAAAAGTAAGACAAGCTTTAAATGATGCAATTGATCAAAAAAAATTAATCAAGTTTGCTTTTAGAAATGAGGCGAGTGTATCGCCATTTTTATTATCTTCTAATACTTATTTTGCAAAAGATTTATCAAAGAAATATCTAAATAAAAAATCAAGATTTAGTCAAAAACAGTTGCATGATATTTTAAATGGTTTAGAGTTAAAAGTCATTACTCAAGATAGATTTATGTCTGTTTGGAAAGGAATCGAATACCAATTATCAAAGTATGGTGTAAAACTAAATTATACAATAACAAGTGATGAAAAAGTTGTTTTAGAAAAGCTTTTAAATAATAGAAAAAATATTTATGATTGGGATTTATTAATTTGGGGAAATGAGGATTGGAATGGAAGTCCTTGGACAGCATTTTTTACTTTATATACAAAAGCTAATTGGTGTTCAATTGATAAAGATGATTATTTGGTAAATGAGTTTGAAAAGTTATTTAAATTAGATACAAATTCAAAAGAGTTTCAAAAAGAGGTAAATAAAATATTATTGTATAGTTATGAAAAAGCCTACACATTAGTTTTACCTTCACCAAATATAGTAATTGCTTTAAATAAAGAAGTTTATTATCATCCTTCAGAAATGTCAACTTTCCCTCTATGGAATGCAAAAATCACCCCTTATCATTGGTCTATTAGAAAAGGGAAGCTAGATAAAAGTAGACTGAATTACCTTTATCCAATTAGGATTAAAAATGAATAATTTAAAAATACGGCAGAAGTTTATTATATTAGGACTTATTGCTCTTATTTCATTAATATTGTTAGCCTTACTATCTCTAAAAATAAATAAAGATAGTTTTACTAATTCAAATAATGTTGTAATAAATTTTAAAGATACACAAGAGATTCAAACCTTTTATATAGAAGAACTTTTTTTATTAAGAGAAGTAACTCTATCTTTAGTAATATCTCCAAATGATGATTTTAAAAAGAAGTTTGATGAAAAAATTTCACCTATTATAAAAAGATTAGATAAAAAATTTTTAAATGAAACTCCTGATAATAAAAAGGCATGGGAAGATTATAAAAAATTAGTTTTAAAAACTAGAGAATATTCTTTAAATGGATTTGATGAAGGTGCTTTTATGAACACTTCATCTGTGGAAAGAGATAGTTTTTATTTTTTGATTAATAAGTTAAAAACAATTCAAAAAAAGAATTTACAAGAGTCTGAAAAAAAATTAAAAGAATTGAAAAATGATATAAAAATAAACAATATTTATATTCTTTTAGGGGTTTTGATTATTGGTTTTTTTGGATTTATTATTAATCTAACTGTTGTTTTTAAAATAGTAAAACAAATAGAGAGTGTACAAAGAGGATTACAGAAATTTTTTAAACATTTAACAAATCCTACTGCTTATAAAGAACAGTTGCATATTGATATAACAAGTAAAGATGAACTAGGATTAATGGCAGAGGCTATAAATACAAAAGTAAAATTAATAAAAGAGAATTTACAAGATGACTATAGGTTGATACAAGAAGCTACTTTTACTTTGGATTCTTTAAAAGAGGGAAAATTTGGTAAAAGATTAGAAACACAGGCAAAATCCAATGAATTAAATGTATTAAAAAACGTTATGAATGAAATGATAGGAAATCTAGAAAATAAAATATTAGAAGAGATCAACCATAGAACAAATCAAGAAAAACTGATGATTCAACAATCAAAATTAGCTGCAATGGGTGAAATGATAGGAAATATTGCACATCAATGGAGACAACCTTTAGGTGAAATAAATGCCGTATTGATGGAGATAGAGACTATAACTAGATATGGAAAACTTGAAGAAGAGCATCTTTTAAAAAATATAAAAACCTGTAATGAAATTACAGAACATATGTCTACTACTATAAGTGATTTTCAAAACTTTTTTAAACCTTCAAAACAAAAAGATAAATTTTCAGTATTAGAAGTGTGTAAAAAAGCTGTATCAATTATCAATGCCTCTTTAAATAATAATAATATAGAACTAATCTTTGATATTCAAGAAGATAATACAATAGAAGGTTATTCAAATGAATTCTCCCATGCAATACTAAATATAATTTCAAATGCAAAAGATGCGCTAATATCGAGAAAAATTAAAAATCCAATAATAATTTTGAGTATAAAAGTTGGTAAAGAGTTTACAATAATTAAAATAGAAGATAATGCAGGGGGAATAAAATTAGAAGATATAAATTTAGTATTTGAACCTTATTTTACTACCAAAGGTGAGAAAAGAGGTACAGGAATAGGTTTATATATGACAAAAGTAATTATTGAAGATAATATGCATGGCTTTATTGATGTGAAAAATACAAATCAAGGAGCACTTTTTAGAATAAAGGTAAAATAAACTTTCCCACTTTTTTTACACTTTTTTTCAACTAATAGGACTTTTTTTTCATATATAATTTTATAAATATAAAAAAGGAGCAATATGAAAAAGAGTATAATTCTTGGAATTACTTTATTGACAGTTTCATTATACGCAAATGAAACAATGTATAGTACTAGTGTAAAAAACTTATATGAGGCTAGTAATAGTAATGCCATTAAAGGTAGACTTTTACCTACGTCAAAAGTTATATTGGTAGAAAAAAATTCAGATAAATCTAAAATAGAAATTGAAGGTTTTATGAAAGCTGGAGTATCTAATGCCATTTACTTTGCAAAGGGAAAAAGAATTTTAGTTGCTGGACTTGTTAAAAGTGGAAAATTTGATGTAAAAAAACTTTCTTCAAGCAAAGATAAAGATGGTGTAGAGTGGGAAAAAGTAGTTTTAACTGCATATACAAAAAATGACAATCTAACTAAAGATTTAAAACCACTATATGATAAAGCAGAAAATTTATTTAAAAGTAACTGTTCTATCTGTCATCCAATTCATCCTGTAGACGAGTTTACAGCTAACCAATGGCCAAGTATGTTTAAAGCTATGGTGAATAGAACTGCTATTCCAAAACAAGATAGATATTTAGTAACACAATTTTTGCAAAAACATGCAAAAGATATGAAAGGTGAATAAAATGAAAAATATTGATCAAAAAAGAAGAGGATTTATAAGAGTTGCTGCATTATTTAGTACAGTTCCATTTATTGATGCAATTACAAAAAGAGGAGAATTGCTTGCCGGTACAATTGCAAAATTTTCTACAAAACTAGTTGAAAATGGTGAAGTATTAACAGCCGCACACTGGGGTATGTTAAAACTGACTATTAAAAATGGAAAAGTGGTAAAATCTGAGCCTTATCAAAAAACTTCTGATATTGAAAACTCATTACAATATTATACACAAGACTTAGTATATGCACCTGATAGAGTAAAATATCCAATGGTGAGAAAATCATATTTAGAAAACCCAGATAATCCAAAACCTGAATTGAGAGGTAATGATGAATGGGTAAAAGTTTCATATGAAAAAGCAATAAAATTAATAGCAAAAGAGCTTAAAAAAACAAGAAAAGAAAAAGGTGCAAAAGGAGTTTTTGCAGGAAGTTATGGTTGGAAAAGTAGTGGGAACATGCATAATGCAAGAGTTCTTTTACAAAGATTTATGACAGCAACAGGTGGATTTACTGGTACTGTTGGTGATTATTCAACAGGTGCATCGCAAGTAATTATGCCACATGTATTAGGTACACTTGAAGTATATGAACAACAAACTTCATGGCCACTTGTACTTGAACATTCAAAAGTTGTAGTAATTTGGGGAGCAAACCCACTTGCAACTTTAAAAATTGCATGGACTTCAACTGATGAAAACGGATTTAAATATTTTGAGAAACTAAAAAAATCTGGTAAAAAAATAATTTGTATTGACCCTTTTAAAACAGAAACTTGTGAATACCTAGATGCACAATGGGTTGCACCAAATCCAAATACAGATGTTGCAATGATGATGGGTATGGTACATACATTATTAGAATCAAAAAAATATAATGCGGACTTTTTAGCTGATTACACTGAAGGTTTTGATAAATTTAAAGAGTATATATATGGTAAAGATGATGGTATTGTAAAAAATCTTAAATGGGCATCAAAAATTTGTGGAGTTGATGAAAAAACAATAAAAGAACTTGCAAATTTATTCTATGATAATAGAACTATGCTTATGTCTGGATGGGGAATGCAAAGAGCTCATCATGGGGAACAACCTCACTGGATGTTAGTTACATTAGCTTCAGTTCTTGGACAAATTGGACTTCCAGGTGGTGGATTTGGATTATCTTATCACTATTCAAATGGTGGAGTTCCTACTGCAAAAAGTGCAATTGTTGGTGGTATCACAGCAAATGTAACTCCTACAAAAGATGCGGGTGGAGCAGCATGGTTAAGAAATGCAGCTAAATATTCTTTCCCAGTTGCTAGAATTGCAGATGCACTTTTAAATCCAGGAAAAACAATTGATTTTAATGGTAAAAAAGTTACTTATCCAGAGATTGATTTTATTTATTGGGTAGGTGGAAATCCATTTGTTCATCATCAAGATACAAATACATTATTAAAAGCTTGGCAAAAACCAAGAACTGTTGTTGTTAATGAAGCATTTTGGACACCAACTGCAAGAATGGCAGATATTGTAATGCCAGCAACAACTTCATATGAAAGAAATGATATTACAATGACAGGTGATTATTCTAACCTTAATATTGTTCCTATGAAACAAGCAGTTAAAAAACAATTTGAAGCAAGAGATGATTATCAAATTTTTAGTGATTTATCAAAAGAGTTTGGTGTATTTGAAAAATATACTCAAAATAAAACTGATATACAATGGATAGAAGAGTTTTATACAAAAGCTTATGAACAAGCACAAAAAATGAAATTACCAATGCCAACATTTAGAGAGTTCTGGGGTAAAAATAAACCAATAACTTTTGATGTTCCATATGAAAGCACACAATATGTAAGATATGCTGATTTTAGAGAAGATCCAATTTTAAATCCACTTGGAACACCATCTGGAAGAATAGAAATCTATTCTAAAACAATAGAAAAAATGAATTATAAAGATTGTAAAGCACACCCAACTTGGTTAGAACCAGCAGAATGGGTAGGTATGAAAGAAAAACCTGCAGAATTTGCATTGATTTCTCCACACCCAAGTCATAGACTACATTCACAACTTAATAATACAAGTTTAAGAAAAAAATATGCAGTTGCAAATAGAGAACCTATTTGGATTAATACTCATGATGCAAAAGCAAAAGGTATCAAATCTGGTGATGTAGTAAGAGTATTTAATGAAAGAGGTCAAATCTTAACAGGTGCGATTGTAACTGATGGATTAAAACGTGGAATTGTAAGAGTTCAAGAGGGTGCTTGGTATGACCCAATGGAAAAAGGAAAAATTGGAACATTATGTAAAAATGGTTCAGCAAACCTTTTAACAAAAGATATTCCAACTTCAGAATTAGCTGATGGAAATAGTTCAAATACAGCTTTAGTAAATATTGAAAAATATACAAAAAAAGCGCCTGAATTAACTATCTTCAAACAACCTAGCTAAAATAAAAGTAGAGATTTCTTCTCTACTTTTTAACTTCAAGATAAAAGTAGTTTATTTTCTATATAATCTTTCTTATAAAATAAAAAAGAGAGAATATGAAAGTATCAAGAGTAAAAAACTTAATGATTTCCGGTCTTAGTGTTATCACAAATAATAAACTTGAATTTGAATCAGAAAATGGCAAAATTCCTCAATTATGGGATGATTATATTGAAAAAAATGTTTATGGAAGTACTTTCAATAAAGCAAATAGTAAATATATGTATGGGGTTTATAGCGATTATACAAGTGATGTAACTGGTGATTATAAAGTAACTGTTGGTGTAGAAGTTACTAAACCCAAAAATGCTTTAGTTATAGAAGATGAAAGATATTTAGTTTTCTCAAAAAAAGGTGAGCTACCAGATGTTGTGGTTGAGACTTGGGTAGAGATATGGGAATACTTTGAAAACAATAATGAATATGAAAGAAAATATAGTATTGATTTTGAGAAGTATGTAAAAGAGGATGAAATAGAGATTTATATCTCAATAAAATAGTTATTTAAAATAATATTTAGTTATTTTTATCAAATATTATCTTATTTAAATAATTATTGAATACAATAACGACATAAAATTCCAGGAGAAATTACTATGTTTAAGATTTTTGGTATTTTGGCTCTTCTTTTGTCAAATGTTGCATATGCAACTAGTTTAGGCGAGCCAGATTTAACAAACACATGGGTTGGTATTGTTTCTTTATTTATATTTGTTGTTGGTTACTATGTAATTGCAAATGAAGAAAAATACGAAATTGATAAGTCTGTTCCAGCATTATTTGTTGGGATTTTTACATTTTTATTAATAGCAATTTATTTTGTTACAAATAGTTTAGATATAAAATTAGTACATGAAGAAGCAGAAAATGTCATTTTAGAAATTGCTGAAATATTCTTTTTCTTGTTTGTTGCTATGACTTATATAGAATCACTACTTCATATGGGTGTTTTTGATAGATTAAAATATAATCTTGTATCAAAAGGTTATAGTTATAGAAAACTTTTTTGGCTTACAGGATTATTATCATTTTTTATATCACCTTTTGCTGATAACTTAACTACTGCACTTATTTTATCAACAGTACTTTTTACAATTGAAAGAGATAAAAAAGAATTTTTAGTTCCAGGTGCTATTAATATAGTTGTTGCTGCAAATGCAGGAGGAGCTTGGAGTCCTTTTGGAGATATTACTACTCTTATGGTATGGACATCAGGTAAAGGTGACTTTTGGGACTTCTTATATTTATTCCCTTCCTCTGTTTTAGGATATCTAGCAACTGCATTTTTATTGTCTTTAGTAGTTCCAAAAACAAAACCTGTTTTTGATAATAAAGTTGAAGTTCCTCAAATGAAAGAGGGTGCTAAAACAATTATCTTTTTAGGTGCTGTAACTATTATCATGGCAGTTATTTCTCATCAAATATTAGATTTCCCAGCAATGTGGGGAATGATGTTTGGTCTAGTATTATTAAAAGCTTATTCTTTCAAATTACAAAAGAAATTTGGTAAGTCTCATTTTAATGTATTTGAATCAATGGCAAAAATTGAAAATAATACTTTAATGTTCTTTTTTGGTATCTTATCAGCAGTTGGCGCTTTATATTTCTTAGGGTGGTTAACTCTTGCTTCTATTGTATATGAACCAAACTATTTAGGACCTATTTATTCAAATATTGCTGTTGGATTTTTATCTGCAATTGTTGATAATGTTCCTGTAATGTCTGCTATATTAAAAGCAAATCCAAATATGGACTTATCAAATTGGTTGTTGGTTACTCTAACTGCTGGTATTGGTGGTTCTTTAATCTCTTTTGGAAGTGCTGCTGGTGTTGGTGTAATGGGTAAACTAAAAGGTATATATACTTTTTCTAGTCATATGAAATATGCATGGATGATATTAGTAGGTTATTTTATCTCTATAATTATTTGGTATTTTCAGTTTGAGATGTTAAGAATTTATTAATATGATAAAGCTTTCTAAAAAGAAAGCTTTATTTAATCGCATTTTGGTATTTTGTAAATAAAAACAAACCAACTATAATAAGGGTAAGTCCTACAATCGAAGTAAGATTTAATGACCCACTTCCTAAAAACACTATTCCCCCAATAAGTGCAAAAACTACTTCACTTGCTTGTGTAGCATCAACAGCAGCTATCTCATTTGAATCTTTAGCTATATTTCTAGCATATAAAAATATTGAAGTAGCAAAAACACCAGAAAATAAAGCTACAAGAGCAGTATTGAATACTTGAGATTCACTAGGCATATTTGGCTGAATAATTGCTATTAAAATAAACCATAAAGGTAAAGAGCCAAGAGAGAGTAAAAAAACTTTATTAAAAGCATTATTTAATAACTTTGATTTTATTTGTGGTACATTTTTATGATTTCCATTTTTTGCTTCCCAAACAAGCTGATTTCCAATGGGATAACAAAATGAAGCAATAAGAATAGGAAAACCACCCAATAATAAAGCTTTTAAATCAAAAGACTCCATATGAGATAGATTTACTAAACAAACACCGATAAATACAAGTGCAGAAAAAAACCAAATTTTCTTAGGAAATTTTTTACCAAAAAACATCAATATAAAAAGTGTTGCTACAACTGTAAATTGCCAAGTAGCAGCTATAACCCAACCCGGAGAAAAGTCAGCACTAAAACAAATCAAGGCATAAAAAAATCCAAAACCAATAGTTCCACTTATTGTCCAAAAGATATAATTAGATATATATAGTTTACAAACATCAATAACTCTTTGTATTCCACCTTGAAATAGTAAAACAAAAAATAAAAATAAAATCATAAAAAAGTATCTAAGTGATGCAGACCAAAGCCAATGTCCACCAGATACACTCATAAGTTCATTTAAAACAAAAGTTGTACTAAAAAAGGCACCTGCAATAATTCCCAAAACAATTAATTTAAACATTAATATATCCAATAAAATAATTTTTATGAAGTCTAACACAATGTCACTTTATCTTTTTTGTGTTATAGTACTAAAAAATTTAATAGTGGCTATAAAATGAAAACAATAGGATTATTAGGCGGTATGAGTTGGGAGAGTACTGCTTTATATTATAAACAGATAAATGAAGAAATAAAAAATAAATTAGGCTCTTTGCACTCCGCAAAAATGGTTATATATAGTGTTGATTTTGATGAAATTGAAAAGTTACAACATAGTGGAGAGTGGGATAAAACAGCTGAGATTTTATCTGTAGCTGCACAAAATATAGAAAAAGCAAGTGCTGATTTTCTATTAATATGTACAAATACTATGCATAAGGTTGCTCCACAAATTCAAAAAAATATAAATATTCCAATAGTGCATATTGCAGATACAACTGCAAAGGTTTTGATAAAAGATAATATAAAAAAAGTAGGACTTCTAGCTACAGCTTTTACTATGCGTGAGGAATTTTATAAAAATAGGATTAGGGAAAACTTTGGTATAGAAGTTCTTGTTCCAAGTGAAGAAGATATAAATATTGTGCATAAAGTTATATATGAAGAATTGTGTCTTGGTCTTATAAATGAAGAGTCTAGAAAAGAGTATTTAAAAATTATTGATAAATTAGTATCAAATGGTGCAGAAGCTATTATATTAGGTTGTACAGAGATATGTATGTTGATTTCATCAAAAGATACTGATGTAAAACTTTATGATACTACTAAAATACACGCATTAGAAGCTGTAAATTTAGCTTTAAAGTAAATAGGAGAAAATATGAATAAAATAATATCAAAAATCCTTTCTTTGAAAATAGGAAAAGGAAAAGAGTTAAAAAATAAAGAAAAAGTAATACAATCAGCCATAAATAAAACAACTGTAGAAGAGGCATATCTTACAGATATAGGATTTAAAGGTGATGACCAAGTTCATAAAGAGTATCATGGTGGACCAAACAAAGCAATACTTTTTTACTCTTCTTTGACATATGATAAAGTAAATGAAGTATTGAATATAAATTTAGACTATAAAGATATCTCACCTTTGGGTGAAAATTTACTTGTATCAGATATTACTGAAGATGATATTTGTGTGGGAGATATTTTAAAGTTAGGAGTTGCTGTTGTTCAAGTAACACAACCAAGAGAACCTTGTAATGTATTAAATATAAATACAAAAACAAAAGAGATGTTAAAAACTGTAATTAAATATGGATATACAGGTTGGTATGCAAAAGTTTTAGAAGAGGGAATTGTAAAACAAACTGATAGTGTAGAACTTGTTGAAAGAATATACCCAAATCTAACAATTAAAAAGTTAAACGAAGCAAAAGCAAATCCAAAAGAAAATCTTGATTTTATACAAGAAGCTGTATCTTGTGAAGTATTAGGAACACCTTTTAAAAAGGCTTTAGAAAAACATTTAGGATAAAATAGTTTTAAACTATTTTATCTACTTCATAATCATAGCAATCTTTTATATTACTATATTCAAAATCTTTATATTCATTTGAAATAATCTCATAGTTGAGTCTTGTTAATTCTTCATTGAGACTAGTTTTTGAAAAGTCTATAGAAAGTAACTTTGGAAAATTATCAATTATATTTCCAATAGTTGTAATACTATCAAAACTATTTGGGTCAAAAGGGGCTTTGCTTTTTTTACTCATAAATATCCTTATTTGTAGTATATTTATTTAGTATGCATTTTTCATTCTTTTGATTTCAATCTAGCCTTTAACTCTTTTGCTGCTAGGGCATAACCACCATTTGAACTATCCACAAAGTGAATATGTTTCCCATGTCTTTCAAAAATAAGACAAGTCATAAGTGCAGAGTCTGATTTGTGTATTCCATATACTAAATTGCCATTTTGAAACTCTTGTTCTAAATACTCTTCAAGTTTTTTTGTTTGAGTTTTATTTGTAGAAATTACCATTCTAAGCATATCATCAAACTTCTCTGTATCAGTTGTTCTTATAACTCTATTTTTGTAATCACTCCATTGTCCCTTGGAATATTTCATAAGAAGAACTCCAAGTAAATTTTCAATAAGTAGTCGCAATATTAAAAAAAATCTAGAAAAAATATTTGAAGCAAAAACTGAAGCTTCTGCATTTAAAACCATAGGATTAAAAGATATAATGAGTTGATCTATCTCTTTTATGGGATTTCTTTGTATATAAGAACCTGCAATTTCATGAATCTTATTTAAAGTATTTTGATAAATTTCATTTGATTTTTCAGGGTTTGTACTTTTGATTAACAAAGAACTTGTTTCATCTTTGGGACTTTTTATATCTTCCCAACGACACTCTAATCCAACAAAATCAGCAGTATAGTTAAAATTAAAGTTTTCATCTATTTTAAAATTTTTGTATTCATTCTTTAGTAAATACTCGGCAAGTTCTAGACCATTTCCCCTGACTATTGCTTGTGTAAAATCTTTAGAAACTTTGAATTTTGTAACTTCTATAACTGAGCCTCTTTTTTCAATCTCTTTTATATTAATAATTCCAACTCTTAAATCCAAGTCAAATGCTTCTTTTGCTTTTTTAGCAGTTTCTAGTAAAACAACTTTAGCTCTATCCACTAAAGTAGGGGGTATAATTAAACTTGCCCCATCTCCTCCGAATATATATGGAAATTCTAAACTTTTATCTATATTTAATACCCCAATAATAGTAAGGGCAGCCACAAAATTTACTTTTTTGTACATACCTTCTTCTATAGCTTTTGTAGAATCAACAATATCAGAGACTAATACAAACCAATCATCTGGAACCTTATGGTAATTATCATTATTCATAATTAAAGAGAAATCTTTTATCTCTTTAATTTCCTTATAAAAACTATTTGTACTCATGGTATTATTTACAAAGATTTGTTTTGCATTGATCTTTACCAGTTATTTCACCACACTCTTCAACATATGATATTCCCCATTTATACATCTCTTCTAATACTGGTTTTAGCCTTTTACCACATTCGGTTAGGCTATATACTACTTTTGGAGGAACTTCTGCATATACTTCTCTATGTATAATTTTTTTCTCTTCTAACTCTTTTAATTTAATAGTTAATGTTTTTTGAGTTATTTCACATACAGTTTCATGTAAATCTTTAAATCGCATGTCCCCATCTAATAAGTGCCAAATTATTCCCAATTTCCATCTGTCATTAAATATGTCAAGAGTAACTGAAACTGAGCATTTATACTCTTTGTCATTTATATAATACATCTTAAATCCTTTTCTTATTTTTATTATATCATAAAGTTTATAAATTACCATTACTTTACTTTAGGTAAGTAAGAGTAATTTAAGTTTACTGTGTATATAATTCTCATATTGACTCATTAAGGAGAATAAATGAAAAAAGTATTAATTTTAAACGGACATCAATTTTATAAAAATGTGGCAGAAGGAAATCTAACAAACAGTTTTATAAATAAAGCAAATGAGTTTTTTACTAAAAATGGATTTGAAGTAAAACAAACACATATTGAAAAAGGTTATGATAAAGAAGAAGAGATAGAAAAGTTTGAATGGGCTGATTATATTTTATTTCAATATCCAGTTTATTGGATGGGGCTTCCTTGGATAGCAAAAAAATATATAGATGAGACATTTACACAAGGACGACATTATGCAAGTGATGGAAGAAGCAGAGATAATGCCTCAAAATTATATGGAAGTGGTGGATTACTAACAGGTAAAAAATATATGTTATCTTTAACTTATAATTGTCCTGAGTCTGCTTTTAATAACAAAAATAGTCTATTTGATGGAATGTCTTTAGACCAAGCTCATGTTGCAGTTCATAAAACTTTTCAATTTTGTGGACTAGATGCCCTTGAAACATATGCAGTACATGACATTTTCAAAGGTGATTTAAACTTAGATGCAGAATTAGAAAAATTTGAAAAAATTTTAACTAAAAACTTTTTATAAAATATTGGAGTAATTATGAATGAAATTATAAAACAATTAGGTAGTAGAAAATCAATAAGACAATTTACAGGTGAAATTGTAAGCCAAGAAGACCTTGAACTTATTATAAAAACAGCACAAAGATGTCCAACTTCTATAAATGGGCAACAAATATCTTTAGTATATACAAGAGATAAAGATAAAATAAAACAAATAGCAGAATTTTGTGGTGGACAACAACAAGTGGCAACAGCTGATGTATTTATTTTTGTATGTGTTGACTTTAATAGAACTATTTTTGCAGTTGAGCAAACTGGAGAAGAACATCAAATTGATAAATCAGCTGAGGGTATACTTGTGGGTGCTGTTGATGCTGGAATCATGTTAAATGCAATACAAATAAGTGCAGAATCATTAGGATACGGTACAACTGCAATTGGTGCTGTTAGAAATGAACCAGCTGCTATAATTGAGTTATTAGGACTTCCACCAAAAACATTTCCAATCGTAGGAACTACTATTGGAGTACCTACAAAAGAAGCAAAAGATGCTCCTTTGAAACCTAGAATTCCAATAGATAGTTTTGCTTTTGAAGATAAATATGATGACAAAAAAGTAAAAGATGGTGTTTTATTATATGAAAAACAGATGAAAAAATTCAGAGTTGATAATAATATGAACTATTTACAATCATATTGTGAGCAAACTGCAAGCTATTATAAAAATATCTATTTTAGAAAAATTGAAGAAAACTATACAAAACAAGGTTTTGCATTTAAAGATTAAAAAGGAAATATAATGGAAACAAATACAATGAAGGCAATTAGACAGTATGAGTTTGGTGGTCCTGAAGTATTACATTATGAAGATGCACCTATCCCTGAACTTAAATCAGGTGAAGTTCTTGTTCAGGTTCATGCAGTTGGTATCAACCCACCTGATTTGTATTTACGGGATGGATATAAGATGCTTCCTCCTGAATGGCAACCAAAGGTCTCTTTTCCTATTATTCTTGGAACGGATATTTCAGGCGTTGTTAAAGCGGTTGCTGATGATGTGAAAAACTTTACAATTGGTGATGAAGTTTATGCTATGGTTCGTTTTCCTGAAGGACTTGCTGGTGAGAGTAGAGCCTATGCAGAATATGTTAACGTTCCAGCATCAGAACTTGCAATCAAACCAAATAATATCAGTCATGTGCATGCTGCTGGTGCTCCTATGTCACTACTAACAGCATGGCAGTTCATGATTGAACTTGGACATAATCATCCTAATCCACTTCAAGCAAATAAGCATGAACCTGTGCCATTAGAGGGGAAAACAGTTCTTATAAATGGTGCAGCCGGTGGTGTAGGACATTTTGCAGTACAATTAGCTAAATGGAAAGGTGCACGAGTAATTGCAGTAGCATCTGGTAAGCATGAGGCATTATTATATGATCTTGGTGCGGATGAATTTATTGATTATACAAAAACAACTCCAGAAGATGTTATCCGTGATATTGATCTTGTTATTGACACCATTGGTGGAGAAAAAACTGGTCGTTTTTTACGTACACTTAAACAAGGTGGTTCTTTATTCCCAATCTTTCCTTTAGGTTTCTCAGGTACAGAAGAAGCAAAGAAGTTAGGTGTTAAAATCTCATCAGTTCAAGTACGATCAAGTGGAATACAGCTCACAAAATTAAGAGACTTACTTGATGATGGAACGATTCGTGTTGTGATTGATAGTACTTACCCTCTTATTGATGCTAAAAAGGCACATGAACGAGCAACTCTTGGACATATTCAAGGTAAGATTGTTCTTACTGTCTCATGATGTAACAAAAAATATACAAAGTTTAAAAACTGAAAAAAGGAATATTATGAAAAATATAGTAATCGTAGCTAACATTAAAGTAAAAGATGAATTTAAAGATGAAGTTTACAATGAACTCCTAAAATTACACAAAGCAATTCATAAACATGATGAGGGTTGTATTTAATATGATTATTGCAATTGTAAAAGCAAAAATAAAAAATAATAAACATGATGAGCTAAGAAAAATAGCAAATATTTTACAGTATGAATATGTAGTAAAGGAAAAAGGTTGTGAACAATATGAGTCATTTATTGATGGTGATACTTTTATCACCATTGAAAGATGGAATTCTCAAGAATCACTTGATTTACACCTTGAGGCTGAGCATGTAAAAGTTTATGTACCTAAGTTAAAAGAGTGTGTGGTTGAGGAAACATTTGATGTGCAATTTATAAAAAGTGATGATGTTTCTTTCATAAAAATATAAAAAGATTTAAAGGAAATTTATGAGCTTACTATTTACAGAGGGACAAATAGGGAATTTGAAATTAAAAAATAGAATAGTTATGCCTCCTATGTGTATGTATTCAAGTGATAATAGTGGTGAATTAAAAACTTTTCACAAAGGACATTATTTAGCAAGAGCCATTGGTGGTATTGGTCTTATTATTTTTGAAGCAACAGCAATTGAGCCAAGAGGAAGAATCTCTTCAAAAGATTTAGGTCTTTGGGATGATTCTTTAATTGAAGCACATAAAATATTAAATGAACAAATTCATTCATTTGGAGCAAAAACAGCTATCCAGCTTGCCCATGCAGGTAGAAAATGTAATGTTGAAGATGAAACTCCTATTGCACCAAGTGCAATTGCCTTTAGTGACAATAAACCTTTTAAAATGCCAAAAGCTGCAACATTAGAGGATATAAAAAATATAAAAGAGTTATTTGTAAATGCAGCACTTAGAGCAAAAGAAGCTGATTATGATGCAATTGAACTTCATGGTGCACATGGATATTTTTTATGTGAATTTTTATCACCATTAAGCAATTTAAGAGATGATATTTATGGTGGAAGTTTAGAAAATAGATGTAGATTACTTTTAGAAACAGCAAAAGAGATTAAAGAAAAAGTTGATTTACCTTTGATTGTAAGAATAAGTGCTGATGAATGGATGAATGAAGGTTGGAATATAGAAGACTCAATTTATCTATCAAAAGAGCTTGAAAAAGTAGGAGTTGATTCCATACATGTTTCATCTGGTGGAAATCAAGAAAAACCAAATAAACCAATAGAATTAAAACCTATGTATCAAGCTGATTTTGCAAAAGAGATAAAAGAAGAGGTAAATATTCCTGTAATTGCTGTTGGACTAATTACAACAGCACAAGAAGGTGAAAAACTTTTAGAAGAAAGGTATTGTGATTTTGTTGCATATGGTAGAGAATTATTACGTTCTCCTAATTTTGCATTTCTTGCAGCAAATGAATTTAACAAAAAAGAGTTAATAAACTCTTCATATATGAGGGCATTTTAGTGCATAAAGAAGAAAATAAAACCAAATATTTTGTTGGTATGTTAATAGCTATGTTACTTTGGGGAGTTGCATGGACTTCTGGAAAAGCAGCAGTCGAACATTCAAATATACAGGTAGCTTCATTTTGGAGATATACTATTTCTTTTATAGGAATGATACCAGTTATGATTTATATGAAAAGAACTTTGAAAACTGACTTTTTAGGATATTTTTATATGATTTTAGCTGGATTATTAAGTGCAGCTTTTAGTTATTTATTCTTTGCAGGTCTTGCACATGGAGAAGCTGGATATGGAGGAACTATGGTTACATCATTGGTTCCTTTACTTACATATTTTTTATCTATTTTGCTTTTTGGTACAAGAGTATCAGCAAAACAAGTATTTGCTTTAGGTATTGGTGTATTTGGAGCTATTATTTTGCTTCGTATTCCAATGGAGGGATTAGGCTTTTTAAATCTTGATAGTATATATTTTTTAGTCTGTGCTATTGTTTGGTCTTTTGTTACAGTTCTAACACAAAAGGCTTCAAAAAGAGTTGACCCTATGTTTTACACTTTAGTAATCTTTGGTGTAACTGCTTTTACAAATATGATTATTGCCTTACCACATCATCCTTTTGAAATAGGATTATATGATTCAGTATTTTGGTTAAATATTTTATTTGTAGGATTATTTTCTGGAACTTTTGCAATGGCAATATTTTTTGCAAGTGCTAGTAGAATTGGTGCACATAATACGGGTGTATTTATGTTTATAGTTCCAGTTGGTGCAATAATATCAAGTTATTTTGCCTATGATGAAAAAATAGCATCTTCTACAATAATAGGTTGTTTATTATCACTGACAGCTGTTATATTATTCAATAAAAAAAGTAAACTTGAAAAACTAAAATTAAAAGAGGCCCAATTAGGAATTGAGTAGTTTTTTATAATTGATTAAAAAACTTACTATAAAATAACATTTTTTAATGTATAAAATTAATTTAAAGGAATAATTATGGAAAAAACATTTATGGAAGCTATGGATTTTAGACATGCGTGTAAGATTTTTGATGAGACAAAAAAGGTTAGTGATGAGGATATGCATTTTATATTAGAAGCTGGAAGAAAATCGCCTTCTTCATTTGGTATGGAAGCTTGGAAATTTTTAGTTATAACAAATGAAGAATTAAAAGCAAAATTAAGACCTTTTTGTTGGGATCAACCTCAAATTACTACTTGTTCTCATTTAGTAATTGTCTTAGCAGGAATTGAAGGTGTTAAACCAGAAAGTGGAATCCCTGAAAAAAGATTTGCTAGACGTGAAATGCCTAAAGAAAAATTAGATTTTTATTTAGAATTATATGCAAATCATTTAAAAGAGACTTTAAGTAATGATAAAAATATCTATTCTTGGACAGCAAGACAAACATTTATTGCCTTAGGTAATATGATGACAGCAGGAGCTATAAGAGGAATTGATTCTTGTCCTATTGAAGGTTTTGATAAAGAGGGTGTTGAGGGTGTATTGGGTCTTGATACTTCAAAATACCAATTAACTTGTGTACTTCCTTTTGGATATAGAATTAATGAACAATCAACACAATTAAGAGAAAAATTTGAAGATATAGTTGAATTTATAAAATAAAAAGCTAGTAATACTAGCTTTTTACAGTAAAGAAAGTAGAAAATAATTTGGAAGAAAATAGTTTAGAAAAAGAAGCTTACAGATTAAGATTTGAATATTATAATCTTTATGAAAATAAAGAGTTACAGTGGCATGAAAAGTATAAAAATCATCAATTATATAATATCGTAGTTGAGGGATTTAAATATAGATTTCACGAAATTGCACAAGAGATGCCAAAACTATTAAAGAAACTTTAATTTAAGTATAAAAATAAATATTTTTACACTTAATCAACTTCTAATGTGAGATTAATTTTCAATTATTATTCTTATGATATAATTGCGTTTAATTAAAAACAAGGTTTAGCTAATAATGGAAATTTCTCCAATTAAGACACAAAAATTCATAATAAAACTCTTCCCCGAAATAATGATAAAAGGAACCTCTGCAAAAAGACAAATGGTAGGAAGACTACATGGAAATTTGCAGAGACTTTTTGCACAAATCTCAGATGATATTACAATAAAAAAATTTTTTGATAAAATAGAAGTAGTTTGTCCTATAGAGTTTGTAACAGAAGTAAGAATTAAACTTTTAGATACTCCTGGTATCGAGTTAGTTTTAGAGGCACTACAATTTGACAAAATAACAACAATTGATGAAATAAAAGAGATAGTAAATGAACATATGGCAAAAGAGATAGAAAATAAATCTTTTGTGGTAAGAGTTAAGCGTTCAGGAACACATGATTTTAAATCTACTGAAATAGAGCAAACTGTTGGTGGATATATGTTAAATAAAAATAGAGATTTGACTAAAGGTGTTGATTTACGAAATGCTGAAGTTACTATAAATCTAGAACTTATAAATAATCAATTAAATATAATAACACTTAAGCATAAAGGTCTTGGTGGATTTCCTTTAGGTTCTCAAGGTGAGATTTTATCTCTTATGTCAGGTGGTTTTGACTCAACAGTTGCTTCTTATCTTACTATGAAAAGAGGAATTAAAACTCACTTTGTATTTTTCAATCTTGGTGGAGTAGCACATGAGATAGGTGTAAAACAAGTAGCTTTATATCTATGGAATAAGTTTGGATCTTCACATAGAGTTACATTTACTTCTATTCCTTTTGATGATGTTGTTACTGAGATATTTAGATCAACACATGAAACATACATGGGTGTAACACTAAAAAGACTTATGTTAAAAGCAGCTGAGAAAATAGCAAATGATTTAAAAATAGATGCTCTTCTTACGGGTGAAAGTGTTGCTCAAGTTTCTAGTCAAACTCTAAGAAACTTAGCTTTAATTGACCAATCAACAAATAAATTGGTTCTAAGACCACTTGCTACAATGAATAAACCAGACATTATAAATATAGCAAATGAAATTGGTACTAAAAGATTTGCAGAAACTATGCCTGAATATTGTGGTGTTATTTCAAAAAATCCAACTATTCATGGCTCTTATGACAGAATGGAAAAAGAGTCTAAAAAATTTAATTATTCTGTTTTGGATAAAGCTATTGAAAATGCTATTCAAATAAATGTTGATGAGATTAGTGAAGATATAAAAGATATTGGAGAAATGGAAATTGTAAGTGATATTTCAAATGGGAAATATGTTATTATTGATATTCGACAAACACCTGAGTGTATAGAGACATCTTGTGAGACTTTAAAGATTCCTTTTTATAAACTAAAAACAGAGTTTGAAAAACTTCCCCAAGATAAAGAGTATTTATTTTATTGTGAGAAAGGAATATTAAGTCAATTACATGCTCAATATTTAAAAGATGCAAAAAACTTTAATAATATAAAAGTATATAGACCAATAAAATAATAAAATATATTTTAACAACTTAATGGTATAATAAGAAATTTTAGGTATAAATTCATTTTTAATAATAAATAATAATAAATAAAAGAAAAAAGACAAGGTAAAATATGAAAAATTCAGCTGATGTTGAAAAATGGCTAGAAAGACATTCAATTGGTAATTATTTTATTTCAAAAGATTTAAAGATAACTGTTCATGGAAACGTGAACTTAAATGGTAAGATAAAAGAATCTAAGCTACCAGTAAAATTTGATGTTGTTGATGGATATTTTGATATTAGTCATAATACATTAACTTCACTAGATGGATGTCCAGAGAAAGTAACTGGAGACTTTAATTGCTCACATAATAGTATAGAATCTTTACATGGGTCTCCAATAGCAGTTGCTGATTTTAATTGTTCTCATAATAGATTGACTACTCTATCTTATTGTCCAAAAGAGATATTAGGATATATTGATTGTTCAAATAACGAAATTACTTCAATAAAAGGAAGCCCAAGAACTGTAAGAGGCTATTTTAACTGTTCTGAAAATAAAATACATACTTTAAAAGGTGGACCAAAATATGTGACATTGTATTTTGATTGTTCACATAATATATTAAGAGAGTTAAAAGGTGGTCCAATAACTGTTGGGGAGGATTATATTTGTAATGGAAATGAGATACAAGATTTAGATGGTATCTCAGATGAAATTGGTTGGGATTTAATAACTGATGTTAGATTGAACCATTTAGTTCATAGTTTTGATGAAATTACAACTACTTGGAGATACAAAGGTAAAGATGTTGTTGAACACGTTTATAAACCAATTGTTTCTTTACAAAACAAAGAAGATATTGCTAGATGGTTGCATAAACATGATATAAAAGATTATAAAATATCTGATGATAACTCAGTTACAGTAAATGGAAGAGTTAAGTTAAATGATAGATTAGCAAATCTTTCAAGACTTCCTTTGAAGTTTAATGAAATAAATGGTGACTTTGATATTAGTGATAATGAATTAACTTCACTAGAAGGTTGTCCAAGTGTTATAAAAGGTGATTTTTTAGCTTTCAAAAATGAAATTTATTCTTTAAAAGGTGGACCAAAAGAGGTTCATGGAAATTATGTTATTTTAAAAAACAATATTACAAATTTAAAATATGCACCAACAATTGTTAAAGATGATTTTATTTGTTCACATAATCCGATAGATAGTTTAGAAGGATTAAATTTAGTACAAGGTTCTATTTTTACAAATGTTTCTTTACCTGATTTAAAATCACAAAAATTTGTTTATAATAAAGTAACTACTTATAAATACTCTGGTGATTTGGTATGTGAATATTTAGATAGAATTTATGTAACATTAACTGATGAAGAGAAAATTTTTGAAAATACAAGAAAGAAACTCCATAATGGAATTACAAGATTAATAAATACAAATGGATTGAAAAAAGAGATGGTAACAGATACTTTACTTAAAAATTTAACAAAATATAATCTAAATGATTTAAAAGAAAAAGTACTTTGTATTAGAAATCCAAGTGATATTGATAAAGAAAGAGAACTAACAGAAAAAGAGCTTTTAAAATTAGCTTTTGATCAAGAACTTTAATCGTTTTACTTTCAGTTTAGTTTACTTTAGTTAAAATCGCGAATTACGAAAACAACAAGTAGGGAAAATATATGGTTCAAACAGTCAATTTAAAAAAATCATTTGGTGCAAGAGTTTTATTTCAAGATATAAATTTAAAGCTAGATGCAGGGAAAAGATATGGTTTAATTGGTGCTAATGGTGCTGGTAAAACTACATTCCTAAAAATTTTATCTGGTGAAGAAGAAGCAACAGAGGGTGAAGTACAAGTTCAAAATGGCAAAAAAGTTGGAACTTTAAGTCAAAATCAATTTGCTTATGAAACATATAGTTTATTTGATACAGTTTTACTTGGAAATAGAAGATTATACAATGCTATTAAAGAAAAAGAAAAACTTTATATGGAAGAGTATACTGATGAAATTGGTGAAAAACTAGGTGAGTTGGAAATCATATGTTGTGAAGAAGACCCCACATATGAGTATGATGTTAAAATTACTAAAATATTAGAAGAGTTAGGTTTCCCAGCATCAAGTCATAGTGACTTAATGTCAACACTTACAGGTGGAGATAAATTTAAAGTTTTATTAGCACAAGTTTTATATCCAAAACCAGATGTATTATTTTTAGATGAGCCAACAAATAACCTTGATATAGAGACAATTGGTTGGTTAGAGAACCAATTACAACATCATGATGGTACTATGGTTGTTATTTCACATGATAGACACTTCTTAAATGCTGTATGTACTCATATCTTAGATGTTGACTATAAACAAATTAGAGAGTTTAGTGGTACTTATGATGATTGGTATATCGCATCTACTTTAATGGCTAAACAACAACAAGCTGATGTAAATAAAAAGCTTAAAGAGAAAGAAGAGTTAGAAAAATTTATTGCTAGATTTAGTGCAAATGCATCAAAAGCTAGACAAGCAACATCAAGACAAAAACAACTTGATAAGTTAGATGTTGGATCTATTCAAGTTTCAAGTAGAAGAGACCCTTCTATTATCTTCAGACAAAAAAGAGAAGTAGGTAAAGAGTTACTTACAGTTAGAAATATCTCTAAATCATATGATGATAAAGTTGTTTTAAATGATATTTCATTTACTGTTGAAAAAGGTGATAAAATTGCACTTATTGGGCCAAATGGAATTGGTAAAACAACTTTATGTGAAATTTTAATGGAAAAAATAAAACCAGATAGTGGTGAAGTTTTTTGGGGAGCAACAATTCAAAATGGATACTTTCCTCAAAATGCAACAGATATTATTAAAGGTGAAATGACACTATATGATTGGTTAAGAGATTTTGATAGAGATGCAGATATTTCTGAAATAAGAAACTGTCTTGGTAGAATGTTATTTAATGGTCAAGAACAAGAGAAAAAAGTAAGTTCTTGTAGTGGGGGAGAGAAACATAGAATGTGGCTTTCAAAAATCATGTTAGAACAACCAAATTTTATGGTACTTGATGAACCAACAAACCACTTAGACCTTGAAGCAATTATTGCTTTAGGTGAAGGACTTTTAGAATATCCTGGTTCTGTTATTTGTGTATCACACGATAGGGAATTACTTGATGCTTATGCAAATAGAATTATTGAAATCCAAAGTGATGGATCTATTGTAGATTTTAAAGGTACTTACGAAGAGTATATTGAATCAAAAGAAGCTTAGGCTTCTTTTGAAAAACTAATAAATAGTTTTTAATGCATGTTTTGAAGACATTCTTAGCTCTCTTCTTTTGATAGCATCGTTATATCTTCTTTTTTCATCTTCAGTTATAGGTTCTAGTTTTGGGACTGGTAATGGCTCCCAATTTTCATCAACTGCTACCATTGTAAAATAACATACATTTGTATTTTTTATTGTATGGTCTTTTATATCTTCAGAAATGACTTTTATACCAATTTCCATAGACGTTCTTCCAACATAATTTACAGATGCATGAAATGTAACTAATGAACCTATTTTGATAGGATCTTTAAATAAAACCATATCAACAGACAAAGTTACTGCATATCCCCCTGAATATCTAGCTGCACATGCATATGCGACATGATCTAACATTTTTAGAATCTCACCACCATGTACATTCTTCCCACTAAAATTAGCTTTATCAGGTGTCATTAACATAGTCATTGTAAGAGATTTTTCACCTTTTACTGTATTACTCATATATAACCTTTGTAAAATATCTTTTAATTATAGACTAAATATATATAAATTTATAATAAAAACTTATATTAAGAGAGTTCAAAATTTAAAAATTTATAAAAAAGTAACACTTGGTAAATATTTTAAATCATTTCATTCATTTCATCTTCATTTATGGTCTTAACATTAAGCTCAATAGCTTTATCATATTTACTTCCAGCATCTTCACCATATATTACGTAATCTGTCTTTTTAGATACACTAGAACTAACTTTTGCTCCTAAAGCTTCAAGTTGTTTTTTTATCTCACCACGACTTACACTCATAGTTCCTGTTATAACAACTGTTTTACCTTTAAAAGCATTTTCATCTACTTCTACTTTTTTTTCAACAGTTGGATTTATAGTATTTATTAGTTTTGTAACAAGTTCTTCGTTTACTCTCATAAATTCAACAAATGAGTTTGCCATTTGTTCACCTATACCATCAAGAGCTACAAGAGAATCAAAATCTATTTTTAAAACATCAAGTCCAAACTCTAGACATATTTGTTTAGAAGCTACTTCTCCAATGTGTTCAATTCCAAGTGCATTTATAACTCTATGCAAAGAACTTCCTTTGGTATTTGCTATGGCATTTAAAAGATTATTTATCTTTTTCTCTTTAAATCCTTCAAGATTTTCTAAATCTTCATATTTAAGTGAGTATAGATCAAGTATGTCATATATCTTTTTTTCTTTAACTAATAATTCAACTATTTTATTTCCTAAACCATCTATATTCATACAATTCTTACTTGCAAAATAGATTATTGAGTTTACAATTATTGAAGGACAATCAAGATTTTGACATTTTATTAGTGTCCCTTCATCTAAAAGTTCACTTTGACACTTTGGACATAAAGTAGGGCGACTTATTTCCTCTTGTGTTCCATCTCTTCTATCTGTAAATACTTTTGTTATTTTGGGAATAATATCACCACTTTTTATAATAATTACTTGGTCATTTATCCTTAAATCAAGTCTTGCTATTTCATCATAGTTATGCAAACTAGCTCTCTCAACAGTTGAGCCATCTATAAGTGTAGGTTCAACAACTGCTACAGGAGTTATAACCCCTGTTCTTCCTACTTGTTGGATAATATCTTTAATTGTAGTCGTTTTTTCAACAGCTGGAAACTTATATGCACAAGACCATCTAGGAAATTTCACTGTATATCCTAACTCTTCTTGTGTTTCTATATCATTGATTTTTATAACCATTCCATCAAGCATCATTTCAATACTATTTCTTGAATCAATTATTTTATGATATAACTCTTCTATACCTTCAACTGTTGTAGTTTTTGTAGTCATTGGAGGATGAACAAAACCAAGGGAATAAATATATTCCATCATATCAGAGTGTTTTTTTAATTTTAAAGAATTTTGTCCTATTCCCCAAACATTAAAAAATAGTTTTCTCTTAGCTGTAATACTTGGGTCTAATTGTCTTAAACTTCCTGCAGCTGCATTTCTAGGGTTTGCAAATAGTTGTTCACCATTTTTTGCTCTCTCTTCATTTATTTTTTCAAAATCTGATTTTTTGATAACTATTTCACCTCTTATTTCTATAAGAGATTGTTCTTTTATTTGCAAGGGAATAGAGTGTATTGTTTTTACATTATTTGTAACATCTTCTCCAATAGATCCATCACCTCTTGTTATTGCTTGTTTTAATACACCATTTTCATAGATTAAATTCAAACTTGCCCCATCAAATTTTGGTTCACAATAAAACTCTAGATTTATATTTACTTTATGTGCTCTTTTTATCCAATCTTCTAATTCAGCTGTATTAAAGACATCTTCCTGTGACCACATTCTTGAAAGGTGAGAAGCTTTTTCAAAGCCTTCTAAAACAAAACCACCAACTCTTTTATTTGGTGAGTTTGGATGGGAAAGAGTAGGGTTTTCTTGCTCATATGCTAAACACTCTCTTGATAACTTATCATACTCTTCATCACTAGCTTGGGGATTATCATCTACATAATAGGCTTTTGCCCACGATATTAAAATATTTATTTTTTCATTATATTCGTTTTGTGTCATTATTCTCTTCTTAAATTTTTTGTAAAATATCAACCCTAAAAGGTTTTTTAAATGTTATTGGATTATTTTTTTGTGCATATTGGTTAAATTTTTCTTCAACTTCTTTTTCAAGCTCTTTTGAGATATTGTAGTTATTAAATGTAGCACTCATATGCCTTGATTTAAACTCTTCAAAATCTTTATAATTTTCTAATGAATAGAAAAATATCTCTTGAAATAGTTTAAATTCTTCATTTTCTACAGCTTTTTTTATAGCATTAAAGGCCTCACATCGAACAAGTTCTTCATTATGAACCATTGCAATCAAATCACTTAATTCGCCATTAAATAAGGGCTCAGAAATATAAGCTAAACCATTTGGTTTAAGTACTCTTTTTATCTCACTTAAGGCTTTTGGCATAAGATTTATAGGTACATGATGAAAAGATTTAAACATAAAAACCATATCAACACTTTCCTCTTTCAGATGAATATCTTCTGCACCGCAAAGTTTAAATTCAATATTTTCATAAGATTTTTGAAGATTTTTTTGATGTTGTATTGTATCTACTTCACAAGCGATGATTTTCCTATTAAATCCATTTGTAGCAATCTCAATAGTCTTTGATGCCTTGCCACAGCCTAATTCTAGTATTGTTTTATTATTTAAATTTAGAGTCTCTATAAGATAATTTTCATTTAACTCTTGTTGTATATTTGCTTTAATTAATTCCATAAGAAATTATATCATTTTAAACTAATATTTTTTTTGATATAATTTCCCACTATGGAGAAAATATGAGTTATTTAGATATTTGTATATTAGGTTGGAACTTAAATGCTTTAATGTTTGTCATTAATTTATTTCTTGCTATAAAAGTAATAAGAGCGACTGATGTTGAAGTAATACAAGAACAAACTAGACTATTAGAAGAATTAAAATTTGAATTCGATAAGTACTACCCAAATAGAAAATTGGAGATATCAATTTCATATGCTGTTCCATTTACTGCATTTTTTAGAATGTCATTAAGAATTCTTGAAATGATTTTTTTCTTTACAAAAAATAAAAATACTACTATGTATGATTTTATGGTTTATAAATATTCATACGATATCCAAAAAGCTAAATCCAAATAGTATTTAGTAAATCTCTTTTTTAAATAAATGTTTGATTAGCTCAGGGGTAGAGCACTACGTTGACATCGTAGGGGTCACTGGTTCAAATCCAGTATCGAACACCATACAAATTACTACATTATTTTTAAGATTTACAAATACTACCAAAGAATCTGAAGAGTGGTTTTATTCTGAAAAGAAAACTTTAGGAAGATACTTAGAAAGATTAGAATAGATCTTTGCTTTAAAAATCAAAAATGCAAGTTTTATGACAGCCTTTAATGGTATAATTAACAATATATTTTCTTAAAGGATTTTTTATGATTTACAAAAAAATGTTTTTTCCTATTGGTGGTGGTGAAGAGTTAAAAGAGAGATTATTTGCAGCTTTATTAATTGCAAAATATTTTAATGCAAATTTAGAAATTTTAAAATGTTTACATGATAGCGGTAAAAAAATGTATAAAAATTTAGGCATTTCTAGTCATATAATGAAAGAAATTGATGATGTAATTGCTTTAAAAGCAAAAGAAGAATCAATTGAATTTGAAAAATCTCTTATAGAAATTGGAAAAATTGTTGGAATGGAAGTCTCAACTACTCCAATTCCAAATAAAGTCCATGCACTTTTGACTGTAAAAGAGGGGAATAGAAGTCTTTTAGTTGAAGAAGAGTCTAAATTTTGTGATATTGTAATTGCGGCTGCTCCTCCATCTGGAATTGCAACTGCCACTTTTGAAACATCAGTGTTAAAAAGTGGGAAACCTGTTCTTATGTTTCCACGAACAATGAAAACATTTAATACAAAATCAATACTTATTGGTTGGAATAATACAGTTGAGTCATCACGAGCTATAACTGCCTCTATTGAATTACTTAAACAAGCTGAAAGAGTGCAAATCGTCTCTTCAGATGAATATAGTGGTGATATGATAAAAATTAATCAATTAATTGATTATCTTAAATTTCACGATATTGAAGCTAGTTATAAAATTGTAGAAACAACAAGAATACCTGGACAAGCGTTATTAAATGCTGCACTTGATGGAAACTTTGACTTAATAGTTGCAGGTGCTTATGGTCATAAAGGATTAAGAGAACTTATGTTTGGTGGTGCTACTAGATATTTATTAGAACATTCTACTTTACCAGTATTTATGTCTCACTAGATTAGTGTAAAATATTTCTATGAAAATATTATTACTTGAAGATAATAAAACATTAGCAAAGGGAATATTTAATAAATTAGAGCAATATGGATATATAATAGACCTCTTCTATGATGGAGAGGAGGGTCTATATTCTTTAAAAACCTATAATTATGACCTTTTAATTTTGGACTTGGGCTTACCAAGTTTAGATGGGATTGATATTATAAAAGACTTAAGAAATTCTCAAAAAGATATTCCTATATTAATCATTTCTGCTAGAGATAAACTTGACCAGAGAATTTTAGGATTGGATAGTGGGGCAGATGATTATCTATGTAAACCCTTTGATCTTGATGAAGTAATAGCTAGGGTTCAAGCATTATTAAGAAGAAGCAAAAATCAGCTTTCTAAGTTAATTAAGTATAAAGATTTAGAATATAATTCTTTATCTAAAACAGTAACTAAAGATGATGTAGTTATAGAATTAAGTAAAAGAGAGATAAATATCTTTGAACATATGTTATTAAATCTAAATAATGTAGTTAGTAAGGAGAATATAGTAGACCATATTACTTCTTTTGATGATGATTTTAACCCAACTGCTGTTGAAACTTATGTTTCAAGACTAAGAAAAAAACTAGGAGATTCTATCAATTTAAAAACAGTTAGAGGCTTAGGGTATATACTTAATTCATAATGGAAAAAAATAATACACAATCTATTAGTTCCCGTTTAGTTATTTGGCTAACTATTCCTTTAATAATCTTTTCTATTTTACTATTTTCTGTTATCTATTTTTTCGTAAATGAAAAAGTAAATAAATTTTATGATAATAATTTATATGCTACTGGTAAAAGTATGGAAGATAGTATTGGTATTAGAGATGGACATTTGTTAGTTGATTTACCTTACTTTGCAATTGATTTATTATCTTCTAATAATGAAGGTTCAGTTTTTTATTCTATTATTGATGAAAGAAATAAATTACTTGTGGGATATAAAGGTTTAGTCAATAAAAATATTTTAGGGAATAAAGATAAAGTTTTTTATAATACATCTTTTGCTGCGGCTCAATTAAGAGCTGTATCCTTTAAAGTAACTATTGTAAATTTTGGTAAGAAACATAAAGCAATAATAACTGTTGGAGAAACTTTAGAGGGAAGGATATCTGCAATTAATGATATTTTAATTGTATTACTTATTTTAATGGGAGTAGTTATTACTTCAACATTAGTTATCTCTTTTATTGCAGTTAGAAAAGGTCTTAGACCTCTATATAATTTACAAAATATAATAAAAAAACGAGATTTAAAAGATTTATCTCCCATAAAGTTTGATGCACCAAAAGAGATTGAAGAGGTATTAAATAGTATTAATATTCTTTTAGAAAGAAGTAGAAATAATATTAAATACATAGAGCATTTTAATTCAGATGTTTCCCATCAATTAAGGACTCCATTAGCAGAGCTAAGGGTTAAAGTAGAATTACTTTATAAAAAAGATGAAAAAGAATATATCTCTTTTATGAAACTTCTAGATTCTATGAGTCATATAACTGAACAGCTTCTACTTTATGCTAAAACTAATCCAAACTCAATTAATATCAATAGATTCAAGAAAATAAATTTAACACAAATGTGTAAAGAATACGCCCTTAAAACAGCTCCTAGAGTTTATGCAAGAGGTTTTGAATTTGCATATGAAAATTTTGATAAAGATATATTTATTAATGCTGATTCAATTTTATTAGAAAGTATGTTAGACAATATTATCAATAATGCTTTATATTATGCAGTTGATGAAAAAAATAATCCAATGGGAACTATAAGTATAAATATTAAAAGACATAATAATACTATTTGGTTAAATGTAAAAGATGAAGGCTATGGTTTAAATACTAAAGATTTAAATCATATTTTTGATAGATTTTACAGAGTAGATTCAAATAAAAAAGGTAATGGATTGGGATTAAGTATTGTTAAGCAAATTGCACAGTTACATAATGCAACTGTGCAAGCTTCCAACGATAAAGGATTAGTTATTTCTATAATCTTTCCTTTATAAAAAAGTAACTATTTTTATTCTTTTACTAAATATGAATAAGATTTGAAAATATCAAATGATTCTCGAATTAAACGATTTGATTCTTCAGGACCTGTCCATGTATAACCAATTTGATTTGATTTTAAAAATTTTTGAACATCTTTTCTAGCTAAAGTTCTTTTTATAGCATTAGTCAATTTTTCATATCTCTTTGGATATTTTTCTTTAAACTCTTTTCTAACAGCAAATCCTCTTGTAGAACCATTGAATACTGGAACTTGAAATCCTAAAGGTTCAATTGCTTCATTTAATGTTGGAGCATCCCATTGTTTTACTCTTTTATCTTTTACAATAGCCAAAGGTTTGATAAATTCTTTAATAGTTTCACTTCCTTGTGCGGAAATTGCTATTAAATCAACTTGTCCACCAGCGATTGCTGTTCTTGCTTTACCTCCACTATTATATACAACAAGATTCAAATTTTCTTGAGGTATATTATATTTATCTAGCATAAGTTTTAAGAGCAATTGTCCTACTGAACCTTGAAAAACAGCAGCTTTTATAGTTTTTGGATGATTTTTAATTGCATTTAAAATTTCAACCATGCTGTTATATTTTGAGTTTTTATTTACAGCAAATAATTCAAAATCAAGCCATTGTACGTTGATAAAATCAAAATCACTTATTTTGTATTTTGCACCACCTGTTAAAATTGTATTAGCTAAAAATGGTGAGAAAGTTGAGGCAAATACCGTATATCCATCAGCAGGTTTTTTTAATACATAATTAGCAGCAATTTGTGTACTTGCTCCTTTTTTATTAAAAACTTTGATTGGAGTATTTAACTCATCTGATAAAAAAGTAGACATTGATCTTGTCATTCTATCGGCACTTCCCCCAATACCGAAACCTACAACAAAATTAATTGGTTTATTAGGATATTCATCTGCTTGTAAACTTGTAGCAAATAAATTTATTCCTAATGTTAAAATTACAGCAGATTTAATTGCTGATTTAATCATTACTTTATACATATAACTCCTTTATTATTAGTATTTAAGATTTTAACAAATAAAGCTGTCGTGAAACTTGCAAATAGGATTAGAAAAAGATAAAAAAAGAAGAGTTACACAGTTAATTTATATAACTGTGTAAATTAAAATTATACTATTTAGCTTTTTTAGTTAATTTTTCAATTAATTTAGAACCAAATAAAGAGAAAACCAATAAAACTAAGATAGCAATAGTAATTGGTCTTTGAAGAATATATGAAAATTCTCCACCTGATATTTGTAATGTTTGAACAAGTGAACCTTCAGCCATTTTCCCCAATAACATACCAATTACTGCTGCTGGTACTGAAAAATTGTATCTTCTAAAAACCCAACCAACTAGTGCAAATACTAAAACAGTAGCAGGTCCTGACATATTTCCTGTCAATCCAAATGCTCCAGCTGTTGCTAAAACTAAAACAGATGGTACAAGATAAGTCATCTTAACTTTAATAATTGAAGCTAATACTGGTATTAATAGAAGCCCTAATATTATTAATAAAAATGCTTGTGCAAAGTTTGCAAATATAATTGCATACACAACATCCATCTGTTCTCTAATAAATTGTGGACCACCTGTAATATTATGCATAGCAAAGGCAGCTAACATAACAGCAGTTGCACCACCCCCTGGAATACCAAGAGCTAAAAGTGTAGCCATAGAACCAGCTTCTGATGTACTATTTGCAGATTCTGAAGCAATAACTCCTTTAGGGTTTCCTTTCCCATAACTATCTGGATCTTTATCTCTTCTTTTAGTCTCTATATAAGATAAAAGATTTGATACTGATGAACCAACACCTGGAACAGCACCAATAATTACACCAATTAAACTTCCTCTTATTAAAATAACAGGATAAGAAAATGCTTTTTTAAAGCCTTTTACAATGTATGAAATTCTTACTTTTCTTTGACTTTCATCTTCAACTAAAAATTCAGATTTAACTAGTTTAAATAACTCTGAAGCTGCAAACATACCCATCATTGCTGGAATTACAGGAATACCGTCTGCTAAGATTTCTAAGCCCATTGTTCCTCTTAAAATACCATTATCACTAAATCCTATAGTACCAACTAATAAACCTACAAGTCCTGCAATAAGTCCTTTTATAACATGTTTCCCTGTTAAACTAGCAATCAAAGTAAGCCCCCATAATATAACAATAAACATTTCAGAAGGACCTAGTTTTAAAACAAAAAGTGACATAGGTTTTATTAAAAAGAAAAGTAAAATATATCCTAGCAATACACCAAAAGTAGAAGAACCAAGTGCTAGACCTAATGCTTCATTATGTTCACCTTTTCTTGCCATTGGATAACCATCAAAAGAAGTAGCAATAGCTGAGGAAGTTCCTGGTATATTCATGAGTATAGCAGGAACGCCAGCTCCAAATCCACTACCTGTAAATATTGCAGTTAAAAATAACATTGCTTGTAAAAAATCCATATACATAGTCATTGGCAAGAATATCGCCATTGCCATTGATGTTTGTAATCCAGGAGTTGCACCAAAAAACAATCCAATAATAATACCAGGTATTACAACTAACCAGTATTGTGGTTCTGAAAAGAGTAGGGCAACTGCTTGTTGCGCTGAATCTAAATTAACTATATCCATCTTTCTTCCTAATAATCAGTTGGTAAAAATGTCATAGGCATTGGATATGGAAGCATCATTGAAAAGAAGTATGCAATAACAAATCCATAAACTAAACTATAACCAATTACCCATGGTAATCTTTTTTCACCATGTATATATAAAGATATGGCTAAAAATAAAACTGTTCCAAGGTCAAAACCTAAGTATTCCAATGTAAAAACATAAATAGCAAATACAACCATTATTGGAAGTACAGTAATAAAGTCATCTTTTTTTTCTAAATCTTCTTTTTGAGTAAAAAACTCAAAAATACATAAACAAAGTGTAATAGCAGCAATAGGAAGAATAAGAATCATATTTTCCAAACTACTAGATGCATTATGCGCATCTACTGCATACCATAGTACAAAACTAGCTAAGCATAGAATTACTATGCTATTAGCTATTTTTTCTTTTGTTAAAATCATTTTATAAGCCTATTCGTTTAATAAGTAACCATATTTTTTGAAGAATTGATATGACTCATCTATTAATTTATTTGATTCTTCAGGACCAGTCCAATCGTAACCAATTTGATTCGATTTTAAGAATTTTTGAACATCTTTATTTTCTAGAGTTCTTTTTAGTGCACCAGTTAATTCTGCATATCTTTTTGGATATTTTTCTTTAAACTCTTTTCTAACTGCAAACCCTCTCATAGAACCACTAAATACTGGAACTTTAAATCCTAAAGATTTAATTGCTTCGTTTAATGGTGGTGCATCCCATTGTTGTACTCTATCATTTTTTAATATTGCAAGTGGTTTAATAAACTCTTTAATATTTTCGCTTCCTTGTGCAGAAATTGCTATTAAATCAACTTGTCCACCAGCGATTGCTGTTCTTGCTTTTCCCCCACTATTGTATGTAACAAGATTTAAGTTTTCTTGAGGAATATTATATTTTTCTAGTAATAATTTTAAAATTAAATGTCCACCTGAACCTTGAACAACAGCTGCTTTTACTGATTTTGGATGATTTTTAATTGCATTTAAAACTTCTACCATACTGTTATATTTTGAGTTTTTATTTACAGCAAATAATTCATAATCGAACCATTGAATATTAATAAAGTCAAAATCAGTCATTTTGTATTTAGCACCACCTGTCAAAATTGTAGTAGCTAGATATGGAGAAAATGTTGAAGAAAACACTGTATAACCATCTGCTGGTCTTTTTAATATATAATTAGCAGCGATTTGAGTTCCTGCACCTTTTTTGTTAATTACTTTAACAATACCACCTAATTCATCTGATAAAAATGTTGACATTGATCTTGCCATTCTATCAGCACTTCCTCCAATACCAAATCCAACTACTAAATTTACTGGTTTAGTAGGATAATCCTTTGCTTGTGAACTTGTGCTTAAAAGTCCAAGTCCTAATATTGAAATCGCAGCAAACTTTATTGCTGACTTCATGATCCTTGTGTTCATGCTTACTCCTTAGTTTATTTATTTTAGAACTTTAACATACAAAGCTGTCATGAAACTTGCAAAGATACTAACTTAACTTAAAGTATTTTGCCTGTATAATCACACTCTTAATTAAATCTACTATTACTATCGGGATGATAATGTTTTATAAAAACGAGAAAAAACTAATAGATACAATTAAATATGCTCCTATACTTTTGATCATATTTTTATTTGTAATTACTACATATTTTGTAGAAAGATCAAACACCAAACAATTTAACGAAGAGACAAAAAGAATAACAAACTTTTATAGAGATTATAATAACAATGAAATAAAAGAGATAGTTTATAAAGTAAATGAGTATATTAAATCAAAAGATAAAAATGGTTTAGATAATTTAAAAGAATCTTTAAAATCACAAGTTTATGATGCGTATACAATAGCTGCAAAAATTTATTTAGATAATAAAAATAAAAGAACAAATAAAGAAATTCTTGAGTTGATAAAAACTACTCTAAAAAGTATTAATTATGAAGGGAAAGGTCACTATTTTATTATAAACAAAGGGCAGTTTTTGCTTCAAGCTTCAGATGAAAGAATAAAAGATACTCAAAGTTTAAAAACAATTTTAGGTTCTATAAAAGATAATAAAGAGGGGATTATTACTTACTTTAATGGTAAATATACCAATGATAAAGAACTTTCTGAAAAAATAAGTTTTTATAAAAAGTTTAAACCATTAAATATCTATATTGGAATGGGAGAATATTTAGATGATTTTGAAAATAATTTAAAAAAAGAGATTGTAACATCTATTCAAAATGATAATTTAAATACTAAAAAGTATATTTTCTTAATAGATTCAAATGGTATTATTTTAGCAAGTAATGAGAAAAAAAGAGTTGGTAAACAAGTTAATTTAGATTTAGCATTGAAGTTAAAAAAGATGTTTGATGAAGGAGAAGGTCTTTTTAACTATGAAAAACATAGTAAAGGCGGTTCTTTCAAAAAAACTTCATTTATTAAAATATATAAAAAGTGGAATTGGATAATAGGAAGTGGATATGGAGATGATAAATTAAATAAATTAATCAAAGATGCAAATATTGAATTACAAAAAATGAATAAAAATAATTATTATAATATTTTATATTTTGGTATTTTTATTACAGTTGTTTTATTGATTATTTCAATTTTTATTAGTAATTATATAGAAGATATTCTATTAAATTATAAATTGAAAATAAAAGATGAGGAAAAAGAATTTAGAAATTTATTTGAAAATAGTAATATAGGTTTAGCCATAAGTAATAGCACTGGTAAGTTATTAAATGTAAATTCAAAATTTTCAGAAATTTTAGGTTATGACTCTTCTGAGGAGATTGAAAATAGATTTTGGCATGAATTGTCTAATATAAAAAAAGAAGACAAAGAATTAGAACTTTATAATAAACTTCTAGCAGAAAAAATATATAACTATAGCCTTGAAAAGATCTTTATTAATAAAAAAGATGAGAAAAGCATAGATATTTTAATTAACGCAAATTTATTTAAAGAAAATAATAAAATAAAATACATACTATTTTCAATTACTGATATTACAGAAATAAAAGAAAAAGATAATTTACTTTTTCAACAATCAAAAATGGCATCAATGGGTGAAATGATAGCAAATATAGCACATCAATGGAGACAGCCTTTAAGTATAATTAGTACACTATCTTCTGGTTTAAAACTTCAAAAAGAGCTTAATTCTTTGAGTGATAATTACTTCAATGAATCATTAGAATCTATAACAAAATCAACGCAATATTTATCCCAAACAATTGATTATTTTAAAGACTTTTTTAAGCCAAGTGAAAATAAATCTAAATTTAACATAAAAGAAGTTGTAGATAAAACTTTAGTTCTTTTATCAGCAGAATTAAAAAATAAAGAGATTGAAATAATTCAAAACATTGAAGATGTAGAATTAACATCATATGAAAACGATATAATACAAATATTTATTAATATAGTAAATAATGCCAAAGATGCATTTGAAAGCTCACCTGTTAAGAATAAAATCATAAGTATAACTACAAGTTTTAATAAAGAAAAAAATGCGCTTATAATTTCTGTAAAAGATAGTGCAGGGGGTATTAAAAATGATATTATTGATAAAATCTTTGAACCTTATTTTACGACAAAACATAGAAATGTAGGAACTGGGATTGGATTATATATGGTTAGTCAAATTATAAACAAACATCTAAAAGGATTTATTGAGGTAAAAAATGTTAATTTTACACATCAAAATCTAGAATTAACTGGGGCAGAATTTATAGTTACTATTCCCACAAATATTAAATAAGAGGATAAAAATGTTATATATTGAAAAAAGTGATAAAAGTGTACAAGAAGTAGTAGATAAAATACTAGAAATATGTTCAAATTATAAATTTGGAGTTCAACATATTCATAACCTAAGAGAGACTTTGATTTCAAAGGGAATAGATTTTAAGAATGATTGTCAAGTATTAGATGTATGTAATCCAAATGTTGCAAATGAGTTTTTAAGCACAGACATGAGTTTAAGCTCAATAATGCCTTGTAAAATCTCAATTTATAAAGAAGATGGAAAAACTATGATTGCCTTAAACTCTATAGTTCAATTAGTAGATGATATAAATCCAGATTTAATTGATCTAGCACAAAAGACTCAAAAAACTATTTTAGAACTTATAAAAGAGGCTAAATAGCTTCTTTAATGCATTGTTTTATATAAGGCCTCATGTTTTGTGATTTCACTTTGTTGTGCTTTTCTTCTACATGAGATAAAGCATTGCTCTCCCTTATCATTCTTATATGGATAAATAGTAGCACAGACCCAATAAAATCCACCAGATTTTGTTTTATTCTTAACAAATCCTTGCCAAACTTTATTATTTTTTACTGTTTCCCATAGGTCTTTAAATGCTGCTTTTGGCATATCTTTATGTCGTATTATATTATGTGGTTTTCCAATTAAATCATTAAGTTCATACTCTGCAATATTACAAAACTCTTCATTTGCAAAAATAATGTTTCCTCTAAAATCAGTTTCACTAACCAAAAAAGCATTATCTTTTAATACAGTTTCTTTATCTAAACCCATAATTAATCCCTTTTCTTAAATAAATTATCACAATGTATTTCTTTCATTTTATCTATCAATGTAAATACGTCTTTCATAGATTCTTCTAAATTTTGTGCTACTGAAATGATTTGACCATTTTTATAATTTCCAGCGTATAAATCAGCTGAATCTTGCACCATAACATGAACTTTTTTATGTTCTTCATATAAAATTTGCCACTCTTTAGATTTTGCTAGTTGAGTATCTTTTGTAGAATTTAACCATTTACCTAAATCACATTCATTATGATTTTTAACAATTATTCTCTCACCTCCAGAAATACATTGACTAAAGGCATCATTTTTAAAAGAAACATGGTCAGTTTTTAGTTTATTTAGTTTAAATACAAAGGCTGTATCACAAACTCTTCTTTTTGCATTTGTATCAAAAGTTGTTGAGTCAACTGCTTCTTGTAGTTGTTTTGATAAAGATTTCGTATTAGCTGCCATTTCATTGATTTGATTAGCTAAAGATGCATTTTTTTGTGTTGCTTGATCAAGGGCATTAACTGTCTCATTTATTTGAATCATTGCAGACTCTTGTTCCTTTGTTGAAGTTGCTACTTCGTTAATTATTTTTTCAGATTGGGCAATATTCTCATTAAGATCATTAAAGCCCTCTATCATTTTAAAAGCAACTTCTTTCCCCTCTTTTGATTTTTCATTAGCACTTTCAACTAATCTTTTAATTTCATTTGCAGCTTCTGCACTTCTTGAGGCTAGATTTCTCACTTCTTGTGCAACAACAGCAAAACCTTTTCCAGCTTCTCCTGCAGTTGCTGCTTCTACTGCTGCATTCAGACTCAAAATATTTGTTTGAAATGCTATTTGGTCAATTATTGTAATTGCTTCATTTATTGTAGTTACTTCTACACTAAGTTCTTCCATAGAATCAGATGTCTTCTTAGCCAATTCAATACCTGCATTACTAGAATTAGCAACTTTAGCTGAATATTCAAGCATTTTAGAAGTATTTACATTCCCACTTTTTATTGTAGATGTTACTTCTTCAATTGCTGCAGCTGTTTCTTCTAAAGCAGCTGCTTGTTCATTTGAAGATCTACTTAATTCAAATGAAGCACTAGAAAGTTCATCTGCACTAAAGGCTAATCTTTTAGTTGAATTATCTATTATTGAAATAACTTCATTAATAGCTGTTTGTGTAATTTTTGTCCCACCAAATAATGATGAAACAAGACCTGTTATATTAGGAATTTCTGGTATCTTATAAGTATAATTCGCTTTCGATAATTCAATTAAAGAATCAGATAGAATAATTAGATTCTTTTTTGTTGTCTCAATCATTCCATTTATTTCATCAATTAAATCATTTAATTCACTAGTTGCACCTTTTATTAATACTTTGTCATTAAATAATCCAACATTAACTTTTCCAATAACATCTTTAACATTGTCTATTGCTAGTTTATCTTGGATTATATTTTGTTCAACTTTTTCGATATAAAAATTAAAGTTATTAGCGATATTACCAAGTTCATCATTTGTATGAAGTTCTATTTTAGCAGTATCATTACTGTTTGCAAGTTTTTCAACTCCGAAATCAAGTTTTTGAATACTTTTTAATATATTATTAATAATAATAATTAAATATATAAGTGAACTTGCAAATATTATTGATAAGAGTATAGAGACTAATCGAAAAGTATTAATTATTTCAATATCTTTTTCAATTGATTTTGATAAATTATCTTTTTGTAAAGTTACAAGTTTTTCAAGATTTTCTTCAAGTGTTGCTGTAAAAGTATCAACATCTTCCATATTTTTTTCAACATCAATTGAAGAGTTTATAAACTTAGTAAAAGTTTCTTTATCTTCTTGTGATATTTCATTTGTATTTGAAAAATTTTTTATTAATTTATCTCTATTTTCAACAGCTAGTATACCACTATTGGCCATATTTTTTAAAGAATTTATATAATCATCAAAAATATTATCTATGTTTTCAAAAAGAGTAGTGCTTTTATTATCTATATTTTTCTTATGAATATCTTCCTTGATAGATTTGTATTTTTTTATGATTGATTCTATTTCTTTAAATCCATCTTTATCACCCATTAGTGAAACATCTGTACTTAATTCTTGAATATTCTTTATTAAATATTTCATTTCTTTAAACAAAGAAGTTACCTTTGTTTCTTCAATTAGTTGCTTATTAGCATTTTCTATTTTTGATAAAGATACAAATAACCCAATACCATTAAGAATAAGTACAATAGTAAATATTGCAATTAAAATATTAGATTTACTTCTAATTTTCATAATTCCACCTTTTAATTAAAGTGGAATTATATTAAAAATAATATAAAAATTTACATAATTATACTAATATAAAAAATTAATTTTAAATTAATTTATAAATCAATAACTTCTTTTACAATTTGAAATAAATTATTAATAGAACTAATACTTACTTTTTCATCATATGAGTGTGGATTATAGATATTTGGTCCTATTGATGCGACTTTTAAATGTGGGAATTTTTCTTTAAAAATAGCACACTCTAATCCTGCATGAATAGCTCTAAATTCTGCTTTTTCATTATGTTTTTTATATATTTCAAATACTTTTTGTGTAAATTCGTTTTTATCTGGTTTCCAAGCTGGATATTTACCTTTTGTTTCAACTGTAAAGTTATATTTTTCTAGTTTATCTTTTGTCTCTTTTTTTATATTATTTAATTTATCATTATCCATAGATCTAGCACTTAATTTGACAACTATTTCATTAAGTTGGGTTTTTACAATTGCTAAGTTAATTGAAGTTTCTACTACATTTAGTTCAGTATTAAACTCTCTTACTCCATTTTCAAAATTATAAATGAAATCAATTATTTCATCGCTATATATATTAAAGTGTTCAGGTACATCTTTTACTTCTACTATGCTCATATTTTCATGGCTTATTATTGGTGGAGTTTTAGAAGCAATTATTGCTTTTGCATTTGCAGGAATTGAATTAATTCTTTCTCCTCCATTTAAGTCTAACAATTTACCTCCACATTCTTTAATTGATTTTGCAATTAGTTTTAAGGCATTTGGTATATTTTCATGGATATTTACACCACTATGTCCACCTCTTAGTTTTGAAATAGTTATCTCATATAATTTTAATTTCTCTTCATTAGCAATTAGTTTGTGAGTAGAGTGTTTAGATATTATATCAATACCTCCTGCACATCCTATACAAATCTCGCCTTCTTCTTCTGAATCAATATTTAACATAAAAGGAGATTTGATTTCAAGATTTATATCATTTGCTCCAATTAAACCAATCTCTTCATCAGAAGTAAAAAGATACTCTAAATCTTTATTTTCAGCCATAAGTGCTAACATATAAGAACAACCAATTCCATTATCTGCACCTAAAGTTGAATTTTCTGCTTTAAAAAAACCATCTTCTTCTACTATTTTAGGAATAGTGTTATCTATTAAACAAACAATATCATAATGTGATTGTAAACAAATCTTTGATTTTGAATTCTTTTTTTTACAAAGAATATTATTAACTTCATCAACGAAACACTCATAATTATATTTTAAAGCATAATTTTTTACATAATTTATAAATTCATTGTGTGTTCCACTACATCTTGGTATAGTTGTTATTTCTTTAAATATATCTAATACTAAATTCAAATTTATCCTTTATTTTTTGACAATTATATCAAAAAGATTTAAATACATCATTATTATTTTATTTCTTTTTAAGATATAATAATTGTAAACATATAATTTTTTAGGAATGACTATGAAACTATCATTAAAAACACTTCTTGTGATTTCTTTCTTTTTTGTTATTGTTATATCAATGAGCATTATATCAATAATGTCATATTATTCTACAAAAGCTAATATGGCAGAGCAATCATATAAGATAATGCAAAATATCTCAGATTTTGCAGTTGACAAGTCAAAAACATATATGAATGTTGCAACAGATGCTTCTAATTTAACTAGAAACTTAGAAAATAAAAATGTAATAAACATGAATAATGAAAAAAAACTAGTTAGTTATTTTTATGAACAAATGGCTATTAATCAATATTTTTCAGGACTTTATTATGCTTCTACTGATGGAAGTTTTTTGATGCTTTTAAAAGATAAAAATAAATATTTAAAGAAAAAAATATCTTATAATAATGAAGGGAAAAGAGTAGTTACACTTTCATATAATGACAAAAATATGAATTTAGAAAAAGAAGAGATACTTCCTAATGACAAATATGAACCAAGACTTAGAGCTTGGTATATAAATGCGATTCAACATGAAAAATCAACTTGGACTGAACCATATGTTTTTTATACTACAAAAAAAACTGGAATAACAATATCAACACCAATTTATAATAAAAATAATGTACTTTTGGGAGTAATAGGAATTGATATTGAAATAGAAAGTTTATCAACTTTTATTAATAATCTAAGAGTAGGAGATAATGGAAAAGTATTTTTAATAAACAAAGCTTTAAAAATATTATCATTACCAACAGAAAAAAATAAGATTATTACAATGAATAGTTTAGAAAATAATAGTATTATTAAACTTGCATATAATGAATTAAAAAAACAAACAGATGTTAAATCAATAAAAAATGAACTCTTTTTAACATTCAAGAAAGGTGGTAATACTTACCAAGCTATGTTTTTGCCTTTTAAAATTGGGGAATTACAATGGACTGTTGGAATGTATGTTTTAGAAGATGATTTTTTAGGAATATTAAAAGATAATAATATTTTTAATATTTTATTTATAATAGTTATTGGAGTTATATCTTTATTTATTAGTATTAAAATATCAAATTATATTTCAAGTCCTATATTAAAATTGAGAAATATGACTAAAAAAATTGAGTTATTAAATCTAAATCAATCAGATGTTCATCCAAATCCAATAAAAGAGATAAATGAATTAATATCTTCTTTTAACAAAATGAAGATAAATCTAAAAGAGTCATATTTAGATACTTTATATAGATTAGCTGTAGCATCTGAATATAAAGATAATGATACAGCAGAACACATTAATAGAATAGGGTTATATTCAGAAACAATAGCTAGAAAGCTTGGATTATCTGAAGATGAAATATATATTTTAAAACACGCAAGTGCTATGCATGATATTGGGAAACTTGGTATTCCAGATAGAATATTATTAAAACCAGGAAAATTAGATGCTGAAGAGAGAAAAATAGTTGAAACACATCCTGCAATAGGAGCTGCTATATTGAAAAATCCTACTTCTAATATTATGAAAATGGGAAGAGATATCTCTTTATATCACCATGAAAAATGGGATGGAACAGGTTACCCAAAAGGCTTAAAAGGTGATGAAATACCAGTATTTGCTAGAATTGTATCTATTGTAGATGTTTTTGATGCACTAATGTCTAAACGATGTTATAAAGAGGCATTTGATGAAAATAAATCTAGAAATATTATTTTAAAAGGAAAAGGTACTTTTTTTGAGCCAAGAATTGTAGATGCTTTTGAAGAGTGCTTTGAAGAGTTAGTTAAAATATCAAAAGAAAACTCTTAAAAACCTAAGTATAAAACTTAGGCTTTTAGATCTCTATTTTTATATGCAGCTGCAATTGTAATAAATACAAAAGTTGTTACAACATATACCCACATAGGGATTGGTACAGGATCTCCTGTAGCATATGAGTGCATTCCAGATAAGTAGAAGTTTACTCCAAAATAAGTCATTAAAATTGTACTAAAGGCTAAAACAGATGCAGTTGTTAAAACAAATGGATTATTTAATGATTTAATAAATCTTAAGTGAATAACTATTGCATAAACAACTATTGATACATAGGCCCAAGTCTCTTTTGGATCCCAGCCCCAATATCTTCCCCATGATTCATTTGCCCAAACTCCACCTAAGAAGTTTCCAATTGTAATTGCACTTAATCCAATAATTAAAGACATTTCATTTATATACGTAATATGTTTAATAGTCTCATCTAAGTGTGGTCTATTTTTTCTAAATATAAATAATATAAGTGTCATAAATCCAATAATAGCACTTAATCCAAAGAAACCATAAGAAGCTGTTAATACAGATACATGAATTGTTAGCCAGTATGATTTAAGAACTGGAACTAGGTTAGTAATTTGTGGATCAATACTTGTTAGATGAGCTGTAAACATAAATATAGCAGCTACAATAACAGCAGCACTTAAAGCAAGTAATGATTTTCTAAAGAAAACAACACCGGCAAATACGGCAGACCATGATATGTAAAGTAAGGATTCATAAGTATTTGTCCAAGGTGCATGTCCTGAAATTATCCATCTAAATCCCATTCCAAAAGTATGTGCTGCAAATAATATTGCTAAAACTATAAATGCTACTAATGTAGTTTTCTTAGGTCTAATTTTAGGATTAAATACAACTACAAATGATGTAACTAATAAAATAAATCCAACTAGTAAATAAGCTAATGTTAACTTAGGAAAGATATCAATTTTATTAAAGAATATTTCATTAGATATTTGTCTTTCACTTGGAATAATACTTGCACCAACTTTTTTTTGGTAAGAGTTAATAAAATCTAAGTATTTCCCCGCATTTTCCCAATCTTCTATAATAATAGTATTGATAAACCCTCTAACCATTGTCTCAACAGCTTTTTGTGCTCTTCCTTTAAAAGTTTGCATTGCATCTACAGGATTAAGCCATTTTGTTGATTTCATATCATTTGGATTTGGGAACATATTAAATAAGCTTGCATTATATGTCATATACGCAATATTTAATCTTTCATCAACCCTAATAACATCTTTTTCATATGTACCTCTATCAGAAGGCTTTGTAGTAATTGCTTTATTCATTTCATTAGCTAAAATATATTTACCATCTTTAAAAACTTCTGAAAAAGAGATATATTTTCTCGATGGGTCAATTCCTAAGAATTTTTTTAATCTTGGAGTAGTAATTTTTATCATTTTTACATCTCTCCAGATTTCTGGTCTAGAAATCATCCCAAGAACTATTTGATCTGCATTTAAATCAAACATGCTTGTTTTACCCGATAATTTTAAAAGAATTTCTCTATCTAAAGTATCAATAGGTTTCATTCTTCCTGCATTACTTTGAACAGTAAGTTTTCCAAACTTATTTGCTACTGCAGTAGAATCTTTTCTAAGCATTTTCATATATTCTTCTGGATTCTTATACTCTTTAACTACAACTTGATGTTGAGCTTGAGATGTTTGTGCTGTTTGTGTTTGTTGATCTGCCGCATGTAAATTAGAAGCAGCAAAAGATAAACTTAAAGCAACAAGTAAAGAAGCAAAGTTTTTATTTTTTAATTTGTTTGCAAGTATCCAAAATCTTGATTGTTTACTAAATAGGTTTAAAATAAGACCTAAAGTTAGGAAAAAGTATCCTGCATAAGTTGGCCATTTCCCTGGGTCATTATTTACTGACAAAACTGTTCCTTTTTCATCTGGATCATATGAACTTTGGAAGAATAAAAAATTACCTTCGTGAAGTGTTCTATTCATAAAAATTCTATAATCATATGATTTTCCATTTTCTTCATTTACTGTAACTTCTGAAGCATAAGAAGATGGAGACATACTTCCTGGATATCTATCAAGTTGGAAGTCATTTAATTTAATTGAGAAAGGTAATTTTAATAATTTAGAACCATATTCTAAGGTTACAATAGTATCTCCAAAATCTTCAATTTTTGGAAAACCTTTTTGTCCTCTTTTACCTGGTAACCTAACTGTTTTAGTTTCTCCATTTAAAGTTATATCAAGAGATAAGATACCCATCTCTGCTTTACCCTTTTTACTTACAGTATAATCGGTATATTTTAAGTTTAAATTTTTATTATTGAACTTCAAGTCATAGTTAAAGTTATTTAATTTTTGAGCAAAATATTCAACTAATCCTGTATTGTACCCCTCATCCATACCTTTTCTTAAGGTTGATGCTGCAAACTCTAATGGATACTCTTTATAAAAAGAACTTCCATCTTTTTGTTTAATCTGTACTTGTAAATATGGATTTAATGAATACATTAAATCTTGTGTTTGACCTTCTCTTATTTGCATAATACCTTCATATCCTACAAATCTTGTTACTGCGGCACCTATTAAAATCAAGACAAAAGATGAATGAAACAAAAATTTTGCTTTTTGTCTCCACATTTTTCTTCTGTAGATAATCCCCATCAAATTAACTGTAGTAAGAACTAAAACAGCTTCATACCACAAGTTATCATAAACTAAAACTCTAGCAGTTGAAGTTCCGTAATCATTTTCAATAAATGTAGCTACACCAGCTCCAACTGCTAAAAGTGCGAGTAGGATAAGTGTTGTTTTAAATGAAAATAATATATCTAATATCTTATTCAAAATATAAGTCCTTTTGTATGTCTTTTTTCAATTTCATTATAATGATGCATTATTAATAAAATATTAACTATTTCAACTATAGTAAAATTTTGCAATTATATCAAAAGATATTTAAGAAATAATGATTATAATTGCATTATGAATGAACAATTAGAAGAATTACAAAAAAAGCGAATAGAGTGTCTTTCTTGGAAAAATATTAAACCATGGCATGAGCAACTTTTAAAAGCACAAGAAATCCAAAAAAGACCTTGTGAAGTTAAACTTGAAGATTGGCTAACTATCGGAAAAGAATCAGATTTAAGTGATGAAGAAAAAGAAATAGTTTTACAAACTGCAAAAACACTAATACCTTGGAGAAAAGGTCCATTTAATCTTTTTGGATTGGAAATTGATAGTGAATGGCAAAGTAATATAAAGTATAATCTTATTCGACCACATTTTAATTTAAAAGATAAAGTTGTCGCTGATATAGGTTGTAACAATGGTTATTATATGTTTAGAATGCTTGAGGACAAGCCTAAAAAACTTATAGGATTTGACCCAAGTCCACTAACTATGCTCCAATTTGAATTTATCAATCATTTTATAAAAAGTGATATAGTTTATGAAAAGCTTGGTGTTGAACATTTAGAAATCTATAATCACAGTTTTGATTTTATATTTATGCTAGGTGTTTTATACCATAGATCTGATCCCGTTGGAACATTAAAACTTTTAAGAAACTCATTAAATAAAGATGGTGAAGTGTTAATTGATACTTTTATGATAGATGGAGAAGAAGAGGTTGCTTTAACTCCAAATGGTCGATATTCAAAAATACCTAATATCTATTTTGTACCGACAATTCCAGCACTTAAAAATTGGTTGACAAGAGCAGGGTTTTGTGATATTGAAGTTCTTTCGGTGACAACTACTTCAAGTGAAGAGCAAAGAAAAACAAAATGGTCTTTTGATCAAAGTTTAGAAGATTTTTTAGATCCAAATGATAAGAGTAAAACTGTAGAAGGTTATCCAGCCCCTAAAAGAGTATATGTAAAAGCAAGAAGAAAGAATTAGAATAAATCTATATTGTCTTCTTCTTTAATATCACTAAAGGCTAAAAATGAACTTCTTCCTTTATTTTTAGCCTCATAAAGTGCTGTATCTGTATTTTTTATAATTTGATCCAGCGATGAATGTTTTGTATTAAACTTATCATATCCAATACAAATTGTTTTTTTAAGAGTTGCTTGTTCATTTATTTTTATTTCCACATTAGCGAAATCTTCAATAATCTTTTCACATAAAGTTCTAATTTCATTTTCACTATCACTACTTAATATTGAAACTAAAAATTCGTCCCCTGAAAGTCTTGCAACTAGATCAAATTCTGAGATATTTGTATGAATAACTTTTGCAAGTTCTATTAATACTTTGTCACCAATATCATAATCAAACTCATCAACTACAGCTTTAAACCTATCAATTCCTATCATTAAAAAGAAAATATCACTTGATTCATTGTGTGATAAATTAATCAATTTATTAACATGTTCAGTTAAATATTGTCTATTATAAACATTTGTAACAGAATCAATTGAGTTAGCTTGAATATAATTTTTCTTTAAAATACCACTTTGTATGATAGGAGATATTTGAAAAAAGGCTGATTCTATAGCCGTATATTCAGCTTCTAAAACTGTAAAATGAGTCTTTGAAGTAGAAGAGAAAGATACTATTGCATTTTGAGAAGTATGAGTATTGATAATAAAGAAAAAAGATTTATCATCATCTAAATAAAACTCCTCACCTTTTACATAAATATTCTCTTTTTTGTTGTTTTTCATGTCAAATAAAGAGAAGGTTACATTATCAACATTATAATTTCTATTTAACCATAAATAGATATCTTCTGCCATTTGTTTTAAATTTGAAGAGTATTGTAATTGTTCGTATAATTCATAAATTTTTTCTAAAGAGGCAAAATCTTTTTCATGATTGCATGACGATTTAATCAAATTTAATATCGAATTTTTTAACATGACTCTTCTTTCTCTAATTTTATATATATTATAAGTATTTTTAATTAAAAATAGGATTAAAACTTAATTTTAATAATATTTACAAATAATTCAACCATCCATTTAAAGAATGTTTCTCTTCTTTTAAGGTAGTGCTTTCACCATGTCCTGGATGAATTTTAATATCTTTATTCCAAGTTAAAATTTTCTTGATACTCTCTTTCATATTCTGTGGACTTGAAAAAGGAAAGTCCACTCTTCCAATTGTCCCTTTAAATATAAAATCGCCACTGAAAAGATTACCATCTATTTCTATGGCAGAACAACCAGGTGTATGACCTGGAAAAAAATGATATTTTACAATTGTACCATCAAAATCAAATTCTTGATCTCCATTTACTAAAATATCTGGATGACTTGGAGTCATACCAAATCCATATGGATCTTTTTCAAGTAAAAAAGCATCTTCTTTTGGACAATATATCTTTAGTGCAAATTCATTACTCACTTCATAGTTTGACCATACATGATCAAAGTGACCATGCGTATTTAATATAACAATAGGATTAGTAACATTTTCTTTTATCCATTGTATTGCGTCTACACCTGGATCTATTATAAAATCTTTATTATCAACAGTAACAATATAACAATTTGTTTGATACTCTCCCATTGGTTTTCTTTTTATATCCATTTTAAACCTTACTTAGATAGAATCTATTTTTATGATTATATCAATTTAGAGGTAATAAGTGAATTATTTTAGGGATTTAGAAGAGATTTTATTAACAATTAACCCAAAGGAAAAGTTTAGAAAATTTGATACTTTTTATAAAAATTTTTTAAATAAAAATATAGACTTTAGTAATAATTATGAAATCATGCCATTAACAGAGCCTTCATACAAAAGTTTTATGAATATAGTTCTTCCCAAAAATGTAAAAATAAGAAAGTATTTTGATACAAAAGAGGGCAAAGGAAGTCTGCTTCATACAATAGCTCATATTGAATATAGTGCTATTGATTTAGCGCTTGATGCAGCTTTACGATTTAAAAATCTACCAAAAGAATATTATAAAGATTGGTTAGAAGTTGCAAGTGATGAGATTAGACATTTTTTGATGATAGAAGAGATTATGAATGAAGTTGGATATAAATATGGAGACTTTGAAGTACATACAAATCTTTTTGAAGCTATGAAAAAAACTACTACTTTAGTAGAAAGAATGGCAATAGTTCCTCGATATTTAGAAGCAAATGGGCTTGACCAAAATCCAAAAATCATGAAAAAACTAGAATCAAATCCAGATGAAATAAATAATAAAATTTTAAAAGCATTAAATATTATTTTAGAAGAAGAAGTTGACCATGTCTATAAAGGGGACAAGTGGTTTAAATATGCTTGTGAAAAAGAGAACTTAGAAGTAGAAAATACCTATTTAGAACTTCTTGAAAAATATTACCCTGGTAGTACTCAGGGTAAAAAGTCTGATATGAACTTTGAAGCAAGAAAAAAAGCTGGATTTTCTTGTAATGAATTAAAAAGATTATCAAATAAAAGTGACTGTGCATAAGATAATATACACTTTGACTTTTATTCTTGAATTGTCCAGATAAGTTTATCTTTACTATATCCTAAAGCAGGCAAGGTATCGAGTATTTTATTTAAAGTTTTCTTATCAAGTTTTTTTGTTTTAGAAAGAATCCACAGATACTTTCTTGATGGTTCTCCTATTAAGGCATATTTATAATCTTTATCAAGCATTAATATCCAATAATCACCATAGAATGGTCTGAAAAAACTAACTTTTAATTTGCTATTTGACTCATTTGTAGCATATGCAACGCCAATAGCTTTTTTCTTTTCATTTGTATCAATTTTTTGACATGAATTGACTACTTTAATTTTATTGTCATCTCTTAAAGTATAATTTGCACTTACATTTTTACATCCCTTTTCAAAAAACTGTTCATATCTTGCTATTTCATACCAAGTTCCTATATACTTATCAATATCAACTTTTTTTACAGTTTTTAATGGTGGATATTTATTCGCACAAGATGTAAAAAGTAAAATGATAAATATAAGTAGAGTACTTTTAAAAATAGTGTTCATAGTTTTCACCTTTACAATTTTTTATATTATAATTAAACAAAAAATAGTTTTGTATTCATTTTATGTAAGTTCAACTTTTTTTCAAAAAAATTCACTCATATAAGTTCTATATATTAAAGGAACTTGGCTTTGTTGTAATTTTTTGTTTTCACGCTCTTTTATAGAGACTGCACTAAAAAAGCTTTTCCACAATTTTTGAAATTTCTCTTCATTTTGGGAGTAAGTGGGTGTCTCAAAAGAAGATATATTTTCTATACTTACTTTCATACCATTTTTTATAAAGGCAAATTCCCTTTTAAGGTCATGGATTATAAAGTTTTGATTATTAAACCTTTTTATAAAGTGTTTAGCTAAAAAATAAAGTACATTAAACTTACATTCAATTTTCGCATATAAATACCCATCTTCTAACTCTTCAAATCTTATAAAAGCATACATTCTATGTACATTTTTAAATAGCTCTTTTTCTAGATTATTTATATAAAATACACAAGAATTATTTATATTAAATAGCTCTTGTGTATTTTTAAATCCGATAATTATAAACTCTAAAAGTTGCATTTCAAACTCTTCTTCATCACATAAAAAAATATTTAAAATCTTTTGAAACATATTTTTTGGAAATAGTTTTTTAATCGAATCAAGTACTTTTTGAGAGTTTTCTTTTTTTGTTTCTATATATTTTATCTCATCAAATATAATCTCTTCGGGTAAACTTTTATAGATATTTTTGGGTTTTAACCTTTCATAATAAACACTATAGACTAAAGATAAAAAACCCTCAAAAGTACCATCATAAATTAAAATCATAATTCACCACTAATTGCACTAAAATCAAATAAACTAGGCTGAAAAAGTTTTTTCTTTTCAGGTTTTAAAAGTGCTGTTTTAATAGAATCTCTATAAAAAGGTATTTGACGTTGAAATTCTTTATTACAAGTGATAAAATAAATGGCTCTTTTTAGAGATATCCTTAGTTTTTTTAAATCATCAAATCCAAGTCTTTTAAATCTTCTGGCATTTAATATTTTTTGAACAGCTCTAGCACCAATCCCAGGTATTCTTAGAAGTTCTTCTTTTGAAGCTTTATTTATCTCCATAGGAAAATATTTTAGATTATTAAGTGCCCAAAATGTTTTAGGATCTAAATTTTCATCTAGATTTGGAAATTCATCTGTTACTATTTCATCCCAAGAAAAATCATAAAATCTAAGTAACCAATCTGCTTGATATAGTCTATGTTCACGTACAAGTGGCGGCTTAGTTATTACTGTAGGTAGATTTTTGTCATCATTTACTGGAATATATGCACTATAATAGACTCTTTTTAATAAAGCTTTATTATACAAAGCAGAACTAAGTTTAAGGATCTCTCTATCACTTTCAGGAGTTGCACCAATTATTAATTGCGTGCTCATTCCTATTGGTTGTTTTCCTTTTTCTAAACTCAAATCTCTAGCATATTTTAGGGGTTCTAAAACCTTTTGTTTTGTTTTATTAGGAGCTAAAAGTTTTAGTGACTTATCACTTGGAAGTTCTATATTTGAGCTTACTCTATTTGCTAGTTTTACTATTTGTTCTACTAATTCCATACTTCCACCTGGAATTAGTTTTACATGAATATATCCATTGAACTTATATTCAAATCTAAGTATTTTAAGTGTTCTTAAAATCAAAGTCATCGTATGATCTTCATTGTCTATGATTCCAGAGCTTAAAAAAAGACCTTCAATGTAATTTCTTTTATAAAAATTTATAGTAATATCAGCTAATTCTCTTGGTGCAAAAGCAGCTCTTGGTATATCATTTGAAACTTTATTTATACAATAAGCACAATCATAAATGCAATAATTTGTAAGTAGTACTTTTAGTAGGGAAACACATCTGCCATCTGCTGTATAAGTGTGGCAAATTCCACTTGAATGACTAGCCCCAAGCTCACCTATTTTATGAGTTTCTTTCTCTCCACTTGAAGAACAAGAGACATCATATTTGGCACTATTACTTAGTATTTCCATTTTTTCATAAATATCTTTTCTCATTTTTACATTTTATATAAAAATAAAGCTTAGCTTTAAAAATATATCAATTTGTAATGAAAAATTTTATTAAGAGTTTTTATGTGAAATTTTTCTTATTATCTCAGCACTTGGTTTAGCGTAATAGTAACCTTGAACATAATCAACTCCAATCTCTCTTACTATATTTAACTCTTCAACTGTTTCTACGCCTTCTGCTAGAAGTTTGATATTATTTTCATTGGAGATTTGTCTAAGAGCTTTATAAATAGATTGTTTCATATTATCGTTTTGTATATTATCTATTATATTTCTATCTACTTTGATAATATCTGGTTTGATATCTATAATCATATTTAAAGAAGAATAACCTTCCCCTACATCATCTAAAGCAATTAAAAAACCTTTTTTTCTATAAAAATTTAAAATATCTTTTAAGTGGCTTTTATCTTCTACTTTCTCTGTTTCAACAACTTCAAATATTATATTTTTTGGGTCATAGTCTAATTGTTTTGCCCATTTTACAGTGGATTGAAGACAAAATTCAGGATCATATATTGAAGTTGGTAAAAAGTTGATAAATATTTTTTTATTTACTCTTTTTGTTGCGGCAGTTTTAAGGGCTGTTTCTCTACATATTTGATCAAGTTTAAAATTTGCATTATTTCTAGTAGATTTTTTAAAAATTTCATCTGGGTACATTAGTGTTCCATCTGGATAAACACCTCTTATTAAAGCTTCATATCCAAAAATTGAATTACTTCTCATATCAATAATTGCTTGAAAATGTGAAGTAAAGCTTTTACTATATAAAATATCAAAAAAAGAAGTATCTTTTATAAAGTTTAAATATATAAAAAGTGGTTTTGATTTTAATACAGTATTAATTGTAAGGGGATGTCTATGATTCTCTATAAAGATTTTTATCTCTTTTTGTTCTTCTTCTGAAAACTTTTCTATTAAAAAATCAGCATTTTCTTCAAAAAACAAATTTGGATTTAAGGAGACAAAAGAGCAGATATTTTCATTTATATTTGTTTCTAAGCCTAACTCATTTATATAAAGTTCTGACTTTTTTAGTAACTCCTCTACATTTGAAATAAAATGAACAGTTGATTCACTTCCACAAATATTAAACTCTTCTTTACATGTACATTGAATCATAATATCTCCTTTATGGTGCTAATCTATTTATCTCCCAATCATCCTTCTCATTTAAACTATACTCAAATCTATCATGTAACCTATCTTTCCCACCTTGCCAAAATTCAACAACTTCTGGTTTTATTACATATCCACCCCAAAAAGAAGGAAAAGGTATTTCACCTTTTACAAACTTACTTTTTATCTCATCAAATTTAGCTTCAAGGAGACTTCTTGAACTAATAATTTCACTTTGATGGGAAACCCAAGCTCCTATTTGACTACCTTTTGGACGAGAAAGGAAATACTTCAAAGAATCAGTTTTGCTAATCTTCTTAATAGTTCCTTCAATTTTAACTTGTCTTTCCAATCCTAACCAAGCAAAATGAATTGCAGCATAAGGATTTTCTTCTATTTGCCAAGCCTTTTTACTTTTGTAATTTGAAAAAAACACAAAACCATTTTCATCATACAGTTTTAATAAAACTGTCCTAATAGATGGTTTCATATCCTTTCCAACTGTTGCTAAACTCATAGCATTTGGTTCTAAAATATTCGCACTTAGTGCTTGTTCAAACCAAACTTCAAACTGTTTGATAGGAGAGTCTACTAAATCATCTCTTCTCAAACCTTTTGTTGTGTACTCTTGTCTTAATCTAGAAAGGTCTTTCATTATAATTCTTTACTGTTTTATGATTGTAATAACTAACTCTCCAACCGTAAAACCAAACTTTTTCATTTTTGAATGATTTATTATTATACCATCTTCTTGTAAATGTAGCCAATCTTTTACATTTAAATCAATAGTTCCACTTCCATAAGGAACTCTCATAGTGTAATCCATCATAACAGTATTTCCTAAACTTCTTAAAATAGCATCACCAACTATATCAGAGGCAGTTCCTATGTAAGTACCATCTTCTTGGGGAGTTAATGTCCAAACTCTTGTTTGTTTTGTGCCATCACTATAAACAAACTTTTCATCCAATGTTCCAACTCCATTTTTATCCCAAGAGCCATGCATATCAGCTTTAAAGCTTTTTATGATTTTTCCACCCATATCTTTTACTATTCCATAAGCTTTTAAATCTCCATTAAAATAATCTTTTGGAATAAATACTGGTTTTGTATCTTTAAAGTCACTCATTTTCATAGAAGTACATCCTGTAATTAAAGTTGTTAAAATGATAAGCAAAGTATATTTTATTATTTTCATGCTATTAATCCTTTATTTAAATTTATATTTTGATCCCTTGTCAATGTAACTTGTACTAAATTTACATTTCTAGTTATAAATGCAGCTTCGCAATAATTAAGATACATTTCCCACATTCTTAAAAAATACTCATCAAAACCTAGTTTTTTTATCTCTTCTTTTTTATTTAAGAAATTTTGGTACCAGATATTTAATGTTTTGGCATAATCTTCCGTAAACTCTTCCATATGAAGTAAGTTTAGATTTGTGTATTTTGTAGTTGTCTCTAATATCTTAGAAACACTTGGTAAATGACCACCTGGGAAGATGTATTTTTGTATAAAATCTGTACTATTACTATAGTGTTTATATCTTTGGTCTGGCATGGTAATTATTTGTAACACTACCACTCCAGAAGGTTTTAATAAAGCTTCACACTTTTTAAAGAAAATATCAAAGTACTCTTTTCCTACTGCTTCAAACATCTCTACTGCAATAATTGCATCAAATTTACCTTCTAAATCCCTATAATCTTTTAATAAAATATCTATACTTTCTTCTACTTTGTGCTCTTTAAACTTCTCTTCACAAAGTCTTTTTTGCTCAGTACTTAAAGTTACTGTTGTAACTTTGCATTGCTTTTCTTTTGCCAAATGCAAAGCCATAGAACCCCATCCAGAACCAATTTCTAAGACATTATCACCTTTTTTAATATTTAGTTTGTTTGCAAGGTGTTCTATTTTTCTTTTTTGAGCTGTATATAAATCTTCATCTTTATCTTTAAATATTGCAGACGAATACATCATTGTATCATCCAAAAAAAGTTTATAAAAATCATTTGATAAATCATAATGTTCTGAGATATTTTTTCTTGAATTCTTTTTTGAATTCTTTCTTAAAAGATGTTTTACTTTATTAAAATGAGGAAGAAGATTTATAAGAAAATTCTTTGCATTATCTTCACTTTTTATTCCTATATATTTTGAGTTTAGTAAAGCTAGTTTTATGAGATTTGTTAAATTGTTTACAGAAAATTCTTTATTCATATAACTCTCTGCAAAGCCTATATCACCATAGAAAAGAAGATTTTTAAAGAAGCTATAATCATGTATTTCTAAAGAAATCTCTTCATCTAGTTTGTTTCCATAATATTTTATTTGATGATTTGGGTAGGTTACTTTTAAATTACCAATTTGAATTTTTGATAATAAATTTTCACCAAATTTATGCCATAATTTTTTCACTAGTATCTCCTTATTTGATCTTCTTTTATAGGTTTTCTCCAAACCAATCCCAATCTTTTTAATTTCATTGATTGCCATATTGTTCGTGTTACTACAAAAAAAGTTAAAAATGTATGTTTAAAAAATAGCTTTAAAACATTTTTTGATGAAAACTCCAATGAGTTTCCATTAAAATATGCACAAAGTACTCTATTTTTATTTTCATACAAATCGATTTTTACTAAGATTGACTTCTGTGTATATTTAAAAGTAAATTCATAATCACCAACTCTACTAAAAAAAGGAGAAACATACATATTTTTTTTTACTATTGCTTTATATTTATTTCCCTTTATCTCTTCTAAATCAAGATTATAAATAACTCTACCTCCATTGTAATTATGTACTTCTGCTAAAAGTTTATTTGGCTTATTATTTTCATCATTAATGATTAAAAGACTTATTGGATTGAAGACAAAATTCATTATTCTAGGAAGTGTTACAAAGTGCATTCTTGAAGATTTTTCTACATTATGAGCTTTTAATAGATATTCCACATTATCTAAAAAGCTTTTATTTTGTCCAAAATGATCTTTTGATAAAAAAGAGAATAGATTAAATTTATTAGTTGAAAATAGGGTATTTTTTAATGAAGTAATATCATTTAAATCAATATCTAACATAAAAAACTTATACTTGAAACTATGTTCAACTGGTAAAAATCTTTTATGATATATTATTCCATCAAAAAATTTATGACTCATAATCCACATCCTAACTCTTGGGCAATAGTATTAGCACTCCACAAACCATCTTCATGGAAACCATATCTCCAATATGCACCAGCAAAATATGTATTGTTTATTCCATTTATTTCATCTCTTCTTTTTTGCATGTTTATTGCATTCATATCAAACTGAGGATGGGCATATTCAATTTTTTCAATAATATTTTCTACATTATCTATCTCATTTAAAGATACAAAATAGTCTTTTTTACTTTTTAAATTTTGTAATCTATTTATCCAATATGATAAAGTGGCATTTTTACTATTTTCATAACTTTTATAATTCCAAGCTGCATAGATTTTTTTATTTGGATATAAAACATTATTATCATTGTGAAGTAGGGCACTATTACTTTTATATTTAAAAGCACCTAAAACCTCTTCTTCATTAGAAGTTACATCTTTTAATAATTCTAAAGTCTCTGGAGCATGCATAGCAAAAATTACTTTGTCATAGCTTGATTTTGAGTTATTTGCATGATGTAAAACCACTTTATTATTCTCTCTAGTAACAGAAATAACATCAGAGTTTAAGATAGTCTTTCCTGAAATTTTATCAATAATTTTATTAACATAATTTATACTTCCATTTGATACAGTTAACCATTGATGGTGACTATTAACTCCCAATAATCCATGATTTTTGAAAAAGTTTATAAATGTATAAGCTGGAAAGTCATGCATCTTATCACTAGGTGTTGACCAAATAGCTGCACCCATTGGAATCAAATATCTATTTTTAAATGCTTCTGAGTAGTTTGATATATATTCTCCTAATGATTTCTTTAATTGGGGTGAATTTATTTCTAAATCAAAATTTGCTCTTTCATTAAAGTTTAATATATCTTTTATCATTTTGTAATGACTTATGGAAAAAAAGTTTTTCTTTTGGAAAAACATTCCTTTTAGTGATTCTCCATTATAAGCTACATTTGATTTTGTATCCCAAAAACCAAAACTCATATCTGAGTTTTCTATTTTTACATCAAGTTTTTCAAATAGTTTTGTCAAAAGAGGATATGTTGCATGATTAAATACCAAAAAGCCAGTATCTACACCAAATTTTTTACCATCTTCTTCTACTTGTGTAGTTCTAGCATGTCCACCAAATCGATTATCTTTTTCATATAAATCAACTTCATGTTTACTACTTAGTAAATAAGCGCTTCCAAGACCACTTATCCCAGCACCTAATACAGCAATTTTCATATTTAATCCTTATGAATGATTTGAATAAATAAGTTTTGATATATCCATAAAACTATCTAAGAACTTTAAAATCTTATTTAACTCATCTTTTTTTATACTTTTACTTTTACTCATAATCCAAATGTTTTCAAAATCACTACTTGCCATTACAGCAGTTTGATAATTGTTTAAATAAAGGATTTTATACTCACTTGTAAATATGTAAAAATATGTCATATCTATCTTTGACATTGAACCTTTTTCTTTCGGAACTGCTTTACCTTCATACTGAATAATATTATTTTTATCATTTTTATCATAACACCTGTTGAATACTTTAAACTCATTATCTTCAATAAGTTTATATTCAACAGTAGGTGCTAGACAATTTTTCTCAAAATAGTTATATGTACGTGCAATCTCAAACCAAGTTCCACTAAAAAGTTTAGGGTCAACAAAATTGACACTTTGAGGACTCTTTGCATACAAAGAGAAGAAAAAAAATAGTGATAAAAATAGTATACGCATATTAAATTCCTAAACTTTTATTAATCCAATTATATAAATAGAGTAAATAGTTTAATAGTTAGTTTTTGTCATTTCATAAATTAATATTGCTGATTATACTTTTTTATAAAAAAAACTGCTAAAAGTTTAAGAAGGATAGGGAGTATAGAATAAAGTACAATTAGAGTATTTAAAGCCAAGTTTGAGATATTGTTAACATCAAAACCAACAATTTCCAATACAATAAAAGTAATAAATACAGCCAAAGCTAAAGATAATTTTGTAATCATATTCCAAAAACCAAACAATACACCTGATATTTGATTTCCTAAGGTTTTTGATTTTTGAGCAATATCAGATTGAATAGAAGCTGGTATTGCCATATCTGCACTTAGACTTATTCCAGTACAAAAAGATATAATTCCAAATAAAATATAATTTTGTTCCCCTAAAAATGGAACAAAAGAGAAAGATATAACAGCAAAAAGAATTGAACTTATCCAAACTTTTTGTTTATTGATTTTCTTAGATAAATATATCCAAAAAGGCAAAGCAATTACAGCTGATAAAAAATAGACTAATAAAAGAGCTCCTGTGTATTCAGGTGTTTTAAGTACTAATTGCACATAAAATAAAAATAAAGTTGCAGGGATAGCATTTGCAAGGTTATTTAATATAAAAGCTATAAAAATATTATTTGCTTTTGAAAAATCTTTTTTAAACTTTTTTAAACTTTCAATAAAGCTTAAAGTTTCAACCTTAGACTTATCTTCTTTAATAAATAAAATAAAAATCAATATAACTATTGGAAAGACTATTAGTGAGATTTTAAAAAGTAGATTTAAGCTCTCTTTTGCATCTTCAGATATACTATAAATATAAGGCAAAAGAAGTGCTATAACTACACCAACTATTGTTAAAACTTCCCTTGAAAATGAAAGTTCTGTATTATCATGATAATCTTTTCCGAGTTCTGCATTTAAAGCAAGATACGGAATATTTATAAAACTCCAAGATATATAAGTAAGCGCTGAAAAGATAAATAACCACCAAAATGAGTTTGAATTTGTAGGATGAATAAGAAAATAGAAACTAAAAAGTAAAACTATAGTTCCTATACCTATTAAATAACTTTTTTTTATTTTTTTATCACTAATAAGTCCAATAAAAGGGTCACTAATCATATCAAGTAATCTTGATAAAAAAAGTGCAATACCAACAAGAGCAATATTCAATCCCACTTCATTTACATAATAATTTGGCAAATAAATATATATGGGAAGTCCTAAAAATGCTACAGGAATAGCAAGTAAGCCATAGGCAACTTTTTTGAATATATCATTCATGCTTTTAGCTTATTTTTTATATATTTTATAATATATTTTATAATAGGTATTTTTTCATAAATATTTACTCCACTATCCCAATAATCAATATGTGAAATAACTTTTCCTTTAGAAGAAAACTCGACTCTACTTACACCCATAAATAATTCATACTCTTTACTTGCTTTTGAAGTTTTATATTTAAAAATCCATCTAAGATATGAAATATTATCTTTTGTAATTATTTCAGTGACTTTAAAACTTGGTTCTTCTAGGGTTTCATACATATGATTAAAAATCTTTATTAAAGAGCATAAATCATTAATTTTTTGAAAGGGATCCTCAAAATAGATATCCTCACTAAATATAATTCTATAATCATTTATGTCTAAGTCTCTATTTAAGTTTTCAAAAAATAAAGCGTAGTTTTGAGCATGTTGTTTGAAATTCATTTTAATAACTTTTTATTTATTCCAAGTGATATTTTATATGGTAACATTGCCATTAATCTTAAAAAAAGTGATATCTTAAAAGGAAATCTTATTTCAAAAGAGTATTTTTTATTTATTCCTTCGTAGATATTTTTTGCAGCAACTTCACTAGTAATTAAATCTGGCATTTCAAAATCATTTTTTTGAGTTAACCTAGTCTTTACAAAACCATGATTTATGATTTGAATTTCAATATTTTTCACAATAAGTTCTGCTTGGATAGATTGTGCAAAGTTTACAAGAGCAGCCTTACTTGCACTATATCCTCCACCATAAGGAAGACCAAAATAACTTGACAAACTTGCATTAAAAACTAATCGTCCAAATCCTTGTTTTTCATAAAATGGTATAAGAGTCGTAGTTACTCTTAAAGCTCCTAGATAATTGATATTTGTCATATTTTCATAATGTTTAATATTCCAATTTTCCATAGACATAACTTCATAAACAGCTGCATTAAAAATAGTTATATCTATAGTATCAAATATACTAAAAACTTTTTTAATTGATGATTCTACACTTTCTATATTAGATACATCAATATCAAGTAGATTTAGTTTATTGGGATATTGTTTTTGTAAAGATAGTAGTTTTTCTGATGTTTCTATAGTTCTAGAAGAAGCTATTATTTTATAATCTTGCTTTAAATATATATTTAAAAGTTCTAAACCAATACCACTACTAGAACCTATTATCCAAATATTTTTCATAGTTAAACCTTTATTTGAGAAGTTTAACTATGTTTTATATTTTTTTGTATGCTTTATATGTTAGTTAATAAATTATTGAAAATCAGAAAGAGGGTAATTTTCAATGACAAAATCGATATCTTTGTCTCCTCTACCACTTAGGTTAACTAATATTGTTTCATCCTTACTTAAACTAGGTGCTAATTTCATAGCATATGCAACTGCATGGGCAGATTCTAATGCGGGAATTATTCCCTCTAGTTGAGATAATTTATAAAAAGCATTAACTGCTTCTTTATCATCACATAATCCAACTTTTGTTTTTCCACTGTCCATTAGAAATGCATGCTCTGGTCCAACAGAGGGATAATCTATTCCACTTCCTATAGAATAAACTGGTGCTGGTTCCCCATTTTCATCTTTTAACATAATAGAATTAAATCCATGCATAATTCCTTCACTTCCATATGTTAAACTAGCTGCATGCTCACCTAATTTTTCACCTCTTCCTAAAGGTTCAATTCCATATAAGTTAACACCTTCATCATCAATAAAGCCAGAGAATATTCCCATAGCATTTGAACCACCACCAACACATGCAATTACATAGTTAGGAAGTTTATTTTCATGACCCCAAAATTGTTCTCTAGCTTCAATTCCAATTATGCTTTGGAAATCTCTAACCATCATAGGAAAGGGGTGAGGCCCTACAACTGAACCTATACAATAAATAGAGTTTTCTGTATCTGCTAAGTATGCTTCAAAAGCTGAATCAACTGCTTCTTTCAAAGTCTTTAAACCACGAGTTACTGGTACTACTTTTGCACCAAGTATCTTCATCCTAAGTACATTTGGATGCTCTTTTTTTATATCAACTTCACCCATATGAATCTCACACTCTAAGCCAAAATATGCAGCTGCAGTTGCAAGGGCAACACCATGTTGTCCAGCTCCTGTTTCTGCTATAACTTTTTTCTTACCCAAGTGCTTAGCTAATATTACTTCAGCCATACAATGATTTAATTTATGAGCTCCTGTATGGTTTAAGTCTTCTCTTTTTAAATATATTTTTGCACCACCACAAAATTCTGTTAAATTTTTAGCATATGAAACAGGAGTAGGTCTTCCTTGATAATGTCTTCTTACATATTTCAACTCATTTATAAACTCTTCTGAGTTTTTGATTTCATTATATGCTTTAGTAATTTCTTCAAATGGTTTTATTAGTTGCTCTGGAATATAAGAACCACCAAATCTACCGAAATATCCTTTTTCATCAGGATATGAACTTAAATATGAATCTTTCATTTTTACCTCATTTTATTAATTACTGTGTGTATTATAAGTAAATAGGAGTTAAATAAAGATTATATTATTTAAGGGGTATTTCAATAGTTACTTTAGTAAAAGTATTTTTATAGTTTTCAATATCTATTTTACCTTTTAAGTTTTGTGTTATGATTTTGTGTGTCATATATAATCCAAGACCCGTACCTTGTGATTTGTGTTTAGTCGTAAAATATGGTTCAAAAACTTTGTCTATAATTTTATTATCTATTCCTCCTGCATTATCTATTATTTCTATAACTGCAAGATTAATATCTTTTATATAAGTATTGATTTCAATATTTTTATTCTCAATATTATTCTCAATTAAGGCATCTTTTGCATTATTTAATATGTAAAGTAAAGATTGATTTAACTCATTTTCATTTGATATAATTTTTATATTACTGGTTAAATTATTAATCACTTTTATTTTATTTTCAAGAAAGTTATTATTTAAGATATTTAAAGTTTGATTTATACATTCAGATAAATCAAACTTTTTAATAACTTTTTCTCCATTTAAATAATTCTGAAAATCATTAATTATTTTAGATAAATATTGTGTTTTTTCTTCTATTTTATCTATTGTTTCAGAAAACATTTTTTCATCTAATTGATTATAGTCTTTTTGAATTTTTAATCCTGTGACTGCAGTAGAAATGAAACTAAGTGGTTGTCTCCATTGGTGTGCAATATTATTTAACATCTCACTTAAGCTTGCAATTTTTGATTGTTGTAATAAAAGTCTTTCTCTTTGTCTTATTTCAGTCATATCAATAATTGATAAGATAATTGTATTATTGTTTTCAAAAAGGATATTTTTAGATTTAAGCATAATTGGGAAACTTTTATTTTCAGAGTTTCTAGCATTTAATTCTATTGAGTTACTTCTTGATTTATTTATTAAAAAATCAATATCTTTATCTGAGATAAAGAGTTTTTCTATAGGAAATTTCAGTAACTCTTCTTTTGTGTATTTAAACATATTAATGGCTTGATTATTTACAAAAATAATTTTATTATCTTTTAAAATAAAAATTCCATCGACTGTAAAATCAAGTAAACTTTTAAAACTTTCCAATGAAAGTTCAAGCTCTGATTTAATAATATTTAACTCTTTTTGATAAGTAGTTAATTGTCTATTTTTATATATAATGATAAAAAATATAATTATTATTGGAATTAATATTTTCATCAAAAGTTCATAATCAAAAGGTTTAATTAACTTTAAATCAAGCCATTTATCATATATTTTCTCTTTTTCTTCTAGTTTTTGACTATCTAATGCTTTATTTATTATATCTTTTAAAATGACATAATCATCTCTTATCATTACTTGTAGATTGTAATCAATATTTGTATCTCCTGATATTTTAAGATTATGTAAACTATTCATTTTAATATTATAAGCAAGTACAGGCATACTATCAACTGCTGCAAATGCTTTATTAGAGGAGACTAATTCTAGTCCTTGAGTTACATTATCAACAAAAACAAAATTTAAATAAGGATATTTTTCATGAAGTAATTTATAGGCAGTATAATTTCTTCCTACTGCAATCTTTTTACCCTTTAAGGATTCAACATTTGGTATATAATTTTGATCTTTATTCGTAACAATTCCTATAGGAATTTTAAAATAGACTTTTGAAAAAATTCCATACTTTTCTCTATCTTTTGTTTTTGATGTAGTCACAATAACATCTTGGGTTTTATTTTTAATTTCATCTAAAGATTTGTAAAACTTGTCTTCAGTTTTATATTCAACTTTTAGATTTGTTTTTTTGACTATGTTATACCAGAAGTCAAAGCCTAATCCATAAGCTCTTCCATTATCAATAAAACTAATTGGTGCCCAATTAGTCGTAAAAGAGACTCTTATTATATGATTTTTTATAAACTCTTTTTCTTTTTTTGTTAAATATATTTGATCTTTATTTGATTCCCATTTATTATTAAGATATTCAAGTTCATCAGGAGTAATGCTTTTTATTGCCTTATTTAATCTATCAACTAAATCTGGTCTATCTTTTCTTACTCCTAAATAAATATTCTCTTTATAACCTTTTATTTTAGGAATTATAGAAGCTTTTAGTGTATTTATATATTTAGTATTAATATAATATTTTGCTGTAAGGTTATATTGAACTGTAGCATCAATTTTTTGATTTTTTATATCTTCAAATATATCATCCAATGAATTATAATATCTAATGTTTATTTTTGAATAATTCTTTTCAATAAGGTTTGTAATAGCCCAATTTTTAATCATACCAATTGTTTTATTATTTAATGATTTCATATCTTTTAGTTCGAGACTATTAGCATTAGTTACAATAGCTAATTTTTGTTTTAAAAATATATCTGTAAATAATAAGAAGTCTTCTCTATTTTTTTTATAAAAAACTCCAGTTAATACATCTATTTTTTTTGATTTTATTTTTTGAATATTTTTTGACCACTCATCAGGTAAAAATATAGGTGTAAAATTTCCTTTTTTTGCTAATAGGTTAATATAATCAAGAATATAACCCTTTGGTGTTTTATTATCGTAATAACTATAGGGAATCCAATTTAAATCAGAAGAGAAATATATATTATCTTTTTTAATATCTTTATCTATTGAATTTGCAAAAATATTAATAACAAAGATAGAGACCAATAATAAATATTTCATAATAAAGTCTTTTATTGATTTTTATTCTATTTATTGTAACAATAAAATATAAAATAGAACTAAATAATTATTATTTAGTTCTAATATTAAAGCAAGGAGAGTTCCTAACTTTATTTAAACCACTTTCTCACTTTATCAAACATACTTTCAAAGTTTGATTCATGAGGTTTACTTTCTATTCCAAAACTTTCTTGTAATTTTTCTAATAGTTCTTTTTGTTCTTCTGTAATACTCTTTGGATATTTTATTTTTACTTGTACTATTAAGTCACCTTTTCCATACCCTTGAACAGACTTAATTCCTTCACCTTTGAATTTGAATTGTTCTTTGTCTTTAGTACCCATTGGAATATCAAGTGATAATTTTCCTCTTAATCCAGGAATTGTAATATTATCACCAAGTGCAACTTGTGTAAAGAATAATGGAACTTCAATATAAATATCATCATCATGTCTTATAAAATGAGGATCTTCTTTTACATTAATTTGTAAATATAAATCTCCTCTTGTCCCATCAGGGGCTATATTCCCTTTATTTGATACTCTAATTCTATTTCCATCATTTACACCTTCTGGAATATCAACACTAAATTTTTCTTCTTTTGTTTCATATCCAGTTCCAGAACATTTTTTACATTTTTTAGCTATTGATTCTCCTGTTCCATTACAAGTAGGACATGTTTGTGCAAATGTCATAAAACCTTGTCTTGTATGAACTTGCCCTTGACCAGCACATGTTTTACAAGTAGATAATTTACCATCTTCTGCACCGGTACCTTTACAAGCATTACAGGCAGTTTTATATTTATATACAACTTCTTTTTTGGCACCAAAAGCAGCTTCATTAAACTCAACTTTTAATTCAACACCAATATCTAAATTATAGTTATATGTTTTTCGCTGTCGTCTTCTTTGACTACCGCCAAAACCTGACTGACCAAACATCTCTTCAAAAATAGAACTAAGATCGTCAAAACCACCACTAAATCCACCTCTACTTTGTCCATGTCCTTCTAAACCAGCTTTTCCATATCTATCATATAAAGCTCTTTTTTCTTCATCACTTAAAACTTGATAAGCTTCATTTATTGCTTTAAATCTCTCTTCTGCATCTTTATCATCAGGGTTTTTATCAGGATGGTATTTCATTGCCATTTGTCTATAAGCTTTTTTTATCGTACTTTTATCAGCGCTTTTTGTCACTTCTAATAATTCATAATAATCTATGTCTAACAAAGTATTTCTCCTCAAATTATTTTAAAAACTTCGCGATTTTATCTAATTAATTATAAATCTTTGATATAATCGCCAAATGAAACTTGGATTAAATAAATTTTATGACTTAGTAGAGGCATTTGAAAACTTGCCAACAATTGGTAAAAAATCAGCACAAAGACTAGCTTATCATATTATTATGAATGATAATTATTGTGGGATTAAAATTGCACATAGTATTGAAAATGCTCTAAAGTCAATAAGAAAATGCTCGAAATGTGGGTGCATGAGTGAACATGAAATATGTGAAATTTGTTTAGATGATGAAAGAGAATCTAGTTTTATCTGTGTTGTTCAATCGGCAAAAGACATTTTTACAATTGAAGAATCAAAGCAATTTAATGGAAAATATTTTGTTATATCTCATTTAGATGAAATAGTATTAGACCAATTTATTACATATATTAAAACAAATAAAGTTAAAGATATTCTTTTTGCAATATCTCCTTCATTATCCAATGATGCTTTTATTTTATTTATTGAAGATAAATTAAAAGAGTTTGATATAAATTTTACAAAAATAGCACAAGGTGTCCCTACCGGGGTTAGTTTAGAAAATGTTGATATCTTATCATTAGCAAAAGCAATTCAAAGTAAAGTGTTGATTTAAAATGGAAGAACGAATTATTTGTCAAAAATGTGTATACTATTATGTTACATGGCAAGGTGGTAGAGCACATGGTTGTAAAGCATATGGCTTTAAATCTCAAACTTTACCAAGTGTAGTAGTAAAAAATTCTAGTAGATTAGACTGTAAATTTTATCAAAAAAAACCAAATACTAAATAGGAAGTTTTATTGTCATTTAAAGAACATATCTCACATTTAGAGATAAATAAAATAAAGATTTTTAGACATATACTTGCTAATGAAGAAATTTCAAAGACTCTTAATAACTATGGAATTGATGTTGATGATTTTATAAAAAATTTTTTATCTAAAACTTTTGAAAATATTATTTTTAATCTAAAAGATGAAAATAACAATAATCTCTCTTTCCTTTCTAATTTTAAATTTACTAAAAGTGATTATTTTTTAGTATTAAGAAGTTTTAAAAACTCCATATATATACATATGAAAAATAAAAAACTTGATGATTATATTTTTAGAAAAAAAATAGATGAAATATTCGATTTTTTATATATTTATTTACTTAAAGATGATGATAAAACTAAGAGGGTAGAGGTAGTAAAAGTAGAAGATAATCAAAGAATAGATTACTTGTTATCCCTTTTAGATGAAAACCTTCCTTTGATTGATATTTCATTTGATGGAAAAGTATTAAATTCAAGTAAAAGCTTTGATGAGCTCTTTTTATTAGATAAGAAGAAAAATTTAGATTTTAATATTCTAGATTTAATTATATATAAAAAGAATGCACAAGCATTTTTAAAAGAGATTTTAGGAACTGATACTTTTAGCACTGAAATAGAAGTACAAAGATTTGATAAAACAGTTTTTTGGGTAAATATAAAATCTGAAAAAAAAGAAGATACAATTACACTTATTTTTAAAGATATAACTTACAAGAAAAACTTAGAAAAACAAAAGAAAGCCTTTTTGGATCAATCAAAAACAGCAGCTATGGGTGAACTAATCGCTATGATAGCCCATCAATGGAGACAACCACTACAAACAGTTTCCATATTGGCACAAAAATTGATTCTAACAAAAGCAACAGAAGGTCAGGTTGAGTATGAAATATTGGAAAAATCAGTTAATGATATAAATCAACAAGTATCTTATATGTCAAAAACAATTGATGATTTTAGAAACTTCTTTAAACCAGAAAGTAGTAGTATCATTTCAAAACCTAGTGCTATTATAGAAAAGGCAATAAGATTCTTACATTATATATTAACTATTAATAATATTGATTTTGAATTAGATATAAAAAAAGATTATGAAGTTAATATACTTGAAAATAATCTAATTCAAGTAATAATTAATATTATTAAGAATTCTATTGATGTACTTTTAGAAAGAGATATACCGTCAAAAAAAATAACAATTAGATGTGATTTTAACGAAAATTATGTAATAATTGAAATCGAAGATAATGCAGGCGGAATACCTGAAGAAAATCTAAAAAAAGTTTTTGATTCATATTTTACAACTAAAAATGATGATAAAGGTACCGGTCTTGGATTATATATGAGTAAAATTATTATTGAAGATCATAGCTTAGGAAAACTAAGTGTTACTAATGGTACAGATGGGGCATTATTTAAAATTGAATTACCAAAGGAATAGGAGTTAATATTGTTATATGAGGATTTAAAAATTGCTACAAAATCTTTAGGGTTTTATACTATTGAAGATTTTGCAAAATATATAGGTGTTACAACATCAGAAATTTTAAAATGGGAAGAAAAAGATGAAGTACCTTATACTATCTCTTTTATTGTTCATTTATTAAAAGGTGAAGAAAAACTACCAGAAAATAGTAGTTTAGATACTTTGATAGAAGAGTGTTTACCACTTGCAACACTATTAGAAGAAGCATCTAGTTTTCCACATAAATTAGAAGAGATGTTTTTATTACAAAAAGAGTTAAATGATTCTACAAATGGTAAAAACTGGGAATTAGGAACTAATAAATTTGGTAAAGAGATTAATTGGTTAAGATGTATTCATATGGAAGTTTCTGAATTAATTGAATCAACTCCTTGGAAGCACTGGAAAAATATCAATGCAGCACCTGATATGAATAATATTCATGTAGAGCTAGTAGATATTTGGCATTTTTTGATGTCTTATATCTTGCAAGAAACAAATATTCCAAAAGCAGTATCATTGGTAAATACACATTGTATTTATGAAGCAAATAGTGAAGTAGATGTAAAACTTATGGTAAAAGAATCTGAAAAACTTTCTTATATCTCTTTAGCTATTCAAACTGGTAATATGCCATCTTTTTCTGGAATTGAGAGATTTATCGATCAATATTTTAGATGTTGTAAAATCTCTGGATTATCATTTACTTGGTTACAAAAACTTTATATTGGTAAAAACTGTTTAAATAAATTTAGACAAGACAATGGTTATAAAGAAGGAACATATATCAAAGAATGGAATGGGAAAGAAGATAATGTAGTTATGGTATCAATATTAGAAGAGTATGAAAATATTGATTTTAACCTTTTATATACAAAACTAACAGAAGCTTATTCAAAACTGTAAAGAGATTTTCTCTTTACAGTAAAAAGTAAATAATGATTAAATCAAAAGAATTTAAAACAGCCCTTAAAGTATCAATTCCTGTTATGATGGGATATTGTGTACTTGGTTTTGCCTTTGGCTTATTAATTACTAGTTTAGATTATCCTTGGTATTTTGCACTTTTAATGTCCGTATTTATTTATGCAGGGGCATTACAATTTTTAGCCATTGGTTTTTTTAGTTCAAAACTTGGCTTGCTTGATATTTTTATTACTTCTATATTTGTAAATATAAGACAATCTTTTTATGGCTTATCAATGCTTAAAAAGTTTAAAAAATCTGGAAAGCTCAAACCTTATTTAATTTTTGGACTTACCGATGAAACTTACGCCTTACTTACTAGTATAAAAGATGATGAACAATTAAAGAAAAAATATTATTACTTTTATTTGTGTGGTCTTAATCAATCTTATTGGGTAATAGGGACACTTTTAGGAGCTATTTTTGGAACAAATATATCTTTTGACACAAAAGGTTTAGACTTTTCATTAACAGCACTATTTGTTATATTAGCAATTGAGCAATATAAAACAAATAAAAATATTACACCTTTTGTAATTGGAGCTGTTACTTCTATTTTGGCAATTATTCTAGTACCAATAAATAATATGCTTATATTTGCTATTGTTTGTTCTTTATTAGGAATGTTTATTCTTAGAAAAAGGCTAAATAATGACTCATAATGAAATATATTTAGCAATAGCAGTAATGGCAATAGCAAACTATATTACAAGAGTATTCCCTTTTCTGTTTTTTGTAAAACATGAACCACCAGCTTGGGTTGTATTTATTGAGAAAAACTTTCCTCCAATTATTATGACTATATTAATATTTTATACACTAACAAGCATAGATTTTAAAGCTGCTCCCTATGGACTAAAAGAATTTCTAGCTATAGGATTTACAGTATTTTTACATCTAAAATTTAATAATTATTTAGTATCAATTATATTAGGGACTCTTTTTTATATGGGACTTGTGCAGTTTCTTGCCTTTTAAGGTACTAATAAAACTGCACTATTGCACAAATCATCACTTTCAAATTTTGTAATATCTCCAGCTTTTAATCCTGGAACTGGAAATAATCTTACAGTTAGTGGTTTATTTAATCTAAAAGCCATAGTACCAGTATCCCTACAAATATCAGCAATCTTTTCAATGCTAGTATCACCAACAATTGGAACAGTATCAAGTCCAATTCCACAAACAGAAGAGTATGTAAGAAGTGAACGTATTTCAAATTCATTGTTTTTTGTAGCAAGGGCTAACCCTTCATCTTCTACAACTGCTAACATAAGTCCAGAGAAACCTATAAGTTCACAGCCTTTTTGAGACTTGAATACTTTTGTTAAAAGTGCTGATGCTTCAATCGTACCAGAAGCTCCGAAGTAGGGCACACCAAGAAGTTTATAAACATCTACCATCGAAGAGCAGTTTTTAGAAGGTGCTGCTGATGTATCAATTCCTGCAAATTTTCTTTTAAACTTGTGTTTAAAACTGTTTACTATATTTAAAACATCATTTATATGGTATTGTAAAGAGTTACTCATAATCTCATAGGAAGCTTTCCATTTTATATTATGGTCTTTTTCTTCAGGCAGACTTTTTAAAGCCTCCACAAGTAAATCAGGAGTTTCTAATCCTAATGCAAAACAATCTTCATCACTACTATTATGATATGAAGCTGGGAAGTAGGGAATTAATGGTTTACAATTATAGTTAATAGTAAAGTTAAAATTACCCTCACCATTTGGTGTTATTTTAGATATTTCTTTAATTACTTTTGCACATTCTAAGGTTTTAGAGGCATTTGGAACTCCCAATTCATCAACTTCTACATTAACACATACATTACACAAATCTCCAAATTTTTGTACTAATATTGGTAACATTTCTATTTCTTCTGAAGTTTTTGCTTCACCTATGGCAAATCGTATTCTAATATCTGGCATAGAATCACTCTTTAGTAAATCAGATAAATATTGCATGTCTTTTATGGCATTTTCTAAAGTTGATGTATCAAGATACTCTCCAAAAGCATTGGTAACTATTCTTATACTTTGAACTGTGTATCCATTTTGATTAAACTCTTTTGATAAATCTCCACCAAACAAAGAAGCTTCTTTGATTTTATCTTCCCAAGTGGATTTGTCTTTTGTAAGAGTTAAAAAAGAAGTAATAGTTCTTATTTTGCATAAGTCTTTGTTTTTTAAATTTTTACTTATCATTATTTTCCCAAAACTCTTTTTGAAGTATTAAAGACCATCTCATAGTATCTATTATTGTTAAATTCAAACTCTTGAATAACATCAAGTCCTAATTTTCTTTTATGGGCTGCATAAGAACGCTCATTGATTACATTTACAAAAGTTACTAAAATAGGGTATCTTTTAGACATAGATTCTAAGGCAAAATCAAAAAGCTTTTCAAGTAATCCACTTCCTCTTACACTTTTATCAATACAAACAGGTCCATATTGGTAAGAATTATCCACTGTTAAAGTTTGTCCTAAATAGTTAAGTTTTGGTAAGTCTTTTATCATATGAACAAACATTGGCCATTTTGACCAAAACTGCCAAGAAGCTGACATAACATATCCTAAAACTCTATCTTCTTCAACTGCTATAAATATTCCTTGTTCTTCTTCAATAATTGCTGTAAGTTCTTCTTTTGAAAATCCTGTAGTTACAAATCCATCTTTTTTATCTTCTTCAGCTATAGTTGCTAATTGGTATTTTGCATGTAGTTTTAATATATTATCTATATCTTTAAGTTCTGCGATTTTTAATTGCATTTTTTTCTCCGTAAAATTAATAGTGAAAGTATACAATCAAAAAAAAATATTTTCATTAACCTATGTTAATTTTTCATCTCTTTTCTAATTCTTGATAAAGCAACATCTGTAATACCCAAATAAGAAGCAATGTGATAGTTTGGAACAGCATCTTCAATCATAGAATAATCATTCAAAAACTTTTCATAACGCTCTCTTGCACTTAAAAGTAGAAAATCAGCCTCACGTCTCTCTTTTTTGATTACAAGATTTTCGTATATTCTTAAAAGTAAATCATTCCATTGTTTATATTGCATACCTAAGTCTAAAAGCTTTTTATAGGGGATGTGTAAAGTTATAAAGTCACTAAGAACTTCCACACTAAAAGGGGAGGGGATTCCTTGTGATACTGAAGAAATACTACTTAATAGATGTCCTTGTTTTTCTGCAAAAGATTTGTTAAACTCTTTACCATCTTCTGTTAGATAATAATATCTAGCTAATCCAGCAATAAGAAAATAAAAATCATCAATATGATCACCTATATAAAAAAGATGATCACCTTTTTTTAGTTTTTTAGTTTTAAAATATTTTTTTGATATTTCCCAATTTTCAGGTGATAAAGGAGATATATTATTTAATATTGGGTATAAAATATCAAATTGTTCATTTATATTCATTTTATGTAAGTCTTCTCTAATTAGATTCACCTTTAAATACTTTAAGTTCACTTTGTAAATTAGAAACTAAATCCACTAAAGATGCTATTCTTTTTTCATGTTCTACCCTTTTTTTATCAAGAGTTTTTATTTGTTCTTCTTTATTATTAATAATAGACTTTAAATCTTCAATTTCTTTTGTTATTGTTTTATTATGATTTTTTACTATCAATAATTGTTTTGCCATTATATCGAATTGTTTCTTTTTGTCCTGTTTCATCATTAAATCCATTTTATTGTATTCAATATTTTGGGTCTCATAAATTTCAAGTTGTGAAAGAAGATTTCGTATCTTACTTTCATAGGTAACTATTTTATCTTTAAGAAGTTGTGTATTATCATTAACTCCACTTGCTTTTAATATAATTTCTTCTTTCTCTTTTTTAAGGTTTGCAATCTCTTTTTTATATAAAGTCAATTGTTCTAAAAATTTTTTATTTTGTGCTCTTCTTTGGTTTTCTTCTTCTGTAACTAAAAACCTTATGCTAATAAATTGAGTAATTTCTTTACCCGAATCATCATAAATTGGGATTATTTTTGTATTTACAAAATATGTTTCATTATCTTTAGATAGATGCTTTAATGTTCCTTCCCATATTTTGCCTTTTCTTGCCGTTTCCCATATCTCTTGGTATAAACTTGCTTGAACATCTGGATGCTTTAATATACTGTGATTTTTACCTAATATTTCATCTTCTAAATATCCTGATATATCAATAAAAGCATCATTTACAAAAGTAATATTTCCATCAAAATCAGTTTTTACAACTATTGCTTCTTTATTTAAAACAGATAAGTAAGCTTCCATTTCTTTCTTTTGTAATTCAAAATTCTTTTTATAATATATTTCTTTACAAATTTTTTCTACACACTTATCAATCAATGAAAAATCCAATGGTTTTAATAAATAAGAATTTACATTTAGATTTATTGCTTTAATCATCTGTTCAGATTCACTTCTTGCAGTTGTAAAAATAAAAGGAATATCTTTATTTAATTCTCTTATTTTTTCAAGAAGTTCTATACCATCGATTTTGGGCATATTAATATCACTAATAATTAAATCAAAAGGTTCTTTATCATTTGAAGCTTTAATAAAGGCATCATAGGCTTCAAAACCATTGCTACATAAGATTGATGTATCAAATTTTTTATTTAAATATTTACCAAAAATCATTCTTGCTTGGTCTTCATCTTCAACATATAAAACCTTTAATTTTTTGATAAAGTCTTTAATGTTTTCCATATAAATATCCTTTTGTAATATAAAAGTTATTAATTTTATTATTCTTAAACTAAAAACTTGCTAATTTAAAATAATAATAATAAAATATAATGTCTTGTATTATAATGTATTTTACTATTAAATTTAAAATGTGAGTCAATAATGTTAGAGTTCATAAAAAATTTTAAAAAAAGCATTGGATATATTCTTATTAAAAAGGTATACCTTACATATTTTATTATTATGATAATTTTCATGTTTTATCAAATTTTTTCAGAGTATGATAATAATAAAAAAGAGGCTTATAAACAATTTTATAAAGTAGAAAAAGTTTATAAAGATTTATTCTCAAAATATCATATTGATAAAGATAATTTTGCATTTGATGAAATAACAAAAACTATTTTTAAAACTAGTAATATTTCTGGACTTGTAGCGATTGACGGCTCAAAAAACTTTAAGTTCTTTAAAGGAGATATCAGTACATCATTTATAAAAGATGTAAATAAAAATAATAAAGACGTAAGCTTTTATGAAGATAATTATTTTTTTCAACATAAAATAAAAATTGATGTTTATGATAAAAAAGATTTAGAATTAATTTTATTTATCAAAAAAACTGATATTTATAATCTTGTCTGGGATACAGTATTTCTTATTTTGTTAAATATGATTTTTGGTATGATTATTCTTTGGGTACTTTTTTCAATTTTTACTGCAAAATACTTAATAAAACCACTTAATACAATTATTGATGCTACAAATAAATTTGATATTGAAGAACATGAATTTGTAGAAATAGATTTAAATGAACTACAAAAAAATGAATTCTATAAACTATCTAATATATTTAATAAAATGTCAAAAAGAATCAATGAAGCTTATATCAATATGGAACAGTTATCTATGATAAAAGAGATTCAAAAAAACAAGCTAGAAGATCAAAAAGCAGAATTAATCCAAGCAAATAAATCAAAAGATGATTTTCTAGCAAATATGAGCCATGAACTAAAAACACCATTAAACTCAATAAATGTAATTAGTGATGTAATGATGAGAAATAAAACAGAGAATTTAGATGAAAAGCAAATCAAAAATATAGGAATAATAAATAAATGTGGGAAAGATTTATTATATTTAATAAATGATGTTTTAGATATTTCAAAACTAGAAGCAGGACAAATAATACTTAATAATGATACGATAAATATAAAAGATTTGATAATGAATATTTATGATATGTTTTATCCACAGACAAAAGCAAAAGAGATTGATTTTGTATTAAAAGTAGATGATAGTTTAGAGACAATGTATAGCGATGAAGATAGAATAAAACAGATAATAAAGAATTTATTGAGTAATGCATTGAAGTTTACTGAAAGTGGTAAAATAAGTTTAATAGTAAAAGATGAAGATAAAGATATAAAAGTAATAGTAAAAGATGAAGGGATAGGAATACCAGAAGATAAATTAGAAAATATTTTTGATAGATTTAAACAAGTAGATGGAAGTACTACAAGGAAGTATGGAGGGACAGGATTAGGACTTGCTATATGTAAGGAGTTAGCACATTTATTAAAAGGTGATATATCTGTTACTAGTGAACTTGGAAAAGGTTCTACTTTTGAGCTTATTATTTGTAAAAATATCGATTTAATAAATACTTTAAATTTGCTTGATATAAAAGGTGAATCACCTCAAGATACCAATTCAACATCAGTACTAAAAGAAATTGATGGAGAAAACATATTTATTAACTTCGATGATAGTGAAGATATAAAAAAAGAGTCAATTTTAGTTTATAATAATGAACCAATAAAGTTTTTTAATGTAATTATGGATCTAAATAAAATATATGAAGTAAAACAAAGTGCTAATTTGTCAGAGATAAAAGAGCTTTATAATAAAAATGTATCAAAAGTTATAGTTGATATTAGTAATTTGAATTCTGATGAAATAGAAGAGATTGTACAGTTTTTTGGAGAGAGTTTAATTTTAATATATAAAAATGAAATTGATTCAGAGTTAAGCAAAAAAGTATACAAAGTTATTCAAGAACCTTTGAATTATGAAAAAATAATTAATATAAAAAAGAGTTAAGATGAACAAAGAAACTAAACTTCAGAAGATATTGTCATCACATTTTTTTAAATTTTCTTTAATTCCTATAATTATAGTTGAAGTTACTTTATTAATATTATATTTTTCTATTAATCAATATATTTCAATGAAAAATACTAATTTGTTGTTAAATGAAGCACAACTTCATAGTCATGAACTTTTAAAAAATGAAGTAAATTTTATAAGTGATAAATTATCAGAAGTCTCAAGATTAGCACAAATATTACAAAGAGAACACGAAAAATTATTTCAAGATCCAAAAAAATTTGTACTTCCAAATGGAAAACCTTCTTTTGAAGTTGCTAGTAATGGAGTTTATTACAAAACAAACCATATTGGCGCTAGTTTATATTACTCATCTAAAACAAAAATGACTAAAGAAACAAAATATAAAGCACTATTTACAGAATCTATGGATACCTCTTTAGAAAGCATAGTAAAGTTTAATCCTAATATTGTAGCAGCTTACTTTAACAGTTGGGACAATATGAATAGACTTTATCCTTTTATAAATAAAGTCTATGAGCAATATGGTAATCATATACAAATGAAAGATTACAATTTTTATTATCTTGCTGATAAAAAACACAATCCTAGCCATAAACCAGTATGGACAAGTGCCTATTTAGATCCTGCAGGTAATGGTTGGATGTTATCATGTATTGTTCCAATTTATAAAAATGATTTTTTAGAGGGAGTTACTGGGCTTGATATAACAATCGATAGTTTTGTTAAAAATATTTTAAATAGAAAGTTATCATACAATGCAAACTTATTTATGGTAGATAAAAATGGAATGATAATAGCTATGTCAAAAAAAATAGAAAAGCTTTTAAAATTAAGAGAATTGAAGAAGCATTTATATTCAAATACTATTTTAAAAACTATAGAAAAACCAGAAGAGTTTAATATACTTAAAAATAAAAGCCCTTTTGCTGAACACTTTAAAAATCTTATTGAAAATAATTCAGACAGTTCTACTTTAACTATTAAAAATAAAGAATATTTAACTTTAAAACAAGATATTAAAGAGACTAATTGGAAACTAATGATTTTAATAGATAAAGATGAAATATTTAGCTCTATTGTATATTTACAAAATTTATCTAATAAAATTGGATATATAGCGATTATAGTATTAGTAGTTTTTTATATTATTTTCTTCTATTTTCTAATTAATAAAATAAATAAATTTTCATACACAATAACTAACCCCATAAAGAAATTATCAAGTCAAACGTCTCAAATAAAAACAACAAATGCCAAAATCAAATTGATAAATACAAATATATTAGAGATACAACAATTAAATAATAACTTTGAAAGAATGATGAATGAGTTAAATGAAAAAACAACTAAATTATATCAATCAAAAATTCTTGCCGAAGAATTATCTAAATCAAAAGATGATTTTCTAGCAAATATGAGCCATGAACTAAAAACACCATTAAACTCAATAAATGTAATTAGTGATGTAATGATGAGAAATAAAACAGAGAATTTAGATGAAAAGCAAATCAAAAATATAGGAATAATAAATAAATGTGGGAAAGATTTATTATATTTAATAAATGATGTTTTAGATATTTCAAAATTAGAAGCAGGACAAATAATACTTAATAATGATACGATAAATATAAAAGATTTGATAATGAATATTTATGATATGTTTTATCCACAGACAAAAGCAAAAGAGATTGATTTTGTATTAAAAGTAGATGATAGTTTAGAGACAATGTATAGCGATGAAGATAGAATAAAACAGATAATAAAGAATTTATTGAGTAATGCATTGAAGTTTACTGAAAGTGGTAAAATAAGTTTAATAGTAAAAGATGAAGATAAAGATATAAAAGTAATAGTAAAAGATGAAGGGATAGGAATACCAGAAGATAAATTAGAAAATATTTTTGATAGATTTAAACAAGTAGATGGAAGTACTACAAGGAAGTATGGAGGGACAGGATTAGGACTTGCTATATGTAAGGAGTTAGCACATTTATTAAAAGGTGATATATCTGTTACTAGTGAACTTGGAAAAGGTTCTACTTTTGAACTTATTATTTGTAAAAATATTGATTTAATTGAAGGTTTAGAAGTGTTAAGTTTAAGTACTGATGGTGAAAAAAAGACTTCTAATAAAATAAAAAACATTTCTCCTAATGAAGAAATTTATATTTTAAATAGTAATCCAATTTTATTTTTTAAAATTATAAGTCAAATATCTTCAAAATATAATATAATTTATATTAAAGATTTAAAAGAGATTGATTTAAATAAGAATATAAAAATAATTTTAGAAGCTTCTTCTTTAAAAGAAGAAGATATTTTATATATAAAAGAGCATAAAATAAATAACTTAATTCTAATTACAGAAGGGAAAATGCATAAAGATTTGGCTGATTTAGTGACTTTATCTATAGATAAATCACTTGAAAATATTGATTACTCTTTAATTTAAATAAAAGGAAAATATTATGGAAAAGTTTAGTATTCTTATATTAGATGATGTAGAAGAAAATATATATTCATTAAAACTTATGATAGAAGATAGCTTTGATACAGAAATTTATACTGCCTTAAATGCACAAGATGCAATTTCAATACTTATGAATAACAAAGTAGATTTAATACTAAGTGATATTCAAATGCCGGATGTAGATGGATTCCAATTTGTTGATTACATAAAAAGTTTAGAAAAAACAAAAGATATACCTGTTATTTTTATTACAGGTATTTATGATAAAGACTCCTATCAAAAAAAAGGTTACGATTTAGGTGTAATAGAATATATTTCAAAACCAATTGATAATGATTTATTAACATCAAAATTAAAAGTATTTATAAAAATATTTGAAGAAAAAAAGAGTTCAAAAGAGGAGTTAGATCAAGCAAATAAACTTCTTGTTCATAATGCAAAGATGGCTAGTATGGGAGAGATGATTGGTGTTATATCACATCAATTAAAACAGCCTTTAAATATTATGTCTTTATACTGTAACGATATAAAATATTCATATGATACAGATGATTTAGATAGGGAAACAATAGATAAATTTGATAAAGATACAAAACAACAAATTAAACATATGACAAATACAATTGATAGTTTTCTAAACTTCTTTAACTCTGAAAAAAAACTTACAACAATCCCTATAAAAAAAGCAATTGTTACTTTTATTGATTTAATGAAAGCTCAAATTAGAAAAAGTGGTATAGACTTAAAAGTTGACATTGAAGATGCTTATATAGTAGGTATAGAGATGGAATTAGCACAAGTTTTTATAAATATTATTACTAATTCAATTCAAGCATATAACGAAAGAGAAATAGAAAATAGACCTATTGAAATAAAAGTATATAAAGAAAATGACAAAGTTATTTTAACAATTAGTGATTTTGCAGGTGGAGTTGATGACAATGATGTAGAAAAACTTTTTGATCCATATTTTACAACAAAAAGTGATGGAACAGGGATTGGTCTTTATATGGTTAAATTAGTAATAATAAATAGCTTTAAAGGTGAATTAAAAGTAGAAAATAGTGATAAAGGGCTTAAATTTATTATGACTTTCCCTTCAGCATAAGAGTAAGAATAAACTTACTCTATCTATAGTCATTTTTATACTCAACATAGTGGGCTGCATGTTTGATAAGCTTATCAACATCTTCTTCACTTAACTCTTTTACTACTTTTGCAGGACTACCCATAATTAAACTTCTTGGGGGAAAAACTTTTCCAGAAGTTACAAGAGAATTAGCTCCAACTATACTTCCTTCACCAATAACAGCATTATCTAAAATAGTTGCACTCATGCCAATTAGACAATTGTCTTCTATTTTACAACCGTGAAGCATAACTTTATGACCAACTGTTACATTATCACCAATTATTGTTTTAGTATTTGTATCTGTATGAATACATGACAAATCTTGTATATTTGTATTTTTACCTATTTTTACTTCATTTACATCAGATCTTATAACACATTGAAACCAAACAGATGAATCTTCTCCAATTTCAATATTACCGATTAAATCAGCACTAGGAGCGATCCATGCACTTTGGGCAATTTTTGGATAAAACTCTTTAAATTTTAATATCATATTAATATCCTGTAGATAAATTTGAAATATTATATCTACACAAATTAAAAGCTAAATAAAAATTTATTTAGCCTTATATTCTAAAATAACTGGTTCTGAGTAATTTGGTACGTCATCATAAGTAAATATTGCATAATACTTATCAATATCAGTTGCTCCAAAATCATCTAATGTATACTCATCAACACCAGCATAAAGTTTTTGTCCATCTTGTGCAGATAAAGGTTTTCTAAAAGGATTTTTAATAACTTTTGCTCCTACAAAACTTGAATCTTTTGGATTATTCCAAGAGACTTTTATTTTCCCATTTTCCATTACTAATTGAGCATTTGTTACTTTTTCAACGGGAAATCTTCTTTTTGGTATATATTCAATAATAAGTTTTGGACACAAAGTACTATTATTACTAGCTTCCCATGAAACAGTTTTATCTTTTAATACTTTATATGAAGATGTTGGTTTTAAAACAAAAGCAATATCTGATTTTGTTTTTAATTTCTCATTTAAAATAATTTCAGAAAAGGAATCAAACATAAAATATTGGGTTTGATTGTTTTTAAGTTCAGTTGCACTTACATCATAACCAATATTTTGAATAACTTCCCTAGATGTAATATCTTTATAACTTTTATTGATATCATCATCCACAAACTCCAAATGAAATCTAATATCATCTTTGATATAAATTTTTGTAGAGTTTAATTCAAAATAAGCTTTAGTAATCATAGTGTCATTGTAAGGGGGAAGAGATGAGAGGTTAAATTGAAAAGTAGAATATATCTTATTTCCATTTTCATCAAAACCTGGAGTAATAACATCTTCTAATACTTCCTTTTTACTTACTGTATAAATAGATTTAGGAAACAATGCTACACTAGTAGGCTCAATTGTATAAGTTAGTTCAAGTCTTGGTCTATAGGTTAATCCAAAACCATATTTACCATATCCAATATCCCATTGCATCATCTGTTTACTTCGTCCAACTCTTAACTCTTTTGGACCTTCCACTCTTAAAATAATAGTATCATTTTTTATAGACTTTTTTAAATCATCACACTCTAAACCTGATAAATGCCAATTTCTCCAAATACCTTGTGTCAATTGGTGAGATTCAGTAGGGCGACCAATATATCTAATTATCTCCATATTATTTACATCTTCAAAATTCGTAATATCACCCATTGTATCTTGATTAACAAGTCCTACATTCCACTCCCCATACTTTTCAATTGTAGTTGAAACTCTATTTATAGGATATAAATTAAATGAAGCTGATTTTATAAGTGCATTTTGAGGAAGTGATTTTACATTTATAGAAATAATAGCATATGAAATACCTTTGTTTTCATCAATTCCTACAAATAAAGAGTTGACACCAAAATGTTTAGGATTATTGTTTAAGTTCTCTGCTACATAACCAGTACCTTTTGCATTTGCATAATAAGTTCTACTATATTCATCATACTCAACTAAAGTCCTAATCTTAATTTGAGGATAAAAGGGAGATTTTTGATTTGTTTTTTTATTTACAACTCTAATATTGTAATAATAATCTCTATTTGAAGCTAAATTTATATCACTAAACTCCAAAGCTTGAGTTTTTGCAATTAAGTTAGAAGAGTTACAAAACTGCTTATCTTTTTGGCTTCTAAATATTTCAAAATAGATATTTTTGTTTAATTTATAATCCCACTTTAATGTTACATGATTTGAACCAATTTCACTAGCTTCAAAGCTATTTACTCTTTTCATCAAAGAGGCTTTATCATAATTATCCACTTCTTTTAAGGCATATATTAATGCTGGAATATGTTCTCTTATATTTTCATTCATATCATCCATATAATCACTAATATTTCTAGTTCCCACTTCCACAACTGAAGAAAGTATTCCTTGTGAATAATAAAATTCTCTTCCACTTCCTGATATCAATTTTGCAGGTGGTTTACCTTGATGTATACCATATTCTCTCCCTGATATCTTTCTAATCTCTTCAGCCATATTTGCACATAAAGTATTCATATCAATTGTATCAATAGTATCTTCATGTCTAAAATCATGAGCTGGGAAAAAGACATTACCTTGACTATGGTAATCTAAAGCAATAGTAATATTAGGGTGAGATAAAACAAAATCTCTTAAACTTTGAGTCTCAGGCTCACTAAAAGGTTCAGGACCTCCATATACATTTGATGAAGTAACAGCTGATTTTACAAATCCAATAGGAAAATTTCTATTTAAATCAACTCCATATGTTCCATCTAAATTCTGTCTTCTATTTTTTCTCCAAAAAGAGAAATGATTTCTTGAATATTCATAACCATCAGGATTGGCACAAGGTACCATATAAATAGTACTTTCATTTAAATATGTTTGTAAAGTTGGGTCAGTTTCGAGGTTTTTTAATATATAAGAGGCAAACTCTATAGCTAACTCATGTCCAATCCACTCTCTAGCATGTATTGTTCCTGTATAAAATAGGGCAGGTTTATTATTTGCTGTTTCAATATTTTTTGAGATTGTTATTAAATTAATCTCTCTTTTTTCCCAAGTTTGACCAATGGATTCTATTTTGAAATATTCTGGATATTTCGCTTCTAATTCTTTAAAAATTATTGTTGAAGCCTCGTATGATCTGTATAATCTTTTCAAAAAATTATTCTCCTATTTTTAATCTAGACTTCAATTGACTAAATTTATTCTTTCCAATACCTTCTAGCTCTTTTAATTCATTAATATCTTTTAAACTTGTTACTTTTTTTCTATAATCAAGAATAGTTTTTGCTAGTTTAGGACCAATTCCATTTATTCTTTTTAGAATCTCTATAGTAGCACTATTTATATCTATTCTCATATCATCAATATTTTCATCCCAAGATTTTAACATTTGAGAATCTATTGATTCTAACTCAAGTAAATCAGAACTATCAGTAATAATATTCTCTTCTAAATACTCTTTTATTTCAATAGCTAAATCCTCTTCCATCCCATATAAAGACATTAAATCAGTTAAAGTAGCTTCATTTAAGTTTATTTTTTTCTTTTCATATTCCTCTTCATTTTTTTTAGTATTTTGAGATTGATTAACATTTTTATCAGGGGCAATTGAATCTGGAACATCTCCATTATTACTTATCTCAGTTAAAGACATGTCAAAATTATCTTTTGTATCATTTAGATAATATTCCCCATCAAAACTAGGTTTATATTTACTAAATCCAATATTACGCATAGTTCGTAATAAAGATGAATCAATTTTCCCTAACTCTTCCCATGAAAATAGTGGAACATGAGGCTTTCTAAATCTTCCTTTTGAAAAATCCCACATCAAATATTGACAAATCCAATCTCTTATATAAGGGAAAGCAGCAAAAGCAGTTGCACACTCTAAAATATATGCTTTTCCAGTTTTTGCACTAATTGCAATATCACAAGCCCAATATTCTGCTTTTGCAGCTTTACTTGCTTTTACAGCAAGTTCTAGAGCATTCATCGGAATATTTTCATAAGACATTGAACCTCCTTGCGAGGTATTTGTTATCCATTGGTTTTTACCTGAGTATCTCCAAAAGGCACAAATTGGTTTATGCCCAATAAGCATTACTCTTATATCTCCAGAATCCTTTAAATCAATAGCATTTTGAGTATAAATAGGATTATATTTCTTTTCATCTAAAAGTTTTTTTGCCTCTTTAAAATTATCCGCTTTATGGACAAAATAACCACCATAATTTGATGGACCATAACTTCTTTTTATGATTTGAGGGTAAGTTGCTTTATTTTTTAAATATTCATATCCTTTTTCTTTGTCATAAAAGATTTTTGTTTTAGGAATAGAAATTTTATACTTTTTACAAAATAGGGTAACATTCTCTTTTGATCTATTTGAAAATTGTGTCTCAATTGAAGGTACAAATCTCACATCTGGAAGTTCTTTTGATATTTGAACAAAAGTTTCATATGCAGTTGCAGGAATATTACCAATTAATATTTTTATTTTTTTTCTTTTTATTTCTTTTATGAATCTTGCTTTATCATTTTTCCAATGATAAGTAACAGTTTCAATTTTATCAGGCCAGCCTTTGAAATTTGATTTATCAAAAAACCTCATTACATAATCAAGATACAACAGTCCTATTTTCGGTAGCTTTTTCATTTTCTATCCCCTTTTTTAGTTTTTCTATCAATTAAATCTACTATCAAATCTATTTTTTTATCGTTAAAGTCTAAGCCCATCTTTTCTTGTTCTGGTGTTGCAAAAGCAGGTATCCCATTCACTTCTAAAACAAGAAATTCTTCTTTTTTTCTATCATAAATTATATCAACACCTGCAATATCAAGCCCTGTGATTTTAGTTGCTTTTAGTGCCAAATTGATTACATCATCGTTTGGTTCCCTTAAAAACACACTTCCACCACTTGTAACGTTTGTTCTCCAGTCATTTCCTCCTGCTTTCCTACCGTAACATCCTACAAATTGTCCATCAACAATATCAATTCTATAATCAGTATTATCATAATCAATAAATTTTTCAACATAAAAATATCTTAAATCCATTTGATTTAAAAAAGGAATAAGCATATCTAAGGTCTCTTCATTTTCTATTTTAGTAAGACCAACTCCACCCCAACCATCAGTTGGTTTATAGACCATTTTTGACCATTTCTTCATAATAGTATTTAAGTGATGAGTATCATCCCTATGACAAAGTTTATAATCTGCAGTTTTTACACCATTTGCCCTTAGTAAAAATGATGTATGAAACTTATCTTCTGTTAATTCAAAAGAATCATAATTATTAATCATAGGAATAACTCTATTTAAAGCCTTATATAAATACATTTGATATTGAGTTTGTTCCCCTGCATTATATGAAAAAAACAAGTCAAGTTTATCTAATTTCATTTTATCATAAATAATATGACCATTTTTTGCAATAGCATTTCGTAAATTTAAATTAGGAATTGTTTCAATATTTCTCTCTTTTAATTTTTCTATTATTTTTGTTTCTATAACATCTCCACCACCATTTTGATAAAGCCACATACCTATCTTTCTATCCATAATAATTCCTTTTAATCATTATTTTGAAAATGAGCTAAAATTTTAGTCATTAAATCAATTCTAGTTTGAAAACTACTTTTCAAGGCTCTTTCTTTTACTGTATGATCACCATCCCCAAATGGACCAAACCCATCTAAGGTTGTAACTCCACAGGAGGCAACAATATTTGCATCACTTACACCACCTCTTTTTTCAGTTAACATTTTACTATTGGTGATTTTTTCTATTTGAGAGATTAAATCTAATTGATTAGGATTTTCTTGCATAACATCTCTTTGGATTGAACCTGTTAAGGTAGATATGGTGCCCTTTACATAGGATTTATTTACTATTTTATCTATGCCGTTTAAAACTCTTTGTTTTTCATCATTTGAGGTGTATCTTATTTCTAAAGTAATTTCACATTTAGGGGATATTGTATTTGCTCCAATTCCACCATTAATCTTTCCAACATTTACAGTAGTTTCTAAATCAAGGTTTGTTAATTTAACTAAATCCTGTAATTTAAAACTAGCTTCTAAATTAGAATCAATACCTTTATCATAATGATTTCCAGCATGACTAGCTTTTCCCTCAATTGTTATTGTAAAAGTTCCTACTCCTTTTCTTTGAGTAACAACTTCCATATTTTCACCAGCTGCTTCAAAAACGAAACATATATCATAGTTTTTTGCAATACTTAAAGTTACAAGTTTAGAATCATCACTTCCTGATTCTTCATCTGAAACAAGTAAAAAATCTACATTAAAAATCTCTTTATTTGTAATAAAAATATTTCTAAGGGCTTGTAAAGCGACAATATTTCCACCTTTCATATCACAAGCACCTGGTCCATAAATCCACTCTTCATCCTCACTTACAGTCTCAAAACTGTTAGGGGGAAATACTGTATCATTATGTCCTAAAAGTAAAATTTTTGTACCATTTTTTTTCTTTGATGAAAAAAGTAAGTGATCACCTATTAATTCACGAGAGTAACTATTTTTTTGAAAGCCTAAATCTTCCAGCCATGTTGACATGAGTTTACCAACTTTATCAACGCCATCTTTATTTTTTGTATAAGAGTTTACACTCATTATAGTAATCAAATCGCTTAAATAGTTCATATTCTTCCATATCCTTAATGTAGATAATCTTATTGTAAGATAGTAGCATTTTAATTACAAATAATCTAAAATTAAACTATTTTAATAGAAAATCATAATCTTAAAGTTATATATTAATTTTTCTATAATTAATAATATAGATGATAGCATAGAATATGTATTTGGGAATAAGAGAGGTGGTTATTTTTTAACCACCTTATTTAATTATTTTTTTTCTTTTGACCTGCAATAATAAATCTAAGAGCATTAAGTCTAATGAAACCTTCTGCATCTTTTTGATTATATACTTCGTCTTCTTCAAATGTAGAGTGAGCTTCTGAATATAAAGAGTTAACAGACTCTCTTCCTACAACCATAACATTACCTTTGTAAAGTTTTAATCTTACAGTACCTTCAACATTTACCTGAGTTGCATCAATTGCAGCTTGAAGCATTTCTCTCTCTGGAGAGAACCAATATCCTTGATAGATTAGTTTAGCATACTTTGGCATCATTTCATCTTTTAAGTGGGCAGCTTCTCTATCTAAACATATAGACTCTATTGCTCTATGTGCTTTAAGCATGATTGTTCCACCTGGAGTTTCATAACATCCTCTTGCTTTCATACCAACATATCTATTTTCAACAATATCAACTCTTCCAATACCATGTTTGTTTCCATAGTCATTTAATTTTTTAAGTAATGTTGCAGGAGATAACTCTTCACCATTAATTGATATAGGGTCACCATTTTTATATCCAATAGTGATGTATTCAGCTTCATCTGGAGCTTTTTCAGGTGATGTTGTCCATAACCACATTGATTCTTCTGGCTCATTATTTGGATTTTCTAAATGTAGACCTTCATATGAGATATGTAAAAGATTTGCATCCATAGAATATGGGCTAATAGCTGGGTTTCCATCTTTATCAAGATGTTTTTTGTCTATTTCAATTCCATTTTTTTTAGCATAAGCTAATAATTTTTCTCTTGAATTTAAATCCCATTCTCTCCAAGGAGCAATAACAGTAATCTCTGAATCAAGTCCTAAATAACCTAATTCAAATCTAACTTGGTCATTTCCTTTTCCAGTAGCACCATGAGAAACAGCATCTGCACCCATTTTATGTGCAATTTCAATTTGTTTTTTAGCAATAAGTGGTCTTGCAATTGAAGTACCTAATAGATATTCTCCTTCATAAATAGCATTTGCTCTAAACATAGGGAATACATAATCTTTAACAAATTCTTCTTTGATATCTAGTATAAATATATTTTCAGGCTTAATTCCACAAGCTAAAGCTTTTGTTCTAGCTGGTTCAACTTCTTCACCTTGACCTAAATCAGCTGTGAAAGTTATAACTTCTGCATTATATTCATCTTGAAGCCATTTTAATATTGTAGATGTATCAAGTCCACCACTATAGGCTAATACTACTTTTTTTACTTCTTTTTTACTCATTTATTATATCCTATATCATAGTAATTTTAAGGAGTTATTTTATCTTATCTTAGCTATAATCTTGTTTATGAGAATAGATAAATTTTTAAACGCAGTTAATATTACAAAAAGAAGAGCAGTTGCTGAAGATATGCTTGAGCATAAAGTAGTTCATATAAATGGAATGCCCGTAAAAAAAGCAAAAGAAGTTAAGGTTGGAGATTTAATTGAAATAAGATACTTAGAATATACAGAAGAGTATAAAGTACTACAAATTCCACAAACAAAATCAACTCCAAAATCAAAACAAGCAGAATATATAGAAAAATTAAAAGGAAAAGATGATGTTTAGTGCAGATAAACTAAAATTTGATGATATTTTTGAAAATAGACTTCCTGTTGAAGAAGTAAGAGAGTATTTAATCAAATTATATGAAGATGGGGAAACAGCTGAACAAATAGCAGCTGCAGCTGATGCTATGAGAGATCATCTTATTCCTTTACCAGTTGATTATTCCTTAAAAGATGAATTAATTGACAATTGTGGAACTGGTGGAGATAAATCAAATAGTTTTAATATCTCAACAACTGTATCCTTACTACTTGTTGCTTGTGGTTCAAAAGTGGCAAAACATGGTAATAGAAGTATTACAAGTAAATCTGGTAGTGCTGATATGTTGGAAGAACTTGGGATAAATTTAAATTTGAGTATTGAAAATCAAGTTAAAATGCTTGAAAATACTGGTTTTGTATTTATGTTTGCTCAAAACCATCATCCTTCTATGAAAAATATTATGCCTGTACGAAAATCAATACCACATAGAACAATTTTTAATATTTTAGGGCCTTTAAGTAATCCAGCAACAGTATCAAAACAATTAATTGGTGTTTTTAGTGATGAGTATATTCATAGAATGATTACAGCATTAAGTTTATTGGACACAAAAAGAGCTATGGTAGTTAGTTCAAAAGATGGAATGGATGAAATTTCAATTAGTGATGTAACTTACGCAACAACATTAATTGACCAAAGAACAAGTGACTTTATAATTGACCCTAGAGATTTTGGCTTAGGCATGTATTCAAAAGATGATATTTTAGGTGGAGATGCAAAAGAAAATGCTCAAATCACAAGAGATATCCTAGAGGGTAAAATAAGTGGTGCAAAACTTGATATTGTATTGCTTAATGCTGGAGCTGCACTATTTATTGATGATAGGGCAAAAGATATAAAAGAGGGTATTGAAATAGCAAGAGAAGTCATAAAATCTGGAAAAGCAAAAGAAAAACTTGATCAAATCATTAATTTTTCTAAAAGTATGAAATAGGGTAGTTTTGGAAAAAATAGAATTAATCTTAGAAGAGAATGATTTAATTAAACTAATTAATAAATTAGATAAAATAATTAATAAAAAAGAGTCAATTGTTTTATTAAGAGGTGATTTAGCAAGTGGTAAGACTACTTTAGTTAAAAACTATGTAAAGTTTTTGAAAATTGATGATTTAGTTACATCACCAACTTTTTCAATACAAACAATTTATGGTAATAATATTTACCATTATGATGTTTATAATAAAACTCTAGAAGAGTTTATCTCTTTAGGCTTATTAGAAGAGTTTGAAAAAGAGGGTATTCATTTTGTAGAGTGGGGAGATGATAGATTAAATGAACTTCTTAACTCTTATGGTTTCCATACTATTAAAATAGATATTGAAAAATTAGAAAATAAAAGGCGATATATAATTAATGCATAAATTAAGAATAGAAAATATAACTAAAAACATTAAAAAAACTCAAATTTTACATGGTATTTCACTTGAAGTTAAATCTGGAGAAATAGTTGGTTTATTAGGACCAAATGGAGCAGGAAAAACTACAACTTTTTATACAGTTTGTGGACTTGTAAAACCAAGCTCTGGTAAAGTTTTTTTAGATGAAACAGATATTACTACTTTGCCATTGCATAAAAGGGCATTAAAAGGTATAGGTTATTTGCCACAAGAGTCCTCTATTTTTAAAGATTTAAGTGTAGAAGATAACTTAATGCTTGCTGCTCAAATTGTTACAAAGGATAAAAAAGAACAATTTAAAAGAGTAGAAGAACTACTTGAAGTTTTTAATATCGAACCAATTAGACAAAGAAAAGGTGTATCTTTATCAGGGGGTGAAAGAAGAAGAACAGAAATAGCAAGAGCATTAGTATCAAAACCTGTTTTTCTATTACTTGATGAACCTTTTGCTGGAGTTGACCCAATTGCAGTTAAAGATATTCAAGAAATTATCAATCAATTAACAATTAGAGGAATCGGTGTATTAATTACTGATCATAATGTAAGAGAGACCCTCCAAATATGTGATAGAGCCTACGTTATGAAAAGTGGTACACTTTTAGCTGCTGGTAATAGTGATGAGATTAGAAATGATGTAAGTGTAAGAGAACACTATTTAGGAGAAAGTTTTACTTTTTAGAAGTAAACAACTCTCTCTTCATCACTTTTAAGTGCTTTATTTAAAGCTGAAGTTACTCTTTGCAAAATAAGATCTTCATTATCATCATTTTTCAATTCAACTACTCCAAAACAACTATATTGAGAAAGCTTTTTATTTGAAAGCATAGTATTTAGGATATTTTCAAGTTTATAAGATACATTTAATGCCCCATCTAAATCAGTTTCTGGAAGTAAAACTAAAAAAGATGATTTTTCTACTTTAAAACAAATATCATGTTCTCTTATATTATTTTTAATTAACTCACTAATATCATTTAAAAAATCTTCATATGAAATGATTTTTTCATCTATGTTTTGTACGCTTAATTTTATTAGAGATAAATCTTTTCTATATCTTCTAACTCTTTTTGATTCAATTGAAAATATTTTGTGAAATTTATTTAGATTATATAAACCTGTTATTAAATCATGATTATATTTATATTCAAATAGATTTGATTTCTCATTTAAATTTGTAATATCAAATAAAGAGACTAGAAAATATCTCTTTTCTTTTTCTATTTTTGTAACATTTAATTTAAAAGTTCTAGTAACATCAACTACTTTTACTTTTATTAAAACATTTTCATTCTCTAAATTAGCTATAAACTCATACCAAGGAGTAGTTTTTAGCTCTTCTTTCGTAGAAAATTGTTCTTTGTCTAATAATATTTTTTCTAAATTTATATCAAATACTTTGAAATTTTTTGAAAATATATCATTTTGTGCAACTATTACTCCATCTTCTATAACAGCTACCAAACTATCTTGTTTATTTAGTAACTCAATAATAGAATCATCAAAATTATAGTTACTATTATGTATTATATTTTTTAAAAATTTATGTTCTAAACATTTTGTAATATTTTTTATTAGTTCATATAAGTCTAAAGGTTTTAAACAATATGAATTAATACCTAATTCAATAGATTTTTTATAAAAACTAGAATCAGTATGTGCTGTTGTTACGATACTAGGTATATTTGAATTAATTTCATTAATTCTTTTTATCATCTCTAAACCATTCATTTTAGGCATATTAATATCAGCAATAATTAAATCTATATTAGAATTATTTTTAAATGCTTCAAGCCCTTCTTCTCCATTATTAGAGACAATTAAATTACCTACAATAGCATTTAAAATATTAGAAGTAAAATTTCTAATTTCTTCTTGATCTTCCACATAAAGTATGTTTAGTTGTTTAAAAAAATCTTTATTCATAATACCTTCTATCTTTTTTAAAATTCTTTTTGAAAATTAATTATTTTGCAAAAAAATTAAGTGCATTTTTCAAATCTTCTTCCGTATCGATACCAAATGATTTAGACTCCACTTCAACCATCGCAATTTTCTTTTCATGATAGATTGCTCTTAATTGTTCAAGTTTTTCTATACTTTCAGTTTGTGCTACTGGAAGTTTACAAAACTCATCTAAACTTTTTACTGTAAAACCATAAATTCCTAAATGTCCATTATAAGTAGCATTTTCATAGTGATCTCTATGATATGGAATTTTGCTTCTAGAAAAATATGTGGCATTACCTTTATCATTTAATAATACTTTTACATGATTTGGATCATCTGCCAATTGTGAAGATATCTTTTTATGGCAAGAGACAATCATAATATCTTCTTTGTTATCTCTAACTTCTTTCACTCTATTAATAACAGCTTCTATAACATCAACTTCAATGAAAGGTTCATCTGCTTGTACATTAATAACAATATCATCTTCTTTTAAATTTAGCTTTTTTGCTGCTTCATTTATTCTATCTGTTCCGCTTTGATGTTCACTTGAAGTCATAATAGCATTTATTCCATGTTCTTTTGCTAATGCAATAACATCAAAAGAATCTGTAGCAATTGTTACATCATCTAAACTGCTTACTTGTTTTGCAGTTCTTATAACCATTGGTAAACCAAGTATATCAACTAAAATTTTATTTTGAAATCTACTAGAATTTAATCTTGCAGGTATAATTATCATATTTTGTTTCCTTTAAATTATTATAGGTAATTTTATTTTAATAGTTGTTTCATTTGAGCTTGAAATAACTTTTATTGTGCCTTTTAAATGCATTTCAATAATACTTTTTACAATATATAAGCCTAATCCTACACCATGTTTTTCTTCTTTTGTCGAAAAATAAGGTTCAAATATTTTTAAAATTTTTTCTTTTTCTATTCCTCCAGCATTATCATGAAAATACAATTCAATAAAATCATTTATTTTTTTCACCTCAATTACTATTTTTTTATTCTCTGTTATCATATTTTTTTGCATTGCTTCAATAGAATTTTGAACAAGATTATTAAATATAGTTACTAATCTATCTTGATAGGTTTCTAATACCAAATTATCATCACAAATTATTTCAAAATCAACAACTCTTTTATATGGTTTGATTAGAGTTTCAAATAAATTTCTTAATCTCACTATCTCTTTTTGACCTTCAAACTCTATTAAAGATTTAAACTCTTCAATTGTATTTGATAAAGTTTTTGTATTTTCTATTATCTTATTTAAGCCTTCATGAAAAGGACTTGTATCCTCTATATCAAGAGATAATTTTTGTGCAATTATTGAAATAGTATTTAATGGTTGTCTCCACTCATGGGAAATTGTTTTTATAGTTTCTGTCATAATATTTAATTTATTATCTTGAACTAATAATTTTTCAGATTGTTCTAAAGTATGGGTGATATCAAACATAAGAGCTGTAAATCCAGTAATATCCCCATATTTATTATAAATTGGTTTTATTTTAATATCTACCCAAAAAATGTCATTATTTTTTTTAACATTTTTAATTTTTCCTGTCCACTCTTTACCATTTTTTATACTATTCCACAAATCTTGAAAAAGTTCTTTAGGTGAATCTTCATGCTGAATCACGGCATGTGATCTTCCGAGTAGTTCACTTTTTGAATAACCTGTCAATTTACAAAAAGCATCAGAAACTTCAGTGATAAAACCAAACTTGTCTGTATGACTTGAAATAACATATTCATTTAAAATTTGGTCATCTGAGATTTGTTTTGTAATATCTTTAGCATTTAATACAAAATACTTTTTATTTAACATAAGAGAAACTGTTACTTTAAGATAAATTGGTTTTTTATCTTTCCTTGTACAAACAAGATTCATGTCTGTATCATAAGAGTTAATCATATTATTTTTTAAAAGTTGTAAAAATGATATTTTATACTCTTCTTTAACTAAATCAACAAAGGTTAAAGAGAGTAATTCTAAATTTGTATATCCTAATATTGGACTTAGTGCATCATTTACATATAAGAATTTACTCTTAAAATCAATGATAGCAATTCCATCCCATGAGTTATTAATTATTTCTTTTAATTCATAGTTTGTATTTTTCAATTTTTCTAAATCTGAACCCATTAAAAACCTAAATAAACTTATTTTTATATCTTTTCATTATAATATAAAAACTTTAAAACTAGGGAAAATTTAATGGATAATGATAATTTAAGTGCTAAAAAAACCATAACTGTAATAGATACATTTGGCTTTTTGTTTAGAAGTTTTTATGCACTTCCTCCTTTAAAATCAAAAGATGGCTTTCCAACAGGATTATTAACAGGATTTATGAACTTTATATCTAATATTGGGAAAGATTTTCAAACTGATTATATAGTTTTTGCCCTTGACTCAAAAGGTGATACTTTTAGAAATGCAATCTATGACCAATATAAAGCACAAAGACCAGATGTGCCAGAAGATTTATTAAGACAACTTCCAGTTGCAATTTCATGGATAGAAGAAATGGGATTTAAAACAGCCATTAAAAGTGGATTTGAAGCGGATGATATTATTGCATCAATTGCCCACGATGCAAGAGAAAAAAACTTAGAAGTTAGAATAGTAAGCCATGATAAGGATTTATATCAATTAATTGATGATGATACAGTTTATTTATTTGACCCAATTAAAAAAGTAATAATAAATGAAGAAAAGTGTTATGAAAAATATGGTGTTCATCCTAATCAATTTACAGATTATCAATCACTTTTAGGTGATAGTGCAGATAATGTTCCTGGTGTAAAAGGGGTAGGGGCTAAAACAGCAGAAGCCTTGATAAAAGAGTTTGGAACTTTGGAAAATATTTATGAAAATATTGAAAGTGTGCCAAAACCTAGATGGAAAACACTTCTTTTAGAAAATAAAGAGATGGCTTTTATCTCAAAAGAGTTAGTTACCTTAAAAAAAGATTGTCACTGTATAGATTTTTTAGATCAATTTGAATTGCCAAAAGAGAATCCAATTTTAAAAATTCAAGATACTTTAGCAAAATATGACTTAACTAAAATAGTTGAAAGAGTTCATCAAAATGGACTTAACTATAAAACTCAAATGCCCAAACCAAAAGAGAAAGTAACTTATAACTATATATTATTAGATACAAAAGAGAAACTAGAAAAGATAATAAATTCTATTCCAAAAGATTCTATTGTTGCCTTTGATACAGAAACAACAAGTTTAGATACTAAAATAGCAAAAATAGTTGGTTTTTCATTCTCTTTTGATGAAAACAGTGCTTATTATGTCCCTATCGCTCACTCTTATTTAGGTGCTCCAGAGCAAGTTTCAATAGAAGATGCTAAAAGTGCAATTAATAAATTAAATAATTTTAAACTTATTGTTCAAAATTTCAAATATGACTTTGATATCATAAAATTTAACTTTGATATAACATTAACTTTATTTGCTGATACTATTATTTTAGCTTGGTTACTAGATAGTAGTTCAAAAGTAGGGCTTGATGCCCTTGCAAAAAGTTATTTTGATCATACAATGATTGCCTTTAAAGATGTGGTTAAAAAAGGTGATGATTTTTCTACTGTTGATATTTCAAGTGCTTGTAACTATGCAGCAGAAGATGCTTTAATGACATACAAAATATACTTTAAACTACTAGAAGAGTTTAAAAAACAAAATTGTGAACATCTTTTAAAAATAGCAGATGATTATGAATTTAAATTTATAGATGTACTAATTAACATGCAGAATAATGGTGTAAAAATTGATACACAAATTTTAGAAAACCTCAAAATCAAAAATCAAGAATATATTCAAGAACTTACAAAAAAAATCCATGAATTAGCTGGGAGTAAATTTAATATAAATTCACCAAAACAATTGGGTGTAGTACTTTTTGAAACATTGGGCTTACCTGCTTCTAAAAAGGGGAAAACAGGTTATAGTACAAATGAAGTAGTATTAAATAAATTAGTAGATTCCCATGAAATCATTCCTGTAATATTAGATTATAGAGAAGCTTATAAACTACAATCTACATATATCGAGCCACTTTTAGAACTAGCTTCTAATGACAAAGAAAATAAAATTTATACCTCTTTTTTACAAACAGGAACAGCAACAGGAAGACTTAGTTCAAAAAATCCAAACTTACAAAATATTCCAGTAAAAAGCACTGCAGGAAGAGAGATAAGAAAAGCCTTTATAGCAAGAGATGGTTATAAACTTGTTGGGATTGATTATTCTCAAATAGAATTAAGATTATTGGCTCACTTTAGTAAAGATAAAGCTTTGGTTGATGCCTTTAATAGAGATTTAGATATTCATAGCCAAACGGCTGTAAAAATATTTGGTGAAGAAAAAGCAGCCCAAAAAAGAAATATTGCTAAAACAATTAATTTTGGATTACTTTATGGAATGGGAAGTAAAAAATTAGCAGATACACTTAAAATAACTCCAAAAGAGGCTAAAGTTTACATTGATTCATATTTTGAAGCCTTTACAAATGTAAAAGAGTATATGAAGTCAATAGAAGATTTTGCTTTGGAAAATGGATATGTTGAAACGCTAATTAAAAGAAGAAGAATATTTGATTTTAATGCAGCAAATACTATGCAAAGAATAGGTTATTTAAGAGAGGCAGTTAATACAAAATTTCAAGGAAGTGCAGCTGATTTGATAAAATTATCTATGATAAAAATCTTTGAAAAATATAAAAATAATGAAGATTTAAAGATGATTTTACAAATCCATGATGAACTTATTTTTGAAGTAAAAAATGAAAAACAAGATGAAATAACAAATGATTTGAAAAAAATAATGGAAAATATATTTGCTCTTGAAATACCGTTAAAGGTTTCTGTTGCTGTAGGTAATAGTTGGGGTGATTTAAAGTAAAATAAAAAACTTTTTTATTAAAAAATAATTTTCTTTTGACAAAAAAAATAAATTTGGCTATAATAATATAAATAAACAAATTAAAGAGTAATGTATGATTAAAACACTAAAAAATATTAGAAAACTAAATAATGCAAAATTATTAGTTGTAAGTAGTGATTTAAATGTTAAAAAATCTTTAGAACAAGATTTAGACAATTATTTTAAAGAAGTTAGTTTTGTTTCAAATAATAAAGATGCATTAATTTTAGCTGGACAAAGTAGCTATGACCTTGTAATTATAGATACTCAATGTGATGGCATGATTTTTAAAGATTTTTGTTTTGAATTAGTTGAAATAGCTCAAACGCTACCTAAAATAATAATTTCTAATGAAGATAATAGTGATGATATAGTTACAGCTGTTAATTGTAACTCATATACATTTATTTCAAAACCCTTACGATTACAGGATTTAAAATTAGCAATTATAATGTGCCTAAATCAGACAAAAAGAGGGGATAAAGTTGAGTTCCAAAATGGAATTTACTTCGATGAATATAGAGATCAATTTTTTAAATCAGGTGGAACAGCGATTGATTTCACAAGACTTGAAAAAGGATTCTTAAAACTTCTTATTGCAAGAAGAGGTGAAATTACTGATTATGATACAATTAAAGAAGTTGTATGGAAAGGTAAAAATATGTCTATTTATACAATGAGAAATATTGTAAATAAAATACGACAAAAAACTTATTATGAAATAATTAAAAATCATTCTAATAAGGGATATGTAATTGACGAAACAGGTATGAAGAGATTCTAAATAAAAAAGGGTGCCTAAATGGAAGAACTAATTTTGACAAAAGAAGAATTAGTTGAAATGTTCGAAAATCATGTTCTTGAGGACACTCAAAAAGGTTGGTTATTTGATAAAAAGGTAGTAGAAATTATTGCTTTACATGAAGTAGAACCTAAATATCTACAAGATATTACGAATGCAAAATATTATAAAATAATCCCGAAAGGTAATTAATGTCACACTGTCCGTTCTGTAAAAAAAAGATTGCTATGAGCAAAGCATTTTGTTCAAGAAGTTGTAAAGAGAACTATTTTCAACTAATAGCAATACAAGTTCCAAAACCATTCTTAAAAAGAATATTTGTGTTTTGTGATCCTGAACAAAGAGAAGCAGAAATTGAAAACTTCGCTGATAGACATGGTTGGCGATTAGATTTATTGAAGAATAAAATAGATGAACTAGCAGTAGAACATGGATTCACAAACTGACCAAACAGATTTCAAATACTCAATAAAAATCAACAATTCATTATCTAAAAGTTGCTATCAATATGTTAAAAAGAAAGGAAATAGACTTAGTTCCATAAATAAAAAGAGAGTAAATCTATTAAATGTTAACTAAGTCTTTTCTTCATAATAAATAAAATTACAATAGCTATAACTAAGATACAAAATGATTGTAGCATACCCATTGTAAGCCACCCACCATATAAAAATCCCAATTGAACATCTGGTTGTCTAAAGAATTCAGCAGTAATTCTAGCAAGGGAATAACATAAAGCATAAATAATAGCTAGTTGCCCATCAAATTTTTTTCTATTTCTATAATATACTAATATTAGAAAGACAACTAATCCCTCAAGAAATGCCTCATATATTTGAGAGGGGTGTCTTAAAACACCATTTACATATATTCCCCAAGGCACGTCTGTAACTCTTCCTATAAGCCCTTGATTAAAAAAGTTTCCAAATCTACCAAATATATATCCAAAACTAATTCCTAAAACTGCAATATCAGTTATAAACCAAAAAGAGACTTTGTTTTTTTTGCAAAATAAAAGAGTAGCAATTAAAAAACCAATAAAAGCCCCATGATAACTCATTCCTGAAATTCCAGTATATGTCCCATCAACAAAGGGGTTAAATATTTGCCAAGGATGAGTTAAATAATATTTTGTATGTGTATCATAAAATAAGACATATCCTATTCTTGCACCTAAAATTACTCCAATTTCTGCCCACCAAATATATGAATCAAAAATCTCTTGTTTGATATTTATTTTGTCATAGTTTATAAACCATTTAGCAACAAAAATTGCACTTAATAATGCAAGAGCATACATAATCCCATACCAATGAACTGAAACAGGACCTAAATGAAATGCTATTGGATTAAATTGAGAATAGATATTTTTCCAAAACTCCATTAATTTAAGGCCTCAGCTATCAGTTCAATTGGATTTTTAAATACAACATCAACATCTGCTTGATATAAAGAGTTTGTAATTTGCATTCTACATGCACTACATTCGGCACTTACAACTTGAGCTTTAGTCTCTTTTATCATTGCAGCTTTTGGAGCACCTGCTGCTTTTGAAAAGTGATATTTTTCAGTTTGCATAGTAACTCCACCAAAACCACAACATCTATTAGAATCACTCATTTCTGTTAGAACATAATTTTGTTTTAATAGGTTTCTTGGTTCTTGCCAAACATTTTGCATCTTTTTAGCATGACAAGGGTCATGATAAGTTACTACATCATCAATTTTTTTACCTGAATTAGCCAACATTTCTTTTAATTTTGTATTATTTTCAAGCCATTTTGTAGCCATAAAAACTTTTTTAGCTAATTTTGCAGCTCTTTCTTTCCATTGGGGTTGATTATGTAAATAATGTTCCCAATCTTGGTTAATCATAGCACTACATGTAGCTTCTGGAATAATTATGGCATCAACATCATCTATCCATGTTTCAAAATACTCTATATTTTTCTTAACTAAATAATCAACAGTATCAAAATCACCTGTAAAATATGCAGGTGCTCCACAACATAACTGTTTTTTAGGAATAAAAATATCTATTTCTAGTTTTTTTAAAATATCAACTAAACTATCACCAATATTTGTATAACTATAATTACCCATACAACCGATGAAAATAGCAACTCTATTTTTTATACTACTATCTTTATTTTTAACATTTGCAGGTATATTTTCTGGATATTTATTTAAAAATGTTCTTTTATCTGCATAGGGTAAAGCTCTATCTTTTTTAACAATTGGTAAAGAAAACCTTGGAACTGCTGAACTACTTTTTTCTTCAATTTTTATTGCACAGGTTTGAAACATCCAACCAAGTTTAGACATAAAATCCATAATTTTTCTATGTCTCAATAAAAAGAAAAAAGCTCTTTTATACCAAGCTATTCCATATTTTTTTGCAATATCAGAACGAACTTGTTCAATAATCATATCTGTGGGTAAGTCATTTGGACAAACTTCAACGCAGTTTGTACATAAAAAACAACTCTCGAATATATCTTTTGCTGTTTTATCTAACTCTAATTCATCTCTCTCATATGCACCTAATAAATCAATAAATCCTCTTGGACTTGTTGCTTCATCTTGATTTATATTAAATATCGTACATACAGGTTTACATTTTCCACATTTAACGCAATCATCGCTAATGCTAGTATAATCAAATTTATTAATTGTTTTCATTATATAGTTTTACTAAACCTTCTTTTATTTTCAGGAATTTTTTTCAAATAAGCATCAAAAGGCATACAAATGTTTCGTATAAGCATTGCACCTGTTGGATTTACTTTTATAAACTCTTTATCCAATGTCATTAGCTCAGCTTCTATAAACTCATCTAAAGCATTCACATCCTCTTTGAAGTATTCAAAAAAGTCAATATGGAACTTCTCTTCAACTCTTTTTATATTTAAAGAGAAATTACTCATAAGTTCCATAATTACAAATTGTCTTAATTGGTCATCAGCACTTAATTTGTAACCTTTAAATGTAGGTAATTTACCATTATCTAAAGCTTCTTCATATTGTTTTAAATCTTTGTAGTTTTGTGCATAATAATCAACTCCATCACCAATCGAGGTAACACCAATACCTATTAAATCAGCTCCACCTTTAGTAGTATAACCTTGGAAGTTTCTATGTAATTCACCTTTTTCAATTGCTTTAAAAAGCTCATCATTTTCTTTTGCAAAGTGATCCATTCCAACCATTTTATAACCATTACTAGTAAAAAAGTCAATAGTGTCCTTTAAAATAAGTAGTTTTTCACTAGGTGGGGCAAAAGTTGTTTCATCAAACTTTCTCATAGTCTTCATAAGCCAAGGAACATGGGCATAATTAAATACAGCAAATCTATCAGCATCAAGCTTTAATATTTGATTTAATGTCTTATTAAATGTTTCTCTATTTTGATGTGGTAAACCATATATTAAATCGATATTTATAGATTTGATTCCAGCTTCCCTTGCAATATTCATAACATTTTGAGTTGTTTCATATGGTTGAATTCTATGAATAGTTTTTTGAACCTCTTCATCTAAATCTTGAACTCCAAAACTAAGTCTATTAAATCCACCTTTTTTTAGAACATCCATATGTTCTTTAGTAAAATATCTAGGATCCACTTCACATGAGATCTCAGCATCACTACTAAAATTGGGAAAACTTCTTTTTATCATAGAAATCACTTCATCCAATTGTTCAGGTGAGAAATAAGTAGGAGTTCCTCCACCAAAATGCATTTGAGTCACTTGTCTTGATGTATCAACATATTTTTCAAGTAGTTTTAACTCTTTTTGTACGTATTCTAAATATCTTACTTTTTTATCTTCTTTAGATGTAAAGATTACATTACATCCACAGAAATAACAGGCACTTCTACAAAATGGAAGATGTAGATATAATGATAGATTACGTGAAGAGTCTTGTTTTGAAAAAATTTCTATTAAATCTTCTTGTGAAAACTCTTCTGTAAACTCAGGAGCTGTTGGATATGAAGTATATCTAGGTCCTGGTTTTGAGTATTTTTCAAACTTCTTAAAATCAATCATTTCGTTTACCGTCTAGCCAAACCATAACACCTTTTTGTGCATGTAGTCTATTTTCAGCTTCTTCGAATACTTTACTTTGAGGTCCTTCAAATACCTCTTCAGATACTTCATACTCTCTATAAGCTGGTAAACAATGTAAGAAAATAGCATCACTAGTTGCATAAGACATAAGCTTTGTATCTACAATATAACCTTCAAAGTCTTTTACTCTTTTCTCTTTTTCATCTTCTTGTCCCATAGACACCCAAGTATCAGTTGTAACAACAGTTGCATCTTTTATAGCTTCAATTGGATCATTCCCAATCACTATTTTTGCACCTGATTCTTTTGCAAACTCTAAAGCTCTATCTAAAATCTCTTGTTTAACTTCATATCCTTTAGGAGTAGCAATTCTAAGTTCAAACCCAAGTTTTGATGCTAACATAAGCCATGAATGGGCTAAATTATTTCCATCTCCAACATATGCAGCAACCAAATCTTTATCTTTGCCTTCTTCCATAATTGTCATATAATCAGCCATAAGTTGTACTGGATGGAAATCATCAGTTAGTCCATTTATAACAGGTACTTTTGAATATTTTGTAAACTCTTCAAGTTTTGAGTGTTCAAAGGTTCTAATCATCACCATATCAACCATTCTTGAGATAACTCGTGAAGTATCACTCATTGGTTCACCTCGTCCTAGTTGTATATCATTTGATGATAAGAATAGTCCTACTCCACCTAATTGATAAATACCTGTTTCAAAAGATACTCTTGTTCTTGTTGAACTTTTTTCAAAAATCATTCCAAGTACTTGTTTAGGTAAATACTCTTTAAAGTTTCTTTGTTTTGTTTCAGCTTTTATTTGCTTTGCTAGTTCTAGAATTTCTAATAATTCTTCTTTACTAAAATCTGCAATTGTTAAGAAATGTCTCATTCTAATCCCTTGTTTTTATAAAAGCAAATATTATATTAGAATTGGCTTTATTTTAAACTTAATTCTTAATATTATTTACTTAAAAAATATAAATAAATTTCTTTTGAAAAGACCTTAAAATGACACTTTAGTGACTTTTTAAGTAATAACAAATTAAGACAATATTACTTAAACTTTGCTTATTAGATTGAAGGAAAAAAAATGAAGAAATATATATTCAAAAGGGATAAGGAAAAAGAAGAATACCAATCTTATAAAATAAAAGATGCAATTAAAAAGGCATTTAAAAGTGTACAAGTTACTTATGACGAAAGAGTATTTTTTAATGTTGTTAATAAATTAGAGTTAATTGAAGAATTATTTGTAGAAGATATTCAAGATATAATAGAAAAAGAGCTTTATAATTTTAACTATTTTGAGGTAATGAAATCATTTATGGTATATAGACATACCCACAAACTCCAAAGGGAACATGTCTTAGGATTAAATGAAGATACAACTTATATAAACTCAACTCAAACTGTTGAAGAGTATATTTTTAAAAGTGATTGGAGAGTAAATGCTAATTCTAATACTGGATATTCCCATGCTGGTCTTATAAATAATAGTGCAGGTAAAATAATTGCAAATTATTGGCTTGATAAAATTTACTCTAAAAAAGAGGGATATGCTCATAGAAATGCTGATTATCATATTCATGATTTAGATTGTTTAAGTGGATATTGTGCAGGATGGAGTTTAAGAATTTTACTTGATGAAGGATTTAATCAAGTAAGAGGAAGAGTAGAAAGCACTGCTCCAAATCATTTTAGAGAAGCTTTAGGGCAAATGGCAAACTTCTTAGGGATACTACAAAGTGAGTGGGCAGGTGCCCAAGCTTTTAGTAGCTTTGATACTTACTTAGCTCCTTATGTATTTAAAGATAATTTAGAATATAAAGAGATAAAAAAAGCTATTCGAAGTTTTATTTATAATCTAAATGTTCCAGCTCGTTGGGGACAAAGCCCTTTTACAAATATTACTATTGATTGGACTGTTCCAAATGATTTAAAAGATCAAATTCCAACACGAAATCAAAAGCACTTATTTAAAGGTTTTGAAGATGAAGTTCTTTTAAAAAAATTAAGAATAAAAGGTTGTAACTCATTTGAAGAATTGACTTATAAAAACTTCCAAAATGAGATGAACCTTATAAACAAAGCCTATTATGAGATAATGACAGAAGGTGATAAAACAGGTCAACCTTTTACTTTTCCTATTCCTACAGTGAATATTACTGAAGATTTTGATTGGTATGGAGAAAATACAGATTTATTATTTGAAAATACAGCAAAAATTGGAAGTTCTTATTTTCAAAATTTTATTGGTAGCCAATATGAAAAAGATGAAAATGGGAATTTAATCCCAAATGAAAAAGCCTATAAACCAGGTCATGTAAGAAGTATGTGTTGTAGATTGCAACTTGACTTAAGAGAACTTCTTAAAAGGGGAGGTGGATTATTTGGAAGCGCTGAAATGACAGGAAGTATTGGTGTAGTTACTATTAATATGGCAAGACTAGGATATTTATACAAAGGTGATATAAATAGTCTACTTAAAAAATTAGAAGAGTTAATGGATTTGGCAAAATCAACCTTAGAGAAAAAAAGAGTCTTTATTCAAGATATGTATGAAAGAGGTCTTTTCCCATATACAAAAAGATATCTTAAAGGATTTAATAATCATTTTTCGACTATTGGAGTAAATGGAATGAATGAGATGTTAAAAAACTATTTTTCAAATGATGTTGATATGGCTTCAGATATTGGAAATGATTTTTGTATTCAAATATTAGATTTCATGAGAGATAAAATGCTTCAATATCAAGAAGAGACTGGTAACTTATATAATCTTGAAGCAACACCAGCTGAGGGTACAACTTATAGGTTTGCAAAAGAGGATAAAAAAAGATTTAAAGATATTATTCAAGCTGGATTTGATAAAAACATCTATTATACAAACTCTTCTCAACTTCCAGCAAACTATACAGATGATCCATTTGAAGCCTTAACTTTACAAGATGAACTTCAGTGTAAATATACTGGTGGGACAGTTTTACACTTGTATATGAATGAAAGAATCTCATCAATAGAGTCTTGTAGAAAATTTGTAAAAAATGTAATTACAAACTTTAGACTTCCATATATAACAGTAACACCACTATTTTCTATTTGTGAAAAACATGGATATTTAAATGGAGAACATGAGTTTTGTCCAAAATGTGACGAAGAAATTTTAAAACAGGAGATGAAAAATGAATTATCAAGAATTGCTTGAAAAAAATAGTAAAAAAAGAACAAAATGTATAGTTTATACTAGAGTTATGGGTTATCATAGACCAGTTGAAAGCTTTAATATAGGTAAAAAAGGTGAACACAAAGAGAGAATCAAATTTGTTGAATCAAAAAATTGTTTATGATTTTACAAAATTTACAACTACAGATTACATAGGATATTTATCTTGTGTAATCTGGTTTAAAGGGTGTAATATGAGATGTCGATATTGCTATAATGATGATATTGTCTTCTGTAAAAATGGTAATTACACTTTAAATGATATTTTAACTTTTTTAAAAAATAGAGTAGGGATGCTTGATGCTGTAGTATTATCAGGAGGGGAAGCAAGCCTTTATGATTTGACTACTATTTGTAAAAAAATTAAGGAGTTGGGATATAAAATAAAGCTAGATACGAATGGGTTAAATCTTAATTTAATAAAAGAACTTATAAAAGAGAAATTAATAGATTATATGGCAATAGATTTTAAAGCACCAAAATATAAATATAAAATGATAACAGGTGTAGATAAATATGCCCAGTTTATTAATACAATAAAATATTTGATAGATATTAATTTTAATTTTGAACTTAGAACAACGGTTAATTCAAGTTTGTTAGAAGAGAATGATATAAATAATATGATAAATATAATTAGTAACTTGGGATATAAAAATACATACTATTTACAAAATTTTTTACAAACTAATTCAAATATTGGAAATATACAAAAACAAAGGGATATAAATAAAGAAGAACTTATACAAAATAGTTTAACTATTCAATGGAGAAATTAAATACCCTTGCCCTAAAACATTTTCAATAATATCTTTAGACATTTTTAATCTTAGTCTTTTTATAAAAGTTCTAAGCCGCTCGTCACTTACTTCTTCCTTCCAAAGTGTAGATTTTATTTCTTCAGTACTTACAAGAATATTTTGATGTTTTATTAGTAAATACAAAAAATCTTTTTCTCGTTTTGTAATATTTACAATTTTTCCTTTTTCATACAAAGTCATAGTATTATTATCAAAGGTGAAATTCTCTTTTAGTAATACTTTTTTTTGTTTGTTTAACTTAGGTGCTATTTTTTTAATATAAGTTATAAGGTCTTCTGGATCAAAAGGCTTTATAAAATATTTATTTATTCCTGTATCAATGGCTTTTAGTAACTTTTCTTTATCAGAGTGAGCACTTAATATAATAATAGGAGTTACTTCATCAAACTCTTTTATTTTTTGTGTCATTTCCAAACCATCACAAAGAGGCATCATAATATCAGTTATTACAATATCAGGTTTAAATGATTTAAACTTTTTTAAACCTTCTTTTCCATCTTTTGCAATAATTACAGAGAAAAAATAATCATTTATAGCATCTTTTAAAAGTTGAGCTAATCTTTTTTCATCTTCAACTATTAATATTTTTAAGTCTTTTAGTAAGTTATTTTTCATATCTTTCCTAATTATTTAAAGGGATAATAATCGTAAAATTAGAACCATTTTTAAAGTTTTTGTGAGTCATTTCACCTTCTAAACTTTTTTCAATAATCATTTTTGACATAAATAATCCCAATCCTGTACCTTGGCTCTTATGTTTTGTTGTAAAATAAGGATCAAATATTTTATCTAAGTTATCTTTACTAATTCCGCCAGCATTATCTATTATTTCTAATTTTGCATATTTTTTATCTAAAATTTTATCTTCTTTTAATTTTATTTCTATAATTTTGTTATTTATATTATTAATTATAAAAGCATCTTTTGAGTTCTGAATTAGATTTATAATTACTTGTGTAAGTTCATTTAATACACCTACAACTTGGTAATTTAATGGTACCTCAATCTTTAAAGTTATATCTTCTATCGTTTTTTTCAAAATTAATATAGCTTCATCAACTGCTTTTTTTATCTCAAAGCTTTTTTTATCTTTTTGTGGATTAAAAAAGTTAGAAAAATCATCTATTGTTGAAGACATTGTAGATATCAAATTTTTACTCTCAAGATAGAGTTCATCTAACTTCTCTTTTTCATTTGTATTAAAAAATTTTTTCATATTGAAAAGTGTTAGGTTAAGCTCAGTTAAGGGTTGTCGCCATTGGTGGGCAATATTTCCTAACATTTGACCTAAGCTTGCCATTCTTGATTGTAAAAATAGAAGTTTTTGTTTCTCTTCATTTTTTTTAATTTCATCTTTAACTCTATGTTCTAGAGTTTTATTTAACTCTTTTAACTCTTTTGTTTTAATAGATACTCTATTCTCTAAATCTTTATTTAACTCTTCTAACTCTTTTTCTTTTTTTTCTAATCTTTTCTTTAATTCAACTTCTTCTGTTACATCATATCTTATGGCTATGAACTCTTTTATTTCATCATTCTCATCTAAAATAGGAGTAATCGTAGTATTTAAATAGACAGTTTTTCCATCTTTTGTTAGATTTTTAACTGTTGCTTTATAAGGTTTCTTATTTAAAATAGTACTCCAAAGAAGGGTAAAGTTACTCTTTGGAATATCTGGATGCCTTACAATATTGTGATTAGCACCTATTAGTTCTTCATATTTATAGCCAGAAATTTTACAAAACTCATCATTGACAAAAGTTATTATTCCATTAATATCAGTTTTAGATACTATATTTGAATTTTCAATTGCCTCTTGATAAGTTTGGCTCATTTTATTTTCTATTTAAAAGCTCACAAGCCTCTTTTGCATGATATGAAATAATAATATCAGCACCAGCTCTTTTAAAAGATACTAAAGTTTCCATTACTGTTCTTTCATAATCAATTAAACCAGCTTTTTCTGCATTTTTAAGTAAAGCATACTCTCCACTTACATTATAAACAGCTAATGGTAGGTTTGAACTATTTCTAATATCTCTTACAATATCTAAATAAGCAAGAGCTGGTTTTACCATAAGAATATCTGCCCCTTGATTTTCATCTTGAATTGATTCTTCTATAGCTTCTCTTCTATTTGCTGGATTCATTTGATAAGATCTTCTATCACCAAATGTTGGAGTTGATTCTGCAACATCTCTAAATGGACCATAATAAGCACTTGCAAACTTAGTTGAATATGCCATGATTGGTAAATCAGTAAATCCATTTTCATCTAAAGCAGTTCTTAAAGTCTCAATAATACCATCCATCATTCCACTAGGAGCAATCATATCAGCACCAGCACGTGCATGAACAAGAGCTTGTTGGGCAGATATTTCTAATGTTTTATCATTGTCAACTGTTTGAGTTTTTGGGTCAAGTATTCCACAATGTCCATGGTCTGTATATTCACAAAAACATAAATCAGTAGATACAAACATAGTAGGGAACTTCTCCTTTACAGCTCTTATTGTTCTTGCAATTATACTCTCATCACATAAACACTCACTTCCAACAGAGTCTTTAACATCTGGAATACCAAATAAAATAATTGAATTTAAACCTATACTTTGAATATATTCACACTCTTTTAAAATTTCATCAATACTCATTTGAAAAACACCTGGCATAGATGCAACTTCAGTTTTAATACTATTTCCTTCCACTACAAATAGTGGATATATAAAATCATTTGGACTTAAGTTTGTTTCTTGCACTAGTGCTCTTAAATTTTCATTAATTCTTAATCTTCTTAATCTTTTAAACATTCTATTTACCTCTTTTAGATATAATCTGCACCATTTTAACAGTTTAAGGTTTAAAAAGATATGAATATAGAAGAATCAAATATTGCAAACTTGCCAACAACACATGGTAATTTTCAAATACAATCTTTTAAAGAACATCACAAAGAACATTTAGTAATTTTTTCAAGTAATTTAGGTGATGTTGTAAATGTAAGAGTACATTCAGAATGCTTAACAGGCGATGCTATAGGTTCTCTAAAGTGTGATTGCCAAGCTCAGCTAAACTTCTCATTAGATTATATAAATAAAAATGGTGGTATGGTTATATATCTAAGACAAGAAGGAAGAAATATAGGTTTATTAAATAAAGTAAATGCTTATGCCTTGCAAGATAAAGGATTTAATACAATAGAAGCAAATCATCAACTAGGTTTTCAAGCTGATGAAAGAACTTATGAAATAGTAGAATATATTTTAAACAAATTTAATATCAAAAAAATAAATTTAATAACAAATAATCCACATAAAATTGAAAGTTTGCCTAACATAGAAATTGTAGAAAGAATTCCTGTAATTGTGGGTGCAAATGAGAATAATAGAGCTTATTTAAAAGTTAAAAAAGAAGAAATGGGGCATTTACTATAGTGAAAATAAATAATTTAGATGAATTAAATTTAGGAGAGGATTTTTTACCAAAATGTGAAGAGTTTAAAAAAACTTTGCAACATTGGGGAAAAGTACATAATCTTTCTGCTGAATTAGAAGATGAGAAAATAGAAAAAAATATCTATGATTCTATTTATGTTTTAAAATTTATAAAAGATTATAAGACTGTTGCAGATATAGGGACAGGGGCTGGTTATCCTGGACTTATTTTAGCAATGGCAAGACCTAATATTAAATTTTATTTAATAGAGCCAAGAGCAAAAAGAGTTGCTTTTTTAAATTTTATTAAAAACTCACTAAAATTGGATAATGTAGAAATATTATGCAATAGAGTAGAGTATGTAAAAGATATTAAAGTTGAATTAATCACTTCTAGGGCAGTTACAAATACTTCTTTATTATTAGATTTGACAAAAGATATTTCAACTGAGACTACATCTTATTTATTTTATAAAGGTAGTATGCTTGATTCAGAACTTGAAGAAGCAAAAATACATAACTATGAAATAATTAAAAAAGATGAAAAAAGAAATTATTTATATATAAACAAAGGGAAAAATAATGGTATTTAAAGCATTAACAATTATAATCGTTCTATTTGTTGTTTATATTCTATTTTTTAAAAAAAGAAGAGAGAGTGAAATTGGTAGTAGTAAAAAGCCAAAAAAAGAAGAAGCAATAGCAGATATCATGGAAGAGTGTCCCACTTGTAAAACTTATGTTTCAAAAAAAGAAGCAATATTGAGTAATGGAAAATACTATTGTTCAAAGGAGTGTTTACGATGATAATACTTGGTGATGATTTAGTACCATTTAAGGAGACTTCATTTATAAGTAAGCTTGAAGATATAGAAAATACAAAAGCGAATTCTACAATTTTATTTGATTTTAATAAAAAGCTTCTAAAATATTCTTATGAAAATAACTTGTTTACGGGAGTTATAGTACATACACTAAAAGAAGCACTTTATGCAAATGCTTTACATACTAAGTATATTATATGTGATAAACCTCTAGATAAAACGATTCAAGACATTGCAGAAAACTATATGTTTGATTCTAAAATATTAACAATAATAGAATCTAGTGATGAACTTGAAATAGTAGCCATGAATAAAATTGATGGTGTAATATATAAAAACTTGTTAGGATAAATATGAAAGATATACTTGATATAATAGTTATTATAGCTTTTGTAATAATAGTTTTTGGGTTTATTAGAGGCTTTAATAAACAACAAATTGAAAAACATACAAAAAAATTAGAAGAAATCGAGAAAAGGGAAAAAGAGAAAAATGAATAAACCATTATTAATTGAAATAGGTGTTGAAGAACTACCTGCTATACCATTTTTAAAAGAGTTACCAAATATTGAAAAAAAATGGAGTGATATTTTAGAAAAATATAAATTATCAACTGATTTTGACTTTTTTTACACTCCAAGAAGATTGGTTCTTTGGCATAGAGAATTTAATTTAACGCAAGAAGATACAACTGTTGAACAATATGGAGCTCCTATTGCAATTGCATATAAAGATGGAAAACCAACAGGTGCTGCAATTGGTTTTGCAAAAAAATGTGGAATAGAAGTAGAAGATATAAAAACAATTAATAATGGAAAAGATGAAGTTTTATACTTTAAAAAAGAAGAAAAAGGAAAAGCTTCAAAAGATTTATTAAATGAAATGGTAAATGAATTTATAAATGCACTTGATTTTGGAAAATCTATGAGATGGGCTAGTAGAACGGATAGTTTTATAAGACCTATACGAAGTCTAATAATGATGTTAGGAGAAGAGATAGTTGAGGGTGAACTTTATGGTATAAAAAGCTCAAACAAATCATTTGCTCATAGAATGGTCTCTTATGAACCATTTAGTTTTGACTTTGCAGGAGATTACTTTTGTAAGTTAGATAAAAATGGAGTAATTTTATATCCAGAAGATAGAAAAAAGATTATTTTAGATCAAATGAAAACTATAGAATCACAAAACAATCTAAAAATAGATATAGACCCTGAATTATTAGAAGAAATTGTTGCAATAACAGAATATCCAACAGCTCTATTAGGTAGTTTTGATGAAGAGTTCTTAGAGTTACCAGAAGAAGTAATTGTAACTTCAATGAAAGAGCACCAAAGATACTTTGCAGTTTACAAAGATGGAAAATTATCAAACAACTTTATTGTTGTATCAAACTCTAAAACAGAAGATTTCTCTTTTATAGTTGCTGGAAATGAAAAAGTTTTAAGACCAAGATTATCAGATGCTATGTTCTTTTATAAAAATGATTTAAATAATGGATTATCAAATGAAGGTCTAAAAAATCTAGTTTTCGTAGATGGATTAGGTTCTATGTATGAAAAATGTGAAAGAGAAGTAAAAATAGCTTTATATTTAGCCCAAATATTTGAAATAAAAGAAAAAGAATTATTAACTAAAGCAGTAATGCTTTCAAAAGCTGATTTAATGTCTGAAATGGTTTATGAGTTTACTGAATTACAAGGACTGATGGGATATTACTATGCAAAAGTAGCAGGTGAAAATGAACTTGTTTTTACAGCTTTAAAAGAACAATATTTACCAGATGGAGAGGATTCAGACCTACCATCAAATAAATTTTCAGCAATAGTAGCACTTTCTTATAAACTTGATAATCTTATGGGACTTTTTAGTGTTGGTAAGATTCCAACTGGTTCAAAAGATCCATTTGGACTAAGACGAGCAGCAGCAGGTATTGTAAAAATTGCTATGGAACATAAGCTTGAAGTAAACCTGTCAAATATAATTGATAATTTATTAGATACATATAGTGGATTAAAAAAAGAAAAATTAATTGAATTTTTCAATGAAAGATTATTTAAAATATTTGATGTAAACCCATCTGTAATAAAAGCAGTATTAGGAAGTGGAGAAGGGGATATTTACAAAATATCTCAAAAAATTTGTGCTCTTAATCCAATAGTATTAAGTGATGATTTTAAAGAATCATCAACTACTTTTAAAAGAGTAGCAAATATCATTAAAGATATCGATGTAAATAGTACATTAAGTATTGATAAATCTTTATTTGAACAAGATGAAGAAAAAGATTTATATGAAACTTATACTCTGTTAACAAATAAAAAATATAATAATTATGAAGAAGAACTTGATGCACTATTTTCTTTAAAGCCAAAATTAGATAAATTTTTCGATAATGTTTTTGTAAATCATGAAAATGAAAGCATAAAAACAAATAGAAAAAATCTAATAGGGCTTGTTTATCAAGCATTTAGAAATATTGCAGATATAAAAGAAATTACAATATAAGGATAATAAAATGAAAAATAAATTGGGACTTATTTTAATGGCGGTTTTTATTTTTATTTTAAGTGGATGTGCAACATGGAATGGAGTAAAAAAAGATACTACTGATGCCTATGATGCGACAAAAGAAGCTATTCATGATGCAACAAAGTAATTAGTTTACTTTGTTGTTTATTTTTAGAAGTAAGGTAAATAGATTTTATAGTCTTTATTTATTTTAAATAATATATTTAAAGACATTTTTTGAAGTAGGGTAAATTTTTTATATAAAACAATATATCTATTTGGTAAAAAATCAAACTTAATATTATTTTTTGTTAAAGTATAAGTTATTTTTATCAATTCTCTTTTAGCTGATTCATATTCATTATCATAATCGATTTTCAAAACTTTATTTTCATTGTCAAATTCGTAGTAAGCTAAGTTAAGTGAGTCAATTTCTGTTTTTATATCTTTCATAGTAATACTTTATTTAAATTTGTTATTTTATTATTTTATTATCCATTAGTTAACAGAAGATTAACAAACTAATCTTTTTTTAAGAAAGTGAGAGTATTTTTAGTAAAATAGAGTGAAAATTCACTCTATTTTGTTATTTACAAGCAGAAAATGAGATTTTACCTTCATTTTTTTGTAATAGCGCTTTTCCAATACCTTTTACATTTAAAAGCTCATCTTTATTTTTAAAACATTTGTGTTGAGTTCTATATTGAACAATGGATTCAGCTTTTTTATCTCCAATTCCATTTAGAGTTTTTAATTCCTCAACAGAAGCTTTATTTATATCAATTGCAAATAAAGCCAAACAAAACAACACTAGCATCAAAATGATTTTCATTTCTTCTCCTTAATTTAAATAATATATTATTATAAAATTTAAATTAATTAATGCTTTAATAGCTACTTAAAAATAATTAAAAAGTTTAAAATATGTTTATTTATTATTTATATACTCTAAAACATCCTTAAAATCACCAAATATAATCTTCTCCACACTACATGCAATCATTAAATTTATAGAATAATCAAAATCCTCTATAAGCATATTATCACTGTCTACATATACATTATTATGAAGATGTTTTTCATTGTCACAAAAGCTATCCAAATAACTTTGTTCATTTTGCATATAGCCATAAACATCTTTTCCTAAAGCTTTTGCATATCCACATTCCCAAATTGTTCCAGAATCAGCCTCTTTACCACGAAATTGATTCAAGTTTGCTATAACGATATCAGATTGATGTATCAATTCAACATTTGCTTTATAAATATCTTGAGCTATTTTTTGTTTACTTTGATTAAAATCAACAACATTGTCTAAAGGATATAAACCTATATAACCATACTCTTTACAAAGAGTAGAGTAATTTTCTCCTATTTGTATAGAGTCTTGTTTAAAAACATCAAATCCAGCAATATATATTTTTTTCATATTATTTTAGTCCTATTTTATTGTATCTATAAAAGTATTGCTTTTTTTATACAAGAGCTCAAAGAAGTCTTATCTGAAAGTATTGGTTTAACATTAGAGGGGAAATACTTTAATGTTGTTTCTCCAATCGATATTGCTTTAAAGCTGTGATGCCATTTAAATGTTTTAAAAAAGTATTCTACTGTAGAAGGAGATGAGAATATTATCTTTGAATTCTTAGGTAAAACCTCTTTTACTAAAGGTTCTACATAATTATTCTCATAAAGAATTACTTCTTCTGATGAGATACCATTTTTATTTAAATCATTACTTATATTTGAGGTAATTTTATTACCTCTTACATATAAAACTTTTTTATTTTTTAATTTATATATTAATTCATTTGTAAATTCGTGTGTATTACTTTTATTTGCAATTAAACTAATATGTCCACCTAATTCTTTAACCTTCTTTGCACTTTCTTTACCAATAACATAACAAGGAATGTCTTTCCACGCACTATTAACCTTATTTATACCTATAACCCCATTTTGTGAGCTAAAGACTAAAGCATCATATTTACTAAGGTCTATGTCTTTTTTTAAATACTTTATTTCAAATAAAGGAATATTTTTTGCCCATTTTCTTTTTTGATTATTCAGTAAAAATATATTAGCTTTTGAATTATTATAATCTTCTATTTTATTCTTTATTTTTTTTACTATTTTTTCAAAAATTGTAAACTTTTTATTTATTGCAATCAAACTATTATCCTCAAAAACATCAAATTTTATATTATGTTTTGAAAGAAAATATGTGATTTTAAAAAACTCCTTTTTTACATTTTCATTAGTATAATCTATATCATTTATAAATAAACCATTTTTATAGTCATAATCAAAGTAGATAAGATTAAGTGTTGGAATAATTTGTTCAATTTTTTTCATTATAAATACTCTTTTAAAATTTTATTAGATGATAATACATATTAATTAATAGAGGGTTAATAAAAAATATTTTGTAGTAGAAAATTGGTTGCGGAAGCAGGATTTGAACCTACGACCTTCGGGTTATGAGCCCGACGAGCTACCGGGCTGCTCTATTCCGCGCCATATAATTTTTGGATGGGGTAGCAGGATTCGAACCTGCGAATATCGGCACCAAAAGCCGAGGCCTTACCACTTGGCGATACCCCAAATTTTGAGATGAGAATTATAGTAAATTTTTATATTTTTGTCAAGAGAATTTATATTTATTTTTGTATATTTTGATATAATCTACTTATATATAAAAATAATTAAAAGAGATTTAAAATGTCAGCAATTAAAAGAGTACAAGAAGCTATTGAAGAGATAAGAAAAGGTAACATGGTAATCATGTTAGATGATGAAGATAGAGAAAATGAAGGTGATTTAGTTTATGCAGCAGCATTATCTACTCCACAAAAAGTAAATTTCATGGCAAGTCATGCAAAAGGTCTTATTTGTGTATCAGTTACAAAAAATACAGCAAATAGATTAGAATTAAATCCAATGGTTGTTGCAAATACATCATCATATGAAACTGCATTTACAGTTTCAGTTGATGCAGCAAGTGCTAGTACAGGTATTAGTGCAGGAGAGAGAGATGATACAATTAAAATATTAGCAAATCCTGTAAGTAATACTAAAGAGTTAGTAAAACCTGGACATATTTTCCCTCTAATTGCAAAAGATGGAGGAGTATTAGTTAGAACAGGCCATACAGAAGGTTCTATTGACTTATGTAAATTAGCAGGGTTTAATGGTGAAGCTGTTATTTGTGAAATTATGAAAGATGATGGAACAATGGCAAGAAGAGACGATTTAGATATTTTTGCTCAAAAACATAATCTAAAACAAATTTATATCTCTGACTTAGTAGAGTATAGATTATCACATGAAATATTAGTAGAAGAAGTTTCTTCTTCAAATATAAACTTTTTTGGAAAAGAAGTTATAAAAAAAGAGTTTAAAGATCATTTAAATAATGTTCATACTGCAATTATATTTGGTAACTTTGAAGATACAACGCATGTTAAATTTCATTCAGTAATTCCAGATATTCAACTATTTTTGAATGATGATAAATTAAATTCTATGATAAAAACTATAAATTTTTTACAAGCGAAAAATGGGATTTTGATTTTTCTTAATGAATTTATGAATCATCCAGAATCAAAAAAAGACTATGGAATAGGGGCACAAATACTTAATCTATTTGATATTAAAAAGATTAAATTACTTACAAGTGGAGGGAAACATTCATTTGTAGGATTAACTGGTTTTGGTTTAGAAATTGTGGAAGAAATCCAAATAGAAGGATAAAAGTTCGTAGAAGGGAGTTAGTTAATCCCTGCTACTGTTTTAACTAATTTAAGTGATTTTTTTATCTTTATAATATCTTCAGATAACTCTTTCATATTTTCTTTATAATATGTCGAAGACTCAATTATATTTATTCTATTTTCAAGTTTTAAAATAGAGTTAGCTTTAGTATCTTCATCTTCAATATTAATATAATTTAATGGATTTTGACTAGAAAGTTTTTTTATTCTAAATAAAAAAAGGTATTTATTATCCGGATTTTCTCCAAAAAAGTTACAAATCTCATTATAAACTTCCTCTTTTGATGAATCAAACTTATTATATATTACACTTACATAATCATTTAAAAAGATTTCATAGTTCTCATAATCTATAAAGAAATCTTTTAAAGAGAGTTCTTCTATCTCTTCTTTATTCTTAAACTTCTCATCACTCATATGAACAGCACATAAATATGCTACTTTAGAACATTTTTTCTCAATATCTTTTAAAATATTTTCTAATTCCATCATTTTATCCTTAAATAAAAAAGGGAGATGAAAATATTCATCTCCCTTTTTTAAGAAAATTACAAATTTTTATAATTGTGGACCAGCCGCTGTAAAGTCATAATCACTTTCTAATGTCAAATATTTTTTAAAATTTTTAACATACATTCCCGCAAGTTTTTTAGCCATTTCATCATAAGCTTCTGTATCTTCCCAAGTATGTCTAGGATTTAATACTTCTGTTTCTACACCCTCAAGTGTTTTTGGAACAGCTAAATTAAACACTGGAAGTGTTTCAAACTCACTTTGAGTGATAGAACCATCTAAAATACCATTAATACAAGCTCTTGTATTTTTAATACTCATTCTTGTACCAATACCATAAGGACCACCAGTCCATCCAGTATTTACTAGATAAACATTTACATTATGTTGATCAATTTTTTCACCTAAAAGTGCTGCATAAATAGTTGGATTTAAAGGTAAAAAAGCTTCCCCAAAACATGAACTAAAAGTAGCAACTGGTTCTGTAATACCTCTTTCTGTCCCTGCAACTTTTGCAGTATATCCACTTAAGAAATAGTACATTGCTTGTTGTTTAGTAAGTTTTGCAACAGGTGGTAAAACACCAAATGCATCAGCACATAAGAAGATAATATTTTTAGGGTGTCCACCTTTCATATCAGGCGTATGATTTTCAATGTGGCTTAAAGGATAAGAAACTCTTGTATTTTCAGTTTTACTTCCATCAGTAAAATCTACAACACCATTTTCGTCAGCTACAACATTTTCTAATATTGCACCTTTTTTAATTGCTCCATAAATTTCTGGCTCATGTTCCGCAGATAGGTTAATAACCTTGGCATAACAACCACCTTCAAAATTGAAGACTCCATTATCATCCCAACCATGTTCATCATCACCAATTAAAGCTCTATTTGGATCAGTTGATAATGTTGTTTTCCCTGTTCCAGAAAGTCCAAAGAATAAAGCTGTATCTCCATCTTTACCAATATTTGCAGAACAATGCATTGGAAGTTTTCCTTCTAAAGGAAGCCAATAGTTCATCATAGAAAAAAGACCTTTTTTCATCTCACCAGCATACCAAGTACCACCAATGATTGCAATATTTTCTTCTACATTAAATACCACAAAAACTTCAGAATGAAGACCATGGCTCACATATGATTTATCTATTGTTTTACAAGCATTATATACTGTAAATTGAGGAGAGAACCCATCTAGGTCTGATTCGTCAGGCATTATAAACATATTTTGTATAAAATTTGCTTGCCAAGCTATTTCTGTAATAAATCTAGCTGATCTTCTTGAATCAATAGAAGCACCACAGAATACATCAGTAACAAATAAATCCTTATTGCTTAACTGTTTTTTTGCAGTTAATAATAAATCATCATAAACATCTTTTGTTACAGCACTATTTATATCACCCCAAGCTATATATTTGTTTGAAGGATCTTGATTTACAAAAAATTTATCTTTTGGACTTCTACCAGTAAAAATACCAGTATCAATCATTAAAGCGCCAGTTGAAGATATTTGCGCACCTTCATTTTTTACTGCATGATTAATTAATAAATCTACATCACTGTTTCTATATACAGTTTGAACGTTTTCTAAACCTAATTGGCTTCTAATATCAGACATTATTCTTTTTTTCCTAATAAATTAAAATATTGATAATAATACACCGGCAGCTACTGCAGAACCAATAACACCGGCAACATTTGGACCCATCGCATGCATCAATAACACATTTGATCTGTCATATTCCTGACCAACTTTACTAACAACTCTAGCTGCCATTGGTACAGCACTCACTCCTGCAGCTCCAATTAATGGATTAATTTGATTCTCTTCAGAACTAAACTTATTCATAAGTTTTGCCATAAGTACACCAGCAGCCGTACCAGCTGCAAATGCCAATAATCCAATAACCATAATTCCTAACGTATCTAATACTAGGAATTTATCTGCTGCTAATTTTGAACCAACTCCTAAACCTAAGAAAATAGTTACAATATTAATTAAAGAATTTTGCATTGTATCGGAAAGTCGCTCAACAACTCCTGATTGTTTTAAGAAATTTCCAAATGCAAATGCTCCAATTAATGGAGTTGATTCTGGAAGTACTAAAATAGCGAGCATTAAGATCAGAATTGGTAAGAAAAGTTTTTCTAATTTATGTACTTTTCTTAGTTTTGGCATTTTAATTTTTCTCTCAGCATCAGTTGTAAGAGCTTTCATAATAGGAGGTTGAATAACAGGAACTAATGCCATATAAGAGTATGCAGCAACAGCAATTGCACCTAACATCTCAGGAGCAAGTCTATTTGCAATAAAAATTGATGTAGGACCATCAGCTCCACCAATAATAGAAATAGCAGATGCAGTTTGTAAATCAAATCCTATCATAACAGCACCAACAAGTGATCCAAAAATACCAAATTGTGCTGCACCACCAAGTAGGGCAGCTTTTGGATTAGCTAAAAGAGGAGAGAAGTCTGTCATTGCTCCAACACCCATAAAAATCAATAGAGGGAAAAATTCATTTGCGATTCCCATATTGTATATAATTCCTAACATTCCATGTTCACCACCCATATGGGCTAATGGAATATTTGCTAATAGTCCACCAAATGCAATAGGAAGAAGTAATAATGGCTCAAACCCTTTTGCAATTGCTAAATAAAATAACACAAAACAAATAATAAACATAATGATTCTACCAAATGTTTGTTCGAAATTTGTCATATGTCTTTCATTTGCAGCATTTGGCTCTGAAGTCATAACATCATCTTTCGGATTGACTAAAGCATTAATACCTGTAGTATTAAAAAAAGAGACTACCAATTGCCCAATAGTTTTAGAGTGATACTCTTTTGTTTTTGTTGGAGCTTCTGTGTTACTTTGAACATCAGAAGCAAATACATTTATGCTAAATACACACATAAGTGAAATTAACAAAGAAGCGATTAATTTTTTATTCATAAATTTTCTCCAATTTGTTTATTAACCAATAATGGCAATAACTTGACCTTCTTCAACAGCTTCACTTTGAGTAACTAAGAAAGATTTAATTGTACCATCAACTGGTGCTTCAACATCAATTTCCATTTTCATAGCTTCTAAAATTGCAACAACTTCACCTTTTGCAACTTTATCTCCAACATTTTTAGTTATTTTCCAAACATTACCACTTACAGTTGCACCTACTTCTACACCATCACCACTTGATGCTGGTGCAGCTACAGGGGCTTGAGTTGTTGTATTTTGCACAGGTGTCACTTGAATATCTGCATTACCTTCTGCAACAGTTACATTAAACTTTTGTCCATCTACTACTACTGTATAATTTCCAGTTGAATTACCCATAACTTTATTTTCTCCTAATTTACAATCTTTATCATCTTCACATATATCTAAACTATTTTTTCTAACACTTAAAGGACTATTACCTTTTAAAAATGAAATTCCTTTTTCATCACAAGCAGCTGCGATAAAGATATTTTCTTCAGTAATTTCAATATTTTCTTCTTTTAATCTATTTTCCCAATATTTCATAGTTTTCTTTTCATCTCTATCTGAAATATCTAAAGGATTTTCTTTTGTTGGCTCTAACTTTAATTTCTCAGCTGCCAATGCTACAACCTCTGCATCTGGTTCAACAGGAGTTTTACCAAAGTAACCAAGTACCATTTTACCATATCCAGGAGCAATTTGTTTCCATGGACCAAACATAACATTTGCATAAGCTTGTTGCCAATAAAATTGAGAAACAGGAGTTACAGAAGTACCATATCCACCTTTTTCAACAACCTCTCTCATAGCCTTTATAACTTCAGGAAATTTATTTAAAGTACCATTATCTCTCATCATTTGAGTATTTGCGGTCAAAGCACCACCTGGCATTGGTGAAAAAGGAATCAATGGAGAAACTTGAGTAGCTTCTGGTGGCATAAAGTAATCTTTTAAACAATCAGTTAAAACTTCTTCATATTTTAGAATCTTTTCTATTTCTAAACCACCAAGGTCATAATTCATTCCCTTAACAGCATGCATCATAGTTAAAATATCAGGTTGACTAGTACCACCAGAAACTGGACTTGCAGCCAAATCAATACCATCAGCACCAGCATCAAGTGCAGCTAAATAACAAGGTACACTTACCCCTGCTGTTTCATGAGTATGTAATCTAATATGAGTATCTTCACCAACTAGTTTTCTAGCCATTTTAATTGTATCGAAGATTTTTTGAGGAGAAGAGGTTCCTGATGCATCTTTAAAACAAATTGAATCATAAGGAACACCACTATCTAATATTTTTCTTAATGTTTTTTCATAAAAAGGAACATCATGTGCACCAACACAGCCTGGAGGTAAATCCATAAGTGTTACAACAACTTCATGGTTCAATCCATATTTTTTGATACATTCTGCTGAATATTCAAGATTTTGAACATCATTTAAAGCATCAAAATTTCTAATTGTTGTTGTTCCATGTTTAGCAAACATTTTTGCATGTAAATCAATAAGATCTCTAGAGCCTGTATCTAACATAACAGTATTAATCCCACGAGCTAGAGTTTGTAAGTTTGCATCGGGGCCAACTATCTCTCTAAATTTATCCATCATTTCAAATGCATTCTCTTGTAAATAGAAGAATAAAGATTGAAATCTTGCTCCTCCACCAAACTCAAAATGATTTATTCCTGCCTCTTTTGCAGCTTCAACAGCTGGAAAAAAGTCATTCATTAAAACTCGCCCACCAAAAACTGATTGGAAACCATCCCTAAAAGTGGTATCCATTATATCAATATATTTTTTTGACATTAAAATTAACCTTTTTGATTATTGTGATGTTGAATAGCTGCAGTAATAGCAGCAATCTTTTTTGCAGTAATATCAGATGTTGCAACACTAGGTTGAACTTTTTTAGCAGGTTTGATATTTTCTTTTTCAGGAAAATACTTTTTAATAAGCCCTGCTTGAGCTTTCAAAGCTAAAACCATAATTATAAGGAAAGAAAAAACTATTCCCATTCCTAAAACCATAAATTTTAATGCTTCCATGACTAAATTTGTTTCCATATATTTCTCCGTCAGAACACCGAATTCAAATTAAATTCTATAGTAATTAACCTTTGTTAAAATTAATTTTTTGGAAAATATATGTAAAATTTTAAAATTTACATTATTTATACATATTTACAATATTTTGTTACCATATTTGTATAATAAATAGTCTATTCTTTTTATCACTCTTGAAATTGATGATTTTGTGTCTAAAATTATTGTTTGCATGATATTCTCCTTTAAATATTTCAAATTTTAATATATTTTAAAAAAAGTATTGAAAAATCTTTCATTTTGTAATATAATTTCAAAAAGGAGACAAAATGTTATTAGTAAATGAGATAATTGAAAGACTAAAAGATGTTTTAAGTACTGATGGTATCAAAGGCAAAATTTTTGATAAAGATGTTGCAGATGCATTAAATCTATCCCAAGCTAATTTTGCAACTATGAAAAATAGAAGTAAAATTCCTTTTTCAAATATACTAGACTTTTGTGCAATAAAAAAGATTTCAATAAATTGGCTTTTATATAACCAAAATCCTGGTTCTCTTGTGGACTCAACAGATAAGTACTGGATAAAATATTTTCCAGAAATTTCAGTTAGTGCAGGGGGAGGGGCATATGATAGTGATGAAAATTATGAAAATATTGAAGTTCCACCATATTTTATAGACACTTTAGGTGGAAAACAGAACTTGAAAAATATCGAAGCCATAAATGTAATAGGTGATTCAATGGAACCTACACTTAATTCAAATAATATTATCTTTATAGATAAGTCAATAAAAAGTGGATTTAGAGATGGAATTTATGCCTTTACGACTAATCATGGACTATTTGTGAAAAGAATACAAAAAAGAGTTGATGGAAAACTTGATATTATTTCAGACAATAAAGACTATCCCGTTCAAATTATGAAAAGTGATGAATTAGAGGTTTTAGGTAAAGTTGTAGGCTCTTTTGGAATGGTATTCTAAAAAAGTTCTGCACTTTCATGCAAAGATAACTTTAAAGTCTCTTCGACTTTAAACTTATCATATCCCATTATATAAATTGCATTGAAATTTTCTTTCTTAATAACTTGTTTTAAATTATCTAAATCTTCTAATACAATTTGAGTTTCATTTAAACCTTCAATATAAATAGGGCTTATAAATATAGTTTTACCATATTTATATTTTTTTTCTAAATATTTAATTTCATTTACAAGTAATTCTAAATTTTTTTGACAAACAATAAATTTATTACTCTTACCAAAGTCTATAATATTTAGGTATTTATCAACAAAAATTGGTTTAAAGTGCGTCAATTTAATTAATTTGTGCAAATCAATATCCATATTTAGGAAATTGAAAACAGCTAAAAACTGATTTATATAAAGCGATGGAATTTTTAATTTATTGAAATATTTTTCATCATATGAAAATGATGTTTCAAATAATGAATGCTCAATAAGATTTTCTATTTTATACTCTTTTTTAGAAAAAACTTTATATTTGGGATATATTTTCTTAATAAGTTCTTCATCTGCACAAAAGAAGATCTCATCTTCACTTATATTTTCAATAGTTTTTGTACTTTTATATAAGTTGGAAGAAATAAGGTGAATCTCTTTTTTTGAAGATTTATATATATTTATTAAATCATAAGTGACTTTATCACAATAATAAACTTCTAAATTTAAAGTAGAGAATTTATATCTAAAAAATTTAACTAAAGCCTCATAAACAGAAGAGACTCTTATCCAAGCAATTTCTTTATCTAATACTTCAATTTCAAAATCATAAACAATAGCAAAAGCACCATTTTGAATTGCAATTTCAATCTCATCTTTATTTTTAACTAAAAATAAATCACCTTCTATTACTTTTTTTGGATCAGTTTTTATATTGTATATAAAAGAAATAGATGGAGAATTTTGAAGTTCGCCATCTATAATATCAATAATAGAAGAAATATTCACAATATTTCTTAAGAGATTTTCGTTCCAGAAATTTTTGGTTTTTCAGGACGAACTAAATTTAAACCATTTTCATCACGAGCAGCTAAAAGCATACCTTCACTAATCATTCCCATTAGTTTGGCAGGTTTTAAGTTTGCTACAACACAAGCTTGTGTTCCAACAAGCTCTTGGGCACTATAAGACTCTTTTATTCCTGCTAAAATCTGTCTATTTCTTCCTTCTCCTAAATCAACTTGTAGTTTCAAAAGTTTTTTAGATTTTGGAACTTCTTCTGCTTCTACAATAGTACCAATTTTTAAAGTTGTTTCAAAAAACTTATCAATTGTAATTAAATTATCTTCTTCAGTAGATTCTTTTGCTTCTTCTTTTTTAGGAAGTTGAGTAGATACATCAGTTGGTTTTGCTTGCTCTAATAATAACTCTTCTATTCTTGGGAAAAGTTGTTCTATTTTAGTAATAATAACATCTTCAAGTAATTCTTTATTTCCTATTATTTTTATAAAGTTGTCAGTATTTATTTCTAAACCAATACATTGAGCTATTTTAGAAATCTTTTCAGGCATAACTGAGTCTAAAAGTAGGGCAACTTTAGCCATAATATTAGTAATTAAAGCAACTAAAGCCATAGCTTCATCAGCTTTCCCTTCTTTCATTTTACTCCAAGGTTCATAATCACCAATCGCTTTATTTGCAATAGTTAAAACTTTCCAAATTTCTTCAAGATATCTATTTAATTGCATATTATAAATATAGTTTTCTACACCATCTAAAATCTCATTTACTTCATCTAACTCTTTTTGATGATATTTTACTACATCTTTTGAAGTAACTTTATATTCAAAATATTTCCCACTCATACCAATAATTCTATTAAGCAAATTTCCTAAATCATTTCCTAAATCAGAGTTAATTCTATCCATTAAAGCTTTTTGAGAAAAATCACCATCTTGGCCAAAAGGTACTTCTCTAAGCATAAAATATCTAAAAGCATCAAGACCATAAGCATCTGCCACTTCTTTAGGGTTCACTACATTCCCTTTTGATTTTGACATTTTATCACCATCTCTTGTCCACCAACCATGTGCAGCAATGTGTTTTGGTAAGGGTAAATCTAAAGACATCAAAAATGCTGGCCAATAAATAGCATGAAATCTTAAAATATCTTTCCCCACTAATTGAATGTTTGCTGGCCAATATTCCATATTTTTATCATCTGTTCCATATCCAAGTGCAGTTATATAGTTAAGCAAGGCATCCAACCACACATACATAACATGTTTTGGTTCATTTAATGATTCAGGTAATTTAACACCCCAATCAAATGAAGTTCTAGATATAGATAAGTCTCTTAATCCACTTTTTACAAAATTAATAATCTCATTCTTTTTAGAACGAGGCAAAATACAGTCTGGGTTCTCTTCATACCATTTTAAAAGTTTATCTTCATAAGCAGATAATTTAAAGAAATAACTCTCTTCTTTTACTATATTTGTAGGTTTTCCACAATCAGGGCAGAATTCATCTTCTATTAGTTGTTTTTCAGTAAAAAATGTCTCACAAGATACACAATAATAACCTTCATATTCGCCTTTATAAATATCACCTTTGTTATACATTTTTTCAAAAGCAAATTGAACACCAGTTTTATGTTCTTCGTCAGTTGTTCTTATAAATTTGTCATATGTGATATCAAAATCATCCCATAAAGCTCTAAATTTTCCAGAAACTTCATCCGCATACTCTTTAGAAGTTTTACCTCTTAGTTTTGCACTCTCTTCAATTTTTTGTCCATGTTCATCAGTACCTGTAAGAAAAAAAGTCTTATTACCAGTTAATCTTGAGTACCTAGCCAACATATCAGCAATGATAGTAGTATAGGCATGACCTATATGTGCAACATCATTCACATAATAAATAGGAGTAGTAATATAAACATTTTTATGACAATTCATTTTTTACCTTTAATTAAAATTCAAATCCACCTGTAGAACCTTTATTCATAGATTCATACACGGCTATAACATATCTTTTTCTTATTTCACAATCAAAAAACTTCTCGCAAGGATTACAAGAATCAAAGTTAAAAGATTTTTGACACTCTTTTAAGTTAACTATTTGCTCTTCTAGAGCTTCTTCCCAATGATCAAGGTTTTGATTATTTTCCATTTTCACTATAAACTTTTAAAACTCTATTAATCTCTTCTTTTGAACCAAAAAAACAAGGAGTTGTATCATGAATATGAGTAGTAGGAACTTCTAAAACTCTTTTAAAACCATCAACTGCTCCACCACCTGCTTTTTCATAAGTAAGAGCAAAAGGGAAAACTTCAAAAAGTTGTCTTAGTTTTCCTTTTGGTCTATCAGTAGTTCCTGGATATGAGAAAAGTCCTCCACCTTTAAGAAGTATTTGATGAAGATCAGGAACCATTCCACCACTATATCTTAATCTATAACCATCATTAAAAATATCATCAATCAATTGTTTATGAAAAGGAGCCCAACAATTTTGTGTAGAACCGGGTGCATTTAATTTCCCTTTTTCATTTAACTTAATATCTTGAATAAATTTAAATTCCCCATTAAGTAATCTATACATTTTTACATCATCAGTTGTAATCACTATTTCAACTCTTGGTCCAAATACTACATAAACAGAAGCAATAATGTTTTGTGCATTAAATTCATTTTTATAAATACCAAAAATAGAACCAACAGACAAGTTAACATCAACTAAAGAAGAGCCATCTAAAGGATCATAAGCAATTAAATACTCACCATCATCATGTAAATTTACAATATTTTCTTGCTCTTCACTAACTATTGCTTTTATTGATTTTACTTTTGCAAATATCTCTTCAATAATAATATCACTTTGGATATCTAGTTTTAATTGAGTATCTCCAGTTGAATTTTCTTGTTCACTTTTACCTGTATCACCTGTCTCTATAAGATATTTTATCTTTATAGCTGATTCTTTTATAGCTTCAAAAATTTCATTCATTACTTTACTCTTTTCGCATTTTGTTCAATCCATTCAATTATCTCTTCTGGATTATTTAAATCTAATCTTTTCATTCCCTCTGGAATATCTTTTATACTCTCATCAGTTGCAATTACATCAGTTACCTCAAAATAAGATTCTTCAATTCTATCCCTAAATATTGCTATTCTTGGAAGAGGTAAAGTTTTAAGACCTTCAACTAATAGATAATCAAATTCTCCAAACATATCTATAATTTCATCTATTGAAGAAGTTGTCTGTTTAAACATTGTAGTTCTAGTAGGGCCTACAACTGCGACATCTGCTCCTGTTTGAAAGAACTTAAAAGAATCTTTTCCTTCTCTATCAAAGCTAGCTTTATCCTTAGGATCATGCTTTACTATGCAAACTTTGTATCCCATATCTTGAAGAATACTTGATACTTTTATTACTAATGTTGTTTTCCCACTATTTGAGGGACCTGTAAATGCTACAGCTAAATGTTTTTTTGTATTTAATTTCATTTTGGGATTTTATCTAAATGATGGTTAAAGTATCTTTAGTGTAAAATCACGAACTTATTATATAAATTTGGAGAATTTATGAACAAACTTTTGTCAATTATTTTATTTACTTATTTACTTTTTATAACTGGTTGTAGCTCTTATTCTATAACGAAATACTTTGATAAAGATGAGTTTTTTCTTAATTCATTTCAATATACAAAAAAAGCAGATATTGTAAAAAATAATGAAGTTTTAGCTATATTTACTGCAACATATTTAAATAAAGTTGATGATAAATATGATGATAAGTATGAAAATTTCATAGTTTCTGTTTATGTTGCAAATAATAAAAAAACTGGAACACCAATTATAACTTTAGATAAGCAAAGTTATTCCCAAGATGAAATAAAGAATAAAATAAGCTATAAAGAAAACTATATAAAAATGGAAGAGATAAAAAAAGGTGCAAAAATGATTGAATCAATTCCTTTAAAAAATCCATGGGCAAAATATTATTTAATCAAATTTGAAAAAAACAAAGAAATAGAAAATCCAGTATTAACATATGAATTTAGTGAGAAACAGAAGGCAGAGATAAGTTTTTAAAGAAATCTTCTAAACTTAGTTTTTTCTTATCAATAATCTTTGTATAAACAATATAATTTACAATAAAATCTTTTGCTTTTTCACTCTCCATAAGCTCTAGGCTTAAATATGGTTCATATAAATTATTAGCGTGAAATAGATCAAATTTTAATTTATCACTTACATACTCTTTATTTTTTATATATCCGTAAAAACAAAGCAAAGGGTTGGAATAATCAGCTTTTAAATCATCTAATATATAAGTAAAATACTCAATATTTATCTTAGGATCAAGAAGTTCTTCTTTTTTTGTAGATAAGTTATTTAAAATCATTATCTTTTCAGCTTTTTTTAGATTTATTTGCATCAAACCTAAGTTAAACTCAGGTGATACTTTATTTTCATCAAAAGAGCTTAAAGTCTTAGCAAAGGAGTTAATCAATACTTTTTTATCATCAGGATATTTTTTTAAAAAATCATAATCTAATACTTTAAAATTATCACCAAATTTTATTTTCTCTTTCAATTGTTGCTTTATATATAAAGTATAAATATTTAAGTCATTTGATTCTCTTAGTGCATTTAAGCTTTTCTCATCTTTGTTTAATAAATAAAGCCAAAAGTTAGCTTTGTCTTTATCTTTTTGATTAATAGCTTTTAATAGAGCATTCTCAAAGTATATATTTGTTTTAAGATCATACTTTTTATTTAAAACTCTATTTAAACCCAATAAAAAGGATACCTCATAATTATAATTTGAATCATCAAATTCTAAAAAAGTAGATTGTAAGAAGTTTAACTTGGGATTTGAAATAACTACTGATAAAAACTTTTCAAACCTTTTGTCATCTTTTATCTTTTCTATAGTCCTAGAGGGAAGTCTATAGTTTAGTTTTTCATATAAAAAGTTATTACTAACATTTAAATATAAATCATAAATTATATCCTTAGAAGATGAAACAACTTTAGTAAAAGGAATAGGGGAGTTTATTATTTTTAACTCTTTTGTTAAAAGAGGATAAGTACCTTCTATCTTTTGTATTATTGAATTTAATTCTAAGGCATTTAATTTAAGAGCTTTTTTTAGAGTAAGTCCAACGGCAATACAATCACTATATGAATCAACTAACTCTTTTGCTTTTGCATTTAGACACTGAGAGACAGCTAGCGTCTCATCAAGATCTATCTTCCTTGCATATTCATCAAAAATGATTTTATTTACATTTGAGATATGTTCTAATATATTTATAGTATTTTCATATGATTTTTCACTATTTGATAGTTTAACATAATTGTCAAAATCATTTTTTAAAATATTCTCAGAGGAATATACATAAGAATTTATGAGAAAAAAGCACAAAACAGTCTTAAATCTCATAAAAAATCCTTACATTCCCATAAATAATCTTCCTAAAAATGTTTCTAGGAAAATAAGTACTAAAATAAGAATCATTGGCGCTAAATCCATACCACCAAATACTGTAGGAATATACTTTCTTATTAAAGCATATGCAGGTTCTGTTAATCTATATAGCATTTGAACTATTGGATTATAAGGATCTGGTCTAACCCAAGAAATAAGGGCTGAAATAATTACCACCCACTTATACAAAAATATAACAGTCATTACAACTGTAGCAATTGAGCTTATTAATGCATCTGTCATTTTACAATTTCTCCCATATAATTTTTAATTAGTGAATAAATAGCTGATAAATCTGGACCTGTATGTGTTCCTGTTAAAAGATATCTCAAATTTTTTGATAAGAATTTATTATCTAATTTTGTATTTTCTTTAATATATTTTTCTAATTCATTAAAATCATCTATAAAAGGAACAGAGGATAAACATTTTTTTAAATTAGAAAATTCATCTTCAAATCCTTCTAAAGAATCTTTTGAACTAAAAATTAAATCTATTTTAGCTTTTATCTCATTTATTGTACTTGCTTCATCTAAATATAGTTTTCCTAGCTTTCCAATATCTGTATCAGCAAAACCTAATATTTTTGAAAATCTCATTTCATCTAAAGCAGCAATGTGTTTTTTATTGATAAATTTTAATTTTTCCATATCAAATTCAACTGTATCATTTGAAACTTTTTTAATATCAAACCACTCAATAGCTTCTTCAATTGTAAAAATTTCACTTGGAGTTTTATTTCCTAATAATACTAAATAATTAGCAATTGCACTTGGTAAAAATCCTTCTTCTATAAAGTATTTTGCACTGTTTAAAATATTTTCTTCATTCTTATTTACATTTAAAATAGAGTTAAGATGTATATAATCAATAATCTTAGTATAATTTAACTGATTTCTTACATGTATTTGTTTTGCTGTATTTTCTATATGTTTTTCATATCTTATTACAGTAGAGATATCATAAAGCATATCATCAACAGAACAAGCGAAGTTATAAGTTGGTGTTTTATCATGTTTTAAAATGATAAAAGAATCAACATTATCTGGTTGAAAGCAAAAATTTCCTTTAAGTAAATCAGTAAATTCAATAGTATTTTCTGGCTTTTTAATTCTAACTGTAAAGGGTGCATTACAGTTTAAAACTGTTTCATCAGATAAAGTTTCACAAAAACCATCATAACTAATTGCCTTTCCCTCTTCTTTACATTTAGCACTTATCTCTTCTAATTTTTCATCTGAACAAAAACAAGAAAAAGCTTTTTTTGAACTCATTAATTGCATAGTTAACTTTTGATGATATTTTAAATTTTCACTTTGATAAACAACAGCTTTATATTCAATAGAAAAAAGACTTAAAAGTTCAAGGGTTTCTTTATCATTTCCCTCAATAATTTTTTCCTTATCTAAATCCTCTATTCTTATTAAAAGTTCTTCATTTAACTGCTTAGCAACAATGTAGTTAAATAAAGCAACTCTTAGATTTCCTAGGCTCATAACCTCTGTAAGACTTTGTGAGAACCTTAACAAATTATTTCCTTACTATTGAAAATGATAAGTTTTCTATCTCTGCATGAGATTTAATATAACTATTAATTTGTTTTAAACTTAATTTTTCTATTTTTTCTAACTCTTTAGTTGAATAATCTTGATTTAAGCCTCTATAGTAAAGAGTAAAAGCTCGATTTAATCTTTGGCTTAGAGTTTCTACTCTTAAAGGCTCACTTCCTGTTAAGAAGTTTTTAGCAGCTTCTAATTCATCTTTAGTGATACCTTTATTTACAAATTCATTTACAATTTTAACTACTAAATCTTTTGCTTCATTTGCTGTTTCATTTTTTGTTTGTAAATAACCTGTAAAGTATGTATGAGATTTATTTATAGAAATTTGACCATAGGCACTATAGGCTAGACCTCTTTTTACTCTTATCTCTTCCATTAATCTAGAACCAAAACCACTTCCACCTAAAATAAAAGAAGCTACTTTTGCAATATAATTATTTTCATCATCTACTTTTACATTAAAAGGACTTCCAAAATAGATATATGCTTGTTCAGTCTCTTTTATTTGCTCTTTAACAATTTTTTTATCAGAAGCCTCAATATCTATCATCTTTAATTCTTTTCCATGTTTGAAAGAACTCAAAATAGGTTTTAAATTAGTTTTTAACTCATCTAAAGAGATATCTCCACCTGCCACAATAATTAAATTTTCTAAAATCAAATTTGAATTAATAAAGTTTTTAACATCTTCAAGTGAAATCTTTGAAATAGACTCTACTGTTCCATTTGATGGATTTTCTAAAGCAGTACCTTTAAAAAGTATTTTATTTAATTCATTTCTTGCTACATAATCATAATCATTCTCTTTTCTTTTTAAAGAACCCGTTAAAATTGTTTTTATTTTTTCTACTGTTTCATCTTTATAATTAGGCGACTTTAGTAATTCATTTAATAATTCTAAGCCATTTTTATAAACATCTTTGATAGATGATAATTCTATAACAAATGTTTCAAACCCATGAGAGACATTTAATGAAATTGCTAAGTTTTCTAATTTTTGTGCAAACTTTGTACTTCCATCTTTTAAAGTACCTTCGTTTAATAATCTTGCAGATAAACCTGCTAAACCATTTTTATCATTATCTTTTATTGAACCACTATTTTTGAAAACTAGTTGTAAATTAAAAGTTGGTAAAGAGTGTTGTTCTTCAAAAATAACTGGTATATTTATATTTCCTATTTTAATATGCTCTATTTGGGCACCCATTAAAAATCCTTGTATTATTAATAATATTAATGCTATTTTTTTCATATTAGAATTAAAACCTTTCTAATATCTCATATGCAGTATTTCTTTTAGCTGGATTTTCACCTATATCTCGTATTAATTCAATCATTTCATCTTGATTCATACAATTACTAGCACCTGCAGCAGCAACTACATTTTCTTCCATCATAGTACTTCCAAGGTCATTTGCTCCAAATTTAAGTGCCATTTGACCAATATAACTCCCTTGAGTTACCCATGAGCTTTGAATATTAGGAAAATTATCTAAAAAAATTCTTGAAACTGCTAAAAGTCTTAAATATCTATTTGAAGATTGAGGTTTTAAATCAGGAATTTCTTCTAATAATTTAGTATTACTACTTTGAAAAGACCACATAATAAATGCTCTAAATCCACCAGTCTCATCTTGTAATTGTCTAATTAAATCCCAATGCTCAATAATCTCTTCATCTGTCTCAACTGTTCCAAACATCATTGTAGCTGTTGTTTTCATACCAATTGAATGGGCAAGTCTATGAACTTCTAACCATTTACTTGCATCTATCTTTTTAGGAGCAATAATATCTCTTACTCTATCACTTAAAATTTCAGCCCCAGCCCCAGGAATAGAACTTAATCCTTTAGCTTGCAATCTTTTTAAAACTTCTAAGATAGATATTTTAGAAACCTTTGCAATATAAACAATTTCTATTGCAGAAAAAGAGTGTAGGGTGATTTGTGGGAATTTAGTATGAATATGTTCAACTAAATCTTCATAATAATCAATTTTTAATTTTGGATGAACTCCACCTTGCATAAGTATTTGAGTTCCACCAATTTCAAGTAGCTCTTCTATTTTTTTATCAATCTCTTCATATGATAAAACATATGAATCATCATCTCTCCCATGTCTATAGAAGGCACAGAATTTACAGTCAACCCAACATACATTTGTATAATTGATATTTCTATCAACTACAAAAGAGGTAATTTTATCGGGATGTAATTGTTCTTTAATTTTAGAAGCCATTTCTCCTAGTTCAACTAAAGAGGCATTTTGAATTAAATCTAATGCTTCTTTTTTCGTAATTCTATTTGTTATACTCATTTTTTTTACCATAATTTACTCTTTATATTTTTAAAAAGATGATCCTAAAGCGAATTCAAATGTAGATGTTTTATCACCAGGTTTATCATCTAGAGGTTGAGAGAAAATAAATTGAAGTGGACCAAATGGAGAAATCCATTCAAATAAAGCTCCTGTACCACTTCTTTTTACTTCAGAAAAAGAATCTTTTCCAATCATACCATAATCATAAAAAACTCCCCATCTCATTTTAGATTTAGGAATTAAAGGAAAGGATAACTCAATACTATTTGTAAACATTTGTTTGTAAACTGTTTTATTTATTAAGTTATCATCTGGACCAAAGGCATATGATTCATAACCTCTTAATGATTTTGGACCACCCATATATAAAGAATCTCCTCTATTTAGTTGTCCATTATCAATTAAATAATTTAAATTTGCTCTATATCTAAAAATCCAATCACTATCAATTAAATCTTCAAGTGAATGAAAATATCTAAAGTTTGTTAAACTCTTCAAATATTTAGAGTCTCCCCCAAGCCCTGCAAATTCTAAAGAAGTACCAGTTTTTATTCCCCTTCTTGGAACCATATAATCATCTGTATTATCAAAATTAATATAAGGTGTAATAGAACTTGTTATATAATCTTGATCTACATCAGGAGGTAAAGTTTTTCCATCAGTATTATTTATATCTGTGTATGTCTCATTAATCAAATCAAATCTATATTTTGAACCTGCGTATAAATTTCTTATAATTTCTCTTCCAGCTGATATAGAAAATCCTTTTGAAACTTTATCTAATTGATAAGCCCCATTTTCAGTACCAGAATGATCTATTTCTTCTTCAGATTGATGAATTTCTATTCTTCCATTATATTTACTATCTCTAATAGCTGGATTACTCAAAGAAAGTGCATAATTGTGATTTTTTTCTGAGAAATCAATATTTACAGCGGCTGCTAATCCAGATCCAAATACATTTTTTTCATTAATTCCTGCATTTAATAATAATCCATCATAAGAACCATATCCACCACCAAGTGTAATATTTCCAGTTGGAGTCTCTTTTACATTTACAAGTAAATCCATAGTAGTATCAGTAATTCTTTTTTGTTCAATTATTACATCATCAAAAAAACCTGTTCTTTTTAGTTTATCTTTTGACTCATTAAAATCTGTAAGTGAAAATAAATCACCTGGGGCTAAATAAACATCTCTTCTTATAACTCTATCTAAGGTTCTACTATTCCCAGAAATTATCACATCTTTTATATAAACTTTTTTACCTGGAATTATATTGAATACAACATCAGCTGTACCTTTCTTTTCATCTTTATTTATGTCATATTTAACTTGAGTAAAAGCATAACCTAAATCAGATACTTTTGTTTTTAAAAATTCAACATCTTTTCGAAGTTTTTCAATATTAAAAACATCACCTTTTTCAAGCTTTAATTCACTATATAATGTTTTAGGATCAATTATTGAAGCATCAACGTATATTTTTATATCATTTGTTTTATATTGTTTACCCTCATGGATGAAAAAATCTAAAACTGCATCATCTGAAGCAAAATTAATTTTCATAAATGGATCTTTAACCGTAGAGTCAAGATAACCATTTTTAAAGTACTGATCTCTAATTCTTGGAGCATCATAAGGTAGTTGTTCCAAATTAACTTCTCCGCTGTTATTCCCAAACCACCAAGGAATAAAATCTCTTTGATTATTTGCAGTTACTTCTGTGAAATCATCTGCTTCAAGTTTAGTAGCTCCATAATAATTAACTTTTCTAATTAAAATTTCATCACCCACATTTACATCAAAAGTAACAGCTACAGCATCATTATCTAAGTTTTCTACATTTACTTCAACAACAGAATTTACATAACCTTCTCTTTCTAAGTTTTTAAGTAAAATCTCTTTTGCATGCTTGATTTTAGAAGGAGTATACATAGTTCCTTTTTTTATACCCATTCTTGAATATAACTCTTCTTTATCTTCATCTCTACTTTTGTAATTATTCATTTCTATATTAGCAATAGATGGTTTTTCTTTAAATATAAATTCAAGATTTCCATTGTTATTATTTACTTTTATATCATCAAAGTATCCAAATTTATAAAACTTTTTAATTGCACTATTAATTGATTTGTTATCTATATCATCACCAACTTTAAAGTTTATTGTTTCATCCGCGATATCTTGAGAAATTCTAGATAAGTTAACATATTTTATTGACTGTATCTCTTGCCCATGCAAAAATGTAGCCAGTACTAAAGATGTATATAAAGCAGTTTTTTTCACGTGTATCCTTATAACTATTCTTATTAAAGCAGATAATATAACTAAATAAAGTTTATAGGATGATTAAGATATAATCTTTTTTCATAATAAATAACAAGAGGGAATATAGTGAATATTGGAATTATTGGGTTAGGCCTTATGGGTGGTTCTATTGCAAAAGCTGTAAAAAAATATGCGATTGCAAAAAATGTATATGGATATGCAAGAAATGAACAAACTGCAAAAGAAATAGAGGACTTAAAACTAGTCGATAAACTAATGAGTTTAGAAGATTTAAAAAAGAATTCAGATGTAATTATTTTAGCTATTCCAGTTGATTCAATAATCTCTATGTTTGATGAACTAAAAGATGTACCAAAAAATACTACAATAATGGATTTAGGGTCAACAAAAGAGTACATTGTTAAAAATATTCCAAAAGAAATAAGAAAAAACTTTATTGCAGCTCATCCTATGACTGGAACTGAAAATTTTGGTCCTAAAGCTGCAATTGATGGTTTATATGAGGGTAAAACCGTTGTATTATGTGATTTAGAAGATAATGATGAAATACATAAAAATAGAGCAATAGAGATATTTCAAAATATTGGAATGAGACTTGTATTTATGAAAGCTTCTGATCATGATATTCATGCTTGTTATATGTCACACTTGCCACATGCCATATCTTATTCCCTAGCTAATACGGTTATGAGCCATGAGGATCCAAGATCAATTATCGCACTAGCTGCCGGTGGTTTCAAAGATATGAGTAGGGTAGCAAAATCAAGTCCTAATATGTGGACAGATATTTTTAAACAAAATAGAAAAAATCTACTTAAATCAATAGATTTATTTGAAATACATATGAAAGAAGTAAGAAATATGGTTGAAAAAGAAGAGTATGAAGCATTAGCTCTATGGATGAAAAAGGCTAATAGCTTACATGAGATACTCTAAAGTAACTGTATATTATTAATAGCTTCTTGAACTTTTATTGCTTGAAAATGTTCTTTTACATCATGACATCTCACAATTGAAGCACCATTTTTAATCGATTCTAAATGAATTGACAAAGTACCAGAAAGTCTCTCTTCTGGACTTGATTCTACAATAGCATTTATCAAAGATTTTCTACTTGCTGCCATTAATAATTCAAATCCAAAATGGCTAAAATAATTTAAGTTTTTGATAAGTGTTAAATTATGTTGTAAATTTTTCCCAAAGCCAATACCTACATCTAAGATAATATCTTTTATTCCAAAACTTTTTGCTTTTTCAACTCTTTGTTTAAAAAAGTCATCAATATCTAAAATCACATTTTTGTATTCTGGACTTTGTTGCATATTTTGTGGATTATTTTGCATATGCATGATAATAACTTCAGCATTATATTTTGAAGCCACCTTACAAACTTCATCATTTTTTAATCCTGTAATATCATTAACTATACTAAACCCTTTACATAATGCATAATCTAACACTTTAGGTTCATATGAATCTAATGAAAACTTCACTTTTTCATATAATTTTTCTTCATAAATTAAATCAATTATTGGTTTTACTCTACTTAGTTCTTCTTCAACTGAAACGGCAATACTTCCTGGACGACTTGAAACTCCTCCTAAATCAATTATATTTGCACCATCATTTATCATTTGTTCTATTTTTAAAACTGCACTTGAACCATAAAATCTACTATTTTTAAAAAATGAATCTTCATTGGCATTAATAATACCCATGATTTTTGTTTTGTTAGTTTTCATAAAATCTCACTTTTTTGAAGTTGTATTATCTGTGTTTTCTATGAATAATTGTAAGAAGTAGAGTAGTTAATATATTAATTGGTCTTGAGTTTAACTCTAAAAGTTTTATTCCATTTGAGAAAACATCTAACTCTTTTTGAGTTAATTTTATTTTTTGAGAATTAATTTTAATCATTACTGATTCTATAATCGCTTTTGCTTCTTTTTTACCAATTTTTTGATTATCTTTTAAAAATTGATATAAACTTTTCAAATCCATTCTAAAAAAATCAAAATCGATATCAACTCTATCTATTTTACTTTTAAGATATTTATGTGGCATTCTTGAAAGAATAGTAGGTAAAATATTAGATTTTGATGTTGTAATAATAACAAAAACTATATTTTTAGGTGGTTCTTCTAATACTTTCAATAAAGAATTTTGGGCTTCAACCCTAAAGCTATTCCCACAAAGAACTATATATTTTGTCTCATTTGATGAAATATAAGCTTCTTTAATAACTTGTTGAGCCTGAGCTGTTAAAAAATCATCTTTTTCTTCATTTCTTATAATTCTGTAACTATGTGCAGGAAAGGAAGGAAGTAGACTATTTAAAGTCTCATCTATATTATTAACAATTAGTATACTTGAACTATTAATATTAATCAATTTTAACTCTCAACGTTAATTTCAGCAAAAAGAGCTGCACTTAAGGTTTTATTATATAGTCTAAACATCTGTAAAAGCTTCATATCTAAAGCTATATCACTACTTTTTAAATTAAAAGCATCTTGTTTTTCTTCATCAAAAAGCCAAAGAAAAGAGTATTTAGAAACTTTAGGTATAAAAGCTCTTGCATCTTGACTTCTTCCTATATACCAAAAACAATATCCATTTGGAAAAGAGATATTTAACATATCTTTTAAATAATTTACATCATCTTCATTTTGAACATTGTCCATTAATTTATAAAATGATTTAAAATCATAAAAAGGCAAATAGGGTCTATTTAAACTTTTTTTATTTATATTTGTGAGAATATACTCTAAAAACCAATTTCTCTCATCATCACTAACTACAATTACAGAACAACCTTTTTCCAAAATACTTATTATTGATTTAGCTACTAAAGGAGTCCATTCATATTTTTTTTCTTCTAACCAAGGAGATAATAGTTTATCGTCCCTGATTGTATCAACAGTCCAATTTAAGAATTCTTGCACTTCTATTTATCCAAATCATATGCATCATGTAAGGCACGAACAGCTAATTCTGCATATTTTTCTTCAACTATCACTGAAATTTTTATCTCACTAGTTGAGATTATTCTTATATTAATATTTTCATTAGCCAGTGCTGTAAAGGCTTTAGAAGCAACTCCAGTATGAGATTTCATACCAACACCCACTATTGAAACTTTACAAATCTTTTCATTGTAATCAAATTTTTCAACTTCATCTTCAAATTTATGCATAATAGTTTTACAAATCTCTAAATCAGTTGTAGGAATTGTAAAATCTAAAGATGTTTTGCCATCTACTGCAACTGTTTGAACTATCATATCAACATTAATATTTGCATCTGCAAGTGCTGTAAAGATATAAGATGCTATTCCTGGTCTATCTGTAACTCCATACATACCAACTCTTACTTGATTTTTATCCAAAGCAATACCACTTACTATTGGCTGTTCCATTATATTTTCTTCCTTTGTTATTAAAGTACCTTCTACTTCTGGAGTAAAGCTACTTCTTGATATTAAATTTACATTTAGTTTTTTTGCCATTTCTACAGATCTATTTTGTAAAACTTTTGCACCTAAACTTGCTAACTCCAACATCTCATCATATGAAATTTTATCAAGTTTTTTGGCCTTTGGCTCTATTCTAGGGTCCGTTGTATATATACCATCAACATCTGTATAAATTTCACAAACATCTGCTTGTATTGCACCTGCAATTGCAACAGCTGTTAAATCTGAACCACCTCGTCCAAGTGTAGTTACTCTACCTTTTTCTGTAACACCTTGAAAACCAGCAACTACTACAACTTTACCTTCAGATATTGCTTCTTTCATATTTTTTGTATCTATATATTCAATTCTAGCTTTTGTATGTCTTTCATCTGTTACAATACCAGCTCTACCACCACTCATAGAAATAGCATCATAACCAGCTTCATTTAGAGCAATAGATAATAAAGCTGATGTAACTCTCTCACCTGAACTTAATAACATATCCATTTCAGAAGGAGCAGGCATTTTTGAATAACTTTCAGCATATTCAATCAATTTATTAGTTTCACCACTCATTGCAGAAACTACTGCAATAACATCATGTCCTTCATCTTTAATCTTTTTAATAATTGTAGCAACGTTTTGAATTCGTTCTAATGTACCAACACTAGTACCACCAAATTTTAATACTTTTAACATCTACTTCATAATCCTTTTTAAATATAACCTTCATTTTTAAAATACTTCAATACTTGTTTATAAACTGTTCTTTTAAAAAAAGTTATATAATCATAAATATTTTTAGTTGGAACAAATTTATATTCACTAAACTCAGGTGTATGATGGGTATAAATATCTATTTTCGCACCATCATTTAATTTCACTAAATAATACTTTTGTATTTGCCCATCATATGGTTTCATTTTTTCGGCAATTGCTGGGGGAAAGTCATAACTTACCCACTCAGGATACTCTGCAATGATTTTAATATCATTAGTACCAATTTCCTCTTCTAATTCTCTAAATAAAGCTTCTTTTGCTGTCTCACCATCGTCAATTCCCCCTTGAGGAAATTGCCATGCATTTTCAACATCAGTTCTTGAAGCTATGAAAAGTTCACATTTTTGAGGATACTTTGCTGATAAAACAATTGCTGCTACATTAGGTCTATAATTTTTACCACTTACATTTGTAGGTATATTCTCACTTTTATCAATCATAAATATCTTTTCCCTTATAATAAGGGAAATATTATAATAAACTTAGGATTAAAAATTGCTTTTATACATACATATTCCATTTTGTGATAGTAAATGCTTTTATTGCGCATTTAACTCATATGTAGATAGATTTCACTTGAAACAAACTTATATGAAAGCTATTGAGAAACAACTAATTTACGACATTGAACACTATTTAAAAGATGAAAAAATAGAAACGGTATTTATAGGTGGAGGGACTCCTAGTTGTGTAGATTTCAAAGAGTATGAAAATATTTTTAAAATCATATCACCATATTTAATTGAAAACTGTGAAATAACAAGTGAAGCTAACCCTAACTCTGCAACAAAAGAATGGCTTCAAGGTATGAAAAATTTGGGTGTTAATAGAATCAGTTTTGGAGTACAAAGTTTTAATGATAAAAAACTAAAATACTTAAATCGAGCGCATAATAGTAATAGTGCTATAAGTGCTATACAAAATGCAAAATGTATAGGTTTTAATAGTATTAACTGTGATATTATTTACGGAGTTCAAGGTGATAGCTTCGAAAAATTAAAATACGATTTTGATATGATAAATAACCAAAATATTGATCATATTAGTGCCTATTCTTTGACTTTAGAAGAGGGAACAAAGTTCTTTAATAAATCACATGTAAAAATAGATGATGAAGAGCTATCTTATAAACTATTTGAATATTTAAAAAGCCTAGGATATCAGCAATATGAGATTTCAAACTTCTCGAAGTCCAAAGAAACTCAGTCTAAACACAATTTTGGCTATTGGGAATATACAAACTACTTAGGTATTGGAACAGGTGCAGTAGGCTTTATAGACAATTTTAGATATTACCCTGATAAAAATATTGAAAAATACATAGAAAACCCTCTATCTTATGAAAAAGAGTATATGGATGAGATAGATATCAAAACAGAAAAGGTATTATTAGGGCTTAGATCTAAAGTAGGGGTAAACTTAACTATTTTTAATGAAAATGAATTAAAAAAAGTAGAAATATTAATCGAAGAAAAAAAACTATACAAAATAGATAATAAAATTTACAATTACAATTTTTTACTCTCAGATGAGATATCTTTATTTATACTCGATTAGCTTCTATTAAAGAATAATTTATACTCTATATGTATAATACGCTTTTCAAAGGAGTTTAATTGACAATAAAAGAGACCATTAAAAAATATTCACAAAAGCTAAAAGAAATAACACATATCCCATCAAAAGAAGTAGAAATACTAATTATGTTTCTTCTTGAAAAAAATGTTATTTGGATGCATTTAAATGGTAATATGGAGTTCAAAAAAGAGGAAGAGCTGAAGGCTTTAGTAAAAAAAAGAGCTACTCATTTTCCTTTAGAATATCTTACAAATAGGGTTTCATTTTATGGTGAAACATTTATTATAAAACAGAATGTTTTAATACCTAGACCAGAGACTGAAATATTAGTTGAAAAAGCATTTGAAAAACTAAAACAAATTGAAAAACCAAAAGTAGTAGAAATTGGAACTGGAAGTGGAATAATTTCAGTAATGCTTTCTAAACTACTTCCAGAACTAAAAGTTACGGCTGTTGATATAAATGATGATGCCTTAAATCTGGCAAAAGAAAACGCAAAAAAACACTCTGTAGAAAATCAAATTTCTTTTATAAAATCTGATTTATTAAAAGAAGTTATTGGTCATTTTGACATGTGTATTTCAAATCCTCCTTATATTTCAAATAATTATGTTTTACCACATAATGTTAAATATGAGCCTAAAAATGCCCTTTTTGGAGGAGAAATTGGAGATGAACTTTTAAAAGACTTGATAAAAGAAGTTACGGAGAAAAATATAAAATATCTATATTGTGAATATGGATATGATCAAAGAGAATCTATAAAAAATTATATGGAAAAATTTAATGTAAAATCACTAGAGTTTTATAAAGATTATTCTGATTTTGATAGAGGTTTTTTGATTGAATTTAATACTAAATAAAAGGAATAATATGTTTGAAGAATTTAATGTAAATAATTTAGAAAAAAAGAGAGAGTTATTAGAGATAAAATTAAAAGAGTCAAAAGAGCAGATAGAGAAGCTTTTAGAACTTGAAAATAAAACTTACGATAATTTTGTAAAACCATATCAAGAAATAGGGGAGAGCATAAATGATTTCCTAACTCCAATATTTCACATTGATTCTGTTAAGAACTCAGAAATAACGACAAAAGTGCATGAAGAATGCCTTCCTTTGATTTCTAATTACTCAACTGAGGTAAGTCAAAATGTAAATATTTATAGAGCTTTAAAAGATATACAATATAATAATAATACCTCTTTAAATAATATACAAAAAAAAGTATTAGAAAATGAAATTAGAGATTTTGAATTATCAGGTTGTCATTTAAATAATAATTTAAAAGATAGACTTAAAGAGATAAATTTAAGACAAAGTGAGTTATCACATAAGTTTTCTCAAAATCTATTAAATGCAACAAACTCATATGAAATGATAATTGAAGATTATGAAGATGTAAAAGAGATACCAGAATCTGATCTAGAACTTGCAAAATTTGAAGAAGAGGGTAAAATAAAATATAAATTTACTCTACAAATGCCTTCTTATATAGCTTATATAACATATGGTACAAATAGAAATAGAAGAGAAGAGATATATAAAGCATACTGCACAAGAGCTCCAGAAAATGGAAAAATTATTGAAGAGATACTTACATTAAAATATGAAAAGTCAAAAATATTAGGTTTTGATTCATATGCACAGTATTCATTGAGTACAAAAATGGCTAAAACAGAAGACGAAGTAATAGATTTCTTGTATGAATTAGCTAAAAAAGGAAAAAATGGTGCTAAAAATGAACTTGAAGAGATAAAAGAGTTTGCCAAAAAAGATGGAATAGAAGAATTAAAATCTTTTGATTTATCTTATTATTCAGAAAAATTAAAAAAAGAAAAATATGATTTTGATGAAGAATTATATAGACCATATTTTGAAAAAGAGTCTGTTTTAAAAGGTTTTTTTGAATTTCTGAACTCAATATTTAATATTGAATTTAAAGTAACAAATACTCCTACTTGGGATGAAAAAGCAAGTGCTTATGATATCTATGAAAATGGAAAATTGTCATCAAGAATTTACATTGATTTGGAATCAAGAAAAGACAAAAGAGGAGGTGCTTGGATGAACAACTGGCACTCTTATTATGTAGATAAACATAATAATACTCATTTGCCAACTGCTTATATTGTTTGTAACTTTCCCCAATCAACAAATGATACAAAATCATTGTTAAGACACTCAGATGTTGTAACACTTTTTCATGAAATGGGGCATGCATTACATCATCTTTTAAGTAAAGTTCCAGAACCATTTGTTAGTGGAATTTCAGGTGTAGCATGGGATACAGTTGAATTCCCATCACAATTTTTAGAATATTTTTCTTATGATAAAATAGTTCTAAAACAGTTTGCAAAACATTATAAAACAGGTGAAATATTATCAGATGAAGCAATAGATAAAATCATAAAAGCAAGAAATTTTCAGTCATCATTAAATATGTTAAGACAAGTAGAATTTGCTCTTTTTGATTTCAAACTTCATCAAAAATTGTATAAAAGTGAAGAGGATGTACAAAAATTATTAAATGAAATTAGAGATGAAATTTCAGTTATAAAACCGCCAGTTTATAATAAATTTCAAAATGGATTTTCACATATTTTTGGAGGAGGGTATGCTGCTGGATATTACTCTTATAAATGGGCAGAAGTTTTAAGTGCAGATGCTTATTATATGTTTATAGAATCAGAAAATACATTTAATAAAGAGTTAGCATTAAAGTATAAAGAATCAATTCTAGAAAAGGGTGGTTCTTCTGATATGAATGAACTTTTTTATGAATTTGCTCAAAGAGAGCCAAGTGTTGATTCTTTATTAAAAATTGATGGAATTATTAGCTAATTTTTGGCACAATACCACTTGATATAATATCAATGAAGGATAGTTAATGAGTAATAATAGTGATACAATTTCTAAATTGAGCGATGCTCTTTCTAATTTAATAAATGCATATGAAACTTTACAAAAAGAAAAAGAAGATTTAGAAAAAGAAAAACAAAGACTAGAAAATAAAATCGAGGATTTGGAAGCCTCAAATGGAGATTTAACTAGTAAATTAAATGAAATAAATTCAACAAATGAAAAACAAGGAAGTAATATTAATTCAATGTTACATAAGATTGAAAATATACTTAAAGTAGGTGATAGAAAAAAAGATAACGAAAATAACAATAATTCAAATAATACTTATGAAAAGTCTTTATCCATTGATGATGAAGAGTTTTCATCTACCCCTACCATTTCAAGTGATGCATTCTCTAGGCAGAAGGCAGAATCTGTAAGTGTTGATGATATACAGTTAGAAAAGAAATCCGATGATAAAATTGATTTAAATAGAATGGCTTCTTTATTAAATGGTTTTAATAAATAATTGTAAAATAATATGACATTACTTCTAAATAAAATATCTCTATATTCTACTTTTGGAGTAGATGATTTTGAATCATTAGATAGAGTAATAAATAATATGGCTCCCTCAATGGTAGAATACTATTTATCTGATTTATCTGATGGTTTTGAAAATGTATATTTAAATAAAAGAAATATACAAAATAGCCTAAATATAGGAGATTTTTCCATATATTTAGATTATTCTGATGAAGTTTATTTAGAAATTGATGACAATAAAGAAGATTTAGAAACTACAAGCTTATGGTAAATTAATCTATCAAATTTGTAGTTGCTTTTAATCTATCTTTATCAAAATGGGTATAAATTCTTGAAGTATTTATATCTGAGTGCCCTAATGCTTCTTGGACAAGAATAAGATCATGGTGTTTTTGGTATAAAAGTGTTGCAAAACTGTGTCTCAACATATGTGCACCATTCTTTTCTTTTCGTATTCCACAACTTATTAATATTTTTTCTACAATTCTGCTTATATAGGCTTGAGTTAATCTATTACCTTTTTTATTACATACTAAAAAGTCTTCTTCACAAATCCTTTGATTAAGCCAAAAATTCAATTCATTCTCTATTATTTTTGATTTTATCATTACAACTCTTGGTTTATTTCCTTTTCCTCTTACTTGTATAATATAAACATCATCTTCTTTATACACATCTTTTAGTTTTAAATTTAACATTTCAGAAACTCTGATTCCTGTATAAATTATAATTTTTAAAATTAATCTGTTTCTATACATGATATCTTCTGAGAATTCAAAATTATCAATAGCTTCTAAAAATCTAGATATTTCATCTTTATTCATATAAGAGGGTAGTTTTGTTCCAGATTTACCCCTTAATCCACCCCAATTTTTTAATTCTATTTTAAACATATATGAATTACCATCTAAGGTTTCATTTTGTTTATCAATATATGAAAAAAGTGCAAGTAGGGCTATTCTATGGTTCTTTTTTGAAGCATCAGACAATCCACTTGTACTAGTAGCTAGAAAATCACTCAAAAGTTCTTCATCTATTTCTTTCATAGATGCTAAACCTAAATTATTCAAAAAGTTATATAATTTTGCTAAAGGATTATAATAAGTATTTATTCCTGACAAACCAATATTTCTAGCACTTTTAACTAAAGAACTTAATTCATCTAAAGAATTAGTACCTTTAACCAAATCTTTAATAATAGTTGCAAGTTTATCTTTATCATTAACATTTGAATTACTAAGGGAAGTTAATTTATTACGAATAAATCTCTCAATCCAAAAGAGAAGTGTTTTCTCAAAATTATCACAAAAATCTAAATCATATCTCATAGGAGTCCTTATATATTATAGTTTGAAAATTATAGTTTTCAATACTAATTAATATTTTAATTATACTCATAATCATCTTTTTAAGTTCTTAGAAAAATCAACTATATATTGAGCTATTTCATCTAAATGTACAATGTCTTTAACAGCACCAACCTCAATTGCTTTTTTTGGCATTCCAAAAACTACACAGCTTTCTTCATTTTGAGCAATTGTATAAGCACCATTATCAAACATCTCTTTTATTCCTATCATTCCATCATCTCCCATTCCTGTCATCATCACAGCCATAGCAGAACTTCCTATAACATTATTAACTGATCTAAACATAATATTTACACTTGGTTTATGATGTGATATTCTAATTCCATCAATAAGTTTTGTAAAATATTCATTCCCTCTTTTTTCTATACTTAAATGCATATTACCAGGAGCTAAAAAAGCTTTTCCTTTTTCAAGTTTCATACCATCAGTAGCTTCAAAAACTTGAAGAGCTGATTCATTATTTAATCTTTGAGCAAAAGATCTTGAGAATCCATAAGGAATATGCTGAGTTATCAAAATAGGAGGTAAATCTCTTGGTAAAGACTTAAAAACTCTTAAAAGTGATTCAACTCCACCTGTTGAAGAACCAATAGCAATAACTTTAGGTCCCCCTAATCTTGCAGGAAAAGAACGTAATAACTCATCAGGATGATTTTTTTTATTTGTATCTTCTTTACTTTTTTTCTTCTTTTGAACAAATTGTGCTTTAGGTTTTTTTAGTGTATATTGTTTTAATAAGAAAGTAAGATTAAGTAAATTGTCTTTCACTCTTGCTTGAAAGGACATCATTGATTCACCATTAGCAGGTTTTTTTATATATCCAACAGCACCATCATCAAAAATATCATTTCCCCTTGCACCCTCACCTGAGACTACAACAGCTGGCATAGGATGAAGTCTCATTAAATTTCTTAAAAAAGTAACTCCATCCATCTTTGGCATATTTATATCAATAGTTACCATATCTGGTTCAAATTTTTTAATTTTTTCTCTTGCATCAAAAGCATCAACAGCTTCATCAATAACTTCAAATTCATCAATAGAATTTATTATATCTTTTAAAATTCTTCTCATTGATAATGAATCGTCAATTACTATAACTGTATACATCTTATAATATCCCTAAAATAATTCAATATCCATCTCAGGAGCTGGTTCTGGATCGTTACCAAATAAATCCACACCACCAACATACTCTTTGAGAACTGGTGCTTTTGTAATTTCCACTTGTAAAGATTTTTCTTCTTGTATAACTTTTGAATCTGTTTCATTTTTATTTGTAACTTTAATAAATGTTTCAAAATTATTAGTCATTAAAATTAGCCTAGCATGATCACCTCTTGTATGTTCAGAGAGTATTTTAAATCCCTCTGATCTACAAAAATCTTTAGCAAATTCAACATTTCTATGTCCAATTGAATTAATACTACTAGCCATAAGTTGCATAATATCAGCACCACCAGAAATTTTTGCTTTTAAATCTTTCTTTTGGCATCCTAGTTTATACATTTCATTTAACATAGCCTCAACTGAATAAAGTCCATATTTCATATCTTCATTTGAATTACTTGTAGTTGGAAGTAAAAAATGATTCATTGCTTTTATTTTCTTTGCGGTATCATAAAACATAATGGCAACACAAGAGCCAAGTAAAGTTTTAAAAGCAACGTTATCAGCATCAGAGCTAACTGCAAATTCTCCACCAATTACAGTATGAGCCCTATATCCTTTTATTACTTGAGTAGAGAGGTTATTAGAGATTTTTTCAATGCTTCCATCTTTATGACCTAAAATTATCAAGATGCTTCCTTCTCTTTAATAAAAATATTTTGCCCTATTCTTCTAACATAAGCTTCAAGCTTACCAGGACTTTCAGAATGTCCAATATACAATGTTCCTCCAATTTTTAGATGCCTAAATAACTTAAATAAAATTTTTTCTTGGTCTATTGCAGAAAAATAGATTAATACATTTCTACAAAATATTACATCAAATTGATTCTTAGCAAAAGGATAATTAGCATCATTTAAATTCATAACTTGAAAAGTAACCATTTTTTGGAGTTCTGGTTTTACTTTTATAAGAATCTCTTCAGATGCCAAATTTTTCTCAACTCTTCTTTTAAAGTATTTTTGAGGTTTTAACCAACTTGGAAACTCTTTTGAACTTTTTGAAAATCTATATATCCCATTTGCAGCATATTGAAGTACATTTGTATCAATATCTGTTGCAATTATTGATGCATTAATTCTTTTTCCTAACTCTTCTTGAGTCTCTAAAATTGTCATTGCCATTGAATATGGTTCTTCACCAGTTGATGAAGCTGAACAATATAATTTTATATCTTGATTATGTTTCAACAACTCAGGTAAAACTCTATTTTTCAAATCAGCAAAATGAAATTCTTCCCTAAAAAAATGTGTTTTATTAGTTGTAAAAGCATTTATAAATTCTGTTTTATAATTACCCTCTTTAATATCATCCAATAAATCATCTAAAGAGCCCTGAAATGAAGCATTCCTCTTTAATTTATGAAGTCTATTAGAAATCATAATATCTTTATTTTCGGTAAGTGTTATACCTGTAAAAGAGTATAACAACTCTTTTACTTTTTCATGTAAATGTAAAGTATCATCCATTCTTATGAAGCTTTAACTATACCTAATTCTTTTTCTTTTTTGATTTGTGCATTAATAATACCTAATACATCTAAAATCAATCCGATGCTTCCATCACCTCTAACTGTTGCAGCACCTATACCTTGAACTGGTCTAAAGTTTTTATCTAAAGGTTTTACAACCACTTGATATTGATTTAAGAACTCATCAATAGCAATTGCAATTTTTGTGTTTCCTTGTTTTACAACAATCAACATTCCTTCTTCTAATTTATGATATGCAGGTTCTACTCCAAAAAGTTTATGAAGTTTTACAATTGGTATAAATTCTTCTCTTAACATTAATAAATCTTGTGCACCATCACCAATTTTTTTGATCATTTCTGAAGTTGGTTGTAATGATTCAACAATAGAATTTAACGGTAAAATATATCTTTCTTCACCAACTGCTATGTCAAGACCATCTAAAATTGCAAGTGTTAATGGTAACATAATAGTAATAGTAGTACCTCCACCTATTACCGTATCAAGATTAATAGCACCACCAAGTTTATGAATATTAGTTTTAACAACATCCATTCCAACACCACGTCCAGAGATATCTGTAACTTGCTCAGCTGTTGAAACTCCTGCTCCAAATACCAACATTGCTTTTTCATTATCAGTCATTTTAGATAATTGATTTTCGTCAATCAAACCATTATCTAAAGCTTTTTGAGCAACTTTTTCGCCATTAATTCCTTTACCATCATCTTCAATAGTAATTATCATCTGACCATTTGCTTGTTCTGCAGAGATGATAATTTCACCCATTTCATTTTTTCCAGCAGCTACCCTATCTTCGGGAGTTTCAATACCATGATCCAATGAATTTCTAATGATATGCATTAAAGGATCTGTTAACCCTTCAATCATTGCTTTATCAATTTCAACATTATCACCAAAATGTTTAAAATCAACTTTTTTATTCAATTTTTTAGAAATATCCCTTACAACTTTTGGAAATTTTGAGTATATAGATTCCATAGGCACCATTCTTATACTCATAATAGAATCTTGCATATCTCTAATATGTCTTTCAAGTTGTTCTAATCTTTCATATACCGAATTTTGTACTTTATTATCTTCAATTGATGATGTAAATTGTTTAAGCATTGCATTTGTAATAACTAAATCACCTACATTATTCATAAGTAAATCAATCTTATCAAGATTTACTCTAATATTATTAGTTGCAGCAGTTGTTTTTTTCTCTTCTCTATTTCTAGTAGGAGTTGGTCTTGATGCTGCTGGCGTAGCTTTTACAGGTAGAGCAGCTTCTGGTTCTTCAGATGATTTTGCACTTTCAACTTTTTTTACACTAGGTTCTATTTTTTCTTCTTCTGGCACTTTTATAGTAGCTGTTGGAGTTATTTCCTCTGCATCATCAAAAAAACCAAAGTTATCATTATCTATTTCGTCATCATTTGAAATTTTAATTTTATCATTGAAAAATCCAAAAGAGTCATTTTCTAGAGAATCTTCAACATCAACGTCATCTTCAAATATTCCATAAGAAGTAGATTCTGTTCTTAGTAGTTCTTTATCACTACTCTCTTCAGAAGGTGTAGTTTCTGGAATAGTTTCTTCAGATACTTCCTCAATTGGTGCATCCTCTACAGCAGCAGAACCTTCCCCATTTATATAAGCTCTAATTTGAATTAAAAGTTCAGAAGTCATTGATTCAAAAGTATTTCTATCTATATCTTCTGCAACTTCTAATTCTAGTATCTCTTTCATAACATCCATACAATCAATTAAAACACCAGCCATTTCTGGAAGATATTCAATTTGATGATTTCTCAATTTATCCATCATATTTTCAACATCATGGGTAAATTCTGCAAATAAAGGAAGTTCTACAGAAGCACCACTACCTTTAAGAGTATGTACATCTCTAAAAAGTTGTCCCATTTCATCATCAGTAAGTGATCCATTATTTTCAGCTTCTAACAAAACATTATCAGCAGACTCAAAAAGTTCAATGGCTTCTTCTAAAAACATCTCTCTATATTTTGATATATCAAAACCAGACATAATAACACCTTTCTATCTATTTAAAACTATATTAACAGCTTTTAGTAATTGATCTGGAACAAATGGTTTTACAATCCAACCAGTAGCTCCTGCCGCTTTCCCTTTTGCTTTCATATCATCACTTCTTTCAGTTGTTAAAACTAAAATAGGTTTTGTTTTATATTTATCTACTTTTCTTAGTTCACCAATTAATGTCAATCCATCCATATTTGGCATATTAACATCAGTAATAATTAAATCAAAGTTATTTCCATTTGCTTTTTCTAAACCGTCTACACCGTCTACTGCTGCAATTACATCACTATATCCACCCTCTTTGAGAGCGTATGTTAACATGTCTCTTAACATAGTCGAATCATCCACTATTAAAAGCTTTGCCATAGTATTTCCTTAATACGAAAAAATAATATTTATAAATAATAACTAAAGAACTATTAAATTAGTATAAAAATCAAATATTAGCTGAAGCTAACTCAATTCTGTCTCTACTAACCTTTAATACTTTTAATTCTACCTTATCACCAACACTTAAAACATCAGAAACATTTTTTACTCTCTCTTTAGATATTTTAGAGATATGTAACAACCCTTCACCACCTTTTGGCAGTTTCATAAATGCACCAAAATCAACTATTCTCTCAACTACACCTTCTAAAACTTCTTCTTCTTTATATAAAGAATCAAAAATAATCTTTTCATTTTGTTTTCTTGAAGAAGCATTATTTGAAATAGTTTTTATATGTTCACAAGCATCTAAGACATTTTGTTTATTATCACCTGCTACTTTTACATTACCACTATCCCTATCTAAATCAATTGAAACAGAGAATTTTTCTATAATCTCTTTTATGGTAGAACCTGCTTTTCCAATAACTACCATTATTTTACTAGGATCAATTGCAAATTGTTCCATTAGTGGTAGAGCTGGGCTTGGAATAATTTCAGAAGATGCTTCTTCCATAAGATTTAAGATATGTTCTCTACCCTCTTTTGCTTGTAAAAGAGCCTCTTTTAAAACACTTAATTCTATTCCACCAAGTTTAATATCCATTTGTAATGCAGTGATTCCTGTTTTAGGACCAGCAACTTTAAAATCCATATCTCCATCATGGTCTTCTAGTCCCATAATATCTGTTAATACACAATGTTTATCACCTTCAACAACCATTCCCATAGCAACACCTGCAACTAAACCTGATATTGGTACTCCTGCTGCTTTTAAAGCTAAAGAACCACCACATACTGTTGCCATTGATGAAGAACCATTTGACTCTAAAATTTCAGATACTAATCTAACTGTATCTCCAAAATCTCTATCAATAGTAGCTTCTAAAGCTCTTTTACCTAAGTTACCATGTCCTAATTCTCTTCTTCCTACACCAAACATAGGTTTTGCTTCACCTACAGAAAATCCAGGGAAGTTATAATGAACCATGAAGTTTTCCATAGATGTTGATTTTTCATTTAAGGTTTCAAACATTTGACCATCTTTAGCACCTGCTAATGTTGCCACAACTAAAGCTTGTGTTTCACCCCTTGTAAATAAACAAGAAGAGTGAGCAGATGGTAAAATATTTGTATCAATAGATATAGGTCTAACTGTTTTTAAACCTCTTCCATCAGCTCTTACATGTTCATTTATAATCATTGCTCTTACAACTTCTTTTTTTACAATTGAAACTGCTTCATAGACATTTTCAAAAGGGAATTCATTTGAAACACAATATTCATCTTGTGCAATTTTTTTAGCCAAATCTTTTAGTTCAGTTGCTCTTTCACTTTTAGCTAGTTTTTTAACAGCATCTTTTACATCATGCAAATATGTATTTTTTACATATGTTATCAAATCTTCAGAAATTGTAAATTCAACTAATTCAACATCAAATTTTTCTTTACAAACATTTTCAAAACCACTTTCATATGTTGAATTGGCATCTTTTAAAGCTCTTTGTGCAATTGAAATAGCCTCAACTAATTCTTCTTCTGTCATTTCATTTGTTTTATGAACTTTTGAAAAGGCTTCAATATCTACTTCTACCATATCTTCAGATGAAATAGATCTCATCTCAATCATAAGAAGTTCATCTTTTGACCCTGCTACATATAAGTCTAAAGTTGAGTTTACCATATCTGTAACCTTTGGATCAACTACATATTCTCCATCAATTCTAGCAACTCTAACACCTGCAACTGACTTTTTCACAGGAATATTAGAAGTATATAAAGCAGCACTTGCTGCATTCAAAGATAGAGTTTGTAAATCAATATCTTTATCTGCACTTAAAACCATAACTGTAATTGTTGTAGGATAAACATAACCTTTTGGGAAAAGAGGTCTTAAACTTCTATCTATAATTCTTGATGTTAAAGTCTCTAATTCACTTGGTTTACTCTCTCTTTTGAAAAAACCACCTGGAATTTTTGCTGCTGCATAAGCTTTTTCAATATATTGAACTGTCAATGGAGTAAAATCTTCAGAAACAGGATTATCAAACTCACTTACAACTGTTGCTAATATAACTGCGTTACCACATTTCGCTAAAACTGATCCATTAGCTTGTTTTGCAACTTTATTAAACTCAAAAATCTCATCTTTTCCATTTAATTCAAACTCACATACTGTTGACATAATTATTTATCCTTTATATTTTTAATATCTTCAAAAGTTACCTCTTCTAATTCATTATAATAATAATTAATTGAGATAAAATGATCTAAACTCTCTACATAATACAAGTCATCAGCAATAGATTCAATTGTTTGTATACTAGCATTTGGTAGTATAGGAATTGCAACTGAAACTGATTTTGCACCTAAATTAATAGCTGTTTTAATACAAGCCATCATTGTAAGTCCTGTATTTAATCCTTCATCAACAAGAAGAATATTTTTATCTTTTATATCTTTTATTCTTTCTCCTGATCTAAATTTACTTAATTTATTTAAAATCATACTTTCATATACATATTTTGACTTTGAATAAATAAAATCTAAACTTAAATCAAAAGAACGAGCAAGTTCTTCATGAATAACAACCTCTTCACTCTCTGTTACAATTGCAATTTCACACTCTTCATTGTTTGGTGCCAATACTTTTTCAGTAAAAAGTATCTTAAATTGAGCATCTAGTTTTTTAGCAATTATTTTTGCAATTGAAAATCCACCAAAAGATGAGGCAACAACTGTCCAATCTTCTAATCTCATTTTTTCTATTGGTAAAATCTCAATTAATTTATTTGCAGCATCTTCTCTGTTTTTGAAATATATTTTACTTCCACTACATCTTACTTCAAAATCTTCCAATTACTTATCCTCTTTTACTGTATATTGTTGTTTTAGACCACCAATTGGTTTTAGAGTCAATTCAAGAAAAACTATATCCTGTCTTTTAGAATTTCTTATTGTTGAAGAAGATGGAGTTATCTCTTTAATATAACTTAAGTCCAAACTCCAACATTTATCATTAACTCCCAAAATAAAAGCTTGTTTATTTCTAAGTTTTTCTTCTATATTATAGTTCTCTTCATATGTAAACTTATAGTCTTTATAAAAAGTAAATCCTGTATTTAAAGAATATGATTCCAAGTCTTCTTTTCCAGAATTTGGAGTATTTTTAGACATATAATGAGTTGCATTAAAAAAATAATTTTCATAGTTAAATGAAAAACTTGTAGAAGATTCTGTTAATTTATTATCTAAATTACTATATACAATTCTATTTGAAATACTTCCTAAGAAATAATTATATCTAATTTCATTCTCCAAGTCACCTAGTTCTGTATTATTAAAATCATCATAAATTATAGATTGACTAATTTTGTGATTAATTATCTCTTTTAAATCTTCAAGATCGGTCCATGATTGATTTAGGGAAAAAGTTATAGTTTTAGTTGTTTTTGATAAAGGAAAAGGAGATAGTTCACTTGAAGTATTAGTTAAAGGATAAATATCACCTTCAGATTTTACAACATTTGGTATTACAAAATCTGTATTAAAATTAATTGTATGAATTCCAGTATCATATTTTTTGACTAAGTTAGTATTTAAGGTAACTTTATGTCTATTTTCTATAAAAGTGGCATTTTTATAATTACCATTAGCATTTGAATAATTAATTTTTGATACACTAACTTCTTCTTGTAAAATTACTCTTAAATAATCATCAAACATAGAAAAGCTATAAGAAATAGGAACATTTAAATCAGTCTTTACTGCATCAATACCTGTTTGTCTTGTATAATTAGTAGTTTGTAAATCTGCTGAATATAAAAGTTTATCAAAAAATAAGTTATCACTAAAAGAGTGTAATTGAACTTGTGGCAATTGTTGCAAGGTAGTTTTATTAGAATCTAAATTTGTATCCATATAATGTCTTAAATATGTTCCAAAATAATAATCACTATTTTTATAATAATAATTAACTTTCGACTCTACTTTTCTCTCAACTGATGAATCTCTTTGACTACTATCCTCCAAATTGTAATATTCAATATCATTTAACCACTTGATTGAAGCATATAATCCATCCTCACTATCATTTCCACTAAAAAGATTATTTCTAAGATAATCAATATTCCAACCAAAATGGTTATCATTTCTTAAAGAGTTTTCTTTTACATAATCATCTTTTTCTTTAAAATATCCACTTCCAATTTTTAAAATAGAATCTGGTGAATCCGCATATCTATAATATGCATACATACCATATCCCCTATTTAGTCTTACTTGTGGAATAAGTTCAACATCATAATTATCAGCAGGAGCTATAAAAATTGGTTGAGAGTACAAAAAACCTTCACTTGATGAATAACCAACTGTTGGTCGTAAAAGTCCAGTTCTTCTAGTTTTATCTGTTGAGAATCCTATATAAGGAGTATACATTACTGGAATATTTTTAATATAAAGCCTAGCATTATATGCATTTAGCCATTGATCTTTTGTATCATAATCTGCACTAGAAAATCTTATATTCCAAGCAGGATCAATACAATCACAACTTGACATTATTGAATCTTTAAAATGATAAGAGTCTTTTTCTTTATTTGCATCGTGAGAAGTTACCCATAATTGTGATTTATTATCTAAAAGAAGTATTGGGTTTTCTGTTACACTTTCATCATTTAAATCAACAAAAGCATAATCACTTTGAGTTTGAATTATATTATCTTTTAGAATAACAACATCATCAAAAAGTTCTAAAGTACCATTTTCTTTGTCATAAATCACTTTTTGTGCGGAGATATAATACTTAGGAGAAAATATTACTACATCACCCTTTGCTATTACTATGTTATCTTTACTATTTAGGTCATTAGACAGTATTTGAAGTTTTTCTTTTTGAAAATCTTTTGAATATAAACTACCAAGAAGTATTGGTAAAATTAGAAGTGTTTTATGCATTTACAACCAATGTTTTTGAAATTTTATCATGAAATGTTTGTCTACCATCGTTAAAAAATGCGAATATAAAGCCAATATAAAAAAACATTTCACTTAAAATTCTACCAAATGATCTTAACGCAGATTGTATCAAACTTAATTTAGAAAAATCATCATAATCGATAATTTTTATTTTTGCCACTATTTTACCAAGTGTAGCACCATAATACCATACAAAAAATGTTTGATAAACAAACTTTAAAAATAAAACTTGAAAAACAAACTTATTCATTATAATTAAAACTGAATTTAAATCACTTCCATTATTAACAATTGTATCCCAAAATATAGCTAATACAATAAGTGTAATTAACATATCATCAATTATAAAGGCTATAATTCTAGAATTAATTGTTGCAAGTTGAAAATTATCACTGTTTGTTTGTTTATCTATCATAAAACTACTTTAATGCTTGATATGCGATATCTGTTCTACATTTTTTGCCAGCAAAATGAACTTGCCCACAAAGTGCATAAGCTCTATCTCTTGCTTGTTTTATTGTTGTACCAAAACCAACACAAACTAAAACTCTTCCACCCGTTGCGAAAAGTTTATCATCTTCTTTTTCAACTCCAGCATAAGAGATATGAGTATTATTTAAGATATCCTCATCTACAATATCATCTACTATTATTTCAGCAGCTTCACTTGAACTATATGGATAATTTTTACTAGCCATAACAACACCAACACTAAACTCATCTTTAATTTTAATATCAAGTGAACTTAAATCTTTTGTTGCACCTTTATAAAAAAGTTCAGAAACAGGAGTTTCAAGTAATGGCATCAAAATCTCACACTCAGGATCACCAAATCTTACATTATACTCTAAAATAATTGGTTCACCATTTACTACCATAACACCTATAAAAAGAACACCCTCATATGGAGCTCCTTCTTTTTTCATACCCTCTAAAGTTGGTTTAATAACTCTCTCTTCAACTTTTTTATAAATGTCGTCATTTACTAAAGGTGTTGGAGCATAAGCACCCATTCCACCAGTATTTGGTCCTGTATCACCATTCCCTATTCTCTTATGATCTTGAGCTGCTGGTAATATTTTATAATTTTCACCATCACAAATAGCAAAAATTGATAATTCATAACCATCTAAAAACTCTTCTACAACAACAAGGTTTCCAGCATCTCCAAAAGACTCGCCACTTAACATATTTGAAACTGCTTCTTTTGCTTCATCTTTTGATTGGGCGATTATTACACCTTTTCCCGCACATAATCCATCTGCTTTTACTACTATTGGTGTATTTTTCATATTATCAATGAAAGTATAAGCTTCCTTTTCATCACTTGTTTCTATAAAGGCAGCTGTTGGGATATTATATTTTTTTAATATATTTTTCATATAAACTTTTGAGCCTTCAAGTCTAGCAGCAGCACGACTTGGTCCAAAAATAGTTAAATCATTCTCTTTAAAGATATCTACAACTCCATCTACTAAAGGAGCCTCTGGTCCAACAATTGTTAAATCTATTTTATTATTTTTTGCCCATAAAGCTAATTCTTTATAATCTTTAATATTTATATTAGTACCTAAATTCTCTGTAGCCCCATTTCCTGGCATAAAATATATATCGTGTTTATTCTCTTTAGATATAGCTAATCCAATAGAGTACTCTCTACCACCGCTACCAAGTATTAAAATATTCACTATGATTTTCCTTAATAATTGTAAGTTATCCAAGTAGCCGTTAACCATCAAACCGGCCCTAAAAGCCAAATCTAGCACATAAGAACTAATACTTTAGGAGCAGAAATACTAAAAGCAAACGCTGCACACCATATCGTTACATTACGCACAAAAAAACAGTATCGGACCCTCAACGATGGAAATCCCGAACTACTTAGATAGTATTATTTTATCTAATTATGATTGAATTAAAGATTAATTTTATTGAAATGTTTTTGCAAGTTCAATACATGCTTCAATTGATTGAGTAGGAGAAGTTTCATACTTTATATTTTTTGGCATATATTTTGCTGTTGTATTTCCAATTACAATAGCTTTATAACTCTCATTCCAAGATGTTTTTTCAAAAAAACATTTCACACAAGAAGGAGAAGTAAAAATTATAATTGAATTTAATGAAGGAGCTTTTATTTCATTTTTATTACAAATAGTTTTATACACTATTAACTCGTTGACATCTATTTTATTATCTTTTAAAATATTAAATAATTTTGAAACACTTTTCTCCCCTTTTACATACAAAACTTTTTTATTTTTTAATAAAGGAATTAGTTCATATGCAAAATTATCGCCATGGGAAGATATACCTGTAAAAACTACATTTGAGTTATATTTTTTCAAAATATCAGAAGTTTTTTTTGCTATAGCGTATGAATCCAAATTAGTCCAAGGCAAAGAGGCTTTATCAAGGGCATAAATGGCATTTTTTGATGTAAAAATCAAAGAATCATATTCCTGTAAATTTATATTAATATCTAAATACTCTATTTCAAAAACAGGAAGACTTTCCACTCCTTCATATTTTGCATTTGAAAGTAAAACTATTTTATTCATCTATTTGAAGATTCTCTCTTTGAATTTTATTTATTGCAAGGTCCATATTTTTATAGATATGTGTATTTTTAAATATTTCACTATCTTCAATCTTTGATATTCTTCTTCTATCTCTTTCTTTTACTACTAATGAAACATCAATATTATAATCTTTTAATAAATTAATAATTTCTTCAATTGTAATAATTGCAGAAATATCTAAAAAAGGAATATCTCTACAATCAATAATAATATATTTAACTTTCAATACTTTTTTTATTCTTCGTTCAAGTATCATTGCACTTCCAAAGAAAAAAGCTCCATCAATTCTTAATATTCTTATATCATTATTATCAATATCTATATCAAAAGGACTAATTTTGTGTGCCTTTATAGTTTGGATTCTTGTCTCTTTTGAAATTTTATAAACAGCTGCTATTGCTGCAAAAGTAATACCTGCACCAACTGCCATTATTAAATCTACAAATACAGTTAATAATAAAACTGTAACCATAATTAGTATGTCATTTTTATGTAAAACTTTCATGATTTTAAAAAATCTATAATCTATAATATCAACACCAACTTTTATCAAAATTCCAGATAAAACCGCCAATGGGACTTGAGAAGCATATTTTGCAAAAAATATCACAGTAATTAAAAGCATAATAGAGTGAGTCATTCCAGAAATTCTAGTAACCCCTCCACTTTTTATATTAATTACAGTTCTCATAGTAGCTCCTGCTCCTGGAATTCCTCCAACAAAAGCACATAAAGAATTACCAATTCCTTGACCTATTAACTCTTTATTTGGTCTATGTTTTGTTTTAGTCATAGAATCTGCTACTAGGGATGTTAGTAAGGTATCAATTGTTCCTAATAAGGCTAAAGTAAGTGCATACATTAAAATGTCTTTTAACTTTAAAATATCAAAATTAAAAGGTAAAACAAAATTAGGTAAAGATGTCGGAATTTCACCTATTACTTTAAGATCATAACCATAATAAATAGTAAAAGAAGTCATAACTATCAAAGCAATTAATGCAGAAGGTATGATTTTTGTAATAACCTTAGGAGTTAAAAACATAATTATTAATGTAATATAAGCAATTATTAAAGAGTCATTATTAGCTAAATGAAGAGTATTAGGCAGTTCGATTAAAGTATGAAGTACAGAGCCAGAGCCATCAACACCTAAAAAAGGATTGATTTGTAAAATAATGATAATAACACCAATTCCAGTCATAAATCCAGAAATAACAGGATAAGGAATAAATTTAATCCATTTACCAATGCCAAAAATACCAAAAGAGATTTGAATTATTCCAGCTAAAAATATCACAGTCATAACTGAAGCCAAATCGTCTTTAAAAGCGACTATAGCAGCAGCTGTGATAACTGTCATAGGACCAGTTGGTCCTGATATTTGAGTTGGTGTCCCACCAAATAAAGCAGCAAAAAAACCAAGTATAATGGCTCCATAAATACCAGCTTCAGCACCTGCCCCACTTGCAACTCCAAAAGCCAATGCTAACGGTAAAGCAACAACCGCTGCAGTTACTCCACCTAAAATATCATTTTTAATATTTTTAAACAAAAAATACCCTTTGTTTATTAATTTGTCTCTTCGTCTTCTTCTCTTTGACCTTTTTTACGAGCTAAAATATGAATAGGAGTTCCTTCAAAATTTAGTTGCTCTCTTAAAATATTTATTAAATATCTTTTGTATGAAAAGTGCAGTAAATTTGGTTTATTCATAATAAGTGCAACTCTAGGAGGTTTGGTCTCAAATTGAGTTGTATAATAAATTCTTAAATACGCACCATTTGGACTAGGTAGAGCATGTCTAATTACTGCATATTCTATAATTCTATTTAATTCAGATGTAGAGATTCTTTGACTATAATTTTCATAAATATCAATTAACTTATCTTTTAATTTATCAATACTTCTACCTGTTTTTGCAGATACTGCAATTATAGGAGCATAATATAAAAACTTAAATTTACTTCTAATTGTTTCTTGCATTTTTTGGAATGTGTCCATGTTCTCATCCCATTTATTTAAAACAATTATTGTTCCTAAACCATACTCATCAACCAATCCAGCAATCTTTTCATCCAAATCAACTAATTCAGAAGAAGCATCTAAAACAACTAAAGCTAAATTTGCTTTTTTAAGCATCTCTTTTGTTCTCATTAAAGCAAATTTTTCAATTCCTTCAATACTCCCTCTTCTTCGTAAACCAGCTGTATCAACAAAAGTAATATTTTTATCTTTATATTCAAATGATTCATCAACAGGATCTATAGTTGTTCCTGCTATTGGAGAAACTACAGATCTCTCTTGTCCAATTAAGGCATTCAAAATAGATGATTTACCAACATTAACTCTACCAATAATTGCTACTTTTATATTATTATCATCTATTTCTTCAACAATATCTTCATCTTCTAAAGGATACTCACCTTCTTCATATTCAGAATCATCTTCATCTAAAATTTCTCTATTTATAATAACTTCACTCTCTGGTAATTCAGGTAAAACATTATAAATCCAATCAAATAAATCTTTTGTTCCTCTATTATGTGAAACAGATATTCCAAAAAGATTCTCATCTTTAATTCCAAATTCAAAGAATTCCCAAAGTCTTTCTTTCTCTTTGTCATTATCAATTTTATTTACAACTAAAGCTAACTTTTTTCCTAAAGCTTGAAGCTCATAAAATAATTCTTTATCTTTCTCATCTGGAAGCTTTTTACCATCAACCATAAAAAGTATTATATCAGCCTCTTTTGCTGTCTCTACAGCTTTTCTTTTTACTGTTGAAAAGATTGCATCATTTGTTTCATCAATTCCACCTGTATCTAACATCAATGCTTTTTTATCAAAAATTTCTACTTCATGTTTTCTAATATCTCTCGTTGTACCAGCTAGATCAGATACTATTGCTATTCTTTGCTTTGCTATTCTATTAAAGAGTGAACTCTTACCAACATTTGGTTGTCCAACTAGTGCTATTTTTTTCAATTCTTCTCTACTATTAATTACTTGCATCTATTTCCTAATTCTTTCAATTTCGTATTATAACAAAAAAAAGGGCGTTAGCCTCAAGACTAACACCCTTTTTTAATAATTCGTTAAAAATTTTAGTATAAACCAAATTTTCCTTCATCACTTGTTTTATATAATACTCTCATATTATCATCTTTATCATAGAAAACTTTAAATACAGAACCAGAAGATTTTAAATCATTTAATGCCTCTTCAATATCAATTGGTTTGTATGAAGTCAATCTAACTGGAATAATTTCCGCTTCAAGTTTATCTAATTCATTTGCAATAGCATCTTCAATTTCTGTAGAAACAACTTCTGAAAGTTTAGTAGCTTTGTGAGTGCTTACTTTATCATGATGTCTTCTTAATACTTTTGAAACTCTATCAACTGCAATATCAACCGCAGAATATAAATCTTTATCTTTTTGTTTTACAACAATTGTATCTAAATGTGCTACATTAATTGTAAATTCGAAAACGAATACAGGTTTACTATTTCTCTCTTCTTTATCAATAATAGAATTAACTGAAATAATATCTAAGTTATACTTTTTAAAAATTTCTACTGAACTATTTACATAGTCTTTTATCGCATCTGTTAATTCTATGTGTCTTCCTACAATACTTGTATTCATAACATACTCCTTAGTCTTAATATAATTAATATAATAACACAATGATTATTAAAATAATAATAAATTTCAATTATTATTTAATAATTAAAGTAATATCTCACGATTACCTTTTGCATTAACTTCTGATAAAACACCTGTCATTTCGAGTTGTTCTACAATTGTAGCTGCTCTGTTGTAACCAATTCTTAGCTTTCTTTGTATATAAGAAATAGAAGTCTTTTTGTCTGTTAATACAACTTGCTTTGCATCTTCATAAAGTTCATCTAAAGATGACATATCTCCACTTGAAATAGCCGTCCCATTTCCATCTTTATCTTTTACAAAATTCATATCATAATCAACTTCACGTTGTGATTTTAAAAAATCAACTACTTTCTCTATCTCATCCTCTTTTGACCATGGTGCATGAAGTCTAACTAAACCAGAACTTCCTGGAGGTGTAAATAACATATCTCCACGTCCCAGTAATGATTCAGCTCCCATTGCATCTAAAATAATTTTAGAATCTACTTTTTGCCCTACTTTATATGAAATTCTACTTGGTAAATTTGCTTTAATTAGACCTGTTACAACATCCACAGAAGGTCTTTGAGTAGCAACAATTAAGTGAATACCACTAGCTCTTGCCATTTGTGCAAGTCTAGCAATAGAAAGTTCAACATCTTTTCCACTTGTCATCATAAGATCAGCTAACTCATCAATAATAACAACTATATAGGGTAAAGCTTCAAAGCCCTCTTTTTTAGATTTTTCATTATAGTTTTCGATATTTTTAGTTTTTGTTTGAGACATAAGTGTATATCGTCTTTCCATTTCAGAAACCATATTAGATAAAGCTAAAATTGCCTCTTTAGGCTTTGTAATAACAGGAGTTAAAAGATGTGGAATATCATTATAAATAGAAAATTCTAACATTTTTGGATCAATCATAATAAGTTTCAAATTATCAGGTGAATTTTTATATAAAAGTGAAAGAATCATTGCATTTAATCCAACTGATTTCCCAGACCCTGTAGTTCCAGCAATAAGTAAATGTGGAAGTTTTTTCAAATCTGTAATAAAAGGTTTACCTACTATATCTTTTCCTAAAATCATAGTTAAAGGAGAAGTTGCTTTATTAAATATTTCACTATCAAGTAACTCTTTTATATAAATTACATGCATATTTTCATTTGGGACTTCTATTCCTATTACATCTTTACCTGGAATTGGAGCTTGAATTCTTATTGTTTCAGCTTTAAGTGCCATTGCTAAGTCATCTTGTAAGTTTAGTACTTTTGATACTTTTACATGGGGTGCAGGTTTAAATTCAAAAGTAGTAACAACTGGACCTGTATAAGTTCTAACAACATCACCTTCAATTTTAAACATTAAAAGTTTTTCTAATAAGTCAGCTATTTTCCTATCAATTATCTCTTCATTAATTTTGGAAGTTGCTGTTTTAGGAGGAGTTTGGAAAAAGTTACTATTTGGAAGTTTAAAATCTTTTGGTTTTTCTGATTCCCCAACTTCTATTTCATCTTGTAGTTTTTTATTCTCTTCTAATTCATCAACAAGTATAGAATGCTTCTCTTCAATATTTTCATTAGATTTTGTATCTATGATATTATTTTCAACATTATCATTTTTAAAAATTTTATCTTCTTTTTTATCTTCTTCAATAATTAATATTTCAGCTGTATCACCTACTTCTTTAACTGTTACTTTTTCTCTTCTTTTTTCTCTTCTTGAATCATTAGTTTTTGGTTGAAATAAAACTACATCTTTTTTTATATTTGAAGCTATCTTTTGAACATTTATTGTTTTAACTTCTTTTCCATCTACAAATATTAAAAATGTAATCAAAAAACCTATTAAAACCAATAACCATAAGCCTGCAAAACCAATAAAGGGGAATAATGAAGAGATAATACCATCTCCAATCAAACCTGAAAGTTTATCTGCTTTTGTAAAAACTAAAGATTGAAAAATAAGTGCAGATAAAAGAAAAATAAATATTCCAAAGTACTTTAGATAATCTTTTTTCTCTTCATGTTTAAAATTAATTTTATATATAGGATATAAAATCAAAAATAGATAAACATAAGACAAATAACCAAAATACAAATGAGAATATGAAGCAAAAATAGAACCTACTTTTCCAACTGTAACCTTATCAGATACAATTGTTGCATATTCAAAATATACTATTAAAAATAGTGATATTAAAGATAATATTTTTTTTACTATTTGAGACCCTTTATTATAATAATTTAGAAATTTTAGCTTGTAATTTTAGCCAAGTTTTATGTTCAAACAAAGGAAAACCAGCCCATTGTTTTTTTGGTTCTTTTATACTTTTTGTAACTCCACCACGAGCAGCAATTGTAGTAAATGGTGCAATTTCAAGATGTCCTGATGTTGCACTTTGTCCACCCATAATAACATATTCATGCAGTATTGAAGAACCAGAAAGTCCAACTTGTCCAGTTAAAATACAACCAACTCCAAGTTTACAGTTATGACCAATATGAACTAAATTATCTAATCTAACCCCATCACTTATAATCGTAGACTTAAAAGCAGCTCTGTCAATAGAAGTATTAGAACCAATTTCAACATCATTGCCAATCTCAACATTTCCATTTTGATAAATTTTTATATATTTACCTTTACTTTGAGCAAAACCAAAACCATCACTTCCAATTACAGTCCCCGCATGAATTATACAATCATTTCCTATATTGCAGTCCCTATAAACAGTAACATTTGGATAGATAATTGTATTATTCCCAATATTTACATTATCTCCAATATATGCTCCACTCATGATAGTACAATTATTACCAATAGTAGAGTTTTTACCTAAATATACATTTGGCATAATTGTAGAATTTTCTCCAACAACACAATCATTGCCATCAATTTCCACAAGTTTTGGTGCAAATAATTTTGAAGCAAGAGCTAATTTAACATAAGGTTCATCACATACAAGTGCAATAGTATTCTTAGGAACTTTTGAGACAAAATCTTTTTTAACTAAAACAGCAGCAGCTGTAGTTTTTTCTAAATCCTTAGTATATTTACTATTTTCTAAAAATGTTAATTCATTAGCAGTTGAATCAAGTAATGTATTTAATCCACTTACTTCTATTTCATTATTGCATTTAATATCTAATGCGACTGCTATATCTTTTAATTTCAAATCATTATCCTTTATTCAAAAAACGATAAGAGTAACTCTTATCGTTCCATTGCAACTACACCACTTTTAACTATTTCAATTGGGTTGTAGTTTTTGATAACTTTTACAAAATTTGCAATTCTACTTGGCTCATCTGTTGCAGAGATAATAATACAATCTTGGGTTACATTTTGAATTGAACCATTATAAGCACGAGCAAGTACGTCCACATCACTTAAATTTTGATCAACTGGTATTTTTACAAGAACTGTCTCTTTTTCTACAACATCAGAATGTTCATTTACTCTTAAAACAGGAATTAATTTATTTAATTGTTTAACAATTTGATCAATCACTCTTCTATCACCTGTTGTAACAATAGTCATTCTTGAGTATTCTGAATCACTAATTGGAGCAACTGTTAAAGAGTCAATATTATAACCACGAGCAGAGAAAAGACCTGCAATTCTTGATAAAACGTTGTTTTCATTTAAAACTATAACAGAGATAACTTTTCTTGCATTTTCTGAATCATAGTAGTGATTAAAATTATTCATTGTTATCTCCTAAAAGCATCATTTCATTAAGTGCATGTCCATTTGGAACCATTGGTAAAACCTCTTCATTTCTATCAACTATAACTTCAATCATTGCAACTACTTTTTTCTCCATTGCATCTTTTAGTGCTTCGTCAAACTCTTTTTTAGTAGTAACTCTATACCCTATTCCACCAAAAGCTTCAACAAGTTTTACAAAATCAGGTTGTGCACTCAAGTCAGTTTCAGATAGCCTATTTTCATAGAACATTGTTTGCCATTGTCTTACCATTCCAAGATAATTATTATTTAAAATAATATTAATAACTGGAAGTTTTTGTTCAACACAAGTCATAAGTTCTTGAATATTCATCAAAATAGAACCATCACCTGTAAAGTTTATAGAAATTTTATCAGGCCTTGCTTTTGCAACACCCATAGCACCTGGTAATCCAAATCCCATAGTTCCTAATCCACCTGAAGTATTCCATTGTCTAGGATAAGAGAAGGGATAAAATTGAGCTGACCACATTTGATGTTGTCCAACATCAGTTGAAATAATTGCATCATCACCAACAAGTTCACCAACTCTAACTATTGGCCATTGTGGTTTTATTTTAGTATCAGAATCTTTAAATCTCAATGGATGTTGAACTCTATAATCTCGTAATAATGCTACCCAATTACTATAATCATTAAATTCAAATTCTCCAATTGAGTCAATCATCCCTTGAACAGTTACTTTTAAATCTCCAACTATTGGAAAATTTGTGTGCACAAGTTTAGCAATAGAAGCTGGATCAATATCCACATGAATTACTTTTGCTTTTTTTGCAAATTCATCAAGTCTTCCAGTAACCCTATCATCAAATCTAGCACCTAAAGAGATAAGTAAATCTGTTTCATGGGCTGCCATATTAGCTGCATATTCACCATGCATTCCTAACATACCAAGTAGCAATGGATTTGTATGTCCCATAACTCCTCTTGCCATAAGTGTTTCCACAGCAGGAATATTTAATTTTTCAGCTAATTCTCTTATCTCATATGCACAATTTGATAAAATTGCTCCACCCCCAATATAAAGCAATGGTTTTTTAGCTTTTGATATAGCTTGCATTGCTCTTTTTAGTTGCTTTTTATTATAATTAACTGTTGGTTTATAAGTTGGTAACTCAACCTTTTCTGGATATAAGTAATCAGCAACTTCTGCTGTAATATCTTTTGGAATATCAATATGAACAGGCCCTGGTCTTCCAGTACTTGCTATATGAAATGCTTCTTTAATAATTCTTGGTAAATCTTTTATATTATTTACTAAATAATTATGTTTTGTACAAGGCCTAGAGATCCCTACTGCATCGATTTCTTGAAATCCATCAGTACCAATAATTGTAGTTGGTACTTGCCCAGTAATCACAACCAAAGGAATAGAATCCATATAAGCATCAGCCAAACCAGTAACTGCATTAGTAAATCCAGGACCAGATGTAACTATTGCAACACCAACTCGTCCTGTTGCTTTTGCATATCCTTCAGCTGCATGAATAGCTGCTTGCTCATGTCTAGTCAATATATGTTCAAAATGTGTTTGTTTGTAAATTTCATCGTAGACATTCATAATAGCGCCACCAGGGTAACCGAATACAACTTCTACCCCTTCATTTTTTAATGATTCTGTTACCATTTTTGCGCCTGTCATTTTCATTATAATTTTCTCCGTTGTAAAATAGGTATTTATTTTACAAAAATTTAGTTTAATACATCTTTAAAGCGGACTTTCTAGGACTTTTGCATTTAATGACAAATTTATTATTTTTCTAATATAATTTACGATAATCGAAGGAGTCTAAAAGTGGATGTAAATAATCTTGCTAGTGTAAATAATGTTGGTGTAAATAATGTACCTAAACAATATGTTGATAAAGCACGATTTAATGGATCAGTTAATACAGTTGATAATGAAGATGCATTAAGAGTATCTATTCATGAAGTTTATAATAAAAAAAGAGATGAGTTATCCCATTCACTTAGAAACCTTAATGAAGGTATTGCAATTACCCAGATTTCTATGAACTCCCTTTCAAAACAACAAGACAACTTAAAAAATATTGGAAATGCTCTAGTAAAATTAGATAGTAGTGGAGATTATGAAAATAAAAGATTTGAAACAGCAGAAGAGATATCAAATCAACTAAACAACTATAATCAAGAAGCAGAAAAGGCAAGATTTAGTAAAAAATTACTCTTAGATGATCAATATGGTGATGAAATAATAAATATAGTTACCCAATCAAAAGATTTTAAAATAACTGGTGTAAATACAAAAGAAATCTCTCAAACTTTAGTTAATAGCCTACAATCTAACTCTTTATCTTCAAGTGAAGATATAAAAAGTGCCTTGGAAAATCTAGATGAAGCTCTAAAAAAAAGTGAAGCATTTACAGATAACTTTTCTAAGATGAATAATGAGATGAAACAAGTTGCTAGAGGAACTTTAAATGAACAAATAAATTTACTAAAAGAAAATAGTAAATTAAAAGATTTAAGTTTTGGTTCTGATTTTAATAACTTTTCAAAAACAAATATAATGAGTCAATTAGGCAATTTAGCGGCATCACAAGCACATATTATTCAAGAACAAACTTCAAAATTACTTGGATAATTTTAAAGCATGTTCTATTGCTACACCTTCTCGTAATCCATCATCAAAAACTATTGATTTATCTTTATTCAAAATTGTATAAAACAGTTTAAAAATAAATACTCCCGACTCAATAAAGTCAGTTCTTCCCCCACCAACTAATTCATATATTTCTTCTTTTGATAAGGTTCTAAATTTATGTAAAAAATCTTCAATCTCTTTAAAAGTTAATTGAGTTCCATTTATAAGGTTTCTATCATAATTATTAAAGTTTAGCCCCAATTTAACTGCAGCTATAGTTGTAGGGGTTCCAGCAGTTGCTACAAAATTAAAATCATCTATGTTAATATTTAAACTTTCAATAAAATGAGAAATTTCTTCTTTTCTTCCATCTAATTCTTTTAATAACTCATTTTGATTATTTTTATACTTTTGAGATAAAGTTACAATTCCTATATCAAAACTTTTTGCAAAATATTCATTTCCATTATTAATAATAAGTTCTGTAGAACCCCCACCAATATCAATTAAAGCAAAATGTTCAGACTCTTTTTTTTCTCTTTTTAAAGCATACTTAACTGCTAAAAGAGTTAATCTTGCCTCTTCTTCTCCATTTATTATTTTAAAATCAAGACCACATTCATCTTTAAATCTTTTTAATACTTCTTTGGAATTATCTGCCATTCTCATAGCAGCAGTTGTCACACAAATAGCATCTTTTGGATTAAATTTTAACTTTTCAATTGACCTTTTAACAGCTCTTATTACCCTATTTTGAGCTTCAACTGAAATTTTCTTACTATCAACTAGTCCATCAGCCATACCCACAACTTCTTGATATTCATCTATGATTTTATGATTTAAACCATCATAAAGTAAGGTTCTAAAAGAATTAGAACCTAAATCTATGGATACAATATTTCTCATTAAGGATGTGGGATTTTAATTTTTGAATTAAGTAAATAACCTATAATAATCATAGATATTAAAACTATAGTTTCAGGTAGAATTCCTGTTAACCAAATAAGATACACAACAAAAAGTAAAATAGCACCAAGAGGTGTAGGAATACCTGTAAAGTATTTTTCCACTTGCCCTTCTTGAGCATCTATATTAAACTTTATCAATCTTCTAAGCCCTGAAATAATGTAATATATGAAAGTAAATAATACAAGTACTGTATTTAATTCTAACTCTTTACCATCAATTATTGCAAAATAAATAAACATACTAGGAACAATAACAAAAGATAAAAAATCAGCATAAGAGTCAAGTTGTATTCCAAACTCTGTTGATAAGTTATATTTTCTTGCAATTTTTCCATCAACAATATCAAACGCTCCTGCAATCCATGCAAAAAGCGCCGCACCAAAAAACTGTCCATGTGTAATAAAATATATTGCTAATATACCAGCACTTATATTAAAAAATGTAGCTAAATTAGCTAGATTAAAATGATTATATTTATTAAATAAAAAACCCAAAATTTTCCTTTATATTGTATATTGGTTTCTACCATTTTGTTTAGATTTATATAACTTTTCATCGGCAAGTTTATATAACCTATTTGTAGAAACATTTGAACCTGGTTCATAAATAACAGCTCCAATAGATACTGTTACATATTTATTTGCTTTACTCTCTTTGTGTTCAATTTTTAAAAACTCAACTAGTTTTAAAATTGCTGCTAAACAATTTTCTAAAATCTCTTTATCCACATCAAATAATATAGCACCAAACTCTTCTCCACCTAACCTAAAAACATACTCATACTCTTTGTTAAAGTATTTTTTCAATTCATTTGCAACAGCTTTTAGAGTTTTATCTCCCATATCATGACCATAAGTATCATTATATTGTTTGAAAAAATCAATATCAAACATTACAAAAGCAGTTTGCCATTTGTTTGAATTTGATACAACTGGAATACTATCAAATATTGTATCAAAATACCCTCTATTATATAATAATGTCATTGAATCTGTTATAGATTCTATTTTATATTTTTTGTTTAATATTGTTAGATGGTTATCTTTCTTAATAATACTATATGTTAAATAAATAAAAATAGCAAAAGAGAAAATAATTAAAGCAATGATATTATAAAAAAGTAGTTTTTTCATATTTTCATATCTATTTAAAAACTCTTTTCTTTGTTTTCTAGCATTATTTATCTCGTATTCAATTAAAAAATTTATTTTTTGAATCATAATTGTATATTTCATACTATTTTTATCCATAAATGAAACTTTTATATCTTCATCTATAGAATCAACAACTTTTCTCTCTTGTATAGTTTTATAAGCTTTAAAATAAGCATTCCAATTTGATTGAATTATTCTTTGACTTTTTTTAATTGAACAAAGTTTTTCTCTATTTTGAAGACATATAATCATATCTTTATAACTTGAAGATATGTTTTGAAGATTTGTAACAGGAATAAAGTTACCAAAATATATTTTATCTATTTGTTTTTTTAGGTTTTCAATTTGTGAATTGAATATAAAACTAGCCATTACAAGCATCATTATTATAGTTATTAACAATAATACCAATTTAAAGCTAACTGAGTCAAAAATACGTTTTTTCATTATTTCTATTATATAAAAATAATTATTAAACCAAGTAAAAATTATATTTGCTTTTTATTAGAAAATTTAGATAAAATTAAGCATATCCTTTGAAAGGAAACATTATGGAAATAAATAGCAATCTTGGGGCAATGAGATTAGAAGAACTCAAACTAAATGATTCTGCTAAAAATATTGCAAATCCTAAAACATATGCAAAGCCAAGCAATGAAGAAGTTACACAAGAAGTTACTCCTGATTTAATAAAATCTATTACAGAACAAATACCTATTCCTATAGCATATCAAGCAAATGCTAATAGTATAAAAGTGCAAAATGAAATTTTTGCATCAACAATAAATATAAAAGCATAAAATAATGGATAAGATAAAAGTAGTTTGTTCTTCTTGTAATAGTGTAAATTCTATTCCCAAAAAAGATAGTTATAAAGTAGCTAATTGTGGTAAATGCAAAGAATCACTTTTAAATACTAAACCACTTGATTTAAATGATTCAAACTTTGATTTACAAATTGTAAATTCAGATATTCCAGTAATTGTAGATTTTTGGGCACCATGGTGTGGACCTTGTAAAATGTTTGCACCAACATTTGAAAAAACAAGTGCAAAGTATCCCTTAAAAGCAAAATTTGCAAAAGTAAATACAGAAGTTGAGCAAAACTTAGGTTCTAAGTATCAAATACGCTCAATTCCCACTTTAATTATATATAAAGCAGGAAAAGAGATGGAAAGAGTATCAGGAGCATTAGATTCTACAAGATTAGATATGCTAATTAATAAATATATTTAATCCAATAACTCTTTATCAAAAAAAGTTGAAGTTTGAATATTTTTGAATGCTGCTTTCATAGAAACGAACATTTGAGGATTTTCTTCTTCCATTTTCTCTAATAACTCTTTTGTTGCAGCTCTTGCATGTGGCATTTTAATATCAAATCTCATAGCAGGACAAGCTTCATCACCTATTACACTTATTTCGTTTGTTTGAGCAAAAGCTCTTAATTGTCTCTCTCTACAAAAAATAAGTGGACGAATAACTTCTAGCCCATTTTCAGCTTTATATCTAGGAGGCATAGATCTCAAAGCCCCATTATAAAGAAAATTCATAAAAAATGATTCCATGGCATCATCTAAGTGATGTCCTAAAGCCAATTTATTATATCCTTGCTCTTGTGCAGTTGAATATAAATACCCTCTTCTCATTCTTGAAAAGAATGAACAAAATGAAGAGTTTTTTCTTATTTTTTCTTTTGATAATTCAAAAATTTCTGTATCAATTATCTCATGTTCTATTCCATGTTCAGCACAATGTTTTGACAGGAATTCAACTTGTTCTCCCATACCATAAGTTACAGTAACTGCTTTGAATTCAAAATCAAATGGAGTAACTTTTTTTAAATAATTCAAAGCATGAATTAATGTCGTTGAGTCTTTTCCACCTGAAAATCCAACTAAAACTCTATCACCATCTTTTATTAGCCCATATTCTGCATTTGTCCGTCCAACTACACTTGAAATTTTTTTACTTAATTCAATCAATTTTTCTTTTCCTAAACTTTTTTCGCGATTATATCATAATTTATATGGAAACCTATTTTAATCAAAAAATCTTGCCAAATTTTATCTATTTCTTTTTATTTAATATTCCTCGATGAAATACTACAAAATTAACTACAGTTTTAGAAAAAGTTACTATAATTTGGAGATAATTTAATATAAAGATAAAAAATGACAACAGAAGAAATAAGCCAATTTAGAGAAAAAATTAGTGAAACTATTATGCCTATTGCTCAAAATATGAAAGATGCAGATATAAAAGAGTTAATAGAACACATTGAGAAAGAAAATCCTGAACTTCCTGAAGGCTTTGGAAATATGCTTTATGAGCAAGTTCTTATATTAAAATATAAAAAATAATTTTACTTTTTATATTTTAACTTTAAATAAATACAAATATCAAATTTCTTCGTGAAACTCTTTTTTATTTGTATTTTCTACAACTTTTTCTGCTATTTTATTTACTTCAATTGCCACATGATTAGCTTCAGAAGCAACAACTGCATTTTGTTGTGTTACTTGGTCTAATTTATTAATTGTACTATTAATTTGTTCCATAGCACTAAATTGCTCTTTTGAAGAGTTAGAAACTTCTGAAATAAGAGATAAGGTATTATGAATATTACTATTTAATCTTTCATACCCATTAATCATATCTGTTGATATTCTTTTACCTTCATTTGTTTTTTCAGTAGCATTTTCCACTAAACTTTTTATCTCATTTGCTGCTTCTGCACTTCTTGAAGCTAAGTTTCTTACTTCCCCAGCAACTACAGCAAATCCTTTACCTGCTTCCCCTGCCGTTGCAGCTTCAACTGCAGCATTTAGACTTAAAATATTTGTTTGGAAAGCTATTTGATCAATAATTGTAATTGCCTCTGCAATAGCTTGTGTTTGTTCATTTATCTCATCCATTGAAGAAGCTGTTTTTGAAGCTAAGTCTTCCCCTTGGGTTACTGAATTGGAAACTTCATTTGCATAATTATTCATTTGTGCTATGTTATTTGAACTATTTTTCATATTTGATGTTATCTCTTCAATTGCAGCAGCAGACTCTTCTAATGATGCAGCTTGATTATTTGCTGAAATGGTTAAACTATCTACACCTTTTGACAATTTATCTGCATTTGTTGATAAGTCTATTCCCATTTTCTTATTTTCAATCAACATAGTCGTTATTGCATGACCTAAATTATTTATATCATCACAAAGTGCTTTTAAGTCACCCTCCATATGAGTTGTATCTATTTTAGCTCTATAATCATAGTTTGTATAAGAAGATAATACTTTCATTGCATTTTGAATATTTTCTCTTACTACAAAAAGCATTTGGTTTATAACTTCTTTTAATTCATGAAGTGTAGGATTTAGAGTATCACCATTAATAGATACATCTAAAATACCTTTTTTAGCCTCATTTGCACAATGAATTGCACTATCAACTAATACTCTATCTTTCTCAATAGCAATTTTAGTTTTTGTAATACTGTTATTTATGATTTTTGCCATACTTCCTAATTCATCTGAAGAGTTTAATTGAATCTCTTTTGCATCACTTTTTTCTTGATTTAAATATTGAAAAAAATCTAATAATCCATCCTGAAATATAGAAAGAGGTTTTTTAATTGAATTGGTAACTCCAATAATAATAAAAAATAACAAACTTATCACCACAGCAACAAGTGCATATAGGGTATATCTAGTCTTTTTTATCTTATCTAAAGCAAATTCATAACTTAAATTATTTTGTTTATATGCAAATTCATTAATACTTTTTAAATCTTTAGAAATTTTAGTAAAAGGAATATCACTTTCTAAAATTTTATCTAGATAAATATTCATAACATCATTCATTGCATCAGTAATTTGTCCATTATAATCTTTTAAATTAACATCAATATCTTTAATCAGTTTTTTTACTTTTTTATCTTCTACAACTGACTTTAATAGCTTTTTATAATCTTCATCAACTACTTTTCTAATATCATTTAGTTTTTTTATCTCTGCATTAATTTCTGGTTCATCATATGCACCAGTTACATAATTAAAAACTTTATATAAAATTCCATTATATAATTCTATATCAGACAAAAACTTACTACTTGTTTGATAAAGTTCAAATTTAACTTCAACTATCTCTTTTAATGTATTTTTATTTGAAGTTAAAGAGTTATTTGCAAATATTGCTAATGTTAATAAAAATAATAATGCAATACTTGGTGCAATTAAAACTTTATAACCGATTTTTAGATTTTTTAATCCAAACATAAATTTCCTTCTTATTTTTTTATTAATATTCTTCTCTCAAATAAAGCATCCATATCATCATGAATAATTGAATCTTTATCTAAGAAAATTAATTTATCTTTATTTAGTTGATTGACATTTTTCAATCCCATTACTGCAAGTAAACTTTTCATACTTTTTAAAATATTTTTATGATAGTTTTTAACATTACTTGCATGTTTTTTTACAAAATAATGCTTTCTTTTTTTAATATCTTGTGTTGCTAATCCAACTGGACATTGATGTTCCCCTGCACCAGAACAATATCTTGCACGAATACACCCTGCACTCATCATAAAACCTCTGGCAATTTGTACAAAATCAGCACCCAAACAAAGTGTTATAACTACATCATCAGGAGTCAAGATTTTACCACTTGCGGATAATTTTACTTTGTCTCTAACTCCATAATCTTTTAATACTTTATCAACCAAATATAAAGCATCTCTAATATCCATACCAATTCTTTCCATCATATCCAATGGAGCAGTAGCACTTCCTCCACTTCCTCCATCAATAGAAATATAATCAGGATAAGGTAAACCTAATTTTTCTCTTCTTTTTATCTCTTTTGCTATTGGAACAATATTGTCATAATCAGAAATAACTATTTTAATTCCCACTGGTTTTTTTGATAATTCTTGCAACTGGCCTATAAAATCAAACAACTCTTCAGTAGTATTTGCATAAGGAAACCTATTAGGAGAAAAAGCATCCTTATGAGCTTCAATATTTCTATAATAAGCAATAGATGGGGTTACTTTTTCAGCAATTAACTTACCACCAGTTTGTTTAGCGCCTTGAGCAATTTTTATCTCAGTCATTTGACAAAAACTCATTTGTTTTTTATATCGTTCTTTGTCAAACTTACCATCTTTTGTTCTAACACCATATAGACCTGAGCTTATTTGTAAAATAATATCTGGCATATCTTCAGGTACTTCACTTGGGAAAGCTTCAATTGGGGCTTCCCAGTTTGGCCTAAAAAAACACTCTTTATCTTTATTAAAAACATAAGTATCTGCTTCTAAATCTTTTTTAAATAAACTTCTTCTATAAAAATCAATAGCTACAGGTTCATTAAATAAGATTTTTGATAATCTAAAAATCTTATGCTGTAAGGCATTACCAGTAACTTCTTTCATATACTTTGTATCATAATTATAATGTGTTACAAAAAAATTAGAAGTCAATCCTCCTTCACCTGAATTTATTGGAAAATTTCCATCCTTTGCTCCATAAACAAAAGCCCTAGTTCCTTCAGGAGATATAGAACCATCACTCATAGGACCACGACCTAAAATAGAATTTGCAACAAATGGTTTTTCTCTATTTTCACCAAATGTAACTGAAAATTCATTATCAATTTCATCTTCATTTAATACAATATTTGTGTGTCTTAACATAAATTTTGGTTTAGGTAATGGCTGAGAAGGAGAAAAAGATGAAAAGTTTATCTTATCCCTTGAAGCACTATATACCCAATCTAATTTATCCATTGATTCATAAAATTTTTCATCACCAAAATATTGTCTAAAAGGTTCTCTAAACTCTTGAAAAACAAATCTTAAACGACCAACAATTGGATAATTAACTAAAATTTGATGTTTTCTTTGAACATATTTATCATGGACATACCACATAAATATACCTAAACCAAAAACTACTAATACTATAAACCAAGTTTCCATATATAATTCCTACTATATTTTTTAAGGCTTTTTAACATCACGAAAGGCATAAAAGTGGGGTTAAAATTTAAAGAAAGTAATAAGAAGGAAAATTCCTTCTTATTTTAAACCTCTTGCACCAATATTCCCATATCTATGGAAAGAGTGAGAGATTGATTGCTCAATGAAATAGTTAAGAAGTTCTAGTCTTCCTTCCATCATTGGGGCTTGTCTTACTATGTACGTAAGAGATTTTGATGCAGCTTCAAAAATTGAAGCAGGAACTTTAGAAATATCAGAGTAAATAACTCTTTGATAATCTTTTATTGTAGTTGCAAAAGCTTTATCATCTTCTTCAATCACATTATTAGTTTCTAATAAAACAGCTGATTTGGATAAAAAATCTTTAATTGTGGCATTACTATTAATTGAAACAGTAAAGTTTACATTTGAAATTCTTGCTGCTAAGATTCTAGATACTACTTCAAAAATTGTGTCATCAGAGCTTACTCTAATTACAACTTTATCTAATGGTAAATATCTAAAGTGATTATCTTCACCTCTTACTTCGCAATAATCTTTTGCTTTACTAAATTCATTTTCATAATTTTCATAATATGATTGAACAGCAACTGCTAATTTTTCAAAATCTTCTTTATTTTCACCTTTTGATTTACAAGAATCAATAAATTTAACTAAATCAGAATTATATTTTTTGCTTACAACTGGGCTTGATTTTTCAGTAAAATTAACAAATTGTGTAATATAGTTAAAAATACCAACTTTTCTTCCTGCACCAATAGCAGATTTTCCCATACCACCAAATGGCTGTCGTAGAACAATCGCACCAGTCGTTCCTCTATTTACATAAAGATTTCCAGCTTTAAGATTCTCTTTCCAATATGTAACTTCTCTTTCATCAAGAGATTCAATACCAGAAGTCAATCCATAACCTGTAGCATTTACAATTTTCACAGCATGCTCTAAATCTTTAGCTTTTATAACTGCAAGTACTGGTCCGAAAAGTTCATTCATATGAATGAAACTACCCTCTTCTACTCCCCATTTAATTGCAGGTTTTAACATATACTCATTACCTTCTGCATAAGAAGGGGCCAATAACCACTCTTCATTACCTTCTAAAGTTTCAATAGCTTTTTTAAGGTTTCCAGAAACAGGATTTGCTAAAGTACCAATTCTATTCTTGAAATCCCAAATAGAACCAACACTCATAGAACGTGCTGTATCAACTAAAGCTTTTTTAAATGATTCATCATTATAAACTTCTTCTTCTAAAACTAAAAGTGAAGTTGCAGAACATTTTTGACCAGAGTTATTAAATGCACTTAAACATACATTTTTAATTGCTTGTTCTCTATCTGCCATATTTGTAACAATAGTTGCATCTTTTCCACCAGTTTCTGCAGTTAATTGTAGGTCTGGTCTTGTTTTTAACATTGTTGCCGCTGTATCTTCACCACCAGTTAAAATTACAAAATCTACATCTTTGTTTGCTATTAAATGTTCACCTGCAAGTGCTCCTGGACAAGGAACAAATTGAAGTACATTTTTAGAAATACCAGCATCCCAAAAACATTTACACATCTCATAGGCAGTTAAAGCAGCAACTGAAGCAGGTTTGATAATTACTGTATTACCAGCGGCTAAAGTTGCAGCAACTCCACCTAATGGAATAGCAACTGGGAAGTTCCATGGTGGTACAACAACACCTACACCTTTACCAGTAAACTCTATATTTTCATATTTATCAAAGTGGTGAGCACTAAATGGGTAGAATTCTACAAAGTCAACTGCTTCAGAAACTTCAACATCAGTTTCAGTAAATACTTTACCAACTTCTGCTGCTGCAATACCTATTAAACTATCTCTTCTTTCTTTTAATTTATTACTAACATGTTTAAGTGCTTCATGTCTTTGCTCATGTGTTAAACTTCTCCAACCATCAACATCAGCTTTTGCAACTTCAACAGCTCTTTTAAGGTCTTCAGCATTTGCATTTGCAAATTTACCTGCTAATACACCATCTTCAATTTGACATTTATCAATAGCTTCAACAACTTTTCTATCTTCTACAATATCTTCACCACCAACAACAATTGGAGTGATTTTATGTTCTGTATCTTTTGAGAATTTCCATTTTTTAACAATATTTTTAGCCCATTCTTGATTTGCTGGTAAAATAAAATCTGTATCAGCTTCGGCATGGTATTCTTTTGTATCATATGAAGTATGTGAAAAGTCGTCCCATTTTTCTGTAAGTCTATTTTGAGTTCTTTTAGAACCTACAAATGAAGTTTTTTCATTTTCAAAAGATTTTAAAAATAACTCTTTTTGCATATTCCAATCTTCTGAACCAACAGTCAATCCAAAAGAGTATCTAATAAAGTTATCTGGCCCTGTATTTTCATCAAGTCTTCTTACTAAGTATGCAATAGCATTTGTAAATTGTTCTTTTGCAGCAGTTGGTGCATATAAAATTACAGATTTAGAAATCTCATTTATAGCAAGTCTTGCAGCTTCACTCATACCTTCTAGCATCTCTAAAGTATGGTATTTAGTAGTACCATTTTCTTGTGCTAAAGTTGTAGCAAAAGCAAGTTCAAATAAGTTGTGAGATGCAGTTCCAATATGCATATAAGGAGCATTTTCAGGATCAAGAGCATATCTTGCCATTCTTTTATAGTTAGAATCTGTATCAGATTTATCAATATATGTTACCATCTCCCAGTGTTTTTGACTAGCTTCAGTCTCTTCCATCTCCATGTTAGCCCCTTTTACAAGTCTAAACTTAATAGGAGAACCACCATTTTCAACTCTTTTTTTAGCCCAAGCTAATAAATCTTTTTGTACTAAAAATGAATCAGGAACATATGCTTGTAAAACAATACCAGCATAAAAATCTTTAAATTGTGGTTTATCTAATGTTCTTTTGAATACTTCAACTGTAATAGCTAAGTCTCTATACTCTTCCATATCTAGATTGATAAATTTATTTGATTTTGTTCCATCTGGAGCAATATAAGGATATTTTATTGCTTGTTCATATATTTTAGTTAATTTTTCAACAAGTACTTGAACTGTATGTTCGAAGTTTAATGGATTAATTTGAGAATAAATAGTTGATATCTTAATAGAAATATAGTCAATATTTGGATTAGTTAAAGCTTTAAGATATTTTTCCATTCTCTCTGTTGCTTCTTCTTCTCCAAGAACAACTTCACCAATAAGATTGATATTTACTCTAGTACCTTCTTTTTTTCTCATTACTAAGTGTTTATTAAAAGGCTCTTCTTCTCCTTTAATAACTACTGTTTTTGTATCTTCTCTTATTTGATTTACAAACATAGGAACAGATAAGTTTGGTAAAAATTTTCCGAAATTTTGGAATAACCATAAAAGAGTCTTATCTTTTGTTGTAAAAAAGTGAGCCATCCCATGCTTTTCTAATAAGAAAATAATTTGATCAGCAACTCTTGCATTTGAATCACATCTAAAACATTGATCCATTAACTCTATTAAGAGAGCTTTATCTTTTGGATGTTCAAGCATTTTATTCATTTTTACATAAAATTCTCTATCCCAATCACTAACAAGTTCTGTTGCCCTATTTTGCCATTTTTCAGCTAATTTAACCGCTGAATTTATAATTTCTGTTTCATTTTTCATTTATTACCCTTAAATATCTATTATTTTTTTAATTAGTTTTAAGTAATTGAACACATTTTAAATGTGCTCAATTACTAAGTGTCGTTATTTTAGTGTTTTAATTAAGGATTTCCTGGCCTTTATGTAAGTCTTGTACTTTTGATTGTAATCTACGTTTATGTCTCATATTAATGCTTTTTACCTAAATAAGCTTCTTGTATTGCTTTAGAGTTTAATAATTCTTCCGCTGTACCTTCATGTGTGATTTTCCCAACTTCTAGTACATATGCTCTATCTGCTAATTTAAGAGCTGCTTTTGCATTTTGCTCAACTAATAAAACTGTAACACCATTTAAGGCAATCTCTTTTATTGCTTTAAAAATTGCTTTAATTAAAATTGGTGCCAATCCTAATGAAGGCTCATCCAAAATTAAAAGTTTAGGTTTACTCATAATAGCTCTACCAATGGCTAACATTTGTTGTTCTCCACCTGATAAAGTTCCTGCAAGTTGTTTTTTTCTCTCTTTCAATCTTGGCAAAATATCATAAATCCAATCTAAAGTCTCTTTATCATGTCCTTTTAATGTATATGCACCCATCATAAGATTTTCTTCAACAGTTAATGTTCCAAATACTCTTCTTCCTTCTGGTGAGTGAGACATACCAAGGGATACAATATCATGCGCTTCACATTTAGTAATATCATTTTTATCAAAAATAATATTCCCTGATTTTGGTTTTAAAAGTCCAGAGATTGTTCTTAAAGTTGTAGTTTTCCCGGCACCATTAGCACCAAGAATTGTTACAACTTCTCCTTTTAATACAGTTAAATCAATACCTTTAATAGCAGATATTGCTCCATATGACACATGAAGATCTTTAACTTCTAGTAATATTTCATTATTTACCATTATTCATCCTCCTCATCATCATCTGTTCCAATATAAGCTTCAATAACTTTTGGATCATCTTGTACAAATGATGGAAGACCTTGAGAAATCTCTTTCCCAAAATTGATAACAGTAATATAATCAGTTAATTTCATAACCATATCCATATCATGCTCAATCATCATAATTCCAAGACCCATCTCTTTTATTTTCAAAATAATATTAGTAAGTTCTATGGTTTCATTTTCATTAAGTCCTGCTGCTGGTTCATCTAAAATTAAAAGTTCAGGTTCAGCTGCAAGTGCTCTTGCCATCTCAATTTTTCTTTGATTTCCATAAGATAAATCTCCAGCAGGAGTTTTAGCATATTTTGTCAAACCAAAGAAATCCATTAATTCTCCAACTTTTTCCCATTGTTTCTTTTCATCTGCTCTATAAAAAGGTGTATGAACAATAGAGTGATACCATTTTTGTTCTGACTTTGTATGACATCCCGCAATAATATTTTCTGCAACACTCATCTCTTTAAAAAGTCTGATGTTTTGAAAGGTTCTTAAAACTCCCCTTTGGGCAATTTTATGTGGTTCCATACCAGTAATATTTTCACCTTTATATTTTATAGTTCCTTGTTCAGGAGTATAAATACCTGTTACACAGTTAAAAAGCGTAGTTTTACCAGCACCGTTTGGACCAATAATTCCATATATTTGACCAGGTTTAACTTTGATAGTTAAATCATCAATTGCAACTAGTCCATGGAAAAATTTTGAAACATTTTCTATTTCTAATACATATTTCATTATTTTGCCTCCCTAGCTTTCTTTTTAAGAAATTTTGGAATATTTCCAAAAGTTGCAGGCCAAACACCATTTGGTCTTAAAATCATAGTAAGAACCATTGCTGCACCAAAAATTAAATATCTTGATTCTTTAAACTCTGTAAATAATTCAGGTAATACAAACATTACAAATGTTCCAATAATAATTCCCGGAAGTGAAGCAGATCCACCAACAAGAACGATTGCAAAGAACATTACTGATTGCATAAAGTTAAATGACTCAGGACTTACAGCTGAATACTGAATAGCAAAAACACATCCAGCAGCACCTGCAATTGCAGCACCTAAAGCAAAAGCAAATAATTTGTAATATGAGATATTAATACCCATAGATTTTGCAGCAATTTCATTTTTATTTATATAATATAAAGCTCTTCCATATCTTGATGTATCTAAATTTCTAATTATTAATAAAGTAACAATTAATAAAGAGAATGCAATATAATAAACACCTGTATCACTAGTTATTTCATATCCCAAAACCCTAAAGAAATCAATTCCAAAAATACCATTAGGTCCACCAGTTAAGCCAAATACATCATTTGATAATACTTGTTCAAAAATGATATTAAATCCAATAGTTGCAACAAGTAAATAATCACCTCTTAGATGAATAATTGGACCAGCAAGTAAAACTGAAAAAACAACTGGAATTAAAATTGCAAAAGGAATAGTTTCAATAATTTCAAACCCATAATGTACATTTAAAATAGCTGTTGTATAAGCACCCATTCCAAAGAATATTGCATGTCCCATATTAAATACACCAGCACGTCCAAGAATGATATCTTGAGAAAAGGCAACAACGGCAAATACTAAAAATGTAATACCAATACTTAACCAAGCAGAATCAACTAAAAATGGAAAAACTGCCATAACTACTAAAAAAAGTGTAGCAATAATTGTAGTTCTATTCATTATACTTTCTCCGCTGTGTTTTCACCAAAAAGTCCAGTTGGTTTTACTATTAAAATTATAATTAATAAAATAAATGTAAATGTTTCTGCCCATTCTGTTGAAATATATCCTGATATTAGTGCATTAAATAATCCAAGTAATAAGCCACCAAGCATAGCTCCTGGAATACTCCCAATACCACCAATAATAGCTGCAATAAAGGCATTTAATCCATAAAGCCATCCCATATCAAATGTTAAACCTCTATAATACATACCAATAAATAATCCACCAATTGCTCCAAGCATAGAACCTATTATGAAAATAGTCATAATTACTCTATTAACATTGATACCCATAAGCTTTGCAGCATCTTGATCTATAGCAGTTGCTCTAATGGCAGTTCCCATTTTTGTTTTGTTGATGAAAAGATAAAGTGCAACCATTAACACAGCTGATAATGCTAAAATTATTAATTGCGTAAATGAAATTATAACTCCACCAAAATTCCATGAAGTACTTGGAAATACATTTGCTGGGAAAATTTCCATATTTGGTCCCCAAATTAACATTATTGCATTTTGTATAACAAGTGATGCACCAAGAGCAGAAACAACTGCACTTAATCTTGGTGCCGTTCTTAAAGGTCTATAGGCTAGACGCTCAAGAAGAACACCTACAAAAGCCACAATGATTGCTGTTAAAGTAAATACTATAACAATATTCACTAACGTCAATGCATTTGAACCATAAAACTGTGTAAACAAAGTAAGTCCTACATAAGCAGAAAAGGCAACAAGGTCACCGTGTGCGAAGTTGATTAACTTCATCACACCGTAAACCATTGTATAACCTAAAGCTACTAATGCATACAAACTTCCTATTGTTAAGCCATTAATTAACTGTTGAAGAAGAGTATCCATTATTTTAAAACCTCATTTTTATTCAGGAACAACTTGTTTTGTACCATCATTATTCATTTTATAAACAACAAATTTAGCGCCAACTCTCTCACCATCTTCTCTAATATTAAATGGTCCAGTAATTCCTGGGAAGTCTTTCATAGATCTAATATATTCAGCAATTTTTTTAGTATCAAAAGATTTTGTTTTTTCAACACCTTCAATAATTGCTCTAAAACCATCTGCATTAGTTACAGGCCAAATTGATGGAGGATCCATTTTAAATCTAGCTTTGTAAGCTGCAAGATATTTTTTAGCTTCTGGATATGGTAAAATTTCAGGTGTTGGGAAGTTAATTAAAATTGTTCCAGCAGCTGCTTTACCTGCTAATTTATAAAAATCAGGATTGTCATTTGAATCACCACCAACAAAATCTGCATCTATTTGTAATTGTTTTTGTTGAGCTCTTAATAATCCACCATCAGTATAATAACCTGAATAATAAATTACATCTGGTTTCATTTCTTTAATTTTTGTTAAAATTGCCGAAAAGTTTTGAGTTCCAGATTTAATTTTTCCTCTATAAATAACATTTCCACCAAGAGCTTTAATTGAAGCTTCAGTTGCATCACCAAGTCCTTCTGAATAAGAAGAATAATCAGATAAAACTACAATTTTTTTATATTTTTTAACTTTTACCATATACTCTGCTGTAAAATCACTTTGAGAAGAGTTTGGAAATGAGTTTCTAAAGAAAGTCCAATATTTTTTAGCGATTAAAGAATCACTTGTACCATCAGAAGTTTGTAAAACTTTTTTTCTATAATATGTAGTTTGAGCAGCTTCAGTAGCACCTGAAGTATAAGAACCAATTACTGCAATTACACCTGCATTAGTCAATTTTTTAGCACAAACAGCAGCTTTTTGAGCTTTGGCTTCATCATCACAAGTAATAACTTCAATTTTTTTACCTAAAAGCCCACCCTCTGCATTTTTTTCATCTGCTATAAGTCTTACAAAGTTTTCTATACTTTGACCTTCATTAGCATATTGTCCTGTAATTGGTGCTTGTACACCAATCTTAACGGTATCAGCTGCAAACAATACTGTTGAAACAGCAGCACTAAGTGCTAAAGCACTAACAATTTTTGTTAATTTCATTCATTCTCCTTTTTTTGATAAATCTATTTTAAAGTAGGTTCAATTACATAGCAACCCACACACCACTCTCCGATGTTCTGAACAACGTGTATATCTCCTCCTTTAAAATAAGATTTTAAATTATTATAATCACTTACTATATTATCAAATGTTTCAATGATTTCATCAAGTCTTTTCTGTGTTTTCTTTCTTGCACTATTTGAAATATCTAAGTAAAAGGCAAAAAGACCATAATCTAAAGTAGAATCCTCTAATTTATCTCTATCTAACATTTTACACATTTTTTCAATTTCACTTTTGTACTCTTCTTGTACATTTCGCACACCATTTTTTATGCTCATAATTACTCTTGAAATAGAATCATTATCAGATTTATGTTCAAATCTTTCATCAAGTGTTAAAGATAAAATATCTTGCGTTAAATATTTTTCCTTCATAAAATTTCTAAAAGCATCCCTTTTAGGTAATGAACATCTTAAGATATCTGCAACTGTAGCATCTATATAAATTTCTGGAGCATTTTCTAACTTCGCAATTTCTTGAGAAACATGAATTGATAAAAATTTTGGTGGAGCATAAGACAAATACAATTCATCTGCTGTCCAAAATGAATAATTCTTTTTGGCAGTATAAATACCTTTTATTACAGCATCTATAATATCATCTTTTGAAGGGAAATTAGTCATTTTTCACTCCTACAAAATTTTCATCTACTTCTTCCAAAATACCACTTTCATACAATATATCTTCTATAAGTCTATTTTTTGATATGCTAAGTTGAGTTGATAAAACAACTAAGGCTTGATCTAATTTTTTATCAATCTTAATTGTTAATTGTGAAATCTCTTTTTTAGAGCTATTAGTATGTTTATTTATTACATTCTTTATTATTGTTCTATTGTTTTTTTGCTTAGCCATCTCATCTCTTTTTATATTTCTTTTTTAGTAGTATAAAAGGTACTACTAAATTAAACTTATGAATTATTGCATTGGAAAAATTAAAATAAACTTAATCTTTTTCCAAAAACTGTATATTTTCTATACAATTTTAAATAATAATGAGAATTGCTACGTTAATGCTATTTTAGAGTGAATTATTTAGATTTTTGTTGAAAAATAAGACCAAAAATTATTAATACTAAACCTACTATTGTAGATAATAAAATTGTCTCTCCTAATATAAAGTGAATAAATATCAAAGATAAGAATGGTGAAATGAAAATTAAATTTGCAATCTGGGAGGTATTTGTAGTACTTTGCATAGCTTTTAACCAAAATAAAAAGGTAATTCCCATCTCAAATAATCCAACATAAACTGCACCTAATAAGCCTGATAGATTAGGTAACTCTATAGGTTGAGTGTATATATAATAAATAACTATCAGAGGAAAAGAGAATAAAAAGTTACAAAATAGGCTTACAGTAGAATCAGCCACAGATTTTGTACTAGATATCCAATACAAAGACCAAAGAAGAGTACTTGCAAGTGCTAGAACTAATCCCTCCTTATTTGAGAAGTTTAAGCTAAAAGGCGCTCCTTTTGTAGCAATAATAAGAACACCAAAATAACAAACAACTCCAGCTATTATGTCATAAATACTTAATTTATGTTTTAAAAAAGGTACAGATAATAGTGATAACATCAATGCCCATGTATAATTTATTGATTGTGCTTCTTGTGCAGGTAAAAGATCATATGCTTTAAACAATACCAAATAATATAAAAAAGGATTAATTGCACCTAAAAGAAGTATTAACAAAGAATTACTCTTTATATGAGCAATAACTAAAGGTAATTTTTTCTCAATAACTAATACAACAAAAAGAACAATTAGTGATGTGGTAGATGCATATAAAACGAGGGCTTCTGGTGTAAGGTATGATAACGATACTTTAAATGCTGTTGCAACAGTTGACCAGAGAAAAACAGAAATAAGTGCATATTTATATGCTGAAGTTAATTTAATTTTAAACATTTACAAATTCTATCATCTATTAATATAAGTTATCTTAAATATCAACAAAAATTTTAATCAAATTAAATTTTATACTTTTAATTTTGTTCTATTTGTGTTAGAATCTATAATGTAAAAATATACAAAAGGAAAAATAATGGAATACAAAAGAATTTTTTTCCCTCTTGGGGGAGGCGGAGAACTTAGATCTAGAATTCATGGTGCACTATTAATTGGGAAATATTTTAATGCCCATTTAGAGATATTTAAATCTCAAGCAAGACCAAGTCAAATAATGAAATTTGATAATAGTTTACCTGATACGGTATTAAAAGAATTAAATGCTATGACAAAAGATAGATTAAAAGAAGAAATAACTGAACATGAAACTATTTTTAAAGAAGAAATTAAAAAAATTGGTAATACATCTTCATCAAAATCTAAAAAGAATACTGCAACAGCTACTATTATTACGGGAGAAGGATTTAGAAGTAAACTAATAGAAGAAGAGTCTAAATATTGTGATTTAGTAATAGTTTCAACTCCTCATGAAGCTAGAATAACTGCTACATTTGAAACTGCTGTTACAAAAAGTGGGAAACCTGCTTTAATGTTTCCAAGAAAAATGAAAAAATTTAGTGCAGAAAAGATATTAATTGGTTGGAATAATTCACCAGAAGCTGCAAGAGCAGTATCTGAAGCTATACCATTATTAAAAAATGCAAAAAAAGTACATATTATCTCATCAAAAAAATATGGCAAAGATTTTAATCAAGTTGCTAAATTGCAAAATTATTTAAAAGATCATGATATTGATACAAGCTTTGAAATTGTAAAAACAACAAAAACACCAGGCCAAGCACTTTTAAAATATGCAAAAGATGGTAAATTTGATTTAATAGTTGCAGGTGCATTTGGACATCGTGGTCTAAAAGAACTAATGTTTGGGGGAACAACTAAATATATGTTAAAAAATAGTGATATCCCAATATTTATGGCACATTAATAAAGAAGGTTTTTAGTCCTTCTTTATTTAATCTTCTCTAAATCTTCAATAATAGATAAATCATAACTATCATCTTTTTTTGCACTATTTTTCAATATTTTTATTGCTTCATCTTTACTATAGGCATTTCTATAAGTTTTATTGGAAGTTAAAGCAGAAAAACTAACAAGTACTTCTAAAAGTCTATCTTTTAGGCTTAAATCTTTGCCTTTTAAACTAAATGGATAACCTTTACCATTTGGTTTTTCTTGCACTTTAGATGCCCAAGAGGCTATTTCTGAAAAGCCCATAATATTTGATAATACTTTTTTTGTATAGTATGGATAAGATTTTATCTCTTCATATTCCCAAACTTCTAACTTTGTTTTTTTCTTAAGAATTGAAGAAGGTACACATAATTTTCCAATATCGCATAAAGATGCAGCAATAAGAAGTGTAAATTTATCTTTATACTCAAAATTATAAAAATCAAGCATTTTTTCTAAATTAATAAGCAATTTGGAATCTATATTATCTATCAAATAAAAAGTAGAAGTGATTTTAAATAACTCTTCATATGTTAAAGTAGTTGTAAAATCATGTAAATTAGTAAAAATAAAAAATAATATTTCATTTTCATTTTGTAAATCAAGCCAAAAACTAGTTTTTTGAGATATTTTTAAAAATACCTCTGCTAACTCTTTAGAAAAAAGTTCATTTTTACTATTTTCGATGAAATTTAAAACACTATTTCTATCTTGAACTTTAATAGTTGAAAGATTAAATCTATTTTCAATAGCAATAGAAATAGATAAAATTTGTGAAAATAGTGGGATTTTTTGAGCCTTTAGACCAAAAAATCCACTTCCATCATAATATTCATTTTGGTATTTTAAAATATCGTCTTTTTTTCCATCTAAAAAAGGTAAAACTTTTACAATATTATTAGATGATTCACAATACTCTTTTGATACATGTGAGATATTAAGTAAACCTATTGAATGAACTAAAGAAAAAGAGCATAAATCACTCATCTCTTTTGGATTAAGACCTAACTCTTTTCCTATATTTAAAGCAATATATGCAATTCTTTTTGAATAATTTAGACTATTTGAGTACTTATCTTTTCTCAAATAATCCAAACTAAAAGATACTGCTAATAAAAAATTGTTAAGATTAAAACTTATTTCTCTTTTTTTATCCATTATTCCTCTTCAAGAAGCTTCGTAATAGCTTCTAATGAAGTATCTGTCATATCTAAGTCTAAATGCACTCCATTTTTTACCTCTACAAGTTTAGCATCAAGACCTTTTTTTATAGCTAATTTATAAAAATTTTTTGTAATTTCAGGAGGTGAAATCTTATCATTCTCTCCATAAATCAATATAAACTTAGTTTTTTTACTAACTTTATCGATAACATCAACCATAGAGATTAATCCAGGTGATTTATCAGTTTGGTGAATATCATATCTACCACCAACTAAAACAGCATTATTTATCAAATTTGGCTCAAGACCTGTAAGAGTTGCACCCATCATTGCCCCTGCACTATGCCCAATATATGTTACAGTCTTTGCTTCAAATCTATCTTTTAATTCACTTATTAACTCACCCAAAAACTTTATATATTCTTCTTTTGCAGCTAAGTTTTTAACACCTTCATGTGCCAAGGCTGTAAAATTATTTGTTGATGAATCTGAATATCCAGGAAGAGCAACAGCAACAGTTGTAATATCTGTATTGAGAGTAAGTGTTTCAGCAAAAGTAGAATATCTACCCAATGTATTTGTACCATCTGGCCAAGTACCATGAACAATTATATTTAAAAAGCCTTCTCTATCACCTTTACTTTTAAAATATTGAATACATTCACCTCCAGCAAATATATAATTATCACCTTTTTCTAAACACTCTTCATGACTGACTTTTTGTGCATGCAAATTTAAAGCTAAAAAAATCAAACTTATAAATATAAAAACTTTATTCTTCATTTTTCCATCCCCCTTTTATTTTATTAATATGCTAGAACTCCAACATATCCAGAAACTTTTCTTTCAATCAACTCTACAATTCCCGCTTGAACATAACTTATACCATCAATAAAATCATCTTTTGTCCAATGCATACTTTCCATAGTGTTTTTACAACCTATAAACTCAACATCATATTGCATCAATGATGATATTCTTGTTAATGTTTTTTTATCATAATCCTTTTTTAATGCCCTCATTCCATTTCCATATACAACTACTGCTATTTTTACAGTATCACTTGGATACTCTTTTAAAATATTATAAATTCCATTTAAATTATTATTAACAACAGCCAAATCAGAATTATATATTTGAAATACTACTTTTCTAGGCTTATCAAAAGTAGGTTGAGGATCACTAAAAGTTGAATTTGCATAAGAAAAAACAGCTAATAGAACTACTAAAATAATTTTTTTCATATTACTCCTTTATATATACATCAAAATCTATTTTAATTGTACCATTTTTTAATATTTTACAATACAATCCTCTACAATCTTTTACAATTTTGGGTAATCGTTTGTGGAAAATACTCAAATGGTCACACATGGTGCATTTTTGCATTATTTGTATTTGACACTCCCCTATTTGCAAAACTGTGCCTATGGGTAAAAGATGTGGATTAAAATCAAAAATGATATTTTCGCCTAAACTACCAAACTCTAAATTAACACTATTTTGAAGTGATATTTCATAACTATTTAATCCTAAAACCATAACAGTTTTATCCAAATCTTTTTGTGCAAACTTATCATTTTCAATACCAAAATCTTTTATAAGATTTAAACTCTCCACTTTTGGCCTTGGAGTACTACTTTTTGATTCTTTTGTTGCACTAAAAGTACCAATTACTTTTCCTATTTTCTTCATTTTTTAATATTCTCATTTAAAATAAATATAAAATCTTTTTTTGTCCAAGCACCTAAATATCTATTTAATATTTTTTTATTCTTTGAGATAAAATAAAAAGTAGGAGTCATTCCTTGAAAATTTTTATCTAATTCAAAAGGTAAAGAAGCATGGTCAATATTAACTTCTAAAAATATAAAATTATTATCTATTATATTTTTAACTTCTACTGTTGGAAAAACTTTTTCTTTCATTATTTCACAATATGGACAATCATCCCTTGAAATAAATACAAGTATCTTTTTATCTAATTTTTTTGCTTCTTTTAAAATCTTATTTTCATCATAATTATTTTTGGATATATTTTCTGCTAATAAATTTGAAGTGAATAAAAAAATAAAAAATATCAAAAGTCTAAGTATCATTGAACTTCCTAATTTCTTAATTTAAAATAGAGTTCAATAACTCTATTTTAAATTGAGAAAAGTACAGTTAAACTGTACTTTTTCAACTTTTATGAAACAATTCCAGGATTGCCTTTTATTCCTATGATATCTGGAGTATCAATTTTTAAGTTTTTCACATGTTTTACACTATTTAAATATGTTTCAACTGTTTCCCATACTGGTTCACCTGGTGATTTAGCACCAACAGTTGACCAACCAGCAACTTGGTACTCTTTACCTGCTTGAAGTTTTTCACCATTTCTTGTAAGTGTAATATCTGAAATTCTATTACCCATTTGGGCTGTAGGATTGATTTTATAAGAGATTCCACCAGTTCTTACCATATCACCACCTTGTTGATAGAATGGATCTGGATTAAACAAGTTATCAGCAACATCTTCTAAAATAGCTTTAATATCTTTTCCTGTAATTCCTCTTCTATAAGTTTCTGGATAAGTCATAGCTGTTTGAGTAGCTAAATCATCAAAAGTAATTGCTTGACCAGGCATAACAGATGTTCCCCATCTAAATCCAGGAGATAGTGCTATCTCAGCATCTTTTACATCAACTAATGCATCACAAATAATTTGATCCCAAGAACCATTAAAATTTCCTCTTCTAAACAGAGTTTCATCAGTAGTTGCAATTTCTCTAGTTAACTCTTTTTTAAATGGAGCTCTTACTTTTTCAATATAATTTTTCATCTCTTTATCTTCTGGAATCAAATCAGAAAAAATTGGTAATAAAGTAAATTTGAAATCTTTTATTTTTCCATTTTGAATATCTAAATCTAAGACATTTAAAAATTTACCATTACTTCCCGCATTACAAACATAAGTTGTACCCTCTTTATTTTTAACAGGAACAGCTTCAGGAACACCATCATGAGTATGTCCACCCATAATAAAGTCAATTCCTGTACAAACTTGTGCCATCTTTTTATCTGTATCATAACCATTATGAGACAATACAATTACTGCATCTGGTTTTTCACTCTCTCTGATTTCATTAACTAACTCTTGCATTCCATCTCTATTAATTGAAAAAGTCCAATCAGGAATAAATCTTTGTGGATTTGCAATTGTTGTATAAGGGAAAGCTTGTCCAATAATAGCAACTCTTGAACCACTAATCTCTTTAATTGTATATGGTTTAAAAGCATAACCTTTATCTTCATCATAAGCTTCTGCTGTACCATTAAATAAAGCATCTTCTTTTACTTTTACATTTTGAGCAAGAAACTCTGCATTTAATAATTTTACATTTTCTAACACTTCTTTTGCAGTATATGTAAACTCCCAATGTCCAACAGCAATATCAACACCAAGTAAATTCATAGCACCAACCATATCTTTACCTCTTGTTTGTAAAGCTGTCCATGAACCTTGCCAAGTATCACCACCATCTAATAAAAGAGTCTTATCAGCTCCAAAACTATTTTTTAAAAAGTCAACAACAGTTTTCATTTGAGCAAAACCACCTGTTCTTCCCATAGCTTTTGCATTCTTTTCAAAATTAACACATGTGTAAGCATATTCTAATCTTGGATTATCTTTTATTCCATAGTAGTCTAAAAATTTTTCACCTACTATATGTGGAGGTTTACCTAAATTATCAAAAAAACCAAGATTTACACTTGGTTCTCTAAAATATACAGGTAATAATTGTGCATGACAATCTGTCAAATGAAGAAGCCTAGTATTACCAAATGGTTTTAACTTATAATAATCTTCTAACTTATTTGTATTTGTCATTCTTGTGTGAGAATTAGCAAATACAGGAGCAGCACCTAATACTGCCATCATATAAACAAATTCTCTTCTACTTAACCTACTCATTTAACCACCCTTTATATATCTATTTTATTTACCATCTCCAGCTACAGTAAATCCTAAAGAGGTCCATGCTTGCATTCCACCCCTGTAGTATTTAATTTTTGAAGCTGGATAACCCATTTTCAATAATGAAAATTTTGCATTTTTTACCATTGCTGGAGTTTGTCCACACCAATATCCATTACAATATAAAGCTAAAGTTTTTGCCTTAGAAAAATCAAGTGTGCCATCATCTTTTTGCACAACACCCATCTCATCTTCCATCATTTCTATTGCAGTATCTTTTTCATTAAAATTCGTATATGGAACATTGATAGCTCCAGGTATTCTTAATCTTACAAACCAACCTGGAGTTCTTGTATCAATAATTGCAATACTTTTATCAGTTTGAGCTTTTTTCATATAATCAATAAGTTCTAACTCACCTAATGTCTCTACTCCTTTTGATAAAATCATTGGTTGAGGCACCCCATTATCTGTTCTATTATAAAGTGGTGTGATTTTATTTCCAGCAGTTTGATTTCTCATTAAAGTAAATTTTTTACCATTTAAATTCATTTCAATAGACTTAACACCTTTTGAAATAGGAACAATCTTTTCCGCAAATACCGAACTTATACACATAGTTGAAACTAGTGTAGCTATAGTTATTTTCTTTAAAACTGTCATACTAAATCCTTTATTATAATTTAAATGAGAATATTAAAAAAAAGTCAAGAAAAACTTGACTTTAATTTATTTTAGAATTAATATTTTAGTCCATCACCTGGAACAGCATCTCTCCAAGTTGATTTAGCTTCAACTGAATCCATTAAAGGAACAATTGCAAATCTACAAGCTCTCTCTGCTGCAAATTTTGTATCTAATATAGTTTTAGAAGGTTTTCCTTTAAAATCTTTAGGATTAACTTCTTTTGCACCTGTTTTTATTGCCTCTTGAACTGAAGCAATTAATGCACTATTATTAACATCTAACCTTCTAAACTCCAAACCATTTGCTTGAGCAATAGGATTATAAGTAGCAGCTGTTTTAATAACACTTTCTATTCCACTTTTTTCAACACTACAAACTGTATTTAAATCTAATTTTGTAGCTGTTGCAATACTTGGTTGAGATGTACATCCACCTAATATTGCAGTAATACTTACTGTTGCAATCAATGTTGTTAATTTTTTCATAGTAATTACCTCCTACTTTCTTACATCTGGACCATCAAATTTTATACCATTTGACATATATGACATAAAAAATATTAGATCTTTCATATCTTTACTTACATCACTAGGAGGAACTTGTCCTTCATCTTTGATACAACCAGATAATCTTCTTTCTAAAGTTCCTACACCTTTCCATTTTAATCTATAAACTGGGAAATGTGAAACTTGACCTAAAAATGGAGATAAGTTCTCATTTCTTACTCTTTTTCCTGAACCTCCAACATGACATTCAGCACAATTTAGTTTTAAATAACCTCTTTGTGTATAGTAATATTCTTTACCATTTTCATATGCATCAGCAGCAGCTTGGCTATCAATTTTTACATCAATAACTTTCCCTTCATCTTGAGCAGATTGTGCCATATAAGCTTGAAGTTTAGCCATATTACCTTTTTTTGTATTCCATGCTTTTTCACCATTTGATGTTAAACATTCATTAACAGCTTGAGTAATAGTTATAACTTGATTTCTTGCATTATCAAAATATGGGTATTTTGAAAAAGAATCAGGAGTTCCAAAACATGTTGCAAATGATTTACCATTTGCAAATGCTTTATTCCATAATGATTCACCAGTATCCACATCGAAATCATAAGGAGGCATCTCTTTTAAATCTTCATATTGAGCTTTCCCATCAATATTATATGAATAACTACCTTTTGAGAAATCTTGAAATTTTAAACCTTTTGCGATACCATTTTCTAACTCTTCATCAGTTGCATATGGGAAAAATTCAGCTCTATTTTTTAAAGGATCTTGAAATTTAGTTTCAAAATATTTAACTAGTGCTACTCTATCTTTTTCAGCTTGTGCAGAAAAGTCTTTTGCATTTAATGTAATATTAAATGCACTAACAGTTAAAGCTATCAAAGCTGTAGTCTTTGCAATTTTTAATAACATTTGTATCCCCTTATCTTTTTATATAACTAAAAAATAGTTATTATTTTATCTTAACAGTTTCAGTGTCAGTATTACCTTTTAAATCAATCCACCAAAAAGTCAAATCATCCCCCGCTTTACCATGAAAAGAAAATTTTACATATGGATTTTTTGATAAAAACTGACTTGTCGATACTTCATAAACAACTTTCCCATTTGATGTAGCTTTAAAATTAGTAATAAAATTTACCTCTTTTTTTGCTTTTTTTGCTTCTACATAACTTAACATTTCATGTTTAGCCATAGCTTTTACAGTAACTATACCGTTTTTCTCTTTTGCTTTTATTCTAGTTTTAGCCATTTTAATTCCTTTTATCTATATTATATTTTTTAATTTATTATTTGTGTAGTTGGAATTAAATCAACCACCACATCCACCAATAGTTACTTTTACTTCTTTAGAAGCAGAATATAATTTTCCACCTGCTTCTACAACAGCTGTAACAGTTCCAGTTTTAGCTAATTTTATTCTAATTGAATAATCAATAATTCCATTTTCTGGTACAGTAAATACAGCAACTGTTGTTTCAGGATTTGCATCTTGGAAAATTGCAACTTTAGAACCAGCTAATTTTGAAGATACAGTTACAGGTATTACAGCTCCATTTTCTGCAATATCTGGAGCTTTAAGTTTAACTTTACCTTTAGTTGTTGCAGTTGTACCAAAAACCTCTTTGATACCATCTTCTAACTTAACAGCAGTCCATGCCTTAGGCATTGTTTTTCTAAAATCAACTGCACTTAATGTACTTGGTGCTAAAGAAGCTACTGCAAATGCACCTAACCCTAAACTTAAAAAATTTCTTCTATTCATTTTATTTCCTTTTAAATACTAATTAATTGTTTTTAAATAAGCAACTACTGCTTTTATTTGACCATCACTTAGCCAACCAGATTTTCCAAATGCTGGCATCGATGTATTAGTTAATCCCCTTGCACTATAAATATCAAATACTGTATCATAAAGAGTTTTGTCATCCCAATAAGCTAAACCACTTAACTTTGGTCCCATACTACCAGGTCCATCAATTTTTTTACCATTGACAGCATGACATGCTAAACAATTTCCTAATTTCTTAGTATTAAAGATTTTTTCACCTTGCGCTACTAAATCAGCATTAGCAAGTGCACTTGAAGCAAGTACGCCAGTAACAGCTGATGCCATTAAAAAATTTCTAATTAATTTCATCTAATCTCCTTTATTTACTTGAGTTAATCATGTAGTCAACAACTGCTTTAAACTCATCATCAGATAAGTCAGTGCCACCTTTTGGAGGCATTGCATTTATTCCATTGATAGCATTTTTATAAACAGCATCCTTACCTTTTTTCATAACTGTTGCCCAAGCTTCTTTATCCCCAAACAATGGAGCACCTATTGCTTCATTCCCATGACAAGTACTACAAGAAGTCTCATAAACAGTTTGTGCAGCAGATTTTTCTTTACCTTCTTCTTTTGGTAAAGACTTTTCTGTCGAAATTGGTGGAACAAAACCTGTAATTTTTTGTTTTATATGTACAGGTTCAGGTTGTTTACAATTTGACATACATCTCTCTCCTTGCGCCAACGGAGGTCTTTGCTCTTTTAAGTCATGTCTGTCTGGACTTACTGCATAAAATCCATCCGCATTGTTCATTTTAATACCATTAAAATTATGTTTACCTAAAATAAAATCATCATCCATTTCTTTTCCACTAACTTTAATATCATTTACAGATAATAAATAAGCAGTAAGAGCATAAACTTCGTCATTACTTAAACTCTTTGGTGCTGGAAATGGCATAGCTGTTTTTATATACCAAAACAGTGTACTAGCATATGGCCAATAAGAACCAATAGTTTTTCTTGGAGCTTCATTTCCTGTTAAACCTAATTGATATTTTAAAGTTCCTACTCCACCTTGTAATGGAGGATAACCTTTACCCCCTACACCAAAGTCACCATGACAAACAGCACATTTAGAATCATAAAGTTCTTCACCTTCTGAAACTGAGCCCTCACCTTCTGGTAAATCTATATTATCAGGTTTTATATCAACATTCCATGCTTTTATTTCATTTGCAGTTGGAGTTCTTCCATACTTTGAAAATCCACTTTCATCTTGAGGATTCACATGATATTTAGTATATTTATTATTAACTATTGGATAAATAACTGAACCATCAACATTTCTTTTTAAAGTGCTAGAATCAGAACTTGGAGTATCTAGTTCTACACATCCTGTCAATATTACTGCAGTTGCTACGCTTAATCCTATTAATGTTTTTTTAACTTCTAACGTGAACATTATTAACTACTCCTTTTGATGTAACTTCCCAACCTACAATAGGATTTCTATGATAAATTCCTTCAACTCCAACTTTTGATACTAATTTATCAATAGAAGGTTGAATATGTCCAGAGTCATCAATTGCTCTACTTAATAAAACTTTCGGATTTCCATCCCAAGTTATAATATAAGAAAATCTAGTCCAAGACTTAGGTAATATTAATCCTTTAAAATGGGCTTCTACCCAGTTTTTACCTCCATCTAAAGAGATGTCAACAGTTTTAATTGTACCTCTTCCAGACCAAGCAACACCAGAAATTTCTACTTTATCTCCTATTTTTAAATCAGTCCAAGGAACTTCAGGACATGGAGAAGTAATAATTGAGTTTACTTCCATTGGCCAAAAATATTCGATTGCTTTTCCACTTGGTTGTAACATAGTATATTTTGAAGTCTCTTCTTTTGAGTACCAAGGTTTACTATCAAATTTAAGTCTTTTTAACCACTTAACATTTAAATTACCTTCCCAACCAGGAACTAATAATCTTACTGGATAACCTTGTTCTGGTCTTAAAGGTTCACCATTTTGTCCCCAAACAATCATGGCATCATCTAAAACTTTTTCAATAGGAATACTTCTTGCCATTTCAGAATCATCACTTCCTTCAGCCAACATCCATTGTGCTTCAGGTTTTAAACCTAAATCCTCTAATATAACAGATAATCTTACCCCTGTCCACTCAGCACTACTCATCATACCTTTTACAAATTGTAAATTATTAAATTGTGGTCCTCTCCATCCAGTAGAACCATTTGCAGGACACTCAATAAAATATATTCTTGACTCACTTGGATATCTTTTTAATTCTTCTAAAGTTAAAACTAACGGTTTTTCAAGAAGACCATGAAGCATAAGTCTATATTTATTTGGATCAACCTGTGCAATACCACTATGACTTCTACAAAAAAATAAACCATTTGGAGTGATTATACCTTCTTGTTGATGTAATGGTGACATAGAAACAGTTGCATATCTATCACCAGAAGATAACAAATCATGAATTCTTCTAATATTATTGTGTTCATATGGTGAAGGTAAACCATAAAGGTTCTTATCAAGCCTATCTCCTAACTTTGTTCCCCATTCTACTTGATTAACAATATTTATATCATCAGCTTTAAGTTTAACTGGAGCTAAAACATTAGCAGCAGCAACTGCACCAGCAGAATACACAGCAGTTTTTTTAAAAAAATTTCTTCTACTTAACTTATCTTCTTTAACAGTAGATTTTTTTTCTAAACTGTCAGTTTTAGTTGTCATTTATACTCCTTGGAATAATTATCAAATATAAATTATAATTATCTATAAATCTAGTTTATAAATAAAATTACTTATACTTATACTTATTATAAACAATCGTTATATAACTTTTTGTTATATAATAACTACAATATTATTGCTCATTTTTATAGCTAAGTCAATTATTTTTAAGTATTTTTATTAAATAAATCTAAATGCTATGTTAATGCTACGTTAATCTAAGATTTTGCCTTAAAATCTACCTTTTTACCTAGTCTAAAGTTACTTTTTTTCTTCATTATGTTACTATTTCCATTTAAAATTTGGAGGTATAAATGAAAAATATTATAAATTATGAAGAGTCTTTAAATATATTAAATAATTTTTTTATAGAAGAAAAAATTAAGGAGAAAGTCTTTTTAACAAACTCTTTTGGAAGAATACTCGCAAATGACGTGGTTGCAACAGAAAATTCTCCAGCTTTTGTTACATCTGGAATGGATGGTTATGCTATTAAAAGTGAAGATCAAAAATTAACTTCTTTAAGCATAATAGATAAAAATCCAGCAGGAAGTGTTATTGAAGCAAAAGTTGAAAATGGTACATGCATAAAAACATTTACTGGTTCTTTGATGCCAGAAGGTGCAGATACACTAATACCTATAGAAAATGTAGAAGTTACCGGTGAGACTATAAAAATCATTCAAGATGTGCCAAAAGGTTTTGCAGTAAGAGATATAGGAGAAAATTATAAAGAAAATGAAACCTTAATAAAAAAAGGTACACAAATAGGTTTTGCAGAAATTGGAGTAATGGCTTCACTTAATATATCACAAGTTAGTGTTTATTCTAAGGTTGTAGTAAGTATTGCAAGTACAGGAAGTGAAATATTAGACATTGGAGAAACTCAAACTAATAAATCACAAATAAGAAGTTCAAATCATCTTACTGTTGAAGCTTTAGCTAAAAGAGCTGGTGCAAAAACTATTCAAATGGGAACAGTTAAAGATGATATGGATTCAATTACTCAAATGATGAAAACAGCTTTAAATAATTCTGATATAGTTGTTACAACGGGTGGTGTATCAAAAGGTGATTATGACTTTGTACAAGATGTTGTAAAAGAGAAACTTGGAGCTGAAGTTTTATTCCATGGAGTAACTATTAAACCAGGAGGTCCAATATTAATAGCTAAAAAAGAGAATAAACTAATTATTTCCCTTCCAGGATTTGCATATAGTTCAACCGTATGTGCTATTTTATATCTACTTCCTATGATTTATAAGTATGAAGGTTCTAAAAAAGAACTTCCTATAGTAAAAGCGAGAATAAACCAAGACTTTCCTGTAAAAATAAAAAAGACTGTATTTACAGCTTGTAATGTAAAATATGAGAATGGTGAATATCATATTGATTTTGAGGGGAAAAAACAAGGTACTAGTGCTATATTAACAAATCTTTTGGGAAGTCCTGCTTTACTTATACAAGATAAAGATAGTAAAGATATAAAAGCTGGTGATTTAGTTGATATTTTATTATTAAATGAGTTGAAATAATGTTTGAACACTTAATAATTATCCTAATGGGAATAGTATTTTTAATAATACTTCCTATTATGTCTACAATCAAATATTGGAACTATAAACCATATATGAAATATGCACTTTCTTTAATATGGATATCATATATTGTAATAGCGTATGAAGTCTTTTTCCCAAGAGAGAGTTATTATATAAATAACCTAAATAAATTTTCAAATATTGAATTTAGTAAAGAGATAAAAGTAACAAAAAAATACACTTCATTTTTAAATATAGAAGGTGAATACTCTTCTTGTGCAATATTTGAAATACCAGATAAAGATAAAGTACTACTAAATAAGCTAAAAGAAGAGAAACCCACCACTTTACCAAATATGAACAACAAATGCTCTAACATGATAAATAAAGAGTTTAAAAATAATAATCTAGTAACTTTTAAATCAATTGATGAAAAAAATTATAGACAATGGGGTTTTCTGAAAAACTCCAATAAAGCCTTTGTTTATTACAAATCATTTGGAATGACAAATAAATAATATTATAGTAAGATATTGATACTTTTTTGATACAAATAAAAAGTACAATAACTTATTAAAATAAAGAGACCTAATACACTATGAAAAGCATTCTACTAATTTTTCTTTTTCTTTCTTTTGCATATTCTCAAGAATTGCAAAAAATAAAACTACAATTACAATGGAAACACCAATTTGAATTTGCAGGTTTTTATGCAGCAAAACAACAAGGTTATTATAAAAAATATGGTCTTGATGTAGATTTCATTGAATTTAATTCAAAAATGGACATTGTAAACGAAGTACTTAAGGGTAATGCAGATTATGGACTTACATATTCAACTTTGATTGCTGATTATATGAAAGGTGCCCCTATTGTATTTGTAGCAAACTTCTTTAAACAATCTCCCTTAGTACTAGTTACACAAAAAAACATTCATACTCCTGCTGATATAAAAGGGAAAAAAATAATGGGATTACTTGATGGTACCCATAAACAAATTATATTAACAATGTTAGATAAATTTAATATAACAGAAAATGATTTTACAAATGTTACACGAAAATTTAGCATTAAAAGTTTTATTAATAAAGAAGTTGATGCATTAAGTGTTTTTACAACTAATGAAATATATACATTAGATAAATTAGGTATTCCATACAATATTTTAGATCCTGCCGTATTTGGAACAAAATTTTATGATCTGAATCTTTTTACCACTAAAAGTGAATTACAAAATCATCCTAATCGCGTTAAAAACTTTAGAAAAGCTTCTATTGAAGGTTGGGAATATGCACTAAAACACAAAGAAGAGATTATAAATCTTATTATAAAAAAATACAATACTCAAAATAAGACAAAAGAAGCTTTACTCTTTGAAGCAAATCAAATCGAATATTTAATGTTAACTAATGTTTACCCTATTGGAAGTATTGATTTAGAAAGAGTAGAAGTTATTGCTGATAGTTTTAGTCAATCAATGCATATACCAAAAGTGACAAAAGAAGAATTAGAGTCTTTTATATATAAAATAAAAGGTGACACTCTTGAATTAACAACAAAACAAAAAGAGTATCTTCAACAAAAGAAAGTTTTAAAACTTTGTGTTGATCCAGAGTGGATGCCTTTGGAAAGAATTGAAGATGGAAAACATATTGGAATGGCAGCAGATTTCATTCAATTAATTTCAAAAAAAATCAATACACCTATAAAACTCATAAAAACTAATAGTTGGTCAGAAACTTTAGATAAAGCTAAAAAAAGGGAGTGTGATATTTTGTCACTAGCAGGAAAAACTCCTTCAAGAAAAAAATACCTTGACTTCACTACACCTTATATCAAAATACCCTTAGTTGTTGCAACAAAAACAGGAGTTCCTTTTTCAGACAATTTAAATAAGCTTCAAAACAAACCTTTGGGAGTTGTAAAGGGTTATTCTATTTATGAATTATTAAAAGCAAAATATCCAAATATTAACTTAGTTGAAGTAGCGTCTGTAAAAGAAGGTTTGGAGTTTATTGAACAAGAAAAGATCTTTGGATTATTAGATAATTCAATAGTAATTAATGATACAATTCAAAGAGATTATTTACATGATAAGATCAGTATTACAGGCCAGTTTCCTGAGAATTTTCAATTAAGTATTGCTTCAAGAAATGATGAGCCGATTTTGCATAATATTTTAGAAAAAGCTCTTTTGTCAATTAATAAAAAAACAAAAGATAAAATTATAACAAAATGGACTAATCTAAAATATCAAGTAAAAACAAACTATCAATTAATTGTACAAATAATATTTATAACTCTTGTTTTAATTAGTATTTTTATCTATTGGAATTTAAAACTTAAAGATGAGATAAAAAAGAAAGAAATCGCTAAAAAGAAGTTGCAAGAAAGTGAAGAAAAATTTCGAACACTTTTCGATGTAGCACCAATACTTTTAAATGCTTTTAATGAAAATGGAAAAGTGATTTTATGGAATAAAGAGTGTGAAAAAGTTTTTGGTTGGAAAAAAGAAGATATACTAAAAGTCGAAAACCCATTAGCTATATTTTATCCAAAAAAAGAAGATCAAGAAAAAGTTTTAGATTCTTTGAAAAAAGTTCAATACAATATTTACCGAGAATGGCACCCAAAAACAAAAAATGGGAATACTCTTATTACTATGTGGGCAAATATTAAATTACCAAATAATGAAGTTATAAATTTAGGATATGATATTACAAAACAAAGAGCATATGAGAGTTCATTAAGCCAAAAAACAAAACAACTTGCAGCTGCTAAAAAACAATTAGAAGAGTTAAATAACTCTCTTGAAGAAAAAATAAAACTTGAAATTGAAAAAAGTACAAAACATCAAATGATTTTAATGCACCAAAGTAAGTTAGCACAAATGGGAGAGATGATTGAAAACATTGCCCACCAGTGGAGACAACCTCTAGCACAAATCAACTCATCTGTACTTCTTATTGATGCTGTTCTATCACAAAATAGTTTTGAAGATAGTACTATTGAGAATAAATTATTAGAAATAGAGTCTTTAACTTCTTATATGTCTAAAACTATTGATGATTTTAAAAATTTCTTCAATCCAAATAAAAAAAAGAGTATTTTTAAAATTGAAAGTGCAATTGAAAAAGCATACGATGTAGTAAAAGGCTCTTTAAATATTCACCAAATAAAAATCACAAAAAATATTAATAAAGACTTGAAATGTAAAAGTTATCTAAATGAACTTCAACAAGTAATCTTAACCCTATTAAATAATGCAATAGATGCCTTAGTTATTATGAATATAAAAGCACCTGAAATAATTATAAATGCTTATGAAAGAGACAATAATATTATTATAACCGTAGAAGATAATGCTTTAGGTATAGATAAAGCTTTATTAGAAAAGATTTTTATACCTTACTTTACTACAAAACATAAATCACAAGGTACAGGATTAGGTTTGTATATGGCTAAATTAATTATTGAAGATGGATTAAATGGAAAATTAAAAGTGGAAAATAAAAAACATGGTGCATGTTTTATAATAGAAATTGAAAAGGAATAAATAATGATTGAAGAAATATATCCCTATAAAGTATTATTTGTTGAAGATGAAGAAATTTTAAGAAAAAACTATACAACATATTTGAAAATGCTTTTCAAAGAAGTATATGAAGCAAAAGATGGAGAAATAGCATATAAAATCTATAAAGAAGAAAAACCAGATATTATGATTATAGATATACACTTGCCTAAATTAAATGGAATAGATTTATTAAAGAAGATTAGAGAAAATGACCATTCAACAAAAGCAATTATGTTAACAGCGCATACGGATAAATCATTTTTAATAGATGCTGCTGCATTAAAACTTACAAAATATCTTGTAAAACCAATTTCTAGAAAAGAGTTAAAAAATGCACTAAATGAGTCCATTGAGGAACTAAATAAATATGATATATTGCCAATAAAAAAGATAGAATTAAAAAATAATTATATGTGGAATACAGAACTTCAAGAATTAAAAAATGACAATAAAACTATTGAACTTACAAGTAAAGAAAAAAAAATATTGACTCTTTTATTCTCTCGCAAAGACAAAGTATTTTCTTATGATGAAATTTTTGATTACTTTTGGATGGAAGAAGAATCTTTTACTTTAAATAGTTTAAAAAATTTAATAAAAAGATTAAGAAAAAAATTACCAGAAGATACTATTATAAACCAATTTAATGAAGGATATAAAATCATTTTTTAGAAATTCGATATTTAACTAATATTGCTACCCAAATATTTACACATATCATATATATAAGGGGAACATTGATAAAAATATCGTTGTTTCTAAAAAAGTATTCATAAAAAGATATATAAATAGAATGAATAACAAAACTAAAAAATATAAAAACTCCACTTAAAAAGAAAAGAGAAGAAGCTCTATCAAATAATCTAAATTTTGATGATGAATTAAACCAAAATAACCAAGCAAATATCATTGAAAATAAGACATAAAATAGAGCAAATACAATAAGTTTTGTTTTTAAATCATAATATACATAAGTAAATAAACTATGACTAATAAAAACAACTACAATAGGAATCACGTATCTGCTATGCCATTGTGCATCCAAATTTAATAAAGCCCTTATTGCTATGTACAAACTAATTGCAGCTGATATTAATAAAGTATTTGCAATTACAATGGATAAAAAGTCAGGAATTTGATTTCTTAAAATAATCAGTACAAATCCTACAAAATAAAAACTTGCATAAAAAGTTAAAAACTTTAAACTTCTATTATTGGGACTTTGTATATACCTAATCAATATATAAACTGCAAGAACAAAAAGGATAAATATACTTATAATAAAAACTATTTTTAAATCCAACAAAAAAACCTACCATTTGAAATTATATAAAGATTTATATTCTATCTAAACTAAATAAAGAAAAGAAAGTGATAATTATAAAATTGTAAAATTTAAAATTATGATACTGCCTTGATACTTTTATTTATTACTATTCCCAATAAATTATTTATTTAAGGAAAACCCATGAATAAAATTATTCATAGATTACTATTAAGAGGAAAACAAATTTCTCTTAAAGCAACCGTATTATCATTATTTTTTTTTGTGACAATCATAATTACAATATTATTAATATCACAGCTTTTTTACTTTAGTCAAAAATTATCATATGAAAGTATTAATACTAAAATCAATACTTTAGTAAACAATATACAAACGTCTATAAAAACTAATAATGAAATAAATAAAAATATAGTTTCATTATTAAGTACAAATGTTGAGACATCAATTCCTTTTTATACAAATATATTAAAAAATAACCCATCTTTGTATTCACTATATAAAGGTTACAAAGATGGTAGTTTTTATGAAATAATAAATCTTGATATACATAAATCTTTGAAAAAAATATATAAAGCATCTCCAAAGGATAAATGGCTTTTAATAAAAGTAAAAGGCTATATACAAAATAAAAAAGAAGTCATATTATTAAATAGCAATTTAAAGATTACTAACTCAAAAGTTGAAAATAATAGTTATAACCCTACTCTTAGACCTTGGTATATTGAAGCATCAAAAAGTGATAAAATCATAAAAACTCAACCTTATGATTTTTCTAATATTCCCGAAAAGGGAATAACTTATGCCAAAGAAATTAATAAAAGCAAAGATGTAGTTGCTATTGATGTGTTGGTTTATGATATTCAATCTGTACTAAATAATCTAATCAATCAAGATTATATGGAAGCTTATTTATTTAAAGAAAATGGATTTATAATCTCTTCATCAAAAAAAGAAAATATATTAATTAATAGTTTTTTAAAACAAAAACGTAAATTATCTGAATTTAAAACACCCAAAGTTATTAATATAAATAATAAAAAATATATTCTTCAGATTATTCCACTTCAAGGAATAAACTCAAAAGACTATGTTGCTCTTTTTGCAAAAAATGCCCAAGTTATAGCACCTTATAAAAAAGAAGTTTATACAATAATTGTATATTTCTTAATTAGTTTATTTATAATAATTCCTTTACTTATTTATTTTTCGAATATTATTGTAAAACCTATTTATAAATTGGTTGAAGCTAGCCAAAAAGTAAAAAATAGAGAATTTAACTCTATTACAAAAATTAATAGTCCTGTTTTAGAAATTGAACTACTTTCCACTTCTATAAAAGATATGTCAAATTCTATTTATTCTTATCAACACTCCCTTGAAGAGAAAGTCAAACAAAGAACAAAAGAGTTAATATCAAAAAATGAAGAACTCCATAGGTTATCTATAACAGATAAATTAACTGGTTTGTATAACAGAGTACAACTTGATAAAACTCTACATCTTGAAGTAACTAAAAGTCTAACTTCTCAAAACAATTTTTGCATTTTACTAATTGATATTGATTTTTTTAAAAAAGTTAATGACAATTATGGACATCAAATAGGAGATGAAGTATTAGTTGAAACTGCAAATATATTAAAAAATAATATTAGAAAAAGTGATATTTTAGGCCGATGGGGAGGAGAAGAGTTTTTAATTATATCTCCCAAGTTAAAAATTGAAGATGCCATAATTTTAAGTAATAAACTAAGAGAAGCTGTAGAAAAACATACTTTTTTAAATTATCCTAAAAAAGTAACTATTAGTTTAGGGTTAGCAAACTTTTATAAAGGTCTAATTAAAACAGAAGAAATTTTAGCCAATGCAGATAAGGCATTGTATGAAGCAAAACAAAAGGGAAGAAATCAAGTAAAAATTTTCAAAAATAACTACTAGTTTTATTTTTTGATACTTCTGTGATACATCTTATTATTAAAATACCTATTATAAAATGAAAAGGTAGTTTATGAGAGAGATTAAGAGAAAAAAGCTATTTAGCATAATAGTAGCAAGTAGCATAGTAGTATTTAGTACTAATTTGTGTGCATTAAATCTAAAACAGAGTGTATCAAAGGTAATAGATACAAATCCAATAGTTAAAGAGAGAATAAATAACTATAGAGCCACTCAACAAGATTTAAAAATTGCCGAATCGGAATATTTGCCAAGAGTTGATTTTAGAACAGGGGTTGGTTATAAAAATGCTGGAAAACTAAATAATGAAATCAGAGATGTAAATTATGATTATTATGAAAATTCTTTAAAACTAACGCAAAATTTATTTAATGGCTTTGATACAACTCATAAAGTTGATTATCAAGAAGCAAGAGTACTAGCAGCAGCTTATCATTACTTAGAGAAAGCAAATGATATAAGTTTTAGAATGGTTGAAGCATATATCAATGTATTGAAAAACTATAAACTATTACAAAATGCTAAAGATAATGTTGAATTCCATGAGCAAATGTTTGAAAACATTAAAAACTTATATAATTCAGGATTAGATAGAGAATCTTCTATTTCAAAAGTAAAAGCAGGATTAGCACTTGCTAGAACAAATTATATTGCACAAAAAAATAATACAAAAGATGCAGAATTTAAATTTGCTAGAATTTATGGTAAACACCCAAACGTCACTCAAATGGAAATACCTACTATTAATGTAAAAATGCCTGAATCAATACAAAGAGCAACAATGTATGCAATGAAAAACAATCCTTCTATTCTTGTAAGTAATTACAATATTAAAGGGGCACAGGCTTTATATAAAAAATCTAAAAGTGGTTATTATCCAAAAATAGATTTTGAAATCGAACAACTTTATAATGACTATCACAGATCAGATAATGGCTTTGATGAACCAGATGATAGATTTAGAGTTGGTTTTGTACTAAATTGGAATTTATACAAAGGTGGTGCAGATAGTGCTGAGAAACAAAAAGCAATAAGCAAAGTACATCAAGAAGTACAAATTCAACAAGATTTAAAACGACAAGTAATAGAAGGATTACAATTATCTTGGTCTGCTTATGAAAATATCAAAGAACAAATTAAACAACTAAAAATTTACAACGAATATAGTGAAACTACAAGAACCAGTTATCAAGAAGAGTACAACTTAGGTAAAAGAACACTTCTTGACCTTATAACTTCTCAAAATGATGTAATTAATTCAAGAGCACAAATGATTCAAGCCCAAAGTGAATATACCTTTGCTCAATATAGACTTTTAGATGCAATGGGATTATTAGTTACTGTTGTGATGGGAGATCAATCAAGTTATGAAAATGCAGTAAATATCAATACAGATAAGATGAAATATGAACTTGATACTTTACCTATAAAGTTAGATGCTGACAATGACATGATTACAAATAATCTTGATATTTGTGATGGTTCATCTGATGAAAAAATCATGCCATTTGGTTGTCAAAAAGAGATAAATGATCCAAATAAAGATATCTATTTAAAAGCACTTAAAAATAATTCAACTTTTAACAAAGGAACAAAATAATGAAAAAACTAGCATTACTACTTTTTACAACAGCACTGTGTTTTGCTGGGGTTTATGATTATCCATATTTAATAAATTCAAAAGAAAAATACAAAGATAGTGTTATAAATAAAGAGCTTATGTATGGAGATTTTCAAGCAATAATTAGATTCAAACCTATTTATTTTAATCCAAGTACCAATACTATAACCAATGATTCTAAAAATTATTTAGATGAGATTGTAAAAACTTACAAAAAATATGCAAATAAAACAACAATTGTAACTATTATTGGGCATACAGATAGAGTTCAAACAAAAACTGAAAAAGTAAATCAGTCATGGTGGTATCCAACTTACCCAAATGATTTAACACAGAAGTCAAGTGAAAAACTTGCCCTTTCCTATGCTAATTATGTTCAAGATCAACTATTAAATAAAGGTATTCATAAAAATAATATTCTTATTGAACAAAGAGGCGGTTTAGATAACTTATATACAAGTGAAACAAAAGAAGGTAGAGATTTAAACTATAGAGCTATGGTTACATTATATGTTAAAAAAGATTTAAATGCAGATAGTGATGGTGATGGAGTTATAGATAGTAAAGATAAATGCCCAATGACACCAAAAGGCCATAAAGTAAATGTTAATGGCTGTTCTACAATATTAAATCTAACAATCAATTATGATGTTGCTTCATATAATATTACAAAAGATTCAAGTGAAAAATTAAAAACACTAGTTGATTTTATGAAAAAGAATAAAAAGTATAAAGTAGTTCTATATGGTTATACAAGTAACGAAGGAAGTAATTTAAAAAATCAAATACTTTCAGAAAAAAGAGCATTAAGTATTCGAAAATATTTAATCAAACAAGGAATTATCTCTTCTAGAATAGCTACTTATGGTAAATCTTCTTCAGAACCTATAGCATCAAATGAGACAAAAGAAGGAAGAGAAAAAAATAGAAGAGTTGAAGTACAACTATATTAATGGATAAAAGATGATAAAAAACCCAGATAATTATAATAAAAAAGACTCTTTATTAGAGTCTTTGGTGCTTTATACAAAGTTATATTATAAACCTTATACTAGTGAAGCTATTATGTCTGGATTGCCTTCTTTGCACTTAAGTAGTGATAAAACTCTTTTGGGGAAACATAGTTCTAGATCACTTTTTTCTAGAGCTGCTTCAAGGGCTGGACTTAAAACAACATTGGTGCAACGCCCTATTTTGGAAATATCAAAATTACAACTTCCTATGATTATATTTTTGAGTAATGAATATAGTTGTATTTTAGAAGATTTTTCAAAAGATAAAAATGAAGCTAAAATAATTCATGCAAATGAGAATGAGCCAGTTGAAGAATGGGTAGATATAGAAAAACTTGAAAATGAATATTTAGGCTTTGCATTTATGTTAAAAAAGCCCTATTCCCATGGAAGTGTAGACAAAAAACTATCTACACACAAAAAACATTGGTTTTGGGATACTTTGAAATTATCAAAATCAATATACAAAGATGTTTTATTAGCATCTTTACTTATTAATTTATTTGTTTTAGCTACTCCTCTTTTTACGATGAATGTATATGATAGAGTTATTCCAAATAGTGCTATAGAAACATTATGGATGTTCACTTTTGGTGTAGTTACAGTTTATATATTAGACCTCTTTTTAAAATTTACAAGAAGTTATTTACTTGAACTTGCTGCAAAAAAAAGTGATATTATCATGTCTTCAATAATATTTGAAAAAGTTCTAGATTTAAACTTATCTTCATATCCAAAATCTGTTGGTTCTTTTGCAAATAATATAAAAGATTTTGATTCTATTCGTTCTTTTTTAACAAATGCAACATTAACTATTATTATAGATTTCCCTTTTGCTTTAATATTTTTAGTATTAATTGCTTATATTGGAGGAACTATTGTATTTATTCCTATATTTATTTCAATAATAATTTTATCATATGCTTTTTTAATTAAAAAACCTTTACAAAGAAGTATAGAAAGCACTCATGAAGCTTCTGCAAGAAAAAATGGAATACTAATAGAAAGTTTACAAAATATTGAGACAATAAAAGCCTTTGGTCTATCTGGAAAAATGCAATGGATGTATGAAGAAGCTACGGGAGAAATAGCAAAAAAAAGTATTAATTCAAGACTTATATCAAGTTCAATTCCTAATGTAACAGCATTTTTAGTTCAACTAAATACAATCATATGTGTTGTATATGGAGTCTATTTAATCTCAGCTTTTCATTTGACAATGGGAGGATTGATTGCTGTTATTATTTTATCATCAAGAACAGTATCTCCATTGGGACAAGCAGCTGGATTAATTACAGGTTATGAAGATGCCAAAGCTTCATATACACTAATAAACTCAATTATCTCAAGACCTATTGAGAGACCAGAAGGAAAAGAGTTCATAAAACGAGAAGTTTTATTTGAAAATATAGAGTTTAGAAATGTGAGTTTTTCTTATCCTGATACAAATATAGAAGTCTTAAAAGATGTTAGTTTTTCTATCAAAAAAGGTGAAAAGGTTGCAATTTTAGGAATGATAGGTTCAGGGAAAAGTACTTTAAGCAAACTACTTTTAAAACTGCATGAACCAACTAGTGGTTCTATTTTAATAGATGGAATAGATATTAAACAAATAGATCCTGCAAACTTAAGAAAAAGTATTAGTTATGTACCCCAAGAAGTTAATTTATTTCAAGGAACAATAAAAGAAAATATTTTAAATAACTATAAATACTACACAGATGAAGAAATATTAGATATAGCAAAAATATCAGGTGTAGATGATTTTGTAAAAATTCATCCTTTGGGATATGAAATGCAAATCAATGAAAGAAGCATAGGCTTATCAGGTGGTCAAAAACAAACAGTAGGAATAGCAAGAGCTCTTTTAAATGATACAAATACTTTATTATTTGACGAACCAATGAACGCAATGGATCAAACAACTGAGAGAACTATTATAAATAGACTAAAAAGTACCATAGAAGAAAAAACTCTTCTGTTAATCACTCAAAAGCTGACTACTCTTGATTTATGTGAAAGAGTCATAGTATTGCATAATGGTAAAAAAATAATGGATGATTCTAAGCCTGAAGTTCTAAAACAGTTAGGTAGCAAATGAAAAAGTTCTTTATAAAAATAAAAAGTTTATTTCAAAACTTAGAATTTATACATGAAAAAATAGAAACTATTCTTAATAAATTTAAGCGTAAAAAGAATCTACCAGTAAAGGAAAACTTTAAACAAGAAGATTATGAATTTATGGAGAGCTTAAGTGGTGCTATTTTAGAAAAGCATCCAAAAAAACTTCATTTTATACTTCAATTTTGGGCAATTACTATTTTTATATTTATTATTTGGGCTTCTTTATGCGAAATTGATGAAGTATCAAGAGGAATTGGAGATGTAATACCTAGTAATGAAAATCAGATAGTACAAAATTTAGAAGGTGGTATTATAGAAAGTATCAATGTAAATGAAGGAGATCATGTAAAAAAAGGTACCGTTTTATTAAAAATAAACAATGAAAAATCAGTTTCAACTTTTGAGTCGAATGAAGTAAAAGCCATGTCTTTAAAAGCAAAAATTTTAAGATTGACAGCAGAAGCAGAAGCAAAAGATTTTGATATTTCAAAAAATACAAATGAAGAAATGGCTCCATACATAAAAAATGAATTAAGCCTTTATCAAACAAATAAAAATCAATTAAACTCTGATTTGAGCATATTAGAAGAACAATTAATTCAAAGAAAAAATTCACTTGCAGATGCGAAATCAAAAAAGCTTTATCTTTCAAAATCATTAGTAATGATAAGAAAAGAGATAAGTATGACAGAACCAATGGTTGAAAGAGGTATTGCATCAGAAGTTGATTTATTAAGATTGAAAAAAGAAGAAAATCAAGGAATTGATGAGTTAAAAAGTGCAGAATTTTTAATTATTCGTTTCAATTCAGAAATTAATGAAATAATGCACAAAATTGATTCTACAAAACTTTCATTTCAATCAAAAGCAAAAACAGCATTAACAGAAACTATTTCAGAATACAAAAGAACTATATCTAACTCAAAAGCATTAGAAGACCAAGTCACAAGAACTTTAGTAAGAGCCCCAAGAGATGGTATTATTCAAAAAGTTTTTATAAATACTGTTGGCGGAGTTGTAAAACCAGGTGACAATCTTATAGAAATCGTTCCTACAAATGAAAAACTCCTTGTGAATGCAAAAATAAAACCAGCTGATATTGCATTTATTTATCCTTCTCAAAAAGCAATAGTAAAATTTTCTGCCTATGATTTTTCTATCTATGGTGGTATTGAGGCAAAAGTTGTAAGTATAAGTCCAGACACAATAAAAGACAAGGATGGTAAGACTTACTATATTGTAAGAATAGAAACACACAATAATAAATTAAATCAAAAATCAAAAAAAATGAAAATAATTCCAGGAATGACTGCACAAGTTGACATTCTAACAGGTAAAAAAAGTATTCTAAGTTATATTTTAAAACCAATTCTTAAAACAAAGCAATACGCTTTTGGAGATAGATAATGACGAATATAATTATATTTAGCAAAAATCAAAAACAGATTCATAATTGGAGAAAAAAGCTTCCTGATTATAATATTGACATTTTGTTACCTATAACAGAATCTTTCACTTATGAAGATGTAATTGCAATTATAGACAAAACTTCATATGTGGAAAATATTGATAAGACAATTAGTCAACTTAAGAATCAAAAAATAAAAATACTTTTACTTGAAGAAAACCCTACTTTTCTAAAAGCAAAAGAGCATATCAAATCTGGTATTTGTGGATATGGAAATTTGGAATTAAGTTCAGAGCAATTAAATGATGCAATAAAAATCATTAAAGATGACTTGATTTGGTTAGATTCTCAATTCAAAACAGAACTAATGAAAGATATCGATCAAAAATGTATACTTAACCATAATAGAGTAGATAGTAACTATAAAAATGCAATTATTTTATCTGATGAAATAATAAGCATAATGAAAATTTAAAATAAGGATAAAAAGATGACAAAGCTTCTTGCAACCGTAGAAAATACAACTGGTGTTTTTTATGTTAAAAACCAAAATGGAGAGATTCATAAAATAGTAATAGGTGAAAAGATATATGAAGGGGATACAATTATACCCTCACCTACAAATAATGCAAATGATGTAATTTTATTGGATGATAATAATACACACAAACAATTTTCAATTCCTTCTTATGAAGAGATATCCTTAACTAAAGAGTTTGTAAATAATATCTTTAATAATCCTGATTTAAACTTTAATTCAGAAGATATTAATAATGCAGTTAAATTAGCCCAAAATGATTACAATAAAAGTGATAATGCACAATTTGTCCAACTTGATAACTCACAAACGGATGTCAATAGTGATTTGAGACAAGCAGAATTTTTAAGAAATAAATATGAAAAAAATATTCCAAAAGAACAGGTACAAGAAGAGAGTCAATTTGAACAATTAAATACCACTCAAACTGATGTTAACAGTGATTTAAGACAAGATTCTTGGTCTATGCTTGCAGATTACACAAAAATAAAAGAGTCAGATGAAACATCATTTAGAAATATTGATATTGATAATAAATTTACGCTAAGAGATGGAGATAGCGTAAATATAGTTAGTGACTTACGAAAAGCTCAATGGGTAGATGGCGTAGAAGAACCCAAATATGAAGGTGAATATGATAATGAGACAGATATTCCTTCTAAGACGACTCCTGAAATAACAAATGGTATTCCAACAGCAGTAGATGATACAAGAGTTACTATAAAAGAGGGAGGAGCCAGTATAAATGGACAAGTTCTTTCAAATGATATTCCAGGAAGTGATGGTTTAATAAAAGGGAAAGAACTCAAAGAGTTTACTTATAATTCAATAACTCATACTTTTGATACTACACATCAAAGTTATGTAGTTAATACTAAAATAGGACAATTAACAATAAATATAGATGGAACTTGGACTCTTGATCCAAGTGGTATCACAATCACAGAACATACACCTGATAGTTTCACCTATAAAATAGTAGATAGTAATGGTGATGTATCAAATAGTGCCACACAACCTTTTTTGATGTTTGATAAAGATTTTGATCCAAATATTACAACAACAACAAAAGAAGATACAACAAAAACAATTATTCTCAATGATACAAGTGGAGATATTAAAATAAAAGATACAACATCTGGTAATGAGAAAATTCTTTCTTCTGGTGAATCAATAGATATAACAAGAAGTGGAGATAATGAAGTAGTTGGGAAAGTTACAAATAATGGTGATGGTTCAATTTCTTTTATTCCTTCTGCACATTATAGTGGAAATGATGCTAAATTTTCTTATGAAGTGACAAGAAGTGATAATACTACAATAGTAAATGATAATGTAACAATAACAGTATCTCCTCAAGCTGAAACAAAAACAACAGACACAGATAACAATACATTAAATGATGTTTTAACTCAAGGAGATAAAACATACTCACCAATTAGTGAAAGTGCTACATATAATTATATATCACTTGGTGGACTACATGTAAGCAATGAAGATGATAGGGAAAATAGTTCAAATCCTTTTGCATCTGAACTTACAACTGTAAAATTAAGTGGTGTGCCAATTGGATTTAAATTCTTATATAACGATGGAACTAGTAATCATGAACTTACTGTTTCAGATGTAAATGATGGAGTTACTATTCCTTTTGAATATATTTCAACACTTCAAATAAAACCAACAAACTATTATGCAGGTGAAATTAAAATAGAGATGAGAGTTATCACTGTAGATACTGAAACTGGGAAAGAGAGTACAAACATATCTGAACCTGATTATTTAACTCTAAAGGTAAATAATGTAGCAGACCCAGTTACAATTAATGCAGCTCAAGCAAGTGGAAATGAAGATGCAGGAAGAGCTAATGGTAATACTTCAAATGATGTAAATGCAAGTGAAATAACAAATCCAGAAAATGGAATAAAACTTGATATTACTCCAACTTCTGATGATACAAGTGGGAGAGAAGAATTTACAATTATTATTTCAAAAATACCTGATGGTGGTGCAATATATTATAAAGATGCAAATGGAACTATAATCGTAGATGAAAATGGTGTAGTAAGTGGTTCAAATTCTAATGTTACGGTGACAAATGCAGGAACAACCAGCCAAGGAACATCAGGTTGGCAAGTTACTATTGCAGACTTTGACAATAATGCACCTTTAACATTCATACCTCCACACAATGATAATAAAGATTATACCCTTGAGGTAAATGGATTTACAAAAGATGGTACAGATGTCTCTTCTATGCCAGATATTCCAAAAAATATAGATGTAAGTGTTAAAGGTGTCGCGGATATTCCAGTACATGATACTTTTATAAAAGTTGATTCAAATGATCAAGTAAATAGTGATAGTACAAAAAATATTTATAGTTCAGTTGTAAGTGAAGATACAAATAATACTACAAATGGAACAACTATCTCTTTTAAAGATTTATACAAAGAATCAGGTCTAAATTCTTATGATAATGATAGTTCAGAAACATTAAGCATTGTTATTACAGGACTTGATGCAAAATTTGATATAAAAGATGTTCCTGGTATTTCATTTAATGGTGCTGCTGGAACAGCTAGAGAATGGACTTTTGACCTTGATAAATTGGCAGATGTTTTAATTACTACATCAAAAAATTATAGTGGAGATGTATCATTTACAGTTAAACATATTACAACAGAAGATGATGGTAATAGTAAAACATTTACTAATGATGTTGAAGTTCTTATAAAACCAGTTGTTGAAGGAACAATATATTCTAGTACAAGTGTTACAGAAGATACAGCTACAAAAGTTAATTTTTCAATAGTAAGTGAAGATAATAATGAAACACTTGATACTGTTTGGATAAAAAAAGCAGATATAACAGGAAAAGAATTTACTCTTTATTCTGATAATGGTACAACTCCTCTTAGTGCCAATGGAACTACAATTATTGATGATGGTGAATATTATAAATTAATTGGTACAGCTATAAATAGTGTTTATATTAAATATGGTGCAGATATGGGAAGTGCAGATGTAAGTGATGAATCTTTTGGTATAAAATATACTGTAAGTGATAGTGTAACCGTACATGGAGAGACTTTTACAGATACTAATACAGATGTTACAGGGGTATATAATATTAATCTAACTTCTGTAACTGATACCATTTCTGTAGATACAAGTAATGCTGTTGCAACAACTGCAAATATAACTTATGATTCAAGTGCAAAAACTGTTACATTAAATGATACGGGAAGTTTTACTTTAGATGTAAATGTTACAGGAAATAATGATAAAGATGGTTCTGAAAACTTTACAAGACTTGTAATTGAAGGAGTACAAAGAGGTATAACTGTAGATGGTGCTACTATGGGAATAAGTGGCAATAAAAATATTTGGTTTTTAGATATACCAGATACTGCTATTGATGCAAATGGAGGTACTTATAAAGTAACATTTAATGTAAATAATAGAATAAATCCAGATTTAGATTCAAATATTAAAATCACTGCTTATTCCCATGATACAGGTGCTGCAACAAATGATATACAATTAGCATCAACCACTATAAAATTTATAGATAATATGATAGATGGTGCTGGTGCCCCTACTCCTGATATTGATGCTAAAATGACTGTTAACAATGCTTTAATAACAGAAGATACTTCATTTAAACTATCTTCAATATTAAATGTAACTGCAGATACTGTAAATGACCCAAATGCAACAGCTACTTATTCAATTGCTTTTAAAGACTTAAAAAATGTTTCATTTGATACTGATTCATCAACTTATACAATAAATACATATAATGACAATGGAACAGAAATATATGTTATAACAGTAACTGGAACTCAAAGTAATATTGATAATATGCTTGATAACGTATATTTTAAACCAACAGAAAACTATAATATTAATAATGCAAACACTCCACTTACTTTTAATGCTGTTTTAACAGCCTATCAAGCAAATGGTTATGGAAGAGATACAGCTACCATTGATTTTTCAAGTGCAGATAATGCTAACTCCGTTAAGCCTGTAACGGATGATATTAGCTCAAATGTTGCTTTTACATATGTTGATGAAAATAATAACACAGCTTCAAGTGCTCAAGAAGATGGAGAAACTACAATAAAAATAACTTTTGATACAGTTGATTCTCCACATTATAAGATGGTACAAGGTGCATCTGATTCAAATACTTTAACAACTATTGAGATAAAACATACAAGTGGAATATATGGAACCCTTTCATGGAATGGTGGAAGTTATACTTTTGATAGTACACATTCAAGTGCAATTGTGCCTATTGATCAATTAAATAGCAGCGATTTAAAATTTACACCTATGGCAAATAAAGCAGGTAATGCAAGTTTTAGCTATACAGTTTATGCACTTGAAGATGGAGCTGATAATATTAATAGTACAACAAAAAGTTTCAATATAAATGTTTCAGCCGTAGCAGATGGTCTTAATTTACCTGATTTATCAGGAAAAGGAGATGAAGATAGTTTTATTGAAATATATGCAGATAAAGCAAATTCAACTTCACTTAAAGGTGCAACTTTAATAGATACTGATGGTTCAGAAAGTATCACATCTATGTTTATAAAAAGTGTACCAGAAAACTTTTTAATTTATATTGGAGATTCTCATCAAACCTTAGCTACTAAAGGAAGTATTGATGGTAGTGGAAATTATAGTTGGACAATAAATATAAGTGGAGGAATACCAAAAATTTGGATAAAAGCTCCTGAAAATTGGAGTAGTACGACACCTGTAGATTTAACTCTTGAAACTGTTGTAAAAGATGGTAGTTCTACAACTATAGTTTCAAAAGACTTTCATGTCACTGTTGATAGTGTTGTCGATGGTTTTTCATCTGTAACACCTAATGATGCAATACAAACAGGAAGTACAGATACAACAATAAATCTAAATGCAAATGCCATAGATTTGGATGGTTCTGAAACTGGTATTTTAACATTAAAAGGACTTGGTACTGGTGCAACTTTTAAACAAGATGGATCATTGATAAGTGCCGTTTATGATAATGGAACGGATATATATACTATAAAAGATATAGATTTAAGTACAGACAAATTAAATAAACTTACTTTTCAACAAGAAGGATTACATAATAAACAAATTGATTATACTTTTAAAACAATTGAGGGTGATGATAATGAAGTATCACCAATAAAAAGCGGAAGCTTCAATGCTACAACTGATAATGTTATTACAGATATCAACACAAGTGGTGTAGATGGTCAAGCGGATAGACTTGAACTAAATAGTGGAGGAATAGACTTTTCAACAATTGCTTCAACAAGTATAGAAAAAATCGATTTAACTCAAAATGGAGATCATGATATTTCTAATGTAACTTTAGCAGATGTAGTAAAAATGACAGAAGGTTCAAACAATCTTATCTTTGTAGCAGATGATGCTAACGATAAAGTTGAATTAAAAAATGAGGGTGGAAATACTTGGACACAAGGTGCAGATACTACTTATGGAGGAGAAACATACAAAACTTATTCTAACAGTGGTGATCCAACGGTAAAAGTACAAATTAGTGATGATGCAAGCGTGGCAATTGCATAATCATTTTAGATAACTCTACTCTAACTCTATCAATGCTTCTATTAAAGAAGCATTGATAATCGAACAAATAAATTTCACAGTACCACTCCAACCAATATACTCAACCAAATCATCCACTTTTTCATATTTTTCTTCAACACTTGGGTCAGAATTTATTAATTTAAGTATCAAATTAAAAATATCATTATCATTTATTTTACAAAGTTCTAAAATATTTGTTTGAACTTCTAAATTCCCATATGAATTATTCGCTTCTTCTTTTGTAAAGCTTTCAACCAGATTTCCAAAAATTTGTAAAGTTCTTCTTAAAGCACTTTTTATTAATTCCATTTTATAACATAAATCAACTTTTGAGGAATAAGACATTTGAGGTAGTTCAGCTTTTTTTGATACTTGGGCTAATTTAACTTTGAGCAATTTATCCAAAGTATCTTCTAAGATAGCCACAGAAATAATCATAACCTCTCTATCGTTCTTATTTGCTATTTTATTTGTATATATTTTCATATTTTGTGCAAATCTTCTATTTGCATCTAAACTTTTATCAAATATCATATTAATTCACTATGAGCAACATGTTGCTCCTTTTTTAGGAAACTTGATTCTATATAAATGATAAAATATTAGTATTAACATAAATAAAGAAGCTAAAGATTTCACAAGGCTTGTCTCATCCACATCACTAGAAATAGATAGTAATTCTAAGTGTTGAAAATAAAAATCAAAAGCAAATCCAAAAGCCAATGATAATATAGCAATTACACCAACATATATTATCAATGATCTTTTACCTAACATTTTATATACAATACTCATAGTAACAGCACTAGTAGCTGGACCTGCTGTTAAAAATATAAATACAGCCCCTGCACTCATTCCTTGAAGCATAAGCGCTGCTGCAAGTGGTAAAGATGATGTGGCACAAGTATATAAAGGAATAGCAAAAAGCAAAATCACAAAATAAGTCAATATTTGATTGTCAAATAAAAGTTTTGCGTACTCTTGTGGAATAAAAGTTGTAAAAAGAGCTCCTAAAATCAATCCAATCAATAAGGATTTTGCCATATCAGAAAAAAGAGTTCCATATCCATAAGCCAAAGCCTTTTTTATAGAAAAGCCCTCTTTACTCTTTGATGAACTAGCACAACAACTAGAACCACTACAACAAAAACTTTCACTCTCTTTCGTTTCTTGTGCTTTAAAAGTAGGATTAACTGCAAAACTTGAGTTTGGAGTAAAAGTTTGAAATTTTGGTTTCTCAACAAACACTTCCTCTTTTTTCTCAAAAAAGTTTTGAATAAGCCCAACTACTATTGCGATTACTACTGAAGAAACAACCCTAAAGACAGTAAATATAATACCAAAAAAGGAAAAAGTAGCTAATATAGAATCAACACCAGTTATTGGAGTTGAAATTAAGAAACTCTGAATTGAGCCCTTACTTGCACCCTCTTTTTTTAATCCTTGTGCTAAAGGAATAACAGAACAAGAACAAACAGGTAATGGTATTCCAAAAATTGTTGCTTTTATAACTGACATGGTTGAGTTTTTACCCAAATGAGAAGATATAAAATCATCAGGGATTAATTGTTTTAAAATCCCTGCTATAAAAAGTCCAACTATTACATAGATACTCATTGCATCTAATAGTTTTAAAAAATTTGTTGTAAATTCTAATATTAATTCCATTTATTCACCTATTAATTTACTTTCGTCAATAGTTTTTTTGGCTTTTACACCAAGCTCTTCAAACTCTTGAGCACGTCTAAGAAGATTTCCTCTTCCCACACTTAACTTATTGATAGCTTCATCATATGACTTTTTGGATCTATCAATATGAATACCTATATTTTCTATATCTTTTACAAAAGAAGCGAATTTATCATATAAATCAGCTGCTTTTTTTGAGATAATCAAAGCATTTTCATTTTGATGCTCATATCTCCAAATATTTTCTATTGTTCTTAATGTCACAAACAAAGTTGAAGGAGAAACAAGCATAATATTATTCTCAAAAGCTACTTTAAAAAGATTGCTATCTTTTGAAGCTGCAAGCATAAAAGCTCCCTCAATAGGAATAAAAAGCAAAACAAAATCCAAAGTTTTTAAATCACTTATTTCATCATAATTTTTAGAACTAAGTCCTTTGATATGTGCATAAATAGATTTTATCAACTCTTTTGCATATCTTTGTTTTTCTAACTCTTCTTCACTTTCTATATAATTTGTATATGCAAGAAGTGATACCTTAGAGTCTATTATTACATCTTTATCTTGTGGTAGATGTACAATAACATCTGGTCTTAATCTTTTTCCATCTTCTGAAGTAAAACTTCCTTGTGTCGAGTACTCTACTCCTTCTCTAAGCCCTGTTTGTTCTAAAATCTTAGATAAAATCATCTCACCCCAGTCACCTTGGGTTTTGTTTTCTCCTTTTAATGCTTTAGTTAGATTAACTGCATCTTGAGAAATCTGATTGTTTAAATCCTTTAGATTTTTAATCTCTGTTAGTAAAGTAACTCTTTGTTTAGTCTCATCATTGTAAATATCATTTACCCTCTTCCCAAAACTATTAAGTTGCTCTTTAAAGGGACTTAGTACTTGATTTAGATTCAAAGATGACTTTTTGGAATTCTCTTCAAAAAGTTTATTTGCTAAAGATTCAAATTCTAATTTCATTTGCTTTTTAGAATCTTCCAAAAGCTGAAGTTTTTCATCATAAGATTCTACTCTTATTTTAAACTCACTATTCATAGCCTTTTTAGACTCTTCATATCTAATCTTTTCATACTCTAGTCTTTGAAGTACCTCTTTTTGCATAGACTCTTTTTCATAAACTAAAGTTGACAACTTCTTTTCATAAACTAATCGCACAAATATGTATGTGATTAGTATCGATACAAAAATTACAGCAGAAAAGATTAGAATTTCATTAGACATTTAAATTAAATTCATCTTTCAATGCATTTTCAGCTTCTGAATGTACATCATAACCCAACTCTTTAAATCTCTCTACCAATGGTGGATGAGAATAATAGAAGAAGATATATAAAGGATGAGATAATGGAAATGATTTATTCTCATTCGCAAGTTTTAATAAAGCACTTACCAAATCCTCTTTTGTCTGAAGATTTGAACCAAATTCATCAGCTGCATATTCATTATGTCTAGAGATTAAAGACATCAAAGGCATAAGGAAAAACGAAAGTATAGGTGAAAACATCAAAAATACTGTAATAATCGCATATGGTTCATTTGAAATATTAAGCCCTAAAAATATTTCATCTCCAAGATTTCCAAATATTGCAAAAAATATAAACATAATAAAGCCCATAATTCCAATATTTTTCAAAATATCACCATTTTTAAAGTGTCCTAATTCATGACCTAAAACTGCCAATAATTCATTATGAGAAAGTTTTTCAATCAAAGTATCAAATAAAACTACCCTTTTAGTACTTCCCAATCCCCCAAAATAAGCATTTAGTCGATTATCTCTTTTACTTGCATCAACTGAAAATACACCAGAACTTTTAAATCCTACTTCATTTAGAAGATTATTGATTTTTTCTTCTAACTCCTTATCTTTCAAAGGTTCAAATTTATCAAACATCTTATCTCTAATCACTGGATAAAGCATATTTATCAAAATAATCACTGCAAAAATAAAAACAAAGCCCCAAATCCACCACATAGGGAAAGATTGGATTATAAAAGAAATCGCAGCAATAATAATAGATCCAAAAACTAAAAATAAAACACCAGTTTTAAGCGTATCCATAATATATAATTTTGCTGTCATATTAGAAAAACCATATTTTTTATTTAATTTAAATGTAGAGTATAAATCAAATGGTAAGCCTAAAATCCAATTTATGATAATAAAAGCATCTACAAAAATAATGGCTTTTAACCAAAGCTCTTGAGTAGTAACGATTGAATCTAAAAATCCCAATCCAAACTTTATCCATAAAAAGAAGATGACAAAGTCATATAAAGTAGAAAGAATTGCAACTCTTTCTTTTTCAATAGTATAGTTTGCTGCTGTTTTATATTTATCATCTGAAAGTATTACAGGTTTCAGATTCTTTGCATTTTGCACAAATCCAACTTGCATAAATGAGGTATAAATATTAAATAAAAAATAAAAACAATAAGCAATAACAAAAATTTCTAACACAAAATATCCTTTTATAATTTTAGATATTTTATCTACTTGTAACTTGCATAGTAGTAAAAAAAATATAGTAGTTAATAATTTTTTTCCAAGCTATTAAATATCTCATTTATTTGATTTATATCTTTGTGTTCATCAGTCATATAAATAATTTCAAAATTGTCTCCAAAAGACTCTTTTGTCCAGTTTGCACTTCCAAAAACTGCTATACTTTTATCAAACAAAGCCAGCTTTAAATGATTCTTTTTTTCTAATACTTTGTATTTAATACTACTATTTTTAATTAGTTTATTGATTTTATCACTTTTCTTAAGTTTAGCTTTATCTAGATATAAGTTTATTTTTACACCTCTTTTTGAGGCCTCTTTTAAGCTACTTATAAGTTTATTATATGACAAATTATATATAGAAAGGTCTATTGAACTCTTAGCATTATCTATAAGTGAGATGATTTTTTCACTTGATATTTTTGCATCATTAGGTAAAAAATAAATTTTACTACTAGCAAAACTAGAAGAAAATATAAGAAATAAAACTAAAAAAATCTTACTCATTTTTAAATACCTCAAACATTTCATCTGGTATTTTTGATGGCTTTTTATTTTTCAAATAGACAACTTTTACATCCATTTCAAATATAACTTTTTCATCTCTAATTATCTCTTGATGTAAAGTTAATGATGCAGCTTTTTTTTCAATAAGTTTAGTTTTAATAAAAAGTTCATCTCCAAAAACTGCTGGACTTATATAGTTTGCTTCAAGTGATTTCACTACAAAAAACTCACTCTCTTGATGGGGAGTTAATCCCTTTTGAAAAAACAACTCACTTCTAGCTCTTTCACAAAAGCTTAAATAATTTGAGTGATAAACAACCCCACCACAATCTGTATCTTCATAATATACTCGTATTTTCAATTTTATTTCCTTGTTTTATTTTCAATTATTAGTTATTTTTTCTGATCTTTTTCATGAAGTTCTTTGATTGTCTCGTAATCATTTTTTCTAAAGTAAGTTAAGATATCAATTACATCTTCTCTAGTTCTTCCAAGACCTAGTAAAGTCTCTGCTCCTAATCTTAGAGCACCTTCTGATGATACTGGCATTGCCCAAGATACTCCATGTTTAACTAATAAATCTCTTGTTTTCATATTTTTTGTTCTTGAAAGTATACGTAAATATGGGTATTCATTTCTGATATGCGAAATGATTTTTGCTGCTGTATGATGATTTTCGATTGTAAGAATAACTGCTTTTGCTTTTTCTAAGCCTATTCTTGTAATAAAATCCAAATCACTTAACTCTCCATAATATACAGCTCTTCCTTCTTTTTCACCTATCTCGACTCTTTTTGCATCTATATCAAAAGCTACAAAAGGGATATTTGCATAATCAAGCATAGTAGCTGTTAATCTTCCAACTTCTCCATATCCTGCGATAATTACACCTTCCCATTCTGTTTTAGGTACATATGCTGATTTTATTTTTATAGGAGAGGTATCAAATTTTAGTGCAAGTTTTTCACTTAAATTTACAAGAATTGGGGTTAAAAGCATACTAAAAGAGATAATTGTTATACTTGCAACAAAAAGTTCATCACTTATTCCTCCAACTGCTTTCATGGCCCCAAATACTACAAAACCAAACTCTCCACTTTGTGCTAAAAGAAAAGATACTGATATTGCAGTTGAGCGTTTATATCCCATGAAAATCATAAAAGCAAAGAGTGCTACAATTTTTATTGCCATAATAACTACCAAATGTTGCAATAAAACCAAAGGATTATCTACCATAGCTTTTAAGTCTATAGACATACCAACTGCTACAAAAAACATAGCCATAAGTATCCCTTTATAAGGCTCAACATATGCTCTAATTTGATAATGATATTTAGAGTTTGATAAAATCATCCCCATAATAAATGCACCAAGAGACATAGAAAGTCCAGAGTGTTCCATTAACCAAGCTGCAAAGACTACGGCTGCTATGACAAAAAAGAAAAAAGCATCTTTATTTTGATGCTTTGCCAAATAATCTAATAACTTTGGTACAACATATTTACCCAATAAAATTAAAGCTGCAATTGAAGCAATTGCAATCAATACTTCTTTCCAAATTGATTCGGCTGATGTCACTTGATTTACTGCTACAATTGGAACTAAAGCTAATAGAGGAACTACTGCTAAATCTTGCATTAATAAAATAGAAAAGCTAGTTTGTCCCTCTGGAGTATGAGTTATCCCTTTGTCTTGTAATATTTGCATTACAAAAGCTGTTGAAGAAAGAGCAAAAGTGGGAGCAATAAGCAAAGCTATTTGCCAAGATTTTGCATAAAATACAGCATACAAAAATATAAAAAATCCTGAAAATAATATTTGTGCACTTCCTAATCCAAAAACCTCTTTTCTCATACTCCAAAGTTTTTTAGGTTGCATTTCTAAACCAATAACAAAAAGTAAAAGTACTACTCCAAATTCTGCAATATTACGAACAGAATCTACTTCTTTAGTCAAAATTGGCCCATATGAAAAAGGACCTACTATTATACCAGCTATTAATAAACCTAGGATACTACCAAGCCCCAGTCTTTTGGATAAAGTTACTAAAATTGTTGCTATAGTAAAAAGATATAGAAGTGAGCCTAATAAATGACCATTTGACATTAACTTCCTTATTAAATTTCTAAATTAATTATTAAATTGAGGTATTGTATTATAAATAAAATAAGAAAAAGCATTGACTTTTAAGACATATATTACTTTTTTAGTATTTACTTCAAAACAAATAACTAAGACATGATATAATATATGCTTAATTTTTTATAGGAGATTTTATGGAAGACTTTAGTTATTGCAATCCAACTCAAGTAGAATTTGGAAAAGACAAAGAAAAAAAAATTGGTGAATATATTATTTCAAAAGATGTTAAAAAAGTACTTATATGTTATGGAAGTGAAAGAATAAAAAAAGATGGTTTATTTGCCGTAGTAATAAATAGTTTAAAGGAAAAAGAAATCGATTATATTGATTTTGGAGGAATTATTAGTAACCCTACTTTGTCAAAAGTAAAAGAAGGTATAAAAATTGCAAAAGAAAACTCTATAGATGGAATTTTAGCTGTTGGTGGAGGTTCTGTACTTGATAGTGCTAAAGCAATTGCAGTAGGAGCTTATTATGATGGTGAAGTTTGGGATTTCTTTTTAAAAAAAGAAGTTATAAAAAAAGCTTTACCGGTATTTGATATCATGACATTAGCAGCAACTGGAAGTGAAATGAATTGTTTTGCAGTAATTACAAATGAAGATACAGAAGAAAAATACTCAATCTTTTCTTCTCATATATACCCAAAAGTATCAGTTATAAATCCAAAGCTTATGCAATCAATTTCAAAGAATTATTTAGTATATTCAGCAGCTGATATTATAGCTCATAGTATTGAAGGATACTTTACAGCAAGTTCTCAACCAACTTTTTTAAATAGACAAATAGAATCTATAATAAAAACAGTTATAGAGACAACTGAGATTTTGATAAACAATCCAAAAGATGATAAAACAAGGGGTGAATTTGCATGGGCAGCAACTAATGCCTTAAATGGTACTACTTTTTTAGGAACAGCTGGATATACCTTTCCTAATCACATGATTGAGCATACTTTATCTGCACTTCATAATGTGCCACATGGAGCGGGTTTATCTGTAGTAATGCCAGCGTGGATGAAATGGTATTATAAAAGAAATGAAAACCAATTTACTAGATTTGCAAAAGAGATTTTTGGTTTATCAACTGCAATTGAAGGCATTGAAGCCTTAGAAAATTGGTTTAATAAAATAGGAACTCCTACAAAATTAGGTCAATTAAATATAAAAGAGTCTGATTTAAGGAAAATCATAGAAAACACTAATAAAAGTGCAGAACATTTTGGCCTTGGCGATATATATACAAAAGAGGCATTAAATGAAATAATGTCTAATGCATTATAAAAAAGGGGAAGGGATAACATTCCTTTCCAAGATTTTCACAGAAATACTTTTAATTAAATTGAGTTAATAATTTTTTGAGTTGAAGTAGACTATAAGTCTAGCTTAATAGTGTTGTCTTTTAAGATTTTGTATTTGATACTATTTTCGTGTAATACATTGATGATTTTTTTTACTTCATCAACAAGTGAATTAAGATCAGTTTTGAAATAGTTACTGATTTGAAAACATTTTTTCGCGTAGCTGTATTTATAGATGTCACAGTCTAAAAATTCTAAGATTTTTTTGTCTAACATGAATAACTCCTTTTTTGATTTTTTATAATTTAATTTTATAACAAAAATAAAAAGAAATCAACTTTTTTAAGCAAAATTCAAGATATATTTTGGTTTTTATATTTATATTCTGTTAATAATATAGAAGTTACTTATAAAAGTACATTTTTAATACATAATTTAACCTTTTTTGATATTTTTCTTTATAAATACCAAAAAGGTTAAATATTATTTTTTTGGTCTAATTATTTTTACAAGTTTCTTCTCTTATAGTATTAAGTGTTTCAAATACTATATTAATATTATTTTCTACTGATTCAGTTACTTCAAAGATTTCATCATTAGATGCACCTTTAGCATATAGGTCTACTGTTTTTTGTACAAGTTCATGGACATTTTTATGAGCGATTTTTAAATTATTCCAATCTTTCGTCTGACTAAAAGAAGTATTTTCTTGTTTGTCAATCCATTCTCCAAGCTTACATTCATGACCTGTTTTAACTTTAAAGTTATTACCTTTTCTACACTCAGAAAAATTAAGATTTTTAAATACTAAGTGGTCAGATTTCAATTTATTTACATCAAAAATAAGATTTTCATCACAAATTCTTTTACTTGCATTTTTATCAAAACTAGTTCTATTGATAGCATTTTGTAACTGTGAAGCAAGATCTGATGTTACATTTGACATCTCATTTATAGAGGTTGCTAAAGCTGCATTTTGTTGTGTTGCTTGATCTAAAGAGTTAACAGTATCACTTATTTGACTCATTGCTGATTCTTGCTCTTTTGTTGCAGTTGCCACATCTTCAATAAGTTCTATTGTATAAGTTATACTCTCATTTAATTGATTATACCCTGTAATCATTTGATTTGAGATATCTTTACTTTGACTTGCTTTTAAATTTGCATCTTCCACTAAAGTTTTTATCTCACGTGCTGCTTCTGCACTTCTTGAAGCTAGATTTCTAACCTCTTGGGCAACTACTGCAAAACCTTTTCCAGCTTCACCTGCAGTTGCTGCTTCCACTGCTGCATTAAGACTTAAAATATTTGTTTGAAAAGCTATTTGGTCGATTATAGAAATTGATTCATTAATTGCACTTACTTTAGAACTTAACTCTTCCATTGCAGCAGCTGTTTTAAAAGCAAGTTGTTTTCCATTCTCATTTGATTCACTTACATTTTTTGTATATTGAGACATTTTAGTTGCTGTTTCACTACTACTTTGAATAGTTGAAGATATCTCTTGAATAGCAGCTGCTGTCTCTTCTAAAGAAGCTGCTTGTTCATTTGAAGAAGTACTAAGTTTACTTGATGCACTTGATAATTCAAAAGCACTTGATGTTAATTTATTATTTGCATTATCAATTAAACACATTACTTCATTGATTGTTGATTGAGTTACTTTTATACCATCAAAAATAGAACTAAGAGTTCCTGTTAATTTTACATCTGGTATTTTTGAATCATAATTTGCATGTGAAAGGTCAATCAAAACATCAGAAACCATCAATAAATTAGTTTGAAATACACCAATCATTGAGTTTACTTCATCTACAAGTTTATTAACTGATGTTGAGTGAGCTTTTGTTAATACTCTCTCATTTAATAAACCTCTATTAACTTTTTCGATGATTAAATTAGTTTCATCGATTACTTTAATATCAAGTTTGTTACCCCTATCTAAATCGTCTAAATAGTTATTGAAACTAGTTACAACACTTCCAATTTCATCATTTGATTTAACTTCTATTCTTGTTGTTTCATTTGTTGTATGATTAACTAAACTATCAATAGAATCTTTTAAATCTTTTATTGGAGATAAAACTGTTCGTCGTAGAGTAAAAAAACTTCCTATCATTGATAAAACTAAAGCTATCAATAATAAAGCTAAAGCTTGCCAAATAATTTCAGAAGCTCCGTTTATTGATATATTAACTATGTCATGTTTTCTACCAAGTAAAGCTATTCCTAAATTTTTTCCTTTGAAGTCCTTGATATAACTAAAAGTAAAAAAATACTTTGTATCTTCAGAATAACCATTTTTAAGAAGTTTAGCAAAATTTATATTTTTTGCATCATCATAAAAATCTTCATTTATAAACTTTTGAGAAACTATATAATTATCTAGTTTTTTTAATTTAGAAGTATCTGCAACTGCTAAATTTGAATCCATAAGTAAAATAAAAGCATCCCCATTTTTATCAAAAGATTTTGCAACAGAATTAATTCCTTGCATAAACTCCAATGAACCAACATGTTCATTATCTTTTGTAAAAATAGGAACAACTGATCTTATACTTAGACCAGCTTTCCCTACTTCTAGTGTATTTACAACTTTTTTATCTTTATTTACTTCTACTACACTATCTCTAAAAGATGATAAATCATCTCCAAACTTATCTGGAACCCATGATCTTAAAAAAGACTTATTATCTTTTGTATGAATATGCACCTTTATATTTTTAAAAGGTGTTGATTCTTTCATTCTTTTTGATAAACTTGATAAGGCATTTATGGCTAATTCTCGATTATTATCAACAAGTGCTTTTTGAATCATGGAATCATTTGCGATTGATATCGCATTTGAAATACCAACTTCTAACTTTCCTTCAATTTTTAAGTCAGATGTTTTTCTTAGTTCAGTTATATTTTTATTTATAACATCATTTTTTATATAATTTTTCTTTATATCTAAAATAAAAAAACTAACCACAAGCATGAAAATAGCAAGTAATATAGTCATAAATAAGAATTTTTTTGAAATTGTTAAATTATTCATAAGGGTACTCTCCTAAAATTATTAATTTAGATTGTACCCATTGTAATAATAATTATTACTTATAATATTAGTTAATAATTATAATTTATTAAAAACTTTCTAAGTCTTTTTTAATAGTAATTTCTTATATTATTATCCCATTGGGTACAAAATATTATTTTGTATTGTTTTGATTTCTTCCAAAGTATTATTATCCAAAGTAATATCTAATGCTTTTAAAGAATCATCTAATTGTACTAATTCTCTTGCTCCTATTATGGTTGAGGCAACAAAGTCATGTTGTTTTGACCAAGCAACTGCAAGTGTCACAGGGCTCATACCAAGTTTTTTTGCTAAATCCATATATTTAGCTGTAGCTGCCATTGTTTTGTCATTTACAAATCTATTTGCCATTGCTTGTACTCTTTTATTCTTATTTTGAATATATGAAGAGAATCTAGCACCTTCAGGGTAAAATCCTGCATTATACTTACCACTTAGAACTCCACCAGCCATTGGAGAATATGGAAGTAATGAGATTTGTTCTTTTCTACAAATCGTACTAAGTTCATCTAAAAATCTTGGATTTAGAAGAGAAAAGTTATTTTGAATTGACTCGAATCTTGCTAAATTATTATATTTTGAAGCTTCATTTGCTTTTGTTAAACCATAAGCACTATCATTTGAAGTTCCTATATATCTTACTTTCCCTTCTTTAACTAACTCATCAAAAGCTTTTAAAGACTCTTCAATAGGTACAATAGTATCAGGCCAATGCATTTGATAAAGATCTATATAATCAGTTTGAAGTCTTCTTAAACTTCCTTCTATAGCTCTTTTGATATGAAAAGAATCAATTGCAGTTAATCCATGTCTTGTAGGTGGTACAAACCATCCAGAAGCTGCTCCTGCAACTTTTGAAGCTAATATAACAGAATCTCTAGGTTTTGTTTTTAACCATTCGCCAACTATCTCTTCAGTCAATCCTCCTAAATCAGCAGTTGGTGGAACTGGATATATTTCTGCTGTATCAAAAAAATTAATTCCTCTATCATAGGCTTTATCTAGTATTTTAAATGCCTCTTCTTTTGTAGTTGTTGTTCCAAATGTCATAGTTCCTAAGCATATATCAGTAACTCTTAATCCTGTTTTTCCTATATATTTATAATTCATTGTAATACCTTTTAAAATTTATTAAAATCTATTATATTACCATTAAAATTACTATTCCATTATATATATCTCATTTTTAAAAATATGCTTAATAGTATTTACTGCTACAATAGCCACTACAAAGGTCGTACAGAAAATAAAAAAATATGCTAAATAAAAATAAATAATCTCTTCATTTATAGAATACATCAATAATGTAGCTAATGTCATAGATGTTAAGGGAAAAGTAAATGCCCACCATGACAAAAAAAACTTTATTTTCAAAAAGTTTTTATACATAAAAAATAATAACAAAGTAAAAAACAATCCTAAATTAAACAATAAAAGGGAAAAAGTATCTATACTCTTAGTCAATTCAAAGTATGACAAAAGACCTACAGAAGGAGGAGCTATAAGAATAAATAGAGTTGGCATAAATTTTTGAGCAAATTGATCATGAAAGATAATTCTATTTAATATTATAGAAAATATAATTATCCAAAAAAAGATTCCTATAGAAAAAAAGTACATCAAAACATTGTTACTTAAAAAATCAACTCCAGCAATAGGAATAACAAGATTACCTACAATGGGAATAAACCATGAAGGATTTGATTGCTGTATATTTAAAGATGTATTTATCCAAAAGATAAAGGTATTAAATGTAAAAAATAGTTGTAATACTGTACCTATAGTAAATAAACTATGAGATATTTGAATATTTAAAGGTTTAAATAACATCGATACAAGAATAAAAGATATAGAAATAGCTGCAAAAAAGTTTATTTTTATAGGATGGGAAAACTCTTCTTTTACTTCTTCATGATATTTTATCATTTTAATGAAATATGTTATTAATATTACAAAAAAAATAAATATTGTAAAATAAGAGAGTAGATTATAAAATAATTTATTTGTCTCAAAAATCTCATATGCTTTACCATAAACTAGGCTCAAACCAGCCAATCCCATTATAATTGTAAACATTGTTACAGGAAATGACTTTAACCTATTTGGAACGAGTTTTATAGTTTCATTATTCATTTTTTGCTACTCTCCTTTTAAAGGAATATTTGTGGCAAAGAAAAAAGAGATAATAGATTTTAGAAATAAGAATATAACTTATACTCTTGAAGGTATAACTTACAAAGTTTTATTTCTAAATAAAGCTAATATGAATGTTGAACTCTCTTGTTTTGAAAAAGATAAATTTACACAAAACAAAACACTCCCTTTTGCACATCTTCCAAAATCTGTTAAATCTTTAATTAAACCAAATAATAATTAATTATATTATATTTTTAATATAATTACAAGTTTAATAGAAATAATTATTTAGTTTTAAAATAAAAAAGCAATTATTAGGAAAATTTCGGTTAGTTCTAGTATGCTACCTAGTGCATCACCATTTAAAAAACCAACATTTTTCTTTATAAATAATGCAATTAAATATGAAAAAATCAAAGCAAAGAGAGTGAAGAATAGAGCTTTGAAACCTACAAGTACAATATTTGCTAAAGTAAAAACCAAAAGTGCGATTAAAAAAATATTTGTAGAGAGTGAGTCTTTAAGTTGATTTACAAATGAAGATTTAAATTCAAAATTTTTAATCACAAATAAAAGCATCAATCTACTTATGACTATAATTGATACGAACTCTAGAAGATAGCCATTTAAAAACAGATATACAATTCCCGCAATTTTTAAAGTAAAAAAAGCAAAAGCATACAAAACTCCCATAGCTCCAATAGTTGACTCTTTGATAACTTCATAGGCATCTTTCCCACTATGTTTTGCATATATAGCATCTATCACATCAATTATAGCTTCGGTATGAATAAAGCCATAAAGAATCATATAAGATACAGCACATATAATAGCTCCAAACCAAGATAAATCAGCTAAAAAATGGTATAAAACAAGAGTAATAAAACCAAGTATTAATCCAAGCAAAGGAAGAGAAAAAAGCATAAAAGATAAAATCTCTTTTTTTGATAAGTCATCATCTTCTTTAAACTTCACAGGAAGTATTGTAAAGTAACTAAGAGCAAATTTAAAGCCTAAGATAAAATTATTCATTTATATTTTCCAATATTTTATTTACATCAAGTCTATTTCTCACATTTGAAATAAAACTATCAATTGTATCTTTTTTATATGATTTAAAATCAAACTCTTTATAATCACTATTTATAGCTTTAAATAGTTTTGTTCTGATATTATCATTATCAAAAATGGCATGGATAAAAGTACCTTTTATATTATCTGTTTCATATAATATTGGATATTTTGTCGAAACACCATGGTGTATTTCAAAACCATCAATTTCGCAATCAAAGACTTTATAATTAGCTTTTTTAAGAATTTTCTCTTTTTCAAAGATTATTTTATCATCTATAAAAGCAAAGCCCTCTTCTATACAAGCTTCACTATTCTCTAATGCATATTTATCTTCAAGAGAGTTAAACATCATCTCATAACCACCACAAAGTCCTAAGATAGTTTTTTTGTACTCTTTTATCTTTTTAAATAAACCATTTGATTTAAGCCATTGTAGGTCTTTTATCACAAGCTTTGAACCTGGTAGTATTATCATATCAAACTTATCAAGGGAGATATTATTTTCTATAAACTCCAAGTTTATATTACTATCAGCAATCAAAGGCTCAAAATCGTTGTAATTACTCATATAAGGATATGAGATAACCCCTACTTTGATAATACTATCTTTAGAATTTTGAGCATAGTTTTTCAAACTTTGAGAATCTTCAAAGCCTAGATTAAATGGCACATAAGGAAGTACTCCAAGAACTGGTATTTTAAAATCATTTTCTATGATTCTAATCCCTTCATCAAATAAAGATAAATCCCCACGAAACTTATTGACAATCACACCTATTACATTTTTTTGTAACTCTTTTGGAAGAAGATTATAAACCCCATAAATAGAAGCAAAAACTCCACCTTTTTCGATATCTGCTACAAGTATGATTTTTGTATTATATTTTGTAGCTATGTAAATATTTGATAAGTCTTTATCCATAAGATTAAGTTCCACAGGACTTCCAGCTCCCTCACAAACAAGACAATCATACTTTTCATCAAGATAAGAAAAACATCTATCAACAGCAGGTTTTAGTAGGTCTAAATCTTTATAATAAGTAAGAACATCTTTAGAAACTAATACTTTCCCCTCAACTATTACAGAAGCATTACTTCCTCTACCTGATTTTAATAGGACAGGATTAAGATGATAAGAAGTGGGCACACCCAAAACCTGAGCTTGAAAATACTGAGCCACAGCAATCTCACTTCCATCATCACAAACATAGGCATTGTTTGATACATTTTGAGCTTTAAAAGGAGCAACTTTTACTCCTAAGTCTTGTAAAATCTTAGCTATTACAAAAGTAATAGTTGATTTACCTGCATCACTTGATGTTCCAAAGATAGAGATGTTTTTCATTTACTTCAACCTTTGCGTAAGACCAAGTTTCACTTCATAAACTTCATCACAAATACTTGCTAGCTTTTGTCCTATGATTCCGCTTATATCCACATATTTACGACTAACTTTTTCAAAAGGGATAACTCCACTACTTACGTCATTTAGTACAAAAACTATATTTGCATTTATTGATGCTAGTTTTTCTATTTCACATAAGAGTTCATCTTCGCTTTTTTCAAGGGCATTTAAAAGCCACATGGAGATACAATCTACCAAATAAGTGTTGTCATCTTTGATGACCTTTGATAAATCAAATTTCTCTTCTATGGTTTCAAACTTATTAGCTCTTTGATTTTGGTGTTTTAATACCCTATTTTGCATCTCTTTATCACCATAACTATTATCATAGGTTGCTATATAGTATGGCTTTTTATTTTTTGAGAGTTCTATTGTTTTCGTTTCTGCAAGGGAGCTTTTACCTGATTTTTGTCCGCCATAATATAGTATCTTCATTATAGTCCTAAAAAGTTTTTGATACCAGTAAATACAATTTGTGCTGCAAGTGCTGATAAAAATAGACCTGTAATTTTTGATATTACTAATAAACCTTGTTTACCAATCACTTTTTCAATAATACTTGAAGCATAAAGCATAAAACCTATAACTAATACTGCACTTATCAAAGCCAAACTTCCCATAACCATAGAAGAAGTATCATTAAAAGTTGCACCCATTACAAGTAAAATACCAATAGTCCCAGGTCCTATTGTTACTGGAATTGCTAAAGGCACAACTGCTAGTTGAGAAATATCTTTATCGCCTACTTTCCCACTATCTTTATTACCTTTGATTAAATCAACAGCAGATAAAAACAATAAGGCACCAGCACCTATTCTAAAAGCATCAAGAGTTATTCCAAAGACTGCAAATATATGCTTACCAAAAAATACTAAAACTAAACTCATAATAATCACTGAAATTGTAACTTTGATAGCTAAAGCTTTTCTCTCTTTTGCTGTTGCCTCATGGGTTACTGTCAAAAAAACTGAGAGTACAAAAAACGGTGTCATAATAAAAAACATTTTAAGAAATGTTGCTATAAAAATATCCATACCTTATCCTAAGAAACTTTCAACTTGTTTGGTTATATCAGCTTTTGACAAACCATTTAAAAGCCCATACATAAGAGCTCCTCCTGCACCAACACCCTCTTTTGCTTCACCTTCATCATATAACTTTAAAGCAGGATGAGTTGATAATGAAAAGTCAAAATCAGCATAATAAGCATCAATCTTAAAATCAAGTAATTCTATAAGTGCCTTAATATCACTTTTATCATCTTCTTTTATCCACTTTGTAGTACACAATGCTAAATTTGAAGTATCAAATTCTCCACCCATAGTTCTTAAAATTGAGTTTACGATTAGAAGAACTGAAGCCATCTGAGTTCCACCTGCTAAGACAACTTTTATTTTATTGTTTAGTCCTAAAATAAACCCAGCATTGAATATTTGCATATTATCTGATACACGTCCAAGTTTTGCAAAGATATCATCATCACTTCTTACATAAGATAACGCATTTTTAACTGTTTCATCTCTTATTGTTGTAGGAGAGTCTTTAAAAGAACTTGAAAAGAACTCTTCACAATCATAATCCAAGGCTTGGCAAGTAGCCCTAGCTGTTGTAGTACCACTTGGAACACTTTCACCTAAAATTATATAGTCATCTTGGCACTCATAAGTTTGACCAAAAGCTAATCCCTTTTGAAAAATATCAAGTGCATCTATTTTTGCATCAAGGGCTATTGATTTTGAGGGAGATATTCCAAAACTATGTGTCTTGAAATAATCTACTTTGGGAGAGACTTCAAGTCCTAAATCTAGAAGTTCTATATTTGAATATGGCTTTAAAAGGTGCACAGCTCTTGTAATAAGAGCAGGAGTTGGAACTCCACTTGGAGTTGTAGCTATTTCACCTAAACTTCGTAGTTCTCCTGTACACAAGAACTCACTATCAAGTGTAGGAGTTAAGTGTATCTTCCCTGGGATTCCAGCTTGTGTTAGACCAGCTATATTTACCGTTTGTGTATTGCTAAGGCTTAACATAAAAGTAGCCTTTTTGCCCCTTAAAAATTCTGCAAAATCAATCTTACCTATAATATTTTTTACCAAGTTCTTTCCTATATCAAATCTATAAATTTATTTTTAAAAATAATGTTATCATAATCTCTATTAGTCAAATGCCTTTTAACACAATAATAAAGTGAAGCATATCTTAAATAGATAATAAAATCATCTAGTTTTATCTCTTTATCATAAGCCTTTAAAAGTATATTTATCTCTTCTTTATTACTACACCATGATAAAGCTACAACTGCCAAATCAAAGATAAAGTCACCCTCACAAGCATCACTAAAATCAAAGACACAAGTTAGTTTGTCTCCACAAAAAGTTGCATTATCTAAAAATAGATCTCCATGAATAATACCATCATTTTTAAGCTCTATTTTTAAAGAATCAAACTCCTCTTGAAATGCTTTATTACAAGTTTTTTCTATCATTACTTTTAGTTGTGACTTACCAAAAGCTGATAAATTATCATGCTTTTTATTTTTTGTCATTTTATGAAAAGAGTTTAAAAACTGCCCTATTTGCTCTAAGTGAGTTGATTTTACAAACTCAACTACACTCTCACCCTTTGCTTTAGAAAAAACAAGACCTCTTTTGCCTTTTATAAAAATATCATCTTTTATGACTTTAGGGACACAAAGTTTTTTTGTATAGTTTAAAAGTTCAATCTCTGCATCAATATTAAAGAGATTTTCTTCTTCATATATCTTTAAAATATAATCATTATCCAAGATATAAACAGTATGACTTTCTCCATTTTTTGTCTCTTGCAATGATTTTATATCAAAAAAAGGTTTTATATCTTCATAAAAAAGTTTAGTTTTTACTCCCACTATATGACCTTCATATCTTTCATTGATTTTCTTTTTTCCCACTCTAGGGTTAAAAGTTCTGGTTCATCTAAAAACTCATCCACATAACCAACTGTCAAATAAGCTATAAGTTTATGATTTTTTTCTATATTTAAAATCTTTTTTACTCTTTTTGGTTTTAAAATACTTACCCAGCCAACACCAATATTATGAGCCCTTGCCATCAACCAAAAGTTTTGGATGGCACAAACTACACTATACTCACCCATCTTTTTTTGGCTTGTTTGCCCTAAGACTCTTTTATCACTTTTTTCATATAAAACTGCGATATTTAAGTAAGACTCTTTTATACCTTCAAGTTTTAATTTACTATAGAGTTCTTTATCTTTAAAAATCTCTTTTGCTTTTTCATTCTCTTTTAGGAAATCTTGATATATCTCATCTCTTTTTTTATCATCTTTTACTATCACAAATTTCCAAGGCTGAGAAAAACCAACTGAGGGAGCATCGCAGGCAGCTTGAAGGAGTTTATCGAGGGTTTTATCATCTATTTTTTTATCTAAAAATCTATTTCCTCTCACATCTCTTCTAGCTTTTATAATCTCATCTAAACATGCTATATCAGCAGATGTAAACTCTCTCATAACTCTTTTTTCCTCTTATTTGTTATATATAAACTTTATAGTACCATTGCATAAAAAAGAGAACTTTTGAAATCAAATAATCAATTTAGTCATGGTGGTGATATTTTAGCTTTTAGCAAAAAAATAGGCTCAAAACCAAAAGAAATAATAGACCTATCTTCAAATATCAATTTTCTAAAACCAAATATAAAAACAGACCTAAATAATTTAGATATTTCAAACTATCCAACATATGAAAAACTATATAAAATAATAGCAAAAAAATATAGTGTAAAAGCTGATGAAATAGAACTTTTCAATGGTGGAAGTAGCGCAATTTTTTCATTCTTTAGATATATCGATTTAAAGCACTGTACAATATATTCTCCTGCTTATTTAGAGTACAAAAAAGCAGCACAAACTTTTGGATTCAAAATTGATTTGATAAATAGATTTGAGCAGATAAATAAAAAAGTAAAAAAGAACTCTTTAGTTATCTTTGTAAATCCCTCAACTCCTGATGGTAAATATTATGATTTTGACAAACTATTTAACTCTTGGCTTGAAAAAAACTGCACTATTTTTGTAGATGAAAGTTTTTTAGACTTTACAAATAAAAAATCCATCATAAGTAAATTAAAAAGCTATGATAAGCTATATATTTTAAAATCTATGACAAAGATATATAGTAGTGCAAGTATAAGAGTTGGTACACTTATATCAAATGCCCAAAATATCAAAAAAATAAAAGAGAAAGAGCCTTTATGGAAGTTATCACATTTTGACTCTATTTATTTACAAAATGCTATTAAAAACAGAGACTTCATAAGTGAAACTATCAAAATCACAAAAGAAAATAAAAAATATACTATCAAACACTTAGAAAAGTTTGATTTCATAAAAAAAATATATAAAAGCCAAGCAAACTATTTATTACTGGAGCTTCAAGACTGCGATGCTCAAACCTTGCAAGATAAATTGATTTCTTACAAAATCATGATAAGAGATTGTTCTAACTTTGATTTTCTAAATAACTCTTTTGTAAGAGTTGCAATAAAAGATAAAAAATCTATGCAAAAGTTTATAAAAGCTTTGAAAAATGAGTTTAAATGCATTTTATAACTGTTTTAGTAGCTTATTTTTTTGATTATATTTTTGGGGAATTGGAAAAAATAAAGTTCTTCAAACATCCAATTATTTTTATGGGTAATTATATAAAATGGTTTGAAAAAAACTTTTATAAAGACTCTATAACAAGAGGTGTTACCTTAACACTTTCCTTGCTCAGTATAGTTTTTATTATCACATATTTTCTAAGTCTTTTTGATAATATTTTAGTCCAAGGATTTTTATGCTCTTTTGCAATCTCATCTAAAATGCTTTATGATAGTGTAAAAGAAGTTGTCCACTCAACTGACCCTAAACACGCTATTTCAATGTTAGTTAGTAGAGATACAAAGGATATGAATGAAAGTGATATAAATAAAGCTGCGGTTGAGACGTATGCTGAAAACTTAAGTGATGGAGTAATAGCTCCTATGTTTTATATCTTGCTTTTTGGACTTATTGGAGGTTTTATATATAAGGTTATAAATACCCTTGATTCTATGGTTGGTTATAAAAATGAAAGATATGAGAATTTTGGCAAGTTTTCTGCAAAACTTGATGATGTAGTAAATTATATACCCTCACGAATAACAGCTATTTTGATAGCTTTATTTTTCAACTCTTTTAATGCTTTAAAAAACTTTTATTCATATGGTAAACTCCATGATAGTCCAAATGCTGGGCACCCTATTTCTGCTATGGCTTTAGCTTTAAAAGTAAAATTAGGAGGTCCAACTTCTTATTTTGGGAAAGTAAAAGAGAAAGCTTATTTTGGTGAAGGAAGAGAGGAAATATTAAAAGAAGATGTTCTAAATGCACTTAATTTTAAATCAAAATTTGATTCACTACTTTTACTTATGGCAATAATCTTTTTTTTATTAGTTTAGTATTTCCTCTAAACATACAGTGCAAATATGTACCAAATACTTTCTCTTTTTCCCAAGAGCCATATTTCCCAATAAGTGCTTTTGATTTAGACAATCTATCAAAACCACTATTTTCATCAAGAGGTTTTGTATAGTGAAAAGCATGACCTTTTACACCCTCTTCATTGAAATAGTATCCCATCCTTTGAAACCTTTTCTCTTTTGTAAAACTTACATCTAGAATAGAGCTCATAGGTTTATCATCAACTGCAACTCCCAAATATAAAAGTCCAGCACACTCGGCATATATAGGCTTTTCTTGTGCATGTTTTATGAGTGAGGAATTGAAATTATGAGAATTTTTAACTCTTTCAAAGGCGGTGTCAGTCTCAATATAACCACCACAGATATAGACTATATCTGCATCACTTGGAATAACTTCATCCTTTGTAGAATCTATGATAACTACTTCCTCAAATACCTCTTTTAAAAAAACTAAATTATCATGATATAAAAAAGAGAAGTTTACATCATGGACTATGGCTAATTTTTTATTCTGTTTTGGTATTTTTTCAAAGGGATAATTAGATTTGACCTTTTTATGCACTTTTGATATCTTTTCTAATCTTTTCATATCAATATGTTCTAAAACATCTTGGCTTATTTTTTCTATCTTTCCTAAATCTTTTAAATCAAGTCCTAAATGTGTCTCATCTAAGGATTCCAAACCTTTTTTTATCCAACCTAAAACAACAATATCTTTAAAGTCTTTTTCTATTATCTTTTTTATTAGTTCATAGTGGGATTGTGAAGAAATTTTATTTAAAATTACAGCTTTTATTGTGTTATGTTTTTTATAGGTTTTTAATCCTTGTAAAAGGGCACTTACGGTTATATAACTTCCACTTCCATCAAGTAGAATAACTGTAGGGATTTTTAAAAGTCTTGAAATATCATAGGCACTACTTTTTTTGTCATGTCCATCATAAAAGCCCATAACACCTTCACAAATAGAGATTTTTTTATCACTATATTTTTCAAAAATCCATCTTATTTCATCTTTGCTCATCATATATCTATCAAGGTTTATACTAGGAGTTTGGCAAACTATTTTATGAAATTGAGGATCTATAAAATCAGGTCCCATCTTAAAAGGTCGAACTGATTCTTTGAAGTGATATAATAAAGCTGTCGTTAAGACTGTCTTGCCTTGGTTTGAAGCACTTGCACTGATACATAAAGCTTTCATCTTATTACCTTTTATTTCTTTTTATCAATAAGTACACAAAAAACGGAGCTCCAATAAAAGCAGTCACAACTCCAATAGGTAAAGTTGAAGCTGTATTTAAATTTCTTGCAATCAAATCAGAAGCTACTAAAAAAACTCCCCCATAAAAAAATACTGGAAAAATAAGCTTATCTGCACTCTTTTTATAAATCAGTTTAATAATATGAGGAATCACCAAACCAACAAAACCTATTGGTCCAACAAAACTTATACTTATCCCCACACTTAAAGATATAACTATTAATAAAAGAAGATTTAACTTATGTACATTTAAACCTTTTAAAAAAGCTGTATCATTTGATATAAGCAAAAGTTTTATCTCTGACTTTTTCCAATAAATAATACCATATAAAATTACACTTACAAGTAACAATGTTGTAACACTTGTAAATCCAACAGTATCTAAACTCCCTAAAGTAAACCGAACAATAGAATAATTTTGTTGTAAATTACTCATATAAAAAACTAACATCAAAGCCGATGAATAGAAATATGATAAAGCAATACCTATAAGTAAAATAGAGTTTGTAGAGACTGAGATGGAGTTTTTATTTATTCTTTTTGAGATAAAATACAAAATTATAATCGTCAAAAGTGAACCAAAAGCTGATGAAATAGACATAATAACAGCTGGAAAAAATACAATAGAAATAGCTGTAAAAAGTGTGGTTCCACTTGCTATTCCTAGAGTATAAGGAGTAATAAGTGAGTTTTTAAATACTATTTGAAAAATCAAACCACCCAAAGCTAATATTCCACCAACAAAAAATGCCAATAAAACCCTAGAAACTCTCAAGTCCCAAAAAACTTGGTTAGTCATAGTATTACTATTAAATATATCATTTATATTTAAACTTATCTCCCCTAAAAATGGAGCTATTAATAAAATAATTAAGGCCAATAGAAAAAGTAGTTTTTTCATAGGTTAACTACCAAGTGTTCGTTGATTTTTATAATTGAATTATTATAAAACTTTTTTAAATTTTCATTTGAAAAAAACTCGTCATTTTCTCCAAAAAATTCAATCTTTCCTGAATCCATATATAAAATCTTGTATTTTAAGGCATGGGCTAAATCTAAATTATGAGTTATGATAATTTTTTGTTTCAAAAAGTCAGATTTAAAGATATTAAAGACCTCTTTTATCCTACTTATATCTAAATTTGCTGTTAGTTCATCAAAGATTGTAATTTGTGCATCATGCATAATACTAGAACCCAATAATAAAAGTTGTTTCTCTCCTGAGCTAAAAGTTGTGCAATATTTATTTTCTAATTTTTTTAAGTTTAATAGTTCAATGACCTTGTCAATCTTTTCATTATCCACATAAGCTATACAAGATAGTTCTAAAAATTCTCGTAAGGTTATATACTCATCAAATATCTCAAATTTTGGTGGAATATAATTTATTAGAGTTGCTCTTTGTTTATCACTTATATTTTCAAGATTTTGATTAAAGATTTTTACACTATTATTTTCTATTAGATTAGACAATACTTTTGCTAAAGTTGATTTTCCAGCACCATTGTGTCCAAGAATTATTAAATTTTCATTCTCTTTTATATGAAAAGAGATATCTTTTAAAATAGAACTTGTGTAGTTATTTATCTCTAACATTCTCTAATATCTTTTTAAAATCTTGTATAAAATAGACAACCCTTTGACTAGGAATTCCTGCATATAATTTATCTACTGCATATACATTTTTATTTTTTGCTGCATTTATTGGTAAATCTAACCATAGTTTTTTTACCCTCTTTAGTTCTTCGCTTTTACCTTCAAAAAATGGTGCAAGTAAAATTATAACATCAGGATTCATTTTGATTATCTTTTCTGTATTTACTACTGGTTGTGCTTTACTTTTGGATTGAAAGGCATTTACATTTCCACTAGCTTTAATAATATCTTCAAAATACAAATAATTACCTGATACATAGATTTGATTTGAAAGTGATCTTTTAGGACTTATTACTATTAATATTTTTTTATTTTTTACTATTCCTTTTAGTGAAGCCAAAGAGTTATTGATATTTGATATCAACTCTTTAGCTTTTTCTTGTTTATCAAAATAATTTCCTAAACTAAAAATAGTATTGTTTATATCTTTTATACTATCTGTTTTGAAACTCAAAGTTTTAATATTAAGGTTTTTTAGATTTGTAAGCAGTTTTTCATCATAATTTTGAGCAATCACAACACTAGGATTTACCAATAAGATTTTCTCTAAAGAAATAGAAGCATATCCACCTACTTTTTTAACCTTTTTTGACTCCTTTGGAAAATCACAATATTTAGTATTTGCAACAACATCTTTACCAACACCTAAGGCATAGACTATCTCATTTATAGAAGGAGTAAGTGTTACAATACGCTCACTTGAGTATAAATTTATTACTAAAACAATAAGTATTGATAAAAACTTTTTCATATTAGAAACTAACCTTTAGTCCAACATATGCACTTCTTTCAGCCGTTGCATATCCGTCAATATTTTGATAATATTTATTAAAAATATTATCAATTTTCATATAAGTATTTATATTTTTCTTAATCTCATAATTAATTACACCATTCCACAATGTATAATTACCAGTTCTTGCTGAAACATCATGTGTACCATATTTATATTGTTTTCTATCTCCAATATATTGACCATTAATATTAAAATGGAATTTTTTTATTCCATAATAATCTAATCCAAACTTCATACTATCTTTTGCTCTTCTCTCTAAATCATACCCTTTATTATCCTTTACATTCAAATGAGTGTAATTTAAAGTTAGCAAAATATCACTATTCAAATCATGGATATAAGATAATTCATATCCTTTTAATTTAGATGTTCCATCTAAATTTTTATAACCCGAACCATCCCAATCAATCATATCATCAACTTTTGAACTAAAATACGTTAAATCAAATCCTTTATAGTTAAGCCCTATATCAAAAGACTTTGTTGATTCAGGGTTTAATAATGGATTTGGTCCAAACTTACCATACATTTGAGATAAAGTTGGAATATTATAAGCTGTTCCATAGTTACTTTTGAAATAAAGATCATCATTTATGTACTGTTTAATACCTATTTTTCCAGTTGATTTATTATTAAAATCACTATATTTATCATATCTTAAAGACTCAGTAACAATTGTCATATTATTATTAAATTTATTATTATTTGTAATAAATATTGCTTTATTATCATACTTTCTATTTAAGTCATTTTTATTTTCATAATCTTTATAATCTGCACCAAAAATTAAAAAAGAAGTATTGTTTAAATATGGTACATTTGTTTTAACTCCATAATCTTTTATTGAACCATCATATTTTGAAGGACTAGTTGCAATATATTCCCTATGAAACTTAGATTTGTTAGCATGTACATCCAAAGAAAAGATATCATTTGTATGATTATAATTAATAGATGAAAATCTATCTTTTGTTATCGAATGGGTATCATCTTTTGAATCATTAGAACCATCATATTCATTTCTAGCATTTATAATTGTATGTATTAAATCAATTTTATTATTATCATCAAAGTTATACCCAACTTTGATATTTGAAGTTAAATTTTTATATCCATCATCTTCATAATTATCAATATCTTTTCCCCTTGGAGCTTTTGCAGTAAATCCATCTGAATCCAATTTGCTAAATGAACCTTTAATATAATAATCTTTTGTTTTATGAGATAAAGATAATCCATATTTTTTAGTATTATATGAACCATATTCAACATTCATTGTACCATTTGTACCATCTTTAGGAGTTTTAGTAATTATATTTATTACACCTGCACTAGCATCTGCTCCCCAAATACCTGATTGTGCACCCTTTATTACTTCTATTCTTTTAATATCTGTAAGCATTAGATTTTCAAATTGGGCACCACTAGCACTAGTTACATCATTAACTTTAATTCCATCAATCAATACCAAAATTCTTTTTCCATCAAAGCCTCGCATAAAAACTGAACTTTGTTTTCCTAAACCACCATTATTAATAACATTTATTCCACTAAGACTATTGATTGCCTCATTTACTGTTGTATAATGTCTCTCTTCAATTTCTTCTTTAGTAATAACATCAACATCTGAAGTTACATCTTTGATTGATTGTTCTGACTTTGTAGCACTTACGACTGTGATTTGGGATAGTTCTTCTGCATGAAGGTTAGATGTTGCTATTAGAAGGCTTGCAACTAAGCTTGTAGTTAATTTCTTGTTCATATTTTATTTTTCCTAATTATTTTGTTTTATTTGTTGAATATAGTTTTGCAGGTTTTAACTGTCTTGATATTAGTAAATTTACTATTTTTGGCATATCAATAGACATTAAAGAATGAATTAGACTATAAATAGATGATGTTTTTCTATCAACAGTTGCAGCTAACATTCCAAAAAGCGTAAAATATTTTTTGCTTTTACTAATCATAAACTCTCCTTTCTTTGTATTATAATTCGCGTATTATAATCAAAAGAATATAAATCTTTTATTTCAAGGTAAATTAAAGCTATTTTAATACAATAGCTCAATTTTAAAGGAGATACTTTGACTTATAATGACTGGTTTGAAAAACATGCCACAAGACATCAAAATATCATGGAAAAATTAAAAGATTTAAGTGATGAAGAAGTTATAAAATATTTTAGATTTGATAATATGGTTGAGAAAGAGCCTGATTTTTGTCCACTTTATAAAGATAATAAAAAATGTCATGATTATGATGAGTTAAATTGTTACTTATGCGCCTGTCCAAACTTTAGATTCGATGACAATGGATTTAAAAAAGTTGAAGATAAAACATTATATTCATACTGTAATATAGATAGTAAAGACGGAGCTCAATATAAAGGTGATGATTATATTCATCAAAACTGTGCAGGATGTCTTGTTCCACATAAGGAACCTTATATTAAAAAACATTTTTCAAGAAATTGGAAAGAGATTATGAAGGACGTAAGACCATAAAAAAAGTCCAACTTCTAGTGTTTGAAGTTGGACTTTATTGGTGTTGTGTTATTCTTTTGTATAAAATGTAGGAGAAATACAAAATCTGTATTGAAATGATACCTACTCAGTGTTAATTGATTGTTAATCAAAAAATTTAGTTTGGAGAATTTAAATGAAACTTATAATGTTTGATATGGATGGAACATTAATCAATAGTGGTGGTATGATTGCAAACACCATTAATTATGTTAGAGAAAACTTAGGATTTGAAGCCTTAGATAAAAAATATATCCTAAAAAATGTAAATGATCCAAATGTAAACTCATCTGAATTTTTTTATGGAACAAAACACTTTACCCAAGAGCAAGGTAAACTTTTTGAAACTTATTATTATGACCATTGTTTAACCGATTTGGAAGTTTATGATGGAATAAAAGAGTTATTGGAAGATTTAAAAAATGACTATATTTTTACAGTTGCTACAAATGCCAATAGTGAATTTGCAAATAGGATGTTAAATCACTTAGAAATAGGCAAATATTTTAAAACAGTGGTTGGATATAACGATGTATTAAAACCTAAACCACATCCAGAAATGGTTTATAAAATACTTGAAGAGATAAAAACCACAAAAGAAAAATCACTTTTAGTGGGAGACAGTCACAAAGATGTCCAAGCAGCAACAAATGCAGGGATAGAATCTGTTTTAGTAAATTGGGGATTTTCAGACCATGAAGAAAATGCAATAGAAAATGTAAAAGAGTTAGAACAAAGAATATTTAAAAAATTTTCAATATTTTAAAAGAGAGTTAAGATGAATATACGTCTGGCAAAAATTAATGACTTAAAAGATATTTATGATTTAATTTGTGATATGGAAAGTACCCAATTAGATTATAAAAAATTTGAAGAAATATTTATTAGATATTTAGAAAATGAAAACTTTTACTCAATTGTTGCAGAAGAAGATGATTTAATAATTGCTTGTTTAAATTTAAGAATAGAATACCAACTTCATCATGTGGAAAAAATAGCAGAGATTATGGAACTTGCAGTTAAAAAGGAATACCGTTCAAAAGGTGTGGGTAAAATACTTTTAGACAAAGCAAAAGAAATATCAAAAGATAACAACTGTTTACAAATGGAAGTTTGCTGTAATCAAATAAGAGAAAAAGCTCACAAGTTCTATCAAAGGGAAGGGATGAAAAATTCACACTTTAAGTTTACTATGGAATTAAATTAACACAAGCCTTTACAAACTTATCTGTTTATATTCACCCTCTTTTAGATCTTCGACGGTAAAATTATCAAAACTTATTCTATGAAGTTTTACAACCCTATTATCAACTGCTGCAAACATTCTTTTTACTTGATGATATTTGCCCTCAACAATCTCTAATCGAACACAAGTAGGAGAAAGAACTTCTAATTTTGCTGGAAGTAAAGGTTTGTCTTCTCCATTTAAAAGAAGTTCTCCACTAGCAAAAATTTTTTCTTCATTACCCATTAAAGGCACTTTTAAATGTGCTTCATAAATTTTAGAAATCTCTTTTTTAGGGTTTGCAAGCTTATGATTTAAAGTTCCATCATCAGTCAATATTATTGCACCTGTTGTATCAACATCAAGTCTACCAACAGTGGAAATTTTTGGATTTCTTTGAGTCCATCTATATGGAAGTAAAGAGTATATCAATACTCCTGCATCATTGTGAGAGCATATAACTCCAGAGGGCTTATTAAGAAGTATTGTTAAGGTTTCAGGATCAAGTTTTTCACCATTGATTGTTATATCATCATGATAGGCTTTTGTTGAGGGATTAAATACTCTATTTTCATTTACCAAAAGCTCATTTATTTTTAAAAACTTTTTAGCATCCCCTCTTGTACAGTAACCTAAACTTGATAAATGTGCATCTATTCTTTTATAACTATTTTTCATGAAGCGCATAGTAGCATTTTTTTATTAATAATCTTATGTAAGAGTGTATTGTATTGGAACTTTTATGACTATTTCTTTTTTGACCTTTGGGAACTCTTTTGATGCTTTTTCAATAGCCTCAAGTGATGATTTTATAAGTAATCTATGTCCAGAGATAGAGGTTATATCTTTGATTTCACCATTAACTAAAATTTTAAATTTTATTAGTACTTTTCCTTGAATATTTAATCGTTTTGCTCTTTTTGGATATTTTATATTTTTTTGAATTAGTGCTACTATTTGTTTAAGATGTTCATTTAAAAAGTCTTGCTCATAAGTTTTTTTTACACTTTTTTGTATAAGTTCTTGTTCTTTTTTTACTATCTTTTTTACTTTTTCTTCAGGTTCTTTTGTGATAATCTTTTTTTCAACTACTTTCTTAACTACTTCTTTTTTAAGTAGTTTTTTTTCTATGATTTTCTTTTTTATAGCTTTCTTTTTTATAACTTTTTTTATTGGCTTTTTATCTACTTCTTTTTTGGGAACTTCTTTTTTTACAAGAGGTTGTTTCTTTATTATCTTATCTTGTTCTACTAAAGAGACAAAATTTAGATTTATAGACTTCTCTTTTATTTTATTTTTGATAACAAAATTATCATAACTATATAATATCCCTGTAAAAACTAAGCCATATAAAAAAGTTGTCAAAAAAAAAGAATAAAAATATCTTTTAGAGTTTAACATTAGTTTTTCTTTGTAATTATAGAGATATTAGAAAAATCATTTGATTTTAATAAATCAAGAATGGAAACAAAAGATTCAAAATCAGCTTTTTTATCGCTTTTAATAAAAATATGAGAATCTTTATTTATCTTATTTAGTTCCAAAGTAAGGTTTTCAAAGCTTATATGTGATTTATTTAAATATAAACTATTATCTTCTTTTATTGTAATAACAAACTCTTTTTTTATCTCTGATTTTTTTGCACTTGCTGCTTTTGCCAAAGATACAGGGATATCACCTCGAGCTATAAAAGTTGAAGTCAATAATACAATAGTTAATAATACTAATAACACATCAATAAAGGGAATTACATTTATTGAATTAAATTTCTGTAATTTCATCAAATTTACTTTCAATTACTTCTGCATATCTAGCTAATACATTATAAAAAATTTGAGAAAGAATTGCCACAACTAAACCAACCGCCGTCGCTTTTAATGCAAGTGCTAAAGAACTCATTATCTTAGTTGCTTCAATATCACCTTCACTCATAGTCATAAATGTAAGCATAATAGCCAATACAGTACCTAATAAGCCAATATAAGGAGCATTTGAAGCTATTGTACCAATGATTGATAAATGCTTTGTAATAGCTATCTCTAATGATTTTTTTGATTTATAAAATTTCACATCAATATTTTTGTAAAAAAGTATTCTCTCAATAAAGAACCAAAAAGATAAAAAACTCATAAAAATCAAAAGTATAACAACTCCATAATCAACTAAGTTTTTTAGTAGTTCTATATTCATATTATATTTCCTAATATTTTTATTATAATAAAAAAAAAGTGTTAAATTAGTGTTAAGTTAGATTAAGACATTAATTTTATTAGATTTAGTTTTATTAGTGTTCCATTCTCTTTTGGTTCAATTTTGATATCAATTTGGTTTTTATCACAAAACTCTTTTACAATATTTAAACCTAAGCCAAAACCAGTTTTACTTGAGTCTTCTTGAAAATATTGTTCAAATACAATAAAAAGATTTTTTGTGTCAATTATATTTCCTGTATTAAATATGCATAAAAGATTATTTTGCATACTAATTTTGATAATTCCATTTTCACAGTTATATTTTATAGCATTTGATAAAAGGTTATCAAAAACTTTTTGAAAACCATTTTTATCACTATTAATAGATATATTTTTAATATCATTTTCTATTGTAATAGTGCCTTTCATATCTTCAAATTTATTAATTGAAGTCTCAATTATATCATCAAGTAAAAATTCAAACTTATCGATTTTACCTATCTCTTTTTTTATCTCATATTCCATTTGGTCATAAAGCTTTAAAAGTTCATTTGTAGCTAATTTTATTCTATTTAATCTTCTTATATCTTTTTCATCTTTTAGATTTTTCTCTAACATCTGAGCATTGGATTGAATTGTAGAAGCAGGAATATTAAGTTCATGGAGAGTCTCTTTAATAGCTTTTTCTAGGTTATTATCACTTTCAAATAAAGGATTAAAAAGTGGTTTACTCAAGAAATAGTTTAAACTAACAGCAAAAATAATAAGTATTAAAGTAATAACAATAAAAGTATCTTCATTAAAACCAAATAAAGCTACCAAATAATAGTTTGCAAGTAAAACCATAATCACAATAAATGATACTAAAATAGAATTAGAGATTATAAAGTTTTTCTTTTTAATATTCAAGCTTATAACCAACTCCTTTAATATTTACTACTTTTTCTTTTACAAATATTTTTTTTACAGCATTAATATATACCCTAATTGAGCCTTCACTATAATCTTCTTCACAATGCCAAAGTCTATTTACTATCATCTCTTTTGTTACAATTTTATCTTTGTTTTCTAAAAACAACTCTAATAATTCTACTACTTTCATTGGTAAATTTATATCTATATTATTTTCATATACTCTTTTATCATTTGGGCTAAAAAATAGATTTTCTCCTAATTGTATTTTATCAATTTGTTTTCCAGCTCTTTTTAAAAGCGACTTTATTCTTAATATCAATTCATCTAAATCAATTGGTTTTTTCAAATAATCATCAGCCCCTGATAAAAAACCTTGTTCTAAACTCTCTTTATCTTTGTAGGAAGTTAAATACATCGTTGGAGTATTGTCCCCTGATTCTCTCAAATCTTTTAAGAGTTCTAATCCATTTATTTTAGGAACATTTATATCAAACAGATATAAATCATAATTCTTTTCATAATTTAATGCAAGTGCTTGTTCTCCATCACTTGCAATATCTACTAAAAACCCCTCTTCATCTAAAAAGTCTTCAATTGTTTGTGCAAATAGTTCGTCATCTTCAAGTAGTAATATTCTCATTATAAATCTGAATTCCAATATCTTTTTCGAAATTTTACACTAATCTTTATAAAAATGTTGTTTTTGCAAAATTTTTATATATAATTACTTATGATAAAAAAACTATTTATACCAATAATTTTACTTTTTTTAGCCTATTTTATAATTTCAAGTGAAAATATAAAAACAATATCCGCTGGTATTGCTATATTTATTATAGGCATGTATTTTATGGAAAATGGCTTCAAACTTTTTTCTGGGGGATTATTAGAAAAAGTTTTGGAAAAATTTACCTCTACTAGTTTAAAATCAGTAATTACAGGTTTTATTAGTACCTCAATAGTTCAAAGTTCATCATTGATTTCTGTTATTGTAATATCTTTTTTAACCGTTGAAATTATATCTTTAACTCAAGGTATGGCAATAATCTTTGGAGCAAATCTAGGAAGTACAACAACAGCATGGATTGTATCATCTTTAGGTGTTGATATTAAAATATCTATATATGCAATGCCAATGATTATTTTTGGAGTTATTTTTAGATTTTCGAAAGAACAAAAATATATTGGACTTGGAAATATTTTATTAGGTCTTGGTTTTATCTTTTTAGGTATTTCATATATGAAAGATGGTTTTGAGACTCTAAAAGATTCAATTGACTTGGCTTCATACTCTGTTGGTGGATTTTTAGGTATTTTTGTTTATATCTTAATAGGAGCAATTGCTACAGTTGTAATACAATCAAGTGGTGCAACTATGGCTATTATTATTACTGCACTTGCAGGGGGAAATATAATTTATATTGATGCAATAGCTTTAGCTATTGGAGCAAATATTGGTACTACAGTAACTGCCATTATGGGCTCTTTAACTTCAAATGAAAATGGTAAAAGACTTGCCTTTGGACATCTAGTTTTTAATATGATTACAGCACTAATTGCAGTTATTTTTATATATGCTTTAAAGGATTTTGTTGATTTTCTTGCACCATTAATTGGAATTGATACTAATAACTATAGTATGAAATTAGCTCTATTTCATACCATATTCAATATAGTTGGAATAGTTGTTTTATTTCCTTTTATTCCTCTTATTGTTTCAATATCAAAAAAAGTAATAAAAGATAAAGTAAAAAAAGCATCAAAACCTATATATTTAGATGAATCAAATGTAAAAATACCATATAATGCAATGGTTTCGATTCAAAAAGAGGTAATACATTTATATGAAAATGCCCAAAAAGCAATATTACATGCTATGTCCATTCATACCTCTGATTTAAAAGAAGAAAAAGATATAGATAATATACTAATAAGTACTAAAAAAATAGATACAAATCTAGATGATATTTATCATAATGACTTAAAATCTTTGTATAGTGAAATCATTGATTATCTTTTAAAATCACAAAGTCATATGAATTCAAATCAGTTGTTTTATGTAGGACAATTACGACTTGCTTCAAATATTATTGTGAAGATATTAAAAGATACAAGAGATATTCAAAAAAACATGAATGCTTACATTTATAGTAAGAATGAGAATATAAAACAAGAGTATTTAGCCCTAAAAAAAGAGTTTGCTTTAAATATTTTAAGAACAAATTTATTAAGAAATAAAGATATAGATGATATAGAGACTTCAACACAGATTCAAATGTATAAAGATAATATCGATACTTTAGAGATTCAAACTAATAAAAAAATTGATGAGTTAATTAGGAATGATAAAATCACACCTAAAATGGGTATTTCATTAATCAATGATTCCACAAGTATTTTTAATATGAGTAAAAACTTATTTAGAATTGCAAATATTTTATTTGTAAATGATAGTAAACTAAGATCACTAGGAGAATTAAATGAAACTGTCTAAACTAGTAAAAACATTCGAAAGTTTCCTTCTTTGGGACAAAGAAGAGATAAAAGAAAATGAAAATGAGATAAATGAAATCATAGAAAAACTCTATGAAAAAAGAGGAAAAATTGAAGAAAAAATAAGAAGATGTGATGATAAAAAAGAGGAAGAAAAATTAAAAGAAAAATTAAAAGCTGTAAAAAAACTTATTAAAAAAGCAAAAAAAGAGTTTATTTAAACTCTTTAAAATTTTGTCTTAGAGCTTCATAAGCTACTATTGACACAGAATTTGCCATATTTAAACTTCTTGCATCGTTTGTCATAGGAATAGTAATGCATCCTTTTTCATGTTTTGCTAATAAATCTTCAGGTAAACCAGCATCTTCTCTTCCAAAGTAAAAATAGTCTCCCACTTCATACTTAGCATCAAAATATACTTGTTTTGTTTTTGTTGTCGCAAAAAAATGTCTTTCATTTAAAGGATTTTTTGACCAAAAGTCTTCTATATTTTCATACTCAGTTACATCTAAATCAAACCAATAATCAAGCCCTGCCCGTCTAACTTCCTTTTCTGTAATTTCACCAAAACCATAAGGTTTTATCAAATGTAATCTACAATTCATAGCAAAAGCAAGTCTTCCTATTGTCCCAACATTTCCAGGAATTCTAGGTTCTAATAAAACAATATTAAACATTATAAAATTACCGTCTTATTCCCAAAAACAAAAACCTTATCTTCTAATAATAATTGAAGGGCATTTGATAATACAACTTTTTCTACATTACGCCCTGCTCTTCTCATATCTTGCCATGAAAATGTATGATCAATTCTTACTACATCTTGGGCAATAATTGGACCTTCATCTAAATCATTTGTTACATAGTGTGCTGTTGCCCCTATAATCTTAACACCTCTTTGATGTGCTTGTTTATAAGGATTTGCACCAATAAATGCAGGTAAAAAAGAATGATGTATATTTAAAACTTGTTGTGGAAATTCTTGAACAAATTTTGGAGTTAATATTCTCATATATTTAGCTAATACAATAAGTTCTGGTTCATACTCTTTGATTTTGTTTATAATCAAATCTTCATGGGCCTCTCTTTCCATCCCTTCAGCACTAATACAATGAAAAGGTATACCAAATTTTTGTACTAAATCTTCCAAGTAATCATGATTTGCAATTACCGCTTTAATATTTGCTTGTAATTCACCATCAAGATATCTTATAAGTAAATCACCTAAAACATGTGATTCTTTTGTTGCTAATATTACAATATCTTTTTTTGATTTTTCTCTTAACTTAATTTCTGAGTCTTTTGGTAAAACTTCAGTTAATTCTTTGAGAAGTATTTTTGCATTTACATCACCATTTATAACTGTTCTCATAAAAAATTTATTTGTTTCCACATCAACAAATTCAGCATTTTGCTCGATATTAAGATTATTAGCAAAAAGAACTTTAGAGACGTTATATACAAGCCCTTTTGAGTCAGAAGTATTAATTAATAGTATGTATTCTTTCATTTTATATCCATATAATAGTATTATTCCAATTTAAAAGTGGAATAATACCATTATTTTGATTAAATCATTTGTGATAATTCTTCTTTATAAGCAGTTAAATCAAAATCTTTTATTCTTGCAACTCCAGATTCTACAGCTGCATTTGCAACTGCACTAGAAATTTCAACAATAAGTCTTTTATCAAATGGTTTAGGAATAATATAATCTTTTGAAAATGCTAAATGATCTCCAAATATTGCTTTTACTTCAGCAGGTACTGTTTTTTTAGCTAAATCAGCAATGGCATATGCTGCTGCTTTTTTCATTTGCATATTTATTTTTTTAGCTTGAACATCAAGTGCTCCTCTAAAAATAAATGGGAAACCAAGTACATTGTTTATTTGGTTGTTAAAATCACTTCTTCCAGTTCCTACTATTGCTTTATCTCTAATTTTTAATATGTCCTCAGGGAAAAGCTCAGGAGTAGGATTTGCTAGGGCAAATACTATTGGCTCATCAGCCATAAGCGCAATATGTTCTTCTGTAAATGTTCCAGGTTTAGATAATCCTAAAACCACATCTGCATCTCTAAAAGCTTCTAATTTAGTCATTGACTCTTTTACTGAAAACTCTTTTTTATATTTATTTAAATCACTTCTACCATCATGAATAACTCCTTTAGAATCACACATAATAATATTTTGCACACCAACCGCTTTATACATTCTTGCACAAGAGATAGCAGCTGCACCAGCTCCCATAACTATAACTTTTAAATCTTCAAGCTTTTTACCAATAATTTCACAAGCATTTATTAATCCAGCTGTAGTAATAATTGCTGTTCCATGTTGGTCATCATGCATTACAGGAATATCAACTTCATCAATAAGTCTTCTTTCTATTTCAAAACACTCAGGTGATTTTATATCTTCAAGATTTATTCCTCCAAAAGTTGGCGATATAGCTTTACAAATAGATACAAACTTTTCAATATCAGTTTCATCAACTTCAATATCAAATGAATCAACAGCTGCAAATTTTTTAAATAATACAGACTTTCCTTCCATAACAGGTTTTGATGCAACCGCCCCAATGTCACCAAGCCCAAGTACAGCTGTACCATTTGATATTACAGCTACAAGATTTTTTTTAGCTGTATATTTAAATGCATTATCTGGATCTTTTTCAATTTCTAAACAAGGGAAAGCAACTCCAGGCGTATATGCTAAAGCCAAATCTCTTTGTGTCCCAAGTTTTGTTGTAGTTCCAATTTCCAATTTTCCCGGTTTTGGAAATTGGTGGTAATCTAAAGCTTCCTCTTTAGTTACAGGTTTACTCATAAATAACTCCTTTGTTTATTTCGGTAAAATTGTAACCAATCGAAACTTAAAAATTATATTTATTTGGAAAATTTGAAATTTTAATCTATAATTAAGCTATTTTTACATTTTTTTTACATAACTTTTACATTATTACTACATATTAAGTTTTATTTAATAATTCCTACTATAGAAAATCTTCCACAACTTTCATCTTTTCTATAAGAAAAGAATGGTTTATTTGAACATTTTGTACATATAGAAGATGTTTCTATATTAAAAATTCCAATATCATTTAATTGTTTGATATTGATTCCTTGTAAATCCAAATATCTATTTGTTGAAAACTTTTTTCCAAAAGATTTTATGGCAATTGTTTCTAATTCATTAGATACCTCATAACAACATTTTTGTATAGAAGGTCCTAAATAAGCAGAAATATCTTCTGCTTCACAGCCTAACTCATTTATCATTTTTAATGCTGTTTTTTGAACAATATTTAAAAAAGTTGAATTTCTTCCAGCATGAACTACTGCTATTACATTTTTATTTTCATCACTTAAAAATATAGGAATACAATCAGCAACCATAACCATAATTGGGAGATCTTTTTCTTTTGTAATTAGTGCATCACAATTATCTATTAATAAAGGAGATTGAAAATCTACAATTTCAATATTTACTCCATGTACTTGGTTCATATATCTAAGATTGGATATATCAAAATCATATTTTTTTGATAATTTTAACCTGTTTTTATCAACACTACTTTTTAAATCATTTACATGATAGGCCATATTTCCATCTTTTGTTGTGGTAATTATTTTCAAAATAGTGCTCATATTATTCCTAAATTCTTTTTATATTAATTTATCATAATATTTTTAATATCCTCTTATTTTTCTTTGGGTAGAATGTCCCTCTTTATTTTAAGGAAATCAATGTCACAAGAAAAAGAAAAATTTTTAATATTTGGTAACCCTGTTGAACACTCAAAATCTCCTCAAATGCATAACAGTGCATTTGAACATCTAAACATTAACTCTTATTATGATAAATATTTATTAACAGATGGGAAAAAGATAAAAGATACGTTCAATCATGAAAATGCAAAAGGAGCTAATATAACAGTTCCTTTTAAAGAAGATGCATTTAGACAAGCAGATGAAGTTGTTGGAATAGCAAATGAAATTGAAGCTGTAAATACTTATATAAAAAAAGATAATAAAGTATTTGCTTACAATACGGATGCTCCTGGATTTATGAAAGCAATAAAAGATTTTGGTGAAATTAAATCTGTCCTAATTTTAGGTGCAGGTGGTACGGCAAAAGCCATTGCAATGGCACTAAAAGAAAAAAATATAGAAGTTAGAATTTTAAATAGAAGTGCAGAAAAACTTGCCTTTTTTAAAGAACAAGGCTTTAAAACATATACTTGGGGAAATTTTCAAATGAATCATTATGATTTAATTGTAAATTCAACAAGTGCTGGATTAAAAGATGAAGATTATCCAATCAAAAAAACTACATTAGAAAGTATATTTTTAAATGCAAAGTTTGCTTTTGACTGTATTTATGGAAAAGAGACTCCATTTTTAAAACTTGCACGTTTAGAAGGTCTAGAAACAAAAGATGGTGAAGATATGCTTCTTTATCAAGGTGTTCTTGCTTTTGAACTATTTACAGATACAAAAGCCGATGAGACTCTAATAGAAGTAATGAGAAAAGCTTTAAAAGAAGAAGAAATTTAAATCCAACAGACTTTATATATACTAAAGTCTGTTCACCTTTTATTAACTCAATTTCGATAACATATCTCAACTAATTTAATAAATAATTTTTTAAATAATGCGAAGGAACTAAATGAAACATATAAAAAAAATATCAGACTATGCCATTGTTGGGGGATTAGGTGCAATACTTATCACTGGACTAGTTGGATGTGGAGATAATTCAAATAATAATAAAGATGGACAAAATAGTGCCTTTACAAATGCTAGTCAAAAACAAGCAGCATTTGTAGTTATTGAAGAGAGTAAGGATGGTAAATATAAAATAGTAGATGAATTCCCCTCTTCTAAAACAACTATTGTATTAAGAAAACCAGATGGAAGTGAAAGAATTCTTAGTAAAGAAGAGATAGATAAACTTGTAAAAGAAGAAAATGCAAAAATAGAAGCAGGAACTTCACCTTTAACAAACCCTGAGATGTCAAGTGGTGGGATGGGACTTGGTGGAGTTTTATTATCATCTATTGCAGGTGCAATGATAGGTTCATGGATTGGTAATAAATTATTCAATAACCAAAACTTCCAATCACAAAGAAGAACACAATACAAATCTCCTCAAACTTATTCTAAAAGTCAAAGTTCATTTACAAAAGCTGCTAATACAAATAAAACTTCTACTTCAAGTAAAAAAAGCGGTTTTTTTGGAGGAGGAAACTCTTCTAAATCTAGTTCATCTTTTGGTTCTAGATCTTCTGGCTTTTTTGGTGGTTGATAAATGAAATTACAAAAGCTAAAACCTCTTACAAACGAATACTTAGAATCTATAGGATTTGTTTGGCATACAGATGAAGATGAAACTTCATACATATCAGATGAGATAGTTCAAATAAGTGAAGAAGAAGCTAATGCTTACTACGAAGCTACAAATGAACTATATGACATGTTTTGTGAAGCTGGGGATTATGTTATAGAAAATAATCTCTTCCATGAAATAAATATACCATTTAATCTTGTAAATCTTATAAAAGAATCTTGGGAAAATGATGTTCATTGGCATTTATATTCAAGATTTGATTTAGCTGGTGGAATAGATGGGAAGCCTATAAAACTAATTGAATTTAATGCAGATACTCCAACTGCTGTTTTTGAAACAGCTATTATTCAATGGGCTATGCTAAAAGCTAACAACTTAGATGAAGCAAGTCAATTTAATAATTTGTATGATGCTTTAAAAGATAATTTTAAAAGAATTATTACAATGGAAGATGATATAGAAAAGTTTGAAGAGTATTATAAAGACTTAGGTTGGAAAATACTTTTTTCTTCTATTTCTTCTAGCAGTGAAGATATTAATACAACTAAACTCTTACAGCACATTGCAACAGAAGCTGGATTTAATACTGATTTTGAATATATTGATAAGGTTCAATTCAATGATGAAGGTATTTATAAAGATGATATTAACTTTGAGTTTTGGTTTAAACTTATACCTTGGGAAAATATTGCCATAGATGAAAGTGAATTAGCTTTGATTTTAGAAGATATTATTACCAATAAAAAAGCAATTATTTTCAATCCTGCTTATACTTTAATGTTTCAATCAAAAGGTTTTATGAAAATACTTTGGGATTTATACCCAAATCATCCACTTTTACTTGAAACTTCATTTGAACCACTTATTGGTAAAAAACAAGTTGAAAAAAGATGTTTTGGAAGAGAAGGTGCAAATGTTGCTATTATCAATAGTGACAATTCACTAGATATGAAAACAGATGGGGACTATGAAGGTTTTAAAGCCATCTATCAAGAGTATGTAGAACTTCCAACAGATGAAAATGGTAATTTTTACCAAGCTGGAGTATTTTATGCTTATGAAGCTTGTGCTTTAGGATTTAGAAAAGGTGGTAAGATTTTAAATAATATGTCAAAATTTGTAGGACATATTATTAAATAGTTTCAAAGCTGTAAAGAGACTTCTTTACAGCTTATCTAGTTCAATTATAAAATTTGCTCCATGATATAGCTTTTCATTTACAGTAAACTCACTATTTTCCACATGAATTTTACCTCTCATACTAGTTGTAATAATCTGATATGTCATATATAAACCTAAACCAGTACCTTGAGTTTTATCCTTAGTTGTAAAATATGGTTCAAATATTTTATTTATAAGGCTTTCCTCTATTCCACCAGCACTATCTTTGATACTAATATAAGCTTTATCCTTAGATGAGTAAGTTTTGATATATATAATTCTATTATTTTCATCTTTTTGTTTCTCTTTTAAGGCATCTTTTGCATTATTTAATATATTAACTAAAGCTTGAATAAGTTCATTTAGATAATTATCTACAAAAATATCTTCTTCAAAATCTTTTATAATAATCAATTTATGATTATGAACAGAAGCATCTAAGATATTTAAAGCCTGTTTTACTGATTCATTTATATCAAAGTTGACTAATATTTTTTCACCTTTTACATAATTTCTAAAATCATCAATTACTTGTGACAAATATTGAGTATTTTTAAGAATCTTATCTGTTAAATTAAACAAATCTTCATCATCTAAAAGATTCAATTCTTTTTTCAAATGCATACCACTTGCCGCAACAGAGATTGAACTTAAAGGTTGTCTCCATTGATGTGCTATATTTCCAATCATCTCTCCTAAGGCTACCATTTTTGATTGTTCTTCAAGCACTCTATTTTTTTCTTCTATCTCTTTTGTTCTTTCTTTAACTTTTAACTCTAACTTTTCATTTAACTCTTTTAGCTCTTTTGTCTTTTCTTGAACTTTATTTTCAAGACTTGAGTTTGCTTTTTCTAGTTCGTATTGTTTATTTTTTAAACTCTCTTCGTAATCTAAAAATTTTCCATTGATTTTTTTTGAGATTAAAAATGAAATAATACTAACAATGATTAAAATTATAATTGAGATAATTAATATATTAAATATTACCTCTTTTATCTCATCACTTTCTTTTTCTTTAAATTTTTCAACATTACTATGAATATCCTCTTCGTAAACTCCTGTACCAATAACCCAATCCCAGTCTTTGATATGTCTTACAAATCCAATCTTTTTTAAGATTTTTGTACCATTTGGTTTAGTCCAATGATACTCTACAAAAGAGCCACTTTCATTTTTTAAAGCTGCTTTTACGAATATATCACTTAAAGGAATACCTCTCTTCTTATCTAATTCTGTATTTATTTTTCCTATTTCAGATTCTTTATATGGATGTTCCAAAAGTACATGATTTGTTGATATCGTCCAAATATAACCATAATTTGGATATCTGAAAAGTTTTAATCTATCTAAGGCTTCTTTCTTAATATTTTTTTCAAAATCATCCATATACTCACCATATCCAATAAACCAATTATACGGTGGAAAGCCTTTTACAAATGAAGTTTTTTCTACTTGTTGTTTGACATTGGTTAATTTATGCCATTTATAACGAACAAAACCCTCTTTTTTTTCTTTTACAACTTTTACAAACTCTTGTCCATAATAATTGTTATCAATATCTTTCATTAAATAAACATTAGTACCCTCTTTTTCAGGAGTAGCTGGTAGCATTTTAGCGATTGTTTCTGTATCACTTTTTATTTCTGCAACAAAAAAATAGCCATTATTGCCAAATCTTACTTTTCTAAGTGTTTCTAAAATCTTTTTTTGTAACTTTTCTTTAGAAAGTTTATCTCTATCTTTTTCATATATTTTATTAGCTAAAGAATAAGCCATATAGACTCTATCTTTAAGTTTTTGTTTAAATCTCTTAGGGGCTTCAGTTTTTTTATATTCTATATAGTTATATATGCTATCAATCTGAGTTTTTATATGTTGTTTTTGTAGTTCAAGCTCTTGGTGACTATGATTTTTTATGTTTTTATTGTAGTTTTCATATAACAAGGAAATAGTAATTGAAGACATAGCTATTATTGTAGCTATAATAAAAAGTATTGGAACAATAATAATTAATTTTGTTACAGTATTTTTTTTAGCCATCTTAACCCCAATGTTATATCTTACATTATTATTAAAACTTTTATTTAATTTTTGTTATTAACATTATACCTTTTTATCTTCTAATTCAATATAATTTAATAAAATTTCAAAATTTCTTTCTATATTTTTAAAAACTTTTACTAATAAAACAGGAGTATGAGAAAGCTTTTTACTTAAATCTTCTTTTCTAGCACTATCATCTCTTATATCTATTTCTCCATTTGTTAAAACAATATCATATTTTCTTTTTCCATCTGTAAAACAAATACTAAAAGGGATATAATAATCATCTTCATCATCACAATACCAACTAGGATCTCTTCTTAAAAAAACATAAGGCAAATCCCCATCAATTTGACAATGCAATAGCTTGTTTTTATTAAAAACTATTTTCCTCATATTTGTTATATTTATAATAGATTTTTTTAATCTTTTTTGTACTCTTTTATATAATATTCTCCAAAGAAATGAATTTATTCTTTTTGAAGCATCAAGATGTCCTAAATTATCTTCATCCATATAATAAATATTTGTCATTTATACTTTTTACCCCTTAATATAGTTTTCTAAATTTGAAAAATCAATATCAGCACTAAATTCGATTTCTAAATCCATCAAAATCAAATTCTTTATATGAAATTTTTCTAATTTTACAAAATCTTTTGCAGTAGTTAATATAGTAAAATCTTTATAAGATTTTTCAACTACTTCAATATCAACTTTTGTAAAATTGTAATGATCAGGGAAAGAGACTAATTCACAAGATGAGGGAACAAAGTCTAAAAGTCTTTTTGCCTTTGAAATTGCTGTTAAAATAACTATTTTGGAAGGTAGTTTTTCTAATTCCTTATCTTCTTTTTTAAATTTTACAACTCTTTTAAAATCAACACTCTCTTTTAAAACCATATTAGCAGTTGCATACATCATTTTAGCTTCTCTATAACCACCACTTGGCAGACAAAATATATTTTCAGGCTCTTTATAAGGTCTTAATAATATATCAAATTTATTTATGTGATATTTTGAAAAACCATCATCTAAAAAAACTAGTTTGCAGCCAAGCTCTTTTGCTTTTAAGATGGCTTTTACTCTATCTTCACTAACTATTACTGAGGCCTTTGGTAAAGAAGTTGCTAAAAGCATAGCTTCATCGCCACTTACACTTACATCTTCTAAAATTTTTCCATTCTGACTTATTACATAAAGTCCTTGAGATTTTCTTCCATACCCTCTTAATATAACTGCTATATCTTCTTTATCTTTTGCAAGTGCAATTGTTATGGGAGTTTTTCCACTTCCACCTACTACTATATTTCCAATTGAAATAATTGGTATATCAAAATCTAATTTTCGAGAAGATGACATACGCTTAAAAGCTATAATTATCATATAAATTAAAGTAAATGGAATAAGTAAAAAAGAGATGATTTTTTGAAAAGGTGTTGGAAAGAAGAGATACTCTTCTATCCAAATATTAAATTTTTGTTTTAACAACTATTAAATCCAAGAAGAAGCTATATCAATGATTTGATCACAGATATAATTTACCTCTTCATTTGTAAGTCCTGGATAAATAGGAATAGATAAAATTTGTTGATAAGATGTTAAAGCACTCCCATAAGTAGTGATTTTAATATTATATTTTTGTTTATAATAATTTAAAAGATGTAAAGGAATATAATTTAATCCTGTATTAATACCTCTCTCTTTTAACTCTCTTGCAAAAGCATCTCTATTTCTTGAGATTTTAATGATATAGTGAGTAAAGATATGTTCTTCTTTTTGTTTAGGTATCTCTATATGTTTTACACCTGTAAGTCTCTCTTTATAAATTTTTGCAATCTCTTTTCTTCTTTTTATAAAACTATTTGTTTTTTTTAGTTGCGCCAAAGAAAATGCTGCATCTAATTCACTTAAGTCATATTTATGTCCAATATCAACAACATCATAAATATAATCTAAATTTCCATAATCATCATATGTAGTTGTAACAGCATGAGTTCTAAGTAATTTAGCACGAGATGCTAATTCTTCATCATTTGTAACAATAACTCCACTATTACTTACATCTGTTTTACCATTTGATGGATTTGTTGAGAAAACTGTCATATCTGCATTTAAAGAACCAACTGTTTCATCATTGTATGTAACTCCAAGAGCTGAAGTACAATCTTCTATTAATATTATTTCATATTTTTTACATATAGCATATAATCTATCTAGATCAGGAGTTTGCCCTGCAACAAAAGAGATAATAGCACCTCTTAGTTTTTTAGAATTATTTTCTTCCAATGCTTTTTCAAACTTATTTAAATCAATATTCATATCATCAATATTTATATCAATAAAAATAGGTTCTGCATCAAAGTGTCTTACAACTTCTGGTACATTTACAAAAGAGTTTACAGACATTAATATTTTGTCTCCTCTTTTTAACTTAATTGCACTAAGAGCTAGATGTAAGGCAGAAGTTCCATTACACGTAGAAATAGCATACTTTGCACCAATAAATTTAGCCATATTCTCTTCAAATTCAAGTACTTTTGAACTATCCTTTTTAAGTTCTAAAACTGATTTCAACTGTGCTAGTTCTTCTTCTCCAACCGATGATTTATAAAACGCTATTTCTTTCATATTAACTCCATTTAATTTTTGCTATTGTAGGAAGCTTACCTTTGAATGCATTAGCTTTCATTCTATAAGTAATCATATCAATGAGTTCTTTATCACCACCATTTTTTATTAACTCATCAGATGAAATTCCTTCATCAACTAATTTTTTAAGTACTTCATCCATTTGTTTATATGAGTACCCAAGTTCATCTTCATCACTTTGACCTTCCCATAAATCAGCACTTGGTCTTTTTTCTAAAATAGATTCAGGTACTCCTAAAAATTTACCAAATTCATATTCATCACTTTTGTACATTTCACCTATTGGATTAATAGCGCATGCAACATCTCCATAAATAGTTCCATACCCTAAAAGTATTTCACTTTTATTTGAAGTACCAACAACTAAAGATTTGTCCCTAGCACTTACATCATATAAAACTGACATTCTCATTCTTGCACTAAAGTTACCAATTCTTAGTTTATCACCATCCATAAATTTTTCATGGGCTTCAACCATAGGAGCAATTTCTACGATTTCATAAGCAATATCAAACTTTTTACAAACTTCAAGTGCATGTTTTATACTTCCATCACTTGAATAGTGTGATGGCATAAGTACACAGCTCATATTTGACCCAAAAGCTTCCTTACAAAGAATAGCAACAATCGCTGAATCTAAACCACCAGATAAACCAACAGTTACTCTTTCTAAACCAGCTTTGTTTACTTCATCTTTTAGAAATATTATTAATTGTTCTTTTATATTCTTCCATTCCATAATTATTATCCTTTAATAAATTATATCTCATTTATTTTTGTTTTTTCATAAATTTGTTCAAGAAAATCCTTATTATTTTCCCTAAAGTTCTCTTTTTTACTTAATAAATTCTCTTTTATGTCATATAACTCTTCCAAATCAAAATAATCCAAAAACTTTGGATTAATATCAATTTTTTCTCCAGTAGAAGAGATGAGTGTTTTTATTTCATCTATTACATACTCTTTTTCTTCCATTAACTTACTTTCACAAACTTATCTAATATTGTAGTTAAATACAATTCCATTTTTTCTTCTCCAAAATCTTTTTCCTTACTTACACAACAACCACAACAAGTTCCTGCATCCGTTAGTTCACCTATTTTTTCAATTGTATTAGCATTTTTTTCTTTAATGGCATACAAAATTTCTCCAAGTGTTACGTGCTTGCATTTACACACTTCGTAGGAATGATGGAAACTTTTAGCCATTTAAAAACTCTCCTAATACATCTTTACAATAAATCTTTTTTTTAACTTTTCCAAAATCGGCTTCATTCATTAGGCAATTTCTACATTCAGTCCCTGCCCTAGTCTTTTCTTGTAAATCTCTCAGAGTTTTTACACTATCATTTGTAATTGAAGTTTTTATATCACTAATTGTAACTTTAATACAATTACAAACTTCATAATTCTTATCAAAATTTTCTAACAATTATATATTCCTACTTTTTTTGATCAGTTCATATGCTTCATTTATCTCTTGTAATTTTTTAGTTGCTTCATCAATAATACTCTGACTAGCCCCTTGTCCTGAAATAATATCAGGGTGATGTTTTTTTACCAATTTTCTGTAATTGTTTTTTATGGTTCTATCATCATCTTCTTTTTTTGATTCTAACACTATATAAGCTTGTTCAAGTGTTGTTGCTTGATTTTGAGCTTGTGAAGCATAAAAGTTTTTAAATGCAGTAATCATATGATCAAAATCATTAGTTTTTATTTGTAAAGCATTTGATATATCTTCACAAATCATTCTCTCTGCATCACTAAAAGTTTTATCAATAAAAGCAAGATTTAATAGATATTCTAAAATTTTGAGTCTTTTTTGGTAGTCACTTTTTGTCAGTTTAAAAAGTTTTTCCGAAAGTTCTATTGTATTTTCAAAACTTTTTTTCTCTTCATTATATATTTTCTTTAATTTTTCTCTTATTTCTTCGCTATTTTCAAAATGACTAGAAATGTCAGTAAACGTATGTTTTAACATCTCCGCTTCTAATTCACACACACTCCCATCAGCTTTTGCAACTTTTGCCATAAGGGCAATTAGAAGACCTGCTTCATGATGAAGTAAATCTCCTTGAAAATTCTCTTTAATATTAAATTTGATATTTTCAAACTTTTCTGTTTTATAACCTCTTGCTATAAAATATAAAATAATTCCTACAAAAAGTAAAACTAATAATTTCATCTAACACCTTTTAAAATAATTAGATAGATTTTATCAAAAATAAGGTAAAATCTTTCCTTTAATAATTAAATGGAGACATTATATGTTTGGAATGGGATTTATGGAAATTATGCTGATTGCAATTATTGCGATTATTGCATTAGGCCCTGAGAAGTTACCTGATGCTATGGTATCAGTTGCACGATTTTTTAAGAAGTTTAAAAGTGGTCTTGAAGATGCTAAGTCTACACTAGACAATGAATTAAATATATCAGATATGAAAGAAGAAGCTAATAAATTTAGAAATCAAATAGAAGATGCTAAATCATCAGTTACAAAATTTGATGATTTTGATTTAGGTGTGAAAGATATTTTAAAAGATGATAATGATGATAAAGATAATAAAAAATCTAAAAAAGTATCATTTAAAAACGAAAAAGTAGAAGAAAAGATAGAAAAGATAGAAGAGATAGAAAAAGTAGAAGAAGTTAAAGAGACTACTTCTGAGATAAAAGCAAGTGATAAATTTAAAATTAAAAAAGAAACAAAAGAAAAAGAAGGGGACAAAGCCTAATGTTTGAAGACTTAAAACCCCATATTGCTGATCTTAGAAAAAGATTGATAATTTCTGTATTAACTTTAGTTGTTGCATTTTTTGTATGTTTTTCATTTTATGAACCAATTTTAAATTGGATGATGGTTCCAGTTGAAGCTGTACTTCCAGCAAAATCACAAATGGTGGCTGTAGAGATTCAAGAAACATTTTTCACAGCTTTAAAAGTTGCTTTTTTTAGTGGTTTTATACTATCTTTGCCAGTTATTTTTTGGCAGTTATGGTTATTTTTAGCACCTGGACTTTATGACCATGAGAAAAAACTTGTTTTACCATTTGTATTTTTTGCTACATTAATGTTTGTTTCTGGTGCTGCTTTTGCTTATTATATAGTTGTTCCTTTTGGATTTCAATTTTTAATTAATTTTGGTTCTACAGTTGTAACAGTATTGCCAAGTATTGGTAAATATGTTGGCTTTTTTACAAAACTATTATTTGGTTTTGGAGTTGCATTTGAATTGCCTGTAATTACTTTTTTCTTAGCAAAAATTGGACTTGTTGATGATAAAATGTTAAAAGACTTCTTTAGATATGCAATTGTAATAATTTTTGTTGTATCTGCACTTTTAACACCACCTGATGTATTAACACAATTTTTAATGGCTGGACCACTTATTGTCTTATATCTAGCTTCGATTTATATTGCAAAAATATTTAATCCTGCGGATAAATCTTTAGATGATGAAGAATAGTTTAGATCCACTAAAGACATCTAGCTATGATTATTTTTTACCAAAAGAACTCATAGCTAGTAAACCTTTGTATCCAGCTGATAGCGCACGACTTTTAGTATATAATAGAAATAATGACACAATAACTCATACTACATATAAACACTTACTTGATTTTCTACCTAAAAATTTAAATATATTTTTAAATGATACAAAAGTAATTAAAGCAAGAATTTATGGGAAAAAAGAGAGTGGTGGAAAAACAGAATTACTCTTTAACAAACCACTATTTATGAATAGATGCCAAGTTATGATAAAAGGTAAAGTTCAAATAGGAACAAAACTCTATTTTGATAAAAACTTGATTGCTGAAGTTCTTCAATTAAATGAAGATGGAACAAGAGAAGTGAAGTTTTTCCAAGATAATAAACAACTTGATTTTTTATCATTGATTGAAATATTAAATGAGATAGGTCACTTACCTCTTCCTCACTATATGAATAGGGAAGATGAAAAAGAAGATGAAAAAGATTATCAAACCCTATTTGCTAAAAATTATGGAGCAGTTGCAGCCCCAACAGCATCATTACACTTCACAGATGAACTTTTAGAAAGACTTAATAATAATCATAATATCAACTATCTAACACTACATGTGGGAGCTGGTACATTTAAACCAGTTGATGCAGAAGATATTTTAGAGCATCCAATGCATAGCGAATATTTTGAGATTTCAAGAGAAAGCCTAGAAGCTTTGAAAGAAAAAAACAAAACCCTTGCAGTAGGAACAACTGTTACAAGAACTATAGAATACTATGCCCGAACAAATAAGATTCAAGGTGAATGTGACTTATTTTTAAATCCTGCAAATAAACCAATAAAAGTAGACCATCTACTTACAAACTTTCATTTACCAAAATCAACTCTTATTATGTTAATAGCCTCTTTTGTAGGCTTAGAAAAGACTTTAGAAATATATGAAACTGCTGTAAAAGAGAAATATAGATTTTTCTCTTATGGTGATGGAATGCTAATAATATAAAAGAAAAGGAAACTTTATGCCAAAATACGTACTATTTGATACAGAAACAACAGGAAATCAAGAAGAAGATAGAATTATACAATTAGGAGCTATGATTGTAGATGCAAAAGCTCCTATAGAAGTTTATGATGAATTATGTTTTTCTGATGTTGAAATAAAACTTGAAGCTATGGAAGTACATAATATAACACCTGATATGATTATAGGCAAACCAGAAGCAACTCAAACAAAATTTTATCAAAAACTACAAGAGTATAATAATCCTTCAAACTACTTAATTGCTCACAATATAAATTTTGATTTAGGAATGATAAAAAAAGAGGGTTTTGAGTCACAATATCAAATATTAGATACTTTAAAATGTGCACAACACTTATTTCCTGAACTTCCATATCATAGACTTCAATACTTAAGATATGCCCTTGATATTTATATGGATGAAGAGGAAGAAGCAGCAAAACATAATATTACAATAAAAGCCCATGATGCAATTGGAGATGTTTTAGTTATGAAACTATTTCTATCGCAACTTGTTGCAAAATGTAGAACAGTATATCCAGATTTCAATCCTATGGAAAAACTAGTAGAACTAACAAAAACTCCCGTTTTTATACAAACCTTTAAATTTGGAAAATATAAAGGTAAAGATACAAGTGAAGTTGCAAAAGAAGATCCTGGATATATTATGTGGATGATGAAAAATATGGACATGGATGAAAATCTAAAATACACTTTAGAAAAATTAACATCAAATACAACAAATGATTATTACTAAAAATGATAAAGTAAAAATCCTTTATGTGGAGGATGACGATATAACAAGAGAAAATGCCATAGAATATTTGGAAAACTATTTTGTGAATATTTATGAAGCAAAAGATGGGTTAGATGCTTTAAAAAAATTTGAACAAATAAATCCAGATATCATAATTACAGATATTCAAATGCCCAAAGTAGATGGCTTGGAATTTGTTAAAAATGTAAGACAAAAAAATAAAGAAGTCCAAGTTATAGTTATTACAGCATTTTCCCATAAAGAATATCTTTTAAAAGCAATTGAACTTCAATTGGTAAAATATCTTATGAAACCAATTAAAGAAAATGAATTAAAAGATGCACTTGAACTTTGTGTAAATAATCTAAAAAATAGTAGTACAAATATAATAAAACTAAATGAGCATTCTATTTTTGACAAATATAACCATACTCTTCTTATAAATGATAAACTAATAAAACTAAGAATAAAAGAGACTGATTTATTAACACTTCTTTTAAATAATAAAGATAGATATGTGACATATGAAGAGATAGAAAATTATGTTTGGAAAGACTTTCCTATGACTAAAGATGCTTTAAAAACTTTAATTAAGTATCTAAAACAAAAAATCTCAAAAGATATAATTTCAAATCAAAATGGAGTTGGATATAAAATAAATGTATGATTTAACTACTGTTTTATCTTATGGAATAACTTTTGGAATTCTAATGATGACAATAGTATATACTTTTATTCGATATATTTACTCAAAAGAACTTTTTTATTTAAGCTACTGTTTTATGCAAGTTTTTTCCCTGTCATATATTATTTTATATAGTAATTTTTTTTATTCTGAACTTTTTTTTCAGGACTTTTCACTTTTTTTTGCCACTGTTTCAGCTTTAGTATTTGCAGTAAGATTTTATGAAGGAAAATTTATTCCTAAAGTTACAAATAAAAAAGAACTAATATTAAATACCTTATTGCTTATTTTTATAATCTTGACTGCTTTTTATCACTATTTATTATTTGAATACTTACCATACACAATTATATATGCAATACTTTTTGTATCAATAGTATTTAATTTAAACCAAGGTTTTAAAGCTACTGCAATCTATGTTATTGGCTGGTCCGTGATTTGTCTTATTTTGTATCTTTTAAACTTTAAAACATATTTTAAGATGCATACCAATTTAGATTTAGTCTTACTAGCTTTTGCAATGGAAGCGATTTTATTTACTATATCAGTTGCATATAAATATAATCTTTTAAAAAAAGAGAATATAGAAATAGAATCCATGCTTTTACAGCAATCAAAACTTGCTCAAAGCGGGGAAATGATTGCTAATATAACACATCAGTTTAGACAACCGCTCAATAATCTTTCATATATTTTAATAAATTTAAAAAATAAATATGAAAGTAATAATTTAGAAAAAAGCTATTTTGAGAGAAGAACTTCTCAAGCGAACGAACAAATAGAATACTTATCTAGTACAATTGAAAATTTTAAAAACTTTTACACTGAATCAAAAGAAAAAGAAGACTTTGAAATTAAAGAAGTTGTTCAAAACTCCCTCGCAATTTTAAGTGGAGATATAAAAAAAATAGAAGTAAGTGTTGATTTAGCTTTTAATACAAATGAACATATAAAAATATTTGGAATAAAAAATGAATTAGCACAAGTTCTAATTGCAATAATTTCTAATGCCCTTGATGCAATAAAAAGTATTGAAAATAGAAAAATAGTAATTGAAATAAACTCAAATACTGCAGATGTGATTTTATCAATTAAGGATAATGGAGAAGGAATAAAATCTAAATTATTAGATAAAATTTTTGAACCATATTTTACAACAAAAAGCACTGGTACAGGACTTGGATTATATTTATCAAAAATGATTATAGAAAAGAGTTTTAAAGGGAAACTTGATGTAAAAAGTAACCCAAAAGGTACTACTTTTTACATAAGTATTGAGAAATCAGTTTAAACTATTTTGGAGAGAAAAATAGTATTTTTTTCTCCATTTTGACTTCTTTATTCTCTTTTGCATAAAATAATAAGTTTATTTTTGAAGTGTTAATTTTATTTTTACTAACTAAAATCAATACAGTTTTTCTTGTTTGTTGTGGATTTAAAGTTATTGGAGTATATCTTTTAATAGTAATATTTTTATCCAAAACTTCAATATCAAAAGTATATCTTTTATCAGCACTATTATGAATAGTCAGCAAATAATTATTTACAACTTTTCCATTTTCATCCACTTTATATAACTCTGTATTTTTATTTATATTTACTAAAAAAGGCTCTTTTTCAGACATGAAATAAGCAGTAAATAGTATACAAATTACTAAAGCTGCAATATAAACAAAATTTCTAGGATTTAAGAATTTTTCAAATTTTTCTAATAAAACACTATTAGTACTCCCCCAATAAATCAAAGACTTTTTACCAAGTTTTCCCATTACCGTACTACAAGCATCTGAACATTCCAAACAATTTATACACTCAACTTGTAGCCCTTTTCTAATATCGATATGTGTAGGACAAACTTTTACACAAGCTTCACAAGTAGTACACTCTTCACTTCCTGACCATTGTTTTACATTAAAAATACTCTTTTCATTGTTTGGATAGATTTGTCCACCTCTATTGTGGTTATAAACAACTTGTTTTGTATTATTGTCATATAAAACAGACTGAATTCTAGAGTATGGACATACATAAGTACAGAAATGTTCTTTCATAAAAACAATATCATATACTAAAAACACAACAATACTAATTATAAACATCACTAAGAAGAAATGATCTTGAGGTGTTTTCATATATTCAATAAAATCTTCAGGAGGTACAAAATAAAGCATAAAATTGATTGCTATAACAAAAGATAAAGCTATCCATAAAAGCAATCCAATATATTTTTTTATTTTAGTAGAAGTTTTATTATAATTGATATCTTTTTGCTTATTTTTAATTCTTCGCAGTTTTAATAAAAAAGTCTCTATCAAGTCTCTATATATAACTCTAAAAATAGTCTGAGGGCATCCCCAACCACACCAAAGTCTACCAAACATAGATGTTATTGCAAATATTCCAATGAATAATAACATCAACAAAAATGGCATTATAAAAAACTCATTCATATTATATACGTTTCCAAGAAAATGAAAATCATATGTAACAAATGACAACAACAACATATGATTTCCATCTATTGTTATAAAAGGTGTCCCCATTATAAAAATAGTCAAGATAGTATATGTAATATACCTTTTTTTTGAATAACTCATATCTTCTCCTTTTTATAAATGCAATTATAAAAATTAAAAGTGGTAGATTTGTGGTATATAAATATAATATTTGAAAATATTAATAATTTTTAACTAATTATATTAATTTATAAAAAATAAAGCTTAAGAAACTAATTTCTAAGAAATTTATAGATAGAATTAGCCCTTTAAAAAATATAACAATTATAGAAGGAATATATTTGAATAAATTTACAAGAATTGGGTTTATTTTGGCAGCAGCTGGTTCAGCTGTTGGATTAGGTAATATATGGAAATTTCCATATATTACAGGAGAATATGGTGGTGGAGCATTTGTTATTGTTTACCTATTAGCAATACTTTTTATAGGATTGACAATATTTATAGCTGAAACTGTTATTGGTCAATATGGAGAAGCTAATGTTTCTACATCATTTGTAAAAATGTCTAAATCTAAAAATGAGAATTGGAAATTTGCTGCATTTATGATATTTGCAGGACTTATTATTCTTTCATTTTATTCTGTTGTATTAGGTTGGATTTTAAACTATATTGTTACATCATTTCAAACACTTCCTTCTAATTCTGAGATTGCAGGGAAAACTTTTAATACTCTTGTTTCAAAAGAGATTTCATCTGAAATCTTTTATCATACACTTATAGCATTATCAGTTGTTTTTATTGTCTTAAAAGGTGTAAAAGATGGAATAGAGAAATTAAATCTTATTTTAATGCCCTTATTAGGCTTAATTCTACTTGGACTTTTAATTTATGCTTTAACTTTAGATAGTTTTTCACAAGCTATTAGTTTTATGTTTATTGCTGACTGGAGTAAAATAAATGGTGATGCGCTACTAGCTGCACTAGGACAAGCATTTTTTACTTTATCTGTTGGAATTGGTACTATTATTACATATTCAGCCTCTTTAGATAAAAAAGCAAACTTTTTTAAATCATCTGTTCTTGTAGCCTTAGTAGATACTATCATTGCTATCATTGCAGGTTTGATTATCTTTACTTTCCTTTTTGATGCTGGAGCAAAAAGTGCAGCAGGACCAGGACTTGTATTTATTTCACTTCCAGTTATTTTCTCTCAATGGGGAATTTTAGGACATGTTATTGCTATCTCATTTTTTTCAGCATTAGTTTTTGCAGGAATTACATCGGCTGTATCTATGATAGAGCCTGCCTTGATGTTTTTAATTGAGAGATATAAAATGACAAGACTAAAAGCAACTATAATTTGTGGTTCATTTTTCTATATATTTGGTATTATTGCCATACTCTCTATGTCTTCATTATATGGTAAGTCATTAACATTTTTTGGAAAAAATGCCTTTGATTGGATGGATTTCTTAACCTCTTCTATTTCGATGCCACTTGCAGGAATATTAATTTGTATTTTCTTAGGATTTTATGTTGATAAACAATTACTAAAAGATAAATTTACAAAATTTGTATCTGTGGAAATATTTAATATCTGGTATGCTTTGATTAAATACATTGTTCCAATTGCTATTGCAATTTTATTACTTAATAAATTAGGTCTTATCTAAATTTTTATAGGAGATTTTTCTCCTATAAATATAAGTATAAATTAAACCCAACAAGCAAAATATTCAAAGCTACAAATGTCTCTTTTCTAATTATTGCAAGCAAAGAAACTAAAATATAAGTTATAAAAAACCAAAGTGGAGTAAGCACTTCAAAACTATGAAACTTCATATTTATTGCAACAGTTAAAAATGAGTCTAATAAATCTCCATATCCAATTAAATGCAAAAATAATTCTAAAGGATAAAAAATAGTAAAAAGTATAGTAATAAGAGGAGAAAATAGTTGAACCCAAGATGTTACACCAAAGAAGTAATGAACTATTGGATTAAAACTTGCGAAAATCCAAATATTAAAAAATAAAAACAAAAATACTTTATTAAGATTTTGAAAATATTTTATAAATAAAAATATATAAAATACTCCAATAACAGAAAACCACAAAGAGATTGAAAATAAATATTTTGGGAAAAGGACAATTATAAATAGTAGTGTAAGTAAAAGTGTTTCAAAGGAGATTAATTTTATATTTGCCCTTAATAAAAATATTCCAAAAAGCATCATAATAAAAGCCCTTAAAAGAGAGGGCATTAAGTTTGTAAAAACTAAATATAAAAATAAAAAAAACATTACCATACATAAAATATCAAACCTCCTATTTCTATAAGGAAAATATCTATTATGAAAGAAGTTATATGGATAATAAAATATAAAATAAAGAATAAGAGACAACACACCTAAATGAAATCCAGAAATCGCGATTAAATGTGAAATGGAATATACTGCAAAAATATCTCTTAACTTGCTATTTGTAGGAAGCCCTAAAAATATAGCTTCATATATCTCGCTTATATTCTTATTTGTATGTTGAGATACTATTTTTACTTTTAAATCTTCTTTTATACTATTTTTTTGCTTTTTAAAGATATTGAAACTTTTTACATAAAAACCTTTTAAATACTCTAAGAATGATATTTGAGAAGTAAGTATAGATATATCAATATAATCTAGTCTTTTTAAATCTAATTCCTTAGAAACAGATGTAAAAAAAGAAAAATCACTTGCTTGTAATTTGTATATATTAAAATCTTCTTTTTCATACTTATTTATAACTTGTGCCTCAAGTTTATAAATAGAATTTGTAGTTAAATTTTTATAATTGTTGTATTGAAAGGAAAGCGTAATAAAAAAAGTAAGTAATAAAAGAAAAGAAAAAACAAATAACTCTTTTTTGTCATTTATCAAATTTAATTTTTGCATTAATTATTCTACTAAATAATGATTTAAATTATTTAGTAGAATATGGTTTTATTTAATTTTTTTCCAAATACTCATTTGAGAAATTGTATGTTGATGTTTTCTTGACGTCTCTTTTATCACAAAAGGTACATCTATCGTATCAAGCAATTCAAATCTATCACTTAGGTTTTCTTTTAAAGTATCTAAAGTTTTTACTTCTTTATTATCTCTTACAAATCCACCTAACCAGTTCTGTTTTGGAGTATAATCTTCAAGCCAAGTATATGGACTCAAGATTACTAAAAGACCATCTTTATTTACCCTATTTGGAATATCATCTAAAAACTTTTGAGGATAATATAATCTATCAATCAAGTTTGAACAAAATATCAAATCATAGGCTGTATACATATCTTTTAAATTACAAGCATCGCCTTGCATAAAAGTAACTCTCTCTTTTATCTCTTCAAGTCCAAAGTCATCTAAAGCAACAGTCTTTTCTTCGTATAATTCACCCTCTGTTGCAACTTTATAGGTCAAACTATCATACTTTTTCAGTTTTATTCCAACACTTATAAAGTTAGCACTAAAGTCTATCCCTAATACCTCATCAAATATTTTTCCTAGCTCAAATGAACTTCTTCCTACACTACAACCTAAATCAAGCGCTTTTTCTTTTTTTACATCTTCTAAATATGGTTTTAATACTTCAACAGAATTTTTAGGGAAGTTTTTAACTCCATAAATCTCTTCACCGTAATGGAATTCACAATATTGAGAGATCTGCTCATCTGTTTCATATACATTATCATTTAGTTTAGTTCTATATTCATTATCACTTTTTACATATCTAAATCCAGCATGTTGGAAGAAGTGCTTTCTAAAAGCATACCTTGCACTTCTTAAAGTCTCATTTCCTAAACTTATAAATGAACCACCTTTTATAAGGGCATGTCTATCATCAAAAGTAGGAGTTGTAAAGTCATCATATACAGGATGAGTTTCAAATCCATCAAGTGGATACATAGGAGTTATACTCCATTGCCATACATTTCCAATCACGTCATAAAAATCACCCATAGGGTATTTATCTACTGGTGTTTGATTAAAATACTTTAATCCTATATTTGCATCACACTCTTGGGCTTTAACATAATCATTTAATCTATAATACTCATCTTCACTTGGAAGTCTTACTTCAAAGCCAAGTTTTTCACTTTTATATTTACAAAAAGCTTCTGCTTCATATACATTTATATCAACTGGATAATTTAAAGGTAAAGGAACTACTCTATTTATCTCTCTTAAATAATACTTATCACCATCTTTTAACCAAAAAGTAGGCATTTTAGTTTGTGTAAAGTCTAACCACTTCAATCCATCTTTACTAAAGTAATGTAGTTTATTATAACCACCCTCTTTTACAAACTCCAAAAACTCTCCATTTGATACTAGATACTTACTAGCTTCAAAATCTTTTATACTCGCTCTATGAAAAGCAAACTCATTATCCCAACCATAGAAGTTTGGCTTTTTATGGTCTTTTTGAAGTATAACTTCTCCACCTTCTACTTTTACTAATTCATTTTGTGGATAAGTTTGGCTTCTTTCATTGTTATATTCAAATAATTCATCTTCTTTAAAATATTTTATGTCAAGTTCTCTTAATAATACAGATGATGTTTCTATATGGATATTTTCATGCTCTATTCCCATAAGTATAACCCACATAGGAGAATTCCAATTTATAGGTATAGAAAACTCAATACTATCAATAATATCTAATACTAAAGTCTTTACCTCATCTCTATATGCTTTTGTCTCTTCATATGTTGGCCATTGATAATTCTCATCATTTAAATCATCCCAACTCATTTCATCAACACCAATTGCAAATAGAGACTCAAGTGTTTTATTTACTCTTTTAGTTGTTATATTTGAAACATTTAATTTATTCATAAAAAATGTAGCTGTATGTCCAAAATAAAATATTAAAGGATGTCTTAACCTATTTGGTTGTTCAAGTATATGTTTCTTATCTTCTAATAAATCAAAAAGTTTTTCATCTAACTCATAAGTTCTTAAAAAATATTCTCTTATCTCTTCTCTTTTTTCTTCAACTGTTCCGTTATTTAAATCTATCGTTTTCCAATTATAATTCATATCTACCCCAAATTTTTCTATCTTGTTATTCTATTTATATTTATTGTACATTTGTATACATATAAAGACATCTCATACTTTGTTAATATTACTCTTCAATAATATCTGAAAGTTTTTTAGCCAATTCTAAAATCTCTTCTTTTTCATTTAAGCCATCAATAAATCTTTGTGGAATATTTTTCAAGCCAACTTGTGCACCAACTAAGGCACCAGTTAATATTGATCTAGCTTGATTTTGTCCTCCACCATTAAGTGCATGTAATATTGCACTTTCAAAATCATCATTAAATCTTGCCGATAAATAGTAACATGCTGGTAACATATGATAAATAGCACATGGCATTCCATATACTAAAGATACTTTCCAAGCTGGCTCTATCTTTATATCTTTGTCATTTGCTGCTTGTGCCATAAAAGATGGAGATAATAAAGCATCAGGAGAAGCAAATAAGCCTATATTTGATGGATCTTTAGCACCATCTTTTGGTGGCTTTAAATTATCTGAAGTAACTGCATGAAAAGGTAATTCACCTTTTTTGACTAGTTTCATTAATTTTGTAGATATATCTTTATCTAGCTTTTCACCTTGAATTAATTGAGCCAATACTGCCCCATATGCAACAGTCATTGAACCCACGATATCATCAACTTGTGTTAAAAAAGTATTATGGGAAATACTTTTTGCTAACTCTTTTGTATTTAGTGCATATAATACAGCAAGAGCTAAAGTTCTCTCTATAGCTTCAGTTGTATCTGCTCTACTTCCCACTTTATCCCATGGTAATTTTTGCTCTACTCTTTGTCTATATACTTCTCTAATAGATTGTGAAGTATAACCTCCAGGTCCATGTGTTGGAATACCATCTATTTTTGTAAATAAATCCTCATCTAATTTTTTGCAAAAATCTTCTTGATTGTAAGCTTTATTTTCTATAAGGGATTTAATCATAAGTTTTAGTATATATCCTGACTGGGATTGATTACCTTTTTCTTCATGTTCATGGTATCTTCCCTTTTTAGGAGTTGTATATGTTGTAATCCATTCACCATAATCTTTATGTTGTTCGTCTAAATCATAATACCAATGTGGGCCTAATGCAATTGCATCACCAATAAATGCTCCTACTATGGCACCTTGTGCTCTATCTTTTAAGTTCATATATATCCTTTATTTACTACTAATTAGTAATTTATTTTAGAATTATACTACTAACTAGTATTAAAGTCAAGTTATATTAATAACTCTTTTGAAAGTATAACTCCATCCATATCAGCATAAACAATATCACCTTGAGAAAAATTAATACCACAAAAAGAGACATCAACACCTAATTCACCTTTTGTTTCAATAGCATATTTTCTACTACAAGTTCCCCTTGCAAATAATATTAAGTCCATATCTTTTGTAAAAAAAGTATCTCTAACATAACCATTTACAATTAAGCCCTCATAGTTATTATCAACTGCAAATTTTGCAAGGTTATCTCCTACTACTGCAAAATACTCATCTTCCACATCTACTACAACTATTTTACCAGTACCATCTACGTCTTTTAACAAATTTTTAAGATCTGTATTATTTCTATCAAGCTTTATAGTTACTACTTCTCCATAGGCCTTTTGTTTTCCGCCATAATTTTTAAACTCATTATCTAATACATATACTTTATCTGGGTGTGCATCACTTATATCTGCTGTAAAAAAATCCATTTATTTTCCTTTTTATAATTTATTTTTAAAAAACTCTTTGAAAGCTTCTATTACATAATCAATATCTTCACTTGTAACATCTCTATGAGTTACAAGTCTTAACTCATCATAAGTTCCTGATATATTTATACCTTTATTTTTTAAATAATTTATTAATAAATCTACATTAGTATCTTTTAATTCAATAAATACCATATTTGTATCATTTGATAAGATTTTTATTTGATTAATCTTTTCTAATTCTAAAGCTAGTTTTTTTGCATTTTGATGATCGATTTGTAAATCTTTTATATTATTATCTAAGGCATAAGAACATGCAGCTGCTAAATAACCAGATTGTCTAAGTCCACCTCCTAGCATCTTTCTATATCTTCTAGCTTTATTTATAAACTCTTTACTCCCAACTAATACAGAACCTACAGGAGCACCTAAACCTTTTGAGATACATATTGACATAGAATCAAAACAAGCACTTATATCTTTAATATCTATACCTAAATCAACAACTGCATTAAAAACCCTTGCTCCATCAAGATGTAATAAAAGATTTTTATCATGTGTAAATTTTCTTGCTTCTTGCAAATATGAAAGTGGCAAAACTTTTCCATTATGGGTATTTTCCAAACACAAAAGTTTAGTCATAGCAAAGTGAAAATCATCAGGTTTTATTTTTTTATTTACCTTATTTAAATCCAAAATTCCATCTATTTCAAACTCTATTGGTTGAGCAACTATTCCACCAAGAACTGATGAACCTCCTCCTTCATACTTAAAGATATGGGAGTCTTGTCCACAAATATACTCTTCACCCCTTTGACAATGGGAGAGCATCGCTAATAAATTTGCTTGGGTACCACTTGTAGCAAATAAGGCTGATTCTTTATTTGTAAGTCTTGCTACTTTTTCTTCAAGTGCATTTACACTTGGATCTTCACCATATACATCATCTCCAATTTGTGCATTAAACATATAATCTTTCATCTGCTTTGAGGGCATTGTAAAGGTATCACTTCTAAGTTCTATTATTTTATTCATTTTGCACCTTTTTAAAACCACTGTATAATTTTCTCTTTTACCTCTTTTGTTCTTTCAAGTGGTAACATATGTGTTTGAGCTTCTATTTGTGTAACTTCAATATTTTTTGCTTTTAAAGAGAAGTTTTCCATAAATTTTGAACTAACAAGTCTATCTTCATTGGCATATAAAAAAGCTAAATTCAAATCACTATTTATAAGTTTTTCGCTTAAATCTTCTCTTATTATTGTGGCATTAAATTGAGAATAAAAAGCTTCTTCTCCCACATCTATATACATTTGAAGTATTAAATTTATTAGTTCTTCATCATCTTGATTTTTTGGCTCCACTAAACTTAAAACTTTTTTTCTACTAAGACCTTTAAAGCCAAACTTTTTAGTTAGTTTAATAGTCTCTCTTCTTCTTTGACACTCTTCTTCATTTAAATTTGCAGGACTACAAGCAACTGCTAAAATTTTATTTATTCTATGTGGATACTTTAAACCAAAATAACATGAAATATAACCCCCAAGAGAAAACCCTAAAAGATTTATTTTATCATCTTTTATTTTATCATTTAGCACTTCTACTATTTCATCAAAACTATCTTTTTGTGGAATCTCAAGATGAATAAATTCATAAGTATCATCAAAAAGAGGAATTAACCTACTCCAAAGTTTCTCATCATTCATAAAGCCTGGTATTAAATATATTTTTCTTTTCATAATATTCACTTATATTTTTGATTTATTTTATCTAATAAAAGTTTTACATACTTTTAGATATTCTAATGCCCTTTATAAAATGAACAAATAGGCAATTAAATGAAAGTAGTAACAGGCGTTGTAGGAAACGATATACACGTTGTAGCAAATAGATTAATTGAACTCTCATTACAAGCAAGGGGATTTGAGGTATTTAACCTTGGAGTTAATACTTATTTAGAAGAATTCTTTGATGCTGTAGTAGAAACAAATGCAGATGTACTTTTAATCTCTTCTTTAAACGGTGAAGCAGAAGGTTGGTGTAGAGAAGTAAAGATACTAAAATCAAAATATAAAAACTTAGATAATGTAGTTTTTATGATTGGTGGAAACTTAGTAGTTGGAACAGGTGATGCTTCAATTATCGTGCCAAAATTCAAAAACTACGGGTTTGATTTGGTATTTCATCAAGTGGATTTAAATACAGGGCTTGATGAATTAGAAAAATATTTAAAAACGAGAGAATCATGAGTTTATTACAAGAAGAACGAGAGATAATTTTAAGTAATGAATATGTGGAACATTTTGACTTCGCTGAAGTTGAAGAGTTTGTAAAAAATGCTTCAAAAGATCTATTTATTTCACATAATTTTAGAACAAAAAATAAAATGCTAGTACAACCACGTGGTGGTTTTCCTACATATAACAAAATGTATGCACTTTATGAATTCTTCGTAAATGCAAATGTGGATGTCTTGCCTTGTACTATTGATTCTAATACTAGATTAAATGACTATGCAACATCTAAAAAGATGCTAAGACTTTCAGAAGAGAGTGAAGTTGATATGCTAAATGGTTATCCATTAGTTAATCATGGATATAGAACTACTAGAAAAATGATTACTCATTTTAACAAGCCTGTATCACTTAGACATGGAACACCAGATGCTAGACTTCTAATTGAAACAGCTATTGCTTCAGGTATTTTTGAAATAGAGGGTGGACCAATAACTTACCTTTTACCCTACTCTAAAAACTTTCCATTAGATAAAGCCTTTTTATATTGGAAATATGTTGAAAGGGTTTGTGCTAAATATTCAACACTGAATGAACCAATAAATAGAGAATCATTTGGACCACTAACGGCAACCTTAGTTCCTCCATGTATTACTATTGTAATTCAACTACTTGAAATGATTTTATCTCTTGAAGAAGGAGTTAAATCATTTTCTGTATCTTTTTCTCAAAGTGGAAGTGTAAACCAAGATATTGTAACTGGTGCAGTTCTAAGAAAACTTGCAAAACATTATGCCAATGAGATTGGATGTGGAGATGCTGAGGTTCATTTAGTATATCACCAATGGATGGGTGCTTTCCCTATGGATCAAAACTTCTCATCACAACTTATCTCTTTGTCAACTGCAATTGCAGCTATGGTTGGTGCTGATAAGATTATTACAAAAACAAAAGAAGAGGCTTCTGGAATTCCTACAAAAGAAGCAAATGCAGAAACCGTTGCAAATACACAATATCTTCTAAGAATACTAAATGGTCTTCCAAATGTAGTAGACCAAGAAGAAGAAGAAAATCTAACAGCTGAAGTTATGGCTATTATGGAAGCAGTATTTAATGATAGTGCTGATACTTTATGGAGAAAAGTTTTTAATAGTATCAAAAATGGAATAATAGATGTACCATTTTCTCCACATATTATAAATCATAATGAAATGATTACAATAAGAGATAAAAACAAAAATATTAGAATCATGGAAAGAGGAAATGTTCCAATTCCTGATCGTTGTTTTGAATATGAGAAATCAAAATGTGATTTAAAAAAAGATACTACATCTATAGTAAATGATATTATCCATGATATAGGAATTATGCAATGAGCCAATTAAATAACAAACTACTAATAGATGTAGGAAGTACTTATTTTAAAGTTAGTTCATCAAAAGGTGTTGAACAACACTTTAGAGACTTCAATAAAGATATATACGATGACTTAACATATAAGTGTGGAGAAACAATTAAAACATACGAAAAAGAGAATGTTTATATTTGTTCATCTGCAAATGGAGGGCTTAGTACACTCATCATTGGTGTTACAAACTCTTTTTCACTTAAATATGCAACAAATATTGCCTTTAATTCTGGAATAAATATTATTGATACTGTTTTATACCAAGATATAGAAACATCTTCAATTCCAAGTGATTTAATAGATGTTGTTATTGTTGTAGGTGGAATAGATTCTGTTTCAAATATCTTTGGAAAAGAGTTATTTGATTATTTGGATAAAATCTCTTACTCAAATATTGTATATGTAGGAAGTAATAAGGATAGTGAAAATCTACAAAAAAATATAAAAAACCTAGTTGTTTTACCAAATGTAATTGATGATAAACTGCATATTGTAGAAGAGCACTTAAAAGAGTATTTAACAAACCTTTATCAAGCAGATATTATGGGTAAAGAGGATATCAAAAATCTTTATGAAATAACATCGAATCAAATATACTCTACTCCATATATAGTAAATAAAACTTTGCCATTTATTACAACAAAATTCTCAGTTGTTGATCCTTATATTCTTATAGATATTGGAGGAGCAACTACTGATATTCATTACTCTAAAGACTTAGTTGATGATAATTTAGTTACTACAAATGAGTATGATAGACTTGTATTTAAAAAACTTGGAGTTTTTAAATCAAAAGAGTCATTAATCTTTAGTGCAAAAAACAATGAGTTTGTATATGAGCTATTATCACACTTAAAAGTTACAGAAAATATTTTTGAAGAACAAAGTGAAAAGGCTTTGAGAATATTAATGCAACTTGCGATATTCTTAGTTTTATGTAAAGTATCACATTATAGAAAAGCTTATGTAAACTTAAAACTATTATCATTAAATAGTCTAGTTTTAACAGGTGGTATAACAAAAGTTTTATCACAAGAAGAGATTGAAGATATCATCTCATTTTTTTATAAAAAAATTCTAAATTCAAACCATAACCCAAGTGTTGTAATGGATTCAAATTACGACATTTGGACTCTTGGTTTAACTCAAAAATAAAGGATATAAGATGTCTATAAATTGTATTAGAAGATTAATTGAAGATGCTGCAATCTCACATCCACAAAAAAATGCTTTAATCCTAAATGAAAAAAGTTTGACATATGAAGAGTTACTAACAAAAGTAAATCAAGTAGCTTTTTATCTAAATGAGTTAGATTTACCAAAAGGTAGTAGAGTTGGTATTTACTCAAATAAATGTATGGAACAAGTTATTGCTATACTTGCCATTTTATCAACTGATTATGTCCTTGTACCTCTAACAAAACTGCTTAAACCAGACCAAGTTAAATATATAATAAAAGATTGTGATATAAAATGTATCATAACAGATAAGATAAAAGAAAATAGCATTGAAAATATTGATTTTGATGGTCATGTTATTTCATATGTTACGGTACACAAAGCTGTTCCTTCTTTTGAAGAAATTTTCAAATACTACAACAAACCATATATCTGTGAAATAAATGGACATAGTAATGCTGTAATTACTTACTCTTTTGGTATAACTGGAACTCCAAAAGGAATTGTTATATCTCATAGAAACCTAATAGATAGTGCAAGGGTTGTCTCACAATACTTAAGTTTAAAAGAAGATGACATAATATCTGGAATTTTACTATTTAACTTGGATTATGGATTAAATCAAATCTTTTGTTCTTTATATAAAAGAGCAACTTTAGCTTTACATAGATTTATTCTAGCAAGTGACTTTTTCAATCATTTAATAAATGACAATGTAACAGTTATTCCACTTATGCCAATTAGTATTACTCAAATGTTTGATGAAGACTTACATAGACTTCCTAGTGTAGAGTTATTAAGTAATATTAGAATTATCACTTCTTCAGGTGGTAACTTAACACCTAAAATGTTAAAAGATGTACAAGAATACTTTACAAATGCAAAAATATTTTCTATGCATGGTTTAACAGAAGCCTTTAGATCAACATATTTAGACCCAAGCCAAATAAACATAAGACCTAACTCTATAGGAAAAGCTATTCCAGATGTTGAACTATATGTTATTGATGAAAATGGAAATGAGTGTGAACCAAGAGTTGTAGGTGAACTAATTCACAGAGGTGGATATATCTACAAAGGTTTTTGGAATGCTCCTATTGAAACTGGTGAGAGATTTAAATCAGTTAATATACTTAAAAATGTAATTAATCTTGAGGGACAACTAAGGGATGAAGTTGTTGTAAAAACTGGAGATTTTGTTTATAAAGATGAAGAAGGATATTTATACTTTGTATCAAGACAAGATGATATGATTAAAACAAGAGGATTTAGAGTAAGTCCTTATGAAATTGAATCTGTTGCAATAAATAATATACCTCAAATAGATCAATGTGCAGTTTTTTCAATAGAAAATGCAGAGATTGAAGAAGAGATTGTTTTTGTATATAGTGCAAAAAGTGAACTATCTTCTAAAGAGATAACTTTTGAATTAAAAAAACATCTGGCATCATATATGATTCCTCTAAGAATAATTTATAAAAAATCACTTCCTTTAATTCCTAGTGATAAAAATAAAGTTAATAAAAACCAACTTAGAGCTGAATTACTTGATTCTTTAAAATAGATTTTATCTAATACTTAAGATAAAGTATTAGATAAATAATTTTTGAAAATTTTAAAATTTTTGATTAAAATCAATTAAATTTACACTTTTTTATCTTATAATACATTCATTAAAAAATCAAAAGGATAAAATAATGAAAAAAATTCTACTTTTAACTTCAATCTTAGCATGTGTAGCATTTGCTAATCCATTTGCAAAATGTGTAGGTTGTCATGGGGCAAATGGAGAAAAAGTTGCCTTAGGAAAGTCAAAAATAATTAAAGATATGACTAAAGCTGAAATAGTTACAGCTTTAAAAGGTTATAAAGATGGAACTTATGGTGGACCAATGAAAGGCCTAATGAAAGGTCAAGTTGCTTCTTTAAGTGATGCTGATATTCAAGCAATCGCAGATAAAATCGGAAAATAATCAAAGTAAGAAGAGCTCTCTTCTTACTTAAAATAATGTTACTCTTCTCCTCAATTTAATTTTTCTTAACGAATTATTAACAAACTAATCAACTTAAAAGTAAAAGTACTATAATATTTTAATTGTAAATTAATAATAAGGGATAACAATGAAAAAAATAATACTTCTTACTACAATTTTAGCATGTGCACTATTTGCTGATCCATATGCAAAATGTGTAGCTTGTCATGGGGCAAATGGAGAAAAAGCTGCAATGGGAAAATCTAAAATTATAAAAGATATGACTAAAGCTGAATTTATAGCTGCACTAAAAGGTTATAAAGATGGAACTTATGGGGGAGCTTTAAAAGGTTTAATGGCTGGACAAGTTACTTCTTTAAGTGATGCTGATATGGAAGCATTAGCAAATCAAATAGTTAAATAGGCCTTATTTAAATAAAATTGATACTTTTAAAGATAATTTTTGTAATATAATAACAAAGAAAGTTTTTAAAGGTCTCAGTTTTGAAATCAAGCTACAAAACCAAATTTTTATTTTTTCACTTTTTATCTGTATTAATTTTAATAAGTTCAATCTACATATATGATACTATTTCTGATCAATCAAATATAAACAATATATCAAGTAAAAATTTCAAAACTGTTTTTAATGAAAAAAAACAATATATAACTAAATTAATAAATTTAAAAAAGACTCTTCTAAATACAATAGCAAATAATCAAATTTTTAATAACTACATCAATAACAAAGAAAATGTAAAAAATGTTCAAAATCTCTTTGCTGCATTAGTTAATACAAATTCATATATCTTCCAATTAAGCTATATTGATTTAGCTGGTAATGAAAAAATAAAAGTTGTTAAAGAGCCCTCAAAAAAAGGCTCGCCTAGTAAAATCATACCAAATAATTTATTAGAAAATAAATCAAACAGTGACTATTTTAAAACCTTTATGGAACTAAAAAAAGATATTTTTGGTCTTTCAAACATAAGTTTAAACACGGAGCATGGGAAAATTACTGAACCAAAAATAGCAACAATAAAAGTTGCTAAAACTATTTATGATAATCATGGTAATAAAACAGGTTTTATTGTCATAAATGTACTAGTTGATGAACTTTTTAATTATCTAGAAAAAGATAAATTTTTTAAAATATATTTAATAACTTCTAAAGGTGAAATTGTATTCCCAAATGATAAAGAAATGGGAATATACTCAGAAAATTTTAAAAAATATTTAATAGATTCTCACTTTAAAGAATTAGACATAAAGTCTATTTTAAATAAAGATGAATTTTCAAATAAAAAATTCTTTTCGGTAAAAATCAATAGTTTCAATAAAAATGAAAAATTTACACTTCTATTTGAATCAAAATATAACTCTTTAGAAAAAGAATTAGATGCAAAAAAGAAACAACTAATATATGTGCTTATAGTTATTTCAATTTTAGCCCTTCCTCTTGTCTTATATTTTGCAGGTATTCCTGAAAAACTTGAAAGAAAAATTATAAAACAATTCATCACTGATGATTTGACTAAATTACCAAATTTAGAGCATTTATTAAGTGATTTGAAAGAGAAAGAGTTCAAAGATTGTTTAATAGTATTATTGAATATTACTAATGATAAGAATATTCAAAATATTTATGGATTTAATGTTACGAAAGAGTTATTAAAAGAGTGTGCTCAGTTTTTTATTAACTATACAGAAAAAGACAAAAGATTTTTAAAAGTATATAAAATCAAACATAATGTTTTTGCATTTAAATACTTATATAAAAATAGAAATATATTAAATGAATCTTTAAATAAAATCCAAAATTTATTAGAAAATAAAGAGTTTTTAATACTAAATAAATATGAGATAACTATAGATACTACTATAGGTGTAAGTAGTATAGATGTACTAAATAACAATATAAATGAGTTAAAAGAGGCTGAAATAGCATTAGATGATGCATTACAATCAAATCATGACATCTCTATTTATAATAGTTCCCATGTTGAAAATCTTGAAAAACATAAATTAAATATCGAAAAAATTAAAGTAATAAAAGATGCTATTTTAAACAATAATGTAATTATAGCTTTTCAACCTATTTTTAACAACTTTCAAGGGAAAGTTGAAAAATATGAAGCTCTTGTAAGATTAAAATATAAAGATAAAATATTTTATCCTGATGAGTTTTTACAAATCTCAAAAAAGATTAAAAAATATAAAACTTTAACAAAGATAATTATAGAAAAAACATTTGAATTTTTTAAAGACAAAGATTTTGAGTTTTCTATTAATTTAAGTATGGAGGATATCCTTGATAATGAAATTAGAGAATATCTTTTTAAAGAAATTGATAGATACAATTTCCAAAATAAACTTGTAATAGAACTTGTTGAAACAGAGGCTATAAATAACTATGAAGCATTTACAAGTTTTATAAAAGAGATAAAAAAATTAAATTGTAAAATTGCTATAGATGATTTTGGAAGTGGATATTCAAACTATGATTATATAATTAAGCTTTCTGATTACATTGATTACTTAAAAATTGATGGAACACTAATTACAGATATAGATACAAATAAAAAAACTCAGCTTCTTGTAGGTACCTTAAAATTTTTATGTGATAGTTTGAAAATAAAAACAATTGCAGAGTATGTAGAAAATAAAGAAATTTTTGAATTTATTAAAGCAATGGATATCTCTTATTCTCAAGGATATTATATAGGTAAACCAGAATTTGAACTAACAGAGAATGAGTGGATAAAAGATGAAAAGAAAAAAGACTTAAACTACTTCTAATCTATCTCTTCCATTTAATTTTGCTTCATAAACTTTTTTATCAGCCATTTTTATGAACTCATCTATAGAGTTTGCCTTGCTATAAAAAGATACTCCCATAGAAACAGTTACAGATATATCTTTCAAAGGATGAAATATCATTTGAGATTTTATATCTTCCCTTAGAATATTAAGTTTTTTTATTAGTTCATCTTTTTTCTCAAAACATAAAATTATAAACTCTTCTCCCCCATATCTGTATGCTTCACCATTTAAACTATAAGCATGAGATTGAATCTTATTTGCTAAATACTTTAGTACCCTATCTCCTGTATCATGTCCAAAGTTATCATTTATACCTTTAAACCTATCAGCATCAATAAACACTGCACAAAGTAAGGAAGAGTGTTTTTGTTTAGTAAAAAGTTCTAAATCTGCCTCCATCTTTCTTCTATTGTATAAAGAAGTTAAAGCATCTTTATTCATCATATCTTTTAGAAGTTCCTTTTCCCTCAAAAGTTCTTCTATCAAATTATCTTTAAAATTTTCAATTGTATTTATATTCTTTTGTTCTAAGATTTTTCCTAATTTAAATTCAAACTTATTTAATTTTGAATTATAATCTACTTCTTTACACTCAATTTTAATAGATGGTTTTTCTTCACCTAATCCATTTCTTAGAATCAAACTATCTACTTTTTTAATATCATATCTTATTTTATCATCTACAATTTTTATATCTAAAAGCTCACTTCTCCAATATTTATTAATATCTTTTGATAGAACTCTTAATTTCATATTCAAAATATCTTCAAATATCTCTTTTCCAACAGAAATTGTAATTGTCACTTACATTTAGCCTTTAAAACTCTTTTTAACATGATATAGTATTACAATTTACAAAGACATAAACATCAATTTAAAATTCATTATGATAAAATCACAAAATTTAATAAACATTAGGATTATTATGAAAAAAATTTACCTTCTTTTATCTATTTTTACTATTTCATTTCTTTTTTTAGGTTGTTCATCAAAGCAATTGGATACAGAAGTAAATGATCTAAAAATTTATAAACAAGACCCAAAAGAGTACACTTCTTCTATTCCTAAGTTGGATAAAAATGTTCAAGATGAATTAGACCAAGAGTTCAATAAAAGATATTTTAGCCCTTGGCATAAAGAGAGATTTAAAGCAAGTTTGAAAGATGTAACTTGGCAATTTTCTTATAAAAATAAAAAAGTTTATGGGGACAACAATAGATTGATCAAAAAAGAGTGGTTTGATGAACAAATTGATAACTCCAATTTTGAAAAATATAATACCTTTTTAAAAAAAGCAATTACGGTTAAAAACTCAAATCTAAGACTTTTCCCAAGTGATAGTAAAATCTTTTATAATCCTTCTATTGCAGGAGAAGGTTTTCCTTTTGATTATAATCAAAACTCTGGTATAAAAATCAATTCACCAATTTTGATTTCTCACTTATCTAAAGATAGAGCTTGGGCATATGTTTTATCTTCTTTTGCAAAAGGTTGGATAAAAGTAACAGATATAGCATATATGAATGATAAACTAATGAAGTTCTTTGAAAATGGAAACTACTACGTTGCTATTAAAGATAATTTTCCAATATACAAAAAAGGTGTCTTTGTAGAATATATAAAATTAGGGACACTCTTTCCTGTAAAAAACAATAAAGCAATTACCATTGGAAGATATGGGAACAATGAGGGTTATAGTAGAGTAATAGAGATTCCAAATGTATATATTGCAAAAAAACCAATTGACTTTAATAGTAAAAATATTACAAATATCATGAATCAATTAATTGCAGAACCATATGGTTGGGGTGAAATACTAAATCATAGGGATTGTTCAGCTTTGACAAAAGATTATTTTGCACCCTTTGGAATAAACTTAAAAAGAAACTCTTATGGACAAACTTTAGATTATAAATATTATGATATAAAAAAGCTCTCAAATGAGAAGAAAAAAGAGTTTATTATAAAAAATGGTATTCCTTTTTTGACTTTAGCATATATGCATGGTCATATCATGCTTTATATTGGAAAAAAAGATGGAGAACCTCTATTTTTCCATAATGTTTGGGGTGTAAAAACAAAAAGTTTCTTTGGAAAAGATGGTAGAAAAATTGTTGGGAAAGCAGTAATTACTTCTTTAAATATGGGTGAAGAAGTAAACAATTTTGATGAAAAAAGAAGTTTAGCCTCAAGAATACTTGGAATTGTAAATGTTACTCAAAAAAAAGAGTAACACTTTACAGTTTTCTTAAATAAACAATTCTATAAAGCATAGGTACATAATATAGATTTAAAACTGTAGCCCACAATACTCCAAAACCTAAAGATACAGCCATTGGCTGTAAAATAAGAGCTTGTCCAGAAGCAAAAAACATCAAAGTAAACAGACCTAAAATAGTTGTAATAGATGTTAGTAAAATAGGTCTTAACCTCAAAAGTGCAAGCTCTAAAAGTTCATCTAAAGTTTTTGCTTTTTTAATAAAATCCATCATAATTATTCCATCATTAACAATAACTCCTGCAAGTCCAACCATACCAATCAAACTTGCCATTGTAATATTTAAACCAAGAACAAAATGTCCAATAAAAACACCTAAAATAGATAAAGGAATAGTAGAAAGAATTATAAGTGATTTAACTACAGAATCAAACATCCATACAAGGGCAATAAAGATAAGTATAATAGCGATTACAGCAGCTTCACCCATCTCTTTTTGTACTTTTTTATTCTCTTTTTGCTCACCTTTTATATCAATGCTGACTTTTGATTTGTATTTATCTAAAATTGGATTTAGCTTATCAAATACTTCTGTTGAAGTCATTTTTCCATTAATAGAACCTGTTACAGATACTATTCTCTCTCCATTTTCTTTAAAAATTTGTGAATAGGCATTTTTTCTAACAATATCAACAACATCTTTTAAAAATACTTTTTCATTTGTATTAGGCACGATTATCTCAAAATCATTTAAACTTTTTATATAATCTTTATTTTTACTTTGAAAAACAACATCAACTATACCCTTTTTATCAAACATTTTTGAATATGTACCTTTAAAATAAAAAGGTCTAACTGAGGAGATAATGTAATTTTCACTTATTCCTAAATCTTGACCATAGGCATTAACTTTAAACTTAAGCTCAATATTTCCCATCATAAAATCATCAGCTACATTTGATACCCCATCTATATTATTCAAAGCTTTTTTGATATTTGTAACAGCAGTTCTTACCTCTTTTTCATTACCACTTATTGATAATTCTAAATCATTTTTAACTATTCCAGCTTTTGGTGTAAATACTTTTAAATCTTCAAATTTACCAGATTTTATCTCTGGTTCTAAAAGTTTTTGTAACTCTTTTTCTATTGTTTGTGATGATTTTTCCCTTATCATATTTGTAGCATCATATTTAGGAGAAAGATAAGGATTTATATATTTATCAAAGAAGTTTTGAGGTGCTCTTTCATTTAGATTAACAAATATTTGGAAATAAAACTCCTCAGTCTCTGGTTGATTTTTACCATCAAGTTTTAAACCAATTACAGAAGATACGGATTGCAAATTATTAGCAAAATCGTAATTCTTTAAAATCTTATCTTCAATTTTTTTTACAATTGCTTCTGTTTGTTCTATTTTCTTACCAACACCAACTGATCCACTTATATACACTTGTGTAGTATCAAAATCAGACAGAAATTTAAACTTTGAACTCATAACAATAAAAATTGTTAAACTAACAATTGTTAAAACCATAATAATTAAAGATGTATATTTTTTCTTTAGTAAAAAGCTTAAAATCTTTTTATATAGTTTTTTATTCCAATCCCATATTTTATCTGCTTTTTCTTCTTCTTTGTTTACTCTTAAAATCTGTTTTGCATGTAAGGGCAAAAAGAAAAAGGCCTCAAAAAGTGAAGAAACAAGAAGGATAGTAATCATAATAGGAAGTATTTTCATAAACTTCCCCATTTCTCCTGTCATAAGTAAAATTGGCAAAAAAGCAAATATTGTTGTTGCAGTTGCAGTTAATACAGCCGGATAAACTTCAACAGAACCATCAATAGCAGCTTGTAATCTATCTTTTCCCATTTCCATATGTCGATATATATTTTCACCCACAACTATAGCTTCGTCTACAAGCATTCCAAGGGCAATCAATGCACCCAATAAAGAAAGCATGTTTAAACTATAACCCATAGCTTCAGCACTAATAAGTCCTATCATAAATGAAGTTGGAATCCCAATAGCTATTACTATTGCAATTCTTGCATTTATAAAGAAAAATAAGGCTAAGAAAAGCAGACACAATCCAAAAAAGATATTTGAAAAAACAGTATTTAGCCTATTTTTTATCCAAACAGAAGTATCAGTATGTGTTGCAAAATTAAGTTCTGGATACTTTTTTTTGTACTCTTTTAGTTTCTCTTTTATTTGATGAACAAGTTCAACTGCATCGCCAGTCTCTCCCTTATTTATACCAATAGAGACATCTCTACTACCATTAAAGTGAGAGATAGTATTAACATCTGCTAATTCATATTTGATTTTTGCAATATCTTTTAAATAAATTTTTTGATTTGATATCTTTAAAATCGTATTTTTGATATTATTAATATTTTTTTCACCATTAAAAGTACTTAAATAGTAGTGTCTAGAAGTATCTTTTATAATACCTGCTGGAAAAATAGAACTCAAATTTTCAACTGCTGTTAGTACTTCTTGTAAATTAAGTCCATAAGCTAAGATTTTCTTTTCATCAAACTCTACAAGTAACTCTTTATCACTATCTCCCCAAATAGAAATATCACTTAAATCACCCATTTTTGAAAATGTCGATTTTAAATCTTTTGCTATTTCTAAAAGTTGAGTTTTAGTTTTTTCTCCATAAACTACTACTGTAATAAGAGGTATTGCATTGACTTTTTCTTTTACAGTTGGTTCATCCATATCTGTTGGAAAGTTCGTTTTTACTTTTGTAATAATATCTTTAATATCACCTATTACATTTTGTGCTTTAAAGCCCTTTTTTAGTTTAACAGTAATTGAAAAATATCCATTTTTTATTGTAGAAGTAACATCAGCAGCTTCTTTTATAGATGATAACTCATCTTCAATATCTTCAACAGCCATTTTATCAAGTAAATCTGAACTAGCTCCTGGATAAGAACCATTTATAACAACAGCATCAAGAGCAGATGGAGGAAAAATCTCTTTGGGGATATTATTATATGCAAAGATTGATAATATCAATAAAAATAGTAAAAGCAGATGATTTAACATAGGCTTTCTAAGAGCAAATTCTATTATATATTTAATCACTTATTATTATCCAAAGTATTTATTAAAAGTGAATCTATAATTTGATTTTTAAATTTCATATCTTCTAATTGTTGTTGTAAAAATCTATTCTCTTCTTTTAGTGAGATATAATTGGCATATAATTTATTAATATCTTTACTAACATAATAAATATTATTTGCTAAATATATTTTGGGAAAACATAAAATTAATGACACTACAAGTACTGACAGAACTATTAATAATGAATTTTTTGCATTCAGTTTAATCAAATTTAAAAACCCTCAATTTTGAACTTCTACTTCTTGGATTGATTTTTATCTCTTCATTTGTTGGAATTATAGGTTTTTTAGTAATAATTTTTCCTAAAGCATTATCATTTCCACAATTACAACGCATAACATCAGTTGGACAAATGCAATTTTTACTCCACTTTTTAAAGTAATTTTTTACAATCCTATCTTCTAAAGAGTGAAAAGAGATGATTGCTATCAAACAATTTTTTGGTTTTAGCTCTTCTATTGAATCAAAAAGTCTTTCTAAAACTCCTAATTCATCATTTACTTCTATTCTAATACCTTGAAAAGGAAGAGTTGCAGCATGAAGTTTACCTTTGTGCATATTTTTTGCTATAAAAGTTGATAACTCTTTTGCACTAGTAAAGGGTCTATTATTTACGATTATTGAGGCAACTTTTTTATACTCTTTTACTTCCCCATACTCCTTAAAAACTCTTTCCAACTCACTTTGGGAATAACTGTTTACTACAACAGAGGCATCTAAAGATTGTTCTTGATTCATCCTCATATCTAAAGTTTCACTATCAAAACCAAATCCTCTATTCTCTTTATCTAGTTGTAAAGATGAAACTCCAATATCTGCTAATATACCTTTTATATCATACTCTTTAAAGTTATTTAAAACAGTTTCAAAATTTCCTTTATTGAAAGTTACCCTATTCAAATATGGCTCTAACCTCTTTTTAGAAAATTCTAAAGCTTCATTATCTTGATCATTACATATTAACTTCACATTAGAATTTTGTTTTAAAAGCCCTTCTGAATGTCCAGCATATCCTAAAGTACAATCTATTATATATCCAGAATCTATATTTTCGAAGACCTCCAATGTCTCTTTATACAATACTGGGATATGAGGGATATTCATTAAAAGGGTCCTTATAATTTTTTATATATAATATCCAAAATAATATTTAAGGCATTTAAAATGATCGATCAAAATCATGTGGACCAGTTAAGTAAACTATCATTGACACTATTTAGGAAAAACTTTTTTGGAATATATCACGGTTCTATTTCCACAAAATTAGATCATAATACCTTTATGATAAACACATCAGATGCAATTTTTGATGAAATGAGTGAAAAATCATTTTGTGAATTAAGTATGAATTCTCAAGATTATAGATGGAAACTAGCAAGCATAGAAGCTCATATACATGCAACTATATATAATAATATACATGAAGCCAAATATATTGCCTTTGGAGTACCTATATATACAACAGCATATACTTTTGAACATGATGAAATTATATTAGATGATTTTTTTGGAAAAACATCTTTTGACAAAATAAAAATATTTGACCCAGGTGATTTTTCAACTTGGTATGATAGAAATGCTTTAGAGATAACAAAATACCTAAAAGAGACAAATAATCATGTCATGGTTATAAAAGGAATTGGTGCTTATGTGTATGATAGAGACATCAATGAGCTAGTAAAAAAAGTTGCAATTCTTGAAAATAGTTGTAGATTATTAAGCATAAAATCAAGTTTTAGAGCTTGAAAAGTCATTTTTTTGTAAATAAACCTCTATTTATGGGAAAATCCGCAATACTTTTAGCTATTTTAAAGTTTAAATAGTATAAAGTTTTGGTAACTTTAAATCTTAAACAAGGAGTTCTTCAATGAACAAAGCTGAATTTATCGACGCAGTAGCAGCAAAAGCTGGATTATCTAAAAAAGACGCAAAATGTGCAGTTGATTCTGTATTAGAAACTATTACTGAGACTTTAGTAAAAAAAGAATCTGTAAGTTTCATAGGATTTGGAACATTCTCTACAGCTTCAAGAGCTGCTAGAACTGCAAAAGTGCCTGGTACAGATAGAACTGTTGATGTTAAAGCTACTACTGTAGCTAAATTTAAAGTTGGTAAAGCTTTAAAAGAGGCTGTTGCTAAATAATTTTTAAATTATTAAACTACAAAAAAGGTAGGTTATTTTAACCTACCTTTTTTTATTTAAAAATTTATTTTAGTTTCCACATTTACATAGTTTTCTCGATAATTAGAGAACTTCGAGTATGACTTTCCGTTATATCTAAAATAATTCTCATAACCTTTCAAAACTCTTTTATTGATTACTCTATCATTACAAATATTTCTTCTTTTTGTCTCATAATAATATTCAGTATTATTTCTATTTTGTGAATGATTTGTATTTCTTATTCCATTTGCTAGGGTTGCACCTAAAAGTCCACCTACAATTTTTGCAGCAACTTTTCCATTCCCTCTTCCTATTTGATTACCTATAATTACACCTGTTGTAGCACCTATTATAGTATCAACTCCTATTGTATTTTCATTTCTATAAGAAGAACTTCTATTTATAGGTGTTCTAACTTCATACTCTTCATAACAACGTGAATCATGATTAGGAATAACTTCTTGAATATTTTCATAAACTGGTTTTGAGTAATTTACTTTTACACGTTCTGTAAATCTATCACCCTGTGCAAAAAGAGATGAAGAAAAAATTGTTAATCCCAAAATTAAACATGTACTTTGTTTTTTCATAATTTGCTCCTTGCTAAATAATAGATTATAAAAATCTATTATTATTTTAATGATGAAATATAACCAGCAACTGCTTCTATTTTTTCATCATCGAGTCTAGCAACTTGACCTTTCATAACGCCTTTCATTGCTCCACCGTAAGTTCCTGATTTATAACCTTTTAAAGCACCAACTATTTTTTGTTTATCCCAACCTTTTATAATTTGTGATTTTCCTAAGGCTGCTTTTTCACCATTTACTCCATGGCAAGATGCGCAAGCTTTAAAAATAGTTTCACCTTCATTTGCCATAAGTGATGTTAAACTCAAAATTGAACTTAGTACTAAAATTTTTGTTAAAGTTCTCATATTAACTCCTTTAATTGTTTTGATAAAAGAAGTATAAAATATAAAAGTGGATTGATTGTGAAGTTTAAAGAGTTATTTTAATTTTCCAAATACTTTATAGATATCCCAATATTCATCTAAAGCTTTTTTAAGCTCTTCATCACTTAAGGTACTCTTTTCCTTTATACCAAATCTACGTATAAAAGCATCTGGCATAACTGTTGTATCTTTAGTTGGATTTTTTAGATATTTAAGCATAGCTGCATTTACAGCCCTTTTAGAACTATATTTAAGTAAATACCTATAAAAATATTTATCAATAGATACAGGGAGCTTATTATGACATGCTACACAATTCTTTTCATATACACTTGCAAATAAAAATGAATTAAGAAAAAAAGTCAAGATAACTACTATTTTTACCATGTTAGCTCCATTTGAGTCCCAATACCAAGTTCTGATTTTATATTTATATTTATATTATACTCTTTTGCTATCATATAAACTATATTTAGCCCTATTCCAAAACCACCAACACTTTTATCAAATCTAGCATATCTTTCAAACATAGATGATATTTTATCCTTTTTAATACCTTTTCCACTATCTTTTATGATTAGTTTATTATTTTCAAGAATCACTTCTATAGTTCCACTTACTTTATTGTATTTTATTGCATTTGATAAGAGATTATCTATTACTTTACTTATCTTTTTCTCATCACAAAAAATTCTTACACCAGAATTTACATTTTTTATAAAAGATATTTTCTTTACATCAGCCAAAGTTTTAAAATAATCAATTCGATTTAAAACTATTTTTGATAAATCCAAATCTTCATTTTGAGATATAATCTTATTATTAAGAGCCAAATAAGTCAAATCTTGATAGATATTTGAAACAGTTTTTGCACCAGTATCGATTCTTTTTAACTTTTTTTGTAATTTTGTATCTTCTAAATTTGAGATTTCAATCATCTCTATATTTGTAATAATTGCACTTATTGGAGTATTTAACTCATGGGTAGTATCTTTTATAAACCTATCTAAAAGATGAAGAGAATCTCGCATAGGTCTTAAAAATAGTTTTAATAGAAAATATCCACAAATAAACATAATGGAAAAACCACAAATCAAGAAAATAGTTACTTTCTTCCTAACATCTTTTATCCAAGCTTTATCTTCTGGTATCTCAAGAAGTACATATTTAGCCCCTAAATAGTATGACTCAGGTTCTTTTATATAGTGAATATAGTTATTTGTAGTATAAGTTATCTCATCAAGTTTTACTTTTGGAGAAGCAAGTGTGGAAAAGATAAGATTTCTATCACTATCATAAATAGCAGAATTAAATCTTTCATCCCTTGGATAAAATTTATATTTATCAAAATTTATGTGTAAGTCTTTTAATCTTGCAATTAAATCATTTGAATACTCTTGCAAAATCAATCTTTTATTTTGAAGCATCAAATCTTTTCTAAAATTGTAATATAAAAATGAAATAAACAATAAAATAACAATACAAAGTACACTATATAGTGTCAAAAAGCCCAAAAGAGTCTTTTTTTCACTCTGTGGTAAATCTATATCCAAGCTTTTTAACACTTATTATTCTCTCTTTCCCAAATATTTTTCTTAAATTCTTTATATATGTTCTTAGGGAAAAATCACTGCTCTCTTCCCCATAATCCCAAACATATTCATAAATTTGATCATGGGATAAAATTTGATCTTGATTTTGTAAAAATAGCTTTAAAAGTTTTGTTTCTTTATTGTTTATTTTTATCTCTTCATTATTTTTAAAAAGTAAATTAGAACTTGTATCAAAAGATATATCATCTATAATATTAACTTTTGTATCAACATTATGAAAATACCCTCTTTTTAATATAGATTCTACTCTTATTAGTAACTCTTTTAGTTCAAAAGGTTTTCTAATATAATCATCACAACCTAAATCAAAACCCTTTTCAAATGATTCCATTGAATTTAATGAAGTTATAAATATGGCAGGTGTATTTATATTATCTTTTCTAAGATTCTTTAGAAGTTCAAAACCACTTAAATTTGGAACATTTACATCCAATAAAAGTAAATCAAACTTTTCTTCATATATTTTTGTATAAGCTTCTTCTCCATCATATATGGAAATTACTTTAAAATCATTATCTTCTAAATAATCAACAATAGTCTCATTTAATGTAATATCATCTTCTAGGAGTAAAATTTTTCTTTTCATATTTATCTTTTTGCTTTTGCTTTTTGCATATTTATTTTGTATTGTTTTTTCTCTTTTGGACTCATAGTAGAAATTCTAGATTTTAACTCTTTTTCAAATTTAACTCTATTTTCTTTTTTAACAAAACCAATAATTTCTATTAATTCTTGGGTAGACATTTCAGAATAATCAACAGCAAAAAGTGGTGTCAAAAAAAATAGAAGCACAAATATTGATAAGATCTTTTTCATGTTTTTTCTCTTTAAATTTTTAATTTATCATACCATAAATTTTGTGGAAAAATTGTAAAACAATCATCTTTTAGCTTTCTTAACTTAAGATTAAATTTATATATTTTATCTATTTATCATTATTTAATATATAATAATTAAAGTAATTATTGTATATAATACAACATTTAAATAAAGTTGTAAAAAAGGCTTAAATATGATTCAAGTAGGAAAACTTTTTCAAAAAGTTCCATATTATGTTAGAGATTTAGAGTGTGAATATAAAATAATTCATGACATCGAAGAGATAGTAGATGAATTTCTTTCTAACTATATGATGACAACTGCTGATTTATATAGTGTGTTTTCAAACAATAGAGATTCATCTACAAATTTACACTTAGTATTTAATGATGGTGCTATGCCAAAAAGTTCAATTCATCCTGATTTTGAACATGATGTTTTTGATATTACTTTTGAAGAATTGAAAGATTCTAAAAATAAAACTACAAAAGTAAACTCACTTATGTTTATAGAAGAGTTTCAAAATAGAAAAGAAGAAGCACTAGCAAAAACCTTTGATGAAATAATGGGTTGTGATGGTGAAGAGTTATTTATCTCACTGAAACAAGAAAAATTGGATATGTTTAATCCAAGTTCAGCAAACTTTGATCATAGAGTAAATTTAATTACAAAAAAAGAATTAATCCTTGAAGTTTGTAAGTTATTTGACATCTCTTCTACTCGTTTATATAAACAATTAAACCCAAATATTGTAAAGCATGTATGTAAAGACTTAAATATAACCTATAAAGTCCTAGCAAAAGAGATAGGATATAAACCTGATACTATAAATAAAGCAGCCTCATTAGGAAAAGTCTCAGAACAACTTAACAAAGCTATAAATATGTATCTTGAAAACTTACGACTAAAAGAGTTTCTAAAAGACTTTGATGTTATGAAATCTACACTAAAGAAAATTTTAGATTGATTATATTAGAATCAAATCAAAATAAGAAAGAGAATAAATGATAAAAAATATTTTACTTATATGCCTTACAGTAGGCATATTTACTGGCTGTTTTTTTAATGGGGAAAAAAAAGAAGAGTGGACTTCATATATCTATCCTGATAAAACAAATACAAAAAGAAGCATGATTTCACCTACTAAGTTTCCTACTTTTGCAAGCTGTAGAGACGTATCCTTAGGCGTTTTAAAAGAAAAAGGCTTAGAGACAAAAGGAACCTTTAAATGTGGTAAAAACTGTTCTTATCACGAAGGTATGAAAGTTGATATTTGCGAAGAGATGAAACAATAAAGGTACAACTATAAGCCGCGTTTTGTATTAGACAATAATTTATCTAGTTGTTAAATTACTTAAACAATCCTGCGAAGAGAAAAACTGTGAAGTTAAATACCGTCTCTTCTTGCTGCGGGTTGGGTTTACATAGCTGTTAAGATTACTCAAAACACTGGTAAGCTCTTACCTTACCCTTTCACCCTTACCATAAATGGCGGTTTACTTTCTGTTGCACTATCCCTTAGGTTTCCCTAGCCATCCTTTAGATGGAACCCTACTTCACTGCAGCCCGGACTTTCCTCTTGAATTTCTTCAAGCTATTGTCTGTTGTACCTTTAAGTTTGGAATTTTAGCTAAAAAATAATTACTTTCTTATTATGTCATAGTTCTCAGGTGGTAAAAATTTAAATAAATCATCATCTATTTCTACATTTTGTTTTACATTAGAAAAAGTGATAGTAACACTATTTTCAAGGGCATCTTTATATTCAATTTTATTTATTTTATTATCTTTTAAAAAAAGATTATATTTTACATCATAAATATCTGCTACATATTTATTTTTTGATACTTCTTTTGCATTTTTTATAAGATTAAAAATATCAATTTCATTTTTTAGTTTAGTTAATATAGCTTGTTCTAATTCTGGTTCATCAATAATGGCAAAATCATTTACAATATATACACTTTTTATGATAGGTTTTTTATATTGCCACAAAATATAGTATGGATCTTTTAAATATAAATGTCCACTATAAAAAATTTCTTTTTTTGATGGATTTATAATTTTTTGTTCAAAATCTGCATCAAATGACTTGATATTATTCAAAGGAGATGCTTCCAAAAATACAGATAATAGAAACATTACAACAAAAATCGCTTTATAAAACATAATTTAACCTTCTTTTTTATATAATCATCGGATTATAACGGAAAAGGACTATATTTTATGTTAAATATTTTTTCAAAAATTTTTGGTACGAGAAATGATAAAGAAGTAAAGAGATATAAGAAAAGAGCTGAAGCAATAACTCTACTTGAGCCAAAGTATGAGCAAATGAGCGATGATGAGATAAAAGCTAAATTTGAGACTTTAAAAAGTGATGTTCAAAGTGAATCAGTAAAATTAAATGATATTTTAAATGATGTATTTGCCATAGTTAGGGAAGCTAGTAAAAGAGTCCTAAATATGCGACATTATGATGTTCAATTAATAGGTGGTATGGTTTTAAATGATGGAAGAATAGCAGAGATGAAGACTGGTGAGGGGAAAACTTTAGTTGCCTCATTACCAGTTGTATTAAATGCTATGACAGGTAAAGGAGTTCATGTAGTTACAGTAAATGACTATCTTGCGTCTAGAGATGCTGCTGAACTATCACCTTTATATAACTTCCTTGGATTTACTGTTGGTACAATATTAGGGGATATTAGAGATGAAGAAGAGAGAAAAGCTCAATATGCTTGTGATATCACTTATGGTACAAATAACGAGTTTGGGTTTGATTATTTAAGAGATAACATGAACTATGACTTAAATGAGTGTGTTCAAAGACAACATCACTTTGTAATCGTAGATGAAGTGGATTCAATCTTAATTGATGAAGCAAGAACTCCTCTTATCATATCAGGACCTTCAAATAGAAAAGGATCAGATTATGCAAAAGCTGATCAAATCGCCAAAAAGCTTGAAAAAGGTGAAAAAATTGAACCTAAAAGAGCTGATGAATCAGCTATTACAACTGGTGACTTTATCGTTGATGAAAAAAGTAAATCTGTACTTTTAACAGAACAAGGTCAAAAGAAAGCAGAAGAGTTATTTGGAGTTGAAAATCTTTATTTGCTTGAAAATGCAACACTTTCTCATACTTTAGACCAAGCACTTAAAGCTAACTATGTATTTGAAATAGATGTTGATTATGTAGTAAAAGACAACGAAGTAATCATTGTAGATGAATTTACAGGTAGATTAAGTGAAGGGAGAAGATTCTCTGAAGGTTTACACCAAGCACTTGAAGCAAAAGAGAATGTTTCTATTCAAGATGAGTCACAAACATTGGCAGATATCACATTTCAAAATTACTTCAGAATGTATGATAAACTAGCTGGTATGACAGGTACAGCCCAAACAGAAGCGACAGAATTTGCTGAGATTTATAACCTTGATGTTGTATCTATTCCAACAAATGTTCCTGTTACAAGAATTGATAAAAATGACCTTATTTATAAAAGTGAAAGGGAAAAATTTGATGCAGTTTGTAATAAAATTGCAGAGCTACATAAAAAAGGGCAACCAGTACTTGTAGGTACTGCTTCAATTGAAAAATCAGAAAAATTACATGAAATATTAAAACAAAAGAAAATACCTCATACAGTTTTAAATGCAAAACAACATGAAAAAGAGGGAAAAATAATTGCTGATGCTGGACAAAAAGGTGCAGTAACAATTGCTACAAATATGGCAGGACGGGGAGTTGATATTAAATTAACTCAAGAAATTCTAGACCTTGGTGGATTAGCAATCATAGGAACAGAAAGACACGAAAGTAGAAGAATTGATAATCAGTTAAGAGGAAGAGCTGGTCGTCAAGGTGATGTGGGTGAATCTCAATTTTATCTATCATTAGAAGATAATCTTCTAAGAATATTTGGAAGTGATAAAATCAAAGGTATCATGGAAAGATTAGGCATTGAAGAAGGTGAACATATCGAATCTAAAATGGTTACACGTGCTGTTGAAAATGCACAGAAAAAAGTGGAAACAATGCACTTTGAGAGTAGAAAACACCTTTTAGAATATGATGATGTTGCAAATAAACAAAGAAAAGTGATATACAGCTTTAGAAATGATTTATTAGACCCTAATTTTAAAATTACTGAAAAACTTGATGAAAATAGAGCCGAATATATTTCAAACTTACTTATGCATGCAAATATCATAAATGGTATGGCAGCAGAAGATTTTGATTATGACTTTATTATTAACAAAGTAAAAGAAGAATTAAACTTAGAACTTACATTAGAAAATATAAGATCAGAATCTTTTGATGATTTACAAGAAAAACTACTTACAATCATAAAAGAAGTATATGAAGAAAAAATGAGTATGGCAGCTCCTGAACAAAAAGCTGAAATAGAAAGAATTCTTTACTTACAAATTCTTGATAATGCTTGGAGAGAGCACTTATACTCAATGGATAACCTAAAAACGGGTATAGGTCTACGAGGTTATAACCAAAAAGATCCATTAGTTGAATATAAAAAAGAATCTTACAATATGTTCTTAGAGCTTATTGCAAATATTAAAAATGAAATTGTCAAAATATTATTCACAGTTCAATTAAGAGATTCACAAGAAGAAGAGAAAGAAAAAGAAGCAATTGAAGCTATGAGAGCAAAAATGATAGAAGCTTCTGAAAATATATCAACTAATTTTGAAGAAGTTCCAAGAGCAGAAAAGAAAATAGCTAGAAATGATCCTTGTCCTTGTGGTAGTGGGAAAAAATATAAACAATGTTGTGGAGTAAGTGGTCCTAAAAGAGGATTAGTAGCAGGTAAATAATTTGAATAATCAACTTATTAACTTTATTGTCAAAAAATACTTAAAATTTGACAAAAAGAACCCTTTTATATCAATAAGTGCAATTTTGGCATTTGTTGGTGTAGCTGTGGGTGTTATGGTGCTTATCATAACAATGGCTATTATGAATGGAACAGAAAAAGAGTTTAAAGATAAACTTTTTACTATGAATTATCCTTTATCTGTATATGCAAAGTTCGGAAATGGCATAAATGATGATTTACTTAATCATCTTGAAAAAAAATTTCCAAATCTAAAGTTTTCTCCATATATATCTTCGCAAGCAATAGTCCAACATGATGAAAAGATATCAGGTGGTCTAATTTTTGGTGTTGATCCCAAAAGAGAAGCTAAGATAAACTCTATTTACGCAAAAGCTACAAAAAACCTAGTGTTAAACAAGTATGATTTAATTACAGGAATTGGAACATCTGATAAACTTTATTTATACGATGATAGTAAAGTAACAATGTATTTTACCTCTTTAAATCCAAATGGCTTTTCAATGATGCCAAAAATGAAAAGATTTAACTACAAAGGCTCTTTTCGTTCAGGATTAAATGCATACGATAATTCATATATGTACACATCAGCTGCTGCTTTAAGAACAATACTAAGAAAAAAAGATGATTATTATGATGGTATTCATATTTATTCAAATGATGCCTTTAATGACATAAAACTATTAGAAAAAGATCTTCAAAAATACCCAAGTGTTGGAGTAATTGGATGGTGGCAACAAAATGGAAACTTTTTCTCTGCAATGGCTTTAGAGAAAAAAGCTCTTTTTGTTGTTTTGATGTTGATTATATTAGTAGCTTCACTTAATATCATTTCATCATTACTTATGACAGTTATGAGTAGAAGAAAAGAAATAGCCCTACTTTTATCAATGGGTGCAACAAATAAAGAGATAAAGAAAATATTTTTAAAACTTGGTATTGTAATTGGTTTTTCTGGTATTATAATTGGTACATTATTAGGTTTTTTTGGTATTTTTATACTTGATAATTTTAATATTATCTCTCTTCCAGCTGATGTTTATGGAACAAGTAAACTTCCTTTGGATTTAGATATGATTGACTTCATATCAATTATAATTGGTTCAGTAATAATTATATTATTATCTTCATATTATCCTGCCTCAAAAGCTACTAAAATTGATGTTATTGATGTCCTAAGAAATGAATAAACTTTTACTTCCCAAATAGCTTTGCTGGTGAAGTAATTATTCTTTTTATAACGTCAATTGGTGCTGAAATAGAATCTTTTGCCAAATTTGTATTTATTTTAGGGTCATTTAAACTACCTGTAATATCGACTTTTGTAGATACTCTTTTATCATCACCTAAAAAGATATAACTTAAACCTGGTATATAACTAACTATCTTACTATAATCTTTCATAAAAATTAAATCAACACTTGAATCTATAGTTGAATCTTTTAGATTAATTGTTGCATAACCGTCAAAATCAACTGAATTACCAATTGTATGTATCTTAATCAAATTTAATATTTTGTTATCAAAATCATAAGTGAAATCTACATACCCTTCATTTACAGCATATCCATTTAGATTAAAACCACCATTTGTAACCATTCCAAAAACGGCAGGAATAGCTAATAAAGGATTTATAAGTGCAGGGCTTGTATTTACTAAAGTAATGATATTATTTAATATATTTAAATTTAATAATCTATTTTTATTAAAAAGCATTTTCCCAGTCATAAAATTGTATTTCCCATCAGCAGTTAAGGAAAAAGTTCCTCCTTTTATAAGCTCTTTATCAAAAAAAGTATTTACAAAGTTATCATTAATATTTTTAGCATCTAAACTAATATTTTTATAGATATCTCTTGTATATCTTATTTTTCCATTTAAATAATCTAAATCAAATATCGCTTTGTTTCCATTTGAAGTAATATTATATTTATCTGCTAAAACCTTATATTTATCATTTACAATTATATTTGAATCTTTACCTTCAATTTTCACTTTTTTATACTTATCTACCCTTGAAGTTTCAGTATCATACATCAAATCATAGTTTTTTAGTTTTAAATAGAAATCATTATCATTTTTCAAAGTTAAATCAATATTTTTATCTTTTGAAATAACTTTTATTAAATCTTTTTTAGAATATCCTTTTATATTTAAAGTATCTATTTTCTTTTTCCCATTACTAATTGGAATATCAAGTTTTCCAAAAGTACCATCAAAAAATACATTGTCTTTTATTAAATCTATATTTGAATCTATAGAATAAAAACTATTATCTTTTAAAAATATATTGGAATTTATTAATCTAATACTTAAGTCTTGTCCTAAACTATTTTTTTCTTTATCATCAGTTAAATCAATATCATAAGAGTTAATTATCAAATTAATTTTATCCTTTATAATATCGATTTTAAGATCATTGGAATATGTATTTATAGTAGTTTTTTTATCATTTATCAATCCAAATAATCTTAAAGTATCTACTTTTTTGCCATCTTTTTTTAGTGGTAATTTAAGATCATACAAATTTGTCAAAAAGTTAATATTATTTTTATCATCTAATTTTATATCTATGTCACCTTTTTTTATATCTAAATCTTTTAAAAGTTTTGAATATGGATAAACTTTCCCTATATCTTTAATATTTATATCTGTAGCATCTTTTTGAAATAAAATTTGGGTATCCAAATCATTAATAGTAAATTTTGTATTCTCTTTAAAATTTATGGCAAAATCAATTTTTTTATTTTCCATATTTACAATTTCTTGATTATCACTTTTTATTAAAAGTTTATTCAATAAAGCATTACCCTTTGAATCCATAGTTTTAGTATTAATTTTTAAATTTACTTTTGCATCTATCATATCTTTATGGGCAAAATCAGTATCTTTTATAATTACATCGCTATTTATTAAATCAACACTTCCTTGTTTTGAGTAAAATTCAAAATCATTTATCTTAAAAGTTGAATCTTTACTTTTAAATACACCAAAAGTCTTCATAGGAGAATCATAGGGTATATATAAGTGCACATTAGCATCAGTTTTACCTGATAGTTGTTTTATAGGAAGATTTATCTTATAGGCTTTTAAAATGCCTAAGACATTATCATCAAGCATGTGAGTAGCTTTTAAAGTTACATCCACATGTCCATCTTTTAAACTTGTCATATCATGTATATCCACAAAACTACCATCAATACTTATACCTTTAAAAATAGGCTTTTTTAAATTAATTAATAAATTATCATTTTGATATTGTATATTTATAAGTGGAGTTTCTACAGCATCCAAATCATTATGAAACTTAACTTTTGCATCTGTAACTCTTGCATATCCTTTAATACTTTTTAAAATAGGTGTTAAAGTTTTTAAATTAATTTTTCCATACAAATAATCTAAGTAAATTTTTCCTTTTACATTATCATACATCCATGATTCAGCTATTTTGTCTAGTCTTACATATTTTTTCAAGAATTTTATATTTTTCATCTCACCAGAATTTATAAAAAAATCAAGTTCATCTTTCGATGATTGAATATTTAATTTACCACTTGCCAAATTTTCGTAATCATAATTTCCTAAAAAAACTAAAATATTGTTATGTAAATCTAATTTTATTTTTCCTAATAGCAATAAATCAATATCTTTTAAATAAATAGAATAAATATTTAATTTTAGAACATCACCCTCTTTTGAATACTGTGAAGCTATATTTACAAACTTATTATCCACATAAATATAATCATCATCTAGTCTTATTTTAAAAGTATTATCTGCTATTTTCATAGTTTCAATATCAATACTTTGAAATAAATCAAGAATCATAGGAGCTTTACTTATCATAGACTTTATATCTTCAAATGAGCTATGAACTTTTGTTTTTTTGTTTTTTATATCTATTTCATCTATTCGTAAAATGAGCTTTTTATCAATTTTAATATAAAATTTCGAAACTGAAAAATTACCAAAAGAGAATGAATCCAAATTGATACCATTAATTAAGAAAAAAACTAAAAATGACATTAGTGATAAAAAGAATAAAATAAAAGCAATAATTTTTTTTAGTAACATTATAGAAGTAATCCTGGTATTTAGTATCATAATACTTTTTTATATAACAATTCCCCTATCATCTTCAAAGGTAATTTTTATACCTAAAGGGAGCACAAATTATATTATAACATACCTAAATAAATCAGGTTATGACTTAAATATAATAGATAAAGTAATCATTAAAGCAAAAGGTTATCCTCAAAGTGGTTGGATTGATTTAAAAGCTACAAGAATGACAAAAGCTGACTTTATAAATAGACTACTTACTTCAAAAGCAGCTTTAAAATCAATTACCTTAATTCCAGGAGAAACAGCATATTATTTTTTACAAGAAATTTCTCAAAAACTAAAATTATCTTTTCCAAAACTTCAACAAGCTTATGAGAAATATTCATACAAACTTGATGGGAATATTTTAGCAGAAACATACAATTTACCTATAGGAATGGACGAAGATCATATTGTTTTTTATCTAATTTCATATACTGACAATAAATATAAAGAGTTTTCAAATAAGATATTTGGTCACTATATAAAAAAAAGCTGGTACAAATATGTAATAATAGCTTCTATAATTCAAAAAGAAGCAGCAAATGTTGATGAGATGTCAACAGTATCTAGTGTAATTCAAAATAGACTAAAAAAAAGAATGCCACTACAAATGGATGGTACTTTAAACTATGGGATAAACTCCCACACTAAAGTGACATCAAAAATGATAAAAGAAGACACCTCTTCATACAATACTTATAAGTATGCAGATTTACCAGATAATCCTGTTTGTGCTGTTAGCTTAGATGCTATAAAAGCTGCAATTTTTCCATCAAAAAGTCAATATTTATATTTTTATAGAGATAAAACTACAGGAAAACATCTATTTACAAATACATACAAAGAACATATAAATAATATAAAAAAATTAAAAAATGCAAAAAGAGTAGAAGAAAAGGTATTTCCTAAAAAAGATAAGACAGAATCTAAAAAAACTATAAAAAGTCTTTGGAAATCTGTTAATTAGTTGAGAAGTATTGAAACAAGAAATTTAAACTGTTTCTTTATTGACACTTATTTAAAATATTATGTATAAAATAATGATAATATGACCTACACGAAAACTTAAACAAACCAAGGAACAAAAATGTCAAAAATTATTTACACAAAAGTTGATGAAGCTCCAGCTTTAGCTACTTATTCATTTCTACCTATTATTAAAGCTTTCACAAAAAGCTCTGGTATAGAAATGGTAACAAAAGATATCTCACTTGCAGGTAGAATTCTTGCTAATTTTCCAGAGAATTTAAAAGAAGATCAAAAAATTGGTGATCATTTAGCTGAACTTGGTAAATTAACTCAAGACCCAAATGCAAATATTGTGAAACTTCCAAATATTTCTGCATCAATTCCTCAATTAAAAGCTGCAATTGCTGAATTACAATCAAAAGGTTACAATGTACCTAATTATGATGAAAGTCCAGAAATTACTGCTAGATACTCTAAAATTCTAGGGTCAGCTGTTAACCCAGTACTAAGAGAAGGAAATTCAGATAGAAGAGCTCCAAGTGCTGTTAAAAACTATGCAAAAAACAACCCTCATAGAATGGGAGAATGGACAAAAGATTCTAAAACTGAAGTTGCACATATGGACCATGGAGATTTTTATGGTTATGAACTTTCTAAAACTTTTGAAAAAGCTGATGATTTAAAAATATCTTTCTTTGATAAAAATGGTTCTGAAATAGTTTTAAAAGCATCTTTACCAGTACTTGAAGGGGAAATAATTGATGCAACAATTATGAGTGCAAAAGCTTTACAAGAATTTTATGCAAAAACAATTGCCCAAGCAAAAGAAAAAGATGTATTATTATCTTTACACCTTAAAGCTACTATGATGAAAGTTTCTGATCCAATTATGTTTGGATTTGCTGTTAAAGTATTCTTCAAAGACTTAATTGCTAAACATGGAGCTTTATTTGATGAATTAGGAGTTAACTTTAATAATGGTTTAGGTGACCTTTACTCTAAATTAGACAAAGTTGATGCAGCTAAAAAAGCTGAAATTGAAGCTGATATCGCTGAAATTTATAAAAAACAACCAAGACTTGCAATGGTAAACTCTGCTAAAGGAATCACAAACTTACATGTACCATCTGATGTAATTATTGACGCATCTATGCCTGCTATGCTTAAAGGTGGTGGGAAAATGTGGAATGCTGATAATCAAGAAGAAGATACAATTGCTATGATTCCAGATAGATCTTATGCACAAGCATTTAAAGCCGTTATTCAAGACTTTAAAGAAAATGGGAAATTAGATGTTACAACTATTGGAACAGTTCCAAATGTTGGCCTTATGGCTCAAAAAGCTGAAGAGTATGGTTCACATGATAAAACTTTCCAAGCTGCAAGTGATGGAAAATTTAAAGTTACAGATAAAGAAGGGAATACAGTATTCTCATTTGATGTAGAAGAAGGTGATATTTTTAGAATGTGTCAAGCTAAAGATGCTCCAATCCAAGATTGGATTAAACTAGCAGTTTCTAGAGCAAGACTTTCAAATACTCCAGCAATTTTCTGGCTAGATGAAAATAGAGCACATGATGCGGAAATGATTAAAAAAGTAAATAAATATCTACCTGAGCATGATACTACTGGTTTAGATATATCTATTATGGCTCCATTAGAAGCTACAAAAGTTTCATTACAAAGAATGAGAGAAGGTAAAGATACTATTTCTGTAACTGGAAATGTATTAAGAGATTATAATACTGACTTATTCCCAATTTTAGAACTTGGAACATCTGCAAAAATGTTATCAATAGTGCCATTAATGCAAGGTGGTGGATTATTTGAAACTGGTGCTGGTGGATCTGCTCCTAAACATGTACAACAATTCACAGAGGAGTCTTACTTAAGATGGGATTCATTAGGTGAATTTATGGCATTAGCAGCCTCTTTTGAGCACTTAGGTAATACTCAAAATAATTCAAAAGCAAAAGTATTAGCTGATACTTTAGATAAAGCAACTGGAACTTTCCTTTTAAATGATAAATCTCCATCAAGAAAATTAGGTGGTGTTGATAATAGAGGAAGTCATTTCTATCTTGCTATGTATTGGGCTCAAGAATTAGCAGCTCAAACTGAAGATAAAGAATTAGCAGCAGAATTCGCTCCTATTGCAAAAGCAATGGTTGAAAATGAAGATAAAATTATGGCAGAATTAGTTGCTGCCCATGGAAAAGCTTCTGATATTGGTGGTTATTATTTACCAGATGAAGAAAAAGCAAATGAAGCATTAAGACCAAGTGCAACATTAAATGCAATTATTGGTTAATTTTTATTAAATATAATTATAAAGGTAGGTCATTTGACCTACCTTTTTTTATTTGTAATTTTGAAGGAATACTATTATGAAAAACAAAAAAGTAGGAATTATTGGAGTTGGAAATGTAGGTTCAACCCTTGCTTATGCCTTAGCTTCAAAAGGAATTTGTGGAAAAATAGTTTTAAAAGATATTAGAGAAAATATTGTAAAAGCAATGGCTTTAGACATCTCCCAAGCTGCAAATGCTGCAAGTTCTAGTACACTTGTAAGTGCCGCAAAAGATTCAAACGATTTAAAAGATTGTGATGTTATTGTTATAACTGCAGGAATACCAAGAAAACCAGGTATGAGTAGAGATGATTTACTTCTTACAAATGCGAAAATTATGAAAATAGTTGTAAAAGATATAGAAGAACAAGCTCCAAATGCAATTATAATAGTGGTATCAAATCCTCTTGATGTGATGGTTTACACAGCACTAAAAGTTTCAAACTTTCCTAAAAATCAAATCATAGGAATGGCAGGTATTTTAGATAGTGCAAGAATGAGCCACTTTATTCTAGAAAAACTAGGCTATGGAGCAGGACAAATAAATGCTTCTGTTATGGGTGGACATGGAGATGATATGGTTCCCCTACCAAACTTCTCAACAGTAGCAGGAGTACATTTAAGTGAAGTTCTTAGTTCACAAGATATAGAAGATATAGTAGAAAAAACAAAAAATGGTGGAGCTCAAATAGTAAAATACCTAGAAACAGGCTCAGCATACTATGCTCCTGCCCACTCTACCTCACTTATGGTAGAAGCAATCTTACATGATAAAAAAGAAGTTTACCCTTGTGCTGTTTTACTAGAGGGAGAATATGGATATAAAGATATAGTTTCAGGAGTACCAATAATGCTTGGTAAAAATGGAGTTGAAAAAGTAATAGAATTAAATCTAACAGATGAGCAAAAAGAACTATTTAAAAAATCAGTATCCTCAGTTAAAGAATTAGTTGATACACTAAATAAAAACAACTTTTTCGAATAGGAAATAACTTAAGCCCTTCCTTTATCAACTTTGTAATTTATTTCTTTAAATTCATAAAAAATTAGAGTAAAATAATAGTAGTAGAACTTTTATAAAAGGAATACACTATGAAAACTCAAAAACATGAACTAACAGTTGGTATACAAAAAGTTGATAGTAGTTTTTTACTTACTATAAAAGCAGTGGGTAAACTTACCCATGAAGATTATCAAACAATAAACCCTATGATTGATTCAGCCGTTGAAGGTATTAAAAACCCTAAAATTAGAGCTATTGTTGATTGTACTGAGCTTGAGGGGTGGGAACTTGAAGCTGCTTGGGATGATTTAAAACTTGGACTTAAACATGGAAATGAGTTTGAAAAAATTGCCATAATCAATAGTAAAACTTGGATAAAAGTTGGTTCTATAATAGCAGCTTGCTTTATCCAAGGGGAAGTGAAAAACTTCGAAAATGAGTTAGAAGCCTTTGAATGGTTAAATGAATAAGATGCAGAGATTTTATCTCTGTATCTTTTACTGTAAAAGTGGTAGTTTATTTAATAACTCTTCACAATAATCCCATTGGTCTAAAGTATCTCTCCACTCTTTTGGAATAGCATTTACCCCAAAATAAGCCCCCAGCACCATACCAATCATAATACCTCTAGAAGCATTATCACCACCAACCATAGCATTAGCTTGAAGTACCTTTTTAAGGCCATCTTCTTTGTTAGCATATTTTAAGATAAAATAAATACTTCCAGGCATAGTTCCTTCAGTAGGACTAGCTTTCCCTACTTTTATAGGTTCGCTTCTTCCCACATCCCAAAGTCTTGCCATTGAAGTAAGCGCTAAATCATCAGAAAACTGCTCTTTTGATAAATCAGATTCAGGATTTGATTCCTCTTCATATTTTGCAATTGCTTGATTAACTTTATCTTGATAAAAACCACCCATAAGTTTTCCAACCTCTTCTATTGCGACTCTTGGTTTGCTTCCATTTATAACTCGATTTGTAACTCTAGCAAAAAACTCTGCTCCACCTAAAGCATGAGATTCTTTATGGGTAAACATAGCTTTTTTTGCCACATCTACTAAGACTTCTTCATCATCATAGTAAGCATGAGCTGCCACATGTCTTATGGCTGTTGCATTTGAATATCCACCTAAATCTTCAGTTTTTACACCTCTTTTTACTTGTGCATAGGTTTCCCTTGTCATTGTACAAATCCAAGAACCCCAACTATTTTCTAATCTATTCATCCAATGGGGAATGATAGCTTTTACATCAAACTCTTGAATAGGATTTGTAGTTTTTGCTAAATGTTCTAATATAAGAATATTATAATCCCCATAATCAGTTGTTCCACCAGCTTTTTTACCAGGATGATAATTTTGCTCACCCCAACCTATTCCATGGGTCATTCCACCCATCATTTCACCTGGACTCATATATTTTTCTATTGGTTTTTCACCATATGCTTTATATATTTTTTTTGCATCATATTCATAATGACTACCTAAACATAAAGCATCTGCAACAATTGATGCAAAAAAAGCACCTCTTATAGAGTCTTGTTTTGTTATATTATTCATTTTTTTACCTAAGTTGTATGGTTGGGAGAGATTAAAAAAGGGTCATGAGATATGACCCTTTAAATTAGTTTTGAATTATTTAAGATTTTTAGCTACAAAATCCCAGTTAACTAGTTTCCAAAAGTTTTCTAAATAGGCAGGTCTTGCATTTCTAGTATCAATATAGTATGCATGCTCCCACACGTCACATGTAAGAATTGGAGTTAAACCATCAGTTAATGGAGTTCCAGCATTTGCAGTAGAAACAATTGATAATTTACCACTTGCATCTTTAACTAACCAAGCCCATCCTGAACCAAAGTGAGTTACTGCTTTGTTTGTAAATTGAGTTTTAAACTCTTCTACTGATCCAAAAGCTTCAACTAAAGCAGCTTCTACATCCCCAGAGATAGTTGAACCACCTGGAGTTAAACCATTCCAGAAAAAGTCATGATTAAATACTTGTGCAGCATTATTAAAAAGACCACCTTCAGCCTCTTTTACAATCTCAACTAGAGATAAATCTTCAAATTTTGTTCCAGCTATTAAATTATTTAAATTATTTACATATGTTTGATGATGTTTACCATAGTGAAATTCTAAAGTCTCTTTTGACATTAACGGTGCTAATGCATCCATTTCGTAAGGTAGTTTCATTAATTCGTGTTTCATTTTTATTCCTTTAAAAAATATTGTTGAGTAATAATGATACCCCTATTTAATTAAAAAAGAATAATAAGTTCAAATTAGTTTTATATTTAAGAGAAGTTTTTTTGTAATATTAGATTAAAAAGGGGCAAAAATCCCCTTTTATTTATTTAATAAATCAACTAGTGGTTTTAAAGAAGCTTTCTTTTCTTCTTCATTCATTGAGCCTTCCATTGCATCTTCTTTTACTTTTCCATTGTAAATATTTGTAATATTTCCATTTTCATCAATTAAATATGCAAAATAACCCGTTTTTGAAGTATCATATTGATTTAAAGATTTTACCATAGAACCATCATAATCATAAACCATAGGTATATTTGAACCCTTTGTCAACTCTTCTAGTTTTCCAGGAATCGCCCACTTTTTGATAAACCATGGAGCTCCTGAAATATTTGCAACCATCACATATGGCATATCAATAGTAAAGTATTTTTTCAAATCTTTTACAACAGATAAAGAATCATGATTTCCAACAATAACTAAAGTTTTCGTACCCTTTTTAAACACACTACTTGAAGAAATAACATTTTCACTTCCAACAAGTTCAATATTTTTTGGTAGATTTTCTAAAGTTAACTTACTTTTTGCAACAACATTTGGATTAACTTGTTCTGGTTTTTCAGCAGTAAAATAAACAAGTAATCCAAAACCTATTAAACCCAAAATTACAATTTTTAATATATTTTTAAACAATTTTTTTCCTTTTATAAAATTGTAAGAGTTTAACTATTTATTATAAAAATTAGATTAATAAAGATTATCATTTTAATCTTCTAACCCACTTTTTAAATAATCTATCAACTGTAATTTCATCTTCTAAAGTATCATTTTTTTTAATAAAATCTACAAGTTTTTTTGCTAAATATGGAGATAAAACAAAACCTCTTCCTCCTACTCCATTTAGTATAAAAAGGTTGTCATATCTTTTAAATCTATCACTTTTAACATGTGTTCCATTTTTTAAATATGGAAACATATTTAATGTTTCTTTAGAATCAATCAAACTTCCTACTAATGGAAAATAATCAAAGCTACTAGCCCTTGGTCCAAAGTAAGTTTTGAGTACTTTTACATCATTTAAAGGTCTAATATTATTTGCTTTATCTAAAAGTTCAGAAGTATCTTTTTTGTATAAGTCATTTGTATAACCAATATTGGATAAATTTGATAATTCTGGATTTGCAAAAGCTTTATATTTTCTTTCAAGTGTATTATCAAACCTGTGATGTGTAGCACCTATTGATACTTTATAAATATTATCATCTAATTTTTGGTGTGAAGTTGATATTGAACACTCTTTATGATAGTTAAAATTTATACAAGATGTAGTAGAAATATCTATTCTTTGTCCCCATACAGCTCTTATTTTTACATAATCTTCATCTATTAATTCTATATCAGAACCAGTAGTTAAAATAAGATTTTTTGCTTTAATTTCATTGTTAATAATATAAAAATCATCTATTTTTTTTATATGTTTTACATCATAATTAAATTTTTTATCCACATTATTTGTAAGTTTTTTACACATATCATAAGAAATGACTTGGGAACCTATTTTGAAAAAAAATCCACTATCTTTCTCTTCACATTCAAAATCAAAATACTTTTTATACTCTTCAAAGTTTAACCTATCTTCATCATCTTTTGGAACTCTTAAAACTCCTTTTTGGATAATCAAATCTTCATCTAAATCTTTATAAAACTCAACTGCAAATTTTAAAGATGTACTAACGAGATCTTTAAATTTATTTGGTTTTCCAAGTAAAGGTGACAAAAATCCACCAGCTGCTCCTGAAGCAAATTGTGCAACATCGTCAAACCTATCTAATAAAAGAGTTTTATCATCTTTTAAAAAATGTGCCACACAAGATCCTGCAATTCCTGCTCCAACAATTACATAGTCATAATTTTTCATTAGTCATCTTTTTTATTTAATAATTTAAAATTTGGTCTCCAATACCCTCTTCCACCATGTAAACTTACACATCTAAAACCTGGTAATTTACTTTTATAAAATTCCAATCTATCTTTACTAGTCTTACCTGTATCACAATAAAATACAAATACTGTTTTATCTTTTGGTAGAAGTTTCATTTCATAGGGATTATAAGTAATATATTCGGCTCCAGAAATTGGCTTTAAAATAGTATCTACTAAAACTACTTCTATACCATCTTTCCCAAGTTCTTCTTTATACTTTAGGTACTCTTCTTGAGTCCATTCATCTTTTTCAAATATTTTATCATTCATGCATTAATTTTAGTATATATTTACTTTTTTAGCAATTAATTTACTTTTTTGCTATTAAGTTTTTCAACTTGATTGACTATGACTCAAGTTTGTGCTATAATTAGATAAAAAATTAATATTATATGGAGTTTTAATGGCAAAAAGTTTATATGAAACTTTAGAGGTGAGTGATAGTGCCTCAAGTGATGAAATAAAAAAAGCATACAGAAAATTAGCAAGAAAATATCACCCTGATGTAAACAAAGATAAAGATGCAGAAGAGAAATTTAAAGAGATTAATGCAGCTTATGAAGTTTTATCAGATAAAGAGAAAAAACAACAATATGACCAATATGGTGATTCTATGTTTGGTGGTCAAAATTTCCATGACTTTGCAAGAGGTCAAGGTGGAAATGTTGACTTAGATGAAATTTTAAGACAGATGTTTGGAGGCTCTGGAGGTTTTGGTGGAAGTGGATTTAGTCATAGTGGCTTTGGTGGAAGTGGATTTAGTGGCTTTGATGAGCCAAATTTGGACATGAGCGCACAAATTACTATAGCCTTTGATGTTTCTATTCTTGGAGGGAAACAACAAGTATCTTTCAATAATGAATCATTTGACATCAAAATACCAGAAGGTATTAGAGATGGACAAAAGATAAGAGCAAAAGGAAAAGGAAAATCATACAATGGTAGAAGAGGAGACTTAATTATAAAAATTAATGTTGCTCCTAGTCCTGAGTATACACTTGAAGGAGATACTTTAACAAAGTATTTTGATATTCCTTTAAAAACAGCTCTTTTTGGAGGAAAAGTAGAGATAAAAACAATACATAAAACTATAACTTTAAAAGTTCCAGAAAGTACTAAACAATACCAAAGATTTAGAGTAAAAGAGTTAGGAATTCTAAATAGAAAAACTGGAACAAAAGGTGATTTATATTTAAAAGCCAATATTGTTTTACCAAAAGTTGAAGATTTGGATGAGAATTTAGTTACTTTATTAAAAGAGAAACTACCAGAAACTATTTAAGAGAGGATATTATGGAAACAAACTCATACACAGAACCTGTATATTTAATTTCAGTTGTTGCACAAATTCTAGAAATCCATCCACAAACACTAAGACAATATGAAAGGGAGGGGTTAATTACCCCTTCAAGAACAAATGGAAAGATTCGTTTATACTCTCAAAAAGATATTGACCATATTAAATATGTATTAAGGCTTACAAGGGAGTTAGGAATAAATCTTGCGGGTGTTGATTTAATACTTCAATTAAATAAAAAAATAAAAGATTTAGAAGAAGATGTTCAAAAATATAAAACTCAATTAAAACAAATAGATAAATTTGGGGTTGTACCATCATCAAAAGCTTTAGTGATTAAAAAAAGCTCTTATGACATAGTAATTTTCGAAGAGTAGAAGTTTTCTACTCTGATAAGTGATATTGAACTACGTAGTCTCTCATTAATGGTGGCACATCTAAATAATTGTCTTTATCAGTAATTATGTTTTGTTTAGCCCCATCTGTAGGTTCTGGCTCTTGTTTTTTAGGTTCTGGTTTAGACTCAAAACCAGTAGCAACTATAGTAATTTTCACTTCATCTTTTTGTAAAGAATCATCTGAAGTTGTACCAAAAATAATCTCAGCATTTGAATCAATAGTTTCATGTATTTTTTCCATGACATTATTAATAGCAAACATAGAAATTTGAGGATGAATATTAAAGTGGATTAAGATACCTTTTGCACCACTTAATGACATCTTATCAAGTAAAGGAGAGTTTGTAGCAGCGTCTAAAGCTTTAATAGCAGCATCTTCACCTTTTGCTCGTCCTATTCCCATAAGTGCCATACCTTTGTGTTGCATGATTGTTTTTACATCTGCAAAGTCAGTATTAATATCACTATTTCCTGGGTTTAGAATAACTTCACTCATACCATTTACTGCTTGGTATAAAATATTATCAATGATTTTAAAAGCATCTTTCATACCAATATCTTTATCAACGATATCAAGAAGTCTATCATTTGGTACTACGATTATAGAATCACTTACTTTTTTTATCTCTTCAAGACCTAGATTTGCCAATCCTGCTCTTTTTTTACCTTCCCAAGTAAAAGGTTTAGTTACAACAGAAACAGTTAAAGCACCTATTTCTTTAGCTGCTTTTGCAATAATGGCAGCAGCTCCTGTTCCAGTACCTCCACCAAGACCAGCAGCAATAAAAACAATATCAGCACCAGTTAAAGTACTTTTTATCTCTTCATAACTTTCAATTGCTGAATCTCTACCAACTTCTGGCTTCATCCCAGCACCTAACCCTTTGGTTAGTTTTGCACCTAATTGTATTTTTTTAGGAGCTCTTGAGATATTTAAAACTTGTAAATCTGTATTAGCTGAAATTAAATCAATTCTTCTAGTACCCTCTTGAATCATATGATTGACCATGTTACAGCCACCACCACCAACTCCAACAACGGTGATTTTTGCTACATTATCTGACAAAGTTTTGTTTGGCATTTCTACTGTTATATCATCCACTCTAAATAATCCATTATCCATTAAAACCACTCCGAAACTTTATTCCAAAATCTAGCCATACCTTTACCCTTGTTTGTTTTAGATATCTTAGGTAATTGAGTAGGATCTTCGGTTTTAAGTTTTATATCTACATTTGACTTGTTTTCAGCCTGTCTAACATCTCTTTGTATCTCTCTTGCTTCCTCTTTTGGAATAGCTTTTTTCTCTATTATTTTTCTTCTAAGTTTTTTATTTGAATCTAATTCAAAATTTCTATTCTTGTCTAAAGAATAAAAAAGAAGTCCCACAATTGTAGCCATAGCAGAATCATCAAAATTCATATAACCATTTTTTATATTTTTAGGATTTGCTACTTTTACAGGTTGATTCTCAAAAACTAAATTTGCTAATTCTCTTATACCTTTTAATTTACTCATACCACCAGTTATCACTATTCCAGCATCTAAATTATCAGCTATTCCACTTCTACTTAATTTTTGTTTTACAAGAATTAAAGTCTCTTCAACCCTTGCATGAATTATATTTCTAATATCAACTAAAGAGATTTCTTCTGTTACTTGTTCATCACCAATTCTTGGAATTTTAATTTTCTTAATAGATAATTGATTATCTTCACTATTATTTGAAATCAGACTTCCATATTTTATTTTTATTAATTCTGCTGCATTGTGTGGAGTGTGAAGCATCACAGATAAATCATTTGTAATATGATTTGAACCAACTGGTATAAAATCAGTATATAAAATAGAACTACCTTTATAACAAACAAATTCAGTAGTTGTACTCCCCATATTTATTACTAAACTTCCAAATTTATTTTGTTGTTCATCCAAAACTGAGATTGCTGTTGCATATCCATTCAAAACAAAATTAGTAATCTCTATATTTGACTCTTTAAAAGCTGATTTTAGATTTGTAAGGGCAGTTCTTTTTGCAGTTACAATATAAACTGATACTTCAAGTCTTGCTCCATTCATATTTAAAGGATTATCAACATCAGCGGAATCATCTACTTTAAAAAATATTGGAACAACATGTACAACTTCATATTCAGGCACAATAGTTGCATTGTATAAAGCCATTTGCATAACTTGATTTATTTCATGTTCAGTGATTATTCCATTTGGAACATTTACACTTCCCATACTTCTTATACCCTTAGTATAAGAACCTGATATTGCAACTACTGTTGACTCAATAGGTTCAGAAGTACTTCTTCTTGCTTTTAGTACAGCATTTTGTATAGACTTTGAGGCCAATTCAATATTTGTTATAAGACCCTTGTTTATTCCATCACTCGCTTCAATTCCTGTACCTAAGATATTAATTTTATAGTCTAAATCGTTTTTAGCAATAATTGCTGTAACATCAGTAGATCCAATATCTATTGCGAGAAGAGTGTTACTCAATTTTTACTCCTTTGAATCTGAAGAAGAGATAACTTCATATTTACTTTTAAGATTATTTATCAAATTATTCATTAACTCTGTTCTTTCTAATTTTACTAAAATATCATTTACAGATGATTCTTCTTCTTTTGTTATATTATCAGCTAGTTTACTTGAATTAACTTTGTAAACTATTACTTTTCCATTTATATCAATACTTCCTTCTTTTTCTTTAGCAATGAAAAGTTTGCTTAAAAATGAATAGGCTTCATTTGCATTTAAACCTTTGATTTTATCAATAGATTTTCTACTAACAAAACCTAAATCTTCTCCTGTGAAGTTTTTAAGTTCATTTGCTACTAGAACTTTCATTCTTTCACTTCTTTTAATATCAATATAATCAGCTTTTACCATATCTTTTGATAATTCATAAGAAAGAGGTTTAGGGTCATTTTTCTTAAGCACTTTTACAATTGTAAAACCATCTTTATCTTCAAAAGGTTTTAATACTACACCTGGTTTTGAGGTTTTGATTTCATTTATATTTTCAGCAGAAAAAGGTAATTTATCTTCATAAATTGTTTTAGTTTCATCAAATTTAGTTTCACCTTTTTTAAGAGCTAAATATTTTCTTAAAGCATCTTTTTTTGATTCTTTTAAACTAATTACTTTTATCATATCATCTTTTGCTTCATCAAAAGTTTTTAATTTACCATCTTCTTTTTTATAATCAGTTTTAAATTTAGCATAATGTTCTTTTAATTCATCTTCACTTGGAGTGATAATTTTTAATGATAATTTAGAGATTTCCAAATCATAAGAATCTGTTGATAAATATTTTATTTTATTTGTTGACCAATACTCTTTTAACTTTTCATCTGTAACATCAACTTTTATTGATTTTGGATCAAATAATTTAATAGAGACATCATCTTGTGAAAATAATAGTTTTGCTAAATTGTTTACTTCATTGGCTTGTGGAGTAAAGTTTAATAAAGATTCAACTTTTTGTAAAAGTAAATCTCTTTTTAAAGATTTTTCATAAGCAACAGGTGTTGTACCATTTTGAGATAAAACTTTTACATAAAGTTCTTTATCAAATTTTCCATCTTTTATAAATGCAGGCATTTGAAATAACTCTTTTGCAATATCTTTATCAGTTACAAGTAGACCTAAATCATCAGCATAAGATAAAATAAGATTTTTTTGAATAGTTAAACTTAAAGCAGCATCAGGAAGACCAATTCTTTTTGCCATCTCTTGATTAAATTTATTTCCATAAACTTGTGAATATTGTCTATATAAAGAAGAATATTCTCTTTGGTACTCATCAACACTTATCTTTCTATCACCTACAACTGCAACTGAACCTGAAGATTTCCCATATTGATAATTTCCCCAACCAACGAAACCAGCGCCTACAAACGCTATTGTACTTATCCAAATTGTAATTACTAACCACTTTTTATGTCTTTGCATCCAAGTTAACATTCTATTAAAATCCTCGATAAAATTTTAGATATATTACTCAAATGTAGCTTTTGAAAATGTTAAACTACTTAGCTTAATAGGTCATTTATTACAGATTCTCTTTTTGTAGTCTCTATTCTTTTACAAGCACCTTTAAAAGCATCTTCTTCTCCTACAATATAACACATGCTTTTTGCTCTTGTAATTGCTGTATATAATAACTTAGTATTGTGCATAATATAATGTGAAAAACTCATAGGAATAAGGGCATTGTCATACTCCATACCTTGGGTTTTATGTATGGTTAAACAATACGCTAGTGATAAGAGGGAATCTAAATCATCAAAATCATAAAAAACTACCATATCATCATTTGGATATAAGACTATGCATTTACTCTCTTCAAAATCAAGCTTGATAATAAGCCCTAATTGTCCATTAAAAACTCTTCTTTCTAAATACTCTGTTGATCCTGTTCTATACATTTGCATAGTTTGTGCTTTCATATTCTCATTTTTAATATGAATTACTTTATCACTTAGTTTATATTCATAAAGTTTTGTTTGCTTAGATTCTTCCCTTGAACTATTAAATATTTTTTGCAACTGATTATTTAAGTTCTCGACACCAAGCATGCCCCCTTTCATGGGCGTAATTATTTGAAAAAGTATGAGAGCTTTTGATATATTTTTATCCTTTATTAAAGTATAAAAATCTTTTATATATGCACTTGATATATTTAATATCATACTTAATATCTGCTCAGAGTTTTGTCCCCTTAGATTTGAGAATTCATTTTGTCCTAGAGAGTTTTTTGAAGCATAATAATTTGATATGGAAACATCTAAAAATTTAAAATCTTCATAATCACCATTATAATCAGGTACATTACCTTGTCTAATTTCATTTGCAATTACAGCTATTGCTTGATTTTCATTTTGTCTATATATTTTTGTAAGTTTACAAATTGGTGCTAATTCATACTTTATAGAGTCACTTAATATATTCCCAGCCCCAATAGCTGGTAACTGCCCATCATCTCCTACTATTATAAAAATAGTATCTGGACCAATTTTTGAAATTATTTGATAAAACATAACAGAATTTACCATTGAAGCTTCATCAAGCAAAATCACTTTATATGGAAAGTATTCATTCTCTTTATGCTTTACAAAAAGTGATTGTATAGTAGAGCTATTATAACCTGTAGTATCAGCTATTCTTTGTGAAGCAATACCACTTAAAGCAATAGCAATAATATCATCATAAGAGTTTATCTCTTGGAGAAGTTCAAGAATTGCCCTACTTGATGTGGATTTTCCTGTTCCTGCATAACCTATTAAAAAGAGTGTTTTATGTCCTTCATTTATAAGTTCTACTGCTTTTCGCTGTTCAGTACTTAAAGTAAAACCTAAAGTTTTCTCTTTTTTATCTAAGTACTCATTTATATTTGAAACTATTTTTTTCAAATACATGTCATTTTCTCTAGCTCTAAAAAACTCTAAAACTCTCTTTTCTGCAAAATATAACATTGAAGGAGCATATCTATTCTCTTTTGTTTTATAAATATCTTCTTCTAATTCCATTTTTGCTATTGCATTTTCATACAATACTTCTTCATCTTGAAATCTCAAAGCTTCATCTAATAATCTAAAAAGATGGTACTTATCTATCGAAGAGTTCCCATTATTATCACAATACTCCCTTAAAGTATAATTTAGACAAGCCATAATTCTAAAATCTGACTTTTCATCTATTCCTAAAGCTTTTGCTATTTCATCAGCTCTTTTAAATCCTATACCTTTTATACGAATAAGTACATAAGGATTTTCTTTTATTACCTCAATCAAATTCTCAACTTCACTAAATTCTGAATAAATCTTTGTAATAAGATTTGAAGTAACTCCAAATTTTGATAAAAAAGAACCAAGCTCTCTTAAGTGCTTAAACTTTTGCCATGATGATTTTATGGTTGTTAGTTTTTTCTCTCTTATACCTTTGAAGTTTAAAAGTTCTTCTGGCTTGTTATTTAAAACTTCGACCAACTCTTCTTCTGAGTACTTTTCCAAGAGTTCTAAGGCTACTTTTCGCCCTATTCCTTTAACTATTTTTGTCAAAAAGAAATATAATTCTTGTTCTTTTAACTCTAAAGTGTCAAAAGCAAATTGTATTCCATATTTTTTATGGGTTACCCAATTACCTGTCAAAACTATATTTTCACCAACAATTTTTTCTATATCAGTATCAAAATATGTTCCACATATTTTTTGGTCATTATCCAATACTGCTATACAAAAACCTGTATCTTTATTTGAAAATAGTACTTTTTTTAATATTCCTGAAAGTTTAAAACTTTTATTTTCATCCTGCATTAATATCCATCATCAAATTTTTTATGTTTATGTTTATCTTTTTTATAAGTATTTTGATTTTTTTCTTTTTGAAGTAAATTTGCCTCTTTTAAAAGTCTATTTCTCTCTTCTTCAAAATCTTCACTATGATTTTCCAAATATAAAAGTGTCAAATCTATAAACTTTTTTAAACTAAGTAAATAAGCAGAAGTTAATTCCACTTTTTTTACCCTTTTTGTATCTTCAAAGTTTTTTAATGTTCTTTGTTTAAAAATCTCAAAATCGAAATCTTCTAGTTTGAGTAGTGAGACAGTTCTAGTAAAAAATTTTTCTAAAACCCTTATATATCTTATTCTTAATTGTTTGTCATGTATCATTAAAGCAATTCATCTATTTTTTCTAAAGGTCGTCCAATAACAGCTCTCCCATCTTTTATTATAATGGGTCTTTCAATTAGTTTAGGATTATCTACCATTGCTTTAATTAACTTTTCTTCATCACTTTCATCTTTTAAATTCATTTGTTTATAAATATCTTCTTTTGTTCTCATTAGTTCTCTAGCACTCATATTTAACATTTGAAGGACTTCTTTTATATCTTCTTTTGTTAGTTTTGCATCTAGATATTTTATAACACCTAAAGCCATTTTTTTCTCTTGTAAAAGATTTAAGGCATCTCTTGATTTTGAGCATCTAGGATTGTGCCAAATAGTTATTTCTTCCATGGTATCCCTCCTGTTATTATTTTTACTTTATTATACCAAAAAAGATTTATGATTTAATTTTATGATATACTTTGTATTATGTTAGTCTCTACAAATACACAACTTAATATATTAGTAGCAAATAGTACAAACAAAGTCTTAAAAGAGGTTTTGAAAGAAGCTGATGTTAAAACTTTAGTATCAAGTCAAAATAAAGACTTAAATATTTCTACCCTACTAAAAAGTCTATTTAGTAATATTCAAAATAATTCAAAATCAAATGAGACTATATTAAACTTATTAAAAAATTCAAATTTAAATAAAGACTTAGGCTCATTTACTTCAAATTTGCAATCACTTGTAAAATCTTTACCTAATGATAAAAGTACTGAACAGTTAAAAACATTTTTGCAAAAATTTTCAATCACACCTGAACAAACCACATCAAAAGAGGTAAAAGAACAAATACAAAAAAGTGGTATATTTTTAGAATCTAAACTTTTAAATCAAGCAACTAATCCAAACAGTAAAAATGAAAATAGCCTATTAAATGATATGAAAGCAGTTCTACTTAAAACAAAAGCCCAATTAGAAGCACAAATTAGCAATCAAGCTAAATCACAAGTACCAACTCAAAGTAAAGTAGAAGTAACACCACCTCAAAATAGTAGTCAAGCTATTACTCAAAATGTAAGTAAAGAAAATATCAATATTCCTGAAATATTAAAACAAATAGATAAACTTTTAACACAAATCAAAAATCTTGAAACTTCAAATGTAAAAGAACAAATTACAAAGCCTAATATAAACAATGAAGCAAAATCTAATATAACTAATGAATCAAAACCTACACAACAAGTAAATCAACAAGCAAATACTCAAACTATTAAAAGTGATTCTCCTTTATTAAATGACATCAAAAATATCTTAACTAAAGTTCAAGCCCAACTTCAATCTCAAATCTCTAATCAAAGCAAAGTAGAAGTAACACCACCTCAAAATAGTAGTCAAGCTATTACTCAAAATGTAAGTAAAGAAAATATCAATATTCCTGAAATATTAAAACAAATAGACAAACTTTTAACACAAATCAAAAATCTTGAAACTTCAAATATAAAAGAACAAATTACAAAGCCTAATATAAACAATGAACCAAAAGCCACACAACAAGTAAATCAACAAGTAAGTACTCAAACTATTAAAAGTGACTCTCCTTTATTAAATGACATCAAAAATATCTTAACTAAAGTGCAAGCCCAACTTCAAGCTCAAGTTTCTAATCAAGCTAAAGCACAAGTACCAACTCAAAGCAAAGTAGAAGTAACACCACCTCAAAATAGTAGTCAAGCTATTACTCAAAATGTAAGTAAAGAAAATATCAATATTCCTGAAACACTAAAACAAATAGATAAACTTTTAACACAAATTAAAAATCTTGAAACTTCAAATGTAAAAGAACAAATTACAAAGCCTAATATAAACAATGAAGCAAAATCTAATATAACTAATGAATCAAAACCTACACAACAAGTAAATCAACAAGTTACTACTCAAACTATTAAAAGTGACTCTCCTTTATTAAATGACATCAAAAATATCTTAACTAAAGTGCAAGCCCAACTTCAAGCTCAAGTTAGCAATCAAGACAAAGCAGAAGGTACAGTTCATACTTCTTCAAAACAATTGGACTCTTCCCAAGTAAAAGAGCAACAAATAAAAAGCACTGTTCAAAGTACTTCCCAACTTCTTCAAATGAAAATGCAAATAAAAGAAGAAGCCAAGTCCCAAGCTCAAATTTTAAACAAAGAGAATATCAATGTAAAAGATACTTTAAAACAAATTGATAAAATATTAACTGATATAAAAAAAATCGATCTACAAAATCCAAAAGATGCAGCTGTCAAACTTAGTACAAATTTAGATGCTAAAACAGCTACTCAAACCAATACTTTTGCTATAAAAACTGATTCACCTATATTCAATGATATAAAAACAGTTTTATCAAAAGTACAAGCACAACTTCAAAATCAAATTCAAAACCAAGCAAAAGATATTGATGAAATAAAACACCATATTACTAAAGACATCGATCATAAAGAGACCTTAAAACATGTTGATAAACTTTTGACACAAATTGATTATCATCAACTTTATTCAATAGCAAACTCTTCAAATAATGTTTATATTCCTTTTTTGTGGGATTTATTAGAAGATGGTTCTATTGATATAAAAAAAGTTGATGAAAAGAAATTTTATTGTTTGATTGATTTAACATTAAAAGATTTAGGAAAAATAAATTTGCACCTTTATTTATATGAAGATGACAAGTTAGATATTTCAGTTTTTGTAGAAAAAGATGATACTAAACAACTAATAAGACAAAAAGCAACAATGTTAAGACAAGAGTTAAATGGTACAGGAATAAGTGTAATTGGATTGAATATACATACATTAAAAGAAGATACAAAACAAAATTTTTACAAACAAGATGATAATTTTGATTTTGGTGTAAATATCAAGGTTTAAGATGGATGAAGAAAAAAAAATATTAAAAGTTGCAGCTTTAAAATATAATATGCAAGATGATACTGCACCCAAAGTTGTAGCAAAAGGAAGTGGTGAACTTGCATCTAATATTATAAAAATAGCAAAAGAAAATAATATCCCCATAAAAAAAGATGAAGACTTAGTTGAACTTTTAACAAAATTAGATGTAAATCAACAAATTCCAAATAACTTATATAAAGCAGTTGCAGAAATTTTTGCTTTTATTTATGACTTATCAAAGCAAAATAAAAACTGATGATATCCTAGTATAAGACTATTTATAATATAATCAGCAAAAAATATACTAAGACTGCTAATTAAATGAAAAATATACTTTTACACAATCCTTACTTTATATTCTTTTTAGGAATCATTACAGTATTTGTAAATATTATTTCTTCTGTACATTTTTTCCCTATTCTAATGGCAGGTGTAGTTTTCTTAGCTTTTCTAAAATCCATTAAATATCAATATTATTACTCTTTAACATATTTGATAATAGTATTTTTATTTATAGAATATAATAATGGATTTTTACCTTTTTCTTTTACCTTTCTATCTTTATTTATATATACTTTTATCTTACCAAGTTTAAATAGAGTTATCTCACTACATAATCTAAACAATTATATTTATATCTTAACTTTTTACTTAGGTGTTTTATTAGTTTGGGTATTTACTAATGATTTAAATTTTAACTTAGTTAGGTATGTTATATTAAATATTGTAATTGACTTTTTAATTTACGGACTATTTCTATGAAAAAACGGCTTAATTTAATTCTTATCTTTATAGGTATTGTATGCTTACTTTTAGTGTATAGATTATATTATTTGAGTATAAAATCAAATACATATTATGAACAATTATCAAAACAAAACTACATAAAAAAAGTTTATCAAGCTCCTTCAAGAGGACTTATAAAAGATAGAAATGGAGTCGCCCTAGCAATCAATGAACTAGGTTTTTCAATAAGTATTAAACCTCACTTGCGTTCATATAAAAATAAACATATTTTAGAAGAATTAGTTAATACTATTGTTACATATTTTCCAGATTTTGAAAAAGATAAATTAATTAAAAAGTATAATAAACTAGATTCACCATATAAACATGATTTTGTAAAAATTATTGATTATATAGCTTATGACAAATTTTTTGATAAATATACTGTTTTTAATTCATTAGATAATTTAAAAGTGGAATCAGCAGTAAAAAGAAATTACCCTTTTAAAAAAGTTGCAGCACATATTATTGGGTATGTAGGAAAAGCTTCTAGAAAAGATATTGATGCTAATCCTATTTCTAGGTATAGTGGAATAATTGGCAAAAATGGTTTAGAAAAATATTATAACAATATTTTACAAGGGAAACTTGGATATAAAAAAGTAAAAGTAAATGCCCTAAATAAAGAACTTGAAGTATTAGAAGAAAAAGACGTAACAATTGATAATAATATTACTACAACTATTGATATAAGACTAGAAAAGTATATTCATGATATTTTTGATCAAAAAGCTGGTGCAGTAATTGTAATGAATGTAAATAATGGTGAAATATTAGCAGCTGCTTCTTTTCCAGAATTTGATAATAATGTTTTTGTAAATGGAATTTCATATAAAGAGTGGGATGATTTACAAAATGATATTAATAAACCATTTACGAATAAAATTACTAATGGTATGTATCCTCCAGGAAGTGTATGGAAAATGGGTGTAGCTTTAGGATTACTAGAGAATGGAATAAGTAAAAATTTTAAAGTAAATTGTACAGGAACATATGAATTTGCAAATAGAAAATTTAGATGTTGGAAAAAAGATGGACATGGAATAGTTGATTTTGTTAAAGCTATTAGAGAAAGTTGCGACGATTTTTTCTATAAGGCTAGCCAAAAAGTAGGTATAAATAAAATTAGTGAAACAATGGCAAAACTTGGATTTGGAGAGAAAACAGGTGTTGATCAAATGTATGAATTTATTGGTATAAATCCAAATGAGGCTTGGAAAAGAAAAAAATATAATAGAGCTTGGTTCACAGGTGAAACACTTATTTCATCTATTGGACAAGGTTCTGTGCTTGTAACTCCTATGCAAATTGCAAGATATACCTCTTTCTTAGCAACTGATAAATTAGCAACTCCCCACTTTTATAAAGATGCTTACGTAGAGCCTAAAAAAGTTGATATTGATCCAGAAAACTTAAAACTTGTACAAAAAGGTATGTATGAAGTTGCAAATGATAAAAGAGGAACTGCTTACTGGCATTTAAGAGGTATAAATCCTAAAATAAAGGTTGCTGCAAAGACTGGAACAGCTCAAGTTATTGGAATAGATCAAGATGTAAAAAAAAGAGTTCATGAAAATGATTTAGAATATTTAAAAAGATCACACGCTTGGTTAACTACTTATGGTCCTTTTAGCAATCCTCAGTATGCAGTAACAATATTAGTAGAACATGGGGGACATGGGGGAAGTGCAGCAGGAGAGATTACTACTAAGATTTATAATAAATTAATAGAATTAGGCTACATAAAAGTAAACTAATTCTAAATAGTTTTCATCTTAGCTATTTCTTTTCCTATAAACTCTTTTTCATTTGCTTCTGAAACAATTAATTTAGAGATTTCATCTGTAATTATTGCTATATCATGAGTTTTTGATGCAATATTAGAATTTTCTTGCGTTTGTTTATCCAAGATATTTATAGCATCATTAATTTGTTCAATTCCCAATAACTGTTCTTTTGATGCAGTTTCAATATTGGAAATAAGCTCAGTTGTTTGTTCTATATTATTGTGTAATAAAATATAACCATTCTTCATCTCATCTGCAATACTCTTACCATAATTTGCTTTTGTATTAGCACTTTCAACTATTTTTTTTATCTCTTTTGCAGCTTCTGCACTTCTTGAAGCTAAATTTCTCACTTCTTGTGCAACAACAGCAAAACCTTTTCCAGCTTCTCCAGCAGTTGCGGCTTCTACTGCTGCATTTAAGCTTAAAATATTTGTTTGAAATGCTATTTGATCAATTATTATAATTGCTTCATTTATTGAATTTACTTGTGTATTAATTTCATCCATAGCAACCGTCGTTTTATTTGCTAATTCTTCACCAACTTGAACGGATTTAATAACTTCACTTGAAAACTCTGACATTTTAACAATAGTTTCCGTATTTAATCTAATATTTCCAGTTATTTCATCAATAGCTGTAGCTGTTTCTTCTATACTTGCAGCTGCATTTGTTGAACTTTCATTTAAATTTTGAACATTTTCAAGCAATTGATTAGAAGTGTAATCTAAGGTCAAACCATTTGATTTATTTTCAAAAAGAATTCTAGAAATCAAATCAGTGACATTATTTAGTGCCAAAATTAATTTTCCACTTTCATTCTCAATTTTTTTAGTAAAATTCAATTTTTCATAGTTATCTAATACATTAGTTATTTTATGAAGATTCGAACCTAGCATATCATGAAGTTTATCTACAAGGCTATTTATTGTTTTTGCTATATAATTTAATTTTTTATTAGAAGTATCTATATAATGAACTTTGTCAGAAATATATCCATCTGATAATTTTTCTGCAATTAACATTATTTCACCAAAAACCAATAATTCATCTTCATTTTTTCTACACATTTTTTCACTTATAATAGATAATTTATCTATTATTTTTTGATTAAATCCTGATGTCTTATAATCAATCTTTGGTAAAGAATTTATTTCACCATCAACAAATTTTTCTAAGTTATCAAAAATTTCTAATATTTTATTTTCACTTGTATTATTAAAAAACATCTTATTAAAGCCTTATTCTATTTCATAGTTTTATACAAATTAATTGCATCATTTATTTCTTCATCTGTAGGTTTAACTCTCACTGATATATATCTTAATTCACCACTAGGAGTTTGTGAGGGATAAGCAGTAGCATTTACCCAATAAAAACCACCACTTTTTGTAATATTTTTAACAATACCTTTCCATACTTTTCCAGATTTAATTGTATTCCATAAGTCTGCAAATGCTGCTTTTGGCATATCATCATGTCTTACATAATTATGTGGTTTACCGATTAATTCTTCTTTCGTATAACCAGCTATTTCACAAAAATCATTATTTGCATAAACAATGATTCCTTTTGCATTTGTTTCTGATACTATCATTGTATCTTTAGATAATTTTACTTCTTGTGACAAAATAAACTCCTTATAAACCCAAAATTTCTATTTTCAATATTTTAATACTTAATATAAATTTAATTAAAAAATTAATTTTATCAATTAAGATTAAATTTATAGGATATTATCTGAATGTAATTTCGTTTATTCTTAAATAATAATATTATTTACTTTCTAAACCATTTTTTGTAGATTTTTTCATATGCATTATTTTTAGTAATCTCAGCAAATAATAGATTTAACTTCTCTTTTAAATCTTCATTACTCTTTTTTAAAGCTATTGAATACTTAATCGTACAAATATCATCACTTAAAATTCTAAATTTGTTATCATGGCTTTCAACTTGTTCTTTTGCCCATGTTGACCCAGCAGTGACAGCATCAATATTATTATAAGATAAAGCTTTTATTAACTGTGGATATTGAGAAAATGTAACTGTAGATACATGCGGTTGTATTTTCAAAAAATTTGCTAAATAATTTGTTCCTTTTAAAGAACCTACATGCATATTATTCATCTCTTTCAAACTCTTAATACTATTATTGTTATTTAATAAAACAATTTGTTCATCTAAATAATAAGGTTTAGTAAAAATAATATTTTTATTACTATTTTTATCTTCTACCATTCCTGCGAAAAGAATATCTACTTTATCAGATAAAAGCATTTTTTCTTTGTTAATAGAATTTACTTCTACAAACATAACTCTTAATTCTAATTTATTCATCATTGTTTTAATTAAATCGATATCAAAACCATCAAGCCTACCTTCATTATTTATAAAGCCAAAAGGTTTATAATCATATTTAACTCCAACTCTTATATATCCATCATCTAGGATTTCTTTTAAATCTTTTGAAAAAGAATATTGAACTATTAATATTAAAATAATAAAACTTTTCATGATGTAGATATGCATAATTCATTCCTTATTATTTACCAATGATTAAATTTATCTTAAAATATAAAATTTTATTATAATATAAATTTCTTAAATTATCTTTTGAATTTAAACTTTTTTTAGTTATCATTCCTTTTTACTTTTCTAAGGATACTAATTGAGAGTTATATTAGCACTTTTTATATTTTCTATTTCACTTTTTGCTGCTGATAATTTGCCAGTGATAAATCTTTCAATTGCATCAATCGATCAACCTGCACAATTTGTAAAAACAATAAATATTGCTATTATTCTTATTTTATTAGCAATGGCACCAACTCTACTACTTATGGTGACAAGCTTTACAAGACTTATAATTGTCTTATCATTACTAAGACAAGCTATGGGGCTTCAACAAGCACCTCCAAATCAAATAGTAATATCAATGGCACTTATTTTAACTATATTTATTATGGAACCCTATGCTAAGACCTCTTATAATGAAGGTATTAAGCCTTATATGGAAGAAAAGATTGGTTATGAAGAAGCTTTTGCTAAAAGTGTAAAGCCTTTTAAAGAGTTCATGATAAAAAATACAAGAGAAGAAGACATTGCTCTTTTTTATCGTATTAAAAAAGAAAAAAATCCTAAAAATATAGATGATGTTTCACTTACTCTTTTAATGCCTGCCTTTATTGTAAGTGAATTAAGAACTGCCTTTGAAATAGGATTTTTAATATTTTTACCTTTTTTAGTTATTGATATTATTGTAGCTTCCATTCTTATGAGTTTAGGTATGATGATGTTACCTCCGGTAATGATATCCTTACCTATAAAGGTTATCTTTTTTATTATTATAGATGGGTGGCAACTTATTATTGGAAATCTTGCACAATCCTTTAAATAGTAAATTTAATTACCTTATTACTTATCTTAATTTTAGATGAACAATTAATTATAAATCTTTTACTAAATTATATTAACACAATAACCCAAATATAATATTAACAGTATATTAACACAATTTTATTTTATTATAAAATTATCCCAAAATATATTGGAGAAATCATGAGACCTTTATCAATTAAGACAAAAACTCTAGCGCTTATTACTATTATAATTATTATAATGTCAATTATAATTTCTCAAATAGCAATTTACGAAATAAATACATTAACCCAAATACAAGCTAAGCAATTTAGACAAGGTGAATATAAAGAAAGAACAGAAGAGTTGAAAAATCACATTGAAATTATCAAAAACCTTATTTCACAATATGAAAAAAAGTATGGGGATGAGGGGAAGAAAAAAGTAATAGAAAAAATCAGAAATATAAAATATGGTAATAATGGATATTTTTGGATCACTGATTTAAATATGAGAATGGTGATGCACCCTATTAATTCAGCTCTTGAAGGAAAAGATTTAACTAAAGATGTTAATTTTGTAAATAATAATGTTTTTGACCAAATGAGTAAAATAGTTAAAAATAAAGGAGAAGGAAGAATTGATTATGAATTACATAAAGGAGATGATTCAGAACCAATTGCAAAATTTTCTTATATTACCTTGTTTAAACCTTGGGGATGGATAATAGGAACGGGAACAAATGTAGATGATGTAGAAAAAACTATTCTTGAAATGAGAATACAAACGAAAAATCAAATAAGTGCAATTATATTAGAAGTATCGGGATTTACTCTACTAGCAGTTATTATTTCTTATATTTTAGTAATTTTTGCATTTAATAATATTGTTAAAAAACCATTAGAGATATTTAAAGACAATTTTAAAAGATTTTTAGATTTTATTACAATGGTTGATAATAAATATAGACCAAGTGAAGTTATTTATTCTGATGAAATAGGAGAACTAACTTTATTATTAAATGAAGTAGCACTACAAATAGATAAAAAACTCAAAGATGACATAAGAGTTATGGGAGAAGTTGTATTAACAGCTGATAAAGTAGAACAAGGTATATATAAGTGTAGAATACATGGAGATTCAGAAAATCCTATGATATTAACTTTAAAAAATACACTAAATAAAATGCTAAATGTTCTCGAAAACAATATGTTAAATGTAAAAGAGACTTTAGATGAATATATTAATGGTGATTTTAGAAATAGAGTTATAATAGATGAGAACTTAAAAGAAGAGATGCTTGCAGTTATGATAAGAGTTAATAGTCTAGGTGATGCTCTAAGCCATAGTGCAAAAACAAACTTAACAAATGGACAAACACTAGAAGAGAACTCTTTTAATTTAACAAATTCTATGAAAAACTTGGCAGATAAAGCTAATGATCAAGCAGCTTCATTAGAAGAAACAGCTGCTGCAGTTGAAGAAATAACATCAATAACTAGAAATAATACAACTAATGCTTCAAAAATGTCAGAATTAGGAAAAACAGTTAAATTATCTGTTTCAAAAGGAGAGGAGCATGCAGCAAATACAGCTTCAGCAATGGAAGAGATAAATGAAAAAGTATCTGCAATAAACGAAGCAATTAATATAATCGATCAAATCGCCTTTCAAACAAATATTTTAAGTCTAAATGCAGCAGTTGAATCAGCAACAGCAGGAGAAGCTGGAAAAGGTTTTGCAGTTGTAGCACAAGAAGTAAGAAACCTAGCATCTCGCTCTGCAGAAGCTGCACGTGAGATAAAAGAACTAGTTGAGGATGCAAATAATAAAGCAATGGAAGGTAAAAAGATATCAGATGGAATGATTGAAGATTACAAAGAATTAAATAAACATATTTCAGAAACAATTCACATTATTGAAGATGTTTCATCAGCTTCAAAAGAGCAAATGAATGGAATAGAACAAATAAATGATGCCGTGACAAAGCTTGATAGTGTTACCCAAGAAAATGCAAGTGAAGCAAATAAAATAAAAAATATATCAAGCGATGTTTCTGATATGGCAAATAGTCTTGTAGAAGATGCAAAAAATAAAAAATTTAACTAAGGAGTTAATATGTCAGCTGGAAAAGAAATAGTTTTAGATAAATCAGCTTTCTTAGTAAGTGAAACTGATGAAAAAGGTATTATAAGATTTGCAAATGATACTTTTTGCAAAATTGCAGGATATAAACTTGAAGAACTTGTTGGACAACCACATAGTATAGTTAGAAGTAAATATATGCCAAAAAAAGCATTTAAATCTCTTTGGGAGACCGTACAATCTGGCGAAATTTGGACAGGATATGTAAAGAATGCCACAAAGTCAGGTGATTTTTACTGGGTATATGCAACTGTTTTCCCATTTACAAGTTGTAACGGTTCTAAGGGATATCTATCATGTAGAAGAAAACCTTCCGAAAAAGAGATTGAAGAAGCTGAAGAATTATATGCAATTTGGAATAAAGAAGAAGGGAAATAGAAAATATTTCATACTTATTTTTTATCAATAATTATAAGAAAATATAATAAATAGTTTTACATTATTTTAATTAAAAAAGCATTATAATAACTTTTTAAAAATAAAGGTTACTTATGAATAAACTATTTGTATTTTTGTTAATAACTTCCATATACTCTTTTGCAAAAGAGGTAACATTTGATGAAGCATTGTCTTTATTACTTAAAAATAGTAAAGAATTAAAATCTAAAAAATTAGATATAAAACAATCACATGCAATACTAGATGAAATATCTGCAAATAATTATGGGGCTTTAAATTTCAAAGAGACATATACAACTACAAATCATGCAGGATATGCTTTTAATTCAAAACTAAGTTCTAGAAAAGCTACCTTTGGTGATTTTGGATTAGGTTCGTATACAGGTCCTGGTTCTATTGGAGAGGCACCAGATGATTTAAATTATCCAAAATCTACAGAAAACTATGAAACAAAACTTACTTATGACATTCCATTATTTACAGGTTTTAAAATATCAAATTCAAAAGATATTGCTCAACTTCAAGTTCAAGCTAAAAATAAAAAATATCAATATGATGAAAAACTTCTAACTTTAGAATTATTAAGAGCTTATAATGCTTGTGTTGCAGCTAAAGAGTACTTGAAATCTACACAAAAAGCAAAAGAAGTAACTAAATCTTTTGTAAATTTTTCAAATGAAATGTTCAAAGAAGGATTAGTTACAAAAATAGATTTAAATGAAGCACAAGTAAGAGATTTAAATACTAATGTAAAACTAAAAGAAGCACAAAATAAAGTATCACTTTCACTTTCTTATTTAAGTTTTTTAGTTGGTGATGAAATTACAGATGTAAAAAACTTTGAAGAGGTAAAACTTTCAAATCTTGATTTAAATACTATTCAAGAAGATGCTATAAATAAAAGAGAAGACTATAAATATATTGATTTAAATACTAAATCTTCAAAGAAAAATATAAAAGTAGCACAAGCTGATTATTATCCTAAAATTGATGCACATGTAGAATATGGATATAGTGATGATAAGTTAAAAAATTTTAATGATACACAAGATTTCTATCTAGCAAAGGTACAATTAAATATGAAAATATTTGATATGTCCAGAGAAGCAAAAATAGAGAAAAGTAGAATCAATTATAATAAATTAATGTTAGAAAAAGAACAATTTAAAGATTCTATAAAACTTGAAGTAAAACAAAACTATTTAAATTATTTATCAAATGAAGAGATTCTAGTAGAAAAAATAAAAGCTCAAAACTTAGCAGAAGAAGTTTTAGTAAAAGCAGAAGATATGTATAAAAATAAACTACTAAAAATGACAGACCTATTGGCACAACAAGCCTCATTACAAAGAGCAGAAGCAGAAGTAATTATGTCAAAATTTAATCTTACTTTTGTGAAAGCAAAATTAAAACTATCAATGGGAAAATCCTTAAAGGAATAGTAATTATTTTCCATTAATCTTCAGTTAAATTATTTATCTATACTTTTTTATTATTTTGTCATTTTTAACTCATTTAATCTTAAGTAGTACTTAAATATAATGAGTTAATTTTATATAAAAAGATACTTAATGATAAAAAAATTACTATTGGCAACTACTTTTACTTTTTCTATTGCTTTTGGTTCTGAAAGTTTAACCTCATATGACCAAGCAGTAAAACTATTTAATGAAAAAAACTATGAAAAAGCTTACGAAATATTTCTTTCTTTATCAAAAAATGATTTGGAAAACCAAAATCTAAACTTCTATCTTGGAAGATGTGAATATGAGCAAGGGAAATATGATATAGCAATAAGTTATTATGAAAGAATACTTTTTGCTCAACCAAATAATTTAAGAGCTCAAATAGAAATAGCCCAAAGTAATTTGATGCTTAAAAACTATACTCAAGCAATAAAAGACTTTAATGCTGTTTTAGTAAATGCAGATACTCCAGCTAATGTAAAAAAAAGTATTGAAGCAAGACTTGCTTACATAAAACAAACTATGCAAAAAAACTTTATAAGTGGGGCTTTAGTATTTGATTTAAGTTATGATTCAAATGTAAATAACTCAGCAACAGCAGGTGAGTACTCAGTCTTTGTACCCCAATTGGGAACTGATTTTAAATTATCAAATAATGCAAAAGAAGAATCAGATTACTATTATGATGCCATTGCTGTTATAAACCATGTATATAAATATAATGAAAACTTCTCTTTAAATAATAACCTTGTAGCTTATACCCAAGATTATGATACTAAAAAAGATAGTAATATTGATGTTATCTCATTTACTTCTACTCCTACTTTTTATGAAGGGGCAAATAAATATGGCACTGGACTTGGAATTGATTATGTTAGATACAATGATAAAGACTATTTAAAAAACTATAATTTGATACTTTCAAACTCTCATCTTTTTGCACAAACAACTTTAAATGATATTACTTTTAAACTAAGTAAAAAACTCTATGACCAAGAAGAAGATAAACAAAAAAATGCTTATGTATTTGATTTAACAAATAGCTTAAAATATAAAACAGAAGACTTTGGACTTTTTACTTTAGATACTTCATATAGTAAAGAAATAGAAATATATGAACAAAGAACAGATGTAAGTAAAGAATCATTTGAAATAGGTTTAGAAAATAGTTTAGCTTTGCCATATAAATTTAATCTAAACACAAATATAAATAGTAAAAAAGTAATCTATAGGGATACAGATGTTAACTTTCTATCTAGAAGAGTTGATAAGATAAATAGTGTCTCACTTGGAATAAGTAGACCAATAAGAAAAAACTTAATCTTTGCCTTAAAAGGAACAGCTACAAACAATATGTCAAATCAAGCACCCTTTGATTATAAAAAACAAGTTATTAAATCTTCATTGATTTATACATTCTAAGGATTTAACATGAAAAAGATACTCTTATTACTTTTTATCCTTGCAAACTTTTTATTTGCTAGTATAGGACAAATAACAGCCTTAGTTGGTGATGTTAAAATCTCTAGGGATTCAAATACTATCTTAGCTAAACTTGGAGAGAAATTAGAAAAGAATGATGTTATAAATTCTTCTAAAGGTTCTAAAGCTCAAATTACCATGAATGATAATACTATTATTACCATTGGACAAAATTCTACTTTAAATATCTTTGATTATGTTTATGATGAGAGTAAACCAAAAGATTCTAAGGCTAGTTTTGGCTTTATGAAAGGCTCTTTTAAATCTATTACTGGGAAAATTGGAAAGATAAACAAAGATAGATTTAAATTAAAAACTAAAAGTGCTTCTATCGGGATTAGAGGAACTACAATTATTGGAAATCAACAAATCATTATTTGTACGGATGGAGCTATTAGTGTTACTGCTAATGGAGTAACTGTAGATGTGGGGAAACAAGAGTTAACTAGAATTTCACAAGGTGGTACTCCTACTCCTCCTGAACCTTTGAAGCAAGATACCTTAGACTCTTTAGAACAACAAGATAGTAATACTCCACCTCAAAATAATGATGGTAGGGGAGAACAAAACAATAATAAAACTAATAGTACAAATTCTGCTAATGAAGCTTCAAATAATAATAACCAAGATGATGTTACTTCCTTTATAGAAAATGAAATAACAAAGGAAATAAATAAAAAAACTAATAAAAATAAAGAGCATTCTACTTTTTCATCTAATTTTTCTACTTTAGGCTATGCAAATACAATAATTACAGATAGTAATAATGATAATACCTTTGTATCTTTTAAAAATGGAGAAATGGGTATAGAAAATTTTAATCCTAATATACATCCAGATCAGAGTGGAAATCAACCTACAATAGGTGACTCTTCTCAAATAAATATTGACAACAAAAAAATTTTAAATTCAACATTAAATGGACAAAGTGGTATTCTTGCATTTGAAGATAATAGTTCAAACCCATATTTATCATGGGGAGAATGGAAAGGAACAGCCCAAAATAATGTTGAGTACACAGGTGGATGGATTGCAGGAATAAAAACTGCAAAAAATATTGTGGACAATGTAATTAATGGAATAAATAGTACAATAAATTTTCAAGGTGATGTGATACATGGAAATATATATGATGGCACAAACTTACATGAAATTGACTATGGTACAGTAAATTTTGCATTTAACTTTGGTGGAGGAAGTGGCTCTTTTACAGGAGATATTAATTTATCATATAATCAACAAAATGGTACTTATAATATTCATATTGGAAATAATGGAATCGTAAACTCATCAGGTTTTTCTTCATCTGATTTAACTCATAATTCTAATAATATAACTGGAAATGTAAATGGTTCATTTTATGGAAGTGGAGAAATTAAAGCAATAGGTGGTAAATTTGACTTTAAAGATGGAGTAATAGAAGGAAGTGGTTTATTTAAAGCTGAACGACAATAAAGTGGCTAAAGGTCAAAGACCATAGCCACTTCGTCACAAACTGGGAAATGTTTACATCGTATACAATCAGCCCAGATTTTGTGTTCTGGTATTTGATCTTTTTCTATTATTCTAAAACCACAGCTTTCAAAAAAACCTGCTTCGTAAGTCAAAGATAGAAGTTGTTCTAGACCGTAAAACTTAGCCTCTTTTATACAGGCATCAACTAATTGTTTTCCTAGTTTTAAACCTCTAAAATCTTTTGATACTATTAAACTTCGCACTTCTGCTAGTCTTATTGAGTGAATATGAGTTGCTACAAAACCTGCTAGTTTTCCATCAACTTCAACAACAGTATATGACCGTATTGTATTAGCCATTTCATCTTCTGTTCTAAGTAAGATAGTACCCTTCTCTACTTCACCTTTTACAAGGCTTTGCATAGGAATAATATCTTTTGTTGTTGGTTTATAAAATCTAATTTCCAAATAAATATCCTGTTATTTTATTTTGGAGGTCACTTATACCTCTTTTTTTGAGATTTGATATAAAAATACCCTCAGGGTACTCTCTTTTTAATTTTGCCAAATCATTTTGTTTTAGCTTATCTGTTTTTGTAAAAGCATGAACGATAAGTTGATCACCTCTTTTTATTTTTTCTAAAAACTCATCAACGTTTTTGTCTATTTCAAGTTCTGGATGCCTAGCATCAATTAGGTGAATAAACATCTGTAAATTTGGTCTTTGTTCCAAATAATTTGTCAAATTTTTATTCCACTCTGCTTTTAAACTCTTAGAAACTTTAGCATAACCAAATCCTGGTAAATCTACAAATCTAGCAAATAAATCAGGTGGCATACCATTTTCTTCATCTGTTTTAAACTTTATATTAAAATAGTTTATAAGTTGAGTCTTTCCAGGTGTAGAAGATGATTTTGCTAGACCTTTTCTATTTGTAAGAGTATTTAATAATGAACTCTTACCCACATTACTACGTCCTAAAAATGCTATTTCAGCTACATCTGGACCTGGTGAGTCACTTATACTTTGTGCTGATTGCATAAATGAAGCATCTACTATTCTCATTGTTTTGTCTCAACTTTGTCTGTTTTTTCCACAGTAGGTGCAACTTTGTTATCCTCTTTTTTCTTTGTGTCACCTAAATCAATTATAAATCTAACTGGCTTATTTTCACTTCCTGTAACTTTTGCTTCACCTGTAATTTGATTAATTACAATCTTATCACCAAAAAGCCTTTTATCTTCTGTTACTTCTTTTAAAAATCCGTTTCCAGTAATGACATATTTTAATTTCTTAGGTTCATAAACAACTTTATCACCCTTACCTTCATAAGATTTACCAGCTGTTTTAACTTTAAATTTCACATTACCAGTTGCAATGTATTTTAAAGGTTCTCTTTTAGTATTAGGCTTTTTTTTACTTAAATATACTTCTAATCTATCAGATTCTAACTCATCACTTGATTTTACCATTTTTACATCACCTGTAAAAATAGATAAGCCTTTTTCATCATAGGCTTCAAAATTTTTTGCATCTATAATTAACTTTTCTGAAAATAAAAAACTAACCAAAAACCCCAATATTAAAAAAAATCTCATTTATTACCTTTGTTACTATTTAATAAAACTTCAAAGTGTGTATCTTTCGCTTTAAAAATTTGTTTATTTGTATCATAATATAAAGCTTTTCCCTTTATAGTACTATCATTGTATATACCATCAAATGCTATTGTATTTGTGGCTATTTTTTTAATTCCATCATAAAACATTTCATCTGTATTTAAAAGGATATTATTCTCTCTATTATATTTTACATCATTTAAGAATTTATATTGTTCAAGTCTTTTAATAATAATATCAGCTTGAATATAATCTGTTCCATTATCAGTTCTTCTTAATATAATCTTTCCATCATACATAACATCTTTTGCTTTGTATTTCATTGCTCTTGTTGAGTTTACAATTCTTTCTAAATTGTCTTCATTAAAAGTGTACAAAGTAGAATTTTCAAAGACAATTTGAGGCTTTTCTTCCCTATTTTTATCTTTTTCTCTAGGTACAATCGCAATTATAGTTGATATAATAGAAAGTACTAATAAAATATATGTAAAATATCTTATCGCCATAAGTTTAAAAATTCCTCTTCTAAACCATCTTCTTTAAAGATGTATTCCATCATTTCCCTAACAGCACCTTCACCACCTCTATTTTTACAAACAACATTAACTATCTCTTTTATGTATTTTGAACCATTTTGTGGAGTAAAAGATAGTCCTGCTTTTTTCAGCATCTTATAATCATTTAAATCATCACCAATAGCAGCTACTTCACTCCAAGAAATGTTCTCTTTTTTTAAGATTTCTTCCAAAACTTCATCTTTATTGTGTACACCTTGGTGAAGATGTTCTATATTCAAATCTTTTGCTCTTTTTTCTACTAAAGAAGATTTTCTTCCAGTTATAATAGCTGCTTTTTTACCAAATTTTTTTGTCCAAGCAGCAATTGCTAAACCATCAGCCACATCAAAAGATTTTATTTCATCACCAGTATTTGTATAAATAATTTTTCCATCAGTTAATGTTCCATCAACATCAAGAACAATTAACTTAATCATAAAATCCCTTTAGTACTTGGGATTCCCAATCTTTCATTTTTGGCTAAAGCTCTTCTTAAAGCTACAGCAAAGGCTTTAAATGATGCTTCTAATATATGATGCTTATTTCTTCCTCTTTCATTTATAATATGAGTAGTTAACCCTGCATTCATAACAAGTGCATGGAAAAATTCCTCAGCAAGTTCAACATCAAACTCCCCTACTTTTCCACTAATATTCACTTCATATACTAAATATGGTCTATTTGATAAATCTAAAGCACAAGTAGTAGAAGCTTCATCCATAACTACAGTTGCATTACCATATCTTTCAACTGCTTTAATTGGGAAAATTTCATCTTTTAATGCTTTTCCTAATACTATTCCACAATCTTCAACAGTATGGTGTGCATCAATATGTAAATCACCTTTACATGTTAATTCTATATCTATTCCACTATGTTTTGAAAGAGCCTCTAACATATGGTCAAAAAATCCAACACCTGTATTTATAGTTGATTTACCACATCCATTAATATCAATCTTACAATATATATCTGTCTCTTTTGTTTTTCTATTAAATTCAGCCATATTATTTCCTATTACTCTGCAATTATCATTGTTCCAGGTAGAGAGTGTTTCTCTTTGAAATCTTTTACTTCTTCTTCTGACCTAAAGCCACTAATCCAAACTCTATTAATCTCTTTGTTATTGAAAATACCTTTTTTAATTATAACATCATATTCATCATCTAACATCAATTTAAATTTATGTTGGGTTATTTTAGCTCCTGAATATTTACTAAAAGCTCCGACTTGTAAGTAATATTTACCTACACTTGCAACTTCTTCTTTTTCTGCTTTAGTTTTAGCAATCTTACCATGAAATCCAATAACAGTAATTTTAACTTTTGCAGTCCCTTTAGCAACCATATCTATATCACGTGCAGCTTTATTTGATAAGTCTATTATTCTTGTACCTACAAAAGGTCCTCTATCATTTACTCTTACAATAGTTGATTTTCCATTTTCTAGGTTTTCAACTTTTAACATTGTATTCATAGGTAAAGTTTTATGTGCAGCTGTTGCCTTATACATATTATAAATTTCACCATTTGAAGTAGGTTTTGCATGAAAATTTGGTCCATACCATGAAGAAATACCAGTTTGAGTATCTCCAATTTTTGCAACAGTTGGATAATACCATTTACCAAATACTTGATAAGGTCTCATAGTAGCTCTATGCATAGCTTCTGAATTTTTCATTTTTTGCTCAGGAACTTTTATACTACTTCTATCTTTTTTAAATATATTAAAATTACTATAATTATAAGAAGAAGATGAAAAACAACCAGTAAAAAGAATCGTAATTAAAAATGTAATAAATAGTTTAAGTAAATTATCTATACGTAATAACAAGCTTATCTCCTCTTTTTATAAAACTATTTTTCAAGTTATTATCAGCCATCAATTTACTTAGTTCTACTCTAAACATTTTTGCTATTGATAATAAAGTATCTCCATTTTTAACATAATAATCTTTTGTTTTTAATTCTGTTCCTTCTACAAAAGGAATAACTAATTTTTGTTTTAATGCTAATCTATTACTTTTTAGTTTATTAAAACTCTTAATAACTTTATAAGAAATTCCATACTTTCTACCAATATCATAAAGATTATCCCCTTTTTTTACAATATGAATTTGATATTTAGTAGGTTCAATATTCATTTTATTTTGATTAAATATTGATAGTCTACTATATGGAATATATATTTGATAATCTTTTTTATAAGTAGGAATAATATTTCTAATAAGTTGTTTATTTAACATCTTTAAATCTCTATAATCCATTCCAATGGCTTTTGCAATATTTTTTAAATGCAATCCACCTTTTACTCTAACAGTTGCAATTGGTGAGGTTACTCCAATATTTCTTATATGAGAATGGTCATTTTCAGTTACAAAACTTTGATTATTCATCATAGCAAGAGAGATTATTTTTCTTATATAGTTTCTACTCTCTTCAGGTAAATACTGTCTTCTAACATCTTTTTGTTCCATTAATAATTCATAAATATCTGGTTTTACATCCCAAGTTAAGACTTCTTTATAGATTTTATTTAATTCGCCAAATCTAACTCTTTTTTGTTGATATAAAGTAATAGTATGTCTATATTTCTTTATCTCTTTTGATTTATCATTTTTTTTACCATTTTCATCTTCATATAAATCAAGCGTTGCTCTTGTAATTGCTTCAATAACTCTTCCCTGTCCACAATTATAAGCAACAGCTGCTAGATACCATTTACCAAATTCATTATGTAGATATTTTAAATATTTAGCAGCTGCATATGTAGATTTAACGATATCCATTCGCTCATCAACATAAATATCATTTTTAAGTCCAAGATTTCTACCAGTTGCTGGCATAAACTGCCACATACCTGTAGCTCTAGCTCTTGATTTAGCATCTAAAGTAAAGCTTGATTCTGCCATTGCAAGATATAAAAAAGTCTCAGGTAAGCCCTCTTCTCTAAGTATCTCTTTTACTTTTGGAACAAATAATGAAGCTCTATTAAATCTTTTTACATATTTATCTTGAATATTTTGTAAATATCTATTATATGTTTTTTGTAGCTTATAATCAGTAATGTAAGCGGGGTCAATGTCTAGTTCTTTTAAAATCTGTAAATCCCGCTGTGAGAAGTTACTTCCTATTAACGATGCATTTGCACTCAAAAAAAGAGTTATGGTTATCAGAAAAATTTTAAGCAATTATCAATCCTATTTATGTAAATAGTTGAGATTTTATCTAAATTATGCTAGAAAACTCTTTAAATAGTTTTTTTGCGTTATTTGTAGTCAAATTTTGAACTTCTTCATCGCTAATATTTAAGAGTTCTGCTATCTTTTCAGATACAAATTTTGTATAAAAAGGCTCATTTCTTTTTCCCCTATGAGGATGAGGAGTCAAATATGGAGCATCTGTTTCTATTAGTAGTTTTTCTAAAGGAATTTTTGGTAAAACTTCAACTAATTTTTTTGCATTTTTAAAAGTTAAAACTCCACCTATTCCAAAATAAAAACCATGTTCACTTAAACTTAATAAATGTTCACTTGCATTATAACAATGTAAAACTCCACCAACTTCTCGTGCACCATATTTTTCTAAAATAGTTTTAGAATCATCAGAGGCTTCCCTAACATGTACAATAAGAGGTTTTTTTACTTTTTTAGCAAATTCTATTTGAGAAATAAATACTTCTTTTTGTAGTTGCTTTTCTTGTAATTTCTCATCTTCATCTTCAGGCAATCTATAGTAATCCAATCCACACTCACCAACAGCAATACATTTTGGATGATTTATATACTCTTTCATTATATTTTCATCATATGAAGGAGCATCATAAGGGTGAATTCCAACTGCAAAATAGACTTCTTTATATTTTTCAGCTAATTTTATTGATTGAGGTAAATCTTTAAAATCAGCACCAGGAATTAAAAATCCCTTTATCCCATTTTCTAATGCAGTTTCTATTACGGTATCTATATCTTCGTAGTATTGTTCGTTATCTAAATGACAATGTGTATCTATAATTATGACAAAAACCTTTTATTTAGAACTGCAATTAGTTCATTTATTTTAGACAAATCTTCATGTTTTATCCAAGCGTCAATACCAAAGTTTTTAAATGCATCATAATCATCTTGATCATCAAGAATAGCAATAGAAACATATTTAGCTTTACAAGAGGCTGCTTTATTTTCTTCAAAATCAAATATTGAATTAATATCTATAATTGCAATATCTGCTTCACCTGATGTTTCTTCATAACTCTCTACTGTAAAACTAGAGTCCAATAGTTTCTCATCAATATTGCAAAATGTTACTATTTTCATGGTTCCGCCTTTTAAAATTACTTATTTAACTTATTTTAGCCAAAAAAAAATAAAAACTACAATATATATCTTGCAGTATCTTCATCTTTAACTATATCCGATAATTTCTCTTCTACTAATTTTTTAGTAATGACAATAGTTTCTCCGCTTTTTTCATCTGCATTAAAACTTATATCTTCTAAAACTTTCTCAATAACAGTATGTAATCTTCTAGCTCCAATATCTTCAGCTTTTTGATTTGCTTCAACTGAAAGATGAGCAAATGAATGAATAGCTTCATCATCAAACTCTAAAGTTACACCTTCAACATTTAACAAAGCTTGGTATTGTTTCAATAATGAATTTTTTGTATTAGTTAATATTTTATATAAAGCCTCTTCATCTAAGGCATTTAATTCAACTCTTAAAGGAAATCTTCCTTGTAATTCAGGTAATAAATCACTTGGTTTACTAACATGAAATGCCCCAGCTGCTATAAATAAAATATGATCAGTTTTTACTTGTCCATACTTTGTTTGAACACTACTTCCTTCAACGATAGGAAGTAAATCTCTTTGTACACCCTCTTTACTTGGGTCTTGATTTTGATTATTTTTACCAGAAGCTATTTTATCTATTTCATCAATAAAAATTATTCCACCATTTTCAACTCTTCTAAGTGCTTCATGTTTTATTGATTCATGATCAATTAACTTTTCACTTGCTCCACTTCTTAAAAGTTTTCTAGCATCTTTTATTTTTACTTCTTTTTTTATCTTATCTTTATTTAAAGAACCTAACATATTACTTAAACTCTCTTGCATAGATGTCATATCAAGAGGCAAAGAAGAATCAATTACTTCTACATGGGCTTTTTTAGGAAGTTCTATCTCGATTATTTTATCTTCAAGTTCACCTTTTAATAACTTCTCTTCCATTTTATTAAATGTTTTGATAAAAGACTCTTTTGAACTTTCACTTGCACCCTCAGGTAAAGGTGGAACAAGTTTTTCTATTATTTGTTTATTTACTTCTTGGTCAATACCATCTTGTATTTTTTCTTCATACTCTTTTGTTACTAAATCCATTGAAGCAAAAACTAAATCTCTAATCATAGATTCAACATCTCGACCTACAAAACCTACTTCTGTATATTTACTAGCTTCAACTTTCACAAAAGGAAGACTCATCATTTTTGCTAATCTTCTTGCAATCTCTGTTTTACCAACACCAGTGCTTCCTATCATAAGGATATTTTTTGGCATGATTTCTTCTTGAATTTCTGGTTCTAATTGCATTCTTCTATATCTATTTCGAAGTGCCAACGCTATTGTTTTTTTAGCATCATTTTGACCAATTACATAATCATCTAAAAATTTTACAATCTCTTTAGGAGTCATATTCATTTAAATTAATCCTCTATTTTTAATAATTTTATATTTTGGTTTGTATAAATACAAAGTTCACCTGCAATCATTAGTGATTCTTTCACTAAATCTTCAGGATCTAAATTTGAATGCTTTTGTAAAGCTCGTGCAGCAGAAATAGCAAAATTACCACCACTACCAATAGAGGCTATCATTCCATCTTCTGGTTCAACAACATCACCAGTTCCAGATAATATAAATATATGTTCTTTATTTAAAACTATCATCATAGCTTCAAGCCGTCTTAAAACTTTATCTTTTCTCCACTCTTTTGAAAAAGCAATTACTGCTTTTAATAAATCACCTTTAGTATTTTCTAAATGTGTTTCAAACATGTCAAAAAGATTAAAGGCATCTGCAGTACTTCCAGCAAAACCAGCTAAGATTTTATCCTTATAAAGTGTTCTAATTTTTGTGGCATTACCTTTTAAAACCGTATTTCCAAAGGTAACTTGACCATCTCCACCAATAACTGCTTTATCTTTTGCCTTATAGGCTAATATCGTAGTAGCATCAAACATTGTTTACTCTGCAATTACATCAAATTTAACTGTTCCATGTATCCCATGACCTAGTTTACAATCTGCTTCAAAGATACCTTCTGTTTTTACTTTTGAGTTTAATGTTATATTTTTTTTATCTAAATCAATATTTGCTTGTTCTTTTAATATTTCAGCAACCTCTTTATTTGTAACAGAACCAATTAAATGTCCATTGGCTCCAATTTTATGTTTAATAATAAATTTTTGAGAATCAAGTATTTTTGCAGTCTCTTTTGCAGTTTCTATTTCTTCCGCTTCTTTTTGGGCATCTCTTCTCATTTGAGCTTTGTGTTTATTTAAAACTTCATTTGTCGCAAGTAGTGCTAAACCTTTTCCAATTAAAAAATTTTTTCCATATCCATCAGAAACTTCTTTTACTTCACCAGCTTTACCAGTACCTTTTACATCTTTTATTAATAATACTTTCATAATACATTCTCCATATTTTAAATAGGCAATATGATACTATAATATATTTAAAGTCAATATAAAGTATTTATTCACAAAAGATAAGTTTAACTTGCAATATCTTCTAATAAGGTACTATTTTCTCTGATATTTCTTTTTTTGACATAATTATTTAAACCAATATGATTGTTATATCCTAAAAGTTTTGCAATTTTTCTAACTGATAATCCTACACTTAATAACTCTTCTATTTTATCTCTTTGCTTATCAAATTTTGATTTTTGAATAGTTCCTTTTGGTTTACCTAAACTTTCGCCATTTAATTTTTTTGCACTTAGAGCTTCTTTTGTTCTTAAACTCATCAAATCTTTTTCTAAAGATATTGTCATAGATATCATTCCCAAAACCATTTTTGTAAGCATATCTTCATTACTAATTAATTCAAGATTTTGTTTTATTACCAAAATTCTTACTTTATTTTCCAATAAAAATTTTACAATTTCTAAAATTGTTTCAATAGTTCTTCCAAAAACATTTAAATCATACACTATCAAAGTAGAGTTCATTTTACATGATTTTAATAGTTCCAAAATATTTTTTTCTTCAGATGGAGTGTTAATTTCCACTTCAATATTATGAAAAATTTCTATATTATGTTTTTTAACATAATTAATAATTCCATCTTCTTGCTCTTTAGTATAGTTTCTATTATTTTTATTTATTCTCAAATAAGTGAAATTTTTAGACATAATTATCCTTTAAACATTTAGTATAACTTAAATAAATATAATTATACAAAATGAATGCTTTATATTAATTTATAGTAATACAAAATGTTAGCATTCCATTTATTAATATTAGCTTAAATTTAAGCATTTAATAAGGTTTTATCCTTTTAAATTCTAAAACATAATAGCTAACTATTTGAAAATAAAGATTTTTTAAGCTAATATCACTAATTTATCTAAAGAATATAAGGATCTAAATTGAGATTAGTTATAGCAATTAGCGGTGCTAGTGGTGTAAATTTAGGAATTAAATTTTTAGAACTTTTACCTCAAAATATTCAAGCTTTTGTTGTTATTTCCCAAAGTGCAAAGATTGCATTAAAATATGAAAATAATTTGGCATTTGAAAAACTAATAAATCAAAAAAATATCAAACTTTTTGAAAATAGTGACATAGCTGCACCTATTGCATCAGGTTCATTTAAAATTGATAAGATGGCAATCATACCATGCTCTATGAATACTTTAGCAAAATGTGCATATGGGTTTGCAGATAATCTAATTACAAGAGCATTTGCTGTATCCTTAAAAGAAAAAAGAGAAGTTTTATTGGCTCCTAGAGAAATGCCATTTTCTCAAATTCCCTTAGAAAATATGACCAAATTGTCATCATTGGGTGTTATTATTTCTCCTCCAATTTTGGGTTATTATTCAAATAACACAACAATTGATGCAATGGAAAATTTTATTATTGGGAAGTGGTATGATAGTTTAGGAATAGAAAATAGTTTATATAAAAGATGGAAAGAAGATGAATAAAGAAAATAAAGAACAAATCTCATCATACAAAAGTGCTATATACTCAGGTACCTTTGATCCAATTACAAATGGACATATGGATATTATAAAAAGAGCAGCAAATATTTTTGATGAAGTAATTATTGCAGTTGCAAAAAGTGAAAGAAAAAAACCTATGTTCACCCACGAAAAAAGAGTTGAATTTGCAAAAGAAGCCACAAAAAATATTAGTGGTGTAAAAGTTGTAGGATTTGATACTTTATTAGTTGATTTAGCAACTAGTTTAAATATTACAACTATTATTAGAGGGTTAAGAGCCGTGAGTGATTTTGAATATGAACTTCAAATGGGATATGCAAACTCTTCTATTAATAAAACAATTGAAACTTTATATCTTATGCCAACCCTTGAAAATGCATTCGTTAGTTCTACAATTGTCAGAGAAATTATATTATTTAAGGGTAAATTTGAACACTTAATTCCAAAAGAGGTTATAAAATGTATGTAGTTATAGAAGGAATTGATACAGCTGGAAAATCTACTCAGCTTGAGATTCTATCAAAAAAGTTTAATGATGCAATTTTTACAAAAGAACCAGGAGCTACAAAACTTGGTAGTAAACTAAGAGAAATGGCTCTTAATGGTGAAGCCAAATCAAAAATTGCAGAGATGTTTTTATTTTTGGCAGATAGAGCTGAACATATAGAGGAAGTAATCAAACCAAATATTGATAAAATGATTATTTCAGATAGATCAGTTATTTCAGGTATTGCTTATGCTTCAAGTTTACCAATTGAAGTTGTTACAACTTTAAACTTGATAGCTACGGAAAATACACTACCAAGTCATACTATTTTATTAGAATTAAGTAAAGAGGAATTAATAAAAAGATTAGGAAGTAAATCAAATGATTCAATTGAATCAAGGGGAATTGATTATTTAATTGACATTCAAAATAGAATGAAAAAAACTATTGAAATGTTAAACTTAAATTACATCTTTATAGATGCAAGTTTGAGTATAGAAGAAATTGCAAAAAGAATTGAGGAATTTATTAATGGGTAAACAAAATATTCAAAGTCTAAGAGGGATGAATGATATTTTAGGAAAAGAGAGTGAGCTTTTTACATATTTTGTTGAAAATGCTTCAAGAATAGCTAAAAACTATGGCTTTACATATATGGAAACGCCTATTTTAGAAGAGACTGCACTATTTAAAAGAAGTGTTGGTGAAAGTAGTGATATTGTAAATAAAGAGATGTATCAATTTATCGACAAAGGTGAAAATGATGTATGTCTAAGACCAGAGGGAACGGCTGGGGTTGTAAGAAGTTTTGTGGAAAATAAATTCGACCGTGCTGGTGGTACATATAAATGGTACTATTATGGTCCTATGTTTAGATATGAAAGGCCACAAAAAGGAAGACTTAGAGAATTTCATCAATTTGGATGTGAAGTTTTTGGCATAGACTCTGTGTATGAAGATGCAAATATTATAATGATGATAAAAGAGATTTTAGATTTCTTTGGTATTAGTTTTACTTTACAACTAAACTCATTGGGTTGTCCTATTTGTATGCCTCCATATAAAGAAAAACTTGTAAAAGTGTTAACAAATATAAAAACTGAACTTTGTGAAGACTGTAATAGAAGAATTGAGACAAATCCTATAAGAGTTTTAGACTGTAAAAATGAAAAATGCCAATCTCTTTTAGTAGATGCACCAAAAATCACAGATAATTTATGTGAGAAATGTGATAGTGATTTTGAAAAATTAAAAGAGATTTTAGATTTTAATAATATAAGTTATGTTATAGATTCAAACTTAGTTCGAGGTTTAGACTATTATTCTCAAACTGCCTTTGAATTTACATCAAATGAAATTGGTGCCCAAAGTGCAATTGCAGGTGGTGGTAGATATGATAGACTTGTAGAATTTTTAGGCGGACGTGCAACTCCTGGAATTGGATTTGCTATAGGTATTGAGCGGTTACTTGAACTAATAAAACAAAAAGATATAAAAGAAGATACTATTTATTTGGGCGCAATGAGTGAAGAAGCACTAAATACAATAACAAAAGTTGCTCTTAAAAAAAGAAAGACAACAAAAACTATTATAGAGTATACACCAAGAAGTTTTGGTAAACACTTTAAAATAGCTGAGAAACATGGTGCAAATATTGTTGCATTAATTGGTGAAACTGAATTAAATAATGGAACAATTTATATGAAAAATATAGATACACAAGAAGAAAGAAATTTAGATTTAAAGGATTTTTAGTAGTGAATGATTATGGTATTGACATCTGGAGTGATGATAATTTTATTATTGAAGATGGATTAGCAAAAGTTAATTTTGACTGTAAACCATCTTTAATTTCTATTGTTAAAGATATTAGAAAACAAGATTTTAAGGGCCCTTTGCTTTTAAGATTTCCCCATATAACAAAAAAACAAATACATACTCTTTATGATGTATTTAATGCAAGTATAAAAGAGTACAAATATCAAGGAACATTTAATGCAGTGTTTCCTTTAAAAGTAAATCAATTACCCAACTTCATTCACCCCCTAATTCAAGAAGGGAAAAAATTCAATTATGGATTAGAAGCTGGAAGTAAAGCAGAACTTGTTATTGCAATGACATATAATAATATAGGTTCTCCTATTACTGTAAATGGATTTAAAGATAAAGAGATGATTCATTTAGGTTTTATTGCAAAAAAAATGGGACATAATATTACTTTGATTATTGAGGGATTAAATGAACTTGAGATGATTGTAGAAGTTTTAAAAGAGACAAAACTTGAATGTCCAAATATAGGGTTAAGAGTAAGACTTCATAGTGGCGGAAGTGGATTATGGGCTAAAAGTGGAGGAATAAATTCTAAATTCGGTCTTACATCAACTGAAATTCTTGAAGCATATGAATTAATGGAAGAGTGTAATATTGTTAATTATCTTACTATGATTCATTTTCATATAGGTTCTGCAATGAATTCAATAAAACCTCTTAAAAAAGCACTAAGAGAATCTGGACACATTTATGCAGAACTTAAAAACCTAGGGGCAACTAAATTAAAATCAATCAATATTGGTGGTGGTTTAGCGGTTGAGTATAATGCCTACGAAAGAACAAGATTTTATTCACTTAGTGAGTTTGCAAGTGATGTTATATTTACACTAAAAGATATTGCAAAACAAAAAGGTGTTGATGAACCAAATATATTCACAGAATCAGGAAGGTTTATTTCAGCATCTTCAACAGTACTTGTAACTCCTGTTTTAGAACTTTTTTCATCAGAGTATGAACTTGATCAATTAAAATTAAAAGAAAAAAATCCACCACTTATTCAAGAGCTATTTTATTTACATAGAGATATGACTAAAAAAACTGCTTATGAGTATATGCATGATAGTACAGATCATATGGAATCACTTTTAACACTTTTTGATTTGGGATATATTGATTTACAAGATAGATCAAATGCAGAAGTTCTAACACACCAAATAATTAAAAAAGCTATTTCATTTTTAGAAATTGATGATTATGGTGAATTAAAAAAACTTAATGAAAGTATTCAGGAGAAGTATTTATTAAACTTCTCTCTTTTTCAATCCCTTCCTGATTATTGGGGTATTGATCAAGAATTTCCAGTAATGCCATTAACACATTTAGACAAAAACCCTACAAGAAGTGCTTCTTTATGGGATATTACTTGTGATAGTGATGGTGAGATTCCTTTTGATTCAAAAAGGCCACTTTATTTACATGATATAAATTTAAATGAAGAAGATTATTTTTTGGGCTTTTTTAATGTCGGAGCATATCAAGATACTTTAGGGATGAAACACAACTTATTCTCTCACCCAACTGAGGTTAATGTTGTATTTAAAGATGGGGAAGTAGTATTAGAAAAAATATTAGAATCACAAAAAATAATTGATATACTTGAAGATATTGATTATGATACAGATTATATGAAAAATGTGTTAAGAAAAAATCTAGACCCAGAAATTTATAAAGATTTGAAAAAATATTTAAATGAAAATAGTTATTTAAAAACTATATGGAGTTATTATGAGTGATACACCAAATAAAGAACAAAACAAAACAGAACTAGGTACAGAAGAGATATCTCTTTGGAAACAGATAAAAGAAGACTTTTCTGTTCCAAAGTTAAATGATCCTGCATTAAATTCTAATATAGAACTTATTTTTAATTATCCTGGTGTTTGGGCAGTTATCAATCATAGAATCGCAAATAGACTATATAAAAAGAATTTCAAACTAACTTCTAGAATAATAATGGGACTTACTCAATTTTTATGTAATATGGATATTCATCCAGCAGCAACTATTGGAAGAAGGGTATTTATAGATCATGGGATAGGTGTAGTTATCGGTGAAACTGCAATAGTTGAAGATGATGTACTAATTTATCAAGGAGTAACTCTTGGAGGGGTTAGTTTAAATAAAGGGAAAAGACACCCTACTATTAAATCAAACTCTGTAATTGGAAGTGGTGCAAAAGTATTAGGAAATATTACTGTTGGAAAAAATAGTAAAATTGGAGCGAATTCTGTTGTAATTTGCGATGTTCCAAAAAACTCAACTGCGGTTGGAGTACCTGCTAAAATTATCAAAAGAGATGATAAAAATGGAAGATTGAATCATGGAGATTTACCTGACATCAATAAAGAGATGTTTGAGTACTTATTAAAAAGAGTTGCTGTTTTAGAACATGCTATTAAAAAATATGATGGAATTGATTTAAGTAATGAAGATACAGATCTTGAATGTATTTACAAAAAATTTATTTCAGCAATGAACTCTATTAGATAATGATTTTTGAACTTCTATTTTTAGGGCTTGTTACAGGTTTTGTTTCAGGTTTCTTTGGTGTTGGAGGAGGAATGATACTTGTTCCAATGCTTTTATTATCTGGATTAGTTATGAAAGAAGCCATATCTATTTCAGTGGTTCAAATGGTATTTAGTTCAATCTATGGTTCATTTTTAAATAGTAAGAAACAATCAGGTATATTAATTGATGGAATAGCTATTGGTGGTGGAGGCTTTATAGGAGGTCTGTGCTCAGGATTTGTAGTTGCTGCATTTTCAAATCTAACTTTACAATATATATTTATACTAATTATGCTAGCTTCAATTTTAAAGCTTTTTTTTACACCTGCTGAACATGATAAAAAAGAAAAAAATCAATCTATCTTATTACTTGTATTAATTGGTGCAATTTCAGGCGCAATTGCTATGAGTGTAGGTGCTGGTGGTTCTATTATTATAACTCCAATTTTAGTTGGATTTATGAATTATAATTTAAAAAGAGCAACAACTCTAGGGCTATTTTTTGTAATCTTTTCTTCTACTGCTGGATTTATCTCTTTAAGTTTCAATGGTCATATGCTTTATTCTCAAGGGATAATGGTAGGTCTAGCCTCTTTAGTTGGTGTATATTTAGGTATAAAAATAAAACATATGATTAATATAGTCTCTTATAAAAAGTACATTCTTATTTTATATACTTTAACTTTTTCAATAATGATTTACAAGACTATTTAGTCTTTTTTAAAGCTTGTTCTCTTAATTTATCTTTTTTACTTTTTCTTTTTCCCTTTACAGGTGGCAAGCCCTTCTCTTTTTTTATAGGGCTTCCAGTTAATTCAAAGTCCTTTATTTGTTCTTTTTCAAGACTTATATCACTTCTTTTTTCAATCAAAGCAAAATGTTCTTTATCTTCATGGGATATAAAAGAGACTGCAATTCCACTCTTACCTGCTCTCCCTGTTCTTCCAATTCTATGAATATAATCAGCAGCAGCCCTTGGTAAGTCATAATTAACTACACAAGAAATATTTTCTATATGAAGTCCACGTGCTGCTATATCTGTAGCAAATAATACTTTTATCTTTTTTGCTTTAAAATCTTCTAAAGTCTCATTTCTCTCTTCTTGAATTAAATCACCATGAAAAGACTCAGCTTCAAAGCCATATTTCCTAAATTTAAAAGCTAAATTGTCACATGAACGTTTATTTGCCATGAAAACTAAAACTTGTTGCCAATTCTCTTCTTTTATCAAATATCTAAGTAAAGCACTTCTATTCTCTTTATTTACTTCTATTAGCCTTTGATTTATACTTTGAACTGTTGCTTCTTCATTTTCAATAGATATTTCAATAGGATTTTCTGTTATTTTAGATGCTATATTTAACATTTTCTTAGGATATGTTGCAGAAAAAAGAAGATTTTGTCGTTTTTTTGGTAAAACTTCTAATAAAAGTTCTAACTCTTCTTCAAAACCAAAATCAAGCATTTTATCTGCTTCATCTAAAACAAGAAAATCAAGATTTGATAAATCCATTTGTTTTTTCTTTAAAATATCAAGTAATCTTCCCGTAGTAGCAACAATAACATCACACCCTTTTTGAATACTTAATAACTGCTCACCAATACTCTCTCCACCAATAACACTTACAACTTTTGGTTTCTTACTCATATATTTACTAAATGTTAAAAAAGCAGTAGCTACTTGTAAAGCCAGCTCCCTTGTAGGAGTTAAAACCAAACATCTGATTTTTGGTTTGCCTAAATATTTTTGCCCTGACCAAAGATTTAATATGGGTAAAACAAAACTTGCAGTTTTCCCACTTCCTGTTTGTGCTCTTGCAATAATATCTTTTTGTTCTAATACTAAAGGAATTACTTTTTCTTGAATTGCAGTTGGTTTAATATAGCTATTCTCAGTAAGTGATTTATTTATCTTATCTGATAGTTTTAATTTGAAAAATGACATATTGTCTAATCCCTTTTATGATTTTTATACTTTATTATTATTTTGCTATCAAATCATTTAATAGTGAACTTAAATTACTATTATTTTTATAATTGCTTTTAGTAATACTATTATTTAATTTAGTATCAATAATTCCCCTATTTGAACTTATTGTTAAGTTATATAAACTATTTGTTTTTATACTTTCATCTAAGTTAATATCAATAACTTCATCACCTTTTAGAGCTAATATATTTATATCTTCACCTTCTGTAAATTCTAAAGCCAATATTCCAAGGCAGTGTAAATCTGACTTATACTTTTCATCAAAAGATTTTGCAATTATAGCTTTTATTCCAAGTGCCTTTATTCCTTTTATTGACCATTCAATTTCTTCACCTATTCCAAAATTTTCACCAGCAAACAAAATTAAAGGTCTTTGTCTTTGTTTGAACCTTTGAGCTAGTTCATAAATAGATACTATCTCATCTTTTTCAAAATCTTTTGTAAAACCACCCTCTTTTGAAATCATTTTGTTTTTCAAACTCACATTATCAAACATTCCCCTTGACATAATCTCAAAGTTTCCACATCTAGTTTCAAAGGTATTATAATCAAATGACTTTATGCCCTTTTGTTCCAAATAATTACCAGCTTCTGAATATAAAGATATTTGACCTTGGGGAGAGATATATTTAGTTTCTATATTATCTCCTAAAAGTGCCAGTATACCTGCATTTTGAATTTGATTGTTTTTAGTTTCTACATTATTCACAAAATTTGATTGTTTTATATCTATGGAGTTTTCATCCCAATCAAAAGTTTTGTTTTTAGGTATTTGTATATTTTGCCAAGAGATATCACCTAAAAATATATTATTGTATATCTCTTTATAAAATTCAAAATCTAATTTATCTAAATACTCAATTACTAAATCATTATTTGGCCAAAATTCACAACTCTTCATCTCTTTTATAATATTACTTTTTATTGTTTGACCTAAGGTATATACAATAAGTAAAGATGGAGACATTAAATAACTTGATTTTATCAAAGGATGGATTTTTTCTTTTAGGTGTCTATTTCCAGAACTTATTGAAACAACATTTAAGTTGTATTTTCTAATCTCTTCTTCTACTCTCTCATCTAATGAATAAATAGTATCACACTCATTATCAATAATATCAAAGCCTAAATATCCAAAGTACTTCAATAAATCTAGTTTTGTTAAATAACTCTTTACAATATGAGATTTTATTATCAATACTTTTTTTATATTTTCATTAGCTTTAAGTCCTAATTCATAAGCTTTTTTTGCCACAAGTCCAGCATGTATCAATAAGTAAGGATTTGATACCATTGTGCAAGTATTAATAGTTGCTAATACAATGGAGGTATCCTTTAAAGTTATCCCCTCTTTTGTTATATGCAGCTTATCTAATTCTTCTATTTGTACTTTATTTTCAATATCCTTATAATCAAAAATAATAGGTTCTAACTCATCTAAGTTTATCTCAATAACTTCATCAAAAGAGAACTCTTTGTTTTCAAAGAAAAGGTCTTGTTTTTTTAGGTATATTTTAATAAGTTTTGAAAACTCATTACTATTTTTTGTATTACTAAAATACAATAATGTTTTATCATCTATTGGAAAATAAAAAGAAATCGCACCATATTTTGTAGCCATATTAGACAAAGAAGATCTATCTTCTAATGTTAACTCAGAAAGACCATCACCTAAGAATTCAACTATTTGATTATTTATCCCATGTTCTTTTAATCTAAATTTTAAATATAATACTAAATCAGATGAAGTAATCCCTTTTCGTAGTTTCCCTTTTATATTTACACCTAAAACTTTTGGTAACTTAAACTTTATAGGATAGCCTAATAGTGACAATTGGGTATCTATTCCTCCCACAGAATAACTTAATACTCCTAGTGAGTTTGTAATAGAAGAGTTTGAATTACTACCTAAAACTGTTTCTGGAAATAAATAGTTTTTCCCATCTTTTTGTTCTAGATGAATAATTGTAGATAGATATTCTAAGTTTAATTGATGACAAATTCCAGAACCTGGTGGAATAACACGAAAATTACTAAAACTATTTTGAGCCCATTTTATAAATTTATATTTCTCTTTATTTTTTTCTATTTGAGACTGAATATCTTCTTGTGAACAATTGTGTTCTAAATCATAATCAAAAAGTAAATCAAGCATAAGCTTAGGATTGATTTTTTCTATTTTTTCTGGAGTATCTTTTACTTGTTCTCTTAATGTAGCTAAATCTATCAAAGAAGGAAGTATTGTAAAGTCTTGAGTAATCATTCTTGAAGGATAAAAATTAATTAAAGAGTTTTTTCTAGTTAAAAAAGCATCAATTATATACTCAATTTCTTCATCACTTGTTGCTTTTCTTAAATTCTCTTCTAACAAAATTTTCAAGGAAATTGGAAGTTTTTTTAAGCTTTCATAGATTGAAAAAACTTTTTTTAAATCATAATAATAAAAAAGTTCATTCTCTATTTCAAAACTATTAAGAATATTCATTCCACTTAACCTTTACAATTAATAATATGTAAAATACCAAATGATTGTTTAATATTTTATTATGGTATAATGGCTGCTTTAATTTTTACAATGGATGGCAAATGCACAATACTACAAAATATAATTTATTAAAAATAATTCTATTATTACTACTATCAATAAACCTCTTTGGGAATAATCTTCTTTTGGGAGACACTGAAGTAAAAAGTCAACAAAATCAACAAAATGATCAAACTGCAACTGATACACAAACAGATGGAACTAATACTACTAATGAAGTAGACCCTTATGATTTGGGCTTTATTATTAAACTAATTCAAAATAAAAATTTTAAATTACATACAGATAATCAAATTGAAAAAATTGATGATGAAATGGAAAAGATTATAAAGAACATAAATAAAGAGGTTCCTTATAATTTTGATGAAAAAGATTATGAACAAAAAACTAAATTCTTAAATAGTAAAATAAATATCAATTCTAAATATGATAATAATTTAGCCGTATCAAGGGATCTTTTAAAAATAACTATCTTAGAAAATAAAAGAAACTTTGCTCAAACAATTAATTCAATTATAGATGGAAAAAACTCTTTTAAAGATAAAAAATATTATGTATCTTTACTTGATGACTCAATAAAAAAATTAAAAAATATAGATTTAAATATTTTTAGAAAAACTGCTTCACAAATAAGTGATTTAAATGATACACTTTCTACTGATTTTAAAACTTCTTTAAATACACTAGAGTCACAAATAAAAGCAAACTTACTAGTATATAATTATCTAAGATCAAATATGAATGAATATAGACCTAGTAATTTTATATTAGATGAACTAAGTTTAAAATATGTAATTAAAAAAATTGATTCTACTAGTTATATAAAAAATATATCTGAAATATTTGATTACTATTTCCATATTTCAATAGGTAAAATTGTTATTCTTATATTTATATTTATTATATTTTCTATAATTAACAGAAAAATATTGCCATTCTTTGCAAGTTTATTTAATAAAAAGTTATCAAAAAAAATAAAGACTTTAAATATCTCTATTATAGATATTGTTCCAAGTAGTTTTAGTTTTTCTGTTTCTATTTTAATGTATATTTTTGCTTTACAATTATCTCTTTTTTTACTAATTGATAGTGCAACTATAGTAAATAAACTTGTTCCTTGGTTTTCTACAGTTTATTTAGCACTTCTATCTTATATGTTTTATAGAATACTAACAAATTATATAAATCTTTCATCTGATAAAATATTTAATGATTATCCAAATATGAGAAAAGAGATGGTAGATTTTATATTAAGAATTTTAAAAATATTAATTCTTATTTGTCTACTTTTATTTTTATTAGTTCAATTAGGTTTTGATATTAAAGCTATTATTGCTTCACTTGGTATTGGTGGTATAGCAGTTGCACTTGCTGCAAAAGATACTCTTACAAACTTTTTTGGGTCATTAAATATTATTACAGATAATTCATTTTCTCAAGGGGATTGGATAGAGGCTGGAAATGTTGAAGGAACTGTTGTTGATATTAGAATGAGAACAACAAGAATAAGAACTTTTGCAAATGCTATGATAACAGTACCCAATGCCCAATTAGCAAATATGTCTATACTTAACTGGTCAAAACGAGTAATAGGAAGAAGAATTATGATGTCAATAGGTATTACTTATGGAAGTAAAATGAGTGATATTGAAAGTCTTGTTGTTGATATTAGAGAGATGTTACAAGAGCATCCATCAATTGCAAGTTCTAAGTTAAATATTGATAAAAAACCTTACTTATTAAAAAAAGAGGATTTAATTGGTGTAAAAAATACTACTTTAGTATATATTGATGAATATGCAGCAAGTTCTATTAATATTTTAGTTTACTGCTTTAGTAGAAGTCCAGATTGGGAAGACTGGCTAGAAACAAAACAAGATGTTATTGTAAAAATTTCACAATTAGTAGCAAAAAACAATTGTTCATTTGCTTTCCCTACTCAAACTATTCATTTGGAAAAAGAATAATCTTGAAAAAAGGACAAATAATTAATTCAAATCTATTTTTTAGCCTCATTGATGAGGCAAATGATATGATTTCAATATATGATATGAAAAATTCAAATATTGTATATGCAAACAAAAAGTTTTTAGACACATTAGAATATACAATGGATGAAATCTCAAAATTAGATATTAATGATATAAAAGAATCCATTGATGAAAAAGATTGTTTAAATGAAATTATAATTAAAGATAAAATTACAAATTACTCTAACTTTTATTCTAAAAGTAGAAAAAAATTTATTTTAGAAACAAATATAAAGTACTATACACAAGATGATGTAGAATATATGATATGTATTTCAAGAGACATAACTCAAAAACTTGAAAAAGAACAAAAACTTAAAGCAGAAATAGAGCAAAATATAATTGAGATGAAAAATCAAGAAAAATTTTTAAATACACTTCTTGATAGTAATCCCACATCAATATTTTACAAAGATAAAAATGGTAAATATTTAGGTTGTAATAAAGCTTGGGAAAAATTAACCGGTATAAAAGTAAGTGCAATTATTGGTAAATCTGTTTTTGACATTGCACCACCTGATGTTGCTAAAACTTATCATGAACAAGATGAAAAAGTATTTAATCTTGAAGAGAATCCCCAAATATATCAGTCAGAAGTTTATAACAAAGAGCAAAATAGTAGATTTAAAGTAATATTTTATAAATCAGCATATTTTGATACAAATGATAATGTATTAGGTCTTATAGGTGTTGTTATTGATATTACAGATATAACAAAATTAGAAGAAGAAAAAAAAGAGAAAGATAAACTTTTATACCATAAGTCAAAAATGGAAGCTATGGGTGAAATGATTGAAAACATTGCTCATCAATGGAGACAACCACTATCAACAATGACTACTTCAGCAAGTGGAATAAAATTACAAAAAGATTTTGGTATTTTAACAGATGAAAATCTAACAAAATTTATAAATATAATAGCTGAAACTTCAAATCACTTATCAAATACTATAGATGATTTTAGAAACTTTTTTAAACAAACAAAAGAAAAAAATAGATTTTATATAGAAAAAGTATTTAACAAAACTTTAAACCTTTTATCAGCAAAATTTACAAATGAACATATTAAAATAATTAATGATATACAACATATAGAAATATCATCTTTACAAAATGAACTCATTCATGTTATTTTAAATATTTTAAATAATGCTATAGATGCTTTTATTTCTCTTAAAAAAGAGAACTATAAAGATAAGTATATTTTTATAGAATGTTATAAAAAAGATGATTTTTTAATTATAGAAATTAAAGATAATGCAAAAGGTATTAAAAATGAAATTATAGATAGAATCTTTGAACCATATTTTACAACTAAACATCAAAGCCAAGGAACTGGTATTGGTCTATATATGAGCCAAGAGATTGTTTATAAACATTTAAACGGTGAGATAGAAGTAGAAAAAGTAACTTTTGAGTATAAAGATAAAACTTATGATGGTTCTAAATTTATAATCAAACTACCAATTGAGTAAAAATTAACATATTAATTTTATTTTATATTATGTTTTTTTTTAATATAAGATAACTAATTTATAATAAATGGATAACTAATAATGACAGATTCAATAAAAATATATAATGCAAGAGAAAATAACTTAAAAAATATAAACCTAGAAATTCCAAAAAATAAACTAATAGTTTTTACAGGTCTTAGTGGTTCGGGAAAATCGACTCTAGCTTTTGATACACTTTACGCAGAAGGTCAAAGAAGATATATAGAATCACTATCTGCTTATGCAAGACAATTCTTAGATAAAGTAGGAAAACCTGATGTTGAAAGAATAGAAGGATTAACCCCAGCAATTGCAATTGACCAAAAAACAACATCAAAAAATCCAAGATCAACAGTTGGAACTATTACAGAAGTTTATGATTATTTTAGACTTTTATATGCAAGAGTAGGAACGCAACACTGCCACAAATGTGGAAAACCTATTTCAAAAATGAGTGCTTCTGATGTAATTGAGCAAGTATTACAATTACCAGATGATTCAAAAATAGTAATTCTAGCACCCTTAGTAAATAGAAAAAAAGGTTCTTTTGCAGATATGTTAGAGAGTCTTCGTGGAAAAGGTTATGTAAGAGCTATTATTGATGGTGTAATGGTTAGACTTGATGAAGAGGTTGAACTAGAAAAGAATAAAATGCACACTATCAAAGTAGTAATAGATAGAGTCGTTGTAAAAGCTGAAAATAAAGATAGAATTGCACAAGATGTTGAAAAAGGTTTAAAAGAGAGTTTTGGAGAACTTGAAATAGAGATTATGAATCATGAAGAAGTAGGAACTGAAAAACATATTCATTACTCTGAACATATGGCTTGTTTCGATTGTAAAATCTCCTTTGAACCACTTGAACCACTAACTTTTTCTTTTAACTCACCAAAAGGTGCTTGTTCATCTTGTGATGGTCTAGGGATTAGATATGCCCTTGATATGAAGAAAGTAATTAATGAAAGCCTAAGTATTGATGATGGAGCCATAAGAGTTATTTATGGTTTTAATAAAGGTTACTATTTTAAGATGTTAAAAGCCCATTGTGAAGCAGCAGGTATTGATACTTCTGTTCCATTTGATACATTAGAAGAGTATCAAAAAAAATCAATTTTACATGGTGGAGTTGAAGATGCCGTATTTACTTGGAAAAGACATAAACTAACAAGAAAATGGGAAGGTATAGTTAAAATAGCCTATGACATGATAAAAGATGAAAAAGACTTAGGTGAATATATGACAGAAAAAGCTTGTAGTGATTGTGGGGGGAATAGATTAAAACCTTCATCTCAAGCTGTAAAAGTAGCAAATAAAACAATTTCAGAAATCATAACTTTACCTATTGAAGATGCCTTTAAATTTTTCCATGATGAAAATAACTTCAAATATTTATCTGACCAGTCAAAAATGATTTCAGCTCCTATTTTAAAAGAGATAAAAGAGAGAATCTTTTTTCTAAATGATGTTGGATTAGGATATATAACTTTAGGAAGAGATGCAAGAACAATTAGTGGTGGAGAAGCACAAAGAATAAGAGTAGCTTCTCAAATTGGTTCAGGACTTACAGGTGTAATGTATGTATTAGATGAACCATCTATTGGACTACATGAAAGAGATACAAATAAACTTATAAAAACACTTAGAGCTTTACAAGAAAAAGGTAATACAGTAATAGTAGTTGAACATGATAAAGAGACAATAGAAGCTGCTGATTATATTGTGGACATTGGACCAAATGCTGGAAAATATGGGGGAGAAATTGTATTTGCAGGGACATTAAAACAGATGATGAAAGCAAAAACTTTAACTGCTCAATATGTAACAGGAAAGAAAAAAATAGATTATGTGCATAATAGACCTCAAGAAAAATTTATTGAAATACAAAATGTAACAATAAATAATATCAAAAACCTTGATGTTCAAATTCCACTTAAAAATCTATGTGCAATCACGGGAGTAAGTGGAAGTGGAAAATCATCACTTATACTGCAAACTTTACTTCCAGTTGCAAAAGAACTTTTAAACCATGCTAGAAAAGTAAATAAAGTAGATGGTGTTTCTATTGAAGGACTTGAAGACCTTGATAAAGTTATTTATCTTGACCAATCACCAATTGGAAGAACACCAAGAAGTAATCCAGCAACTTATACAGGACTAATGGATGAAATTAGAGTTCTTTTCTCAAAAACAAAAGAGGCACAACTTAGAGGTTATCAAATAGGAAGATTTTCATTTAATGTAAAAGGTGGAAGATGTGAAAAATGTCAAGGGGAAGGTGAAATAAAAATAGAGATGCACTTCCTACCAGACATTATGGTTAAATGTGATGAATGTCATGGTAAAAGATACAATGCCCAAACATTAGAGATACTATACAAAGGTAAATCAATATCTGATGTATTAAATATGAGTGTTGATGAAGCCTTTGAATTTTTCAAAAAAGTACCAAAAATATTTGCAAAACTTGAAACTTTGCAAAATGTTGGTTTAGGATATATTACTTTAGGACAAAATGCTGTAACACTTTCAGGTGGGGAAGCACAAAGAATAAAACTAAGTAAAGAATTAAGTAAAAAAGATACAGGAAATACTCTTTATGTCTTAGATGAACCAACAACAGGTTTACACTTTGCAGATGTTGATAGACTAACAAAAGTATTACATCACCTTGTTGATTTAGGAAACTCAGTACTTGTAATCGAACATAATCTTGATATTATTAAAAACTCTGATTGGGTTATAGATATGGGTCCTGAAGGTGGAAGTAAAGGCGGACAAATAGTTGATATGGGAACACCAGAACAAATAGCAAAAAATCATAAAAAATCTGGTTCATATACAGGGTATTATTTAGATAAAGAACTCAATTCTTGAGTATAGATGGATTTATAAAAGCAATTGAAGAAGAAAGATTTGTGGAAGCCCATGAATTATTGGAAGAAGAGTGGAGATATTACAAACAAATAGAAAATAAATCTAAAGCAAAAGCAGTTCAAGGGCTTATTAATGGAGCTACTGCCTTGGCTTTATATAGAAAAAAAAGAATTGATGCTTATAAAAGAGTTTGGGAAGTATTTAAAAAATATAATTATTTGTTAGAAGAATTAGATAACAATAAAAAATATTATGAAGCAAGTAACTTATTAGAATTAAAAAATAAATCCATAGTTAACTAGCTTCATTTTCTTTTGCATTTGAACTTAACATAAATGCTTTTAATCTCATCATCTCATCAGTAGGATATTGGGCTTCAAAATCACCCCTTTTTACTTTTACAAAAAAATCCTTTGATTCTTCATTATAGCCAAAACTTAAGTTCGTTAAAGTCACTTCATTATACGTAGAGAAGTCACCTTTCTTAACTTTATTTGATTTAATTTCTTCTGTTATTTTGTCTTGAACACTTTGAACTTCTTTAGGTTCCTGGTCATTATCAACTTTTTTACTAGGATTTATTTCATTAACTACTTCAAATTTTTTAATACTATCCATTTGAAATTCATTTAGTGCTGGTATTGGTCCAAATTCCATAATAACCTCCTTTATAAAATCTAGTTATTCTGATACATTTATTATACATCTTTTTTTATATTTTTGTCAAATTTATAGCATTTTTCAAAAAAATTTGCTATCATACGATGTTAATTATATTAAAAAGGAGCGGTATCTTGGAAGATAATTCCCAGAGGAATAACTTAAAATCACAAAACAGTAGGACAATATGGAACTTCTAATATTACTATTTGTTTTAGTTATCGGTGTTTCATTTTTGTGCTCTGTTTTAGAGTCAATTATTCTTTCGTTAAATGTTTCATATATTTCTGTTATAGAAAAAGAAAAACCAAAATCTGGTAAACTTCTAAAAAATCTAAAGCAGGATATAGATAAATCAATTGCATCAATTCTAATCTTAAATACTATTGCAAATACACTTGGAGCAACTGCTATTGGTGTACAAGCTAATGATGTATTTGGTGGTGAATCGTCTTTTGTCATTATTGTTTCTATCATTTTGACATTCTTAATACTCTTTGTTGCAGAAATTATTCCTAAAACAATTGGAGCAGTTTACTGGAAACAACTAGCACCTGTTGCAGCAATTCTTATTAGATTTTGTATTTTTATAACTTATCCAATAATCATAGTCACTCAATTTGTTACAAAAAAGATTGCCAATGGTGATTTTTCTAGTGATTCAATTTCAAGAGAAGAATTAATTCATTCAACTCTTTTAAGTGAAGAAGAAGGTATTATTGGAGATTTAGAATCTGATATTATTGAAAATACTTTAACAATACACAGTATAAAAGTCAAAGAGATTTTGACGCCTAGATCGGTAATGTATTCAATTGAAAAAAATACTAAAATAAAAGATATTTTAGATGATAAAAGAACATACAAATTTTCAAGAGTTCCAATATATGATGGGACAATTGATAATATGGTAGGTGTTGTTCTCACTAAAAAAATATTTAAACAAGCAATTAGAGATAGTGAAGTTACAATAGATTCTATTATGACACCTGTTTTTGCCTTAAATGAGAATATCCCAGTTTCAAAAGTATTAAATACTTTTATCAAAAAAAGAGAACATATGTTTGTTGTACTTGATAATTATGATCAAACAGAAGGTATAGTTACCCTTGAAGATTGTATTGAAACATTGCTTGGATTAGAGATAATGGATGAATCAGATACAATTGCTGACATGAGAAAACTTGCTTTAACAAAAATGAAAAACAAAAGAAAAGAGAGAGAAAAAAGAAGAGCTAATTTAGCTTAGCTCTCTTTTGTTTTCTCTTTAGCTGCTGTCTCTTCTTTTAGGGCTTCAGCAGGACTGTCTCCTAATTCACTAGTTTTATCTTCACTAGATTTTTTATCTTTGTTTAATAGTTCTGCTATTCTTTTATCTACAAGTTCTAAAGTTTTATCTTGAGTTTGATAAGATATTTCTGGAAGTTTTCCTCCCCAAAGTTTTTCAGCTTCATCAAAACCTTTTACGAGACCTTCTCGTGATTTTTTTAAAAGCTCAACATCATTATTACTAATACTAAACGCAAAATTTGAAACTCTTTCTGAAGTTTTTGCCACACCAAAAAAACCTTCATCTGAAACTAAATCTTTAGCTTCATCGGCAGTTAATTGAGTGATTGGCTTTCCATTGTAACCTAAATCTTTAAGATTTAGTCCATTAGAACTTTCTCTACCATCTAAAAAATGGAAAACCTCTTTATTATTAAATATATTATGCAACATGTCTTGAGCTTCTGTATTTGTTTGAACAAACTCTAAACTCCTAACTTGTACATAAACAAGCATACTTTGCATCGAAATGGATACATTAACTGCTTGATTATTTATATCATTTTCAGAACTATCTTCAACTTTTGGTATGTTTTTATCTGTATTAGTATTTGCATTAACTTCTGCATTTTGATTCATATTTGAACTATGAGCCATAAATGCATTCATTTGAATACTGTTAATACTATTCATTACACACCTCCCCATCAATTAATATACCAATATTATCTACACATTTCTTAAAAATAGCTTATAAATATTAACAATTAACATAAAAAAACTTAAATTCTATTAATTCTTTTATAATAAACTTACAATATAATACAAAATGATAAATAATAGAGAATATTGTTACGATTGTAATAGAGCAAAAATAAGTTGTCTTTGTGGTTTAATTAAGCCTTTTAATACAAATACTAAGTTTATTTTTTTGATGCATCCAAAAGAGTTTAGAAAAACAAAAAATAATACAGGTAAAATAACTCACCAATCACTTTTAAATAGTAAAATTTTTGTAGGCATTGATTTTTCACAGCACAAAGAATTAAATTCTATTATTAATGATACTAATAACTCATGTTATATACTCTATCCTGGAGTGGATTCTATAAACTTAAGTAAAAGTAATATGAACATTAAAAAACAAAAAGTAATATTTCTTATTGATTCTACTTGGGCTTGTTCTAAAAAGATATTAAAATTAAGTACAAATTTAAGTTCTTTACCAAAAATAAGTTTTAACTATGAAAATAGTTCTGCTTATGTATTTAAAAAACAACCATCCAATTATTGTCTATCTACAATAGAGTCAACTTTAGTTCTTTTAAAACTATTAAATAAACACAATGTTGAAAATATAGATAAAAGCTCTTTAGATAATTTTTTAATTCCATTTAAAAAAATGGTAGAATTCCAAGTTACAAAGTCCCTTGAAAAAAGTATAAGGTATAAGTAATTAAGTAGTTTTAATTATTGAAATATTTTTATTAATATGATTAATATCATTTAAGGTCAAAACAAATTTTTCATCCAAAACATTTAACATGAATTTAATCTCAGCATTAGTAAAACCTTCTGCTTCTTTATCTTTTATTTTGATAGTTGTTTCATCAATCTTTACTCTTTTTAATTGGCCATTTTTGTTTTTAGGATAATAGATTATCCCATAAGTCTTTTGATTTATTTTTTCAATACTTACAATTACTTTATCATCTCGTACTTCATAATCATAATCTTTTGCAATTTTTCTAAAATCTTCTATTTTCAAATAACCAATATAGAGTTTTGTATATATATCAAAATATAAATTTAAATCTTTACTATTAAAAAAACTCAAATCTACACTAAATCTCTTATTTGATCTAGCTTTATAAAGTATCCATTTTAAAGTTTGGAAATATTTAAAGTTTGAGTGTGAAATTGTATTTGCTTCAATAAACTTTGGGTCTTTTTTTTCACTAGGAAAAGTAATCCTTTTCTCTTTTTTTCTCTGAATAAGCTCTTTTAGAAAATCTTCATCCTCAAAATCATTTGTAACCCAAACAGTACAATATGAAGGGAAGTTATTAAGACCTACAGAGCCTTTTGTTAGGACAATCAAAGCCTTTACTTCCAAATAAGGAAATAAGACTTTTAATAAAGCTTGTTTTTTAAATAATCTTTTATTTAAACTAGCCGTCTTTTTAGAAGTACTCATTTCCACAAAGTATATTTCATTATTTGTAAAAAAAAGCGCATCAAACTCACTAATATCTTTGTATGAAGCTTTATAAACGATTTGATTGCTATTGTCAATCAATAGCCCACTTTTATTTTGAATTAATCCTCTTTTTTGATGTGGACCTTTTAAAATAAATTTTTTTATTTCAGGAGCAGTTTTAGCATATTCTAGAAGTAGTTCATAAATTATATTTTCATAAACTTCACCTTTAAAACTGCTAAAAAAATGTTCTAGTTCTTCTGTGGGATTTTTAAAATATGCAGATAATCTTTTTATATCATATTTATAGCTAAAAAGATTATCTTTAATATTTGTTAGATTTAGATTTTTTACATCATCAGATATTGAAAATTGACTCACTACTCTACTTGTTATTTTATTTATATTTATTATAACTAAAGAGTTCTATTTTATAAATTAAAATATTTGATATTATTATTTTATTAATATTTACTCTTTCTTATTTTATTTATATTTAAAAGCATAGCCAATGAGATAATTAAAGCGACTATAAAAAATCCTGCAAATACATAAAGTGTTTGAGAATAACTTCCTGTCATATCTTTTACAATAGAGATAATCAATGGCCCCACAAGTCCTGCAGCTGCCCAGGCAGTTAAAATATAACCATGAATAGCACCTAACTCTTTTGTTCCAAAGATATCTCCAATATATGCAGGAATAGAAGCAAACCCTCCCCCATAACAAGACATAATAAAATATAAAACAAATTGGAAAACTACAATTTCAGTAATTGAGGGCAACATATAAAAGGCAATAGCTTGTGTAAAGAAAAAGATTATGTAAACTACAGGTCTAGTTAGATAATCAGATAATGAAGCCCAAACAATTCTTCCTGCACCATTAAATATCCCCATAAGACCAACAGCAGCAGCTGCTGCTAAAGCTGATATTCCAATAACTTCTTGTAATAAAGGAGAAGCAACACCAATAATTGCAATTCCACAAGTTACGTTAATAAATAACATTAACCAAAGACCATAAAACCTTGGTGTTTTGATGGCTTCATTTAATCCAAGACTTTGCAAATCTTCTTTTAGTTTTTTCTTACCTTCTTTTAGCTTCTTCTTAAAATGCTCAGGCATATAATCTTTTTCGGGAGCTTGTAAATATAAAGCAGATAAAGACATAATCACAAAATAAGAAAAACCTAGTATAAAAAAAGTACTTGAAATACCTACTTTTCCAATAAGTATTTTAATAGTTGGTCCCCAAATAGCTGAAGCAAAACCAAATCCCATAATAGCTAATCCTGTTGCCATTCCCCTTTTGTCGGGAAACCACTTAACTAAAGTAGAAACAGGAGAAATATAACCTATACCTAAACCACAGCCACCCAAAACTCCATAAAAAAAGTATAAAAGTAGTTTTGACTCCATCAGTATTGCAAGACCAGAACCCATAGTTCCTATTCCAAATAATGATGCAGCAATTAAAGCTGAAACCCTTGGACCATTTTTTTCAACAAATTTCCCCATTAGGGCTGCTGATAAGCCTAAAAAGAAAATTGCAATACTAAAGGCAATTGTTACATCAGTTAAATTCCAAGACATCTGTTCTTGAATCGGTTTTACATATACACTCCATGCATATACAGAACCTATACATAAATGAACACCAACAGCAGATAAAGCCATAAGCCAACGGTTTTTTTCAATCATAATATTCCCCACTCTTAAAGTAATTAAGATTCTAGCAAATATTATTTAAACTTATCTATATTTTATAGTGTAGTTTTTTTATAAAATTTTCACTATCTTCTTGAAAAGATAAAATACATTTTTTACAAATACAAGCTTTCATCCTGTTTTCTTGGGGAATTAATTCTCTCAATTCCATAGGTACTTTTATATTATTGCACCAACAAGAGTTATTTGGAATATGAGCTTCACATAAATTTTCATTACCACAAAAAGGACATATTTTAGGATTTATCAATTTATTTTCCTTTTAAAAATCATATTTTTCAAGCTTTTTTCTTCATTGTTACTAGGAAAAGTATCTAAATTATCCAGTCTTTTTACAAATTCAAATTCACTAGCATTTTCTTCAAATAAGTTTTTTATAAAAACTGTATCTAATTCAGGAGCATTGAGGCAAGATAAAACTATGCAATCTTCACTTGCCAATTCCTTTAATCTTCGAATAATCTTTTCATAATCTTTACTTGCTGCAAAACTTCCCTTTTGAAAAGATGGTGGATCTATAATAATAATCTCATATGGAGCATATTTTTTAATTCTACTCCATGATTTTAAAATATTATATGGTAAAAATTTCACATTTTTTGTATCCAAATTATTTATTCTATGATTTTCTCTTCCAGTGCTTAGTGCACCCTTTGACATATCTACATTTACAACTTGTTTTGCCCCAGCACTAATTGATACAACTGAAAAAGCGCAAGTATATGAAAAAAGATTTAAAATATTTTTATTTTTTGCTATTGATTTAATAAATTCTCGCCCTATTTTCATATCAGGAAATAAACCTATATTTTGATTTGAAAAATTAATATTATATTTAAGAGTATTTTCTATTGCATATGCATTATTTGGTAAACTACCCCTTAATACTTCATAAGAATCTTCTTTTAAATATCTTTTTTGAATAATCAAAGAAGAAAAATTCATTTCTTCAAATATTTCATTAAATATTTTCTTTAAATCAGCTTCTACTATTTCATCAATACTTTGGAACAAGCTAATAAATAAAACCTTATCTATTTTATCAACACATAAATAAGCAAAGTCTTCATAAAAATTACCCCTACCATGAAAAACTCTTTTAAATTCATTTGTACTATTTTTTAAATTGAGTAATATTAATTCTTTTAATTGAGTAATATTCATGAAATACCTTATTTATAAATAATTTGGAGATTTTGAGTGTTTAAAGTAGTATTTAAAAAGGGATAGTACCCCTTTTTAAAGTTTTAGATTAATATCTATTGTTGAATTCTCTTCTTGGTTTATCTTCTTTTGGTTTAGCTTCATTAATTCTTAAAGTTCTACCTTCAAACTCTTTACCATTTAGTTCTTCAATAGCCTTTAGTGCTGCGCTATCATCATTCATAGCAACAAAACCAAATCCCTTAGCTCTACCAGTATCTCTATCTGTTATTAATTTTACACTACTAACTTCCCCATATTGTGAAAATAAAGTAGTTAAACCCTCTTCTGTTGTACCGTAAGACATATTACCCACATAAATTTGCATTTTTCTTTTTTCCTTTTAATATGTATATTTCCAATAAAAATTATACATACAATGAAAATATCAATAGTTAGTATAAAGTCATTAAAAAATATTTTCAATTATACAATAATAATTGATACTTTTGTCATTTTTATGAATTTTTTAGAAATTTTAAAAGTTTTATATCCATTTTCTACCCAATTTTTCAATCATTCTTTATCACTTAATTAAAAATGGATTATATATAGATTTAAATAATTTTACATCTTTTACATCTTTAAACAAGAGCTTTATTCCTTCGTGTTCATTTAAATTTCCATGTACCAAAATTATATTTCCATCTATCGCTACTTTTTTTGATTTTACCAACCAATTACTTGTTCCAAGAGGAATCAGGGAAAATTCATTTATCACTCTTTTATTAATTTTTGCACTTGATATTAGACCAGGAAACCTAAAAAATATAGATGGTATCTGATTATTTAACAGCAACATTTTTTCCACATCTAAAATTTCAACATCTAAATTGGTTTTAAAATAAAGCATAAAGTTCTTTTCTAATACTTTTTCATTTTTATCATAATAATGATTTCGAGAATGATTTATCCAAGTTATATCTAGTTTTTTATTATTTATAAGAGATAAAAACTCTTTTTTATGTGCCTTTACCCATCTATAGGTTATAGAAATAGCAATTGGAATTTTTCTGTTTACCTCTTTTAAGTTTAAAAACTTTTCAAATAACTCCTTTTCATATCCTTTTTTAGAAGAAGGGCACATATCTATAGTAAGATACATTTCATGGGGGTTCTTTTTTATACTGTCATTAATACCAGCATTTGATATTGGAAAAGAGTTTTCTAGGGCTCTATTAACTAAAATATCATAATTGGTATTTTTCAAAATAGATTTATCTACTTTTTCTAATTTACTTTTTTCATTTTGTGTTAGTATTATTGTTTTCAAGCTATTAAGATTAATAGCCAAAAAGAAAGATTTAGATTTATAATTATAAGACCTTATTAATAAAAACTTATTTTCAGAGTCTTTATAAAAAGATTTTATAACTTTATAGTTTTTTATTTTTGAAGTATCTAGTTGTACATTGGCTTTTAATGGAATTAAAGCCAATAATACAAAGGCAATAAAATAGTAGAAAAATACTTTAGATTTTTTCATATAATCTCAATAATTAATTTTATGTATTATATGTAAAAAGATATTAAAATAAATACTATTTTTTCAACTTTTTAGTTTCAAAAAATCTCCATCAATTATCAGTAGTTTTACACCCTCTTTTGTAAATGAACGATGAGAACTCAATTCATCTGAAACTATATATGACATACCAGGTTTCAAAATAGAACTTTCCCCATCTTTTTGTTCATTTATAACTTCACCATCTAAGCAATAAACAATATGACCTTTTTCACACCAATGATCAGCAACATAATTTGCAGAATATGTTACAACTCTTACTCTTAATCCTTCAAATTGCAAAGTTTGCCAATATGCTGTTCCAGACTCACCCTTATGCTCTGTTTTTGGTATATTTGACCAATCTATTGTTTGAAAAGGTATATTCCTATTATTCATTTTTTCTCTTTTAATATTATTTTCAATATGGTAGCTAAAATAGTTAAAATTTATTTTATAAATCTACTATTTAAGTTTAATAAATTATTAAATCTTATTTGATAATATGAACAAATGAATAATAAATTACAAATGGTTTATACCTACCACAATGAAACAAAACATTCCCAACAAAGATATGCAAAATCTTTAGGATATATGGATTGGGCAACACAACCAAATCCATATAGAACATATATAGATACAAAGAAAATAAAACTGCCTCTATCTTTTGAAAATAAGACTTTGGAATATAGCCAAATATTTAATCAAAAAAAAGAAGATACCTTATCTGCACCCCTATGCAAAGAAGCTATCTCACAATTCTTTCAGTTTTCCCTTGGGCTTGCTGCGATTAAAGAATATCAAGGTCAATCTTGGGCCTTAAGATGTAATGCCTCAAGCGGAAACCTACAACCAAGTGAAGCCTATCTTATAGCAAATGATATACCAGGTATTGATGATGGACTTTTCCACTATTGCCCACTTGACCATGAACTTGAATTATTATCAAATGCAAATGAAGAATTAACCCTACCCAAAAATAGTTTTTTGGTCTGTTTATCATCAATAGTATGGAGAGAGGCTTGGAAATATGGAGAAAGAGCTTGGAGATATACTCAACTTGATTGTGGACACGCTTTAAAAGCCTTAGAAATTTCAGCTTTAATTTTAGGTTGGAAGATTGAAGTAGTAAATACAAAAGATTCTACTCTTCAAAATCTAATAGGATTTGATCAAGCCCAAAGATTTATACCCCAAGAGCGAGAACTTCCTGATATGTTATTATTAGTCTCTTTTAATGATATTTCAGAAAATAAATTAAAAGAAATAGATATTAATAAAATAAGAGATTCATTGGAAAAAACTTACAGAGGAAAAGCAAACCAATTAAGTCATAATTGGCACAAGTGGGATATCTTAGAAAAAATAGAAGATGCAACTTTAAGTGATGATTTAGAGATTAAAGAATATATAAATGACAAATATGAAATAAATCATTACAGAGAAACTTCATTTTTAGCAAAAGATATTGTATTAAATCGACGTTCAGCACAAATAATGGATAAAGATAACTCAAATATCACAAAAAAAGAGTTTGAGACTATTCTAGCTTCTGTAAAATCAGATAAGGCATCTATACACTTAGTAATCTTTATACATAACGTAACAGATATTGAACAAGGGCTTTACATATTAGTTCGTAATCAAAACCATAAAGAGCAATTACAAACTCTATTTAAAAAAGAGTTTCTTTGGGAAAAAGTTGATACCAACGCAGGTTTATTATATAAACTTGAAGAGGGAGATTTTAAATTCCTATCAAAAGCTATTTCTTGTAATCAAGATATTGCAAGTAATGGAGCATTTACACTTGGAATGTTAGCCCAGTTTTCAAATCAATTAGAACAATTTGGAGCTTCAAGGTATAAGCAACTTTATTGGGATTGTGGAGCTATTGGACAGCAACTCTATTTAGAAGCTACCTCGCTAAAACTTTCAGCCACTGGTATTGGATGCTTTTTAGATGATATACTTCATGGAGCACTTGGTTTACAAACAAATCATTTCCAAACACTTTATCATTTTACAATAGGAAGAGGATTGATTGATACTAGGCTCTCAACTAAAAAACCCTATATTGACTAAATAATCATACTATTAAAAAGAAGTGGCTAAAATTCTATAAATAATAAATAGGATTTAAATGAATACTTTTTTCTCAATAGATGAACTTAAAAACTATGCCTATATAATAATAGGCTCTGTTTTTTTAGCCCTTGCAGTTGTTGGTTTTTTTGCACCTAGTGAACTTATCACAGGAGGAACTGCTGGACTTGCCTTATTAATTCACTATATTACAAGTTTAACCATTGGTACAATAATTGTTTTAATTAACTTTCCTCTAATCTTACTTGGTATTAAATTCCTTGGAAAAATGTTTGCTGTTCGAACAATTATTACTATTCTTTTAATATCTATATTTATTGATTTACTAACTCAAGTAGTTCATTTAAAACCTTTTATTGTAGATAATGCCTTAGGTGCTATTTTTGGTGGTATTTTTGTAGGTATTGGATTGGCTTTTATTATAAAAGGAGAATCAACTGCTGGTGGCTCAACCATCTTAGCAAAAATAATTTCATCAAAAACAGAATTAAAACCTGGACAAGTTATTTTAGTAATCGACTTTATGATTATTTTCTCATCACTTTTTATTCTTGAAGATACAGGAAAAGTATTATGGAGTATTATAAGTATTTATATTACAGCAAAGGTTATTGATGTAATGCTAACTGGTAATCTTAATAAAAAAGTTGTCTATTTAGTTACTCAAAAAACCGACCTTTTTAAAGAATTAATTAGAAATGAATTAGGACCCCAAGGAACCATAATAAGAGGTGATGGTCTTTTTGATAATGAAGATAAAAAAATGATTTTAATTGTTGTAAAAGTTGATAAACTACAAAAATTAAGAGAACTTGTAAAAAAGAATGATCCAGATGGATTTCTAATCATCACAGAAGCTACAGAAATGCTAGGACGTGGACATTAACCATTAATTTAAACTTCTATTTTTATCTAATATAAAAACAAAAGCCACTTTTAAGACACTTAATATAGTTATAGTTTATGACTAAAACATATAAAAAGGAAATATATGGCTAAGAAGTCGTTATTAAAAAACATAGGATTTCAAATCTTAATTGCTATGATTTTGGGTACCGTTATAGGTATCATTATGGGAGAAGAAGCATCAATTTTCGCTCCTTTAGGTACCATTTTTATTCACTTAATAAAAATGCTAGTTATACCATTAATAGTTATTTCTATTATCTCTGGGGCTGCAAATTTGAGTGATAGTCCAAGTGCTGGAAAAGTAGGAATAGGAACAATTGTATTCTTTCTTGCAACTTCTGCAATTGCGGTTGCCCTTGCCCTTCTTGCAGGTGAAATATTCAAACCAGGTGTTGGTTTAGACTTAAGTAGTGTTCATCATATGTTCTCAAATCAATATGCAGATAAAGGTGAATTACCAACTGCAATAGAGACAGTTATAGGAATGATTCCTACAAATATATTCCAATCACTTTTAGATGCAAACATCCTACAAATTTTAGTATTTTGTCTATTTTTTGGTATTGCTCTTTCAAAAGTACCAAAAGAAAAAAGTGCTCCTATTATGAATAGTTTAGAAGCTACAACTCAAGCACTAATTTGGATGGTAACAGTAGTTATGTTATTGGCACCAATTGGGGTATTTGGGCTTATGGCTGATTCTGTTGGAACATACGGGTTTGAAATGCTTGAACTTGTTGGAAAACTATTTCTTGTATATATTGGTGCCCTATTAGTTTATGGTTATGGTTTTTATCCTTTATTAATTAAACTATTCTCAAAAATGCCAGTAATTGAATTTATTTCTGCTATGAAAAAACCTCAAATAGTAGCATTATCAACAGCTTCATCTATGGCAACACTTCCTGTTAATATGAAAACATGTGAAGAAGAACTTAAAATTTCTAAATCAACTTGTTCTTTTGTCCTTCCATTGGGAGCAACTATTAATATGAGTGGAAATGCTATTTATTATGGTTTAGTTGCAATTTTCTTTGCCCAAGTTTACAATATTGACTTAGGTGTTGGTGGATATGTAGCTATTATCTTTACTGCAACAATTGGTGCTATTGGACAAGCAGGAGTTCCTGGTCCTTCATTCTTAGTAGTTGCTGTCTTAATTGCAGCTGGTATTCCAATAGAAGGTTTACCTTTACTTTTTGCACTAGATAGAATGTTTGATATGACAAGAACTGCTTTAAATATCACTGGTGATGCAGCTTGTGCTGTTATTATTGATAACTATAACACTAAAAAAGATAAATTAGAAATGATATAAAAAGAAGAGTTTTAAACTCTTCTTTTTTCTACTTTTAAAAGCAATTTAAAAACCCTATTCCCTAATACTGAAATAAATAATCCCGACAATATCAAAATAGCACCAAGAGTTTCTATATGATTTAATTGCTCATTAAGCAAAATATTTGAACCAATAATCCCAACAACAGGTATTGCTAAAGCAAAAGGAGTAACAACAGCAGAGTTATAATTTTTAAGTAACCATCCCCAAATAGCAAAAGCAACCAAAGTGGAAATATACCCAGTATATGCAACTGAAGCCCAAGTTTTAACACTAGAGTTTAACAATAAAGTTAATGGTTCATGTGACTCATAAAAATAAGAGAGTATAAATAAAGGAAGTGGAGGAATCAAACTTACCCAAACCATAAAATGCAAAAGGTTTACATCTTTTATTTGTTTCATAATTACATTTGATACTGACCAAAAAATTGAAGCACTTAATATTAAAACTATTCCTAGAAGAGTAATATTTGTATCAACTGTAAAAAAGAAAAATCCAAATCCAATAAGAGCTATTAACATACCTATTGATTGTGATATTGTAACTTTTTCTTTAAAAATAATCATACTAAGAATTATTGTGAATATAACTTGCGCTTGTAAAAGTAGCGAAGAAATTCCTGCACTTGCATCTGCTTTCATGGCAATAAATAAAAACGAAAATTTTAAAACACCTAAAAACAGTCCCACTCCTAAAACATTCCAAATAGATGTTTTAGGAAAAGGTATAAAAAATATAGCAGGAATAGCCACTATAAAAAATCTTAAAGATGAAAAAAGTATGGGAGGTAACTCTTCTAATCCAAACTTTATCACTGAGAAATTAACTCCCCAAATTAAAACAACAATTAATGCTAATAAAATACTTTTTAAATTCACTTTCTCTCCCTAAAATGAGAATTATAGAAAATGAATTAAATTAAGTATAGTAAAAAATTGCTATTTTAATCCATTAACTATATTTACTGGTTTTTTCCCATCTAATACTCTTTTTGCATTTAATGCAGCTTTTTGTCTCATCTCAAAATAAGCTTTATCACTATAAAAAGCAGAATGTGGATTTATAATAAACCTACCATCAAGCCAACTCTCTTTTGCCTTCCAAGCATTTACCATCAAACCATCTTTTGGTGGTTCACTTGGAAGAACATCAAGATTTACACAATTTAAATGTCCAGATTTTAAAGGCTCATAAAAGACATCTAAATCTTTTACAATAGGTCCACGAGCTGTATTTACTATAGAAGAACCTTTTTTCATCTTAGAGATAAAGTTTTCATCAACTAAGGCATTTGTTTGGGCATTTAAAGGGCAATTTATAGAGATAATATCACAAGTTTTAAGCAATTCATCCAAAGACTCAACTCTTTTTGCACCTAACATTTTTTCAGTTCCACTTGATAAATAAGGGTCATAAAAATATGTTTGAAATCTCAAAGCATTTGCTTTTAAAATAACACTTCCACCTATTCTTCCAGCACCTATGACTCCAAGTTTGTAATCACTAGTTCTTTTGATATTAGTAAAAGTATTAGCTTGCCAAGAACCATCTTTGTAATCTCTACATTGATAATCATATCTTGTAATTCCTCGAGCAATATTCATAATCATGGCAATTGCAGTATCACTTACTTCTTCTGTTCCATAATCAGGAGTATTAGAAGCATAAATACCCTTTTGTTTGATATATTCCAAATCTTGAAACACATCATACCCAACCCCATATCTAACTAGTGCTTTTAGCTTTGGAAACTTATCAATAAACTCATTTGTTATTTTTTTATGCCAAACCATAAGAACTTCTACATCTTCATGTACTTCAGGTGACAATTCATCACCTAAAACCTCTTTTTCTATATAAGGATCTGTTATCTTATCTGTTATAAATACTCTATTCACTTTTTCCCTTTATAATAATGTTCTAGATAGAATACTATTTCATTTATTATAATCAGATAATATTTTGAAGTATACAGAGAAAAAAAAGCCTTGTCATTAACATAGGTTAATTTTGATATTAATTATTTAAATTCTACTTCGATTAATACTATATCTTTATCTGTTGGATTAACAACATTGTGTTCAACACCTGCATCTCTGTAATAGCATTCTCCTGATTTTAAAATAATACTTTTAAATCCTTCTCCATTATCCATAAGAAGTTCACAATCTTGCATTGGAACAATTACATAATCTCTTTCATGTTTATGCCAAAGAGTTTCACATTGTGCAGGAAAAAACAAATGGTTAACACAAGTACGTTCATTATTGATTTGTTCAGTTAATTTAAAAAGTGGTCGAGATGTCATTTTTTTCCTTTAAATATAATTTAGTTATAAGGTCTATTAAGCATATGTTTTCTAACCAATCGTCCATAAATTCCTTCAAATATTATTGATATGATAATAAAAGCAAAAAATATGATTATAGATTGTTTATCTGTAAAAAAAGTATGTATAAGCAGAGTTAATAATGCCACAAAACTAATAAGACAAGAGATAGAAAGAATAATTTTATTAGCATTTATTTTCTTATATAATTTAAATGCAGCAATATTTATAATAAAAAATATAAGTAAAAAACTAGCACTTCCTATTATTGCAATTTGCGATAAGTCAATACTATTTGCCAAAATTAAACTAAAAAAGGCAGTTACTAAAATACTTACACTAGGAATACTATTTTTCTCTTTATTAAGCTCTTTTGGAAGTTCACCTTCCATTGCAAGGATAAATCCTAATCGTCCATTTCCATAAATTGTTGCATTTATAGCTGAAAAAGTCGCTAATAGTGCAGCAATAGATACAATAGTAAAACCTATTTGTCCTAAAGCTGGCTTTGCAGCAACTGCCAAAGCATAATCTTTTGCTTTAAGCAATACACTCTCATCTACAGTTCCTACAGTAATATAAGCAATTAACATATAAAGAATAATTACTAAAATAACAGAACCATAAAAAGCTCTTGGTAAATTTGATTTTGGATTTTTTATATCCTCTGCTGCATTTGCAATAAGTTCAAACCCTTCATAAGCAACAAAAATAACCATTCCCGCAACTAAAATAGAAAAACTATCTTTCCAATTACTTGGATTGAACCTTTGTGTATCTACAAAGGAAACACTTGAAACAATAATAACTATTAATAATATTACTTTTATAATCACAATAATTGTTTCAGATTTACTTACAAACGAAGCACTAATTAGATTTATAATTAGAGGCAAAATAATAGCTAAACTTATAAATAAATGTTTCATAAAAAATGTAGATTTATCTAAAAACAAAACTTCTGCATAAGAAGAAAAGGCAGTTGCATACAAAGAAATAGTCACTAAATAACTTAACCAAAGTACAAAATTAACACTTCCAGATAAGAAATTATGTCCAAAAGCATTATCAATAAAACTTACAGTTCCACCTTTACTTTGGTATGTTACAGATAGTTTTGCATATGAATAAGATGTAAGTATTGCTACAAACCCAGCCAATAAAAAAGCTACAACACTAGCACCATGTGCTAAAGATACAGCTTCACCTAAAACAGCAAAGATACCCCCACCAACCATACCACCAACACCTATAGCAATAGCACCAAATAATCCAACACTTCTATTATTATCATTCAATTGAAAGCCTTTTGTATTTATTATATTTTACTAAATTGTTTAATTTTTTATCCTTAATCTTTTTTTTGTTAAAATCAAAAAAATACAAGGAAATATTTTGAATAAACCAATTAATCTATTTACAGCAACTTTTATAGCAATAATAGCAGTTTATCTATTTGTATTAGGTGAGAATAAAACAATACAAATACTAAAAGAGGACTATTTGTATATTTTAAGTTTGATTCCTATTACTTTTGCCTTTTTTTACTTTAAATTTAAACTAAAAGATTATGAAATAATTAATTTCAATAAAAATAGTGATATCTCTTTAAAATCAACAATACTATTTTTTTTAGCATTTCAAGTTTATGATTATTATTCTGAAGGTGGATTTATTGGTATGATTTCACAATGGTTTATTTATTGGATCATGGGAATAATTGCTTTACTTTTGATGGAAACTATAAATTACTACAAAAATTATAAACTAATAAAAGAGGCTGATTAATTTACTTTTAGAACTTAATTTCATATACTAAACAAAGAATTAATATTTATTGCATACAATATAACAAATATTAAAGGCAAAAATATGAAAAAGTTCGATTTAATAATAATTGGAGCAGGAAGAGCAAGTAATTTAGCTGTAACTGCTGGAAAAGCTGGTAAAAAAGTAGCCATTATAGAAAAATCAGCATTAGGAGGAACTTGTCCAAATAGAGGTTGTGTTCCTTCAAAATTACTTATTGGTTTTGCCCATGTGGCAAATGCAATTAAAGATTCAAATAGACACTTCATAGACTCTACGATAAATAAAATTGACCTAGAAAAAATCTTTCAAGATACAAATGAATATATCTCAAAAGTTGATGAAAAATATAAACATAGATTTAATGAAAATGTAGAAGTTTTTAAAGGAACTGGCTCTTTTGTTTCTAATAATATAGTACAAGTAAATGAAGAGCAACTAACAGCGCCTAAAATAGTAATCGCAACGGGAACAAAGCCAAAAAAACCAGAGCATGAAAAAGCTTGGACTAGTGATGATATCTTTCCACTAAAAGGTAAAGTACCAAAATCAATTACAATAATTGGTTCTGGTTTTATTGCGTGTGAATTAGCAGGCTTTTTTTCAGCTCTTGGAGTAGAAACAACATTACTAGCACGAAGCCAACGTATCTTAGGAAAAGAAGATTATGAGATACAAGAAGTATTTAAAAATGAGTTTAGTAAAAGAGTAAATATAGAGTTTAATACAAGTGCAAAAGATGTAGAATATAAAAATGAACACTTTTCAATGACATTAGAAAATAAAGATGGTACAAATAAAATTCATACAAGTGAAGCTTTATTGTATGCAATAGGAAGAGAATCAAATACTTCAAGCTTAAATTTGAAAAATACTTCAATACAAACAACAGAAAAAGGATACATAAAAAGAGATGAGTTTTTTGAAACAAGTGCAAAAGGAGTCTATGTAGTAGGAGAAGCAGCAGGAGTTTATATGCTCCAACATGCAGCATCTTATGAAGTAAATCACTTAGGTAAAATATTACTTGAAGATTGTAAAGAGCCTTTACACTTCAAATATATGCCCCATGCTGTTTTTACAGAACCTGAAATTGCAAGTGTAGGTATTACAGAACAAGAAATAAAAGAGAAAAATATAGAGTATCTAGCCACAACTACAAACTGGCTAGCTAGTGCAAAAGCCATGTCAACAAGAGTAAAATATCCAATAACAAAATTTATAACAAATCCAAAAACCTATGAAATATTAGGATGTCATATGATAGGTCCAGAGAGTTCAACTATGATGCACCAAGTTTTAACTGTAATGCACATAAACAATGATATAAGACACCTAAAAGAGATGCTTTATATCCATCCAGCAATGAGTGAAGCCTTATTACCTGCTGCTGTTGAAGCAGTAAAAGCTGTTGAACATAACAATAAAGACAAATAAAAGTCTTATTTTTTTCATATTTTGTCACAAATTTGTCAGAAAATGTAAGTAAAAGACTTAAAAAAAGGGATAACATAAGTTATTCCCTTTTTATCTATATTTTTAAATTTTCTAGCTGTGATCTAATACCTTCTTGATCTACATTTCCAAACTTCAAGTAGAAATTCTCTGTAGTAGAAATATTTGTATGTTCAAGACACTTTGAAACTGTCGCCAATGGTATTTCATACTCAACAGCAACACTAACAAATAAATGTCTAGTATTATAAAGTAGTTAAACTCAATATTTAGACGCTCAAGCAAAGGTTTATAATAGGTATTTACAATTTAAATTACTGATTATCACTATTTAAAATCAAAGTATAAAGCTAATTATGTAAATCATTATAATATAATTATGTCCCTATAAAAAACTAAAGGAAAAACTAATTGCTATTTAATTCATACGAATTTATATTTGTATTTTTACCCATAACATTTTTTGTTTACTTTTACCTAAATAGTAAAAGATTAACAGAAGCCTCAAAAGCTTTTTTAGTATTTAGTTCTTTATTCTTCTATTCTTGGTGGAATATTGTTTATTTACCTTTAATACTTATAAGTATGCTCTTTAACTATGTAATAGGTAATACTTTATCAAGGATAAAAGAAGACAATAATAAAGGCTTGCATAACAAATTCTCAAAGAAATCCATTCTAATATTTGGAATAGTTTCTAATCTATCCTTATTAGCTTATTATAAATATGCGGATTTCTTTATATCAAATTTTAATATTATAAGTGGTTCAAATGTAAATCTTTTACATATAGTATTACCTTTAGCAATATCTTTTTTTACGTTTCAACAGATAGCTTATTTAGTTGATAGTTATAAAGCAGAAACAAAAGAATATGATTTTCTAAACTATGCTTTGTTTGTAACTTTCTTTCCTCAACTGATAGCAGGACCAATCGTTCACCACAAAAAGATGATGCCACAATTTGCAAATATAAGAAACAAAGTTAAAAATTATAGAAATATTGCACTTGGACTTTTTATATTCTCAATAGGATTATTCAAAAAAGTAGTAATTGCTGATACCTTAGCAGTAGGTGCTAATACAGGATTTGATGTCGCTATAACTCTTAATCTATTTGAAGCATGGGCTACATCTTTATCTTATACTTTCCAACTTTACTTTGATTTCTCAGGATATACAGATATGGCAATAGGAATTGCTTTACTGTTTAATATTAAATTACCTATCAACTTTAATAGTCCATATAAAGCATTATCTATTCAAGACTTTTGGAGAAGGTGGCATATTACTTTATCAAGATTTTTAAGAGATTATATTTATATTCCTTTAGGAGGGAATAAGAAAGGTAATTTTAGAACGTATTCTAACCTTATGGCTACATTTATAATAGGTGGTTTTTGGCATGGTGCTGGTTGGACATTTTTATTTTGGGGATTTCTTCATGGTTTAGCTCTATCTATTCATAGACTGTGGCAATCTCTTGGATTTAAGATGTGGACTTGGTTAGCTTGGTTTATTACTTTCAATTTCATTAATATTACTTGGGTATTTTTTAGAGCTAAAGAATGGGATGATGTGGTTAAAGTTTTAGGATCTATGTTTAGTTTGGATAATGTTGTTTTACCTAATGCATTATCTTCAAAATTATCATTTTTATTATCATATGGTATCAAATTTGGAGGTTTTGTGGAAAATATAAAAACAGGTAACTTAATTATAAACTGGTTAATCTTTAGTTTTATTTTGGTTTTATTTTTTAAAAATCTCAATGATCATAGTAAATACAAGTTTTCATTTATTTCTGCATTATTCATAGCAATAATAATATTATTAGATTTTATTTATATGTTTAATGTAAATTCAGAATTTTTATATTTTAATTTTTAGGATTATTTATGAATTACAAACTTTGGCTAAAGACTTTATTTATTTCTTTTTTTAGTATCTTAATAATCTTTTTATATCTTATACATGACAAGTATCATAATAATGATCTTAATTCAAAGGAAAACCTTTTAAAATGTCATCCAGATATTATTTTTGCTGGAGATAGTAGGGCAGAAAGAAATCTTAATGTTAATCATGCTTTAAAAGTTTTAAATAAAAAAGAATGTAAAATTATAAATATTGCTATTAGTTCAGGTACTCCAACAATGATTGAAGATTTACTAAATAAATACCCTACAATATTTAGTAAAAGTAAATTAATAGTAAGTATTAGTCCTGTACACTTAAATGATAATTCAAAATCAATTAATTATTTTACTCGTAGTATGATCTCGAAACTTACTTTTTTTGAACAAATCAAGACTTTTTTCCCTTTTGATATAAATACTTTATTGACACATTATTCTTTAAATTTTCAACAATTACAAATTAAAGACTATCTTTTTAAGAAAGAAAATAACAATCTTTCATTAAGTCTTAAAGATAAAAATTTTGGTTTCTTTGGCGTTGACAGTGCACAAGCCTTTAATAACATAAAAACTGAAGATTGGTATAATAGTCCATTTTTTATAAACTATAAAGATGGAGGTATAAAATATAAAATTATTGAAAATAGCCTAAAAAACTTAAAAAAGGGAGTTAAAAAATTATATGTTTATTCCGCACCATATGATGAATCAATTTTTAATGACAAAAAGGGAAGAAAACTCTATGATTTTGAGATATCATTTAAAGAAAAACTACAAAGAATATGCGAAGAAAACAATATAACATGTAAACAATATTTACATCTAGAAGAATTAGACCATTCTGATTTTTATGATGCTGCACATTTAAATGTTAAAGGGTCTAAAAAATTCACAACTATACTATTGAGAGATTTTGGACTAGTCCCAATGCCTGATAAAAACAATATAAAAAGGAGGAAGATTAAATAAAAAAGATTATAAAAATAATTACCTTACTTTTTATAAGTATATATTTTATAAAAAATAGTCATTATATTAGTTACTTAAATGGAGATAAAGTTGTAATTGCAGTGGTAGGAGATAGTACAACTGCAGGATTTGGGGTAACGGGGGGGGCCTAAAAAATGGACTAATGGGTTAGCATATTGGTGTACAAATCAGTCTAGACATGAAAACCTAGAACCTTTATCCTCTGATGGAATAACTCCAAATCCTTTTTATATTAATACAAAAGGTTTTCCTACTTCTGAACAACAAAATAATCTAAACTTAGAAACTGCAGTGAGACTTTTAAAAACTAAGGTTCAATCCAAAAATGTTAATTCAAATATTTATAACTTTGGAGTAGCTGGATGGACGGCAAGAGATCATATTGATAATAAAACAATACAAAAAGTTGCTTCTCTTGTCGATAGACCAAATATTATATTTATTAATCTAGGTATTAATAGTGCTAAAAAAAACTTAAGCCAAGATCATGATTTAAGAATATTGATTGAGCAAGTTCTTTCCTATAATATCCTTCCTGTTCTTATTAAACCAAATAATATTGGAGTAGCTGACAATTCTAAAGGTGTATGGAAATTGGATTCTTGCCCAGACAATTGGTATTTAATGGATAATTGGCAAAATGTAAGAGATAATATTGAAGAAGTTGCAAAGGACTATAATTTACCAGTAATTGATTTAGGAAGTGACAATACATTGGGTGATATTTCTTTACTTTATGATAGTTTTCATCCTTCAAAACTCGGACACAAAGCTATTTTTGTTATTTATAATACTTGGTTGGAAAAACATATTTTGATAAAAATTCTAGGTTACAATATTGTAGTTGAAAATGATTATATATTAAATATAAGGAAATATTATCAATATTTAAAATTATGAGTAGAAAATAAAAAAAGGAAATGAAATCATCTACTCTTTAAATCTGCAGTCCAACTCTAAAGTTAAGAGCTAACATTGTCTTTGTTCTATATTTATCTTTCTATGTTGAAATTATAAAATGGTCTAAACACCTATATCTAATTGATAAAGGAATTGTATTTTAAACAATTGGAAAGTATAAATCGTTGTTTTTCGATTTGAAATATAAAGAAAATTTCAAGAGGTACTGTCCTGACTTCTTCAAATAGGTTTCTATAGGCTTTATATCCATTACAGGATTACTCTAGACACCTAAAAGAGATGCTTTATATCCATCCAGCGATGAGTGAAGCCCTACTTCCAGTAGCTGTTACAGCTGTAAAAGAAATAGAAAAATATAATAAATAATCTATATTTTTCTATAAAGTTATGATAAAAATTTAAAGGCAGAGTTAATACCTATTATTAACATCTGCACTCCAATAACTGCTAAAATTAAGCCCATCAATCTTGTAACTAAACTAAGTCCATGTTCACCAAAAGTAGATACAATTTTAGAACTAAATATAAAACAAATATAAGTAATAATACACAAAATAGCAAAAACAACAACAGTAATAATAATCTCAATCCAACCACCACTTGCAGAATAATTCATTGCTGTTGCAATAGTTCCAGGACCTGCTAATAGTGGAACAGCTAAAGGAGATATAGCTACATCTGTATCTTCACTCTCTTTTGCTGTATGCATCTTAGAATTTGAACCTTGAAGCATATGATACCCCACCAAAAATATCAAAATACCTCCAGTTATTTTTAAAGCAGGAAGAGTTATTCCAAATAGATGAAAAATCGATTTACCTAAAATTGCAAATAAAACTATTATCACAAAAGTTATAATCAAAGATTTTTTAGCAATCATTTTTTGAGTAGCTTGATTCTCATTACCAGTAAGTGCTGCAAAAACAGTAGTATTTGCAATAGGATTCATAATTGCAAAAAAAGCCATAAAAACAGTAAGTGCATGTTCTATTTCTAAATTCATTTTCTCTCTTTTTTAATTAAGGTTTTAAGTAAACAAGCAGATTTTTAAAACTTGTACTACTTTTATTATCACTTATTTTCATTTTTTTCAATACCAAACTCATCCCAATCATTCCATCCAGAAAAAGTTAAGGATTTTTGTTTATTTTAAATATCAAAAAGTTTTAAAACTGTTGTTTTCTCCCGAAATAGTGGACTTTTAGAATCTGCTTCAATCATATGAGCAGTTTTATCATGTGCCAAAAGTGCCTCTTTAGAAGCCCATTTTTCAAGAATAATAAATCTATTTTTATCTCCTTGTACTTCTTTTAATTCATATTGAATACATCCCTCTTCTTTTAATACAAGGGGAGCCAATTCTTTAAAGGCTTCAATTTGTTTATACCTTAGCCCATCTTTTACTACGATATCAATGATTAATGATATTTCCGAATTCATTTAATTTTCCTTTTGTATATTTATTATTGTTGATTTGCAAAAGCTAATTTTATCCCTAATAAAGCAAATGTTCCAGCAAAAGCTCGCTGTATAAATCTACTAATTTTTTGAGAATTAATTAAATAATTTCGAATACTATTTGCAAGTAATCCATATAAAATAAAAACAATAAAAGTCATAAGCATAAAGATTGCACCTAAGCTTAACATATTAGTTGTATAAGAGGCATTATTTATTGGTAGAAATTGTGGTAAAAAAGCTAAGAAGAAGATTGTAAGTTTAGGATTTAATATATTAATCAAAAATCCTTTTAAGGCTATCGATAACACTCCTTTAGCATTAATTTCTTCATTTAAAGATAAAGAATCATTTGATTTCCACATCAAGTATGCTAAATATAATAAATAAACAACTCCTGCATATTTTACTATTTGAAATGCAAGAGCACTAGTATGAATAACAACAGCCAATCCTAAAATACTTGCTAAAAGAGAAGGAACAATACCTAAAGTACATCCAAGTGAAGCAAAAAAGCTAGCTTTTTTACCAAAAAATAGTCCTGTGGAAATAGTATATAAAACACCTGTTCCAGGTATTAAAACTACAACTAAAGAAGTAAGTAAAAATTCCATACTTATCATTTATTTTCTCCAACTCCACTAATTTATTAATAATATATCAAAATAAGACTATATTATTTTTTTTGCCTTTAAAGCTTGCAATACTATTTCTTTTCTATATTTTAATTGCTTATTTGAGATATCAGCATTTAAAGCAAAAAACCAAACACCCTTTTTACTTTTCACATAACCAACATACCAGCCAATTTTTCCTGACCACCCACTCTTTGCTTTAATTGTATACTCTTTTGTTTTTTCTACTGTTAGTATTTTTTTAGTTATATCTATATATTTTTGTTTAAAAGGCAAATTATTATTATAAAGTCTTTTTAAAAAATCTATCTGTTCAAATGAAGATATTTTCAAATCACCTTCCAACCAAAAAGTTGTCACATCTGAACCTGTCTTTTCATTACCATAATGTAATTCTTTTAGATAAGCTAAATATTTATCATTACCAATTTTTTTTGCAAATCTTTGATAGCACCAGACACAAGATATTGAAATAGCACTTTGTAAAGTTTGATCTTTATTCCAAGCCCCATAAGACCTTACAACTCCATCCCATTTTATAACTTCATTTTCATCTTTTATCACTCTTTCCTCAAGTGCAATAAGTGTATTTGGTATCTTAAATGTAGAAGCTGGGATATATCTAGTCATTGCTCTTTTTTTATTATAGATATACTCTTTTTTACCATCTAATGATGAAATAACTAAGGTTCCATTAACTTGTGTTTTATCAAATATATTTTTCAACTCTTTATCATTGGCACATAATAAATTAAAAAACAAACTTAACAAAATAATTATTTTAAAAATTCCCATTAATTTCCCTTTTAACTTTTACTCAAACTAAAGATTGAATATACTCATAAGCTGTCACTCCATATACTCTTTTAAAGTGCCTATTAAAATGTGATAAATCAGTAAAACCATACTCCACAACAGCAGCATATAGATCTTTTGTATGCTCTAAATATATTTTAGCATGAATCAATTTACAATTTAAAAAGAATTGATAGGGAGTTATTCCTGTATTTGCCTTAAACATTCTTATAAATTGAAATTTACTTAAGCTTAGCTCTTTTGATATTTCATCTATATTTAAAACATCATCCAACTCATAATAAATCATCTCTTTAGCTTTTTTAACAATTAAATTCTCTTTTTTATAATCTAAAATAAAATCATTAGTAGAGAAATTATCTGTAATATTTAACAATAATTCAGAACATAAAGATTCATCTCTTTCAAATAAAATAGCAGATGATAGATTAATAATATCTTGTTTTAGCTTTTCATTATACACAATAGAAGAGGAAAACTTGACCATATCTTTTTTACCTAATGCTTCCAAAAAAAGTTCTGGCTTAATATACAACATAACATAATCTAAAGACTCATCATTACATCCTGATTCTCCATCATGTAGTTGTTCCGGATTGAAAAGCATTACTCCATTTTTATATGAGGCTTGGGAAACTCCATCTAAATTATATTTTTGAACTCCATTTAAAGTCACACCCAAAGCATACTCTTCATGGGAGTGTTTTTTATATGAAAACTTTTCCATTTTTGCTTTTAGTGCTGTGATATCTACTCTATTTTTATAAGTGAACTTATCCATAATAACCCATCTAATTAAATATTCCTGAAATTGCAATAGCACATATTATTAAAAATATTGCCATGATGTTATTTACTAGTTTATTATATCTATCTAAAAAAGATTTTAGTACTTTTCCAAATAAAATCCATGATAAAAAAGCAAGACAAGCAATAATTGTAATCAATAACACAAAAAGTGCCAAATACCAAAAAGAAGTATAATAAGGCAAAATAAAACTTGGGAAAACAGTCAATGTAAACAATACTGGTTTTGGATTAACAAATTGCATAAGAAAACCTGTTTTAAAAGATGAAAATTGATTTTCTTTTTTTGAAGTATTGTTTATCTTAAAAATTTGATATGCTAAATACAACATATAAATAGCTCCAATTATTTGTAGGACAACTATAATATTTGGCAAATAATTCATCAATAAAGAATTAAAAATAACAGATATACTTAATAATACAAAAAAAGCGAATAATGCACCAATAGAAAACTCAAAAGCTTTTTTTACTCCATAATTGTGCACTGTTGTAAGAATCATAATATTAGTGGGGCCTGGTGTTATTATCATCAAACTACAATATAGTAGAAAAAATACAAAATTCATAATTTACCCTTCTTTTTGGTAAATTATACATTTTAAAAATTTTTAGACATAGTACATTATTGCAATACAAATAAGTTGATATTAAAAAGCTTTAAAGTTATTATATTTTAAAGAACTTCTTTAATTACTTCTAAATCTGGTAAGTTATTAGCTATATCTTGGTAATCTTTTCCATTCGTTAATGATTTTATTATTATTGGTAAAGGTTCTGAATATATTTCAGGAAAATCAACCTCACCCAAAGTAACTATTGGAAAAGCTAGTTTTTCCAAAGGTGGACAAAATTGTGCAGAAACACCTTCTTTATTACCTCTAGCATCAATCCGATACCAGCCATATTTTTTTAGATAAACTGCATTTAATCCATGAAGACAAAAAGGAGGAGTATCAGTAATAGTTAAACGTTGATAACATAAGCCAGTAGGAATTTCATTTGCCCGTAGAAGTGCTGCCAATAAATGACTTTTTGCATAACAATATCCAGTAGCATATTTAAGTACATCTGAAGCTTTACATGTCACTGGATTAAGTTTGAAATCTGAACTATGCTTTATCTCATCACGCACAAAAGTAAAACATTTATGGGCAATCTCTTCATCAGAAGATAAGCCTTCAGCCAATTCTTTTGCTTTAGTTAATACATTTGGAGTTTTCCAATCTATAAATTCTGATGAGTCTAAATATCTTTTCATTTTTATAATAATTAAACCTTTTTGATTATTTTTACAATATATAGTAATACCACAGCACCTATTGTAGACATTATAATTGAGCCAATAAATCCACCTGCACTTAGTCCAACAAAGGCAAATACAAAACCACCGACAACAGCACCAACAATACCAATAACAATATTACCGATAAGCCCAAAGCCACCACCATTCATTATTTTACCTGCTAACCAACCTGCAATTGCACCTATTAATAAAAATACTATTATATTCATCTATGATCCTTTTCTTTTATTACTTATTTAATATTAACTGAATTATCATTAAGTTTAGAAGATAAGAAGATATTTATTTTAATTTGTGAAGGAATAAAGTTGAGGAATTATGCTTTTTATTTTGCACATAGCTTTTAACTATGTGCAATCTTTTTTTCTGTAAAAAGATAATCTTTTAACTCTTTATCAAAAGTTGTATCTTTTCGACGAATCCATTCTAAAACCATAGCTGCATGCTCTTTTTCCTCATCTCTATTATGAGCTAAAATAGCTTTGAGTTCTTCATCTTTACACGCATCTACTCTTTGATTGTACCAATCAACAGCTTCTAACTCTTCCATCAAAGAAGTTATTGCTCTATGCATATCTCGTGTTTCATCACTCAGCTCTTCAATTGGTTCATGATAACCTTCATTTGCCATTTTTATCTCCTTTATTAAATATAGTATTGATTATATTTTTTTAAACTGTAAGAGAACTTATATTTTGAACTTATTAATTTATTATTTTATATATGAATAATATCTGTAGTAGTTGGGCTTAGTAGTACAAAAGCAAGGTAAAACCTTGCTTTTTTATATATTATAAATATTTATTTATTTTTTCTTCAAGAGCACCTTTTGTAGTTGTTCCAATTATTTGGTCAACTATTTCACCATCTTTGAAGAAAAGAATAGTAGGTATTGATCTTATTTCATATTTTACAGTTAAGTCCTGTTCAACTTCTGTATTTACTTTACATATTTTAGCTTTTCCTTCAAACTCTTCAGCCAACTGTTCTATAACAGGAGCGATCATTCTACAAGGTCCGCACCATGGTGCCCAAAAGTCAACTAATGACACACCCTCTTTTACTGTATCTTCTATATTACTTTGATCTAATTCTAAATATTTTGCCATTTTTATCTCCTATAATTTACTTTCATTTTTTCCTAAGTATTCAGCAACACCTTCTTTATTTGCTTTCATACCTTCATCACCTTTGTTCCATCCTGCTGGACAAACTTCACCATTTTCATTTGTAAATATCATTGTATCTACCATTCTAATCATTTCATCAATGTTTCTTCCTAGTGGTAAGTCATTAATTACTGCATGTCTTACTGTTCCATCTTTATCAATTAAGAATGATCCTCTAAGTGCTACAGATTCATTAAATAATACATCATAATCTTTTGCAATTTGTTTTGTAATATCTGCAACCATTGGGAATTTAACTCTTCCAATTCCACCCTCTTCTACTTTTGTCTCTCTCCAAGCAAAGTGAGCAAACTCTGAATCAATTGAACAACCAATAACTTGTATACCTCTCTCTTTAAAATCATCTACTCTTTTTGAAAAAGCAATAATCTCTGATGGACAAACAAATGTAAAATCTAAAGGCCAGAAAAATAATACTGCACCTTTTTCACCAATATTTTCATATAAATTAAAATCCTCTACGATTTGACCATCTGCTGTTACAGCTGTTGCTGTGAAGTCTGGAGCTTTTTTTGTTACTATCATTTTATTTCCTTTTTTTCTTTTTAATTTTTTGATAGTGAAAGTATATATAAAAAATTTTAAAATAAAATTAATAAATTTTATTAAAGGAAAAAAATTATCCTTTAATAAAAAAGCTATTTTATTTTTATTGGAAGAAGAGTTAAAAAACTCAAAGCCTCAGGAAGAGAAAATGTAGCATTTTTTAAATCATTTTGTTTTGGGTCAATTAAATAGTTTTTTGAAGTTTCAAAATTGGCTTTTTGTAGGTTGTTTTTTACAAATACAGATTGTTCTAAATCACAAGTTTTGAAAAGTGCCTTTTCAAGGTTACACTCTTCAAAACCACTATCTATAATAAGTGAATTAACAAATTTAATTTGTCTCAAATCCAAAAGATGAAAAGAGTTTTGTGAAATATTGCAAGAATCAAATTCTACATTAAAAGGTTTTTCACAAGAGCTCCAAGATATTCCAAGAAGTTTTGAGTTCTCAAAAGTCACATAATTAAATACACAATTTTTCAAAACACTCAAAGATAAATCACAAGATATAAAAGTGCACTCAGTAAACTTACAGCCTTGCATAAGACTTTTAGAAAAATCACATTTTATAAAGGTGCAGTTATCAAAATAAATAGAATCAAAGTTTTTATCATCATACTCAATAAACTCTTCTTCCCAATAATCATTTGTTTTAAACATAGTTATATTCTTTTTACTTGTATTTGTCATAAGGTATAAATTTGCTAAGAATTTTATCTTAAATTTCTATTTCATTCAAGAAGAGATTTAGCCAAAGAAGAATGGCTAAACCTCAGCAAAGAGAATCTAACTTATTTTTGTTATATTTACAGGTATAGCTTGTCTTGCAGTTGAACCACAAGCAAAATCAGTAGCTACAGCAGATTTTCTAGTAAAATCTTTTAACCCAAGTTTATTATAATAAACTCCAGTTTTTTTAGAGACTAATCCTTTTGTAACTTTACCATTAATTTCAATATCAATAGCTCCTTCGGCTCTTCTTCCATCACCTTGTTCAACTCCAAGGGTATCAGGGTGAACTCCATGTCTATATCTAAGATAACCTGTTGTCTCTCCATCACCTGAATTTACTTTAACATAATCACCATGTTTTAATCCAAGAGTATGAGCAGTTTTTGGATTTATATCCACATATGTTGTATATCTTATCTCTTTTAGATTTGCACTTGATGTATTTGGTGAAGAAAGTACATTTGATTTATATGAAAATGCGATAAGAGGAAACTTCTCTTTTGGAAAATGTTTTTCATATGTTTCTCCTGTAGCAAATCTTTGTTTGAAAAATTTTGGTGTACCACTATAAGCTTCCCCAGAAAGAGAATTTTTTGAAGTTCCTAGTTTTTCATTATATATTTGTATAGGTTTATTATATTTATGAGATATAAGCTCTCCCTCATAACTATCTTCATAATCTTCATATCTACCACCTCTTGCCATTACATAAGCAGTTTTTCTCCAATTATCACCACAAATTCTTTTTAATGAAGGAACAAAAGAGTCTAAGCTAGCTAACTTTATCTCTTCATCACTTGCATCTGGTACAGGTTTTCCATCCATAGCAATATTTTCAAAGGCTCTTAAATAAAAATCCTCAGCCTTATCAAAATCATGCATTTTGCCATCATTCCCTTTGATAGCATTTTTACCAAATCCTGGAAGATTTAACTTTTTACCAAGGGCTATGATAAAACTAGTCATTTCAATAGGGTCTCCATTTTTAAAACTATCTTGTCTTGGTTTAACTACTGGAAATCTTAGTGTATTTATTTTTGTTTGAAAAGCAGCCCAAGCATGAACTACACCCCAAGTTTCATATAAAACAGAATCAGGAATAATATAATCTGCATATACAGATGATTCATTAATAAATGGATCAATTGCTATAAAAAGAGGCACTGCTAATTTTGGATCTTTTATTAACTCTTTTATCTCACCTTCACCACCTGCTGTACCATATATGAAGTTTGAATTAAAAGAGATCAAAGCATCCATTTTATAAGGATATTTTTTATAACTATTAGTGATAAATTCACTCTCTAAGGCATTTGTAAAAGGATACCAAGTGTCTTTTGCTGGATATGGATTTTCACCTTTTTCTACTTTGTTTTTATACTCATTTGTACTTTCGTAGGCTCTTCTTGTTCTATCCATTCTAGCACCATGTACTTTTACTTTTCCTTTGTATGCAAGTAGATTATATTGAGAACCATTAACATCCTTATATGCTCCTCCTCCACTACTCATACCACCTTTATAGTTTAGATTTCCTATCATAGCTCCAAGCATCATTACTGCATATGTTGTATAAAATCCTGTTGTATGCATAGTACCACCATGACAATCTACACTAGCACATCTCCCAAAAGAAGTAAACTTTTTAGCAACTTCTTGCATTTTTTCGACACTTACTCCACACTCTTTTGAATAAGCAACTAAACCTAACTCATTTGTTCGCTCTTTAAGTTCATTAAATGCTGTTCTTACTTTATAACTTTTACCAGCAAATTCTACATTTCCATTAAAATCAAGTACTGCTTGTAAAACTTCTTCTGAAGATTTTAGTTTATTATCTCTTGAATCAAGAACTAAAGGAATATTACCATCTTTAAGTATAGTTCCATTGTCCTCTTTATCTTGAATGATAAGATGGCTTGCATTTGTCCATGAAGCATCATTTTGAGCTTTCATAGCTTTTGAAGAAGGAATACAAAGATACTTTTCATTATACATTTTATTATTGATAATTATTTGTAAAAGTCCCATTACAAAGGCAAGATCAGTTCCTGGAATAATAGGAATCCAACTACTTTTTCCACCAACTGCAATAGTATCACTATTACCTTGCATTGGAGAAACAATTGTATACTCTATATTACCCTCACTTCTAGCATTTGCTAAAAGTTTACCTTGTCTTTTAAAAGGATTCCCAGCTTGTCCTGGAGGTGTACCAATACTTAGAAGATATTTTGTATGTTCAAAGTCTGGTTTTAAATGTGGATACTTTTTAAAATCACCTAAATATGCAGCTTCACCTGCTCTCATAGATAAACCACAAATAGAAGTATGTCCTGTAAAATTTACAGTACCAAATGACATTAAAAATCTATGGATAAGAGCAGCAGTTCTTCCCTCATGAGTTGTTCCAATTACACAAAGACCATTTGATTTTGGTCCAAATGATGGTTCATCAGGATTAATAGGAGTTTTTATGTCTCTTGTGTCTTTTAGTCCTTTTACAACACCTTCTCCAAATAAGTCTCCACCATTTACAATTTCACTAATAAGCTCATCAATATCTATCTCTTTCCACTTATTCTCTCCACGTTTACCAACTCTTTTAAGAGGTTTCAATACTCTATTAGGGGCATCGATTTTATCGAAAATAGCATTTCCTCTAGCACAAACATTAGATCTATATGTTTCAAAATCACCATTTTGTGAGAGTGTTTTATAACTATCTTCTATACTTGTATTATATGGAAGCCATGGATTTGTAGAAAGTAAATTGTATGGATTTCCAAGAACTCTAACTACTTTATCTGTTTTTTTATCTATTTTTACTCTTACACCACATTGAGTTGTACAACCTATACAAGTAGTAGGAAGAATTTTATAATCTTCATTTTTAACAAATTTATTATTTAAAAAACTATGCTCTGCTACACTTGAATTAAAATATATACTATCTTTTGCTTTTTCACCTTTATCCGATAGTGTTGTCACAGCTCCAAGTGTTTCTTTATATCCTGATATAGAAGCGGCAGCTACAACAGCACCTGAACCCAATAAAAATTTTCTTCTACTATTTTGCATCTTCTGCTCCTTCATAACAATCTTTCATCTCTTCATCCCAAGGGAATATTAATAATACTGCACAAATAAGCGCAAATAAAATACCCCAGTTTGAAAGTACAGTAATTACACTATCTTGTCCAAACATTGGTGGAGTATAATGTAAAAATCCAGGAGTAGTTCGAGGTATTTCTTGCCCTCCAATAACTGTATTCCATCTAAATATCCAAACACCAATAGCAGTAACTATACCACCGAAATAAACAACTACTGGAATATATCTTAATCTTGTAAATCCAATAATTAATGGTACAAATAAGCATAAAACATAATCAATCCAAAGTGTATCTTCAAAGTGAATACTAAAATAACTATAAAGTGCATATTTTTCACCATTTGCAAAAGTCAAAGAGAAAGTAAGCCATAAAAATCTCATAACAAGATCAGAAATAATAAACCAAGAGAGTAATCTTGCTAAAGTTGCTACCATATCAGTATCTACTTTTTTACGTTCTGATAAAAATCTTTGAAAAAGTGGAATTAAAATAACAAGTAACCCCGTACCAGAAACCATAGCTGAAGCCAAGAATATGATAGGCATCAAAGGAGTATGCCACATAACATTTGCATGAACAGCTCCTAAAATATATCCTGTATATCCATGAACACAAAGAGCCAATGGTATCCCTATAGCTCCTAAAATAAAACCTTTTTTGTGATCTTTTTCCAAAGATTCTTCACTTAAACTCATATTCCCAAAAGTGAATAATTTATTAAAAAATCTACTTAAACCTTTTGACTCATTTGCTTTTTTTACAAAATAGGCTCTATACATCGCCTGTGCTTCAAAAAAGATAAGTATAGGATATGCCATAAGAAGCAATACACCCCATTTCATTGGTGAAGTTGGAAAATCTTCCCAACCATATAAAAAGAAGTTTAAAACTCTTCCTGGTTGTCTTAAGTCATCTAACAAATTAAGTGGAGCAGCTACAAGTAAAACAAAAGCCATAAGTAGAGATATTCCAGCGATTGGTTTATATTTTTTCCAACCAAAAACATGTGCAAAACTTGAGATAATAAATGCCGCAGCTGAACTTCCTGTAAACCAAAAATAATTTGGAATATCAATTCCCCAAGGTTTTTCTATAGTAATAGAAGAAATTAGAGTTAAAAAATGTTGTGCATTATCCATGATTGTGTGCCTCCATTCTAGCTTTTTGCCATTCTTTTTCAAAGCCCTCTTCTGTTTTTACCATATCATCTAGACTTTGAGTTGTAGAAAATAATTCTTCTAATTTTGAATCAAGATTGATATAAAAAGTTTGGGGTTTTGTTCCTTCTGACTCTTTTAATACTGTCGTTGAAAAATTACTCATAAGTTTATACACATCTGAGTTTTTATCATTGATATCACCAAAAACTCTGGCTCCACCCACACAGGTCTCTACACAAGCAGGGAGTAAACCTTTATCTACTCTTTGTGCACAGAAATTACATTTATCAGCCGTTCTTGTTTTTTTATTGAAGTATCTTTTATCGTAAGGACAGGCACTAATACAGTAACCACAACCCCAACAAATTTCATTATCTACAACTACAATTCCATCTTCTCTTTTAAAAGTGGCACCAGTTGGACAAACAGGAACACAAGCTGGATTTTCACAGTGATTACAAAGTTGTGGTAAAAATCCCTTTCTTACATCTGGGAATTCACCCATTTCTGTTTCTGTTACAAATGTTCTAAACTGTCCACTTGGTACTTCATTTTCTATTCTACAAACAGATGTACAGGCTTGACATCCTATACATTTTCTCAAATCTAATACCATAACAAAATGTTTACCTTTTTGACCAATATGTCTAGTATCATTATTATCACGACCGGGAATTTTCATTGAAAAAGCGTTTGCACTAGTACTAGCAATCATCGTAAATGCTGTAGTTGTAAGCCCTTTTTGCAAGAAATCCCTTCTTGAATTTTTTGAAGACATTCTAACTCCTTTAAAATATTTAAAAGAATTGTAACAATACAAAAGGAGGAAATAGGGAGGGAAATTAAAAAAGAAGTTTTTAGAAAGTTATGGTAAAAATAGCCCCTTTTTGTGAGTTTTTTATCTCAATTTTACCACTATTATTTTTTTCTATAATAGTTTTTGTCATATACAAACCTATACCTGTTCCACTTTTGGCTTGTTTTGTACTAAAATATGGTTCAAAAATTTTATCCAGAGGAAATACCTTTATACCGCCAGCATTATCTTCTATGCTTAAGATACTTTTTGTATCTTTTTTATATGCTAAAATCTCAATTTTAGCGTCAATTATGCCTCTTTCTATAACAATATCCTTAGCATTACTTATGATATTTAAAAGTGCTTGAGATATTTCATTGGGATAACAATAGACTTCAAAATCATCTTTTATATTAAGAATGCACTCTATTGCATTGTTTTCCAAAGAAGCACTCATAAGTTTACTAGCGCTACTTATAATCGATGAAATATTAACTGACTCTTTTTGTTTTCCTGAAGAAAAAAAGTTTCTAAAATCATCAATAGTTTTTGACATAAATATGACTTGTTCATTTATCTCATTAACTTTATCATGAAACTTCTCTTTTGTAAGTTTATTTCGTTCGTAATGTAGTTCCATATTTATAAGAATAGATGAGACTTCAGTCAATGGTTGTCGCCATTGATGGGCAATATTACCAATCATTTCACCCATACTAGCTAACTTACTTTGGTGGGCTATGATTCTCTCTTTTTCGTTTGCTTCTCTTTGTTTAATAAGTTTGAGTTTTATCTCTTTTTCTATTTTTATTTGAAGATTTTTATTTAGCTCTTCTAGCTTATTTTGACTTATTTTTAACTTCTCATTTGATTCATCTAACTCTTTTAAAATCTTATCAAAACCATAATTTATAACCATGATAGTTATAAGCACTAAAATAACCATAATTATTAAACTTTGCAAAATGGCCTTTTGCAATATCTTTTTCCAATGAAGTACATCTTGCAAAAAGATTATTTTAAAATCATTTGCACTATTTATTCCTTTTCCCTTAATAGCATAGGGTAAAAATAAACCTTCACTTGTTCTAATTTCAGAATCTATTTTAATTTTATTGTTTTTAATAATCTCTGAGGTTTCAGTATCCTTATCTAACATAAAACGCATCTCTTTTTCATTAGCTTTTTGATAACTAATAAAAGCATAAATATTAATAAGTTTTCTTATCTCAGATAAAAAGTACTTTGGGTCTATCACAAAAACAACATAACCAATGATATTTGAGTTTTTATCTCTAGCTTCTGATACAGTATGATAATCAAAACTTTTATTATTAAACCAAAAGCCATCATATGGCTTTTTTAAACTATTGGCAAAGGATAGTTTACTCTCAGGAGAAGCTCCAAAATAAGTTAATAAATTACCCTCTTTATCATAAAAACAAAAAGACTTAAGATAAGAGTTTTCTTTTTTAATAATATTCCATCTAGGTTGGCTGAGTTTATCTAAGGCTACTTTATTAGAGTTTTTAAATGCCTCTTTTATACCATAAGAATTGATATTTGCATATCCCCTATTTATATAAAATTTTTTCGTTCGATTAAGTGTTTCAGTATAGACTTGTTGTACTCTTTTGAGTTCTGCATTTTGATTAAGAAGAGCAAAATCCTTTATATCTAAGTATCGAATAAAGAAAAATATTGCTGAAAGTAATATATAAATAGCCAAAACAAGGATGATAGTTTTTGTTTTGACAGGTAAAAACTTTAATTTACTATCATATTTCAAGCATATATCCTATTCCATAAATATTTTTTATGGATTCTTTCCCTATTTTTTTACGAAGCTCTTTGACAAGATATTTGATAGCTTCTTTACTTGGTGTTTCAAAGTCCCAAAGATAATCATAAATATCATCAAAACTAATGCTTTCATTTGCTCTTTTTATAAAATATTCTAATAACCTACTTTCACTTTTTGATAATTTTATCTCTTTTGAATTATAAAATGCACTTTTAGTACAGGGATTATAAATAGACTCTAAACCTAATTTTATTTCCAAATTATTATCTACTAACTCTAAAGCTACTTCTTTAAAAGCATTTATAAGGGTATTTTTATCATAAGGCTTAGTAAGATACTTTGTGATTTTTAATTCAACTGCTCTCCAAAGATAACTCTGTTCTGTATGAGCTGAAAGTATAATGATAGGAATTTTTTTATTTTTTAATCTTATTTGTTTTATTGCTTCAAGTCCATCCATATGTGGCATACAAATATCAAAGATAAGTACATCATAGCTATTTAACATCATCTCATCCATAGCACTCATACCATTTTCCACTGCAACAACTTTTTCAAAAAATAGCTCAAGTATCTCAACTACATTTTTACGTATACCATCTTCATCTTCGGCATAAAGTACTTTTTTGTCTGAGAGTATATCTAATGTGTTACAGTTTTCCATCAACAATCCTAAAACTAAGTGACAGAATTATATCAAAAAATAAATAAACTCCCTTTAGATATAAAAAACCTGTTTTATGAAAGTTTTTACTAGAAATCTATCTTTTTGCTCTTTAGCCCTAGCTTTTAAAAATAATTCAGGTATACTGAATCCAATTGAAAGATGATTTCGAATTTCATCTATGGCCTGCTTTATATTGATAACCTTTCGTTGACAGTAAAATCACTCCACAAGATAGCTTCATAATTAGATTTTATATAGCACAAGTAATATTGTGTATCAACAAAAGGAATTACAATGGCAGAATTAGTAAATGGATCAGTTAAATGGTTTAACAGTGAAAAAGGTTTTGGATTTATCGAACAAGAAAATGGTGGAAAAGATGTATTCGTACATTATAGAAACATCAATAGTACGGGATATGGTAGAGTTTCATTAGAAGATGGTCAAAAAGTTACTTTCGAGGTTGCTCAAGGTGATAAAGGTCTTCAAGCAGAAAACGTTACTGCTCAATAATAACCTTATTTTATAAGCGGACTTTCCGCTTATAACTCTTCAAATATACTTTAAAAATATCAATCTATCTTTTTACAAATACATTCTATTTATCAACTTTTTGTGCTAAAACCCATAATTCAACTTTTTCGTTCTCTCTTGAATCAGTACGTTGTGTTTTTTTCGATGAAGCTCTTACCTCTCTTCGTAAATGCAACTCTTTTCTAAATCGATTATTATTTCGTAACTCTTCTATTATAGGATGAGAACTTTCTGTATCAACCACTTGAGCTAAATTTGAAAATATCAGAACAATTTTTCCATCAGCCTTAAGATGCTTTTGTGCTTGTTCAAAAAATCTAGGAAATAATTCTTCTTCATAATATATAGCTTTATCAAGACCTTCTTCTAGTTTATGTTTTGCTAGTAACCAAGGAGGATTAAAAACAATCAAATCAGCCATCACATCACAATTATCAAATAAATCACCATGATTAAGTGTAATTTTGTCTTCATAACCTAATCTTTTACTCTCTTGTTCTACTCCAATAATTGCATTTTTATTTGTATCTGTTGCAAAAATATTTTCAAAACCATTTTGAATTAATTGAAATGATAAAACACCACTTCCTATTCCTATTTCAATTACTTTTTCTTTTGAACCTTCATATTTTTTTAACCATTTATCGAATAATTTCAAATGATCAAATCTGGTTGGAAAGTATGTACCATAAAAGGGATGAAGATTTATATCTAAAGTTTTAACTTCAATTCCTTTTTCATACCATTGCCAAGAACTATTCATTCCTTGAACTTCAGGGAAAGATATATAAAATTCTGAAATTTCGGGGTACAATAATTCTAACCAACCAATATGAGGAGCTTTTTTTACAAGAAGTTTATTATCTTTTACTTTTAATAATACTCTATGTGAAGCCTCTCTAAAAGCGCTACGATAGTCTCTTTTTCCTTGAAAACTTTTATCTTTATATTTATGTAAAAGATTTTTTTTTAGTTCAGATAAAACTTCTAATCCATTGCTGTAATACTCTTCTACAAGAACATACTTTCCTGCAACTAGTTCGGCAACTGTTGCCTTTGTATCCATCTTACGATAGAAATGTATAGCTTCAATTTCTGAAGTTATAATACTTGGTCTATCGGGTTTGATAGATGATAAATCTTTATTCATATGATTATGCCCTTTATATTGTGTTGCAGTTTATTATATAAAGGCTTTGTTATAGTTTGGTTTTTAAAGTAGTAATAATTTATAAAAAGAAGGAAATTTGAAAATTATAGTTTATTTTCAAAAGATTCCTTCTATTATCTAGTTTTAGTTATATTTTACCACTTAACAGGTTTAGCAAAACGATCTAAATATTGAAGCCCTATTTTTCCTTCTTGATTAACAATAGTGTCAACAATATCACAGATTACTTCTTCAATAGAAAACTTCGCATCTTCTCCTCCCATATCTGTTTTAATCCATCCTGGGGCTAAAAGTAAAAGTGCATGTTCTTTACCTTTTCGTGCAGCAAAACTTCTCATAATCATATTTAGTCCTGCTTTACTTGCTCGATAAACGTCATTACCACCATTTTCATTATCAGAAATACTTCCTTGTCCTGAAGACATCACACCAAAAACTCCACCTTTGTGAACTTTTTCAATAAGTTGTTCAACTATTCTCATAGGAGAAAGAGTATTTGTTACCATAACTTTGACAAATTCTTCAGTTGAAACTTCACCAATTGTTTCTTTCATGCCCTTTTCATTTACAGCACCTGCGTTAACAAAAACAAGATCTAATTCTTCTTCTCTAAAATTAGATTTAATAGCTTCTATTTGAGCAGGTATTGTTATATCAAGATATTGTATTTGAAGTTTATCTTTCCATTTTTCAGCCAAATCATGAAGTTTTGTTCTCTTACCTTCTCGTACAGTTCCAATTACATTCCAATTTCGTTTTAATAGCTCTTCTACAATAGCAAAGCCAATTCCTCTTGAAGAACCAATTATAAGTGCAGTTTTACTTTTCATTATCTCTTTTCTCTCTTTATAAAATATCTTATCTTTCTATTTAAATATTCTACATCTAACACCCTAAAAAAGTTTAATAAAAATTTTAAATTTTATAGATAATATATATAAATTATATATTTTATGCTATTATTTTATTATAAAAATTATTTGGAGAAAATATAATGTCAAAGCTACTTAATCAAAATGATAAAGTTGTATGTGAAAATATTGTTAAAACTAGTGATTCTATTGATGCAAAAAGAGCAAAAGCTTTATTGCTAATTGATGAAGGAAGTACTCAAGCTAAAGCAGCTGAAAGTTCGACTCTTAGTATAGGACAAGTTAAATATATCCTTACAAAATATAAATCAATAGGTATAGCATTTTTCCCTGCTGAACTTACAGTATTAAAAGAAGAAACTGTATCTGTCGAAACTAAAGAAAATACAAATATATCTAAGGCAATAGATAAAATTAAAGATGTAAAAGAAGTAATTGATGAAAAAAAACCTCAAGTTGAGAAAAAGATAAAAAAAGATAAAAAAATTAAGAAAGAAAAAACAGATAAAAAAATTAAGAAAGAAAATTCTAAAAAAATTAAAAAAATTAAGAAAATTAAGAAAATTTCAAAAAAGAAAGATAAAAAAAACAAGAAAAAGTAATCTAAAAAAGGGGAGAGAATAAGTTTGCTCCCTTTTTATCTCAATTAACTTATAAAAAAAAGCAGCTTAGTTATTTTCATCAGTAGGTGTAGAGTTATCTTCTAGAGTCTCATCAGTATTGTTTTGTGCCTCTTTTTTCTTACGTTTTTCTTCTTTCTTTTTTTGCTTTTCTAATTCTCTAGCTCGTTTTTCATAATTGTAATTTATTTTAGCCATTTAGCATCCTTTATTTATTGATTATAGACCTATCTTATCATATTATTTTGTCTATACTATTAAATATGATTAGAGATTATTTTTTCTATAGATTTCTTCTTGTTATTTTAGTTTTAAAAGAATAGGAATAATTAGATAAAGTCTAAAATAATTATCTTTTTTAAAAACTCTTTATTTTTTTATTTTTTTATTTTTTATGTTAAAATAATAACAAAGGGTTAAAATGAGAATATTTGAAATAGAAGAAAAAATGATTTGTGAATGTTCAAAAGCACTTTTATTAGCTTTAAAACAAAAAGATGAACATACACAAATGCATTCACAAAGAGTTGTTGCTATTTCTGAAGAATTAGGTATTAAAATAGGATTAGATAAAACTCAAATAAAAATTCTCCGTATTAGTGCAGCATTTCATGATATAGGCAAAATTGGTATCCCAGATAGAATATTATTAAAAACTACGCCTTTTGATGATGAAGAGTGGCAAATTATGCAAAGTCATACTTTAAAAAGTGAAGAAATAGCAAAAAGCATGCATTTTGAAGATAGTGAAATAATAGCTGATGCGGTTAGACATCACCATGAATACTATAATGGAAAAGGCTATCCTGATAAACTCAAAGGTAATGAAATATCTATATATTCACGCATACTTTCCCTTGCAGATAGTTATGATGCAATGGCATCACCTAGACCTTATCATGATAAACGAAGTCATAATGAAATCATGTCAATTTTAGAATCAGAAAATGAAATAAAACATGATCCTAAATTATTTAAAAAATTTAAAGTACTTATTGAAAAAAGTAAATTTAAAGTAGATTAATTTCTTAGCGTAGCAATTAATCTATTTGAATCATTTAAAAAAGAAAATACATCAAAAATCGATTTTACTAAAATATCAGAATTCAACAAGGTATCCGTGCACAAACCTTCATCTTGTAAAATAGCAATACCCAAAATAGATTCTTTTAACATCAACTTATCATTTCGTCCATTTCCCACACTTAAAGTAGTAGAAGAACCTAAGCTTTTAATAAAATCTAATTTACTAATATCTTGTGAAGACTTTGCTATTTTAATAACTTCACAATTTGTATTTTCAAGTTCTTTTTCCACACTTCCATAAGTATCAGCAGTAATTACATAAAAATTAAAAGATTTTGAAAGTTCATTTATACTCTTTTCAATCCCCTCAATTAATTTACCATCAATAGCAATTGTACCATTATAATCAAATACAATATTTTGAATCTCTACTTCTTCTCTTCCTGGAATATTTACTTTCATTTTTTATCCTTTTTACTAACTAAAATACCACCAATTACAATAAGAATAATACCTAAAAAAGTATACATATCTGGTAGTAAGTCTCCTAACAAATACCCAAACCCAATGGCAAAAGGGATATTAGTATAACTTACAACTCCAATAATGCTTGCCCTGCTAAGACTATAAGCACGGGTGAGAAACCATTGTGAAGCAGTAGAAATTATTGCCATCAAAATTAAAAGAGCCCAAATATATAGTTCTAAATGTATTTTAAAGTGAACATAAGGAGTGAATAAAAAAAGTCCAATTGGAATAATAATACCAACTCCCATAAATGAAAGCATAATAACTCTTGCATCATAAATATCTTTTATTTTTTTAATAGTTGCATATGCTGCTGCTGCAAAAAATCCACCTAAAACTCCTAAAATATGCTCATACGATATCTCCATACCAAAAGGCTTCATAATAAATATAATTCCAATAAATCCAAGAATAAGAGCAAAAAAAGTATTAAGATTTATTTTTTCTTTCATCAAATAATAAGCCAGTATTGTCACAAAAAAAGGTGAGGTTTTATTTAAAACAACAGCTTCTCCCAAAGGAATAGTAGCAATTGTATAAAAAAACAATAGCATTGCTAAGCTTCCAAATAATCCCCTTAAAAAAAGTAAATGTAATTTTGACATATCAACTGATACATGAAATTTTTTTATACTAAATAAGATAATTATAACCCCTATTAAATTTCTGTAAAATACTATCTCAATAGGATCCATACTCTCAGATAAAAGCTTTGCCAAGGCTCCATTAACAGCTCCAAGTAAGGCACTTAAAAGCATAAATAAAACACCCTTGTCTATTAATTTTAGCTTTGATAAAGTTGTTTGTCTATTTGGCATTTTCTAAATCCATAAACCACAACTTACAGATGTGTTTGTATATGTTGATATAAGAATGAAGTTTTTGCATATCCATTTTATTTACTTTTTTTTGATAACTTTTCAATAGAATTTTTTCCTCTTTTTTATTTAATGTAAATTCAAAACATAAAGTCGCCAAATCAAAAAAACTATCGTTGACTCCTGAATATTCCCAATCAATAAACTTGATACAATTTTTATGAAAAATAATATTTTTAGGATTTAAATCATGGTGAGTAGTCACTAATCTCTTTTTATACTTTTTCAATACTTTTAATTCTTTTTTACAAATACTTATACTTTTTCGTGCTTCTTTAGTATTAAGAGTTTCTTTATAATAATTCAATGGTTTTTTAAAATCATATGGATTCACATTACTTTTTATACTATGTAGTTTTTTAACCATTTTAGCTAAATGTTTTATCTCTTGAGTAGTGATACTTTTTTTATGCTTACCTTTTAAAAATTCACACACCATAAAGTTTTTATCTTTATCCAAAAATAGTGGTTTTGCAGCAATACCTTTTTTATATGCCTTTTTTTGAACTTCAAACTCAAACTCTCTATTAATATTGACTGTTTCATTACTTATGAACTCTCTTATAAGATAAGTTTTTTTAGATGTTTTTAACTTATAGTTTATATTACAATACCCCTGATTTTTAAGTAGTTTGAGACTTAATAGTATCTCATCTTTAAATATTTTATACTGCTTTAACTTCTGTATAGTCATACTCTTCTTTCCAATTTTTATAAGCTATAAAAGCTAATATAGTATAAATTACAAACAATATTGCTGTTAGATTAAGACCTTTTTGAATATATATATAAATAGAAATAGCATCAATTACAATCCAATAAATCCAATTCTCTAATACTTTTTTAGCAAGCATATAGGTTGCAAAAAGTGCAAATACAGTAGTAAAAGAATCCGTATAAGCAAAACTTGCAGTAGTATAATTTGCCATAATATATCCAACACCTAATGAAATAAGAAAAAGAAGGCAAATAATTTTAATATTTTTATTTATACCATAAGATGTAACTTCCAACTCTTTTTCTTCAACTTTTCCACCATACTTCCAAGAGTACCAACCATAAATAGCCATCAGAAGATAATATACATTTAAAAAAGAGTCCATAAGTAAAGAAACATTAAAAAATAAAATAGTATAAATCAATGTAGATATAAATGCAGCAGGCCAACACCAAAGACTTTGTCTAATAGCAAGAAGAATGTAAGCGATTGCTAAAAGCATCGCTATAGCTTCATAAGTTGTAAGTACATTAAGGGATTCAATAGTATTTTGTAAAAAATCTGAAATAAAGTATCCTTTTGAAAATAAAGTAGTATTTATTGGCGAATTATAGCTTTATCTGTTTTAAATTTTATAAATTTTGTCTATTACTATGTTGTTCTAAATTTCATGAAAAGTATAAAAGAGCACTTAATAAATAATATTAATATTATTTGTTATAATCATGTTATACTTTTATAGGTGAAATACAACATGAAACTAATAATATTAATATTATCAATCTTTCTTTTTTCAAATTTTTGTGTTGCTCAAGAAAATTCAATTAAAATAGGTATTGCACCTCACTCATCCACTAGAATAATTTTACAATCACATCAAGATTTAAGAATTTTTTTACAAAAATACTTTAAAAGACCTGTTCAAATCTTAACAGCAAAAAATTTTAGCGAATTTACTAAGCGTTCAAATCAAGGGACATATTATGATTTGATTTTAACTTCACCAAATTTAGCAGTTCTTGCTGAAAGATTAGGGGGATACACTCCTTTAATGACTTATACCAAGGGTTTATCAACTATTATTCTAGCCACAAATAAAGATATTTTAAAAAGTAAAAAACTACCTCTTAAAGTTATTGGATTAGATCCTGTCTCTTTTCCAACATTAGATGCCCAAGAGTGGTTAGATAAAAAAGGCTTTGTAGATGGTGATAAAGTAAAATATTCATACACCAGTGCATCAGATAGTTCAATATCTATACTTCTAAATAATAACGCTGATATGATAATTTTATCTTTACCAAATTACATAAAACTTATGACAAAAAAGACTAAAGACTTAGTACATATAATATATCAAAGTAAACCAAAGCCAAGTAGGATATATCTAGCAAAAAGTGCAAATGGTATTACTTTAGAAGAGTGGGAAAAAGCATTAGATGAATTTTCAAAATCTCCAGAAGGTAAAAGGCTTTTGGAAGTAACAAAACTTGAAGGATTTAAGAAAATAAAACCAGAAGATTTAGATAACTTAGATTCAATAGTAGCTAAAACTATGGAAAGGTTATACAATAAATGAGAGTATCTTTAGCTTGGAAATGGGTAATTGCAAGTTTGATAATTGAAAGTTTAATGCTTACATTAATGGTATTAAAAAATGTAAATCAATTAGAAACAAACTTATCAACTCAAACAAATATAAGACTAGATGAACAAAAAATATTATTAAAAAGTGCCCTAATTGCACCTATCGTTCAGATGGATTATGCCACAATCAATGCAATATTAAATGAGACAAAAAAAATTCCAACAGTAGATTATTTAGCAGTTTTAGATAATCAAAATAATTGTATAAGCAGTGTTGGTTGGGATAGTTGTAAAAATTTACCAAAAAAAGAAGATAATCCCTTTAGTAAAAAATCATTGAAGGATGAAAGATTTGATACAAATATTCCTATATCTTTATTTTCAGAACCATTAGGTAAAGTCTATTTAGGACTCTCTACAAAATTTTACATCCAAGCAAAAAAAGAGATGATTACTCGTAGTATTATTATTGCATTGATAGAATTAATATTATCAGCAATTTTACTTATAGCAATTAGTAAATGGATTACAAAAAACCTAGTTAAATTAACTCATAGTGCAAATGCTATTGCCCATGGAGACTATTCACAAAGAATAAATCTAGGTGATAGTATAGAGACCTTTGAATTACAAGAATCTTTTAATCTTATGGCAAAAAATATTGAAAAAAGTATAGCTGATTTAAAATATTTAAATAAAAAAGAAAAAAAACTATTTGAAAATCTAAAATCGCAAGTTGAAAAAAATCATGAACAAGATATTCTTCTAAAACATCAATCAAGAATGGCAATTATTGGTGAGATGCTTAACAATATTGCACATCAATGGAGACAACCTCTAAGTGCTATTACCATTCAAATGAGTAGCTTAAAACTAAGAGAAGAGCTAAATCTTTTAGAAGAGAATGAGATAGGAAATACAGCAGATAGTGTTATGAAATATGCAAACTATCTAAGTGGTACGATTGATGATTTTAGAGATTATATAAGAGATGACAATAATAAAAAAGAGTATTTTAATATTGAAACTTCTTTAGATAAAGCTATTGATATAGTATCTGCATCTTTAAATAATAATTTTATCACATTAAATATTGTTCGCCTTGAAGAGGAACTATTAATAAATGGTGTAATAAATGAGTTAACTCAAGTTTTTATAAATATTCTTAATAATTCAAAAGATATATTAAATGAAAATAATGTAAAAGATAAATTTATAGAAGTCAAGTTCTTAAAAAAAGATAATGATATAACTATAACCATTCAAGATAATGCAGGTGGTGTTAAAGAAGATATTATTGATAAAATATTTGACCCATACTTTACTACAAAATATAAAAGTCAAGGTACAGGAATAGGATTATACATGAGTGCAAAAATTATTCATGAACATTTCTCAGGTGAGATACTTGTTAAAAATGAAAATATAGACTTTAATGACAAAACTTATATAGGTGCAAAATTCTTTATAATTTTACCAATATAAGTTTTAATATTTAACTTTTTTATAAGCCTCTTGTTCTTCTTTATATATTTGTGATACGTGAATCAAACTAGCTAATTTGATCAAAGGCTTTATTAAAAACTGTGCACTACCAATAATAAATAACCAAGTTCCATTTTGCATAAGAGAATCATACAAAAAGAAAATACTTCCAATTAAAAACCAAATTGCAATAAATAAATCATTTATAGCCCCTATTGCTTCATAACGCCGTTGAAGTACAATATGTCTATTCCCTATATCTAAATCTAATTCATTATTCTTTTCATAAAAAATCACAAAATTCCTCCATATAATACCGTTAAAGTATGCATTATATGAAAAAACTCTAATAAGAAGGTAAAAGAAATTTTATACGCAAGTAATTTAATTGTTCCCAATAGGCTACTTCATTATAATTTCTTGAATAAAAATTCATAAAACCATGTAGATAGTCTACTTTTGAAGTTTTTACATTTTCTCTTTTACATAATTCAGATTGCAATTCTAAAACATCAAAATGAGTCTCCATTTTAGGGAAGATTAATTCCACTTCAAATAAAGGATTTACTTCTTTGAAATTTCTAATTTGCGAGCCATAATAACAAATTCCATGGCTAATATTTTGGACTGATAAATTTTCAGATAATTTCCAAATAATAGAAGCTCCAACACTAAAGCCAATCAAAGTAGTAAGAGAAGAAATTGATGTAGTTATTTCTAATAGTTTAGACAAATAATTATCAAGTCCTACCTTATCTATAAAATAAGAATATGCCTCCGCTTCATTTTTAAAGTTCATATTTATACCATCATATGGATCTACAATAACAGTAGTATTTAACTCTTCACCTAATTTCTCTAAAGCAGGTGTTTTGCCAAATACATCTGAAACTAAAATTATATTCATAAACCTCTACTTTATTTGTTTTTATTTACACTAAAGCTTTTATAATACAGATACTATCATCTTAATACTCAAGATTACAGCTAATACTCCAAAAACTTTTTTAAGCTTTTGAGTGGGAAGTATAGATGCATATTTTACACCTAAAGGAACAGTAAAAATACTACTAATTGCCACTAATATTACAGCTGGCATATAAATATAACCGATGATATAATTTTGTAAATCGCTATTACCAAAACCATTAATTGCATAACCAATAGTACCAGATATGGCAATAGGAAAACCAACTGCTGCTGAAGTACCAATAGCCCGTTTCATGTCAAAATTTTGGTGTACCAAATAAGGAACAGTTAATGACCCTCCTCCAATTGAGACTAAGGCTGAAATTGCTCCAATTAAAGTTCCAGTAAATATATTTCCTACTTTTCCATGTGGAGTTGGATTTGATTCATAATGGGGTTTACTAAACATCTTAAAAGCAACATAACTCATAAATACTCCAAAAAATAGTGCCAAATAAACACCTTTAAGATAAGAGGCTAAAAAAGTAGCACTAAATGTTCCTACCAAAACTCCTCCAGCTATTTTAAGAGCCATAGATGTTTCGATATTATCTTTTTTATAATGGGCACGCATACTTGAAAATGAGGTAAAAATAATTGTTGCCATTGAAGTTCCCAATGCCAAATGCATGATTTTTTCATGTTCAAACCCTTGCATGGCAAATAAAATAGTAAAAATAGGAACCATAATACCTCCACCACCAACACCTAATAATCCAGCTAAAAATCCAACTAATAATCCTAAGGCAACATAATCTATTAAAAATACTGTACTCATATTTTTCCTTATTTTTATCACAATTTTATAATATATATACAAATAAAGGTACAAGAAAAATTACATTTAATGTTGGAATTCTTGAGAGAAAAAGTATAATATTTATAAAATCATTTCTTATTCTTCTATTTATTGATTTTCAATAATCCAGCACCAATAAGTGTTGTTATTGAAGCAAATAGTTTCATTAAGTCTAATCTCTCTTTTAATACAAAAACACCTAGTAAAAGTGCAAAAACAATACTTGTCTCTCTTAAAGCAGTAACTACAGGAATTGGAGCCATAGTAAATGACCAAATAACTAAAGAATAGCCTGTAAATGATGCTAATCCACCAGTTAATGCTAGTTTATAATTATTTACAATAACAATTTTTACAGTATTTGGTTTTTTAAATAAAATCACGATAATAAAAATAATTGCATTTAAAATAGAAAGACAAGCATAAAAACCAACAGCACTACCAGAAACACGAGCACCCAAACCATCTATAAGAGAATATGATGCAATGAAAACACCAGTAACCACAGCCAAAATAGCTGCACGATAATTTCTCAATCCATCACTCTTTCTAACTAATACAAGACTCATAATACCCGTACAAATTACAATAATAGCAGTTATTTCTATCTGTGAGAGATGATTTCCTAAAAAAAGTACAGATACAGTTGCTACAATCAAAGGTGATATTCCACGAGCCAATGGGTAAACTTGACTTAAATCACCAATACGATAAGAATTAAGTAAAAACAACTGATAACCAGTATGCAGTAAAGCTCCAGCAATTATGTAATTAAGAGATTCAATATTAGGTAAGGGTACAAAAAATAGTGCAAGAAAAGCAAAAGGTGCATGACCTAATACCACAGCAGACATACTTATAAGTTTGTCGCTATTTTGTTTAACTAGAAAATTCCAACTAGCATGTAATAATGCAGCAAAAAGAACAACAAACATAACAGTAAGAGACATGATTCAACCTTTTATTAATATATAATATTGTATAGAAATATCACTGAATACTTAGTATTTAAAATTTATTTTCTCTACTCACCATTTAAAACAGACATAACTGTTGATCTAGAAGTATTTAATTCTGTTGTTATTTTTGATATATTTATATCACCATTTTTAGTATAATACTCTTCATCATCCAACATTTTTAATATAGTATCTTTTTTATCAAGTATCTCTTGGGAGGTTTGTCTAGTTTGAAAAGTGAAATCTTCTTCACTCATAGTTTTAAGTGCTTCTAAATCTCTTTTTATAGTGGGAACTGTGACATTCAACTCTTTTGCCAAATCCTTTGGCTCTTCAATACCTCGTAAAATCAAATCACGTAGTGCAATTCTTCTAGTTTTTATTTTACGCCTACGATGATAAGATATTTTCATTATTGAAACTTTAGAAGAGAGCTCCACTTACCTGCATTATGAACATTTTCATATCCATTTACCACTAAAGTACGCTTTGCTAGTGCACTTCTACTCCCACTAGCACAACAAAGTATTATAGGCTTAGTATTATCTAACTCTTTTATTCTATTTTTAAGTGAATCCAATGGAATATTTATACTTCCATCTTTGTGAGATGAGACAAACTCTTCTACACTTCTAACATCAACAATTTGACCACCTTGAGAAAGTAAAGATGGAACAAGCTTCAATACCTTATATTGACTATACTTTTTATAAGCTATAAAAGCTATTAATGCAATAAACGCATAAATTATATTTTCGTTCAAAACTATCCTTTAAATATTCTTCGTATTCTAATGAAATTTGACTTATATTCTTTAATAAGAGAAATATTAAATTATTAAACTTTCTTAAAACTCCAAACAGTCCAAATGTTTTATTCTACTTCATTTTTTAGTAAAAACCATTCGTCTTGATAAGGTCTTTTTAACTGAACTATCCAATAGTGCTTTATCAAATGTACTTCTTAAACTCTCATAATCTTTATCTGCGATTATTTTATATGAGTATTCAAAATTAGCTTCTTCTGGGTTTTCTCTATTTAGTACTACTTCTGTTTCAAATTTTATATCCATAAGTTCTAATTTTTCAGCTTCTTTTTGAAGCATAATATTCATACAACTTGCCAATGCTGCCTCTAAAATATCATGTGGACGAGGATATTTTCCTGTACCACCTTTTTCTTCCGTTGTATCAATACACAAATCAAGTTCTTCCACTTGATTTACATACTTTTTATCTTTACTAATTGATTTCATATCTATTTCCTCTATATTTATTTAATTTAATTTTAATTACCACCAAGTAACAAAAAAACTTTGGCTTATATTTTTCTTATTTTTTAACCAAAGCAAAGGGGATTTTTGTTGATTTAACAATATATCTATTGTATCTATTACTCCATCAAAACTTATCCATATTTCATTTGTATTACAATCACAAACCCAATCATTCCTTGGAGGCAAATGGTATTTATACTCTCTAAAGTGCTTTTGTTTTATAAATTCTTCACGCTTAATATAAAAACCTCTTACACAAGAGTTATTTAATATAGGTATATCTTTTCCTAAAAAATGCATTGGAACATAGATATTTCCTTTTAAACAAATCTTTTGTTTAAAAGAGTTTACATCTATACCCTCTAAATATTCTTGTGTTTCGTTTTTATATAATAAAGGAAGTTGTTTGATTTTTAACTTTTCTAGTTTTTTTACAAAAGTATCGTTTCTATTTGGACCGATATACCTATCAAGTTCATTTTCAATAGAATCATCATATAAATAAAACTTGTATACATGTTCAACATGTAAATACTCTTCTGCTTTTTTATCATAAAGAAGAAAATCTATTTCACCAAGGGTTTGTTTATTATTTATAATTTGAATATTCTTTTTTATCAACTCATAGTTTTTTGACTGTTTTATATAAAACTCAAAAAAGCGCTCTATCCTACTTCCTAAAGTAAGCTTAGAAGTAATATTTAACTCAGTAAAATCGAACTCTTTTATTTCATTTATATCTAGTTTTATTTGACTTAGACCATCCAATTCTTTAAATAAATAAGGGGTATTCATAAAGCCTAGAAATTGAGTTTTTAAATTATTCATTTAATATGATACTCAAAATAATATAAATCTTCTTATCGAAGTTCTTTACAAGCATACCTCTTTTAGCCTGTTATCCTATCCAACTCTAAAATCTAATGTAACACAGAATTCTTTATTTTGGACACATTCAGACCATATTCAAAATGTATAATTCTTATTGTCAAAAGAAAATGAACATTCAGATAGATATATACATGAATGTTACCATTATTCTATTGGCAAAATATTATATATAAGGAGAAAAAATGACACTAGATTTATTATTTCGTTTGGCAATTGGTATAGCAGGAATTACAGGAGGTTTTTTATTTTTTGGTTCAAAAGCACCATGGCTTCGAAAATGCCATTTGATTGCTGGAGCAAGCGCATTTATTTTATGTGTCGTAACATTTTTTGTACAATATACTTAAGAAAGGATAGATAATTATGGTTGATTCAAAAATAATTGAGGCTTTTCATCTCATGTGGGGTAATTTCCCTGAGCCTGCAACACTTGTACATAAAAGCAAAGAAGTCATTGCTACAAATGCAGCGTGCAAAGTGGTTGGATTAGAAAAGGGAATGAATTGCGCTACCCATGGTGCACCTGAAGCACATAAAGGCTGTTTGGCTAATAAAGCGTTACGTTCGCAAGAAGCGACATTCAAAAAAGCGAAATACACGGAAAAAGAAATTATCTCTTATTGGCTTCCAGTTGACGGATATCCTGAACTCTTTATTCATTTTGGAGTGGGTGCAACTATAAACTATAATACCATACCAGACAAAGGTTCAATGTATAAAGTAGCATTGTAAATAAATTCCTTTTTCTTGGAGGCATATGAGATATAAAACCTTCAAAGATATGGTTTGTATTAAGAGAAGGAACTGTGATATAATTTTCCAAAAGGAATATCTTAGATACGAGGTTAAATGATGTTTTCTATATTAGTTGCTGAAGATGATGAGACATTAAATAAGATGATATGTACGAAATTAAAACAAGAAAACTTCAAGACTATTTCGGCATTTGATGGAGAGGAAGCCTTAGAAATCATGGATACTACATATGTTGACTTAGTCATCTCAGATATTATGATGCCAAAAATAAATGGTTATGAACTCATACAAGAAATTAGAAAGACAGCACCTTCCTTCCCTATTCTGATGATTACGGCAAAAAATCAAATGGAAGATATTGAAAAGGGATTTAGACTTGGAACAGACGATTATATGATTAAACCTATTCAACTAAAAGAGATGGTTCTTAGAGTAAATGCACTTCTACGGAGAGCAAAGATAGCTAGTGAAAATAAATTAGTTATAGGAAAGAGTTTTCTAGATTACAAGGCATTAAAAATAAATATTGACTCTAAAGAATACGACCTTCCCCCTAAAGAGTTTTATCTACTCTTTCTTTTACTCAGCTATCCCGATAAAATTTTTACTCGATATGAAATTATGAATGAAATTTGGGGTCTAGAATCAGAAGCAGATGAACGAACTGTTGATTCTCATATCAAAAAACTTCGTCGTAGATTTGAATCATGTCAGGATTTTGAGATTGTGACTATACGAGGGCTTGGGTACAAGGCAAAATATCATTTAACAGATAATACCAAATGAAAAATGATGCAATAAAATTTAAAAAGGAAACCATGAAAAAGAAATATATAATACATCTTCGCTCTTTTATCTCTTTTGTTTCTATTGCCACTTTATTCGTTTCTTGTCTTATTGCATGTGGTATAGTTATTACTGGGACTTGGTTATTTTATCACGGACCAATTACCTTTTTCTCAGGAATCATTATGAGTCTACTGGTTTGTGCTTTAACGATGATTATTGGTGCTATTGCCTTATACATTGGGTCAGGGCATTTATTGAAACCTGTTGAAGCATTAAATTTAACTGTGAATAAAATTGCCCAAGGGGATTTTACTGCAAGAGTTTACCGTAAGAGAAGAAACATGAAAAATTATCTTTATGCCCATGAACTTGATGAACTCTCTTCAAATGTGAATAAAATGGTAGAAGAACTCTCTGGTATGGATTATATGCGTAAAGACTTTATGAGTAATGTATCCCATGAAATAAAAACACCGGTTACGGCAATCACAGGTTTTGCTGAATTGTTATTAGATTCGCCACTTGAAATGCAAAAGCAAAAAGAGTATTTAGAACTCATACATCAAGAATCCAGACGCTTGTCATTACTTTGTGAAGATATGCTACAAATGTCGCGCTTAGATAATCAACAAATTATCTCAAAAAAAGACATAATCCGAGTAGATGAACAAATAAGGCGCGCAGTGATTGTGCTCTCACAAAAGTGGAGTAATCGTGATCAGAAATTTGATTTAAACCTGTGCGATGTAGTTGTAGAATCGGATAAATCACTTTTGATGCATGTGTGGATGAATCTCATCGATAACGCCATGAAATACTCTTCTACCAATAGTACAATTTATATCGATGAATACGTAAAGGAAGATGAACTTATTGTTACCATTAAAGATAAAGGTATTGGTATTAAGAGTGAAAAAATTACAAAGATTTTTGATAAGTTTTACCAAGGTGAAGAATCCCATAAAAAACAAGGAAGTGGTCTGGGGCTTTCCATCGTAAAAAGAATTTTAGAACTTTTGGGAGCAACAATTCACTATGAAAGCCAAGAGAATATTGGAACAACTGTGATGGTAAAATTTTTAATAAAGGCTCTGAAATAATAAAGTTGCTAAAAAATCTATAAACTATATAATTGATAGTAAAATCTGAGGACAATAGATATAATTATAGGTAAATAAGTATCCTGCCCCCGAAATTTTAAATTAAAGAATCCTTCAATTCTTCATCAAATATAGATTTATTATTAAATATCATCTTTCCCAATAAACTCTTTTTCATCTACATTTTTTACAATCACTTTTGCTATGTCATCTGTTTCATCTGCAATATTTTTTGTTTCATTTGAAATATTAGCATTTTCTTGAGTTTTACCATCTAATGAATTGACAGCATCATTAATTTGTTCAATTCCTGATTGTTGTTCTTTTGTTGCAACTTCTACTTCTGAAATAAGATCAATGGTTTTTAAAATATTATCATTTAAACCTTGATAACCATCTATCATTCTTGTAGCAATCTCTTTTCCATTGTTCGCTTTATTTATTGCAGATTCAACTAAAGATTTAATTTCATTTGCAGAGTCAGCACTTCTTGAAGCTAAATTTCTTACTTCTTGTGCAACAACTGCAAATCCTTTTCCAGCTTCTCCTGCTGTTGCTGCTTCAACTGCTGCATTTAAAGATAATATATTTGTTTGAAATGCAATTTGATCAATAATAGAAATAGCCTCACTAATAGCAGAAACTTGGTTGTCAATTTCATTCATTGAAGTAACTGTTTCTTCGGCTAAACTTTTACCTTCATTTGCAGATGTAGTTAATTCTTTAGCATAATCTGCCATTTTTATAACATTTCTAGTATTTTGCGTAATATTAGAAGTAATCTCTTCCAAAGAAGCTGCCGTTTCTTCCAAGGAAGCGGCAGAAATATTTGAATTTGTATTTAAAAGATTTACATTTTCAAGTAGCACTTTACTACTTTTAGCAAGAACTAAACCTGTTTTTTTATTTTCAACAAGCATTTCATTTATTATATTTGCAAAATTATTTAATCCTTTCTCTACTTTTCCTGTATCATTTTGAATTCTATGTCTAAAATCTAAATTTTGATATGAGTTAAGTGCATCTAATATTTTATTTAAATCATCACTAATATTTACAGACAAAATTTCAAGCATTTCATTTATAATGACTTTAAGCTCATTTAAACTTTCATCTTTTGAGTTTTTAGTAATAGTTTGTTTAATTCTACCCTCTTTTACATGCTCAACAACATCTTTAACTTCATCAATTAAAGCAATATCTTCATCTAATTTAATTTTAATAGTTGATATATTATCATTAATCTGTTTTGACATGACGCCAAATTCATCATTTGAATTTATTTTAATTTGTTCAGTTGATGATGTTTCTTTATTTAAATAGCTAAAAAAAGAAGTTAATCCATTTGTGATATTTTTTAAATTTCTATCTAAAGCTCTTGTATTAAAAGCAATAACCATACCAACTAAAATAAAGCTAATAATACCTGAAATGATTGAAAACCATTTAATATAAATAGTACTTTCTAGGTATTCTTCTATAGGAACAGATAATATTAAACCCCAAAAAACACCAGTTCTTTCAATTTGAAAAGGGATTGCAATAAACTCAGACATAAGCCCATTTCGCTCATCTATCCCTTTATAAAATAACTTTTTATTTTCACGTAACTTTTTAGGTAAATCAAGTAAAAATTTATTTTTTGAAATATCTTTTATATTTTTACTTAAAAATTTTAAATCTGGATATCCAACAATTGTACCCTCTTGTGTAATTAAACTTGCATAACCATTTTTAAATATTTTAAGGTCTCTTATTCTCTCAGACATTTTCTTTAAAGCTATATCAACCCCAACAGTACCAATAAATTCACCTTTATAATATACTGGGTGTGCCGCAGCTGTAATCAATGTTTGAACGCCATTTATTGGATAAAAATATGGTTTAGTGACAAACTCTTTTCCAGATTCTCTTGGTCCGTCTACCCATGGTCTATCTGGATAATTTTCATCTGCACCAGGAAGTACACTTATCTTACCATCTACATTTACAATAAAAGGTGCAAATCTTCCATCTTTATCATGTCCATCTTTATTTGCTAATGTTGGATCTGTTTTAAATAATATTCCCCCATTTATTTCTACCCATAGTCCAAATACTTCAGTATTTTTTAAAAGCATGTTTTTCATCACTTCTCTAATATCTTCTTTTTTAAGATCTTGCTTATTTTTCAATGCAACTTCAAAATATGAAGCAAATCCACGAGAAATAACAACAGCTTTATTTAATAAATCTTTTGATTTTTGAACATTAATATCTGCAATACTATCCATATATAGCTCAGCTGTATGTTTACTATTTTTAAACGACTTATCTTGTATTAAATATGTAGAAATCACTGATGAAACTAAAACTACTCCCATAATGCTCAAAAATAAACGTTTTGAAAAACTTAGGCCCTTTTTCATTTTAATCCTCTTATTTATAAAAAATCATATTTTATTTACTATATTGTAAATTTAAAATATTATAAAATACAACTTAGTAAAAATAGTAATATTATCAAACTATATCTATAGTTTACTTAATAATTATAAATTTATACTATATTATAAACTTAAGCCTATTATAAAGGATAATCCAACAAAAATAAAATTATTTTATTAGAATAAAGCTTCTTCTTTGAAACATATAACAAATCTTTTTGTCATGTAAATTAAGAAATAAATACTTTTTTATCTGTGTAAAAATGAGAAAGTGAAAATTCAACCTTTTTGGGGTGTAGTTTTTAATAAGATTCTATATAATATTTTAGGGTTGGGGAAAGAGAATAGATAGGATTAAATAAGTATTGTATCCCTGGGTTTTTTAAATTTTTTTCCAGATAGTTTTACCCGTGGCACAAACTTTATTTGTGCTTTTAATTTGAATAGTATGTACAAAAGAGTTTTCAGAACTATCCTTTTTTGTTGAAGATAAAATCACATCACCATATTGAGCCTCTGATATAAAACGCCCATCTATAAAGTACAAATAATAGTTATTTAGTATCTCATTAGGTATTGATTCTATTAGCCATTGTAGATATCTAAGATTATTAACATGTTTGTTAGTATCAGTATCATACATATTAACTTTAAACTCTTTTCTATATTCAAAAGAATCAAGAGGTTCAATTTTATTACTTATATCATGTTCATGAGATACTGATTTGTCTGATGACCATCTTTTTAAAAAGTCTGGAAGTATTCGTGTAGGTCTTCTTTTTTTTATATCATAAAAAAGCCATAAACCTCTAGCTCTTCCTATAATATTATAGTTTTCATCATAAATGATATTTTCTCTAAATCCTCTAATAGTCTGATATTTTGATATCCAAGTTCTAATAATTATTTTTTCTTTATATAAAGGATAACGTTGCATTTGCATCATACCAGATAACAATACCCATCCAAGATTTTCTGACATCAAAGATAAAAGATTATGCCCAGCATAATGACAATGCTCAGCAGCAGTTTCTTGAAGCAAAGTCAATATAGCAATAGGAGAAGCTTCTCCTAATCTATTCATCTCAAAAAATCTCAATTCAAACTCTTTATCAAAATAGTTTTCCACAAAAACTCCTTTAGTAAATAGAATATATGCAATTTAATAAGTATTGTCAAGGGTAAAGGGAAAATCCCCGGATTTTCAATTGCTTTAGATAATGATTCTGCATGATTTGTCATAAGACAGTAAGATATTATTTCTAATCCATGCAGTATATAGTATCTACTATTCTTCTTATTCTTGCCATTTTTAATCTCCTATATTTTAGGTATTAAAAATGATACAACAATAAAATTTACTTATTTAAAAATATTACATTTTGCAATTAATTAGTATCCTGTCCTCGAAATTTTTGGAGCAACAATTCACATTTTCTGGTAACTATGCTTCCTTTTCATATAACCTTTAAAATGAGTAATCATTCTCCCCTACGGGTTAATGATTGGCTCCTTTGATTTGTTATATATTTGTATCATGGTGAATACACCCTTTGTAAAATTTTCTTATGTTTGAGAATATTGATAGATTCTTCTTTAGAAAGAATTGATGGATTAAACTTTATAGTTATTAGGATTCTATCTTTCGTCGTCACATTAGATAATACACCTGAAGGAACATTTTCATTAATACTTTTTGGTGCTAAAACAATATTGGTCATTGTTATATATACGGTAGTATGATCCTCAATATTTAGTTCAGATATATACTTCATAATTGGTAGTCTTAAATCAATATGTGCCAAAGCATTAGGAAGTAACATTGCGTCAAAATCGATTGAAAAAGGTACTGATGGAAGAGGTCTAATGTCAACCTCAGGATTATTTAAAGGATACGTAAAAGGAATAATCCCAATCATCTCCATAAATATTGCATCAATTGGAACTTTTCCAATATTTTTGATAGTTATAATATTTTTGAAGTCCTCTTCTAAAGCATTAATATTAGTAAAATCAAAATTTTTATTGTTTGTAATAATTTCGATAGCAGGAAATTCTTTTACTAATCCTAATGAAATTTCATTTGACTGACGAGAAGTTTTTAAAGCTTCTTCAGAAATACGATTACTATTTTCAGCGTTTTTAATGGAAATATAAACTGCAAACAAGCTCACTATAATACTGATTGTTGCTAATAAGAGTGTCATTTTTTCATTTATAGTCATGAAATACCTTTTTACTATATAACTATTTATTGAGAATTTGGGGACAGTATACTAATTTTTTATTATATTAACTATTTTGATTAATAGGTATCCTGTCCCCGGAATTTTTGTCCTTTTAAGTCACTTGTTGGTTTTTATTTTCTTCACGTTTGCGCAATTGTATTAATGCTTGAGTTTTAAAGGCCTTAGATAACCTACGTAATCTGAACCAAGCGCAAATAGAAATGACAAAAATTACTATACAGTAATTAATAGCAGTACACTTTGCGTCACCTGAAAGAACAAAGTATGAAGCTAAACCACACATAAAGGAGTTTAACGCCACTCCCCTAGCGATACGATCGCGACTTACATATGATTCCATTGTTTTGATAGTGTCAGATGCAGAGTGAGATAAAATTTCTGCGCTATGCTTATAAGGTTCTGACTTTGAAGTACCTAATATAAAATTTGATATGGTTCTTAACCAGTTTGGGCAAGATAAATATTTTCCTATAAATGTTGCAATATTATTAAACCGCTTTAATAAATATGATGATGAGACATCGACATATATACCTAAAATATAAGCTACAGGAAATATAGAAATAACAATAAACTCCTTATAGTCTTTGATATTTTCCGCAGATATATCAATATATTGATTTGAATATAAACCTATCCATATGAGAGAAATAATACCTGTAATTAAATATTCTATTAATGCCGCAGCATACTGCATTATCCACTCCTAAAAACTAACTATTTATTGAATATACATTATATAAATAAATTACTTAAATCAACTTGTTTATTATATATTCATATAAATAGTTAATTTTAAGCATTTTATAAAATAAATATTATAAACTGCAATATTTTTATATATATTTTTATTATTTGTTATAATTTTTATGTTTATTTTATGTTGATATTTAGAACTTTAATATACATAATGTATGTTAAAAATGAAAAATTTAACTTTAAACAACATTTTTTATAATACAGGAGTTACTATGGCTAAAAAACTGCTTGATATAATAAAAAATTAGATTAAATTTTATAAAAAGATATATATAAATCTACGCGAAAAGTTTGCCTTGTGCTTTTTAGCACAAGTTTTCCTATTTCTTCTGTGCCCTTTCAGGGTCACGCTTTGTTACTTTTTATCAAAGAATTTCGTCACTTTGTTCCAGCATCCAACGATAAAATAAGTAACCAAAAAATCTGGGGACAGTATGCTAATTTTTTATTATATTAACTATTTTGATTAATAGGTATCCTGTCCCCAGAATTTTTATTTGTATAATGCCCACATTTGCAGTTTGTTTGAAGTGCAGAGGAAAAGCAGTCCGACAACATGCGCTTGTTAGATTTTAACTTTCGATCTATGAGGTGTGTTGCCTAGTGGTGTTCATTTTGATGTGAACCTAGTCGCGATCTCTCCCACAGTCAGCTTGTCTTGATCAAGGCCGAATTTTCCCATAATTTCATTTACAACACTATAAATCCAATGACTATTGCTGATAGTGGGTGGTAGATATACACGGTCAATAAACGTGTTTAAGTTAGCATGAAGCTTCAGAGTCAAACCACTAAGATTCTCTGAAACATCTTTTGGTAGCGTTACAATAAGTCGATGCTCGCATTCATATTCGTATGCAGAGTGCTTCAACATAAGATCACGAAACCCAAGCCAAACACCATCTGGTAAATCCCTAGGAATAATTCTCCCAATTTCCAAATCCGAAGGCGAGACGTATACCACATCGAATGCCTCAGAGTTCGCTTTTTGAGAAAGGAAGAACTTTTTATTTCTGTAAAGTAGCTCTTTCAACTTCGATTTCGTAGTCGTGATTGCCACCCCTTCCTCTCCATTACAGTATGTTTTCCACATCGCCATACATTGGTTGTAGCCACCAAACCACGAAGAAACATACGATCGAGCCTTTAATAATCTCACTCCAGTCACTATTGAGTCACGTTCTTCAGCTGAAAAGTTGGAATCGCCTACTAAGTCCTCATGTTTCTCTTGAATGTAACTCAACCACTCGATCCGATCTTCATGCCCCTCCAAAAATGAATCATAAAAAAGCTGATAAAGATCGTCTGTATCATCTAAAACTGCATACTCTTCCGACGTAATGGTGCGATCTACTAATTCTTTTAGTTCGTCAACGCTCAGCTCGCGATTAAGCCGGCTTACCGCCTCATTGATACGCTTTATCGCACTGAGCCCAACTGAAAAGTACTTGCCAACTTCTTCTTGAGACATAGTTGACAAATGGGCAAACCATTCCCCTTCTGTTTGATCTTCAAAATGGTCTGCACGACAGAGAAAAAGTGCTTCACTATGAAGTAGTGATATGAATTTACTTAACGTTAAGTAACGCCATACTACTTCTTGGTTGTCTTGATGCATGGTTAATGTACCTTAAAATCTAACTATTTATTAATAATACATTTTATATAAAATAGCCTTAAATTAGTTACATTAATAACACAATAAATGTTATTTTATTAAATATCTACAAATTCCCTCAAATAAGCTATTTGTAGAACTATATATTAAAAAAAATTATAATATATAGTGTTTTTTAAATTTATTATAATTTTTTAGTAAACTGCAAATGTATAGTTTAGTACTGTATATACCTTATAAAACAAAAAAATGTATATTTATTTAAAATTGTGATAAAACAACATTTTGTTGGTTTTATTTTTATGTAAGATAGGAGTTTATTATGGAAAAAAAGCTTTTAGAAATAATGAGATAAGAAGTCCATTGGATTTAAAAAAAAGTATAGAAACTCTAATAAAGCTGTAGATTTTAGCTTCAGACAAGGAAGAGAAGAAAATCAACGATTGAGCTTACTAAGGAGTAAGTGATTGAGCTGATTTTCTTATTTGACGCAGTATCAAGTTAAAAGATACTGCTTTATTTTATTCCCATTCGATTGTTGCAGGTGGTTTGCTCGAAATATCATACACAACTCTGTTTATACCATCAACCTCATTGATAATTCTTCTACTTATTGTTTCTAAAATATCATGTGGAATATGTGCAAATGTTGCTGTCATACCATCTGTTGCTTCTACTATTCTTACACAAACCGTGTTGTCATAAGTTCTGTTATCACCCATAACTCCTACCGATTTTACATTTAGAAGTACTGTAAAGGCTTGCCATGTTTTATCATAATATCCAGTTGCTCTTAGAACATCTAACATGATAACATCTGCTTTTCTTAAAAGCTCTAGGTCTGGTTTATTTACATCTCCCATAATTCTAATAGCAAGTCCAGGTCCAGGGAAAGGGTGTCTTCCTATCATATCTTTTGGAATTCCAAGTTCAAGTCCTAGAAGTCTTACTTCATCTTTAAAGATTTCTCTTAATGGCTCGATTAAATCAAATGTCATCCAATCTGGAAGTCCACCAACATTGTGATGAGATTTGATAGTTTTTGAAGGACCTTTCACTGATACTGATTCGATAACATCAGTATATAAAGTCCCTTGTGCTAAGAATTCTATACCATCATGTTTTTTTGCCTCTTCATCAAATACTTTGATAAATGTTTCACCGATGATTTTTCTTTTAGTTTCTGGGTCTGTTACGCCTGCTAGTTTACTTAAGAATTGTTCACTTGCATCAATTGTGATTAAAGGAACACCTCTTGCTTTAAACATAGCTTCTACTTGCTCTCTCTCATTTGCTCTTAAAAGTCCATTATCAACAAATACTGGGATTAATTGTTCCCCAATTGCTTCAGCTAAAAGAGTAGCAACTACAGAAGAATCAACTCCTCCTGATACACCACAAAGAACTTTTTTATCTCCAACTTGATCTTGGATTTTTTTGATTTGTTCTTTTGCAAAAGAACCCATATTCCATGTACTTTCACAACCACAAATATATTTTGCAAAGTTTTTAAGTAGTTTTGCACCCTCTACTGAGTGATATACTTCTGGATGAAATTGGAAAGCATAAACTAATCTATCCAAATCAGCAATAGCTGCATAAGGAGAATTTTCACTTGTTGCAATTTTTTCAAATCCTTCAGGAATAGTTTCAACTCTATCACCATGACTCATCCATACAGTTTGCCCATCTGTAGTATCTTTAAAAATATCACTTTGTTTTTCAAAGTTTAATTTTGCTTTTCCATATTCGTGATGATCTGCTGGGATTACACTTCCACCAAAATATTGAGAAATAAGTTGCATACCATAACAAATACCTAAAATAGGTAATCCAAGCTCAAAAATTTTGCTATCTGGATGATATGAATCTTTAGCATAAACTGATGCTGGTCCACCACTTAAGATTATACCTTTTGGAGTTCTAGCCTTTATATTTTCTATACTTTCGCTATATGGAACAATTTCAGAATAAACTCCTGCTTCTCTTAGTTTTCTTGCTATGATTTGAGTATATTGACTACCAAAATCTAACACAACGATTGGTACATGTTTCATTTATTATTTTCCTTCATATTTTACACTTCTTGGTGTTTGGGTATTACAATTTTTAATGAGGGATTTTATCTAAATAGTTGTAAAAAATTGGTTAAGCGGGTTTTTCATTTTTATCTTGAAGATTTGTTTTTCCACATTTGGGACAAGGATTTCCAGGGTTGCTATAACAAGAGTAACAAAACATAGCATCACAACCTTCACAAGTATGTTTACAATGCTTACAGACATAAGTTCTTGCTCTTTTAAATTTCTCTTTTTTAGAACTTCTAAAAATCCAAGAAAACATTGAAACTCCTTTTTAATAAAAAAAGGCTACTAAGAAAAAACTTAGTAACCTTTTATTTTGTTTATTGATAAACTATATAGTTTATCCTGCGTGATAAAATCCTATAATTTCGTATTGTAAATACCAAATTGCTACAGAAGCAAAGTATCCAAGTAAAATAGTCCAAGCATATTTCATATGTGAACCAAAAGTATAAATACCATGCAATTTACCCATAACACCAACACCAGCGGCAGATCCAAATGAGATTAAAGAACCACCAACACCAGCTGTCAACGTTACAAGCATCCATTGATCAAGTCCCATCTCTGGACCTGCTTTTAAAACAGCACTCATAACAGGTACATTATCAACTATAGCTGAAAGGAAACCAACACAAATATTTGCAATAGTTGGACCTAAAACAGAAGGTTGATAAACATGAACTGCTAGTCCTAGCCATCCAATAAAATATAAGGCACCAACTGCTGCTAAAATACCAAAAAAGAATAATAATGTATTATTTTCAATTTTAGCCATTGAATGGAAAATATTAAAATGGTCTTTCCCATATTTTTTCTTTAAACCATAAGAATAAACTTTAAGTAAAGCTAAACCAAACATCATACCCCACATAGCAGGTAAATGTAATACTTGGTGTCCAACAACTGCAGAAAAAATTGTAAATATACCAAGTCCCATAACTACTTTTGCACCCTCAGCCATAACTGGAACTTTTTCAGTAGAAACATCAAATGCTGGAACCTCTTTTGGAACAAATTTTGATAAGATAATAGCTGTAACTAAATATCCACCAATAGCTGCTGGAAATAAGAATAAGAAATCAGAAAAATCACCTTTCCCTGCTGTCCATGCCATAAGAGTAGTAATATCACCAAAAGGAGACCATGCCCCACCTGCATTTGCTGCAACAACAATATTAATAGCACCTGGAACTAAGAAATCTTTTCTAGTCTTTTCAATAGTAATAAGAACTGTTGATAAAATCAAAGCGGTTGTTAAGTTATCTGCAATTGGTGAGATAAAGAAAGCTAAAAGACCAGTTACCCAAAAAAGTTTTCTATATGTATAACCTTTTGATACAAGATTATATTTCAACTTATCGAATACACTCATATGAATCAAAGATTCAATATATGTCATTGCAACAAATAAGAAAAAGAAAATACCTGCGATTTCTAGGATAAGATGAGATGCTTCATTGTGTACAGCATCCATATCTAAGCCATTCATTGAATAATAAACAGCAACCAACATAAACATTAAAGTACCAATTAGTAAAGCAGGTTTCGCTTTATCAATTTCATATTTCTCTTCTGCAGCTACAAAATAATAACCTATAACAAAAATAAACAAACATGAAATACCAACCCAAGTCATAGTAAGATCAGGGTTTACTTGTGCTTCTCCTCCACCACTAGATGCAAAAGATGCAACAGTAAGTAAAAGTATTGACACCAAAACTTTTAACATTAATTCTCCTTAATAAAATGTGCACCCAACGATTCTTTTCGTCCAAGGGCACTAGTTAATATAGATTTTGCCGTAAGCAATCTTAAAAACAACAACCTACCAACATCTTCTTTTAAAAATATTTCTATTTGATTTAAAGCAGTGCGTAAATCTGACTCATTTCGTACAATAGAGGCACTTTCCCACATAAGTTTTCTTAATAAATCTTTTATATCTTTGTCAATATTTTTATTTCTTATATGAGTATTTATTTTTTTGTCATATGCTTTTGAATCTATTTCAAAGTGATTTTTCAAACTATGCTCAACTGCAATTTTAGAGAAAACAATTCCCTCTAATAAAGAGTTTGAAGCCAATCTATTTGCTCCATGAACACCAGTACAAGCACACTCACCTATTGCATATAGGTTTTTCATACCTATTACTTGTGCATCTAAATTTGTAGGAATTCCTCCCATTGTATAATGAAAAGCAGGAGAAATTGGAACTTTTTCAAAGGGAAGCTCAAAGCCTAGGTCTTTCAAATTTGCATAAATATTTGGGAATCTTTTTTTAAAAAACTCTTTTTCAAAGTTTTTAAAAGAGAGAAATACACCTTTGCCAGTTTTTGTAGCATAATCAAATATTGCACGACTTACAATATCCCTTGGTGCTAACTCTCCATCTTCATGGTATTCAAATAAAAATCTTTTGTCATCATCATCAACTATATGTGCACCCTCACCTCTTAAAGCTTCACTTAAAAGTGGTTTTCTAGCAAAGTGAGTTCCCCTTACAACTGTTGGATGGAATTGAATCATCTCCATATCTTTTAGTGAAATACCTTTTTCCAAACATATACCTTGTAACTCACCAGATATTGAAGTTGAATTTGTATGATATTTATATAAAGAACCTACTCCTCCACTTGCTATTATTGTATTATGGGCATAGGCAACTTTTTCTTCTGTCTCATTTACAAAGTATTGAACTCCATAACAAACATCATCTTTGATAAGTAAATCACTTACCACAACATTTGTAACTAGTTCATGGGGAAAGTGCTCTATTAAGAACATATGTATCATTCTTCCTGTCGCATCACCATCTGCATGTAAAATTCTACTTCTACTATGTGCTGCTTCTTTTGTAAGTGCAATTTGCCCTTTTGCATTTAAATCAACTTTTAAACCAGCTTTTATCATATCATTTACTGCTTCATTTGACTTTTCACTTAAGAGTTTTACAGCAGCTTGATTATTATGATGTACTCCAGCATTTAAAGTATCTTCTATATGAGCTGGGATATCTTCCCTATCAACAGCAAAAGCAACACCACCTTGAGCCCAAAAAGTATTACACTCCCAAGGAGACTTTTTAGACAACAGAAGTACTTTTTTATCTTTAGGAATAAGTCTTGCTGCATTTAGACCAGCAACACCAGAGCCTATAATTACATAATCGTAAATCACTTCTTAATTACCTCTTTTGTATTGTCAACATACTTAGGGTCAGCTTTAAAACCACACCCTGATAAACTTAATAAAAATAGTGTTATAATGATTGCATGAAAAATGCTAGCGAAATTCTTACTCATTTGAAATATTATCCTGAATTTAAAAAAATTAATACCAATATTACAATAGAAAGATTAATTAAGTCCTTACCTTTAAAACTAAACAAAGGTATAAAATTTGGTTATATAAAAAACCAAACTCTTTTTTTCGTATTAAAACATCCTGTTTATAAAATGGAGTTTGAGTATAACAAGAGTTTGATAAAATCACTTTTAAAAAAAGCAAATATTGCAAATGTAAATGACATAAAGTTTTTTGTAACTAATGTTATTGAAAAAAAAGAAGAAGAACTCAAAGAAGAAGATTTCTACAAAGAGCGCTCTTATGGTATCTTTGAAAATTTTTGTGAAAATGAAGATTTACGAAAGAAATTTGAAGAAATTAGAAATATAATCAAAAACTCTTAAGTGATTTTTCACATCTTTTATATTCAGGACAATACTTTTCTACCAAATTCCAAAATTTTTTAGAGTGATTTTTATGTTTTATATGTGCCAATTCATGAATTACCACATATTCTATAACATTTGCTGGAAATTTTAATAAGTTCAAATTTAAATTTATAGTGTCGTCATAAGAGCAAGAACCCCATCTTGATTTATTGTTTCTATATTTTATATTTTTAGGGAATAATTGCATAATTTGTGCTTGATTATTTACTATTGGAGTTATGACTAAAGCAGCTTTACTTTTATAAAAAGAGATTAAATCAAAATCCTCAAAATCTTTTTTTTCAAATACTTCTCCTAAATAGAAAAATTTATCATCAGATATATTTGAAGACTTTTTATTTAGATGTCCTAATATCCACTGTTCTTTTCTTTTTATTAAAGCTTTTGCTTCATCTAGTGAAAAATATTTATTTGCAGTGATTTGAATTGAATTATTTTCAATAATTCTTAAATAGCAGTGCCTAACATTTCTTTTATTTATTAATTTTGCATCTACTTCTTTTTCTTGTAATAAAACTTTAAATTCCAATATCATCCTTAAGTATTCTTTTGATAAAATCCACGTACTATTATATTGAAATATAATAAAAAATACATTGAGGAAAATAATGAAAATTGCAAAAAGAATGGAGAACCTATCTCCGTCGGTTACAATGGCTATTACTGCTTTAGGAAGAGAGCTTAAAGCACAAGGTAAAGACATTCTAAGTTTTAGTGCTGGTGAACCAGATTTTGATACGCCTGAAGTTGTAAAACAAGCGGCAATTAAAGCTATACAAGATGGTCATACTAAGTATACGGCTGTTGAAGGTATCACAGAAACTAAAAAAGCAATTATTAATAAGCTAAAAAAAGATCATGGATTAAATTATTCTTTAGATGAAATTATAATCTCAAATGGAGCAAAACACTCTTTATTTAATCTTTTTCAAGTATTAATTGAAGAAGGTGATGAAGTAATTATTCCTGCACCTTATTGGGTAACTTATCCAGAGCAAGTTAAATTTTCAAATGGAGTACCTGTTTTTATTGAAACAGATGATACTACAGGTTTTAAAGTAACTGCTGAGCAAATAAAAGAAGCTATTACTTCTAAAACAAAAGTATTATTATTAAATACTCCTTCAAATCCGACAGGAGCTATATATACTAAAGAAGAATTAACTGCCATTGGAAAAGTTTTAGAAGGTACTGATATTTTAGTTTTTTCTGATGAAATGTATGAAAAAATTATATACGATGGCAAAAAGTTTTGTACTGCTGCTGAAGTAAGTGATGATATGTTCCAAAGAACAGTTACAATCAATGGACTTAGTAAAGCAGTTGCAATGACTGGTTGGAGATTTGGATATCTTGCAACTCCACAAAAAAACCTAGTAAAAGCTATGACAAAACTTCAAGGTCAAGTTACATCAAATGTAAACTCAATCACTCAATATGCTGCAATTCCTGCACTTGAGGGTGAAGCTGATGTTACAATTGAAATCATGAGAAAAGAGTTTGAAAAAAGAAGAGATATAGCTGTTGAAAAATTTAACGCTATAAAAGGTATCACTTGTCTTAAACCAGATGGTGCCTTTTATCTTTTTGTAAATATCAAAGAACTTACATTTGATTCTATGAAATTTTGTTCAGATTTATTAGAACTAAAAGGTGTAGCACTAGTACCAGGTCTTGCATTTGGTATTGAAGGATATTTTAGATTCTCATTTGCTACAGATTTAGATTCTATTTTAAAAGGTATCACTAGAATAGAAGAGTTCGTAAACGAGAACTACTAGTATTATGTCTCCACAAAGAAAAGCAACCATAATCTCATCAAGCGTTGCAGCAATTCTTACGCTAATAAAATTAGCCGTAGGAATTGCAAGTGGATCTGTGGCAGTTTTAGCTTCTGCTGTTGATTCCATCTTAGATATGTTTGTATCTGTATTTAACTACTTTGCTATTTCAAATGCAGAAAAACCAGCTGATAAATATTTTAACTATGGTAGAGGAAAAATTGAAGCCTTAGCTTCTGTTATTGAGGGTACTATTATTAGTTTATCTGGGCTTTTTTTATTATACCAAGCCCTTGAAAAAGCTATCACAGGTGAAACATCTAAGTATTTAGAAGAGTCTTTGACTGTTATGATTGTCTCTTTAATTATCACTACATCTTTAGTTATATATCTTAATTTAGTAGCTAAAAAAACAAATAACATGGTTATAAAAGCTGATTCTTTGCACTATAAAACAGATGTATATACAAATGTTGCAGTACTATTATCTTTAATCTTAGTAAAATTTACAGGATACGAAGCAATTGATATACTTATTGGTGCTTCAATATCACTATATATCATATATTCAGCTTATGAACTAATCCAAAATGGAGTATTAGTTTTACTTGATAAAGCTGTTTCTCAAAAAATAGTAAAAAAAATCGAAAATATTTTTATTGCAGAAGAGAGAGTGAATAATCACCACCTTTTAAAAACAAGGGAAGTGGGAGATAAAATATTTGTGGAAGTACATTTAGTATTTGATTGTCTTATCACTTTAATGGAAGCGCACAAAATTTCTGATAGAATAGAGAATAAAATTAGAAAAATCGATAAAAAGAAAAAATGGATAATCAATATACATATGGATCCATATGATGATCTTGAATCGAATGATGAAGGGGATTTATTACATTAGTGTAAACAACTATCATGAAAAATAAAATTTTAAAAAAAATACTACTATATTCTTTCATTTCCATAGTTCTCTCTTTATTTTTATCATTTACATATATTTTCTTTCCCCAACTACCCCAAACTTTTGATAATAGTATAAGGGATACTCTTTTTAAAATAAGAGGAGAAATACCAAATAGCCACAATGTATTTATAGTAGATATTGATGAAAAATCTATACAAACCTTAGGTCAATGGCCATGGTCTAGAGATAAAATAGCTAAAATCTTAGAAAACCTTACAAACGCAGGAATTGGACTTATTGCTTTTGACGTTGTTTTTGCAGAAAGTGATAGAAGTTCCCCTAAAAAAGTTTTAGAAAAATACAATATAAAAAGAGATAATGTTCCTGATTATGATGAAATATTTGCAAAAACTGTTGCAAGTACACCTACAATCTTGGGTTATCAATTTGAATTAGAAAAAGACAATAAACACGTAAGTAAAAAAGCTCCCTCTATCCCTGCCATATTTGTAGAAAAAAATAAAAATCCTAATGAAAACTATCTAATCAAAGCAACAGGAACTATTTTAAATATTCCTATGGTTCAAGATAATGCCTACTCAAGTGGATTTTTTAATAATGTTCCAGATGAATCAGGAATCATAAGAAGTGTACCTTTAATAATTTCATATGATGATATTATTTATCCCTCACTTGCCCTAGAAGTATTAAGAGTCATTACTGATACTAAAAGAGTCGTCATAAATTATGACGAAGATGGTGTTGAAAATATAAAATTAAATAATATTACAATTCCAACAGATAGACATGGAAGAATATTAGTAAACTTTAGAGGTAAGGAAAAAAGTTTTAAATATATTTCTGCCCTTGATATATATAATAATAAATTTGATAAAAAAGCTATAGAGGGCAAAATAGCACTAGTTGGAACTTCTGCAGCTGGATTACTTGACCTTCGAGCTACTCCTTTTGAGTCCGTTTATCCTGGAGTTGAAGTTCATGCAAATGTTATTGATAATATTTTAACTGGTGATTTTATTTATAAAGCATCATGGATGGATGGAGTAAATATAGTATTAATTTTTATTCTATCTTTAGTAGTTACTCTTGCTATTACCTTTACCCCATTTTGGTATAATCCTTTTATCACAATGGCATTTTTAGCAGTTACAGGATATGCTGCATATTATTCTTTATTTACTAAAGGTTTAGTATTTAATATATTTTATCCCTTACTCACTATAAGTACAGCAGCCATAATTGCCACTTTACTTGATTACTTTTTTGAAATAAGACAAGAAGAAGCTATCAAGAAAAAATTTGCTTCTAAAGTATCAAAAGATGTAATGGATAACTTACTTAAAAATATGGATGATAGCGGTTTTCAAGCTATGGAAAAAGAAGTTACAGTATTTTTTAGTGATGTAAGAGGTTTTACTCAAATATCTGAAAAGATGGGAAGTGCAAAAAATCTAATTGAATATTTAAATCAATATATGGAACCTATGAGTAATATAATTACAAAATACCAAGGAACTATAGATAAATATATTGGTGATGCTATTATGGCATATTGGAATGCACCTGGAAATGTAGAAAATCACCCAGATAAAGCAGTACTCGCTTCACTTGAACAAATAGCCCACTTGGAACCTTTAAATAAAGAGTATGACAAAAATAATAAACCTCATATTGACATAGGAATTGGACTAAATACTGGTATGGCAATTGTAGGAGAAATGGGAAGTAGTGGTAGAAGTGATTATACTGTTATTGGTGATGCTATTAATTTAGGTGCAAGATTAGAATCCCTATGTAAATTTTATAACTCAAAACTAAATATTTCTAACTTTACAAAAGATGCTTTAAAAGAAGAGTATATCTTTAGATTTTTAGATTTAGTAACAGTAAAAGGAAAAGCAGAACCTGTAGAGATTTGGCAAGTACATGGGAAAGGTCAAGCACAAGGAGAACAAAAAGAAGAGCTAGAAAAACACCATAAAGCAATTGAATTATATAAAAACTCACAATTTAAAGAGGCTTTAATGATTTTTGAAGAGTTAGAAAATAGTGAAACAAAAACTAATAATAATATCTATAAAATATATATCGAAAGATGTACTGAATTTATAAAACAACCACCAGAAAACTTCATTGGGGTTTATGAACATACTACAAAAGGTTAGATTTCCAATTTTTTATTAATTTTGTTATACTAAACAAAAAGGACAAAAAATGCAAACAGCTATGATATTAATCTATATTGTTATGTTTATAATAGCATTTATTTTAAGCCTTGTTAGTGTGAGATATTTTATAACTATGTGGAAATATAAAAATAGAAAAAAAGATGGTAGTGAAGATAAGGATTTTAAAAAGTTCGATTAAACTTTTTTATGACCACAATTGTAATTTTGGTAAATGAGAAACTGCCTTTAAAATATCAGTTTTAGAAATAATCCCAAATAAAATATCATCATCAACAACAGGAATAGCATCAAGATTATAATCAATCATAACTTTAGCCACTCTTCTTATATCTGAAATTGGATCTGTTGTTATAACTTCAGGTAAAAAGACATCTTCTAATTTTCTATTTAATATCTCTTTTACATTATCTATATCAGCCATCAAAAGATTTAATATTATTTTTTTACTTATTAGTCCTATTATTTTCCTATCAATTGAGACTACAGGTATTTGCACAAAATCATACTCTTTTAGAAAATGATACGCTTCTTCTATAGTTGTTTTTGTACCAACGGTAAATACATCTTTTGTCATAATATCTTTCACTTGGTAAATAATCTCAGAGGTATCCATATTTGCTATTTTTTTGTAAGAATTTATTAGTTCATTATTATTCTTAGGGTTCTTTTTTTTATGGGAAAAATGTTCAATAATTTCATCATTTGGACTAAATTTTTCTTTAGTTGATTTATCAATTGGTTTAACTTTATGTAAATTATCAGCCGTTGTCTGAACACCTACTATTCCATTTTCATATATTGTAAACATCTTATTTCCTTTTGAAAATGAATAATTGTAACATCATTTTAAGATTAATTACAAATTATTTAGTAAAATTAAATATAAATAGTTTGATTAGATTGTCAAATTTTAGAGTTTTTTCTTCTCTTGAAGAGGTAAACCTCTTCGCTCTCTTACTTTTGTATTGACGAAAAGTAAGCAAAAACAACTACGGCTTCGAAGCCAAAGGTTCCCTCACTTATTATTTTTCCCTTTTCTGATTGATAAAACTCGTTTATTAAAACTTGCATTTAGCAACTTTTAAACACTCAGACAGTTACCAATCTTATTTCAAAAAGAGAAAAATAAACGCTCAGCTTCTGTAGATGTAGCAATATTATTTGGTGTCTATATATTACTTTATAAATAAAAATTTGAACTATAGGTATTTCTTTCTGCCTTTGATGAAGCTGGAAGTTATATATTTATTTTCGGTAAAGCCCGAAACTGTTTGAACGTTAAGAAGAGTGCTAAATGCACTCTTTAGTGAGTTTTGCAGGGCAGATGCTGGAACGAAGTGACTAAATTCTGGTACAGACAAAATAAATATATAACTGGAAGGTAGCTTGCCTTCATCAATTCGGCAGTCTTTTTTCTCAAAGAGAGTGCAAGCACAAGGCTTACTTTTTCGAGATCAAAAAGTAAGAAAAGCGAAAACCGTTAGGTGTTCATGAGAAAATTTATTCAAATAAAAACTAAAAGCAGGATATAACAGATATTTAGCTATTATAACTACCCAAATTAATAAATAATATATAGGATTTTAAATACTCATATGGCACTAATAGACTTACAAAATATTTCAAAACAATATGACATCAAAGTAATACTTAAAAATGTAAACTTTACACTAAATCAAGGGCAAAGAATCGCTGTCATTGGACAAAATGGACAAGGAAAATCTACCCTTCTTAAAATCATCACTGGTGAAGTTGAGCCTGATAGTGGAGAGATGGCTATTGATAAATCTCTTAAAATAGAGATGTTAGCCCAACAACCAAAATTCAAAGACAACTTGATGGTAAGAGATGCCATTGAAGAGCAACTTGTTGAAGTAAAAAGTGCAAAAGATGAGTATGAAGAGATATCTCACAAACTAATGACTGATTATGAAAATGAAGCACTTCTCCATAGACAAAGTGAACTAGCCACATTTTTAGAGTTTCACAATGCTTGGGACTTGGATAATCTCATTGAACGAGTATTAATAGAGTTCCATTTAAAAGAGTTTGAACACAAAGATGTAAACCTCCTAAGTGGAGGAGAACAAAGACGAGTTAGTCTTGCAGGATTGCTTTTAAGAAAACCAGATGTTTTACTTCTAGATGAGCCTACCAATCACCTTGATGTTTATATGGTAGAGTTCCTCGAAGAACTACTTATTAAAAATAACTTTACACTTATTTTTATCTCACATGATAGATATTTTATAGATAATATTGCAACAGAGATTATAGAAGTAGAAAATGGAGATATAAAAAAGTATAAAGGTGGATATACTGCTTACTTAGAACAAAAGCAACAAATGCTTGAGATCATGGAGAAAGAGCACCAAAATCTAATTAGAATGGTAAAAAGAGAAGCCCATTGGATGCAACATGGAGTTACAGCTAGAAGAAAAAGAAATGAGAGAAGAAAATCAGAATATTTTGACCTAAAAAAACAAGCAAAATCAAATCCAGCACTTATAAAAAAGATGAGTGTAGAACTTCAAAGGGAACAAAAAGCATTTAATAGTGAAGATGTAAAAATTCAAAATAAAAAAAAGATGCTTTTCGAACTTGACGACATATCAAAAACACTTGGAAACAAACTCCTTATCAAAGACTTTACAGCAAGAATCTTACAAAAAGATACCATAGCAATAGTGGGACCAAATGGTACTGGAAAATCAACTATGCTACGAATCTTTATGGGAAAACTTCAAATTGATAGTGGTAGCTTTAAAAAAGGTGATTTTAAAATCGGCTATTTTGACCAACACAGAGAAATGCTTGATGATAGTAAAAATCTATTGGAAACCTTTTGTCCAAATGGTGGAGATAGAGTCGTACTTCCAGATGGAAGAAATTTACATGTATTTGGGTACTTGAAAAACTTCTTATTTCCTAGGGAATATTTGGATAAAAAAATAGGTGTGTTAAGTGGTGGTGAGAAAAATAGAGTAGCCCTTGCACTTTTATTTACTAAAGATATCGATTGTATGGTTTTAGATGAACCTACAAATGACCTTGATATCCCGACAATTAATATTCTAGAAGAGTATTTACAAAACTTCCAAGGGGCTCTTATATTTGTATCACACGATAGATATTTTGTGGATAAGATTGCAAAAAAACTTTATGTCTTCAAAGGTAAAAATGGAGAGATTTTTGAATCATTTCAACCATATACTGAATATCTTGAAATAGAAAAAGAGATAAAAGAATTAGAAAATTATGAAAAAGAGTTAGCAAAAGAAGAGACTACAAAAGCAAAACAAACAACTAACACTAAAAAACAGACAAAACTAAGCTATAAAGACCAAAGAGATTATGATAATCTCCCAAAAGAGATTGAAGAGTTAGAATCAAAAATAGAAGAGATAAATGAGTGTTTATCAAATCCCTCTTGTTATGAACAAAAAGGAATAGTAGCAATTTCACAAGAGTTAGAAGAGGTAAATGCAATCTATGAAGAAAAAGTTGAACGCTATTTAGAACTTGAAGAATTAATAGAAAGTTTTAACGCATAGTTTGCTACAATAAATAAATTTATAAATTATAAAAGGATATATCAATATGAGTTTAAAAGAACAACTAAAATCAGATTTAAAAGATGCTATGAGATCAAAAGAGATTGTAAAAAGAGATTCTATAAGAGCTATTAATACTATGATAAAACAAATTGAAGTTGATGAAAGAAAAGAGTTAAATGATGAAGATGTTATTAAACTTGTACAAAGAGGTATCAAACAAAGACAAGAAGCTTTTATCCAATATAAAGATGCGGGAAGAGATGATTTAGCTCAAGTAGAGCAAGAACAAATCGAAGTATTTAAAACATATTTACCACAACAACTAAGTGATGAAGAACTAGAAACGGGAATGAAAGAAGTAATAGCAGAAGTTGGAGCAACAACTATGAAAGATATGGGTAAAGTAATGGGAACTGCAAGTAAAAAGTTTGCAGGAGTTGCTGATGGAAAAAGAATAAATGAGATGGTAAAAAAACTTTTAGTTTAAAAAGGGAAACTCATGACGAATATTGAGAAAATAGCTAGCAAGACATTAGAAGTATTAAAAGAGAGAAATCTTCAACCAACTCCTAATGAATACAATAAAGAGTTTTGTAATCTTGCCAAAGAGAGCAATGAAGAGATTGAAGAGTGCAGTTTATTTAAAAACTTAGTTAGTAAACTAACACCCCAAGAAAGGGATGAATTAAATGCAAATGATATTCAGACATTTGAAGAACTTATTACCCTACTTTTAAAAAGAGTTCATATCAAAAATGTCTCGACATTGGCTTCTATTATCAAACAAGCTTTATCGCCATCTATCAATATTCACCTTGATGAACAACTTACAAATTTTTCTATTAAAATCGGTGATTCTCCAGAACTTATTTTCGAAGAAGATATACAAAAAGAGATGCAAAAACTTTTAGAAAAAAGGTTTAAAACAGACCAAACCTTACTAAAAGAAAAGACTGCTGATATTGCCAAATTAGTAACACTTATGGGTAAACACTTAAAAGAAGCAATCAACAGTAATCAAAATAGCTCGATCAATGTAACAAGCATAAAAGATGAACTAACATCAATAGATTTAGAAGATAGTAATATTTCTGAACTAGTAACCTTACAAAATAAACTTATAAATGCCGCTTCTAGTATCGAAACAGAGATGAATGAAGTAAATAAAAAATTATCTTCTGGTGAAAACCATGTAAAAGATTTAGAAAACAAGGTTCAAAACTTAGAATCTCAATTAAAAAAAGCAAAAGAAGAAGCAATCATAGACCATCTTACAGGACTTCTTACAAGAAGAGCTTATGATACAGAGATAAAAACTATAGATAAAAATTTTGAGAGAGACAATATACAATATGCAATAATCTTCTTTGACTTAGACCACTTCAAAGATATAAATGACACTTATGGTCATGAAGGTGGAGATACAGTATTAAAAACTTTTTCAAAAATACTTAAAAGCCAAACAAGAGAGAATGATATCTTAGCTAGATATGGTGGTGAAGAGTTTGTAGCAACTGTTGAATATAAACTAAGAAGAGAAGTTTTGCAATACCTAAAAAGAATAAAAAATATCGTAAATGAAAATAGCTTTAATTATAAAAACAAGAAAATAAAAGTGACTTTTTCAGCTGGGGTAGTTCTAAGAAATGACCATAAAACTTACCATGATGCAATACAAAAAGCAGATATACTTCTATACCAAGCAAAAAATGATGGTAGAAATAAAATAATACTAGAAGATGGATTAATAATATAAAAACTAAGTTATGGCTAAATCATCATCAAAGATGATTTAACTCATAAAAGTAAATTAAAATGTCATACCAAGTTGTAACATAAATCTAGTACTATAATCATCTCTACTAGTAACTTTAGCAGCTCCAAGTTTATGTGATAAGTTAGTATTCATAAAAAATCTTTTATAAGAAGCACTATAACTTAGTCCAATATCTTGTAAAGTTCTACTTTTCTCATTTGTAATATTTCTACTCATATATACTCTTCCCACATCGTAAAAGATACCAATTTTTGAATTTAACTCATTAAATGAAGGTAAAGAATAAGTTACCTCAGTACTATAAATATATCCATTTTCAGCACTCTCTTCTCCACTAGGATAAAATTTAACTCCATTTATTCCACCTAAACTCAAGTCTTCACTTCCATCTAGATTTTTATTTCCAAGAGCATATTGAAGTTGTAGTTTATTTTTCCAATTTATCTTCTCATTAAGTAAAGTATTGTTTTCTAACTCAATATTTATTTTTGAGAATCCTCCATTTGTATTTGCACCTTTTTTATCATCTGCTTCATCAACTGAATTATTAAAATTCAATCTACCAAAAGAAAGTGAAGTGTCTATTTTTGTTTGTGAATATTTACCAAAAATAAGATGATTTTTTAAATAATCAACTCCAATTTTAGAAACTACTGTATTTTTTTCTACATTTGATGAAGTAGCTCTAATCTCATCTCTCATTTTATTATATGATGTTCTTAAGTATGTATTTAAATTTTCATCTTTTGAACGAATAATTGGATAAGTAAATAAAGCCACAAAACTATCAGCACTTCCTAACGCATCAAGATTTTTATATTTGTCTCCCAATTCATAAGTAGTTTTAGAGTAACTTACTTCTCCCCTCAATCCGTTTTCATATATGGGAAATCCATACCCAACTCTTCCATTTAATAAACCCATATCTTCAGAACTCAAAGCAGACAAAGAGATTTTATCTCCTATTTTAAAAGGAGAATTGATATCAACTCCTGCCATAACTCTATATTTACCTGTATAATCTGAACCATAATTATCCCCAATAACATAACCATTGTATGGTTCAGTTGTTTGAGTTCCTATTATAAAGTCACTTGTGCCCACTTCTTTTCCAGCAGCAATTTTTGTACTACTTACTTTTACCCCAGGAGTATCATTGATTAAAAGTAGTGCTCTTTGTAAATCATTCAATGATATTACTTCTTTATTTTTTACAACATCAAGTTTAGCTTGTAAGATAGAGTCTTTGACTAAGGAACTATTTTTTAATTTAAACTCTCCATACTCCCCTTCTATAATTGCTATTTTAAGTACTCCATCTTGTGCTTGTAAATCCTGAGTAGGTATATAAGCTCTTGCTACAAAATATCCCTCATCTCTATAGGCTTTAGTAATAAGAGCTACTATCTCTTGAATCTCTTTAAAACTCAACTCTTTTGATTCATAAGGTTTTAAAACAGTCTGTAGTTTTTTAGTGCTTAGTTGAGTATTTCCACTTATTGAATAACTTTTAATAAATACTTTTTTACCATCTTTAAAACTTTTTTTATACTCATCACTCTCTTGTTGTAAAGGAGGTAAAACTCTTTGTTTTTTTTCAATCTTAGGCGGTTTAACCTCTTTAAGTGCATCACTGATATTTGGTACATCAACAGCTTGTAGGTGAAGTGTTGCTATAGCAGATAAAATTATTCCTGTTGTAGTTTTTTTCATTTTTAATATTCCTTACTTATATTTTATTTTCTTCATCATTTTCATCATTGAAACTAAACTGTTGTTTACTTCCAAAGGGAAGATTTATTCCACCATTTAATACTTGCATCACAATTCCTGGGATGAGTGCAAGTTCATTGGTATTGAGTTGTTGTAAGATTGTTTTTATATCTATTCCACTTTTTAGTAATGCTTCGATATCTTTATTTGTTAGTATTGTTTTATTTCTAATTGAACTAATAATTGAACTTAATTGTGATGCTGTATTTGTTTTAGTAACAGGAATATTTCCAATTTGAACACTATTATTAGCTGAATATGCTAAAAGTGATGGAAGTTCATAGTTACTAGCAAGTCCACCATTTGTTCCATCTTGTAGAGTTATCTCTTTTATAAAGTTATTGGCTATAGGATTGCTTGAATTAGCTTTTGCTCCTGTATAGTCTAATGTTTCACTTCCTACTAGATTACCAAGTGTTACAAAGCCTGTAAGGTCAGCTGTTCCATCATAATCTTTTTTTGCTTCTAAGCTTAAGGCTCTTTTATTGATAACTAAACTACCATCTACAAAAGTGATGTTGTAGTTTTCATCTGTACCACTTAGGTTTGTATTATATGTACCTGCATTTTTACCACTTACATTATCTCCTGTAACTCCATCAAGTACAGCAACAGTTTCTCCAGTTACTAAACCACTTGCAGTAAATCCACTTGAAGTTTGTGTAGTTCCATCATAAGTGGTAGTTTTAGAGTTTGCAGTTACTGTTATATCTTTTTTATTGGTAGTTAAAGTTCCTGTATCATAGTTTATAATATACCCTTGTTGAGAAGAGTACAGCCCATCTACATTTATTGTAGCAGTTCCTGCATTTTTTAAATCACCACTTGAAGTATAAGCTAGAGTACCATTTACTAAAGAGTTATCATAAGTTGGAATTGAGTAAGTTACTCCTGTGCTTCCTCCATTATATACTGTACCATCATAAGTTCTTGTAACATCATTTGCTTTTACAGTAAGTTCTGTCATAAAAGCTCTTAAAAGTGGTCTTGTATGACCTTCATAGATTATCCAATCATTTGTAAAGTCAAAGCCTGCGTAAGTATCTTTACTAAAAGCATTTACAGTATTTGTTGAGCTGTAGATTCCTGTAGCTCCAGCTACACTTCCACCTTCAACTCCAAGTGTTTGTCCTGTAGTGTCTATATCCCAGTATGAGTTTGAGATGGTATTAGTAGATGAATAACTATAACCAACTAAGCCACCTCTTGGACCAGTTGAATTTATCTTTCCTGTAGAATATGAGTTTGTGATGGTTGAAGTATCACTAACTCCAACTAATCCACCAACAAAATTATTTCCACTTACATTTCCTGTAGAATATGAGTTTGTGATGGTTGAAGTATCATTGTATCCAACTAATCCGCCAACTCTATCATCTGCACTTACATTTCCTGTAGAATATGAGTTTGTGATGGTTGAAGTATCACTAACTCCAACTAATCCACCAACACTAGTATCTGCACTTACCTTTCCTGTAACATATGAGTTTGTGATGGTTGAAGTATCACTAACTCCAACTAATCCTCCAACATAAAAATTTCCTGTAATATCTACATTGGTAAGACCAACATTTGAGATATTTGCACCATTGGTATAACCAAATAACCCTACATACTTTTCACTAGGTCTATTGATATAAAGACCATCTATAACATAGCCTTTACCATCAAAGTTTCCTGTAAATCTTGTATCTATATTATTTGTAGAGCTATCTCCTATTTGTTTAAATCCTTTACCACTATTCCAGTTTCTTGTATCACTTGCATCAATGTTTGAACCTAGTTCATAAATACCATTAAGTGCAGTATTTGTAGCTTGGAGTTGATGAATATTATTTATGATAACTTTTCCACCTGCATTAAAAACAACTCCATTGTTTGCGATAAAGTAAACTTCTCCATCACTATTATTTGTATTTTCTATTTTTGCATTCATGATTACTTGATCATCTGCATTTAAAGTAAGTCTATTTGTGCTTGACCAAGTGATATCACTATTAACTGTAATATCTCCATCATCAGTTCCAGCTCCTACTGTTTCTACAGTCATATCTCCACTTGCTAGTTGAGATTGAATAGCACTTGCTAAACTTGCATCTATAGTTACATTTACTGGATCAATAAGCCATTCTCCTGCTTCTATCTTTGCACCATTAAAATTAAAGTGTTTCCCTGAAGTCTCTACAAACCCACCTTTAGCTTTTATAGTTCCAGCTATATTTGCAGTTCCTCCATGGGCATAAAGTTCCACATGTCCTGAAATACCATCTAGTGAGTTTGCTTCTATGATTCCTGTATTATTTACTACTCCTCTTAAAAGTTCATCTACTGCATGAGTAGTTAGATATACTTCTCCACCATCTGCTAGTATAGTTCCTGAGTTTTCAACTAGGGCATCTAAAGTTCCTTTATCTACAGACAAGTCTATTAAAGAGTTACCATTTAGATTTATAGTATATTCATCAGCTCCTGTTAGTTGTACTCTTCCTTTTATAGCTTCTATAGTTCCACTATTTTTAGCTTCATTTGAAGCAAAGATTACATAACCATTATTTTTAACTTTTATAGTACCTTGGTTGATAACAGATTCTGTTGAATCTCCTGTAAAACTATAGTTTCCATTTTGAAAGTTAGTATCACTTATATTTTTAGTTGTAGCTAATAGTCCACTAGTATTTATTGAAGCATTTTTACCAAATAAAACTCCATTTGAGTTTAATATCCAAACTTGACCATTGGCATTAAGTGCACCATCTATTATACTTCTTTCATTTCCTATTACTCTATTTAAAGTTATACTATTTACATTTGGTTGATTGAAGTTTACTGTTTCATGTGAGGCTATATTAAACTTATTCCAGTTTATACTAGCCTTTTGTGTGGATTGGTTTATATTGGTTGTATTTCCATTTTGAGAAATAGTAGCAGACCCTGAAGTAACCACTCCCCCACTAGGAGCTGCAAAGCTTAAGCTTACACCTCCTAATAAAGCACTTACTACTAAGCTTATCTTTCCACCTTTTAGGATACGGAATCTATTTGAATAGTTATGATTTGATTTCATGATATAATCCTTGAATAAGAAGAACCTTTCTTCTTCTCTCTTTTATTCAAGTATTATATTTAGCTATCGTTATATTCACCGTTACTTTTTTCTTTTCTTAAAATTTCTAATGAATTCTTTGCTTTTTTATTATCAGGGTCAAGTTCAAGAATTTTTTTAAAGTTCTTTTCTGCTTTTTTAAAATCACCTTTTTTGTAGTAAATGAAGCCTAAAGATTCATAACTTTGTAATATTGAAGCATCATTTTTAATAACATCATAAAGTATCTCTTCAGCTTCATCATATCTGCCTAAATCTCCCAAAGCTATCGCCATATTAAAAGTAGCTGGAAGGTAGTCACTTTGTATCTCTAAGGCTTTTTTAAAATAGATAATTGCTTCTTCCTTTTTATTTTCATTAAACAAATCTATCCCTTTTTCAAAGTGAGGAGTTGCTAGTTCAAGTTTTGTTTCTAGCATCTTAATTTGTTCTATGTCTTCTGAAGATATAACATAATTTTCTTTTGACTCTTGGCTAGTAAAATCAAGCATTTCTACTTTTTTATGGGGAAGAATTGTTATGGCAAATACTTCATCTAATCCACTTGTAAACTCTACAAAAGAGACAACTTCTCCTGTTTTTATATTGACTATCCATACTCCACTAACTCTTTTAGGAAGTTTTGTAATTTCAAGTCCTGAGAATGTTGCACTTTCTCTCACCTTTGAAACTCCAATAAAAGCAAAATCTCCAACTATATCAAGACCTCTTGTAAAACCTGGAACTTTTGCTATTTCAACAAGTTTTTTCTTTTTAAAATCAAAATAACTAATAGTACCTTTTCCTGATTCTAAAAGATACAATCTATCTTTATGCCATCTAGGAGAGTGTGGCATAGAAAGTCCCTCTGCTAAAATTTTATTGCTTTTTATATCAATCAATAATCCACCATTTGCTTTATTAGCTCTCCAGCCCAATGGTTCATCAGTAAGTCCAAGCATTGTAACATACCTTGGTTCTCCATCCCTTGTACAAAAACCATTTAAGTGGCATTTATCAACAGGTTGTAAAAGTGAAATGAAAGGTGGTTTCCATATTGGTTTGAAGCTATTGTGGGGTTCTTGAATGCAAAGACAAGAGAATTTTGTATTGATAAAATAAAGTTGATCTTTGCAATATTCCATTTCATGAATATCTATATCTCCCGTAAAGTGAATATTTTGTGGCATATAGCAGGCATCAAAATTACCTTTCATATTTTGTGCAACACCTGTGTAGTTGCTAAACTGATATATACCATGTCCTAAACCAGCAAAGAGCTTTCCCTCTTTCTTACACATTCCCATAGGTCTTGGAAACTCTTTATATCGTATATCAAATTGGTCATTTTCTTGACCTATTATCATTATTTTATTTGTTTGATAAGTTGAAAGTAAAATAGTTGTGTTAGTTTCTTTAAAAAATTTTACAATATTTTGTGAATAGGTAAAGTCTATTTTTTGTTGCATAATCTGTTTATCATTGTTATTCATTCTTTTAAATCCTTTAAATAATTGAATCTTTTTAAATAGTTAATTACTTCTTCACTGGCTTGTTCTATTGTTAACTCATTAGTTTTTAAGTGTATCTCTGAATTTATAGGTACTTCATAAGGACTATCTATCCCAGTAAAATCTTTAATCTTTCCCTCTTTAACTTTTTTATATAATCCCTTAGGATCCCTTTGTTCACATATTTCTAGTGAAGTATCTATAAAAATTTCTATAAATTCATCTTCTTTCACCAACTTTCTTGCCAATTCTCTATCTCTTTGAAAAGGAGAAATAAATGCAGTGAGTACAATACTTCCACTATCAACAAAAAGTTTTGCAACTTCACTTATTCTTCTAATATTTTCCGTTCTGTCTTTTTCACTAAAGCCTAAATCTCTATTTAATCCATGTCTTATATTATCACCATCAAGAAGATATGTTTTTATACCCATTTTATAAAGCTTTACTTCAAGTACATTTGCAATTGTAGATTTACCACTTCCACTAAGTCCAGTAAACCACAATATACATGGCTTTTGAGAAAGTTGTTTAACTCTATCTTCTTTTGTAATATGATTATCGTACCAAATTATATTATTTGTCATTAATTCTGATTCAAGTTGTTTTAAAGGTTTTATTTTTTGTTCACTATTTTTCAAGAATACTATCCTTTAAAAATTCCTTATATGATTTTTCCCAACCTTTTGAATGGCTTGCATCATAAATTTTATATTTTATATTTGTTTTATTATGAAATTTACTTTTATATGAGAAAAAAATCTCTTTAGGGATTATCCTATCATTTTTTCCTATGAGATGATACTGTTTTATATTCTCAAGTTTTGAAGTATAATCAATGGGATTTAATGAACCATTAAGTGGGTAAATATTATGAATATCCACCCATTTTGTAGGATTTAAATTTCCAGCTATTGTGATAAGTTTATTTATATCATCTCGTTTTGCGGCTATAAGTGTAACTATAGCCCCGCCACCAGAATATCCAATAAGTGTAAAAGTAGTATTGTCATATTTTAATTTGACATTATTAAGTACTTCATCATAACTTTGTATTACTATGTTACTAAACCTATGGCTTATCCAGTATTTATTATCACAATTTTTTTTACTAAGATATTGGCAAGGACGAGCAAGATATATTTTACAAGAAGAATTATCCATATTCATAAGTTTTAATCCAAGAGGATTTATAGGTGTTGGATTTTTAGAAATTCTATTTCTACTTATCCAAGCTAAGCCATCCCCTTCTATATAAACTTTTATATTTTTGCACTCTTTAATATTTGTTTGTAATGAAAAAATATCAAATTCTTTTGTATTATATATTTGTTCTTTCAGATTATATTTATTTCCAAGAGATAAAGCAGTTGCTTTTCTCTCTTGAGGTGTTGGTACATTTTGTGAGCAACCTACGATAAAAAAAGTTAAAAAAAATAGATATGTAAAAAGTCTCATAGTATATTATAGTCTAAATCCATTTTAAAACTTCAATACATACTTTGCTGAAAAAGTATTGTTTGCAAAATCGCTTCCTTGACCTTGCCTATTGTAAGAAAAGTTAATATTTGAAGTGTCATTGATATCCATTTCATATCCAACTCCTAAATCATAAGACCATCTTCCATTATCTATTCCTGTTGTATCAAAACTAACGCCAGTTGCACCTTGATAAGATGCTGTTACACTTTGTTGTCTATCATGTAAATTATATCCAATATTTATACTTCCAACTATTCTTGAATCATTATTAAGTTTATAATTTGCAAGAGTTCCTACTCCTAAAAGTAGTTCAGTAGAGGTAAACTTTTTAATATCAAGATTTAAAGCACCTGCTCCTGTTTCACTATATGATGGATTTGTAAAGTGCCTATAAGTTGTGCTTATCATTGGTTGTAAAAGCAAGTCATCATTGATTCTATAATCTCTTACTAATTTTAAATCTAGTGATGCTGTTTTTGATGTATATTTAGATCTTGCAGTATCTCCTGTAAAAATACTTCTCTCACCATTTGTTTTTTGCCAAGAATAACCCAATTGATAAAGAAGATTTGTTTTTTCATCTAGTACAGGTACATTTCCATATACCAGTGTTGTAAATACATCTAAATCAGATTTTTGAGAAACATTATTCACATCGACATTAGCATTAGTATAAAAAAATCCAAATCCAAGTGTTTGGTTTGGTTTATATTCTCCATCTATACCCACACCTATACCATGTGCTTTTAAATCAAATCCATTTAGTCCATCTTTATCATTTTGAGAACCAAATGATCCAAATGGTTTTATCCAAACAGATTTTTGGCTAAACATTTCATCTCCAGAGTTTAATCCACCCATAGTGATATTTTGCCTTTGGTCTACGATACCTGTTATTGTATTTGATATTTGTCCTACTGCACTTACAGTTGAACCTGTATTTTGTGGTGTAGTTGACTCTACAGCTTTTGATACTGCTTGATTTGTTGGAAGCTTATTAAGTGCTGTAAACACTGGTGCCATTGCTGTATTTGTACCTGTATTTTGAATAGTTTGTAAGGCAGATGCTGCTGCTTTTGCTGGACTATTCCCTCCTCCTGTTGTTGCATTAAGAAGTGTTGTTCCTTCAACTACATTTAAATCTAGCGTTTCCCCATCTTTTACATATTCAAAATTTAAAAGAGCTGAATTATCTGTGATATTTAGTTTACCTTCTAGTGTTAAACTATTGGATGCAGTTACAATATTATCAAGCTTTTGTCCTATCAATAGTTCACTATTTGTAGAAGAGCTCAATACATTGACATCTATTGTACTTCCATCTTCAAAAGTTGCATCGTCTGTACTTAATTGAGAATAAGTTGTCATTGAACCATCTGTGAAAAGACCTATTTGTAGTTTTCCTGTTTGTGTTTGAGTAAAGTTATTTATAAAAGCATTGTCAGTTCCTGTTGCATTATAAGGCAAAGAAATAAGACCTTTATTAGTAAAACTTTGACCTTTTATATAGATATTTCCATAAAGTTTTCCATTGGTATCATTAAGAACAGTTGATGTAGAGTCTCCATTTTGAACTCCTATAGAAAATGCTTTGCCATCTGCTTTATTATTTATGGTTGACTTAATAGTTCCATTGTTTGTGATACTTGAGTGATCATCCAAATTAAGTACAGTAATTCCCATTGCATGGCTTGTTCCTGTAGTGTTTATAGTACCATTGTTTGTGATACTTGAATTTTCTTTTACATTATTTGTTATTATACCTCTTGCAATATCTCCACTTACTGTGATGGTTCCAGAATTTACTATAGAACTCTCACCTTTAGTATATGCACTTTTAATACCTCTAGCATCCAGATAAGCATCAACTGTGATATTTCCAGTATTTTCAATAGTAGAATAATTGGTATTGTCCTTACTATAAATACCTGTTGCTTGATTTTCTTCTGAAGTAGCAGTTATGGTTCCAGCATTTCTAATAGTACTATAATAATCATTATATTGATTAGTAATACCAACTACATCACTTTTTTCTGAGCTAACGTTTATGGTTCCGGTGTTTGTAATAGATCCATAATTACGATAACTACTAATACCATAAGCAGAACCAAAAGCATCAACTGTGATAATCCCACTGTTTTCTAATCTAAAACTATTTTCATAAACATCTATACCTGTGGCTGAATCATTTGTTGATGTTGCAGTGATAGTTCCAGAATTAGTAATAGTCCCGTAATTATGGTCATCTAATCTAATAGCAATAGCAGATTGTGCTCTTTTTACCTCTATTTTTCCTGCATTTGATATAAAGTGAGAGTCACCTATATCATTTGAGTTTGTTGTTACTGCAAAAGCTGTATCATCTATAATAGTAATAGACCCTGTAGAGGTTATATCTATATCCGTAGTGGTTGTATCATGAGATTGTGTTGTTGTAACAGCAGTAGTTATTTGTGCAGCATCACTTACACTAATAATACTTCCTAATAACAAAGAACTTACTATTAGACTTATCTTTCCACCTTTTAGGATTCTAAACCTTGATTTATAATCAATATTATTTTTCATAATTCTCCTTAAATACGAAAAAGTTATCTTTTTCTTGTATATGAATATTATATTTATCTTCCGTTACTTTTGTTGTTACTTTTTTATATAAAATCAACTTTCTTTCTTTTTATCATTATCATCATTGTTATTATTATCTAAATTAAACTGTTGTTTACTTCCAAAGGGAAGATTTATTCCACCATTTAATACTTGCATCACAATTCCTGGGATGAGTGCAAGTTCATTGGTATTGAGTTGTTGTAAGATTGTTTTTATATCTATTCCACTTTTTAGTAATGCTTCGATATCTTTATTTGTTAGTATTGTTTTATTTCTAATTGAACTAATAATTGAACTTAATTGTGATGCTGTATTTGTTTTAGTAACAGGAATATTTCCAATTTGAACACTATTATTAGCTGAATATGCTAAAAGAGATGGAAGTTCATAGTTACTAGCAACTCCACCATTTGTTCCATCTTGTAGAGTTATTTCTTTTATAAAGTTATTGGCTATTTGATTGCTTGAATTAGCTTTTGCTCCTGTATAGTCTAATGTCTCAGCTCCTACAAGATTTCCAAAGTTTACAAAGCCTGTAAGGTCATCTGTTCCATCATAATCTTTTTTTGCTTCTAAGGTTAGTGCTCTTTTATTGATAACTAAACTACCATTTTGAAAAGTTAAATTGTAGTTTTCATCTGTACCACTTAGGTTTGTATTATAAGTCCCTGCATTTTTACCACTTGCACTATCTCCTGTAACTCCATCAAGTACAGCAACAGTTTCTCCACTTACTAATCCACTTGCAGTAAAGCCACTACTGTTTTGTACAGTTCCATCATAAGTGCTAGTATTTGAATTTGCAGTGACTGTGATATCTTTTTTATTTGTAGTTAAAGTACCTGTATCATAGTTTATGATATACCCTTGTTGAGAAGAGTACAGCCCATCTACATTTATTGTAGCAGTTCCTGCATTTTTTAAATCACCACTTGAAGTATAAGCTAGAGTACCATTTACTAAAGAGCTATCATAAGTAGGAATAGAGTAAGTTACTCCTGTGCTTCCTCCATTATATACTGTACCATCATAAGTTCTTGTAACATCATTTGCTTTTACAGTAAGTTCAGTCATAAAAGTTCTTAAAAGAGGTCTTGTATGACCTTCATAGATTATCCAATCATTGGTAAAATCAAAGCCTGCATAAGTTGCTTCATCAAAAGCATTTACAGTATTTGTTGAACTGTAGATTCCTGTAGTACCTGTGGTAGCTCCATATCCAACTCCATTTGTTTGTCCTGTGGTATCTATATCCCAGTATGAGTTTGTAATAATGGTGGATGTGCTTATTTTCAATCCAACTACTCCTCCTACTCTTGAAACACCTGTCATAGCTCCACTTGTATAAGAGTTACTTATCGTTCCCTCTCCAGAATCATAACCAACTAAACCACCCACTCTTTCGTTTCCTACAATATTTCCTGAAGAGTAGGAGTTATTTATGTGTGTTCTGTAAGCATTACCAACTAAACCACCAACACTATTATTTCCACTAACATCTCCAGATGCATATGAGTTACTTATATATAGCTCACTAAAACCAAAACTATCTATTTCCCCTACTAAACCACCTATATTATCTCCGCTACCAAATACAGTTGCTGTGGAGTAAGAATTACTTATAGTCAAAACACCTTCTGTAAAAGACCCCAATAATCCACCAACATTATAATTTCCACTTACCTTTCCTGTAACATATGAGTCTGTGATGGTTGAAGAATAATTGTATCCAACTACTCCACCAACATTATTGCTTCCAGTAATATCCACATTGGTAAGACCAACATTTGAGATATTTGCACCATTGGTATAACCAAATAACCCTACATACTTTTCACTAGGTCTATTGATATACAAACCATCTATAACATAACCTTTACCATCAAAGATTCCTGTAAATCTTGTATCTATATTATCCGTAGAGCTATCTCCTATTTGTTTAAATCCTTTACCACTATTCCAAGTTCTCGTATCACTAGCATCTATGTTTGAACCTAATTCATAATTCCCACCTAGTGCTGTATTTATCCATTGGAGTTGATTGATATTATTTATGATTACTTTTCCATTGGCATTAAATATCACTTTAGAATTTGTGTCTGCTGCATTAAAGTAAACTCCACCATTAGTGTTGTTAGTATTTTCAATAATAGCATTTACATATATCTCATCTGCTGCATTTAAAGTAAGTTTACTTTGGCTAGACCAAGTGATATCACTATTTACATAAATATCACCATCTGTTGTATCTCCATCTGTACTTGTTTCATGAGATGAAGTATCTACTGTAGAAGAAGATGTCTCTGTTTCAATTGTAACATCACCACTTGCAAGTTGAGTCATAATAGCACTTGCTAAACTTGCATCTATAGTTACATCTACAGGATCAATAAGCCATTCTCCTGCTTCTATTTTTGCATCATTAAAACTAAAGTGTTTTCCTGAAGTCTCTACAAACCCACCTTTAGCTTTTATAGTTCCAGCTATATTTGCAGTTCCTCCATGGGCATATAGTTCCACATGTCCGTTTATACCATCTAGTGAGTTTGCTTCTATGATTCCTGTATTATTAACTACTCCTCTTAAAAGTTCATCTACTGCATGGGTAGTTAGATATACTTCTCCACCATCTGCTAGTATAGTTCCTGAGTTTTCAACTAGGGCATCTAATGTTCCTTTATCTACAGATAAATCTATTAAAGAGTTACCATTTAGATTTATTGTATATTCATCAGCTGATGTAAGTTGTACTCTTCCTTTTACTGCTTCTATAGTTCCTGAGTTTCTAGCTTCATTTGAAGCAAAGATTACATATCCATTATTTTTAACTTTTATAGTACCTTGGTTGATAATAGATTCTGTAGAATCTCCTGTAAAAGTATAGTTTCCTTTTTGAAAGTTAGTATCTGAGATATCTTTAGTTGTAGCTAATAGTCCACTAGTATTTATTGAAGCATTTTTACCAAATAAAACTCCATTTGAATTAAGTATCCAAACTTGACCATTGGCATTAAGTGCACCATCTATAATACTTCTTTCATTTCCTATTACTCTATTGAGAGTTATACTGTTTACATTTGGTTGATTGAAGTTTACTGTTTCATGTGAGGCTATATTAAACTTATTCCAGTTTATACTAGCTTTTTGTGTGGATTGGTTTATATTGGTTGTATTTCCATTTTGAGAAATAGTTGCAGTTCCACTTGTTACAACTCCACCACTAGGAGCTGCAAAGCTTAAGCTTACACTTCCTAGAAGTGCGCTTACTACTAAGCTTATCTTTCCACCTTTTAGGATTCTAAAACGGGAGCTGTAATTTATGTTTGCTTTCATATTATTTTCCTTGTATAAAGAAAAGAGAAATCTCTTCTTTTTTTATATACAAGTATTATATTTAGCTATCGTTATATTCACCGTTACTTTTTTGTATTTTATTTTTAAACCATAAAAATATATGTGTTCCCTTATCAACTACAACTTTTAAGTCTCCTTCTAATTGATCTGTTGCAAGTGATTCTATCATCATCTCTCCAAAGGTTGCATTTGTATTATGACTTTTTCCTATGCCATTGTCTGAAACCTCTAATAATGTCCCATTATCTACATTATTTAGTGAAATTTTTATGATTCCCCCACTTGAATCAAAAGCATGCTTGATAGCATTTGTAACTAGTTCATTTACTATAAGACCACAATAAATAGCTTCTTCAGTGTCAAGAAAAGAGTTTATATCAAGTTCAAATGTGATATTTTCTAGCTCAAAGCTATCTTTTATGTTTTGTAAAACTTTTTCAAAATACTCTTTTGCATCAATATTTACAAGATTTTTTTGATTATAAAGCATCTGGTGTACGATACTCATAGCATGGATTTTTCTCTCCACATCATGGAGTTTTTCTTGGATATGCTTATCATTGTTATCATTGAGTTTAAGTGCATATAGCGAAGTGATAAATTGCATGTTGTTTTTAACACGATGATGTAACTCTTTTAGCAGGAGTTCATTTTGTTTTAATTCGTTGTTTAACTCTTGGGTTCTGATGTTTACAATTTGTTCTAAACGGTTGGATTCATTTTGTTGTTGTATTAAAAGTGATTGGGTTAAATCATTTTTTTTCTTTTCTAGTGTTTTGATACGATATGCCAATGATATAGCGAACAAAATAACCTCTGCCATAATAAGAGTTTCAAAAGTATATTCAAATATATATTTAACAGGAAAAATTCCCATATATTGAAAAAACAATGAAAGCCATGCTACTAAAGCGAAACTCCAACCCAATAAGAAAAATTTTGCTTGAGGATTTTTCTTATATAAAGCATAAAAACCTATCCATAAAAAATAATATGGGGTAAAAAACTGAAAAATAACTACTTGTGGAATTGTAAAAATACTAAAGATTTGTAAAACAAAATATATTGGAATGATATAAATAAGAAGCTTCAAAGTAAAATCTATTTTAGGATAAAGAACAGTATCTAAAAACTTTCTTATAAATAAAGTCATAGTAAAAGTAACGAAAACATTTACATAAAAAACATTTACATATAAACTTTTTTTAACAAACTCCATATCATCCATAGGCAAAAAGTAAAGTTTTGGGTATATAGAAAATTGGCTTTGTAATAAAGTTGCAATTAGATATAAAAAATAATACAGATAAATTTTATCTTTTGTAAAGATAAATAAAAAAGCATTATACAAAACAAGAGAAAATATACCACCAAAAAAAAGTGCCCATATAATTTGATGAAAAGTATCTTCTTTATAAAACACTTTTGGCGTATAAAGTTCTGGTTTGAACCATAGGGAAAGTTTTTCATTTTTTACATTTAAATAATAAGTCTCATAACTATTTGCATTTATATTAATTGGGATATTATGTGTAACAAGACCATGAAATTTTTCAAGATGGTAAATGCCTGTTGTTTTTTTTGATAATACTTTGTTATTTGAAACTTTATATAAATCAATTCTTTCTGTAGAAAAATTATCTATTTTTAAAATCTTTTGTATAGTTTTATTTGTAGGATTTTGAAGCTCAAATTTTATCCATACACCTTCAGGAACCAAGCTGCAATAATCAATAGCTTTTTTATTGGTTGTAATAAATTTATCATCATTTTTTAAAATAATGTTTATGGTCTCATGATTACCTATATCATGGTATATTTTGGAGTGAGGTAATAGCTCTATAGTTGCTTGTGTATTGACAAGAATAGTTGCTTGTAAATTTATATATAAAAAAACTAATAAAATAATAGGAATACGCATAAGGCTCTTTTTTTCAAAATTTTAACATAAAAAAAGTGATGTTTTTACAATATAACGATAAATATAACGCAGAAGTGTTAAAATATTAACATGAAAAAAATTAACATACTAATCATAGAAGATACAACTTTGACTGCACAAAAGATGAAAAGAACATTACAATGGGCAGGATATCATGTAGTTGCTATTGCAAGTAGAAGTGAAAATGCTTTAGAAGCAATGTTCAAAGAGCATATTGATATTATCATCGCAGATATCAATATCAAAGGGGAACTAAATGGTATTGAAACAACGAAGCTTATTCAAAAAAACTTCAATGTTCCAGTTATATTTTTAACATCATACCATGATGATACAACGTTAGCTGAAGCTTCTAGCGTCAACTTTACAGGATATATTGTAAAACCATATTTAGATGCTCACCTTCTTAGAGAAGTAAAACTAGCCTCTCTTCGTTTTGGACTCAATAATAAAATTGAGGCAATTAGACTTGATAATGAGTATATTTATGATGTACAAAATAAAGTTTTATTGAAAAATAATCAAAAAATAACTCTAACAAAAAAAGAAGAACAATTTTTATATATACTAATACAAAATAAAAACTCTGTAATATCTAATGAATATCTTGATTTAACATTATGGCATGAGAATACAACATATGATGAAAATAGAAGACAATTACTTTTTAGACTAAGAAAAAAAGTACCAGAGTTAGATATTCAAACTATAAAAGGTGTAGGTTATATTTTAAAAACAAATACTCCTGATATATAGTATAAATTTTAGTTATATAATTATGTTACCTAATCTCTAAGTTCCATTATTTTTTCTTGTCCAATTCTATATAGCGCAAAATCATACTTTATAGGGTCGTTTTTATCAAACTGTTTTAATTTTGTAGTTAGTAAATAGGAAGCATATAAATCACAATTTTTCCTATTTATAAGTCCAAGTTTATTTGATACATTAAAAGTGTGAGTATCTAGTGGCATTAGTAAGTCTTCACTTGATACACCGTTCCATAATCCCATATCTAAATTATCTTTTCGTACCATCCATCTAAGATACATAAACCATCTTTTGTATGCTGCATTTCCCATTTGTTTTATGCTATTTTGCTTATCTCTTTTAAAATTTGATCCAAGTAAAAATTTGTAACCTTGTGAGGTGTGAGGATTTATTTCATTTATTTTACTTATTATATTATCTATTCCTTCACAGACATTATTATTTATCTTATATTTTTCCACAAATAGTTCATTTAGAGTTGTTTGTTTTTTTAGTCTTGATAATGCTATAAAAAACTCTTGGATATCTTTGCTATTTTGAAATCTATAATAGTGTTTTTCAAAACTTTTTCTAATACTCTGTTCATCTTTATTCAAAAGTGAAAAATCCAAACTATCTAAAAACTTTATTATCAAAGATGCTTTTCCATAGGCAAATAGTGCACAAATAAGTGAGATGTATTCGTCATTGTGTCTTTTTGCTATAAATAGTGGGTCTGGTCGCTCTAAAGTCAATTCACAATCATTGTTTCTATTAGCAACTTCTATATCTAATAAGTTTTTTAGTTCTATATCTTTTTTGTTCATAGGCATCTTTGGAAGTAAAATCTTTTTCGATATAATAGCATCTTAAGTACAAACAATTAATAAAACTATACTAAAAATGCTATAGATTAGTACTTATAAAAAATATTAGGTTAAAAATGGCAAATATATTAATAACAGGCTGTTCTTCTGGAATAGGATTAGAAACAGCAAAACTTTTAAAAAACAATGGATATAAAGTATATGCAACTGCACGAAAAAAAGAAGATGTGCTTATGTTGCAAGAGTTAGACTTCATCGCTTACAAATTAGATGTGACTAACCAAGCAGAAATAGCAGAGGTTTTAGAAAAAATCTTAAAACTAGACAGAACTTTAGATGCAGTTTTTAATAATGCAGGATATGGACAACCAGGAGCTCTTGAAGATGTATCAACGGAGGTTTTAAAAGAACAATTTGAAACTAACTTTTTTGGACTACATGAAGTCACCCTTCAAGCTATGAGAATATTTAGAAATCAAGGATATGGTAAGATTATTCAACATAGTTCAATTTTAGGAATTATCTCTTTAAAATTTAGGGGTGCTTATAATGCAAGTAAATATGCAATAGAAGGTATTGCTGATACCTTAAGACAAGAAGTTATAAATGATAATATTTTTGTAAGTACTATAAATACAGGTCCAGTAACTAGTAAATTTAGAGAGAATTCACTCAAAAAATTTAATGAACATATCAATATAAAAGATAGTTTTCATAGAAAAACTTATGAAAAAGAGTTAAAAACTAGACTAGAAAGCAAGGATGATGGAGGTTTATTTAATCTACCACCTTCAAGTGTGGCAAAGGTTGTTTTAAAAATCATGAAAAGTAAAAATCCAAAACCTAGATATTATGTTACAAAAGCAACTTATATTCTAGGTTTTGCAAAAAGAATACTTAGTACTAAATTATTAGATAAGTTATTGAATAAATTTTAAAAGAGAAGTAATCCTTCTCTTTTTTATGCCTCTTTTGTCAAATATGGTTTCCCATAAAATCTAACTGTCAAGGCTAAGACTACTAAAGCTATAGGAATCAAATAAGAGACTGAGATTCCAAGAGCTGCTGGGATATATCCAAATACTACAGAAACAACACCTACAAATACAGCATAAGGTAGTTGAGTAGAGATATGGTCCATATGATCACAACTTGATCCCATAGATGAAAGAATAGAAGTATCAGAAATAGGAGAACAATGATCTCCAAAAATAGCACCTGTCAAAACAGCACCAATATTTAAAATAATATACTCATTTAAAGCATTAGTATCTAGTCCATAATTTATTCCAATGGCATTTGCTAAAGGAATAGTAAGTGGCATCAAAATCCCCATTGTCCCATAAGAAGTACCTGTAGAAAAAGAGATTAAAGAACCAAAAATAAAAATTACAGATGGCAAAATAAATTGAGGCGTATCGTGTGATAAGATTGATACTAAATAAAGAGAAGTACCTAACTCTTTTATAACAGCAGAAATTGACCAAGCTAATATCAAAATAACAGCAGTAATTACAAGTGCTTTTACTCCATGAACCCAAGTTTCTAAAGCTTCATTTAGATCAAATATTTTTTGTTGCATTCCCATTGCTATAGCTACAATTGAAGCAAACAAAGCAGCTTCAAATAATACAATAGAAGCATCAGCTCCACCAAAACAATCTCGAATAGAAGCAAATGAATAAGGATCTGCTTGTACTGCTTTTAAGGCCTCACCTTCTAGGGAATGTAAACCATTAAAATAAAATCCTAAAAATGAAACTATAATTAAAACTGAAATTGGGATAATCGCATTCCAAATAGAATAATCGACATTTTTTTTAGGAGCCATAGTTGAAGACTCTTGATTTAAATGTTCTTCTTCATGTCTAATATGTCTTGATACTTTTCCTGTAGTTGAAGCTCTAAGAGCTGCTTTATGCATAGGTCCAAATTCTCTTAAAAAATATGCTGTAAAAAATACAAATGCCAACATAAAAATATTGTAAAATCTATATGCAATAGTATCCACAAAAATTGCATAAGCATTTATATCAACTCGACCTATTGTTGCATAAGCATCTTTTATTAAAGAGATTTCATAACCAATCCAAGTAGAAATAAGTGCAATACCAGCTATTGGTGCAGCTGTTGCATCTATAATAAAAGCTAACTTTTCCCTTGCTATTTTTAAACTATCTGTAACTGGTCTCATAATAGGACCAATAATTAATGAATTTGCATAATCATCAAAAAAGATAAAAAATCCCATCACCCAAGTGTAAATTTGTGCACTTGCAGGAGTTTTTGCCTTTTTTGCAAGAGATTTTGCTATAGCTCTTGGTCCACCCATTTTAGTAATAACTGCAATCAAACCACCGATAGTTAGAACTTGTAAAATAATACCTGCATTCCATGAATCTGCCATTGAACCAATCATTTTACTAACCATATCCATAAAACCAGCAATTAAAGCAGCAAAAATATCACCATTTATAATATTTACTAAAAATGTTCCACTAAATATTCCTATAAATAAAGAAAATATTACATTTCTAGTTATAAAAGCTAATAAAATAGCAACAACTGGTGGGATTAAAGTCCAAGCCCCAAAAAGCTCGGCATTTGCCTTATTATCTGCAAGCAATATAATTGGCAAAAATGATAAAAATAATATACTATTTTTTAATTTATTCAAATTTTTCTCCGTATTAAATTTTATTTTTGATAGTTCTATTTTAAGAATAAAGATGTTCTAAAAGTATTTTAAGTCCAATACAAATCAAAACAACACCTCCTAGTTTTTCAGCCTTCTCTTCTAAAAAGCTTCCACCTTTTGAACCCATAAAAACACCTATAAAGCTAAACAAAAAGGTTACAATTCCAATGATAACCATAGATAAGTAAGGATTAATGTCCAACAAATTTAAAGTAAATCCAGCAGCCATTGCATCAATACTTGTAGCAATAGCTAAGATAAATAAGACTTTATTTGAAATAATACTTATCTCATCTTCAGTATTTTCACCAAAACTTTCATAAAGCATTTTTCCACCAATTAAACTTAAAAGTAAAAATGCAATCCAATGGTCAAAGGATTCTATTAAAGTACCTACTCCTAAACTAGCCAAATGCCCAAATAAAGGCATCAAAGCTTGAAAAAAACCAAAAAACAATGCAGCTTTAAAAGCTAAGGCTTTGTCAAACTCTTTTCTTTTTACTCCAAGACCTATAGAAACAGCAAAGGCATCCATAGCCAATGCAAATGCCAAAAGAAAAACTTCTGCTATAATTTATCCTTTTTGTATCTCTTTTGTATTTATTTTACTTTGTAAGAAATCACTTATTTGCATCAAACAAAAAGTAACTATAAATATCATCAAACCAGGGAAAAAACTTACCCACCAAGCAATATCAAGTACAGCTTTACCATCACTTAACAAACTTCCCCATGACATTTCAGGGGAATTGACTCCAAGCCCTAAAAATGACAATCCAGACTCAGCCAAAATAGCTCCACCTACTCCAAAAGTAAAAGAGATAAGAAATATAGGTGCTAAAAGTGGTGTAAAATACTTGAATATGATTTTAAGGCTACTTACATTTGCTAACTTTAAAACTTTTATATAAGGTTTAGTACCAATAGAAAAGCTTTCACTTCTTATCATTCTTGCCATTCCCATCCAACCAGTTATAGAAATAACTAATATTAAAATAATTGATGAAGCTTGAATATAAGAGACTAAAGCAAGTAATAGGAAAAATGTAGGAAAAGTCAAAAACAAATCAATGATTATGGTAATAGTTTTATCAACTTTACCCTTTAAATATCCAGCATTTATACCAATAAAAAGACCCAAAAGAGAAGAGATAGCAGCACTTAAAAATCCAATAATCAAAGAAGTTTGACCACCATTTAAAATTCTGGCAAAAATATCTCTTCCTAATCTGTCTGTTCCCATTATATGTGATAAACTAGGAGCTTGTAATATTTTGTCTGGGTTTAATTCATAGGGAGAAACAGTATAAAAAAGTGGCATAAAAAAGATAATAGCTACAAAAAAAGCTAAAATATAAAATGCCGCTTTATTCATATTAAGCTAGCCTAAAATATGTAAGTGTAGTTTTACCAAATTTTTTAGACTTATATTTTTCAAATTTACCTAAAGTATCTGGTACTTCTATAGTTGAAACATGTTCAAAACAAATCATCATGATATTATCGTTTTCAATCTCTTTTACCAATTCGAATGATTTTTCATAAATATCTTCCATCCCATCTCTATAATCAAAAGGAGGATCAATGTATACAATCAACTCTTCAGTAGAATTTTTTAGTGAATTCAATATACTTGGTAATTGTACAAAAGTATCACCCATCATTGTTTGACACTTATTTATATCTATTGATTTACAGTTATTTACTAAAATATTGTAGGAATTCTTATTTAATTCTATAAAATAAGATTTTTTTACACCTCTAGAAACTGCTTCTAAACCAATGCTTCCACTACCTGCAAAAGCTTCTACAAATACTTTATCAATAATATCAAATTGAAGAACATTAAAAAATGACTCTTTAACTCTTGCTTTTGAACTTCTTGTTACATCTAAAGATGGAAGTTCTATCTTTTTGCCTTTATATTTTCCAGCAATAATTTGTGTTGTTAATATATTTCTTTTCATTACTCTTCTACTAATTTTTTGTAATTATAGTCAAAAGTTGTTGAGGGTTTGATTTTAGAAAACAATATTTATAAAATAATATATTTAATTATTTTCAATGCTTTAAATTAGTTTAAATTATATAAATTTAATTGTTTTATTACTCTTTTAATATATTAAAATTTCTTTTTGTAATGTAAAATATACCTATACATTTATAAAGGATTGATTATGCTTATTTTTACAAGAGACACTGAAAGTAATTTTGTTACACAACAAAACTCGGTAGATACCTATTATCAATATAAAAGTAAAGATAAAAATGAAAAACAAGAGACAAATGATTTTCAAACTATTTTAAATAAAGAACAAAATCAAGCAGATAGAAATAACACAAGAACAGATGCAGAAATATTAGCAAATATGAAAAAACTTGTTGAAGATATAAAATCAGTTATGCAAACTGGTATGACTAAAGATGAAATAAAAATGCTAGAAGATATGATTCAAGATATTAAAAAGAAAATGAAAGAAAAACCCCTTACTAAACAAGAATTAAGTGATATGATGGATGAGATAGAAGAAAGAATTAGAGAATTTAAAATAAAACATACAGGACAATCAATCACAAAAGCTGAAGATGCAAAAGATATGAATAGAAAAACATCAAGTGATGATATTAACACTAGAATTGAAAAAGCAGAAAAAGATATAAAAGAATTTGGCACACAATTAGAGAAAAAAGATACTAATAAAATTATTGAAGAAATAAAATCAATACTAAGAACAGGGATTTCGCCCGAAGAAGTAAAAGCATTTGAAACCTTACTTGAGAGAATTAAAGATAAATTAAGAGATAAGAATTATGATAAAAAAGAACTTACTAAAATGATAGAAGAACTTCAAGAAAAAATATCAAAATTTAAAAATCATATGGCGGGAGAGGCTGTTTTTAAAGCAGAAGATGCTTTAAAAGAAGCAAAATTAAATAAGAGTATAGAAGAAGAAACAGGAACTTCTCATAATAATGTTGCTGATAATCAATCACATAATCAATTGGAGTTTTTACAAAGAATTAAAAAGTCTCAATCAAAATAATTTCCATAAAATATATTTTTGTTATAATTAAACAAAAATATTGGATTTATAATGAAGATACCAAAACTTATATATGGAACTGCTTGGAAAAAAGAAGAAACAGCAAGATTAGTTGAACTTGCTGTTAGAAGTGGATTTAGAGCTATAGATACAGCTTGCCAGCCTAGACACTATAATGAAAAAGGTGTAGGTGATGCTTTACAGATTCTTTATAAAGAAGGGTTCAAAAGAGAAGAGATATTTTTAGAGACAAAATTTACACCTAAAGATGGACAAGATTTAAATAATATACCTTATAATCCAAATGATCCTTTAGAAAAACAAGTTTTAGATTCCTTTGAAGTAAGTCTTAAAAATCTTCAAACTACTTATCTTGACTCTTATATTCTACACTCACCTATTTTTCCCTTTATTCATCTAATGAAAGTATGGAAGGGTTTTGAAAGCTTTTATGAAGAGGGAAGAACTAAAAATATTGGTATAAGTAATTGCTATGATATAAGAGTGTTAAAAGCCTTATATAAAGAAGCAAAAATAAAACCAACAATAGTTCAAAATAGATTTTACAAAGATAGTGACTATGACAAAGAAATAAGAGAATTTTGTAAAGAAAAGAGCATCACTTATCTTGGATTTTGGACACTTAGTGCAAATCCACATATTTTGGGTTCAAAAGAGTTAATTAACATAGCAAGAAAATACAAAAAAACACAAGCACAGATTTTTTATAGATTCCTCACACAAATAGGTGTTACTCCACTAAATGGAACAACCTCACAAGAACATATGAAAGAAGATTTGGATATTTTTTCTTTTGAATTAGAAGAAGATGATATAAAAGTTATATCATCTTTTATAGAATAAAGATAATTATCTTGCGTAAGATTCTGCTCTTAACTCTCTAATAACATTTACTTTTATTTCACCTGGATATTGAACTTTTTGTTCAATCTCTTCGGCGATTTCACTTGCTAATAATATTGCTTCATCGTCATTTACAAGTTCAGCTTTTACTATTACTCTTACTTCTCTTCCTGCATTTATTGCAAAGGCATTTATAACACCTTTTTTAGATGTCGAAATATTTTCTACTTCTTCTACTCTTTTTAGAAAGCTTTCAAGTACTTCTCTTCTAGCACCAGGTCTTGCTGCACTTAAAGCATCAGCAGCACAAACAGCAGCACTCTCTACATTTATAGGTTCTTCATGTCCGTGGTGAGCATAAATTGAGTTAATTACTGTTGCTGGTTCATCATATCTCCTACACATCTCTGCACCTAAATCCACATGAGACCCTGGTAAATCATGGGTCAAGGCTTTTCCAATATCATGTAAAAGCCCTGCTCGTCTTGCTAAAATAGCATCTCCACCCATTTGTGCAGCTAATAACCCTGCAAGATGTGCAACTTCAAGTGTATGTTTAAGTGCATTTTGTCCATATGAAGCTCTATATCTCAATCTTCCCACTAAAATAGTGAGTTCTGGATGCATAGATTTAATTCCTAACTCCATTACAACATCTTCACCCTCTTTTAACATATTTTTGTCAAATTCGGTTTTCACCTTATTGTAAATCTCTTCTATTCGTGCTGGTTGAATTCTTCCATCTTCCAACAACTCTTCTATAGTTTTTGTAGCAATTGCCCGTCTATAAAGATTGAAAGAAGAGATTGTAATAGTGTTTGGAGTATCATCAATAATAATATCAACTCCTAAAAGCATCTCTAATGCTTTTATATTTCTTCCCTCTTTACCAATAATTTTTCCTTTTGTTTCTTCATCATTTATTGGTATATTATTAATAAGTCTTTCAGCTGCAAATTCTCCTGCATATCTAGTTACTGCATGAGAAAGCATATTATTTATCTCTTTTTTTGAGTTCTCTTCTGCTATTTTATATTTTTTTCTAAATAATGAAGCTATTTTTGCCCTAGAATCTTCTTCTACTTTTTCAAGCATCAATTCTCTTGCTTCTTCAAGCGTCAAACCAGATGCATTTTCCAAAATTTTTAAAGTCTTTAAAATATTTTCTTCATAAGTCTTACTTTGTCTTTGTAATCCTTCTTTTAATGATGCTATTTTTTTATTGTTTTCTACTATTTCTTCTTTTTCTTTTTTGATAGCTTGAAGTTCTGATTCTAGATGTTCATTTAACTCTTTTTCTTTTCTTTCAATTTTACAGAACATTTCATCATATTCTCTTTTTGCACTTTTAAATTCCCTTTCATAATCCCTCTTTGCCTTTAATTGTGCATCTTTTAAGATAACTTCAGCCTCATGTTCAATAACATTTGCTTTTGCTTTTGCTTGCTCAATATAAATATCAATTTTTGCTTTATTTATCTTTTTAATCACGAAAAATGTAATTGCTGAAGCAAAAATAGCAACTACAAATCCTTCTATAAGTAACATATCCATATTATGACCTTTTATCTTTTAACTAGAAATTATTATATCAGCTTGAATATCGTAGTTATTACTTAAAATTTTTGTAGTCTTACAAAGTTTTCTTTGAGTAAAAAGGATTGTTGGTTTGTAGTTTAGTTTATAAAAAAACCTATCATACATACCTTTTCCAAAACCAATTCTTTTATTTAGTCCATCAATCCCAACAACAGGGACTATTGCTAAATCTATTTTCACATTAGCAAAAGAATTATTAGGCTCTTTTATACCAAATTTTTTAGTTTTTAAAGGCAGTCTGTATTTGACTACTTTAAAACTAAGCCCTTCCATATATGGTACAAAAACTTGAACTTTTTTTTCTTTTCTTAATCTTTTTATCAAAGGATATATATCCACTTCTAAGTCAAGTGGAATATATAATAACACATTCTTTTTTTTTAATTCACAAATAGTTTTATATATCTCATCTACTATTTTTTTATCTTTATAACACTTTGTAAATCTACTAACAAATTTTAATTTTTTAATACACGATTTTCTAAAATCACTCTTGTGATTTTCTAACATATTTAAGCCTTAGTTAGCTAAAATTCTTAGCTTCAAATATTTTACCAAAAGGAATTAAAATGCAGTTTAAAAAAATAGCATTTTTAACATTTTTTATAACAATATTTTTTGCAGCGTGTGGCTCAGATAATTCAAAAAATGATAAAAAAGTGCAAAACGTAGAAGTAAAAGATTTCAAACTTACTACTACAGATGCTCAAACACTCAACATAAAAAAGCTAGATGATGGTTTTGCTTTTCAAGAATATAAGGGGAAAGCAGTACTTGTGAACTTTTTTGCGACTTGGTGTTTACCTTGTAAAGCTGAAATTCCAAATTTGATTCATCTAAAAGATAAATACAAAAATGACTTAGAAATAGTTTCTGTTTTAATGGAAGAGAATAAACCAAATAACCAAGTAAAAGATTTCGTAAATGAATACAATATTAATTATGTTGTAACAAATTCAAGACAAAATGCAACATTTGCAGATGCAGTTGGTGGAGTTAAAGCAATTCCAACTATGTTTTTATATGATAAAAAAGGCAAACTTATTCAAACTTATGTGGGAATAGTTCCAGAAGAGATGATAAATGTTGATATTCAAAAGGCAATAAAATAGATGTTTAGTTTTTTAAAAAAGAATAAAAAGGAAGAAACAATTGAAGAAAAAGAAGAGAATAAAAGTTTCTTTTCTTCTGCCTTATCAAAAACATTTGATAATATAAAATCAGTAGTTCCTCAAAAAAAAGAGAAAATCTCTTTTGAAGATATAGAAGAACTGCTTATTGAAGCTGATATGGATTATTCTATTATAGAAAAGGCTATGGATGGGCTTCCTGAGATGATAAACAGAAAGCAATTAAGACATAGACTTGTTATGCTTTTTGAACATGCACCTGATGTTAATATGGAAAATTTACCCTCTCCTTTTGTACAACTAATCATTGGAGTTAATGGAGCTGGTAAAACTACCACTATTGCAAAACTTGCAAATCTATATAAAAAAGACAATAAATCGGTTATTTTAGGAGCTGGAGATACTTTTAGAGCAGCTGCTATTGAACAACTTTCTATTTGGGCTGATAAATTAGGTGTCCCAATTATAAAAACAAAACAAGGACATGATCCAAGTGCTGTTGCATATGATACTATCTCTTCAGCAGTTGCTAGAAATATTGATAATGTTATTATTGACACAGCAGGAAGATTACAAACACAAACAAATCTATCAAATGAATTGAAAAAGATAGTAAAAGTTTGTAGTAAAGCAAAAGAAGGAGCTCCTCACCAAAAGCTTATGATTCTTGATGGAACGCAAGGGAATACTGCAATTGAGCAAGCAAAAGCTTTCAATGAAATGGTTGGAGTTGATGGTATTATTGTAACAAAGCTTGATGGGACAGCAAAAGGTGGAGCACTATTTTCTATCTCAAATAGATTAGAACTTCCAATTTTTTATATTGGGGTAGGAGAAACAATGAACGACCTAGTAGAATTCTCACCTGATAATTTTGTAGATTCCTTATTGGATGAAATATATATTTCAGAATAAATCATAATAAAAAGGAAATACCTTGGATATTTTAAAACCAAAGTCAAACAAGTATTTCCTTTTTGTATCCTTGCTCGCTTTAGTTTTAATAGCTTTCACCTTTTATATTCTTCTAGATATCAATAATCAAAAAAAACTAATCTCAAAACTTGAAAACTCATTAGTAATAACAAAAAATCTACTAGAAGAAGAGAAAAGATATGCTCTTTCTTTATCTATATTACTCTCACAGGATAAAGAGCTTATAAATGCATATAAAAACAATAATAGAGAAAAAGCTTTTTATATAATAAATAAAAAAATAAGTGGACTTAAGAAACTTCAAAATAGTCTTTTTGAAGTACAAATTCACACAAAAGATTTAACTACCTATCTTAGAAGTTGGGATTTTTCAAAAAAAGATATTCCATTATCATATTTTAGAGAAGGATTAGTAAAAGTAAAAAAAGAAAAAAAACCTTTAGTTTCTATAGAATTAGGTAAAAGAGTAAATATCAAAGCCATTTCTCCTATACTTAAAAATGATAAATTTATAGGTTCTATTGAAGTTATTATTGGTTTTAATCATTTGGAAAAAGAGTTAAAAGATAAAGGTTATAACCTAGACATATTACTCAATAAAAAATATCTAAATATAGCTACAACACTAAAAAATAACCCGATAATTGATAACTTTGTCTTAGTAAATAAAAAAACATTTGATACAAGTTTTGATTTAACTAAGCTTAAAGATTATGGATACTTTACAAACACTACTAATGCTTTTAGTTATTTTTCATATTATTCTTTTAATAGAAAAAAACTTGGATATTTTATTATTTCATTAAAAAATAGTTCAAAACTTCAATTAAATAGTAATTATAAAAACAAGTATATAAAGACAAATAGTAAGGTAATAATTCAGTGAATATACTTTTATTGGAAGATGATTTTGATTATAGAATAAGCGTTAAAGAATATTTAGAATCACTTGATTACAAAGTAGATGATTTTGAAAATGGAGAAGAAGCACTAAATGAGATTTATGAAAAAACCTATCACCTTTTGATTTTAGATATTAAGGTTCCTAATTTAAATGGCTATGATTTAGTTAGAACTTTAAAAAAAGATGATAAAAATATTCCAGTTATTTTCATCACTTCATTAACTGACATAAACAATCTAAGTATGGGTTATGAACTTGGTTGTAATGATTATATAAAAAAACCTTTTTCATTAAAAGAGTTAAAATATAGAGTTGAACAAGTAATAAAATCTACTTATTTTAATACAAATGAAAATATTATAAAACTTGCAGAAGACTTTTCTTACAACACCAATAAATTAGAACTTCTAAAAAATACAGAAATTATAAATTTAACAAAAAAAGAGCAAGATGTGATTTTTTCTCTTTTAAGACATAATGGTAGATTTGTAAATTTTGATACCCTAAGAGAAGAAGTTTGGGATAATAAATATATAAATGAATCTGATGTTCGAGTATGTATAAAAAACATACGAGCAAAAACCTCTAAAACTTTTATTATAAATCAAAGAGGACTAGGATATAAGATTGATAGGGATTAATACAAAAAGTTATATATTTAAATTAGCTCTTAGCTACTCATTTCTAATCATTATTCTTATTTGTATTCCTGCATATTTTTATACTCAAAGTGAACTTGAAAGTTATGAATTTAATCAAAATAAACTTTTAGATATACATACTTCAAGTATCCAAAGAAGTATAAGTGACTTTTCTGATTCTAAAAGCAATATTTTTAACTTCCCAAAGTCTTTTAGTTTTGATAGCTATTTATTTAAAAATAATAATCAACTAATCTACTCTACAACAAATAAACCCTTTGATATAAATAAGACACAGCAACTTATAAAAAAAGTATCCTTGAGTCCAAATAGACTAAATGCAGACTATCTTGTAGTTACAAAAGCATTTGATTATGAAGAAATATATATAAAAATAGCACTTTTGACTCTTATTCTTAGTGTATTTGTTTTTATCTCTTTATTCCTCATTTTAAAACAAAGCATTACTCCATATAAAAAAGCAAATGATTATCTTGATGCTTTTTTTAATGATGCAATGCATGAACTAAAAACACCCCTTGGAGTAATACAATTAAACCTTGAAATGCTTCAAGAAAAACAAAAAGATTCCAAAGAGATATCTCGTTGCTTAAATGGACTAAAAAACCTACTTTTTATATATGAAGATATAGAATATCTAATAAAAAATAAAAGAATTACCTTTATAAAAGAAGAGTTAGATTTGTCTTTATTTTTAAAGCAAAGAGTTGAATTATTTGAAAGTTTAGCAAAATCAAAAAATATCATTTTTGATTTAAATATAGAAGATGATTTATTTCTCTTTATAAACCGTGCACAAATACAAAGAGTAATAGATAATACAATTTCAAATGCAATCAAATACTCAAAAGAAAATCAAAAAATCATTATAAAACTAAAAAAAGAAGAACAAATCATGCTATCTATCCAAGACTTTGGTAAAGGGATAAAAAATACTTCAACAATATTTAATAGATACTATAGGGAAGATACTGTAAAAGGTGGTTTTGGTATTGGATTAAATATTGTTAAAAATATCTGTCAAGAAAATAATATAAAAATAAAAGTCATATCAAAACTTAATAAAGGTAGCAGCTTTAGCTATTTTTTTCAATTATTAATCTTTGTTTTATCTTAAAATATATATTGAAAAACAAACTTTATACTTACATTCAATTGTTATAATATTGATAAACAATAAGGAGTCAGTATGAAAAAATTACTTTTATTAATTGCATTTAGCTTGATAGCTTTTGCACAAACACCAGAGGTACCAAAGGAATATCCAAGTGGAGAACTAGGTAGAATGGTAAAATTAGGTGAAGCTATTATGAATGAAACTAATACACACCCTCTAACTAAAGATTTAGTAGGAAACAGCCTACAATGTAAAAGCTGTCACCTTCCCGGAAAAGATGGGAAACCTGGAACTATAACTACCGTAGGTACATTTAGAGGAACAGCTGCTTCTTTTCCTGCATTTTCAAAAAGAGAAAAAACAGTACAAACTTTACAAGACAGAATCAATAACTGTTATATGAGAAGTATGGATGGTAAAAGACCAATTATTGATACAGAAGCTTCTGTTGCTATGGCTGCTTATATAACATGGCTTTCTACTGGCTTCCCAATACAAATGGAAGAACATAGACCATGTAGTGTACTTACAAGTAAAAGATGGGCAGCAAATCAAAAAAAATTTGGAGCTATTCAAAAAAAAGCTACTCATAAAAACTATTTAGCTGGTAAAAAAATATTTGAAGCAAAATGTGCTTCATGTCACGGTATGAATGGTGAAGGTACTGGAAATTTCCCTCCATTATGGGGACAAGATAAAAATGGGAAATGGTTATCTTATAATACAGGTGCTGGTATGAGTAAACTTAACAAAGCTCCAGCTTGGATTCAAGAAAATATGCCATTTGGTCAAGGTGGAACATTAAGTGATCAAGAAGCTGCAGATGTAGCACTTTATGTTGACGCACAACCAAGAGCTAGTTTCAGTTTAAAAGACCATTTACTTCCAAAAGAAGAAATGGGGCATTATAATTCAAAAGTACATGAAGAAAAACACTCTGTTGAATCAAATTTCAAAGACTTTGGACTTGATTTAGCAAAAATCAAAGGGGAGTAATATCTCCACTAGACACAAAGTTTTTCTTTGTGTCTATCCTCTTATAATTTTCCCTCAACTTTTCCCTATTTTAAATCTATATATTAACTCTTAATTCTTACATTTTTTCTAAAATATTTATTTTAATGCAATTTACTTTGTATTACAAAGTAAATTATGATACAATTATACTTGCATAAGGAGAAAACATGGAAGATGATTATAAAAAGTGGTTAACTCAGTTTAGAAAAGGTTATATAGAACTCTGCACTCTTATGGCTTTAAAAACAAAAGGAAGCATGCATGGAATAGCACTTATTCGTTTTTTTGAAGATATGGATTTACAAGTAAATGAAGGAACACTCTATCCTTTATTAAATAGAATGGAACAAAACGGATGGTTAGAATCCACTTGGAATATGCCAACAACTAGTGGACATCCCAAAAGAGAATACATAATAAGTAAAAAAGGTGAAATAATTCTACCAAAATTAGTAGAGACTTATGATTTACATCATGAAAGCATAAAAAAAATAAAGGAGATAAAATAATGAATACTCAAGATTACATAAAAGAATTAAGAAAACAATTATCAGGACTTGATAATGACAAAACAAAAAATATAATAAAAGAGATTGAAAGTTATATTGAAGAAAGCAATGCAACATATGAAATTATAGTTGAACGATTTGGTACTCCAGCACAATTAGCAGAAGGTTATTTAGAAGATATGCCAACAACAAATAAAAGAGATAAAAATCGAAGCATAATAAAAAGAACTCTTCTAATTATGTTAGTCTTTTTTTTACTAGCCATAGCAATCATACTATTTGTATTTTATAAAATGACTCAAGATCCTTTTGATTATAGTAAATACACAGCAACAAGCGTTGAACAAAAACTAAAATCTCCATGGGTAACTATTGATAATACTATTAATAAAATCAATATAAATCAATCACAATCAGTAATTTATTGGAGCAATGATAATAAAGTACAAATAAGTTGTAAAAGTAATAACTATAAACAAGAAGAAAATACTTTGTTTATAAAACAATCAAGATGTATTATAAAAGTGCCAAAACAAAATCTTGATTTGAAAATATTACAAGCAAAAGTAGTATTAGTTACTCCTACAAAAGAGCTTAATATTAATGCAGAACAATCACATATTTCAATTGTAGAAAAAAACAATCAATATAATTATTCTATTATAAAAAAACAAAGTGATATAAATAATCTTAAATCAAAAGAAAGTGGAATATTGATAAAAGGAACTCTTTATCAAAGTGACTTTGATTTATACAAATATTAATATAAACATATATTCAAGTAATCATTTTACTTGAATATACTATTTTTAAACTTCTTACTTATTGGCATCAAAAAGAAGTTTTAATCCTACTACTGAAAAAGTAACTCCTACAAGAGTATCAATATATTTTTTAAAGTTAAAATACTTATTAACAACTTTTTCATTGGAAAACATAAAAGCATAACCAACAAATACAACTATCCCAAAAGGCAAACAAAGTAATACAGGGAAATATATTGACATACTGTTTTGTTCATTTGGTAGGGCTATTGCAATTATTGCAATCCACACTGCAATTGCTTTTGGATTTAATAAATGCATCATTATGCCTGAGAAAAAATATTTTTTATGAGAATTCTTAGACTCTTTTATTTCAATTTTCTTATACTCTTTTTTTAAAAGCATTTTAAAAGAGTTATATGCCAGATAAAGAAAATACAAACCACCTAAAATTTTTAAAATATATAAAATATCAGAATATTTATTGAGAAGTGGTTGTAAACCAGAAGCTGCACAAATTCCCCAAAAAAAAGAGCCAAGAGTTACTCCAAGAGCAAAATAAACCCCTGCTTTTCTTCCTGCATATATTGAAGTTTGAGCAATAGCAAGATTGCTAGGTCCAGGACTTGCAATACCCAAAATATAAATAAACAGTGCAATTATAATATTAGAAAAAATTTCCATATAAATATCTCCTAGAATAAAAACTCTCTCAAAGCTTTTCGTGAAGCTTTATCAACTAAGTTAAAAAGTCTATCAATATCATCTTTTTGGCTTGAACTCTTATGACCTTTTACTTTTACAAATTTACAATGTGTTTTATCACATATTTCAAAAAACTCTTTATAAAGCTCTTTATTTTTTATCTCTTTTCCCGTACTACTTTTATAAAAATTCTTTTCTAGCTTTTCTCTTCTATTTTCTAAACCTAAAATATTTTGGCAATCAGTATAAATAATTATATCATTACTTATAATTTTTTCATCTTCTAAAGCCCAAAGAAAAACTTCTAATTCTAACTTTGTAGAAGAAGTATTTTCAAACTTTTTGAGTCTAATATTTTGTGTATTTAAAGTCTCATCATAAATAAAATAAGCCCCAAAGCCTATTTTTGATTGGGGATTTACACTTCCATCACAAAATAGTTTTAAAGAACTCATCTAAAAAAAAGAGTTATTTTTCTAAAATATCTTTCAACCTCATCAAAACTATGACTTCCACCTTGTTCAATTATAAGTTCTGCTTCTGGTAACTTTTCAACGGCATCATTGAAATCCAAAACCTCATCATCTTCTTGAAGTAATACCATAAAATTAGATTGTTCATTTATCTCTTTTACTTCGATTGATTTTAAGTATGTCAAATGCTCTTTTATAACTTCAAAACTTGAATAATCATAATAATTTGTAGCTGTTCCTATTTTATCTAAAGTCTCATAGGCATAAACAGCAGGGTTTATTAAAACTGCTTTTAAATCATACTTATTAGCCAAATAAATAGCATAATATCCACCTAAAGAAGAGCCTACTAAATAAACTTCTTGCTCTAAGCTAAGATAAGATTCAATAAGTTGCTCTAAAGTATTAATAGCAAGTGAGGGAACATATGAAAGTGAAGGAGCTATCAACTCTTCGTCAAAATATTCTTTAAAAAGTGCTGCCTTATCACCAAGTCCAGATGAGGCAAAACCGTGTATATATATAATCATTTCTACTCTTTTTAATTGTTTTAGCGTATTTTATATGATTTGTACTTAAGCTCTATTTGAAGTTTAGAATTAAATATCTCTGTTAGATAAATAGTATGACTAAAAAGTCATACTATTAGAATTTAGATTTTTGTACTTCTTCTACGACTTTATCAGCCATCCTATGTACACTTTTTACTACTTCATTTATCTCAGAAGCGATTGCAGCATTTTCTTGTGTTGTTTTATCTAGTTGTCCCACTGCTGAGTTTATTTGTTCAACTCCTATCATCTGTTCTTTTGCATTTGTTGTAACAGTATCAACAATAGAGGTAGTATTTATTATATTATCATTTAGTTTTTCATAACCTTCATACATAATATTTACTATATTTTTACCTTCAATAGAACTTTGAGTTGCACTTTCAACTAAATCTTTTATCTCTTTTGCAGCTTCTGCACTTCTCGTTGCTAAGTTTCGTACTTCCCCTGCAACTACTGCAAACCCTTTTCCTGCCTCTCCTGCAGTTGCTGCTTCTACTGCTGCATTTAGACTTAAAATATTTGTTTGAAATGCAATTTGATCTATTATTGCAATAGATTCAATTATTGCATGTACATTATCATTTATTTGTTCCATTGAGTTACTTGTTTTTTTAGATAACTCTTTACCTTTGTTTACTTCATCTCTTAGGGATATAGAATTAGAAGATAATTCGTTTATATTATTTGAGTTTGCTCTCATAGTCTCAGTTATCTCTTCTAATGCTGCTGCTGTCTCTTCTAAACTTGCAGCTTGTTCATTTGCACTAACAGTCAATCTATTCATATTTGAAGTAAGATTATTTGCATTTTTATCTAGTATTTCTGAATTCTCAAGATTTGTTCTTAACATCATAGATATCTCTTGTCCAAGTTTATTAACTCCACTTGTTAATGAACATAGTTCACCCTTGCATGAAATAGTTGTTTGCTTAGTAAAGTCTCTACTCTCGTATGATTTTAAGACATCAATTGTATGATTGATAGTATTATAAAGACTTCCAATCATAATATTTAAATCTTCTGTCAATTCATTTATTACTGCATTTGTAGTTTTTGCTTCTACTTTCTTAGTCAATATCCCAGAACTTACATCATTTACTACTTTTGTAACATCTTCGATAACTTTTTCATCTTGTTCTATTGTTTCTTTTACCTTTACAATATTTTCATTGATTCTTTTAGTCATAAGACCTATTTCATCTTTAGTTGTAACTTCTATCAAACTAACATCTTTTTTCTCTTTATTTATAAATGATAGAAATGATAATAATCCCTTTTCAAAGGTATTCAATGGATTTATTAAAGTTACTTTAGAGATAAAAGATACAACAAATACAATAACGATCAACAATACAGTAATAATAGATACTAAAGTATAAATTAAAGAGTTTACACCACTATCTATTCTTTTTCTCTCTTTTGCAATATTTTTTTCAATATCATCAACATATATTCCTGTTACAATAGTCCAATTCAACTCTTTTACATATTTAGAAAAAGAGAGTTTTTTTACGATTTCTCCACTATTTGGTTTTTTATAAAAATATTCTACAAATTTATTATCATCATTTGCAGTATCTATTAACTCTTTTCTAAATTGAAATCCTTTTATATCAGGTTTAGTAATATCTGTTATAGTCCCATTTAGTTTTGGATTAGTTCCATGAAATGCGAAAACATAATTATCTCCTTTTTTTTCATATGCAAAAAAGTAACCATTTCCATTTAAATATCTTGATTGAGATATAACACTTATAACTTTTCTTTTTGCTTCATCAATGGTTTTCGAATTTCCAATTATGGCTTCAATAATCGTATATACAGTTAAAACTTCATTTTTTAAAAGTTCTTTCTTTTCATTGAGTATACTTTTTTCAAATTCTACTATTGTTTTTTCACTATTATCATATGTTAAATTTATACTTACAATAGTTGTAATAATTACTATTAATAATACTGGTAAAATAACCAATGTTAATAATTTTCCTCTTATGCTTCTAATCACCAAAAACTCCTAATTTTCAATATTATATTTTTCTTAAATAATAAATATAATAATATTATTAATATTAAGGCAAGATAAACAAATAATTAAAGAATTGCATTATTTAGTAATTAAACATAAATAGTATAGAATCTACTCACTATTGAAAATTCAAAGGAAAAAGAGATGAAATACCACCTATCAAATAACTATATAGAAGTTTCAATTAAGAGTTTAGGTGCAGAACTTTGTAGTTTAAAAAAAAAAGATAACTCCTTAGAATACATTTGGCAAGGAGACAAAAAGTATTGGAACCGTCATGCTCCTATTTTATTTCCTTTTGTGGGGAAGTTATTAGATGATGAATATATTTATGATAATAAAACTTACAAAATGGGACAACATGGATTTGCTAGAGATAAGGTATTTGAAGTTTTTACTAAAGAAGATGATTATATTTGCTTCAAACTTGAAAGCACAGAAGAAACGCTTGAAATCTATCCTTTTGAATTTGAATTATATCTAAGCTATAAATTAATAAAAAACTCTCTTGAAATATCATATAAAGTGGTAAATAAATCTAAAAATATAATGTACTTCTCAATAGGTGCCCACCCTGCTTTTAATTGGTCTTTAGAAAAAGAAGATAAAGCTGATTATTATTTAGAGTTTGAAAATACAAAAAACCTAGAGAGATTACCTTTGACTATAAATGGTATATCTAATAAAAAAGAGACAATAAATTTAGAAAATGACAAATTAGCTTTAAGTGAAGAACTTTTTAAAGATGATGCTCTAGTTTTGCAAAACTTAACAAATAAAACAATAACACTTAAAAACTCAAGAGATGATAAAAAAATAAAGATGTCATTTGAAGGTTTTCCTTATCTTGGTATTTGGTCAAAACCAAGTGGTGCACCTTTTATTTGTATAGAGCCTTGGTATGGGATTGCTGATTTTATAGGTCACAATAAAAAACTTGAAGATAAAACAGGAATAATTTCTTTAGATAAAAATGAAGTATTTGAAAGTAGTTATACCATATCAATATAACTTACACTCCAATATCTTCATCCCATAGGTATACTCTCTTATATTTAGATTCTAACTTTAGCAAGATAAATAGAAGTTTTACCTTCATGTGAAGAGTAATAACTTATCCATAAGATATCATCTTCATATACCATTCCTGCATAACTCGTATCTCCACCTGATGGTAGGGTTAAAACTTCATGTAATTCATCTTTTTTCTCATCAATCCAACATAAAGAAGTTCTTGCACTTTTATTTCCGTAAAGACGAACTGCTGCTAAAAATCTATTATGCTTTTCTACATAAATCATTTTAGGTCCCCCAATAGGAACATTTAAATCACTCCAAGACCATTCATTATATGGAAACTTAGAAAATCCAAGGGCTGATGTATAACTTTGCGAATCACGCCGTAAAAGTACATATAAATCTCCATTTTCTAAAAAGACTATTGAGCTTTCACTCCAAGAAGAGTTTTTTGTAGGGAAAAGTTTATCTTTTACTATTTTCCATTTTTTACCATCATTTGTACTATATAAACACCCAAGTTTATCTTTTCCAGTATATCCTATACTATATGCTCTCTTTTCATTCCAAGTTGTACTCCATCGCCAAGTTCCAAGACCTGTAGGACAAGTAAAAACCTCACTCCATTTTTTACCATCAATTGATAACCAAGTTACAGAACGTGTACTTAAGCCATCAATTGACTCAACTAATCGTACTCCAGCATTTAACATTAGTTCATTTTTAGGTGTAATTGAAAATTTACCATCCCTAACATCACCACCATCAAATCCTAAAAGAGCAACTGAAGACCATCTTTTACCATCTTTTGATCTTATAACTCTTAGCTTTCCATCCATAGACATATGTTCATCTGCTTCTCTAAAAGTACAATACAAATATTCACCAAATCGTATCAAATCAGTAAATGCATTATGAGGTGATTTATCCCATATCTTTTTGAGTTCTAAAAATTCCATTTAAGACTCCTTCTATTCATCTGTTGTATAAGTAATTTTTCTGAATTCAACTTTATCAATTTTTATATTTTTCTTATAAAAATCACTAAAGTTCTCTTTTTGAATTCGTTTATTTGTAATTGGATCTTGGGCTTGTAAATAATCTCCAAATTTCAAATATACTTTTGGGGAATCTTTTGTTTTAAATTGAACTTCTTTTTCATTTACTACGATTTTTATATTCCCAAATGAATTTCCAAAATAATAAGAAAAGATAGTATTAGCTTTAAGTGTTGTAATAGGAAGTACAACTTTCTTATTTGATTCATTTTTATATATAACATACATGTCAAATATACCATCATTGGCTTTACCATTTATAAGCTTGCTACTTTTTATATCAGCAATATAAACTAATAACAAAGTAGAAGTATCTTTCTCATGGTACTGTGTAATTATAGTTTTAGCACCTTTATTCAAATCAAATAGAATATTTGAAAATATATTTTCATATGTTTCAAACATACTTTTTCTAAAAGTTTTTTTCTTTTTTAATTCATTTCTCCAACCATGTCCATTTTTTGATACATATTTTGAATCAATTGCGCTAAATAATAAATTCTCTTTATCCAAATAAGGACTATTGCCTTCAATATCAAAATAAGTAGACAAATCTTGTGAATAAGCAATTGAATTTACCAATAAAATGAAAGTTATAATTATTTTCTTATACATTTATTACCCTAGTTTTTCTGCATCGTAGCAGTAAATATTCCCACTCCAATTAGAGCAGTTCCACCAACTTGATTCAATCTTTTCTTAGCTTTATAATTATTTAGTTTTTAATAAATCAACCTATTGCTAACCAAAGTGCTGTAAGACATAGCATTAAGCCAAAAATAGTTCCTTCTACTTTTTGTACATTAGAACTAGTAACAAAACTAATAAGTACTTTTCCACCTAATATCCATATAAGATTACTTATCATAGTCAATAAAGATAGAGAAATAGTAAGAATAATAAATTGAGTTACAGAATCATTCTTTGCTGAATAAAACTGTGAAAACATAATAATAGGAATTATTAGAAACTTTACATTTAAAAACTCTACTATAAGCCCATTTTTGAAACTCAAAGGTTCTATTTTCTCTATTTTTTTTGCAGACATTTTAAAAAACTTAAATGCTAAATACAATAAAAACAAAATTCCAATATATTTTAATATTTCAATAAAAAGTGGATAAGCAGAAATAACATACCCAAGACCAAAACCAATAAACAAAATTTGAAAAATACAAACAATGTTTGTACCTAACCAAAAAGGAAGACTACCTTTAACACCAAAGGAGCTACCAGAGGCAGCAAACAATATATTCGCAGGACCAGGACTAAGAGCAAGTGGTACAAATATCAAAAGCCATTGAATGATTGAGTCAATATTCATCTGATATGCTCCTTTTGTTATTCTTTAATAAAACAGTTTATTGTATGTTTTGTTTAATATAATTTTTCATTTTTAGTTTATCAAGAATTCTTTGTGCAACTTGACGACCCCATTGTTGACCAACTGCCATAGATTCTTGCATTATTGCAGGACTTGCTTTAATTAACTTTTTCCCTGCGTCTGTTTTATAAAATTTATTTATAGCTTGAATATCTTCTTCTGTTAAATGTTTTTGATAAATAGGAATTATCAATTCTGCCACTTTATCCATATCTATTTCTTTTTCCATTTCATCCCAAAATTCTTCTGGTACATCTGGTGCAAGTCTTTTTAAATTTGGTAAAAGTTGATTCATAAATTGTTGTCCTATATTCTTAGAACCTGATAATTCAATCAATTTTCTAATACTATCTTCTTTTGCAGGACTTGCAAATAATGTAGTTCCACACAATAACATAACAACAATTATACCTATAATTTTTTTCATTTTTTCTCCTAAGTTTGGTTAAAATAATATTATAGATTGTATTGGAAATAAACTTTGAGATAATTTACGTTCTCTTGAAGAGGTAAACCTCTCCGCTTTCTTACTTTTTAGTTGTAAAAAATAAAAGAAAGCGAATACCTTTAGGTGTTTATGGAATTAAGTATCCTGTCACAGAAATTTTCTATTACCCTAATTTTTATGCATCGTAGCAGTAAATATTCCCGCTCCAATTAGAGCAGTTCCACCAACTTGATTCAATCTTTTCTTAGCTTTATAACTAGTGATTTTATGTTGAATTGATCCTGCAAAAAGAGCAAAACATGTAATAGTACATAAAGTTACAGCTGAAAATGAAATCATCAAAATCAAAAATTGAGGTAAGACTTCACTTGATGTATTTACAAATTGAGGTAAAAAAGCCACAAAAAATACTATGTTTTTAGGATTTAAGGCTGTTACTATCAATGAAGATTTAAACATCTTTGACTTTGACATATTCATTTGTTTAAATAATTGTGAATCCACACTAGGCTCTTCTTTAAAAGCTTTGATTCCTAAATAGATTAAATAAAATACCCCAATCCACTTTAAAATAGTATATAAAACAGCAGAAGCAGCCAATATAGCTCCAAGTCCTAAAAGTGAAATAACCATTGCAATAAAATCACCAGTTAATACACCTAGAGCAAGTGGTGTAACAGATTTTTTTCCATGAGTAATTGCTTGACCGATTACAAATATAACAGTAGGACCTGGAATAATTGCAAAAATAAAAACTGTAGATATAAAGGCAAACCAAATTTCTATTGACATGTTAAGCTCCTAAAATAAATAATGTTATAGATTGTATTAGAAATATACTTTGAGATAATTTACAGTCATACTCTCTTTAATAGTTTTATACTCTCTTGAAGAGGTAAACCTCTCCGCTTTCTTACTTTTTGATCTCGAAAAAGTAAGCAAAAAAGACTGCCGAATTGATGAAGGCAAAGCTACCTTCCAGTTAGATATTTATTTTCTGCCCTGTAAAACTCACTAAAATGACCATTTAGGTCATTTCTTAACGTTCGAACAGTTTCGGGCTTAACCGAAAATAAACATCTAACTTCCAGCTTCATCAAAGGCAGAGAGAAACTCAGATGGTTCAAACTATCATTTGTAAATTTACTAAGTAAAAGTTTTAATATAAAACAATTAAAAATATAAATGTCATTATTCCATCTTTATTCCAACATTTGCAAAAGCCGAATATTTATTTCTTTTTTCGGAAAGGAGTTACAACTATTTGAGTAAATAAATGAGGATACCCAAAGGGCTTTGATACGGTTGGTGGTTTTGTTTACTTTGTCCACACAAAGTAAGGAGAAAAACTTACAATTATTTTACAGTACAATGCCCATAATATTGAGAAGCTACTAATTCATTAAACATTACAGTATTTCTACTATGTACTGCATTACCATTATGAGTAATAGTTGTAGTCATTACATTTTTTCCACCAGTTATTTCAATAAAAGACATTGATTTATCAAGTTTATTGTAAATTGGTATAACTTCACCTAATCCATTGTTTCCTTCCATGTATGCTTTTCCAGAAATAGTATCTAATTTAAATATTAAGTTAAAATTCTTAGATTGATGTAAACCATCATTTGAACTATATGTTGGAAATTTACACTCCCAAGTAAATACTTTATCACTTGCATTAACAATTATACTTAAAAATAAAATAATAAAAAAAACTTTTCTCATTTTTGCCTTTCATTAAAACTTTATAATATCTAATATATTATATAAATAAAACTTAAAAATATTAACTAAATTACTAAATATGTTTTTTTATTCATATTAAACAATTATCAAAAAAAATCACAAATTGCAATATTTTTAATCCCCTCTAACTTTTTATGCTAAAGTTCATAAAATTAAACAAAAATAATATAAAATCCCCTTGTGATAATAAGGAAGAAATATGGCTAAGAAAAAAACAACTCTTTTTGAGTGTCAGCATTGTGGAGAACAATCTACCAAATGGATGGGAAAATGTCCATCTTGTGGAGGTTGGGATAGTTTTGTTGAACTCAATACTGAACAACAAGAAGTATTAAAACAAACATCAAAAATAATAAACACCACATCAAAAGCAAAACCAATAACACAAATAGAACAAGACGACATAATCAGATTTTCATCAAATAACCATGAATTTGATTTAGTCCTTGGTGGGGGTATAGTTCCGGGAAGTCTTACCCTTATTGGAGGAAGTCCGGGAGTTGGTAAGTCTACACTACTTTTAAAAGTTGCAGGAGACATTTCAAACTCTGGGAAAAAGGTACTTTATGTATCAGGAGAAGAGAGTGCTGGACAGATAAAACTTCGAGCAAATAGACTTGGGGCAAATAGTGATAATCTTTATTTACTCTCTGAAATAAAACTTGAAGAGATACAAGAAGAGCTTTTGCGAAATCAGTATGAAGCAGTAGTAATTGACTCTATTCAAACTATCTATTCTAGCTCGCTTACTTCAGCTCCCGGCTCTGTTTCACAAGTAAGAGAGATAACCTTTGAACTCATGAGGAAAGCAAAAGATTGCGATATCGCTATGTTTATCATTGGGCATATAACAAAAGATGGAAGTATCGCCGGACCTAGAGTTTTAGAACATATGGTTGATACAGTTTTATATTTTGAGGGAGAATCATCAAAAGAACTTAGAATGCTAAGGGGCTTTAAAAATAGATTTGGAAGTACAAGTGAGATAGGTATTTTCGAGATGACAGCAGAAGGACTTATAAGTGCAAAAGATATAGCTTCTAAGTTTTTTGATAAAAGTAAACCACAAAGTGGTTCATCATTGACTGTGGTTATGGAAGGAAGCCGAGCACTTATTATTGAAGTTCAAGCTTTAGTTTGTGAAAGTACCTATCCAAACCCAAAAAGAAGTGCTACAGGATTTGATGTAAATAGATTAAATATGCTTTTAGCCCTACTAGAGAAAAAACTTGATTTACCCCTAAATCACTATGATGTATTTATTAATATAAGTGGTGGAATTAAGATAAAAGAGAGTTCTGCTGATTTGGCTGTGATTGCTTCTATTATTAGTTCATTTAGGGATAGACCTATTTCAAAAGAGTCAGTATTTATTGGTGAAGTTTCTTTAACTGGTGAGATAAAAGATGTCTATTCTGTGGATATGAGATTAAAAGAAGCTAGTGCACAAGGTGTTACAAAAGCAATAGTTGCTTTAAAACCTAATATAAAAACCAATTTGAAAATCTTTCCTGTGGATGAAGTGGTAAAAATGATTGAGCTATTTTAATAGCTCAAATCTTTTTACTTCCCTACTCTTTTATTAGCTCCACTCATAAGTCTATCTTTAGTAACTATCGCTCTTGTATGAGTTCCTGTACCAATAACTCCCCCTGAATCAACAACTTCTAAACTAAATTTGTAAAGCTTCCCTTCCATACCTTCAAAAGTTGCAGTTGAAATTGCCACATCTCCACTTAAAGTTGGAGCTAGATGTTTTATATTTACTTCAACTCCTACTGATAATTGCCCCTCTTCTAAAAATGGTATTAAAATTTTTGCAGCTGAACACTCCATAAGTGCTACCATTCTAGCTGTTGCAAATACTTCTGGAAAATTATCTTCAGATGAGATTTGTAAATTTTTTGCTAAATCTTTATCTTCTACTTTAAATTCAATACTATCTTTTGTACCAATTTCTAATTCCATATTTTAACTCCTTTGATTTTTTATATTTTATATTTTATTTACTTAAAGACAAAAAATGTCCTTTATTTACTAATTTACCTAATTTAGCTATAATCCGCCAAAAATAAATGGATAAAGATGATTGACTTTGATAATCAAACAAAAATTGATATAGATGTAAGTTCATTAGAAACAATAAAAAATGAACTTAGTTCAAAAGATATTGAACTAATACTTGTATACAATGATGAAATAAAAACTTTAAACAAAGAGCACAGAAATATAGACAAAGCTACAGATGTACTTAGTTTCCCACTTGAATATGATATGCCAAATATGCCTTTAGGTTCTATTGTCATTTCTGTTGATTTTGTGGAAGAGAAAGCAAAAGAGTATAATCACAGCTTTTTAGATGAATTAACACTTCTTTTTATCCATGGTATGCTTCATTTATTGGGATATGATCATGAAGTTGATAATGGGGAACATAGAAAAAAAGAAGAAGAGTTAATCAAAAAATACAATCTTCCAGATAGTTTAATTGTAAGGAATTCATAAATGGATATTTTAATTTTTATTGTTTCAATGACAGCTTTAATTTTTGGAGCTGATTTTATAATACAACAAAGTGAAAAAATAGCACTTCATTATAATATCTCACCTTTTATTATAGGAGCTACCTTAGTTGCAGTTGGTACTAGTTTACCTGAAATGGCTGTATCTATATCTGCTTCCTTAAAAGGAAGTCCTGACATTGCAGTTGCAAATGTGATTGGAAGTACTATTTTTAATATTTCTTTAGTATTGGGCTCTGTATTTTTATTGGCTAAAAAAATAGTTCCAGATAGGGACCTTTTTGCTAAAGATTCTGCTTGGTCATTATTTCCTATTTTTATTTTTATACTTATGAGTATAGATGGTAAATTAACATTTTTTGATGGTCTTTTATTCTTACTATTAATGTGTGCTTTCTTACTTTTCCTAATCTCTTCAAATCAAGTAGATATGATAGATGAAGAATTAAAAAAAGAGCCTTTTGGATGGGGAAAATCAGGACTATTTTTAGTTATAGGTTTTATTTTAACAATAGGTGGGGCTGATTTTGCAATCGATAGTGCTACAAATATAGCAAGAAGTTTTGGAATTAGCGAATGGTTAATTGGACTATTTTTAGTTGCCTTTGGCACAAGTTTACCAGAACTTACTATTTCCGTAAAAGCTGCATTAAATAACCAAGCTGATTTGGCAATAGGTAATATTATAGGTTCAAATGTTGCCAATTTTACAATGGTTTTAGGATTATCTGCAATGGTTAATCCATTGAATGTTAATTTGAGTGCAAACTTATTTGATATAGTGGCAGCTTTGATTTTGTCAATAATGTTAGTATTTATCACTGCTAATAAAATGTATAATAAAAGTGCGGGTATTGCGTTGTTGATTGTATTTGCGTTAGTAATACAAAATAGCTTTTTTTAAGCTATTTTGCACATTGTGAACATACACCTGTAAAAACTACATTTGCATGTTTTACATTAAATTCACTTTGAGATTCTAATTCTTTTAAAACACTAGAAGTATCTATAATTATATCTTCGATTTTTTTACACTTTTCACAAACTAAATGAGAGTGTTCCTCTTTTATTAATTCATAAACAGATTTTTCATTAGGTATTTTTACCTCAGATATAAAAAACTTCTCTACCATCGAATTTACATTTTTATAAATCGTTGCTAGTGAAATTGAAGGGAACTTACTTAACATACTTGCATAAAGCTCATCAATATTTATATGACCTTTGTGATAAAGTTCTTCAACTATAGCTATTCTTTGAGGTGTTACTTTCAAATTAAACTCTTTTAATAATTTACTAGAATTTTCCATGACGCCTCCTTTATAATATGTGTAATAGTTTTATACTAATATTCGAATAGTAGTATAAGTAAGATAAACTTTAGTTAAAGAAAATAATTATTCTTTAACTATTATTTTAAATTAAGAATGAAAATCAAAATTTACACTTCAATTATTAATAAAAACTATCAAAAGAAAATAATTATCCTTTAAGTTTTATTCTATTAGAATTCTTAAAGGAAAAAATTATCCACAAAACAAAAAAAGGAATTTAAATGAAAAATTTAACAAAACAATTAAAAGTTATCCAAGCAAGTTCTCTTGTAATGTTTACAAAAGTACATAACTACCATTGGAATATAAAAGGTATGCAGTTCTTTCCAATACATGAAATGACTGAAAAAATTTATGGTGAATTTAGTTCAATATATGATGATACAGCAGAAAGATTATTACAATTAGGAGATAAACCGATTGTATTATTAAGTGAGTTATCAAAAACATCTTTAATAAAAGAAGATGAAAAAACTGATTTTGATGCAAAATATGTATTAGAAAATATATTAGCTGACTTTGAAATATTTATGAAAGAGTTTAAAAAACTATCAACATTGGCAAGTGAAAACAATGATAATACTACTGTGACATTTGCAGATGAAAATGTTGCACATCTAGAAAAAAGCATCTGGATGATAAAAGCAACACTTAATTAATTCTTATATTTAAGTTTGGATGAATTATAATCTTAATTGATAAAATTCATCTAAAACTTAATATTAAGGGAAAATAATGAGACAACACGAATCTTATAAATGTAATAAATGTGGAAATATAATAGAAGTATCAAATGTTGGTGGAGGAGTTCTTTCTTGCTGTGGCGAAGAGATGACCTGTATTACGACTGATTTAACATCAGTTGTTCTAATGAAAGCTTTTGCAGGTGAATCAATGGCTAGAAATAAATATGAATATTATGCAAAAGTTGCACAAAAAGAAGGATACAGAGATATCGCTGAACACTTTCAAAGAGCCGCAAATAATGAAAAAATGCATGCTAAACTAGAATATAAAGCCTACAATGTTTTAAATTATGATAGAGAGTTTGCTAATACAAGTGAAAATCTTCAAATAGCAGCTGATGGTGAAAATTATGAAAATACAACTATGTATCCAGACTTTGCAAAAATTGCAAAAGATGAAGGTCATAAAGATATTGCAAGAATGTTAGAAATGATTGGTAAAATCGAAATAGAACATGAAAATATGTACAAAAGTTTAAAACAAAGACTTGATTCTGGTGCTGAATATGTTAGCGAAGATGAGGAAGAAGAGTGGATTTGTGAAGTTTGTGGACATGTACATAGAGGTAAAAAAGCTCTTAAAATGTGTCCTGTATGTAAACACCCTCAAGAGTATCAATCAAGATTAAACTCTAAAAAATAAAATCTTATTTTAGGTTATTTGTCAAATTCAAATAACCTAAATCTCAACATAATCTAATAGTATAAACTATATAATCTCTTATGATAATAAGAGCCCTATTCCTAATATTTTTTACATATAATCTAACTCTTGCAAAAGATTTCACAATAGCTTCTTATAATGTAGAAAATTTCTTTGATTTAAAATATGATAAGACAGAATATAAAGAGTTTATTCCAAATACAAAATCAAACTGGAATCAAACGACATATAACACAAAACTAAAGCACATAGTAAAAGTAATAAAGGACTTAAATAAAGATATAGTTGCATTACAAGAAGTAGAATCAAAACAAGCCTTTAGTGATCTTGCAAAAAATTTGCCCCAATACAAATACTCAATTTTCAAAAAATACAAAACTTCAAGCATAGGACTTGGAATACTAAGCAAATATGAAATAACAAATTATGAACTTATTGATGTAAAACACTCAAAAGTAAATCGCCCTATTTTAAAAGTGACACTAAATATAGATAATCACAAATTTATCATTTTTAATAACCATTGGCCATCAAAAAGAAAAGAAGAGAATCAAAGAATTTTATATGCCCAAGCTATAGAAGAGTATATAAAAAATCTAAAAGAAGATGTTGATTATGTTATTTTAGGAGATTTAAATTCAAATTACAATGAATTTGAAACTTTCAAATACTCAAAATTAAATAATACTTATGATTTAACAGGCATAAATGATGTTTTAAATACCGTAATAAAAGGTAAGTTTATCTCTAAAAATGAGATTTTAAAGTATGATAAAAAAGTACATTACAATCTATGGTTAGAATTAAATTATAATCAAAGATTTTCATATAAATTTAGAGGAGAAAATGAAACCCCTGATAATATTATTTTACCAAAAGCTTTATTTGATGATAAAAATATCTCTTATGTAAATAATAGCTTTCAAGTTTTCAAACCAAATTATTTAATAAAAGATGGAAAAATATTTAGATGGAAGATAAAAAATAATATCCACCAAAATAGTGGATATTCTGATCACTTACCAATTTATGCAACATTTACAACAGACAAAGTAATAAAACAAACACCTGTAAAAGTAAACCTAATAAGTGAACTTTACACTAATAATAACCTTTCTTATCCTATATTTTTATCTAACATAAACTTAGTGTATAAAACAGATGAAATAGCCATCATAAAACAAAAAAATGATAGAGCAATATTTGTTTATAAAAATGTAGAAAAATTAAAATATAACAAAAACTACACTCTAAAAATAAATCAAACTAAAAGATTCAATGGACTATTAGAAATAAATGATTTCCAAATATTAGATAAAAAGGAAGATAAGCTAAATAAAAAATCCCTCTATTTAGATGCTTCTAAATATGATATATTAGAAAATAAGTTTCAAAATGAAGTTATATACAATATCTTTGGATTTATGCAAAACAACTATTTACACTATATTTTTAAAAATAAAGAAAAAAAAATAAGAGTTTATACAAAGAATAAAGGGCTTTTACCAAAAAATGGGCAAAAAATTACTATAATAAATGCTCATTTAGGTTTTTACAAATCAAAACCACAAATAATACTCTATAAAAAAAGTGACTACAAATATGTTGATTAAATCTATTTTTACAAATAGTAGTGGAATTTTAGTATCAAGAATACTAGGTTTTATAAGGGATTTACTTACTGCTTCTATTTTAGGAGCAAATATATATTCTGATATATTTTTTGTAGCTTTTAAACTACCAAACCTATTTAGAAGAATATTTGCAGAAGGAGCTTTTACCCAAGCATTTATTCCAGCTTACGCAAAAACAAAACAAAAAATAAGATTTACAAGCGCCATATTTTTACAATTTTTAGCACTTATCTTGTTTCTTTCACTTTTAGTGACCCTATTTTCAAAGTTTATCACACATGTTATAGCTTTAGGATTTGATGCTAAGACTGTAGATTTAGCAGCACCACTTGTGGCAATAAACTTTTACTATTTACCTATGATATTTATAGTGACTTTTATGGCTGCTCTTTTACAATATAAACATCACTTTGCTACTACTGCTTTTTCAACAGCTTTGTTGAATCTAGCATTAATAGCAGCTCTTCTTTTATCAAGAAACTTAGGAAAATATGAGATAACATATTACATGTCTTATGGGGTTTTAGTTGGTGGATTTTTACAAATTTTAGTACATCTTATTGCTATAAAAAAGAAAAATTTACTTAAAGTTTTTACTTTCAATAAGATAAATATAAATGAGAATAAATTTTACAAAAACTTTGTAAGTGCCACATTAGGAAGTTCTACTTCTCATATTTCTGCATTTTTAGATACTTGGTTAGCTTCATTTTTAGTAAGTGGCTCTATTTCTTATTTATACTATGCAAATAGAGTTTTTCAGCTTCCCTTAGCACTTTTTGCAATAGCAACTTCAACTGCACTTTTTCCTATGATTGCAAAAGCAATTAAAAATAAAGATGAAAATAATGCTCTAAGATTAATGAAAAAATCAACTATAATATTAACAGCCCTATTAGCAATTTCAACTCTAATAGGAATTGTTTTTGATAAGTTTATAGTTCAATTACTTTTCCAAAGGGGTGCTTTTACAAGTGAAGATACTGTAAATACTGCATTGATTCTTAGCATGTATTTAATAGGTCTTATTCCTTTTGGAATTGCAAAAATATTTTCTCTATGGCTATACTCACACGAAAAGCAATTTTTAGCTGCAAAAATCTCTATGAAAGCACTTGGCTTTAACATAGTTTTTTCACTTATTTTAATCACTCCTTATGGAGCAGCAGGTTTAGCTTTTGCATCAACGTTGAGCGGGTTTATTCTATTTTTTCTTACAATAAAAGAGTTTGGATTTAGAAAATTTAAACAACTTATTTTTAGCAAATAATAATTTTAGCTTTTTATTAAATATTTTAGATATAATCTGCCTTTATCACAAAAGATTTCAGGAATTTAATGAGACAATTTTTTAAACAATACGTACCCTATTATAAAAACTATATTTTAAAATTTTTCTATGCTTTTATTGGTATGGCACTAGTTGCTGGTGGTACTAGTGGAAGTGCTTATGTTATAAAACCCCTACTTGATGAAATATTTATAGCAAAAAATTCTGCGATGTTACACACAATTCCATTTATGGTTGTTGGCTTATACTTTGCAAAAGGTTTTGGTGGATATATTCAAGCTTATTATATCTCTTATATTGGACAAGATATTGTAAGAATCGTCAGAGACAAACTTTTAGCCCATGTATTAACCCTAGATATTGATTTCTTTCAAAAAAAACATGGGGGAGAACTAATATCTCGAATTACCAATGATATAAATAGAATCCAAGCAGCAGTTTCAAGTCAAATAGCTGAGATTATTAGAGAAGGTCTTACAATTATTGCTTTAATTGGAGTTGTTATATACCAAAGTGCTGAATTGGCATTTTATGGTTTAGTTATACTTCCTACAGCAATTTATCCCCTTACAATTTTAGCTAAAAAGATGAAAAAACTATCATTTAGATCACAAGAATCAAACTCTGATATTACTTCTAATTTAAGTGAGACTTTTAATAATATAGAGATAATTAAAGCAAATTCAACAGAGTTTTTAGAAGCTAAAAAATTCCAAGCACACAATAAAAACTTTTTTAATATAAATATAAAATCAGTAAAAACAAATGAGCTAGTATCTCCTATAATGGAAACATTAGGTGCTATTGCTATTGCTGTTGTTATTATTGTAGGAGGAAGAGAAGTTATACAAGGTGAGCTAACAGTTGGTTCTTTTTTCTCTTTTATGACAGCCCTTTTTATGCTTTATACTCCAGTAAAAAGATTATCAAGTTTATATAATAAAATGCAAGATGCCCTAGCAGCTAGTGAAAGAGTTAATGAAATATTTAATACAAAAGCTACTATTTTAACGGGAAGTGAAGAGTTCCCTTCAAAAATACAAACAGTTGAATTTAAAAATGCCCAACTAAAATATGATGATTTTACTGCTTTAAATAGCATCAATCTAAAAGCTTCTAGAGGTGAGAAAATTGCCTTAGTTGGAGATAGTGGTGGTGGTAAATCTTCATTGGTAAATCTGATTATTAGATTTTATGAAATAAGCGAAGGTGAAATACTATTTAATAATAAATCAATAAAAGATATTGATATCAAATCACTTAGAGACCAAATATCAATTGTCACACAAAGGGTATATATCTTCAATGATACAATTGCAGCAAATGTGGCTTATGGACAAGAATTGGATGAACAAAAAGTAATTGATGCACTTAAACAAGCCCATGCTTATAATTTTGTAATGTCACTTGAAAATGGAGTTCAGACAAAACTAGATGAATTTGGTACAAACTTAAGTGGAGGTCAAAGACAAAGAATAGCAATAGCTAGAGCTTTATACAAAAACCCACAAATACTTATCTTAGATGAAGCAACTTCAGCCCTTGATAATGAGAGTGAATCTATTATCTCAGAAGTTATTGATGAAGTTAGTAAAGATAAAATTACATTTGTAATAGCACATAGATTAAGTACAATCAAAAGTGCAGATAGAATTGCTGTATTTAAAGGTGGAGAAATAGTTTGCCAAGGTAATGAAGAACAATTATTAAATAATTGTAAAGAATACCAAAGGCTACATAATTTGGCAAATATTTAATAAAGAAATATTTACAAAATTTTAGATAAAATAATTGATTAAAAAAGGAAAGATTTGTTCAGCTATAACACATTAAAAAAAGTATTATTTAAATTTCAACCAGAAACTGCACACCACCTTGCTGAATTTGGACTAACAAAATTACCTTATTGTCGTACTTTAAATAACTATATGGTTAATAAAAACTTTATATTTGACCATAGGTTATCTCAAGAGGTTTTAGGAATAACTTTTAAAAATCCTGTTGGCTTAGCTGCTGGATTTGACAAAAATGCTACGATGATAGAATCAATGATGGCTTTAGGTTTTGGTTTTACTGAAATTGGAACAATGACTCCAAGAGCACAAGATGGAAATCCTAAACCTAGAATGTTTAGATATCCAGAACAAAAATCAGTTCAAAATGCTATGGGATTTAATAATAAAGGTTCATACGATGTAGCTAAAAATCTTAGAAAAGTTTTTCCTTATGTAATCCCTATTGGTGCAAATATTGGTAAAAATAAAACTACACCTGAAAATATGGCATTAAGCGATTATAAGATTTTAATAAATAAATTTAAAGATATAAGTGATTATTTGGTTATAAATATCTCTAGTCCAAATACACCAAATCTTAGAGATTTACAAAATGAAAAGTTCATAACAGAACTTTTTACAATGGGAAAAGAACTTACAAAAAAACCAATATTTTTAAAAATAGCTCCAGATATGGATGCTAAAACCGCTGTTGATTTATGTAAAACGGCTATAAAATCAGGGGCTGCTGGAATTATTGCTACAAATACAACTATTGATTATGATTTGCTTCCAGGATGTCAAAGTTTTGGAGGCTTAAGTGGAGCTGTTTTAAGTGAAAAATCATATGAGTTATTTAAAGAAATAGCTAAAGAGTTATTTGGAAAAACAATTTTAATATCTGTAGGTGGTATTTCAACACCTGAAGATGCCTATAGAAGAATAAAAGCAGGTGCTTCACTTATTCAAGTATATTCAGGCCTTATATTTGAAGGTCCATCAATGCTTAGAAAAATAAATGAAGGAATTTTAAAACTGCTTGAAGAAGATGGTTTTTCAAACATTAATCAAGCAATTGGTGCTGATTTAAAAAAATAAAGAGGGTTAATAAGTGATTAAATTGATATTGATACAATTCTCACTTCTATTTATATTCGCAGGAGAATTAATGAGTAATAGTTTACCAAAATATTTTACAAAGACTTTAGACAATGGATTACAAATAGTTGTAATACCTATGGAAAATGGCTCGAATGTTGTTTCAACAGACATTTTCTATAAAGTTGGAAGTAGAAATGAAGTTATGGGGAAAAGTGGAATAGCACATATGCTTGAACACCTAAACTTCAAATCAACGAAAAACCTAAAAGCCGGTGAATTTGATGAAATAGTAAAAGGATTTGGAGGAGTAAATAATGCCTCTACTTCCTTTGACTTTACACATTATTATATAAAGTCAAGTTCAAAAAATATGGGTAAATCACTAAAACTTTTTGCAGATTTGATGGAAAATTTAACATTAAAAGATAAAGAGTTCCAACCAGAGAGAAATGTAGTAGCAGAAGAGAGAAGATGGAGAACAGATAATAATCCAATGGGATATTTACAATTCAGACTTTTCAACAATGCCTATATTTATCACCCATATCATTGGACTCCAATTGGATTTACGGATGATATTAAAAATTGGACAATAAAAGATATTAGAGATTTCCATAGTACATATTATCAACCAAAGAATGCAATTGTAGTAGTTGCAGGGGATATATCTAAAGAAAATGCTTTTAAATCGGTTAAAAAGTATTTTAAAGATATAAAAAATAAAAAAGACATCCCAGCAAAAGTTTATACGGTTGAACCAAAGCAAGATGGAGCAAAAAGAGTTATAATAAATAGGGATTCACAAGTTCAAATGTTAGCAATGGCATACCATATACCTAACTTTGAGAATAAAGATCAAATAGCACTATCAGCCCTTAGTGAACTATTAAGTTCAGGTAAAAGTTCTATTTTAGAAAAAAGACTTGTAGATGAAAAAAGATTGGTAAACTCTGTATATGCATATAATGTTGAACTAAAAGATCCTGGACTATTCATGTTTATTGCATCATGTAATGAAGGTGTAAAAGCAGAAGATGTTGAAAAAGAGATATTAAAAATAATAGAAGAGATAAAAGAGGGAAAAATTACAAAAGCTGATTTAGAAAAAATAAAAATAAATACAAAAGCTGATTTTATTTTTTCACTTGAAAGCTCTAGTTCTGTAGCTTCATTATATGGAAGTTATTTTGTCAAAGATAATATTAAACCCCTATTTTCATATGAAGATAACATTCAAAACTTAAAAATAAAAGATATTGTAAAAGTTGCAAAAAAATATCTACAAAAAGATAATTCAACAACTTTAATTTTAAGAAAGGATGAGAAAGGTGGATTACAAGATAAGTAAAACAAACTTTGGTGAAAAGCCTCATTATGAACTTCCAAAACCTTTGTTTTACAAGGAATTGGGAGAAGATGGATTAATTAAGCTTTTTAATGACTTCTATGATTTATTAGTGGAAAGTGACATCTCTAATTTTTTTCCTCAAGATGAAAAAGAGTTAGCAAAAGTCAAGGCACATAATGTGAAGTTTTTTATAGAAGCTTGTGGCGGTCCAAAGTATTATTCAGAAGAAGTGGGTCACTTCGATATGATAAAAGCCCATGAACCTTTTTCAATAACTGAAAAAGCAAGAACAGAATGGCTTGGTTGTATGCAAGAAGTATTAAAAAATGTTAAAATTTCAGAAGAAGCAAAAAAAAGTTTTTGGGAATACTTAGAAAAATTTTCAAAACATACAGTAAATGTAGATACTGGAATTAAATTACCAGAAGATATAGTAAAAGTATAAAGGAAGTAAATGAATATAATTACCGGGTCAATGACAGCACTAATCACTCCATTTAAAAATGGCAAAGTAGATGCTAGTTGCTATGAATATTTAATCAAAAGACAAATAGCACAAGGTATTGATGCAGTTGTGCCTGTTGGAACGACAGGAGAAAGTGCAACTTTATCACATAATGAACATAAAGAGTGTATTGAAATTGCAGTTTCAGTTTGTAAAGGAACAAATGTAAAAGTTATAGCAGGAGCTGGTTCTAATGCTACACATGAAGCTTGTGATATAGCAAAACATGCACAAAATGTTGGCGCAGATGGAATATTATCTGTTGCTCCATATTATAATAAACCTATGCAAGAGGGACTTTATCAACACTATAAAGCAATTGCCGAGTCTGTAGAAATTCCAGTTATGCTTTATAATGTTCCAGGAAGAACAGGAGTTGATATTGAAGCAGATACTGCAATTAGATTATTTGATGATATTAAAAATATCTATGCAATCAAAGAAGCAACAGGAAGTTTAGAAAGAGCAATTGAATTAAATACGAAAAGAGCTGACTTTTGTGTAGTTTCTGGTGATGATCTTATTGATTTCCCAATGCTTGCAAATGGAGGAAAAGGAATTATTTCAGTTACTGCGAATTTACTTCCTAATTACAAAAGTAAATTAGTAAAAAGTGTATTTGAAGGTGACTATGAAACAGGAAGAGCTATAAATAATGAACTATATGCATTAAATAAAATTATGTTTTGTGAGAACAATCCAATACCAATAAAAGCAGCTATGTATATTGCTGGATTAATGGATACTTTAGAGTACAGATTGCCACTTACAAAACCAAGCTTAGAAAATATGAAAAAAATTGAAGAAATAATTAAAAATTATGAGGTAATAAAATAATGAGTAGTGAAATGAAGGGAAAAACATTAGTAATTTCTGGTGGAACAAAAGGTATTGGAAAAGAGTGTGTTTACAAGTTTGCAAGTAATGGTATAAATGTAGCTTTTACATATAATTCAAATAAACAGTTTGCAGAAGATATTTGTAAAGATGTAGAAGAAAAATTTGGTGTAAAATGTAAAGCATACCCTTTTAATATCTTGGAACCAGAAAAATATAAAGAGCTATTTTTAGAAATCGATAAAGATTTTGATAGGGTTGATTTCTTCATTTCTAATGCAATGATTTATGGAAGAGCTGTTGTTGGTGGATATGGTAAATTTATGAAACTTAAACCTAGAGGCTTAAATAATATCTATACAGCAACAGTAAATGCTTTTGTTTGTGGTGCACAACAAGCAGCAAAAAGAATGCAACAAATTGGTGGTGGATCAATAGTTAGTTTAAGTAGTACAGGAAACTTAGTATATATTGAAAACTATGCAGGTCATGGTACAAATAAAGCAGCAGTTGAAGCGATGGTTAGATATGCTGCAAATGAGCTTGGTGAATATGGTATTAGAGTAAATGCAGTTTCTGGTGGTCCAATTGATACGGATGCACTTAAAGCATTTACAAATTATGAAGAAGTAAAAGCAAAAACTGCTGAATATTCTCCACTAAATAGAATTGGTCAACCTCAAGACTTAGCACAATCATGTTATTTTTTATGTACAGGTGATGCATCATGGATTACAGGTCATACTTTAATCGTAGATGGTGGGACAACTTTTAGATAATGATAAAAAAATTAAATCTGCCTAATGCCTTAGCACTTTTAAGAATAGCATTAGCACCATTAATGTTATGGTTTTTAGTTGATAGGGATTCTGCTATTTTCTCTACTTGGCATCCCTCTTGGCTTGATTATTTTGCTGGACTAATTTTTGTAATAGCCTCAGTTACTGACTTTTTTGATGGATATATAGCAAGATCGTGGAATCAAATAACAAAACTTGGTGGTATACTAGACCCACTTGCAGATAAAATGCTTATGCTTGCAGGATTTATAGGACTTGTAGCTATAAATAGAGCAAGTGCATGGGCTATATTTTTAATACTTTCAAGGGAGTTTTTTATAACAGGACTTAGAGTTGTTGCAATTGGAGAAGGTAAAGATGTAGCCTCTACAATGGCAGGAAAAATAAAAACCGTAGTTCAAATGATAGCTATAGGTTTTTTAATTATGAATTGGCCTTTTGGAACTGAATTACTTTGGTTGGCAGTTATATTAACACTATATTCAGGATATGAGTATATAAGAGACTATTTTAAAGACTAAAGGATATTTGTGGGTACTATAACTTTTTTACTTGTTCTTTCATTTTTGGTATTTTTCCATGAACTAGGACACTTTTTAGCGGCACGATACTTTGGAATAAAAGTTGAAGTATTCTCAATAGGTTTTGGAAAAAAACTTTTTTCTAAACAGTGGATGGGAACATCTTGGCAATTTGCATTAATACCCCTTGGTGGTTATGTAAAAATGAAAGGTCAAGATGATACAAAACCAGGACTTGTAGAAGCTGGAGATGATTCATACAATAATAAAAAACCTTGGCAAAGAATAATAATACTTTTTGCTGGTCCTTTTGCAAATTTTATACTTGCAGCTATTTTATACTTTACAATTGCAATGATTGGAGCAAACGCTTTAAGCCCAACAATTGGACAAGTTGTTCCTAATTCACCTGCTGCAAAGGCTGGATTAAAAGCAAATGATGAAATTTTAAGAATAAATAACACAGATGTAAAACAGTGGAATGAAGTTGGAAAATATATTGTGCATTCAAAAGGTGCTCTACAATTTTATATCAAAAGAGATGGTGCAGTTATTACTAAAATCATAAATCCACATATAAGTGATAGTGAAAATATTTTTAAAGAAAAAATCAAAAAAAGAATGATAGGAATTGCCCCTGCTCCAAAAGTGGTAAAGTTAAATTTATCACCAACGGAAGCATTAGCTTTTGCCTATGATACAACAGTAGAATCATCAAAAATGATTTTTAAAGGTGTACAAAAATTAATCCAAGGTGTAATTCCAAGTAGTGAAGTTGGTGGAGTAATAACAATAGGAAAAGTAATCTCAGAAGCTAGTCAATCAAGTATTATTGCCCTTCTTTCAATTACAGCTCTTATTTCAGTGAACTTAGGTGTTTTAAACCTTCTTCCAATACCAGCCCTTGATGGTGGACATATAATGTTTAACCTTTATGAAATAATAGCAAGAAGAAAACCAAGTGATAAAGTATTTATGTACTTGACTATTGTAGGATGGGTAATTCTTGGTTCTCTTATGCTTTTAGGTATCTATAATGATATCAACAGATTATTAAAGTAGGAGAATAGATGTTAACAAAACAGTTAGCTGTAGAAAATTTAGATAAATTAATAGAGAGAGTAGAAGCTGCAAGACTTCAAGTCTCTCATCATCACATAGTAAAAATCATAGCTATTAGTAAATATAGCCAAGCCGAAGAAGTAGCAACTTTATATGGTGCAGGTCAAAGAGCTTATGGTGAAAACAAAGTACAAGATTTAAAAGATAAGATGGAAAAATTAGATGAACTACCATTAGAATGGCACTTTGTAGGAAGACTTCAAAAAAATAAAATCAATAATTTGATTGATTTAAATCCAACTTTAGTACAATCTATTGATTCACTTGATTTAGCTATTGAATTTAATAAAAAACTAGAAGCAAAAAATAAAAAAATAAATGCCCTACTTCAAATAAACTCAGCATACGAAGAATCAAAAGCTGGTGTTATGCCTGAAGTTGCAATTGAAACATATAAAAAGATAATTGATACTTGTCCAAATATAAACTTAAAAGGAGTAATGAGTATCGGAGCTCATGTTGAAGATGAAGATACTATAAAAAAATCTTTTGAAACAACCAAAAAAATCTTTGATGAATTAGCACCACTTGGAGCAAAATATTGTTCTATGGGGATGAGTGGAGATTTTGAATTAGCTATTTCATGTGGTTCAAATATGATTCGAGTAGGTTCAAGTCTATTTAAATAGACTTGAATATTATCACTCTTTTATTTCTTTTATATACTCTTTTATAGTTTCAGTTACAGCTTCACTTGGAGCAACTTGAAAATTAATTACAAAACTATTTTCTTTCTCACATACACCTATACTTCTTGGTCTCACTGCTAAAACATCTGGATTTTGTATTTCAAGACCAAAACAAAATATAATATTTTTTGCATTTATAATATCTTCACTTATAAAACTATTTTCTAAAGACTTTGTATGGCTATAATGATCAAATATTGCAATAAATTTAATTACTGGATTACTATTAATTTTATTTTGTAAAAACAAAATAATCTCATCTAAATTTTTATATTTTATTTCACTTTTATTATACTCAATCTCTAAAATATGATATTTCTCTTTAAATATCTTTTTCTTCACTTATTCTCCTTTTATTGATAAAAATGATTCAAGAACACATTTTATTCTATTTTCAATATCACTTCCATCTTCATTCATATAATCAGTTTGGATTTTATATACTATTTTTTTATCCAAAATAAATTCAAATACTAAATATCCTGCAAAAAAGTTAGATTTTGTACCTTTTTTATTTTTATCTTTTTTATCATTTTCCAAAATATAATAATCAATCAAAACTTTTTTATCACTCTTTACTGTTTTTTCTTTTGGAATATTTTTTTTCAAAAGAGAATCTGCTTTTTTTATATCATAAAATTTTTTTAAAACAGAAGGCATAAAAACTGAATAATTTATCTCTGATTTAATTATATAATTATCTGATAATAATAAATCTTTAGCCAATGATACTTTTTTAGGGAAATAAATAGATTCAAAAGTTACACTCTTTTCTTGACACTCTACTCTCTTGCTTTTAAAATCTTTTTTTGTCATATTTTCAAATATCCCATATGCAAAAAATAAAATTATAGCAGAAATTATTGAAACTAATATTTTATCCATAATAGCCCTATGTATTTAAATTAGGCTAATTATAAACTTTTATTGTTAATTTAATGTTAAAATATTTATAAGTTTTACTTATATTATAGACTCCCCTAACATACCAATTATAAATCCAAAATTTACACCAATAGTGATAAGTTTTCTTTTTTTATATTGTAATAAGGGTGCAATATCTTGAAAAATAATGTACATGATTCCACCTGCTGAAAAAAGCATTAAAGAAGAAGTAATCAAAATCTTATCATTCAAAAATACATAACCTAATAAAGAAAAGAATAATCCAACAAAACTTAAAACAAATAGTATTAGAAGTGCTTTATAAGATGAGTGTTTTAATCTTTTTAGTTCAGTATATGAATTAAATGATTCTGGTAGGTTTTGCAAGGCTATAAAAATAGAGAGTAATACTCCAACTTTATGATTATAAACAAATACAGCCCCTAAAGCTATAGATTCAGGAATAAAATCCAATAACATAGCTATTACTTGAGGTATTTTATATCTATTTCTTTCAATTAATTTATCAAAAAAGAAAAAAGAGAGTCCACCTAAAATAAAAAGTGAAGTACTCAATAAAACAGGCAGTTCTAACATTCCATCAGGAACCAAAACAAAAGAGATAGCAGAAAGCATTATTCCAGTTGAAAAAGCTATCAAATAGTGAATAATAATCTCTTTTAACTCTTTATTTTCTACTCTATTTTCAAAATAATACGAAATTAATCCACCAATAAAAACTGTACAACCAGCTAATAATGAAAATAGAAGAATTTCGTAAAGCATATTAGTTTAGCGAGTTTTTAAACTTTTTTAACTCTTCTTCTATACTTGGAACTCTCATAAAATGTTCTCCTATTAGAAAAGCATCTGCTCCTATTTCACTTAAGTTTTTTATTATTTCAGTATTACTTACTCCACTTTCAGCAACAATTATTTTTCCATTTGGAATCATAGGTATTAATCTTTCACAAAGAGTCATATCCATCTCCATTGTCTCTAAATTTCTATGATTGATTCCTACAATATGTGCTCCACATTTCATAGCCTTTGTCAAATCCTCTTTATCATGTACTTCAACTAATACTTCTAATCCTAAATGAAGAGCATATTCATATAACTCTTTTAAATCTTTAGTAGATAAACTTTTTGCAATAAGAAGTATAAAATCTGCTCCATAAACTAAAGCTTCAACAATTTGGTATTTATCTAAAATAAAATCTTTTCGTAATAGTGGTGTTGGTACATATCTTCTGATTTGAGTTAGATAATCCAAATTTCCTTGGAAATAATGAGGTTCAGTTAATACAGAAATTGCATTTGCTCCATTTTTTGAATACTCTTGGGCAATAGATACTGGATCAAAATCTTCTTTTATAACTCCTTTGCTAGGACTAGCTTTTTTAACTTCAGCTATGATTCTAATTGGTTCTTCTTTAGTTGATGTAAGATATGGTTTTACATCTCTTGGAGCATATGGATTAGAGCTTAAACTTCTTCCTAATAGTTCTAAAGGTATCTCTTTTTTTCTTCTTTCCACATCTTCTAAAGTTCTCTTATTTATCTCATCTAAAATCATTTTTTACTGCACTCCTTAATTTTCTTCCAATGTAATTTAATCTCACTATCACTTAATCCCACTTCATCAACTACTTTTTTCATAAATTTATAAGCAATTTTGCAATTTCCTAACTTATAATTTCCCCAAGCTTTCGAATCAATATAGGCAATATTATTCGGTGCTTTTTCTAAAGCTTTATCTACATACATAAGACCTTTTTTCACATCAACATCATAATCAATTAAAAGATATCCTAAGTAGTTTTGATAAACATGACTATCCAAAACTGTTAATACATCATTGAATTTTTTAATAACATTTGCTAATACTTTTTTCTTATTTGGTGCTGTTTCAAACTCCAAAATAGCAATTTGAGCCAATAAATCAACATTACCATCTTGTTTATATAGTTTTCTTACTAATTTAAGCGCTTTTAGGGATTGACCAGTTCTTTTGTATAAACTCACTAATTTTACATCATCTACTTTTTCTTTTTCTAAAAAAGCTATTGCTTCTTCTATATCTTTTTTTTCTAAATAAGCTATTAAAACTTTATATGTTTTATTAGCCATATCTTCATTGTTTTCATTTTTATAAGTTTTATATGATCTTTTTAAAACTGAAATAATACCATCTACATTATTTTGTTCTTGATAAATAGATACTAATTTTGAGCAAATATTTGAATCACATCCAAATAATCTAACATGTGTTTCAAGATAAGCCAAAGCTTCTGGTTTTTTGTTTAAATATGCATATAAGATATTTACAAGATTAAGAAGTGTACTAGGACTATTATTCATAGAATATGAAGTTTCAAAATATGAAGCTGCTTTTTTATAATCTTTTTTTACAAAATAAACATTTGCCAAAACTTCATAATTTAGAGCACTTTTATATTTACTTAAAAGTTCTTGTGCTACATCTAATGCTTTATTTGTTTGATTTAGATTAAGTAAGGAAACGCAATAGATTCTTAAAATCAATTCTCTCTCTTTTACATCATCACCAAGATGATTTTGCACTTTTTTTATAATATCTTTAAAATGACCAGTTGCTAAAGAGGCTCTTAAATATCTTACAAAATATTCATAATTATTAGTATTATCATATAATTTTTCATACAATAATCTAGCCTGATTTGTATCACCTTGTCTTTCATATTCTAAGGCATATACAATGTATAAATCTTCATTAAAATCTTTATTTACTTCTTTTGCAAATAAAGAACTTAGAAAAATAAATATTATTAAATATCTTTTATAGCTGGACACTCTTCTTTTACCTCATTTATTCTTGTTCTAAAATAGTCCCAAAAAGGGAATGTTCTACACTGTTTTGGTCTTGCTTCATAAACAGAACATTGTCTTTTTCCCAAATCGAAAAATACACAAGCATAATTATTTTCAGCCAATTTTTTTTCATTGATTGTGTATTTATACCCTACTTTTCTTAAAAACTTATGTACTAATTCATCTACTTCTATATTTAAAAGTTTTGCCAAATCTTCTTGTTCGGTTTTATTTATCCAAATATATCCACTCTCACCTATACAACAATTTCCTGCACAAGTATCACAGGCCTTTGGATTAAAGCCATAGGAAAAACCATCTTGTTTCATTATTTCATTCATATATCAACTTTTATACTATGTGTTGAGGATACTTTATAAATATCTTGAACCTCTTTTGTAAAATCTTTTTCTTCAAATACAATGAGCGGACTTAATATTCGCATCAAAGATTTTGAATTTTTTCTTGCATAAATCAATACTAAAGTAGCATCTTTTCCAAGCTTTGGATGTACAAATTGTATGGACTCAATATTTAATTTATTCTCATTTAAAAGATACATAATATCATTTAACTGCTTAACATCGTAACAGAAGAAAAACTTACCGTTTTGATTTAATACTTTTGAAGTTTTTGATATAAAATCAACTAAAGGCATAGAGTCATTATATCTTGCTATTTTTATGTTTTCATTTTCACTTTTGATAACATTTGTGTGATAAAAAGGTGGATTTGAAACACAAATATCAAAACTCTTATCAAAACTAATATCTTGATATTTACCTTTATAAATTTTTGATTTAATTTTATTGTTTTTAGAATTTATTTTTGTCAATTCTTGAAACTTTTCTTGAACTTCACATTGATTTAAATTTAATCTTGGATTATCCCTAGCAACTAAAAGTCCTAATATCCCACTTCCACTTCCTATATCTAAAAGTTCACCTTTTATGTTTTTAAAAATTTGTAAATTTGTATTTATAAAATGATGTAAAAAGTGAGTATCACTATTGTAACAATATCCATCTTGTGGTTGGTATAGAAGCAAATAAAGCCTTTTTTATTTTTTTGTATTGTACTAAAAACTCTCTAATAATGCTTTGAAATGAAATTACAATTGCTTATATTATATATTTAGCTTTTATTAGATACCATTTTAAAATAAATTTTAATATTTTTCTTTAATAAGAATAAAAGGAGATAAAATGACTTCAATGGAAACTCCACTAAATACACCAGTTTGGATTGATGCAAAAAGGTGTAAGGCATGTGACCTTTGTGCTTCTGTCTGTCCCGCAGGTGTTCTTGCCATGACATATGATTCTACTTCAACACTTGGTTCAAAAGTTAAAATAATCTCAAAAGAGTCATGTATTGGATGTGGTGATTGTGAATTTGCATGTCCTGACTTTGCAATAAGTGTAGCCACAAAACATGAGTATAAGTTTGCCAAACTAACAGAAGAGTCAAAACAACGAGCTAGAATACTAAAAGAAAATAATTACAGAATCAAGGATTAATAATGTCAAGAGAACTAATATGTACAGGAAATGAATTAGCAGCTATTGCATCTGTTGATGCAGGATGTGAGTTTTTTTCTGGATATCCTATTACTCCCTCAAGTGAAGTTATGCATACAATTTCAGACTTACTTCCAGCCTCAGGTGGTGCTGCTATTCAAATGGAAGATGAAATAGCAGGGATTTGTGCAGCACTTGGTGCTTCAATGAGTGGGAAAAAATCACTAACAGCTACAAGCGGTCCTGGTATTTCACTAAAAGCTGAAAATATTGGTCTTGGATTTATAGCAGAAGTTCCCCTTGTAATCATAAATGTTATGAGAGGAGGACCATCTACTGGACTTCCTACACGTGTAGCACAAGGTGATATTTTACAAGCAAAAAGTCCTACACATGGGGATTATAACTCTATTACTTTATGTGCTGGAAATCTATCTGAGTGTTATACAGAAACTGTTCGAGCTTTTAATCTTGCAGATAGATTTATGCAACCTGTTTTTGTACTACTTGATGAAACAATAGGACACATGAGTGGAAAAGCAATTGTTCCTACAATTGAAGAGATAAAAAAGAGTATCTATTATAGAAAAACTTTTGATGGTAATCCAGAAGATTATGAACCATATAATGTAGCCTCTGATCAACCAGCAGTTTTAAATCCAATGTTCAAAGGTTACAAATATCACTACACTGGACTTCACCATGACTTTAATGGACATCCAACTGAAGATGAAACTATGTGTGAAAATCTAATAGAGCGATTATTTAATAAAGTAGATGAACATCTAGATGAAATAGAATCATATGAAGAGTATATGCTAGATGATGCTGATATGATGATTATAGCTTATGGGTCACTTTCACTTTCAGCAAAAGAAGCTGTAAATAGACTAAGAGAAGAAGGTATAAAAGTAGGACTTTTTAGACCAATAACACTTTGGCCAAGTCCAGCTAAAAAAATCAAAGAGTTATGTGATAGATTTGATAAAGTTTTAGTTTGTGAATTAAACCTTGGGCAATATATTCAAGAGATACAAAGAGCAAGCCAAAGATTGGATTTCGATACTCTGTTTAAAGCAAATGGGAGACCAATAGCTCCACTTGAAATAATCAAAAAAATCAAAGGAATGTAAGATGGCTTTTAATTATGATAAATATTTACGAATAAATAAAATGCCAACTTTATGGTGTTGGGGTTGTGGTGACGGGGTTATTTTAAAAGCCCTAATTAGAGCTATTGACGAACTTGGTTGGGATATGAATGATGTATGTGTAGTATCAGGTATTGGTTGTTCTGGAAGATTTTCTTCATATATGAACTGTAATACAGTTCATACAACACACGGAAGAGCAATAGCCTATGCTACAGGTATCAAACTAGCAAATCCAGACAAACATGTCATCTGTGTAACAGGAGATGGAGATGGCCTTGCTATTGGTGGAAATCATACTATTCATGGATGTAGAAGAAATATAGATATTAATCACATAGTAGTAAATAACTTCATCTATGGTCTTACAAACTCACAAACAAGTCCAACAACTCCACAAGGAATGTGGACAGTTACTATGAAAAGAGGAAATATCGACCCTACTTTTGACCCTTGTAAACTTGCAATTGGAGCGGGAGCTTCTTTTGTAGCAAGGGAGAGTGTAACTGAACCTAAGAAATTAGAAAGATTATTGAGAAATGGTCTAAATCATAAGGGATATAGCTTTTTTGATATCTTTTCAAACTGTCATATAAACTTAGGAAGAAAAAATAAAATGAATTCAGCCATGGCAAATCTTGATTGGATAAAAGAGATAACAGTTTCTAAAAATAAATTTGAAAAACTAAGTGATGAAGAAAAAGTTGGAAAATTTCCAACTGGTATATTAAAACAAGATGAAGAAGCTAAAGAATATACAGACCTATATGAAAAAGTAAAAACAGCTCAAAAAAACAAAACTGCTGTAGAATTTTAAGGAATTAGTATGAGTAAAATATTGATGAGATTTACAGGTGTTGGTGGTCAAGGAGTTTTACTAGCAGGAGCAATCTTCGCAGCTGCAAAAATCAATGCAGGTGGATATGGACTAAAAACTGCCACATATACCTCTCAAGTAAGAGGAGGAGCAACTGTTGTTGATATAACACTAGATGACAAAGAAATCCTATACCCATATGCAAATGATGGAGAGATAGACTTCATGTTATCAGTTGCCCAAGTTTCATACGACCAATTTAAAAATGGCGTAAAAGATGGTGGAGTAATAGTAATAGAACCAAACCTAGTAAAACCAACAGAAGAAGATAAAAAAAGATGGAAAATCTACGAAATTCCAATCATCACAATAGCAAAAGAAGAAGTAGGAAATGTAATCACCCAATCAGTCCTAGCCCTAGCAATTGCTAACTTCATGACAGGACAAAGTATAGATAACAAAATCTTAAGAGAAACAATGCTCTCAAAAGTACCAGCAAAAGTACACGAAATAAACAACAAAGCCTTTGATTTAGGCTTGGAGTATGCTAGACAAGTATCTAGTTAAATAATTTTAAGTATGTTAGATACTCTTATCTAACATACCAATTCAAGCATAGGCATATTTTTATATCAATTATAATTGCTTACCTTTTTTATAAAATTCTTTTATTTGGGTCGCATAACCTAATTCATTAGCTAAAATAAATTGTAATACTTGTTCTCTACATTTACTTCCAAATATTGCTTCTTAATTATATAATAGTTTATATGACATATGTTCTATGTTAATAAATTTATTTTGTCAATACAAAATAAAATCTATTTATTTTTAATTAAGTATCCTGTCCCCTGAATTTAAAAAGTACTTTTTACACCATTTGTATCTCCTTTTAGATTCTCTATATCTAAAAAAACTTTCTTAGTTGAATTAGACATTACACTTTCCTTTTAGGCATGATGAAAATTTGTTTATTAATTGTTTAAAAACATCAAAGGGCAATAAAATAGAGGTAAAAAAACCTATTATAAAAATAAAATAAATACCAAATGATATTGGGAATTTATATAATCCTAACTTCATATAATATCCTTGATGATAGCTATTAAAAGTATGAAATATAAAAATTGATAGAAAACACCCTATCCCTAAAGCTATAAGATTTCTTTTTATAGTATTATCTATCAAACCAAAATAAATTGTTCTTTGAGGATATTTAAAAATATAAAAACTAATAATAATTATCATAAAGCAACTAAAAACCAAAATCCAAGAAAAACATACTTTAAAGGATAAAGGATTGAAAGTATATTTTTCAAAGTTATGATAAAATACTTTAAAATATGGTTCTATATAGGGATATAAAGAACTGATAAATTCATCTTTGTAAAGCCCTGTTAGAGTAAAGATAAAGCCAAATAAAATTGATATAAAAAAACCATAATAAAAAAGTCTAGCTTCAAACCTAAAAGCATCTAAGCTTTTATATTTATTTTTATCAATCATTTTTTGTAACTCGGGGTCTTTTAACTTTTTATCTACATAGTATTTATGAGTTAAACTTTTTTTATACTCTTCTATCTCTTTTCTTCTCTCAATTCTTTCAGTTCGAGTTTTATATCTATATTTATGCGCTCTTTTTATTAAATACTTCGATGCAATTATTTTTTGCTCTATTTTTATAACAATAGCTACCATTAAAATAAAAAATAATATAAGATAAATCAATTAACATTCCTATCATTTATATATAATTATTATATATAAATTATCTTAATTATCATTTTATATTTAAATAAATAATAAAATTTATTTATTTAAAATTTATCATAATTTTCCATAAAACTCATATTTTATTCAAGTTCAAGGCAGACAAAAGTTTTTTTAAAGGAGTTTACTAAAGTAAATGACTGCAAAAAAATTTGCAGTCGAACGCAGAAATTGTATAAAAGATGAGTTTTATCTTTTATTTTATATAGGTTCGGTAGATATTAATCTTATCTTCCAACCTCTTTGATAAAAACGGATTCGCATTTTTCAAACAGCTAAGTATAAACTTTGATTCTTGAAAATAGTTATATACTTTTTCATTATCCCAAGATTCTGGTGGTTTTTGTAAGTTTGTGATTCTATCTGCTAGTTTTACACATTGTACTGCATAGCTTTGGGTTAGTAGTCTATTTATATTTTCAGCCATTTGTTGTTTTTTAGACTCTATTGATGGGTCTTTTGTCAAGGCTTCAACGCCACTTGCAATTTCATCTCCAAACTCTTCTATTAGTTCACTAATAGTTGCATCTGTATCTTCTAATACATCATGTAATAGAGCAACTTGTATTGCAAAGTCTGCATCTTCTAGTTTTACATCACCTTGTTCACAGGCATGCATCATCTCCATTGCAACTGATGCTAGATGGGTAATATAAGGTAAGCCTTTGGGAGTTTTTTGTTCTCCATGTACCTTTGCAGCATAGTTTAGTGCTTTTAGGTATTTCTCTTGTGAAAACATCAATCTTCCTTTTCTGTTTTATTTTCTCTATTTTGTTTATTTTGTTTTGCTTGGTTGTTTTTACTATTTATTATATTATCAGATTTTGAAAAAGCTATCAAATCTTCAGCTGTTAAAATTTTCTCTGGCAATTTTGAAAGGGATTCTTTTAAAATATAAGTTGTACTTAGGGCATCACTATAGGCTCTGTGTTGAGTATCTATATCTATATGTAATAAATCTTTTAAAAAGTCTAAACCATATCTTTGAGCTTCAATTGTTCTTTTTGATAAATCAATAGTACAAAGTTTTCTATTATGTAGTTCACCTAAGTTATATTTTTTAAATGATTCTGAAATAAATCTATAATCAAATTTTATATCATGGGCAACAAAAACATCATCTTCTAAAAATATCTTAAACTCTTCAAGTACAGTTTTTAATACCGGTGCATCTTTTAACATACTAGGAGTTATATTTGTCACTTCTTGGATATAAGGAGGCACATCTTTTGCATAAACTAGGGATTCATAACTATCTATTATTTCTCCATTTTTAAGTTTAACTGCCCCTATTTCTATCACTTGACCTTTGTTTACATTGCTTCCATTTGTCTCAATGTCTACGATACAAAAAACTTGGTCTTTTATTTGATTTTCTTTTGTTTTTAAAAATACTTTATCATCAATAATGTCTAAGGGAAAGCCATTTGAGAGAAGAAGTTCTAACTCTAAAGAAGCATCAGCAAAAAAGGTATTTTTCATAGACTCAATTAACTTTAATAACTCATCTAAACTATTTAGCCCTTTTTTAATCTTTGATACGATGATATCACTATTTGAAGGTAGAGTTTGTTTTTTAGATTTCATGGGCTGCTTTTACAAAGTCAATCATTTTTTGATTATCTTTTTTACCTTTGCTTTGTTCAACTCCACTACTTACATCTACACCATAAAAGCCAAAGCCTTTTAGCTCTTTTAGATTTTCAGCCTTTAATCCACCTGCTAGTATTATTTTAGAACAATCAAGTCCTTTAAACCAATCAATAACTATTCTTTTACCCTCACCTCCAAAACCTGGAACGAAAGCATCTACTAATTTAAAACTATCTTCTAAGTTTTCTAAATCTTCTTTTGATTCTATTCTTTCTACTTTTATATATTTTACTTCAAGATTATCAAACTCTGTTGTATCTTCATCATCTATGATTTGTGCCAATTGCATATGTGCAACTTTACAGATGTCATTTATATGTTTTGATGATTCATTTACAAAAAGTCCTACTGTTTGTACAAAAGGAGGAAGTTGTTCAACTATTTTTTTAGCATCAATTGGTCTTATGTATCTAGGACTTGGTTCATAAAATACAAATCCTAAAGCATCTGCCCCTGCATTTATAGCATCAAGAGCATCTTCTAGATTTGTTATACCACAGATTTTTACTTTCATCTTATACCTGAAGAGATTTTATAGCTTTTGAATAATCATCTTGTGAGAATACATAAGATCCAGCAACAACAACATCAACACCAGCATCTTTTAACTCATGGATATTTTTATCATTTACTCCACCATCTACTTCAATAAGACAGTTTGGATTTCTTTTATTTATAAGTTCTTTTAATTTTTTAGCTTTTTCTACAACACTTGTAATAAACTTTTGTCCACCAAATCCAGGATTAACAGACATCAATAAAACCATATCTAAATCTTCTAACAAATACTCTATTGACTCAGGAGTTGAGTGTGGATTTAGTACGATTGCTGGTTTTATTCCATAATCTCTTATTTTTTGAATAAGTCTGTGTGGGTGTTTTTCACTTTCTATATGAAATGAGATATATTCAGGTTTAAGAGGAGCAAATAAGTCCACAAAAAATGTATTGTTTTCTACCATTAAGTGTACATCTAAGGGCTTCGTAGCAATTTTTGCCACAGGATTTACAACAACAGGTCCTAAAGTCATATTAGGCACAAAGTGACCATCCATAACATCCACATGGATTAAATCACAGCCACCATCACAGATTGCAGTAATTTCTTCATTTAATTTACCAAAATCAGCTGATAGTATCGAAGGAGCAACTAACATAAAATACCTTTTTCTTTAATTGTGGCGATTATATCATTTTATAGTTTTATTTTACTTTTTATGATAATATTCATTCAAATAAATTAAGGTATTTATAAATGAAAAAATTGATACTACTTGTGTTTTTGATAACATCTATTTTTGCAAATGAAAAAAATGATGACTTATACGCAAAAGCTAAAAAGTTTGAAAATGAACATAACTATAAAGAAGCAATGCTTATATATAAACAAATAGCACAACAAAATACAAAAGAAGTAAAGATATTAGATAAAGATGGAGCAAATGAAGCAACACTATTTGTGGATAAAGAGAAACTAGAAGAAGTAAAAGCGACTAAAAAAGTATTAGACCCAATTGAAGATAAAGAGACAAGAAATACATTATCACAAATGTTGGCCTCTTCTTTTGATCTTTATCCTTATGAAGAAAACTATTTTTTACCATTTTCTTATGCTTCAAAATCAAATAATGATAGAAAACATGTGGAAACTGTATTTCAATTAAGTGTTAAAAAACCTATTTCTTATAATTTTTTTGGTTTAAAAGAGAGCATAAATTTTGGGTATACCCAAACTTCATGGTGGCAATTATATTCTGAATCTTCTCCTTTTAGGGAGACAAATTATAGACCTGAAGTATTTGTGATGATTCCTTATGGTAAAAAAGACAAAACATATTTAAAATCACTTAAATTTGGTCTTTTACATGAATCAAATGGACAAGGTGGTTCCACATCAAGATCATGGAATAGAATTTATGCCCAAAGTTATTTCCAATTTTCAAGCTTGTTTTTTAGTCCAAGGGTTTGGTATAGAATCCCAGATGATGCAAATGATGATAATCCAGATATAGAAGATTTTCTTGGATATGGTGATTTGACTTTTTATTTACCATATAAAACACAAACATTTAAACTCCTACTTAGAAATAATCTTAAATTTGATGATTCAAATAAAGGTTTTGCACAATTCAATTGGACTTTCCCACTATTTGGTTCAAAAAATACCTTTGGATTTGTTCAGTTATCTAGCGGTTATGGAGATAGTTTAATTGATTATAACCACGAAATAAATCGAATAAGTTTTGGAATTAGCCTTTCAAGATAAAACTTACACTTAACTAACACTTTCTTCATATACTTTCACATCTTTAAAAAAAGGAGTGAAATATGAAGTTAGGTAAACAAATAGCAATTTTTGCAATATTAGGGGCAACGGGATTATTCGCTGCTGGAATTAATGATGTAAATGTATTAGTAGATAAAATCAATACAGCTACTAGTTTAAATGAAAGAAATCAACTATTGAAGAAACTTGATGCAAAGCTTTCATCAATGGGACAAGAAGACCTTATTACTGCTCAGCAAATTATTAATACTAAACTAAAAATATCTAAAGTTCTTTAAGTAGTAAAAATCATCTTTGGATTTTCAAAGATGATTTTTACTCAACCTATTTAAAAGTAAGCTCTATTTTTGTACCCTTATCAATCACACTAGTTATATTTATATTTATATTCAAAATATCACAAAGCTGTTTTACAATACTCATACCAATACCAAGACCTGTCTCATTCTCTTTATAATATCTTTGAAATACTTTTTTAACATCTTTTATGCCTATTCCTGTATCTTCTATTATAAGTTTTTGATTTACTGTACTTATATTTACTTCTCCATTTTTTTTATTATATTTACAAGCATTGGTTAATAAATTATCAATAATACGATCAAGGGCATTTTTATTGCTTTTTATTATTAGATTTTCCATATTTTTATTAAATTTAATTTTGGGATATAACTTATGTAAAATCTCAATTTTAGCATTTACAAGCTCTTCTAATGAAACATCTTCACTTTTTGCCATTTCATTTGGAGTTATTAGTTCTAGATTTTTATACAAAGAAGAGATACTTTTAGCACTAAGTTCTATTCTATCTATCTCTTCAAAATCCCCTCTTCTTCTTAGTAATTTTGAGTTTAACAAAATAGAAGTTGCAGGAGTATTTAAATCATGGATTAAATCTTTCAAAAAATCTTCCAAAAGTCTCAAAGCTTCTTTCATGGGTTTAAGTGAATACATGGCAAAACCAACAGATAAAAATAGAAGAAAGAAAGAGACTACAACTGAAAATTTGAAAATCTTGATTAAAAACTCTTGATATACTTTTTCATACTTTTTTTTGTCATAAATTACTTTTAAAAGATATGGTCCAGTTGTTGGGATTTGAAAATAGGCACAAAGTCCCTCTTCACAATGATATATTTTAAAAAGTTTTTTTTGTTTATCATCTTGGACAATATCTAATGAAAATTCATCACCTTTGAAATCAAAGGTATAATCTTTCATTTTGTATAAAATGTTTTGTTCGATATCTTTTATTTTATCCACTTGATACATATACAAAACAATACTAGCAAGTATTAATAGAGGTATGAAAAAAAGTGCAATCGTAGTAACAAGTGATTTTTTCTCATAATTTTTCAAGTCGATATCCTATACCTTTGATATTACTTATTTCTAAATCCAAAACCTTTTTTAACTTACTAATCAAAACCCGAAGCCCTGGCTCACTTGGTCTATTCATGCAATCAAAAAATGATGATTTATCAACAGTCATACCAATATTTCGTATAAGTAAAGAAAAAATATCTTTTTCTACACTTCCAAGTGTTACTTCTGTATTATCTTTTAAAACCCTACTTTCAAGTAAATCAAAAGTAATATCTTTGTATTGAACAACAGGATTCTTTCGCTTTAAAGTGGCTTGAATACGAGCTAAAAGTTCATCTAAATCAAAGGGCTTTTTAATATAATCATCACAACCATAATCAAAGCCTTGCAAAGTTGATTTGATATCAATCTTTGCAGTGATAAAAAAAGTAGGAGTAGAGTCTTGGGCTTCCCTTAAAAGTCTTAATGTCTCCATTCCATCAAGCAAAGGAACATTTACATCAAATAAATAAAGATCATACTTATTATCATAGGTATATTCTAAAACCTCTTCACCATCACTCACTAAGGTTACATCATAGTTTTCTTGCTCTAAAATTTGCACCATAGTTTGTGCTAGAATTTCATCATCTTCAAGAAGTAAGATTTTTAGTTTTTTACTCATTTTTCAATTGCTTTTTCATCAAAAAATTTACTGGGCATCTTTTTCTTTGCTTTAATAATTGCATCAGATTCTTCCCTTGCTTTTTTGTTTTTATCTGCTAACTCTTTTTTTAGTTTTTCTATTAATTCTTTTTTTTCTTGGGGATTTGAAGCTTGATTGACTTTTTCAAGTAACCTGTCCACTTCTTTTGTTTGAGCAAATAAATTTGTTGTTAAAAATAAAAAAAGAATAATCATAAATTTAAAAAAAATCATTTTTTATCCTTTTTCTCTTCAAGTGTTTTTATTCTATTTTTTAATTTTACAAGTGGAGAGATAGAAAATTCACTCAAGTCGCAATTACCCTTTTTAGCTAATTCATAATTTAAATTATAAGAATCGTTTGCTGTATTTATATTCTTTGCAAAAACTGTAGGAGAACTACTCTCTATTAAAAATAGTTGTGCTTTTGCTCCAACTATATCATCTTTTGAGAAATATCCCTCTTCAAACTCTTTTTCAATATAAGTAGATGCATAATTTGCTATTTTTTTATATTTATTACAGTATTTACTATTAGTATTCTCTTTTATTTGTTTTTGCAAATTTTTATTATTTGGAAATACTTGATTTGTATTTTGAAAACTACATCCAATTAAAAATATTGAAAAAGCTATTATAAAAGGTATTTGTAATAGTTTATTCATTTATATTTTTCCTTTTATTGTGAAACTCTATTTTTATTTAACTTAATATTATTTAGTCTTATTACTAAATTACATGAGAAACTATTTTTTAATCATTATGGAATAAAACTATTCCTAAGGGTTAGAATTATAATCTAATACTCATTAAACATCAACATAAATAATTTAAATAAAAATTTATAGAACTAATACATAACTTACACTTAATTTATATACTTCCATACATTTAAAAAATAAGGAAAGACAAAATGAAATTAAATAGAAAATTAGCGGTATTAGCGATATTAGGAATGACTGGATTATTTGCAAATGGTGTTAGTAATGTAAATACATTAGTAAATAAAATCAACACTACAAAAGATGTAAAAGAAAGAGGTATATTATTAAAAGAACTTGATAAAGAACTTTCAACTATGGACAAAAAAGAACTTCCTGCAGCTCAAGAAATTGTAAACAGTAAATTGAAACTTTCTAAAGTTATGGAAAAATAATGTTCGATTATTTTTATAAAACTTACATGACTATTAAAAATAGTTGGGTAAGTTATATCTTCTAAATCAACCAAAATAAATATCTTACTTCTATAAGCCAAAAAAGCGAAAACATCAACTCTGGTGTTTTTGCTTTATTTATTATCCTATTTCTTAAAATCAAAGAACAGTCACACCTATTTTTAAGCTTGTTTTTCAAGTCTTCTACTCTAAATATTGATAATATTCTATTAAATGTAAATAGTTTTATGATAGAATGATAAAATGTTAGAGTACATATAAAGGATATAAATCTTGCAGTTAAAACAGTTTAATATCTTAATAAAACTATTATTTCCTATGATTATAGGCTTATTTCTCATCTCTATTATTTCTATTGGCTCAGATTTTTTTAATCTTGAAAAAAATATAAAATCTGAAGCAAAAAGCTATTTTCACAACACTTCAATTACAATTGATTATATATTAGAGAAAAATATTGATTTAATGAAGACTCTTACTTTTCAAATAACAAAAAATAAGACAATAATGAAAGAGTTTGAAAATAATAATAAAGAGGCACTTTTTAAATCTTTATCCGTTTTATTTGAACACTATCATATAAATCACAATATTACTCATTTCTATTTACATAAAAAAGATCAATATAATTATTTATCAATACATGATACAAGTAAATATAAGCATTTAACTACAAAAGTTACTTTAAATGAAGCAATAAATTCATCAAAAACAGTTAGTGGTATTGAATTTGATATGAGGCATCATTTGACTCTTAGAGTTGTTTCTCCTGTTATCAAAGATGGGAAAGTTTTATTTTATATTGAATTGGGTAAAAAAATAGAAAAAATAATAAAAGAATATACAAAAGATTCTAAAGCATATATTATTTTTACAATAAATAAAAAACATATAACACAAAAAGATTTTATTAAATGGCTAGATAAAAATGATAAAGAAAGGTCTTTTGATGCTTTAGAAAACTATTATATATTAGATTCAAGTATTCCAAAAATTGATAAAGCATTAGAAAGGGATTTAAATAAACATTTAAACTTTAATAGTCAGTTTGTAGAAAATGAGGGTAAAAAATATATAATTCATAGTCAAAGTTACTTTGATACTAGTAAAAAAGAACTAGGAAAACTCTTTATTTTAAAAGATATAACCGACCAATATAAAACTTTATACAACTCAATTTTAGAGACAACGATTATAACTTTTATTATATTACTTTTAACTGTTTGGTATTATTTTAAACATATAAGAAAGACAGAAAGTGAGTTAAATCATGCATATAGGTATGTTCAACAATTATCTGCAAAAGATGGTCTTACAAAGCTTTATAATAAACAATACTATTTAGATAATGTATTAAAATTAATTCAAAATTTTTCAAG
>OZ223301.1:0-338489 GCA_965140705.1 uncultured Arcobacter sp.
GGAGATAAAGTAACAGTAACTGTTTCAAATGAAGGAACTACACAATATTATGCAATCTCTGGAAATACAGTAGTATTAACACAAGCAGGAGCAGATTTAGTAAATAGTGGAGCAGATTTACCAAGATTTACAGTAAGTGCAACAGATGGAAAACAAACAACTCCTGCAACAGATTCAGCAACACCAGAGGCAACTATTGGTAAGTTAGCAATAATAGATATTGTTGATGAAAATGGTGATTATTCAGTAGTAATATTAAAAGGTACAGGTGGAGAATCTGGAAATATTATAAAAATATATGATGAAGATAATAATGTTATAGGAACAACAACAGTACAATCAGATGGAACTTGGAATATAGATATTAGTAATCTTCCAGGAACACCAGTTAACGATAATGAATTTTTTAAAGCAACTGAAATTGATTTAGAAGGAAATAAAACTCAAGAAACAGAAGTAACACATTATTGGCATGGAGATTGGTCAGATGGTAATACAGAATCATCAGATGACTTTGTAATGACAGGTGCTGGTAATGATATTATTAATACAGATGACCTTTTAATTGGAAGAAATGAAAATGGAGAAGTAACCAGTAATAATAATGATACAAATGATAAGTTAGTAATAGATGGTGGAAATGGAACTGATATTGTAACATTTGGAAAAGATATTTCAGAATATACAATCACAAAAGATGCAAATGGAAATATTGTAATAACTGAAACAGCTGCAAGTGATAGTAATAATGATGGAAAAGGTGATGTAACAGAACTTAGAAGAGTAGAGTTTATAAAATTTGCTGATGGTACTTATGATGTAGCTGAACAAAACTTTATTCCAAAAGCTTCTAATAGTGAAGTTTCTACAGATGAAGATACATCAGTGTCTCTTACAATAAATGACTTTGGATATTCTGATACAGAGGGAAATTCTTTAAGTGCAGTTCAAATTGTATCTCTTCCAATTAATGGGCTTTTAACATTAAATGGTCAATCTGTAAATGCTGGTGATGAAATAAGTGCAAATGATATTAATTCTGGTAATTTAGTATTTAAACCTTCTTCTAATAGTGATAGCAATACAAGCTTTGATTTTAAAGTAAGTGATGGAAAAGATTGGAGTGAGAATAGTGCAACTACAACAATCAATGTTGAAGCCGTTGCAGATGCACCAAGTATAACTCTTAGTATAACTAATACAGGTGAAGTAGTTTCAAGTACCACTAACTTAGTAGAAAATGGAAGTTTTGAAGATATTTCAGGAACTGATGCTAATGGTAATAGTGTAAGTAATCATGACATTGCTTATGGAGGAGTAGCTCATAATCAATCAATTACAGGTTGGCACCTGATTACAAATGAAGGTGCAAGTGCACCTACTATGGAAGTTCATGAATCACATCATGCAAATGTTGGTGCTACAGATGGACATAACTATATGGATTTAGGGGAAACCCATCATAATGGAGATACTGATAATGATAATACTCAAATTGGACAAGTTATTTCTGGTATTGAAGTTGGAGAGCCTTATACACTAAAATTTGATTATTTTGATAAAGCTGCATCACAAGAAAGTGGCGTGAATGGTCAAAATTCAGGTAAAGTTGAAGTTTACTGGGGTGGCGAAAAAATTGCAACTATAGATGGAAATAATACTACATGGGAAAACTATACAGCCCAAGTAAAAGGTGGTACTGGTGATGGTTCAAATCTATTGAGCTTTAAAGAAGTTGGAGAAGGCAATGATAACTGGGGTATGGCAATAGATAATGTCTCAATTGTTAAAGCTGATATGGTTAAATATGATTTAGATATTAGTTCAAGTTTATCGGATACAGATGGAAGTGAAAGTTTAAGTATAACACTAAGTGGTATACCAACTGGGGCAACACTAGAGGGAGCAACATTAAATGATGATGGAACTTGGACAATTAATGTAGATGGAAATACTTTTGATGGTACAGTTGAAATGATGATTCCTAAAACTATTTCAGATAATTTTAATATAACAGCAACAGCTACTGCAACAGAATCTTCAAATGGTGATACTTCAACAGCAACAGCAATAGAAACAGCAATAACAAACTTGGTACCAACTTCAGAAGGTGAAGAAAAAACTATTGATTTTGAAGGAATTTTACCACAAAATGACGATACAACTGTTGTGACACCAGAAGCAACTAATGTAGTTATTGCCTTAGATATTTCTGGAAGTATGGATGATAAAGTAACATTAGCTGATGGTACACAAAAAACTCGATTGGAACTTGCTATTGATTCTTTAAAAGAGATGATTGATACATATGAAGATAATGGTGGAGTTAATGTTAAATTGACAACATTTAATACTGATGCTTCTTCAACAGGATGGATGAGTGCTGAAGATGCATTAAAAGCTTTAGAAGGATTACATTCTGGAAGTGCCACAAATTATGAAGATGCACTGTTTGAGACATATAATACCTATACGGAAACACCAAATGGTGAAAAATCAGTAGTTTATTTTATCTCTGATGGTGCACCAAATAGAGAGAACTGGGATAGTGATGGTTCAGGAAGTAATTATATAACATATGTTGATGGACAAGCTGTTGATAATGGATATATTACAAAATGGACAGAGTTCTTAAAAGATAATGCTAGTGAATTAAATGTTATTGGTATTGGTACTGGATTAGATGCAAATGATCCAGACTTCCAAAGAATAGCAGTAAATGTCGGTACGATTGAAACAAATGTTTTGGTTGTAAAAGATGTTACAGAATTAAAAGAGACTTTACTTGATAATATATCAGCAAAAGTTGAAGGAAATGTTATTGATAATGTTTCTGGTGGTGATGGAGCAATATCAATTGCTTCAATTACAATTGAAGGTGTTGAATATACAAAAGATAACTTCCCTGATAGTGGTGTGAAAATGCAAAGTGGAAGTAAATTGATGTTTGATTTTAGTACAGGAAATTATACTTTTAGTGCAGTAGCAGGAAACTATAAAGTTGACACTGTTGAAAGTTTTAAAATTACAGCAGCTGATGTAGATGGAGATACTACAAGTTTTGATGTTAATATTAATGTTAATGTTGATGATAAAGCTTCTACCCCAATTTTAACTATGGATATAGGAGATGCTCAAGTTATAGAAAATACAGCAAATACTTTTTCAGATATAGCTATTCATAATAATGGTGGTATAAATTTAGACGATGACTATGAACTTCCTCGGTATAAAAATAATGATGTGAATTTGAATATTGATAATATTAATGCAAATAAAATTGAAACAAATGGTGGAGATGATAATATCAATATTAAATATAGTGCAAGTGGTAAAGACATAGACTTAGGAAATGGAGATGACACTTTAGTTATTGGAGGAAGTGCTGATAGAAGTGAAATTAATATGGGTGATGGAAATGATATTGTACAAATCAACGGTAATTTTCAAGGAACAACAAATACTGCACCATGGCCTTTGGATAATAGTAAAGGACACATTTATCTAGGTTCTGGTGATGATAAGATTCAACTTCATAGTGGAAGTAACTTTGACAATGGACACATAGATGGTGGATGGGGAAATGATACATTATATTTCACTGGTAGTGCTACAGAGTATAAAATATTTGATAGTAATAATAATTTAATAAGTGATTCAAATTTGACTAATATGAATAGTTGTGGTGAATACAAAATATATAGAATTGATGGGAATGGAACTCTTCAAGGTGCACCATTATATGTTTCAAAAATAGAAAATATTGTATTTGAAGCAGATCAAGTTACTACTAGAATTTATCAATATGCTATCACTTTAAGTGCTCTATTGACTGATACTGATGGTAGCGAAACACTCTCAAATATTACCTTGACTGATATTCCTGCAGATGCAACACTGCAAGATAGTAATGGAAGTGTAATTAGTGCTAATGCAGATGGAAGTTATACACTTCAAGTTGATACTAATGGTGACGCAAATGTAACATTAGTAAGTAAAACAGAAGTTGACTCAAGTGATTTAGAACATATTACTGCAAGTGTAACATCAACAGAGAACGATTCAAAAGATGCAATAACTGTACATGTTACTACTGAAGCAAAAACTATAGAAGGTACTGAGCATACAAATGATATCAAAGGAACTGATGCCAATGAACATATAGATGGAAAAGGTGGTGCAGATGTTATTCATGCAGGTGCAGGTGATGATACTATAGTATTTAATGGAACTGAAAAATCAATTGATGGTGGAGCAGGAAATGATACACTAGTTATGAATAATGATACAATTGATTTAGAAGAGGTTTTAAAACATACAGAGATAAAAAATATCGAAAATATAGATTTAACTAATAATCATGCACAAGAAATGAATATAAATCTAGAGGATATTTTAAATATTACAGATGAAAACCATGAATTAAAAATCTTCGGTGATAGTGATGATAAAGTTACTCTTGAAGGTGGAGATGCAAAATGGTCACAACAAGCTGATTATGTAAGTGATACTGGAGAAACATTCCATGTTTATCAAGGGACAGTTGGTGGTTCAAATGTAAAAGTCTTAATTGACGATGATGTTTCAGTTACTCCTGATGTATAATAAAAAGTAGAAAAGAGAGTCTTCTCTTTTCTACAAATTTTATCTTTATTAAAAATTAGTTATAATCCGCAAAATACAATTTAAAACTCACAACACAGTAGGAAAGATATGTCAAATAATTTACTTCAAAAACAAGCGGATACAATCAGATTCTTGGCTTCAGATATGGTTCAAAAAGCAAACTCAGGACACCCAGGTGCACCTATGGGACTTGCTGACATTGCAACAGTATTGAGCAAACATTTAAATGTAAACCCAGCAAACTCAAAGTGGCTAAATAGAGATAGATTAGTTTTTTCAGGTGGTCATGCAACTGGATTAGTTTATTCATTATTACACCTTTGGGGATTTGATGTAAGTATTGAAGATATCAAAAACTTTAGACAAACAAATTCAAAAACTCCAGGACATCCGGAATATGGACATACTCATGGGGTAGAAATTACAACTGGTCCATTAGGACAAGGTATTGCAAATGCAGTTGGTTTTGCAATGGCTAGTAAATATGCAAAAAATCTTTTAAGTGAAGAAGTAATCAATCACAAAGTTTTTTGTTTATGTGGAGATGGAGATTTACAAGAAGGTCTTTCTTATGAAGCAACAGCAACAGCTGGACATTTAGGACTTGATAATTTAGTTATTATTTATGATTCAAACTCTATTACAATCGAAGGTGATACTTCTATTGCTTGGAGTGAAGATGTTAAAAAAAGATTTGAAGCTATTGATTTTGAAGTATTAGAAATAGATGGTCATGACTTTACTCAAATAGATGATGCTATTGTGGAAGCAAAAACTGCAACTAAGCCAGTTCTAATTATAGCAAAAACTGCTATTGGAAAAGGTGCTGCTACTATGGAAGGAAGTCATCATACCCATGGTGCTCCTTTAGGTGCTGATGAAATTGCTGCTTCTAAAGTAAAAGCTGGATTTAATCCAGAAGAGTCATTTTATGTATCTGATGAAGTAAAAGCTGCTTTTGATAAAACTACAACTGGGTCATTGATTGAAAAAGCTTGGAATGATTCTTTAAGTGATCAAGCAAAAGAGAAAATAAATATGTTACAAAACCCTGATTTTGATTCTATTGATTATCCTGAATTTGAAGCAGATACAAGTGTTGCTACAAGAGAATCAAATCATAAAATTTTAAATGCTATTTCACAAGCTATTCCTGGATTTATTGGTGGAAGTGCAGATTTAGCACCATCAAATAAAACAGAATTAAAAGGTGCTGGTGATTTCCCAGTTGGTAAAAATATCCATTTTGGTATCAAAGAACATGCTATGGCATCTATTTGTAATGCTATGAATTTATATGGATTATTTAAAGTATTCTCTGCTACATTTTTTGTATTTAGTGATTATTTAAAACCAGCAGCTAGAATAGCAGCACTTGCTTCTATTCCTCAACATTTTGTTTGGACTCATGATTCTATTGGTGTGGGAGAAGATGGACCAACTCACCAACCAATTGAGCATTTAGGTCAATTTAGAGCATTACCAAACTTTTATGTATTTAGACCAGCAGATGCTACAGAGAATGTTGCTTCTTGGAAAGTGGCATTAAAATTAAATGCTCCTAGTGCTTTTGTTTGTTCAAGACAAGGATTAAAAGTACTAAAAGATGATAGAGCTTTTGGTGAAGTTGCAAATGGTGGATATTTAGTTAAAAAAAGAGAAAATGCAACTGTTACAATTATGGCATCGGGAAGTGAATTAATGCTTGCTCTTCAAACTGCTTGTTCTTTAGAAGAAGAGGGTGTACTTGCAAATGTTGTTTCTGTTCCTTGTTATGATTTATTAGTTGAGCAAGATAAAACATATATTGATACAATCATTGATCCAAGTACTAAAGTTTTTGCTGTAGAAGCGGCAAGAGGTTTAGAGTATTATAAATTTGCTGATGTAGTTTATGGTATGGATACTTTTGGAGCTTCTGGTCCTGCAAATGATTTATTTGAACAATTTGGATTTACAATTCCAAAACTAAAAGCTAAAATCTTAGCTGACTTAAAATAAAAGAGAAGATGAGGAAACTCATCTTTTCTACACTTCTTTTTTAACTTCAATTTTAATATATCATCTTTTTTTAATCTAATCTTCTTATAATAGTCCTAAAAACTTTAGGAGAAATAATGTCAATAGGATTTATAGGATTAGGTAATTTAGGTAAAGCTATTTCATCAAGATTAAGAGATGTTGGTGAGGAAGTAATTGTATATAATAGAAACGCTGATAAAATCAAAGATTTGGGTTATGAAATTGTATCAACACCAAAAGAGTTATTAAAAAAATGTGACACTATTTTTATGTGTTTGTTTGATTCATCTGCTGTGAATAATATCTTTTCACAGCATGATGGACTTTTATGTGAAGAGTTAAGGGGCAAAACAATTATTGATTTGACTACGAATCATTATGAAGATGTTTTAAAGTTCCATGAAGCTGTAAATAATTTAGATGGTAACTATTTGGAAAATCCAGTTTTTGGAAGTGTAGCTCCAGCACTTAAAGGTGAGCTGACAGTTGTAAGTTCTGGTAAAAAAGAGGTATTTGAAAGTGCAAAACCAATATTAGAAAAAATAGCAAAAGAGATATTTTATTTAGAAAAACCTTCAAGTGCTACTAAAATGAAGCTTATCAATAATCTTTGTTTAGGCTCTTTTATGGCAACACTTGCAGAGTGTACTGCTTTAGCTGAAAATTGTGAGATTCCAAAAGCTAAGGCTTTGGAGATTTTGGGTGTAGGTGGTGGTCAATCACTTGTACTAAAAGCAAAAACTCAAAAGCTAATTGACGAAGATTTTTCTCCACATTTCTCAAATAGTGCAATAAATAAAGACTTACATCTACTTCAAAATTTAGCCTTTAGTTTAAATCAACCACTATATAGTGCTGCTATTCCTAAAGAATTATTCTCAAAAATGAAGATGTTAGGTAAAGGTGATGAAGATTTTTCATCAATTTATCAATTATTTAAAAATAAATAAGAGACTTAAAAGCCACCTTGGCTTTTAAGTTTAGCTACTATAAAAACATTTTCTAGTTATTTATATATAAATAACAATAATGATAATCTATATTAATAAACTATTAATATTAATTTACTTACAATTCCTTACTTTAGTGAATATATCAATTCTCTTATCAAAACTTAAAAGGAATATAATGAAAAAAAAAATAGTTATTGCAATGTCTTTATTTGCTTCTCAAGGATTAACCTTTGCAGATCAATTAGATACAGTTGTAGTACAAGGAGCTCAAGAATCATATTTTGAACAGAACTCTTCTTCAAGTATGAAAGGTGAGTCAAGTGACAAAAAAACACCTTATACAGTCTCTGTGACAAAGGGAACTTTAATAGATGATTTGCAAGCTCAAAGAATAGAAGATACCTTTGATTATACAACAGGAGTAACAAAAGTTGGAAAGAATGCAGATGCCATAATGATACGAGGATTTGGTATTTCTTTAGAAAATATCAAAGTAAATGGTATGTCAGGACTTATAAGTAGAATGGGTTCACCTTCAACTGCAAATGTTGAGAGAATAGAAGTAGTAAAAGGACCAACTTCTGTACTATATGGAGCGATGCAACCAGGGGGATTAGTAAATATAGTAACTAAACGTCCACAATCAGTACAGAAAACGACATTAGAAACATCTTTACAAACTTATATGTCTAATGGAGTTTCAAAATTTGGAAGTGATAATGGTATAACAACTACCTTAGATACAACAGGACCTATAAATGAAAATTTATTTTACAGATTTATAGCTGTTGGGGAAAAGTTAAATTCATATAAAGATAATGTTGATTTTAAAAATCTTTACATCTATCCAAGTTTATTATGGAATGCTAGTGATAATACCTCTTTATTAGTTGCAATGGAATATGGACATGAAGATGGAAGTGCAGATGATGGACTGTTTGTAGCAAATCATGATATATCAACAGCTGCAAATTTAAACACTGTTTATCAAGAAAAAGATGATTATGATAATGATGAAGGAAAAGCATTTGATATTAATCTAGATCATTATATTAATGATAATCTTTTCTTTAATTTTGATTGGAGAAGTGTATTTCATAAAGATGAGAGAAAACTTTATGAAAGTAATAAAGTAATTCAAGGTACAACTGTGTCAGATACAACATTAAGAAGAAGAAATAGACATCAATACAATGAAAGAGATTGGCATAGTTTTGACACAAATTTAAATCTTGATACAGTTATTGCAGATATGAAACATAGCTTGACCTTTGGTTTAGCTGGGAGTTATAGAAAAACTGATTATGATAAAATTATTCAAAGTGGTTTTGTAACTCCAAATATTGACATTTATAATCCTATACATGGTGGAACAGTTTCTAATAATCAAGAAACTAGAAGAAAAACACAATATTACAGTACAGGAGTGTATTTACAAGATAAAATAAGTTTAACAGATAAACTTACCCTTGTAGGTTCTGCAAGAGTAGATAAAACAAAAATTGATTTTGAGTGTCCAATAGGAACTTGTGAATCACCTGATAAAATAAAAAAATCTAGAGATTTTGTTGGCTCTATTGGGACAATTTATAATATAAACGACATTTTCTCAGTGTATGGAAGTTTGGCACAAAGTTATGATCCAAGTCGTGCTGATAGAGTTGATAAATCTGGAGGTATATTAGATACTGAAAAATCAAAACAATATGAAATAGGTACAAAAATTAATATTAGCAAAGAGTTTAATACAGGAATATCTTTTTATAAAATAAATAAAGAAAATGTAGCTGAACTAATATCAGATAATATTTATGAACTCTCTGGAGAAGTTGAGAGTAAAGGTGTAGAATTAGAGGTTCAATGGTTACCTACTGCTAATTGGCAGTTTAAATCAGGATATGCTTATAATAAAGCAAAATATGTATCTGGAAAATCTGTTGGAAATACACAAGCACTTACTCCTGAGGTTACTGCATATATATTTACTAGATATAATATTCCTCAAAAAATATATAATGGTAGGTTTGGATTTTCAACTGGATTAACATATCGAGACAAAATTTATACAAACTCAGTAAAAAGTGCTAGAGTTGAACTTCCTTCATATGCAAGAGTAGACGTAGGAGCATATTATTCGATAAATGATTGGGATTTTTCATTAAATATTGAAAATCTCACAGATAAGAAATATTATGAATCAGGGATAAAAGATTATAGAATTTATTCTGGGGAACCTAGAAAATTTACAATAAATATAAAAAGGACATTTTAAAATACTATGTCAAAAAAGAAATCATTAAGTAACAAAGCAAGGTCTCTTCATAGAGATCTTGGGTATTTTTTTATAGGTATTACACTTATATATGCAATTACGGGTTTTGTATTATCTGTTCGTGGTTTAGGTTGGTTTAAATATGAATATACTTTTCAAACAAATATTTCAAAAAATATTTCAAGTGATGAGTTTAAAGAAAAGCTAATAAGTGAAGCAAAAGTTGGAAAGCTTGATTATATTTATAAAGTTGGATCAAAGAGTACTGTAGAAAAAAGAATATCTAGATTGAATTTTGTAAAACAAGAAAATAGTACTTTGTTTTTTGATTATAAGTATATGCATATAATTTATAATCAAAGTTCTGGGGAGACAAATATAAAATATATCTCTTACCCAGCTTTTTTACAGATGTTTATTAACTCTCACTTATCGACTAATAATAGAGCTTGGTATTATTTAGCTATGGTTTATAGTATTGTTTTAGCCTTTTTTGCTTTATCAGCTATCGTAATGGTAAAGGGAAAATATGGTTTCAAAAAAAGAGGCTTTCTTTTAATGTTAACAGGAATATTTACAGTTGTGATTTTTTTAGCCCTTTCATTTTCTTAATATTTATATTACTTTGTTATAATTTCGGAAATCTAATAAATTATTACAAAGGAAATAGATTGGATACAACTCTTTTTGTTTATGGTACACTTATGCCAAACTGTCCCAATGCTCATGTATTAGAGAAAATTGTAGGTAAATTTGTACCTGCTACTGTAAAAGGTTTTTTAATAGATGCTGGTTGGAGTGCAAGTATGGGGTATCCAGGAATAAGACTTAATCCAGATGGGGATACTGTTCATGGGTTTTTATTTACTTCTTCAAATTTAATTAATTATTGGGATTATTTAGATGAATTTGAAGGTGGTGAATTTGTAAGAACACCAGTAACTGTTGAGCGATATGACGAATTAGAAGTTGATACTTATATTTATACATTAAAAGATCACGTACAGGAGATATAATGAAAATAGAAATATTAGGTACAGGATGTACAAAGTGCAAAGCCTTGGAAGAAAATGTAAAAAAAGCAGTTGCAGATGCTGGAATTTTTGCACAAGTTGAAAAAGTAGAAGATATACAAAAAATCATGGAATATGGAGTTATGAGTACTCCTGCACTTGTGATAAATGGTGAAGTCAAATCTACTGGAAAACTATTAAATAGTGAAGAGATAAAAGCATTTTTTTGATAAATTAACAGAAAATTAACTATCTTTCTCTAACCTTTCAGACTTAAATTTTAGTTTGTATGAAGGATAGAGAAGATGGATATAGGAACATCTAGTAAATATAAAAAAGTAAATGAAGATACACTTTTTTATAAAGCCGCTTGGCGCTGGCATTTTTATGCAGGAATATTTGTAACACCTTTTATGCTGATACTTGCAGTAACTGGTATGCTTATGATGTATATTGGTTATTTTGATGGAAGAGATGGGGAAAAGGTAACTGTTCCTGTACCACCAAATGCTATTATGCTTACTTTACAAGAACAATCAAATATTGCTTTATCAACTCATCCAAAAGGTAAATTAGTAGAGTGGATAAAAGCTTCAGAACCAAATAGAGTAAATGTTTTTAGAATAAAAGATTCTGATGGTAGCCAATCTATGGTTGCTGTAAACCCATACAATGGTAAAGTTGTAAATGAATGGCTTAGAAGACAGGGTTGGTATGATTTAGCTGATGATATTCATAGTGATCTACTTTTAGGACCTATTGGTGATAGGATGTTGGAAATAGCTGCTGGTTTTGCTATTATTTTGATTATTACAGGAGTTTATCTTTGGTGGCCAAAAGATAGAAAAATAAGAGACTCTTTGATTCCAAAACTATCACTAAAAGGTCGTCTTTTTTGGAAGGAAGTACATGTTTCACTTGGGGTTTATGTATCTATTTTCTTTTTTCTATTTTTATTATCTGGTATGTCTTGGACTGGTATTTGGGGTGGAAAAATCTTCCAAGCATGGAGCACTTTCCCTGCCCAAAAATGGGATAAAATACCACTTTCTAGTGAAACTCATGCTTCATTAAACTATGGTCCATCAGCTGGAATGCCTTGGGCAATAGAAGAGACTCCTCTCCCTGCTTCTGGTTCAAAATTAGGAGTAGATGGGACACTTCCAAATGAAGCTGTAAATATAGATAGTATAGAAAGACTTGCCCAAAGAATTGGTTTTGAAGGAAGATATAGAGTATCTTTTCCAAAAGGAAAAACAGGTGTATGGACAATAAATCAAGATACTATGAATAGTGATGCTCCAAATCCTTTTGCAGACAAAACAGTTCATGTGGATAGATATACAGGGCACGTTTTAGCAAAGGTTACTTTTGATGATTACTCACTTGCAGGTAAAACTATGGCTGTATCTATTCCTATTCATATGGGATTGGTAACTATTTGGAATCTTATAATTAATACAATAATTTGTTTATCAGTTATAGTTTTAAGTATTACAGGTGTCATTATGTGGTGGAAAAGAAGACCCAAAGACTCTGGATTTAAATTAGTTCCTCCTCCTATTCCCAGTAAATTGCCCCATTGGCATAATGCTATGATTCTTATGTTAGCTCTTTCTTTATTTTTCCCATTAGTAGGGATTACTTTAGTTTGTGTTTTATTATTGGATATGTTTGTTCTATCTCGTATTCCAATACTTAAAAAAATATTTAAATAAAGCAATTATTTCCTATACATTTCTCATTTTATTTGATAATATACTTTCTATTTTATAATTAGGAAGTATATTTGAGTAATGAGAGATTAGGGCAACTTTATGCTGTATTTGCATTTTTATTTTGGGGTGGATTATCTCCGATATATTTTAAAGAAGTTTCTTCAGTAGACCCAATTGAGATATTAGTTTATAGAGTTATATTTTCAGTTATTACCCTTTTGCCTTTTTTATTTTATAAAAAAGAAATTAGTTCATTTTTAATTATTATAAAAGATTTTAAGCAACTTAGAAATTTGTTTTTTTCCACTTTTTTTGTATCTGTAAATTGGCTTATTTTTATTTGGGCAATAACTAATAATAGAATACTAGAGGCCTCTCTTGGTTATTATATAAATCCACTTGTAAATGTCTTATTTGGTTTTTTATTTTTTAAAGAGCGAATGACAAAATATCAGTATGTGGCAATATTTATTGCAACTTTAGCAATATTGTATCAACTTATTACCTTAGGTTATATTCCAATAGTATCTTTATCTTTAGCTGTTTCTTTTGCAATGTATGGAATGATAAGAAAAAAAATAAATGTAGGTTCTATTGTAGGACTATTTGTAGAAGTTCTTTTAACATTGCCTTTTGCTATTGCTTATTTGATTTATATATATAATGAAAAAGGAATAGCTTTTGGTGAAAATAGTGGAATTTATGTCTCTTTTATGCTAGTTCTTGCAGGGTTAGTAACTGTTATTCCTTTGTTATTATTTAATGGAGCAGCTACAAGAATGAAACTTGCTACATTAGGTTTTTTTCAATACATTGCTCCTACAGTCTCTTTTTTGATTGCCGTATTTATTTATCATGAAGAATTTAATATTGATAAATTAGTAACCTTCTGTTTAATTTGGATAGCACTTATTATTTATTCATTGGATTCTTTTTCAAAAAGAGAGAAAAAGAAATAAATATTTAAAAGTTAAGAGTTGAACTCTTGACTTTTGTTTTAAAATAGTTTATAATTTTAAAAGTATAGAGTTAAGCTCTTTACTTTAAGGAGTGCAAATGAAAATTATTGATGAAAAAAAATACTACAAAATGAGTGAATTAGTAGAAGCTACAAACTTAAGTAATTTTACAATCTCTTTTTATCATAAAAAAGGTTTATTACCAAATACGCTAAGTACCTCAAAAAATATGAAATACTATCCTGAAATAACAGTTACTGTTTTAAATATGATTAAATATTTTAAAGAAAATCTTAATTTTTCTATTGATTATATAAAAGAACTTTTTGATTATTATAAGATTGATTTTGATGATAGATCAGAATTAATCTTACAATCAATTCAAATGCTTTCAATTGAAATTAAAAATCCAATTTTAAAAAAGGATATAAATAAAACGATTTTAAATGAAGCGATATCTTTAGATTTAGTAGATGATAAAGAGATATATTTTAAAACAGAAATGGAAGTTTTAAAAGTATATGAAGAGTTAAGAGAGTATGAAGTCTCTTCTTATTTGATTGAAGAATATGTTAAAACAAGTAAAAAACTAGCCCTAATAGAAAGAGAACTGAGTACAAAGGTTTTAGAAAAAACAGGTTTCTTGCCTGAGGTTTTAGTTCTTGATATCTTAAATTCATTTAAACCCTATATCTTTAATCGCCATACTATTGAAGAATTTAAAAAGGAAATATAATGAAAACTATAGATTTTCATGCTCACTTATTAAATCCAGATGTTTCTTTTTCAAGAATTTATGACAAAATCGCTATTACACTTTTTGCAAAAAAACTTGGTGTCAATAAAGATGATTTATTAAATAGAAAGTATGATGCTTTTATTGATGCCTTTATCAATAATATTAAATCTTCAAAATATGTGACAAAATCTGTAGTTTTACCAGTTGATGCAAAAATAGATACGAAAGGAAGAGAAATATCAAAGGATAAAACAGTTTGTTCTTCAAATGAAGATGTTTTAAGTGAATACAAGAGAAATCCAAATGAAATTATACCCTTCTTTTCTGTAAATCCAAATAGGGTTGATGCCCTTGATTTGATAGATAAATATACTTCTCAAGGATTTAAAGGTGCAAAGTTCTTACAAAATTATTGGGATATTGATATCAATGATGAGAAATACATTCCGTATTTCGAAAAGATAAAATCATATGATTTGCCCATTATTATTCATACAGGAAGTGAACATGCAGTAGAATCAAATCCTATGTATGAAAAAATTGAAGTGGCAAATTTAGCAATAGAGATTGGCTGTAAAGTTATTCTAGCACATTTTGGTGTGAATTCAATCATGGAACACAATTCAAAAAAAGTTTTAAATAACTTCTCTTTTGATAATAAAAAATTTGGTGATGACTACTTTAATACAATAGCTTATTTAGAAGAATATGAGAATGTATATGCTGATTTATCTGCGATGGTTATGAATTTTAGATCAAAAATCATTGAAGACTTAGCTAAAAATCAAACTCATATACATGATAAATTACTCTTTGGAACAGATTATCCCGTTCCTTTTTCTCCTATGTTCTCTTATCACTCTTTAGGCTTTAAGAAAAGAAGAGAGTTAGAGAAGGTTAAAAATCCTTTGGATAGAAATGTAGAATTTTTCAATCAATATTTTGATGAAGAATCTATTATCTATACTAATTGGCAAAAATTGATTAAGGAATAACTAATGAGGAAAATAAACAATCTAATAATAATAAAATTTGCTTTTTTGTTTGTGGTATTTTGTAATGTGGTAGTTGATATTGCCCATAAAATTTTTTTACAAAATATTGCTTTTAAGATATTTGATGGAAGTACACAAGTTATTTGGATATCTATTATAAATGCTTTGATTCTTATTCCTTATGTACTTTTATTTACACTAAGTGGATACCTCTCAGACAAATATAATAAAAAAAATATTTTGATATATGGGGCTGTATCTTCCTTTTCATTATCAATTCTTATGATATTTGCTTATGCTATTTCAAACTTTTATTTAGCAATGTTTGTTTTGGTTTTATTAGCTACTCAAAGTGCTATATACTCACCTGCAAAATTTGGTTTGATTTTAGATATATATGGAAAGAAAAATCTATCAAGTGGAAACTCTGCCCTGCAAGCTATATCAATAATAGCAATACTTTTTTCAATAGCAGGAGCTTCATACTTTTTTGAAGGTTTTTATAATAGTAACCACCTTGAATTATTAAGTACAAAAGAAGAACTTTTATATGCAATCTTACCTTTGACTTATTATATTTTGCCTGTGGCATTTTTAGAGATGTTTGTCTCTTTTTTAGTCTTAAGAAGAGTGAATACTTATTACAAAAGAGATGAAGAACTATCTTTAAATAAGAGTGAGTTATTAAAGGGAAAACTATTAGGTAAGAATATAAAAGTGTTATCTTCAAATAGTGTGATATTTTTGTCAGTTATTGGGCTTTCTGTATTTTGGGGAATATCACAAGGTATGATGGCTGTTTTCCCATCTTTTGCAAAAGAGTATTTAAATGTTACTGATGTATTTGTAATAAATGCAGTTATTGGAGTATCTGGAATTGGTATAGCAATAGGTTCAATTCTTTATTCTAGAATTTCAAAACACTATATAGAAGTGGGAACTATACCTTTATCAGCTTTAGGAATGGCAACTACTATTTATACAGCAACTATAGCACAAAGTCCATTTTTAATAGGTGTCTCATTTTTCATTTTTGGAATATTTGGAGGAATGTTTGTTGTTCCTTTAAATGCTTTAATTCAATTTAATGCAAAGAAAAAGATATTAGGAACAATTTTAGCTGGTAATAATTGGTTTCATTCTGTTTCTATGTTTTTGATGTTGTGTATGACTACAGTTGTATCTTTTTATAATTTGGATCCATTAAATACAATATATCTGATTTTATTTATTACTATAGTTGGGACAGCTTATACAGTAATAAAATTACCTCAATCTTTAATCTTACTTTTTTTAAAAAGTGTTATTGGTTTAAAGTATAAACTTGAAGTTAGTGGAATAAAAAATATTCCATCTACTGGTGGAGTTTTATTATTAGGAAATCATGTTTCATGGATAGATTGGGCAGTTGTATTGATGTCAGTTCCTAGGGAAGTTAAGTTTGTAATGCATAAACCAATTTATGAAAAATGGTACTTAAATTGGATTTTAAAGATGTTTAAAGCAATACCTATTGGAACTACAGGAAGCAAAAATACAATTAAAATAATTGCAAATGAGTTAGATAAAGGAAGTATAGTTGTACTTTTTCCTGAGGGTGGAATTACACGAAATGGACATTTAGGAGAGTTTAAAAAAGGATTTGAAAAGATATTAGAACTAACTACTAGTGATGTACGAGTAGTTCCTTTTTATATAAGAGGTCTTTGGGAGACAGTTTTTTCAAGGGCTAGTAAAAAATACAAAAAATCATCTAAAGTAAATAGTGTAACCGTATCATTTGGAAAAAGAGTTAAAAAAGAGAAAGCAAATGTAATAAGTGTAAAACAAGAGATTGTAAATCTTTCAACTACTTCATGGATGGAACATATAGAAAATCTGGCACCATTAAATGAAGTTATTTTTGATAGATTAAAATCTGTATCAAGTGAGATGATTTTTGCAGATTCTACGGGAGTAAATTTATCAGGTAATAAATTTCTTACAGCCTCAATTTTATTTAAAAATTTATTAAATAAAGAGATAAAAGGAGAAAATGTAGGTTTACTTCTTCCTTCAACAGCAGCAGGAGCCTTTATAAATTATTCATGTTTAATATTGGGTAAAACTCTTGTAAATTTAAATTATACAAGTGAAGTAAACTCAATAAAACAGGCTATTTTACAAGCAGAGATTAAAACAATAGTTGCTTCAAAAAAATTTGTTGAGAAATTAAAAAATAAAGGTATAGATGTAAAAGAAATATTTGAACTAGTTAATGTAGTTTATGTGGAAGAGTTAAAAGAGAAAATATCAAAAGTATCTGCTTTATTTACTCTTCTTAGTATTAAATTTTTGCCAGCATTTTTATTAAAACCTCTTTATTTAACAAAAATCAAAAAAGATGATATTGTTATGATTTTATTCTCATCTGGAAGCGAAGATTTACCAAAGGGAATTGAACTTACAAGTGATAATATCTTGGGTAATTCTCAGCAAATAGCTACAATAATAAATGCAACACACGATGATATTATTGTAGGTTCATTACCTTTATTTCATGCTTTTGGTATAGTTGTAACTACTTTTTTACCTTTGATTGAAGGGATTAAATGTGTAGCTCACCCAGATCCAACTGATGGTTTTGGATTGGGAAAACTAATTGATGAATATAAAGCTACGATTATGTTTGGAACATCAACTTTCTTTAGACTTTATACAAAAAATCCAAAGGTAAACAAAACCATGTTTACAAGTATCAGACTTGCAGTTGCAGGGGCTGAGAAATTAAGAGAAGAGGTTAGAATAGACTTTAAAAATAAATTTGAAAAGGATATTTTAGAAGGGTATGGTACAAGCGAAACTTCTCCTGTTGTTGCTTGTAATATTCCAGATACGCTATCAAGTGATGGTTCTATTCAAGTGGGAACAAAAAAAGGAAGTGTAGGTATGCCAATACCAGGAACAATCATAAAAATAGTTGATCCTGATAGTTTTAAAGAATTAGCGACAGGTGAAGAGGGTATGATTATCATCTCTGGAATTCAAGTTATGAAAGGTTATTTAAAAGATGAAATAAAAACATCAAAAGTCTTAAAAACAATCAATGGCAAAACTTTTTATATCACAGGTGACAAAGGAAGAGTTGATAAAGACGGTTTTATTACAATAGTAGACAGATATTCAAGATTTGCAAAATTGGGTGGAGAAATGATAAGTTTAGCAAGTGTTGAAGATAAGATTTCAAAACTCTTATATTTAGATGAAAATTCAGAAGTTGATTTTATAGTTACTTCCATAGAAGATGAAAAAAAAGGCGAAAAAATCATCTTACTTATTTCTAATGTAAGTGAAAAAGAAGTTGCAAATTTAAAAGATGAGATTATCAAAAAATTTGATAATAAATTAATGATTCCTTCAAATATAAAAATTGTAGATGATATACCAAAATTAGGAAGTGGGAAAAAGGATTTTAAAAGGGCAAAAGAATTAGCTTTATAAATTTATAAAATAATTAGGCTATTTTTGATATAATCGCCACTATTTATAAAAAATATTAAAGGAAAAATATGAATTTTGTTTCTATTATTATGGGTAGTAAATCTGACTATGAAATTATGAAAAACTGTGCTGAAACATTGGAGCAATTTAATGTTCAATACGAAATGATAATCTCTTCTGCACATAGATCTCCTGAGAGAACTAAAACTTATGTAAAAGAGGCTGAAGAGAAAGGTGCTATAGCATTTATTGCTGCTGCTGGAATGGCTGCACATCTTGCTGGTGCATTAGCATCTGCTACAACTAAACCTGTTATTGGAGTACCTATGAAAGGTGGTGCAATGGATGGTATGGATGCTATGCTTTCAACTGTTCAAATGCCTTCAGGGATGCCTGTTGCTACTGTTGCTTTAGGAAAAGCTGGAGCTATTAATGCAGCATACCTAGCTATTCAAATCTTAGCAATTACAGATAAAGAACTTGCTATAAAATTAAAAGAAGATAGAATAGTAAAAAGTAAAGCTGTAGAAGTTGATTCTAAAAGTATAGAAGTACTAATATAGTTTAAAATATCACACTATTTTTTATAGTGTGATATTTGTATTTTGAAAAAATAAAAAACAAAGCTTTAGGGATAAAATAGATGATTACATTTTCACAACTTCTTTTAAAATTACAACAATTTTGGGCAGAGCAAGGTTGCAATATTGTTCAACCTTATGATATACCAGCAGGAGCTGGGACATTTCATCCTGCAACACTATTAAGAAGTCTAGACTCAACACCTTGGAGTACAGCATATGTAGCACCAAGTAGAAGACCAACTGATGGAAGATATGGAGAAAACCCAAATAGATTAGGGGCTTACTACCAATTTCAAGTTTTAATTAAACCAAGTCCAGATAATATCCAAGATTTATATTTACAATCTTTAGAATATTTAGGTTTAGATGTTTCTAAACATGATATTAGATTCGTAGAAGACAACTGGGAATCTCCTACATTAGGAGCTTGGGGACTTGGATGGGAAGTTTGGCTTGATGGTATGGAAGTTACTCAATTCACATATTTCCAACAAGTAGGTGGAATAGCTTGTGATCCAGTTGCCGTTGAAATTACATACGGTACTGAAAGATTAGCTATGTATTTACAAGAGGTTGATTCTGTATTTGATATAGTTTGGAATGAAAATGAATATGGCAAAACAACATATGCAGATGTTCATAAAGAAGCAGAATATGAATTTTCTAAATATAATTTTGAAGTGGCAAATGTAGATATGCTATTTAAACATTTTGATGATGCTTTTAATGAATGTAAGTCATGTTTAGCGCACGGACTTCCTCTTCCAGCATATGACCAATGTATGATGGCAAGTCATGCTTTTAATACACTTGATGCAAGAAAAGCAATATCTGTAACTGAGAGACAAAATTATATTTTAAAGGTGCGAGAACTTTCACAAGGTTGTGCTATTTTATATAAAGAACAAGAACAAGATAGACTTAAAAGAATAGGTAAATAATGAAAATCAGAGATATTTATGATTATTTAGATGAACTTTCACCTTTTGCTTTACAAGAGAAGTGGGATAATTCTGGGTTAATTGTAGGTAGTTTTGAAGAAGAGGTAAAAAAAGTCTATATTAGTATAGATTTGGATGAAGAATTGCTTTCTAATATGGAAGAAAACTCTTTAGTAATAACTCATCACCCATTGATTTTTTCACCTTTAAAAAGAGTTAATTTTGATTCTTACTCTACAAAGCTTTTAAGAGTTTTGATACAAAAAAATATTTCACTAATTTCAATGCACACAAATATTGATAAAACACATTTAAATAAATATGTTGGAAAAGATATTTTAGGATTAAATTTAGAAAATAGTGAAGAATATATCTCATATGCCAAGGTAAATTCTTCATTTGAGAAGTTTTGTGAAGAAATTTCGAAAAAATTAAATATTGAAGAATTAAAGTTTGTAAAATGTAGTGATGAGGTAAAAAGAGTTGCCCTAGTTACAGGGGCAGGAATGTCGATGATATCGGAAGTTAAAGCTGATTGCTTTTTAACTGGAGATATTAAATATCATGATGCAATGGATGCAAAAACAAGAGGAATATCATTAATTGATATAAGACATTATGAAAGTGAACGCCATTTTACGGAACTTTTATACTCTCTTATTGAAAAATATTTGAAAAAAAATAAATTAACAGCTATAATGGCGAATTCAAAAAATCCATTCAGTTTTTATAATACAAGGAGAAACGGTTGAACAAGTATTTAGAGGATTTAATCAAATTATCAAAATTTGACAGCAAAATTAGTTCATTTGAACCACAAATTGACAACGAAAAAGAAAAATTAGCAACTTTTGTTGAGATAGCAGAAGAGATTAAAAAAGGTATCAATGATACTTATGCTCAAATTGATGAGATAAAATCAAAAAGAACTAAAAATAATATTCACTTAGCTGAATTAAAATCGAAATTAGATGATATATCTAAAAAAGGTGCAGTAGTTCAAACAGAAAAAGAAGTTAAAGCTTTACAATTAGAAGAAGAGATTGCAAAAGAGCAAATTTCATTCGCAAATGAAGAGATTGAAAGACTTGATAAACTATCAACTGTAAAAGAAGAAGAGTTAAAAGAGTTACAAGAGAAATTAACTGAAGAAGAAAATGGAATAAAAGAGTTACAAGTAGCTGTTGATAGTGCTATAGAAGAGATTAACAAAGAAAGAAATGTTGTTTATCAAGATAGATCAGAATTATTAGCTGATTTTGATAATAAAGTTTTAACTTTCTATGAAAAAATCAAAAGATGGGCAAAAGATACAGCAGTTGTTCCTGTTAAAAAACAAGCTTGTTATGGTTGTTTTATGAAAATAAGCGATCAAACATATGCAGAAGTAATTAAATCAGAAGAAATTATCAATTGTCCACATTGTGGAAGAATAATTTATAAAGAAGAAGAAACTGTAGAGGCTTAATCTTGAGCCTCTTTTCAATATTTTATTTTTTAGTATCTTTACTACTATATATTTTAGCAATCCCCTTTATTTTATTTAAGTCAAAAAACAAAAAATACAAAAAAGCTCTACCTGCAAGATTCTTTTTAAAAGATAATAACTCTTTTAGTGAATCAAAAATTTGGTTTCATGTTTGTTCTTTTGGAGAAGCAAAAGCCATAAAACCAATCGTTGAAGCTTTGAATAAAGATGTTAATATATCAGTTATTACAAATACAGGTTTTGAAGAGGCTGAAAAATTAAGTAAAAATGTAAGATTTTTACCCTATGAACTTTTTCTTCCTTTTTGGATAAAAAAACAAAAAGTTCTTTTAGTCATGGAAGCAGAACTTTGGTATATGCTTTTTTTAGTTGCAAAAATTAAAAAAACAAAAACTATTTTAATAAATGCAAGAATTAGTGATAAGTCATATAAGTCATATAAGAAGTTTTCTTGGTTTTATAGAAGAATTTTCAAAAATATTGATAAAGTATTTGCTCAAAGTGAGATAGATAAAAATAGACTTGAAGAGTTGGGTGCAAAAAATATTGAAGTAATAGGAAATATAAAATTAGCAACACTGCCAAAAAGAAGTAATAAATATGAAAAGCCAAATGGATTTATAATAACAGCTGGTAGTACCCATGAAAATGAAGAAGAACTAATTTTAGATTCTTATAAAAAAGAGTTTGGGAAGTTAATTATTGTCCCAAGACATCCAGAGAGATTTGAAAAAGTAAATCTTCTTATAAATGATTTTATAAAAGATAAAGATATTACTTATCATAAATTTTCCTTGAAAAATGATTTCTCAAGTGATATAATCTTAGTAGATGTTATGGGTGAGTTAAACAATATTTATGAAATATCAGATGCAGTTATACTTGGTGGAGCATTTGAAAAAATAGGTGGACACAATCCAGTTGAACCTGCATTTTTTAATTGTAGGGTAATAAGTGGTGAAAACTACTTTAATCAAAAAGCTCTTTTTGAGTGTATTGATAATTATAAAATCATAAAAAACTCTCAATTAAAAGATATAATGAGAGATATAAAAAATTTAAAACCAGCCTCTTTGAAAGAGAGTGGATCAATAGAACCAATATTAAGGGAAATAAATGGGACAAGATAAAGCTTATAAAGTATTAGCAAGACAAGAGAATATATCAAATAGTAAAGCAAAAGACTTAATAGACAAAGGTTTAGTAAAAGTTGGAAATCAAAAAGTTTTAATTGCAAGGGGTGATATTTCTGAAAATACAAAATTTATTGTAAAAGACGTTGCTCCTATAAAAGTAATATTTCAAGATGATGATATCTTAGCTGTAGATAAACCAGCTTTTTTAACAGCTGATGAAGTATCAAGAAAGTTTCCAAAGTATTTATTATTAAATAGATTGGATAAAGAGACAAGTGGAGTTATGCTTTTCGCAAAGAATGAAGAGTTTCAAACAAAAGCCATAAGAGAGTTTAAAAATAATGCAGTGTATAAAGAATATGTAGCTGTGGTTGAGGGCAAAGTTATTGATGAAATTGTTATTGATAAACCAATTTTAACTATCAAAAACAATAAAGGTGTTGCTAGAAGTAAAGTAGACATGAAAAAAGGTAAAAGTGCAAAAACTACAGTTTATCCAATGCTTGTTGAAGGGAATAAATCAAAAATAAAAGTTGTAATTGATACAGGAAGAACACATCAAATTAGAGTTCACCTAAACTATATTGATTATCCTATTATTGGAGATAGTGTTTATGGAAAACCTTCAACTCACGTAAATAGAGTTTTATTGCACTCAAAAATAACTAAAATATTTGATTATACATTTGAAGCAAAGGTTCCAAGAGAATTTAATGTTTATGGACTTTAATTAAAAGTTAAGGTTCATAAAATAATAAAAGCCCTTAAAATAGATATCTACCAAGTATAAACTTGAAATAAATTTTTAAATTTAACTTAAATTCGACTCACTTAAACATATATAAAGTTTAACTTTAGTAAAATCACTAAATTTTAAAAATGGAGTAGAGTTTTGTTTGATGTAATAACTGGGTCAATTAAAAGTGCAGTAAATAAAGTAAGATTTAAAGATGATGCCGCGTCATTAAAAAAAGCGACAACTGAACTTAGAAAAGCACTATTAAAAGCAGATGTACACCATAAAACTACAAGAGATTTAATAAACAATGTTGAATTAAGAACAAAAGAGTTAGGAATAGGTCAAGGTACATTTCTAAAAGCTTTACAAGAAAATTTAACTAGTATATTAACAGCTGAGGGTAATCAAGGTTTTGTATTCTCAAATACTCCTCCAACAACTATTTTAATGACTGGACTTCAAGGTTCAGGTAAAACAACAACAACTGGTAAATTAGCAACATACTTAAAACTAAGAAAGAAAAAAGTTTTAATTGCTGCTTGTGATTTACAAAGACTTGCTGCGGTAGAACAATTAAAACAAATATGTGCACAAATTGAAGTTGATTTATATTTTGATGATAATGAAAAAGACCCAGTAAAAATTGCAAAAGCTGCTCAAGAAAAAGCTAAAAAAGAGTTATATGATGTTTTATTAGTGGATACAGCAGGACGATTGGCAATTGATGAAGAACTAATGAATCAATTAGGAAAAGTAAAAGATGCTTTAAAACCTGATGAGATTTTTTATGTGGCAGATTCATTAACAGGTCATGATGCAACAAGAACTGCAAGTTCATTTAAAGAGCAAATTGGTATCGATGGTGTTATTTTATCAAAATATGATGGTGATACTAAAGGTGGGGTTGCAATTTCTTTAGCTGATCAAGTTGGTGTTCCTCTGAGATTTATTGGTATTGGTGAAAAAATGCCAGATTTGGAAGTATTTATTCCAGATAGAATTGTTTCTAGACTTATGGGTGCTGGAGATATGGAAGGACTTGCTGAAAAAACATCAGCAATTATTGATGAGAAAAAAGCAAAAGAAGTTACTAAAAAAATCAAAAAAGGTGAATTTAACTTTAATGACTTTTTAGAACAACTTAAAATGATGAGTAAATTAGGTTCTATGAAATCTATTTTAGGAATGATTCCAGGTATGTCACAAATGGCTGGACAACTTAAAGATATGGATTTTGAGAACTCAGATGAGATAAAAAGAATCAAAGCTTTAATTGGTTCTATGACTCCAAAAGAGAGAGAAATGCCATCTCTTTTAAATCCAAGCAGAAAGAAAAGATTATCAAAAGGTTCTGGTTTATCAGAAGTACAAGTTAATAAAATCTTGAAACAATTTAAAAGTGCATCAAAAATGGCAAAACAGTTATCAAATAAAGGTGGGATGAAAGGTTTATCAAACATGATGTCTCAAATGAAAGGTCCTGGTGGAATGCAAGGTCTACCACGATAAAAATTAAAACATAAATAGTGTTGAGTTGTAAACTTCAATGACGAGTTTAGAATTCAATACTATTAAATAAAAAAAGGAAAAACATGACAGTAATTAGATTAACAAGAATGGGTAGAAATAAAAAACCATTTTATAGAATCGTTGTAACAGATTCAAGAAAAAGAAGAGATTCAGGATGGATCGAATCAATTGGTTATTATAACCCAGTAGCAGAACCAAAAGTATTAAAACTTGACGAAGAGAGATATAACTATTGGTTAAGTGTTGGTGCTAAACCTTCTGAAAAAGTTAAAAAATTAGCTGAAGCAAAATAAGTTTTAACATGATTAAAAATTTCATTGAAAGCTATGTGAAACTTATCGCTAGTAATCCAGACTCAATAACTGTATCTGAAAAACAAATTGATGAAACTTTTGTTGAAGTTACTATAAGTGCTGACACACATGATGTAGGTAAACTTATAGGAAAAAATGGAAATATGATAAATGCTTTAAAAACTATGGCTAATGGCTGTAAAGCTAAAGATGGAATATCATATAAAATACAAGTAGTTGCAAACTAACTTAAAATGAAAAACAAAATTTATGTAGCTAAACTTGGAAAATCAGTAGGATTAAATGGAGAGATTAAAATCTTCATAGATTCTGATTTTCCAGAGCAGTTTAAAAAAGGTGCTACATTTACTACTAATAAAAATACTTTACTTACCGTAAAAAACTATAATGAATCAAGAAGTATTATTTCTTTTGCTGAAGTTAATAATATTGATGATGCTAAAAAACTAACAAATCAACAATTATTTACCACAGAAGAAGATACAAAAGAAAACTGTAAATTAAATGAGGATCAATTTTTTTGGTTCGACTTAATAGATTGTATGGTAATTGAAAATGAAGAAGTTTTAGGTACAATTGTTGAAATTCATAGGTATCCACTTGGTGACTATTTTGAAATAAAAACAGAAGAATCTTTAGTGGGAAAAGAACTTCCTAAAAACTTTTTACTTCCTTATGAAAAAAACTACATTAAAAGTGTAGATATTAAGAATAAAAAAATTGAAGCAAAAGATGCAAAAGCTATTTTAGAAAATAGCTAGTAATTACATCTTTTATCATATTCGTCCTTCGTATAATCATAAATCTCTGCAGTGATATTATATTTAAGTAAATACTCTTCTGCAACTTTTTCTCTTTCTACATCATTTTCAAATGGACCTACGAAGATTTCTACATTATTTTGATAATCTCTACATAGGGTAACATTATCATTAACTGAGTATATTTTATCAAGGTATGATTTATATATATCTTTACTTTTTGTTTGTATTTTTATAACTTTTACAAATTGATTTATCTTTTCTTTAACTGGTTCAGGTTCTACTTTTGCTACTTCAGTATCTTTTTTAGTATCTTCAATAGTTGGGGGAGGTGTCTCTTCAACTTTTTTTACTTCTTCTTTAGTGTTTGTTGCAGTTACTTTTGTCTCTTCATTTGAAGTATTTGTTGTTACTGTTGTTTGATCTGAAGTTGCTTCAGTTTTATTTGTATTGTCTGTAGATGTCTTAGTTGTATCATCTACTTTTGGAGTATCATCTTTTGTAATAACATTATCTATTTGTTTATCTATATTTTCATCAATATTTTGTTTTTTTATCACAGGAAGTTGTTCTTCCATTCTTTTTCTTTCAGCTTCTTTTATTTTTTCAATTTTTGCTAATCTCTCTTGTTCTAATTGTTTTTTTGCCTCAAGGTATAAGTTTTCTTTTTCTTGAGCCTTTTTTTCTTCCGTATCAGCATTTTCAACAATTTCATATTTTGTTAAGAGATTAAGTTTTTTATTTAACCGATTAGCATCAATATCATTTGGTTTAAATTGATACTCTTCTTTCTTAACTTTAGCTTTTTCTACTTTAGGTGCTTTTTCAACAGGTTTTGAATCAAATACTCCAATTAAATAAAGTACGGCACCAATTGAAATTAAAGATAATAGTATTGAAACTACAATTGTAAGTATTTTGATAAATTTATTTTGTTTTTTTTGAATTGGAATTTCTTCATTTAGTTCAATGTCTTCACCATAATTAGTAGATGAATTATTTAAGTTAATATCATCGACAGGTGAAATTTCATCTTCGGGTGAATCTGTAGTTTCACTACTATTACTTTGAATCTCTTCTATTACTTCTTCATCTTTAGAAGGAGTATCATCTCTTATTAAAGATTCTATCTCTTCATCGGAAAGAGAAGACTTACTTCCCTCAACTAACAAATCTTCACTTTTTTTTTCGTCAAGAACTTCTTCCAAACCTAAATTTTGCATAGTTTCTTCTAAAAGTTCTGCTTCAGTTTTTTCTTTATTTTCTGCCATTTTTACTCTTTAGATGATGATTTTCTATATTCTTTTTGTCTTAGTAATATCTTTTCTTTGTTTTCTTCGTAATATTTTTTTCTGTATTCTCTTAGTTCTTCTTTTTTCTTTTCCCTGTATTCTTTGTCATATTCTAATCTTTTTTCTCTATTTTCTAGATAATAGCTTTTTTTCTGTTCTCTGTAGTCTTTTATTTTTTGGACAATTTTATCTTTTCTACTGTCCACATGAGATTTTTGTTTTTTAATAATTTCTTTTATTTTTAAATCAAAATTATCAATATTTAAATCATTTTCATAATCATAAATTTGTTGTTTAGATTTTTTTAATGATTCACTAGACTCTTTTTCAAGCTTCTTTTTTAGATAGTATTCTCTTTTCTTTTTTTTATGATCTAAAAAATTTCGCTCTCTAAGTCTTTTTAATTCTTCTAAATCCATTTTAGCCTAATTATTAACTAGTTTTTAATTGATTTGCTATTGTTAATAGCTTATCTGCCGTTTGTATTGCTTTTGAATTTGCTTCATAAGCTCTTTGTGCAGTTATTAAATCTACCATTTCAGTTACTAATTTTACGTTTGACATTTCAACAAAACCTTGTCTAAGATTTCCAAATTGTTCTTCTGTTGGATTTGCATCAATTGGATCACCTGAAGCTGTTGTTGCTTTGAAAAGTGATTCCCCTATTGGTTGTAAACCTGCTGGATTAACAAAGTCAGACAAAGTGATTTGTCCAACTTCTTGTTCTTCTTGTGTAGTTGGATCTGTTGCTGTTATTAAACCATCATTTGAAATATTTACTTTTATTAAATTATCTGGTATAACAATTTCAGGGTCTAATAAGTATCCATTACCATTTACAATTGAGCCATCACTATTAACTTTGAATTGCCCATTTCTAGTATAAGCTGTTTCACCATTAGGCATAGTTACTCTAAAAAAACCTTTTCCTTCAATGGCTATATCTAAGTCATTACCTGTTGGTTCTAAATCACCTTCTTCAAAAGACTTTTGTATACCTGAAATTCTAACTCCAGAACCTACATCAATTCCTGTTGGATTCCTAGTATCTTGACTAGTCGAACCTCCAGTATAATTCAATCTCTGATACATTAGGTCTTCAAATTCAGCTCTGTCTTTTTTAAATCCAGCTGTATTTACATTCGAAATATTATTTGAAGTAACATCGATTTGATGCTGTTGAGCATACATTCCTGAAGCTGCGGTATACATTCCTTTTATCATGGTGAATCCTTTATTGACAAAATACTATACATTATATTTAAAGAATTTTTAAATTCAAATAAATTTGAAGACAAATATACCCAATATTAAGTATAGATTTAAAACAAATTAATTATAATAGAAGAAATTTTAAATTTAACAAAGGTGTATAAATGAAAATACTAATAGTTGATGATAGTTCTACTATGAGAAGAATTATTGGTAATGTTGTGATGCAGTTAGGAATTGATAAAGAAGATTTCGATGAAGCTGAAGATGGAGTGAAGGCTTGGAATAAATTAGCTACAAAACAATACGATGTTATTTTAACTGATTGGAATATGCCTAATATGAATGGGCTTGATTTAGTAAAAAAAGTAAGAAAAGAAGGTAATCATCAAAGTACACCTATAATTATGATTACTACAGAAGGTGGTAAAGGCGAAGTTATTACTGCTCTAAAAGCTGGAGTGAATAATTATATTGTTAAACCTTTTAATGCAGAGATATTAAAAGAAAAATTAGATGGTGTATTTAAAAAATAGTTAAATAAAAAGGCATAACTATGAGTATGAGTCAAGAAGAAATCGAAGCCTTAATGAATGGATTAGATATCTCTGAAAATGAAAATTCTACATCTGATGATACATCATTAGATGAAAAAGATTCTGAAAACATGTCTGAGGATGATATTGCAAATTTAATTGCAGAAACAAACTTATCAACTAAAAATGAAGAATCTTCAGATAGTACATCTGAAAGTCCTGAAGAACTAGAAGAAACAGATAATACAGAAAAAATGTCAGATAATGATATTGATGCGTTATTAAATTCTTTAGAAAATGAACCTGAAGAAGAATCAACAGTTTCTAGTGATGAAATAGATTCTATTATTAATGGTATTGTTTCAGAAGATGAAAAAAATGATGAACTAGAAAAAAAATCGTCTAATAATGAATCTGAGAATAATGAAACTGTTGATACAAGTGAGATTGATGATTTAATTGCAGGATTAGAAAAAGATAAAGATGTTGAAAGTGAATCATCAGATGATGATTATTTAAAAGATTTAGATCTTAATTTTGATGCAGAATCAATTGATGACCTTGATAAAGTTGATGTAAAAGAAGAGTCTCAAGAAGAACCAGAATTAGAAACTACTTCTTCTAAAAAAAGAGGAAATAATGTTGTAAATGTTGAACAAATAAATATACCTAATCAGTTGGGTGAAGTTGCAAATGATTCAGAAGAAAAAGCAACTAAAATATTTGATGCCTTAAGTTATATATTGGAAGATAATGAAGAACTTAGAAAAACAACTAAAACATTAGATAGTTTTATTCAATCTCAATATAAGATGTTGGAGATGTTAAATCAAAAGTTTCCAAATGTAAAAGAGTTCTCAGAAAATTTGGAATCAGTAAAAGAGTTGCTTGAAAAACCAAAAGAGATTCAATCAAGACTTCATAACAGAGATAAAGAACTATTTGAAACAATGGAATTAATGCAATTTCATGATATAAATAGACAAAAAATAGAAAGAGTTATGGGCTTAGTTATAAATCTTTCTCGTCAATTAAATGCTATATTTGATGATGAGTCTAATAGTGTTAATCTCCCTGGTGCGACACACTTGCCTGGAGATACTTCTAATGATTTGGTTAATAATGATGATTTAGAGTCATTAATTGCAGAATTTGGAAAAAGTAAGGATTAAATTATGAATCAAGGTATGTACCCTTTAGCAGCGGCAATGGTAAATCAAATAAATAGAGTTGATACTGTGTCTAATAATTTAGCTAATAGTAGAACTATTGGTTTTAAGCAAGAAAACTTAGCTGAAGGTACTTTTAATAATTATTTATTAAAAGCAAATCTTGAGGGTAAAAAACCTGAATATATAAATGAATTAACAAATAAAGTTCCTAAAATAGATCAAAAATTTATTGACAGTTCCCAAGGACCGATAGTTGAAACTGGAAATAATTTGGATTTTGCTTTAAAAGAACCTCAAACCTTTTTTGCAGTTTTAGACCAAAATGGTAATGTGGAATATACAAAAGATGGTTCATTTAAAAATAGTGATGGTTTTTTAGTAGATTCAAATGGTAATAATGTTTTAAGTGCAGATGGAGAACCAATAGCTGTTGAAGATGGTTTTAAACAGGCAATTGGAGTTTTTAATATTGATTACAATAATTTAGAAAAATTTGGAGATAATAACTACAAATTAAAAGATGAACAACAAGTAGCAGTACAAGTCCAAGCAGAAGAAAATAACGAAAACTTTATAATTCAAGGATCTTTAGAACAATCAAATGTTAATAGTGTTATGGCAATGGTTCAATTAATTGAAGCTCAAAGAAGTTATGAACAAGCACAAAAAAGTATAACAGGTATTGATAGTATGAATAAAACAATAATCCAAAAATTAGGTAATGGATAATTATGAAACCAAGTAATGTAAGCGAACTTTTATTTAACACATTAAGTTATAGGGCAGAGAGACAAAAGGTTATATCAAGTAATATTGCTAATATAAATACTCCTAATTATAAGACAAAAGATTTAAGTTTTGAATCACAATTGCAAGAAAAAAATAGACAAAAAGATTTACAATTAGTTACAACTAATCAAAATCATATTAAAGCAAAAGAAAATAATGATAAAAATCCAAAAATGGAAGTCTATGAAGTTGAGAATTTGCAAGAACAAAATGATGGAAATAATGTAAATTTGGATACACAAATGAGCGAAATGGCAAAAAATAATACAATGTTTCAAGCAATACAAGGCTCAATAAGAAAAGATGTTACTTTTTTCACATCAGTTATAGATGCTTCTGCTAAAAATTAATTAGGATAAATAATATATGGATCAACTTTTAAAGTTTGTAAATAATTTAAATTCTGCTCAAAGAGCTGTGATAATAGGAGGTTTTTCTCTTTTATTAGTTCTTCTACTTGGATTATTAATTTATTCGAATGTAAAAGCTGAAGATAGTAAGTTAAACTACACAATTGCTACAAATCTTACAAAAAATCAAGTAATGTTAGCTTCAAATGAATTAGAAGCATCTGGAATTTTATTTTCAGTTGTGGGAAGTGGTAATTCTTTGACATTAAAGACATCAAAAGAGTTTATTAATATCGCAAAAATCAAATTAGTGACAAGTGATGCAGCTACAAGTAAACATGTAGGTTGGGAAATTTTTGAAAAATCATCTTTAGGTACAACAAACTTTGAAAATAAAGTTAAATATTTAAGAGCACTAGAAGGTGAACTTTCAAGATCTTTAGAATCCTTATCTGGAATATTAAGAGCTTCAGTGAAATTAGCCATTCCAAAGGAGACAATTTTTACAGAAAGAAAAACACCTCCAACAGCATCTGCTGTTTTGAGTCTAAAACCAGGTGTTTATTTAACGCAAAAACAAATTGATGGAATAAAAAATTTTATTGCTTCTGCAATTCCTAATTTAACAACAGAAAATATTAAACTTATTGATCAAGATGGTTCAATTTTAGAACAATCAAAAGAAGAAGCAGATAATTTGAGTTCTGTTACTCAAAATAAATATAAAAAAAGATTAGAAAAAGACTTTGAAAGTAAAATTGTAGATTTACTAGAACCTTTCGTTGGAAAAGGAAGAGTTGTAGCTAGAGTCTCTTTAAGTCTAAATTTTGCTAAAAAACATACACAAGAAGAGATTTATGAACCAGAAGGGACTATTAGAAGCCAACAAACTACTGAAAGCACTTCTTCTTCTGATGGAGTTGTAAAAGATAATGCGGCGGTTCCTGGAGTACAAAGTAATATTCAAGCCCCACAGCCTGAGGGAACTAAAGGAACTAATTCATCAAAAAATGAAACTAGTAAAAATATAGTGAATTATGAAATTTCTAAAAGAGTTATAGACCATGAAGATAAAAATTATTCAACTATAAATAAAATTACAGCAGCTGTAACTTTTGATTCCGCTGCTTTAGCTAATGTTCAAAATAAAGATGAGTTTATCAATAATATTGTTGAAGTGGTTCAAGATACAATAGGTTATGATGAAAAAAGAGGTGATAAAATCACCGTAAAAGATTTTAAATTTGTGACTTATGATAAAAAAGCAAATGTTGATGCAAATGGTAATCCAATTGTTGAAGATTCAGGTGATACAATTGGTATGATAAAAGCTATTTTAGCTGAATTTAGTGAATATTTCCAATACTTAATAGCATTGATACTATTATTTATTTTTTACAGAAAATTTATAGTAAAAAATGATGTTGTAATTTTAGGGGATGGAGTTGGAAAAACAGGATCTGGAAAATCTACTGGTGGGAAAGGTGTAGATATTCCTGGTATAACTGATGATACTAAATTAGAAGATGAATTTAATTTGGATAGTGCAAAAGGTAGGTTAAAATCTAAGGTAAGAAGTCAGATTTTAAATAATCTTGAAGGTCTAGATGAAGAGTCTGCAGCAAAATATGAAGTATTAATAGAAGAAATTGATAGAATAATCAATAATGAACCAGCTGAAATGGCAAAAATGATAGAGTTATTATTATCAGAAGATAGCGGTAAGAAGTATAATAATAAGAAAGGAAAATAGATGGAAAACCCACTAGATCATGAATTGACTAAGGGCATGCCAATGCTACAAAAAGTTGCTACTTTTTTTGTATTAATTGGAGAAGAAGCAACTGTTAAAATTTTCCAACATTTACCTAGACATATTGTAGAAAATATTTCTACTGCCATTACACAATTGGGTTCAATTGATAAAGATACTTCTTTAGCAATTTTAGAAGAATTCCATTTATACACTAGAACAAAAGGATTTATTAGTTCTGGTGGATATGATTATGCAAAAGAACTTTTGTATAAATCTTTAGGTAAGAATGATGCAGATGAAATTTTAGCCAAATTATCTAAGATGCAATTGGCTTCACAATCATTTAATTATCTTGATGCTATTAATCCAAAACAATTAGCAGATTTTATTAAAGAAGAGTCTCCTCAAACAATTGCAGTTATTTTAGCTCATATGAATGCAAATGGTGCTGCTGATGTTTTAAATCAATTAGAAGAAGATGTAAAAGTTAAAGTTACAATGCAAATGGCTACAATAAAAGATGTATCTCCTGACGTTGTAAGAACTATTTCAATAGTTTTAGAAAAGAAACTAGAATCACTTTTATCTTCTATTGTAGATGTAGGTGGGGTAAAAGTTGTTGCTGATATGTTAAATAGAATGGGACCAAAATCTCAAGACATACTTAAAAATATCAATGGGGTAGATACTGCATTAGCTACAAAAATAAAAGAGAACATGTTTGTATTTGAAGATTTACTTGCTTTAGATAAAGATGATATAATGAAAATACTTCAAAATGTAGAAATGGCAGATGTAGCTGTTGCTATGAAAAATGCTACAGAAGATGATCTTGCAGTTGTTAGAAGTGCAATGTCACAAAGAGCTAGTGATAGATTCCAAGAAGAGTTTGAAATGCTTACAAAAGTTAAAATTAAAGATATTGAATCAGCTCAGAGAAAAATGCTTGATGCAGCCCAAAAACTTATTGAAGAGGGTGTAATTGAAAGGGAAGTAGAATAATAAATGGAAAAAAATAACGTATACTCTAATGCAAAAGTAATTAAATCTAAAGATGGAATTGAAAACTTTCAATTAGGGACTTTCCTAAATACTGGTGAAGTTACTCAAAATGAGCAAATGCAAAAGATTGCAAAATTAGATGAGAAACAAGTTAGTATTAATGGTGATCAAATATTAGCTGAGATAAAAGCACTTGCAGGAACAATTGCTGCTGTTCAACAAAAAGTTGATGGCTTAGAGCATATTGGATTAGCAGGAGGAAAAGATATAGATCATCAAGTTGTTCAAGCTATTAAGGATTTGAAACATTATGCAGCTTTTTTTGAACAAGCAACATTTCAATTAGAAACTAAGATATTAAAAACATCAATTTCAATAGCACAAAAAATCATCTCAGTAGAAGTGAGTGAAAACTCAGCAAAAATTGCAAAAGAGACTATTCATAACATTTTAGACAAAATAAAAACTGCTTCTAAAGTGAAAATTCATCTAAATCCTAGGGATTTTGAGCTTTTAAAAAATGACTTAAATCTTGAAGGAACTCATATCTCTTTAGTACAAGATGGAAATGTAACTGCTGGTGGTGTTGTCATTGCTAGTGACTTGGGTAATTTTGATGGAAATATAGAAGCAAAAGTAAACTCAATGCTAGAATCACTTGATTCTATACTATAAATAATTCTACAAAAATTAATATTAGCTTAATATAACAATAACTACATAAAAATAACTATTTTTATTACTTTTTATAAAAATAAATCTTAATCATTGTGATATAATTCATTATAAATTAAACAAAGAGACTTAAATTTATGGAAATTAATGATAGAGCATATGATCTTTTAGTTGATACACAAATTACAGTAGATGTAATGTTAGGTAGTGCAAATATTACTATTAAAGAATTTTTAGATTTAGGTGAAGGAGACATATTATCACTAGATAAAGCAGCAGGGGCTGGTGGTGATATATATGTTAATAGTAGAATTATTGGTACTGGAGATATTATCGTTATTGATGAAAAATTAGCAGTAAGAGTTCAAGATGCTATGGATTCAGATAACGTTGTAAGATATTTCTTTGACGAAAATATGTTATAGGAGAAAATTATGGCAACTACAGATAGTGTTCAAGTAAGTACTGCTACAGGTGCTAATGGTCAACAGTATACACAAGCTATAAGTAATGATAAACTTACAAATGAAGATTTCTTAAAGTTAATGTTAGAACAAATGAAACAACAGGATCCAACAAAACCGCAAGATACACAAAATATGCTTAATCAACAAATGCAAATGTCAAGTATTGAAACAAATTTACAAATGACAGAATCAATGAAATCTTTGCAAAATTCTTTTCAACAAACAGCTTTAGCAAGTGCTACTAATGTGATTGGGAAAATAGTTGAAACTGATGAAATGGGAGATGATGGAGTTAGAAAAGCTTATCAAGTTGGTGCAGCAGAAACAATAAATGGTGAAATTTATGTAGAGGCTCTTGAAATTCTTGGTAAAGATGATAATGGTAACTTAGTTTATGCCAAAGAACCTTCAACAATTCCATATAATAGTATAACAAGAATTAATTATACTTCTCTTGGTGGAACAGGATCAACGGGAAGTAATAATGGAACAGATAACTCAGGTGATGGAACAACTGGAGATAATACTGGTTCATCTGATACAACAAATAGTTAAGGAAAATTTATGAATGGTAGTTTATACAATGCATTATTAGGTATTAATGCAGCATCTAATTATGTTAATGTTACATCAAATAATATTGCTAATTTAAATACTATCGCTCATAAAGAAAGTAGAATCTCTTTTTCTGATTTAATGTATCAAAATGGAGAAGGTAAAGGTGTTGGTGAAGGAATAGTAACAAAAACATTTCGTCAAGGTGATGTAAAAAATACTAACAATCCTTATGATTTTGCAATAGAAGGTAAAGGATTTTTTGCTCTAACTGATCCAAATACTAATAAAACATATTATACAAGAGCTGGGAATTTTTTAGAATCAAGGGATGGAATACTTGTAAATAATCAAGGTTTCAATGTAATGGGGCTTCAAACAAAAGTAGTCTCTGTGACATCTTCTAATGATACAAATGTTTTTGGTGATAATTATACTATGCCATTGGCATCTGCAATAATTACACAAGAAGATAGAACTTTATCAATTAATGCTAAATCAACTGATTATAGAGATAGTGCAACAGATGTTGGTGTTTCAGGAAATAATTATAAAAGTTCAAATTCTGTTATTTCAGATATTGAGTTATTAAAAAAAGATTATAGTGATAAATTAAAATTATTAGAATCTAATCCAAATGAAGTTTCAGTTGCTTCTACTTTTCAAGAATCAAAGATTGATTATAAAGATTATGAAACTAAATTGAATAACGAGAATGATGTTTTAAGATTAAATCTAGGAAATGTTGAAATTAAGCAAAATTTTGATACAGATGCCTTAACAACTATGAAAAAATTAGCTGACAAAATTTCAAATGAAGAAGGATTTACAGCCTCTTTTGATCCTACTACAAGTACTTTAACGATTAATAATTTAGTAGCAGGAAGAAATACAAAAATTACTTCACCAACTATAAATGCAACGGAAGCGACTGTTGATATTGTTGATGCGGTTAAAGGTTCAGGTTTAGCAATGGTTGAATCATCAAGAGATGCTTTAAATAAAGCAGTACAATTAGCAAATGCTCAATTTCTTGATATACAAAATGGTATTCCTGCACCAAATCAAGCAACACTTACTCTTGAACCTATAAATTTAAAATTAACAAATATAGGTCTTGCGTCATACAATGATACAAAATTTAGTGTTATAAATGATGGTGTTTTATTATTAACTCAAGGAAGTAATACTTATGTTGCAGGTAGAGTATCAACTGTATATTTCCCAGATGAACAAAGTTTACATGAAGAGGGTGATAACTTATACACGAAAACAATAGAGTCAGGTGAGGCAAAAAATGCAGATACTTTAAATAATATTGCTTCTAATAGTGTTGAAGTTAGTAATATAAATACATCAAAGGCATTAACAAAACTTATTGTTGCACAAAGAGCTTTCGAAGCAAATTCTAAATCTATGACAACATCAGATGATTTTTTAAAGACAGCAATACAACTTAAAACTACATAAGATGTTTATTAATTAGTACTTAAGAAGTATTAATTAATAAACATAAAATGTTTATAATTTATCTAAAAGGATAAGCCATGATTGGAGCACTATGGACAGGAATTTCAGGTCTATCAGCACAACAAAAAGCTTTAGACAATGAGTCACATAATATAGCAAATGTTAATACTATAGGTTATAAATCATCAAGAATCTCTTTTGCTGATCAAATGTATCAAGATAAAATAGGAAAAGGTGCTAAAGTACAAGATGCTGAAAAACTTTACACTCAAGGTGGATTTAAAGACACTGGAGTAGCTTTTGATATGGCATTATCTGGAAGCGGTTTTTTTGTGGTAAGTAATAAAAGTTCAACAGGAACTAGTGAAACTTATTATACAAGAGCTGGTAACTTTAGAATGGGTGATAATGGAACTTTGCAAGATGCAGCAGGGAATGAAGTCCAAGGTTGGGCTATGAATAATATTACTGAACAAGATAGATTATCAACTAATCCAAATATTAATGTTTTTACTAGTGCTTATACAGAACTTTTGACATCAAAAATAGTAAGTTTAAATAAATCAGTTGAAACATATACTGCAAAAGCTACAGATTATACTCAAACTGCAAGAAATGATGATACTACAGTTTACTCAGGATACGGACTTAAGAGTAGGGGATCAAAAATAGATGATGTAAAAGAGTTAATTAAAAACTATTCAGAGGCATTATCTGAATATCAAGATAATCCAGATGGCCCTTCTCAAAGTGCTATTGCCCAAAAAACTCAAATCAATTTTCTTGGTACTGATTTAACTAAAGAACAAGACTTGATATATGTATATATTAATGGTGATAAAATATCACAAGAATATGTACCTAAAACTGCAAGAATGGCTGATGATGGTAGTAGAATGCTAACAGATGTGGAAGCTAGTCAAATAGCTACATATAAAGCTTTGGCTGATAAGATTTCTGATAAAACAGGATATGTGGCTTATACAGTTACAGATGAGGATATTACTGGAACAACAGAAACTGGAAGTGCAGTAGACTCTTTTGAATCATTTGATACTTTTACAAAAACTACAAAGGATTTAGATGTTTTACATGGGATGATTCAAATAGAATCAATGGTTCCTGGAAAAGAGTTTAAAATAACGGAAGTTGGAGAGTATTCTGGTTCATATGTTTATGGGTCTTTTAATGAAACAACAAGTGCTACAAAAGTTCAAGTAGGTAGTGGTCTTGGAGGTTTACAAAGTGCTAGAGATGCTTTAGCAAGAGCTATTACAGGTAATCAAAGAGATGTTTTTACTATGGATGAATTAAATTTAAATGGTACAGATTCATATACTTTTGATTTTAGTGTTTATGATAAGGATTTAGGAAGAACAATTAATTTTGGTTCAGCAATTAGTGTTAATCCAACAACAGATGTAGATACTGTTATTAAAAATCTTACTTCAGGGACATCAGTTTCAGTATCTAATTTTAACAAATACTTTACTGCTAAAAATATTAATGGTTCACTTGTTATTGAAGCAAAAGAATATGATGTAGAATTTAGTACTGAATTATTTGCGAAAGCAGTATCTTATACAGTTGGAGCTACAACTTCAGCAAGTGGAACAAATTATGTTTTTAGTGGCAATGATGCATTATTAGCAAATGGACAAACTAGTTTCAATATATCTGTTCCTGATGTAATTTTAAGTGATGGTACAGTTATAAGTGGAATAACTACAACAGGGGGAACTATAAATTCACCTAGGGATTTAGATACTCTTGCTGGAAAATTAAATGATTTATTTTCAAAAAATACAGCTACTAATACTAGTGGTAAAAGTGTATCAATGCCATATAATGCAATTGTTGTTAATGGGAGTTTAGTTATTGAACAAACTTCAGGAGGAGCAACGTATCCAACTAATTTGACTATAAATAAAGTTGCAGGTGGTATTGATAAAAATGCTGATGCTTCAGGTCGTAAAGGTACTGGAGCTGAATTTTTAGAGATAAAAACAACACTAGATCAAACTTCATCTCAAGATTCTCTTCAATTGAGGCTCGATACTCTTGGCATATCAGACTCCGGTTTTGGTGAATTCTCAGTTAATAGTGCAGGTTTAATCATAATGAAACAAGATGGTGCAGAATTTGCTATTGGGCAAGTTTCTATTGCATTATTTAATAATGAAAGAGGATTAAATCCAATGGGAGATAATCTTTTAGCAAAAACTACTCAAAGTGGTGAACCTACATTTAACGTGAATAATGATAGAACAGCTACTATTTTAGGTAAAAACTTAGAATTAAGTACTGCAAATTTAAGTGAAAGTTTAGTAAACTTAATGGTATTTCAAAGAGCATTTGAGGCAAATGCTAAATCAATTACAACAGCAGATTCGCTGCTAACAACACTAATTCAGTTAAAACGATAATAAATAAAATAGATAGATTTTTCTATCTATTTTTTAAAGAGGTTAAATTTGGAAAATTTTTTATTGATTTTGTTTTTATTAATAATGCTTTTATACTATTTTTCTACAACAAATGTATATAAATCATTATATGTGAAAATTAATGAAGAAAAGAATATATTAGAAGAAGAAAAAAATAAATATACCCAATTAATGGAAAGATATAATAAACAAGTTATTGCACAAGATGAAGCTTTGAAAAATACAGAAAATAATCTCTCTGTTGCAAGAAATGATTTAAGAGCTTCAAAACTTGAAAATAATGAGTTAAAACATCAAGTTGATAAACTTAAAAAGAGGTCAGAAGAGCTCTATGCTCAAGTTAATACTATGATTTAATAGGAGCATGTTATTAAACTAGCTATTTACAGAAAAAAAGTTTTACTTTTTTTCCTAATTATTATTTTTCAATTTAACTTACTTGCAGATGAAGATATTGCAAAAATAGAATCCCAACCTGATGTTTTGTTTAAATATAAAGATTTGAAAAAAAACCAAAAAACTATATCTCAACAAGTGGAGTTTAATAATGCTGTTCTTCTTTTGGAAAAAGGAGAATATTTAAAAGCCATTGATATTCTAAAAGATACTTCTAAATTCTTAAAAATACCATCATATTTAAATATAGGTATTGCATATTATAAATTAAATTCTATTCACAACGCAAAAGTGTACTTAGAGAGAATATATTCTTATGAAGCAGCTATTACAGAAGATACTTACTCATATATGTCTGCTTGTTATTATTTATACTTAATTTCAGATAATCAAAAGTTTTTAAAAAAAATTATTCAATTAGCTAAAACAAAAAAAGATTTATCAGAACATTCAAAAAGATTAATTGCTGATACTTTTATAATTCTAAAAGATTATAAAATGGCACTTTCTCTTTTAGACACAATGGATTATGCTTCTGATTTTAAAAAGGGCTTATTATTAATCAAATTGAAAGATTATCAAAAGGCAGATATCTTACTAAAAAGTGCTTATGAGAAAAGTGTTAATTTAACAAAAAAAGATCAAATTCTGTGGTTTATGGTTTTTAATAATTTAAAATCAAATAATCTTGAAAAATTAAATGACAATTTGGATTTGATACAAGAAAGAAAATCTTCATTTGAAGCTAATAAAGAATTAGAACTTAAAATGTTTTTTAATAAAAATAAATATACACCAGATGAATATTTTAAATTCATTACGAAATTTGATATAAATAGAAAAATTGACTATATTTATTATTTTGCACCATATATTTTCTCAGATAATGAAGAGATTATTTATGACTCTACTAAGGGTTTTATTTTTAAAGATAAAACTAGCTTAGATAATTTAGATAGCATGATTTCTTATAATGCTTCATTTTTAAAGCTTATTAAAAAAGATCCTATACAAAAAGTTGTTGAACTAAAAAAAATGTTAAATAAAGATACTAAGTCATATATTTATTATAATTTAGCACTATCTTATGCCCAAATAGATGATTTTTATAATGCTTTGAAATATTTTAAACAAGCAACAAAACTTAACCCTGGAAATAAACTATATGCAGCAATGACATTAATTACTGCAATTCGTTCTAATACTACAATTAGCGATAAAGATTATTTAGAAACCAATATCAAATTGAAAAAAGGTATGTACCAATATTTTGGACAAAAGATTTATAATTTAATAATAAATGATAAAATTGGAACTTCAGTAGAACCAAAACATTATTCAAAAACTATTTTTTACAAAGCTTTAGATTTTTTGCCAAAATTTACTACTGGAACAGCAACTTTAGATGATCCTTTAATAAAAGATGATTTTAAAGAACCATTTACTTTTTTACTAAAAGAGGTTATAAAACGAAAAAATGAGAACGATTTTGCTTATTTTTCAAGATTGCAAGATACTGTTCCTTTAAAAATTAACAACAATTTTCTTGATGGTTCAATATTAATTACCCAATATTATATAGATTTATTAAAAGCATTGGGTTTATTTGATAAAGCAGATTTTAGTATGGAAAGTAATATTACCCCAACATACTTAAGAACAAAAGCTTTAAAGTTATTACATGATGGTTATCCCAAAAAGGCCTTAAAACTTATAGAAACTTTACAAAGTGAGTATAAGCTTGAAGATAAATATACTATGTATTTAGTTGTAGCTTGTTATTTAGATGACAATAGATATAACGATGCATCTGTTCAAATCTCTCTAATAAAGGGATTGTTAAATGATAGTGATGCAGATTTTTTAACAGGTGTTCAATTAGTTCAAGAGCTGAAAATAAATAGTGCAAAACAATTCTTTTTGAAACCTTATTTGGATGATATGATTGATTTTAAGATAGAAGGTTTTGATAAATTTTTAGAAAGTCTCTAATTTTTTATTAATTTAAATTTTTTTAGATATAATATTTTAAATTGAATTGATAAAGGAGAAGCTATGGAAATTGGTAGATTACCTGAAATCGACGCTGCAAAAGCTAATCATGAAATTAAGATTCAGAAAGTACAAGAAGTTGATGAGAAAGACAAAATTGTTCCTGATGAAAAATATAAAAATGCAAAAGTAAATGAGCAAAGTGATAAACTAAACGAAGTTGTTTTGGATAATGTAAAGTTTGGCTACAATAAAGATACAAAAGACTTCTTTGTAAAAGTTACAAGGGGTAATGCTGAATTTAAATATCCAACAGAAGATATGATGAAAGTAAAAGCTCATTTACATGAGTTAGTAGATAATTTAAATAAAAATAATTAATTAAGGTTTAGCTTTGGCATCAGATTTATCAAATATTTTAAGGGATGAACTATCTAATACTTTAGAACAGTTACTCTCTCAACCGACCAAATGTGAAAATGTTGAAAAAGCTGACTTTTCTAAAGTTGATTCTTCTCAATGTGTTGAAATTGATGTTAAGTTTGAATTTAAAAATATTTCATCGACTTGGAATTTTTTTATTCCAACTTCTAGTGCAGCAAGATTTGAATACTTAATGCTTGGTGGAACAGGAGATTTAAAAGAACATATTGATGATGAAGTAACAGATGCAATAAATGAGATAGTCTCTAATATATGCGGAAGTATTTCAACATCGGTAAATGCTCAAGGCTTTCCTGATATTTCTGGACTCAAGCATGAAATTCTTGGTTCAAAAATTATTGAATGTAATGGGAAAGAGAATGATGATAATACCTATTCATTTAAATTAAATTTGGATAATAAAACGTCTGAAATAATTATCACTTTTGATGATGTTATGCTTCCTTTTCTTTCTGAAATAACAGGAAATGAAGCAAGTACTGTTACAACTGGGAATAGTGCATCTTCTGAAAATTTCTCATCTTTACAAACTTCTACTGGAATTGATTCTTTATTGTCTGATGAATCCTCAAAAAATCTTAAACTTCTTTTTGATATAAAGTTAAAGCTAAGTGTTCGACTTGGAACGAAACTATTTTTATTAAAAGATATCTTGAAGTGGGATATTGGTGAAATTATAGAATTAGAACAAATGGTAAATGAACCTTTAGATATTTTAGTGAATGGAATTAAAATAGGAGAAGGTGAAGCAGTTATTGTTGAAGGAAAATTTGGTTTAAAAATTAAGAGTATTGGAAATGACTCATCACGGTTAAGTCAATTAGGGTTAGGATAAAATATGGATAAGAGTACAGTCGGAGGATTAGCTGCTGGTTGGGGGCTGATTTGTCTTGCAATTATTTTAGGTGGAGTTGGGTTCGGTCCATACATTGATATACCTTCAGTTGCTATTGTATTTGGGGGAACCATTGCTGTAACTGCAGGTCAATTTCAGCCAAGTGAACTAAAAAGAGTTGGTGCTGGGTTTAAAATTGCAATAAATGAGTCAAAAGTTGAGCCTCTTCCTGAGTTAATAGAAAAGATTATTTTTTATGCAACTGAGGTAAAAAAACATGGTGTTATGCAAATAGAACAAAAAGTCTTAACAGAACCAAATGCTTTTTTTAAAGAGGCCTTTCAATTATTGGTAGATGGTACAAAGCCTGATGTATTGGTACCTTTGTTAGAGTTAAAATTAGAGCATATGGATAAAAGACATAGTTCTTTAATAAGTGTTTTTTCAAGTATTGGTGGTACAGCTGGTTCTATGGGAATGATTGGAACACTTATTGGACTTGTTGCTATGCTTGCAAATCTTTCTGATCCGGCTGCTGTTGGTCCTGCAATGGCTGTTGCTTTGATTACAACACTGTATGGTGCATTAATAGGTACTTTAATAGCTGGATTAGTTGAAACAAAATTAGATCAAAAGCATAAAAGTGAAGTGACAGCATGTGAAGTAATAATAACTGGGACTTCAATGATTTCAGCAGAAGAGTCTATAGGTAATATTAAAATGAAACTAAATGCAATATTAGTTGATTCTCCTCAATGATAGAGTATAAAAATGGCTGATAAAAAATGTCCTGAATGTCCAAAATGTTTACCAGGTTGGTTAGTACAATTTGGTGACCTAATGTCATTATTACTTACTTTCTTTATTCTTTTATTATCTATGGCAGTAATGGATAAAAAGAAAGTAGAAGAGTATTTTGATATAATGAGAAAAGCAATGGGCTTTTTGGATCAAACGCAAGATACTGTAAAAAGGGATGAGTCAACTAATACATCAAAAGATGCTTCAAATGATGCAGATAGTACAGCACAAGATACAGCTTCTGCTGCAGATGAGATGAACCAGATTGCTCAAGAAGTTAATGAGCAAGTTTCAAATCAAAGTGAGCAAGTACAAATTACTGAGGGGAATAATGAATTTACTTTAGATATTCCTTCTTCAATTATGTTTAATGAAGGAGAATATAACTTATCAAATAAGTCAGCAAAAAATTTTATTTCTAAAATTGCAAGAGTAATTAGAACTATGCCTCAAACATTTGATATAGAGATCATAGGATATACTGATAGAAGTAATTTTAAAAGTGATACTATACCAAGGGATGGCTGGGATCTTTCTGCATTAAGAGCTATTTCAGTAGTAAAAGAATTAATTAAAAATCGTATAGATCCTGCACAATTGAAGGTTTCTGCATATAGCTCATATAGACCAAAAAGTGAAAATGCAGTAGAAAATAGAAGAGTTGAAATAAGATTTGTTTCTGCAACAGAGCAGAAAAATATATTAGAAAAAGAAAATTTCTTTGATAGGTTAGAACAATGATGGATTTAACAAACAATGTTGATGTATCAACATTAAACCAAAAAAAATTTGATAATGTAAATACTAAAAATTTAAATGACAAAAAATTAAAAGAAGTATGTGATAATTTTGAGTCATTTTTCTTAAAAGAAATTATGGACGTTTCTCTAAAGTCTTCTCCAATAGCAGGTGAAGGAGCAGGATCTGACATAATTAAAGGAATGTACACTGATGCAATTTCAAATGATGTTGCAGGTGGAATGGGTATTAGTGAGATGTTGTATGAATTTTTGAGTAAAAAAAATAGTTAAATAGGCAATAACATGATTAAAAATATTACAGATGAAATGAGTTCTTTAGTTATAAAAATGAAAGATTTAATAAATAGTGATATTGAAGATATAAAAGCTGCACATCATGAAAAACTTTTGGATAGAAATGATGATAAACAAAAGTATATGGATAGAATAATTGAGTTAAGAAAAAACTTAAATGATGAGTTAGTGCTTAAAATGCAAGATGGTGTTGATATCAATGCTTATAGAGATGATGTTGATGCTTTAGAACAAGAGTTAAATGAATTACATGTTTTAAATGCAAAACTAGCTTCTATTGTTCTTCCTATTCAACAAATGTATAAAGATATAGTTGAGGAATTAACAAGTCATAGTGGGGGAAATATAGTTGAAATTAAAGTTTAGTATATTTAGTATATTTTTTCTTTTTGTGCTAAAACTTTTTTCATATGAAGTTATTATTGCAAAAATTGATATTCCTTTTAGAACTGCATTAACTCCATCTAATGTGGCTATTTTGCAAATAGAAAAACTACCTGATAATTGTAAGCCTATTAGTTTAAAAGAATTAAAAGAAAAAAAGTATTTTACAAGTAAATATTTGCAAAAAGATAAAATTATTTGTCATAGCGATTTGAAAAAAGAAGAACCCAAAAGAATTATATTTAATTTTGGATCAATACAAATTGAGACACCAGGTAAAATAATTTATGAAAATGATGAATATATAAAAATAAGAAAAGAGAATGGAAAAGTAGAAAAAATATATAAAGATGGAAGAGATAAATGAATATGCTATCATTTTTGGGTGAAACACCAACCAAGGCTTTAAGGAAAGCACAAGATGAGTGTGGAGAAGATGCAATAGTAATTTCGACAAAAAAAATCTCAGATCCAAATAGTAAAAAAAGTATGTATGAAGTTGTTGTTGCATTAGAAGAAGATTATGAAACAAATAAAAGTAAAAAACCAACATCCTTTACAAAAAAAATTGTGACATCTAATAGTAATTTAAAGGATAAGGATTTTTCTGCAAAAGTGTATGATTTTAAAGAAGAAATTCTTAAAATGCAAGATGCAATTGAACAAGTTCAAAAATCGATTTGGGACCCTAAGTCTCAACTTTATGATTTAACTATACCTCCTGAGTTTGTGGATATTTATAATCTTTTTGAATCAAATGAATTTGATCAAGAAATGACTTATACTATAATGAAAAAGACAATTAAACAATTGCCTGTAGGAATGAAATCTAATCCCCACAAAATTAATGATTTTTTTAAATTAATTCTTCGTCGTATAATTCCAATAAAAAATGAAGTTCCTCTTAGAAAACATCAAAGAAAAATAATGATGATGGTAGGACCAACAGGAGTTGGTAAAACAACTACAATAGCAAAATTAGCAGCTCGTTATGCATATAAATTAGGGGAGAATTATAAAGTAGGTGTTGTAACATTAGATTCATTTAGAGTTGGAGCAATTGAGCAATTACAAGCTTATACAAACATAATGAGACTACCTTTAGAAATTGTTAAGAAGCCAGAAGATTTAGTGGAATCATTATTAAGATTAAAAGATTGTAATTATATTTTTATAGATACAGCAGGTTCTAGTCAATATGATATAGATAAAATAGAATTAATAAATGAATTTCAAAAAAAAGTAGATGAACTTCCAATAGAGAAAGTATTAGTTTTGCCTGCAAATGTTAAGCAGAGCGATTTAATGGATATTTACACAAATTATTCAAGATTAAATATTGATTACTTAACTTTTACAAAGCTTGATGAAACTAAAAGCTTTGGAAATTTAATCTCTTTTGCACATAAAACAAAAAAGTCTATTACTTATATGTCAATTGGGCAAAATGTTCCTGATGATTTAGTTGTTTCTAATTCATCATTTTTAATTGATTGTTTTATGAATCATGCATGTGTTAAGTAAGGAAAAAAGTTGATTAATACCATTTCTACACAAGCAAATAAATTAATAAATCTTACAAAAAGAAAGCAAAAAATCACTCCTTCAAATACTAAATTATTAACAATAACTTCTGGAAAAGGAGGTGTTGGAAAGTCGACATTTACAGCTAATATTGCTTCCTTATTGGCAAAAAGAGGACTTAAAGTTGCAGTAATAGATGCAGATATTGGTTTAGCAAATATGCAAGTACTTTTTGATGTAAAGCCCACTTTAACACTGTTTGATTATATAGATGGGAAAGCTGATTTAGAAGAGGTATTTATACAAACAAAATATCCTAATATTACTCTAATTGCTGGTAAAAGTGGATATCAATACTCAAAGCATTCAAATAGTTTAGTATTAGCAAGAATTGTGCAAGATGTGATTGATATAGAAGTTTTTGATATTGTATTAATTGATACAGGAGCTGGATTAAATGATTATGTTAAAGAATTTTTGTCAATTTCTAATAATATTTTAGCTTTAACTACAACAGATCCTAGTGCATTAACAGATGTGTATGCTTTAATGAAAATGCTCTCCAAAGATAAAAGTTCGCTTATGTTGTCTTTTAATCATACAAAAAACTACAAAATAGGAGAATCTATAACAAATTCATTGCAGAATCTAGCACTCAAAAATAGATTAAATCCTAATTTTATGATAGAATATATGGGTAATGTAAGCAGTTCTAAAAATATTTCCACAACTGGAAGATTGAGAAAATTATTTGTAAATGAGTTTGAAGATCAACTAGTTACTAGAGAATTGGAGTTTATTGTTAGTTCATTGCTAAAAAAAATAAATAAATAGAGTTTGGATAAAAAGTGATTATAGAAAGATTTTCAAAAACAGTTATTGCAAGTGGAATTTTACGATTTTATGTTGCAACTGGTTTCTTTGGTACATCTTTATTTTTTTTATTTAATGTAAACCTATTTACACCTATGGAAATTGTGTTAGGTATTATTTTTGCCACAGTTTTTTTAAAAACTTTGTCAAATGTGATGTTATCTTTGCTGATACTATTATTTAATCTTGATAATAAAAAAGCAGAGTTAGATTTTAAATATCATACACAAAAAATTGACGAATTGTTGAGTGAGTTAACAACAACTGATTCAGATAGTAAAAATACTAGTGCAACAAACTAGAGGAGAGTTAAATGGATATTTCAGGAATTAATGGCATTTCTAATGTTTTTAATAAAGATACTGTTCAAAAAACAAATGAGACTGAAAATCAAGGTGAATCTTTTGCTTCTATGTTAAAGAAAGCAGTTAATGAAGTTAATGATACTCAAGTTGATGGTTATAAAGCAATGGAAAATATTGCAACTGGAAAAGTGGAAAATTTGCAAGAAGCTGTTTCTAAAATTGAAGAAGCAGAAATGACTTTAAAACTTGCATTAGAAGTAAAAAATAAGGCAATGGCTGGATTTAAACAAGTCATGTCAATGCAAGTTTAGAACTAGGAGTTATTATGGGCTTTTTTGATGGATATAATATAGCAAGTTCTGGAATGAGTGCACAAAGAACAAGAATTAATGTTGTAAGTGCAAATATTGCAAATGCTAAAACTACTCATTCAACAGATGGCGGTCCCTATAAAAAACAAAATGTTGTTTTTCAAGAGATGTTATTAAGTGAAAATGAAAAATTGAAAGCCAATGATAATCAAGATAAACAATCTACTCTTCCAAGTAAAAATTTAAGTGGAGTGGGTATAAAAGAGATAGTTGAATCAAAAGATAAACCTATTATGAAGTTTGAACCAGATCATCCAGATGCAAATGCGGATGGTTATGTTGCATATCCAAATATTAATCCTGTTATTGAAATGGTTGATTTAATAGAGGCTATGAGATCTTATGAAGCCAATGTTTCAGCATTTACAACTACAAAAACAATTGATACGAAAACATTAGAATTATTAAGATCATAACTGCTTATAAGGATAAAGAATGAGCAATGAATTAGAACTTTTCTCTACTTCCAAATCAACGGAAATAACAAATACTTCCAAAACTACACAAAATAATTCTCAAAAAAAAGAGGGTGAATCTCTATTTGATAAATTTCTTAGTAAAGCAAAAACTGATATTGAAAATTCTGAAAATGAAATAAAATCAAATATAAAAAGTGAAAAAGAAGTAAAAAAAGATACTAAAACAGAAAAAGCAGATAAAACTGATAATTTAAAGAGTGAAGTTAAAAGTGAAACAAAAACAGATTCAGCAAAAACTGATGGAAAAGTTACTTCATTGATGGATAGATTAATTCAAGAAACAAGATCAAATGTAAAAAGTGAAAAAGAAGTAAAAAAAGATACTAAAACAGAAAAAGCAGATAAAACTGATAATTCAAAGAGTGAAGTTAAAAGTGAAACAAAAACAGATTCAGCAAAAACTGATGGAAAAGTTACTTCATTGATGGATAGATTAATTCAAGAAACAAGATCAAATGTAAAAAGTGAAAAAGAAGTAAAAAAAGATACTAAAACAGAAAAAGCAGATAAAACTGATAATTCAAAGAGTGAAGTTAAAAGTGAAATAAAAACAGATTCAGCAAAAACTGATGGAAAAGTTACTTCATTGATGGATAGATTAATTCAAGAAACAAGATCAAATGTAAAAAGTGAAAAAGAAGTAAAAAAAGATACTAAAACAGAAAAAGCAGATAAAACTGATAATTCAAAGAGTGAAGTTAAAAGTGAAATAAAAACAGATTCAGCAAAAACTGATGAGAAAACTACTGCTTTAAATAATACTTCACTTGAAGAGTTAAAATCAAATATAAAAAAAGATACTAAAACAGAAAAAGTAGAAAAAACTGATAATTTAAAAAGTCAAATAAAAATAGATACAGCAAAAATTGATGAAAAATCAACTTCTTTAAATAATGATTCACTTGAAAAGCTAAAAACAAAAGAAGTAAAAAAAGATATTAAAACTGATAATTCAAATGTAGAAGTTAAAAATGAAGTAAAAATAACATCTTTAGTAAATAATTTAGTTCAAGAATCAGATACAAATGTTCTAGAAGTAAAAAAAGAGTCCAATACTCAAAAGAAAGATAAAGTAGATACTTCAAAAAGTGAAGCAAAAAATAATTTAAATATTGATGGTACTAAAAATGCTGAAATTAATCTAAAAATAGATTCTAAGAGTGGAAATAAAGTAGATAATGGTAAAAAAAACATTCTAAGTGAATCAAATAATTTGTCAAACCAAAAAGTTGAAAAAGATACTTCACTTCAAAAAGGTTCAAATGATACAATAGATACTAAAAGCCAAAAAGATTTAAATCAAAATAAACCATTACCAAGTGAAAATACTCACAAAGAAGTAGTAAAAAATAGTAGTAAAAACTCTAGTTCAACTTTAGAAAAAAGTAATTCAAAAGATTTAAATTTAGAAGTTAAGAATCCAAAAATTTCAAATGATTTGTCTAAGTTAAATGTAGAAACAAAAAATGGGAAAACTACTTTAACTAATGAAGAAATAATACCAACTAAAGAAAAAAACACAAAAAATGAATCTTTAATTGATAAGCTTCTAAGGGAAAATAATCCTAAAAAAGAGGCTCTTCCAAGTGAACAATTGATAAAACCTACTTTAAGCAATTCAAGTGAATTATCAAAATCAAAAAATGATTTATTGACTAATATTTACATGAGTAGTCAAAAGAAATCTACAGATGTAAAAAAACTTGAAACAAAACATGAAGGTGTAGAAATTGCAAAAAAAGCAACTACTACAAAAGAAGTTGAGCAAAGTGCAAAAGTATTGAATCTAGGTTTAGAAAAAGTTGAAGTAAAAATAGAAAAAAGTGTAGAGCCTCAAAGTGAAACTAAATTATCATCAACTTTTGAAAGATTGTCATTTATTAAAAACGGAACAAGTAATTCAAAGGAATCTAAAGATTCTAGTGAAGAGAAATTTAAAGATGACAAAGGAAGTTTTTTAATTCAAAGTAAAAAACTTGATGATAAATTATTAGATTCAAAGTTAGTTAATTTAACTGTTAGTTCAGCTGCTGCACAAACTATACAAAATAGAATTATTGGAGCAAGACAACATATGTCTACTATGATGTCAGATTTGGCAAGGGTGATGTATGAAAACTATAATCCACCAGTAACTGCATTTAGAGTGAATTTAAATCCTTCTGCTTTGGGACATATTGCTATTCTTATTAGGGGTGATGCAAAAAATAATTCTTTATCAATTAGTATGAAATCAAGTAATAATTCAACTAAAGAAAATTTAGAAGAAAACCAATCAATGCTAAAAGATAGTTTGTTTAGAAGTTTTGCAGGTGGAGCTACTTCTTTTGATTTAGATTTTGGTAGTTATGAAGGCAATGATACTCCTTCTGAAAATCTAAATATGAATCAAAATAAAGAATTTTCAAGTGAAACTATAAGTACAAATAACAAAATAGAAGAGGCTGAATCAAAAGATAGTAAAGATAAATATTACATGTAATGGAAGCATTATTATCTTTACTTAATGAAAGCACGGTAATAAATTTTTTATTACTCTTTGCTAGAATTTTAGCATTTATGGCATTTATGCCAATATTTGGACATAAAGTTGTAAATGTTAGAATGAGAGCAGCCTTGTCTTTTTATGTAACACTTTTTTTATTTCCTATGCTTCAAATTGAATCCCAAGTTACTTCAAGTGGATTTTTAATTGCTATACTTTCAGAAGCAACTTTGGGCCTAATTGCCTCTATGCTTGTAAATATTATATTTAATGCTGTAAAAATGATTGGTGAGTTTGTTGGTTATGCAACAGCTCTTTCAATGGCTAGTTTTTTTGACCCAGCTTCTGGTACGAATGAAGGTATTCTTGCAAGATTGATGTTTTATATTGGTCTTGCAGTATTTTTTGAATCAGGAATGTATGAAATGACTTTTTCCATTTTGGCAAAAAGTTTTACAATAGTTCACTTAGGTGCATTTGATATTTATTCATATGATGGAATAAAATTACTTATTGATGAGATTAATAGGATGTTTGCTTTTACTTTTGCTTTTGCTTTCCCACTATTTTTTATTGGCTTTGTAATTGATATTTATTATGCTTATGGTACAAAATCTATGCCAGCATTTTCACCTTTTGTTATTACTTTTCAGTTAAAATTTGCTTTAATTATGATATTTATTATGATGGGAATGGAAGTATTCACTGAAGCTTTTACCAATTATTTTATTACAAAATTTCAATAGGGAGGGTATATTATGGCTGATGATACAGATAAAACCGAAGAACCCACCGCCAAGAAATTAGAAAAAGCTAGAGGTGAAGGAAATGTTCCTAAATCTGGTGAAGTGGTAGGTGCCGCTATACTTTTATTTGGGACTGTGTATATGCTTTTTTGGAGTACATATACTTATGATTCCATAAAAAAACTTATGATTTTTATTTTTAATAAAATTGGGCAAGAGTTAACTTCCACAGATTATTATAATATGACAAATGCAATTATTACAACAATATTTTATTCTTTAGCTCCATTTTTTTTAGTGGTTATTCTATTGGCTATTATTTTAAATGTAGTTCAATTTGGATTTTTAACTAATCCAATAAAGTTAAAATTTGAGAAATTAAATCCAGTATCCGGAATTAAAGGACTATTCTCTTTAAAAAAACTGTTAGAAGCTGTAAAGTTATTGGCAAAATTGACCTTAATAGTTTTTGTTATGACTATTTTGTTTGGGCTTACTTACAAAGGCTTTTTAGCAATGATGGATAAGGACATTACTTCTTCTTTAGATGCAATGTTTACTCTTTTATTATATTTTGTTGGAGCTATATTATTTATAGTAATATTATTTGCTATAATAGATTATTTTTTTACTAGACATTACTATTTTAAGTCACTTAAAATGAGTAAAGAAGAAGTGAAAGATGAACATAAAAATATGGAAGGGGATCCTAAAGTAAAAGCTAAGATAAAAGGTATTCAGTACAAATTACACTATGAAAGAATGAGAGCAAGTGCAAAGGATGCAGATGTTGTTATTACAAATCCTACGCATTATTCTGTTGGTTTACAATATGATAGTTCAGTAAACTCTGCTCCAAAAGTTGTAGCTAAAGGGGTTGATTTCTTAGCTTTAAAAATAAGAGATGTTGCGAAGGAAAATAAGATTCCTATTATTGAAAATCCTTCTTTGGCAAGGGCTTTATACGATCAAATTGAAATTGATCAAGAGATACCTGGAGAATTTTATCAAGCTATGGCTGAAGTATTTTCTTATGTATATGAATTAAATAAAAATAAAAGGTAAGTTTTGAGATTTTTAATAATACTGTTTTTACTATTTACTTTTTCAAGTGCTAAAGTAGATTTTTATTATAGTTTTATAGACCCATCAGGAACACAGATTTCAGAAAAAAGAAAAAATGACATCAAAGATGGATTTGAATTACTTCAACAAGTAAAAAATTTAGCTAAAAATGGAAAAGTTGATGAAGCTTTTGCTGAAATAGAGAGTTTTAAAGCAACAAATAAAATTGATATATTAAATTCAGATATCTTACTTACTTATTCAGAAATTGCACTTAAAAAAGCTAGTAAGAGAATTATTTCTGAAGCTTCAAATGAATTAGAATTAGCTATAAATACAAGTCAAATCAATGAAGAAGATTTAGCAAAAGCGTATATGTTAATGGTTGATTTTAAATTGGAAACAAATAGAGTAAAAGAAGCAAAATATTTTGCTGAAATTATTATTAATAACTTCTCAGATAAGATTACAAATGCTTATGGACAAATTTATTTAGCTAAAGTATATAAGTATACAAAATCTTATTCTAAAGCCATTAAAACCCTATATAATATTTTAGTAAATACAACTGATGTTTTAGTAGCTACTATTGTTGCTGATGAATTATTTGATATTTATATTTTAGATGGACAAAAGGAAAAAGCATATGAACTTATATCAAAAGTTTTAGATAAAAACATTGATTATTATTCAGAAGATTCATATGTTGCTCTAAGAAAGGTTGATAAACTTGTTGATGCAAATATGCCAGAATTTGCAGTTGAAATTTTAAAAGAGCTTTTAAATAGGGCAAAACAATCGGAATTTATAGAAGAATTTAAGTTCAAATTAGCAAATGTTTATATGGAAATGTATGATGGAACAAACTATTATTTGTACAAAGCAAAAGAGTTGTATAAAGATATTTTGACTGATTATCCAAATGGGTTATATGCAAATGATGCAAAAATGTATATTGATGAGATATTAATGAGAGAGGGGAATATTACACCTCAATTAATTGTTTCAAAGTACCCAAATTCAGAAGCTATGAAACAAAAAGCACTGCTTCAAGAGTTGTTAAATTTTAAAAAAGAAAAAAAATATGAATTTATTTTAAAATCTAAAAGAGTTTATGGCAAAATTGCTGATTCAATTGCAAAGAGATTTGCATATAAAAATGTCGGTGAAATTTTTGATGAAGTTAATGTTGATTTGATCAAACAATATTTAAAAAATGATCAGTGTTCTTTAATGAATAAGGCCCTTAGAACTTCTAGAAAAGAGACATTAGAACTTTTAATAAAAGATGAAAAAGTAAAGTATAATTTTTTTGAATGTTTAATTGAAGTACCTTATGAAAGAGCTTATGAGATGTTAAAAGAGACTTTTAATACAAGTCGTGATGCTACATTATATTTATACCTAGAAAGAATGGCATATTCTTTAGGGCTAGAAGATGATGCTATGGATTTTTCTTCAAAAGTTGAAATGGTAAATAATAAAAAAGTTTTAGCAAAAGAATTTCTTTATAGATTTTTAGTTTACAGTGCAAAAAAAGATTCAATAGTTATGGAGAAATTTTTCTACTATGCAACTAGGTTTCCTGAGTTTATAACAGAAAATGATAATAATCCTCTTATAATAGATTTTTATTATCAATATTATTTATATCTAATTGGAAAAGATAAACAAGATGAAGCTGAAAAAATTTTAAACAAGCTTTATTTAAAGCAAAAAGAGTTTGATGCTTATGTCTATTCTCCTTTTGTTGATATTGAATTAGCAATGATAGAAAAAAGAAAAAATAATATACCTAGGGCAATAGAATATTTAACTGATTCTATTAAAAATACAAGAAATATGAAACCAAATGACCAAGCAAGAGTTGATTATGAATTGATAAGGCTATATGATACTGAAGGCTTAAGTGCTTTGAAAAACGAATTTATAACAAAATGTAAAGATATTAAAAATACAAAAGATTCTTTATATAAAACCATGTGCGATAAGATGTAAAATGACAGATTTAGATAAGTTTATAGATAATATTGATAAAAATAATTTAATAATTCCTTTTGGAAGAATTACTCACATAAGTTCAACTACAATAAAAGCAGTAGGAATAGAAGTTGCTGTTGGAGATATTGTAAAAATAGAGTCTGAACAGCACTTATATACTGTTTTAGGTATGACTGCTTCTGTTGAAAGTGATGGATTTAAAATTGTTCCATTTTCTTTTATTGAAGGTTTTAGAATTAATGATAAAGTTTTTTTACAAAAAGATGGACTGACCGTAAAAAGTGGTTATGGACTATTAGGAAGAGTTGTAAATGCTTTGGGTGAGCCTATTGATAAAAAAGGGAAAGTAAAGGATTTAGAACAAAATTCTGCAATAAATAAATTATCAATTCCTGCTTTAGAAAGGGGAATTATTGATGAAAGATTTTCAACAGGAGTTAAAGCAATAGATTCCATGCTTACCTCTGGAAAAGGGCAAAAAGTAGGAATTTTTGCAGGAAGTGGTGTTGGTAAGTCTACTTTGATGGGAATGATTGTAAAAGGGTGTGAAGCACAAATAAAAGTTGTAGCACTAATAGGTGAGAGGGGAAGAGAAATTCCTGAGTTTATTCACTACAATTTAAATAATAATTTAGAAAACACAATAATTGTTACTGCTACTTCAGATGAATCAGCTCTTATGAGAAAATATGGTGCTTTTACAGCTATGGCTATTGCTGAGTTTTTTAGAGACAAAGGGCATGATGTTTTATTAATGATGGATTCAGTTACAAGGTTTGCAATGGCTCAAAGGGAAATAGGGCTTAGTATTGGTGAACCACCTGTTAGTAGGGGATATCCACCTTCTGTTTTTGCACTTTTACCCCAATTGATGGAGAGAGCTGGAAATACAGAACGTGGTTCTATAACTGCATTTTTTACAGTATTAGTTGATGGTGATGATATGAATGATCCAATTGCAGATCAAAGTAGATCAATCCTTGATGGGCATATAGTTTTAACAAGAGAATTAACTGAACAAGGTCAATATCCACCTATAGATTTGCTAAAATCTGCATCAAGGGTAATGGATAAAGTAGTTAGTCCTGAACATTATAATGGATTTTTAAAGTTAAAAAGAGTATTATCACTAATAAAAGAGAACGAGATATTAATTCGCGTTGGTGCTTATAAGCAAGGTATGGATAAAGAATTGGATGATGCTTTAGCAAAAAAAGAGAGTGTTAAGAACTTTCTTTTTCAAGGAACATCTGAAAAATATGACTTTAACCAGATTTTTAACCAATTTATGGAGGTGATTAAATGATTAATACAGACAGATCAACCCTATATAGATTAGATATATTGAATGAACAACAACAAAGAATCACTTATCAACAAAGTACAAAGAAAAAGATTGATGATGGAAGTGATGATTCTGTTGTTTATTCTCAACAACTATTCTTAGAAGATAAGCTTAATGTTTATGATGGATTAAAGACTCAGATACAAAATACTACAGCACAAAATGATGTATCAGATTCAACACTTGCTAATATAAAAAAATTATTAGATACTATTAAACAAGAGATTGTAAAAGGTAGAAATGATACAAATGATGACATTTCAAGAAAATCTATTGCAACACAAATTGAAGGTGCAAAAGAGAACTTGTATACGTTAGTTAATGAAAGAGTTCAAGATGAATATATATTCTCTGGTTCTGAAACTAATGAGCAAGCTTTTACTCAAGATGCAAATGGGAAAGTAACATATAATGGTAATACAACTTTAAGAAAAAGTGCAGTAGAAGTGAATTCTTATAGAGAAAGAGGTGTTACAGGATTAGACATTATGTCATATAAAACAACTGCTGGAGTTTCTGGTCAGCCTTTAAGTTTTAAAGAGGGTGAAAGAATAATTGATGAGAATGGAAGAGAATGGAAATTAAATGCTGCACAAACTGTTCTTGTAGAGTATGATGAAGATGGTAAATCAACTAAAAATTTTATTGAAGTAAAAACAACAGGAGAATCACCTAATAAAGTACATGAAATAGCTAGTCTACCTACAAATGAAGATGGTAGTGAAAAAACTTTTACTGCAAAACATAATACGTTTGATGCCATAGATGATGCTATTAAAGCTTTAAAAAATAATGATGGTGATGCAATGTCCACTGCTCTTGAAAGTTTAAATAATGCCTGGAATGCTGCAAATACAGCACATGGAGAGCTGGGTGCAAGAAATGCAACATTTGAAGCAGCAGAGGAAAGAATTACCACAAAAACGACTCATTTTGATGTTTTAGCAATCCAAAATAATGATGCAGATCTGACTAAAGTAGCGATTGAGTCACAACAGTTGCAGTTAATTTATACGTCACTTTATTCAAGTATTAGCAAGGCAAGCAAATTATCATTAGTTAACTATTTAAGTTAATAAAATTTTTAATATATGAACATAAGAAAGATATTTTCAAAAGATTTATTTGCAGTAATATTTTTTGTTGCAATATTGTCTATTATAATTATTCCTTTACCGAAATTTATATTAGACTTCTTTTTGATTTTATCTTTGTCAATTTCATTATTGATTTTACTTATTGGCTTATATATTCAAAAACCTACAGATTTAACAACATTCCCTACACTTATTTTAATATTTGCACTGTTTAGACTATCACTAAATATCGCAACAACTAGATCAATTTTAACAGATGGACATAATGGTCCTGAGGCTGTTAGTTCTATTATCTCTGCTTTTGGGAACTTTGTTGTTGGTGGTAATATGGTAATTGGTGTTGTTGTATTTATTATTCTAGTGCTTATTAATTTTATGGTTGTTACAAAGGGCTCTACAAGGGTTGCAGAAGTAACAGCTAGATTTACACTTGATTCTATGCCTGGTAAACAAATGGCAATTGATGCTGATTTAAATGCTGGATTTATTGATGATAAAGAAGCAACAGAAAGAAGACATGAACTAATTGCAGAAGCAAACTTTTATGGAGCAATGGATGGGTCTTCAAAGTTCGTCCAAGGTGATGCAACAGCTGGTATAATTATCACTATTGTAAATATTATTGGTGGACTTTTAATTGGTGTATTCCAACATGATTTAACTATTGCAGAAAGTGCAAAGATTTTTACAATTTTAACTATTGGTGATGGTTTAGTTGCACAAATTCCAGCTCTGATTTTATCAACTGCAACTGGTATTATTATCACACGATCTAATCTTGATAAAGACAATTTTGCGGATCAAGCAATTAGTCAACTTGTAAGTGATTCAAAAGTTTTAATTTTACTTGGGATTACTTTAGTTTTATTTTCTATGATTCCTGGTTTCCCATCAGGAATATTAATTGTAATGGGATTATTGTTAGGTGGTACGGGATATATTATTTATATGATTGATTCAGGTGGCGAAAATAGATTTACAAGATTTTTCTCTAAAAAAGAAGAAGTTGCCGAACAAGATATTTTAGAAAAAATTAAAGAACAAAAAGAAAAAGCTGCTAAACCAGAAAGTGATAAAGAGACTATTGATAATATCATGAAAATGGAAGTTTTAGAGTTAAAACTTGGTATGAGACTTTTACAACTTGTCCAAGGTAATTCCGATTTATTAGATAAAATTAGAGGTATTAGAAAAACTGTTGCTGCTGATTTAGGATTTATTATTCCTCAAATAAAGATTTCCGATGATGCAACTTTAAATTCAAATCAATACTCTTTATATTTAAAAAGAATCCCTCTTGCTGTTGCAAGTGTAGAAGTTGATAGACTTCTTGCTATGGGAGGAACTTCTAAATCGCAATTAGAAGGGAAAAAGGTAAAAGAACCTGTTTTTGGCCTCGATGCAACATGGATAAATCCAGATTTAAAAGATGATGCACTATTAAAGGGATTTACTGTTGTTGATGCACCAACTATTATATCTACTCATATTTCCGAAATAATAAAAAGACATGCAGAAGATATTCTTACTAGACAAGATATTGTTGATATAGTTGATGGCTTGAAAAAAGACTTCCCAATAGTTGTAGATGAAGCTATGAAATTAACTTCACATGGAACATTATTGAAAGTTGCAAAAGATCTTTTACATGAGGGAATACCAATAGTAGATATGTTAACAATTATTGAAGCAGTAGCTGATATAGCAGAGTATACTAAAGTTCCTGATGTACTTTTAGAGCATGTAAGAAGTAAATTATATAGACTTATTACTAATAGATATTTAGATACTGATAATATTTTACATATTATTACTATCAAACCAGAACTTGAACAAAGCTTTATTGGTAAGCTTCAAGACAAGGGTGGAGCATCACAATTATTGTTATCAATTGGTGAGATTAATGATTTAGTTACTCATACAAAAGAGTTAGTTAAAAATGTAGAAGCAAAAGGTTATACAAAAATTGCTATGGTTGTAGATCCAGTGTTGAGAAAAAGAGTTTCTGAAATTTATGAAAAATTTGGTTTAGATATTGCTGTATTAAGTCATGCAGAACTTGATTCTAAAGCTAATTTTTCAATTGAAGGTACAGTAGAGTTTTAATCATGAATTTATTTTTTAAGTTTTTTATAGTAATAGTTTTTGCATCTTTTCTTTATGGAGATGTTGTTGTAAAATCAAGTGATAATTTTGTTTTAAATGAAAATTATGTTTTTGAAATAGAAGCAGATGGTACAGATGTTGAGTTTCCTAAAATAGACAAGATAGATAATTACATAGTTTCAAATTTAGGAACTAGTAGAACAATGACAAGTATTAATGGCAATGTTGTAAATAAGATAAAAAAGACTTATGCAATAAAACCAACAAAAGAGTTCACCCTACCATCTTTTGAGATAAAAGTTGATGGAAAAACTTTTAAGACAAAGGAAAAACTTGTAAAAGAAGTTATTCCTAGTAAAACAAAATCAAAAAACTTTGATTTTAAAATTTCATTAAATAAAACTACTTTATATACTGGTGAAGATGCGATTTTAAATATGAAATTTAAATATAAAAAAGATTTACAAATAGCAGATTTAGGTTTTAACATGCCTGTATTTAATGATATTTGGAGTAAGAAAATTAATGAAAAAAATAAAAGTTATGAAGAGAATGGTTTTATTGTTCAAGAATTAAACTTTTTAATTTCTCCACAAAAAGCTGGTCACTTAAGAATAGACCCTATAAAAATAGAAGCAAAAGTAATTGATGAAAATGCTTTTAGTTATTCTTTATTTTCACAAGCTGCAAAATTAGAAAAAATCTATTCTAACTCTCTTACTTTAGATGTAAAACCACTACCTAAAGGTGTTAATTTAGTGGGTGATTTTTCTATAAAAACTTCTGTATCTAAAAATGAAATAAAGGCAGGAGATTCTTTATCTTTTAAAGTAGAAATTGATGGAACTGGAAATATTGATGATATGGATGATATTAAATTGAATATCAAAGATGCAACAATATTTGATGATAAACCAAAAATTCAAACAAAAATTGTAAATGATAAATACGTAGGTTCATATAAAAAGTCTTTTTCAATAATTGCAAATAAAGATTTTGAAATACCCCAAATACAACTTAAATATTTTGATAAAAATACTCAAAAAGTAGTTGTTAAAAGTTCTCCAACTTATAAAATAAAAGTTAAAAATATTAAAAGTCAAAAGAGCTTTTCAGGATTAGAAAAGGCTCAACCTAAGGAGCAAGTGGAAGTAGTAAAGGAAAAAATAGTTTATAAAACATCTTTAAATAAAATGATATTATCATTTATATTAGGTGTCTTTTTGACTATTATAGCTTTTTCTATTTATTTTTATATTAAATCTAAGAGGGCTTTAAAACATAAAGATGATTTGTCACTTTTAAAATTAGTAAAAAAATCTAAAAATGAAAATGAAATGATAAAGATACTTCTTCCATATATTGGATATAATAAAAATCTTGATGAAATAATTTTTAAACTTGAGAAAGATAAATCAATAGATTTTAAAAGTGTTAAAAATGAGATTATTAAAATATTAAAAATTTTAGATTTGTAAAAGGATATTTATGAAAATTGTTGCTGTTTTTCTTCTAAGTGCAAGTTTATTATTTGCAATGGAGTATTACTCAAAACTAGAGCCCTATGATAGTTTTGTGATAAAATCTTCAGTAAGTGGAAAAGTACTTTTTTCAAATGAAGAAGTAGAGGGAAAATATATAAATAAAAAAACAAAAATAATAGAAATAGATAATAATGTAGATAAAATTGATCTTGCTCAAACGAAAAATAAATTAAAAGTTTTAGATTCTATGTTAGCTATTCAACAAAAAAATTATAATAGATTATATAAAATATCTTCAAAATCTGCTTTTGAAAAAGATAATCAAAAAATTCAAGTTTTAAATTTAGAATCAACAAAAAGTGACTTAATAATAAATATAGCTAAGCTTGAAGATACTATTAAAAATAAAGTTTTATGGGAAGATAAGACTTATATTTATAATATAAATGTAAAAAAAGGAGATTATGTAACTCCTGGAACCTTATTATATGAATCAAAAGATCTTAGTAAAGGTAAGCTAGAAATTTATATTCCTATTTCTGATTATGATTCAATTTCCAATAAAACAATATATATTGATGGTAAAAAAAGTGATTTAAAAGTTGACAAGATTTATAAAGTAGCTGATAGTAAACATATCTCTTCATATAAAGTAGAAATAATAGTGCCTAATCCAAAAACTTTTTCTAGACTTGTTAAAATAGAATTTAAATAAAATAACTTGAACTACAAAGAACTTTTAACTAATTACCCCCTTGTAAGAAAGCTCTCTCTTCTTCAAGTAATAGCTTATTTTGGAGCTTGGTTTTCAAATGTTGCTATTTACACTATGCTTGTAAACTTTGGCTCTAGTGCCTTTATAATTTCCCTAGTTACAGCAATGTTTTTTATTCCAGCAATTATAATAGCTCCCTTGTCTGGTGCAATTATAGATAGATTTAGAATCAAACCTTTAATGCTTACATTATTAAGTACAGAATTGTGTATGACTCTATTACTTCTTACTATTAATGGAAAAGAAGATATTTTGTTTTTAATGATACTTATTTTTATAAGAATGAGTAGTGCATCTATGTTTTTTTCAGCAGAAATGACATTATTACCTAAAATAGTCTCAGGTGATGTTTTAAAAAAGACAAATGAAATTCATTCTATTATTTGGTCATTTTCTTATGCTTTTGGTATGGCAATGAGTGGGCTTGTTGTAAACTATTTTGGAGTTAAAGCAGCTATTATTTTAGATGCTTTATTTTTTACTTTAGCCATATTAGTTTTTTTTAATATAGAATTTAAAGTAGAAATTATACATACAAAAGAGAAAGTTTTTTCTATGATAAAAGGTGGATTTTTATATATAAAAAATAATAAGCATGTTCTTCATCTTTTACTTTTACACGCATCAGTTGGATTAACTTCTTTTGATACACTTGTAACTTTATTAGCTAAAAATGAGTATAAATACGTAATCGCAGTACCCTTATCAATAGGTATAACAAATGCAATTAGAGCAATGGCTCTTATGGTAGGTCCTTTTATAATTACAAATTGGGTAAATAAAGATAGATTAACTCTTTTATTTATTTTTCAAGGAGTTGGTATAATTTTATGGGGAATTTTCCAATTTAACTTTTATTTGGCATTAATTATGGTGTTTTTAACTGGTTTTACAACAACAACTATTTGGTCAATAACATATGCTTTTATACAAGAAAGAGTTGAACACAAATATTTAGGACGAGTAATTTCATATAATGACATGATATTTATGTTATCAAATGTTCTTACTACATTTTTTATCGGTGTTCTAGCGGATATTATCCCTCTTAGTTTTATTACTATTATCTTAGGTTTTGCTTTTCTTCTTGTTTCTTATTATTATAAAGTAGTTGTAAAAATTCTTTTATAATAGTTCTATATCTTTTATATCATCAGTAGATAATTTTTCCATTTTCTCTTCAACTATATTTAAAAACAAAGCTTTATTATTCTCATCCATATTATTTTCAACCATCTCAGTAATATATTTTATACCATTTGCATTTATCTTTTTTACACTTGCTAAGTAGTGAACAAAAGAGACTATTTTTGTATCATTGATTGAATATAGTTTTTTTACTTCTTTTTTCTCTGGTAAAAGCCCTTTGTCTTCATACATTTTTAAGGTTCTTACTTTTGTACCTAAAAGTTCTGCAATACTACTTAAAGGTAATATTTCCTTGTCATTGTCTATTAAAGCCACAAATTTCCTTTTTGAGAATTATACAATTTTTACTATAAATAAGCTTTAAATAACACAAAAAATAAGATTACTTTAAGAAAATTATGCAATAATAAACACATGATATGTAAAAAATTAACATATTTTATGTAAATTTAAGACATATTATTTGAAAAATAAATACAAGAAAAGGTAAAGTTTATGTCATCATATAATATTATGATAAGAAAACCAGAAAAATCTGATGCAATCCAAATTTATGATTTGGTAAAAGAGAGTAAGGTTTTAGATTTAAATTCTGAGTACCTTTATTTACTTCAATCAACACATTTTTCATCAACTTGTGCAGTTGCATTACATGAAGATAAAGTTATAGGTTTTGTATCTGGATATTTAAAACCAGATGAAAATAACAGTTTATTCATATGGCAAGTTGCTGTTGATGGAAAATATAGAGGAAATGATATAGCAGGTCGACTAATCATGAATATAATTAAGAGAGATTTTTTAGATGTTGAAAAAATCTATACAACAGTGTCACCTAGCAATATATCATCAATAAAGGTTTTTGAAAAAGTTGCCAAAGGGCTAAATGCAAAAATGACTAGTAGTACATTTTTTGAAAAAAATGATTTTAAAAATAGTCATGAAGATGAGACTCTATATGAAATAGGGCCGTTTAAAATAAAGGAAAAAAAATAATGAGAATATTCGAAAATTTAGAATCAGAAGTAAGAGGATATATAAGGAGCTTTCCAACAATATTTGAAACTTCAAAAGGAGCTGTTTTAACTAATGAACAAGGTGAAGACTTTATTGATTTTTTTGCAGGAGCTGGAACTTTAAATTATGGACATAATAATGAGCATATTAGTAAAGCTTTAATTGAATATATCCAAAAAGATGGTGTTGTTCATGGGCTTGATATGGCAACAAGTGCAAAAAAAGATTTTTTACAAACATTTAATGACACAATCTTAGTACCTAGAAACTTAGATTACAAAATTCAATTTACAGGACCAACAGGAACAAATGCAGTAGAAACTGCACTTAAGCTTGCAAGACTTGTAAAGGGACGAAGTAATGTTGTCTCATTTACAAATGGTTTCCATGGCCTTACTCAAGGTTCATCTTCAGTAACAGGAAATAATGATTATAGAGATGAGAGTTATATTAGTAGATCAAATGTAACCTTTATGCCATTTGATGGATATTTTGGAGATATGAATACTATGGCTATTTTTAGAAAGTTTTTAGAAGATAGTAGTAGTGGTCTTGATATTCCAGCTGCTGTAATTGTTGAAACTATTCAAGGTGAAGGTGGGATTAATGTAGCTAGTAAAGAGTGGTTGCAAGAACTTGAATCTATTTGTAGAGAGTATGATATTTTATTAATCATTGATGATATTCAAGTTGGAAATGGAAGAACTGGTGAATTTTTCTCATTTGAATTTGCAGGAATTAATCCTGATATTGTAACTGTATCAAAATCTATTGGTGGTGGATTACCAATGGCAATTGTATTATTAAAACCAGATTTAGACCAATGGAAACCAGGTGAACATACAGGTACATTTAGAGGAAACAATTTAGCCTTTGTAGCTGCTACAGTTGCGATTTCACACTATTGGCAAAATGATGATTTATCAAATGCAGTTAAATATAAAGAAAAAATATTAAAAGAGAGTTTAGAAAAAATAGCAGATAAGTATAAAGACACCTTTGATATTGTAATTAGAGGTAGAGGTTTAGCTTATGGATTTGAAATAAAAGGTGACAATTCAGTTGCTGGTGAAATTTCAAAATATGCATTTGAAGAAAAACTAATTATTGAAACTTGTGGTAGTGAAGATCAAGTTGTAAAATTCTTACCACCATTAATTGTTGATGAAGAGACATTAATTGAAGGTTTAAAAAGACTTGAAACAGCTATATCGAGATTAGTAACAGACAAAAAAGAAAAATTAACAGAGGAATTTTAAAAATGATTGTATTAGATATAAATAAAGATGTTATAGGAACACAAAAAGAAGTTCATGCAGAAGAGGGACAATGGGTTAGTAGAAGAATGCTTCTAAAAGATGATAATATGGGATTTTCATTCCATGAAACTATCATAAAAGCAAATACAAAAACTCATATTCACTATCAAAACCATCTTGAAGCTGTTTATTGTGTAGCTGGAAATGGGAAAATAGAAGATTTAAAAACTGGAAAAGTTCATGAAATTTATGATGGTGTAATGTATGCTTTAAATGAACATGATGACCATAATTTATATGGTGGAACAGAAGATATGAGACTTATTTGTGTATTTAATCCTCCTATTAAAGGAACAGAAAACCATGATGAAAATGGAGTTTACCCATTAGAAGACTAATAAGAGGAGAAAATAAATGCAGGATTTATATCCATCAAGACTAAATGAAGAAAAAATTATACCAAGAGTTGATAAAACCGTTTATAGTAAAAAACAACAAGGTGAATACTCTTTAAATAATATTGAGTTAGATGAGTATGATAAGAATGGATTTATTGCATTTCCAAATATTTTTAAAGAAGATGAAATTGAACAAATGATGCAAGAAATTGATTTGATGGCTGAAAATAGTGATTTGATTAAAAATGAAGAGTTTATTTGTGAGCCAACAAGTAATAAACTAAGAACAATATTTAATCAACATCTTTTTAGTACTCTTTTTGAGAAACTTTCAAAAGACCCTCGAATCTTAAATAAAGTTAAGCAAATTTTAGGAAGTGATGTTTATATTCATCATAGTAGGATTAATATAAAACCAGCTTATCAAGGTAAATCTTTTCCTTGGCATAGTGATTTTGAAACTTGGCACACAGAAGATGGTTTGCCAAATTGCAGATGTTTGAGTGCTTGGGTTATGTTAAATGATAATACGGAATTTAATGGGCCTTTATATTTAATTCCTAAGAGTCACAAAAAATATGTTTCTTGCAAAGGGAAAACACCAGAAGATAATTATAAAAAATCTTTAAAAAAACAAGAGTATGGTGTACCTAGCTTAAATGCAATTAAACAATTAGTCAAAGATAGTAATATTGTAGGTGCATATGGAAAAGCTGGAACACTTGTGATTCATGATGGAAATATCATGCATGGAAGTTGTGATAATATATCTCCATACAGTAGAACTAATGCATTTTTTGTTTTTAATTCAGTAGAAAATATTCCAACAAAACCTTTTGGGGCTAAAAGCAATAGGGCTTCATTTTTAGCATTAAAAGATTATGAACCAATAAAAAGTAACTAATAAGGTAATAAATGAGTATGAAAGTATGTAAATTTGGAGGTAGTTCAGTAAAAGATGCCTCCCAAATAAAAAAAGTCTTAGATATCGTAAAAGAAGATGATGGTAGAAAAATAATTGTAGTTTCTGCACCAGGTAGAGATGATAATTTTGATGAAAAAATAACTGACCACCTATTAAATGTATCAACTTCAGGTAAATATTTTGAAGAACATTTTATAAATATAAGTAAGAAACAAAGTTATGATGCAATCATAGATAAATATAGAAGATTATGTAGTGATTTAAATGTAAAAGGTGAGGATTTAATAAAATCCTTGGAAAAAGATTTAACAAATACAACACTAAAAGATGAAAAAAAAGAAGCTTTTTTCTTATCAAGAGGTGAACATTATAATGCAAAAATAATACAAAGATATTTTTCAAATGAGGGCTTAAATATAAAACTTATGTTGCCAGAAGAGTTTGGATTTATATTAAGTGATGATTTTAGAGATGGAAAAGTACAAAAAGTAACTTATAAAAATATTGAAGAAAAATTTGACACTACAAAAGATACTAAATACTTAGTTCCTGGATTTTATGGTGTAACAGAAAATAATGAAATAGCAGTTATGAGTAGGGGTGGAAGTGATTTAACGGGTGGAGAACTAGCCTATGCCCTTGATGCTAATAAGTATGAAAACTGGACAGATACGAATGGTGTTTATGAAGTAGATCCAAGGGTTATCAGTGGTTCAAAGGTAATACCAAGACTTACCTTTAAAGAGTTAAGACTACTTAGTTCAAAGGGTTTTAATGTATTTCACTTTAATGCAATGTTAAATTGTAAAAAAAGCAAAATTCCAATTAATATTAGAAATACAAATAATAAAGAACATTGTGGAACTATGATTTTAAGTGAAAGAGTTCCTATGGAAGATTTAGTAGGAATTGCAAAGCTTGACAATATGGCATCAATTTATCTTCAAAAAGATATGTTAGCCGATGAGATAGGATTTACTGCGGAGTTATTAAAGATATTTAGTGAGTTTGGAGTTAATACTTATCATTATCCAACAGATAGAGATGATATCTCCATATTAGTGGAACAAGAAGATTTAAAAGGTAAGATAAATAACTTAAGAAGAGAGATAGAAAAAAGACTAAAAACTGATAATATTATTGTCTCTTATAATTTATGTGTAATTACATTAGTTGGAATCGGACTAAAAGAAAATACTTTTGCAATCGTAGATGCCATCAATGCTCTAAAAGAGAATAATATAAGTTTTGATATGCTTGATATGAGTCCCTCTAAGATTTCACTTCATATTGGAGTTTCTCAAAATATTGCAAATAATGCACTTGAAACACTTTATGAAAGTTTATTACAAAAAGAAGAGTGTTTATAAACTTCTTCTTTTTTAAATTAAGTCTTGTAAAAATTTAATTTCTTTGAAATGATTTGTATAAAAAGGAAGTGATACTTCCTCAAAACTATCTATATCTTTATAAAGATTTATATACCAATCAAAGTCAATATCTTTATTTTTCAAGGCTTCTTGTGATAGTAAAGTATCATTTATACCTCCTAATTTACTAGGACAAATTAAGGCTACTTTAGTATCAAGTTTTTTTATTAAATCTAACATAAAAAAATCTTCTAAAATAGGTACCATTAACCCTCCAGCTCCCTCTATAATCAAAATATCACAAAGTTTTTCAAGCTCTTTTTTTCTTTTTATTATAAATTCAATATCAATATTTTTTTCTTTTTTAGCAACATAAGGTGCGGCTGGTAGTTCAAATTGGTAAGGTACTACAAAATCTATATCAACATTAAAATCTGGATTTAAACTTTTTGTTAATTTTAGCATAGAAAGCCCATCAATAGGTTTATCAATAACTCCTGTCTCAATAGGCTTATAATATCCAACCTTTAATCCATCTTTTGTAAATCTTTTTAAAAATACAGATGCAGCATAAGTTTTACCAACATCTGTATTAGTTGCACTTATAAATAAGCTTTGATTTGAAACGTAATTTTTCTTTTTTATCATTGTAAATTCTTTTTTGGTATAATATTATTTGATTTTATCCTAAAAGGTTTTAATTTTGGCAAATGAGTTTGAAATAGAGTTAAATGACGATTTAGAAGTGCAAGAACCAAAAAAGTATAAAGTGTTATTATTAAATGACAACTATTCTACTATGGATTTTGTAATTGATATACTTGTAAAGATTTTTAAAAAAACAACAGATGAAGCTACTGTTATAATGTTAAATATTCATAATAACGGAAAAGAAGTCTGTGGAACATATACCCATGAAATAGCTTCTACAAAAGTCATGCAAGTAAAAAATTTAGCTAGACAAAAGGGATTTCCTTTAAAAGCGATAATGGAAGAAGAGTAAATTATGATAAGTAAAGAATTAAGAGAGATATTTGCACAAGCAGTATCTTATGCTAAAAGTAGTAAACACGAGTATTTGACATTAGAACATATTTTTTTAATGTTACTAAATGATGAATTTATATCAAGTATGTTGAATGACTTAGGGCTAGATACTAATAAAATATTTAATGATACAAAATCACACATTGAAGTAAGTACCCCAAGACTTCCTGATAATGTAAATGATGAGCCAATAGAAACAACAACATTAACCTCAGTTATTGAACATATGGTTGCTCACACACAAACTTCAGGAAAAGGGTTTGCAAGTGTTGATGATATGTTTATAGCAATTTTAAAAAATGAAAAATCTTATGCAACTTTTGCCTTAAAAAGTCAAGGAATTGAAAGAATTGATATCCTAGAAGAGATAGCTCACAGGGATGTTGAAGTAGATGTTCAAGATGAGAATTTTGATGAGGAAAAAAGATTAAACAAAAAAAATGAAATTTTAGAAAATAATGCAACTGAATTAGTAGCAATTGCAAAAAAAGGTGAAATAGATCCAGTTATTGGAAGAGATAGAGAAATTCACAGAGTTATACAAGTTTTAAGTAGAAGAAAGAAAAATAATCCAATTTTAGTAGGAGAACCAGGTGTTGGGAAAACTGCTATTGCTGAAGGATTAGCTTTAGAAATTGCAAATCAAAAAGTACCTTCTATTTTAAAAGATTCAAAAGTATTTTCTCTTGATATGGGATCTATGTTAGCAGGTACTAAATATAGAGGGGATTTTGAGAAAAAGTTAAAAACTCTTTTAAAAGAGATAAGTAAAATCCCTAATGCAATTTTATTTATAGATGAAATACATACTTTAGTAGGTGCTGGAAGTGTTGGCGGTGGAGCGATGGATGCTTCAAATATTTTAAAACCAATGCTTTCAAATGGAAAACTAAGATGTATTGGAGCAACTACTTTTGCAGAGTTTAGAAACGACTTTTCAAAAGATAAAGCACTTAGTAGAAGATTTGCAAAAGTTGATGTAAGTGAACCAAGTAGTGAAGATTGTGTTGCTATTTTAGATGGGCTTAAATCAAAATATGAAGAGTTTCATAATGTAAAATTTAATAAAAAATCTTTAGAAGTAGCAGTAGAATTAAGTAAAAAATATATCAATGATAGATTTTTACCTGATAGTGCAATTGATGTTATTGATGAGGTTGCAGCTACTAAGAAATTGCAGTTAAATGCAGATGGTAAAAAGAAAAAACCTATAAATATTACTGCAACTGATATCGAAAACACTGTTTCACTTATGGCAAATATTCCACCAAAATCAGCAACAAAATCTGATTTGACTCTTTTAAGAAGTTTAGAAAAAAATATGCAAAAAAGAGTTTTTGGTCAAAATGATGCAATTGTTTCTATTGTAAAATCTATAAAAATCAATAGAGCAGGGCTTGGTGGAGAGTCAAAACCAGTTGGAAGTTTTCTTTTTACAGGACCTACAGGTGTTGGTAAAACTGAAGTTGCAAAAGAGTTATCAAGTCAATTAGGTGTTCATTTTGAAAGATTTGATATGAGTGAATATATGGAAGCTCATACTGTCTCAAGATTGATTGGGGCACCTGCTGGATATGTTGGATTTGAGCAAGGTGGTCTTTTAACAGAAGCCATTAGAAAACATCCTCACTGTGTATTATTACTTGATGAAATAGAAAAAGCTCATCCTGATTTGATGTCAATTTTACTTCAAGTTATGGATAATGCAGAATTAACTGATAATAGTGGGAATAAAGCAGACTTCCAAAATGTAATTTTAATAATGACTTCAAACTTAGGTTCTTCAGAAGCCAATGTAATGGGATTTGCTAAGGATGATTCTTTAAATGAAAATAAAGCAATTAAAAAATTCTTTGCACCCGAATTTAGAAATAGACTTGATAATATTGTAACTTTTCAGCCACTTACTTTAGATATTGTTGCAAAAGTTGTAGGTAAATTTATTGATGATATGAAAGATCAAATCAAAGATAAGGATATTGATATAGTTTTAAGTGCAAAAGCTAAAAAAGAGTTAGCAAGACTTGGTTATGATAAAGATATGGGTGCTAGACCACTTAATAGAGTTATATCTCGTGAGATAAAAGATAAAATTACAGATGAAATTTTATTTGGTAAACTAAAAAATGGTGGTTCGGTTAAAGTTGATTTTGTAAAAGATGAGTTTAAATTTGATTATAAAGAGTTATAAAATGGAGATAAATATGAAAAAAGTTTTATTAGGTTCTGTTGTTGCGTTATTTATATTTGCAGGTTGTAATGAAAGTAGTGAAGAGACTCAAAAGGTACAAAAAGTTGAAAAAACAAGTGAACAAACAACAAATGTTAATGATACTAAAAAGAATATCGAAATTATAAAAGAAAAAAGCAATGATATAATTAATTCTAGTAAAGAGATTGCAAAGGCTGTAAAAGAAGAGACTTTAAAAGCGGTTGATGATTCAAAAGATGCAACAAAAGATGCAATAGCAAAAGCTAAAGAAGTTAGTGTTAGTGTGGTAAAAAAAGCAAATGATACTGCAAAGGATATTACTAAAAGTATAGATAATGCTATTTCAAGTGAAGATAAAAGTGATGAAAAAGCTAAAGCCTTATTTGTAAAATGTGCTGGTTGTCATGGGAAAAATGGAGAAGTTCATGCCCTTGGAAAATCACAAAAAATAGGTGAGTGGGATGAAAGTAAAATAGAAAATGCACTTTTAGGTTATAAAAATGGAACTTATGGTGGTGATATGAAAGGCATAATGAAAGGTCAAGTTATGCAATTAAGTGAAGCTGATATAAAAATTTTGGCTAAGTATATTTCAAAAATAGGAAAATAATGATTAAAAAGATTGATATAAATAGTGATGAGTTTCAAACAACATTTGAATTAACAAAACAGTTTACAGATAAAGTTTGTGAAGAGTATGGATTTGTTTATAATCCAGAAGATGATGTGAATGAATCTATTCAAATGGGTTTGACTAGAAATAAACTTATATATGATAAGAGATATTGTCCATGTTTTATGGTAATAGGGGAAACTCAAGAAGAGAAAGATAAAGCTGATAATAGACTTTGTCCCTGTACACCAGCTCTTGAAAAAGAGATTCCTTCACAAGGTCATTGTCACTGTGGTATTTTTTGTACAAAAGAGTATGCTGATTCTTTAAATAGTAGTACAAAAGAAAAAGAAGAAGTTGTCCATTCTAAAGGTTTTACAAAAGAAGAGTGTGAAAATATCTTAAAAAAATCTCAAATAAGTGCAAGTGAAGTTGAAGCTTTATTGGAAGCTAGAGAATTAGGTTTTATTAACTTTAATTTAGTTGATGTAAGAGAGTGGATGGAGTGGGCAGGTCACAGAATAAAAGGGACTGACTTTTTAGTTCCAACAACATCTTTCTATCAATCAATAGAGGTACTTGAAGATAAAAAGGATATTCCAGTAGTAGTTTATTGTCATAGTGGAAGTAGAAGTGCTTATTGCCAAAATATTATGTTAAGTGCTGGATTTAAAAGTGTGTGTAATTTGGATTATGGAATCATGACTTATCAAGGTGAATTGGTTTCAGGTGAATAAAAAACAAAGAATATATTTTTTATATTTCTTAAAATTAGTATAAATGCATTCTTAATAAAATTTTAATCAAAAATAAAATTCTTATAAATCCCATTTCTAGGCTTTTTCGCCTAGAAATAATCTAATCAGATTAAATAATCCCAAAAGTAATTTTTTAAATTCATAAATTTTTCTAAAAATTGACATCAATATTTTTGTATAATATAGTGTAATAATAAAGATTTAAGGCTACTATGAAAGAGATTTTAAAGAGATTGGAAATCATTAAAAGTTGTATTGCTATTGAAGATGAAGAGAGTCTTTATCCCCAAGTGCATAGACTTTACTCTTTAAAAATTGATGGAAAAGTAAAAAAAATATTAAAACTTATTGAAGAGACAAATTTTCAAGAAGTGATATCCTTGATTGATCAATATTTAGGTCAATTTTCTAGTTTAGTAGTACATGAAGATAAAGAGATTCAAGGATTAAAACTAGAGTTGAAAGTTTTAGAAAAAGAACTTTTAGCTCTAAGTTGTAAGATTGAAGAGTATCACAATAAAATAAATGATTTCAATAGTAGATACCATAAAGAAGTTGGTGTACTAATAGAAGAAATACTTATTTTAAGAGAAGAATATTTTGAATTTATGTATAAAAAAGATGGCAAAAAATATGAGTATCAATATTTTGAAGCAAAAAAGGACTTTGAAAACTTCCATGAAGAGGTGAAAAAGTTTAAACTAGATGATCCATATGAGCTTACAAAATTAGAAAAAACTGAACTTAAAAGGCTTTATAGAAAAGCTAGTAGATTGTGTCATCCAGATATCATTGAAGATGCTAAAAAAGATAAAGCAGAAGAGATTTTTAAAGAACTTAACTCTGCGTATCAACAAAACAACCTAAAGAAAGTATCTAGAATATTAAACAATCTTTTAAATGGAGAAAGCTTTTCATGTGAGTCAGATACTCTATTTGACAAAAATATTTTAAAAAATAAAATTGAATTAGCTAGGGAAAAAATAAAATTAGCTAAAACAGAAATTGAAATTATTAAAAAAGATGAAACTTTTAGGTTAATAAATAAAATTGATAATTTAGATGAATATATTTATGAAATGAAACAAGAGTTAAAAGAAGAGAAAGAGAACTTAGTTGCTAAAATGCGCCAATATTCAACAACAATATAAAAAGAGTAAATATGACTAGTAGAGCAGGACTAATAATTAGAAATAACTCCTCTTATATGGAGCTTTACAAAAGTAAAACTTTAATATCTTACACTCAAAAAATATTGGACAATCCAATTGATAGTTTAATAGATGATTCATGGGTAGATAAGATATTTGATTGGGCAGATGAAAATAAAATTGATGAATTATATTTTATTAAAAAAGGATTTAATAATAAATATCCAAGGGGACTTCCAAGAGATAAGAAAACTTTATTAAATCTAGAAGAGTTAAACCTTTCAAAATATAATTTGACTTATCTTCCAAAAGAGATATGTAATCTTACAAAATTAAAGAAACTACATTTGTATAAAAATAGATTAAGGTTTATTCCAAGAGAGATTAATAATTTACAAATGTTAGTTGAACTGAGTTTATCAAAAAATAATTTATCTAGATTACCAGATGAGATTTGTGAATTAAAAAATCTAGAAGTTTTGGCACTTTTTGAGAATTCTATTAGCTCTTTGCCAAGTAAAATTGGACAATTAAAGAATCTAATAAAACTAAATTTATTGGGAAATGAATTAAGATTATTACCAAGTAGTATTTGTCAGTTGGAAAAATTAGATAGTTTAAGTATTTTTGATAATAAATTAGAATCCCTACCAAGTGATATAGGAAAGCTTCAAAATCTTACAGAATTACTTGTGAACCATAATTTTTTAGTAGAATTGCCTGAAAGCATTGGAGAGTTAAAAAAACTAAAGGTATTATGGTTATATGAAAATAGACTGGAAAAACTTCCTGCTAGTATTGGGAACTTAACTGAACTAACTGATTTATGGCTTTATTCAAATAATTTAAAAACTATTCCAAGTGAGATATCAAACTTGTCAAATTTAAAAGAGTTATGGTTATCAAATAATTGTTTGATTAGCTTACCTCATAATTTAGATAGTTTAAAAAGATTAAAAGAGTTTAACCTTTCAAATAATAACATTGCTCATTTACCTATAGAGTTATCTTATCTTAAAGATTTATCTTGGTTAGAAGTTGATAAGAGTGTACCTATAGGTAATGAATTTGATGACTTTATACAAAAAAGTATTATTAAATTTTCTTAAACTGTACTATCTAAAGAGTTTATATCTTTTATTTTAGAATCAATTGAAAATTTCTTTAATAGTTGTACTATTGAGATAAAAAAGCTAACCATTGCTGGTCCTATAATCATACCCCAAAAACCAAAAGTCGATAATCCAGCAATAATAGAGAAAAAGATTAATAGCTCATTTATATTTGCTTTTGTTTTTACTACTTTTAAATTAATGTATTTTATTATGACTGGTTTTACAAAAGTATCTGCAAAGATTGCTATTACTACAACTGAATAAATAGCTATAATTAAACCATTTGTAACAGATACGGTAAATCCTTCATATAAAGCCATAGGAAGCCACATAATTAATCCTCCTACAACTGGAATTAAAGAGGCAAATCCATATAATACCCCAAGTAAAATTCCATCATAACCAAAAAATGTAATAAAAATCCCAAATAAAAATCCCTCTAAAATAGCTGTTGCTAATACAGAGTATAAAACTACACTCATTACTGTTGATGATTCAAAGAATAACACACTAGCATCTTCTTTTTTCAAAGGTAAAAGACTTTTTAAATAACTTGATAGTTCAAATGAATAAAAATTAAAGAAAAAATAAAATATTAATATCATCACCATATCAATTATAAATTTTGCAGAGTTTTTACCTAAGTATGCCCCAAAAGAAAGTAGGCTTTCTATAAATTCTTTAATATTGATTTTACTTATGGCATCCATTAGTTGCTCTTTTATAATCAAAAAATCATTGGGTAAAAGAGAAACCCATGATTCAAATTTTGTTAGCATCTTAGATAAAGCCTGTTGGTCAATATTATTTATTAATGTTGCAAATGAAAATATACAATATAACAATGGAATAAAAAATACAAATGTTAGAACAATAGTCATTAAGGTAGAAGATAAAAGTTTATTTTTAATCTTAATTGATACATTAGTACTTAAAGTATTTGTAGCAACTGCAAGTAAAAGTGCAACTGACATTGCTTTTAGAAAAGGATTAAATAATTCAATTAGAAAATAAAAAGTTATAACTCCAATTGAAATTAAAAAATATTGTGGTTTCAAAATAGTTTACCTTCTGTAATAGGAGCTGTTAGTCTAAAAAGTTCATAGGTTTTTACACTTGCAACTCTTCCCCTTGCTGTTCTTTCAATATATCCATTAGCTAATAAATATGGCTCTATAGCATCTTCTATCGTACCTTCATCTTCACTAAGTGCCGCTGCAATTGTAGAAAGTCCCATTGGTTTTCCTCTATTTGACACAAGAAGTTCAAGTAAATTTATATCCATTTCATCAAAACCAGTTTCATTTACACCTAATTCATTAAGGGCATATTCACATCTTTTTAATTTAATTGTTTGTTCATTTTCTACTTCTGCAAAATCCCTCACTCTTCTTAAAAGTCTAAGGGCAATTCTAGGTGTTCCTCTACTTCTTCTTGCAATTTCTAAACTTGCATCTTTCTCACACTCTTTTTCCAGTTTTGTTCCTGCTTTTTGAATGATTTTAGATAGTTCTGGATGTGTATAAAATTGCATTCTAAAGTGCATACCAAATCTTTCTCTTAAAGGATTTGAAAGCATTCCAGCTCTTGTCGTAGCACCAATTAGTGTAAATCTTGGTAAGTCTATTTTTACAGTTTGAGCAGCTGGACCACTTCCAATAATAATGTCCAATCGATAATCTTCCATGGCAGGATAAAGTATCTCTTCAACAGCAGGACTTAAACGATGAATTTCATCTATAAATAAAATATCACCTTCTTCAAGGTTTGTTAAAATAGCTGCCAAATCTCCTGATTTTTCAATCATAGGACCAGCTGTTATTTTTATATTTGAGTTCATCTCATTTGAGATTAGATATGAAAGTGTAGTTTTCCCAAGTCCTGGAGGTCCATAAAATAAGATATGATCTAGGGCTTCACCCCTTTTTTTACTTGCATCGATAAAAACTCTTAGGTTTTTTTTGATTTTTTCTTGACCGATATAATCATCCCATGATGAGGGTCGTAAATTTACTTCAACTTTTTCATCTTCAAAAGATATTTGTTCTACATTTACTAATCTATCATCCACTATTAGTATTCCTCTTCTTTACTTGGAAAAGTTTTATTTTGAACATCTTCTTTGTAGTTTTGTACAGCATTTTTTACAAGTTTTGCACCATCTAAATAGTGTCTTACAAATTTTGGCTTAAACTCTTCAAAAAATCCTAACATATCTGACCAAACTAAAACTTGTCCATCAGTCTCTTTCCCTGCTCCTATTCCAATTGTTGGTATTGAAATAGCCTGTGTAATCTCTTTTGCCACATCTCCCATAACACCTTCAATTACTATACAAAAAGCTCCTGCTTTTTCAATTGCAATTGCATCACGAAGTAATTGCTCTTTATCTTCTTGTGTTTTACCTCTTACTTTATATCCACCTTCACTTCTTACATATTGGGGCATAAGACCAATATGTCCCATAACTGCAATAGAATTAGATGTTAGATGGGAAATTATATCTGCTCTATCTTCTCCACCTTCTATTTTAATAGCTGCAGCATTTGTTTCTTGGTAAACTTTTACTGCATTTTTAAGTGCTTCATCCTTATTTATGTAAGTTCCAAAAGGCATATCGATTACTACAAAAGCTTCTTTAGCACCATTGCATACTGCATTTGTATGATAAATCATTTGTTCTAAGGTAGCAGATAAAGTGTCTGTTTTCCCAGCAAAACTCATATTTAAACTATCACCTACTAAAATAATATCTGCAAGTTCTTCAAATAGTTTTGCAAAGAGTGCATCATAAGCTGTAATCATTGTAAGTTTTTTTACATTTTTAGCTTTTTTTATTTTACTAATATTCATTTTTTCAAATTCATTTTTTATAATACTCACTGAATAACCCTTAATATTTATAAGTAATTATTGTATCTAAAATATCCTTTTTTTGAAAAATAGAGTAGTGTGTTATTAGATGAAAAGTTTATTTATAATGTTGCATTTATTTAATCATTTTAGGTTTCAAGTAAGATATGATAATAATTTGTCATAAGAAAAAGGAGTGCACAATAATATCAAACTCTTTTTAAATCTGGGGACAGTCGCCAGATTTTAGGTTTTGCAAGTTCTTTTATGTCTCCTCTTACGGAAAAAGTAGGTGGAAATAGTTTTGAAGGACATGTTGTTAGTGGTATAATTGGAGGAACAACTTCAAAAATTGCTGGTGGTAAGTTTGCGACTGGTGTCTCGACTGGTGCATTTGTTTATGGGTTTAATCATTGGGAGCATATAAGCAACTTTATTCAAGAAAGCAATTCTTGGTTTAATGAAACTATGGGAAAAGTTAGTACTTATATGAGAGGTAATTTTTAGAGGATAGTGGATATAATTAAATGGCAAGAGTAGGAAATGGTGTAATTAATATTTATGATAAATTTACAACTAGATTTAGTAAAATGATGATAAATGTTCCCCCTGCAGTTGTATATCTAGTAGAAACGATTGAAACTATAGAAATTGTTAATGATGTTTTCAATCCAAGTACTCCTGCTTCTACATCAAAAGGGCAAGGAATTAATATAATTAGAGGATTAATAGGTGAATAAATATATTTTTTTTACGTTTTCCTTTTTGTTATTTTTATCTGGTATTAAATATATAATTAATCCTGTTTTTAAATTTATGCCATACAATATAATAATTGATTTTGGTGATTTTAAATGGCTTGTAGGTATTTGTTTAATTTTGTTAGGAATCTATGGAATGACTAGCATACAAAAGAAAAAGAACTAAAAACATTGGGGTCAGACCCCATTTGACAACTTTTCTGAAATCAACCTGAATTTCTTTCTTTATTTTTTCATTTCTGAAACTTTTTGAATCTTTATCATAATTCTAATATAATTTGCAAAATTATTTAAGGATACAGATGCCAAGACGAGAACGTATTAGTGATGTTGGATTTTATCACATTGTTTGCCGTGGTGTTGAGCGTCGCAATGTATTTTTAGACTTCGATGATTTTGAACAGTTCTTAGTTCTTTTGAAAAGTGTAAAAAAGGAGTTTGATATTATTCTACATTCCTTTTGTCTTATGACAAACCATTATCATATCTTACTTGAAACAAAAGAAGATAATATTTCCCTTGCTATGAAATATCTAAATTCACATTATGCTATATATTTTAATAAAAAATACAAACGTACTTGTTATCTTTGGCAAGTGCGTTTTCATTCTGATTATTTATATGCTGATAATCACTTTAAGTATAAGATTGAAGCTTCTTAGTCAATATGAAAATTCAAAAAATATTAGATAAGAAGAAATATAAAAAATCATTTTAAATCTAATTGTAGAGCTTATTCTCATATCTCTCCAAGATAAAATTAGATAGAATAATTAAAAATTAATATTTTATTAGGATTATATTTTGAAAAAACTTGTTGGATATATTACAGCAGCATTGCCTGAAAATAACTTTACAGTAGATTTAGCTTTAAATATGAAAGATGCAGGTGTTGATATTTTAGAGTTAGGTATTCCTTTTACTGATCCTGTAGCTGATGGTCCAGTAATTGAAAAAGCAAATTTAATAGCATTAAAAAATGGTTTTAAATTAAAAGATTTATTTGAAGTTTCAAGTAAAATTGCTCCTGAGATGAAAACATTGTGGATGGGTTATGCTAATCCCTTTTATCATTATGGAATAGAAAAGTTTTTTGCAAAAGCACAAGAGTTTGGAGTAAAAGGTGCTATTGTTCCTGATTTCCCTTTTGAAGAGACTTTAAAATATAATAAATTAGCTAGTCATTATGAACAGGCTTTAATTTCTTTTGTAGCTCCAACTCATAGTGAAAATAGAATCAAAAAAGTAGTTGAACACTCAAAAGAGTTTGTTTATATGGTAGCTTATGCCGGGATTACAGGAAGTGGGATAGAAGAAGATTTAAGTGATATTATCGATAATGTTAGAAAGTACACTAAAACTCCTTTATTTATAGGATTTGGAGTAGATGAAAAAACTGCAAAAGCAAAAGCAAAGAATGTTGATGGTGTAATTGTAGGATCTGCTTTTGTAAAACATTTGATAGATGATAGTTTAAGTAATAGTGAAAAAATCCAAAGAATAACTGCAATAGCAAAAGAGATAAAAGAAAAAATAAACGAGTAAGTAGTAATGCAATTGATAGATGATGAATTAGAATTTGTAGAGAATAATAAAGATTGTTCTTATTTTGACAATGAAATATCTGATATAAGATACAGATACTTAAAAAGTTGTACAGCAGAAGATTACCAAAACATGCTTGAGCATGGGTGGAGAAGATTTGGAAGAATGCACTTTGTTCCAGAGTGTAAAAATTGTACAAAATGTATAAGTATTAGAATTGACGTTGCAAATTATAAATTCTCTAAATCAGAAAAAAGGGTAATGGCAAAAAATAAAGACACAAAAGTCTATATTCAACCCCCTTCAATTTCTGTAGATCATCTAAATTTGTATGATAAATATCATAAATTTATGAATGATAAAAAATCATGGCCTTATGCACCAATAGAACCAATAGAATATAGTAGATCTTATATTGATGGTAAAACTTCATATACAAAAGAGTTTTTGTATATGAGAGATGATAAATTAATAGGTGTAGCTCTAACTGATATTTTAGATAAATCTATCTCTTCTATTTATTGTTTTTATGACCATGATTATGAAAAGTTTTCTATTGGCAAGTTTTCAATTTTGGCTCAAATAAAGATTGCGAAACAACTAAAAATCCCTTATATTTACTTGGGATATTGGATAAAAGACCATTTTTCTATGGGTTATAAAGAATCATATACCCCCTTTGAAGTACTAGAAAATAGGGCCTCCTTAGATGAAGAGACTATTTGGAATAAATATAAGGTATAATAAAATCACTTTTGTTCAATTATTTTAAGGATACTTATGAAAAAATTATTTTTAACGGCACTTTTAGCATTTTCATCTTGTTTTGGAAGTGATTCTACAGGAAGTGAAGTTGATTGTTTAGTAATTAAAGAAGAGAATTCAATTATTTGCAAATATATGACTCGAAGATCGATAGAAGATAGATTTGTAAAAGTTGAATGGATTAATCCAGAGGGTGAGATTTCAAGAACTAGAAATGTACTTTTACCTTCAGGTCATGGTTCTGTTTATGATTTTAGATACTTAAGTGGTAGAGAAATAGGTGTTTGGAATTTTAGAGTGACAGATAAAGACCAAGTTTTTAATACAACTTTTGAAATTAAAGCAGAAGAATAGTTACACTGTTATGTAACTATAATTCTTGTAATATTGTAAGTTATAAATGATAAAACCCAAGCTGTTCCTGTAGTAAAAATAAAAAGATAAACTAAGTATCTCCAACCTCCAGCTTCTCTAGCAAAAACCATTGATGCCGCTAAACAAGGTATATAAATCATTACAAACATAATAAATGAAAGTGCAGATGTTATAGGGATATTATTTTGAATTTTAGTAACTAGTGTTTCACTCTCTTCTGTTAATTGATCACCTAAACCATATAAAATACCTAAAGTTGAAACAACTATCTCTTTTGCAGCAAGTCCTGTTTCAAGTGCAACTGTCATTCTCCAATCAAATCCTAATGGTTCAAATAGAGGTTGAGAAAATTTACCTATAATTCCTAAATATGAGTTTTCTAAATTATATTCTACAAGTTTATTTTCTAATTCTTGTTTTTTTGCTTCATTTGTAGTTTGCTCAATTTTTGTATTTATTTCTTGTGTATATTCATGATTTTTAGGATAATTTGAAGCAAACCAAATTAGAATTGAAGCAGCTAAAATAAAAGTTCCTGCTTTTTTTAGGTACATCAATGCTTGATTTGATACTGTATGCCAAATAAGTTTAAATGTTGGTAGTCTATATTTAGGCATTTCCATTACAAAGGGTTCATCTTCACTTTTGAAAACCGTTATTTTAAGTATTTTGGCAGCTATTAGTCCAAGAATTGCACCAGTAATGTATATCAAAAATAAAATATTTCCAGCACTATCTCCTGAAAAGAATGCTCCTGTAAAAAGCACATAAATTGGAAGTCTAGCTCCACAAGACATAAAACCAATAATAAATAAAGTTAATAATCTATCCCTATCATTTTTTAGTGTTCTTGCTGCCATATATGCTGGAACCGAACAACCAAATCCAGAAACTAAAGGAATAAATGATTTTCCGTGAAGCCCAAATTTGTGAAAAAATCCATCAAGTAAAAAAGCGACTCTACTCATATAACCAGTAGTTTCAAGTAATGCAATACCAAAAAATAAAATTACTATATTTGGAACAAATAAGATTACCGCTCCAACTCCAGCTATTGCTCCATCTGCTACTAATGAAGAGAGTTCATTATCTCCTAAAATATTTTTTGTTCCATCCACTAAAGACGCAAAAAATGAATCAATCATATCCATTGGAATATTTCCAACCACAAAGGTAAGTTGAAAAAGTCCCCACATAAAAAATAAAAAGATAGGAATACCTAAAACTTTATTTAATAAAATGTTATCAATTTTTGAACTTAAATCTTGCCCATGGATTTTTTTAGTACTTACAACTTCTTGTGCTGCACCCCTTGCAAAAGAGTTCTTTTCATCTGCAAAAATTTCATCTAAGTCTTTTGTATTGTAGTGTAAATATATGTGTTCTAGTGCTTCTTTTAGTACAGGTTGTAATTCTGTCCAAATAGGTTCATCATGAAATTTTAAATATGTTTTTTTATCTTCTTGCAAAAGTTTAATTGCAATTTCTCTGTAGTGAACATCACTTGCATATTTTTTTTCAATTAAAAGTGTTTTTATGTTTGAAATTTCTTCTTCCATTACATTTGAAAAAATTAGTTTTGATTCAATTTTAGAAGAATTATATTTTTGAATCATAGCACTTATAAGAGTATCAATACCTATTTTGTTCTTGGCAGATGTTTTTACACAAGGCTTCCCCATGATTTTTGCCAATTGATTTTCATTTATTGATATACCTTCTTTATCTGCTTCATCAATCATATTTAAAGCAATGACCATTTTTTTATCTAAGGCTAATAATTCAGTTGTTAAATATAGGTTTCTTTCTAAATTTGTAGAATCTAAAACATTTAGTATAATATCATAGTCAGCTTTTTCAAGATAATTTTTTGTAACTTTTTCTTCAATTGTATAGTCATTTAATGAGTATGAACCTGGTAAGTCTGTAATTTGAAAAAGATAATCATCATATTGAAACTCTATTTGTTTTTTCTCTACTGTTACCCCTGAAAAGTTTCCAACCCTTAATTTAGAGTTAGAAATAGAATTGATAAGCATAGATTTCCCGACATTTGGTTGTCCCACAAGGGCTATTTTAATTAGTTTTTTTTCATTTATATTTCGCATTCTCTTCTCTCTATCTCAATAGTTTTTGCTTCATTTGTTCTTAATGCAATTTTTGTACTATTGAGCCTGATTTCAATTGTATTTTTTGACATTGTTTGTTCAATTACATATATTCTTGCACCTTTAGTTATTCCAAAAGAGTTTAATCTTGATTTTAATACTTGTGGTGCTGAAACTTTTATTATCTCTCCACATTCACCTTTTTCTAATTCACTTAAATTCATTTTCCCTCTTTATATTAAAATTCATACATAAGTTATTTATAAGAATCTAATTGTAGTATACTAAGGTTAAAGAGAAACTTAACTGATTCTAATTATCAGTACGTAATTTTGATTTTTTTTATTTAATTTGCTATACTAATAGCCTTAAATAATAAAGGATATATATAATGAATAGTAATGAAGATTTTGAAGAAATAAAAGATGAACTTAAAAAAATAGTGAAACAAAGAGGACTTAAATATACTGAGCAAAGAGAGATTGTTCTTGAAGTACTTTTAAATGCAAAGGGACATTTAACTGCAGAAGAAATTTATAATGAAGTTAAAAATGCTAATCCTGATTCAAATATAGGAATAGCAACTGTATATAGGTCTTTATCATTTTTGGAAGAGGTTCATTTAATAACATCTATTACCTTTGGAACTGATGGAAAAAAATATGAATCAAATGCTAAAAAACATCATGATCACTTGATTTGTGTATCTTGTGGAAAAATAGTTGAATTTATGGATGAAGAGATAGAAAAAAGACAGATAAAAATAGCAAAAGATAATGGATTTATGATTACAAGTCATGTAATGCAACTTTTTGGTAAATGTTCTGATTGTCAATAATATTTAAGGAAAATTCCTTAAATATTATTCCACAGATTGTAAATAAAGGTTATGCTTAATAGCCTCTTTTAATTCTTCAATTTTTTTAATAATTTTCATTTTTTCTTTTATTGCAATTTAAATCGCAATCCCCACAAATATTTGAATCAATCATTTTTTTATATTCATCATAAACACAATTAGAAGAGTGTTTCGTACAAATATAAGGAATATTTTGTTTTTTTGCTATATTTTTATATTTGTGCATAACATTGTGGTTTAAAAATGATGTAAGCATAATAATACAATCTGTATCTTGTGGAATTTTTTTCTTTGGTGCAGATGATTTTTTTCTTGCATCCCAATGCCTAATAGAACTTGCTCCTAAATCTTCTAACGTAGATATTATAGTAGATATCTTATCCCCGCCAATAACTAATACACTCATAATACTTCCTTAGTTTTAATTTATATTTTCAAATAAATAGTTCTTATTGATAATAATTATTAAAATAGTATAGGAAGTAAACTTAAAGTATTATTAATATTGATAGTTGTTATCAATTAATACTTTTATTTCTTTTCACTTTCTTCTTTTTCTTCATCACAGTTTTGTGTGCAGTAACCAAAAATTAGAGTTCTAATAACAAAAAATAAAATTCCAGCAAGCATAACAATGCCAATAAATTTTTCAGTTGCAATAATTCCTAAGTAGTCCAGAAAAACTCCGCATATTATTACAAGTACATAAAATATCAGGACCCTTTTATCTTCTGGTATTAAAAAAAACATCTATTTTCTCGAAGGAATATATCTAAAAAATAGATATAAGATTAATAACATAATAATTAAAATACCAACTGATGAAAAACTAAGTATCATCTGTGGATCACCACTTCCCCTCTGATAATTCTTATTCATAAATAAGAATGTAGTTGATAAAAGCATAAATGATGCAGTAATAACCGCAATAAGGTGAGTAATTACTTTGTGGATTTTTGTTTTATAAAAATCATAAACCATTTTCCATGTAAGTACTGCTGATACTAGAGTAAGTATTAATATTATAATTTGATCACTATTTTGCATAAAATATTTTCCTTTTTTTGAAATAACTTATATGAGTGTATAAGTGCTTTTATTATAACAAGTTTTTTGTAGAAATTTCTAAAATATGGTGCGCAAAAGATAGAAAGATAGTTTATTATTATAAGTAAATTAAATTAAAATTATAATTATATTTACTAAGTTTAAATAAGATAAAATACTTCAAATATAGGAGTAATGATGTTTTTTGGCAATTGTAAAGAGAAAGATTTAGAAATAATTATGTTAAGAAAAAAAGTTGAGACTTTAGAAGAAGAGGTAAAGCTTGAAAAACTTAAACATGATGAAAATTTAGTTAAGTTGAAGTCTAAATATAAAGATGAAATGCAAAGAATGAAAGAAGAATTAGAGATATTTAAAAATATTTCTAAGAGTTCTTTTGAGGAGGGGTTAATTGCATTTGATAAGAATAAGAATGAAATTTTCAAAAATGAAAGAGCAAGTTCACATGTAACAGATAGTAGTGTAATTTTAAATGCAATTAAAGAAAATAAATCTACAGTTATTCTTGGAGATTGTGAAGCTAAAATCACTTTACAAAGCTTTGACAATGTGGATGTTGTTATACTTACAAAAGTATCAATAAAAGATGCTGAAAATAGTTCAATATTAAAATATAATGGAGAAAACATTAGTAATGCTTTAACTTCAACTCAAGAGGTGTATGTAAGTTTATTGGATGATTTAGATTCAATGATGACTGAATCTAAGGATACTGCAAAAGGTTCCCTTTCAGGACTTAACTTAACTGAAAGCATTGTAAAGGATACAGGATTTATTCAAGAGCATATTCAATCAGAAAATATTATGGTACACAATCTTGTAGAAAATAGTAAAAATATCTCTTCAGTTATAACTATGATAGAAGCAATAGCATTTCAAACAAATATTTTGTCACTTAATGCAGCGGTAGAAGCCGCAACTGCTGGAGAAGCTGGAAAAGGTTTTGCAGTAGTTGCACAAGAAGTTAGAAACTTAGCAACTAGAAGTGCTGAGGCAGCAAAAGAGATAAAAAAAGTAGTTGATTTAATACAAAATGAAAGTTTAAATATAAAAAATAGTTCTGATGAGATTGCAAAATCAGTTGATGAAACTAAAACAAGAGTTGATGAACTTATTAAATTAATGAATAGTTTTGAAAAAAATTCTAGTAGATCAGTTTTTGAAGTAGAAAGTATAAGTAACAAAATCTTTATTAATCTTGCAAAATTAGATCATATAATTTATAAAAATAATCTGTATAAACTACTTTTTGGAGAACCTAATAATTTTAATGGTGTTGACCATCATAATTGTAGACTTGGTAAATGGTACGAGACTGGGCTTGGAAAAACTGAATTTAGTTTTGTGCATTCATATAAACAACTTGAGCCTTATCATAGAGCAGTACATGATAATGCGAATGCGTTGGCAACTGAATGTTCAAGTAAAGATGAAATTTGTACAACAGAAATTATTGAAAATAGAGTTCACAAAATAGAAAAAGCAAGTGAAGGTGTTTTTGACTTATTAGACAGAATTTTGGATGAGAAAAATCATCATTTGATGAATGAAGCTGCAAAAGAATTATTTGAAAAAAAGATTAAAGGCTGAAAAATGAGTGATAAAATATATAATATTGCTATTGTTGATGACACTAAAGAGATAATTGAAATGTTATCTAAATCACTTTCAAGAAGTGATAAATATAAAGTTTCCACTTATACAAATCCACTTACTGCTATTGATAATATTAATTCAAAGATTGATGTTGTATTTTTAGATATAGTTATGCCACAAATGGATGGACTTGAAGTTTTAGAAAAAATAGTTGAAAAAAATCCAGATATAAAAGTTATCATGATGACAGCAAGTTCTACTTTAGATAGAGTTTTAAAAGCACATAAATATGGGGCAACACACTATATAATGAAACCATTTGATTCTATGGATGCTATTTTGAAAAAACTTGAATTAGTAATTAACTTGTAGATGAAAAAAAACTTTTTTACTTTTTTTATATTCATTTTTTTAGAAGTTATTATATACACAAGTTTAATTTATAATGAAAATTTACATATTAACAAGGTACTAGATAATAATTTACATAATAGTCATGGAGAACTTAAAGTTTTAAGGGAGTATTTTTTTGAAGAATCTGATGAAAAGATTTATAGTAAATTTAGTCATATTGTTTTATTAAAATCAACCTTAGATATTAAAACATACCAAGATTATGAAAAGAAAATAGAAAAGTTATCTACTCTTTTTACTGATGTAAGAGAGTTAAATTATTTAAAAAATAAAAAAGTTTTTGAGGTAATAAAAAATAAAGAAGAAAAAGTATTACTCTTTGAAAAAGGTAAAACAAGTATTTGCATATCTTTCATTCCTTATTATTTTGACTCTAAAAATGTTTTAAATTACTTTATAAGATTTAATAATCAATCTCAAATCTATGATATGAAGTTTAGAACAAATATACTATTTTTAGTTTTTTCTATACTAATTGCTATATTAGTGGGATATACATATTTTATATATAACATCAAAACAAAACTTTCAATTAAAAATGAAGAAAATGAAGAATTGCTTAACGTAATTGATAAGTACATATTAATGACTGAAACTGATAAAGAAGGCTTTATTACTAAGGTATCAACTGCTTTTTGTGAAGTGACTGGTTTTTCAAAACGAGAATTAATAGGTAGACCTCATAATATCATCAGACATCCTGATGTAAAAAGAGATGTATTTAAACAGATGTGGGATGAGATAAAATCTGGAAAAATTTGGAAAGGTGAGATAAAAAATATAGACAAAAATGGCAATATTTATTGGGTAGAGGGAACAATTGTTCCTAAATATGATAAAGACAAAAATATAATTGGTTACCTCTCATTAAGAAAGGATATAACTGATAAAAAAAGACTTGATGAATTAAATGGCAACTTAAAATATCAAATAGAAGAAAAAATCAATGAAATGGAAATTTTAGATTCAAACTTAATACAACAATCTAAAAAAGCATTGGTAGGTGATTTGCTTGATATTATTGCTCACCAATGGAAACAGCCTTTATCTATAATGTCTTTATACGCAATTGATTTAAGTGAAAGTGTAAAATATGGTGAAATGAATCAAGAATATGCAAATGAATTAAGTGAAAAGTTCCAAAGGCAAATAGCACATTTATCTTCTACTTTAACTAGTTTTAGAACATTCTTTAGTCCAAGTGATATATATGATAAATTTACTCTTTATGAAAATGTAGAAAATGTTTTACTACTTTTAGAAGATGAATTAAAAATCAATAAAATAGATATAAAAATAGAAGGAGATAAAAATATAAAAATATATGGAATCTCAAATGAGTTTCAGCATATTTTTTTAAATTTTATTAGTAATTCTAGGGATGCCTTTATAGAAAAAGGGATTAAAAATCGACAAATTATAATCTCCTTTTTTGAAAAAAATGGTCAAGTACAAATTGACTATATAGATAATGCAGGTGGAATAAAAGAGAATATTCTTCATAAAATTTTTGATTTGAATTTTACCACTAAACCAATAGGATTAGGGACAGGTGTAGGTATGTATGCAACAAAACTAATTATTGATAAATTAAGTGGAAAAATTAGTGTAAATAACTATAAAGATGGAGTTAATTTTAGAATTTTACTTCCCAATAAAGATAGAAAAGAAAATGATTGATAGATATTTGAGTAATATTCAAATATATATGATATAATCACAAAAAATATATTACTCTTCGTTTCTAGTAATCCTTACGAAAAACCAATCAGCAAAACAACATATATTTACAAAAGGCATTTATGACATTTAAAGAACTTGGTTTAATTGAACCATTATTAAAAGCAATTAAGGATAAAGGTTATATAAAACCAAGTCCTATTCAAGAACAGGCTATTCCTATTATTTTAGAAAAACATGACGTTTTAGCAGGTGCTCAAACTGGTACAGGAAAGACTGCTGGATTTACACTTCCATTATTACAAATATTAAGTAAAAAAGAATCAAAAAATACTAAGCCAGAAATTAGAGCTTTAATTTTAACACCTACACGAGAATTAGCAGCACAAGTTGCTCAAAGTGTTGATGATTATGGAAAATATCTTCCAATGAAAACAGCAGTTATCTTTGGTGGAGTTGGAATAAATCCACAAAAAGCACTTATAAGAAAGGGAGTTGATATAGTTATAGCAACTCCTGGAAGATTATTAGATCATATTGAACAAAAAACAATAGATATCTCACATGTAGAACACTTCATCCTTGATGAAGCAGATAGAATGCTAGATATGGGGTTTATAAGAGATATAAGAAAAGTACTTGCACTTTTACCTTCTCATAGACAAAATCTTCTATTTTCTGCAACATTTTCCGATGAGATTAAAAAATTATCTGATGGAATTCTAAATAAACCAAAACTAATAGAAGTAGCTAGAAGAAATACTTCATCTGAAATGGTATCTCAAGTTATTCATTTAGTAGACAAAGATAGAAAAAAATCACTTTTATCAAAACTTATTAAAGATGGTAAGTGGAAACAAGTACTTGTATTTACAAGAACAAAACATGGTGCAAACAAACTTAGTCAACAATTAGAAATTGATGGAATAAGTGCTACTGCAATTCATGGAAATAAATCCCAAGGTGCTAGAACAAAAGCTTTGGCTGATTTTAAAGCAAGTTCTGTAAGAGTACTTGTGGCAACTGATATTGCAGCAAGGGGAATAGATATTGATCAACTTCCACATGTGGTTAATTTTGAATTACCAAATGTAGCAGAAGATTATGTTCATAGAATCGGAAGAACAGGAAGAGCTGGAAATGAAGGTCAAGCTGTATCTTTAGTATGTGTTGATGAACTTGATTATTTAAAAGGAATCGAAAAACTTATTAAGACTTCAATAAAAAAGGTTCTAATAGAAGGTTTTGAAGTTGATCCTAGTATAAAAGCAGAACCTATAAATAATGGTAGAAATAAAGGACGAAATAGCTCAAGTTCACGAAAAACATCTAAAAAAGAGTTCTCAAGTGAAACTAATAGAAGAAGAGATAAAAAGCCTTTTAGAAAAAGTGATGAGTCAAAAAGAAGTGAAAAATCATCTTCTTCAAAATCTACTCAATTAAGAACAGATAATAGAACAAATAGACAAAGAAGACAAAGAGTTCAAAAAGATTAATTACTTTTTTTATATAAATAAAAAATAATAATAAAAAAGCTACTATAGTACAATTATTAAAAGGGTTGCTAATGAAAAAGGCACTATTTGTACTTATGCTTTTACCAATTTTTTTATTTGCTAATGAATATAAAAAAGTAACTCTTCAATTAAATTGGCTAAATCAGTTTCAATTTGCAGGTTATTATGTTGCAAAAGAAAAAGGCTTTTATAAAGATGTTGGTCTAGATGTTGATATAAAAGAGTACACCTTTAATACTGATTTATTAAATTCAATAAAAACTGGAAAATCTGATTTTGCAATAGGACGATCTTCTTTATTAATTGATCGAGCAAAAGGTGAAGATATAGTTGCCTTAGGGGCTATATTTCAAGAATCACCTATGATGCTTTTGGTAAGAAAAGATTCTCATATAATTAGTGTTCGTGATTTAAAAGGTAAAAATATCATGATTACACCAGATGCTGCTTTTTCAGCATCCCTTCTAGCAATGCTAAGTGCCAATGGAATAAGCAGAAAAGATTTTACAACTCAAAATCACTCTTTTAATTTGGATGATTTGATTTCAGGTAATACAGATGCTATGGCATCATACTTATCAAATGAACCAATAACTTTAGATGAAAAAGGGATTAAGTACAAAGTTTTTAAACCAAAAGATTATGGCTTTGAATTCTATAGTGATATTCTTTTTACTTCTGGTAAGTTTATAAAAAATAATCCAAAACTTACAAAAGATTTTTATGAAGCTAGTTTAAAGGGATGGGAATATGCCTTTGAACATAAAGCTGAGGCTGCAGAAATAATATATAAAAAATATAATTCACAAAATAAATCATATATTCATCTTATCAAAGAAGGTGAAATCTTATCAAAATTGGCTTATATAGATAATACAGAAATAGGTGCTTTAAGTAAGAAAAAATTGCAAAATATTTTTAATGTATTTAAATTGTTTGGTTTAGTAAAATATGATATAAAAATGAATGATTTTATATATGATGGAAACTCTCATAAAACAATGAGTTTTGAAATTTCTCCTATGGAACAAAAGTTTATTTTTATAATTTTGTTTTTGTTTATAACAGTATTTTTAGTTGTAATTTTTGTATTAAAGAAAAATAAATATTTAAAAGAACAACTACAAACAGTAATAGATGCTACTGATGATTTTATACTATATAAAGATAGTAAGTTTAGATACCTAGGTTGTAACAAAAGTTTTGAAAAATTTGTGGGTAAAAAGAAATCTGAAATAATAGGAAAAGATGATTTTGAACTTTTTTCAAAAGAGCATGCTCAACTATTTAGAAAAAGGGATATGGAAGCTCTTAAATTAAACTCAATACATACAAATCATGAACACGTAAAGTATGAAAATCAAAATATAATTATGCAATCAAAAGTAATACCTTTTAAATATATGAAAAGTAAAGAAGAAGGTATTTTAGTAGTATGTAGAGATATAACAGAACTTCATGATATACATGAAAAGCTAAAAAAAGAAGCCTATCACGATGAGCTGACAAATATCTTTAATCGAAAAGCATTTAATGAAAGAATTGAAGAAAAATTTGACTTATATTATAGATATAAAAATGAATTTTGTATTGCTATGTATGATATAGATGACTTTAAATGTATAAATGATACATATGGACATGATGTTGGTGATAAAGTATTGATTGATATGACAAATTATATAAAAAAACATATAAGAAAAACAGATTTAATTTTTAGAGTAGGTGGAGAAGAATTTATAGTGCTTCTTCCTAAAACACCAATTTTGGAAGCATTTGATGTAATTGAAAAAATTAGAATTGGAGTATCTAAGTTGAATCTAATTAAAGATAAAAAAGTGACAATAAGTATAGGTATCACACAAGTAAAAGAAAATGATAATCCAACTTCTATTTATGAAAGAATTGATAAGTTAATGTATGTATCAAAACATGAAGGGAAAAACAGAACATCAAGGGATTGATTTGATGTTTTTGGTGGAGATGTGGAGAATTGAACTCCAGTCTTAAAACAGCTACTACCAGCGTCTACATGTTTAGAGGGGCTGAAAAATTTCACTTTGTAACAGCTCAACCCGCAAGGCGATCACAAAGCTAAGATTTAGAATTTCTCAATAAAAGTCAATCAATCTTTTAAAGATAATCTATCTAGGGTGAACCAGCGATAATCTACATAGATAGAATCTGTAGTGCTAGCCTCCGAGACTCAAGCCGTTAGGCGAGTCAAAAGTAAGTTAAACTTACGCAGCTTTTGCGTAAGCTGGAGCGTAATTTGTATTATTTGCGTCTAAAAAAAATGAACCGTATAACGGCATGTTCAGGCCGACATGCAACCAATCCTCACTGCTCTAATCGATACCAAGTCATCCCCATATCAAAGAAGAGAAGTATATCTTAAATTCCTTTAAATAAAATTTATATTTGTGTAATTAAATTTTAACCAAATTTTGGTAACCTTGTTGTTCTTTAACTATTATTTTAATATAATATTAACAATTTTAAAAGTAGAGGTTTTTATGAAAAAAGGTATATTAATTATTGGTGCTGGTGGAGTTAGTCGGGTTGCAACTGTTAAGTGTGCGATGAATATAGATACATTTGAGAAAATTACATTAGCTTCAAGAACTATTTCAAAATGTGAATCAATTAGAGATGACATTTTAAAAAATCAAAATGTAGAGATCTCTGTAGCTTCTGTAGATGCTGATAGTGTTGATGATTTAGTAATACTTATTGAAAAAGTTAATCCAAAATTAGTTTTAAATGTGGCATTACCATATCAAGATTTAACAATCATGGATGCTTGTACAAAATGTGGTGTTGATTATGTGGATACTGCAAATTATGAACATCCAGATGTTGCAAAATTTGAATACAAAGAACAATGGGCAAGAAATAACCAGTTTAAAGATGCTGGTATTATGGGACTATTAGGTTCAGGATTTGACCCAGGTGTTACTGGTGTATTTTGTGCTTATGCTCAACAAAATCTTTTTGATGAAATCCACTATATTGATATTATGGATTGTAATGCAGGTGATCATGGCTACCCTTTTGCTACAAACTTTAATCCAGAAATCAATCTTAGAGAGGTATCTGCAAATGGTAGGTATTGGGAAAATGGTGAATGGATAGAGACAAAACCACTAGAAATAAGAGTTGATCATGATTATCCTGAAGTTGGTGTAAAACCATCTTATCTTTTATACCATGAAGAGTTGGAATCATTGTCAAAAAATATTAAAGGTCTAAAAAGAATTAGATTCTTTATGACATTTGGTGATTCTTATATACAACACATGAATTGTTTACAAAATGTAGGTATGTTAGGAATTGAACCTGTTATGCATAAAGGTGTAGAAATTATTCCAATAGAGTTTTTAACTACATTATTACCAGATCCTTCAAGTTTGGGACCAAGAACTGTTGGAAAAACAAATATTGGATGTATTATTGAAGGTATAAAAGATGGTAAAGCTAAAAAAGTTTATATTTATAATATTTGTGACCACCAAGAGTGTTATAGAGAAACAGGTGCACAAGCTGTAAGTTATACTACCGGAGTTCCTGCAATGATTGGTTCTAAATTACTTTATAAAGGTGTTTGGAAAAACAAAGGTGTATTCAACATAGAAGAGTTTGATGCTAAACCATTTATGGATGAATTAATGGAACAAGGTCTTCCTTGGAAAATATTAGAATTAGAATAAATTTTTATTCTTTAGGCTTTGCTTCTTTAGATGGAATTTATTTCCATTGTTAAAAGAAGTTAAAAATATAAAGTTCCCTTGAAAAATGGAACATTTTTAAAGGAAAAATTATGCAAAAATATATCTGTAAAGTATGTGATTATATATATGACCCAGCTATTGGTGATGAAGATAGTGGTATAGTTGCTGGAACTGCATTTGAAGATTTACCTGAAGATTGGGAATGTCCAGACTGTGGTGTAAGTAAAGAAGACTTTGAGCCATATAATGACTGATATTGTTAATTCTTTTGAAGAATTACCAAGTCCTTGTTTTGTATGTGAAGAAGAACTTTTAAAGAAAAACCTTGAACTTTTAAAAAAGATTCAAGATGAAGCAGATGTAAAAATTTTGCTTGCTTTAAAAGGTTTCTCTTTATATTCAACATTTGATTTATGTAAAGAGTATTTACAAGGGTGTTGTGCTTCTGGATTACATGAAGCATTATTGGCATCTAAAGAGTTTGGAAGAGAAGTTCATACTTATTCTCCTGCTTTTAAAGAAGAAGAAGTTGATGAAATAGTATCTTTATCAAATCACATTGTATTTAACTCAATTACTCAATTAAAAAAATTTGAAAACAAAGCTATAGGTCAAACTTCTATTGGACTTAGAGTAAATCCAGAGTACTCTTCTGTTGAGGTTGATTTATATAATCCTTGTGGAGCATTTTCAAGACTTGGGATTACAAGAAAAAATTTTGACAAAGATGCTATTTTTAATGTAGAAGGTCTTCATTTTCATGCTCTTTGTGAGCAAAATGTAGATGCATTAGAGGGTGCTTTAAAAAGTTTTGAAGAAAAATTTGGTGAGTTTTTACCTAAAATGAAATGGGTAAACTTTGGTGGTGGGCACCATATTACAAGAGCTGATTATGATGTAAATGGATTAGTTACTCTTTTGAAAGAGTTTAAAATAAGATATCCACATTTAGAAGTTTATTTAGAACCAGGTGAAGCAGTAGGTTGGAAAACAGGATACTTAAGTGCTACAGTTTTAGATATTGTAAATAATGGTATGGATATAGCTATTTTAGATACTTCAGCAGAAGCTCATATGCCAGATACTCTTGCTATGCCATATAGAGCAGATATAAGAAATAGTGCAGAATTTGGTGTTAAAAAGTATACTTATAGATTAGGTGGTAATACTTGTTTGGCTGGTGATATTATTGGGGATTATTCATTTGATGAACCCTTAAAAGTTGGAGATAAAATAATACTTGAAGATATGATACATTATACCATGGTAAAAACTACCACTTTCAATGGAATTAAGTTACCATCTATTGCAATAAAAAAGGCAGATGATTGTTACCAAATTGTAAAAAACTTTGGTTATAATGAATATAAAGCAAGACTTTAATATTTAAAAGGTAATAAAAATGGGACAAAAGCGAGTTATAATTGAAGATGAATTCAAAGAAGACGAAGAGATTGATACCCATGAAAATATAAAACATAAGTCAAAAAACTTTAAAAGAAAAAGAAATGAGCTTAAACAAAAGGGCAAAAAAGTTCAAATTTGGGTTAAAAAAGAGACCTTGGAATATGAAAAAGAACTTACTTTACTTCAAATAGAATTATTAAAATTTCAAAATTATGTAAAAGATAAAGGTTTGAAAGTTTTGATGATTTTTGAAGGAAGAGATGCAGCTGGTAAAGGTGGTACAATAAAAAGAATCACTGAACATCTAAATCCTAGGGGAGCTAGAATAGTAGCCCTTGGAAAACCAGGTGATATTGAAAAAACACAATGGTATTTCCAACGATATACTCAACATCTGCCTAGTGCTGGAGAAATGGTCTTTTTTGATAGGTCTTGGTACAACAGAGGTGGAGTTGAACCTGTTATGGGATTTTGTACAACTGAAGAGCACCATGAGTTTTTAAGAGAAGTACCAGAGTTTGAAAAAATGATTGTAAAATCAGGAATAATTTTGTTTAAATTTTATTTCTCAGTTTCAAAGAAAGAGCAAGCAAGAAGATTTAAAAAAAGAGAGATAGACCCTTTAAAACAATTTAAGCTCTCTCCTGTAGATAAAGAATCGCAAAAACTTTGGGATAATTACACGACAGCTAAATTTTCTATGTTAATGGCTTCTAATACAGATATTGCTCCATGGACTGTTATTAGAAGTGATAACAAAAAGTTAGCAAGATTAAATTGTATAAAATATATATTAACAAATGTAAATTATACTGATAAAATTGAATCTGACTTATTAAATATAGATAAAGATTTAGTAAATACTGGAACTGAAGAGATTGAGCATATGGAAAAAGAGAACAAATTTGCAAAGGTATAATAGATGAATTTAAATGATTTTGAAAAGACTGATTATAATGGTTTATATGTTTCAAAAGTTGCCCATGTAACTTATGGAAGAAAATATGTAGCAAGATTTCAATATGATAAAAAAAGATATGTAAAAGTTTTGGGTTATTCAAAAAAAGATAATATTACTAAAAGAGATGCAATTACTTTGATGAATAATTATAAAGATAGTATTATCACAGCCCAAGAAGAAGCACCGAAAATTGAAGTTTTAGACGAAAATAAAACTACAATTTCAGCTAAAGAGTATGAAAAAGTAGTTTCTCAAAACAAAGAGATGAAAGATTTATTAGGTGATTATAAATCACTTGATAAAAATGTTATGAGAGATGGAATCAGAAAGATTTATGAACTTGAAGAGCTTAAACACTATCAAATAGAACTAATCAAACTTCAAGATTATTTGGAAAAAGAAAATAAAAGAATGATTATTCTTTTTGAAGGTAGAGATGCCTCTGGAAAAGGTGGAGCTATCAGAAGAATCACTAGATATATGAATAATAAACATTACAGAATAGTTGCTCTTGGTAAGCCTGATGATACTCAAAGAAATCAATGGTTTTTCCAAAGATATATTCAACATTTCCCAACAGGTGGAGAGATGGTTTTATTTGATAGATCGTGGTATAACAGAGCGATGGTGGAGCCTATATTTGGATTTTGTACACAAGAAGAACATGAAATCTTTATGGAAGATGTTGTTAATTTTGAGCAAGATTTAGTAAGACAAGGAATGATTTTAATTAAATTATATTTTTCTGTTTCAAAAGATGAACAAAAAAGAAGATTTGATAGAAGAATTAATGACCCACTTAGACAATGGAAATTTTCAGAAGTGGATATGCAAGCCCAAGATTTATGGGGTGAGTTTTCTGAGAAAAAATATGAGATGCTTAGACGTACAAATTCAAGAAGTGCACCATGGCATATTGTAAGAAGTGATAATAAATTTTTATCAAGAATTGAAGCTATGAAAATCATACTTAATTCTGTAGATTATGATGGTAAAAATTATGCTTTAAATTTTGAAGCAAATGATAAAATCAACATCTCTGTTCAAAGAGAGTTGATGCAAATGAGAAAATCAGCTAATTACTAAAATTACCAAGGAGATGAAGAACTATTTTCAGAATTGTTCTTTGTCTCAACTTTTTTCAGTAAGATAGGTGTTTTTTGATCTTTAAGTAAATCTAACCACTTTTTTTCTTCTTTATTTGAGAGTATATTCTTTTTTATATTAGCTTGACTTGCTTCTCTTTTCTCTTGGCTATTTTTATTTTTTTGGTTATTTTGTTTATCTTGGTTTTTTTCGTTTTGTTTATTCTTTTCATTATTTTGTTTATTTTTATCTTCATTTTTATTTTGTTTATTATTGTCACTGTTTTTCTTATCATTTTTTTGTTTACTGTTTTTGTTTTTATCGTTTCTATTATTTTTATTATCCTTATTATCCTTATTATCCTTATTATTTTTATTATTTTTATTATTTTTATTATTTTTATTGTTTTTATTGTTTTTATTGTTCTTGTCATCATTGTTATTCTTTTTATTTTTCATTGCATTTTCTACAATTTTTAAGTTCTCTCTTGTTTGTTTATCTTCTTTTATTTTTAAAGCTTTTTCATACATTTTTTTTGCATTTTCTAAATCATTTAATTTAACATAAGTATTCCCCATATTGTGAAGTTTTTTAAACTCTAGATTTTCATCACTAGTTGTTATATCTTTATATATATCTAAGGCACTTTTATATTTTTTTTCTTTGTATAAAGAGTTCGCAAAATCATATTTACCTTCATTTTTACTAATAAAGTCTTTAAATTTATTTGAGGCAGTTTTGTAATCTTTTTCATTATAAGCATTTGTAGCATCTTTTATAGTATTAAAATCCAATAAAGAAGCTTGCAAATTTATATTTTGTAAGAGTAATAAAAGTACAGATAATCTTAAAACTGATTTGATATTTGGTAATGATGAAAATGCAATTAAGAGTAAAATTAAAGCTAAACATAAAGGGTAATAAAATAGTTCAGTATAAGTTTTTTGTTTTTTTATTTGCATATTTATTTTATTTGCTTTTTTTGTAATATCATTTATAATTGAGTTAATATCATCGTCATTTAATGTATATCTTGTATATCCACCATTTGTATTTAGACTGAGTTTTTTTATACTTTCATTTAATTTTACCATTGCAATATTACCATCTTTATCATTTATATAGCCATCTTTTGATGGTATTGGAGTAGGCTTATTTGTTGCAATTGTTATGATATAGACATTTAGATTATTCTTATTTGCATATTCAATTTCTTTTTTATAATCACCTTCATTTCCCCCATCAGTTAATAAAATTATATTCTTTGATTTATAATTTTTTAGCAGTTTAGTTGAAGCTTCAAGGGCAGAAAATATATTTGAACCATTATTTATATTTAGATTATAATCAAAATTTTGAAGTAAAAAATCTAATGAAGTAAAATCATTTGTAAGTGGTGATAAAATAAATGATGATTGACCAAAAATTATTACTCCAACTGAGAGCTGATTTGGTGATTTGATAAGGTCCAATGCTTTTTTCTTTGCCATTTTTAACCTACTTGGAAGAACATCTTGTGCTAACATTGATTTTGATGCATCAATTGCCACAACTACGGGAATTACTTTTTGATTAATGTTTTGTTCTTTTTCATTTGTAACAGGTCTAGCAAGGGCAATTACCATAAATATAAGTGCTATAAATAATAAAATATTTCTACTTTTTTTTGTCAAGTTTGAGTTTGGTATTGCAAGCCTATTTAAAACATCTTGGTTAAATATTTTTTCAAATTTACTTTTTTGTGTAACGATTAAAAAAAATAGTATTAATAATGGAATTAACATCATTAGAAGTACATTAGGGTATAAAAATTGCATAAACACTCTTTTGTGTAGATTTATATAAAGAACAATTTTAGTAAAGCCTTAGTAAAATTTAGATAAAATCGCTCAAAATAATTATAATGGAGAAAAGTTAATGGAATTTAACGCAAAAAGAGTTGATGAAGCTAATGCAGAAATAACTGCAACTATGACTAAAGCTACAATCGACGCAAAAATGGACAAAATAGCTAAAGAAGCTGCAAAAACAATGAATATACAAGGATTTAGAAAAGGTAAAGTTCCTGTAAATGTTGTTAAAGCTAGATATGGTGAAAAATTGTCTGAAGATGCAGCTAACGAAGTATTAAGAGATTTATTACAAGAAGGATTAGCTAAATTAGAAATTGCGAATGATGAATTAATTGGTGAACCAGGTGTTAGTAAATTTGACAAAAAAGATAATGGTGATATTGATGTTGAAGTTAAAGTATCTTCTAAACCAAAATTTGATTTAGGTGATTACAAATCATTAATCCCAGCTGTTAAAGAGAAAAAAGTAGCTAAAAAAGATCTTACTGAAAGATTAGAAAATCTTGCAAAAGGTTCAGCTCCGTTAGAAAAAATCAAAAGAAAAAGAATGGTAAAAGAAGGTGACTTCGCTGTTATCGATTTCGAAGGTTTTGTTGATGGTGTTGCTTTTGAAGGTGGGAAAGCAGAAAAATATGCATTAGAAGTTGGTTCTAATTCATTTATTCCAGGATTTGAAGAGCAAGTTTTAGGAATGAAATATGACGAGCAAAAAGATATCGTTGTAACTTTCCCAGAAACTTATCAAGCTAAAAATTTAGCTGGAAAAGAAGCTACTTTTAAAGTAACTTTACATGAAATTCAAGAAAAAGTTCCTGCTGAATTAGATGATGAATTTGCTAAAAAAATGTTACCAAATGAAGAAGATGCTACAATTGATACATTAAAAGCAAAAATTGAAGAACAAATGAAAACTGAATTAATGTATACATATTATAGAGAAGAGTTAAAACCTGCATATTTAGATAAATTAGTAGAAAAAGTTAACTTTGCTTTACCAACAAGTGTTGTTGATCAAGAAGTTAATTACGCTTTAAATAATAAAGTAAGAACTATGACAGAAGAAGAGATTAAAGAACTTCAAGAAAATGCTGAAAAAGTTGAAGCAATTAGAGATGAATTAAAAGCAGATGCTGAAACTTCAGTAAAAGCTACATTTATTGTTGATGCATTAGCTGCTGCTGAAGGTGTTGAAGTAAATGATCAAGAAGTTACTCAAGTAATTTATTATGAAGCAATGCAAAATGGACAAAATCCTCAAGATGTTTTAAAACAATACCAAGATGCAGGTTATATGCCAGCTATTAAAATGTCAATGATTGAAGATAAAGTTTTAAATAAATTATTTGATGAAAAACTAGGTAAATAAATTAAAAATAGGAAAATTATATGAGTTATATTCCATACGTTGTAGAAAAATCTGGTAGAGGTGAAAGAAGCTATGATATTTATTCAAGACTTCTAAAAGATAGAATTATTATGTTAAGTGGAGAGATAAATGATGCTGTTGCTTCTACAGTTGTAGCACAATTACTTTTCTTAGAAGCTGAAGATCCAGATAAAGATATCTATTTATACATAAACTCTCCGGGTGGAGTTATCACAAGTGGAATGTCTATATATGATACTATGAATTATATCAAGCCTGATGTTTGTACTATTTGTATAGGGCAAGCTGCTTCAATGGGTGCATTTTTATTAAGTTCTGGAGTTAAGGGTAAAAGATATTCTTTACCTAACTCTAGAGTTATGATTCACCAACCATTAGGTGGAGCACAAGGTCAAGCTACTGATATCCAAATTCAAGCAAAAGAGATTCAAAGAATGAAAGATACTCTTAACCAAATGATTTCTGAGCAAACAGGTCAACCATTAAAAGTTATTGAAAAAGATACAGATAGAGATAACTTTATGAGTGCAGAAGAAGCTTGTAAATATGGATTAATTGACGAAGTAATTACAAATCACAAGTAAGAGAAATAATGGTAAGAGAAGTAATAACTTATCCAAATAAGCTACTTAGAGAAAAATCAAAAGATGTTGTGAAGTTTGATGATGAACTTCACACTCTTTTAGATGATATGTATGAAACTATGATTGCGCAAAATGGTGTAGGCCTAGCAGCAATTCAAGTTTCAGTTCCACTTAATGTTCTTATTATTCTGATTCCAGATGAAAATGATATTCAAGCTAAAGACTCTTTAATTGAAGCAATAAATCCAAAAATAACTCATAAAGATGGTGTTCAAGTTTTTACTGAAGGTTGTTTAAGTGTTCCTGGATTTAATGAAGATGTAAAAAGAGCTCAACATATAATTGTAGAGTATCAAGATAGATTTGGGAATAATCAAAAAATGGAAACAGAAGACTTTTTAGCTGTTGCATGGCAACATGAAATGGACCATCTTGAAGGTCACCTTTTTATTGAAAAACTTTCTTTAATGAAAAGAAAGAAATTTGAAAAAGAGTACAAAAAAGCCCAAAAAAACAATAAGTCTTAATTATTGTTAAGATTAAAAATAAAATATCCATGTAAAAATTTATATATAATTATAAAAAATGCTACCTTAGAATTATAGGTGTAATTTGTGTGGGTGATGAAGCTACCTTTACAAAAGGCTTACTAAGTTTTTTCATAGTAAGCCTTTCTAATGCAATTAATTAAAGTCAAAATTAAAAAAATTCTTTTATTTGAGTTATAAAATATGTCCCATATGCTCTTTTTTTGTTTGCAAGTAATTTTCATTAAATTTATTTATTTTTGTGATTGAGGGAATTCTTTCATCTATTTTTATACCAGAATTTTCAACATATTCTATTTTTGTTGGATTATTTGTAATTAACTTTATAGTTTTAAGACCTAAGTCTTTTAATATAAATCCAACTGCTTTATAGTCTCTTTCATCTTCTTTAAATCCTAATTTCAAATTTGCATCAATTGTATTATAACCTTGATCTTGAAGGTTATAAGCATTTATCTTATTTACTAATCCAATATTTCTTCCTTCTTGTCTATGATAAATAACAAGTCCTCCTTGCTTTGAAATTAACTCTAAAGCGAGATCTAATTGGTTATTACAATCACACTTTAAACTACCTATTGCATCACCAGTTAAACACTCAGAGTGAATTCTCACCATTGGTATTTCTATCTCAGAAAAGTTTTTACTCATAATTGCAAGATGCTCTTGACAACCATCTTTATATGCTCTAATATCAAAAGTACCATATCTTGTTGGTAGATTGGCAGTTTTTGATTGAATAATAAATTGTTTATCTTCTTTAAAATATGATCTATAAAAACAAGATTTAGCACCGGTATGACAAGCAGTGTTACCAATTTGCTCCACAATTACTAAAACTGTATCTTCATCACAATCAATTTTTAAATCAATCAATTTCTGGATATGACCGCTGCTTTCACCTTTTTTCCATATTCTATTTTTGCTTCTTGAAAAATAATGTACAATCTTTGTTTCAATAGTCAAATCAAAAGCTTCCTTGTTCATATAACCCAACATTAATATCTCGTTTGTTCCATATTCTTGTGCAATAACAGGAACTAATCCATTTGATTTTTTAAAATCAATATTCATAATTTACTCTTTCTTATTTTTTATATTTTAATTATATTCTCAAATGTTAGTAAGTTAAACTAAATAACCTATTTTTATTGACTCTTCCCTAATCTTATCTTTTAAAAGATCAAGTTTATAATTATGTCTTTGTGAAAATTTAAGAATCTCTTCTTCTCTCTCTTCTTGATTACAAAAAAAATATATTCGTTTTAAAAAAGGTTTAGGAATCTGTATTGCATTGAGTTGAAAGTAGTTTTCTTTACAACTTTTTGAACAAAATACTTTACTAATAGATATTTTTTTATTACAGTATAAGCAATGTGACATATAAACTCCTATTTATATAATTTTTTTGTATAAACGGATATTAACAAAAAATCATTAAATGCAACTTAGTTGCATTTAAAAACTCTTTAGTTAAAATACTTCAAATAAAAAGGGATTGTATGGAAAAATTTATTATAAATTCTGCATTAGATATGCATCTTCATTTAAGAGATGATGATATGCTAAAGCTTGTAGCACCTTTAACTTCAAAAAGTTTTGCAGGTGCACTTATTATGCCAAATCTTCTTCCCCCAATTACTACAAAGGAGGCTTTATTATCATATAAACAAAGAATCAATGAGTCTTGTAAAGAAGATAATTTTACTCCCTATGTTACGATTTTTTTTCAAGTGGATTATTCATACTCATTTTTAGAAGATATAAAAAATGAGATAATTGCTGTAAAACTTTATCCTTTTGGAGTAACAACAAATAGTGAAACAGGTGTATCTTCAATGGATGTTGAAACTTTAAGACCAACACTTGAATCAATGAGTAAGTTGGGAATTCCTTTATGTGTACATGGGGAAACAAAAGGTTTTGTTATGGATAGAGAAAAAGAGTTTTTACCTATCTATGAATCTTTAGCTATTAATTTTCCAAATCTTAAAATAATCATGGAACATATTTCAACAAAAGAAGCAATAGTTTTACTTAATAAATATGATAATTTATATGCAACCGTAACTATTCATCATCTTCTTTTAACCCTTGATGATGTTGCAGGTGGAATGTTAAATCCCCATAATTTTTGTAAACCAATAGTAAAAAGATATGAAGATAGAGATGCTTTACAAGAAGTTGTATTACAAGCACATTCTAAAATTATGTTTGGTTCAGATTCAGCTCCTCACCAAAAGGAATTAAAAGAGTGTCATCATGGAGCAGCTGGAGTATTTAATTCGCCTATTGCTTTACAACTTCTAACTGAATTTTTTGAAAGAAATGGTAAATTGGATAAGTTAAATGTTTTTGTAAGTTTGAATGCACAAAGAATTTATAATTTAAAACCTATTTCTAAACCAATTACTCTAATAAAAAAAGATTTTATAGTTCCTGATGTTTATTCTTATAAAAATGAACAAATAGTTCCAATGTTTGCAGGTAAAACTTTATTTTGGAGTATTGAGTGATAATAAGAAAAAAGTTCAAATTTGAAGGTGCCCATATAGTAAGAAATTGTTCAACAAAAAGATGTAAAACTTCAATTCATGGACACTCTTATGAGGTTGAAGTATTTTTTACTTCTAATAAATTAGATAATGGTTATATGATTTTAGATTTTGGATTAACAAAAAAACATATTAAAAATATTATAGACTCTTTTGATCATGCTTACTCTTTATGGTCACAAGAAACTGATGAGTTTAAAAATTTCTTTAAAACAAATTCACAACGTTGGATAGAGATGCCAGTATCTCCAAGTGCTGAGATTTATAGTTTATTGTTTTTAAAATTTATTGATCATATTTTAAAAAATACAAGATTTTCTAATGGTGAAGGAGATGTTCAAGTATCATCTGTTCGAGTTCATGAAACAGAAACTGGCTATGCAGAAGCTTTTGTGAGTGATATGGATTTAATTGAATTAGATATAAAAAAAGTTGTTTTTTCAGATGAAATAGTAAATGAATGGAAAAATAAAAATGAACTATTAAAAATATTAGCTATTTAAAAGTAGTTATTTAGAATGTAAAGGAGAAAACAGTGACTAAAAATCCAAAAGATATATTAAAACAATGGATGAAAGCAGTAAATGACGGTGATGTAGAAACTTTACTTAATTTATATGATAATAAAGCAGTATTAATTCCAACATTTTCAAATAGATTATTAAACACTGCAGATAAATTAAAAGATTATTTTGAAAAACTTGGAAATCGTGAAGACCTTAGTATTGCATTACATGAAAAAACATTAATAACACAAGAATTAGGAAATCAAATTTTTTTATTAAGTGGTATTTATAATTGGCGTTTTGTAGTGGATGGTGAATTACTAAATTTTGAAGCAAGATTTAGTTATGTAATTGACCTTTCAAAATCAAATCCCATCTTACAGCACCATTCATCTCAAATTCCTAGAATGTTATGATTTTTATTTTGACAAAATAGATATATTCAACTTAGTTATGAGATTATGTAGCTAAATTAAAATATCTACATAAAAATTACATATAAATTAATTAAAAATTACATATAATTATAAAAAAGTTATTATATGGATTTTTATGAAAACTATAAAAAGTGCTACTTTAGAGTCATTAGATGCAATCTGTGTGGATGTTGAAGCTACCTTTACAAAAGGGTTACCAAGCTTTTCCATAGTAGGCCTTGCTAGTTCAGCTATTCAAGAGTCAAAGGATAGGGTGAAATCTGCACTTTTAACCAATGACTTTAAATTTCCTCCAAAAAAAATCACTATCAATCTTTCACCTTCAGATATAAACAAAAATGGTACCCATTTTGATTTATCTATTGCTTTGTTAGTAGCTTTATATGATACAAAAGTTAAGTTTGATGGATTTTATGTATTTGCAGAATTAGCTCTTGATGGTACACTAAAAGATAATAGTTCTATTTTCCCTTTAATATTATCCTTAGCAAAAAAGATAGGTAAACTTTCTGTTTTAGTACCTAAATCCATTGAAGATAAAATTGTAATGATTCCAAATATTGAGGTTTATAGTGTAAAAAATCTAAATGAAGCAATAATGTTTTTTAATTCTAAAGAAAAAGATAAATACAAAGTAGCACAACATAAAATGCCATGTGATACTATACTTATAGATGATAAACAATTTTATTATAATAAAAAGTATGAATTGGATTTCAAAGATGTAAAAGGACAAAAGGTAGCAAAAAGAGCAGCTTTAATTGCTGCAAGTGGTAACCATAATATTATCTTTGAAGGAAGTCCTGGCTGTGGAAAGTCTATGATAATAAAAAGATTGCAATATATTATGCCACCACAAACAGTTGAGCAAATACTTGAAAAAGCCAAATTAGATTCATTAAATTTTGTTGAACCAACTTTTGATGGAAGAATTGTCTTTAGATCGCCCCATCACACTTCTACAAGGGCATCTATTTTTGGTGGAGGGACTACTAATTCAAAGATTGGAGAGATAGCACTATCAAATAATGGAATACTATTTTTTGATGAACTTCCACATTTCCCTAAGGCAATATTAGAATCGATGAGGGAACCACTAGAAGATTATAGAATATTAATATCAAGAGTAAATTCAAAGACAAATTATGAAACCAAATTTTTATTTGCCTGTGCTATGAATCCTTGTCCTTGTGGAAATTTACTTAGTACTACAAAAGAGTGTAGATGTAATGATTTGGAAATAACAAGATACAAGGCAAAATTATCAGATCCTTTTTGTGATAGGATTGATTTATTTGTTACTATGAATGAAGTTAATTATGAAGATAAAGCAGATATAAGTTCTAAGGAGATGTATAAAATAGTTTTAAATGCCTTTAGAGCACAAATAAAAAGAGGGCAGAGTGATTTAAATGGAAAATTAAAAGATGAAGATATCAATAAGTATTGTATATTGGATTCTACTTGTGAGAATATTTTAAATTTAGCAACAACAAATTATTCACTCTCTTTTAGAAGTATTAACAAAGTTTTAAAAGTAGCAAGGACGATTGCTGATTTGGAAAATAGTGTAAATATAAAAAAAGAACATATTTTTGAGGCGCTTAGTTTCAGAAAAAGATAATTTGTTTCTCATAAATTCTTTATGTTAATCTTATCAATCTATGATATAGTGATTTTTATAATATATCCATGGAGTTTACATGATATTTAGAGATTCGAAATTAGCAAATTTAAATGAAATACCAAAAACTATAATTTTACTTATTGATAATAATGAAAAAATTGTAGAAAGTTGTGGTAAACAACTTGAAGTATTTAATATCTCTGCAAAAAATAAAAAATTGAATAAACTCTTTTCTAAGAATAATTATAATTTATTAAAACCTTTAATAAACCAAGAAGAAGAAAGTATAAATATTTATTGGGAAGGAATTAGTTTTGAAGTTAGTTTTCAAAAAATTCCTAATAGTGAATTAAGAGGTTTGTATTTTTTTGATATTACTAAATACTCCAATGTGGAAAATGAACTTAAAAAAAGTATGCATGATTTGGTCTCTAAAAAAGAGGAATTACAAGCTGTTTTTGATTTAGCTGCAAATGGAATTTCAATATTAAATAAAAATGGTATGTTTTTATATGCAAATAATTTCTTTCAAAAAATGATGGGTTATACAATGGAAGAACTATATAAAGAATCATGCATATCCTTATCCTCAGAAGAGTATAAAAAAGCATCTGAAACAGCAGTAGAAAAAGCTATAAAAGAAGGAAGTGTTGTAAACTTTAGAAAAGTATGCGTTTCAAAATCGGGGGAACATATAAATGCTAGTATGTCACTTAGTTATGTAAAAATAACAAATACAATTGTAATGATAACTTCTGATATTACGGATGACATAAAATACCAAGAAGAGTTAAAAAGACAAGTCGAATTAGAAGTTGCAAAAAGAACAGAACAATATGAAGTTATGTGCCACCAATCAAGGCTTGCAGCTATGGGAGAGATGATTGATTCTATTGCTCATCAATGGAGACAACCTCTAAATGGCTTAGGTATTATAGTCCAAGGACTAAGACACATTTCTAATGCACAAGAGATAAATAAAGAGCTTCTTTTTGAAATAGAATTAGAAATCATGGAAAAAGTTAATTATATGTCCCAAACAATAGATGACTTTTCAGAATTTTTTAGAATATCAAAACAAAAAGAGACTTTTAATTTGCTAAAAAATATTAAAGATGCAATAAGACTTATTGATGTTCAACTAAAATTAAATAACATAGATATAAAAATAGTAGTAAGTAAGAATACTACTTTAGATGTTTTAGGGTTCCCAAATGAATTTAGACAAGTTATTATGAATATGGTCCATAATTCAATGATGGCAATCATAGAGAAAGAAGTGACAAATGGATATGTACATATTGATATAAGTTCTACAAATATTGAAAATAAAGTAACTATTTTAGATAATGGTGGAGGAATTGAGAAAAAATATTTTGAAAAAATATTTGACCCATATTTTAGTACAAGAGAAAAAGGTAGTGGAATTGGGTTATATATGTCGAAAGTTATAATTGAACATCATATGAAGGGTAGATTGAGTGTAAAAAATCAAAATAAAGGCACAAAATTTACTCTATTTTTACCAAAAGGAAAAGAGTAAAATGGAAAAAATATATTCTCGTTTACAATCTCATACAATATTAATAGTTGAAGATGATGAAAGTACTTTAAAGTGGTTAAAAAGAGTTCTTAGTATTTATTTTAAAGAAGTATATGTTGCTTGTGATGCTTTAGAGGCTTTAGAAAAATTTAATATAAATAAAACAGATATTGTATTGACAGATATACAAATGCCTCATATTGATGGATTAACTTTTTTAAAAAAACTTGCTTCAATATCGCCTCAAACCATGAGAATAACAATGACTGCTTTTAATGCAGTTCCATATTTAAATCGTGCAGTTGATTCAGGAGTTCAATTTTATTTAAAAAAACCTATTGATATAGATGAATTACTTTTTGCAATATCTTCTCATATGCCAAATAGTAATGAAATTATTGAAACTGTAAATTTAGGTAGAGGTTTTATATATGACCCTTTAAAAAAGATGCTTTTTAAAGAATCAAAGTTAATAAAACTTACTAAAAAAGAGTTGCTTTTATTGGAATTGTTTTTAAAAAATAAACAAGGGTTTATCTCCTTAGAGTTAATAGAACAAAGTATTTGGGAAGAACAAGCAACCCCTGATGCAATACGTATGGTAATAGTAGGCTTACGCAAAAAGTTATACAGTGAACTCTTTGAAAACTTAAAAGGTTTAGGATATAGAATAAATCTTTCATAACATATTTTAAAACCTTATATAAATCTTATATAAACCTTATATTTGCCTTGTTTTGCTTTGTTACAATATTTTACATACGTTGTAAGGAGTGAAAAATGAAAAAGATTCTTATTGTTGGTGGCGGTACTGCTGGAACAATGACCGCAAATAATTTAGCAAAAAAATTAATGCCTGAGATTGACAGAGATGAAATAGAAATTACAATGATTTCAAATTCATCAAAGCATGTTTATAGACCGGGAGCTATGTATGTTGCTTTTCATAAATCAGCTGGAAATGAATTTATAAGAGAACAAAAAAGTCTTCTTATGCCTGAGATTAATTTTTATGTGGATGCAGCAGTTGATATTCAAACAAAAAATAATTGTGTTGTTGCTCAAAGTGGTAAAAAATATGTATATGATTATTTAGTACTTGCAACAGGTTGTGAAGTAGCACCTGATAGAATTCCTGGTCTTGAAGAGGGTGGAGATTGGTTTTATACTTACGAAGGTGCTAAAAAAATTGCTAAAAAGTTTGAGAAACTTAAAAAAGGTAGAGTATTAGTTACAGTTAGTTTTCCTAAAACTGAAAATATTCCACATCAATGTGGAATTGCACCTATTGAAACAACAATGATGTTACATGATTATTTAACAGAAAGAGGTGTTAGAGATAATGTTGAAATTGTATATACATATCCAAAAAAAGCACAATCTGTAGTAGATGGATTATTTTTACAAGTTCCGACATCAAATGTATTACCAATGATTTTTGATGGTATTAATGTAAAACATAAAACATCATTTACCTTAAATAAAGTGGATCCAAAGAAAAAAATAGCATATTCTGAAGAAGGGGAAGAGATAGAATTTGATATTTTAATGTCAACTCCACCTTTTATTGCAGCAAAAGTTATAAGGGACTCTGGCTTATCAAAAGCAAAAGATAATGAAGGTTGGCTTCCTACAGATAAAGAGAGTTTAAAAGTGATAGGTTTAGATAATGTTTATACCTTAGGAGATACAGTTGATTTATCTGTTTCAAAAGCAGGAGGGACAATTCACAATCAAACTGATGTAGTTGCCGATAATATTGCTGCTGAAATTAGGTTTGGGTACCCTACAGAGTCTTATGATGGTAAAGTAATTGCTGTTGCACAAATGGGACTTTCTTGTGGTATGCCTCTATGGTATGACTATGAAGAAGATGTTAAACCCACACCTTGTAGTAAATTAGGGAGTTTCGTAAGATTAGGTTTTAATAAAGGTTTATATTGGGCAGCTGCTCGAGGTATGTTATAGGAGAAAGTTATGAGTGAAGAAGTAAAAGTAATAAAAAGTGCAGAGATGCAAAAAATCGAAGAACAAATGACTATGTTAGTTCAAACTGGTAGATTGAATAATTTAATTGATTTATTAGCAGTAGTATCTGATCAAATTGAAATGACAACAACTCCAATGGTTGAAAAAATGGTAACATCAATTGATAATATGGCAACCGCAGGTTTTATAACTGAAAATGCTGTACGTCATGCAAAAAGAGAAAATGCTAAAAAGGAAGTACCTTCTTTATTTGGTTTATTAAAACTAATGAAAGATGAAGATACAAGAAGGGGATTAGCGTTTATGCTAAATTTAACAAAAGGTATTGGAAAACAACTCTAATAACTATAATTTATAACTGTCTATTAAGCCCGTGCATAAACTTATGTACGGGTACACATTCGTAATTTTAGCCTTAATATAAAATAAGTACTTAAAAGTTATTAATATACGACTATTGAACCTTAATACTACAGTGCAATAATACAAAACTCTGAACAGTCTCTATATATATAAATTTATCAATGACAAACTATTTACTATTTTTTAGAAGTATTAACAAAGTTTTAAAAGTAGCAAGGACGATTGCTGATTTGGAAAATAGTATAAATATAAAAAAAGAACATATTTTTGAGGCGCTTAGTTTCAGAAAAAGATAAAATTATTGTATAATGCGAAAAAATTAGATTTTACGAAGGAAAACTTCGTATTGATTACAAAGGGATAAAATGACAAAATGCGGATATGTATCAGTAGTAGGAAGACCAAATGCAGGGAAGAGTTCACTACTTAATTGGTTAGTTGGTGAAAAGATTGCGATGGTTTCTCATAAAGCAAATGCTACAAGAAAAAGATCAAATATAATAGTTATGCATGAAGATGACCAAGTTATATTTGTAGATACTCCAGGAATTCATGAAACGGAAAAACTATTAAATCAATTTATGCTTGATGAAGCACTAAAAGCAATGGGTGATTGTGATTTGATTTTATTTTTGGCACCAGTTACTGATCAAGTTTCTCATTATGAGGCTTTTTTAGAAAAAAACAAAAAAAATACAAAACACATCTTACTTCTTACAAAAATAGATTTTGTTTCAAATGAAGAAGTTTTAGCAAAAATGAAAGAGTATGAAAAATTTTCTGATAAATATGAATCAATCATACCAGTATCAATAAAAAAAGCAACAACCCATGCAGATATTTTAGATGTAGTTGTAAAATATCTTCCGGAGCACCCTTATTTATTTGATCCAGAGATTTTGACAACTGAACACTTAAGGGATATTTTTAAAGAGTTTATACGAGAGTCAATTTTCGAAAATATTTCTGATGAGATACCTTATGAAACAGATGTTTTAATAAATAAAGTAGAAGAAAAACCAAAAGTAGATGTTATAAAAGCTACAATTATCGTACAAAAATCTACTCAAAAAGGTATGATTATCGGTAAAGGTGCAACTGCTATTAAAAGAATAGGTAAAGATGCAAGAATAAAGATTGAAAAATTAACTGGCAAAAAATGCTTCTTGGAACTATTCGTTTCTATTAAAAAAGGTTGGACAAAAAATAGAGAAGGTCTAAAAGAGTTAGGTTACGACATAGATTAATTAAATATTTCATATTAATTTCTATTTTGTAATTAATATGAATTTATTTTATTATTTTTAAGTTTCATAATAATATAATTTATTATGGAATACTTAAATGAAAAAAATATAATAAATCTTGATTGTATTTATACAAACTTATTTAAAGTCTCTGAAAAGATTTTAGATAAAAATCTTGCCAAATTTATTTTCCATAATTTAGAAGAAAAAGCTACTTTCCAAAAAAACCATAAAACTTTTTATACTTATTTAAAATACTCAAAAGAGTATTTTGTCTGTTCCTATGAAAATAAAAATAGTGCAACACTTATAATTGATTTGATAAGTGAATATATCAAATTGAAAAAACTAGATAAAAAAAGAGTATTAGTATATTATGATACTTATTTTTTATTGTTTGAAAATTCTTCTTTGTATTATTTCCAAAAAATAGAAAAAGAACTTCTAAATCAAGATATGGAAGTTTATATCAAAAAGAGGTTTTTGTTTGATTATGAGCAAGAAATAGATATAAAAACTACTGATTTGGAGTATTTTAAAGGTAAAGAAAAAGTCTTTTCAAGTCTAGCTTATATTTACGATAGTAATAAATTAAAAATTTATTACTATTATTTATTTACACTACTCATTATTTCTTTATCATTTATTGTTATTGATTATTATAAAAAAGAGTCTACTAAAGAAGAACTTCTAAGAATAGATAATAAAACTAAAAATAAAATTCTAATACCTAAAAGACAAAGCTTATATTTTAAAATAAGTACTTTATTTACCAATTTAGAAAAGCATAATTTAAAAATATCAAAGTTTGACTTTAGTGGAAATAGTCTATTTGTAACACTTATGGCTAAGAATAGAGATGATTTTTATGCTTTTATTCAAAACTATAGAAATAAAAAAATAAATTCAATTTCAAAAACAAAGGATGGATATGAGATTAGTACATCGTTTGTTTTTTAATGATAAATATAGAAGTTTATTTTATTTACTTCCTTTGCTAATTATGGGGTTTGTTACTTATTATTTTTATAGTTTAAATGGAATAGGTGAATCTAAAAGTATAGAAAAACCAAAAAGAATCAAAAAAGAAAAATCATTAAAATTATTTGATTTTATGTTTAATTTAGAAGAAGAGATAAAGAATAAAAATCTTAATTTAAAGAATATAAAAATAACCCCTAAAAAAGTTATTTTACAAATTGAGGATGACTTTCTAAAGAGCTTGAAAATCATTGATTTTATAGAAAAATTTAGTTCAAAAGTAGTTGTAAAAAAGTTAAGCTTTAAAGTTCTCAATGACAATAAAATAGATTTATATATTGAAATAGAGTTAAATAAAAAAGATATTTTTTATAAAAAATTAAGACCAAAAGAGGTTAAGAATAAAGTTTTATACCAAAAGAAAGTTGAAAATAATTTAAAAATACCTCTTCTTAAAGATGAAAAGGAAGCTATAAAAATTGAAGCTATTATTGATAATAGTGTTTTAGTAAATAATAAATGGTACAAAATAGGTGAAAAAATAAATGGAAAAAAAGTCATATCAATAAATAGAGATTTTATTGAGTTAGAAAACAATAATCACAAAACCAATATATGGATATATCAAAATGAATATACTAGATAATTATAGATGTGATTATGAGCTTATTAAAAACTATGAAATAAAAACTTTACGAGATAATTTGATTTTGCCAATAAAAAAAGATGAATATTTCCTTACAGTAATTGTTTGTGAAGATAGTTTAAATTTAGAAGTTGTTGAAAGTAATTTAGTAATAAAAGAGATTAAATCTTCAAAAAATGAGATTTTGTTTTGCTTAGATGATTTTGATAAAAAATATGAACTTTATATTAATTATAAATATTCCATACATCAACATCAAGAAAAGTCTATACAACTATTTTTTGATTTGTTATTAAGTTATTCCCTTGAGAAAAAGTGTAGTGATATACATATTGAAACCTTAAGTGAGTGTTTAATTATAAGATTACGAATAGATGGAGCCCTAAAAACTTTTTTTAGCTTTGAGATTGGTTTTTATTTGATTCTTAGTTCATATATTAAACTTATAGCAAATATGGACATCACACAAAAACGAAAACCACAAAATGCTAGATTTGAGAAACAAGTTTTAAATAAAGAAAAAATTGATTTTCGTGTATCTACTATGCCAACCATTACAGGTGAATCAATAGTATTGAGAATTTTAGATAATGGAGTAAATAAAAAGGATTTAAATAATATAGGCTTTGATGAAATAATATTAAAAAAAGTAAAAAAATCAATTTTGAAATCAAATGGTTTGATATTAGTTACAGGTCCAACAGGAAGTGGAAAAACTACTACTTTATACTCTATTTTAAATGAACTAAATGATAATTCAAAAAAGATTATTACTATTGAAGATCCAGTAGAATATCAAATAAAAGGAATACAACAAGTTGCAATAAATAATGCCATAGGACTAAGTTTTGATGATGTTTTAAAAAATATATTAAGGCAAGACCCTGATATAATCATGATAGGAGAAATAAGAGATGAAGAATCTTTGAGTATAGCTATTCAAGCCTCTCTTACTGGTCATTTAGTTTTTAGTACCTTACATACAAATGATTCTATTTCAACCCTATCTAGGCTTTTTGATTTAAATGCAAAGCCATATTTAGTAGCATCTACACTAAGAGCAGTTATTGCTCAAAGATTAGTTCTCAAACTTTGTTCTTTTTGTGAAAGTGGTTGTAGTAAGTGTAACTATACAGGTTTTGATGGAAGATTATCTTTATTTGAGTTTTTAGAGTTTGATGAAAATATCTCTTCTATTGTGACAAATGATTTTGATAAAGAAAAAATTATGCATTATGTTAAAAGCATTGGCTTTAAATCTCTTTTTGATGATGCAAAAGAGAAAATCGAAAAGAATCTTACAACTAAAGATGAAGTGAATAAAGTACTATTTTGAATAAGTATAAAATACATTATCAGGAAAAGCAAAAAATCAAATCTAAAGTCATAATAAGTGATGATTTAGAAAAAGAAGAGTTACCTGAAAATATTGTAAAAATCAAAAAGATAAAAAAGCTTGAATTTCAAAATATCAAACTTACAAATAGGGCAAGTGAAGAGCAGATTATTGAGCTTTTTGTTCAACTTAGCATAATGTTGGATTCTAATATTTTATTAATTGATGCCATAAAAATCTTACAAAAGAGCATAAAAAATAGTTATTTGTCAGATATTCTAAACTCCATGGAATTTGCTTTACAAAATGGAAGAGCTATTTATAAAGCTTTAGAAAAGTATGAAAAAGATTTGAATCCAATTATAATTCCTTTTTTCAAAATATTTGAAAAAAATGGGAATATAAAAGCCGTTATTGCTGCTTTAGCTACACTTTTAAAAATAAGACTAAAAAATAAAAAAGATTTAAAAAATTCATTGAGATATCCTATAATTGTAATGATTACCTTTCTTTTGGCTCTTAGTATGATTTTTATATTTGTAGTACCAAAATTTGAAAATATATTTTTGCAATATCATATGCAACTTCCTCTTTCTACTATTTTATTACTTGGCTTAAAGAATTTCTTTTTTAAATACTCCTTATATCTTTTGTTTTTTTCTATTTTGACTTATTTTTTCATAAAATATTTTATCAATAAATCTGATAAATTTTCCTATTTTAAAGATGAATTTATTATAAGATATCTCCCTATTGTAGGAAGTTTAACTAAAACATATGAACTCTATAATTTTTTTGTAGCACTAAATATTTTATTACAATCAAAATATGAATTTCACTTAAGTATGAAAAATGCATTAATTTTAATAAAAAACAAATACCTTTTTGCTAAAATATCGGCTATTAATGAACATCTTAAAAATGGCAAATCAATTTCATATGCATTTAACTCAACAGAGTTATTTGATGAGTTGGTTATTAGTTTAATAAGAAGTGGTGAAGCTAGTAATTCTTTGGATATATGTGTAGAGAGATTACAAGTTTTGTATGAAAAAAAGTTTGAAAAAAAGATTAAGTCTTTAACTTCTCTTATCGAACCAATCTTTTTTATACTTATTTCATCACTGATATTATGGATTATGCTTGCAATTTTTACTCCCATATGGAATATGAGTGAGATGTTAAATATCTAAAGGTAATATATGAAAGACGAAAAGAAATTTGAAGACGCGATAAAAAGTGTACTTGAATATGTAGGGGAAGATATAAATAGAGAAGGCTTAGAAAAAACTCCAAGTCGAGTGAGAAAAGCTTTTGAGTTTATGTGTAGTGGATATAATCAAGACCCAAAAGAGATAATTAATTCAGCACTTTTTACAAGTTCAAATGATGAAATGGTTGTTATAAAAGATATAGAATTTTACTCTATGTGTGAACATCATATCTTGCCAATTATTGGAAAAGCACATGTGGCATATATCCCAAATGGAAAAGTTGTAGGGCTTTCAAAGATTCCAAGAGTAGTTGATGTCTTTGCAAGAAGATTACAAATTCAAGAACAAATGACAGAACAAATTTGTGATGCCTTACATGAAGCTTTAAATCCAAAAGGTGTAGCTGTAATGATAGATGCGCGACATATGTGTATGGAGATGAGAGGAGTTGAGAAAATCTGTTCTACTACTGTTACTTCAGCGCTTAGAGGGTTATTTAAAAAAGATAAAAAAACAAAAGATGAGTTTCTATCAATTGTAGCTCAATCTTTAAATAAATAATACTTCATGCTTAATTTAGAGCAAATCAAAAAAATCAAATTCTCATATTTTGACTCAAATGGATATGTTTATCCATTTGAGATGATTGAGGATAGTTTAAAATTTGAAAATAATGAGTTAAAATGTTATATGTACTGTAAAGTTACTAATTTAAGTGCAAATGGAGAAGTATATTTGTATTTAAAGATCAAAGATAATGAACTATTTTTTAGAACAAACTATTTTGCAAATAGTACTGAATACACAAAATTAATAAAAAATGGTGATGATTTAACTTATAAAGTTGATTTTGCTAAAGATTCTTTGGAGTTAACTTTAGAGCAATATTAGTTTTGCTAGCATTAAAAAACTAAAAAAACCAACAATATCAGTTACCGTTGTCAGTAAAACCGTACTTCCAACTGCTGGGTCAATATTATATCTTTTTAGAAAAAGAGGTATAGTTGCACCAAAGAAACCAGCACTAAAAAGATTAATTATCATAGAAAGAGCTATTACTAATCCTAAAAGAAGTGTGTTAAACCAAAAGTAAGTAATTATACCAACAACAAGAGCAAATAATACTCCATTGAGTAGGGATACTAAAATCTCTTTCATTATGGCATCTTTTGAATTTTCAAAATCAATTTCACCTAAGGCCATTCGTCTAACCATAACCGCTAATGTTTGTGTTCCTGCATTTCCACCCATTGAGGCAACTATTGGCATAAGTACAGCTAGGGCAACAAAGGCTTGAATAGTTTGATCAAAAAAGCCAATAACAATAGAAGCCAAAATTGCCGTACCTAAGTTTATAAAAAGCCACATAGCTCTTTTTTTAGCCGTAAATATAAACGTATCATGTTCAAAGTCATCATGAACCCCAGCTAATTGATACATCTGTTCGGTTGCACTCTCTTCAATTACATCTAAAATATCATCTGATGTAATTCTACCTATTAGCATATTTTGATAACCTACAACTGCAACAACACTAAGGTCGTATTTTTCAAACTGTTTTGCAACATCTTTTATAAGTTCATCATCATTTACTTTATATGGCTTAAATCTTTTCTCTCCATGCTCTTCAATGATTTCTTTATACGTTTTTTTATAATCAAAAATAATTAAATCTTCTAACAAAATAGAAGCCACTAAAATTTTATTATCATCTACTATATAAACTTGGTGGATATTTTCAAGCTCTTTTTCTTCCTTTGCAATTCTAAGTTTTTCTATTGAGCTACTGATTGTTTCATTTAAGTTTGCACTAAAAAGCTCTGTTTGCATATATGCACCAGCTTCTCCAGCTTCATATCTCTTTAGCCAATTAATTTCTTCTTGGTCATCAACTTCAAGACCATCAAAAATCTCTTTAGCTTTGTTTTCATTTATCTCTTCTATTTCTTGTAAAATATCTGTTTGATCATCAGATTCTAGTTCGTCAACAGCATCTGTAAGTTTCTCAATAGTTAGTTCGTTATAGGCATATTCTCTTAGTTTCTCGGGAAGTTCTAAAATTACATCCCCAAGTATATCTTCAGGTAAGTTTTTTAATACAAATACAAAATCATCTGGATTCTTTTTTATTATTTTTTTTAAAGAATAAGCTATATCACTTGGATGTAGCTTATCTAACTTTTTTAAAAGTTCAGTTGGATTTTTTTCTATAGATTTTTCATTTATTTTCAAATTTACACTTTCAGCAAGCTTTTATTTGGTATTTCTTTTAAGTCTAAAACTTCTTGTGTTGGATTTTTTCTCTCTTCGTCAAGCTCTTTTGCTAATACTTTTGTATATTTTAGGAATTTTTTCTTTGCATTTCCTTTTAGTTTTGTCTTTGTAACTCTTACTATTTTAGCTGGATTTATTGCTCTTCCATTTTTATATAAACCAAAATGCAAATGTGGTCCAGTACTAACACCTGTAGTACCTACATAACCTATAGTTTGTCCTTGTTTAACTCTACTTCCTACTCTAAGTCCTGGTTTAAATCGGCTTTGATGTGCATATAGTGTTTTATAACCATTTTTATGAACTATTTCAATAACATTTCCATATCCACCTTTTCTTCCTCTAAAAACAATTCTTCCATCAGCAGCTGCATGAATAGCTCTTCCTCTAGGAGCTGCATAATCAATACCTAAGTGAGCCCTATATCTTTTTAATATTGGATGCCATCTTTTTCTTGTAAAAGGACTTGAAATACGAGTATAAATTAGAGGTATTTTAAAGAAGTAGCTTGTTAAACTCTTACCAGCTTCATTATAATACTTTCCATCATCTTCATTTTTAAATATAAAATACTCTTTGTTTCTTATTTTTACAACTGCCGATATAATATCTGGTGTGCCATGATATTGACCTAACCTAATTCTTTGTCTGTATTTTATTGTAATAGTGTCATTTTTTCTCATATATTTAAAGTTTACACTTCCACTATATGCTCGAATGAACTCATTTGCTAATTCACTATTTGATGTTTTATTTAATATATCTTGATAAGGTGAAGAAGTAATAGGAATAGTTACAGTTTCAACAACTTCATCAAAAATTATTGGAAGAGTAGAAAATTTATACTCATCACCATCTTTATAAATTTGTAATTGTATCTCTTCTGATACTTCTATTAAGGCTTGTATCAATTCACCTTTATCATTTTTTGTTTCATAGTATGTTGCACCTGCTCTAATTTCTGAACATAATTCTTTGTCTTCTCTTTCTAAATTAAAATAAAGTTTGTTATCTATGTTGTTTTCTTGTAGAAATGTTAGAAAGGTATCACCTTTGGGCCAAGACAGTTTTTTTACTTCTAAACTAAATAGTGAGCTCACTATTAATAAAATGCATATTAAATACTTCAAATCGTTTCTCTTTTTATTATAAAATCAAGAGTATTATTATACAATTGCAACCTTAAATATAATTTTGGAGAAGTTTTTGAAGAAAATTGCGTTTTTAGTTTTAGTATTATTTAATACATATCTTTTGGCTGATTTTGTAACAATATATAGAACAATGGGAATAGAAGAAGTACAAAAAGAGTTAGATAAACAGCTTAAGAGTGAAGAATATTGGAGTAAATATTTAGAAAATATTGATGTTAGATATGGATATTATGAATCAAAAAAATATGTATTAGTAGCTGATAAACTATCAAAAAAGTTTGAACTTTTTAAAAGAGAAGATAAAAAGTTTTTAAAACTTCTTACTCAAACAATGATTAGTGGAGAAAAAGATGGTGATAAATTTCTAGAAGGAGATTTAAAAACACCTATTGGGGCTTATAAATTAACTAGAAAATTAACTAAACTTGACCAATTTTATGGTCCATTAGCATTAGTAACAAATTATCCTAATACTTTTGACAAATCTTTAAATAAAGAAGGTCATGGAATTTGGATTCATGGTATGCCTTTTGAAGAGACTAGAACGGACTATACAAAAGGTTGTATTGCATTAGATAACAAAAGTTTAGTGACTTTAGACAAAAGTATAAATTATGATGAATCTGTTTTATTGATTTCAGAAAAAGATATTGAACCAACAACTAAAAAAGAGATGAGTGAAGTATTGGCTTTCATTTACTCTTGGACTGATGCTTGGAGAACATCTGACACAGATAAATATTTGTCTTATTATTCAAAAGATTTTAAAAGAGCAAATGGGCAAGACTTTGGTGCTTTTAAAAAACACAAAGAGTATATTTTTTCAAGAAAAGAAGATAAAACAATTAAATTCTCAAATATAAATATAATGCCTTATCCAAACTCTTTTAATAAAAAGATGTTTAAAATAGTTATGGATGAACATTACAAAACAAAATCATATCATTATGATGGGACAAAAGAGCTTTATATCCAACTAGAAAATGGGAAAATTTCAATCCTTTCTGAGGGTTAAAACTTTTATTAAATCTTCTTTAGTTATAATCACGCATTAATAAAACAACTTAAGGTTAATAATGCAAAAAGAGATGACAACTGAAGAGATGGCTCTTGCCCACTCTTTAACACTTGAAGAGTTAAAAAACATAAGAAATATCCTAAAAAGAGAACCAAATCATGTAGAAATAGGTATCTTTTCTGCAATGTGGAGTGAACACTGTTCGTACAAATCTAGTAAAAAATATTTAAATGGCTTTCCAACTAAAGCACCTTGGGTTATTCAAGGTCCAGGAGAAAATGCCGGAGTTATTGATATTGGTGATGGATATGCTGCTGTATTTAAAATGGAGTCACACAATCATCCAAGTTTTATTGAACCTTACCAAGGTGCTGCTACTGGTGTTGGTGGTATTTTAAGAGATGTATTTACAATGGGTGCAAGACCAATTGCAAATATGAACTCTATTAGATTTGCTTCTATTGAAGGTGATAGTGAAACTGCTCAAAAACATAGATTTTTACTTCGAGGTGTAGTTGCTGGTATTGGTGGATATGGTAATTGTATGGGAGTTCCAACTATTGGTGGAGAGACTACTTTTGAAGAGTGTTATGCTGGAAATAATCTTGTAAATGCATTTACTTTAGGTTTAGCAAAAGCTGATGAAATTTTCTACGGAAAAGCTGAAGGTCTTGGAAATCCAGTTATGTATGTAGGTTCTAAAACTGGACGAGATGGTTTAGGTGGAGCAGTTATGTCATCAGCTTCATTTACAGAAGACTCAGAATCAAAAAGACCAACTGTACAAGTTGGTGATCCCTTTACCGAAAAATTACTTTTAGAAGCTTGTTTAGAGTTATTTAAAGAAGATTTAATTATTGGTATCCAAGATATGGGTGCAGCAGGGCTTACTTCATCATCATTTGAGATGGCTGGAAGATCTGGTTCTGGTATGATTATGCACTTAGATAAAGTTCCAGCAAGAGAAGAGGGGATGACTCCTTATGATTTTATGTTAAGTGAATCACAAGAGAGAATGCTTATTTGTGCTAAAAAAGGTTGTGAACAAAAGATTATTGATATCTTTGAAAAATGGGAATTAGATGTTGCAGTTATTGGTGAAGTAACAGCAACTGGAAATATGGAACTATTCTGGCATGGGGAAAAGTGTGCTGAAGTTCCTGTTCAACCAGTATCTGAAGAGGCTCCTATTTTAGATAGACCAGTTAGTGAACCAGCATACTTAAAAGATATCGCAAATATAAGTTTAGATAAAAACATCTCAAATCAAGAAGCTTTTGATGCTATGTTTAGCGATATGGAAGTTGTAGATAAGTCTTGGGTTTATTCTCAATATGACTCAATGGTACAAACAAATACAATCGAAGGACCTGGAAGTTTAGATGGTTCATCAATTAGAATCAAAGAGACAGGTAAAGCGCTTGCTATGAGTGCTGATTGTAATACAAGACTTTGTTTCATCAACCCAGAATTAGGAGCAGCAGCAGCTGTTATGGAATCTGGAAGAAATGTAGCTATGAGTGGAGCAAGACCAAAAGCAATCACAGATTGTCTAAACTTTGGAAACCCACAAAACCCAGAAGTTATGTGGCAGTTTAAAATGGCTTGTGAAGGTATTAAATCAGCTTGTAAAGAGTTATCAACCCCTGTTATTGGTGGAAATGTATCTTTATACAATGAAACGAATGGAGTAGGGGTTTTCCCAACACCTTCAATTGCAATGGTTGGTGTAAATGAAGATGCAAACAAAGTTTTACCTTCAAGATTAAAAGAAGATGGAAACACACTTTTCCTTTTAGGTGATACTAAAGGTGAGTTTGGAGCTTCTTTATATATGAAAAAAATGTATGACAAAGTAGCTGGTGTTCATCCAGAAGTTGATTTTAAAAAAGAGTTAGCACTTTGGGATACAGTTATTGATGCAAATACATCATCTCTTTTAGCAAGTGCAAAAGATGTAAATGTTGGTGGATTAGCAATTGCAATTGCTAAGATGGCAGTTGTTGGAAACAAAGGTGTAAATGTATCTGTTGAATTAAATGATTCAAAAGATATCTTCTGCGAATCTTTAAGTAGAGCAGTTGTGGAAGTAAAAGAAGAAAACATTGAAGCCTTTACAAAACTTGCAGCCTCTAAAGGTATCTCTTGTACAAAAATTGGAACAGTTGGTGGAGATACAATCTCAATCAATGATGTTACAATCTCTTTAGAAAATGCAAAAGATATTTACTTTAATAAATTTAAAAAAGTTATCGAACAGGACTTATAATAAAAAAGGTTTTTTGCCTTTTTTAAACTACTAATCTAATACAATTGGGAACTCAATGGAAAATATAAGCATAATAACTATAATAGCAATTGCCTTTTTGGGTTCTTTTGGACATTGTGTTGGAATGTGTGGAGGTATAGTTGTCGCGTATTCAAGTACAAAAATAGACAACTCTTGGAATAAAGTAAAACAATCTTTATCTCATCTTTTATATGCCTTTGGAAGAGTTTCTACTTATACAATATTGGGTTTTATTTTTGGATATTTTGGAAGTGTAGTAACTTTTAATCACACTACAAATGGTATCTTACTTTTAATTACTGGTTTTTTGATGGTTTTAGTTGGATTGTCATTAAGTGGTAAATTAAAATTCTTAGTTAATATTGAACACTCTGTTTCAAAATCAAAAGTCTATCAACAAACTTTTCGTAAATTATTAGGTTCAAATAGTTTTATTAGTTTTTATTTATTGGGCATGTTAAATGGACTTTTACCATGTGGTTTTGTTTATGTATTTGCAATAACAGCAGCAAGTACAGGAAGTGCCTTATGGGGTGCTTTTGTTATGCTTATTTTTGGACTAAGTACTATTCCTGCAATGTTTTCATTAGGTTTTTTTGTGGGTATTTTTAAACAAATTGCTTTGAGAAATCTTTTTGTTAGTATAGCTGCAATTTTAGTAATTGTATTTGGTATTTATACAATGTATAATGGTTATGAATTTTTAAGTAATCCTAATAAATCAACTATTACTAGCCATGTTAATTCAATAAATAATTAGAAATTAAAAAGTAAATACTCTATTTCTTCCATTTCTTTTTGCTTCATATAAAGCTTTATCAGCATTTTTAAATACCTCTTCAAAGGTTTGTTTTGAGCTTTTGAAACTACTTATTCCAAAAGAAGCAGTTATATGTTTAACAGTAGGGAATTCAGCTTTTTCAATATCTATTCTAAGTTTATCTGCAATATTTTCTGCAACTTGTAAATCTTTTGTTTTTAGTAATAAAACAAACTCTTCACCACCCCATCTTGCAAAAATATCATTTTGTCTTATCTTTTTTGAAACAACATTTGTCAACTCTTTTAAAATTTCATCTCCAACATCATGCCCATAAGTATCGTTTACTGATTTAAACTTATCAATATCCAATATAGCAAGACAATAATTAAAATTTAAAATCTTGTCTTTTATTCTCTCTTGCAAACCTCTTCTATTATGAATACCTGTTAGAGCATCATAATATGCTTTTGTTCGTAAATTATTATTTGTAGTAGTAAGTTTTTCATTTCTATCTCTTAAAATTACTAAAAGGTGGTTGAAAAATTTAGCTACTATTCCTACTTCTGTATCTCTTTCTTCATGAATCTTTTTATGAAGATTTCCAGTTTTCATTATATTTACAATGCTTTCAATAGTATCAACCCAAGGAAGTTTTGCATTATGCTCACTTCTATTTAATCCTAATACTTCATGTTTTTTACTAACCCTTAATAAGTTTATTCTATATAAAAAGTAAAATAAAAAAAGACCTAATGAAAATGCAAAAACAAAAGCAACTACTACACCTAATGTTTGTACATAAATAAAGTGTGCTCTAGTAAAGTTTTCTGGAAGTTTTCCTAATATTCCAACGGCAATTGTTCCCCATGCACCTGCAAAACCATGTATACTAACAACACTTAGGGGATCGTCTATTTTAAGTTTTTTTACTAAAAACTGGTCACTATAGTGCATCACATAAGCAGATACAAAACCTACAAAAGCAGATTGTGCGATAGTTAATTCATAACATCCTGCTGTAATTCCTACTAGTCCGGCAATAATACCAAAACTAAATAGTTCAACATCAACTTTCTCTTTATTGTATAAGGTTATACTCCATGCTCCAAAACCACCAAAAACAGCTGATAAAAGAGTATTTAATAATATAGAAGTTACCGAAAAATTAAATTTTAAAAGACTTCCTGCATTGAACCCAAACCAAGCAAAAAATAGCATAAATACACCAAAGACAATAAAGTTGTGGTTACTAGGAGCAAAATATTTTATTTTTCCATTTTTTTTAAATTTACCAAGTCTTGGACCTAAAACAATTGTTCCAGCTAATCCAATCCAAGCACCAAGTGAATGAACAACAGTAGAACCTGCAAAATCAATAAATCCAAGCTCTTTTAACCAACCAGTATCATTCCATGCCCAATGTCCGAATATTGGATAGATAATAGCAGATACTATTATGGAAACTACAATATAACTACTAAATTTTATTCTCTCAGCTACTGCACCTGAGATGATGGTTATGGCAGTTGCTGCAAACATTGCTTGGAAGAAAAATATAGCATTTTCCTGTAAATCTAGACCATCAATCAAAAACTTATTGTGTCCGATAAGTCCAAAATTATCAGTTCCAAACATTATTCCAAAGCCAATAATCCAAAAGAAAATTATACTAAATACAGTATCAATAAGATTTTTCATGGCTACATTAATAGTATTTTTAGTTCTTACTGTTCCTGTTTCTACAAGTGCAAATCCAAGTTGCATCATAAATACTAAAAATCCACAAAGCAAAATCCATAATAAATCCATATTGTTCATAAGTAACTTCCTAATGTAACATATAGGAAAAATAGTATCAAAAAACAAAGATTATAAAATCTAAAATTTGTATATAAAATATACAGTTTTTTCAAAAGCAACTCCTAATTACTTTTTTTGTATAATCACGAAAAATTATAAATAACAGAGGAATTAATTTGAGAGCATTAATCAGTGTTAGTGACAAAAGTGGTGTTGAGAATTTTGCGAAAGAGTTAGTAAAATTAGGTTACGAAATAATTAGTACAGGTGGTACTTATAAAGCTTTACAAAATGCTGGAATAGCAGTAATTGAAGCGAACGAAGTTACAAAATTTCCAGAGTGTTTTGAAGGAAGAGTTAAAACTTTAAACCCATATATTCATGGTGGAATTTTACATAGACGAGACAAACAATCTCACTTAGACCAAGCAAAAGAGTTAGGTGTTGAAGGTATTGATTTAGTATGTGTAAACCTGTATCCATTTAAAGCAACTATTGAAAAAACTGATGACTTTGAAGAGATTATCGAAAATATTGATATCGGTGGTCCTGCTATGGTGCGAAGTGCTGCTAAAAATCATGACTCTGTTATTATTGTAACTGATGTTGTTGATTATGACTTAGTATTAAACAATCTTAAAAACAATACAAACACTCAAGAGTTTAGAAGAGACTTGATGATAAAAGCATATGAGCATACAGCTGCTTATGATGCTATGATTGCAAACTACATGAACAAAAGATTTAATAATGGAATGGGTGCAAAACAATTCATCGTAGGTGAAAAAGTATTTGATACAAGATATGGAGAAAACCCACACCAAAAAGGTGCCTTATATGAGTTTGATAAACACCTATCAAATAAATTCATCACACTAAAAGGTGAAGCATCTTTTAACAACATGGGAGATATCTCTGGAGCAGCAAAAATAGCATCTGCATTTGGTGATGACAATGCAGTATGTATCGTAAAACACGGAAATCCATGTGGATTTGCTATCAAAGACACACTTTTAGAAAGCTATACTGAAGCTCTTAAATGTGACCCAATTTCAGCATTTGGTGGAGTTGTTGCAGTAAATGGTGTAGTTGATTTAGACTTAGCTGTTAAGATGAACGAAATCTTCCTAGAAGTAGTTTTTGCAGCAGACTTCACACCTGAAGCTGAAGTTGAGTTAAATAAGAAAAAAAGAATCAAACTATTTAAACAAGGAACATCTAAACTTGAAATGTCAAACGATGCTTTCAACTTCAAAATAGTTGATGGTGGATTTGTTTATCAAGATGCTGATAAAGTTGAAGATGATGAGGTAAGAAACTCAGAACTAAAATCAAAAAGAGAAGCAAGTGAACAAGAAGTAAAAGATATGGAAATCGCATACAAAGTAGCAAGCTTAACAAAATCAAACTGCGTAGTATACGTGAAAAACTCAGCTATGGTTGCTGTTGGTATGGGTATGACAAGTAGAGTAGATGCAGCAAAAGCAGCTTTACGAAAAGCAGAAGATTTAGGTATCGATGTAACAGGTTCAGTTCTAGCATCTGAAGCATTCTTCCCCTTTAGAGATAGTATCGATGAAGCAAATAAAGCTGGTGTAAAATGTGTAATTGAACCAGGTGGTTCTATTAGAGATGATGAGATTATAGCAGCGGCTGATGAGTATGATATGTCTCTTTATTTTAGTGGTAAGAGACATTTCCTACACTAAAAAGATTGATTTTCTAAGCAATCTTTCTTTATAAATCTGCGTTGGAGAGAAAATTTGTTAGAGTCATTTACTCTAGTAAACTCCTCCAACAAATTTTCTCTCCGTCTTGATTTCTTTTGAAATCTTACTCATAAAATCAATCTTTGGTAGATTGGCCTAATAATAAAAATAACTTTTCTTTTATCCATAATAGATTCTTGATATATTTATCATTTTGTTAAACCATTACGATTTTTGCTTAATATACATACATTTTGATAAGCTATTAAGGATATACGTAATAATCTAACATAAAAAGTATATAAAAAGTTCAGAAATATTGTAAAATATATTACAAAATGAAATGTTTTTATTTAAAAGAGCTTGTTTTAGGTATTTTCTTATATTTAATAGGTTAACATCATAAGTGTAAAACTATTAGGTAGTTTTAGATGTAAGCAATACATAATGTATTATTAATAAATAGTTATACACCCCATCGTAGATTCTCTTTAAAGGTAGAAAAAAGGTAGAAAAATGGACATAAAAAAGGTATTTAGAGGGATAAGTCAAAAGCTTCAAACTGATTTCGAAATATCCTCGGAAATAAACCATCAAGGCAATAAAGGCACTTATAGGGAAAGTGCTTTACGTGACTTCTTACTTTCAGGCCGCCTGCCAAAGAGGTTTGGTATAGGTACAGGTGAAATTATAGGGCCGACAAGAAATGTATCTAAGCAAAGTGATTTAGTCATCTATGATCAACTTGATGGAATGTCTCTAGTCTATGATGATGACGTACAAATATATCCTATTGAGTCCGTTTTTGGTGTCATTGAAGTAAAGTCAAAACTATCGAAGGTAGAGCTAATAAAATCTTTGGAAAACATAAAGTCTGTTAAATCTTTATGTCCAAATGAATCAGTAACAAAAACCACCAACTCACTCATGAGTATGACTTATCCAAGACCAAAACCTTTTGGTGTTGTTTTTGCCTATGCATTATCCAATAACTCACTAGAGTCACTACTAGAAAACCTTAGGGAATGGGAAGGAGAAAATAGCAAAGAGTATTGGCCAAATTTAGTTGTGGTTCTAGGCGAAGGAATACTTTATCATCACGGAGAGGGGATGAGAAATTCAAGTCTGTTCAGTAACGAGGAAATGCAAAAGACAATCAGACCTTCATTCTTGGCATATCGTAAAGATACACTATTTCATTTCTACTCAATACTAATTGACCTTTGTAGTGGGACTTCTTTGGGTCCAGTAAACCTGAAACGGTATTTTGATCCTGCGGAGCAAATAGGTGGATATGTTGTAAAAAATCACGACCGAATTACGCGTCAAGGGGACAATAGCCTTTATCGATTATCGCTAGGATTTATCGATATGGTTGTGAAACATTGCAAAGCAGAGGGAAAGATTAAACATAGAGAGCTGTTCGTTAAACAAATGGGGGCTATCCCTCAGGGGATAGATGACGACTACTTAGATTATGGGGTGTATCACTATGATCCAGACGGTCTTCCAGGAATGCACGAAGTTGAAAACCCTATAAATTTTAGCGGTGGAGGTGCGGTAGCTACACAAAAAATGCTTCAGCCGAGTCATTGGATTGAAGTTGATGGAGAAACGTACTATTTCCCTTGGTGCTATGTCGAAGATGACTCAATAGAGGAAATTGCGGACTCTAGTCGTAAAGATCTATAGCTGTGTATAACAAATCATTGGAGAAAAATATTTGACCCTTCGGCTCAAATATTTCTCAACTCAAACGTTATGTATACAAAAGGAATTTTATATGGAAACTAAAGCTTACCCTGCCCATGGTCATCCAAATGGAACAAGTGGTTCACCGTGGTATAAAATCAGAGATGATAAACTTTACCCTGCTCATGGACACCCAGAAGGAACAACTGGCTCACCATGGTTCAAGATAAAGGATGATAAAGTTTACCCAGCACACGGACATCCAAATGGAACAAGTGGCTCACCATGGTATAAAATTAGAGACGATAAATTTTACCCTGCTCATGGACATCCTAATGGGACAAGTGGTTCACCACACTTTAAAATCAGATAAATATAACAAAACATTGGAGAGAAATAAATTACCCTGCGGCTAATTTATTTCTCAACTCAAGCGTTAGAAGACAAAAGGATATAAATGCTATTTGAATCAGATGTCATTACTTCTGTATGCAATTTTCTTAAAAGACATGATTTTGAAATAATTCAACAACTTAATGAAAATCAACAGGGCGATGACATTATTGCAAAAAATAAAAGTCAAAAAATCTATATTGAGGCTAAAGGTGAAACATCATCAAAAGAAAATTCAAATCGTTTTGGTAAAGAATTTAATGCTTCACAAAAAAAAGTGCATGTTTCGCAAGCACTTTATAGGGCAATAAAAATGAAAGAAGAAAATAATTCATTATCAGGAATAGCTTTTCCAGAAACAAGTGGACATATTGCATTGATTGAACCCATTAAAAAAACTCTACAAAAAATTGAAATTGAAGTTTTTTGGGTAAATAAAGATGGGGCAGTTAGAGTTGAAAACTTTAGTAAAGTCTTCTAACAAATCAGAAGAGCCAATAAATTACCCTGCGGGCAATTCATTGGCTCATTTTAAACGTTAGCATAAAATATAGGAGAATTCTTGGCAGAACATATCAAACCGTTTGATGCACAGAACTTAGAAGCAATTTGTAAAGTTTTAGCTGATACCAACAATGGTTTAACGGGGACACAAATTGGATATATTTTACAGGGAAAAGGGGGGCAGGTGATAACGATAACTCTATAGAAATAAATCAAATGTGTAGCTTCTGTAGATGTGGGATAAGGACATTTACATTTTTGATTTATTTAGATACCTAACTTATACTAGCTCAATTTACAAATGATAGTTTGAACTTTTTTTCTTTCCTGACTTTGATGAAGCCGGAAGTTTTGAAATAATTTTTGGAAAAGCCTGAGGACTGTTTGAGGAGAGAAAAGTCCTAAACGGACTTTTTCGACGAGTTCCGCAAGGCAGAAAACTTATTTTAAGGCTGGAGGGGAGCTTTGCCTTCATCAACTCGTCAGGTTGCTTTTTGTCTTACTTTTTACAATTAAAAAGTGAGAAAGCGAAGAGGTTTACCTCTTCAAGAGCGTAAAATAAAGTGCAATATAAATCTGGAAACAAGATATTAATAGTATATATCAATAAGGGTATTTATAGTCTATAGTTGCTAAACTTATCGATATTTACAACAAGTAATTAAAAGTATTAAGAGGAGATAATAATTAATGGAATTGGATTTTAAGTGGTCGCGATTAGAGTCTTTAAGCGCTTTGGAATTATTTGAAATAATCAAAGCACGTGAATCAGTATTTGTTGTAGAACAACAATGTCCATATCAAGAAACAGATGATATGGATCTTCATTCCTGGCATCTTTCTGTTTTTTTAAATGGTGAATTAGCTGCTTATGTTCGAGTTGTTGATCCAGGTATTAAATATGAACAACCCTCTATTGGTCGTGTTATGACTTTAGAAAAATTTAGAAATTTGAAAATTGGAAGGGCATTAATGAATGAAGCAGTTCGTTTCACAGAAGAGCAATTTCCAGAAAAGGGTATTAAAATTGGCGCTCAAGTTTACTTACAAAAATTTTATGAATCATTAGGATTTGAAGCTATAACTGAACCATATGATGAAGATGGGATTCCTCATATAGATATGATTAGACCATCAGCAAAAATATAATGAAAGTTTTAATAAACCAACAGCCTTAAAAGCTATTGGCTTAAATTTTTTAATCTATAGGTATAACAGGATTTAATCCTGCAGTAATATGTAAAAAGTGTCTGTGTTTTTCAAATTGATCAATAATATCACTTGCAACTACATCTACTTCATATCCATAAATATCATAGGCTTTATTACCATCTTGTAAATAGACTTCTGCTCTAGCATATTTCTTTTGCTCATGGGTAGGATTAAGTACCTCAGGAAATGCATATGTTGGTGTATCATATCTACTAAATCTTACTTCATAAGTAAAGTCTAGATCACCATTGTGTTCTACTGTTAAAATAGAAACACTTTTTTCTTTATTATTAAAAACTTCTACATTCCAACCATATCTTTCAAGTTCTTCCTCTACATTTTTCATGGCAGCAACTACATCTTCATTAATATATCTTCGTGTTTCATCTGGTACTGGAAATTCAATGAGTCTTGAAAGTCTATTTTTCCAAGTTCCAGATACTTCTCCATGTCTTCCTGCATTCATATGATGTTGAAGGGATTCATATCGAATTGATTCTAAGTGTAGGGCTTTATAAAGTCCCCAACATGCAATAAGCATAATAATAGCAAAAGGTAAAGCAATAACAATAGAAGCTGCCTGTAAAGCTCCTAATCCACCAGCTATTAATAGTGCTGCTGCTACAACACCTTCAAGTAGTGCCCAAAATATTCTTTGCCATACAGGATTATTCTCTCTTCCTCCACTTGAAATAGTATCAACTACCAATGAACCTGAATCTGAAGAAGTTACAAAGAAAGTAATAACTAAGATAATAGCAAGGATTGAAATAACACTAGAAAAAGGGAAGTGTTCTAAAAATTTAAATAAGGCAGTTGCAACATCTGCTGATACAGCTGAACTTAGATTAGTAAATCCCTCTTTCATAATTGCATGTAGGGCACTATTACCAAAAACTGTCATCCAAACTAAAGTAAATCCAACAGGAACAAATAATACTCCAAGAACAAACTCTCTTATAGTTCTACCTCGTGAAACTCGCGCAATAAACATCCCAACAAAAGGTGCCCAAGCAATCCACCAAGCCCAATAGAAAAATGTCCACCATCCCATCCATTTTGTATCTAAATAGATGTATTGATTAAAAGTCATTTGTACAATATGAGATAAATAATTTCCTATATTTTGAACTAATGCTCCAAGTAAAAAGAAAGTTGGACCTGCTAAAAATACAAATAAAACAAGTGCGAATGCAAGGTAAAGATTTATTTCAGATAATCGTTTAATTCCTCCATCAAGTCCTAAAACAACAGAAACTGTTGCCATAGTTGTAATAATAGCGATCAAAATAATTTGTGTGGTAAGTCCAACAGGGATATCGAAAATATAATTAAGTCCAGCATTAACTTGTAATACTCCTAATCCCAATGAAGTTGCAACCCCAAAAATAGTTCCAAGTATTGCAACTGTATCAACTGTATGTCCTATTTTTCCATAAATTTTCTCTCCTATCATTGGATAGAGAGCTGATCTAATAGAAAGGGGTAAACCATGTCTAAAAGAGAAATATGCTAGTACTAAACCAACAACAGCATATATTGCCCAAGCATGTAATCCCCAGTGAAAAAAAGTAATTCGCATAGCTTGTCTAGCAGCTTCAATTGTCTCTTTATCACCAACAGGAGGTGCACCATAATGCATAACAGGTTCTGCTACACCCCAAAACATAAGTCCAATTCCCATACCTGCACTAAAAAGCATGGCAAACCATGAAATATGACTATAAGCAGGTTTTGATTGGTCAGGTCCTAATTTAAATCTTCCAAAGGGAGAAATTGCTAAGAATATTACAAATAAAGTAAAAATTCCAACGCTAAGCATATAAAGCCAACCAAATTTATCTGCTATGAAATGTTTCATTCCATTAAATGTTTCACCGGCTATTTGGGGCATTGTCATTGCAAATATCACAAGTATTGCAATAATAGCAACCGAGGGGTAAAATACAGGTTTTAAAATAGTTGAGTTTTTTTTATTTTCCATCATTCTCCTTTAATTAAAAGGGGTATATCTAATTAGTTATTTTTAATTGATTTAATGTTTCAAAAGCTGTTTGATATAAATTAAATTAATTAAAAAGAAATTTTGTAGAATAGACATACCCCGTTAAGATACAAACTAACAAATATAACATTAAAATTTTATTTAATACAGTAAAAATAGATAAATTTGTAGATTCAATTTTCTATCAATTTCTTTTTCTACCCCTTTGTTGCCAAATATATCGGGGGTCATTTTTTACTTTAGAATAAAACAGTTCCCCAGAATTTCTCCAGGGGTCAAGGACTATGCCTTCATTGAAGTTGCAACCTTTGCACGTAACTACTAAAGTAGTATGTTCTGTCCAGTAGTTACCAATATTGGCTCCTCCTATATAATAATCAAAGCTTTTTAAATTTAAACTTTTGGCATGTTTTAACATATCATATGCAAATTGCCAACATAAGCCTTTTTCTTTTAATCCAATGTTTACTAAAAAATTTTGAAATAAAGGAGGGCTTACTAAATGGTATGATTCTTTTAAAAATTGTGATTGTTTAAACATTTCAGTGGAGAGAGTTTTAGCTTCTTTTTTGTCTACTTTATTATTTAATGAGGATAATAAAAGAGTTAAGTCATTTTTAGTTAGTTTTTTATCAACTTGAATATTAGATGTACTGCAGCCTATAAATAAGATGGTTAATAGAAAAGTAATTATATATTTCATGAAAAAAGTATAGCTTATTTGGCTATATTTTTTCATAAAAGTTAAAGGGGATACTTGAGCTTTTTACATCCCCGGTATTCTAGGTATTTTACCAAGCTTAGTATTTCGACAATATACTCCCCAACCTTTTTTAAGCCAGTGACCAAATATAGGCATAGGAAGCATAAATGCTTTTTTTTCATCCCTATAAACAAAGGCTGCTCCATTTCCTGTATCCATTACACAAAGTATATTTAAGTGTTCATGGTATCCTTTGAAATCAGTTTTGTTTTGTTCTCTTTGGTGTATATTATGTGCAGCATTTTTTGCCATAACTTCTGCTACATGACCTTGTTTTGCTCGCCAATCATAACCTTCTAGGGAAGCTACATCACCAATGGCATAAATATTACTTAAACTTCCATCTTCATTTAAAACACAAGAGTAATCATCTGTTTTGATAAAGCCAGCATCATTTGTAGTAAGATCAGATTCTTTAATAATCTCATGACCATCACCTGCTGGTATAAACATTACTAAATCAGCTTCAAGCTTACTTTCATCTTCAAATACTACACCATCTTTTTCAAAATGGGTAATTTTTTTGCCAAAATGTTGTTTGATTTTTAGTTTACTAAACATAGTAGACATCATTTTAAGTGCATTTGGACCCATACGTTTTCCAGGTTCTGCCATGGGTGCGAAAAATGTTAGTTCAAATTTGTCTCGTATTCCTTTTTTCTTAAGCATATTGTGAACATTAAAAAGAAGTTCGAAACCTGGTCCTCCCCGTACAGCAGATGTATCTTTTGGATTACCTCCAAAGCCCATTGCTATTTTACCACTTCCTTTTTTTACAAGATCATCTAAGGCATCTCTAATAGCTAGTGATTGTTCTGGCGCTCCACAAATAGAAAAAGTATTTTCTACTCCCTTTGGTTTCATCTTTGAAGCTCCAATTGCAATAATTAGATAATCATAATCATTGATAATTTTTCCACTTTGCAGTGTAACACTATTGTTCTCTTTAGATATTTTATTTACGCCATCAATAATGAGATTAAAGCCATGTGCTTTTTGCAATTCATTTAAATCAATGCAAGTATCTTTAAATCCAATTTCATGGGTTGGAATCCAAATAGAAGTTGGATAGATATAGAAATAATCTCTATTGCTCACTAAAGTAACATCATAATTCAATTTTCTAAGGTGAGTTGCAGCATCTACACCTGCAAAACCACCTCCTAGCACAAGTATTTTTTTCATTTTTAAATTCCAATATAAGTATAGTTTATATTACTACTATAGATATTAAATGAAAATTAAATATTAAAATATTTAATAATTATAATTAAATCTTATAATTAAAGCTTAATGTAACTATTTTAATTGATAAATTTATTTATATTAACTTTAAAGATAAAAAAACTATTAGGTATTTGCCTAAAAGGCCTTAGTAGAGTTAGTTTAATAATGATAAAAAAGTCATTAACTTTGTTCTATAAATAAATTATAAAATTACTATATAGAATTAATAAAAAATAAAAATAAATGAATTATAATGGCATGTTTCAATAATCATTATATTGGATTTTTTATGAATGACAGTATTTTAATGTTATTTCGCAAAATTTTTAGGAAAAGTTGAAATTAAAGAATATGAGGAATTACAAGTGATTTTTTGGAACAGCATTATTAAGTCTTATTGTAAATGGCAAAAGTAATGAACTAATTGAAGTAGTAAAAGATAATATACTAAGATAGTATTTCTTTTTTTATAGTAGATTATAGTGTGAAATATTGGTAAACTATTATATCTACATTTTACACTTTATTACTTTCTAATTATATATCTACTATTATCACGAAAAATAAACAAAAGAGGTGAAATGCAAGCAACAAAATCAGTTTTTATAGCTATATCTTCGTTATTCTTCTCAATAGGATTTTTAGCTATTGGATATGGGATGATTATGACTTTTATAGGTCTTTTTCTTAAAGAACATGGATCTTCTGATATGGTTATTGGTTTGATTAATGCTGCATTTTTTTTAGGTGCTATGGCATCTTCTATTTTCAGTCAAAAAATTATTACAAATATCGGACATATAAGAAGTTTTGTCACCTTTGCATCTATTATGGTTATTACTTTTTTACTTCATTCTATGTTTTTAAATGAATTTTTTTGGGCTCTTCTTCGACTTATATGTGGATTTGCATATTATGGTTTATTGATTATCTTAGAAAGCTGGTTAAATGAAAAGAGTTCTAATGAACAAAGAGGACAAATACTAGCTATATATACAACTGTTTTTTATCTTTCAAATGCTATTGGTCAATTGTTATTAAATATTGATGAAGACTTAGAGCATATAATTTTTTCAATAGGTGCAGTTTTAGTACTTTTTTCTGTTGTTTTTATAGCAATGACAAAGATTAAAGAGCCTATTCTTAAACCATTTGAAAGATACAGCTTCCCAAAACTTTATAATGTAGTACCTTTAGCTTTAACAGGGAGTTTTATAAGTGGTTTTCTTGTTGGTGGATTTTTTACAATGATTCCTTTATATGTTATAAAAATCTTTGAATCAAAAGAAGTTTTATCTTTTTTTATGGCATTTACTATTTTAGGTGGATTGATTTCACAATGGCCAATAGGGAGATTATCAGATATTTATGGTAGACGAAAACTTATCTCAGCGACTGGATTTTTCACAGCTATTGTTTCAGTATTATTTATTGTATTGCCTTCAAATGATATATTAATATACTTTTTAGGGGTTTTGTTAGGCGCTAGTATCTTTTGTATTTATCCTTTAAGTCTATCTCGTGCTAATGATGTTATTGATGAAAATAAAGATATCGTAGAAATTTCTAGAGCTTTACTTTTTGTATATGGGACAGGTTCTTTTATTGCACCTATTATTATAGGGCTTAGTTTTAATTATTTGGGCTATAAAACATTATTTATAATATTTGCAGTTTTAGGAATTTATTTAGCTTTTTATTCTCTATCAAAAAAACGAGTAGCTGATGATGATATGAGTGTTTTCGTAAATGTTCCACTTACTTCAAGTTCTGTTATGCCAGAAATTGATCCAAGACAAGACCAAGAATGGGTTGATGAGCAACAAAAAAGCACTTCAGAATAATTTAGATTTACTTTTATGTAATTTGGATATAATTAAAGCATTATCAAGGAGCTAGCTTGAAATTTATATTTATAATTATATTATTTATTTCTTTTCAAAATTTAAGTGCTAAAGTATTAAAAAAAGTTAGCTTGCAGCTATCTTGGTTTGATCAGTTTCAGTTTGCAGGATATTATATTGCAAAAGAAAAAGGTTACTATAAAAATTTAGGTTTGGATGTAGAAATAAAACCATTCAATTTTGGAATTCATGCTCCCAATGAAGTGGATGAGGGTAGAGCCAATTTTGGGATAGGAAGAGAAACTTTAATTTTAGATAGGGCAAAAGGTAAAAAAATAGTTGCACTTTATGCTTTATTTCAATCTACACCTTTAGTTTTATTAACTACAAATAAAAATATAAACAAAGTAGAAGATTTTGTAAATAAAAAGATTATGACTACAGATGATGATTCTAGTGAAGTTTCTATCAAAGCTATGATTAGCTCAAAAAAAGTGAAATTTGAACAATTACATTTTATAAAACATACACACAAGATAAATGACTTAATCAACAAAAAAACAGATATTATCTCAGCATATATTTCAAAATCACCATTTGAGCTTAATGAAAAAGGAATTCCTTATAAAATGTTTGATCCAAAAGATTATGGATTTGATATGTATAGTGATTTTTTATTTACAAGTGAAAATATGATAAATAATGACATTGATACAGTCATGGCATTTAAAAAAGCATCTTTAAAAGGGTGGAAATATGCATATTCTCATATAGAAGAGACAGCTAACTTAATATTAAAAAAATATAATTCTCAACATATTACAAAAAAAGCTCTAATTTATGAAGGGGAAGAGTTAAAAAAACTCTCTTATCAAGGTACTAAAAACTTAGGAGAGATAAGAGAAAATAAAGTACAGAGAATTTATGATTTGTACAATGTGATGGGATTAATACCAAAAAAAATTGATGCTAGAAAATTTGTTTATTATTCAAATGATAATAAAAAGATATTTCTAACTAAAGAAGAAAGTGCATATTTAAAAGAAAATAATAAGTTTAAAATGTGTGTTATACCAAATATTAAACCCTATAGTTATTTTGAGAAAGGTGAATTTAAAGGTTTTATTGCAGATTATTTTAAGATAATAAAAGAAAAAACAGGTATAGAATTTGATGTAATAAAAGATGACAAGTTTAAAAATTATATTGATTTATTCAAAAATAAAAATTGTGATATTTTTGCTTCTTTAGAAAAAACAGATGATAGAGAGAAATATGCAAATTTTACAAAGCCTTATGTAAATATACCTTTTGTTTTAATTACAAAACAGAACTTTCCTTTTGTAGATAGTTTAAGTACATTAAAGGACAAAAAAATAGGAATAAATAGTAGTTATAACATAAGTAAAAGAGTTAAGAAAAAATACCCTAATGTAGAGTTTGTAGGTGTAAATAGTCTAGAAGATGGTATAGAAAAAGTCTTGAGTAATAAAATTGATGGTCATGTTGATTTATTATATACAACTTTATATAGACTTTATGACAAAAATAATTCGAAGTTAAAGATTTCTAATAAGCTTGATATTGATTCAGATTTGAGAGTGGCTGTGAGAAAAGAAGATAAAATTCTTTTTAATATTATTAATAAAGCTGTTAATGATATTGATGATGCAAAAATTGATTCACTTATTAAATCATGGGTAACAATTGAGTATAAAAAAAGTACTGATTTTACATATCTTTGGATAACACTATTTATTGCAGGACTACTATTTTTAGCCTTATTGTATAGACATAAAGTTTTAAGTGGAATGAATAAATCTTTAAATTATAAAGTAAAAGAAAAAACTGAAGAATTATTGAAAATAAATACTGAACTTGAAAAGAGAATAAAAGAAGAAGTAGAAAAAAACTTAAAAAAAGACCATCTTTTACAAAGACAATCAAAATTGGCTTCAATGGGAGAAATGTTAGAAAATATAGCCCATCAATGGAGACAACCACTATCTGTAATAACTATGGGTGCTAGTGGTATAAAACTAAAAAAAGAATTAGAACTTTTGGATGATAGTTTCTTGTCAGAAACTTTAGATTCAATTTTAAAGTCATCTTCTTATTTATCCCAAACAATTGATGATTTTAAATATTTTTTTAAACCTAGCAAAGATAAAAGTAAATTTTCTTTGGAATCATGTTTTGAAAAGAGTTTAAATGTATTAAGTCTAAAATTAAATAGTGAAAATATACAGATAATTAAAAATATTGAAGAAATAGAAATACTAGGATATGAATCAGAATTGGTACATGTATTTATGAATATTTTAAATAATGCAAAAGATGCTTTTTCTGACTCTAAAGTAAAGAAAAAATTTATTTATGTGGATATTTCAAAAACAAAAGAAAAAATTATTATAAAAATAAAAGATAATGCAGGAGGAGTTAATCCTTCTATTATTGATAAGATATTCGATCCGTATTTTACAACAAAACATAAAAGTCAAGGTACTGGTATTGGATTGTATATGAGTCATCAAATAATTTCAAAACATATGGATGGGCAAATAGAAGTATCAAATAGTGAATATAAATATGAAAATGAAAACTACAAAGGGGCTTTATTTACAATTACTTTATATGCTGAATAATTTTATTTTGATATAATCTCATAAATAATTATATGAGGAATTATATTGAATTGGTTAGAAATAGATAAAAAGCATGTTTGGCACCCTTATAATTCACTTCCATCAAAAACAAAACTTTTACCTGTAAAAAAAACTGATAAGACTTTTATATTTTTAGATGATGATACAAAATTAATAGATGGAATGAGTTCTTGGTGGAGTGCTATTCACGGATATAATCACCCAAAGTTAAATGATGCATTAAAAAAACAAGTTGATATTATGCCTCATGTTATGTTTGGTGGGATTGCCCATGAAAATGCAGCAATTCTTTCAAAACAATTAGTTGATTTAACAGGTTTAAATTCTGTTTTTTTATGTGATAGTGGTTCAGTATCTGTTGAAATTGCCCTAAAGACTGCGATACTTTACCAAAAGGCAAAAGGAAAAGAGAAGTTTAAATTTTTGGCTTTAAATAATGCTTATCATGGTGATACTTTAGGTGCAATGAGTGTATGTGATCAAAAAAATTCTATGCATACTGTTTATGGTTCATATTTACCACAACACATTTTTACACAAGAACCGGAGTTAGGTTTTAATAGTGATTGTACAGCTTCTTTAAAACAATTGGAAGAAAAATTTGAAAAACACCATAATGAACTTGCTGGGTTTATACTTGAACCCATCGTTCAAGGAGCAGGTGGAATGAGAATATATAACCCTATCTATTTGCAAAAGGCAAGGGACTTATGTACTAAATATGATATTTTACTCATAGCTGATGAAATTGCTACAGGTTTTGGACATACTGGAAAAATGTTTGCATGCGAGCATGCGAATATCAAACCAGATATAATGACTTTGGGAAAAGGTTTGACGGGTGGTTATATGACAATGGCAGCAATGCTTACAACAAAAGAAGTAAGTGATACTGTATCAAATAGTGAAATTGGTGTACTTATGCATGGACCAACTTTTATGGCTAATCCTTTAGCTTGCAGTGTTGCAATTGCATCTATTGACTTACTTCTTGAAACACCTTGGGAAAAAAGAGTTTCAAATATAGAAGAGATATTTTTAGAAGAATTAAAAGAGCTAAAAGATTTATCTATAGTAAAAGATGTGAGAAATATAGGAGCAATTGGAATAATAGAACTTAATGATGATAGTTATGCCCAAGAGATACAAGATAATTGTGTGAAAAATGGGGTTTGGATAAGACCTTTTGGTAGACTTATTTATTCTATAGTTGCTTATACAATAGAAGAAGATGATTTAAGAAAAGTTGCTAAAACTATGGTTGAAGCAATAAGAAGTATAAAGAGATAATATGAATAAAAATGGATTTAAAAGACTTATAACAAATTTACCTGAAAATCCTGGAGTAATGGGTAGAGATAGATTTTTTAATAGTGCAGTTTTAGTACCTTTTGTAAAAATCAAAGGGGAGTACTTTATACTTTTTCAAAAAAGAGCCATGGGAATAAAACAAGGTGGTGATATCTGTTTTCCTGGGGGTGGATATGAAGAGGGTATTGATAAAAACTTTAAACAAACGGCTCTAAGAGAGACAGAAGAAGAGCTAGGTATTTCTCGAAAAGATATAAAAATTATTGGTCAATTGGATACTATGGTAGCCTCTTTTGGAACTATTATTGAACCTTTTATTGGGCTTATAAAGAAAAAAGCTATCAAAAATATGAAGATAGATAAAAATGAAGTTGAAAATACATATTTAATTCCTTTGGATTATTTTAAGCAAAATGAACCAGAAATTTATAATTTAAGAACTGAAGTAAAACCTTATCATATAGATGAAAATGGAAATAAAGAAGTTTATTTCCCCGTTGATGAATTAGGACTTCCTGAAGCTTATCAAAAACCTTGGGGAAATAAAAAACATAAAGTTTATGTTTATAAGTATAAGAAAAAAGTTATTTGGGGCTTAACAGCTGTTATTTTGAATGATTTATTAAGAAGATACTAATCTTCTAAATAGTCATTACTGACCACTTCTCACTTTTTAAGGCTTTTGTTAGTAATTCACCTGTATGTTTTATTTTTATATTTAGTTTCTCTAATTCTTGTATTGCTTTATAATCTTCAACACATACTATACAAGCACTCATCTTTACACCTGTTTTTTGGATTTCTAATAGTTTTTTTTGAATCTTTTTATCTTTTTTTACAAGTTTTATTGAAGGACCCCAAAGCATCAAATGAGCTTTTTCCCAATATTTTCTTTCTAATATTACAGAAGAATAAAGCAAAGGGAATTTATTTGCAACTTCTTCATCACCATTTGACCATACTATTAATAGATTTGATTTAGACATTTTTATAACCTTTTTATTTATCTTGATATTTTTTATTACATTTGTTATTATAGTGTAATATTAATACACAAAAAGTAAATATTTAAAGAATATAATAAACTAAATAATAAAGGATTTATCATGTTTACAAAAATCTACAATCAAGTCTTTGGATTTTTTGAAAATTTACAATCTATCTTTTTGCTTTTGGCTAGATTAGTTCTTGCTTATGGTTTTTATGAACCTGCAATGAAAAAGTGGGCAGATATTGGAAGTATAGCACAATGGTTTGGCTCAATTGGAATTCCTTTCCCTGCTATAAATGCTTATCTGGCTGCAACAACCGAGATTTTAGGAGTTATTTTATTAACTCTTGGACTATTTACTAGACTTATATCTATTCCTTTAATGGTTGTAATGGTAGTTGCTATTTTTACAGTACATATAGGAAATGGATTTGGAGCTGGAGATAATGGATTTGAAATACCTTTATACTACTTATTATTTTTAGGAATTTTTCTTACCCATGGAGCTGGAAAAATATCACTTGATAATTTTATATTTAAAAAATAAATAGATAATTATCAAAATCATCGTTTTTGATAAAAATTCTGTCCTCAGAATTTTTCATTAAACTTCAAAATAGTGGAAGTGGCAAAGACCAAGTGATGGAAGAAATGCTTTAAATTTACATGTAAAATTAGCTTTGTTTTTGTATATCTTGACAAAAAAAATAAAACCTTATATAATTGTATACAATTTAATTGTATACAATTAAAATTAAAAAATAAATGAGGAATTTACATGTCAATTTACGATTTCAGAGTGAAAGACTCTTACGGAAATGTAGTTAATTTAGATAAATATAAAGGGAAAGTTTTATTAATTATTAATTCTGCAACTGAGTGCGGATTTACTTCTCAATATGAAGGATTACAACTACTATATGAAAAATTAGAAGGTGAAAAGTTTGAAATAATGGATTTCCCATGCAATCAGTTTGGTAATCAAGCACCAGGAACCAATGCAGAAATAGCAAGCTTTTGTAATTCAAGATTTGGGATTAAATTTCCAATTTTTGACAAAATTGATGTTAATGGTGATAATGCTGAACCTTTATTCTCATACCTAATTGAACAAAAAGGATTTGAAGGATTTGATGCAAAACATCCTCTATCAAAGGGATTGGATGAAATGCTAACTAAAGTTGATCCTAATTATAAAAATGATCCATCTATTAAATGGAATTTTACAAAATTTTTAATTGATAAAAATGGAAATGTTGTAGCGCGATTTGAACCAACTGTTGACCTTGAGGTCATTGAAGAACAAATCAAGGCACTCCTATAAGTCTTCTTTTATTAATGCAAATCTTGATACACTTCATTGTATGAAATATATTGTAAACAAGGATTTGTATGCTAGAAGAAAACAAAGATGAAATTTTAAAACTTGAAAATCAACTATGTTTTCCTTTGTATGCTTGTTCAAAAGAAGTTGTAAGAATTTATAAGCCTTTTTTGGACAAGCTTGATTTAACTTATACTCAATATCTTACAATGATGGTTATGTGGGAACACAAAGAAATAAATAGCAAATTATTAGGTAAATATTTGTATTTGGATTCTGGAACATTAACTCCTTTATTGAAAAAACTAGAGTCTAAAGGATACATTACTAGGACACGTGCACAAGATGATGAACGAAATTTAGTTGTACGACTTACATTAGAAGGTGAAAAGTTAAAAAACGATGCTATTAAAGTTCCAGAGGAGCTTGGACGTTCTTTACAGATGGATAAAGACGATGTAGAAAATCTTTATGCATTGTTGTATAAAGTATTAGGGAAAATTAGTGAAGCAAATAATAAGGTCAAATATAATAAAAAAGATATTAAATAAGAAGACCTTTCAAAATTTATGAGATATAAATTATCAAAATCAGTTCATTTTCGATATAATTTTTCAACTACAGCTTTAAGTAAAAGCTATGTAAAATTTATATAAAAGTAGAAAAATGAATAAAATACTAATAGATAATAAAAAGATATACCCTTCAAAAATAGTATGCATAGGTAGAAACTATGTAGATCACATAAAAGAGCTAAATAATGAGACACCAGAAGAGCCTGTTTTTTTCTTCAAACCAAACTCTTCAATAAGCAATGAATTAATATTCCCAAAGGGAAATACTAGCTGTCATTATGAAGCAGAAATATCATTTTTAATGGAAGAAAATAAAATATCAGCTGTTGGTTTTGGCTTAGATTTAACATTAAGAGAAGTTCAATCAAAACTTAAACAAAAAGGTTTACCTTGGGAGAGAGCTAAATGTTTTGATGGAGCAGCTGTTTTTTCAAAATTTGTTAGCTTTGATGGAGATGTTGAAGACCTTGGTATTGAGTTATATATTAATGGGGAACTTAAACAAAAAGGTGATGTTTCTATAATGATATATAAGCCAAATGAAATAATAGAAAATTTATGTACTTTTGCCTCTTTTGAAGATGGAGATATACTTATGAGTGGAACTCCAAGTGGTGTGGGAAAATTTGAAGTAAATGATATTTTTGAGGGTAAAATCTTATACAAAGATGAAGTGTTACTAAACGTAAAATTTGATGTTAAATAACTTCTGAAAGTTTAATTTTTATTAAGAGTAGAAACTATATTTATAATTTATAAAAAAACTTTTTTTCTTTGGATAAAATTCTAAAAATTATAAATTATAGGATTTAGAATGCCATTTAATAAATTAACTGAAGAAGAAATTCGAGTCATAGAAAATAAAGGCACAGAAAGACCTTTTTCTGGTAAATATAATGATTTTTATTCAGATGGTGTTTACAAATGTAAAAAGTGTGATACCAAATTATACTCTTCTGATGCAAAATTTAATTCAAGTTGTGGATGGCCTAGTTTTGATGATGATTTTGGAACTGTAAAAAGAGTTCAAGATAGTGATGGAAGAAGAACAGAAATTGTTTGTGCAAACTGTGGTGCTCACTTAGGTCATGTATTTGAGGGAGAAGGATTTACGCCAAAAAATACAAGGCATTGCGTAAATTCTATCTCATTAAATTTTGATTATATAAATAAAACAAATGAAGACCAAGCAATATGTTATTTTGCAGCAGGATGTTTTTGGGGAGTAGAATATCACTTTGAACATGTAGAGGGTGTTTATAGTGCAGTTTCTGGATATATGGGTGGTGATACACTTCATCCTGATTATCAAAGTGTTTGCACTGGTACAACAGGGCACTTAGAAACAGTGAAAATAGAATATGATAAAAAAACGGTCTCTTTTGAAGAGTTAGTTAAATACTTTTTCGAGATTCATGATTTTACCCAATCAAATGGACAAGGTCCAGATATTGGTAGTCAATATTTATCTGCAATATTTTATAAAAATGATGAGCAAAAAAACAAAGCCTTAGAAATAATAGATGAATTAGAAAACAAGGGATATAAAGTAGCTACTACTTTAAGGGAAGCTGGGACTTTTTATGAAGCAGAAGAGTATCATCAAAACTATTATGACAGACACCAAAAGGTGCCATATTGTCATACTTATAGGAAAATATTTTAGTTATTTACACCTAAAATATAATAAATTGGTCTTTCACTTATTTGTTGAACTTTTACCCCATATTTGTTAGCCCAATGTGAAACTTCATTATGAAATTCTTTTAGAATTTCTTCTGAATCATTTTCATCACACTTGATTTTTAAGTATTCAGTTTTATTAGAAAACCCTACATAAGCATTCATTTTCTTTAAATGATCATTTAAACTAATAATGTGTTTTGCAAACTTTTCAAAATCTTTAGTATTTTTTATCATAACTTCTGCTTGCTTTAGTGCACTTTCACTTTTTGAGTAACCTAGTTGAGATAAAACAACTTCAGGTGACATTTCTATTTGCATAGTAATCCTTTGTTAATATTTTGATTAATAAATATAGCAAAAATGAATTGAAATATTGGTTAATATTTTATTGTATTATTTCATGGATAATCTCTAATTAAGTTATTTTTTCTGTTATTTTTTGTAATATTGTCATTTCACAAGGGATATTATGGAAAAAGAGAATAATTATATATTTGAAATCATATTTTTACCAATTATAATTATAGTTTTTCTTATTACTAGCATTACTATTTTCAATATTCATAGTACTAAAAAACAGTTAGAAAATCAAATAAAAAATAAAAAAGCCGAGTTTTTTCAAGAAAAGAAGAACCTAATATATAATAAAGTTCATAATATAAATAATATTATAAAAATAGATAATATTAAGGTAAATGCAAAATTAAAGAGTCAATTAAAAGAAAAAATAGAAATTGCTTTAAAAATCACAAAAAATATTTACAAAAGAAATAAGAATTTATCGAAAAAAAGTTTAATAAAAATATTAAAAAATAGGCTTTTCGTTTTGACATATAATAAAAATGAAAACTATTATTTTATTTTTGATAAAACGGGAAAGGTCCTTGCTCATCCTGAAAAAAATTTAGAGGGAAAAAATTTAAATGATTATTATGATACTGACAATATAAAAATAGGTACAAAATTATTTAAAAGTTTATCTAATGGTGAAAAAATTGGTTTTACTCAATATCATTTTAAAAAACCAAATATTAAGAATAAAATATTTTTAAAAACAGTTGCTGTTGTGTATTTTAAGCCATTAGATATTTACATAGGAACTTTAGCCTATCCAAATGAAATTTTAAATGAGGAAAAGAAAGATTTAATAAAGAAAATAGAATTAAGTCCTGATTTAAAAGAATATGTACTACTTTTTAATGTTTTCAATATTAATGGTGGTAAAGATTTTTCTCAATTAATTGCAAGTACTAATGAAGAAAAGTATTTTAAAATAAAACTTGATGATGATGTGAAAGATAAAACTGGAAATTATTATAGAAAAGAAGTATTAAAACTTTTAAGGAAAAATGGGGAGTGTTATTATAAATATTGGTTTAAAAGACCAGGCTCAGATGTTGAAAAAGAGAGATATGCCTATTTTTACTGGAATAAACAGTGGAATTGGATTATTACTTCTGGATTTTATTTTGAAGATTTAGATGCTCAAATTGCTAAATTAAAAAATGAGACAGATAGTTATTTAACTGAATTAATAAAAAATTCACTAATTTGGGGTGTAATCTTTTCTTTGGTTATGATTTCCATATCAACTACTATTTTTTATAAAATTCAAAAAAGAATAAAAAATAATCAATTACGACTTATAAAAAGTCAAGAAAACTTAAAAAAGGCGCAAAAAATATCAAAAGTAGGATCGTGGAGTTATTCTTATGAAACAGAGGATTTAATTCTTTCGGATGAAACATATGAACTTTTTGGAATAGAAAAAGGGAAACGAAAAATTTCTTCAAAATTTCTATTATCTTTTGTACATAGTGATGATAAAAGAAGAGTAAATGTACTTCTTGATAGGCTTGTTAAAGAAAAAAAACCTTATGAGACAATTCATAGACTTGTGATAAATAATAAAATTAAATGGGTTAATAATCAATGCGAAGTTTTTGAAGAAAAAAATGGAATGATAATAGTGGGAACACTTCAAGATATTACAGAAAAATATGAGAAAGATAAAAAAATCGAAGAACAATCTCAATTATTATTCAATCAGTCAAAAATGGCAGCAATGGGAGAAATGATAGAAAATATTGCCCACCAATGGAGACAACCACTCTCAGCTATTTCTATAAGTGCAAGCGGTCTTAAGCTTGAAAGTGAATATAAAGTTTTAGAAAGTGATAAGATTGAAGAAACATTGAATAATATTCTTGATAATACTAAATATTTATCAAATACAATAGAAGATTTTAGAAAATATTTTGTAAAAGATAAAAATTTAGTGAAATGTAATATAAAAGAAGTGTATAAAAATACAATTAAACTTTTAAAACCAAAATTTGATACACTAAATATCGAGATAAAAGATGATTGCGAAGACTTATTTACTTATACATTAGAAAACGAGTTAGTTCAATGTTTAATGAATATTTTCAATAATGCACATGATGCACTTATGAAAAACAAAACAGAGAAAAAATATATTATTATAAAGATCTCTAAGAAATATGACAATATAATTATTGATATTAGAGATAATGCAGGTGGAATAGATAATAATATTATTCAAAAAGTTTTTGAGCCATATTTTACTACTAAACACAAAAGTCAAGGTACTGGTATAGGACTCTATATGACACAAGAAATAATTACTAAACATTTAAAAGGCTTTATAAAAGTTGAAAATGTAAAATATGAAATTGACGGAAGAATGTATAAAGGTGCTAGTTTTAGAATTTCATTACCTCAAGAATTAAAAAGATAGAATTAGGGAAAATGTATGAATATTAAAAATTATGTAGTAATTATAGTGACAGTTCTGTTACTTACTTTTACTATTGGTTCTTCTGTATTAAATTATGAAAAAGCATTGAAAGAGATGGAAATAAATCTTAAAGAACGATCACTTCCTTTATCTATTGACAATATTTATTCAGAAGTACAAAAAAATATTATAGAACCTACTTTGGTCTCTTCAATGATGGCAAATGATACTTTTTTAAAAGATTGGCTTATTCATGAAGAAAATCAGACTGAAAAAATAAGTAGATATTTGGAAAGTGTAAAAAATAAATATAATATGTTTAGTACTTTTTTAGTTTCTAATCAAACTGGTAATTATTATACTTCAAAGGGTTTAATAGATAAAGTAAAAAAATCTAATCCTGAAAATGCTTGGTATTTTAAATTTAAAGAAGCCCCAGAAAATCATGAGATAAATTTAGACTTTAATAAAAAATTAGCTGATTCTTTAATCATGTTTATAAATTATAAAATCTTTGATGATAAATATCATTATTTGGGAGCTACAGGAATAGGAATAAAAATTTCTTATATAAATGAAATGCTAAAACATTTTAGGCTCAAATATAATTTTAATGTATTCTTTACAGATAAAAAAGGTGAAGTTGTTTTAAGTGAAGATGAATTTAATAATCCTGATAAATTAATGACTATAGAAGAATTAGATTTATCAAATAAAGATTTAGAATTTGAAAGTCCACAGCTTTTTGAATATAAAAAAGATGGTAAAACCTATATCTTAAATGGTAAATTTGTAAAAGAATTAAACCTATATTTATTTGTTGAAGCTAAGCTTGATACTTTTACAGGAGAAGTTAGAAGAACTTTTATTTTGAATCTTCTTACCTCTTTGTTTGTAACTATTCTTATTATAATTATAATTTTGTACACAATAAAAATATATAATAAAAAATTAGAAAGCTTAGCTGCCTATGATAGCTTAACAAGTCTGCATAATAGAAGAACTTTCAATGATTTTTTTGATAAGTCATTAAAACAATTTAAAAGGGATAGAATCCCTAAATCAATTATATTCTTTGATTTAGATGATTTTAAACTTGTAAATGATAACTATGGTCATTTAGTTGGAGATGATGTTTTAAAAAGAATTGCTGCTATTTTAAAATTACAAATTAGAGATAGTGATAGTATAGCAAGGTGGGGTGGTGAAGAGTTCTTGATTCTTTTAAATAACTCAGACTTGGAACAAACTTTTAACATAGCAGAAAAATTAAAAAACTGCTTTGAAAATGATATAGAACTAAATAATCTAGTAAAAGAGGGCATTACAGCTAGTTTTGGTGTAAGTACATTTAAAGAAGATGATACAATAGAAAAAATCATTTCAAGGGCAGATAAGACTTTGTATAAAGTAAAAAATAGTGGTAAAAATAGAGTAGAAAAAGAAGTTTAGGAGTATAAAATGTCAGTATTATTGGAAATGGCTATGTTTCCCACTGATTATGGGGAAAGCAAGAGTGCACATGTGGCTAAAGTGATTGATACTATTAGAAAAAGTGGATACTCTTATCAACTAACATCTATGTGTACTATTATTGAAACAGAAGAGATAGGGCAAGCTTTAAAGCTTATAGAGGATTGTTATAAAGTTTTAGAATCACTTGATTGTAATAGAGTTTATGCTACATTAACCTTTGACATTAGAAAAGGTCATGATAATAGATTGAAAACGAAAGTTGAATCTATAGAAAAACAAATAGGAGAAGTATCAAAATGAAATATTTAATTGTATTAGCGCTATTAGTAAGTTCACTATTTGCTGAACAAAATTTACAAGAGTGTGTTCAATCACCAGTTTCAAAAACATCAGTTATTTTTACTTGTGTACATGGGGAGTATTATATTGAATATGAATCAACTTCAAAAAGAGATGTAAAAGGATTAAGAGTCCTTTATACAGAATCTGATAAATATAAGTATTTAAAAAATTTAAAAAAGCTTCCTAAAGGGTTAAATTAGTGTACAATGGCATTATGCCATTGCACAACAGATACTCTCATTCCATCTTTTATTTTTTTCACACTATGAGAAAAGTATGGATTACTCAAAAAAGCGATAAAATCTCCCTCTTTAGGTTTGATTGATATTTTTCTAAATTTATCATCATATAAAAAATCAAAAACCAATTCACCACCACTAAATTCAAACTCATTTTTTGGTTCTTTTACTTGAGTTGTGATAAATAAAACAGTTGTAATAATTCTAGCAGGTGCTACTGGTTTGTATTCAATAATATTTTTATTTAAATCAACTATTTCACTACAGTTATCAGAGTGTCTTTTATAAAAACAGCCATTTTTATAAATAAGTATTTGAGGATCAATTGATTGCATAAGTGAGACATTGAAAAACTCTTCTATTTTACTTTTTTGAGATTCAAAAAATATATTGTACTCTTTTAGAAAGGTGTCATTTGGAATAATATTGTAAGTATTTCGTATCTCTGTGTTCTTTTTAGGAAGTACAACCCCATCATCAGTACTGATAATACCTATTTTTTTGGATTCATCTTCATGATTTTTTATAAAGTTTTTCATATCTGAAAAATCAAAGTTTATATTTTCATGTATAAAGGGCGCTTCATGATAAGGATTTGGAAGTATTTTCATACTCTCAGGTACTATTGTATCAAGCCAATGTTTTGGTGAAAATATATTATTACCAACTTGAGTTAGTTCAAGTTGTTTTATATCAAAAGGTGCTGTCATAAACCCTACTATAATTTTTTTGAAATTATAGCACCTTTTTTAGTAATCAATACCTTTTGTTTTGAAACTATATCTATGCTCTTCGCTTCTACCGAACTCTTTTATCAATTCTATATGAACTTTTGTTCCATAACCTTTGTGTTTTTCAAACAAATAGTTTGGATATTTTTGTGAAATTTCTACCATATACCTATCTCGACTAACCTTTGCCAAAATAGATGCAGCACTAACTTGCTCATGATTTGCATCTGCTTTTATCTCATGTTTTAAGTTTTCTATTCCAAAAGAGGTGTTTCCATCCATCAGGTATTCATTTGCTTTAACATTTTGCATAATCTCTTCTATGGAGTTTTTTAGACAAAGTGATAATCCAAGTTCATCTAAAGTCTTTGCACTTGTAAATACAATATGATAATATGAGTTTGAAATTATCTCATCAAATAGTTTTTCTCTTCTTTTTTCACTAAGTTTTTTAGAATCATTTAATCCCTCTATTGGATTTTTTAAAACAACTCCTGCCACACATAAAGGCCCAGCTAAAGGTCCACGTCCAGCTTCATCTATACCACATAACATCTATTTCCTTTCTGTTTTGCTAATTATATTGTAATAAATTTGAAAGAAAATAAAAATAGTACTTGACAAAAGTTCACTCAAGGTGCTATAATTTATTAGCAGTTAAATTAAAGGAGTGCTAATTATGAATAAAATTTTTGAAAAACTAACAAACCAAATGGCAGAAAGCATAGATTCATCTGTTGCTTTAGCCTTACATAATAAAAACCAAGAAGTAGAAGTAATACATATGCTTTGGGCTTTATTGACAAATACAAACTCAGTACTAAACCAATTATTAAATAAAATGAATATAGACAAAACAGCTTTAGTACTAGAAGCAAAATCATATGCTTCATCTTTACCAACTGTATCAACAGTTACAAAAGAAAATATAAAACTAAGTAGAGGATTTATAGACTCACTGCAAAAAGCAGAAGGTCAAATGGCAACACTTGGAGATAAATTTATAGCTATCGACTCATGGTTAATAGCAAACTTTGATAATAAAGTATTTAAAGAAGTATTAGGGAAATATATAGATTTAAGAGAAGCAAAAAAAGAACTTGAAGCCATAAGAGGTGGAAGTGTTATTGACTCAGCTTCAGGGGATGAAAATTTAGAAGCTTTAGGAAAATATGGAATTGACTTAAACCAACAAGCAATAGATGGAAAACTAGATCCCGTAATTGGAAGAGATGAGCAAATTCAAAGAATGATGCAAATTCTAATTAGAAAAACAAAAAATAATCCTATTCTTTTAGGAGAACCAGGGACAGGTAAAACAGCCATTGCAGAAGGATTAGCTCAAAGAATTGTGGCAAAGGATGTTCCGCTTTCTTTACAAAATAAAAAAGTAGTAACCCTTGATATGAGTGCTTTAATTGCAGGAGCAAAATATAGAGGTGAATTTGAAGATAGATTAAAATCAGTTATAGATGAAGTAAAAAAAGCTGGAAATATTATTCTTTTTATTGATGAAATTCATACAATAATAGGAGCAGGTGCAAGCGAAGGTAGTATGGATGCTGCAAATATCTTAAAACCAGCTCTTGCAAGGGGTGAATTGCACACTATTGGTGCAACTACACTAAAAGAGTATAGAAAGTATTTTGAAAAAGATACAGCTATGCAAAGAAGATTTCAACCAATATCTGTAGATGAGCCAAGTGTAAATGAGGCCTTACAAATATTAAGGGGAATAAAAGAGAAATTAGAAACTTTCCATAGTGTAACTATCAATGATAGTGCCTTAGTTGCAGCTGCAAAACTAAGTGATAGATATATTTCTGATAGATTTTTACCTGATAAAGCTATTGACCTTATAGATGAAGCAGCAGCAGAACTTAAAATGCAAATAGAGAGTGAACCAATAGTTCTTTCAAATGTAAAAAGGGCAATTCAAACTTTGATGGTGGAAAAAGAAGCCTTAAAAATGGAAAAATCTAAAAAAAATAGTGAAAGAATTGAAGCTATTGAAAAAGAACTAGCTGATTTAAATGAAGAACAAAGAGCTTTAGAAACAAGATTTTTAAATGAAAAAGAGACATTTAATAAAGCTTCTGAATTAAAAGTAAGAATTGATGAACTTAGAACAAAAGCATTGGCAGCAAAAAGAGAGTCAAGATTTGAAGAAGCAGCATCAATAGAGTATGGAGAAATACCAGAATTAGAAAAACAAGTAAAAGAAAATGAAGAAAAATGGAATCAAATGCAAGAAGAGGGAACTCTTTTAAGAAATAGCGTTGATGAAGATGCAATTGCAAGTATTGTTTCAAGATGGACTGGAATTCCTGTAAATAAAATGTTAAGTAGTGATAAACAAAAAATTCTAGAAATAGAGAGTGTTCTTAAACATGATGTAAAAGGTCAAGATGAAGCACTAAAAGCAATAAGTCGTGCAATCAAAAGAAATAAAGCAGGCTTGAGTGATGAGAGTAAACCAATAGGTTCTTTTATGTTTCTAGGACCAACAGGTGTTGGTAAAACAGAGAGTGCAAAAAGTTTGGCGAAGTTTTTATTTGACGATGAAAAATCACTTATAAGATTTGATATGAGTGAATATATGGAAAAACATGCAGTTTCACGTCTTATTGGTGCAGCCCCTGGATATGTGGGTTATGAAGAAGGAGGGCAATTAACAGAAGCTGTTAGAAGAAAACCATATAGTGTAATTTTATTTGATGAGATTGAAAAAGCACATCCTGATGTATTTAATATCTTACTTCAAGTACTTGATGATGGAAGATTGACAGATAATAAAGGTGTAACGATTGATTTCAAAAATACAATTATTATCTTAACATCAAATATTGGAAGTAGTAAGATTATAGAAATAGCTGATAAAGATAAAAGAAGAGAAGAGGTATTTTTAGAGATTAAAAACTATTTTAAACCAGAATTTTTAAATAGACTAGACGATATAATTATATTTGAACAATTAGGATTAGACTCAATTACAAATATTGTTTCAATATTATTTGAAGATATTAAGAAAAAAGTTGAAGATAAAGATATACAAATTGAGTTGACTCAAAGTGCAAAAGAGTTTATTGCAAAAGTTGGATTTGACCCAGTTTATGGTGCTAGACCACTGAAAAGAGCAATTTATGAAATAGTAGAAGATAAGCTTGCTGATTTGATTTTAGAAGATAAAATAAGTTCAGGAAGTAAAGTTATTTTTGATGTGGAAAATGATGAGGTAGTAGCAAAAATATAAATTTGCAAAGATTTAAGCTTGACTTAATATAAAGAAGTTTTAAGTTAACTTTAACTATAATCCGCAACTTGAATTTTAAAAAGGGAATGACACTATGAAAAGAACATACCAACCGCATAACACGCCAAAAAAGAGAACTCATGGTTTTAGAGTTAGAATGTCTACAAAAAATGGTAGAAAAGTTATCGCTAGAAGAAGAGCAAAAGGTAGAAAAAGATTAGCTGTTTAAGCAAAGAATACAGACTAAATAGCTCAAGAGATTTTAGACAAATCTATCAAAGCGGCAAAAAATGGCATACGCCATCTTTTGTCGCTTTTTTTAGGTCTAGTGAAAAGTTAGAAATAGGTTTTGTTACTTCAAAAAAAGTAGGAAATGCTGTTTTAAGAAATAAAGCAAGAAGAAGATTACGAGCTTTAGTTTTAGAAAATGAAAATAAAATTATTACTGGTAAATATGTTTTTGTAGCAAAAGATGAACTATTTAATAAATCATATACAGAGCTACAAAAAGATTTTAATTTTGCATTTAAACGACTAAATTTATACAAATGAACTTTATATTTAAATATCTAATTAAGTTTTATCAAAAATTTATTTCCCCTTATACTTCTCCAAGTTGTAGATTTTACCCAACTTGTTCCGAATATGGAGTATGGCAAATGGAAAATAACTCTTTTTTTAAGGCTATTTATTTTACAATAACACGGATATTAAAATGTAATCAACTTTTTAAAGGTGGAATTGACTATCCAATAGTTGACAAACTTCCGAAAAAAAGTATTGTACATAAAAAAATCAAAGTAATATATTGGTTTGTACCAACTGAAGATAATAAATACTTTGTAGTAAAGAATTGGGAGAGAAATAAGAATAATGAATAATTTAAATAATAATCAGGGTATGCAAAAGCGAATGTTAATCATGACATTAATTGTTTTTGTATTTTTTGTTGCTTACGAATATTTGGTTTTAAAGCCTCAAAAAGAGGCACAAGCTGCTAAAATAGCACAAGAAAAAATGGTAAAAGCAAATAATGCTCCACAAGTGGCAAAAGATAGTTCAAATCCTACATCTGCCCCAGTTTCAAATATGTCAACTCCATCAAATGTTGCTGATGCTATTTCATCAAAAACAATTGCACCAAGTGATATTGTTTCAACTATTAATACTAATAGAAATATAATTCAAATTGATAAATTAGGTAGAATTGCACAAGTTACTCTTTTAGGGAGACAATATATAAATGAAGATAATTCTCATATTAAACTTTTTGAACCAAATCAATTAAGACCTTTAGAGGTTAGATTTGCAGATAAAAATATTAATAATGAGGCCTTTAATGTAGAAGTAACTGTTAGTTCACCAGTTGTTGATGCTACAAAACAAACACAAAAACTTATCATTACTCAAACATTAAAAGAGACAGTCTTAACTAAAACTTTAACTATTTATACTGATGGTCACTATGATTTAGATGTAAAAGCTACTAATAATAAACAATTTTTTATAACACCAGGTTATAGACCAAATGTATTAGCTGATATGTATGCTGATCATGGTGCAATTGTAAAATTAGCTGATAACACATTAGATGTAACAGTTGATGGAAAAAGTAAAGAGACTCAAACTTATAAAGCTGTTAAATTTTTAGCTTTCTTTGATAGATACTATACTACTGTTGCTTATAACTTTAAGAAAAATTTTCAAGTATCAATTATGCCAGATAAAAATAAGGATCCTCAAGGTTTTATTCACTCTGAAAATTCTTTTATTGATTTTAGTGGATATATGGGACCAAAAGAGCACAAAACTCTTAAAGCTTTAAATCCTCAATTAACAGGTGTTATTGAATATGGTTGGTTTACATTTATTGCAAATCCTATGTTCTTATTTTTACAATTCCTTCAAAGTTATATAGGTAACTGGGGTTGGACAATTGTATTTGCTACAATTATAATCAAACTTATTCTTTTCCCTTTATCATACAAAGGTATGATGTCTATGCAAAAGTTAAAAGATTTAGCTCCAAAAATTAAAGAACTTCAAGAAAAATATAAAGGTGATAAGCAAAAGCAATCAGCTCATATGATGGAGTTATATAAGAAACATGGTGCAAATCCAATGGGTGGTTGTTTACCTTTGCTTATGCAAATTCCAGTATTCTTTGCCCTTTATAGAGTTATTTTAAATGCTATTGAATTAAAAGGTTCTCCATGGATTCTTTGGATTCACGATTTAGCTTTAATGGATCCATATTACGTATTACCAATTTTAATGGGTATTTCAATGTTCTTACAACAAAGAATTACACCAAATACAATGCAAGATGAAACACAAAAGAAAATTTTCCAATTTTTACCAGTAGTATTTACATTCTTCTTCTTATGGTTCCCAGCAGGGTTAACACTTTATTGGTTTATAAATAACTTATTTACAATTAGTCAACAATTATTCATTAATAAAATGTTTGAGAAAAAAAAGTTAGTTGAAATAGAAGAGAAAAAAGCATCTAAAAAATAGGAAATAAATATGAAAAAATTTGAAGCAAATACATTAGAAGAAGTATATGAAATAGCATCAAATGAATTTAATTGTTCCATAATAGATTTAGAAATAGTAATAACCCAACAGCCAAGTAAAGGTTTCCTTGGCATTGGGAAAAAGACTGCAATTATAACAGCTCAGTTAAAGAGAAGACAAAAAAAAGACAATAGAAAATATAAAGAAACAAAATATAGAAAAAATAATATAAATATTGAAGATGTTTCAGATAAGATTGCTAGCAGTAATATAGAAGAAATAAAAACACCTAAAAAAACAACTTCTAAAGTTCCTAATGTAGAAGGAAAAGAACAAATATTTAATAACTTTTATACAGAAGTTAATCAAAAAGATGAAATATCTAAAATAATTATAAAAAAAGATAAAGAAGAAATTATCTCAGAAGTAAAAAAAGATGTTAATACTCTATTTCAAAATACTTGTTATGAAATAGATGAAATTGAAGTTGATTATTATGATGATGAGACTTTATATATTGAGTTTAATGGAAAAGATTCAGCTTTATTAATAGGAAAAGAGGGTTATAGATATAAAGCTCTTTCATATATTTTATTTAATTGGATAAATGAAAAATATGGGTTAATGTTAAGGCTTGAAGTTGCAGAGTTTTTGAAAAATCAAGAAGAAGCAATTTATAATTATCTAGCTCCTGTTATTGAAACTATAAAAGAAACTGGTACATATAAAACTAAACCATTAGATGGTATTTTAGTACATATTGCTCTTAAAAGATTAAGAGAAGAATTCCCTAATAAGTATGTTGCTGTTAAAACAAATGTAAGAGGCGACAAATATGTATTAGTAAATGAGTATAGAAGTAATCAGTAAATAATGGATTCATTTGATACAATTGCAGCAATTGCAACAGCCAATGGAATTGGCTCAATCTCAATTATAAGATTAAGTGGTAAAGATGCTTTACCACTTGCCTTAACTCTTTCAAAAAGAACTAATTTAAACCCACGATTAGCAACTTTATCTAGCATATACAATAGCGATGATGAAATCATAGATGAAGCCCTTTTGATTTATTTTAAAAATCCACACTCTTTTACAGGTGAAGATATTGTTGAGTTTCAATGTCATGGTGGAATAGCTATTTCAAATATAATTTTAAATGAACTTATAAAACTAGGTGCAAGATTAGCAAATCCAGGTGAATTTTCAAAAAGAGCTTTTTTAAATAATAAAATTGATCTTTCAAAAGCAGAAGCAATAGCAAAACTTATAGAAGCAAGAAGTGAAGATGCTGTTAAACTGTTAGCACGTCAATTAAAAGGTGAACTTACAAATTTTGTAAATGATATTAGGGAAGATTTACTTTTTATGCTTGCCTATACTGAAGTTAGCATTGATTATGCAGAAGAAGATTTACCAAGTGATATTTTTGAACAAATAGAGAAGAAAATAGAAAAAATCGTAATAAAACTATCAGATACTCTAGAATCAAGTAAAAGAAGAGAAGGTTTAATTGAAGGTTTCAAAGTAGCAATTATTGGGAAACCAAATGTTGGAAAATCTTCACTTTTAAATAAACTTTTAAATTTTGATAGGGCAATTATTAGTGATATTGCAGGAACTACAAGAGATACAATCGAAGAGTCTGTTAAAATTGGTACGCATATTATCAAAATAGTAGATACAGCAGGTATTAGAGAAGCTAGTGATACTATTGAAAAAATCGGAATAGAGAAGTCTTTAAGTGCTGTAAATGAAGCAGATATTATTATCTCACTATTTGATAATTCTAAAGTTTGTGATAGTGAAGATAAAAAGATTTTAAATATCTTAGATGAAATAGATAATAAAGAAAAAATAGTAGTGTTAAATAAAATTGATTTAGAATCTAAATTTGATAAAACACAATTAAAAAATGAATATATAGAATTAAGTACAAAAAATAGTATTAGTACTTTAGTACAAAAAATAGAAACAATTTTAGATAACAATTCCAATGATGATGATATGACTTTGATCTCAAAAAGACAAGTGGAAGCAGTGGAGCAAACTTTATACCATGTACAAGAAGCAAAAACTCCATTAATGACTGGTGAATTAGAATTTTTTGCTCACAATATACATGAAGCTATAGAGAATATTTCATTAATAACAAGACCATATGAGAATGACCAGATGTTGGATGTGATGTTTGGAGCTTTCTGCCTCGGAAAATAAAAATAGCCATAATAATACATCTTTTTGCACATTTCTACGTTGATATTTTTATTTAATAAACTCACTTACTTTAGTAAGCTCCTTTCTCAAATAAAAATATCGCCTTGAACTGCACTAAAAATATGTACCATTATGGCTATTTTTGTGTAAAAGAATTGATAGGAATTAAATGAAAACTTATGATTTGATAGTAATAGGTTCTGGTGCTGCTGGGATGATTGCTGGTATAAAAGCTGCTAGAGCTGGTAAGAGCGTTTTATTACTTGAACAACAAGAAAAACTAGGTCCTAAACTAAAAGCTACGGGTGGTGGGCGTTGTAATCTTACAAATACTCTTGATAATATTGATTTTATGAACTCTTTTGGTCGTAATGGTCGTTTTATGATGGAGGCTATTAAATCTTTTGATTATAAAGATTTGATGAATTTTTTTAAGGAAATAGGTGTTGAGACTCATATCCCTGATGGGTTTAGGGTTTTCCCTATTACTCATAGTTCTTCAACTATTATAAAAGCTTTAGAAGATGAACTCATTCGTGTGGGTGTGGAAGTTAGATGTAATACAAAGGCTGAGACTTTATTATATGAAGATGAAGCTATTGTTGGTGTTGAAACTTTAGATGAAAAGTTCTTAAGCCCTAATGTTGTTGTGGCAACTGGTGGATTGGGTTATCCAATGCTTGGAGCCAATGGTGATGGTTTTACTTTTGCAAAAAAGTTAGGTCACAAGGTTACTGATTTATATCCAGCAATGTTGCCACTTATTTCAAAAGAGAAATGGGTAGCCTCTTGTAAGGCTGATACTATTGCAAAAGCTGAATTACGAATAGATTTACCAAAGGCAAAAAAATTAAAAGCTGTAGGTGATTTGATTTTTACCTCTAAAGGAATTAGGGGGCCAGTTGTTTTAGATTTTTCAAGGGAGATTACTCCTTATTTGGAAAAATATGGAGAAGTTCCCATTTTAATAAATATGATTAGAGGGAAAAATGAAGAAGAGGTTAGGGCACATATAAATAGTGAGATTAAGAGTAGTCCTGATTCAACTATTTTAGAAAATATCTCTTCACTAGTTCCCCAATCTGTTGCAAATGAACTTTGTATTTTATGTGATGTAAATACAAGTAAAAAGTTTAAAGATATAAATGGACAAAATAGAGATAAACTTATAAAGTATCTTGTCTCAACGCCTTTGACTATTACAGATCATGTGGGATTTAAACAGGCCATGATAACACGAGGTGGAGTAAGTTTAAAAGAAATAAATCCAAAAACTATGCAAAGTAAGATTATAAAAGGTCTTTATTTTTGTGGTGAAGTTGTAGATTTAGATGGACCTTGTGGAGGTTACAACCTCCAATGGTCTTTTTCAAGCGGGAACTTAGCAGGTCAACTTTTAGAGTTCTGATTTACTAGGTTTTTTTATCCAGATAAATTTTGCATTTTCTTTAGAAATATCTAACCAAGAGTTTGTATCAAATTCTACTTTTAAGATTTCTGCTGGTTTGATTTTTTCTTTATATATACCTAAGGTTATACCAAGTGCCGTAATAGCTGGATTATGACCAACTAATAACAAATTATCAACTGTGTCATAAGTATATGATAGTATTTCTATTAACTCATTTACAAAGGCATTATAAATAATACCATTATACATTATAGCCTTGTCATATTTTAAAATTTCAGAAACTATTTCAGCTGTTTGTTTTGTTCTCTCTGAAGGACTAGATAATATTAAGTCTAATTTTACATCTAATTGATTTAGTTTTTCTCCAATTATTTTTGCTTCATCTATACCTTCTTTAGATAATTTAATATCATAATCATCCTCATTTTCTAAAGATATATCTTTATGTGCATGTCTCATTATATAAAGTGTTTTCATTTTAATCCAATTATAAATTTGTAAATTATTTTAAGTAAATTTACCTAGAAAGAAAATAAAATGAGTAATTTATTTTTTAAATTTTTTATTTGAAAAATTGTTATAGAATACGCTTAATAATTTATCAAGGAGAAAAATATGGAACAAGTAAAGACAATCTTTTTTCTGACACTACTAACTGTATTATTTGTTTTTATTGGTTTTTCATTTGGAGGAGCAAATGGTGCTTTATTTGCATTTTTAATAGCTGCTGGAATGAATTTTTATGCATACTATTACTCTGATAAACAAGTGCTAAATCACTATAATGCAGTTTTGATTGAAGATAGAAGAAATCATATTTATAAAATAGTTGAAAATCTTGCATATAAAGCAAATCTTCCTATGCCAAAAGTGTATTTAATAGCTGATAATGTTCCAAATGCTTTTGCAACGGGTAGAAACTATGAAAACTCAGCAGTTGCTGTTACACAAGGTTTAGTTGATTTGTTAAATGATGAAGAGATAGAGGGAGTTATTGCCCATGAATTATCTCATATAAGGCATTATGATATATTAATAGGTACTATTGCTGCAGTATTTGCAGGGGCTATTGCTATGATTGCAAATTTTATGCAGTTTTCATCTATCTTTGGTGGAAATAACAATAGACAAGGTGTTCATCCCATTGTTATGCTTTTAATGGCTATTGTTTTACCAATAGCAGCATCTATTATACAAATGACAGTAAGTAGAAGTAGGGAGTTTTTAGCAGATGAAGGCTCAGCAAGACTTACAAATAATCCAGCAGGTCTACAAAGTGCTTTATCAAAACTTGAAGGGTATGCAAAAAGGGGTCAGATGCGAGATGCCACGGAAGAGACAGCTCACATGTTTATAGTAAATCCATTTTCTGGAAGAGATATAAAACTTGGTAATCTATTTAGAACACACCCTACAACAGAAGATAGGATTGCAAGATTGGAAGAGTTAAAATTTGAATTAAAAAAATAATTCTATTGAAAAATTCCTATCATAGAATCTATATCAACACAATCTTGTAAAATAGGATAAACACCTTTTGCTATAAGTGAAATTTTTAAATCATAATCAATATCTTTGATTAAAAAGTAGTTTACTCCATAATCATGTAAAAGATCAGGGAGTAAATTACATGCTATTTCATCTTCATTATTATATACTGGATTTATTATACAACTTTGAGATTTCAGTTTATAATCTTTTATAAAATATATCCAAATGTATTGTGCATTTTCATCTGCATAGTCTATTTCAGTATTTGAATTAGAACAAACAGCTAAATGGAACTCATTATTTATCTCATGAACTTTAATATTACTTCCAGTTACTAGTGCTAGTGAGATTTTTTTTCTGGCACTTTTTACAATTCTTGCAAAGGTTGCTCTAGATACATTCATCTTTTTAGCAGCATCTTCTTGATACATACAAAATGAATCCATTAAGTGTATAGCTTCTAATTCTTCATGTAATAATACGATATCTTCTTTTGCTTCAATATCTTTTGGACCAAAGTATTTACATACTGGTACAAGTTCTAATTTCCGTTTTAATTTGTCTCTTGCCATTGATTACCTTAATTTATTTAACATTCTACCATAATATACTTGACATATGTTCAAAATGCTGTTATAATTCTTGTCATATGTTCATTAACGTTAGAAAGTAAAATTTATCTAAATATTTTTACAGTATTTAAAATCTTTTACTCCTTTGTTATCTATTTGAAATCTAACTTAAAACATACATTATTATTCTTATTCTCTTCCCCCCCCCTTCGAGGAATAAGTCTAATAAGCGCCCCTTCATTTTGTAAAAACCATTTTAATAAATATCATAATTTTTTTCGGTTTTTACAAAATTTTTCAAATTAAAATCAATAAAAATAAATCAAAAAAAAAGCTGGAATAAACCAGCTTCGATCTTTCAACTTAACCAAAGTAAAGATCACATAAATATTACATAATCTTTCCTTTGATATCTTTTAACTATATACTTTTTTTATGTTATTTATAGAACTACTCATGTTTAAAAGTAACATATCTGCGATAACAATTGACATCATAGATTCAGCAACAATTGAACCTCTAACAGCAACACAAGGATCATGTCTTCCTTTTAACTCACATGATACTTCATTATTATGAATATCAATACTATCTTGTTTGATAAAAACAGATGGAGTTGCTTTGAAGTATACTTTTACATTGATATCATCACCATTTGATATACCACCTAAGATTCCACCTGAGTGATTTGTTTTAAATCCATTTTTGTCTATTTGGTCATTGTTATCATAACCTTTTACTTTACTAGCTTCTATCCCATCACCAATTTCCACAGCTTTAACTGCATTGATTCCCATCATAGCAGCTGCAATTTGAGCATCTAATCTATAATATAGTGGTTCACCTAAACCAATTGGAGCATTTTTTACATTTACAAGTGCTACTCCACCCACACTATTATGTGAATTCTTAGCAGCCAAAATTGCCTCTTTTTGAAACTCTTCTTTATTTTTATCAAGTGAATATATTGCAGATGTTTTTGCATAATCAAAATCAAAATTAGAACCCTCAATACCATCAATTGCATATATTCCACTTCTTATTTCAATACCAACTTCTGCGATAAGAAGTTTAGCAACAGCTCCTGCTGCTACTCTTGCAGCTGTTTCCCTTGCACTACTTCTTCCACCACCTCTATAATCTCTAAATCCATATTTATGAAAATATGTAAAGTCTGCATGTCCTGGTCTAAAAATATCTTTTATATTTGTATAATCTTTACTTTTTTGATTTTCATTAAATATAACCATAGCAATAGGTGTTCCTGTTGACATACCTTCAAATACACCTGATAGTATTTCTACTTTGTCACCTTCTTTTCTTGCTGTTGCAAATTCATTTTTACCAGGTTTTCTTCTATCCATTTCTGATTGTATAAATTTTTCATCAATTTTTATTCCAGCTGGAACTCCGTCAACAATACATCCTAATGCATTTCCATGACTTTCTCCAAATGTTGAAAATTTAAACTTCTGCCCAAAACTATTCATTATTTTATTAACCTTTTAATTTATCTAAAGCAATTTTAGCAACAGCTTGTTGTGCTAATTTTTTGCTTTTCCCTACGGCTTGTCCATAACATTGATTATTTATCCAAATTGATACTTCAAACTCTTTTTTATGATCTGGTCCATAAGAACCTTCAATTTTATACTCTGGAATAGAACCAAATTCAGCTTGTGTTATCTCTTGGAGAGCTGTTTTATAATCGCTAAATAATACATCTAAATTTATCTTATCATATGATTTTTCCAATAAATTTAGAATTATAGGTTTAAGAGTTTCTAAACCTGATTCTAAATAAATAGCACCCATTATTGACTCAAAGGCATCAGATAAGATTGAAGCTTTTGTTCTTCCTTTATTTCTCTCTTCCGCGATTGATAAATAGATATAATCACCAAGTTTTATCTCATTTGCCAACTTAGTAAAACCAGTTTCATTTACCAATGATGCTCTTATTTTAGATAAGTCACCTTCATTTGATTGGGGAAACTTTTTATATAAATATTCTCCGACAATTAAGTTTAAAACTGCATCACCTAAAAATTCTAGTCGTTCATTATTATATGGCTTTTTAAAACTTTTATGGGTAAGTGCTTCGACTATCAGATCTTTATTTTTAAACTGATAATCCAGGCACTTTTCTAAATTTGCATAATCACTCATTTTTATCCTTTATATTTTGTGCAAAATCTTTTGCAAGTATATCACATCTTTCATTTTCTTCATGTCCTGCATGACCTTTTACCCATGAAGCTACAATTTTGTGACTTTTTGATACTTCTACATACTCTTTCCATAAATCATCATTTTTTACAGGTTTTTTAGTTGATGATTTCCAATTATTTTTAATCCACGAACTTAACCATTCATTTATTCCTTTTACTACATAAGTTGAATCAGAGATGATATGTACATCACAAGGCTCTTTTAAAGCCTTTAAGCCTTCAATAACACCTTTTAATTCCATTCTATTATTTGTAGTGTTATCTTCTCCACCACTTAACTCTTTTTGTTTCCCATTAAACTCTAAAATTGTCCCATATCCACCAGGACCTGGATTTCCTAAAGACGAGCCATCACTGTAAAGATTGATTTTTTTCACTTGTTCCCTTGTTGATTAAACTATGTTTTACTTTGAAGGTTAAAGTATTGTGACAATGTGGACATCTTGTAGAATATATAGGAAGAGTTTTTTTACATGCTGTACATAAAAAGTCAAAATTTAAATCAGCATTTATATCAGCATTATTTCTTTTAATTAACATCAAAATTTGAAAACTAAAATCTTCACTACTTTCTAAGTTATTTAGATAACCTTTTGCATTATATAACTCTTTTAAGACTTCATTACTATCAACTTTATCAAAATCTATATCATTGAAATCTAAATACCAAAGTAAATCGATAATTTTTGTTAAATCGAATTTATCTATATTTTCCCAAAAAAACTCTTTATTAAACTGTAATAAGTACTCTAAAAACATTCTTTCAATGATTTTATTAAATTTAAAAAAGTTATAAAGTTTTTCAGTCTTTTTATCAAATGAGATAATAGGATCATTAAGTGTGATTAGTGTTTCTATATAAATTCTATCTCTTACTGTATCTACATCTATCTCTTCTAGAGAATTTAAAACATCAATAGCTTTATCATATTCTTTTAATCTTTCATTGATTAGGAGTAAATATTTAAGTGCTTCATTATTTCTTGGAGAAAATTTTAATATTTTTAAAAATATCTCCCTTGACCTTTGTAAAAAACCACCTTTAAAGTATGTAGCACCCAAAAGCTCTAAGAGTTCTTCTTTTTTAACTCTATCTTTTACATGCTCTAAAAGTGCCAAATAAACACTTATAGCTTTAGTGTAATCACCTTTATGCAAAAAAGTAGAGGCTAAAAGTAAAATAGAATCAAAAGGTAAATTATAAGTTTTATATAGGTGTACATAATCCTCTTCTTTTAGTTTTCCTAATTCAAAACGTTTAAGAAGTTTTCGGTACTCTTTTCTGGCAAGTTTTTCTTTATAAACGCCAAAAGTATAAGTTAAAAAAGAAATTACGAATATAAGTAATAGAAGTACTAAAATTCCAAAAAGTGGATCTCTATACTCAAATGCTGACTGCAATTATAAAACCTTGTTTTTATTTTGAGATTAATATTAGCATAATTGAACATATAAAAATCTAAATTGTTAAATCAAAGAGATTAAATTGTATAATCTTTTTTATGATAAACAAAGATTCTATAGAAAATTTAAAAAATAATATTGACATAGTTGATACAATCTCACAATTCCTACAGTTAAAAAAATCAGGTGCCAATTTTAAGGCTTGTTGTCCCTTTCATGGAGAGAGTACTCCCTCTTTTGTAGTTAGCCCTGCAAAACAGATATATCACTGTTTTGGTTGTGGAGCTGGAGGTGATTCTATTAAGTTTATAATGGAGTATGAAAAACTTTCATATCCAGAAGCTATTGAAAAATTAGCTAGCATGAATAATTTTACTTTAGTTTACGATGATACTAATCAAAAAAAACAAGATACAAAAGTAATTGAAGAGATTAATAAATACTATAAGAAAAATTTTGTAACTAATGATGTTGCAAAAGAGTATATAAAAAGTAGGGGTATTTATGAATCTTCAATAGAAAAGTTTGAAATAGGTTATGCCCCAAGTTCTGGAGAGACTATAAATTATCTAAAATCAAATTTTTTAAATCTAAATGATGCAAAAGAACTAGGTATTATTGATACAGGAGCAAATGGTTTATATGCTAGATTTATAGAAAGAATCACTTTCCCTATTTATTCATTAAATGGTGGCTTAGTTGGTTTTGGTGGTAGAACAATCACTGGGCATAATGCAAAATATATAAATTCACCTCAAACTAAAATCTTCAATAAATCAAGACTTCTATATGGCTATAATTTATCAAAAGAGAAAATCTATAAGAAAAAAGAGATAATAATTACAGAAGGTTATTTAGATGTAATAATGTTACATCAAGCTGGCTTTGATAATGCAGTTGCAACATTAGGAACTGCACTTACAAAAGATCATTTACCCATACTAAAAAGAGGAGAACCAAGGGTTATTGTGGCATATGATGGGGATAATGCGGGATTAAATGCTGCCTTTAAAGCTTCTCAACTTATGGCTCACAATGATTTTGAGGGTGGAGTTATTATTTTTGAAAAAGGCTTTGACCCAGCAGATATGGTAAAAGATGGAAAAATAGAAGAGTTAAATAAAATATTTTCTAAGCCAAAACCTTTTATTCCTTTTACAATTGATCATATAATTTCACAATTTGATTTAAGTGATCCACAAAATAAACAAAAAGCATTACATGAAGTAAATGAGTTTTTAAATACTTTAAATGCTATTTACCATGATGAATATTCAAGATATATTGCGCAAAAATTAAATATAAGAGAAAATTTAATAAAAATAACTAAGAGCACAACAAATAGAAATAATAATGTACAATTATCAAAGGTAGATATTGGTGAACTTTGTATTATAAAAGCAATTCTAAATGATAAAAAAAGATTATCAAGTGTATTAGATATAATTGATGCTTCTATGTTTGAGTGCCATAAAAATGAGTTTGAAATATTATTAGCAAATATAGACGATGAAAGGTTAAATTCAATACTTTTGAATGAGAGATTAGAAGATTATGATGATGAAAGACTAAATGCAGAACTATTAATTTTATTAGGAAAATTTTATTCAAATAAATTAAATGAAGTTTTATATGATAAAAACTATACTTTCAATGAAAAAAGTTCTTTAATTAGAAAAATAAGAGATAATATTTCAATGTTAAAAAAAGGTAAATTAATAACTTATAATTTATAAATTAATAGTCATAAAACTTTTTTTAAAGTAAAATTACAAAAATTTAAGGAAATATAATGGAAATAATTAAAACAGAAAGTGCACCAGCTGCAATAGGACCTTATTCTCAAGCAGTTAAATATAATGGATTAGTTTATACTTCTGGTCAAATTGCTCTTACTCCAGAAGGTGAGTTAGTTGAGAGAGATATAAAAAAACAAACACATCAAGTTTTAACAAATTTGCAAAATGTATTGGCAGAAGCAAATAGTTCTTTAGAAAAAGTTTTAAAAGTTACAATTTATTTAGAAAATATGGAAGATTTTGGTATTGTAAATGTCATTTATGGGGAATATTTTGGTGATCATAAGCCAGCAAGAAGTACAGTTGCTGTAAAAACTTTACCAAAAAATGTTTTAGTTGAAATGGATACAATTGCTATTTGTGATGATCTAATTAACCTATAATGATTTTTCGCTTAAAGTTAATTTAAACTAACATTTGGTAACATTCCGTCCCGTTAAATAAGAAAGTTACTAAAGAATTGATAAGTTAGAGGAAAAGATATGTATGCAATTATAAAGTGTGGTGGTAAGCAGTATAAGGTTTCAGAAGGCGATATAATCGATATCGACTATACTGGAAAAGCTGCAAAAGAAGCTCTAGAAATTACTGATGTATTAGCAGTAAATGATGGAGAATTAAAATGTGGTGATGCTATCTCAACTGCTAAAGTAGAAGCAGAAGTAGTATTAGACGGTACTGGTGCAAATAGAGACAGAAAAGTTCTTATTTACAAAAAAAGAAGAAGAAAAGATTCTAAATTGAAAAAAGGTTTCAGAAGAAGCTTTACAAAAATTAGAATTACTAAAATAGCTGCATAAGGAGATAGACTATGGCTCATAAAAAGGGACAAGGTAGTACACAGAATAATAGAGACTCAGCTGGTAGAAGACTTGGAGTTAAAAAATATGGTGGGGAAGCTGTAAAAGCTGGAAATATCATAATCAGACAAAGAGGTACTAAAATTCATGTTGGTAACAATGTTGGTATTGGTAAAGACCACACAATTTTTGCTTTAATTGACGGAGTTGTAAAATTCGAAGTTAAAGATAAAGATAGAAAAAAAGTTTCAGTTTACGCTTCGTAAGTTAAACTTCTTTTTGTTTTAAAAGGGTGTAGTGCATTTGCCTACACCCTTTTTTTTAGTTTATAATTATTGTTAAATACAAGCAGTTGTACTTAATAATAGTTATAATTACATAAGTATATATTTTAAAGGTTTGTAATGTTTATAGATAGCGTAAAATTTAGTATTTCTTCTGGAAAAGGTGGGCAAGGATGTGCCTCATTTAGAAGAGAAAAATTCGTAGTAAAGGGTGGACCTGATGGTGGAGATGGAGGAAAAGGTGGAGATGTCTGTTTTGTTGTAGACAATAACACTGATACTTTATCTTGGTACAAAGGTAAACATAAATTAAAAGCTGATAATGGAAAACCAGGACTAGGGAGTAGATGTACTGGAAAAAGTGGAGAGACTTTACTTTTAGTAGTTCCTCCTGGAACTCAGATAATCAATGATGATACGAATGAAGTTATTGCAGACTTATTAGAAGAGGGTGATAAAAAACTTTTACTTGAAGGTGGGAAAGGTGGACTAGGTAATACTCACTTTAAAAATTCAAGAAATCAAAGACCAACATATTTTCAACCAGGACTTCCAGGTGAGACTATGAATATAAGATTAGAATTAAAATTGATTGCTGATGTTGGGCTTGTTGGTTATCCAAATGTTGGAAAATCAACACTAATATCAACTACATCAAACGCAACTCCTGAAGTTGCAAATTATGAATTCACTACCTTAACTCCAAAATTAGGTGTTGTAGAAGTTGGTGATTTTAATTCTTTTGTTATGGCAGACATTCCAGGAATTATTGATGGCGCAAGTGAAGGTAAGGGCTTAGGATTAGAGTTTCTAAGACATATTGAGCGAACAAAAACATTACTTTTTACTATTGATATTACTAATTATAGAAATACACTTGATCAATTTAATGTTTTAAAAGAAGAGTTAGAAAAATTTTCGAGTGATTTAAGTAAAAGAAATTTTGCTATAGCATTAACAAAAACTGATGCTTATTATGGTGAAGATTTAAGTGCTGATATAACTAAATTTATAAATGAACTAGGTTTAGAAGTTACAAAATCAAATGAGTTTGGTTTTGATAAAGAATTACCATATTATATTCAAGACACAGTTTATGAAAAATTTGATAGAAATAAGCCATTTTTTATATTACCAATTTCATCTGTAACTCATAATAATATTGGTGCTTTAAAATTTGCTTTACATAATTTAATTACTCAAGGTAAGTAAATGAAACGAATAGTTATTAAAGTAGGGAGTGCTGTTTTACGAGAGGGCAGCCTTCTCGCAGTAGAGCGACTAAATAATTTAGTTGACTTAATAGCAAAATTAAAATTAGAAAAAAAATATGAGATTATTTTAGTCTCTTCAGGAGCTGTTGCTGCTGGAAATATAAGTTTAGAATTAGATAAAACAAAGGTTTTAAATCGACAAGCCCTAGCAGCTATTGGACAACCTTTATTGATGAAACACTATAAAAAAAGATTTAGAGAACATGGTTTTACTTGTGCCCAAATGCTTCTTGTAGCAAATGATTTTGATTCTAGAAAAAGATGTGCAAATGCAAAAGGTGTAATGGAGATTTTATTAGAAAATAATATTATTCCTATTTTAAATGAAAATGATGTAATTGCAAATGAAGAACTTCTAATAGGTGATAATGACCAATTAGGTGCACATGCAGCGATTTTCTTTGATGCAGATATGTTAGTAATACTTTCTGATGTTGAAGGCTTGTATGATTGCAATCCCCATGAAAACCCAGAAGCAAAAATGAGAAAAATAGTTAGCTTTTTAAGAGAAGATGAGTTAGAGATGAAACATAGTCCAAACTCAGAGTTTGCAACAGGTGGGATTGTTACAAAACTAAAAGCTGCAAATCTTTTATTAAAAAATGACAAAATGATGTATCTTTCTTCTGGGTTTGATTTAACAAATGCATATGATTTTTTATTAAATGGAAATCATAAAAGTGGAACTCTATTTAAAAAATAAAGGAATATTATGGGTAAAAGAATACTATTTATGGGAACGCCTGATTATGCTACAAAAATCTTTGTTGAGATTTTAAATAGTTCTTATGAAATAGTAGGGCTTTTTACTCAACCAGATAAACCTATTGGTAGAAAACAAATTATAACAGCTCCTCATATTAAACAATTTTGCATAGATAATAATTTAAATATTCCAATTTACCAACCTGAAAAATTAAGAAATAATAAAGAAGTAAAAGAACAAATTGAAGCCTTAAATCCAGATTTTATAATTGTGGCTGCTTACGGGCAAATTTTGCCAAAAGAAATTTTAGATATAGCTCCATGCATTAATTTACATGCTTCATTACTACCAAAATATAGAGGTGCAAGTCCTATTCAAGAATCACTTTTAAATGGAGATACTTATACAGGTGTAACTTCTATGCTAATGGCAGAGGGACTTGATAGTGGTGATATTTTGGGATTGAAATATTTTAAAATACCTCAAACTATGGAAGTAGCAGAACTATTTTCCAAACTCTCGCAACTAGCTTCTAAACTTACAATTGAGACTTTAGATAATTTTGAAAAAATAAGTCCAAAAGTTCAAAATGAAGTAAATGTTAGTTATTGTAAAAAGATAAAAAAAGAGCATGGTGAAGTAAGTTTTGAAAATGCAGAAAAGCTTTATAGAAAATATAAAGCTTACTCTTACTGGCCTGGTGTTTATTTAAAATCAGGGCTTAAATTAAAAGATATTTCGCTTGTGGAAAATAACTCTTCAAATAATGCGGGTGAAATATTAGCTATTGAAGATAATGGCGTAATTATAGCTTGTGAAAAGGGTAGTTTAAAAATTGCTACATTACAAGCTCCTTCAAAAAAGGCAATTAGTGCAGTTGATTATATACGAGGTCAAAGAGTCTCTATAGGGAGTCTTTTAATTTAATTTATTATATCATTACTAAATAATTTCAATAGAAGTAATAAATATGAAAAAAAGTAAAAATCGCTACAATGTTTACGATCTAAAACTTTTCAATATAGATGATTTTGATATTTTATTACATAAGATACTAAAGCAAGTAAGAGAAATAATTAGTGCAGAAGCAGGAACTATTTATACTGTTAATGATAATTCTTTGAGCTTTAATGTTTTTCAAAATGACTCTATGACTTATGAAGATATCTTTTTTCAATACAAAAAACTAAAAGATATAAAATTCCCCCTTGACCCAAACTCAAAATACCTTGCAGTTGATGCTTATATGAGTGAAAAAATAATAATTGTAAATGATGTTTATAAAACTAAAAGATATGAATTTTTAGGTGTAAAAGAGTACGATAAAGCTAATAATTACATAACACATTCCATAATCACAGCTCCAATAATACATCCAATTGAAAATAAAAAGTTAGGTGTGATTCAACTTATAAATAAGATTGATGATGGTGATACTTTTGATTTTAATGAGAAAGATAAAGATACTTTAGCAATGGCAAGTTCTTTGATTGCTTTGTCAATTTGTCAAGCCCATGATGACTTCCTTAGATTAAAAGAGTTAAATGATGAATTAAAAATAGCAAATGAAAAATTAACAAAAAAAGTTGAGTATGAAATAGGTGAGAATGAGAAAAAATCAGCAATAATATTTCATCAGTCAAAGTTAGCATCGATGGGAGAGATGATTGGTAATATTGCCCATCAATGGAGACAACCATTAAGTGCTATTAGTACATTAGCTAGTGCACTTAGTTTTAATTTAGAATTGAATATTTCTGATAAAAATAAAACTATTGAAACTTTAGATAAAATTGTTGATACTACTAGATATCTCTCCGATACTATTGATGATTTTAGAAATTTTTACAAAATTGATAAATACGAAAAAACTTTTAATATAGCAAAAAACTTACATCAAAGTGTATCTATAATTGATGTTGTTTTATCAGAAGAGGATATTGAACTAATATTTGATTTGGATGAGAGTATTAATTATTTTGGATTAGAAAATGAATTAAAACAAGCTATTTTAAATATTTTACAAAATGCAAAAGATGCTTTTCATACTAATATGAATAAAAGTACTAAAAATAAGTTCATTTTTATTACATTAGAAAAAATCGATGATATAATATTTATAAAAATTAAAGATAATGCAGGTGGAATAAAAGAGAATATTTTAGAAAAAATATTTACAAAAGATTTTACTACAAAAGATGAACATAAAGGTACAGGTATAGGCTTGTATATGACAAAAGTAATTATTGATAAAAGTTTTGGTGGTACAATAAAAGCTGAGAACTGTACCTTTGAATATAAAGGTATTCAATGTACAGGAGCTTTGTTTACTATTGAGTTTCAAGCCAAGAAGTAATAAAAGCCAGTTACACTTAATAGGGAAAGTAAAACACCAATAACTAAAGCATTTACTGCTAACCTTTCATCTAATCCACCTTGAATAGCTAAAATTACAGCCATGGTCATTGGTGGCATTGCAACTTCTAATATTGTAGTTTTACTCCAAATATCATCAAGATTATAAAACATTGAAAATCCTATCATTACAAGTATTGGCATTAAAAACATTTTTATTCCAAGAAGTAAACTAACAGTTTTAAATTTATAAAAAATATTTTTTACTTCTAATTTCATACCAATAGCAATCATTGCTACAGGTACAACTGTGGCACCTATTGCACTTGCAGTGTTCATTACAAAAGTAGGAACTGTAAAAAACTTTAAAATAATAGTGACAAAAAACATAATAATAGGTGGGAAAAATAGTACTTTTCTAGTCATAGCTTTAAATTTTACAAGCTCACCACTCCCCCAGTTTACAATAACAGAGCCCAATGAAACTACTAATAAAAAAGAACCAAAAAGATCATATATAAGAGCATATACCACATAATCTTGACCATAAAAAGCATCAATATATGAAAATCCTACAAAAGAGGTATTACCAAAAGTTCCAACAACCATAAAAGTTGCTAAGGTTTTTTTCTCAAATTTTAAGAATTTACCAACAATATATGTCAAAACTAGATTTATTAAGATTATAGTATTAAACATAAATATCATATTTAAAAATTTGAGATCTAAAGTAAGTGGATAAATTTTTATAAAAACCATTGCTGGAAGTGAAAAATATATAACAAAATCGACTAAAGCTTGAGAATTGTCTTTTATAAAAATTTTAAAAAAGTATCCTATCATTAAATATAAAGCAATTGGTAAAACCGGATCTAACATTATCTCTCCAAATTAAAAAGTAAATATTATATATATAACTTCATTAATATGAACTTGTAGATTAATTTAGTACAATACATTTATGGAAATTAGATATTTAGAAAGTGTTGATTCTACACATACATATTTAAAAGAATATATAAAAAGTAATGGTTTTTCCCACAGTTTATGTTTTTATACCCAAGAACAAACAGCAGGAATAGGTAGTCGAGGTAATTCATGGGTAGGAACAAAGGGAAATTTATTTTTTTCTTTTGTAATAAAACAAGATGATTTGCCATTTGATTTAGAAATACAAAGTGCATCAATTTATTTTTCTTTTATTTTAAAAGATATATTAAAAAAATTTGGCTCAGAAGTTTGGCTTAAATGGCCAAATGATTTTTACATTAATAATTATAAAATTGGTGGAACTATAACCTCTGTCTCAAACGGTTTAGTTTATTGTGGAATAGGTTTAAATTTAAATAATGTTAATAGTGAGTTCTTAAAACTAGATATACAAATAGATATAAAAGAATTATTTAAATTATATTTCCAAAATATTGAAAAAAAGATTCTGTGGGAGGATATTTTAAAAGAATATGTGGTAGAATTCGAAAGAAGTAAAAATTTATACGCAACAATTAACAATGAAAAATTACCCTTAATCAATGCACACTTAAATAGTGATGGTTCGATAAATATTAATAATAAAAAGGTTTTTAGTCTAAGATGATGGCAGAAGTAATAACAATAGCAAATCAAAAAGGTGGAGTTGGAAAGACAACTACAGCTGTGAATTTAAGTGCAGCTTTGGCCTTACAAGGGAAGAAAGTATTATTAATAGATGCAGATCCACAAGCAAATGCAACTACAAGTTTAGGGTTTCACAGAGATACCTATGAATATAATATTTATCACGTTATGCTTGGAACAAAAGAATTAAATGAGATTATACTAGACTCAGAAATTGATAATTTAAAAGTAGCACCTTCAAATATCGGTTTAGTTGGTATTGAAAGAGAATTCTATAAAAATACAAAAGATAGGGAATTGATTTTAAAAAGAAAAATTGATCCTATTAAAAAAGATTTTGATTATATTATTATTGATTCACCTCCAGCACTAGGACCTATTACAATTAATACATTAAGTGCTTCTAATTCTGTTTTAATACCAATTCAATGTGAGTTTTTTGCCCTTGAAGGTTTGGCACAATTACTTAATACAATAAAATTAGTAAAACAAACTATTAATAGACAATTACAAATAAGAGGATTCCTTCCTACTATGTATAGTGCACAAAATAACCTTGCAAAACAAGTATTTGCAGACCTTGCACAACATTTTGAAAGTAAATTATTTAAAATTGATGGTAGTTCATATGTGGTAATACCAAGAAATATTAAATTAGCAGAAAGCCCAAGTTTTGGAAAACCAATTATGCTTTATGATGCGGCAGCAATTGGAACAAAAGCTTATACAAATTTAGCAAAAGCAATAGCAGGATAAAAAATGGCAAAAGCAGCATTAGGTAGAGGTTTAGGTGAACTATTAGGTGAAGTAGAATCAGCTTATGAAAGTAATAACAGTTCTTCTTCTAAAGAAAAGGGTATGGATATCTATTTAGATGTAAATAGTATCAAACCAAATCCCGCACAACCTAGAAAAATATTTGATGAAGATAAATTAAAAGAATTAAGTGATTCTATTAAGGAACATGGACTTATTCAAGCTATTAGTGTAATTGAATCATCTGAATATGGTGAATATATTTTAATCGCTGGTGAGAGAAGATTAAGAGCTCATAAATTAGCTAATATTGATAAAATTAAAGCAAATATTTTAGATATTGATAATGATAAATTAAGAGAAATTGCTTTAATTGAAAATATTCAAAGAGATGATTTAAATGTAATTGAATTAGCATATTCTTATGCACAACTTATAAACGAACACTCTTTAACACATGAAGAATTATCAACAAAAGTTTTTAAAAGTAGAACATCTATAACAAATACATTAAGACTGTTACAATTATCTTCTTATGTTCAACAAATGTTAGCTAATGACAAAATTACTGCTGGACATGCAAAAATAATGGTAGGACTTGATGAAGAGGTACAAAGAAAAGTTACCGATAGTATCATTGGACAAAAATTGTCTGTAAGAGAAACAGAACAATTAATAAAAGACATTAAAAAACCTGAAACAACTTCAACTAAAAAAGCTAAATCATCACCTAAAAATTATGATTTAAAACCTTTAAATGGTATAGTTGATGAACTATCAAAAAACAATTTAAAGGTTAAATTAGAAAAAAATTGTTTTAAGATAGAAATCAAATCTCAAGAGGATATTGAAAAGATATCTAATTACTTTCGTAACACTTTATAAAATTTATCTAACATTTTGACCCATTTAATAAAAATTTATATAATATTTCGCTAAAATTTATAAGTTTTAGTCAAACTAAACTGTAAAAAATATGGAGGAATGAATGTTAGACATAAGTCCTGTATTGTTGCTTAGCTCTGGTATTATTTTCTTATTAGTACTTGCCAGACTAAACAGTTGTCTATTTACACCTCTACTAAAGCATATGGATGAAAGAGCAAAATCTATCAAAACTGATTTAGAGAATGCAAAGTCAAATACTGCTGATGTAGATGGAATGCTAGCTGAAGCGAATGATGTTATTGCAAAAGCTAAAAAAGAAGCTGCTGTAATTAGAGAAGAAGCTTTTAATGAAGCTAAAAAAGTTGCTGATTCTAAATTGGAAGCTGCCAAATCAGATATTGAAACAAAATATTCTGATTTTAAAGATTCTTTAGATAAAGATTCAAAAGCTTTAAAAGATTCGTTAATTGCTGCAATGCCTCAATTTAATGAGAGCTTAAAAGCTAAGTTAAGCTCAATATAAGGGAGAAGAAGTGAACAAATTATTATTAACTTTATTAGCTTTGGCTCCTGTAGCGTTATTTGCTAATAGTGATGGTGCGGAAACTGATATTATTCAAAGAACCGTTAACTTTGTAATTTTTGCTGGAATTTTATGGTATTTATTAGCTGATAAAATTAAAGCTTTTTTTGCAAACAGAACTTTAGAAATTCAATCTGAATTAGATAAAGTACAAGATACTTTAAAAGCTTCACAATCAAAAATTGATGAAGCAGCAGTAAAATTAGATGAAGCTAAAAAATTAGCTGCAGAAACTGTTGAACTTGCAAAATCAGAAGTTGGTGCATTAAAACAAAAAGTTGCAGATGCAGTTGACCATGATATTGCTCAATTAAACAAAAATTTCGCTGAAAGAATCGAAGTTGAAACTAAAAAAGTGCAAAGACAAGTTGTTGAAGAAATTCTTGAAGAGCTACTTAAATCTGAAAATATTGCATTATCGCAAGATGAATTAGCAAGTATTATTCTTAAGAAGGTGGCGTAATGAATGATTTAATTGCAAAAAGATACGTTAAAGCACTATTGGATGGTAAAGATGTAGCTACTGCAACTTCAATTTGTAATGAATTAAGTGAAATTTCAAAAGCATTTGCTGATGATAAGTTTATCTCTATCATATCTTCAATTGAAGTAAAAGAATCTCAAAAAACAGATTTAATAATCTCGTTGATTGATAATATTTCTGATACTACAAAAAATTTAATAAAATTGTTAGGTAGTAAAAAAAGATTGGAAATTATTCCATTTATACTTGCAGAATTAAAAGCTAATATTGCAGTAATGGAAAATTCTTATGAAGGTGTTGTTTATACTAACAATGCGTTATCTGATCAATATATTAACTCTATTGCAGAGCAATTTAGTAAGAAATTTGATGTTAAATTATCTTTAACTCAAAATGTATGTGATTATGATGGTATTAAAGTTGATATTGATGGACTTGGAGTTGAGATTAGCTTCTCAAAAGATAGACTTAAATCACAAATGATAAATCATATTTTAAAAGCAGTTTAGAACTTATAAAGGAGAAATTGAATGGGTGCAAAAATTCAAGCTGATGAAATCAGTTCGATCATCAAAGAAAGAATTGATAACTTTGAATTAAATGTAGATGTAAATGAGACTGGTAAAATTATCTCTTATGCAGATGGTATTGCTCAAGTTTACGGTCTTAAGAATGTTATGGCTGGTGAGATTGTAGAATTTGAAAATGGCGAAAGAGGGTTAGCTTCTAACCTTGAAGAGTCTTCAGTAGGTGTTGTTGTTTTAGGTTCTGGAAATGGATTAAGAGAAGGTTCTTCTTGTAAAAGAATTGGAAAACTATTAGAAACACCAGTTGGTGAAGCTATGGTTGGAAGAGTTGTTAATGCATTAGGTGAACCAATTGATGGAAAAGGAACTATTGAAGCAAGTGAATCAAGATTTGTTGAAGAAAAAGCTCCTGGAATCATGGCTAGAAAATCAGTTCATGAACCATTACAAACAGGTATTAAAGCAATTGATGCACTTGTTCCAATTGGAAGAGGACAAAGAGAGCTTATTATTGGAGATAGACAAACTGGTAAAACAACTGTTGCTATTGATACAATTCTTAACCAAAAAGGTGAGAATGTAGTTTGTATTTATGTTGCAATTGGTCAAAAATCATCTTCAATTGCTTCTGTTGTTAGAACATTAGAAGACTCTGGTGCAATGGAATATACAATTGTTGTTAATGCTTCAGCTGCAGATTCAGCTACATTACAATTCTTAGCTCCATATACTGGTGTTACAATTGGTGAGTACTTTAGAGATAATGGTAAACATGCATTAATTGTTTATGATGATTTATCAAAACATGCAGTTGCATATAGAGAGATGTCATTAATCTTAAGAAGACCTCCAGGTCGAGAAGCTTATCCAGGGGATGTATTTTACCTACACTCAAGATTACTTGAGAGAGCTGCTAAAATGTCAGATGAAAGAGGTGCTGGTTCAATGACAGCTTTACCTATTATCGAAACACAAGCTGGAGACGTTGCTGCATATATTCCAACAAATGTTATTTCTATTACAGATGGTCAAATCTTCCTAGAAACTAACCTTTTCAACTCAGGAATCAGACCTGCAATTAATGTAGGACTTTCAGTATCAAGAGTTGGTGGAGCAGCACAAATTAAAGCTACTAAGCAAGTTGCTGGTACTTTAAAATTATCACTTGCACAATATAGAGAACTTGAAGCATTTGCTCAATTCGCATCTGATCTTGATGAAAGTACAAGAAGAGAACTTGAACTTGGTCAAAGAATGGTAGAAGTATTAAAACAAGGTGTTAATAAACCTTTAGTTATTGAAAAACAAGTTGTTATTATTTATGCTGGAACTAAAGGATATTTAAATGATATCGCAGTTTCTGATGTTGTAAGATTTGAAGATGAATTACATGCATTTATTGAGCAAAAATACTCAAATATTTTAGATGAAATTAAATCTAAGAAAAAATTAGACGAAGATACTGAAGATAATTTAAAATCTGCGTTAGAAGAGTTTAAAACTGTTTTTAGTGCAAAATAAGGATTAGTCAATGGCTAACTTAAAAGAGATTAAATTAAAAATTGGTAGTGTTAAAAATACTCAGAAGACTACAAAAGCTATGAAGCTTGTATCTTCTGCAAAACTTACGCGTACTAGACAATTGTCTGACCAAGCTAAAAGTTATGCGGAGAAGATTAATCAAGTTCTTTCTGAGATTGCACACAGAGTTGGCAAAGTTCAAGATGATGGAATGCATAATAGAGCATTCATTCAAAATGAAAATCCAAAAACAGTAGATATCGTTTTTGTTACTGCTGACAAAGGTCTTTGTGGTGGATTCAACATGGCTACAATTAAAGCTGTAACCCATATGATGAATGAATACAAAGCAAAAGGTGTAACTGTAAGATTAAGAGTTGCTGGAAGAAAAGGTGTTGATTATTTTACTTTCCAAGGTGAAACATTAACTCAAAAAGTTAGTGATTTGTCTTCTACACCTGATTATAATAGAGCTTCTGATTTTATTCAAGAAGTTGTAACTGATTTCCAAAATGGAATTACTGACAAAGTAGTTCTAATTTATAATGGATTTCTTAATATGTTAACTCAAGAGTTAAAAACAAAAGAAATCTTACCAATCAGTTTAGAAAATGTTGAGTTAAAAGAAGAATCATCTATGCTTAATATTGAGCCAGATGATGATGAAGAAGTGTTAAATGAGCTAACTGAGAAATACATTCAATTTAATATGTATTACTCTTTACTTGATTCTTTAGCTGCTGAACATAGTGCAAGAATGCAAGCTATGGAAGCTGCAACTAAGAATGCAAAAGAAAAAGTTGATAGTTTAACAGTTGAGTACAATAAAGCTAGACAAGCTGCAATTACAACAGAGCTGATAGAAATTATCAGTGGTGTTGAAGCATTAAAATAATTTAAAGGAGCTGCCCGTATGAAAGGTAAAATTGTTCAGGTAATGGGTCCGGTAGTTGACGTAGAGTTCGACGGATACTTACCAGAAATTAATGAAGCAATTCAAGTTACATTAACTGACGCTAAGGCTGATAGATTAATACTAGAAGTTGCTGCACATATTGGTGATAGTAGAGTTAGAACTATTGCTATGGATATGACAGAGGGATTAACAAGAGGACAAGAGTGTATTGCACAAGGTGGACCTATTCAAGTTCCAGTTGGTGAAGCAGTATTAGGAAGAATTTTCAATGTAATTGGTGACCCAGTTGATGAAGGTGAAGCAATTCCAGAAGAAACTCCAAGATGGTCAATTCATAGAGCTGCACCAACTTTTGAAGAACAATCTACAAAAACAGAGATGTTTGAAACAGGTATCAAAGTAGTTGACCTTTTAGCACCATATTCAAAAGGTGGTAAAGTTGGACTATTCGGTGGTGCTGGTGTTGGTAAAACAGTTATTATTATGGAGTTAATCCATAATGTTGCATTTAAACATTCAGGATACTCAGTATTCGCAGGTGTTGGTGAAAGAACAAGAGAAGGAAATGACCTTTATCACGAGATGAAAGATTCTAACGTACTTGATAAAGTTGCTTTATGTTATGGTCAAATGTCTGAGCCTCCAGGTGCAAGAAATAGAATTGCTTTAACAGGTCTTACTATGGCTGAGTACTTTAGAGATGAAAAAGGTCTTGATGTACTTATGTTCGTTGATAATATCTTTAGATTTGCACAATCAGGTTCTGAAATGTCAGCACTTTTAGGAAGAATTCCATCTGCTGTTGGATATCAACCTACACTTGCATCTGAAATGGGTAAATTACAAGAAAGAATTACTTCTACTGCTAAAGGTTCAATTACTTCTGTTCAAGCAGTATATGTACCAGCGGATGACTTAACAGATCCAGCTCCAGCTTCTGTTTTTGCTCACTTAGATGCAACTACAGTTCTTAACAGAAAAATTGCTGAAAAAGGTATTTATCCAGCGGTTGATCCATTGGATTCAAGTTCAAGAATTTTGAGCGCAGATATCTTAGGACAAGAACATTATAACACTGCTAGAGGTGTTCAATCTGTATTACAAAAATATAAAGATTTACAAGATATTATTGCAATTCTTGGTATGGATGAATTATCAGAAGAAGATAAACTAGTAGTTTCTAGAGCAAGAAAAATTGAAAGATTCTTATCTCAACCATTCTTCGTTGCTGAAGTATTTACAGGAAGCCCAGGTAAATATGTAGAGTTAAAAGATACGATTGTTGGTTTTCAAGGTATCTTAGACGGTAAATATGATAGTATTCCAGAAATGGCATTCTATATGGTTGGTGGAATTGACGAAGTTCTTGCCAAAGCTGAGAAAATGAAATAAACCATTAAGGTAAATTTATGGATACACTAAAATTATCAATAGTTACACCAAATGGACCAATATTTAATGGTGACGTTAAAACTGTAACTCTTCCTGGAAAAGAGGGAGAGTTTGGAGTATTACCAGGTCACTCATCATTGGTATCTTCATTAACAGTTGGTGTAATTGTAATTGAAAAAGAGAATACAACTGAGGCAGTAGCAATTAATTGGGGTCACGTTAATGTTAGCGAGACTTCAGTTGATGTTTTGGCTGATGGTGCTGTTGCACTTACTCAGGGTGGAGACTCTGATATTGCTAAAGCTATTGATGCTGCAAAAGAACTTGTTAATTCAGTTTCTGATGCTAACGTATCAATTGCATCTGTTGAAGCAAAAATCAACTCATTTAGTTAAGTAAAAATGATTGATATAATTTTAAATTATTTTACAAATAGTAGTGCTATTACACTTGTTGTATTAGCTCTGCTATCTGTTTATTTTATTCTGATTTTTTGGCTTTTTATTTATAAAAATAGTCAATTATCTGGACTAATTACTAATGAAAAAAAGTCTTTAGAAACACTTACTTCTAGAGATTCAATGTTAAGTCCACTGTCTGGTTTAAGTAGATGTGCAAAAACATCTAGATCAAAACCCTTATTACATGCTTGTGAAATTTCAATTATTAAAGATGCTAGTGAAGGTCTTTCTTGGTTATCTATAGTATCTTCAACTTCTCCATTTATTGGTTTATTTGGTACTGTTGTTGGAATTTTAGAGTCATTTGCAAAATTTTCAACTCAATCAAAAGTTGGATTTTCAATTATTGCTCCTGCTATTTCAGAAGCATTGGTTGCAACTGCGGGTGGAATTTTTGTAGCAATTTTTGCTTATTCATTTCATCAAATATTGACTAGAAAAGTTTATGAATTAAACACTTACCTAAAGGCTCAATCTGAAATTTTGATTGCTAAGGCATAAAAATATGTATGATTATAACCAAAAGCCTGATTTGAATATTACACCAATGGTAGATATTATGTTAGTATTACTAGCAATTTTAATGGTTACAGCTCCTGTTATAGAGTTTGAGGAGCCTGTAAATTTACCAAAAGGTAGTAAATCTAGACAATTACAAGATGTTAAAAAAATATCTATTTTAGTTACAAAAGATAGAGAAATTATTATTGGAAAAAACAAATACAAATTAAAGAATTTTGCTGATAGTTTTATCCTTTATTCAAATAATAAAAATAAAGATACACCCATTTATATAAGAGCTGATAAAAATTTAATTTATGATGATGTTATCTTTGTGCTAAAAACAGTCAAGGAAGCTGGGTTTTTTAAAGTTTCTTTAATCACAGATGGATAAGTATGTTTTTCTCACATTCTATTTCAAAGCAAAATAGTTTTCTCATTGCTTTATTCACATATATTATTATTATATTTCTATTTTTTCTTTATGTTAAAACTTCCGATGTTAAAAAATTTGATGCTTTTAATAAAACAACTACAATCGAACTTAGTATTTTACTAGATAAAGATAGTAAAATTATAAATAAAGAGTCACATAAAGAGAAAAGTAAAACAATCGATAAAGTTGTTGAAAAGTCAAAATCAATAAGTGCTAAACAACAAAATAGTGTAAAATCTCTTTTTGCAAATGTTAAAGATACAAGTGATAATGTTATTGAAAAAAATGTTAATAATGTTGTTAAATCTGAAGTATCAAGTAGATTTAAAGCAAAATTTGAGAAAGAGAGAAAAAGTGATAAATTATCAGTATCTACTTTATTAAATAATGTAAAATCAAAAGCTTCAGTAATGCCAAGTAATGAATCAAAAAATTCTGTTGATCCATATTATTCTAAAATTTATGAATTATTAGCAAAAAGATGGAATCCAAGTATAGTTGGCGATGATTTATCTGCAAAAGTATTAGTAATTATTACAAATGATGGTAAATTTGATTATAGATTTTTAAAATACTCTGGAAATGAATTTTTTGATAAATCTTTAACCTCTTTTTTAAATGAACAAGTTAATATTACATACCCAGAACATGATAAAGGTTCTGAAGTAAAAATTGAAGTAATATTTAAATCAGAAAGGTAATAATTATGAAAAAAGTATTTTTTTTATTAACATTAATTTGTATTAATTTATTTGCAGTTGATGCCTCAATGGAGATTATTAAAAAATCTGATAATTTACCAAAAATAGAAATATCAGTTGCAAGTGATACAGCAAATATTGAATATGCAAATAAAATAAAAAAAGTATTGATTCAAGACTTACTAGTAAGTGGTCATTTTGAAGCAATGCCAAGTAAAGAAAAAATAAGTTTTTCTTCTAATCCAAACATGTTGGGTCTTAAAAATAGAGGAATTGATTTATTTTTAAATGTATCAATAAAAGAGAGTAGTTTTGGAGGATTAAATTTAAATATCAAACTTTTTGATAATAATTTAATGCAACTAATTTTAGAGAAAACTATCTCTTCATCTCAATTGGATAGATATCCATTTGTGGCACATAGAACAGCTATTATTATTAATAAACATTTAAATGCGCCATCAATTGATTGGATGGATAAGTTTGTGATTTTTTCTGTATATAAAGATGCAAAAGAAGCAAATATTGTAATAGGTGATTATACTTTAACTTTTCAAAAAACTATTATTAGAGGTGGGTTAAATATTTTCCCTAAATGGGCTAATAATAAACAAGATAGTTTTTATTATACATCTTATAGAGGCTCTTCTCCTCAATTAATAAAATATAATTTATATACTAGAAAAGTCAATTATATAATGAAGTCACAAGGTATGGTAGTTTGTTCAGATGTTAATAAAGATGGTTCAAAGCTTTTAATTACAGCTTCTCCTGAAGGACAACCTGATATTTATTTGTATGATACAAAAAATAAAAGAAAAGAGAGATTGACAAATTATAAGGGAATTGATGTTGGAGCCCATTTTGCAGAAAATGATACAAAAATAGTTTTTGTATCTGATAGATTAAATCATCCAAATATATTCGCAAAAAAAATTAATGGTAGAGGAGTTGAGAGATTAGTTTATCATGGTAGAAATAACTCTTCAGCTACAACTTTTGATAATTATGTAGTTTATAGTAGTAGAGAGACACAAAATGAATTTACTGATAATACATTTAATTTATATTTGATTTCTTTAAAAAGTGATTTTATTAGAAGATTAACAACCAATGGAGTGAATCAATTTCCAAAGTTTTCAAGTGATGGAGAATCGGTTTTATTTATAAAGAACTACCGAAATAAAAGTAATGTGGGAATAATTAGACTAAATTATAATAAATCATTTTTATTTCCTTTAACTAATGGCAAATTACAATCAATAGATTGGTAAAATGTTATTATATAATAATGAGTTAAGTTTGGTTTGAGTAAAATTTAATAATTCACAATAAGGATAATTAATGAAAAAATATGGTTTATTAGCTTTTATAGCAGCTACATTACTATTTACAGGGTGTAGTCAGAAAACAGTTGAAATGGAAAATACAACTCCAGCTCCAACTAATTCGGAATCTAGTTTAAATACAGTTGAAACTACTGATAATAGTGGTATGACTGCTGATAATATGACTACTGATGGAAAAGGTAACTACTTTGTAGTTGATGGTAAGAAAGTATTTGTTAAATCAATTTATTTTGGTTTTGATAAATATAATTTAACAGAAGATCAAAGAAAAGTTGCTTCTGAAAATGCTACAAAACTTAAAGGTTTAGATGGAAGTATTAAAGTTGAAGGTAACTGTGATGAATGGGGAACTGACGAATATAACTATGCTTTAGGTTTAAAAAGAGCAAAAGTTGTAAAAGATGCATTAGTTTCTGATGGAATTGCTTCTAACTCTATTTCAATTGTGAGTTTTGGAGAAAGTAATCCTGTTTGTTCAGAAAAAACTAAAGAGTGTTGGGCTAAAAATAGAAGATCAGAATATAAGCCACTTCCATAATATATGAACAAATTTTTTATAATTATTTTATTAACGAGCACATTAACATATGCCGAAGAGGTGTCTGTTTTTGGTGCTGGTAATTTAGATTCTGCTAATCCATATGGATTAACAAAAACAGAAAAACGTATTTTAAAGAACAAAAATGAGTTAGGTTCAATTGATACAAAAGTAAAAACAGTAAAAACTACTGTTAATAGTTTAAGTGAGAGAATTGATGGCCTAGAATCAATCTATGAAGGCGATTCTCAAAAATTAAATAATGTTGTTTTAACATTAAATAAACTTTTAAATGACTTTGAAACAAATCAAAATCTTACAGACAAAAATACTGCAGATGTAAAAGAATTAAAAAAATCTATAGATCAATTAAATACTTTACAAAAAAATATTTCTGATGAGAATACTAAAAATTTAAAAAATTTAAAAGAAGCTATTGAAAAATTAACTAATAAAATAAATAAAATTGATTCTAATTATTTATCTGAAAAAGATTTTAAAAAAAATATGGATCAATTTGTTACTGTAAAAGAGTTTGAAGCTTTGAAAAAAAGCTTAAATATCAAAAGTAGTAAAAAAACTCAATCCAATGTAAGTGTAAAAAGTAATAATTCGGAAAAGGTAAGTTCTACAGATGATAATGCATCTATTTTAGAAGAAGCAAAAAGACTTTTTAAAATTGATTATTTTACAAAAGCTATCCCAATGTTTGAAGGTTTGATTGCTGCTAATTATAAGCCAGCTGAATCAAACTATTACCTTGGAGAGATTTGGTATTATAGAAAAGATTATGATAAAGCAATTTCATACTTTAAAAAATCTGCATTGTTATATGATAAGGCTGATTGGATGCCAAAATTATTACTTCATAGTGCAATATCATTTGAAAAAACTAATGATTTAAAAAATGCTGCCTCTTTTTATGAGACTTTGATGACTAATTACCCAGACTCAAAAGAAGCAAAAAGTGCAGATAAAAATCTATCGAAATTAAATTAAAAAAAAGGAAAAACATGTCAAAAGTTATAGGTATAGAATATACATTAAAAGATGCTAATACAGGAGATCATTTAGATTCAAATGTTGGTGCAGCACCATTAGAGTTCGTTTCAGGAAAAGGTCAAATAATCCCAGGATTAGAAGCAAAATTAGTTGAAATGGCTGTAAATGAAGAAGCTGATGTTTTAGTTGAACCAAAAGATGCTTATGGTGAATTAAACCCAGAAGCTGTTCAAACATTACCAAAAGAGCAATTTGCAGGAATTGAATTAAAAGAGGGTATGAGCCTTTATGGAACTGGTGAACAAGGTGAAACAGTTCAAGTTACAGTTACAGGTTTTAATGACAATGAAGTAACAATTGATTATAACCATCCAATGGCTGGTAAAACATTAATGTTTTCTGTAGCTATTTTAAGCTCAAGAGCTGCAACTGATGAAGAAATTCAAACAGGTGTTGTTGGTGGAATGGCTGCTATGGGTGGCGGTTGTTGTGGTGGTGGAAGCCATGACCATGGATCATCAGAAGGTGGTTGTTGTTCAAGTGAACCTAAACAAGAATCTCATGGTGGTTGTGGTTGTAGCCACTAGTATTTATTACTCTACACAAATATTTAAAATGCCCAAAAGCACTTTTGCTTTTGGGCATTTTATTTTTATGACAAATATTAAATAGTATAATGCCATTTTAAAATGAAGTAAAAGATATAAGGATTAAAATATATGAAAAAAGTTGCTTTTATATTCCCTGGACAAGGAAGTCAAAAAGTTGGTATGGGAAAAGATTTTTTTGAAAATAGTGATATTGCAAACGATATGATTAAAAAAGCTAGCGATAGATTGGGAATAAATTTTGAAGAGCTTTTATTTGAAGAAAATGAAAATTTAGGAAAAACTGAATATACACAACCAGCTATTCTTTTAGTATCTGCAATTGCTTTTGAACTTTTAAAAGATAAATGTGATATTAAACCAGAATTTCTATTAGGTCACTCACTTGGTGAATTTTCAGCTTTAGTAGCAGCTGGTGCAATTGATTATTTAGATGCAATTGAATTAGTTCATAAAAGAGGACTTTTTATGAATGAAGCTTGTTCTGGTGGAAATGCTGGAATGATGGCATTAGTTGGATTAGAAGATTCAAAAGTTGAACTTATTTGCGAAGAACAAAGAGAAAATGGTAAAAAAGTTTGGCCAGCAAATTATAATATGGATGGACAATTGGTTCTTGCAGGTATTAAATCTGATTTAGAATCACTTGTAGATACTTTTACCGCTGCTGGGGCAAAAAGAGCAATAGTACTTGATATGAGTGTTGCTAGTCATTGTGAGTTGCTTACAAGTGCAGTTGAAAATTTAAGACCATATTTGGAAGAGTATATTAAAGATGAATTTTTACCAGTAGTTTCAAATGTATCAACTGATGTATATACTACAAAGGAAGAAGCAATAGAACTATTAGCTTCACAACTTACAAGCCCAGTAAAATATAAACAATCAATAGAAAAGTATGCTTCTAAAATCGATTTATTTATAGAGTTTGGAAATGGTGTTGTATTAAAAGGCTTAAATAGAAAAATAGTAAAAGTTCCAACAGCAAATATATCTGATATGAGTTCATTGGAAAAAGTAATTGGAGAAATTAATGAATAAATTAGCAATAATGGGAGCTATGGAAGAGGAGATTGAACCTCTATTGGCTCATTTTGATAATGTAAATGTAGTAGAGTTTGCAAATAATAAATATTATGAGGTATCTTATAAAGGGCTAGAAATTGTAATTGCATACTCTAAAATAGGAAAAGTATTTGCTAGTTTAACAGCAACAACTATGATAGAAAAGTTTGGATGTGATACTTTACTATTTTCAGGGGTTGCAGGTGGAATTAATCCTGAACTTAAAATTGGTGATTTAATTATTGCAAATAAACTTTGTCAACATGACTTAGATATTACTGCTTTTGGACATCCTCATGGATATGTACCTGGTGGTAGTGTATTTGTTGAGACAACAAAAGAATTAAATGATATTGCAAAAAAAGTAGCTTCGGATAATGGAATGAAAGTTATTGAAGGAACTATTGCAACAGGTGATCAATTTGTTCATTCATCTGAAAGAAAAGATTTTATACAAAGTACTTTTAATGGAGATGCTTTAGAAATGGAAGGTGCAAGTGTTGCAGTTGTTTGTGATGCTTTAAATATTCCTTTTTTTATCCTTAGAGCTATATCTGATACAGCAGATATGGATGCAGGATTTGATTTTGATGAATTTTTAAAATCAAGTGCAAAAAATTCAGCTGACTATTTAATAAAAATAGTTGATGAATTATTAAAATAAGAGTTTTACTCTTATTTTAACTACTAAACTCAATAAAAACTATCAAAAAACTCTATAAAATATTACTAAAATTTACAAACCAAAATTTTTTTCAAAATTTAAGCAAATATTAAAGAAAACCCCTTGACAAAGGCAAAAAAACCTATTATAATTCCCGTCCAATTTGAGTGACAAACGTCGCGAAGAGTTGATGTTCTTTAACAAACTACGGTTTAAAGAAGTAAGTAACTTTTATAAACCGAATATGATATAAAACAAGAGAATATAAAAATTCTCGTCTATTAAAAAAACAATGAGTAATGTCAGTAAACAATTGCAATTAATTTTCTTAGGGAAATTAGATAAAAGAGTTAGACACTAGTCAAGATTAAACAAAACATTTTATGGAGAGTTTGATCCTGGCTCAGAGTGAACGCTGGCGGCGTGCTTAACACATGCAAGTCGAACGAGAACGGGTTAAAGCTTGCTTTAACTGTCAGCTAAGTGGCGCACGGGTGAGTAATATATAGGTAACGTGCCCTAGAGAGGGGGATAACAGATGGAAACGTCTGCTAAGACCCCATATGCCTTTAAGTCTAAAGACTGCAAGGGAAACATTTATGGCTCTAGGATCGGCCTGTACGGTATCAGTTAGTTGGTGAGGTAATGGCTCACCAAGACAATGACACCTAACTGGTTTGAGAGGATGATCAGTCACACTGGAACTGAGACACGGTCCAGACTCCTACGGGAGGCAGCAGTGGGGAATATTGCACAATGGGGGAAACCCTGATGCAGCAACGCCGCGTGGAGGATGACACATTTCGGTGCGTAAACTCCTTTTATATAGGAAGATAATGACGGTACTATATGAATAAGCACCGGCTAACTCCGTGCCAGCAGCCGCGGTAATACGGAGGGTGCAAGCGTTACTCGGAATTACTGGGCGTAAAGAGCGTGTAGGCGGGTAAATAAGTTGGAAGTGAAATCCTATGGCTCAACCATAGAACTGCTTCCAAAACTGTTAACCTAGAATATGGGAGAGGTAGATGGAATTTCTGGTGTAGGGGTAAAATCCGTAGATATCAGAAGGAATACCGATTGCGAAGGCGATCTACTGGAACATAATTGACGCTGAGACGCGAAAGCGTGGGGAGCAAACAGGATTAGATACCCTGGTAGTCCACGCCCTAAACGATGTACACTAGTTGTTGTGAGGCTAGACCTTGCAGTAATGCAGTTAACACATTAAGTGTACCGCCTGGGGAGTACGGTCGCAAGATTAAAACTCAAAGGAATAGACGGGGACCCGCACAAGCGGTGGAGCATGTGGTTTAATTCGACGATACGCGAAGAACCTTACCTGGTCTTGACATAGAAAGAACTTTTTAGAGATAAATTGGTGCCTGCTTGCAGGAGCTTTCATACAGGTGCTGCACGGCTGTCGTCAGCTCGTGTCGTGAGATGTTGGGTTAAGTCCCGCAACGAGCGCAACCCTCGTCGTTAGTTGCTAACAGTTCGGCTGAGAACTCTAACGAGACTGCCTACGCAAGTAGGAGGAAGGTGAGGACGACGTCAAGTCATCATGGCCCTTACGACCAGGGCTACACACGTGCTACAATGGGGTATACAAAGAGCAGCGATACGGTGACGTGGAGCGAATCTCAAAAATGCCTCCCAGTTCGGATTGTAGTCTGCAACTCGACTACATGAAGTTGGAATCGCTAGTAATCGTAGATCAGCTATGCTACGGTGAATACGTTCCCGGGTCTTGTACTCACCGCCCGTCACACCATGGGAGTTGAATTCATTCGAAGCGGGGATGCTAAAATAGCTACCTTCCACAGTGGATTTAGCGACTGGGGTGAAGTCGTAACAAGGTAACCGTAGGAGAACCTGCGGTTGGATCACCTCCTTTCAGAGTAATGAGAAGATATTCGTTTATCTTCTCAAGAAATAAACAATGGGTAAATATCCAATATCATATTCGGTTTGTAAAGGTTATTGAAATAATAGGTGAAGAATGGGCCTATAGCTCAGCTGGCTAGAGCGCTCGACTGATAATCGTGAGGTCCCAGGTTCAAGTCCTGGTAGGCCCACCATGAGAAGAAGATAATCTTTGTTGGGGAATTAGCTCAGCTGGGAGAGCGCCTGCCTTGCACGCAGGAGGTCAGCGGTTCGATCCCGCTATTCTCCACCAACATTAGCACCTAAACCAAGTAGAACAGAGATAAAAAACTAAATATAAGTCTTAAATATAAGATTTATATTTGGTTTTCGAATCAAAATGTTATTTAAAAATTTAATGTTAAAGTCTTTAAAATTTTTTCGAATTGGAATAATGAAAGTTATTTTAATTAAAATAGAAAACAATTTAAACACACAATTACTGTTTTATTAAATATTGTATTTAATAAGATAGTAGCCAAGGAATAATTATCAAAAAGGTAACTAAAGAGATTTAGTTATACAAATTATAAGCTATTAAGGGCTAATGGTGGATGCCTAGACTGTAAGAGGCGATGAAGGACGTATTAGGCTGCGATAAGCCTCGGGGAGCTGCCAAAGAGCTTTGATCCGAGGATTTCCGAATGGGACAACCCAGCATATAGAGATATATGTTACCCTGCGGGGAGCTAACCTGGTGAAGTGAAACATCTCAGTAGCCAGAGGAAGAGAAATCAAATGAGATTCCGTAAGTAGCGGCGAGCGAACGCGGATTAGGACAAACCCTATGCTTGCATAGGGGGTTGTAGGACCATGCTGTGAGACTAAAAAGAATAGTAGAAATATCTGGAAAGGTATAGCATAGAAGGTGAAACTCCTGTATACGAAATTCTTGATAGCTCTAATGGTATCCTGAGTAGGACGGAACACGTGATATTTTGTCTGAATCTGGGGGGACCACCCTCCAATCCTAAATACTACTTACAGATCGATAGTGAACAAGTACCGTGAGGGAAAGGTGAAAAGTACTCCAGCGAGGAGAGTGAAATAGAACCTGAAACCATTAGCTTACAATCATTCGGAGCCCTATGATTTATCAGGGTGACGGACTGCCTTTTGCATAATGAGCCTGCGAGTTGTGGTGTCTGGCAAGGTTAAGTCAAGTACGGAGCCGTAGCGAAAGCGAGTCTTAATAGGGCGATATAGTCAGATGCTGCAGACCCGAAACGAAGTGATCTATCCATGAGCAGGTTGAAGCTGGTGTAAGAGCCAGTGGAGGACCGAACCCGCTGACGTTGAAAAGTCTTGGGATGACTTGTGGATAGGGGTGAAAGGCCAATCAAACTTCGTGATAGCTGGTTCTCTCCGAAATATATTTAGGTATAGCCTTATGTAGTAACATATAGGGGTAGAGCACTGAATGGGCTAGGGCTGCTTACCGCGGTACCAAACCCTATCAAACTTCGAATACTATATGCGTAATCATAGGAGTCAGGCGGTGGGTGATAAAATCCATCGTCGAGAGGGGAACAACCCAGACTAACAGCTAAGGTCCCAAAGTTACATCTAAGTGGAAAACGATGTGAAGTTACTGTGACAACCAGGAGGTTGGCTTAGAAGCAGCCACCCTTTAAAGAAAGCGTAACAGCTCACTGGTCTAGTGATTTTGCGCGGAAAATATAACGGGGCTAAGATGTACACCGAAGCTTTAGACTTGTACTTGTACAAGTGGTAGGAGAGCGTTCTATTCAGCGTTGAAGGTATACCGACAAGGAGTGCTGGAGCGGATAGAAGTGAGCATGCAGGCATGAGTAGCGATAATTGAGGTGAGAATCCTCAACGCCGAAAACCCAAGGTTTCCTACGCGATGCTCGTCATCGTAGGGTTAGTCGGGACCTAAGTCGAGTCCGAAAGGGGTAGACGATGGCAAATTGATTAATATTTCAATACCAACAAATAAGCGCGATGTGGGGACGCATAGAGTTAATCGAGGTCACTGATGGAATAGTGGCTCGAAGGACGTAGGATGATAGTTAGGCAAATCCGGCTATCACTAATCCGAGATCTTACAGGCTGTTGCGATTCTTCGGAATCAATTCAGAATCGATGATACTGTCGTGCCAAGAAAAGCCACTAAGTATATTATTTGTTGCCCGTACCGTAAACCGACACAGGTGGGTGGGATGAGTATTCTAAGGCGCGTGGAAGAACCCTGGTTAAGGAACTCTGCAAACTAGCACCGTATCTTCGGTATAAGGTGTGCCTACTTATGTATAGAGACTTGCTCTCGAAAGCGTAAGAGGTTGCAACAAAGAGTCCCTCCCGACTGTTTACCAAAAACACAGCACTTTGCTAACTCGCAAGAGGATGTATAAGGTGTGACGCCTGCCCGGTGCTCGAAGGTTAACTGATGATGTCAGCGTAAGCGAAGCATTTGATTGAAGCCCGAGTAAACGGCGGCCGTAACTATAACGGTCCTAAGGTAGCGAAATTCCTTGTCGGTTAAATACCGACCTGCATGAATGGCGTAACGAGATGGGAGCTGTCTCAACCAGGGATCCAGTGAAATTGTAGTGGAGGTGAAAATTCCTCCTACCCGCGGAAAGACGGAAAGACCCCGTGCACCTTTACTACAGCTTGACACTGTAGCTTGGATATTCATGTGCAGGATAGGTGGGAGGCTATGAACTATGGACGCAAGTACATAGGGAGCCACCCTTGAGATACCACCCTTGAATATTTGAGTTACTAACTGGGACGAGTTATCCTCGTTCAGGACAATGTCTGGTGGGTAGTTTGACTGGGGCGGTCGCCTCCTAAAAAGTAACGGAGGCTTGCAAAGGTTGGCTCAAAGCGGATGGAAATCGCTTGATGAGTATAATGGCATAAGCCAGCCTGACTGTAAGAGATACAACTCGAGCAGAGACGAAAGTCGGTCATAGTGATCCGGTGGTTCTGTGTGGAAGGGCCATCGCTCAAAGGATAAAAGGTACGCCGGGGATAACAGGCTGATCTCCCCCAAGAGCTCACATCGACGGGGAGGTTTGGCACCTCGATGTCGGCTCATCGCATCCTGGGGCTGGAGCAGGTCCCAAGGGTATGGCTGTTCGCCATTTAAAGCGGTACGCGAGCTGGGTTCAGAACGTCGTGAGACAGTTCGGTCCCTATCTTCCGTGGGCGTAGGAAAGTTGAAGAGATTTGTCCCTAGTACGAGAGGACCGGGATGAACGTACCACTGGTGTACCAATTGTTCTGCCAAGAGCATCGTTGGGTAGCTACGTACGGATGTGATAAGAGCTGAAAGCATCTAAGCTCGAAGCCAACTCTAAGATGAACTTTCCCTGAAGATCCCAGCAAGACTAGCTGGTTGATAGGCTAGATGTGTAAGCGTTGTAAGACGTTTAGCTGACTAGTACTAATAGATCGTTTGGCTTATTTTATATATTTCTTGGTTTACTATCTTATTAAGTACATACTTAATTTGTATGTGTGTAAAGACTTTAACATTAACTTCTATCTCAAGATGATATGTTACCTTGGAAAAGTTGTAAACTTTTTTAAGAAACATAAGTTGAGTAAAGAGTGAATATTTACTATTCTTTCTTTACTCAACTTTGTTGGTGATTATAGAGAAGTGGAAATACCCAGCTCCATTCCGAACCTGGAAGTCAAGCACTTCATCGCTGATAATACTGCAGGGTCCCCTTGTGGAAACGTAAGTCGTCGCCAACTCTTGAGTTTTTAAAGCCTTTATCTAATTACTAGTCTTCTAGTTATTTGATAGAGGCTTTTTTTTAGCTCTTTTTTTACAGGATATATTTTATTTATTATTTATCTGTGTATAATTTTTAGCTATAGTATAATCTTTATTATTCTCTATTCATTATTAGTTATTCACTATTATTAGCTCGCATAGCTCCAACGGTAGAGCAATCCCATGGTAAGGGAGAGGTTGTAGGTTCGATTCCCACTGTGAGCACCACTTTTCTTATTTTATTTTTTTTTACAACGTATAAGTGTTTGACATAAGCCAATATTATCTATTGTTTCAATTATTTCTAATCCTGCTATTTTTAATAATTTTTCAAAATCAGTATATTTAAACATTTTACTATAACCATTTGCCATAGCTGTAAAGTAAGGGGAAGTATTTATTACGCAGTATGCTGCTGTTTCATTACTTTGTCTATCCCAAAATGGTTCCATAATACATACTTCACTATTTGGATCAATTGAATATATTATTTTTTTCAAAATACTTATGATTTGTTCTTCTTTAAAACAATCTAGAAATTGACTCATCCAAATAATATCAAAATCTTTTGGTATTGAAGTTTCTTCTTTTAAAATATTTGCTTCATACGTTGAAATATTCTTTATATCATTTTCATAAATATTTTGTTTTGCTAGTTTTACTTGCTGTGGTAAATCCATTATTGTTATATTTACATTTGGATTCTTTTTTGCAAACAGCATGGCAAATTTACCAGTATTTCCACCTATATCAAGTATTGATTTAGGATTTAGTTCTTCTAGTATTTTTATTACTTTCGGAAATCCAGAGTCAGAATACATATGATCAAATTCAAACCAAGAGTCTTTTACTTTTTGTGGTAAAGTAGAAAGAGCTGGATATATTGTCTCTTTGTCGCTAAATACTTTTAATCCTTCTGCTTTTCCACTTTTTATTGATTCTTCCAAGTAAAATAATCCTAAGTAATTAACATGATGGTTATAATTCATGTTAGTATTAGTCATCTTATCACTATGAATAAAAAATCCAATTTTTGTTAAATAAATTTTTTCATTTTCAATTGAAATAACATTTGCACTTAGTGCTGTTTCACATAATAATTGTATTGCATATTTAGTTAAATTGCTCTCTTTCTCTAATTCCTCATATGTTAATCCATCTTTATTATTAGCTAATATATCTAATATCTTTAAGTCTCTCATTGTTCTAACCACTTGGAATACTATTGGAGCAAAAGCAATCTTTTGAGCTTCATATTGTGCTTCTAATGCACTTATCTTATTGTTATTTTTGAAGAAATTTTTCATATATTTAATCTTTAAGAGCTATTGTTAACTCACCCTTTGCATAAGTTTTTTTTTCGTCAAATAATTCAAATTTATATTCAGTCATTGAGCCAAAGTTAAAGGACTTTGATATTTTAATTTGATACTCTATTTTATTTAATTCAGATAACTTTTTTATATTTTTTAAAGAGATTAAAAAGCCTATTATTGGCTCATTTTTATCTTCTGCAAAAGCAGCACTACTTTGAGCAGCAGCTTCACTAACCATTGGGAGTGTTGGGATATATGGAAAAGAACATTTTACAATGCAAAAGTCTTCATTTTTTTCTAAAATTTCTTGGGCAAATCTTATAGGTGCTTGATGTGGTAAATTCATTAGATATTAACTTCTATTATATTTTTTTTATCTTTTTGAAAGTTTTTAGCCACATGAAGTATATGTTCTATTGATTTTGGATAGTCTTCATTTTGTATATTTTTTAAATAAATATTTGCATTTTCACTAGTAACTCTAACTTTTAAGGCAACAGCACTTTCTAAATATTTTGTGCAAGTATTTATTTCTTCAATATTGTTTATATTTAATGTTTCTGTACAAGTTAATAAAATCTCATCACCATCTAAAGCTTTTACTGCACCTACTTTTAAAACTTTTAAAGAGGTCTCTTCTCCTGAAGAAATAGTTAATATCTCATTAGTATTATTAGATAAAATAGAAGCATATGAAACAGGGGTATTGTAAACAGAATTTTGAAAATCTGTGGGAGATGCCATTTCATCATTTGAAATGGCATTTAATATATTTGATGTTGATAATAATTCTCCATAAGATGTCCCAAATATAATTCTACCTTCTTTAAAATTTACATTTGACATAAGTTCAATTATAAGTTTTGAAGCTCTTGTTAATCTTCTTCTTATTATCATTTTAGGAACTAGTTCTTTAGTTTTTAGATTCGTAATTTCTTTTTCATCAAAGATATAAGATGCATCTAATATTTCTAAATTTATTTTCACTTGACAAGTCCAAAAATTAATGAAGTATTATTTCCACCAAAGGCAAAAGAGTTACTAAGTACATAATCAACCTTAGATGAAGTAGTTTCAAACGAGTAGTTTATATCTTCTATTTCTATTTCTATTAAGCCTTTATTTGCTGGAATAATCTGTTTTTTTAAAACCATACATGAAATAATTGCTTCAATAGCCCCAGCTGCTCCTAAAGTATGTCCTGTGATTGATTTAGTTGAGCTAACTTTTGGTTTATTTTCTATAAATAAAGATTTAATAGCATTTAATTCAGAAAAATCATTGGCTATCGTTCCTGTGCCATGTGCATTTATATATGAGATATTATTTTTATGTAAGTTTGCATTTTCTAAAGCATTTTCCATTGCTTTTTTTGCACCTAATCCTTCAGGATGTGGCTGTGTCATGTGATGAGAATCTGAGCTATACCCAACTCCACATAATTCAATTGAATTTTCATTCTTTTTATTTTGTAATAATAAAATTCCAAAACCTTCAGCTACATTCATTCCCTCTCGATTTTTATCAAAAGGTGTACATGGTTTTGACGATAAAACACTTAATGCTGAAAATCCACAAACTGTAGTATGTGATAGAGAATCTATTCCAATGACTAAAACATTTTCATATATACCTTTTTCAATTACTTCTTTTGCATAACCTAAAGCATTTGCACTAGAAGTACATGCTGTAGAAAAAGAAACATCATCATAGAATTTATAGTTTTGTTTTAAAAAGTATGCTATTGAATCAACAGGATGCTTTTTAGGATTGATACTTTTATAGTTTTTATTCTTGAAAAAAAGTTTTTCTGTTGTGTTCATCCCTCCAACAGAAGAACCAATTATTAAAAGAGTATTTGAAAAATCATTTAACTTCATAATCTCTAATAATTTATCACATCTTTCTTTTAAAATATTATTTAAGTCTTTACTTTTTTGTATTTTACCAATTGCAACACTTCTTTCTTTGACATAAGTTGAATTGATTGAAATGGTATCTTTTTTTAGGCAAATTGATTTAAATAACTCTTCAGAATTATTTCCTGCACAAGAAATTGAGTCAAAATAATTTATATAGACTTTATTTTTTATTTTCATTAATATAGTTTAACAAGCTAGATACAGATGCAAAAATGTCTTGATATTGTTCAGTATTACTTATCTTTACACCATATTCTTTTTCAATAATTAAAACTAATTCAATAGAATCAACAGAGTCAAGTCCTATTCCATCATCTCCAAATAAAGGTGCATTATCCTCAATATCTTCAATCGTAAAGTCTTCTAAGTTTAGACCTTCAATTAGTACTTCTTTAAACTCATTAATAGTTATCATATCTTATTTTAACCTTGTAAATAATCTTTTGAAATAGTACTGTTTTTCATCTTTTAATCATCTTATAAATTATCTTTTAATAAATTATTTTGTACAATAACGAATACATATAGAAAGAAAATCATAGTGAAGTTATTTAAGAATTTATTTGAAGTTTTAGAAAAGTCAGAAAATTATTATAAAGTTAAACTGGCAAAGAAAGAACACCCTGTATTTAAAGCACATTTCCCTCAAAATGAAATATTACCTGGTTTTATTCAAATTGATATTATCTCAGATATATTGAATCATAAGATTAATAGTATTTCAAAAGCAAAGTTTTTATCAATTATAAAGCCTGAAGATATAATTGAATATTATATTACCTGTATAAATGAATCAAAATACAAAATAATAATAAAAAGTGAAAATAAAAAGATAAGTGAAATAACGTATGGAATACAGTGAAATTGTAGTTGTAATACCTACATATAATAATGATTTAACAATACAAAGAGTTGTTGATGATGTATTATCTTATAATGTTAAAACAATAGTTGTTGATGATGGATACGATAACCCTGTAGAAGAAAAATTAAATAAAAATTCAAATTTAATTGTTTTAAGACATCCTTATAATAAAGGAAAAGGTGAAGCAATTTTAACAGGTGCCAGGAAAGCAAAAGAGTTGGGATACAAATATTTTATTAGCTTAGACGGGGATGGGCAACATTTAGCAAGTCAAATAGAAAAAATCATAAATGCATCTGATGGGGATAACCAAATAATAATAGGGGCTAGAAATTTTGAGATAGATAATGTACCTAATGGTTCTAAATTTGGTCGTTGGTTTAGTAACTTTTGGGCTACATGGGATACAGAACAAGAGATAAAAGATTCTTTATCTGGCTTTAGATTATATCCAATTTCAATTTTAGATTTAGATATTAAAACTTCAAGATTCGATTGGGAAATGGAAGTTTTAGTGAAACATGCTTGGAAGGGTAGGTTAATAAAAGAAGTAATAATAGATTGTTATTATCCAACACCAGAAGAAAGAGTTAGCCATTTTAAAAAGTTTTGGGACACTGCAGCTATTGTAATGGTTCATATTAGGCTTCTACCTTTTAAATTTTTTATAAAAAAAAGATATAAATAAATGACTGTTAAGCAAAGAGGAAGTGGCTGGAGTATAAAACTTGTATTTAATTTATATAAGCTTTTTGGTTATAAATTTGTTTATTTTTTAATGTATCCTGTGAGTTTTTTTTATTTTTTATTTGCATCAAATGTAAAACAATCTTTGAAAATATACTATAAAACATTAGACCTAGAATTTAATAATTGGATTTATTTCGAACATTTAAGAATATTTGCTATGTGTTTAGTAGATAGATTTATATCTAAATATGATCCTTACTCTTATACTTTTGTCTATAATAGAAAAGACCCAATATTAAAGATTTTAGATAAAAAATCGATATTACTATTTTCTCATTTTGGAGGTTGGGCTTCAAGTTCTAGTCAACCTGCAACAAAAAATAGAATCAATATAGTTATGCATGAAATTATTTTAGATAGTATAAAAGAGATTGAAAATAGTATTGATAATAAATTTTCTAATATAAATATTATAGATCAATCTATGGGACAGATACCTGTTTCTATTGAAATTGCAAATGCAATTTCTAATAATGAGGTTATAGCAATAATGGCTGATAGACCAACAAGTGTTAAGTATAAATATAAAACAAAATTTTTTGGTAAATATGCAAATTTTAATAAAAATCCATTTAAAATTTCTTATAAAACAAAAACACCAATTTTGTGTTGTTTTATAGTGAATATTGGATTACAAAAATATAAGGCCGAAACAATAAAATTAAATTTAGATTTTAATTTGGATGAGAATGAAGCCATTGATATTGCTATAAAAGAATATGTTAGATTATTTGAAAGAATTTTATTAAAATATCCAAATCAATGGTTTAATTTTTATAATTTTTGGGAGAATGAATGAATTTACAAATAGATAAGAGATATATAACATTATACGAGATTATTAAATCTTCTAATATTGAGATTTCAAAAGATAGTAAATTTCTTAATTATATAAACCATACGCATGATTTTTTAATGAATGAGATAAAAGGTGGAAAACCTATTTATGGTATTACTACAGGGTATGGTGCTAGTGGAAAGAACTATGTTAATTATGAAGATAGTAAAACTTTACAAAAAAATCTTTTTAGATTTCATGGTTGTGGTATCGGAGTAAATTTATCTCATAAAGTTTGTAGATATGCTGTTATTATGAGAACAATATCTTTAAGTAAGGCAAAATCAGGAGTAAGTGTTGAACTTTTAAAAAGATTAGAACTTTTAATAAAAGAAGATATTATACCAGTAATCCCATCTCAAGGTTCAGTAGGCGCAAGTGGTGATTTAACTCCCTTATCATATATCGCAGCAGTTATTGCAGGGGAGAGAGAGGTTTATTATAAAGGTGAAATAAAAGATGTAATGGAAGTTTATAATAAATTAAATATATCTCCTTATGAATTTAAACCTAAAGAAGCATTAGCAATTATGAATGGAACTACAATTATGAGTGCTATTGCCTTAGATGCAATAGAAGAGTTTGAAATAATATTAAATTCTATGGAATCTTATGTTGCAGGAATGTTTGAAGTTCTTTTAGGTGATGATACTCCTGTGGAAGATTTTGTACATGAATCAAAGCCATTTAGTGGACAAATAGAAACTGCAAAGAATATTAAAAAGAAAATTCAAGGTTCAAAATTAACCCATGGTAGAGATGATAGATATGATAAATTTTTTGCCGACAATGATTTAAATATTCAAGATACATATTCTATGAGATGTGCACCACAAGTTTTAGGTGTAATAAGAGATAATTTAGTAATTTCTAAAAACTGGGTTGAAACAGAGATAAATTCTGTAAATGATAATCCCTTGATTGATGGTGAAAACAAAAAAATATATACATCAGGTAACTTTTATGGTGGATATGTTGCCCATGCAATGGATACTTTAAAAATATGTGCTGCAAATCTTGCTGATTTATTAGACAAAGAGTTTGCCCTTTTAGTTGATCATAAATTTAATAGAGGTTTAGGTGAAAACTTAAAACTTTCACATGAACCATTTTATCATGGATTTAAAGCTATGCAAATAAGTCTTAGTTCTCTAAGTGCAGATGTTATTAAAAATACAACAGCTGCTTCTATTCACTCAAGACCAACAGAATCTTTAAATCAAGACAAAGTTTCTATGGGAACAACTGCTGCAAATGATTTTGCAAAAATGATACCAGACTTGTATAATATGCTCTCAATTGCTTTTATTGGTATGGCACAAGCTGTTGATATTAGGGGTGAAGGTGAAGTTTCTCCACATCTAAGAAATATTCATGATGAGATAAGAAAGATAGTTAAACCACTTTATGAAGATAGAAGAATGGATTTTGATATAGTAAGTATAAATAAAATACTTAAAAGTGCAAAATTAGTATAAAGAAGTAAAAATGGAAAATAAAAAAGTATTAGTTACAGGAGCCACTGGCTCTATTGGACAAGCCATTGTTAAAGAGTATGCTAAAAATGGATACTACGTCTATATTCATTACAATAGTAATAAAGACAAAGCACTAGAACTTTTAAAAGATATAAATTCAAATGGAGAACTTATTTCTTTTAATATGCAAGATAAAAACTCTATAAGAGAGGTTTTAGAAAATCTTGATGTTGAAGTTTTAGTAAATAATGCTGGAATCATAAAAGATAACCTGTTTTTCTTTATGGGTGATGATGAATGGGAAGATGTAATTAACACAAATCTAAATGGACTTTTTTATATTACAAAAGTTATTTCTAAAAATATGATGATGAACAAACGAGGAAGTATTGTAAATGTTGCATCAATCTCAGGAATAAGTGGAAACTCTGGGCAAGCAAATTATAGTGCAAGTAAAGGTGGAGTTATTGCTTTTACTAAAACTTTATCAATAGAGCTAGGAAGATATAATATTAGAGTAAATGCCCTTGCTCCTGGAATAATAGAATCAGAGATGATTGAAAATATACCAAATGTAAAAGAGCTAAAAAAAGCAATACCTCTTAAAAGATTTGGAAAAGCTCAAGAAGTGGCAAAATGTGCTTATTTTATAGGTGTAGATGCTACTTATGTAAGTGGAGAGGTATTAAATATTAGTGGGGCAATGGTTAGATAAAGTTTATGAATTTACTCATATCTTTACTTTATGCACCCATTGTTTTTTATTCATTAAGAAATTTTGAACTAAAGACTGTTTCACTTATAATTTTTATTTTCTCTTTGCTTTGGTTCATTTTTTCTATAAAGAAAAGTATAAAAGAGTATATTTTTCCTCTTTTTTATTTGAGTGTATCTGTTTTGGCATATTTTTTGGATAATTTTTTATTTTTAAAAATGCTACCATTATTAATTTCTGGATTGATTTCAATTTATATTTTATATAGTTATCTTTCTAAGAATTCTTTTATTTTTGTATTTTTAAAAAGATTAAATAAAGATGTTGAAGAGGAAGAAAAAAATTATATTCATAAATCAACACTTTTTTGGTTTTATATATCTTTGATAAATGTGCTGATTCATTCTTTTGTACTTTATTCAAAAGATATGTTTTACTGGACATTATATTCATCAGTTGGTTGGTATTTTTTGTTTATTATTGCTGGAATTGTACAATTTGTTCATAAAAAATTTTATTTTGAGGCTAAATTAAATGGTTAAAATTTTATTTTTATTTTTATTTTTCACACTTTTTTTATTTTCAAAGGAAATTGAATTTAAAGAAGAGAAATATATAGGTGCACTAAATACTAGTGTATATCGAGATGGTATCCTAAATATAGAAAAAGATTTTATAAAAGTTTCATATCCCCAACAAAACAGAACATTTACCTTTACAAAAGAAAATATAATAGAAAAAGATGGTAAAACAGAGAATATTATTACTTATGAAGATAATTTGGATTTGACAATTTTTTCAAAAGTTATAGAAAGTATTTATACAAATAAAATAGAAAATATAAAAGAGTATTTTCAAATAAAAAAGAGTGATGGGAACACAACTTTAATTCCAAGTGAATATGTAGCAAATGTGATAAAAAAAATAGAGTATAAAAAAATAGATTCAAAATTAAAGTTTTTGAAGATATATTTTACAAATGATGATTGGATAAATATTGTTCAAATTAACTAACTATATAAATATATTAGTATTATTTACTTTACTTATATTAGCAGTATCTTTTGGTTCTTTTAGTCATATATCAACTGATCTTCAATCTATACTTCCAAATAGTGAAAAGAAAGAGTTATTAAATGAATTTAATACTTTTAAAAGTACTAAAAAGATTTTTTTGAGTGTCGAAGGAATAGATAATAATGCTTTAGAAAAAATCAAGAAACTAGAAAGATCGTTTTCTAAAATTGAGGGTGTAAGTTTTGTAAAAATACAAGAAAATGAAAATTTAAAAAAGTATAAAGATAAATACAGAGTTTATATAGAAAAATTAGATAAAAAAAGTTTAGATAATTTAAATATTACTAAAAAACTTGAAGAGATAAAATCAAATCTATTAAAATCAAATTTCTCATATTTTATAAATAAAGAAGATCCTTTAAATCTTTTTTTTAAGGATAATTCATTTACAAATTTGTCTATAAAAAATAATCACCTAAGTATAAAAGATAAGGCTTATATCTCTATTTTTAGTCTTGATAATTCAATAAACACAATTTCAAAATATGAAAAAATATATGATTCAATAGAAAAAATAATTAGTAATGAAAAGAATATAAAAGTATTCTCTCCTATTTTTTATTTTGTAGAAAATTCAAGAATAATAAAAAATGATGTAAATAGAATAATTACGATTTCTACTTTATTATTGATATTATTGTATTTGGTTATTTTAAAAAATGTGAAATTGCTTTTAAATACTATTGTTACTTTGGTTTCATCTATTCTCTTTTCACTATTACTTTGCTCTTTTCTCTTTGATAAATTATCTATTTTTGTTGTTGTATTTGGTATATCAATTTCTACCGTTGCTATTGATTATATGTTTCATCATTATATGCATGACTATTATGAAAAGAAAAAAGCTTTTAATAAAGATGTTTTTTTAGGGATGGTTACTACTGTTGGTGCATTTATAATTTTGTCTTTTGTATCTTTTGATTTGATCAAGCAGTTTTGTTATTTTTCTATTATTTCTCTTCTGTTTTCATATTATCAGTTTGCATTTTTATATCCCAAAATTAAGTTTTCTAAAAAAAGTATTACTACAAAGTATTATAAACTATATTCAAAAATTAGACCTATATATGTTATATTTTTTGCAGTTGTATTATTGATATTTTCAATAGATAAATTTCATTTTGATTTAAACCTAAAAAATCTTGATGTAAATAATACACAACTGAAACAAACAGAAAAATACTTTAATAATAGTTTAGATACTCAAAAGAATATGCCTGTTTTATTAAAAGCGAAATCTATAGAAAAGTTAATTGAAGATGCAAGAATATTGAAAAATAAATATCCTAATTCTTATATTCCAACTTCTGTATTAATAGATGAAAAAAGTTTTTTAGATAAAAAGCTTTTATTACAAAAAATAGATTTAAAAAGTATAAAAGAACAATTGAATAAAAAAGCTATAATCTTGGGTTTTAAAAATAATTATTTTAAAGATGCATATAATTTAAATGAAAATAGACCAATTTATACAAAACAATCAATAAATGATTTAGGTATAGAGTTACTTCATTTTAAAGGCAATTATTTAAGCTATGCAAATTTACCCAAAGATAAGGTTAATGATTTTTCTAAGTATGATTTTATAGTAAATATAAGTATCAAAACAATGTTTGAACAAAATCTAAGCTCTATATATAACGAACTTATGGTATATGGAGCAATAACTGTTTTATTTATTTTGCTTATGTTATTTTTATCAACAAAAGATAATTATCTCTTATCTTTTGCATATCTGATTTTCCCAATAGCTTTAATATTATCATTGTCATTTTTTATGACATTTAATATTTTACATTTCTTTATGTTATTTGTTATTTTGTCTATAAGCATAGATTTTGGTATTTACCTAGGTTCAAAGAATTTAGATAAAAATACTTATATAGCTATTTTTTACTCTTTATTATCTACTTTTGCTGGATTTGGTGTATTGATTTTTTCTAAAGTAAATGCTTTATTCTCAATAGGTGTAGTCGCATCTGTTGGGATACTTGCAATTACACTTCTAATAATAATTTTAAAAAGGCCTTCTTATGACTCTCAAAGTATTTAATGATAATGGTTCAATAAATGAATATGAAATAAAAAAAGAATTATTTTTTGATAAAGAATGCTTTAATAAAGTATCCTATATAGCTTCTTCAAAGAAAGAAACAAATGTTCTAAATATGATTAAATCATATTTTTCAGGTGCTAAGTCAATTTTATTTGATGAGACAAATAAAGCATTGAGTGATTCCTTAGAGAAATTAAATATAAAAGAGTTTAATGATATACGAAATAATGAGAATATTTTTTATGATAAAGATTTTATGTTTTTATATTTTAGTTCAGGAAGTACAGGGTTTCCAAGTGGAGCACTAAAAACAAAAGAAAATATTTTAGAAGAAGTAGAAGTAATTACTTCATCATTAAAAGAGTTTAATATAAAAAGAGTTATTGTTACTGTTCCTTTTCTTCACCTTTATGGTTCATTATATGGACTTTTTTTCCCTTTATTAAATGGAATAGACATAATATTAAAAGAGCATTTTTTACCCCATGATCTTTTAGATATGATAGATGATAACTCTTTAGTTGTAACAACACCTTTATATATAAAAGCATTAAATAGAATTAATGAATCAAAAAATCTTTCTAAGTCTTTATTTGTAAGTTCAACAGGACCTTTATTTGCAGATGATGCAAAAGAGTTTAATGAAAAATTTTCTACAGATATTTTACAAATATTTGGTTCGACTGAAACAGGTGGAATATCGTATAAGTTTAATGATGACTCTCTTTGGACAACTACTCCAAAAGTAATTACTTCTATAAATGAGAAAAATGAGTTAAAAGTAGAGTCCCCTTTTATCTCAAATCTGATTTATGAAAAAGAGTTTAAAACAACAAATCATCAAATACAAACTTTCGATTATGTGGAGTTCTATGAGAATAAATTTAAGCTAATAGGAAGAAGTTCACAAATTCTAAAGATAGCTGGTAAAAGATACTCTACAATACAAATAGAAAATATCTTGGAAGAGGTTGATGGAATCGAAAAAGCAGTAGTATTTGTAAATTCGAATGAAAATAGTAGTCTAAAAGATGAGGTTTTAGATATTACGATTGAGAGTAAACAAGAGTTTTTAGTTAAAGATATAAGAAAGATATTACAAAACGAGTTATCAAATATTAAATTTTCTATTAATTTAAAAATTGTTGATAAAATAGAAATAACAAATATTGGGAAAAAAAGAAGGGTTATATAATAAAGGCATTTGCCTTTATTATAATTGTTACATTGAAAGTAATTTAATTTGTGTATTAATAGCTTTTTGTAAGTTTTGAATCCATCCATTATAATTTTTGTGAATAGTTCCTTTTTCTTTATTGTAGTTAAGGTTTAAACTATTATCATAAGTTATAGAATAACTTTTTTCATCATATGTAATATCAACTAATGCCATATGTGTTCTAAGATTTAATTGTCCTTTTGCTAAACCATCTTTAACTTTTGTTATATTCCAACCAAGCGTTGCACCTGCTGCATAAATTGCTTTATACATATCTGCTTTCGTTATTTTCTTAGTTGATACGACTGGATTATTTTTTACATTATAAATAGCAGCTGATCTACAACCTACTAAAAAAAATAATGTTAAAAATACTACACTAGTTATTTTTAAAACGTTTTTCATTTTGTCTCCTTAAAATTATAAGAATTATATCATTGTGATTATTATATTATAATTAATAAATTAGTTTTTAGTAAAAAATAATTTTTATTTAGATTCTAGTTTATTTAATTCTTTCATATTTAAATTATGACAAAGTTTTACACCATAAAGGAAAATTATCCATGAGGTATAAATCCAAAGGAAAGTGAAAAGGAGTGTTGCCATAGAGCCATATAGGGTTGTATATGTTTGATTGTATAAAATGTAGTATATAAATAAGTTTTTTGTTATTGATATAACTATTAAAGTAAGAAATGAAGATATAAGTGCTGCTTTTACATCAATGTGTGTATTAACTGTTAATTTAAATAGTACAAAAAAGATACTCCAACCTAAAATTATTGTTAATAAAAAATCAAAAATTGTGTTATTGTAAAATGTTGTTAAAATTATATATCCTGCAAAAATTACTGGAAGTAGGGTTATAAATAAGAGATAAAAGAAAAAAGAGGCATAAATTGATTTTCTTTTAGTTTTATGAATTTTATTTACAATATACTCATAGTCTTTAAAAAACATGGTAAATACAAATAACATATAAATAATTCCTATGTTACCAAGTTTGTCTGAGTTTGCTATGAAGTTTTTAAACTCTTGGGCAAAGTTTTGTGAATGGGATGGATTGATTAGGTTTAGTATGTAGTTTATAAATAAGTCTACATAATTGTTAAATTGTTCTAGGTTTGAAACTATTGCTATAATTAGGGCAAAAATTGGAAGAATTGAAAATATAGTAAAAAAGCTAAGACTTGCTGCATAATATGTTGTGTCATCATTGAAAAATGAATCTAAAATCTCTATTAATTTTGCAAATAGCTTTTTACTATTTTTTTTCATTTTTTCACTTTATAATCCCATTTTGTGAGGATTTAAAATGTTATTTGGATCAAAAGCTTTTTTGATACTTTTAAATAATTCAAGTTCTGCTTGAGAAAATGCAATATTCATAAATGGAGCCTTTGATAAACCAATTCCATGTTCTCCACTTAAAGTACCACCCATGTCAACTACTAGCTGAAAAATCTCCTCAATGGCTTTATGTCCATCATGCATCTCTTTTTCATTTGTTTTATCTTTAACCATTACATTAACATGAATATTTCCATCTCCCGCATGTCCAAAACAAGGAACATTGAAACCATACTTTTCACCAATTTTATATATCTCTTCTAGTGCTTCTGGTAGTTTACTTCTTGGAACTGAAATATCTTCATTAAGTTTTTTAGTTCCATATATGGCAGTTGCTGGACTTGCATTTCGTCTTGCAAACCATAATTTAGCTGCCTCTTCATCATTTTGTGCAACTATAAATTCAGTTGAACCATATTGTGCAAAAGAGTCTTTTAAAGTTTTTAGTTGCTCATCAACTTCTGCTTGGCTACTTCCATCAACGTCACCAACTAAAATCCCACCTGCATTTTCAGGTAGACTTACTTGTGGGAATTTTTGTTTTAAGGCTTTTATTACTAAAGCATCTAAAAATTCCATTGCAACTGGATTTGCACCAGCAGCTAGGGATTTAAATACAGCATTCATAGCTTTATTTACATCTGGGAAAACACCCATGTATGTTTGTTTGAATTTTGGTTTTGGAATAAGTTTTAGAGTTATTTCTGTGATAATTGCTAGTGTTCCTTCACTTGCTATTAAAATACCAGCAGTATTATATCCTGCCACATCTTTGATAGTTTTTTTACCAGCTCTTATTATTTCACCATTTGGAAGTACTGCTCTAAGAGCTACTACGTAGTCTTTTGTAATACCATATTTTGCAGCTCTCATTCCACCTGCATTTTCACTTACATTTCCACCAAGTGTTGAGTAGTGCTCACTTGCTGGATCTGGTGGATAAAATAAACCTACTTCTTCAACTGCTTTTTGAAACTCCATATTAATAAGACCTGGTTGTACAACTCCTAACATGTTTTCCATATCTATTTCAAGTAGCTTATTCATATGTCGCTCTAAACTTAAAATAATCCCACCTTCAGAAGGAAGAGCTCCTCCTGTAAAACCAGAACCAGCACCTCTTGGAACTATTACAATTTTATTATCATTACAATATTTCAATACAGCTGATACATCTTGCTCATTTCTTGGAAAAACAACAGCATCTGGTTCAAATCTCTCTTTCGTTGCATCATAGCAATAAGCTATTAAATGAGCTCTATCACTTTTTACATTCTCTTCACCTACAATCGAAATAAAGTATTCTATATGATTATTTTTTATCATTATTTAGTCCTAAAAGATTTGTATAATAAGAATTGTAATCCATTTGATCTTTACTTTTTTTAGTTGCTAAATCACCGTATAAAACTTCTTCTTCTGTTCTATCATCATTTAAGAACTTAGTAATAGCAGAGAAGTCTAACCAACTCCAAATATCAGTTGTGAAAATATTTGATTCAATTTTCTCAATTCTTGTATAAAATGGCATCTGTGTTTTACTTGAGATATTAGGAACCGTTTGTTTATTTAAAAGTGTAAACGTTCTACTATCTAAGATATACAAATTAGATTTGATAACAATAAATATTGTTCCCATATTTTGAGAAAGTGCAAACTCTTGGATTATTTTTTGAGTTGGAAGAGGTCTATATTCACTTTTTAAATATTCTCCAAAGATATCAGAATGTACAAAGTTATTTTCAGTAAATTTTTTTCTTGTAGCTCTAAATGCATCAATATTTGGTGTAATTAATAAACTTTGATCATACATAAAATTTAAGATAAATGTATCATTATTTGCCACAGTTCTATTTGATGTTGGAATTGCATTTTGTTTTAAATCTAAAAATGGAATAAATTTTACAATTGAATAGTTTGAATTCGAACTTTCAACATAAGCACTTGAGATAATAAGTGAATTACCATCTTTATATGTATGTTGAATAACACCACTTTGTCCAATTTTTAAGTTGCCAATATCTATTTTTGCATGGTCACTTGTTACATCATAGAGTTTAGTTGTTTGAGTTTGCATATCTAAAGCAGTTGTTATATCATTTTTAGAACTTAACTCTTTAGATATAACTACAGGATTTATATCACTTAAAATATAATTATAGTCTAAACCTTTTTTTGCATTTTTGATTTCAATATCTTTTATATACCAACCAGCTCTTTTCATCTCTTTTAGTGATTTTTCACCTTTACATTCACCACCGTCTAATTTAGTAGTTTCAATAGTTGATGGAGTTTCCCAAGATTTTTTATAACAAATTGTAGTTTTTGCATTTAAACTATTTGCAACTAAAAGTGTTGCTCCAAGTAGTAATAATTTATTATTTATCATTTTTTTCCTTATTTAGTTTGTAACTCTTGTAATTTTTCTTTTACTTCATCCACATGGAGGATTTCAATAGTTTCACCATTTACTTTTTTCTTTTTTCTTACACTTACTTTTTCCCAAACTGCTGCAATTTCACCTTTTGGGTTTATAATAAATGTAGTTCTAACTACTCCCATAGACTCTCTACCCATGAATTTTTTAAGTTGCCATACACCATAATCTTCACACATTTTTTTCTCAACATCTGCAAGTAGTGTTATGCTTAAATTTTGTTTTTCTATAAAGTTTCTATGTTTTGCTGGAGTATCTGAACTTACTCCTAAAATAGTAGCATCTAAGTTATCAAATTCTGGCATAGAAGCTGTAAAGTCACAAGCTTCAGTTGTACAACCTGGCGTATTATCTCTTGGATAAAAATATAAAACTATCCAGCTTCCTTTTATATCTCTTAAACAAATTTCTACATCATCTTGATTTGGTGCACAAAAATCTGGTGCTATTGAATTTACTTCTAACATTTTATAATTCCTTATTCTTTTATTGCTATAAATGTTGCAAAATTAACCCACTTGAAAAGTGTTTCACAATGGGTAAATCCAGCATCTTTTATCATTTTTTTATTTTCATCTTCTGTATATGGTATCAAAACATTTTCCAAAGCTTCTCTTTTTTGAGAAATCTCAAATTCTGAATACCCTTGTGTTTTTTTAAATTCATAATACTCATCAATACATTGTTTATTTAAAACATTATTTGATGAAATTACTTTTTCACTAAAAATAAAAACCCCTTTCTTTTCTAAAGAGTCGTATATTTTTTTTATAAGTTTTTCCCTTTGTAAAGGTCTTATAAATTGAAGTGTATAGTTAGATATAATTAAGTTAGCACTTGATAAATCAACATCATGAATATCACCACAAATAAAATCAATATCAACACCAAAAGCTTTAGCTTTGTTTGAAGCTCTATTTAACATGGCTTGTGAATTATCAATACCAATCAAATTTAACTTTTTATTGCAATGCTTACCAAGCTCTATTAATGTTGATGCAGTTGAGCAACCTAAATCAAAAACTTTATAATCATCTTCTAAAAAATTTAGTGCAAAATTTATAGTTAATCTTTGCATCTCTTTATAATATGGAACCGAACGATTAAGCATATCATCAAAGACTGATGCAACCTCTTCGTCAAATTCAAATTGTTTTTTAATTGATTTATTAAATACTTTATCTATCATGTAGATATTCTATCAAAATGATTATTAATAATCATTTTATAAAGTAAGATTAAAATAGATTTTACAATCATTTATATCATTTACTATTTGTTCTTTTAGTTTTTCAAAAGAATCAAACTTTTGATTGTCTCTTAATTTTTTGAAAAATTTAATTGATATATTACTATTGTGTGCTGAAATATCTTTATTTAAAATATGTGTTTCAACTGCAAAGTTGCCATCAGTAGTGACTCTGTGACCTAAAAATGAAATGGATGGATAGCTTACATTATCAACTTTTGTTTTAGTGATATAAACTCCTTCATTAGGTAATAAATACTCTTTTATATCTAGGTTAATAGTTGGAACAAAATCTGACTTTCCTAAGCCTTGACCTTTTATTTGAGTTCCTTTTATTTCATATTTTCTTCCAAGGAGGGTATTTGCTGTTTCAAAGTCTCCGTTTTTTATGTATTCTCTGATTATTCTTGAGTGTATTGCAATATCATTTATACTTATTTCATTTACAACAACAACTTCTCCATCAAAGAGTGATTTTAGCTCTTCTGTAGAGTTAGCTCTATTTTTCCCAAAACAAAAATCAAAACCTACAACTATTTTTTTTAATTTTGGGAATTCACTTTTTAATAGTTTTATAAACTCTTTACCACTTAAGTTTTTTATATCATTTAATTCATAATAAAATATTGGGAAAGTTGTGCATTTTTCTCTTTGTTCTTTTGGCGTCATATTTGCATGACCAGTTTCAATTGCAATAATAGCACCATTTGAAGTTAAATTATTAAATAAAGATTGATGGGCTATATGCATCCCATCAAATCCTCCAATTGCAACAGATGTTATGTTTTTTTTATCTTTATTCATTTCTCTACCTCTATTTTTTTGAAGTAAAATAGCTCTTCAATATTGCCATCTTTCCCTTCTAGTTTACTTTTAGAACTTTTTATTAGTTTCCAATTTAAAAGAACAGTTACTCCTAAAAACTTTCTTCTTGCGAGATCTATGGCATCTTTATCTTTTACCATACCTTTTTTATCTCTTTTGACATTTGTGCCAACTTCAAATTGGGGTTTAAATAATACTATTATATTTTTTGTTGATAATCTATTTATATCATCTATAATATTGTGCAAACTTATAAAAGAGACATCACAAGTCACGATATCAAAAGCTTTATCACTTTTAAAGTCTCTAATATCGCAGTTTTCATAAAATTCTATTTTTTTATCATGTTTTATTTTTTCATGGAGTTGATTGGAACCTACATCAACGCAAGTTACACTTTTAACACCATTTTCAAGAAGTATTTGAGTAAAGCCACCGGTGCTAGAGCCTATATCTAAAGCAGTTAAATCATTTAGGTCTAAATCGATTTCATCTAAGAAGTATTTTAATTTATATGCAGCCCTTGAGACATAAAAAGTATCTTCTAGTATTTCAACTTTGTGAGTCTCTTCTACATTAAAAGATGGTTTTGTTATAATGGCACCATCTATTTTTATTTTATTTGCTTTTATAAGTTCATGCGCCTTATTTCTACTTTGTATGTCGAAAGCTTTTGTTAAAAATAAATCTAATCTCATGGGTGGAATTATAGTTGAAATATGTTCAAAAAGAGTTTAGTTCAGTTTTTGAAGAGAAAAAATCAAAGTTTCATGCTTTTTTAGCTCCTTATTCGCAGTTTAATGAAGTAATGAAAAGATTAAAAGAAGAGCATCCAAAAGCTAGGCATTTTGTTTATGCATACCGATATTTAAACGAATTTGACCAAATTATTGAAAATAGTAGTGATGATGGAGAACCAAAAGGTACGAGTGGAAAACCTTGCTTAAATGTAATGGCAGGAAACGAACTAATAAATACTTTTGTAATAGTTGTGAGATATTTTGGTGGAGTGAAACTTGGAACAGGTGGATTAGTAAGAGCTTATAGTGATGCTGTTAATAGTGTAATTAATATCTCAAAACTGCAAACATATGAAAAACTAGAACAAAGAGTACTAACTTGTGAATATTCTGATTTATCAAAGTTGGAGTATTTAATTAGTAATCAAAATATAAATATAATAAATAAAGAGTTTGATGTGAATATTAAACTTTATTTAGAATCTACAAAAGAGGATTTTGAAATCTTTGAAAAAGATTTACCTTTAAATACTAAATTAGAAATAAATATATAACTTTAATATAATTTTTAAGTAATTAATATATAATAATCTTTAAAGATATTAAAGGTGATAGTTTGAAGATTATAATTTTTATTTTATTGATATTTACAATAGGGGCAAATGCAAAGAGTAGTGAGTATATAAACATAAATTTTAAAAATTTAGATATCGAAGAGTTTATAAAAATTACTTCCAAACAATTGGACAAAAATATCTTTTATCTAGGAAAGATAGAGGGGAAAGTTGATTTTGTAACTAATAAATCAATAAAAAAACAGAAACTTTTAGAGCTTTTAAAATTTACTTTATTGAAAAAAGGTTATGTTTTAAAAGATGAAGGGACTATTTTCAAAATAGAAAATATAAACACGCCTTTAAATCAACAAGAGAAAAAACTAGAAATAATCCCTATTCAAAACCTCGAAGCACAAAATATATTAAAAGTCTTAAATAAAATTTATTCAAATAAAAAATCAAATATAAATCCTTTAATAACCATAGAAAATGATACAAACTCTATTATAGTAGTAGGAAGTAAAAGTGATACAGAAAGTATAAAAAAGTTTATAAAAAAAATCGATGTATCAAATCCACAGATTTATATAAAGGCAAAAATTCTTGAGATAAGTGAAACGAAAACAAAAGAGATAGGCTTGGAATATGGTTTAAATGGTTTTAATAAATATAGTTCCACAAATTTAAGCACTTTTTCTAGCTCTTTTAATAGTTTAACTAATAAGGCAATTAATTTTAGTGATTTTTCTACCTTTGGCTTTGATATTAACTCTTTATCAAAGGGTTTGAGTTTGGGTGCAACTATTAACTTTTTAAAGCAAAATCAAGCTATAGATGTAATATCTGAACCTTCAATTTTATGTATAAATAATAAAGAGTCTTCTATTTATGTTGGTGAAACAAAATCTTTTAAAACAGGACAGACAACAAATACTTCTGGAACAACAGAGTCTTTTAAAAGGGAAGAAGTAGGATTAAGGTTAAAAGTAAAGCCTAGAATTTCAGAGAATAAAATCATTTTACAAATAAATACAGTACTAGAAGATGTAAAAGAATCAACTACAAGTGAAAATTTAGATACTTCAAAAAAAGAAGTAATTACAACAGCCATATTAAATAATGGTGAGAGTGTAATAATTGGTGGCTTAATAAAAAGTAAAAAATATCAAACGGAATCTGGGCTTCCTGTTTTAAAGGATATTCCATTATTTGGTAATTTGTTTAAAAATGAAAAATATATAAATGATAAAATGAATCTTGTAGTAATCATAACACCATATATTGTGCCAAAAGATTCAACACTTAGTATTATAAAAAATAAGGTTGATTATTTGCAAAGTTTAGAAGATATTTATGTAAATAGTTTAGTAAAAAAGCTTGAAGATAAAAAAATAAAAAAGAGTAGTGTTAAGGAAAGTATTTCATCAAATCCATTAGAAAAAATTTATACTAATGTGAACAACTAATATTACTTTTTCTTTTTTACTCTTGTTTTTGAAACTCTTTTATCATTTATTTTATAATTAAATTCTAAGTATTTTTCTATCATATACTCAGATAAATCGTACATTTCATCTAAATTTGTTTTGATTCTCCAAGAATTGACTTGTTCCTCTTTTGAGAGCTGTTTTTTTATTTGAATATTATTTTTGTTATAAATATTTAAAAACTTTTCAGTTGGAAAATTTTGTATTATAGGATGATTTAGAAATGATTTTTCATATTCTTTTTTAAAATAATGTATTAAAGAAAAGGCTAATAATTCTGGTATCCAAAAAGAGCCTTTTTTTATTTTATTAGAAAAGATTGAAGTTAGATATTGATAATAGACTCGCATTGGTTCAAGGCATTTTGATAATCTTAAAAAAGTTGGTGAGATGTTTTTATTTCTAAATATATAAAGTAAAGTTTCACTTATAATAATATTTGAGTCTAAATGATTTTTTAAATCATGAACGCTTTTATTTATAAACTCAATCTCTTTGGTATCTATTAATAAATTCTTATTTAAAACATTATCTTTTATATCAATTTTTTCATAATCACTTAAAAGCATATGAATTACTAATAACAAAGTATCGACTTTCATCTTTTTTAAATTAAAAGAGTTACAATACTTTGAGACTATTTTTAATTGTTCATTTTTATCCATAAATACCCTAATTTTTAAATTTACCTATTTTAGGAAAATAAATTTATTACTTCTTCTTTTTTTGTGCCTCATTTATAATCATTTTGTGCTAATTTTATAGTTAAAACGTGCTACAATATCTTATGAAAAAAGATACATTACAAAAAAGAACAAAAATAGCAAATGACATTATGTATTATATTTATACTCATATTGATATCCATATTGATATAGAAGAGTTAAGTATTGATTTAAAAGTTAGTAAATTTCATATGCATAGAATTTTTAAAGATGCTTTTGGAAAAAACATTTATGAGAGTATCAAGTCTATAAGGCTTCAAAAGGCATCAAATCTACTTTTGACTAATAAATATTCTACAATATCAAATATTGCAAACCAATGTGGATACTCTTCTCAATCTTCTTTTATAAAAAGTTTCAAAGAGAGATTTGATATGACTCCAAAGGAGTGGAGAAGTACAGGTTATAAAGACTACTCTCATAAAATTTTACAACAATCTCAAAAAGCGATGGAATCTACTGCAGATTTTAGTGATATGACACCAAGTATCGTAAAGATGCCATTTTTCGAGAGTTTTTATATAAGAAACAATGGTTACAACGCAAATATAAAAGAGACTTGGCAGAAGCTTCAAACTTGGATTTTATCAAATAATATAAAAAACTATCAACAAATAGCACTATTTCATGATAATCCAACTATTACACCATTAAATGAGTGTCAATATATTGCTTGTATTGTAACAGATGATAAGAATATAAAAAGTGATAGATTGCCAAATTTTAAGATATCAAAGGGTGTTTATGCCAAATTTGATTTAGTAGGTAAAAGGGGTGATATTCTTAAATTTATACATTGGGTTTACCATGAATGGCTTCCAAAAAGTGAGTATGAAACAACAACAAAACCATCATATGTAATATATAGAAAGAATAACTTTTTAAATGAAGAAAATGAGTTTGACTTGAGTTTTTATGTATCAATAAACTATTGATTACTTTACATATCTTTTCATCATTGAATTAAAAATATTTAAATCTTTTATTAGTTTTTCTGGGGCTTGAGAATTTATTATTTTATTGCAATCATTGCATAAAATACTCAAGTTCTCAAAATGATAAGTTCCACCTTGATCTAAATCTTTTATTAGTAATAGCATAGAAGTATCCATTTTAATACTTTTCCCACATCTATTGCACTTATAATTTTCTCTTTTGATAACGAAATTTTTTCTTCTTAGAAGATTGTTTGGGGTACTGTTTTTAGGAATAGATTCTTTTTCATAACTTGCCCATAATAACTCTTTTGGTATGTTTTTTTGAGTTCTTTTTTCAAAAGGAAAGTCTATAAACTGCTTTGTGATCTCTTCCAAAATCAATATTCTTGCTTGGTCGTAAGGATTTGTTTTGCTTATTGAAGTAATTCTTGAAAAATCAAAATTTATCTTTGGATATTTATTTTTTAAGTAAATAGTTATTTCATGTACAAAGTAAGAAATATTATTTTTACTATAATATTTCTTAAATATTTTTTTTCTATAGATGTAAAAAGGCAATATAAAAGCAATTATGATTGATGATGAGATTATATAATCTAAACCAAGAATCATAATTTTAATTAAATTATTTTAGGGTCTAGAGTATGGTTTTTAAAAGTTGCTTTTGCTAAATCATATTCTCCCATAGCTAAATTCTCAAGCTCATTTATATGTAAAACTGGAAGATTAATCTCTCTTCCTATTACACTTTCCATATTTTTTCTATTAAAATCTAATAAGTAAAAATCTTGGTCATTATCAACAACAATAAAATCAGCTCCACTATCATAAGCATCAAGCATTAAAGTTGAAGTTAATTTATAAGTTAACTCTGGATTTATGTGAAAAGTATCTTTTGCTAAATCTTGATTTAAAGATGATAAGTTTAATACTTTAGCTTTAAGGCTAGAAATAAGATTTGATTTATCTTCTGAGTTTTCTGATTTTAAGTAAGCAAAACTAAAATCTTTGAAGTCATGTTTTATGTTTTGAACTTTTTTAAAAGTTCCAAAATCAATCTTTTTAGAAATAGAAGATTTAAAATTTTGTTTATCAATTGTTTTTGATATATTTAGTTTATTTTTAAGGTTTACAATCTTATCTTCAATGCTTTGGTCAAAATTTAAAATTCTCTTAGATAAACTTGTGTGAAATTGAATTCCATATTCACACTCTTTGATTCTATTTAATATCTCTTTTTCTTTATTTGGAAATTTTTCTATTAAATCACAAGCTAATAAAAGTATGGCATCACCAATGTAATTATACTCTACATTTAAGGTATTTGAGGCATAAAAATATATTTTATATGATTCGTATAACTCTTTAAACTCTTTATCAATATTATTTTTAAGTAAATCTAAGCTAATAAATTCACTTAAAATTGATAATTTTGAGTGAAAATCATCTTCATTGATTATAAAATCTTTATTTACTCTTCTTATACTTAGAGGCTCTATTTTTATATCACTTCCAAACTTATCTTTTATTTGTTTACAAGTAGTCATTACACTCATGTAAATATCATTTACAACAAAGTAACTATTTGGACTATTTTCAAAAGAGAATTCATCTTCACTATTGAGTTTATTTAAAACAGTTAAAAGTGTGTTGTTTTCTTCAACATTTAAAAAATGTTTTGTGTAATATGGTAAATAGTCTGATTTACAGTCAAATCTAAATAAAGAAATTTCAAGTTTCATAATCGTACCTTAATTTTATCAAATATATTTTAGTCAAATATCTCTTATAAAATAATAATTATTACTTAAAAATAATAATTATTCATTAAAACTTTTGATATTGACACCTATTTTTACTAATTTCCCCTCTAAATCTTCATATCCTCTGTCTAAATGATAAATTCTATGAATATTTGTTTCCCCGTCTGCAACAAGCGCAGCTAATACTAAAGCAGAACTTGCTCTTAAATCTGTAGCCATAACATCTGTACCATTTAATTTATTTGGAGTACCAGTTATACTTGCTATATTTCCATTAAGATGAATATCTGCACCCATTCTTAAAAGTTCACTAACATGCATATATCGATTTTCAAATAATCTCTCATCAATAGTACTTGTTCCATTTGCTTGAGTTGCAAGAGCCATAAATTGAGCTTGCATATCAGTTGGAAAGCCTGGATACTCTGTTGTTATTATATTTACAGCTTTTATATTATCACTAGGAAAAATAGTGATTTCATTTTTTGCTGTTTGAATTTTAAAGTTCATCTCTTCAAGTTTTGATATTACAGCTTCTAAATGCAAAGGTTCTACATTAGTAATTGTTAATTTAGAATTAGTAATTGCTCCTGCACACAAATATGTTCCAGCTTCAATTCTATCTGGAATAATATCAAAATCTTTAAATTCTAAAAGTTTTTTATTTGTACCGACAATTGTAAGATCTGAACTACCAATTCCTGTTATATTTAGTCCTGCATCTTTTAAAACTTCACATAATTGTACTATTTCAGGCTCTTTTGCACAATTGATAATATGTGTTTCTCCATCAGCTAGTGCTGCTGCCATTATTGCATTTTCTGTTCCACCCACGGTTACTTTATCAAAAACAATTTTTGCACCCTTTAAACCATTTGGAGCAGTTGCTTTTATATATCCAGCTTTTATTTCTATTGTTGCCCCTAAAGCTTCCATAGCTTTTAAGTGTAAATCAACAGGTCTTTGTCCTATGGCACAACCACCAGGAAGAGAAACTTCACAATGTCCAAATCTTGCTAATAATGGCCCTAATACTAAAATAGAGGCTCTCATAGTTTTTACAATATCGTAAGTTGCTTTTGTCTCTTTTATATTTTGTGTTGAGATTTTTATTTTATTTTTGTCTTTTGAATAATCAGCCCCTAACATTTCTAATAACTTTAGCATGGTATTTATATCAACTACATCTGGAAGATTTCCTATATTTATTTGATTGTTTGATAAGATAGTTGATGCAAGGAGAGGTAAAGTGGCATTTTTAGCCCCTGATATTTTTATTTCACCTTTTAGATTTTTAGAAGATTGTATTTTTAGATATTTCATTTTGTTCCTATTGGTTTAGTTCTGTATTTTTAAATGTATTAAAACTATTTATTACTTATTGAGAATAACCGGATTTTAACAAAAGATTAATTAAAATTCGGTTTTTACATCCTAGGATTATAATGGACACTCAAACAATACAAGGCATAAAGTTTATGCTTTTTGCATCACTTTTATTTGCTTTTATGGGAGCTTTTGCCAAAGAATTAAGTTCCTCAATGAGTTCAATTGAAGTGGTTTTTTTCAGAAATATATTTGGCGTGATACTAATTGCTTTTTCTTTATATAAAAAGCCAGTAAAACAAACAGGTGGAAAACCTTTATTACTATTTTTTAGAGGTTTTGTTGGTTTTTTAGCCTTGCTTACTTTTTTTTATAATATTTCAAATATCTCACTTGCAGAGGCTATGACTTTTTCTAAAACTTCTACAATATTTACGGCTATTTTTGCATATATTTTTATAAAAGAAAAACTGGGGTTAAAGGGTTGGATAGGTGTTTTTATTGGATTTATAGGGATTCTTTTTATTACCAAGTTTGATGGTAGCACTTTAGATAAGACAGATTGGTTGGGGATTTTTTCAGGTGTAGGTGCTGCTTTAGCATACACTTCAGTTAGAGAACTACGAACTTTTTATGATACTAGAGTTATAGTTTTGTCTTTTATGACAATAGGAACAATAGGTCCAGTGATATTAATGATAATCGCAAATTTTTATACAAATACATCTTTTGACTTTATGTTTGGAAAATTTACGATGCCAAATCTAAATGATTTGTTATATATAGTACTTATGGGTACAACTGCAACATTTGCTCAAATATATATGACAAAAGCGTATGGAGTTGCAAAAGCTGGAATAGTTGGGACAATTTCATACAGTAATTTGATTTTTGCAATAATACTAGGTGTAATATTAGGTGACAAATTTCCAGATATTTGGATATCATTGGGTATAATTTTAATTATTATTAGTGGAGTTTTGGCTTCAAGTAAAAAATAAGGAGAAAAAGTGAGTTTTGACTGGGAATTTTCTATTATAGAATGGAGTATTATTGCAATTGTTATAGTCGCTTGGTATATACATGATAAATATGTTCAAAGAAAACATCAATTATTGGTAAACTACCCAATTATTGGAAGGTTAAGATTTGTTTTAGAAGAAGCAAGGGAGCCATTTAGACAATACTTTGGTGATGAAAAGTTTTATGAGTCAAAAGATAAGTTAGACTGGCTTAATAAAGCATGTAGAGATTTACCTAATTATGCTTCCTTTTCTCCAAGTCAACCCTTACCTTATCCAAAGTTTATGATAAGACATGCCAATATAGTTTTAAATGAAGATGAGGTTGAAGGTGGATTTGAGGTTATTTTTGGACCAAGAAGAAAAAAACCTTTTAAATCTAAATCTATAATTGGAAGATCAGCTATGAGTGATGGTTCTATTTCTCCTGAAGGTACAAGAGCATTTGCAAAAGGTGCATTAGAGGGACAGTTTCCTATAAATACAGGTGAGGGTAGTGTAACTTCAAATTTCTTTGTTACACATCAAAACTATAAAGCTGATTATATGAAAGTTGTACATGGTACAAAATTTGAAAAAAGAATAAAAGATGTAGTTCAGTTTTTCTTTAATGGGGCTGTTGCTGCTGATGTTTATAGAAAACTAGTTTTTGGCAATGATCCTGAAGCAGAAACTTATATCTTTGATTTACAGTCATCATTGTTTCATAGAATAAATTGGGATGCGCCTTTAGAGTCTTTCCCTAGAGAAGTTCCTACAGACTTACCTGATATTACATTTCAAATAAGTTCTGGATTATATGGGGCTAGGGATAAAAATGGTAAATTTGATCCAGTAAGATATGAAAAAGTAATGAAATTTTGTCGTATGACAGAGATAAAAATGGCACAAGGTGCTAAACAAACAGGTGGAAAACTAGCTGGTCATAAAGTAACTCCTGCTATTGCTTATTATAGAGGTGTTGAAGCATATAAAGATGTTTTCTCACCTAATAGATTCCCTTATGCAAATACTATTGAAGAACTTTTTGATTTCATTGGACAATTACAACAAATCTCTGAAAAACCAGTTGGAGTAAAAATTGTTATTTCTGATTTAGATAATATAGAACCTTATGCTAAAGAGATTAAAAAAAGAATAGATGAAGGAAAAGATTCATATCCTGATTATATTGCTATTGATGGAGGAAGTGGTGGAAGTGCTACTGCTCCAATTGAAACAATGGAAAGAGTAGGGCTTGATATTAAAGATTCTATTTATTTAGTAGATAAAGTTTTATGTGAATATGGAGTGAGAGATAAAATTAAACTTGTAGCTAGTGGAAAAGTTTTAACTCCTGATGATGTTATTATAATCATGTCTTTGGGTGCAGATTTTATTCAAATAGCTCGTGGATTTATGATGAGTGCTGGATGTATTAGAGCTAGATATTGTTCAGGTACTACAGGGCATGATTGCCCAGTTGGACTTGCTACTCAAAATAAATCAAAAAGAAAAAAATATTTTGTACATAAACAAGCTAAAAAAGTAGCTAATTATCATAAGAACTTATTAAAAAGTGTAAAGGGTATGTTAGCTATTATGGGACTTAAAAATGTTAGTCAATTAAACAAACATAGAATTATGTTTATAGATAAAGATGCAAAAGTTTATGATAATATGGATGATGTATTTAAAAGAAAATTAAAAATTGGTAGAGACTTGGAGGACGAATATCATGAACATGGATAAGGTTATTTCCGGTTTTTTCATTATTTTAGCAATGACCGTAAACTTTGGTTTTGTTTACGGTGACTTAGATACTATGACTCACCATAGTAAATATGAACTTTTTGCTGCAATTATTATAAATATAATTGCAACAGTGCTTAAACTAGGAGATAGAACTCAAGTTGGTTCTGTTCTTTTAGCAACTTCACTTGTCGCAGATATCCAATTAATATCCGCAGCTTCTGTATGGACAATAGCTGCATATGCAAGTATAGTTACTTCTGAAGTTAGTACAACTATTGTATCTCTTTCAGCAGGAGCCTTATTAGCAAATATTGTTTCTGTGCTTCTTTATGTGGGAGACACATTAAAATCAAAACGATAGTTTCCTTGAAAACGATAGGTTAAATTTTGACAAATAGTACATTATGGATAGTTCTTCTTAGAATGAGAATGCCTTTTATTGTAATAATATTAACTTATACTATTGCAATAACGGGGCTTTTATTAATTGACGGGGTAGATGATAAAGGTAATGTTTATCATATGTCAATTTTTGATGCATATTATTTTGTAACTTATACTGCCAATACAATTGGATTTGGTGAAACACCATATGCCTTTACTTATCCCCAAAGAATGTGGGTTAGTTTTTCAATTTATCTTACTGTATTAGGTTGGTTTTATGGCATAGGAACACTTGTTTCTTTGCTTCAAGATAAAGTTTTATTAGAAGAACTTAAAAGAAATAAATTTAGAAGAAATGTAAAAAAGATAAGACAAAGTTTTATTATCGTTTTGGGTTATAATAATATTACTTCTGAAATTATAAAAAAAGCCCTAAGTTATGAGATAAGAACGGTAGTAATAGAATCAGATGAGAATAGGGTAAATGATTTACTTTTAGAGAATTTTACTCCTTATGTACCCGTATTATTTTCAGATGTAAACTCTCCAAAAGTTTTAGAAGAAGCAGGAATAAAAAAGAGTAATTGTCGAGGATTAGTATGTCTATTTAATGATGACAAGTTAAATTTAAAAGTTGCAGTTATGTCTAAGATTTTAAATAGAAATATAAAACTTGTCGTAAAAGCTTCAACTTCAAATCAAAGTGAAAATTTAAATGATATTGGAGTTGATATCGTTGCAAATCCTTTTTCTATTATTTCAAAAGAGATTGATATTGCTTTTAAAGCACCAAATATTTTAAAACTTGAAAAATGGATTTACAAAATAGATAATTTGAATGCCCAAACTCCTAATTTCCCAATGGGAAGATATATAATTTGTGGTTTTGGTCGTATGGGAAATTATTTGCAGGATCGTTTAAGTGATAATGAAATTGAGTTAGTTTTTATAGAAATTGATGATAAAAAATTAGCAAATTATAAAGAAGATAATGTTTCTAGAATTATTATTGGCGATGCTGATGATAAAAAAGTTCTTACAGAAGCTGGAATTCTTGATAGTGTGGCAATAATAGCTGCAACAAATGATGATACAACTAATTTATCTATTTTAAGTAGTGCTAAAAAACTAAATTCAAAAATTGTAACAATTGCAAGGGGAAATGAGTTAAACTATTTTTCTATGTTTCAAGACTCTAGGATTGATCATGTTTTTTTACCCTCAAATATTTTAATAAATAAAACAACTAATGCTTTAATAAATCCCTTATCAGATATGTTTATTCAAGAGATGATAACTAAAGATGAAGTTTGGGCTTCAAAGTTAGTAAAAAGGCTAACTCAAACTATAGATGAAAACCCTTTATTAGAATCAATTGAGATAGATAACTTTGATGCACCAGAAATTTATAAGCATTTAGATAATGGCGAAGAATTAAAATTAAAGATATTTAGAACATCATTACATAATCGAGAGTTAAATAATAATGTAGTACCCTTAGCTTTAATAAGAGGCGATGAAAAATATTTAATTCCTGATTGGGATATGCCCTTAGAAAAAAATGATAAAATACTTTTTGCATGTGATGAATATGCAAAGGATGATATGCTACATATTGCACAAAATATTTATGAATTTTATTATGCATATAGTGGAAAAGAAAAAAGAACAATTTTAAGAAGGATATTAAAATGAAAGTTTTAGCTGGACCTTGTGTTTTAGAAGATAGAGACACAGTATTTAGAATAGCAGAAAAATTGAAGCCTTTAAGTGAAGATAAAAGAATTGATTTTTATTTTAAAGCTTCATTTGATAAAGCAAATAGAACAAGTTTGGATTCATATAGAGGACCTGGGCTTGATAATGGATTGAAACTTTTTGAAGAGATAAAAAAAGAGTTTGGATATAAACTTATAACAGATATTCATGAGTCACATCAAGCAGCACCTGCTTCAGAAGTTATGGATATTTTACAAATACCTGCATTTTTGTGTAGACAGACAGATTTACTTGTTGCTGCTGCAAAAACATCATGCATAATAAATGTAAAAAAAGGTCAATTCTTAGCAGCTGATGCTATGAGACATCCAATTGATAAAATACTCAAAACTAGAGGGGTTGATGAGGTTAGTTACCAAAACTCCCTTGATAATAATGTATGGCTTTGTGAAAGAGGTAATACTTTTGGATATGGGGCACTTGTAGTTGATATGAGAAATTTACTGCTTATGAAAGAGTATGCACCAGTTATTTTTGATGCAACTCACTCTGTTCAAATACCAAGTACAGGTGGAACAACAGGAGGTAACTCTGCTTTTGTTCCATCTATGGCAAAAGCAGCAGCAGCTGTTGGTGTTGATGGTTTCTTTTTTGAAACGCACACTGATCCAAGTGTTGCAAAAAGTGATGGACCAAATATGCTAAAAATCGAAGACTTATATAAGACTATAAATGAGATTTTTGCAATCCAAGGGGCTTTAGGATATAATTAAGCCCTTATATAAAATTTTCGGAGAAATTTAAATGAATATTATTGAAGGTAAATTAAGACTTGACGGAAGCGAAAAAGTTCTTATTATAAATGGTAGATTTAATCATATTATTACAGATAGACTAGTTGAAGGTGCAAAAGATGCCTTTATTAGACATGGTGGAAATGAAGCAAACTTAGATTTAGTATTAGTTCCTGGTGCATTTGAAATTCCTTTTGCTTTAGAAAAAGCATTGGCTTCAAATAAATATGATGCTGTATGTTGTGTAGGTGCTGTAATAAGAGGGTCAACTCCTCATTTTGATTATATTTCAGCTGAAGCTACAAAAGGTATTGCAACAGTTGGTATCAAATCAGGTAAACCTGTAGCAAATGGTGTTTTAACAACTGATACTATTGAGCAAGCAATTGAGCGAGCTGGAAGTAAAGTTGGAAATAAAGGTGCTGAAGCTATGGTTACTATCATTGAGATGTTAGATTTATATAAAGAGATGGGAAAATAGATTGGCAACTAGAACACAAGCTAGAGAGTCTGTAATAGGACTTCTTTATGCATATGACTTAGGAAATGAGGGAATTGTAAAGTTTGTAGATGAAATTTTAGAAGATAAAAAGATCAGAAATAAGCAAAAAGAGTTTGCCTTAAACTTATTTAATGGTGTAGTAAATAATTATGCCCTTATAAACGAACATATTGAATCACATCTTAATCAAGGAACTATAAAAGATATAGGTTCTGTAGAAAAATCTATTTTAAGACTTGCTATTTATGAAATACTATTTGAAACACTTGATAGGGCTATTATTATAAATGAAGCAATAGAATTATCAAAAAGATTAGCAAGTGATGGCGCACCAAAATTCATAAATGGTGTATTGGATAAAGTTACTAAGGAAGTTTAATGAAACTATGTATTTCATTGGATTTACCAAGTGCAGATGCAAATCTTGAATTGGTAAAAAAAGTAAAAGACTATGATGTTTGGTTAAAAGTTGGATTTAGAACATATATAAGAGATGGAAAATATTTTTTAGAAGAGATAAAAGAGATAAATCCAAATTTTAAGATTTTTTTAGATTTAAAACTTTATGACATACCAAATACTATGGCAGATGCAGCAGAAGAGATAGCTGCATTAGGACTTGTAGATATGTTTAATGTCCATGCAAGTGCGGGAATAGATGCAATGAAAGAAGTAATGGATAGAATTAAAGATATTCCAAATAGACCTTTAGTTTTAGCTGTTACAGCTTTAACTTCTTTTGATAATGAAAGTTTTAGATCTATTTATAATGAATATATAACCACAAAAGCAACACAGTTTGCAAAAGATACTTTTAATGCTGGTATTGATGGAGTTGTTTGTTCTGCTTTTGAAAGTGCTGATATCAAAAAGAATACTTCTGAAAACTTTATCACTCTTTGTCCTGGTATTAGACCTTTTGGTGAAGATGCGGGAGATCAAAAAAGAGTTGCAGATATTCCCTTTGCAAAAGAAAATAAAGTAGACTTTATTGTTGTTGGAAGACCTATTTATAAAGATGAAAATCCTAATGAAGTAGTTAAAAAGATTTTAGATACTATCTAAAACCTTTTTAGCAATTAAATTTCAAAAATTAATATAAAATCAATAAAAATTAAGCGATTTTTTAACTTTATTTGTCTAAAATCACATTCCTAATTCAAAGAAGGACAGTTGGGTGAGTTGGCTGAAACCACATCCCTGCTAAGGATGCGTACTGGCAACGGTACCGAGGGTTCGAATCCCTCACTGTCCGCCACTATTGAATTAGTGAGGGTCTATAGCTCAGTTGGTTAGAGCACTCGGCTCATAACCGAGTGGTCCTGTGTTCGAGTCACAGTAGACCCACCACTTATTTTATTGAAAAAAAAAGTTTTTTTTGATAAAATTTTTTTATTGCGGGAGTAGCTCAGTTGGCTAGAGCTTCTGCCTTCCAAGCAGATTGTCGCGAGTTCGAGTCTCGTCTCCCGCTCCACTAAAAGTCAAAATTTAAAATTTCTTTTGAGATTTTATGTCTTGATTTTTTTTATTTTAAATCTAATCTTTTGAAACTTTAGTTCTATTAAAATTTATATTACTTATTATAAAAATATATTTTTTTATCTATAAAAGAATAATATATTTTTGAATCATTAGTGTATTTTCTTTCTTCAATTAATAGAATTAAGTAACCAATGTTCTTTCTATCATAACCACCTTTTACTTTTTCATATGTGTATACATTTTTAAAGAATATTTTTTTATTACCAAAAATATCTAAATACCAAAAAGTATCATTAATCTGGTATCTAATAGTTTCTGGAATTTTACCTTTTTCTAAAACTGAAAATGACTTATTTATACATATGTCTTTAGATAACTTTGATTTTATTTCATTAAATATTTTAAGAGGAATATCCACAGTAAAATCTACACCATTCTGAATTAGTAATGCTCTATTAAAAAGAAAATTGAAATGAAAATTATGAATAGTGGTATTTTTATTATTTATTTGTTTTGACCATTCTTTTTGATTAGCATATTCACAGAATGCAAATACAAAGATAATAATAAATATTACAAACAATATATTACTTAAGTTATCTTTATTATTTTTTGATTTAATATTATTTTCTTTTTCTATATATAATTTAATGATATTATTTTCTTCTCTTTCCATACTTAAGTTTAATTTTGAATAAATTAAGGCGAGAATAAAAGCTACAAGAAATAAGATACTCATAATACTATATGCTGAAAATTCTTCACTTCTAAATTTCCATATAAAAAATATTAGTAATGAAATATTAAATAGTGGAAATAAAAGTTTTTTAAATTGAAAGTTACTAAAAGTTCTTAATGGAATCATAATTCCCCTTGCAACTCCCATGTATATAGAAATAATTAGTGTTAGTAGTATATATAGTAAAAATAGGTTATTTGAATTAGAATAGCTTAAATTTAAGAGATTTACTGTTCCATATATAAAAACAAAATGCATGGAGATAAAACAAATATACTTGAAATACCATTCATTTAAAATACTATCTGTAAAATATTTATTTTTAACTATTTTATTACTGATTTGAAAAGAAAGGAAAATTCCAAAACAAAATATAAATATAAGTGCAATAGGAATAAACATAAATAATAATATTATAGGAAAATTAGAAAAGTTTATTTCAGATAATAACATAACTAAGTATCCAGGCTTAAAACCAAAAAGAAAGCAAAAAACATTTATATCTAAAAGCATAAAAAATGTAAAAACAAAAGGATAAAATTTTAAAGATATTTCGGCAATATATAATATTTTTTTAATCATATTAATATTTATACCCATCAATAAAAGATTTCTTAGAACTAGTTTCAGAAGCAGATATCTGTATAAATAAAAGTTGATTCATTCCTTGTTCTGATACATTTATCCATGTAGTCTTTCCACCTTTAATTGCATTCATTACATTATCATATGTCAATTCTATTGTAGCAATTGGGTCATCATCAAATAAATCAGCATCTATTAAAACAATTCTAAATCTATTTTCTTTAAATAAAGGCCAATTCTTATATCCTGCATTAAAACTTGGAGTATAAGAATTTTTTGATAAAGCATAACTTTTAGTAGCCAAGGCAATAGGTGTCCAAGCTATATTTGATATGTTTTTTAAACTTGAACCTACTAATTGAATATACCCAATTACATCAGGAGCAGCAGTTCCTTTTGCAGCACTATTCACAATAGTATTTATAATACTTGAAACCGGTATTCCAGTAGTAAGCATTTCATTAACCAAATTTGATGAAGCATTATCAATTTTTGCACCACCTTTATCCCATGTTGTTTTATCTATTTTAGTAGGAGCAATAACTGCACCTAAAACTGTTAAATTTATGTATTTAATTCCTTCCTTTGCATTTAAGATATTAAATACGAGTATAAATAGTAGTGTAAACTTAATTTTGAAACTTTTCAAATTTATATCCTATCTTTGATGTAATTATTTATATTAATTATAATATTATATTACAAGTTTCATATAATTTTCTAATTTAAAAGGCAATTGATGATTAGGTTTGAGTTTCTTCCTGCAGGTAGTGGTGATTGTATATTTATTAATTTAGATGATACTAATGGTTATTTTGATAGACAATACACATATACTGTAAATAATGGTTTAGCTAAATCTGTTAAACAATAAATATCTTTAGAAGAATCACTCCCAGTAGACTTGCTACTAATAACCATCCAATAAAATATTGTTTAGAAGTGACTAGAATAATTCTATAATAATGTTTTAATTTTGTTAATGAATGAAGTATTCTCACCTAAGAATAACTTAGGTAAAGATACTCAATGTCTGACGATTTATTGATATTTAAAATATAGTTTTTCAGTTACTTTTATTTTTTCTTAAATAAATAGTATCTAAAAATTATCAAATATTTTAAATTCTTTTAAAATTAATTATAAATTGAACAATTATTATGAAACTTTTTTGTATAATTTGCTAATTTTATAGAAAGTATTGAGAAATAATGAATACAGAACAAGCATATATTGAAAAAATAGATCAATTGTATCAATTACAAAGATACCAACAAGTGATTGAATTAAGTATGAAACACCTTTATAGTGAGCATAATTATACGGAGTATTTATATACTAAAATTATTGAATCTTATTTGGCATTAGAATCTTTAGATAAAGCGGAAAAAATAATACAAGAGGTATTATCAAAATTTCCTAATAATAATTATTTTTATGCACTCTTTGCAAGATTACATCTTGGAAGAATGAATTATTTTAAAGCCTTAGAACAAATAGATAAAGCATTAAAAATAAATCCAAATGATTCTTACTTATTTTATTTAAAAGGTGTAATTTTAAATGATAGAAGTGACTATAAAGATGCTAAAAAAGTTATTGAAAAGGCTTTAGAGTTTTCGAGTAATAATATAGATTATCTAAATATTTATGCACTTGTTCTTTATAATATGAGTGATAAAAAATATAAAAAAGTTTTAGATCAGATTTTAGAGATTGATTCAAACAATAGTGAAGCTATTTATCTAAAAGGGATAGAGAGTAAATCTTTTTTTAAAAGAAATGATGGGCTAAGAAAAGCTTTACGAATAAACCCTTTTAGTCAGGAATACCAATTATCTTTTAAAGAGAATAAAAGAAATTTTATTCTTTATATAATTGCTTTCGTTTTAACTATAGTTAATGCTTTATTTATTTTGTTTACCAATATTCCACAAAATGTAACAACCACTATAACTTTTATTTTATTTCTTATTCTTGTTCATCTTTCTTTTTATTTATTTCAAGCCCATATTTTAGCAACTTTCATTATTCTGCCGTATTTAATAGATATGAAAAAAGATTCCATTACATTATTAATAATTGCACTGGTACTTGCATTTGTAATTGGATATTTTTTAAGAAATCTTGCAACATTTATTAAATCTTCAATAAATTCAACAATAGAATCTTCAAAAGAGATGAAAAATACAATTAAGTATTTAACATTAAAGGATTTACCTTTTTTAATAAAGTCTAATTTTTTAAAAATTATACTATTTTTTTTAGTAACAATACTATTACTCAAAGAGTTTAAAGACTTAACAATGGTTGGAGTTGATAGAATACTTTTTTTATTAATACCATTTTTTGTGTTAGTTATGAGAAAGCAATTTAAATTTATATTATTAATACAATCATTTATTTTACTCTATATTGTGAACTTAATTGCTGGATTTGTAATTGGTGCACTTGGACAAGGGCAAATAGGGAATATTGTTGTAGCTTTATTAATGTCTTTTATATATACTGAAACTATAAGGAGAATTGGGTGAACCATGCTTATCAAAATATTAGTAATGATGAAAAAGTAATCCAAGATAACTTGACCGAGTCTTTTTTATTTGAAAAAGATTTAAACTTTAGTTTTAATGATGTTGCAGGATTAGATGAGTTAAAGAAAAAAGCAAATATGAAAATTATTATGCCCTTTAAGAAGGCTGAACTTTTTAAAAAATATAGGAAAAAAGTAGGTGGGGGTATCTTAATGTATGGAGCCCCTGGTTGTGGGAAAACCCATTTTGCAAAAGCAATAGCAGGAGAGTGTAATGCATCGTTTTTTCATGTATCAATTGATCAAATTTTGGATATGTGGCTGGGGAATAGTGAAAAAAATATTGCTAATTTATTCAATGAAGCAAGAAAAAATAAGCCAGCAATTATATTTATTGATGAAATAGATGCACTTGGAAGAAAAAGAGAGTTATTAAAACACTCTGGAAATTCTAGTGTAATAAACACTTTTCTTTCTCAATTAGATGGATTTGATTCAGACAATGAAGGAATTTTAGTAATAGGTGCAACAAATGCTCCATGGGATGTGGATAGTGCTTTTAAAAGAACTGGGCGGTTTGATACACTTTTTTTTGTTTCTCCGCCTGATAGTATAGGGAGAGAAGAACTTTTTAAATTATTTTTAAAAGATATTCCTACTAAAAATATAAATTATGAAAAGTTAGCTAAAGAAACACATTTTTATTCTGGGGCAGATATAAAAGGGATTGTGGATACAGCAGTTGAAATTGTATTGGAGGAGATAATAGAATTAGGAAATGAAAGAGATATTATTACTGAGGATATTTTAGGAGTAATTGTATCATCTAAACCAACAGTAACTGAGTGGTTTGAACTTGTAAATAATGTACTAGAATATGCAAATGAATCTGGAGAGTATAATGAAGTAGCAGAATATGTTACTTTTAATAAACCAAAGAAAAAGAAAATAATGGGATTTATTTAGGAAAATACACTCTTATTTCTATTTCCTTTTTTTGTTATAGTTCTAACCCAATATATGTAGATATTTTTTAATTTAGTTAGCATCTAATCTTTTGTAAGAGTTTCGTAATACTTTTTATTGAGTTAATTATATAAAAATTACATAGGTAAAGATACTCAATGTCTGACAATTTTATTTATTTAAAAATCTAGTTTTTCTGTCGCTTCATGTCTTTTATTATCAATTAAATGACTATATCTCATAGTTGTTTCAATCTTTTTATGTCCTAGTTGTTCTTTTATATGTAAAATATCAACTCCACTTTGAGCTAACCAACTTGCATGGGTATGTCTTAAGGTATGAACAGTAATTCTATTTTTATTTGCAGTTTTATTATCTTTGATAAGTTTATCAACTATTGTTTGCCATCTTTTTGGCATCTTATCATACATTTTTCCATATTTTGTTGGTATAACTAACTGATTGGTTTTTTCTAATTCTAATAAATTTAATACTTCCAAAACCCTAGTTGTCATTTTTATATATCTTGCATTTCCATCTTTTGAGGGTTCAAAATAAATTAAGTTTGTATTAAAATTAATATCTGATTATTCCTTTATCCCCAGAGATTTGACTTTCAATTTCGTATTCTTCTATTTATAATATCAAAATTATTAAACAAGTAAATTAGCTCCTTTACATTATTTTTGAATAACAAAATATGGATATAATAATTTTAAATAAAATAAATTTTTAAATATTTTAAGTATTTGTCTTTTTGATATAAGTGAAGAGACTATTTCAAAAGCAATATTGCTTTAGTTATCATGTTTCACTGAATAATCGTAGACAATTTACACAAGGAGTATAATATGGATAATAGTTTTTATGTAGTAGCAAAAGAACCAGGTGCTGAAAATCCATCTTTGCCTACATGGGCAAATAATATTGAAAATGAGATAAATTTAGATGAAAGTCTTACACCTAAAATAGAAAGAATAGACTTAGATAATGTACCAGGTGCTTTTCAATTATTAAATGTTTTTACGGAAGAAGAATGTAATAATTTTATTAAAATCACTGAATCGGTAGGATATTTAGAAGATGCAGCTGTTTCTTTGCCTAGAACAGTTAGACATAATGATAATCTAACATGGGTGGTTGATGATTTAACACATGATATCATTTGGAATAGATGTGAAGATTTTATGTATGATAATAAGGATACTTTTTTAGGGAAAAAAGCTTTAGGAATAAATAAACGATTTAGATTTTATAAATATTCAGAAGGAGACTTTTTTAAAGTGCATACAGATGGTTCTTGGCCTGGAAGTCGTGTAGTAAATAAAGAGCTCATAACAAATTTTTATAATGATAGATATAGTCAAATGACTTTTTTAATTCTTTTAAGTGAAGATTTCGAAGGTGGGGAAACGCAATTTATTGTAAATAATAATGGTACAAAAGAGTTAGTAAATGTACGAACACCTAAAGGTGGGGTATTATGTTTTCCACATGGTCTTCATCCATTGCATTGTTTACATAGTTCAAACATTATTACGTCAGGAGTTAAATATATTATAAGAACTGATGTGTTATTTGAAATTTAAATAATTTCGTGTGTACTAATATTATACCTTGTAAGCATCCATAAATAGATTAACAGCTCTTATTGCCATTTCGTCCATCTCTTTTTTCGAATATTTTATGTCAATATTTAAAAGAAATGGATACATTAATTCTGCTTCTAGTAGTCCACATAATTGCTTTGCTGCAATAGTTGTATTTGTTTTTTTTATTTTGTTTAACTGTATACTTTTTTCTAAAAAGTTAGAAATGATATTTTGACTTTTTAATACTCTATTGTTGTAAGCAATTTTTCCTAAGTCTGTTATTCCTGATTGGCTTATTGTTAATCTTCTTAATTCTCTTAATTCTGGTGAATATAAAAAAGCTAGGAGTCTTTTACCAAATTCACATAATTGTTCATATACATTTTCTACTTTAGAAGATTCAGAGATTGTTTCGTATACAAATTGAAATTCTTCTTCATTTGATATAGAAATTACTTCAAAAAATAGTTCTTCTTTAGAAGAAAAATAGTTATAAAGTGTTGTTTTAGAACCACCAACTTGTGCACAAATCTTTGACATAGAAGCTCTTTCAAATCCAAATTCTTTGAAAACCTCTGTTGCGGCTTGAATAATAGCTTGTCTTTTGGTTTCTGTTTTTTTTCTCATTAATATTTCTTTTAGATAGATTTTTTAAAGTTATCTTAACATCTAAAAAGATAATATTCTCTTAACTAAACAATACAGTACAGTACAATTTTAAAAAAGGGTACATATGAATGATAAAAATACTAATTTATTATCAAGATATTTAAAAACAATAATGACAATAAGTACACTTAGTATAATGATAAATGGATGTGCATTACTTCCTGGTGAAAAAGAACTAATCAAACCAAATACAATATCAAAATATAAGTCAAAAGAGTCTTTTGATAGTAAAATAAAAACACAATGGACAAAAGAGTCATGGTGGAAAGTTTATGGTGATAAGCAACTAAATGAGTTGATAAGTGAAGCATTAAAAGATTCACCAAATATTATTTCTGCAATGGCAAGGTTAAATGAAGCAGATGCTTATACTCAAGTTACAAAATCAATAAATTTACCACAAATAAGTGCAAATGCACAAGTAACAGAAGAGAAACATAGTTATAACTATATTACACCGCCATCTGTTACTCCAAGAGGTTGGAATGACTATGGACAAGCTACTTTAAATTTTTCTTGGGAGTTAGATTTTTGGGGTAAAAATCGTGCAACTATAGCTGCTAGTATTTCAAATGTTGAAGCTATGAAAGCGGAACTCGCACAAACAAGATTAACCCTTTCTAGTGCAATAGCAAGTAATTATGCCCAATTGGCAAGACTTTATGCCAATATGGATGAATTAAAAGAGTACTTAGTAGTTCAAAATAAATTATTGGTATTGTTAAATCAAAGATATGAAAACGGACTTGAAAATAAATCAACAGTAGACGATGCAAAAAGTTTATTAGCAAATGCACAAGGAGATGTTTTATCATTAGATGAACAAATCTCTTTACAAAAAAATAAAATAGCAGCACTAATGGGTGCAGGACCTGATAGAGGTCTTAAAATAACCCGTCCAACAATTGATTTTTATCAAATCAAATTTGGTTTACCCAATGATTTAGCAGTTAATTTGTTGGGAAGACGACCAGACATAATGGCTGCTAGGATGCAAGTAGAATCAAAAGAGCATTTAATAAAAGAGAAAAAAGCTGAGTTTTACCCTAATATAAATCTTTCTGCTTTTATTGGATTACAATCTTTAGGATTGAATTTACTTCATGAAAAAGATTCTTATATGGGTTCAGTAGGTCCTGCTATCTCTTTACCTATTTTCTCAGCAGGAAGATTAAAAGGTGATTTGCGTAGAAATGAAAGTATATATGAGCAAGCAGTTGCAAACTATAATCAAACCATAACTCAAGCTTTAAAAGAGGTTGCAGATGCAGGGACTAGTCAAAAATCATTGACAAAACAGATTTTTAGATCTTTGGAAGCACTAAATTCTTCAAAAGAAGCTTATGAGATAAAAACAAAGCGTTATGAAGGTGGACTTAGTAATTATTTAGAAGTCTTATATTCACAAGAAAATCTTATAAATGCAAAAAGAAATTTTATAAATCAAAAAAGTAGAGCGCTTACTTTAGATATAGCACTTAAGTATGCACTTGGGGGCGGATATAATCAAAAATTGCCTATGAATGAAAAAGGAAACAATAATGGAAAATAATAAAAAAAGCACTGAAAAAGTAAAGAAAAATCAAAGTAAAAGAAAAAAAGCACTTTTGATTTTCTTAGTATTGATAATTTTAGTAGGGGCATCTTTTGGCTTATATTGGTATTTTTATGCTTCACATTATGTTTCAACTGATAATGCATATACAGATGTTGAAATAGCACAAGTTACCCCTTCAGTTGGCGGTACAATTAGTGATGTTCTTGTTTCAAATACTCAAGTTGTAAAAAAAGGTGATATTTTAGTAAAAATAGATCAAACAGATACTTCTTTAGCAGTAGAAGAAGCAAAAGCAAATTTAAGTCTAGCAATTCGTCGTGTAAAAGGTTATATGGCAAATAATAAAGGCTTAAATGCGCTAATTGAAGCTAGAAAAGCTGATGAAATGAGAATGAATGCAAAACTAAGTTCTGCAAAAGCTGACTTTCAAAAGGCACAAATTGATTTAAAAAGACGTGAAAAATTAATCTTATCTGGTGCAATTTCAGCAGATGAATTAACAAAAGCAAAAAATGCTTATGAAAATGCAAAATCGAACCTAGATGCAACAATAGCAGAAGTAAAACAGTCAAAATCAAATATTGTTTCTGCAATTGGTTCAAGAAATCAAAATGCAACAAAAATTGATGATGTAAGTGTAGAAAACAATCCAGAAGTTCTTTTAGCAAAAGCAAAATTAGACCAAGCAATTGTAAATTTTAATCGTACAATAATAAAAGCACCAATATCTGGAATAATTGCAAAAAGACAAGTAGAACTTGGACAAAGAGTTCAAGAGGGAACACCTTTATTATCAATAGTTCCTACACAAAACATATATGTAAATGCAAACTTTAAAGAGGGTAAATTAAGACGGGTTAAAGTTGGTCAAGATGTAATAGTTCATGCAGATATATATGGAAATGATGTTACATATCATGGTAAAGTAGAAGGTTTTTCTGGTGGGACAGGAGCAGCTTTTTCTTTAATTCCTGCACAAAATGCTACTGGGAATTGGATTAAAGTTGTTCAAAGGGTACCAGTTCGTATTAAGTTACTTCCAGAAGAGTTAAAAGCTCACCCTTTAAAAGTAGGTCTCTCAATGGATGTAGAGATAAATACATTTGACCAAAAATAAAATGAGAATCTATTATGCAAAATGATAAAGCTACTTCTGAAGAGCTTATAGGAGAATTTAAATTACCCAAAACAATGTTTTGGATTGCAGCACTTATGCTTACAACTGCAAATTTCATTGCAGTTTTAAACATGACTATTGCAAATGTATCAGTTCCTCATATTGCTGGAAATTTAGGAGCAACTGCCTCTCAAGGTACTTGGGTAATCACAGCTTATGCCATTGGTGAAGCAATTACTGTACCTCTTACTGGTTGGTTTGCAGCTAGATTTGGAGCTATAAAAGTATTTGTGGTATCTATGGTTATGTTTGGGCTATTTTCTATAGTTTGTGGACTCTCTGATTCTTTAGGTTTACTTGTTATTGCAAGAGTATTTCAAGGATTTTCAGGTGGACCTTTGATGCCACTTTCTCAAACTTTACTTTTAAGACTTTTCCCTAAAGATAAAGCAGGCTTGGCTATAGGGATGTGGTCTATGACAACACTTGTAGCTCCTGTTTTAGGTCCTATAGTAGGAGGTTATGTTTGTGATGAATATAGTTGGCCTTGGGTATTTTTCTTAAATTCTCCTATTGTAATTATTTGTGGATTTTTTGCTTGGGAGATATTAAAAGATTATGTTGAGCCTTTAGTTAAAAAACCTATTGATGTTACGGGTTTAGTTTTGTTGATTATTTGGGTAGTAACTTTACAATTAGTATTAGATGAGGGGAAAGACCTTGATTGGTTTTCTTCTGATAAAATTGTAATATTATCGATAATCTCCTTTATAGGATTTGTTAGTTTTATAATTTGGGAGTTTTATGAAGAACACCCTGTTGTGGATTTAAAAATTTTTAGGCATAGAGGTTTTACTATTAGTGTTTTAACTGTAAGTTTAGCTTTTGGTGCATATTTTGGTGCCAATGTTTTAACTCCCCTTTGGCTTCAAACCTTGATGGGATATACAGGAACTCAAGCTGGACTTGCTGCTTGTTGGACTGGACTTGCAGGATTAGTTGTAGCCCCTTTTGTAGCAAAAGCTGCAACAACAACAGATGCTAGAAAGCTAGTTTTTGTAGGTGTATTGTGGCTTGGTCTTATGACCTTTTGGAGAGGAATAGCAAATACAGATATGGCTTTTATAGATGTAATGTTACCTCTATTATTTATGGGATTTGGATTGCCTTTCTTTTTTATTCCCTCAATGGGCTTATCACTTTCAAGTGTTGAAAGAAATGAAGTAGATTCAGCAGCAGGGTTACTAAATTTTGTTCGTACACTTTCAGGAGCTTTTTCAACATCATTTGTAGCAACAGCTTGGAGTAACAAAACAATTGAAAATCATGTTCACCTAGTATCTATTACAGATAGTGATAGTAGTGTACGAATAGCAATGGAACATTCAGGTATGAGTAAAGACTTAATTAATCAAACAATAAATATGATGATAAATAAACAAAGTGTAATGTTAGCAACAAATCAAGTTATGATTACACTTTCTGTTGTATTTGTTTTTGCGGCTATTATTATTTGGGGAGCTCCAAAACCTATAAAAGTCCCTAAGACAACTGCTGCTCATTAATTTTAAAAAGAGCTATAATTAAATAAATTTAGCTCTTACTTTTTTTAATATGTTGATAATAAGTAAAAGTAAAAAACCTATAATAAATCCTACTAGTAGATGATTTAAAATAAGAGGAATATTTTCAAAAAAGAGCTCTTCTATTGGATGAATATTATGTGAAAGAATTCCTCCTCCCACTAAAATCATGGCAAATGTTCCAACAACTGCTAGGAACTTAATTATTTTTGGCATAAGTGTAATTAAAAAATTTCCAATAGTAATTTCATTTTTTTCAATCAACCAAAATCCAATATTATCCATTCTTATAATAAGTGCTACTATTCCATATACTCCAAAAGTAGCCACTATAGCAACAAAAGTTGTTACAAATATCTGTAAAGGTAAGGGCTCTTTTAATACAGTTCCCAATGCTATAATAACAATTTCTATAGAAAGAATAAAGTCTGTGAAGATTGCTGATTTTATTTTCTCTTTTTCAATTTTTAAAATATTATCACTCGTAGATTCAATAACCTCTTTTTTATGGGGATTATGTAGTTTATTGTGAAGATATTCTTCTATCTTTTCAGCACCTTCATAAAGAAGGTACAATCCACCAAAAATTAGAATATAAGGGATAATAAAGGATGCAAAAGCACTTAATAAGAATGCTAAGGGAAGTATTATGGACTTATTTTTAAGAGAGCCTTTTATAATTGCCCAAATTACTTTTAGTTCTCGTTCTTGGCTAAAGCCTAGTGCTTTTTGGGCATTTACTGCTAAATCATCACCTAAAATCCCAGCAGTTTTTTGAGTAGCAATTTTGGTTGTAACTGCTACATCATCAGCTAATACAGCAATATCATCTAAAAGAGCAAATATACCTGAAGCCATATTTTAGCCTTTATTTAAAATTATTTTTTATAAAAGTGAATTTTATTCATGGGTATAAAATGCTCTATCTCCTGCATCTCCAAGACCTGGTCTTATATATTTGTTATCATCAAGTCTTTCATCTATTTGAGCTATGAATATATCCACATCAGGATGAGCTTCCTGAACAGCTTTTATACCTTCAGGTGCTCCTAAAATATTTAGAGAGATGATTTTTTTTGCACCTTTACTTTTTAAGTAAGAAATTCCATCTATAAGTGAACCACCAGTTGCCACCATTGGATCTAATAAAAGAACAGTTTTATTTTCAAGTTCTGGAATATTTTCATAAAAAAGTTTTGATAAAGCAGTCTCTTCATCTCTCTTCATAGCTAAAAATCCACTTCTAGCATATGGTAAAGTTCTTAAAATACCTGTAAGCATTGGTTCCCCAGCTCTTAAAATTGGTACTAATACTAGTTTTTGTACTTCTATCATTTGAACATCTAAAGGACCTTGCCATGTGTTTATATTTTGTGTAATTGTATTAAAATCAGCTAAGGCTTCAGCTGCAATTATTCTTGAAATTTCTTCAATTGTAAGTCTAAATTCATTTGATGCAGTTCTTACATCTCTTAACCTATTTATTAGATGTTTTACTAGTATGTTAGTACTTTCTTTATACATATTTTGTCCTATTTTGTTTTATTATTTGGGCTTAATTATATCGCAAAATTGCTTATATACTAAACAAGGGTTTACATAATATTAACCATTATTTGGTTACCATAACAAAATTATTTTAAATAAAGAGGATAAATGAAACCCACAGATTACAATTTTAGACTCAAGGATTCTATTCTTGGTATACAGTTTTTGTTTGTTGCTTTTGGTGCACTTGTACTTGTACCAATCTTAACAGGACTTGATCCAAATGTTGCACTTTTTACAGCAGGGCTTGGTACTTTAGTATTTCAACTTATAAATAGAAAAACAGTTCCCCCTATCTTTTTAGCTTCATCTTTTGCCTTTATTGCTCCTATTTCTTATGGGGTAAAAACTTGGGGAATAGCTGCAACTATGTCAGGACTTGTTGCTTCTGGATTATTTTATGTTGTGCTTAGTTTTATTATTAGATTAAAAGGTGATAATTTTATTCATAAATTGTTACCAGCTGTTGTTGTGGGACCTGTGATTATTTCTATTGGACTTATTTTATCACCAGTTGCAGTAAATATGGCTATGGGTAAAACAGGCGATGGAGCAATTGTTTTAATTCCTTTTGATACAGCTATTATTATTTCTATGATTTCTCTTTTTACTATGGTATTTATTTCACTTTTAGGAAAAGGTATTTTCAAACTAATTCCTATTTTGGGTGCTATTTTTGTAGGTTATATTGTTTCAATATTTTTTGGGGTAGTTGATTTCTCAATTGTTGCAAAAGCTTCTTGGTTCTCTATTCCTAATTTTACAACTCCAGAGTTTAATTGGCAAGCTATTATTTTTATTTTACCAATTGCAATTGCACCTGCTATTGAGCATATTGGTGATATGTTGGCTATTTCAAATGTTACAAAAATGGATTATCTTAAAAAGCCAGGATTGAAAAATACGCTTTTAGGAGATGGTTTAGCAACTTCTGTTGCCTCAATGTTTGGTGGTCCACCAAATACTACATATTCAGAAGTTACAGGAGCAGTTACAGTAACAAAAGCATTTAACCCAGCAATCATGACTTGGGCTGCTATTGCTGCTATTGTTTTAGCATTTGTTGGGAAATTAGGTGGAATATTAGCTACTATTCCAGTTCCTGTTATGGGTGGAGTAATGTTATTACTTTTTGGAATTATTGCAAGTGTTGGTATTTCTACTTTAGTACGAGCTAATATTGATTTTAATTGTCCTAGAAATTTAGTTATTGTTTCTATGATTTTAGTTTTTGCTATTGGTGGAATGACTTTCAATTTTGGAGGAGTTTCATTCTCTGGAATTGGACTTGGTGCTATTACTGGTATATTTTTAAATCTAATATTACCACAACCACGAAAAGACGACCATATACTTTAGATAAAAGGGGAATGTCTCCTTTTATCATCTTTTATAAACTTTTTTATTTGTTTTGTTGCTATATTGAAACCATATTAAAGTAAAATTTTTCTTTCTTAATAAACTTGATGGAGAAAAGAATGAAGAAATCTATCGAAGAAATTGTAAAAGCAAAAGAAAGTAAAGATTCAAAAGAGCTAAAAAAACTTTCAAAATCTTCACACTATAAAGTAAGAAGAGCAGTAGCTAGAAATCCACATACCACTCAAAAAACTTTAAAAAAATTACAAAATGATCCCATTTTAAATGTAGCATATATGGCAAATAGGTTTGCAGAAAAAAAAATCTCATTTAAAGAATGTTCTTCTTTATCTTATCCTTGTGTTATTTGTGAAGAAGATGAATCGGAGTTTCACAATATTTGTATGAGTTGTAATAAAACTAATTATCACAAAAGTAAAAAGTTGTTCTCTTAAAGATATAAATATACTTATTTATTTTGTTGTATTTTACTCATTTCTTCTTTGAATACTCCAATGAAATGATTTACTACATCACCATCTAAATGTTTTGACATATCTTTTTTCATCATAACAAGAGTATTAAATGTACCTGTTGAATTTTTATAACTTTTATTAGTGGTTAAGGCATCAAAGACATCACATACTGCAATTATTTTTGCAAATATACTCATATGTTCAGCTTTTTGTTTATCTGGATATCCTGTACCATCAACTCTTTCATGATGGTTTCTAATTCCTGATAATATCTCTTTATTAGTAACTCCTAGTTGTCTTGCCATTGCCCATCCATACATTGGGTGTTTTTTAACTTCATTAAACTCATGTTCAGTTAAAATACCTTCTTTATTTATGATTTTATCACTAATTTGAGTTTTCCCTAAATCATGAAGTAGGGCAGATATTCCCAAATTTTCTAAATCTTTTTTATTCATGCCCATATGTTTACCAAGACATAAAGAATAAACACTTACATTAAGTGAGTGAGTATGAGTGAGATAATCGCTTGCAAGTATTGTTATGAATGAACTTACAGAAAAATCATCATGTAAAATTGTAGATACCATATCACTTACTATATTTTCTACTTCCTTTACATTTTTCATTGTTTTTGGGTTTTCAAATATTTTATTTACAGTATCTCCCACTTCTTCATAGAAGTTTTTCATATTTTTAGGTATGAGTTTTGTACTTATATAGTTTTTATAATAACTTTCGTAAAAATCTTTTTCACTTTCATGAACATACAAAAATTTATAATCTGAAAGATTATCAATATCATTCTGAATTAGTTTTCTACTTTTTGTAGAGACTAAAGAAACATTTTCTTCTTTTGTGTTTTTACCATACAAATCAAAGAAAAATTCAGCACCTTCATTTACTATTTCTCTATTAATAAGATAATATCTTTCTTTATTTACTATGTATTCATTCATTTTTCTTTTAAGCTCACTTAGTAATTATGGTATTAATTTATCTATAGTAGTCTAAAAAAAATAAAATCTATATTAAAAAATAATTTTATAATATATTATTTTATAATGAATTTTATTATGAAATAAATATATATAATTTTTTTTATTATTTATTTGTTTCAATTTTCATTTAAACATTCATTTATTTCTATACTTATATGAGATATTTTATGAAAATCTTTTAACAACTTTTTATAATAATCTACGGTTTTAGGATTATGCGTTATTATTGATAGTATGCATGAATAATGATTGGCACTAATTTTCCATATATGAATATCACTTACAATATTGTCTTCATCTTTTTGTATCTTTTCAATGATTTTATTTTGATACTCTTTTTTTATATTTTCATCCAATAAAATAGGACTTGTCTCTTTTACTAATCCAATTGACCACTTAGTAATAATAATACCACCTACAATACCCATAATAGGATCTACCCAATTCCATCCAAAATATTTACCAAGAAGAAGTGCAAAAATAGCAAATAAAGATGTTAATGCATCTGCTAAAACATGAAAATATGCAGCTTTTATATTATGATCTTTGTGATGTTCATGACTATGTTCTTCCCCATGGTGATGATGGTCGTGATTATCATGAAGGATAAACATACTAGCTACATTTACAACAAGTCCAATTATAGCTACAAGAATTGCTTCATTAAAATGTATGATTTGTGGTTCAAAGAATCTATTAATTGATTCTGCTACCATTAGTAGAGCGACTATTCCAAGTGCAATTGCACTTGTAAATCCTGCAAGGACATTTACTTTTCCTGTCCCAAAAGAATATTTGTCAGTATTTTCATATTTTTTTGCATATGAATATGCAAAAATGGTTATCATGAAAGCTGTAACATGGGTACCCATATGCCACCCATCTGCAAGTAATGCCATAGAACCATACATAGTTCCAGCAGTAATTTCTACTATCATTGTAATAGCAGTTAGGATTAAAACATAGTAAGTATTTTTTTGAGCTCTATTGTTATTTGAATTATATTTGTGTGAGTGTCTCCATTTATCATGTGGGTGCATTTTATTAAACCTTTGAATTAGTATTAAACTTACTTACAATTATTGTGCCTTTAAAAAATCATTGATTATTTTTTTATGGTCAAATACTAATTTATCAAGTGGTAGTTTATCTTTTTCATAGATAAATACTTCTTTTGCATCATCTTGAGCGATAGGCTCTCCATATGCTTTACATATGTAAGCTAATGATACTGTGTGAAATCTTTCATCTCTTTTTGGGTCTGAATATACTCCAAGAAGTGATTCGATTGTAACATCAAGTGAGGTCTCTTCTTTCATCTCCCTTACTACTGCATTTTCAACTGTTTCACCAATATCAACAAAGCCACCAGGAATAGCGATTCCAAGTGGTCTATTTAATCTTTCAATCAAAACGATTCCTCTAAAATTCTCTTTTTCATCATATAGTTTTATGATACCATCAACTGTTAAATAGGGTGTTTTTATCATTGTTTTCTTTCTATTTAGGTTATTATTTTTTAAGTATATCAAAAGTAATATAAACTATAAATATAGATTATAATAATAATTCTCATGAATACCTAAAGTTCTTCAAGAGAGGAGTTTATTAGTTTTATAAAACAATAGAATACTTATTAACAATATCCAAAAGCACCTTTCCAGAGTTATGAGACTTTTCAAGTGTCAATCTATCTTTTGTACCTGATATTCCAACTGCACCTATTAGTATATTTTGATGGTTGAATAGTGGAACAGCAACACATCTCATACCATCTTGATACTCTTTGTCATCGATAGAATAACCATTTTCCCTAACTTCTTTTAAAGTATCTTTTAGACTCTTTAGACTTGTAATAGTATTGTGAGTATATGAGTTTAACTTTACTTTTTCCAAATCAAAGTTCCCAAAAGCTAGAATTGATTTACCTAAAGCATTTGTATGTAAAGGAGCTTGTAATCCTATTTTATTTCTTGTTTTAATTATCCTATCTGACTTATCAAATTGATTTAAATATAAAACTTTGTAGTTGTCAAAAATACCCAAATATGCACATTCATTTGTATTTAGATATATCTCTTCTAGAAGAGAGTTTGTTTTTTTTACAATAAGTTCTATTCTTGTTTTTGAGTTTGTTGGTTTTGTTATATCAGTAGCTATGATTTCATTTGATTTTTCTAAGTGAGTAATAAAACCCTCTTCTTCAAGGGTCTTTAAAAGTCTTGACATAGTGCTTTTTTCTATGTTTAATTTTTTGCATAATTGTTTTGCTAAAATAGGTTTATCGTAGTTTAGGATTTCCTTATAAACTTGTAAACCCTTTGTAAAAGATTTGTTAGTTGACATAATAAACTCTTTTTGTTTATTATATCAAATAACAGAACTATTTTAGTAGTTCTGTTATTTTAAACTTAAGCTAGAAGTTCATTGAATTTTGCAAGCCATTTTGGATGAGCAGGCCAAGCAGCAGCTGTTACTAAATTCCCATCTACATAAGCATCTTCAAAACCGATATCTGCCCATTTACCACCATTTGTAGTAAGGTCAGGTGAACAAGCTGGATAACAAGAACAAGTTCTATCTTTGACTATTCCAGCAGCAACTAATACTTGAACCCCATGACAAACTGAAGCTATTGGTTTATTTTTTGAGTTAAAGTTTTGAACTATTTCTAAAACTCTAGGATACAATCTAATATATTCAGGAGCTCTTCCTCCTGGAATTAGAAGTGCATCATAGTTATTTTCATCTATTTCATCAAAAGTAGCATTTAATGTAAATTTGTGACCCGGTTTTTCTGTATAAGTTTGATCACCTTCAAAATCATGAATTGCAGTTTTTATTTGATCCCCTGCTTTTTTATCTGGACAAATAACATCAACAGTGTGTCCGACCATCAAAAGAGCTTGAAAGGGCACCATTAATTCGTAATCTTCAACAAAGTCTCCAGCAATAATTAATATTTTTTTTGACATAATATTTCTCCTTTTTGTTAATAATAAATCATATAGCATAAAGTTTTAATTTATAATTTAAAATGAAATTAATTCTTTCTAGTTTCATATTATGCAACACCATTTATTCTTAAATGATAATTAAATTTCTTTTGGCTAAAATTTACCTTTATTATGAATTGATAATTACAAAACTAGGTATTAGATGAAAATATTATTTTTACTTTTCTTATTTCTTTCAACACTATTTTCAGCTACCTTAGAGTCTTTACTTGATGAATATAAAAAAACCACTGAAAACTCATTAGAAACAGTAGATGAAAAGATGGGGCATGTTCGTATTTATTCTCAAAAAGAGATAAAACTTATGCAATATCATAAATTAAGTGATATTTTAAAAGAGCTTCCATTATTTACACTAAATAGAAATAGATATGGAGTAGCTAATCCTTCACTTGCTGGTAGTAAGACAAGTGTTAGTGGATTTTTTAGATTTTTTATTAATGACCATGAAATAAGTTCAGCTCAAACAAAATCGCCATTTATTAATTGGGGTGATTTACCTTTAGATTTTATTGACCATGTTGAGATATATTATGGACAAAGTTCTTTTTCCCTTGGAAATGATAGTGGGATATATTTTATAAGACTTTATACAAAAGACCCTAAAAAAGAAAATGGTGCTGAAATTACTTCAAGAATTTCCAATAATCATACGAATTCAAATGGATTTACATATTCATCTCAATTGGGTACGGACTGGTCATATTTAATATATTTAAACAATACAAAAATAAGAGATGATGCTGATTATAAGGGTAGAAAACTCTTAAATGATTCCCATAGAAGATATCTTTATTTAGATTTACAAAATGAAACTACAAGCATCAATGTTGGATATAGTGATTTAACAAAAGATAATTATATGGGATTTTCAAAAGATGTTACTCCAAATAGTGGTGAAATATATTCAAAAGACTATTTTTTTGATGTAACCAAATATTTTTTAGATGATAAATCAATAAAGTTTAATTTTGCATTTGGGAAAAATAATAGGAAGTATAAGGAAGAGAATAAAGAAAAAATTACAATTATCCCTTATCTTTTTACTTCAAAACAAAATATTACAAAATATGATGAAGATTTGGATTTAACAAAGATAAATGCATATTTATCAAAAACATTTGAATATAAAGATAATAATTTTTTAACTGCTTTAAGTATGGAAAATAAAAAGTATAAAGTAAATAATAGAACTATTGTTAATTCAAATACTACTATTGATGTAGGAGCTTTTAATAATTTTAATGAAGAGAGTGTTTATTCATTCTTACTTCAAGATGATTATAGAATTAGAGATGATTTAATACTTATAGGAAATGCAAAATATGATAAATACAAAAGAAAAGGTTTTTTAAACGATTCTTCAAACAGTAATTATAGGGTAGGAACTATTTATACACCCTATAAAAATTTTGGTTTAAAAAGTTTTTATACAATAACAACTGTACCTCAAGATTTTTATAATGTTGATTTTGCTTTACCTGTAAAAAAAGATTTAAAGGAACAAAAATATAGATTTTACACCCTAGAAGGTGTCTTTACTACAGATAACTCAAAATTTGGAATAACTTATGACCATGTTACTATAAAAGATTTTATATATTTCTCATCTGTTGGTTTTGTTAATGTTGATCATAAAATTACGACCAATGGTTGGCTATTTGATTATGAGTATAATTTTGAGAACCAAGATAAAGTAAAACTTAACTATTACCTAACAAGTTTAAGTGAGATTGCGAATAATTCACAAAGTGGTGGATATATCAAGTATATGGGAGAATCTGGAAAGTTTGAGTATTTTACTTTATTAAATTATAAAAGTTCATATGACTATAAAGATGTTCATGTTGGCAGTGCATATGATGTAAGTATTGGTAGTACTTACAATGTAACTAAAAACTTAAGTCTAAGTCTAAAGGGTGAAAATATATTTGATAAATCAACCCAATCTCTTTTTTATGATGCTAGTACAAAAAAAGATTTTGCACTTAAAGATTATGGTAGAAGTGTCACTATGACATTGAAATGGGTATTCTAATGAAAACTTTGATAATAATACTTACAATAATATCATTTTCATTCGCTTCTTCTCAATATACTTTTTTAGTGAATAAATATGATAAAGAGATAGACTTAGAAGCAAAAATTATTGCAAAAATAGCAAGAATTTCTTTAAAAGAGAAGATTAAACTTTTTATTCCAAATATAACTTCTCTTGAAAAAAGAGTTTATTCTAAATATTTTACTCTAAGTAATAATTGTGAAAACTCAAACTTTATTTTTGTAAAAAACAATATGAAAAATATAAATGTTTGTTCGGCAAAAAATAGATTATTTTTTACTAATAATTACAGAAAATTACTTTCTGATAAAAGATTTTTTGGGGCATTCTTTTGGAATAAAAGTAGACCAAATATTGTTTTCATAAAAACAAGATTAAGCAAGGATCATATCAAATTACCGAAAGAGTACGATCAGTTTGTGGAAGATTTTGATGAAAGATAAAATATTTATAAGAAATCCTTTACGAATTATATTTTTAACTGCATTTATATCTTCTTTGTTACTTTTACTTTTATATGGGATTACATTATTAGAAAATAAAGTTGAAAAGAAAATGGTTGATATATCTATCTTTGATGTTATCTCTATTGCTAAAAATGATGCTCTTTCGATAGAAAATATTTTAAAAGATACTAAAAGCAAAGATTATGTTAAATCTATAGAAGAAGATGTAGCCTTGCAAAAGATAATAGAACATCATTTAAAGATATTATTAACAAAAAATATAAAATATTCATATGTTTTATATAAAGATGAAAAAGATGTATTTAGATTTTTAGCTGATGCTTCAAAGCCTGAAGAAAAAGCTGCTTTAAATCAAAAGTTTGATGTGGAAAGTGAAAAGTGGTTTAATTTATATAAAACTAAAGAACCCCAACTAATAATGCATAAACTTTTACATGAGTTATCAATCACTTATCTTGTCCCTATTATGCAAAATGGAGAAGTGAAACTTATTTTAGCAATAGATTTTTCAGTTAATAAAATAGAAGATATAAATAAGATGATTACTATAATTAAAAATGTAATTATAGGAATTATTCTTATTACTTTTATATTTTTAATAATCTTAATTATTCAAACATTTAAATATAGTGTTATGAAAAAAGTAATTTATATTGATAAATTAACAAATGTTTTTAACAGAAACTATTTGCAAGAATTAGAGGATTTTATAAATTTAAATAATTATATTTTGGCTACTCTTGATATAGATTTTTTTAAAAGGGTTAATGATACTTATGGACATGATATTGGGGATAGAATATTAAAAGATGTTGCAAGAATAATTTTAAAATCTACAAGAAATAAAGAGGACATCGTTATTAGATATGGAGGGGAAGAGTTTGTTATTCTAGTAAAAGCTCCAAGAGATAATCATATAAATGCTTTAAATATAATAGAGAGAATTTATAAAAATATTCAAAAAAATAAATTTTATATAAATACTGAAAATTATATTAATATTACAGTTTCTATTGGAGTTAATCTTGTACCTTTTAAATCAAAAACTTTTTCAGAAGCTTTTAAATTAGCAGATATCGCTTTATATAGTGCAAAAAATAAAGGTAGAAATACTATTGAAATTTATGATGAAAATGAAGATCAAATTGCTAATTGTTTATCTATTAGCGAAATAAATGAGGCAATGGATGAGAATAGGGTAATTTGTTTTTATCAAGGAATTGTTGATACAAATACAAAAGAGATATCACACTATGAAGCACTTTTACGAATAGTAGATAAAGATGGGACAATTATTACTCCTGATAAAATTTTACCTGCAATTCGTGGTACTTTTATTTTACGTAATATTACAAAATGTGTCTTAGATATTTGTTATAAAAGACTTTTAGAAGATGAAAACATCAAAATTAATGTTAATCTAAATCCCCAAGATATAATAAATGATTCTATTTTAAGTATCTTAATAACTTATGCGGAAGATAGAAGTATATCAAGTAGATTAGGTTTAGAGTTGGTTGAAAATGAAGATATTATGACTTGCCTTGATGCAAAAGAAAATCTATCGATGCTAAAAGATTTAGGATATAAGATTTTTATAGATGATTTTGGAAGTGGGTATTCAAATTTCATTTATCTAACTGAAATAAAAACTGATTATATTAAAATTGATGGAAATATTATCAAACGAATACTTGAAGATGATGTCTCATTTTTATTAGTGAAAAGTATTGTTGCTTTTGCAAAAGAAGCCAAAATAAAAGTAATAGTTGAGTATGTAAGTAGCAAAGAAATTTTTGATAAAATAGAGTCTTTAGGAATTGAATATTCTCAAGGATTTTATTTCTCTATTCCCGCTTCTTTTGAAACAAAAGATTTAGTTGTTAGATGATAATTTTAGACTTTGAAACAAATAGCCATAATGAACATGATGTTATAGAAGCAGCAGCTGTAAAATTAGAGCTTGTAAATGGTGAATATGTAGTTTGTGATAAATTTCATAGATATTATCTCTCTCGTTATCCTGTAAATCCTTATTCATATGAAGTTCATAAGCTAACTCCCGAAGCCATATTAAAAATAAGACAAAATTCATCTTATGCTTCTTATTTCAAAGAAGATGAGGATTTTGTAGAGTTTTGTAGTGGGGTAGAAACTTTAATTGCTCATAATATTAGTTTTGAACTTCGTCATTTAAGACAAATTGTAAACTTTAAAAATCATATTTGCACGATGAAAGAGAATAAGTATATTGTAAAAGCCTTGAATAAAAATGCTAAGATTAAAAATCCGACTTTAGATGAAGTGTGCTTTTATTATGGTATTGAGTTTGATGAGAGTAATCATCATAGTGCTACATATGATGTTAGTAAAACTTTTGAGATATTAAAAAGAATGAAAAAATCAAATTAGTAAATTGCTATAAAGCATTTACTAATTCAACATCCAAATATTCGTCTATTTTTTCAATAAAATCTTCAAATGAAACAGTTCCTTTTTTATCAAAAAGTACAACCTCTTCACCAAAATCATTTTTAATGTAATGATTTTCATTAGCAGTTACTTTTTCATATAATTTTTGCATCTCATCACTTGCATCATCTTGATTATGCAAAAACCAATTTACTGTAGTATCTTCTATTCTTATTAGTCCATAGGTATTTGTTTCATCAACATAGTCTTGAATTGTTCCATTTTCAAAACTTGCACCTACTACTAAATCATTTTCATTTAAAATCATATCCATCATATCTTATCTCCCAAAACTTCTGTTAGAATCTCTTTTTGTTGTTTTTTTCTTTTTTACTACTTTTTTAGGTAGTTGAGCCTTATCTTTAGGTTTTTTATTTTTATCCTTTAGGCCTTTTTTCTGACTAAGTGATTGTGTTTTAAATCTTGCAACTCTTGGTTGTTTTTCATTTAGCTCATATTCATCATGTGTAAGTCTTGGCACATTTATTATTAGCTCTTTTTCTATTTCAGCCATTTGTACATACTCTTTTACACACAATAGTGTTGTAGCAACTCCTGGGTTTCCAGCTCGTCCTGTTCTTCCTATTCTATGTGTATAATCAACTGTTGTCTCAGGTAACTCAAAATTAACTACATTTGGTAATAACTCTATATCAATTCCCCTTGCTGCAATATCAGTTGCAACAAGTACTCTTAAGGTTTTAGCTTTAAAGCCTTCTAGTGCTCTTGCTCGAACTGGTTGTTTTATATCTCCATGGATACAAGCTGTTTTTAGTCCATCTAAATTGAACTGTTCTGTTATCTCATCTGCTTTTGCTTTAGTATTAACAAATACTAAAACTTGTTCCCAATTTTCTGAACCAATTAGATATGATAAAAACTCTATTTTTTTATCTTCATCCATTAGGTATATTTGTTGCTCAATTATATCTACAGCTGAACGTTGTGATGAAACTTCTATTACAACTGGTTTGTGTAAAAACTCTTTCGCAAGTTTTTTAATATTTTGATTGATAGTTGCAGAGAACATTCCAATATGTCTTGTTTTTGCACATTGGGAAAAGATAAGTTCAATATCTTTTAAAAACCCCATTTCAAGCATAGTATCAGCTTCATCAAGAACTATATTATTTATACTTGATAAGTTTACTGATTTTGTTTTTATATGGTCAATTAGTCTTCCAGGTGTTGCAACAAGTACATCAATCCCAGCATTTATTTTTCTAATTTGCTCTTTATGACTTAAGCCTCCCACAACAATAGTTTGTTTTATGTCTAAATATCTTCCATAGTGTGAGATACTTTTTTCTATTTGTTTTGCTAATTCTCTTGTAGGAACTAAAATCAAACTTCTAAGAACTCTTTTATTTGTAGAATCACTATCTTTTGTTTCAAAAAGTTTTTGCAAAATAGGAAGTACAAAGGCAGCAGTTTTACCTGTACCACTTTGTGCAGTTGCAATTACATCACTATTTTTAAGTAATACAGGTATTACTTTCTCTTGAACTTCAGTTGGTTTTTCATAACCTTCTTCTTCAAGAGCTTTTAAAATCTCTGAACAAAGTTTTATTGTGTTGAAAGTTTTGATAACTATTCCTTTTAGTTTTGTATTTTAAAAAAGTGATTATATCAAATAGTGTATAATATCTCAATTTTATTCTTTCACAAAAAATATTTTAAAGGCAAACTATTAAAAATTTTAAAAAAGTACATATCGAAATAACTAATATCTGTAATTTAAAATGTTCCTTTTGTCCTCCTAAAAACTTACCAAATACTACAATGAGTTTAGATAAGTTTGAAAAGATAAATAGTGAACTCTCAAGTGTTACAAAAGAGTTAGCATATCATGTAGTTGGGGATCCCTTAGTTGTATCAAATCTGAATCAGTACTTGGATATAAGTAAAAATCATGGTTTAAAAGTTAATCTTACTACTACTGGGTATAACTTAAAAGAAGAACAATTTGAATCATTGTGTAATAGTGCAATAAAACAAATTAACTTTTCAATTAATTCATATAATGGGAATTCTCACAAAAAAAGCTTAGATGAATATTTAACTCCTATTTTTAATTTTTGTAAATATGCCTTGGAAAAAGAGGTGGAGTTTTTTATAAATTTGAGAATTTGGAATTTTGATGAAGAAAAAAGTGCAAAAGAGTTTAATAAAAAAGTCTTTGAAAAAGCTTTTGAGTATTTTGATATGACTTTAGATATTGATGAATTTTATGTAGCAAAACCCAAAAATATAAGAGTTGCAAGAAAGATATTTTTCAATTTTGATGATTATTTTGAGTGGCCAAGTTTGGAAAATGAATTTGTATCAGACAAAGGTTTTTGTTATGGCTTAGATTCTCATTTTGGTATATTAGCAAATGGAACAGCGGTTCCTTGTTGTTTGGATAAGGATGCTTGTATAAACCTAGGAAATGTCTTTGAAGATAGTTTACAAAATATATTAACTTCAAAAAGAGTAAATGATATAAAAGATGGATTTAAAAAAGGCATAGTGGTTGAAGAACTTTGCCAAAAATGTTCTTACAGAACAAGATTTGACAAATAAGGATTAGTATTGAATGAAGTAGATTTGATAAAGAAAAGTTTAAAAGATTTTTTTACACCACAAATATTAAAAATTGCGATTGTACCTCTTTTAGTAACTGTTTTAGTTATGGTTATTATATTTATGGGTTTTGCTGATTATAGTCTATCTTCGTTAGATCAAGTAATTATCCAAGTACAAAATGGAGAAGAGTTTACCGTTGATCCAAATGCTCCATTTTATTATGTTTGGGCAGTCAATGTTTTGACTTTTCTTTTACACTATTCTATAACTGCTTGGTTAGCTGGATTTTTACTTTTTACAGTAGGTACATTTTTTATATTATTTTTTTCTATTTTTACAACTTTGATTATTATTGGATTTTTAACTCCTATGATTATAGAGACTTTGCGAAAAAGACATTATCCTGGTTTGGTATTAAAAGGTCATGGTTCCTTGGTCTCTCCACTTTGGGTGGCATTTAAAAGTGTAGTTGTGATGATGTTATTATTTATTCTTTTTATTCCTTTTTATTTTATACCTTTAGTAAATATTATTGCTTTTAATTTGCCTATTTACTACTTTTTTCACAAGCTCTTAAATTTTGATGTGACATCTACTATGTTAAGTTCTAGGGAGTATTTTGAAATATATACTAGTAAAAAAAATCTATTTAGATTTAGAACTTTATTATTATATTTTATCTCAATGGTACCTTTTATAGCGCTTTTTTCTGCTGTGTTTTTTATAGTATATTTATCAAATGGATATTTTGTGGAGTTAAATAAAATAAGAAAACCTGGATTAGATATTTAGTCTATATCCAGTTCCTTGTATATTTTTAAGTATATTTTTTGGAAGTTTTTTTCGTAAATTTTTGATAAATAGTCTTAGGGCATTTTGTGTCATAATAGACGTCTCTTCCCAAAGAATATTTTCAATCTCATGGTAAGTGATGATTCTTCCTTTTACTAAAAGCATTTTTAGAAATATATTCTCTTTTTTAGTAAGTATAAACTCTTCACTAGGTCCTTTTACAAGTGCTTTACTCTCATCATAAACCCATAAAGGTATAAGATTAAAAATAGTACTATTTTCAAAACTATCGATAAAAGCTTTGAGTGCAAGGTTAAGTTTCTCTTCTGTGATTGGTTTTACTATATATTTTACTAAGTGAAGCTCTGTAGCATCTAAAAGATATTCTAAATCAGTATGTGCTGAAGTTATTATTACTCGCACTTTGGGATTAGTTTCTCTTATTTTTTTTACTAGATCTAAGCCACTCATTTTTGGCATTTTAATATCTGTAATTATTAAATCAGGTTTTTTTTCTAAGTACAATTTATAAGCTTCTTCCCCATCTTTTGCTAGATATATGTTTTTAAACATGCAATCAAGAATTTCAAAAATATTATTTTGAATACCAATTTCATCTTCTGCATAAAGTAAAGTAAAACTTCTTAGTTGGTTTACTAGATTATAATCCATAGGATACCTTGTAATAAAAGATATGTTAAAATATATAATTAAAAAAATGGAGTAAATTTGCGTTTCGTAACCGAAAAAAATATATCCAGAATAATCATATATATTTTTATAGTTATTATGACAACTATGATAACTCTTATATCATATTTTTACGTAAAAAACACTTACGCTGACTTTGATATTGAGCTAAATAAGTTTGTAAATGATTATTATTCACACCAAAAAGCTCTTCTAAAAAAAGAGATAAATGTTGTAATTGATATTATAAATTACAATGCCACAAAAAGTGGTAGTACAGAAAAAGAATTAAAAGAAGAGACAATAAGACTTCTAAATAATATTTCCTTTGAAAGGGAAAGAAGTAATTATATCTTTGTATATGAAATTTTAGATTTTAAAGGTGGAGATAAGTTTGCAAAACTATTAGTCAATCCAAATAGATTGGATATAGTTGGAAAAGTTATTTCATCAAATTATAAAGATGCGAATGGTAAAAAATTTAGACAAGATTTTCTAAATGATATAAAGGAAAAAGGAGAATCTTTTACCCAATATGTATATAAAAAGTTCTCTTCTGATCAAGTAAGACAAAAAATTACTTATTTTAAACTTTATCCAACTTGGAATTGGGTTATAGCTGTTGGTGTTTATACAGATGATATTGAAAAAGATATTGCTAAGAAAAAAGAAGATTTAAGAAGTAGAGTTAAAACTCAAATAATACAAACAGTATTTTTATTTATATTATTTTTATCTATTGGTATTGTTTTAACAATACTGTTAAGTGAAAGAATTGACGATTTCTTCAAAGAGTATAGGGAAAAAGTAAAAGCAAAATCTGATGCCTTAATTGAGTTAAATGAAACTTTGGAAAAGAGAGTTTCCGATGAGTTAGAAAAAAATAGAGAACATGAACAACTTCTTGTTCAAAAATCAAAATTTATTGCTTTAGGTGAAATGATATCAAATATTGCCCATCAATGGAGGCAACCACTATCTGAACTCTCTTCAATATTTATGAATATAAAATTTAAACATGGTCTGAATAAATTGGATAAAGAAACAATGGATAAAAAATCTAAAGAAGCAGAAGTAGTATTAAACTATATGTCCCATACTATTGATGATTTTAGAAACTTCTTTATGCCAACAAAAGATAAAGAAGAGTTTTATTTAAAAGATGCAATTAAATCAGTTATGACTATAGTCTCATCAGCTTTGAAATATAATAATATAAAAGTAGAAATTGAAGTAGGAGATGATCTGAAATTAAATACATTTCTCAATGAATATGAACAAGTACTATTAAATATAATCTCAAATGCAAAAGATGTTTTGATTCAAAATAAGATTGAAAATCCAATTATTAAAATTTATGCTGAAGAGCAGGGCAATTATATTCTTTTGTCTATAGAAGATAATGGAGAAGGTGTAAAAGTAAATCCAAAGAGTAAAATATTTGAACCATATTTCACAACTAAAAGTGATAGTGATGGAACAGGTATTGGTTTATATATGTCTAAGATAATTGTTGATAAAAATATGAAAGGTAAACTAAGAGTTCGTAATACAAAAGATGGTGCAAAATTTGTAATAACTGTGCCTAAATAATTAATAAATTATTGGCATAAAAAAAGGGGATAGAGTTTTTCTATCCCCTTTTTATTTTAAATATAATCTATTTATCAACCACCATACATCAAGTTAGGTAAGAATAGAGCGATTTCTGGTATATAAGTAACCATAATCAATCCCGCAAGGATAGTTAATGTCCAAGGTAAAGTTGCAACGATAACATCTTTTATAGACATTCCCGTAAGCCCTGAGGTAACAAATAAGTTTAGACCAACAGGAGGGGACACCATCCCAAGTTCCATATTGATAGTGATTACTATACCAAAGTGAATTGGGTCAATTCCAAGTGCAACAGCAACTGGAAGTAATAAAGGCACCATAATCATAATAATTGCACTAGGTTCCATAAATGACCCAGCAATAATTAAAAGAATATTTACCATAAGTAAGAACATATATTTATCAACATTTGCTTGAACTAGAGCATGAGTAATCATTTGTGGAATGTTTTCTATTGTTAAGAAGTGAGCAAATAACATTGCATTTGCGATGATAAACATAATCATTGCAGTTGTCTTTGCTGATTCTAAGGCAGTCGCATAAAATTCTGTTAATTTAATATCTTTATAAATAAATACAGATATGAAAAATGCCCAAACAGCAGCAACTGCAGCAGCTTCAGTTGGTGTAAATATACCACCATAAATACCACCAATAACAAGAACAATTGTCATAAGACCCCATGAAGCATCTTTCATTTTAGCAAGTCTTACTTTGAAAGGCTGAGGTTCAGTTTTTTCAAATCCTAATCTTCTAGCTCCAATATAAGTAACAACCATAAGCATGATTCCTAATAATATACCAGGAACAACACCAGCCATGAATAATCTACCGATTGAAACTTCTGCAGTTACACCATAAACGATTAGTACAATAGAAGGTGGAATTAATATTCCTAATGAACCAGCAGTTGCAATAGTACCAACAGCATATTTTTTAGGGTAACCAGCTTGCATAATGGCACCAAACATAATAGAACCAATAGCAACAACAGTTGCAGGAGAAGAACCAGAAACAGCTGCAAAAATAATAGATGCAAAAATTGCTGAAATTGGTAATCCACCTGGTAAGTGTCCTACAAGTGATTTAGCAAATTCAATAATCCTTTGTGCGGCACTTCCTTTACTAAGTAAGTTACCAGCTAGAATAAACATTGGAATTGCCATAAGTGAATAATGGTCAACTTTCTCAAAAATCATTGAAGATACTTCAATAGGTGATATAGGAGTAAATAACATCATTGTAGTAAATGTTGCAGCTCCTAAACAAATAGCAATAGGTGCTCCAATAAGTACTAAGAAGAAAAATATTCCAAATAATACAGCTATACTCATAGCATTCCTCCTGTTTTCTTTTCAACTTCTTTAACCATCTCATTTAGATGTTTTACATTTTCATTATCTTTATGCTCTTTTGCACCCATTCCCATACCTGCTAAAACTTGTTCAGCTTCACTCTCTTTTAGAATTTTATCGTGATTTGTTGATAAAATTGCATGGATTCTCTCTGCAACTCTAAAAGCTCCAAAAAGAAATGAAATAGGAATAACTAAATAAACTATCCACATAGGCATATTCCATAAATCAATTGATCTTTCATCTAAAGGATAAACTACTTGAGTTATATATTGAAGACCATAATATGAAACAGCAAGTAAGAAAACTAATGTTACTGTATGAGAAATGATTAACATACCTTTTGCAATTCGTGATGGCATACTATCTAAAAGAATAGTAACTGCAATATGTGCATCTTTTTTGAAACAATAAGCTGCTCCGAAAAAAGCACTCCATAATAATAAATCAACGCTTAACTCTGTTGCCCAAGTTAAAGAAGCATCAAAAATATATCTCGCTATAACGTTAACAAATGCAATAGAAACTCCAATAACCATACCAAACGCAGCTATTTTTTGGTTAATGTGACCTATTGCTTTACTTAGAAGTCTTATTATCATAATATCTCCATTTTATTTTGTATTAAGAGCATCATTAATTAAATCTTTTCCTATTAAATCTTTATCATAAAATTCAGGATAGATTTTACTAACAGCTTCTTTCCAAGCAGCTCTTTGTTCAGGAGTTAACTCAAATATTTCAAGTTTTCCAGTTGTCTTTGCATACTCTTTAATTTTTTCAAATTGAGAATCATTTAACTCTTGAGCATACTCTCTTTCTTTAACAGTAGCTTCATTCATGGCTTGAACAACATCTTTTTGTAAATCTTCAGGTAATGAGTTCCAGAATTTTTTAGACATTACAACTAAATAACCAAGGTAACCATGGTTTGAAACAGTTAAATATTTTTGTACTTCATGGAATTTTTTAGTCCAAATATTTGAAAATGGATTTTCAGCACCATCAATAACACCTTGTTGTAAACCAGAATAAACTTCAGAGAAAGGCATCATTTGTGGATTTGCACCAACAGCTTTAAATTGTGCTTCTAAAACTTTTGAAGACATGATTCTAAATTTTTGACCTTCTGCATCTTTTGGCATAATTATTGGTTTTTTAGATGAAGATAATTGTTTAAAACCATTATCCCAAAAATTTAATGCTATATATCCTTTGTCATCAATCATTTGTTTTAATTTTTTACCAACAATACCGTCTTGAACTCTATGTAATTGATCAATATCTTTAAATAAAAACGGTAAATCAAATAGTGCTAATTGAGGAACAATTTTACCAAATTTAGAAAAAGATGGTGCCGCCATTTGAACTGAATTTAAAGTTAAAGCTTTTAAAACAGCATTGTCTTTATACAATTGAGAAGATGGATAAACTTGAACATCAATTCTACCATTTGATAGTTCTTCTAACCTTTTTTCAAAATAGTCCGCTGCTTTCCCCTTTGGTGTATTTTCACTTACAACATGTGAAAATTTTAATGTATATTCAGGTCCAGTATTTTCAGTTTTTGAAGCAACTTTTTGATTTTCTTCTTTTGTATCTCCACAACCAGTAAATAATAGTGAACCAAGAGTTGCACTAATTATTAAACTTTTTATAGTGATTTTCATATATTTCTCCTTTTGTAATTATAATTAATTATAATAAAATATTATGTATATCTTATGTCTTTTTATGTATAAATTTATAAATTTTTTGGATATTTTTTTGATTTTTTGAAGTGTTTATATCATCGGTAATACCGATGATATAAAAGTTTTTGAAGGTAGAAATTATTTAGTGTTAAGAGCACCTTCAATTAAATCTTTTCCTATTAAATTTTTGTCATAAAATTTAGGATAGATTTTACTAACAGCTTTTTTCCAAGCAGCTCTTTGTTCAGGAGTTAATTCATATATTTTTAGTTTTCCAGTTGTTTTTGCATATTCTTTAATTTTTTCAAATTGAGAATCATTTAACTCTTGCGCATACTCTCTTTCTTTTTGTGTAGCTTCATTCATAGCTTGAACAACATCTTTTTGTAAATCTTTAGGTAATGAGTTCCAGAATTTTTTAGACATTACAACTAAATAACCAAGGTAACCATGGTTTGAAACAGTTAAATATTTTTGTACTTCATGGAATTTTTTAGTCCAAATATTTGAAAATGGATTTTCAGCACCATCAATAACACCTTGTTGTAAACCAGAATAAACTTCAGAGAAAGGCATCATTTGTGGATTTGCACCAACAGCTTTAAATTGTGCTTCTAAAACTTTTGAAGACATGATTCTAAATTTTTGACCTTCTGCATCTTTTGGCATTATAAGTGGTTTTTCAGATGAAGATAATTGTTTAAATCCATTATCCCAAAAATTTAATGCAACAAAACCTTTTGCAGTTACTAAGCTTTTTAATTTTTCACCAACTGGTCCATCTTGAACTCTATGTAATTGGTCAATATCTTTAAATAAAAATGGTAAATCAAATAGTGCTAATTGAGGAACAATTTTACCAAATTTAGAAAAAGATGGTGCTGCCATTTGAACAGAGTCTAATCTTAATGCTTTAAGTACCGCACTATCATTATACAATTGAGAAGATGGATAAACTTGAACATCAATTTTACCACCAGAAAGCTCTTCTAATCTTTTTGCAAAATAGTCTGCTGCTTTCCCTTTTGGTGTATTTTCACTTACAACATGTGAAAATTTCAGAGTATATTCTGCTGCAATACCTGAAGTTGCTAATAAAGTACTAGCTACTACACCCATTACAAATTTTTTACCTGTAAACAGGATTCCATTGGTTTTCATGATTTAATCTCCTTAATTATGTGTTAGAAAAAGTATAATTAAATATTATGTCAAAGTTATGTATTTTTATGTACAAATTAAACAAATTTTAAGCTTGCGTAGCATTAAAATAGCATTTTGTTTTTTTGATAATTTTAAATATCTAGTTTGTACTACCTTAAGTAGTGCTAAAAACAAGATAAAATATTAACCCTTTTTTAAATAAAGACAAGGTATACTCCCTCTCTTTTATGGAATATAAATAAAAAATTTTAAAAGGACAGTTAATGGGTTGTAATTTAGATTTACTTACATCTTTTAAAGATAACTGTGGTTTTGGTTTAATAGCAGATTTAAAAAAAAGACCAAGTCATAGTAACTTAGAAGATGCTATTCATTCACTAGAGCGAATGATGCACAGAGGTGCAGTGGCAGCTGATGGTAAAACTGGAGATGGTTCTGGTTTATTATTATCTATGCCTGATAAATTTATGAGAAAAATTGCTTTTCACGAAGGAATAGATTTACCTGAAACATATGCTGTAGCTATGATATTTACAAGTGAAGATTCAGAATTAGAAACATTTATAGAATTTTGTGAAAAAAATGATTTAAAAGTATTATTGACTAGAAAAGTGCCTGTTGATACTGAAGCTCTTGGAAAACAAGCATTAGAGAGTTTACCAAATATTGTACAAGTATTTGTTAGACCAAATAGTTTAATGTCATCAAAAAGATTTGAGGCAATGTTATATCTTACTAGAAAAGAGTGTGAGCATAAACTAAAAGATAATAAAGATTTTTATATTCCAACATTCTCATCAAAAGTAATTGCTTACAAAGGGCTTATTATGCCTACACATATTAAGCATTTTTATATTGATTTAAGGGATGAAGATTTTCAAATTTCATTTGCTTTATTTCATCAAAGATTTTCTACAAATACTCTTCCAAAATGGAAGTTAGCTCAACCATTTAGAGCAATTGCTCATAATGGAGAAATCAATTCTGTAGAAGCCAATAGATTTAATGTTGAAGTTAAATCAGAATTAGTAAAATCAGAAATATTTAGTGATGAAGAGATAAAAAGAATTTTACCAATTTTACAAACAGGTTCATCTGACTCTGCATCTTTAGATAATATGTTTGAATTTTTGATTGCTAATGGGGTAGATTTTTTCAAAGCAGCAAGAAGTTTAGTACCTGCTCCTTGGCAAAATGCACCACAAATGGATTCTGATTTGAGAGCATTTTATGAATATAGATCTACTTCAATGGAAGCTTGGGATGGTCCAGCTGCAATATCTTTAACTGATGGTAGACATATTGGTTGTTTAATCGATAGAAATGGATTAAGACCAGCTAAATATGTAATTACAAAAAATCATAAAATTTATATTACATCAGAATATGGTACCTTAGAAATTGATGAAAACAATATCATAGAAAGAGGTAGATTACAATCAGGTCAAATGATTGGATTAGACCTTAACCATGGAAAAGTTTTAAAAGAAGATGATATTAATAATTATTTGAAATCTTCACAAAACTATGTTCAGTGGTTAACAAAAGATATGGAGTATTTACAAGAGTATATTGATGAATCTTTTTTAGATATTAGCGATTATAAAGTTAAAGATATTGAAACTAAACAAAAATATTTTAATATTACATATGAAGTATTAGATCAAGTTCTTGAGCCTATGGCAAAAGAGGGTAAAGAACCAGTTGGATCTATGGGTGATGATACACCTATGGCATGTTTTTCGAAAGTAAATAGAAATTTTACTGATTATTTTAGACAAAAATTTGCACAAGTTACAAATCCTCCAATTGATCCATATAGAGAAAAAGTTGTAATGTCTTTAGAAACAGGATTTGGACCTATATATAATATTTTAGATGAAAAACCTGAATATGCAAAAAGACTAAAAGTTGTAAGTCCTATTTTGATGAAAGAGAAATATGATGTTTTAAGATCTTTTGGAGATAGTACAAATCCAAGATATAATTCACAATATAAAAATAAAATTTTCTCAACTACTTTTAAAACTGATTTAAAAGCTTCATTAGAACTTTTATCTCAAAAAGTAATAAAAGCAGTTAAAGAAGACAATATAACAGTAATAATTTTAGATGATAGAAAAGGTTCTAAAGATAATAAAATTATGCCTGCAGCTATGGTTGTTGGGTATTTAAATAAAAGACTTTTAGAAGTTGGTATTAGACATCAAGTATCATTAGTAGCAGTAACTGGTGAAGTTTATGATGCACATATGGCAGCTGTTCTTTTAGCTTATGGAGTTACAGCTATTTATCCATACATGATGTATGGTTCAGTTGTTTCTTTATTTAGTAGAAATGAGATTTCTAAATATGAAATGCAAGCATTACTTAAAAATACTCTAAAATCAATAAATGCAGGGTTACTAAAAATCATGTCTAAAATGGGTATTTGTACAGTAGCTTCATACAGAAATTCAACACTATTTGATGTAATTGGATTAAGTGATGAGATTATTAACGATTGTTTCCATGGAAGTCATTCTGATTTAGCAGGACTTGGTTATGCTGATATTGAAGAGAGAATCGAAAAAATCCATTTTAATGCATACTGTGATGATACTTATATGTTCCCATTAAACTTAGGTGGATTTTATAGATATATTAATGGTGGTGAATACCATGATTATGGACCAGCTACTACAAATGCTATGCATAATAAAAATGCAAAAGAAAAAGAAGATATTACTGATTTTGATACCTTAAGAGAGCTTGTAAATAATAGAGATAAAAAATTTATTAGAGATTTCTTTGAATTTAATTCAGATAGAAAAGCAATTGATATTAGTGAAGTTGAATCTTTAGAAGATATCTTCAAAAGATTTGCAACAGCTGCTATGTCTTTAGGTTCTATTTCTCCTGAAGCTCATGAAGCAATGGCTACAGCTATGAATACAATAGGTGGTATGAGTAATTCAGGTGAAGGTGGAGAAGACCAAAAAAGATTTGGAACAATAAAAAACTCTAAAATCAAACAAGTAGCCTCTGGTAGATTTGGGGTTACTCCTGGATATTTAAGAAGTGCAGAAGAGATTCAAATCAAAGTTGCACAAGGAGCAAAACCAGGTGAGGGTGGACAATTACCAGGTCACAAAGTTACTCCATTGATTGCAAGTTTAAGACATACGGTTGAGGGTGTTACACTTATCTCTCCACCACCACACCATGATATTTATTCTATTGAAGATTTAGCTCAATTGATTTTTGATTTAAAACAAATCAATCCAGAGGCAAAAATCACAGTTAAGTTAGTATCAACTATTGGTGTTGGAACAATTGCAGCAGGTGTGGCAAAAGCATATGCAGATAGAATTGTTATCTCAGGTTCAGATGGTGGAACAGGTGCTGCTCCTTTAACATCTATTAAGCACACAGGTAATCCATGGGAAATGGGTCTTTCAGAAGCTCACAATGCTTTAAAAGCAAATCATCTAAGAGAGTTTGTACATGTACAAACTGATGGTGGGTTAAAAACAGGACTTGATGTTGTAAAAGCTGCTATGCTTGGGGCTGAATCTTATGCCTTTGGTACAGCTGCACTTACGCTTTTAGGGTGTAAGATTTTAAGAATTTGTCACACAAATAAATGTTCGGTAGGGGTTGCTACTCAAGATGAAGATTTAAGAGCATTTTTTACAGGTACAGTTGATAGACTTATTTCTTACTTTACATTTATTGGGGAAGATGTTAGAAAAATACTTGCATCTTTGGGATATAAAACTATTGAAGAGATTGTTGGAAGAAGTGATTTACTAAAAGTAATTGATGATGAATTTGCACAAAAATTTGATTTTCAAAATGTATTAAGAAGAATAGATGGAATTGATACCTGTCAAAAGCCTAAAAACGAACCATACGATAAAAATGAGTTTGAAAAAGCGCTATTAAAAAAAGTACATAGAACAATAGAAAATCCTAAGATGCCGATTAAAATAAAAGAGACTATTTGTAATTTAAATAGATCATTTGGTACTTTGATTTCTGGTGAGATTGCAAAATATTATGGGGATAAAGGTTTACCTGATAACTCTATAAATTTTGAGTTAAATGGAATTGCTGGACAATCTTTTGGAGCACTATTATCTAAGGGGATGAATTTAAGTCTTTATGGCGCAGCAAATGATTATGTTGGTAAAGGTATGAATGGTGGTAAAATCATTATAAATACTCCACATCAAGGACCAGAATTCGCAGGTGCAGGTAATACCTGTCTGTATGGTGCAACTGGTGGTAAACTTTATGTTAGAGCAGCTGTAGGGGAACGATTTGCTGTTAGAAATTCAGGTGCAATTGCTGTTGTTGAAGGAACAGGAGATAATGCATGTGAATATATGACAGGTGGTATTGTTGTTGTTTTAGGTGATACTGGTATCAATTTTGGTGCTGGTATGACTGGTGGATTATCTTTTATTTATGACCCTGAAAAATCTTTTATTGATAAAATGAATCAAGAATTAATAGAAGCTGTTAGAATTGATACAGATGATACTGAGAGAGAAAGATTATATTTAAAAAGATTGTTAATGGATTATTTCAATGAAACAGAATCAGAAAGAGCAGCTTTAATATTAGATAATTTTAGACCACAAATAAGAAACTTTTGGATGGTAAAACCAAAAAATATGACAGTTCTACCATTAGATCCGGATAAGGGAGATTAAGATGTTAAACTTTACTAAATTTGAAAGAATTAGTCCTGAAAAAAGAGATGTTTTACAAAGATTAAAAGATTTTGGTGAGATATATGAAGTTTTTGGTAAGGGAAGAGCAAGGGAACAATCTGATAGATGTATGCAATGTGGTGACCCATATTGTCATACAGGATGTCCTTTAGGAAACTATATCCCTGCATGGTTAAAGCAAACTGCAAATAAAAATTTGGATTTAGCATTCGCTTTATCTAATGAAACATCTCCTTTCCCTGAAATCTTAGGAAGAATTTGTCCTCAAGATGTTTTATGTGAAGGTGCCTGTTCTTTAAATACAGGTCATGGAGCTATTTCAATAGGTGCCATTGAAACTCATATTAGTGAAAAAGCTTTTGAAAATGGATTGGAACCAAAATATCCAGAAATAACTAGTGATAAAAAAGTTGCAATCATAGGTTCAGGACCAAGTGGTTTATCAGCAGCTACTTTTTTATTAAGAAGAGGTATTCAAGTAGAACTTTTTGAAAGATCTGATAGAGCAGGTGGACTTTTAACTTATGGAATTCCTGGTTTTAAACTTGATAAATCTGTAGTTCAAAGAAGAGTTGATTGGTTACTAAAAGCTGGAATGAAAATTCACTTAAATTGTGAAATTGGAAAAGATAAATCTGCAAAAGATTTAGAAGAAGAATTTGATGCAATCTATCTTGGAATTGGTTCAACATTGGGTAATTATACTGGTATTGAAGGTGAAGATTCATCTAATGTACATTTAGCAATGGAATTTTTAACTGGAGTTCAAAAAAGAAACTTTGGAAATAAAACTGAAAACTTTATTGATGTAAGTGGACAAAATGTAGTTGTAATTGGTGGTGGAGATACTGCTATGGACTGTGTGAGAACATCTGTAAGAGAAGGTGCAAGAACTGTAAAATGTCTTTATAGAAGAGATGAAGCAAATATGCCTGGATCTAAAAAAGAAGTTGTTAATGCAAAAGAAGAGGGTGTTGAATATGTATTTAATGCTTCTCCTAAATCTTTTGTTGTAAAAGATGGTAAAGCTGTTAAAATTGAAGTATTAACTACTTCTATGAGTGAACCTGATGAATCAGGAAGACAAAAAGTTGTAATAAATGAAGGAAGTGAATATTTTGAAGAGGCTGATGTAATAATTTTAGCCTTAGGATTCAAACCAGAAGTTCCAGCATTTCTTAAAGATTTGAAAGTAAAAACTAATTCATGGGGTGGAATAGAAACAAATAACTATGCCACTTCTAATAATAAAGTTTATGCAGGTGGAGATTGCCAAAGAGGTGCTCACTTAGCTGTAACTGCCTCACTTGATGGAAGAGAAGCTGCAAAAAAAATTCTTTCTAAACTTATATAAAAAGAAGAGTAATTTTACTCTTCTTTTTAATCTAATAAATTTTTAATTCTTAAAATTATCCTTAAATTTCTTATTTTTAACAAAACTGTTATTAATATTGTTCTAATTAAAGAAATTTTTAATAAATATTAGGTTATAACTCCATAAATTAATTTTAAAAAATAGGAATTTTAGTATGTCTTTAATAATCACAGATGAATGTATCGCTTGCGATGCATGTAGAGAAGAATGTCCTAACATGGCAATTGAAGAGGGTGATCCAATTTATATAATAGATTCTGACAGATGTACTGAATGTGTAGGTCATTATGAAGAGCCTGCGTGTGTTGAAGTTTGTCCAGTTGATTGTATTATAGTTGATCCAGATAACCAAGAAACTATGGAAGAATTGAGATTTAAATATAATCAATTACAGGAAGAAGAGGTATAATAAATGGCTAAGATTACAACTGTTATAGACATTGGGTCTAACTCAATGCGTATGGTTGTAATGCAAAAAAGTAGCCGTTTCGCTTTTCATCTTGTAAATGAAACAAAAGCAAGAGTTAAAATCTCTGAAGGTTCTTATGAAAATGGTGGGAATTTACAAGAAATTCCCATGGAAAGAGCATTTAACTCTTTAAAATCTTTTTTAAATATCTCAAAATCTTTAAAATCTAGAAAAATCTTTTGTGTAGCAACTTCTGCTATGAGAGATGCCCCCAATTCAAAAATATTTGTAAATAGAGTAAAAAATGAATTAGGTTTAGATATTAAAGTAATTGATGGTACAAAAGAAGCATATTTTGGTGGAGTGGCTGCTCTTAATTTAATAAAAGCTGATGATTTTATAACTGTTGATATTGGTGGGGGATCGACCGAATTTGCAATAGTTAGAAATAAAAATATAGAGCATGTCTTATCTTTAGATATAGGAACAGTTAGGTTAGGGGAATTGTTCTTCTCTAAAGGAGATATGGAAGGTGCAAAAAAATATATTTTAAATAAGCTAGAAGAGCTTAAATCTTGTGGATATGAAATACCAAGTACGGTAATAGGTATTGGTGGAAGTATAAGAGCTTTGAGTAGAGTAATTATGAAAAAAAATTACTATCCTTTAGATGTTCTTCATGGTTTTAAATATAATGTAAATTCAAATATACAATTATTTGAAGCAATATATAACTCAAAAAACAACAATACTTTGAAACTCTTAGGTATAAAAAAAGATAGATTTGACACAATAAAAGAGGGAACTTTTATCTTTTCTACTATTTTAAATGAGTTAAATATACAAGAAGTTGTAACATCAGGTGCTGGGGTACGTGAGGGTGTTTATTTAACTGATTTATTAAGAAACTCTAATTGTAAATTTCCAAGTAATTTTAATGTAAGTGTTCGAAGTTTACTTGATAGATTTCAAGTTGATGAAAAAACAAGTGCTTATAATGGCTCAAATGCCAGAAAAATATTTGATGTATTAAAACCAATTCACCAATTAGATGATAAATATAGGACCTTGTTAGTAATTGCTTCAAAACTACACTCTATAGGAAATAGTTTAAATTTCTATAAAGGGAATGATAGTACAGCTGCTTTTATATTAAATGGCTTGAATTATGATTTTTTACATAGTTCTAGAGTTACAGTTGCTCATATTATAAAATTCTCAAAAAAATCACTACCAATGCAAAGGGATATGATTAAGCATAAGATGCTTTTACCCCCTTTAGAAACTATGCAATGGTTATCTTTTATGATATCTTTAAACCTTCTAATTAACAATGACCTATCAGCACCAAAAGTAGAGTATAATTTAAAAGATAGTAAACTATGTATTGATATGGAAAGTGATATTTATCTAGTCAAAAGTGAAATAGATAAATTACAAATGCCAAAGGGCATAAAAATTAAAATAAAGTAGTTTATGAATCAAATTAAGAAGCTTGCAATTGTAAAGCTGTCTGCAATGGGTGATATTATTCATGCCATGGTTGCTTTACAATATATAAAAAAAAATTATCCAAATATTTTAATTGATTGGTTTGTGGAAGAGAGTTTTTCGCAAGTTTTAGAAAATAATCCACATATCAATAATATTTATAGCATAAATTTAAAATTAATAAAAAAAAATAAATTAGAAATTTTTAATCAAATCAAACTAATAAAAAATTATTCAAAAAATAATTATGACTTAGTTATTGATGCACAAGGTTTAATAAAGTCAGCAATAGTGTCAAGACTTCTAGGACATAGTGTTGCAGGTTTTGACAAAAACTCAGTAAGAGAAAAAAGTGCTTCACTTTTTTATAATAAAAAAGTATCAATACCCTATGACAAAAATACAATTGATAGAAATGTAAAAGTATTATCTTCTCCTTTAGGTTTTGAAATTACTTCAAAAATGATATTAGATAAAGAGCCTTTTTTATTTTATAAAGATGAAAATCCTATTATTTATGATTATTTAGATAAAGATAGAAAGAATATAGTTTTTGTTATTGGCTCAACATGGGAAAGTAGAAATTATCCTAAAGAAAAGTTTTTAAAAATAGCTAATGAGTTAAAAGAGAATTGTGTCGTAGTTTGGGGTAGCGAAAATGAAAAAGAGAAAGCTTTATGGCTTGAAAACAATTCTAAGTTTATAAAAACTTTGCCAAAAATTGATTTAAATAGTTTAAAAGCACTTATTTCAAAATCAGTTTTATTAATAGGAAATGATACAGGTCCTACACATATGGCCTGGGCATTAAATATTCCATCTATAACTATTTTTGGTCCAACTCCTATTAATAGAATTTATCAAACTACAATAAATAAAATAGTAAAATCTAATAGTAAAGTAAATCATTTTAAATTAGATAAAAATGATTTTACAATTAGAGAAATTGATGAAAATATTATTATAGAAGAGGCAAAGAATTTATTAAATGGATAGTATTTATCTTGGATTATTTTTTATATTTAGGTTTATAACACTATATACGCCTAAGTGTATTATGGATTTTATTTTAAAATCAGGAGCAGTATTTTTTTATACTATAGATAAAAAACATAGAAAAATTGCTAAAGCAAATTTAGACCTTGCTTATGAAAATAAAATTAGTGAAGATGAAAAAACTGATATTATAAAAGGGTGTTATAAAAACTTGGTTTACACACTTGCTGATTTTATAAGAAATCAAGGTGCAACAAAAGATGAAATACTAAACAAAGTAACTTTTAAAAATGAAGATTTACTAACAAATCTTATCAATCAGAATAGAAAAATTATTATTATGACTGCTCATTATGGGAATTGGGAGCTTTTATCATTGGCAATTGCTGCAAAACTTACTCCTCTATCAATAGTAGGTAGGGATTTAGAAAGTGATGTGATGAATAAAATCTTAACTAAAAATAGAGAACAGTTTGATGTTGAATTATTAAGTAAAAGTGGTGCTATGAAAGGAATGTTACAAGCTTTAAAAAAAAATAGACCAGTTGGGATTTTAGTTGATCAAAATACAAAAGATGAAGAGGGTATTTTAATAGATTTTTTTGGTAAAAAAGCAAGACATACTCCAAGTGCTGCTGTTTTAGCAAAAAAATTTGATGCCGTTATTATTCCAGCTTTTATAAAATCTATGGATAATGAAAATTATGAAATAGAGTTTTATGAATCATTTGAAGTAGCAAATAGTGAGGATAAAGAAAAAGATATTTTAGAGTGTGTTCAAAAGCAAGCAGATATTACAGAAGCAGTAATAAAAAGCAAACCAAATGAATGGTTTTGGTTACATAAAAGATGGAAGAATCAGTATGAACACATCTATAAATAAACTTTCAATAGTAATAATTACAAAAAATGAAGAGAAATTTATAGGTGATGCTATAAAGTCATCTTTATTTGCAGATGAAGTATTAATACTTGATAGTGGTTCTAATGACACTACTTGCAAGATTGCAAGTGAATTAGGTGCTAAGGTTTTTGAAGAAGAATGGAGAGGTTTTGGTGCTCAAAAAAACCGAGCAGTTGAACTTGCATCTTATGATTGGGTATTTGTTTTAGATAGTGACGAGAGAATCACAGAAGAACTAAAAAAAGAGATTATAAAAACTTTAGAAAATCCTAGTGCAAATGGATATTTTGTTGCAAGGCTAAATAACTTTTTTGGAAAAGATATTAAAACTTGTGGTCTTTATCCTGATTATTCAATTAGACTATTTAATAAAAAATTTGGAAAGTTCAATGATGTTCCTGTTCATGAAAGTATTCAACTTCAAACAAAAGCACAAAATCTAAAAAATCATATGATACATTTAGCATATGATAGCATTGAAGAGTTTATATCTAAACAAAATAGATATTCAACTCTTAATCATAAAAAAAAGTCTTTGTTAAAAGCTATATTAAATCCTTATTGGACTTTTTTTAAGCTCTATATTTTAAAACAGGGCTTTAAAGATGGTTGGCATGGCTTTATAATATCAAAACTTTATGCTCAATATACATTTTGGAAGTATATTAAATGAATAAAATAAATCCAAAAAAAATCTTAGTAATGAAGTTTAGAAATATAGGTGATGTACTTTTAACTACACCTTTAATAAAAAATCTTAAATTAAATTTCCCAAATGCCATTATTGATGTTGCAGTTAATAAAGGCTGTGAGGAAATGGTAACTTTAAATTCTAATATAAATGAAGTAATTATTTATGATAGGGCTAAAATAAAAAAATATTCACCAATTAAGAGAATAGTTGAAGAGATAAAATTTGCTTTTTCAATAAGAAGTAAATCATATGATATGGTTATTAATACAACCGAAGGTGATAGAGGAGCTCAGTTAGCTCTTTTAAGCGGGGCAAAAATAAAAGTTGGATATCCCAGTGGGAAAAATATTCTTACTAAAAATGTATTTACAAACTATTTACCAAAACAAGAATTTAGACACACTTTAGAGATGGATTTAGATACATTAAGAGAGTTTAACTTAGATATAAAAGAAAAAAAAGTAGAAATATTTTGGTCAAAAGAAGATGAAAAAAAAGTAGATGATATATTAAAAAAAGAAAATATAGAAATTAAAAACTTTATTCATATACATGCAGTTTCAAGATGGATGTTTAAATGCATAAATGATGTAACAATGGCAAAAATTATTGATTATTGTGAAAGTGAATTAAATATAAAAGTTCTTTTAACTGCTGCCCCTGTGTCACAAGAAATAGATAGATTAAATAATATCTTATCATTTTGTAAAACTAATCCAATAAATTTATCAGGAAAATTTACATTAAAACAAACTGCTTGTTTAAATAAAAAATCAAAAATATTTATAGGTGTTGATACTTCAATAATGCATATAAGCGCTGCAAATAATGTACCTGTGCTGGCTTTTTTTGGACCAAGCGGAACAGATCATTGGGGACCTTGGGATAATGATTGTATGGAAAGTGGCTATAAAAATAGGAATGGATTTCAAACTATGGGAAAACATAGAGTAATAGCGGAAACAAGAGATTGTCAACCTTGTGGAAAAGATGGTTGTGATGGTACTAAAATAAGTGATTGTCTGATGAATTTAGATTTTGAATTTATTAAAAAAAATATTAAAGAGATGGTCAATGAATATTAAAGTGTTACATACTGAATGGTCTGATGGCTGGGGTGGACAAGAAATAAGAATTATTAATGAAATGATTGCTGTACGAGAAAAAGGTATTGAGGTATTTTTAGCTTGTAGAGATAACTCAGTTATAAAACAAAAAGCAATAGAAAATAAAATAAAAGTTTTTACTTTACCATTTAGAGGAAATGTAGATTTTAAAACAATGTTTGCTTTGATAAGAATAGTAAAAGAATATAAAATAGATATTATTAATACTCATAGTGGAAAAGATACTTGGGTTGGTGGGCTTGCTGCTAAATTCTCAGGTATTAAATTTATTAGAACAAGACATTTATCAAATAAAATTAGAAGTAGTAGGTTAAATTTTATTAATGAATTAGCTGATTTTGTATTTACAACTGGTGAGAGTGTTAAAAAGGATATGATTAAGTATAATCGTATAAATCCAGAAAAGATAGTTTCTATCCCTTCTGGAATAGATGAAGAAATATTTAATCCAGATTTATATGAAAAAAACAAATCAAAAGAATTATTTAATATGGATAATTCTATTATCATAGGTAATGTTGCTGTATTAAGAGATTGTAAAAGACATGATAATTTTTTAGAAATTGCTAGAAGACTTATTGATTTATACAAAAATAAAAAGTTTAAATTTTATATTGCAGGGGAAGGACCTATGCGTGATTTTGTTGAAAATAAAATCAAAGAACTTTCTCTTGAAAATGATGTTATATTATTAGGACATATTACTAATGTTGCAGAATTTTTAACTGCATTGGATATTTTTTTATTTACTTCTGATGAGAGAGAAGGAATTCCTCAATCAGTTATGCAAGCATTATTAATGAATAAGAATGTTGTTTCAACTAATGATGGTAGTACTTCTGATCTATATAAAGGTAATAATTTTTTGATTTCAGATGTTGATATTGAAAGTGTATATAAAAATGTTTGTAAGATGGTTGAAAACTTGGATAATGAAGGTTTTTTAAATATTAATAGAAAGTATATTGTAGAAAATTTTTCTAAAGTAGCATCGACAAAAAAAATAATTAACTGCTATAATGAAATGATGAATAATTCATGAAAAAACTTATCAAACTTTATAATAAGATAATGATTAATTTTAAAAATAAATCAGAACCTATTAAAATGGAAAAAGTTTTAATAGTATCAAATACTGCATTGGGAGATCTTTTATTATCAACTCCAGCCATAAAAAGTTTAAAAAAAAGTTTTCCTAATCTATATATTGAGTTAATGATTAATAAAAAATTATTAAATTTATTTAATAATTTTGAGTATGTAGATAATGTAATCGCATATGATCGTAGTTTTTTTGGACTGATTAATCATATAAAATATTTAAAAGAAAAAAAGTTTGATACAATTTTTTTCCTACATTCAAATGGACCACAAGATTTATTTATTGCTTTAGCTTCTAATATTAAAAATGTTTTAAAAGCAATAAACTATCCCTCAAAAGTATCAGATGAATTTTCTAAATTTATTTTAAATAAACCAGATTATAGTAATAAAAAACATATTATTGAGCATAGGTTAGATTTGATAAGAGTATTTAGTCCTAAAATAATTGATAAAACTATTTCTTTACCTAATTTGTATTATGAAAGTTTTTTAAAAGAAAAGAAAATAAATATTGGTATTCAGTTAGGAGCAGCAGATATTTATAAAATGTGGCCTTTAGATAATTTCATAGAGCTCATAAATAAAATTGATGAAAATATAAATGAAGACTTTAGTATTACTTTTTTTGGTTTAAAAGAAGAAAAAAAATTGTCTGATAATGTTATATCAAAAATTAATGAAAGTAACACGATAAATCTCTGTGGTAAGACAACTATTGATGAATTACCATATAAATTAAAAGAGGTTGATTTCTTATTAACTAATGATACAGGAACATTACATTTAGCAATTGCATTAAATATTCCAACTATTTCTTTATTTTCACCAACAGATTCAAAAATTTTTGGTCCATATCAAGATTTTGATAAACATATTGTAATCCAAGAGGATGGTGATTTTATTAATGTTAAAGCAAAAAAACAAAGAACACAAGAAGCTATGAGTTTAATAAGTGTAGAAAAAGTATTTGATTCTATAAAACTTCAATTAAAAAGGTTGAATAAATGTGTGGAATAGTTGGGATTTTTTCTACAAAAAGAAGCTTTGATACTGATAATATTAGTTCTATGTTAAATTATATTTCTCATAGAGGTCCAGATGATTCAGGAATAAAATTTTTTGATACTTTAAATCCAAATCAAGATAATATAGTAGATGGAAATTTATCTTTTGGACATAAAAGATTAAGTATTCTTGATTTGTCAAAATCAGGTCATCAACCTATGTCTGATATCACTAAAAATTTTTGGATTACATATAATGGAGAAATTTTCAATTTTCAAGAGATAAGGGATAACTTAATAAAAAAAGGGTATTCCTTTCACTCAAATACAGATACAGAAGTAATAATTTATGCTTATATAGAATATGGTGAAAAATGCCTTGATTTATTTAGAGGCTTTTTTGCTTTTTGTATTTATGATATAAAAAAACAAGAACTTTTTTTAGCAAGGGATAGATTAGGATCAAAACCATTAAAATATTATTTTGATGGTGATACTTTTGCTTTTGCATCTGAAATAAAAGCTTTTTATCCTATAAAAGAGATTAAGAAAGTAGTAAGTTTAGATTCAATTAGTGAATACCTTTCTTTAAAATATATTCCAGCTCCAAGGACTATATTTAAAGATATTAAAAAATTATCTTCAGGTCATTATATAAAGTTTTTTTTGAGTACAAGAGAATTAAATATTAAAAAATACTGGGAACCTATTTTTGAACCTAAAGAAAAAATATCTTATTCTGAAGCTAAAATAAAAACAAAAGAACTTTTGTCTGATGCAATTAATATTAGAATGATATCAGATGTTCCTGTGGGTGTTTTTTTAAGTGGAGGAATTGATTCTTCTTCTATAGTTGCATTATTAAGGGAAAAAGATAATAATAAAGATATTAATACTTTCTCTGTAGGATTTAACGATTCAAAATTTGATGAAAGAGTTTATGCAAAAGAGATATCAAATATATTTAAAACCAATCATACAGAGTTTTTAATTGAGCCAAATTTAGAAAATGATTTAGAAATGATAATTAATAATTATGATGAACCTTTTTCTGACCCTTCAATAATCCCTACTTATTATTTAGCAAATAAAGTCTCAGATTATGTAAAAGTTGTACTAGGTGGTGATGGTGCTGATGAAATGTTAAGTGGATATAAAAGATATAACATTCATAAAAGAAATGCATTTTTAAATTATTTTCCCTCAAGCTTTTATAATCTTAATAATAAATTACTTTCTAAGTTAGATTTTAATCTAAATAAATCAAAAGGGATAGGAAAACTTTCTCGTATTAGTGAATCATTGGCAGGAAATTTATTAGATACTTATTATTTAAGATTAACAGGTTTTTCAAAAAAACAAAAATTTGAATTATTCAATAAAGATTTTATGCAAATAACTACTAAAGTATGGAATAATGATATATATGATTATTTTAAAATACATAAAAATTTAAATAATATTGATTCTTTGATGGCAATTGATCAAATAACTCATTTACCTGAATATATTTTAACAAAATCAGATATTTCTGGAATGGCGAATAGTATAGAGGCAAGAGCCCCGTTTATAGATGTTAAATTTATAGAATGGATTAACAAATTAGAATCTTCTTTTAAAAATAAGGGTTATAGTAAAAGAATATTGAAAGATATTTTAGAAGAAACAGGTGTTCCTAAACATATAATTCATAGAAAAAAAGCTGGTTTCACTCCTCCTTTACAAGGTTGGATAAAAGAATTAAATTTATTGGTTAAGAAATATATTTTAGATAATGATACTTTAGATTTTTTTGATAAAAATATAAGAAAAAAAATTTATGATTTTAATATAGAAAATAATTATAGTTTTTCTAATCATGTGTGGATACTTTTGGTTCTTGCAATTTGGTTGGAATCAAATAAAGAGTTTATAGAAATTGAGAAATAATTAGACTTAAAATAAGGATAGATTTTGAATAAAAAAGTTTTAATTGTAGGAAATGGTAAATCTTCAGTAAATTCTAATATTACAGAAATAGTAAAAGATAAAGATATATTTAGAGTAAATCGATTTTATTTAGAACCTAAAAAGATTTTTGGAGATAAAATAAAGTTTTTAAGTTGTATTGGTGAACCATATAGCTTATTTATATTGAATTATTTAATGAATAAAAATGTTTATAAAATAGAAAAAATAGGTTATAAAGAGATGAATAGTAAACATTTTTTTTCACCTCTAATATCAAATAAGTTTATTCCTTGGAAAAAAATTGAATTACAATATAGTTTAGATGATAAAGTTAATGGCTTTAATGGATTAAATAGACTTAATACAAAAAGAAAACATGATAAAATTACTTCTGGTGTTTATTTAATAAATTGTGCTATACAAATGGGATATGATGATATATCAATTGTAGGTATTGATTTTTATTCTGAAAAAAGTTTAAAGAAATATCCAATTATTACTCCAGAGAAACTAAAAAAAATCTCTCTATTTGAAGGTCAATATCGAAGTAAACGAAGAAGAAAATTGAAAAAAAGCAGTTATGATGATGATTTACACTCTTATGAAACTGATAGTTATTATGTACAACAAATCGCTAATCAATATAAAAATATAAAATTTAATATTTATGTTGATGAAGAAAATCCTTTTAATAATTGGAACAAAATAGCTAGTGAATGTGATAATATAATAGTTAATCTACTAGCTGAAAGTTCTGAAAGTGGGACTGAACTAAACTCACATTGTTTTAATGAAATTAATGAAGCTATTGATGACTATAAATCTAAATATTTTTTTAAAGATAAATATATGAGGATAATAAATATTTTAAATAATAAAAAAACAATAATAAAAAAGCTCTTTTATTATATTACTGATAATGAATTTATGGATAAAATAAGAGGTATAAATTGAATTTTTTAGAAAAAAGAATTCTTTTAGTTAGAAATGATAATGTTGGCGATCTCATTTGTACAATACCTTCAATAGAGGCTTTAAGAAAGAAATATCCAAATAATCAAATAGATATTGTAGTAAATAGTTATAATTATAGCGCAATTGATAAAAATCCATTTGTTAATAAAATTTATTGCTATACAAAACCCAAACATAAAAAAAGTTTTTTTGATAAGTTGAAAGCTGGATTAGGAAAGTTAAGTATTCTCCTTAAAATAATTAAAGAAAAATATGATGTTGTAATAGTTTTTAGAAGTGATTATTCAAAATCAGCTGAGTTGTTTTCTAATATTACTAATGCAAAATACAAAATTGGAGTGAAGAATCCAAAAGGGAAAGATAATTTTAATATACACATTCCTATTGATAATAAAAAACATGAAGTTGAATTTTGTTTTGATTGTTTAAATCCTTTAGGTATTAAATATGAAAATGAGAAAACAAGATATTATATCCCTAATGAATTAACAAATAAATATAAAGAATATAGTAATCATATTCTTTTTCATATATCTTCTAGAATTAAAGAGAATCAATATTCCAATGAAAATTTTTTGAAAGTTATAAATGGACTAATGGATTATAATATTTTAATAAGTGCTGAGCCAGTAAATTTTGCTGATGCAGAATATATTGAATCTAATAGTCATGCAAAATTTATAAAAACATCATCCTTAACAGACTTAGGTGGGCTAATAAAAAATGCTAAGTTATTTATAACTTTAGATGGTGGAGCAATGCATTTAGGACCAGCAGTTGGTACAAAAACAATATCAATAAGTGGTAAAACAAATATGGATAAATGGTACCCTTGGGGATATAAGGAGTATGTAATTCAACATAAAACAAAAATTGCAAATAATATAGTCCCAAGTTTAATTACTGAAAAAATAAAAGGAATAAGTAGTGAAATTACTTATTAATAAAAGATTAGAGAAGTATAAAGTAAACTCCTCTCCAATAACAAACCGAGATATAGAAAATGCAAAAAAAGTATTGTTTTCTGTATTTTCTAGATATGGAGATGGAATAATTTCATTTTCAATTATAAAAGAATTTATAAATAAATTTCCTAATAAAGAGTATATTGTACTTACTTCTAGACAACAACTTCCATATGCAAAAGAAATATTATCAGATTTCAATAATGTAATAGTGAAAAAAGTGAATAAAAGAAATCCTTTTGAATTATTAACTATAGTTAGTTTTTTGAAAAATATTAATATTGATTTAGGCTTTAATCCTTGGGGACATGGTACTGATAGTGAATATTTTATTACCTTTGCTAAAAAATTTTATTTTTATAAAAACTTTGATAATTTTGATAAAACATATAATTTATATGATAGGATTATTGAATATTTTAATTTAGAAAAAGTTGAAAAAAAAGAATTAATTCCTTTTGAAATAAATAATTTAAATTCAGTATTAATTGCTCCAATCTCTACTGATATAACAAAAAACTTAACAATGAATCAGGTGAATTTTTTAATAAAAAAGATAAAAGATAAGTTTTCTAAAGTTGAAGTTACAGTAGCTCTCCCATCTTCTTTAAAAAAAGAACAAGTAGATGCCAAAAAGTTTATTTTTGCTAAAAGTGTAAATAATTCATGTGAGTACTTAAATATTTTAAAAAAATCGGATCTATTCATTGGTGTTGATTCTGGTCCTTTGCATCTCTCTTTAGCATTAAAAATAGATTCTATAGCAATATTTGGGCCTACGTCACCGTTTACAATTTTTAACCATAATCAAAGAGTAGTTTATTTAAGAGATGATAAGATGAAAGATAATTTTTGTTTTGTTAAAGGATGCAATAATCCAATATGTATAAATGAAACAATGTTATCAAAAATATTTGATGCAAATTCTGTTTTAGATAAATTTATTAATCTTGAAGAAAATAAATGTTTAATGAAAAATTGATTTATGATAAATCAAAAAGTAATAAATATAATATAGGAGAAAATAATTGAATTTAATATTGAACAGAAGTATTTTATTTTTTATAGGATTGTTAGTTTTTATATTACCTATTGCTCACACAATTGCAATTAGAAATATTTCAATATTATTTTTAATATTAATATTAATTTATATTTTTTCTAGAAAAAAGATAAATAGTTTTAGAAGTTTATTTGAAAAAGAGACAAGAAATATTGCAATAATTTTATCTCTTTTTTCTTTTTGGTTGTATGTTGTAGCTTTCTTTATATCAAATGAAACTTCATGGACCTTAAGTGAAATAAAAAGTCAATGGATGACTCCTTTAGTTTATTTTTTGTCATTTGCATTTGTGAGTATTTATTCATTAAAAGAAGAAAAAGATTTTCAGAAAAACTTTTATACTATAATTTTTTTAATGCTGTTTATTCATGTTTTATATATAGATTTATATGCTTTTAAATATTATGTTGATACAAAATCTATTCTTAGTAGATTTGCAGGATTAACAGAAGGTCCTGATAAATCAAATTATATTACTAATGTTTTATTAGCTTTTTTAGTATCTGAGGTTGTTTATAGATTCCGAACGTCAAAAAAAGTACTTAATATAAATAATTTTGTATTATTTTTAATAATAGGATTAACAATTATAAGTTCTGTTTTTGAGGGAATGAGAAATGGTGTAGTTGCAGTTATATTTTTGACAATAAGTGGAATATTTCTATCTTTTTATAATAATGAAAAATATACAAAAAAATTTAAAATAATTGTCTCACTATTTATTTTGATTATATTAACTTTTCCAACTATATATAATATAAAAAATGACAAAAGATGGAATACCTTAATATCAACAATACCTTATGCACTAGATACACAAGTAAATAAGTATTGGTTAAATAGTAAGAAATACTCTTTACCTAAGTTTCCTAATGGAAATGACGTTGAGGCATCTGCATATTTAAGGTTCGCCTGGGGATATGAAGGATTAAAATTAATTGTAGAAAATCCCCTTGGTCTTGGTTTTGGAAGAAATGCTTTTGCTCATGGTCTAAAAGCTAAATATGATGATGTAAAAAATGTAGGTCATTCTCATAGTGGATTAATAGATTTAACTATTGGAGTTGGAATTCCTGGTTTACTTCTTTGGTTAAGTTTTGGAATATATTTGATGTATTTATCTTATATAATTTTTATAAAATATCATAGTTTTTATGCTTTAGTTTTATTCTTTAATGTATCAGGCTTTTTTTCTAGGTTTGTAGTTGATAGTAATATGAGGGATCATATGTTTGAAACATTTATGCTAATTATTGGATTTTCATTTATATTTATGCTAAAAGACAAATATGATGCTGAAAAAAATTAAATTTATCCGTGCCAATAAAACAAAATTTGGGGGAGCAGAAGTCTATCTTTCTCGACTTTCAGATGAATTAAATAAGTTAAATATTGCACATGATTTAATTCACTCTTCTATTCCAAAATTTTTGCCTTCATGGCTTAGAGTACTTTTATTTAATGATGAGGTATGTAAAAATAAAAAAGATAATTTTTATTTTTCTTTGGAAAGAATCTCTTGTCCTGATATTTATCGTGCTGGAGATGGGGTACATAAAGTATTTTTGCAAATTGAAAAGAAATCTAAATTTAATCCTTTACATATTGTTTATTTAACTCTAGAAAAAAAATGTTTTTCTAATGCAAAAAAAATCATAGCAATTTCAAATATGGTGAAAAGTGATATAATAAATGCATATGACATAGAGCCAAATAAGATTGAAGTTGTCTATAATGGTTTTAAACTTAATAAAGCTAATTATAATAAGTCTTATGAAAATCTAAAGAAAGAGTTTGATTTAGAAAAACGAAAAAACGAAAAAGTATTTTTGTATGTAGGCAGTGGATATAAAAGGAAAGGTGTTAAAGAATTTTTAGTGATATTATCAAAATTAAGAAATACTAATTTTTTTGCTTTTATTATAGGGAAGGAGAAAAAGTTAAATTATTATAAAAATTATGCTAAAGAATTAGGGCTAGAGGATAAAGTAATATTTACTGGTCCTAGAAGTGATGTTAAGGATTTTTACTCTATTTCAGATATATTTTTATTTCCAACAAAATATGAACCTTTTGGTAATGTAATTATTGAAGCAATGAATTATGAAAATGTTGTTATAACTACAAAATATTGCGGTGGAGGTGAAATAATCAATCAAGAATATATAATGGAAACCCCTACAGATTATTCAATAATTGAAAAGATAGATAATCTTCTTGCAAATGAAGATAAAATATCTGAAATAAAAGCTCAAAATTTAGAGATAGTAAAAAACTTCTCAATTGAAAAAAATGTTGAACAAACTTTGAAAGTGATAAATGAAGTTATTAATTGAAATACCAACTTGGCTTGGTGATACTATTATGGCAACTCCTGCTATTGAAAATCTTTTAAATTATTATCCCAAGGCTAGTGTTACTATTTTGGGCTCTTTTGTTGCTACATCAGTTTTTAAAAACCATCCAAGAGTTAATAATATAGTTGTAGATGAAACAAAGAAGAAAAAAAATCGTTATGTGGCATTATATAAGTTATCAAAAGAGATTGGTAAGTTTGATATGTCTGTTAGTTTTCGAAGTTCTTTCTCTACAAAGTTATTTTTATTTTTTGTGGGTTCACCTAAAAGATTTAGATATAAAAAAATAAAAAAGCATATGCATCAAGTTCTACGTTACAATGACTTTATAAATAAAGTTTTAAAGCAAAAAAATGAAGCAGGGGATTTAAAGCTTTATTATAAACCTTTTGAATATAAAAAACCAACTTTAGGAATAAATCCAGGTGCAACTTATGGAAGTGCAAAGAGATGGTATCCTGAAGAGTTTGCTAAGGTAGCTATAAATTTAGCTTCAAAATATGACATAATCATTTTTGGTGGTTTAGGTGAAGTCGATATTGCTAATGACATAGCAGAGTCTTTAAAGAGTAGTGGAATATCAAATTATGAAAATTTAGCTGGTAAAACTACAGTTTCTGAATTGATAGAAAAGATTGCAGGATTGGATATTTTTGTTACAAATGATTCTGGACCTATGCATATTGCAGCAGCTTATAAAGTCCAAACATATAGTATCTTTGGACCTACAAAATATAAAGAGACTAATCAATGGAATAATCCAAATGAGCACATTATTACTAAAAACTTAGATTGTGCCCCTTGTATGAAAAGAGTGTGCCCCTTAGGTCATCATGATTGTATGAAGTTAATTAAAGCAGAAGATGTATTAAAGGTGATAAATGAATAAAAAATTATCTATTTATTATAAATTAAATAATGTACTTATTGAAAAACTTCTAAAAGATGAAAATGTAAGTTTATATAAAAAACAATCTATTTTCCAAAAGCTTGCTTTCAAGGCTAAAATTTATCCCGATGTCTATTTTCATAATGGTCCTTTAGATGAAGAAGCTATTGAGATGATTGAAAATGCCAAAAAAACGATAGCTAACTCTTATACTATGAAAATAGAGATAATAAAAACTTGCAAGATTACAAATGATAAAGTAGAGGTTATTTATCCAACTATTACATCCACTTATCTTAAGCCAAAAGATTCGAAAGAGATTCTTTCTCAAGAGTTTGAGTTTGATAAAAAGAATAAAATTATTCTTTTTCATTCTAAAAATCTTTTGAAAAATGGTGTTTTAGAATTCCTTGATATTTTGGCTTCTTTAAGTAGTGATAATTATACAGCAATAATTGCAGGGAGCAAAAATCAAATTTATTCATTGAAGTTTAAATTTACAAAGTACAATTTAGATGATAAAGTTATATTTATAGAAGATTATAAAAATATTGATTTGTTATATAGTGCTGCTGATATTTTTATTTTACCAACTTATGTAAAAGCCTTTTCATCAAATGTTTTAAAAGCTATGTTTTTTAAAACAGCTGTTTTTGTAAGTGCAAATAGTGCCTCAAAAGAGGTTATTGATATATTTTCAACTATGGATTCTCCAAGGGATAGATCAATGCAGTTTAAAGTTGAAGCTTTATTGTTAAATAAAGATGAACTAAAGGGGATCAAAAAAGCCAATAAAGAGAGTTCTTCTGAGTTCTTATTTGACGTTCAATTTCGAAGATTAAAAGAGATAGTTTTCAATATTTAAATTAAACTTAAGATAAAAAAGATATAATTCGCAGATATTTTGAAAATAGAAGGAAAAATAATGTCAAGAAGATGTGCAATATCTGGAAAAGGACCTATGTCTGGAAACAACGTAAGTCATGCAAAAAACAGAACAAAAAGAAGATTTTTACCTAACTTAAGAACTGTAAGAGTTACTTTAGATGATGGTACTACTCAAAAGATTAAAATATCGGCAAAAGAGCTAAGAACTCTTAAGAAAAACTCATAATAGAGGCACTATAATAAAGTGCTTCTATGAGCATCTTTCATAAATTAAAGAAGTCCCTTGGCTGGGAACTTAGATCTTCTAAACCTGAATACGATCTCAACCCCCTAATATATTCACAACTAAAACCTTTTAGAGTACCATTAGTACTTGTACAACTATTAATGATGGTTGGAACAATTGGATATGTTCTAATTGATGGTTTTCCTATTTTAGATGCTATTTATCAAACTGGTATTACATTTACTACAGTTGGTTTTGGAGAAGTTGCTCCTATTTCAGATGCAGGTAGATTTTTCACCGTTACACTTATTATTATTGGGTTCGCCCTTTTTACACTTTCTATTGCTGTACTTATTGAGTCAATTGTAAAGGGTAATCTTATTGAATTATATAAGGAAAGAAACATGCTTTATAAAATTGCAAGACTTCGTAGACATTTTGTAATATTTCACCACAATGAATATACAATTCAATTAGCAAGACAATTTAGAGAAAATCATGTACCTTTTGTAGTTGTTGATCCACGAGAAGATATGGAAGAGATAGCAAAAGAGTATCACTATCCATATTTTGTATGTGAAGAATCATTTACTGAAAAAGCATTTTTAAAATCTCATTTGTCGTCTGCAAAAGGTGTTATAACTTTGTCAAGAAATATTTCTGACAATATTACTTTGATTGCTTCTGTAAGACTTTATGAAAAAGAGTTAGGACGAAATAAACCATTTTTAATTATCTCAAATGCTGAGACACAACACGATAAAGAGAGACTTAAAAAACTAGGGGCTGATAAAGTTGTTGCTTCTCCATCTTTGATGGCAAAAAGAGTTTCAGCAATGGCTGTGCGTCCTGATATGGAAAATGTGCTTGAAGAGTTTTTATATAAACCTGATACTCCAATTGATATGGAAGAGGTACTTGTAAAAGAAGATTCTTGGTTAGTATCTAGACAATTAAAAGATATTCATCTAAGGGATAGATATAAAGTTTCTGTAATAGGAATTACAGAAAAAAGAGGAAGATTTATTCAAATGCCTAAGGGAACTATTATTATAGAAGGTAATTGTAAATTACTTTTAGTAGGGAATCAAAAAGGTATAGCAAAAGCTAAAATATTAGTCAATCAAAAATATATGCCAGAGGAGTGTACAAAATAATGTTTTCAATTTTTCCAATAAAAGGTTTTATAGACCAAATCGATGGTTTTTATTGTGATGGAGTTTCAGCTGGATTAAAACCAAACAACAAAAAAGATATTGGTTTTATTTATAGTGATACTTTATGTAATGTTGGAGCTATTCTTACTAACAATAAATTTCAAGCTGCACCTTTAAGACATTATAAAAGATATGAAGATGATTTTAAAACAAATTTTGTACTTATAAATTCAAAAAATGCAAATGCACTTACGGGTGAAAAAGGTATTGAAGATATTAATACAATATTTTCTTCATTAAAATTTGATATTACAAACCCTATTATGAGTTCAACGGGAGTTATTGGAAATAGACTTCCTATACAAAAAATAGTTGCTGGTGCAAATACTTTTGATTTATCAAGTAAAAATGGTGAAAATCTTAGTCAGGCAATTATGACAACAGATGCATATCCAAAAACTTGTTTATATGAAGTAAAACTTGAAGATGGAAGTAGTTTTAAAATAGGTGCCGTTGCAAAAGGTGCAGGTATGATTAATCCTAATCTTGCAACTATGTTATGTTTTGTTTGTACAGATGCAAAAGTTTCAAAAAAAGATATTGAAGAGGCATTAAATGAAAATAAAGAGACAACTTTTGATGCAATTTCAGTTGATGGAGATACTTCTACAAATGATACAGTTTTAGTATTAGCAAATGGAAAATCAAATGCTTATGATAAAGAGGCATTTAAAGAGGCTTTAAAACTTGTAATGCATGATATGGCTATGTTAATGGTTGCAGATGGAGAAGGTGCTAAAAAAGCTGTTGCTTTTGAAGTAATAAACGCAGTAACAAAAGAAGATGCAATGAAAGCTGCAAAAGCTTTATCAAACTCACTACTTGTAAAAACAGCACTATTTGGAGAAGATCCAAACTTTGGACGAATTGCCTCAACAATAGGAGCTAGTAGAATAGAGTGTGATGAAAATACTTTACTTATATCTTATAATGATGTTGTTGTATTTAATAAAGGTGAAATAGTATTTGATGCAAAATGTGAAGAAGAAGCTGGAAAAGTTTTACAAAATAAAGAGTTTAAAATTATTTGTGATATAGGACTTGGAAATGAAAGCTTTACAGCTTATGGTTGTGATTTAGGCCATGAGTATGTAAAAATAAATGCGGACTATAGATCATAATAAACTATTTCAAAAGTGACATCTAGTCACTTTTGTATATACAAAAATACAAAATATAAATCCTAATTCTTATATTTAAATATAAAAAATAAATGTAAATGATAATACATAGAAGTCTAAGAATTTACCTGATATAATCTACCTACAATTCAACAAAAGGATTTAAAATGTTTCATGAATACAGAGAAGAAATAACAAAATTAAAAGCAAGTGATAACTATTTTCACAATCTATTTGAGAAGCATAATGCTTTAGATGAAGAGATTGAAAGTCTAGTAAAATCTCATGGGGATGAGTTTACAATAGAGGCAAAGAAAAAAGAGAAATTGAAACTGAAAGACGAAGTTTTTAATGCTATTATTAAATACAGAAAAGAAAATAATTTATAAAAGTTAGCTTAAATTTTTACAAGGGGGAAAGTTTTAAGCTTTCCCCCTTTTTTATTCACAAATACTAAGTAAGATTTGGATAAAATATCTAAATTTTATAACAAGGCAATATCAATGGAAAACCTTTTTGAAAATCAAGATATTATAGATATAAATATCGAAGATTCCGTAAAGTCTTCATACTTAGACTACTCGATGAGTGTAATTATTGGTCGAGCTTTACCAGATGCTAAAGATGGATTGAAGCCAGTACACAGAAGAATACTATTTGCAATGCATGATTTAAATATGAGCGCACGAGCTCCTTATAAAAAATCAGCGAGAATCGTAGGGGATGTTATTGGTAAGTACCATCCACATGGTGATACTTCAGTTTATGATGCACTTGTAAGAATGGCACAAAGTTTCTCTATGAGAGAACCACTTATTGATGGACAAGGGAACTTCGGTTCAGTAGATGGTGATAGTGCAGCAGCGATGAGATATACAGAATCAAGATTTACTAAAATCTCAGAAGATATTTTAAAAGATATAGATAAAGATACAGTTAACTTTACAGCAAACTATGATGATACTTTAAAAGAGCCATCAGTTTTACCTACAAGAGTTCCTACACTACTTATGAATGGTTCTGAGGGGATTGCAGTTGGTATGGCTACAAAGATTCCTCCTCATAATTTAAATGAGTTGCTTGATGCAACAATGCATATTCTTGATAACCCAGAAGCAACGGCTGATGAATTAATGGAATTTATTCAAGGTCCAGATTTCCCAACAGGTGGAACTATCTTTGGAAGAAGAGGTATTATAGATGCATATAATACAGGACGTGGAAGAGTTAGAATTAGAGCTAAACACCATATTGAAACAAGAGGTAAGAAAGAGATTATTGTACTTGATGAATTGCCTTATCAAGTAAATAAAGCAAGACTTATCGAACTTATTGCAAATCTTACAAAAGATAAACAAATAGAGGGTATCTCAGAAGTAAGAGATGAATCAGATAGAGATGGTATTAGAGTTGTAATTGAACTTAAAAAAGATGCCATGAGTGAAATAGTTATGAATAACTTATATAAGTCAACTCCAATGGAGACAACTTTTGGGATTATTCTTTTAGCTGTACATAATAAAGAGCCAAAGATATTTAATCTACCTGAGTTATTAAATGTATTTATTTCACATAGAAAAACTGTAATTATTAGAAGAACAATATTTGATTTAGAAAAAGCAAAAGCAAGAGCTCATATCTTAGAAGGTTTAAAAATTGCCCTTGATAATATTGATGAAGTAGTAAAAATCATCAGAGCAAGTGCAAATGATGCTGATGCAAAAGAGAAATTAGAATTAAGATTTGGATTAAGTCCAATCCAATCACAAGCTATTTTAGATATGAGATTAGGAAGATTAACAGGTCTTCAAAGGGATAAATTAGAAGCTGAGTATCAAGAACTTATGGCTTTAATTGCAGAACTTGAATCAATTCTAAAATCAGAAGAAAAATTAGTTGAAATCATAAAAGAAGAATTAAGTGAAATTAGAGAAAAATATTCATCTAAAAGATTAACTGATATTGAAGATTCTTATGATGAAATTGATATTGAAGACTTAATTCCAAATGAGCCAATGGTAGTTACTATTACTCATAATGGTTATGTAAAAAGAGTACCAATTAAATCATATGAAAAACAAAGAAGAGGTGGTAAAGGTAAAGTTGCAGTTACTACACATGATGATGACTTTATAGAAAGATTCTTTGTAACTAATACCCATGATACCTTAATGTTTGTTACAAATATGGGGCAATTATACTGGTTGAAAGTTTATAGAATCCCAGAAGGAAGTAGAACAGCTAAAGGTAAAGCGGTTGTAAATCTTATTAATTTAAGACCTGATGAGAAGATTATGGAAATTATTCCAACATCTGATTTTGATGAATCTAAATCTTTAGCTTTCTTTACTAGAAATGGTGTTGTAAAAAGAACATCATTATCAGAATTTAGTAATATAAGAAGTAATGGTGTAAGAGCAATTGTTCTTGATGATGCTGATGAAATTGTAACAGCTAAAATTACAACTCCTAGTACTCAATACTTGATGATTTTCACAAGTTTAGGTCAATGTATTAGATTTGATGTTGAAAAAACAAGAGAACAAGGTAGAAGTACAAGAGGGGTAAGAGGTATCAAGTTTAAACATGATAGTGATTTTGTAGTTGATGCAAATGTTGTTGATAATATCGAGCAAGAGTTATTAACAGTATCTGAAAAAGGTATCGGAAAAAGAACTACAGTAGAAGAATATAGAGAGACAAATAGAGCAGGTTCTGGTGTTATTTCTATGAAACTAAGCGCTAAAACAGGAAATGTTGTAGGTGCTGTATTAGTTGATGAAGCACAAGACTTGATGATTTTAACTTCTATTGGTAAAATGATTAGAGTGGATATGCAAACAATTAGAAAAGCTGGAAGAAATACATCTGGTGTAATTATTGTAAATGTTGATGCAAAAGATAAAGTTGTTTCAATAGCAAAATGTCCTAAAGAAGACGATGATGAATTAGATATCGAAAATGCTGATACTATGGATGGTATCAATTTAGATGAGTTTAATCTAAAAGATAAACCTGAAGAAGGAAATAACGATACTAATAATAAAGATGAAGATAATATATTAGGAGAAGATTAGAAATGAGAAAATTTAATGTAGCAGTAGTTGGTGCTACTGGTGCAGTTGGTGAAGAACTGTTTAGAGTTATGGAAGCATATGACTTCCCTGTTAATAAAATCGTTCCCTTAGCAAGTGCAAGAAGTTTAGGTAGTACTATTGAATATAAAAACAAAGAGATAAAAGTTTTAGAGTTAACTGAAACTTGTTTTGAAGAAAATGAAGTAGATATTGCATTTTTTAGTGCAGGTGGTTCTATATCTGAAAAATTTGCAAAATATGCTGTTGAAGCAGGGGCTGTAGTTATTGATAATACAAGCCATTTTAGAATGGATGAAAATGTACCTTTAGTAGTACCAGAAGTAAATCCACAAGATATAGCTTTATGGAAAGAGACTGGAATTATTGCAAATCCAAATTGTTCTACTATTCAAATGGTATTGTCTTTAAAACCACTTGATGAACTTTATGGAATAAAAAGAGTTGATGTATCTACTTATCAAGCTGTTTCTGGAGCTGGTAAAAAAGGTATGGAAGAACTTATAAAACAAATGCAAGATATGCTAACTTTCAAATTAGATGATACAAAAATTGAAGCTTTTGCACATAGAATTGTAAATAATGTTATTCCTCAAATAGATGTAGCTCAAGCTAATGGTTTCACTAAAGAAGAGATGAAGATGGTAAAAGAGACTCAGAAAATCATGCACAAAAGTATGCAAATAGCTGCTACTTGTGTGAGAGTACCTGTTTTAAGAAGTCACTCAGAGTCTATTACTGTTACATTTGAAGATGGTGTAGATGTTGATGTAAATGTAGTAAGAGAAGCTTTAGCAAAATTTGAGAATGTAGAAGTAATAGATGATCTTGAAAACAATGCATATCCTATGCCAATTGTTTCAACAGATACTGATACTACATTTGTAGGAAGAATTAGAAAAGATATTTATTCTTCTAATGTTGTTCATTATTTTAATGTAGCTGACCAAGTAAGAGTAGGGGCTGCAACAAACTCAGTTCGAATCGCTCTTAAATGGATAGAAGTGGAAAACGAGATTTAATGATTGAAAAGCTTTTTGAAGCTTGCATGTGGAAGACAAGATTTCTTGTCCTCTCTGCAGTTATCTTTGGATTAATCGGAGCATTAGTTCTTTTTGTAATTGCTAGTATGGATATATATGCTATGGCAGAATATGCTTTTAAAACTATAATTAATCATGCTCATCCTCAAGATTTTCATGAAGATATTGTAGGTGGTATTATAGGAGCAGTTGATTTATATCTTATTGCTGTTGTTATGTTAATATTTTCATTTGGAGTATATGAACTTTTTATCTCTCCAATTGATCATTCAGAAGATGCAAAAGAAGATTCAAAGATTCTATCAATCACAACATTAGACCAACTAAAAGATAAAATAGCAAAAGTTATTGTTATGGTTTTAGTTGTTAATTTCTTCCAAAGAGTTTTACATACTCAATACAATGGCGCACTAGAAATGTTATATTTCGCCCTTGCTGTTACTGCACTAGCAGTTGGACTTTTCTTTCTAGGAAAAGTTGGAAAACATTAAGAATACTAAAGGAAAATTATAGATGTCAAAAATATTTGTAGACGCATGTTTTAGAAAACCAACTCCTTATACTCCTGTATGGATGATGAGACAAGCAGGTAGATATTTACCTGAGTATATGAAAGTAAGAGCACAAGCTGGAAACTTTTTAAATCTGTGCCACAATCCAAAACTAGCAGCTGAAGTTACTATCCAGCCACTTGATATAGTTGGTGTTGATGCAGCTATTTTATTTAGTGATATTTTAGTTATTCCAAATGAAATGGGTATGCACTTAGAGTTTATCAAAGGTGAAGGTCCAATCTTCAAAGACCCAATTAAAACAGAAGCTGAGGTTGATGCTTTACTTGGTGGAAGTGAAGCTGCTGATAAATTAACTTATGTATATGAAACTATCAAGTTATTAAAACAACAACTACCAGAAGATAAAGCTCTTATAGGTTTTACTGGTGCTTCTTGGACCTTAGCAACTTATATGATAGAAGGACAAGGTACAAAGACATATAATATCTGTAAAAAGATGATGTACTCAAATCCAGAACTTCTACATAAGATTTTGAAAAAAGTAACTGAAGTAGTAAAGCTATATATGGAAAATCAAATAAAAGCAGGTGCAGATGTTGTTCAAATCTTTGATTCATGGGCAGCAGCAATAGAACCAGCAAAATATGATGAATTTTCTTGGAAATATATGGTAGAGATAGCTGATTATTTAAAAGAGAAATATCCACATATTCCTATTATCATGTTCCCTAAAGGTGTTCCAGCATTTTTAGATAAAGTATATGGAAACTTTGATGTATTTGGTGTAGATTGGGGAACTCCAATGGCACTAGCTAAAGAAAAACTTGGGGATAAATATGTTTTACAAGGTAATATGGAACCTTGTAGATTGTATTCAAAAGAAGCTACAACTATGTGTGTTGAAGCAATTCAAGACATCATGCAAGGTGATGGACATATTTTTAACTTAGGTCATGGTATTTTGCCAGATGTTCCAGTTGAAAATGCTATTCACTTTGTAAAAGAGTGCCAAAGAGTTAGTAAAAAATAGTGTCTAATATAATCTTTGGTCCTATTCCCTCAAGAAGATTTGGTATCTCTTTGGGAGTAGATTTATCCCCTGACACAAAACAGTGTAATTTTGACTGCTTATACTGTGAATTAAAGCCTGCAAAAACAGTTGATAAGATGGATTCATACCCAAGTGTAGATGAAGTCTTAGAGGCTATTAAAGATTCTTATGAGAAGCATCCCAAAATTGATGTTATAACAATCACTGCAAATGGAGAGCCAACACTCTATCCTAAACTTGATGAACTAATTACAAAAATAGATGAAATCAAAAATGATACTAAGACATTGATATTATCAAATGGTGGTACTATATATGATAAAAAGATTTTTGATGCTTTATTGAAATTTGATACAGTGAAATTATCACTTGATTGTGTAAGTCAAAAGTGTTTTAAAAAACTAGATAGAATTCACAATAATATCGATATAGAAAAAATAATCGAGTCAATGATAGAGTTTAGAAAAAAGACAAACAAAAGCTTTGTACTAGAGATACTTTTTGTAAAAAATCTAAATGATAAAGACGAAGAGATAGAACTGTTATATGAAGCTGTTAAAAAGATAAATCCTCATAGAGTTGATATTGGTACTATTGATAGACCACCAGCTTATGAAGTCAAACCAGTAAGCTTTGAGACACTAGAAAGTATAGCAAAAAGATTTGAAAATATAAACGTAAATATTGCATATAAAAATAGACCAAAACAGATAAACTCATATAGTAGTGAAGAGATATTATCTATGCTAGAGAGACGACCTTTGACCTTAGAAGATATTAATAATATGTTTGATGAAAATAGTAAAAAAGAGCTAGAAAAGCTAGTAGAAATGGCAAAAATTTCATTAGTAGATAGTGCAGGCTTAAATTTCTATAAAATTTGCTAATTTTTATAAAAATCACTTGACAATAAAAACAAATTTTACTATACTTCCACTCCATTTAAAGAGAAGAAAGATTCCGGCATAGCTCAGCGGTAGAGTAGATGACTGTTAATCATTTGGTCCCTGGTTCGAACCCAGGTGCCGGAGCCATCAAACTTCTTTTTAAATACCTTTTATACAAGTTCCGGCATAGCTCAGCGGTAGAGTAGATGACTGTTAATCATTTGGTCCCTGGTTCGAACCCAGGTGCCGGAGCCACTATCCTTTTACTTCGAAAAGAAATCAATTTATTAAACAATCTTTTAAAATATTTCAGCGTTAAATCAATTTTTTGATTTACTCATTACCGTGATGGTAACTCCTAAACCAAAAAATTAATTTGCCTCGAACTCTTTTAAAATCTTATTCACTAAATTGATTTGTGTTTTAGTATATTTTTTATTTGCATGTTGATGAAATTATCAAGTTAAATTATGTGATATAATTAATTGACAATTTTTTATTAAAGGATTTTATTGCATACTCAATATATTAATGAACTATCTAATTTAACATCTTCTCATAAAATTATTCCTTTTTTGGGTGCAGGTTCTTCCATAAATCATCTTATTAGTTGGGATGAACTATCTAATAAATTGCGTGCTGAATTAGAAGAAGAAAGCTTAAATATATCTAATCTTGAAATTGCACAGAAGTATGTTGATATAAAAGGACATAAGTGTTTTGTAGAGTTTTTAGATAAATTTTTAAAAGTAGAAAAGTATGATGAGAATTTGGATATTTTACCTTTAATTATCGCATCCCTTGGTATAGGATTAATTTACACAACGAATCAAGATAATGTTTTTGAAAAATGTATTGAGCAATATGGTAAAAAATATAAAGTAGTAAAAACTTTAGATGATTTATCTACATATTTACCTGGGGAAAATCTTTACATTAAATACCATGGAGATACCACTTTACCTGATAGTTTAATATTTACAAAAGATTCATATGATATCCGTATGAATAATAAAAATCATTTTTTAAATATTAAAATGAGAGCTGATTTACTTACAAAATCTTTTTTATTTATCGGTTATAGTTTTAGAGACCCTAATATTAAGTTATTATTTGAAGAAATAAATAGTGTATTTGATAATAATTTACCAAAATCATATTTAATTGCGTATCATTACACCAAAGAACTAGAAGAGCTTAATAAATTGTTTGGAATCATAATTATTGATCCATTAAAGGAATTACCACACTGTAATAATGAACAAGAAGCTTTTGAACAATATTTAAGTCTTTTAACTGAGGAGACATTAATTAAGAAATCAAATTCTGAACTTGATATTATATTTAAGCCTGATATACCATCTACTAGAAAAGTTGTAAACAAATATGAACTTTTAAGTATTGAAAGATTATTAAAAAATGATGATACTATTTCAGCACTCAACCTTTTTAGAGTGGTTATGGATACTTCTTTAATTCCAAAATCATATCAAGAACGAACAAAAAATATATTCCTTGAAATTTGTAAAGGATTGATAAACCCTAATGATATTCAGAATTTAGTAGGAGCATTGTTTAATTTGACTTCATTAGAGTTTAAACACTCAATTGACGCATTAGCTGGAGTTTTAACACGTGCAATTTATATTGAACAAACAAATGGAATAAATATTTTTAAACCTACAATAAGAACACTTAAAGAATCAATATATCCAATTGCTACAGCAAGAGCAATTGAATATATTAAAGAATGGGATTTAAATGTCAATGACAATTTTCGTCATCAATCTCAGAATTGGCTGGAAAAATATAGTGATTTACCTGATGAAATTAAAGAGTATGTTTCTTCTTATATTTCTTGGGCTTGGAAGGAACATACAATTTATGAAAATCCTATTGAGCGTGCTCTAAGATTAAATAATAATTCATTTAAGAGTAAATCTTATGAACAAATACACCATGATTTAACTTCTTTATTTCCACAAAAAATTTTTAAGCCTTATGAAGAAGTAATAATATAAAAAGTTCTGATGATTATTTAAAATTTTCTAAATGCAAGTTTTAATAAGCGAGTTTTCTCAAAGAGAGTGCAAGCACAAGCCAAGTAGAAAAGATAAAAATAATAAGTGAGGGAACCTTTGGCTTCGAAGCCGTTGAGTTTTCTTTGCATACTTTCTTTACATTAAAGAAAGTATGGAGCGGAAAGATTTAGCTTTACAAGAGGAAGCTTACTATATATATTAAGGTTATTTTATCTTCAGTTAAATGATAAGTATCAAAGTTTTGCCAACATAACCAGAATAAATGGAACATGGTGTTTAGGAGCACCTACGATATCGAATACTTTACATGTTACACCTGCAAACTTTAGAATATCATCTTTTGTATATTCATGTTCGTAGGCATTATCAAATAACTCTAGAGTTTTTTGTGATACTAGCTCTAAGTCATCACAATTAACAATATCTTCATCAAGTGATTTTACAAATTTACATGCATGTGGAAATGTTTCAAATAGCTCTTTTAACTCTTGTTCTTCAATACCTTCCAAAAGTTGTGGGTACTTATGAAAAAAATCGCTTATTTCTTGAAATTTACAAACCATATTATTACCTTATGTTTATTTTTTTATATACATAAAGTGTGCCGTTTTTTTTTCAATTAGAAAAAATAAAAATAATAAGTGAGAGAAGCTTCCTTTTTAGTAGTTTTGTGATTCCCCTCACAGAATAAACTTATCATTTTTTCTATACTTCTTCTCATGTACATTAAAATCAGTTGATAAAAAATAAAAGAAATACAATGAGTAGGATGAAGTTTTTTATAAGAAGTATGAAGCTGCTTGTGAGGAAAAGGGTGTTGTTTCTTTTCGAATCCATGTAGGATTTAAAGATGGAAAGGTATATTGTTTTAATATGTTACCAAATGTCAAAGCGGTAGAAAATGTTCATACAAAAGTAGATTTGCATTTTGATAACATTACAGAAGATTTAAAAACTCACATAAATACTAAGACATTATATAACTCCTCTAGCAAGTTTTACATAACCTATTGTTAAGATTTTTGCTAACTGTTTCTCTTGTTACTCCTAAGAAAATTTATGAAAATGTACCAATTTTAATGCCATCCGTAATTTTGAGATTAATAGGGTAGCAAACAGTGATATACTTGAAATTATTAAGTACTTCATATTTTTCTCCAAATTTTAAATATATATGAGTATAGGTGGACAGTTTTTAAGAAAAATCTCCTTCTCTTTTCATAAAGCATTATCTTTTAAGTTTTTCATATGATTATTTTTTTGTAAATTTTTAGATTTATCAAGTGACTCTTCATGGTCTATTACATATTTTATTTCAAAAATATGCAAAATATACTTAATAATACAAATAAATAGTTTTACTCATTATTTTTATTATTAAATAATAATAATTAAGTTGTATTTTGATAGTATTTTAATTTTATTTAAGGAGTAAAAATGATCAAAGTCTTAAAGTTGACTTCTATTACAATTTTTCTTGTGTTTATTTTAACTGGGTGTACTCATAAAATTGATATGGTACCTAATGTTGAAAAAGTTACTGATAATGTATTTAATATCGAAAAACGTAACTACAATGTTGCTTATATACTTAAAAGTTACGAGCAAGATAAATATGTTGTAACACCAGGTGGTGGTGGTGATAAGATTGGTTATACACCATATGATGACACTGAATTAGCCTTTAGAACTATACTTTCAAAAGTATTTAATAAAGTTTATAAGCTTGAGTTTAATGATTCTAAATTTGTTAAGGAGAAAGATATCAGACTTATATTTACATATAATTTGAAAACTAACTCATCATCAGAGAGTATGTTTACGTGGCCACCTACTAAATTTACAATTTCGTTAAATTGTAAAGCAGTATCAAAAGATGGATCAAAAGTATGGGAAGATACCATTTATGATGAAGGAAGTGCAACTTTTAGTGAATTTAAAAGTAATTTTTCTTTAGCGGCACAAAGAGCTTCTGAAAAGGTTTTTACTCAATTGTTACAAAAAATCAATAATAATAAAAAATTTTAAAAGGGTATTAAATGTTAAAAATCAAAAATTTATTTTTTCTAATTAGTATATTATTTTTTATTACTGGATGTTCATTTAAAGGTTATGAGTATAAAGGTAATTTAAATATTGTTAATGATTTAAATGATAAAAATTTAAATCAGGTAGATGTAGTTAAAGTTTCAAATAATGGCATTAAAAATGATACTAGTTTGCCTTTAAGAGCAGTAAGTATGACTTCTCCATATGGAGATTCATTTTCTGATTATATTTCTTCTTCATTAAAAAGTCAGTTGAGCCTAAATAATTTATATAATTCAAAATCAAATATAAAAATTTATACTAAATTACTTAAAAATGAAGTTGATATTTGGGGTTTTTCGACTGCATCATATGACTTATCTGCTCAATTTATAATTAGAAAAGATGATACTCTTCTTTATGATAAAGTTATTCAAGTAAAACACCAATTCCCTTCACATTTTGTAGGTCAAATAGCTATTGAAAATGGGATGAGAAATTATCCCATCGTTGTAAAAAAATTAATTACAAAATTTTTAAGCGATGAAAATGCACTTGAAGTATTGAAAAAGGAAGCACTTAATAAGTAAAATAAAAAATTGTTCATTAGATAATATTACTCTTTAGAGGAAATTGTAAGAAAGAAAAAGAGGTAATAAAAGAGCAAAATAGTTAATTTATAAAGAGTTGAAAGACTCTTTATAAAATTTTTAGATAATCACATACTTACAATTGTAACTATCATCTTTCAATATATTAAGTGCTGATTTATCTAATACATCATTAAAAAGCACTACATATCTAAAGTACACATTATTTTCTTCTATATTATTTGTTTTTACATAGTTGATTGCATTTTTATAAAAGTTTTTTATATCTTCGGCTTTGATTGATTTTGATTTTGAGTTGTTATTGCATTTTAATAGGTATGTTTGTTCATCTTTAGTGCAAATTATATCTATAGCTTCTTCTTTGCTCTCTTGCGTCTTAAAGCCTAGTTTCTTATATTTCTCTATTGTACGTAATTCTAGGCTTTGACCTTTTTTTTCATACTCTTCATTTATATTTATTCTGCGTTTATTGTCTTTATTATGCATGAACTTTTTCACTAGGATAATGAAAATTACTAGTGGTACTAAATGCCATACTTTTGACAAAGAACCAATTATTATATCACTTATATCAGCCATTTTTACTTTTCAATTTTATTCCTTCTTATTCAAGTTTTGCAACAGTATATCTAATTATTATAAATAGTATTGAGTAAAGAAATAAAGAGAAGATATATTTAAAATAAGTTTTATTTTCTCTTTTTAATTATACTTGGCAGTGCATTTATAAATATGGCAAATATTACTAAGGTACCACCTATAATTGTCATTTTTGGTGGAATTTCGCTAAGAAAAAGCCATAACCAGATTGGTGCCATTGTTGTTTCTATGGTAGTGAAAATACTTACTTCTGCAGATGTTATATATTTTGTTGAGATAAAAATAAAATACATGGCTAATGGAATCTGAATAAAACCCATAATGCTTAACCAAAATAGTGATTCTAAAGAGATACCTAATAGCTTATCACTAAAAGCAAACATAACAGCAGCAACAAGAAAACCGCTAAGAGAGATGACGAGCATTGTAGGAAAGTGTCCATACTTTCTCAACAAAGTAAGCTCCATACCCATAGTTATGGCTAACGCTACACCAAGTAAGTCTCCTATATAGTTTCCTGTAAATGTAAAAGAGTTTCCAAAGACAATAAATACACCTACAAAAGAGACTACTATTGCAATAACTGTTTGCTTTTTGATTTTCTCTTTTAGTAATAGATAACTAAATATAGCTGCAAAGAAAGAAGAGCTTGCTAAAAGTACGACGGTATTTGCAGCAGCTGTATATTTTACAGAAAAGACAAAAAGAGAAGTTCCCAAAGCAGAGAGTATGACCAATAAAGAAAAATTCATAAACTCTTTTTTATTGGCAGGTAGCCAAGATTTACTGCTACTTCGTCTCCAAAGAATAAGCATACTTATTCCCATAAAAAGGCCTCTATAAAAGGAAATAACAGATGCATCTACATTAGCAAGTCTCACTAAAAGGGCATCAAAACTTACGATAAATACCCCTAGTGCAGCAAGAAACATCCCTTGGACTTTTATATCTTTCAAAAAGTAAATCTCCTCAAATTATATGTAATTTATTAGTATTATAAACTTTTCTATTTTTATAAAATCTTTGTCTGCATTGTACACTTATCAAGCATAAAGTTAATATTTATTTATGATGAACAACTAACATGAGATATTCCAGCTATTCCAAAGAAGTCTAGAGGTTTTTTTGTATAATATTTTTCTTCTATTTCTTTTATTTGTTCATCGTATGGATTTGTCATTATCTTTTGTAATTCTTGGATTAGGTCATAATTTCCTTTTTCTGCCTCTTGATATGCGTCTACTAGATACCACTCTCTTAAAGTATATTTTGGATTAGTTAGTTTCATTTGATTTGAAACTTTTTCTTTAGATTCTTTTGAACTTATATCTAGATGTGATTTCCATTTTTCTAGCCAAGTATTCCATTTTGAGTTAATATTTTCATTTTCAAAATCAGCACTATAAAAACTTTTTCTAAGTGCTTTGACATTCTCAGGTATATTTGAAAGTTCCCTAAAAAATATAGTATAGTCAACTTTTGTTTCTAACATAAGATCAATAAGTTCGGAAAACAACTTTAAGTCAAATTTACTTATTCCTAGCTTTTTAGCCCACATGTTATCAATTTCTTCTTGCATAGCTAAAGGAAAACTGTTTTCAATCTTTTCAAGCTCTTGCAGAGTATCAGGGTGTGAATTAAGTAATGGTTTTAAAGCACTACAAAATGATTGAAAATTTTTATAGGCAGCTTGGGGTTGATTGAAAAATGAAAAATGCAATCCTCCACCTGTCCAAGATTGATATTTTGGATCAAACATATCAATAAAGCCAAATGGTCCGTAATCTAGTGTAAAGCCTCCTGCTGCACAGTTATCACTGTTGAAGTTACCTTGACAATATCCCACTCGTATCCAGTTAGCCACTAATGAAGTAAGTCGATTTTTAAACTCAGATGCTAATAAAATGATTTTTTCTTCTAAATTCAAATTTTCGTTGATTACCTCACTATACTCTCTATCAATCAAATGTAAAACAAGCATTTCTAACTCTTCTAATGCTTTTGGGTGCTCATTTTTTCTAGCTCGTCTTCCAAAAAGTTCAAGTTGCCCCACACGGATAAATGAAGGTGCTACTCTAGTTGTTATTGCAACATCTTCTTCAATCATAACTTCAGGGTCTTTTGAGTAAGAGTTTCCCCTAAACCAAGGTCTTGATACTTGTTCTTTTTTAGAGGTAAATAGAGTCAAAGACCTTGATGTGGGAATACCCAAAGAGTGCATATGTTCTTGAGCTAAAAATTCACGAACACTTGATCTTAAAACTGCCCGTCCATCGGCACCTCTACAATAAGGTGTTCTTCCACCACCTTTTAATTGAAATTCCCATCTTTTGCCATTTATAACAGCTTCAAGAACTGAAATAGCTCTACCATCACCATATCCATTTCCCGTTTGAAAAGGACATTGTGCATAATACTCAGTGCCATAAATAGATAGGGCATATCCAGTCGCCCATCCTAGATTTTTGATAGGTTTAGGAACATTAGAGATATTTCCAGAAAACATTTTGATAAAATCTTCTGATTTTATTAGATTTTGAGTAAAGCCTAATTCTTCACAAAAATTAGCACTGTGAGAGATATATATAGGTTCTTTTAAAGCAGTAGGCTCTACAGGTACATAGTGCCCGCTAAAAACCTCTCTTGGTGTTTTATTATCTGCATTGGATTTTGCATCAGGATCACAATTAAGATTCTCTACAAAAGAGTAATCACTTACTTTGGCAAGTTCATCAAATGTATCTATTTTTTTTATAAAATTTTCTTTCATATTTATATTTGTCCATTAATTTTTATTTATTAATACTTTTAACATAACTACTTGAAATACATAACAATAATAAGATTTAGAAATTTTTATTAAGTCAAAAGTAAATTTTAGCTTTGACAAGTGATAGAAAGCATCTATAAGCATGATTTTTATTCTATTTTATAAAAAATATATGTTAAAATGGATATTTAAAACAATATATTTTTGAAGGTGATTTTGTGTCTATTTTTGCGTTACAATCTTTAGCTGGTGGATTTCTAGATGAAGATTTAGAACATTTTAATAAAAAATTTGATGATTGGTGTATTCATTTTGAGAGTTATGAAGATGCTATGATTATATTAAAAACTCTTGAAAATACAGAAGCTATTGATATTGTTGAAATAACACCATTAAGTTATCCACAATATTATTTTACTAACCTTCAAGGTACTATTTATGCCACACGACAGGTTGAAGACAAAATCATTTGTGTCGTAGAGCCATTTATAGGCTCAAGTTTTAAAATTGCTGTATGTGATCTCAAAACTAAAAAAGTAAGACTATCGAAGACTTCTTATAAAAATATTCCAAATGTTGAAAGTGCTTTTGCAAATTTTGGTGATAATTTAAATTAGTATTACTAAAAGTTTGATTTTATTTCTTTAGAGTACTTACTTTACTGTAAGTTGCAATTAATTATTATGACGAAGTTATTATTTTATAGGAAGAGTATATGCAAAATAAGTTAAAAGATTTTATAAAAGAGAATTCAACTTTAATATATAAGTTTATTAATAGTGAAGTATTAAAAGGGGTAGGGCGAATTCATCCAGATTATTTTGAAAAGATTGTAAATGATATGTTTGTTAAACAATCTAAGTTAAATATAAGTGAAAAGAACCTAAATCCAAATATTTTTCCATATTTTATCTTTACCCAAGTAGAAGGGAAAGGAAAGCTTGATTATACTTCTTTACGAGTTGAGACAATAAAGTTTGATGAAATAGACAAAGAGTCTTCTGTTTATTATAATTATGCACGATTTTCTCTAAAAGATGACTCTTTATATATAGATTTGATGCAAAGTAAAATAGGCGGTATGCCAATTGATGAAGACATTGTTAAATTTACAAAAAGAATACCTATAAAAAGTTTTGCCTTAGAAGAGTTTATTAGTAAAAATAAAGATTAATCTATAGTCTCTATATTCACAAGTTCTATATCTGCACAATCTTTTTTTGTAAGTTTTCTTGTTTTTGCATCTTCTTCTGCAAGTGATATTAAATCTGCAAAATCATTTTTATTTACTTCAAACTGATATAACTCTTTTTGAGTTTCTATTTTAATCTTTGCATTACTCTCTTTTGTAACAATATCAATATTTCTAATTCCTTTTGCAAATTCACTTTTTATAACTTTTGATACCTTGTCATTTGAGAATAACTTTTCAAGAGTAAGTTCTAGGTTGAAGTCATTTTTGCACAATATTTTGTAAGTTACTATCATTTTGCCATCCATTCTTTATCCTTTTTTATAATTGATACGATGATATTATATCAGTAAAAAATAGTGGTATTCAAAAATATTACAACTTGCAAGATTTTATGTATAGAGTAATTGATTATGAGAAATTAAATAAAAACCAGTAGTTTACTGGCTTTTATTTGGTTTATGAATTTAATTGCTTAGCAACTAATTCATTTACCACTTGTGGATTTGCTTTCCCACCTGTAGTTTTTAGAACTTGTCCTACAAAAAATCCTAGAAGTTTTGTATTTCCAGCTTTGTATTTTTCTACGTTGTCTGGATTTTTTGCGATGATTTCATCTATAATTGGTAAGATAATGCTTGGGTCACTTATTTGTACAAGCCCTTTATCTTCAACTATTTTTTTAGGGTTATCTCCTGATTTATTCATCTCTTCAAATACTTGTTTTGCAATTTTACTTGAGATAGTTTCATCATCTACCATTTTAACAAGCTGTGCTATTTGAGAAGCTGTAAATTTTAGTTCACTTAGCTCTTTCTCTTTTAACTCTTTTGCCACATCATTTGCCACAATATTTGCTAGTGCAATAGGACTGTTTAATTCTGATAATGCTTCTTCATAAAATGATGAAAGAACTTCATCCCTTGCTAAGATATTTGCAAGCTCATTATTTAGTTTAAACTTAGAGGTGTATTTATCAAAAAGTACTTTTTGTTCTTCATTTAAAGCTTGGGCTTCACCATGTACTACTTCCTTTTTCACTTCTTGTTTAGGTGTAGGTTTAGGCGCATTTTCAGTTGTTTTTGCTTTTTTTGCCCAAGAATCTTTTAGTCCAACTATTTTATTAAATACTGGTTTTTCATTTGTATAATCAATAGGGTCAGCATAAAAATAACCTTGTCTTTCAAATTGAAATCTTTCATCTGCTTTTTCAGTGATAACAGCAGGTTCTATAAGAGCATTTTTGATGATTTGTAAAGAGTCTGGATTTAAATCTTCTAGACCTTCTGGAGCTTCATTTTTATATAATCTATCATAAAGTCTTACTTCTATTTGTTTTGCTTCTTTTGCATCAACCCATTGTATTGCACTTTTTACTTTGATACCACTTGTATCTTGTCCACTTTTAGAATTAGGATTATATTGGGCTTTTATCTCTATGATATTTCCATTTGTATCTTTTATTACTTCTTTACAAGTTATTATATAGGCATGTCTAAGTCTTACTGCTTGATTTGGAGTTAATCTATTATAGCCTTTTACTGGATTTTCACTAAAATCTTCTCTTTCTATATAAACTTCATTTGAGAAAGGTATTTTTCTTGAACCCTCTTTAGGAACATCATGTGGATAGTATGAAGCTTCAATGCTTTCACTTCCCTCATAGTTTTCAATGGTAACTTTTATTGGGTCAAGTACACACATAACTCTTGGTACTTTTTGGTTTAAATCATCTCTAATACAAAATTCAAGTTGTGATACATCAACCATAGAGTTTGCCTTTGCAATACCTATTTGGTCACAGAAGTTTAAAATAGACTCAGGTGTATATCCTCTTCTTTTATATCCAGCAATTGTTGGCATTCTTGGATCATCCCAACCACTTACATATTTGCCTTCTACTAGTTCTAGAAGTTTTCTTTTACTCATAACTGTATAATTGATACCAAGTCTTGCAAATTCATGTTGGTATGGTCTTGGTGGTTTTAAATTAAGATTATCAAGTACCCAATCATAAATCTCACGATTGTTTTCAAATTCAAGTGTACAAATAGAGTGTGTAACTCCTTCAATATAATCAGATAGACAATGGGCAAAATCATACATAGGATAAACATACCATTCATCACCAGCTCTATAGTGGTGGGCATGTCTGATTCTGTATAAAAGAGGGTCTCTCATTTTCATATTTGCTGCGCTCATATCAATCTTAGCTCTTAAGATATGTTCTCCATCTTTGAACTCACCCTTTTTCATTCTCTCAAAAAGGTTTAAGTTTTCTTCAATAGAACGTTCAGCATATTTACTTCTTTTTCCAGCTTGTGTGACAGTTCCTCTATATTCTCTTATCTCTTCTTCATTTAAACTATCAACATAGGCTTTACCCATTTTGATAAGCTCAATAGCATAGTCATAAATTCGTGGAAAATAATCAGAAGTATAATACTCAGTCTCTCCCCATTCAAAGCCTAACCATTTTACAGCATCTTTTAGTGCATCAACATATTTTGTATCTTCTTTAGTTGGATCAGTATCGTCCATTCTTAGGTTACAGTGACCACCAAAGTCTCGTGCAATACCAAAATTTATACAAATAGATTTAGCATGTCCTATATGTGGGAAACCATTAGGCTCAGGGGGAAATCTTGTAACTACTTTTTCGTATTTGCCTGATTTTAAGTCTTCTTCAACTTTGACTCGTAAAAAATCTTTGTGCTCACTCATTATTATTAAACCTTTTAAATAAACTTCGTTTTGATGTTGAAACTATTTTTAGGGCTGTATTTTATCAAATTAGTGCTTATATAAAGAGTATAAATTTTTAGGCTTTTTTTAGTAGTGTAAAATTACCTTGATAATTTTACACTAAGCTTATCAATTTTTTCTATGTACCAAATATGAATTTCTTTGTGAAATAGGAGTTATATCTAGGTATTGGATATTTACATTTTTAGGTGTATTGAGTACATGAATGATGGTATGTGAAATATCTTTTGCCCTTAATGGTTCATAACCTTTATATACTAAGTCTACTTTCTCTTTATTTCCTTTGAAACGTACATTTGAAAAGTTTGTTTTTGTAGCTCCTGGTGCTATATTTGTCACTTTTACATTTGTTCCTAATAAATCTATGTTCATAGCCTCACTTAGTGTTTTAACAGCAGATTTTGTAGCACAATAGACATTTCCACCTGGATAGGTTAATTTTCCAGCTTGAGAACCAATATTAATTATATGGGCTGTTTCTAATTGTCTCATTTGAGGAATAATAACTTTACTCACATAAAGCAATCCCTTGATATTTGTATCAATCATTCTTTCCCAATTCTCAATATCTCCCTCATCAATTTTTTCATTTCCTAGGGCTAAACCTGCATTGTTAATGAGAATATCTACACTTGTTTTTTGAAGAATTTTTTTTAATTTTTTATCGACAACATCTTTTTTTCTAACATCTATACTTTCAATTGTAACCTTTATTTTGCTTTTTTCTAAGATTTTATTTTGAAGCTTTTGAAGTTTTTTTAAATCACGTCCAATTAAAATAAGATTTAAATTCATCTTCGATAAATCAAGGGCTAATTGCTTACCTATTCCAGAAGTAGCTCCCGTAATAAGAGCAGTTTTGTTTTTTATGTAGTTTTTCATTATCAAACCTTTCTCTTTTTGTATATTGTATAATATTATTATTTTGCATATATTATTAAGGTAAAAGTGTAAAATAAGATTATGACTATAAGGCTTTTATTACTTATTAGGTCTAAACACAATACCAACAATAAAAAACTATAATTATTAACTATATAATTTAATCAAGGTAAGAGATGAAAGAAAAAATAAGAAAATATTTAAAAGAGTGTATTATAATCGTATTGATGCTGATTATAGCTATGAATGGTATCAGTTATTATAAAGCACTTGATTTAAATAAAGGTAGATTAGATATAAATACTTTCACTCTTCTTGATGGAAAAACTTATAATATACCTAAGGACAAACCAATACTTATTCATTTTTGGGCCTCATGGTGTCCTATTTGTAAACTTGAAGCTACAAATATAGAAAAAATCTCTAAAGAGTATGAGGTAATAACTATAGCAGTTCAATCTGGAAGTAAAGAAGAGATACAAAAGTATTTAAAGGATAATAAACTCACCTTTAAGGTTGTAAATGATGAAGATGGATTTTATTCTCAAAAGTTTAATATCAAAGGTTTCCCTACAACATTTATTTATAATAAAGACAAAAAACTAAGATTTAGTGAAGTAGGGTACACAAGTACAATTGGTCTTTATATTAGAATGTTATTATCTTTTTAATATCTAATAATTAAAATATTTAACACAAAATATCTTCTTCGTTTCTTACATAAATTAGATTATTTTTTTAATAATTTATTAAAAGATTATATAATATATTTTATCAAAAGAAAAAAATTATCTTTTAGATAATTAGAGGGGATAAAATATGGTTATAAGAGAGAGTTCAAAACAAGTACAAACTACTAAGTCTTTTCAACACAAAACTGAAAAGTGGCTAAATAGCAAAATAAAAGAATCTGGTATAAATTTAAATGGAAATTCAAATTGTGATCCTAAGATTTATAATTTTAAATTTTATTCTAGAGTTATCAGAGATGGTTCATTGGGCTTAGGTGAATCATATGTTGATGGCTGGTGGGATTGTAAAAATCTTGATGAAATGATATGTAAATTATTGATTTCTAATATGGAAGATAAAGTAAAGGGTAAATTTATACATATAAAAAATAATCTTTTGGCAAGAATAATCAATATGCAATCAATCAATCGAGCTTTTGAAGTAGCTCATAAACATTATGATGTGGGAAATGAATTATATGAAAATATGTTAGATGAAACTATGAGTTATTCATGTGGATATTGGAAAAATTCTAATAATCTACTGGAAGCTCAGAATGCAAAGCTAGATTTAGTATGTAAAAAACTTCAATTAAAAGATAATGAAGATATTTTAGAAATAGGTTGTGGGTGGGGTAGTTTTGCTCACTTTGCAACTAAAAATTATAATGTAAAAGTAAAAGGTGTGACTGTTTCATCAGAACAAAAGAAGTTTATAGAACAAAGGTATCCAAATGAACCAATAGATGTGCAATTGATGGATTATAGAGATATAAGTGGAATATATGATAAGGTTGTATCTATTGGTATGTTTGAGCATGTTGGAGAGAAAAATTATGATATATATTTTAAAACTGCATTTGAACATATGAAAGACGATGGAATCTTTGTTTTACATACTATTGGAAGTGATTTACCAAAAATAGGAACTGATGCTTGGATACATAAATATATATTTCCAAATGGACAAATTCCTTCAATATCACAAATTAGTAAGAGTTGTGAAGAGTACTTTGTAATTGAAGATATTCATAATTTTGGTTTAGATTATGATAAAACACTTATGGCATGGTTTGAAAATTTTGATAAAGTTTGGCCAAAATTAAAAAAAGATTATGATGATAGATTTTATAGAATGTGGACATATTATTTAAAAAGCTGTGCTGGTGCATTTAGGAGTAGAAAGTTACAATTATTTCAAGTAGTATTAAGAAAAAGGTTAAAGCCGCTAAATAAATATAATTCTGTTAGATAGCAAGATTCGGATTGTAAATTTTTGTTTTAAATAATATACTTTTATTATGAATAAACTAGAAGAAAAAAGCAAATACTACGAAGATATTAAAAAAGCTATTGAATATTTTGATGAAAACTACTCTTTTCAACCAAACTTGGATGAGGTAGCTAAATATGTAGGAATGAGTAAACATCATTTTTCAAGAATATTTAAAGAGTATGTGGGAGTAACTCCCATGCAGTTTTTACAAGCAACTACTTTTTCTTATGCAAAAGAGAAACTTCTTAATTCTAAATCTATACTTGATACTTCTATTGATTTGGGATTATCAAGTTCTAGTAGACTACATGAACTCTTTGTTAATTTTATAGGAGTGACACCAAATGAATACAAAAAAATGGGTGAAAATCTTGATATAACTTATGGTTTGGGATTTTCGACTTTTGGTAAAACTATGATTGCAAGTACTAAAAAAGGCGTATGTGCTTTGGAGTTTTATGATGATAGTTGTGCTGAGGTTTTAAAGAGACTCAAATCCTCTTGGGAGAGTGCAAATTTTATCCAAGATGATAAAAAAGCTCAAGAGTTATTGGATAAAATTTTTATTAATAATGAAAAAACAGATATTTTTATAAAAGGAACAAATTTTCAAATAAATGTTTGGAAAGCACTATTCAATATTCCCAAAGGTAAAGTTTTAAATTATTCAGATATAGCAAATTTACTTGGTAAACCAAAAGCAGTAAGAGCAGTAGCAAGTGCAATTGGAGTAAATCATATTGCTTATTTAATCCCTTGTCATAGAGTTATTTCAAAAAGTGCAACAATGGCTGGATATAGATGGGGAATAGAAAGAAAAAGAGTTATATTAGCGTATGAAGAAGTAGAAGATTAAGCATCTTTATAAAGTTTAATCTTCTATCTCTTTTTTAGATTATTTATAAGAAAAATGTTTTCTTAATTTAGTATTTTCTTTACCTTCGAACTCTTTATTTTGTGCATCATTGATAATCTCTTTTGCCAATGAGTCAGTTTCTATTGCAATAGTATTTGTTTTTGATGCAATAGAAGCATTTTGTTGTGTTTGCTGGTCAAGTTGATTTATTGCATCATTTATTTGTTTAATACCAACCTCTTGTTCTTTACTAGATATTGAAATATCATTGATTTTTTTTGTTGCATTCTCGATATTTACTAACAATAAATTATACCCTTCAATCATATTAGTACTAATGCCTTTACCTTCATTTGTTTTAGTTGTAGCATTTTCTACTAATGATTTTATCTCTTTTGCAGCTTCAGCACTTCTTGAAGCTAAGTTTCTAACCTCTTGTGCTACAACTGCAAATCCTTTTCCTGCTTCTCCAGCTGTTGCTGCTTCAACTGCTGCATTTAGAGAAAGAATATTTGTCTGGAAAGCTATTTGATCAATGATTGTAATTGCTTCATTTATCATTGTAACTTGTGTTGTAATCTCTTCCATTGCTTTTGCTGTATTTGATGCTTGGGCTTGACCTTGTTTTGCAGAGTCAGTTAAATTAGTAGCAAAGTTATTCATTTCAACAATATTTTGAGCATTGCTTATAATTGTACTTGTAATCTCTTCTAAGGCAGCAGCAGTCTCTTCTAACGAGGCAGCTGCTGATGTTGAAGAGTTATTTAATGTATGAACATTAGATATTAAAGTATTTGATGAATCTCCTAACGTTAAACCAATCTCCAAAGATTTTTTAAGAAGTTCAGAGATACTATCTCCTAGGCTATTTACCCCTCTAGCAAGTTTTTCTAGGTGAGCTTTCTTATTATCTATAGAAACTTTTGTTTTATAATTAGAATTTGAATAATCAGACATTACTTTTAATATGTCATCGATATTCCTTTCTAAATGTATACTCATATTATTCATGATAGATGTTAGTTCATTTAATGAAGGATTTGATGATTTCTGATTGATTTTTGGAGTAAAATCACCTTCTTCATAACTTTTTAATATATTAATTGAATTATTAATAAGATCTCTATCTTCTTCCATCTCTTTTTCAATAAGTTTGATTTGTTTGTTAATAACTTCTGCCATTTGACCAATTTCATCTTTTGAATCAACTTCTAATGGAATTACAGAGTTAACCTCTCTACTTAAATATTTGAAAAAGTTAAATAAACCATCTTTAAAAGTTTCAATATTTTTTACGATAGATTTAACAGTTATTATAGAGAAAAATGCAATAACAATTATAAATATTACTCCAATTATAATTAAGAGTTTTTCTAAAGCTTTTATTTTTGATTTTACCTCACTACTAACATAAGTTGCTAGTTTTTTTAGTATATCTTCAGTTTGGTGAATTGTTTGTCTCATATCACCTTGAATTCCTTGTTTACTAGTTAATCCTATTAGTTCTTCTGCTTTAACTAGAGCTAAGAAGTCATTTTTGTAATTATTTAAATCCGTAGAAATATTTTCAGTAATAAATTCTTTAGTAAGTAATTTGTCAATCTTCTCTTTAAAATTATTAACATATTTTAAATTACGTCTAAGCATAAAATCTTTTTCTTGTTTTCTTAAGTCATATACCATAGATAATAATTCATGATTTTTGGTTTTTTTAGCGCTATCTTGTACGCTATGAACACTATTTCTTAAACTTCCATATAATCCCATTTTTTCATTGAGTCCAATTTCAACTTGTGATTTTACAAAACTAGAAAACTTAGATTGATAATCAACTATTACTTTTTTGAAGTTTTCCACATATTTTGTATCAAAATCATCTTCAGCTAAGTTAGATTCTAAGGATTTGATATGTGAGTTTATTACTGAAATATTTTTATTAAATTTATCTACATAACTCATATCTTTACGAAGAATAAAATCTTTTTCATTTCTTCTAAGCATCAACATATCAGATTTTAATATTTCAATTATTATTTTACCTTCATCTAGTTTTTCAATTTTTATTGATGATAAATAAAAAAATGAAAGAAAAAATATTAATCCCACTATACTGATTATTGTTGAAATTATAAGTTTCATTTTTATACTTAGTTTACTAAACATTTTAATCCTTCTTTATATTAATGTTAAATTAATACAATCTGAATTTAACATTAAATATCTTATAGCTAAATTTAAAAAATAGATTAGATAAATAAAGAAAAATAAATTTTAGGTATCATAGAGAAAGAAAATCCAGTTAATAATTTTTAACTGGATAATTCCTATTTTAAGTTCAAATATTATTATTTTGAAGCTTTTTTAGCCTTTTTGTCAGCTCTTTTTTCTTTTAATGATTTTGCAGGTTCTGTTTTAACAGATTTCTGTACATCTTTTCCTTTTGCCATTTTAGTTCCTTTCTTTAAGTTATTAGTTCAGTATATCTTAATAGACTAAATAAAGTATTGTGAAAAATATCTAATAAGTATTTTAAAAAATTTCATCACCATTTAAGAGAAAATTAATTAGAATACTAATACCTAAGTTTAAGTTTATTCCAAGGTTTGGAACGACAATATTATTATAATTGTCTTAGCTACTTTATTTGGAAACTATTATTTTAAGGTTTTTTATGCTTCGAAGTAAACGAATCCTTCTTTTAAGTCATTGTTTATTTAATGTAAATGCAAAGGTCTATAAACTTGCAAACTATGAAGGCTGCTTTGAGTCTCTTCTTTCTCCTTTGATGAAAGCTGGTTATGGTTTTATTCAACTTCCTTGTCCTGAACTAATTACTTGTGGTGTTAATCGATGGGGACAAGTAAAAGAACAATATGAAACTGAGTTTTTTAAAGAACAGTATAAATCCTTATTAAAATCAATTATCTTTCAACTTCTTGATTATAAAAATAATGGTTACACAATTTCAGGCTGTATAGGTATTGATGGTAGTCCTAACTGTGGCATAACAAAAACATCTCGTGGAAAATGGGGTGGAGAAATAGATGATACATTTAACTTAGAAGAAACCTTATCTTCTACAAGAAGTGTCAATGAAAAGGGTGTTTACATGGAGGTCTTTTCTGAACTTTTGGATAGAAATAATTTAAACTTAAAATTTTATGCTGTAGATGAAGCAGACCCAAGTTCATCAGTAGAGAATATATTAAAGGAACTTTTATGAAAAAAATTATTGCAGTTGTTTTATTGGCATTTGGTATTTTTGCCCATGCCCAAAAAGATAGTATTACAGTTGGACTTTGTGCTGCTTATCCTCCATTTGAATCAAGAGATGAAATGAGTGGAAAAATTGTTGGTTTTGATATTGACTTAGCCAAAGAAATAGGAAAAGTTATAAACAAAAAAATAGTGATTAAAGATGCTGAATGGCAAGCATTACTTGGTGGATTAAAAAACAATAATTTTGATGTTATTATAAGTGCTATGAGTCGTCAAGAAGCAGGAGCAAATAATGTGAATCTTTCTGATACTTATTATTTGTTAAATGATGTACTTGTTGTTAGAAAAGATGATAAAAGTATAAAATCAAAAGAAGATTTAAAAGGTAAAAGTGTTGGTGTTCAACTAGGTAGTGGAAGTGAGCAAATAGTTGATAAATTAAATGATTTAGGAAAAGTGGCAAGATATAATTACAATCCAGAAGCTTTTTTAGATTTAAAACATAAAAGAATTGATGCTGTTGTAGTAGGTTATGCATATGCATTGACTCAAAAAGATTTTAACAAAGAATACAAAATAGTTGATAATTTAGCTCCATCTCAATTGGTTGCTGTAATGAAAAAAGGCAATGACTCTTTAACAAAAGAGATAAATAGTGCTTTAAAAACACTAAAAGATAATGGAACTTATGACAAACTAGTTAAAAAATGGTTGGCAGTAAAATAAGTGAATTTTAATGTAGTATATGAAAACCTAGGATTTTTACTAGAAGCTTCATGGCTGACAATATATTTGTCTTTTGTCTCTTTTGTGATAGCTTTTTTTATTGGCTTGATTATTGGGACATTGAAAAGTTTTAAAATACCTAAAGTAATTAATTCTATTTTTTCAATCTACATTGAGATATTTAGAGGAACACCACTTCTAATACAACTTTTTTTTATATATTATGGTTTACCTCAAATTGGCATTACAATGTCAAGTCATGAAGCTGCAATAATAGGATTATCTCTAAATTTTGGTGCATACATGTCTGAAATTGTTCGTTCTGGAGTAACTTCCATAGAAAAAGGACAGTATGAAGCTGCAAAATCTCTGGGATTGAGTCCTTTGCATATGTTATTTTACATTATATATCCTCAAGCTTTGCGTATTGTTTTACCCTCTATTACAAATTCATATGCAGCGATTCTAAAGGATAGTTCATTAGTCTCAGTTCTTTCAATAACAGAGTTGACAAGAGCTGGTCAATTGATTTATGTGAGAACCTATGAACCCTTTGAAATATATCTTACTCTTGGTGTATTTTATTTTATCATGACTTATTTAGTTGCAATTTTTTCAAAATATCTTGAAAAAAGAATGAATTATTCTTTTTAAAACTTAACTAAATATTAAAATAATACTTAAGTATAATAGTTTAATAATTATTTAGGTAATATTCTTTATGAAACATTTAAGAGGTTATAAAAAACGATACTTTTCGTTAGCAATTATTGCAATGTATTCGACTTTATTTAAGTTGTGTACTATAGATAATAATAGACAATACCATCTTAAAGCTATAAAATTCCAAGAGTATAAAACTTCTCCTCCCTTACTAACTTTAAATTACTAATTAAAACAATCATCTCATATAGTTAAATCTATAAACACATTTAAAATATTTATAATACAAGGACGAATCATGCATATAGAATCAGGTGTAGTGCAAGGTGCAAAAATCTTATTGAGTTATGGAACAGCTGCTGTTTCATTTGGAATTGCTATAAAAATGGCATTAAATAGTATAAAAAATAGTGGGGTAATTCCATTTATTGTTAAAACTATAATTTCTACAATTTTAGTTTTTATATTTTTTGAGGTACTTCCCCATTATCCAGTAGGAGTTTCAGAAGTTCATCTAATCTTAGGTTCAACTCTATTTTTAATATTTGGTGCTAGTTCAGCTGCTTTTGGTTTGGCTTTAGGTCTTTTGATTCAAGGAGTATTTTTCGCACCCTTTGATTTACCACAATATGGTATGAATGTAACAACTATTCTTATGCCTTTATTTGCAATGGGCTATTTAGCAAAAAGAGTTATTCCTCAAAATATTGCATACAAAGATATTGCTTATAAAGATACTTTAAAATTATCACTTGCCTACCAAGGTGGAATTGTAACTTGGGTTGCTTTTTGGGCACTTTATGGACAAGGTTTTGGAATAGAAAATCTAAGTGCAGTTGCTACTTTTGGAATCTCATATATGAGTGTTGTAATTTTAGAACCACTTATTGATTTAGCTGTGCTTGCAGGTGCAAAAACACTTGGAAAATTAGAAAATAGTCCTTTTGTAGAAAAAAGACTTTATAAAGCAGTTGCACTGAAAAATGAAAAGATATAGACACTATAAAAAAGATAAAGCAATAATTTTATCGTGTTTTGGTTCTATAATTGAACAACAAAAATATTTAGACTTAAAAAAGAGTATTGAAGAGCAATTTGAAGGAATTGATGTCTTTATAGCTATTAGCTCTAGAATGGTTTTAAAAGGTTTGATTAAACATGGATTTGAGTACAAAAATTTAGCTCAAACAATAGCAGATGTTGATATGCATGGATATAAGAATATTATAGTTGCTTCTATAAATCTTTTTCCAGCTTGTGAACATGAGCTTTTGAAGAAGACTGTTGAAGGATTTAGACATTTTTCATTTTCAAATATTAGATTGTCAAATGCAATTTTTACAAGAACAAAAGATACAACACTTTTTTTAAAAGAACTTGATGAAAGAGTTTCGAAAAAAAATACAGCAAATTTATATGTGATACATGGAACTCCAAAGTTAGAACTTGGAGGATTAGAATCAGTTACTTATAGTGCTAGGTATTTAGAACAAAAAAGAAAAGGAAATTATGCTTGTTCTCTAGAAGGTGCTTTTCCTTTTTTTGCTATTAAAGATGAACTTATAAAAAGAATAAAAAAAGATGGTTTTAAAAAAGTTCAAATAGTACCTATGCTTTTAGTAAGTGGAAATCACTACATAAATGATATGGCTGAAATAAGTAAAGAGTTAGGTGAACATTTTAAAACAAAAATTGCAAAAAGTCTAAGTAAGGATGAAAAGTTTAATCTTTTACAAATGCCAACAATAAAAGAGATTATTGTTAATAACATAAAAGAAGAGATAATAAAACTTGGACACTAAAACAAAATTATATATGGTTTCACTAGGTCCTGCAAATTGGGAACTTGTGACCATAAAAGCCTTAAAGGCACTCCAAACATGCGGTGCTATTTGTATCCCTACTAAAAGTAAGGATCATAGCTTTACAAGGTCAATTACATATAAAATCATAAAAGACTTGATGGATGAATATGGTTTTTCAAAACCTATTATTCCAGTATACGCACCTATGCATTTTAAGAAAAAAGATTGGCAATATCAAGTAGATATTTTAGAAGATGGAATAAAAAAGTATGAAAGTGTATCTTTTGTGACACTTGGAGATGCAGCTGTATATAGTACAGTATATTATTTACTTGATATGATTAAAAAACAAAATAAAAAATTATATAAAAGAAGTGAAGTAATTGCAGGAATCACATCTTTTTCTTATGCCTCTTCAAGGGTAAAAAAGCCCTTATGTTTAGGTGATAATAGATTTGAGATTATTCCTTTACTTGGTAAAGATGTTCCTAGTACAAAAGTATATATGCGACCAAAAGTTGGACTTGATACCAAACATATGCAAGAAGATGGGACAATGTATACATTTCAAAATCTAAATTTTGCAGGGGAACATATCCAAAAAGGGAAAATACAAAAAGTAGAAAAATATATGACACTTTTTATAGATTTTTTAAAAACAAAAAAAGGTAAAAAATAATGGAGTTTTTAAAAGAAGAGCCTCCTGTAAATATTGGAGCAGATATTTCAATAAAATCATTCGAGATGATAAAAAAAGAACTTCAAGATTATGAAAAAGCAAAAGAGTTTGATGAAAATCAAATGGAAGTTATAAGTAGACTTATTCATACAACTACTTGTTTTGAGGAAGTTTTAGAAAATATCTTTTTTACAAAAGATGCAATTCCTAGAATACAAGAACTACTTAAAAAACAAGCAAAAATAATAGTTGATGTAAATATGATAAAAGTAGGACTTAGTGATTTTTATTTAAAACAATACTCCAACGAAGTGATTTGTTATATAAAAGAGCCCTTTACTTATGAAAGGGCAGAAAAAAATAAGACAACAAGAAGTTATGCAGCAGTAGTAGAAGCAATAAAAAGACACAAAAATGAGCCTATGATTCTTGCTTGTGGGAATGCTCCTACTTTTATATATGCAGCTATAAATACACTTCTTGATGAAAATGTTGATCTTAAAAATGTGGCATTTTTACTTTTTCCTGTTGGTTTTGTGAATGTTGTAGAGTCAAAAAAATATGGGAAAAGATTTTGTGAACATTTTGATGTGCCAGCTGTTATTATGGAAGGTAGATTTGGAAGTTCAACTATGACAGTTGCAACCTTACATGCTACATATAAATTAATCAAAGATTTTGATGGAAAAGATAAATACAATGGAAAATAAAATTTATAATAACATGGGAAGTGAAGTAGCTGTCGGCTTTATTTGTAAGCCCAAAAAACTAGATCAAAATAAACCAATAATGCATTTTAAAACGCAGCTTTTTATTTGTGATGGAGAGAGATGTTCAAAAACACAAAAAGGTAATGACCTAGCAGGAAAACTAAGAGATATTATAAAGGAGTTAGGGCTTCATAAAGGTAAGAATCGTATAAAAATATCTAGAACTAACTGTTTTGGAGCTTGTAGATTTAGACAAGTTGCAGTTACTTTTGAAAATACTAAAGTAAATGGAAATTTGGTCAATAATAATATTTGGTTAAAAAATATTCATAAATATGATGAATCAAAATGGAAAGAGTTATTTTTAGCTTTAAGTACAAATAAAGAGCTTAGGGAAGATTTATATGCTCAAGTTCCTATGAGTGAAATAGATGAGTAATGGGTGAAAAAGAATTAAGAAAAGGCTTAACAACTGGTGCTCATGCATTTTTACTTTTTTGTTCAGCCTTAACTGATTTTTTTGAAAGAAAAAAACTAGCTATTTGTAAAATAAATAAGATGGATAATGATGACCTTGATGTGACAAAGGGGTGTGAAATAGTGGTATGCATTAGTGATAATTTGCATGAATTAAACTTGAACAATATCACCCACAACCCTTCAGTTTTTTTAGTGAATTCAAACAAATTATCTATTTATGCGGGAGAAGGTGTTGGTGTTGTTACAAAAAAAGGTCTAAAGATAGAGCCTTCTTTCCCAGCAATTAATCCAGTCCCAAGAGATGCCATTTTTAAAGCCTTTGAAGAGTTAAGTTCAAAATATCAGAATTTAGACTTAAAGTGCACAATTTCTGTGACAGATGGTGAAGAGATATCAAAAAGAACTGCTAACTCAAAAGTTGGAGTCCTAGGTGGTATTTCAATTTTAGGAACAAAAGGAATTGTAAAACCAGTTTCTAGTTCTGCTTATATTGATTCAGTAAAAACTGAAATAGAGTTTGCCATAAAAAATGGTTATGAGACTTTGTATTTTACTTTGGGTAATTCAGCCTTAGAAGTAGCAAAAAAATACTCAAATGAAGAAGCTATTATAGAAATAGGAAATTTTGTATTTGATTCTATTGAAATAGCAGTAAAAGAAGGTGCAAAAGAGGTCATCTTTTTATGTGGAATTGGAAAGATGACAAAGGTTTATCAAGGTTTTAAAAATACACATAATCGTTTTGGGGTGATAGATTTTGAACTACTTCAAAAAGATATAGAAGAAGAACTAGGCTTTAAAGTGGATATTCAATCAACTTTGACAGTAAAAGGAATCTCCCAAGAGCTAGAAAAGTATGGGCTCTTAGTAGAGTTTTATAAAATGATAACAAAAAAAGCAAATGAACAAATAAAGCTTTGGCATAAAGATTCAAATGTAAAAGCCATAATATTAGAACAAAAGGATGTCTTAGGATGGTAACAATTATTGGTAATGGAATGGGTGAATATGATTTTTCTAATCTCAATATTGACACAACAAAATATGACAAAATATTATGTGATGTAAACTTTAAAGAAGAACAAAACAATATTCTAAAACTAAAATTCAAAGAGATAAAAAAGTATATACAAAGTAACTATGAAAAAGAGAATATTCTTTATGTAGTTACAGGAAGCCCTTTGTTTTTTAGCGCTGGGATAACCATAGCAAATACTCTACCAAAAGAAAAAGTAAAAATTATAAACAATACTTCTAGTAAAGATTATATGATGGAAAAGCTTTTTATTAGTGAGGCAAATATTGATACTGTTTCTTTACATGGAAGAGAGCATTTTGATTTATCTAGGTTTTTGACGAACAGTTATACTTTTGTGCTTTGTGATAAGGATTCAATTAAAAAAATAATTGGAGCAATCAAGTTTTTAAATAAAGAGGATATTACTGTAAGTATAGGGTATAAACTTGGATATGAAGATGAGATTATAAAACAAATAGATATTTTCTCAAAGGAGGGAGATTCTTTTGATTTATCAAAGCCTTATGTTTTAGTTATAAAAAGAAATTTTGCACTTAAAAATGAAGTAAGTAAAGATGTAGAGTTTGACACCCAAAGGGGAATGATAACTAAAAAATACAAACGACACCTAAGCTTACAAAATCTTGATTTAAAAGCAAATCAGCTTTTCTGGGATATTGGTGCTGGAAGTGGAAGTTGTGGTATAGAAGCTTATACAAGATATAAAACAAGAACACTCTTTTTTGAAAAGAATGAAGAGAGAATAGAACATATTAAAAAAAATCTAACAAAGCATAAGGTGATAGCTTGTGAACTTTTTGTAGGTGAAGCCCAAGATAAATTTGAAAGCTTAGAAGAAAATCCACAAAAAATATTTGTAGGTGGTGGAGGTGAAGAAGTTATAAAAAGACTTCCTTATCTTTATGAAAGACTTGAAGAAGGAGGAATCATGCTAATAAATGCTATTACCCTAAAACATCTTTCAATGATGAATATAGTTTTAAATGAAGCAAATATAGATTATGAAATCCACTCAATAAGCCTTACAACGTATAAAGGAAAACTTGATTTAGTAGAACCTGAAAGACAATTATTCCAAATAAAGATAATAAAAGGGGAAAGCAAATGATATATTTCATAGGTGCAGGTCCTGGTGACCCAGAGCTTATAACTGTAAAGGCTATGAATATTTTAAAAAAAGCAGATGCAGTTTTATATACAGGTTCCCTTGTTCCAAAAGAAGTGCTCTCTTGGTGCAAAAAAGATGCCTTAGTTGTAGATTCTCAAGGTATGAAATATCCAGAGATATTTGAGTTTTTGTCTAAGCATAAAGATAAAATAGTGGCAAGAGTTCATACTGGTGATCCTTCTATTTATTCAACTATTGCAAAACAAATTGAATATCTAAAAGAGCAAAATATAAAATATAGTGTAATACCTGGAATCACAGCTGCCTTTGGTGCAGCTGCTAGTTTAGGAATAGAATATACTATTCCAGGAGTTTCTCAAACGATTATACTAACAAGAGTAGAAGGTAAAACTCCAAATCCTGAAAAACTAGAAAATATACTAGCTTGCAAAAACTCCTCATTGGCATTTTATTTATCAATACTACTTTTAAATAAGTTAAAAAAGAAGGCTTTGGAGTTAGGTTATAGTCCTGATACACCTTGTTGGGTAGTGGAAAAAGCTACTTGGAAAGAAGAGAAAATATATAAGGGAACTATATTGGATATCCAAAACAAAGTATCACATATAAAAGGGGTAGCTCTTATACTTTTTGGGGAGTACCTAAATCAAAAAGAGACAGAAGAATCACATCTTTATGTAAAGCCTTTGATAAAAGAGTTAGGGAAAAATAAATGTTAAAAATAGCAATAATCTCTATAAATCAACCAAGCCTAAATAGTGCAATAAAATTAAATAAATATTTAAGTAAGTATGAAGTCGATATATATGGGAAAAAAGATTTAGAACATGATTTTGAGAAGCTTATTTGTTATGAAAAGATAGATACTGTTTTAACAAATGCTTGGAAAAAATATGACGCTATTATTTGTATTCTTGCTATGGGAATAGTTGTAAGAAAGATTGCACCACTTCTTGAAAGTAAAGCAACAGATCCAGCAGTTTTAGTTATGAGTATGGATTTGTCAAAGGTTATACCTTTACTTAGTGGACATATTGGTGGAGCAAATGAGTTAAGTGATGTAATTGCAAAAAAAATAGATGGTTGTATAAATTTTATATCAACTGCGACGGATCAAGTAAAGGTATTTGCATTTGATATGTTTGCAAAAAAAAATGCTATGAAAATAGAGAATCTAAATAAGTTAGCAAATATCTCAAATAGACTTATAAACAAACAAAAAGTAAAAGTATTTACCTATAAGAATATTTTTGATGCTATTGATGATAAAAATAATTTGCAGTTAATTAGTGTTGATGAAATTGATGAAAATACAGTAATCATAAATCCTTTAAAATCAACTGATAAGTTACAGTTAAAACCAAAAATATATTTAGGTATGGGATGTAATAGAAATACAAGTTTTGAAGATATAGAAAAAGCTTTTTTATACTTTTTGGATAAATATAATTTAGCTTTAGAACAAATAGAAAATATAGCTTCTTTTGAAGCAAAAAATGATGAAGTAGGGCTTTTAGCTTTTGCAAAGAAATATAACTTTGATATTAAGTTCTTTGATGAAAAACAAATAAATGCTTTAGAGGGTGAGTTTAGTCCTTCCCAAGCTAAAAAGTTCTTTGGGCTAAAAGGTGTAGCAGAGCCATCAAGTGTGCTGGTATCTAAATACAAAGAGTTGATAATACCTAAAGAGGTATATGAAAAGAAAATAACAATTGCAGGGGCAGTTTAGTGAATAGATTATATATAGTAAGTAGTGGAGCAGGGGGAGTTCATTATATAACTCCAGAGGCTAGAAGAGCGATAGCTGAGTGTGAGGTAGTAGTATCTTATACTAAATATGCAAGGGAGCTTAAAAGTATACTAGAAGATAAAGAGGTTTATACTTCAGGTATGACCCATGAGATTGAAAGATGTACACAAGCAATAGAATATGCAAAGCAAGGTAAAACTACTTGCATAATCTCAAATGGAGATGCCAATGTATTTGGTATGGCAACACTAATAGTTGAATTAATAGATGAAAAGAATCTCTGGGATAGTATCGAGCTTATTTCTCTTCCTGGAGTGACTTCATTTTTAGCAGCAGCTTCAAAGGTTGGAGCTCCTGTGTCTCAAGATTTTGCGATAATTTCTTTATCTGATAGATTAACAGATATAAATTTAATAGATAAGAGAGTTAAGTCTGCTTTAGAGTGTGATTTTGTTATGGGAATATACAATCCAAAATCGAAAAAAAGAATTCTACCATATCAAAACTTCCTTTCTAGACTTGATGAGGTCGAGGAGCGAATAGCAATCATTGCCCAAAATGTAGGAAGAGATGAAAAGGAAAACACAACTATCACTACTACAACTGAGTTAATAAAAGAGAATATTAATCATGAAAAAGTAGGCATGAACACAATAATTATAATTTGTAACTCAAATACAAAACTTACAAAAAATGGTTTAGTTCTTACTCCAAGAGGCTATTTAAATAAGTATGAGACAAGTGGAGAGTTAAAATAAGTAATATTTAGAAAAGTTTTATTTTAAGTTTTTAAGTATTGTTTAAAATCTTATATTATATTATACTTCTATTACTTACCTAAAGTAATGTAACAGAATATAAGGAAAGTATAATGAAAAAAACATTGGTTATATTAGCTCATCCTAATATGAAAGAATCAAGACTAAATAAAGAGATGATTAATAGTATAAAAGATGAGCCTTTTATAACTATTAATGATTTGTATTCAAAGTATAAATCCTTTGATGATATTGATGTAAAAGAAGAACAAAAACTTCTTTTAGAACATGATAGGATTGTATTTCAGTTTCCCCTTTATTGGTTTAGTTCTCCTGGCTTATTAAAAGATTGGCAAGATAAGGTTTTGGAATATGGTTTTGCATATGGAAGTGATGGTTATAAACTTGCAAATAAAGAGTTTAAAATAGCAATTACAATTGGCTCACCAGAATATGCATATCAATCAGGAGCATATATACAAGCAAGTATTAATGAGATATTAAAACCTTTTGAGATAACTGCAAAGTTTATTCATATGACTTTTACCTCTACATTTACAGTTCATCGTGCTTTAAAAATAACAGATGAAGAGCTTAAAGAAAAAGCTTTAGAGTATAAAGATATTTTGTCAAAACAAGATTGGTCTACTTCATTATTTAAATATTTAGCTGAGGCTAATTAAGGACTTACTATGTAAGTCCTTAGAATAGATTTTTAGTGTTTTTTTACTTCTATTGATTGTTTTTTCATTCTATATAATTCATAAGCTTCATTTTCAAATTCATCATAATCTAAAATCTCAAATTCATCACTAAAAAAACTTTTTAATTCACCTTTTTGTAATAAGAAATCAGGATTTGATGATGGTTTTTCATTTATCTCATCATGCATATAAGTCTCAATAAATAGTATACCATCAGTTTTGAGTGCAGAGGCTAATTTGGGTATTAGTTTTCTATCAAGAAAGTTTGTCATGATGATAAGGTCATAAGTATTTTTAGATACTTCATATTCATCTAAATCAACTAGTTTACAAGTGATATTACTAAAGCCTTTTTTATCAAGTTCATTTAGGGCAACTTGAGAAATATCTATTGCTTCAACATCAAAACCCTTTGATGCAAGATAAATAGAATTTCTACCAGCTCCACTAGCCACATCAAGAGCTTTTTTACCTTTTACTTTTGTAAGTAAGTTGATTAGTTTTTTACTAGGCTCTCTTTTTTCAAGTAGTGAGGGTGTATTTTGATATTTTTTATCCCATTTTAATTTGTCATTTAGTGCCATTTTTTCTCTTTATAATATTTTTTAGAAAATATTATACTCTTTTAAACTCTTCAATTAACTTCAACGTTTCTAAATCTTTTGGTGTTCCTCGTTGTTTTAAATGGCTTATTACTCTTTCATATCTCTCTTTTGTAAAGGCTTGTCCTAATTTAAATTTTGCCTTTGTTTGCTCAGGTATAAGTTTATATATGCAAGTTGCAGTGATGATTTTTTCATACATAGAATCATGTAGTGGTGTATAGTTTCCCTCTTTTTGATATTTTTTCATCAAGGCTTCTAGGGCTTGGGCTTTTTCATTATAATCTTCTACAAATTCAATTTTACCGTCGATAATTATAGATTTAAAAAGGTGTGTTGCAGGTGCTGCATTTCCCGTATCTGTACTAAAATAAGATGGAAGTAGAGAATAAGCTTCTACTACTGAAAAACTTGCATTTGCATTTTTATTTATATAATCTATTTTTTTACCCTTTTTTGCCCCATGAAAAAATATCTCATTATCAAATTCTACGAAATTAATAGGAAGGGAGTAGGGTTTGTTATTTGTACATAAAGCAAGAGTTCCATACTCTGCCTTATCTAAAACTTCTTTTATTAGTTTTTCATCTGTTATTTCTACAATTTTTTGCATTTTTTTACCTTAACTTTTTATCCAGTCAAATTGCATTTGTTTTGCAGTTTTGTTTGCCAATTCTAAATTCTTTATTTTTGAAACAAGGTGTAAACTCATATCAATACCTGCAGAAATTCCAGCACTTGTGAGTATATACCCTTCATCTACCCATCTAACATTTTCAACTACATTTAGATTTGGATAATCATTTCTTAAATCAGGAATATTTTCCCAATGTGTTGTTACTGTGTGATTTGTAATAATTTTTGCCTCGGCTAATAAAAAAGCACCTGTACAAACAGAGGCTACTATTTTTGTATTTTTTGATTGCTCTTTTATCCAGTTTATTACAGTTGTTTTTTTTACTTCTTCTGTATGCACTCCACCAACTACAATTAGGACATCAGTTTGAGGTACATTTTCAAAATTATAGTGTGAGTTGATTTTATAATTACCTCGTGCTGTAATAGTAGGCTCTTTTTCACTTATCAAAAAAACATTAAATTTTTCCTTCTCATCTAAAAATCTAGAAGCCACAGAAAAAACTTCAAAAGGTCCAGAAAAATCTAAAACCTCGGCATTATCATAAATATAAATACCTATGTTCACTTTAATCTCCTTTAGCTTACAGTTAATTTTATATCTTGAAAAGTTGCATTAGTGCCACAATCACTTATTTCATTTGAGGTGAGTCTATTTACTTGCTTATTACCTGCATAGATTAATATAGAATTTGAATATATTCTTTCATCATTTTTTACTTTAATTTGTATAGAATCAATTTTAGATGATATTGTTACTAATTGATTATCAGCAAACCCTTTACTTGGATGAACATAAGCATAATCATCATATTTAAATTGTGAGTTCAAAGTATCTGTATTTTTAGAGGTGATAAGATAAAACTCATCATCTTTTAAATCTAATAGTTCTACATTTTTTGTATCATGGTTGATAAAGTTTATATCTGGTTTGTCGTTAATTTTAGTCTTAAAGCAATCAAGATATTCATCTTCACTAAGAAGTCCATCAAAACCAAACTCTTTGAACAAATATGAAGTAAGATCATATTCACTTATAGCATAATCATTCTCTTCGCATATTTCACAAAATGTAACTTCATCATGTCCATAACTCGCTCTCACATCTCTTTTTTGTAAAAAAGTTTTTGCAGGGATGATTATATCTGCGTATTTTGAAGTTTCATTTGCAGTTGTACCCATAAATATTACAAAGGTATTTTTCAAAGACTCTATAAGATATTGAGTGTTTGGTGCAGATACTACAGGGTTTGCAGCTTGTATAAATACTACATCATAATCATCAAATTTAATATCAGCATAAGTACATGTTTTAGTAGGTTTTACAGAGATTTTATTTTCAAAAGGATATGTACCACTTCCTAAATACCAAACGCCTCTGTTTTTACCATCAAAAAGATTTAGTTTATTAAAAACTTTATCCATCTCATGGATTATAATTGCACCCTCTTTATATTTTTGAGCTCCAATTCCAATCATTGCTGATACTTTGTTTTTAGTTAATAGTTCTATTGTTTTATTAAACTGTTCTTGTGTGATATTGAGTTTATTTAAATCATTTATATTAATATCTTCATTATCTAAAGCTTTTTGTAATAATTTTGCTAAAAGATAATCTCCTTTGGGAGGTATTTGTAAAAAGACTTCAGATTTTTTAGCTATTGGTGTTTTTACTGGGTCAATAGTGATAAATATTTTGTCTTTAACAAGTTTATAAATATGAGCTGATGTTTGTGTAAAATTTCTTCCCCAAACTAAAATCACTTCACTTGCTTGAAGGTCTTGAATATTTGGGTTTATACTATATTTTCTACCCATTTCTATACCAGCTTCACCTCCAGCACAGCAAATATCACCAACTGCAAAGGTAGCACCAACTTTTTCAAAAAACTTCATTGGTACTTTTTGCATAACACCCATATTCCCAGTGCCTTTGTAGTATAAAATCTTTTGATTAGGTTCTTTCAATTTATTTGCAACTTTTTTTAGTGTTTCATTTAAATTTTTATCAATAATATTTTTTTCTTGTATAAGATATGCAAAGTTTTTACAAAGTTTTTTGTTTGTGATATAGTCATCACTTGGTTTACAGGTACCATCTTTATATACAACTTTACAAGCATCAAAACAATCCATTGGACATGCTGTTAATTTCATATTCAACCTTTTATTTTATTTGTGATAATATATCATTTATCTGTACTTAAGACAAGTGTCAAAATATTTACAAAATAGGAGGACAGTTTTGTATTTTATTGATAAAAATAGTAAAACACCTTTACATATTCAGTTATATGAAGAGATAAAAAAAGAAGTAATCCATAATCTAAAAGTTGGCGATAAACTCCAATCCATAAGAAAAGTTGCCATAATATATAACTTAAGTAAAACTAGTGTTGAAGGTGCATATTCTCAACTTGTCGCAGAAGGCTATATTGATAGTTATCCAAAAAGTGGATACTTCGTAAGTGATACAAATTATAGAAATTTTAATGATGATAGTATTATTGCTATTGAAAATGAACAAAAAGCTGATAATTTTATTTATAATTTTTATCCAGCAAGATTGGAAAAGGACTCTTTCCCTCTTAAATTATGGAAAAGAATTTTTAATAAAGCCATAGATGAGAGACTTGATTTTGGTGGATATTCTGATGGACAAGGAGAATATGGCTTAAGAGATGAGATTGCTAAATATTTAATAGAATCTAGAGGTGTAAAGTGTAATGCTAGCCAAGTTATTGTTTGTAATGGATTTGATGATTCCTTAGGATTAATAATTAGACTTATAAATAAAAAATATGATACTTTAGCAATAGAACACCCTGGTTATCATATAGCTAGAAAAGTTTTTGAATCAAGTGAGTATAAAATAAAAAAAATACCAGTTGATAAAAATGGAATTGATTTAAAAGAACTAGAAAAGTCAAAAGCAAAATTAGTTTATATTACTCCGTCTCATCAATATCCTACGGGAGTTGCTATGCCCATATCAAATAGATTGAGACTTTTAGATTGGGCAGAAAAAAATGAAGCATTAATTATTGAAGATGATTATGATAGTGAATTAACATATGAAACTAGACCAATACCTGCTTTACAAGGTTTAGATAGTTTTGATAGGGTTGTTTATGTAGGAACATTTTCTAAGTCTCTTTCCCCTGCTATTAGAGTTAGTTATTTAGTTGTTCCAAGATTTTTATTAAAAGAGTTTAATGATACTTTTGAATCAAGAGTAAGCTTATTTACACAAAAAACTTTGGAAAAATTTATGAGTGAAGGTCATTGGGAACGTCATTTACGGAAAATAAGAACACTCAATAAAAAGAAACATTATCTCATGAAAAAAGTACTTGAAGAAAAATTAGGCACAACTGTGAAAATAGTAAATCAAGGTGGAGGTTTAGCTATACATATTAGTCCAAAAGTTTCTTTTGATTGGGATAAATTAGAAAAATTAGCAATAAAAAATAAAATAAAACTTCATTATGCAAAAGAGAGAGCAGGAGGAGAGTGGCAAGCTCTAATGATGGGATTTGGCGGATTTAAAGAAAAAGAGATAGAAGAAGCAGTAAGTGCTTTTTCTAAGATTTGGCATGAGTGTATATTATAATCTAGTTTTGTAAGATTTTAAAATACTCCTCCCTAGATATCTCTTTTGCTCCTAAGCTAGCAAGATGGTCATTATGGACTTGGCAATCTATTATTTTGATACCATTTTGTTTTGCTTGCTTGCATAGGTGATAAAAGGCTACTTTTGAAGCATCTTTTTCTAGGGAGAACATACTTTCCCCACAAAATACGTCACCAATGAGTAAACCATAAAGTCCACCTACAAGTTTTTCATCTAAATAACACTCTATAGAAAAGGCATATTCAAGGTGAAAAAGATTTGTATAAGCTTGTATAAACTCATGGCTTATCCAAGTGCTATCTTCATGTTTTCTTTTTATATTGGCACATGATTTTATAACATCTTCAAATCGTTCGTTTGATTTTATTACAAAACCTTTGTTTTTTATTACTCTTTTTAGACTTTTTGTTAACCTAAACTCTTCAGGGTATAAAATCATTCTTTTTTTTGGGCTAAACCAATGAATGTAATTGTATTCATCAATAAACCAAGGAAAAATTCCATTTTGATAGGCATTGATTATTCTTTGAGGATGAAAATCACCACCAATTGCTACTAAGTCATCTTTCATCATATTTAATGTCGGAAAATCGAAGTTATTATCATCGAGAAGGTAAATTTTTTCTTTATCATCTAATAGTTTCATAAGCAAAATGTTATCTCAATTTCACTAAAAATTATCATCAAATGGAATAGATTTGGATATAATTGAAAAAAAAGGAAAAAATTGAAAAAAACTTTTAAACTACAAGTAGAAAATAAAAAAACTGAACGAGTAGTAGAATCAATAAAAAATGAGATAAGAAAATATATAAAAAGAGAGCAAAGAAAAGCTTTACCAGAAGATAAAAACTATTGGTTTTTCGATTGTAAATTTGCAAAAGGTGATGAAACACCAGTTGAAATACCACTTTCTCATGTAATAAAATCTATTGATTTAGCAGCAGCTGATAATTGTGAAACTTTTTATTTAGAGATTATTGCAAGAGCAGAATTTAGAAAAGAGAAACAAAGAGTTCAATCTTTAGATGAGAAAAGTTCTGAAGAAATAGATAAAAATGAAGAGATAAACGAAGAGGATATTTAATTATCCTCTCTTTAAGACTATCTCTCCTACGTTCCTAGATATAGTATTTGCTACAACATTACACTTCACTTTAAATAAAAAAAAGATTTTATTATCTTTATATGATTCTAAGCACTCAAAATTACCCATACCCTTTGATAGTACTAGTGGTGTTTTGTCAAAGAGTTCCATAAACTCTTTTGAAGCTCTACTTTTATCTAATCCAGGAGTGTCAACACCTGAACTAATAACTTGGCAATATTTATCAATACCACTTTGTAAAGCCTCTTTTGTAGTGATATCATTTATTATTGCTTTTCCTCTTGTGGCATAATGTATTTTGATATTTGGATATAAGCTTACTATTGTTTTAACTAAAACTTTATCAAATACATTCTCTCCTGCATTATCTGCTAGGATAATCAAAGAGTCGGTTTTTTCTAATTTTTCTTTAAATATTTCATAATCATTTATTGAAAAATTTGTTTGAAAGATAGAGTTTATTTCATCATCCAAACTAAACTCTTTTGTTGTTGCAAAATCAATTACATTACCAGCAACTGCAGCTTTTATAGCTGTAAAAAGTTTATCATCACTAGAAGAGATTTTTTTTTCTATTAGTGGTAAGTAGGTAGTGGCTTTTTTGATAGATTCTTGTTTTAAAGTTTTTAATGGGTCTTTTAAGTTTGTCTTATGACCTAAATATTCATAAACTTCTTTAGCCACAAAAGGAGGTGATTTCTCAAAATCAAAATCCAAGGCTCTTTTTTTTACTTCATTATTTATCTCATTTGATAGAGGAACATCTAGCTTTAATAGTTTTGTTGCCTTATCTATTTGACCAACTATACACTCAACACAATCTTTTGTTATATTCATTTTTCAACTTTTATATTTTTTGTAATTATAGAAAAATTTTCTTTATATATAGTAATATCTTATTGCTTTAATAAATAATAATTCATTTTTAGATATTATTCGAGGATAAAAAAGCAAGAAAATATTTCTTCTTTTCTCTCTTTTTAAAATTATTACATAGGATTTGATGTGGGTTTTTTTAAATTAAAAAAATACAATACAAATGTCAAGACTGAGTTCACTGCTGGGTTAACGACATTTTTGACGATGATGTATATTGTCCCAGTAAATGGATTTATACTTGCAGATGCAGGTCTTCCAATGGATGCAGTTATTACTGCCACTGCTTTAATTACTATTCTAGCTACAATTTTTTCAGGTCTTTGGTCAAATACTCCAATCGCTATGAGTGTAGGAATGGGATTAAATGCTTATTTCTCATATGGTTTAGTTTTAGGGATGAAAATACCTTGGCAAACAGGGTTAGGTATAGTTTTTCTTTCTGGTATTTTATTTGTTATTTTATCTTTTACAAATTTTAGGGTTTGGATTATGACGTCTATTCCTCTTAATTTAAGAAGAGCAATTAGTGCAGGTATTGGTACTTTTATTGCTTTTATTGGTTTAAAACAAATGGGTATGATAGTTGCTAGTCCTGCTACTTTAGTTACTTTAGGTGATTTTACAAAAGATACTGTTTTATTAGGTACTTTTGGTTTGATTTTAACTTTTGTTTTATTCGCTTATAATTTAAAAGGTGCTTTTATTTTGTCTATTCTTATAACTTCAATAGTTGGATGGATATTTGGTATTGGAGCAGCTCCTACAACATTATTCTCAAGTCCCGCATCTATTTCACCAATATTTTTCCACTTAGATATTATGAGTGCAATTAGTTTGTCACTTTTACCTGTTATTATTACATTTTTAGTTACTGATATGTTTGATACTCTAGGTACTTTGACAGGTGTTGGATCAAGAGCTAATCTTTTTCAAGAGAATAATAAAGATGATAAATCTTTACAAAAAACACTTGAAGCAGATGCAATTGCAACAGTCGCTGGAAGTTTATTGGGTGTTTCGACAACTACCTCATTTGTTGAAAGTGCTTCAGGGGTAGAAGCTGGTGGACGAACAGGATTAACAGCTGTTTTTACAGCTCTTTTATTTATAACAACTCTGTTTATGTTACCACTTTTTAAATCCATACCACCAAATGCAATTTATCCTATTTTGGTAGTTGTTGGAGTATTGATGTTTAGTGAACTAGGAAAAATAAATTTTGAGAAAGTGGATTTTGCAACTTCAGCAGCAGCTTTTTTTATAGTTTTACTTATGCCATTGACTTATTCGATTACAAATGGTATATCAGCAGGTTTTATTGTTTATACAATTATAAAATTAGTTAAAAAAGAGACAAAAGATATAAATATTGGAATTATCCTTTTAACATTTATTTCTTTATTAGTTTTTATATTAAGAGGTTAGAAATTGCAAGAAAAATATTATTATGGATATGATGAGTTCAAGGAAGATACTCAAATTTTAGTGGATAAGTGTAGAGATTATGAGCCTGAAATTTTGTTGGCAGTTGCAAGGGGTGGGCTTACATTATCTCACCTTATGGGACAAGCATTAAACATGAGAAATGTTTTTTCTCTTAATTCTATCCACTATGAAGGGGAGTTGAAACTAGACACATTTAATATTTTTAATATCCCTGATGTATCACATGCTAAAAGGGTTTTAGTTATTGATGATATTGTTGATAGTGGCGAAACTATGAGAGAAATTTTAAAAAGATTAAGAGAAAAATTTCCCCATACAGAATTTAAGTTAGCTACAATATTTTATAAACCAACTGCATGTATAAGTGCTGATTATTCAGTAAAAATTGCAGATAAATGGATAGAATTTTTTTGGGAAGTTGATATTATATAATATATTTAGTATATAATTTATATATATTTAGTATATATTTAGTATAATTTTATTATTAATAAAATAGGAGAATATATGACCTTTATAGATTTTAAAAAACTTCTTTTGGATGCTGAATTAACAATTCCAAAGTTTACAGCACTTATAAAAGTGAGTGAAAAAAATATACAAGCTTATAAAAAGAAAAAAGAAGTTCCAAACGCTATTGCTGTAGTTGCTGCATGTTTTGCAAAGATGAACCAAGATGGTGTTGATTTTAAAGAGATCATAGAAGAGCTAGATTTAAAGAAAAAAGAGAAAAAAGGTGCTGGTTTTTCTGCTTCTAAAGATAAATCAAAAAGTTAATTAATTTTTTTTAGATATACTTCCCAATAAAATTTTGGGAGTATATTATGTTTATTACAAAACACACAAAAAACTTTTTAGTTATTGCTTCATTTATGATGGCACTTGGAGTTGCTATTGGTGCTTTTGGTGCACATGGCTTAAAAGCAACTACTGATGAATCACTAATGGCAATCTTTCATACTGGTGTTCAATACCATTTTTTTAATTCAATTGCACTATTTGGTGTGGCACTTATCACCTATTTTTTACCAAATTCAAAACAAATCGTTATTTCAGGATATTTACTTATCTTAGGTACTTTACTTTTCTCTTTTTCTTTGTATTTGTTAGTTTTATTAAAACTTTCTTGGATTGGAATAATAACTCCATTTGGTGGAACTTTAATGATTATTTCATGGGTAATTATTGCATTTTCTATAATAAATGAGTTAAAAATAAAAGAATAAAAGAGATAATTATATTCTCTTAACAATCATTACATAAAAATTCTATATAATATGATAAATTATTATAATAGGAGACAATATGGCAGTAAAAGAACATGCATTTGATATTTCTGCAAAGCTTGATATGCAAGAGATGAAAAATGCAGTTATACAAGCACAAAAAGAGATAGAAAATAGATATGACTTCAAAGGTTTAAAAGCAGAAATTGATTTTAACCAAGGTGCTAAAACTATTACTTTAATCTCTTCAAGTGACAATAAAGTTGATGCTATGTATGATATATTAATTTCAAAGATGAATAAAAGAGGACTTTCTATAAATTCACTTGATGAAGCAAAAAAAGAAGATAGTTCGGGTGGAAATAGAAAATATGTTTATGCTATAGTTGATTCTATAAAACAAGATGAAGCAAAACAAATTCAAACAGAGATAAAAAATTTAAAATTAAAAGTAAAAGCTGTAAATCAAGGTGATGAGATAAGAGTTACTGGTAAAAATATTGATGATTTGCAAACTATTATGAAACATCTAAAATCAATGGATTTTAAATCACCACTTGTTTTTGATAATTTCAAATAGTAAATAAGGCAAAAGATGAGAGTTTTACTTTTAGAGGATGATTTAGCATTAAGTGATATTTTAAATGATTATTTGGTACATAAAGGTTATGAAGTAAGCTTATGTACTAAAGGTGAAGATGCCCTAGAACAACTAGTTGATAGTGTGTATGACTTTGCTATTCTTGATGTAAATACTCCTACTATGTCAGGACTAGATGTATTAAAACATATTAGAAATGACTATAAAAGCCAAACCCCAATTATTATTATCACTGCATACCAAGATACAAAGCATTTAAAATCTGCTTTTGAACTTGGAAGTGATGATTACATAAAAAAACCTTTTGATCTAGTAGAATTAGAACAAAGAATAAACAAACTTTGTAGATATTTCTCTCTTGGAACAAGTGATGAAATAAAAATTGATACTAATATCTCTTTTTTTCCAGAAGAATCTTTAGTTGTAGTTGATGATAAAAAAATTAGACTGGCTCAAAAAGAAAAAGAGATTTTGAAATATTTTGTAACCCATTCAAATAGGGTTATTTCTTCTGAAGAATTATTACAAAACATTTGGCAATATGACGAACAACCAACGGATGCAACAATAAGGGTTTATATAAAGAATCTTAGGGAAACTTTAGGAAAAGAGAAAATAGAGACTATACGAGGAATAGGGTACAAATTTGAACAAAAATGAAAAAAAAGCCTTATTTAGTTTTTTATTTATATATATTGGTTCAACTGCTTTAATTCTTTTTATTTTATTACTTTCTTATTATAAAAAAGAGATTAATATGGTTGGTCGTCAATGTTCAATTGAAATGACAAGTGCTGCAAATATGCTAAAGGCGAATATACTTAATGCATATATGGAAAAGAAACCTTTTATTCCAACTCCATTAAAAAACAAGAAATTAAAATATGCACTATTTGATAAGGACAAAAAACCTATTTATTCTCAACTTGAAAATAACAATATAAATTTGGAGTTAAAAGTTTCTCACAATGAAAGGCACTCTTTTCATGTGGCTAAGCTTGAAGAACATCATGAAGAAAAAATTGCTGTTAAATATATTGTAATTGAAACAAATCAAATAATTAGTGAAACTCAAAAGTTAAAAATTTATATAGGTGTAATTCTACTATTAGGAACTTGTTTTATTGCTTGTATTGGTTATTTATTAGCTAAATTATTATTAAAACCTGTTCGAGAAAAAGTAGAACAAATGGATAAATTCATAAAAGATTCTGCCCATGAATTAAATACACCAATTGCAGTTTTGATGACATCTGCCTCAACTTTAAAAGAGGGGCGAAATTCTGAGAAAATGTTAAAGTATATAGTAAGTAGCGCTAAACAGATTTCACAATTATATAATGATATGCATTATAGTGCTTTTAGTAAACAAGATGTTTTTTTAGATGTTGATATTAATTTTTGTGAATTGATTAATGATAGTGTTGAGTTCTTTCAAGATATTGCGATAACTAAAGGTATACAGATTTCAAAAGAACTTGAACCTTGTGATATATTTATGGATAAAACAAAAACACAAAAAATAGTAAATAATCTTATTTCAAATGCAATTAAATATTCAAATAAAGATTCTAAAATAATTGTAAGGGTGAAAAATGCAATTTTTTCTGTAGAGGATTTTGGAATAGGAATTGATGATAAAGACCAAAAAGAAATTTTCAAAAGATATAAAAGAGGTAAAAACTTCGAAGGTGGTTTTGGTATTGGATTAGATATTGTAAGTGGAGTTTGTAAAGAGTATGATTTAAAACTCTCTTTAAACTCCAAATTAAACGAAGGTTCAACTTTTTCTGTAAATTTTAATTCAGTTAAGAGATAATTTTTAACTCAATTGTAGAATCTGGATTTTCTTTGATCTCAGAATTTCGATAATTTCTAGTTTTTGCTAGTGCACCTTGAATAGTCTCCAATACATGCCAAAACTTCTCATTAAATGGAGCACTGATATCTTTGATTTGGTGTTCTTTAATCAAATCAGATATTATTTCTATGATATGCATATAATATATTTTATTTATAGCTCTTTGGATTCTATATTCATGCATGATTTTTAAGTTGTTTTGTAAGGCACTTAGTTCATCTTTGTTTAATAGGGGATGTGAATTTGGAGTATTTTCAATCTCTTCTTTTAAATATTGTTTATAATTAACAATCTCTTTTTCAATAGTTTGTTTTAATTTAGGTTTATAGCTTATTATAGTCTTTTCTATCTCTTCATCACTTGGTTTTAAAATTTGGGCATCATACTTATATACTTTACCATGTACATATTCATGATTGATTGCATTTAAAATCTCTATTGCAGTTTGTATATAAACATATTTATCTTCTTTGCCATCTTTGAAACTTACTCCATGTTCTGAAATGATGGGTTTGGGTCCTTGATATTTTAGTTTCATCTCTAGCCTTAAAAATTTTTTACTAAAATTCATTTTACAATATATTTACTTTCTTTAAATAATTTTTGTATAAAATAGAAAGATAAAGGCTATTTGATGAATAATATAATTAAAAATTTTAGAATTACAAATTTAGAAGATACAAAGTTTGTCCATCCAGTAAAAATAACATACAATCAAAATGGGATTGATAAAACTTGGGAAGCAGTTAGAAGCTTCGATTCAGTTTCTGTTTTACTTTATAATGTAGATAAAAACTCTTTTCTTTTAGTAAAACAATTTAGAGCTCCTGTTTATTTAAATGATAAATCAAACTTGTGCACTTATGAACTTTGTGCTGGGATTATTGATAAAGATATATCTTTAGAAATGATTGTGAAAGAAGAGATAGATGAAGAGTGTGGATATGAGGTTCCTTTGGAAAATATAGAAAAAATAACCTCCTTTTATACAAATGTAGGAGTTAGTGGTGCTAAACAAAACTTATATTACGCACAAATAAGTGATAGTATGAAAAAACATAATGGTGGAGGAATCCATGATGAACAAATAGAGACTATGTATCTTCCAATTGATGAATATAAAGATTTTATTTATGATGAAAGTAAGGCCAAAACCCCAGGATTGATGTTTTCATTTATGTGGTTTATGGAGAATAAAATATCTGCTTAAGAATATATTTTTATATTCCAGCTCTTTTAATCTAAATAATTAAAAATTTTCTAACGCCATTCTAATTTCTCAATGTTATACTTATTGTATAAACTTGATTAGGAGATATTATGACTTTAGATACTCAAAAAACACTAATGCCATTAGAAAATAATGATATATCTTTATATACATCTATGCATAATACAAATTTAACTACCTCCGATCAAATAAGAGTAAATAGCGTAATAATTGATAAAACCAAAGATAGTGATAGTGTAAAATTAAGTGATAGCTTAAAAGGTATGTCAGAGGAGTCTAAAATTTTAGAAAATTTAAAAGTTAAAATGCTTCAAATAAATATGACTACAGATGAAGAGAGAAAAAAGAATATTAAATATGAAATAGATAATTTACTTAATAAATTCTCTAATACTATAAAAAGTCCTTTATCAGGAAAAGTAGATTATAAAAAAGAGAGTTTAGATTTTGATAAAAGTAATATTTCTGCCTTAAGTGGTTCTTTCATTAAAAGTCAGGGAAATATTAATCAAAATAATGTCTTAAAACTTTTAGAGGAGTAACTTTAGTTGTAACTAGTTACTTGAAACAGATTTTTAAACGGGCTCTTTAAAAACTGTTACTTTATTTCTTCCACTTTGTTTAGATTGATATAAAGCCTTATCAGCATTGTTATATAATTCATCTATTTTAACATCATGGGAAATATATTTTGTTACTAATCCTATTGAGACTGTAATTACATCAAAATTTTCATTAAATTTATGCTCTAAGTTTTTATCTTGTATTTTTTTACACAAAGCCTCTGCCATCTTTTTACCATTTTCTTCATCTTTACTTGCACTAACAATTAAAAATTCTTCCCCACCAACTCTAAAGCAATATTCTGTATCCCTTTTAAAATTATCCTTTATAATTTTAGAGACCTGAATAAGGACATCATCTCCTTTTAAATGCCCATAATTATCATTATACTTCTTAAAATTATCAACATCTATTAAAATAAAGCTCACATATGAATTAAATCTTGAAAAATT
>OZ223302.1:0-710559 GCA_965140705.1 uncultured Arcobacter sp.
AAGTGGAGATTCTTTTTAGGCAGGGATTTTTTTAGTCTATATGGCTATTAATGCGCTTTATTTCAGAAATGAGCCAAATCCAATGATTAGACTGATTTATCAAATTCTAATAATAATAATAGCTAGTTTTATTGCAATTTTTGTAATGATTGCACGAATTTATTATACTTGCCATTATTTGAGTGATACAATTTGTGGTTTTATTTTAGGAGCTATTTTTGCCATTGTTTCGCTTTAGAGAGTTGATCAATTAAGAAAATTTATTATTTATAATATTTTTAGAATTTGAATTTTGTTTTCTTTAAGAGTTTAGCAAATTTATTAAATTATTATTTTGTTTTTTGATGTTTATTTAGTAAGAGAAACTATTGTTTTTTTTTTTAAAGAAAAATTGTTCAAACAATTGTTGAAATGTTTTTATATTCTTTATATTATTTAATAGAGCAATAATATTTATAATGAAAATAAAATTTGAATTTTAAATTTTGTTTAAAATAATTTTATGTCAGTTTCTGATAACTGCAAATAATTAATTAATTTTGTTTCAGCAATTTCAAATTTAAAACAATAATTTTATTTATTACTCATGAAGAGTTTATTTTTTTTTTCCACACAAAACAAATTTCCTTGAAAAACTCAAATTTAATATATAAAAATTGATTAAAAATCTTATAAAAAACCCAAAAAAATTAAAAAACAAAAATCAAAGAACGTCAAAAAATAAATGTCGTCAGAAGATTACGATACGTTTATGTGCATTATATGCATGGTAATAGTAATAATTTTGGCTACAGTTGGTGGGTTTTTAATTAACCTGCTTGGTGGGTACAAATTTCCTAAGTGTTTACACAGGTTTGGTTTGGTTAAATGGAAGCCTGTCTTTACGTCATTCAAATTGCCTTAATTACTTGGAGAAATAATTTTTGGGATTATCGCCAGAAATGCATTTACAGGTAGAGTTTTTGAATTAATTATTTATTATAGATTTAATGGAGGATTATAATCCAAAATGGGGCGAATATAGTAGAATGATATGTCTTACTGTTCTTTTAGTGGCAGGAGGAATGCATTTAGATTTTAAAGGAAAGGTTTCAATTCACTTGGTTCTTATTCATTTTTCAATAGGGATTAGTTGTTTTATTACTTGTTCTCTTTTCTCCTTGTGTTGAGGCCGTAGCTATAGGAGTTCTAGCAAACTTATGTTTAGGAATGAGCTTACCCTTAGGACTAGCTCTAGGATTTACAATTGCTGCCGTATCGCCTGCAGTTTTAGTTCCGCCTTTACTATAATTATAAGCAGAAGGGTATGGAATTTCTAATGGGTATACTTTTTTTTTTATTAAAAGCAATTTCCTATTTTTGATAGCATTCCAACAACTTTGATAGCTGCTTCAAGCTTTGAAGATGTTACAGTTATTATATTCTATGGAATCTTTTCAACAATTGCTTTGAATACAATTAAAGAGGAGGAGGAGCCAGTTGGATCAGTTCTATTTAAGATTTTTTATGAAGTACTTTTTTCTATCAATTATTATTTAGTTAGTTGCTGGAGTTGTAGCAGGTGCAATTATAGGTTTCTTAATGCGCTATATAAAAAAACTATCCATCAAATTAAAATTCGTTATCTCTTTATGCATAGCAATCGGAATGGTGCTCGGCTTCGAGCTCTCAGGCCTTCATGAATCAAAATACCTTTCAGTAATAATCTACGGTTACATGTGTCGGCAAGGGTGGGGTCATGATCGCCCAGACCATTACTTAAATGTTCTATTTTCATATATAACACCCTTTCTATTCGGAACTGTTGGCGCCGCTATGGTATTTGCAGATATAGATACCGGCGTTTTAGGCTACGCGTTTTTAATTATTATTGTCGGAGTTACCTTTCGCTGGCTGTCCACTATTCTTTCCACATTGCAGAAGAAATACTGTTGGGGTGAAAAGCTTTTTATGGCATTTGCGTGGATACCAAAAGCTACAGTTTAAGCAGCATTGGGTGGAAATATTTTGGAAAAAGCCAAGGCGGAACATAATGATGAATACATTGATTTTGGCAATAAGATTTTGACTATTTCGATTCTGTGCATTTTGCTTACATCACCACCTTGTGCGATTGCCACTATTAGTTTTTCTTTTATTTTTAGAGTTATTAACTATAAAGTACTTGGTAAAAAATTTCTACCACGGAAGAAGACATTAAATGAAAGTGAAGAGGAAGGATTCGTGATGGGTGAATAGGATGAAACTATTATCAATGAAATTATTAATTAAGAAATTCCAGGAGTTGAAATTTCAGATTCAGTGAAAAGCAAATTATAACTTTCAGTAGCTAAATCACGAATGCGTAGAGCACGAATGTTTTTATTATATTATTTTGATATATAAATATTAAGGAGGAACTTAGTAGCATCACCTGATTCACCAACAATGCATTACATCCTTGCAACACATAAAATGGAAAATCAAGATAATATAATTTAAGAGGAAAATGAATTTGGCATTGATTTATAAGCAGAATAAAACCGGCCTCGTATAAAAAGCGGAGAAGCCTAGCACTAGAAGCTTTCTACAGCCGATTAAGGAAATTCAGAGGAAAGTCCAACAAAACAGCATTCTAGAAGAAATTCAATGATCAGTGTCAGTCATCACGGGTCTTAATAGAGTTTATCAAGTATAGGGTTTTCAGTTGGGGATATCTAAGAATAATAATTAGAACAAATTCATTAAATTAATTAAAAATGGAAAGAACAAAAAATTAAACATATGCAAAACGGGGATAAATAAGATGAAAGTGAGTCCTATGACACCTGGGAGAGAAGCTTTGAGGATCTTTAGAATAAGAAGGTTAATGAAAGCGATGCAGACGATATTAGATTGCAAGAAAGTTAATAGTAAGAAGATGAAGATCAAAATTAAAGGAAATTTTCAGAGCATTAGGTTAGTGAAATGTAAAGGGAGGATGATAGTTAGGAGTGCGGGTCCGTTCCAACTGAATCCGCTTAGCTTAATCCGATTGAGTGAAATATTCAAAAAATTGGCATTCTTTTTTTACCTTTTATTTCACTATTAAAAGTAAATTAACTTTAAAACAATTAATTTTGATAAAAAATCATAAAATCTTAAAACTTTTTTAAAGTTATTATAAGAACTCCAATTTTTTCACATATATAAATCTAGTAAATTAATTATTTTCCCTTCAGCTAAATTATTCGGTAATATACAAGGATTTTCTTAATTTCCTAATAAATCTGTTATAGTTTAATTTATTATTTCTTCACAAGGCTTTTATTCATTTGAATTTATTAATTCAATTTCTTCAATATCCATGAATTAGTTTTCTTATTCTCTTTATTGTAAAATATATTTAATAAAAACTAATAATTTTTTTACTTAAGTTTATTTTTATTTTCCTTTGCTTATTCCTATTCTAACTCATTTATTTTTTTTTTAAGTAATTCAATTTCTTAATTTTCTTCAAAAATTTTTTTATTTCTTAATTATTCAAGAAATTTTATTTTTCTAACTAAATATTGCTCTTATTAAATTAAAGTTGCTATGGTATTTGAGATTTGCATTTAATGATAATATTATTCATAATTATTTTAATTTGGCTAACCAAGATTATTTTAATTTTAACTCATTTCAGAAAACATTTTCTTAATTTTTTAATTATTAAACTTTTTAATAATTAAAAGAAAATTAATTAAAGAATAAAAATGAAATTAATAATAATATTAATTAAAAAATTAAAAATTATAATTTTAATAATTTATGCTAAATTTTTATCATACTTCTTTTTATTAATTTGAATATTTCTTATATTTTGTTCTCTACAATAGATCATGAAACTATTTTTTTGTCTTTTTTTTTATAATATTTAAAATATTTCATTTAAATTTAAAATATTTGATTTGCTCAAAATAATTATTTTTTCATGACTTTTTCATTTTTTTTCATCAATTTTTAGTAAATCCTTGTTCTTTTATTAGCATTTAGATTTGATTTCTTCTAATTTACTTATTGCTAAATTTAGTTATTCAACTAAATATTTGATTTAAACATTTATATGAAATAATTTAGTATATGATATTATCTCATTGCAATCAATATTTACTAATTTTTATGCATTATTTTTCAGGCTCAATGCAATAAAAGGCAATTTTGTTAATAAATCTTCAATCCCAAAAAGATGAAAATTGTGCAAATATTTATTAATTTCAGTAAGTTCAAAAATTTGTTTTTAATTTTCCTATTATTTTTATAACAATTAGCTTTCCATAGCTTTCGATTTATCAATAAAATTATTAATATAAGTATAATTGCTTTCTAATTTGCTTTCAATTGTTGATGATAAATGTTGATCAGATTTTTCTAGATACAGTATTTCTTATAATATTTCTTGTTTTTCTTCAGAAAATTGCTTTATGAGTTATTTCATTTCTTCTGCTGTATTTAATTTTTCTTTTTAAAGTATCTCAATCCTATTTTGTAACCTTTTTTTTTCCTCATTTGATTTGTCTCCTTAATTGTTAAAATCATCTTTCAGCAACTACAAAGATTTTGAAAGTTTTTTAATATTGTCTTTTAATGTCTCATTTTATTATTCAACTACTTAATATTTAGTTAATAATTTATTTAATTCATCATTCAGATTTTCATTTTTTTTTCTTAATTAGATAATGTTTTCATCAAGAGATCTATTTTTGTTTTCTACTTAAATTATTATATTTTAGTAGTTCTATTCGTTTATATTCACTTTTTATTAGTATTAATCATTTGATATTTTCTATGAATTATTTTTTATATTTAATTCATTATTTTACTTTTATAGTCTATTTAATTAATTTATCAATTAGTAAAAAATTACTTAATTATTTCTTAACTTTTATTATTTAATTCATTTATATAAAGTGATTGCTCTATAGTTTATTATTACTATTATAGAGTAGAATTTTTGTTTTTGATAATTTCAATTTGTTCTCTTAGACTTAATTCCTTTTCTTATCGATCCATTTCAATTCTAAGTTAATAATAATATAAATTACATCTTTTTAATACTTGTTGAAATTAATTTCATTTTATTCTTTTTCCTTTAATTAATTTTCTAACAAAATTTTATCATTTTTTAATTTTTCTATTTCTTTTTCATTTTATTCTTTTTCCTTTAATTAATTTTCTAACAAAATTTTATCATTTTTTAATTTTTCTATTTCTTTTTCATTTTATTCTTTTTCCTTTAATTAATTTTCTAACAAGATTTTATCATTTTGTAATTTTTCTATTTCTTTTTCATTTTATTCTTTTTTCTTTAATTAATTTTCTAACAAGATTTTATCATTTTTTAATTTTTCTATTTCTTTTTCATTTTATTCTTTTTCCTTTAATTAATTTTCTAACAAGATTTTATCATTTTTTAATTTTTCTATTTCTTTTTCATTTTATTCTTTTTCCTTTAATTAATTTTCTAACAAGATTTTATCATTTTGTAATTTTTCTATTTCTTTTTCATTTTATTCTTTTTCCTTTAATTAATTTTCTAACAAGATTTTATCATTTTTTAATTTTTCTATTTCTTTTTCATTTTATTCTTTTTCCTTTAATTAATTTTCTAACAAGATTTTATCATTTTTTAATTTTTCTATTTCTTTTTCATTTTATTAATTTTTCCTTTAATTAATTTTCTAACTAACAAGATTTTATCATTTTGTAATTTTTCTATTTCTTTTTCATTTTATTCTTTTTCCTTTAATTAATTTTCTAACAAAATTTTATCATTTTGTAATTTTTCTATTTCTTTTTCATTTTATTCTTTTTCCTTTAATTAATTTTCTAACAAGATTTTATCATTTTTTAATTTTTCTATTTCTTTTTCACTAAATTCTTTATTTAATTATATATGATATTTCGTTTTAAAATTTACTTTTACTATTTACTAATTCATTTTACATTTGTTTCAATTTCTCTTCCAATTCTAATTAATTTTCATCTAAAAATTGTTTTATAAATATTTTAAATTACTAATTTTTTATTCTTCAATATTATTATCCTTATTATCTCCAAAGTGTTTGGAATCGGTCTTTTCAGTTTCTGGTTAATTCTAATTATCGACTCTTGATATATGAATTGATAAATAATTAATGTAAACTTTTATTCAGTAATATCTGCTACAACTATAAAAAATAGAATTTATTGAGTTAAAATTTATTAATTAACTTTCAGATTTTTTTTCGTATTAAACCTATGAGTTGTTTTTGTTAGTTTTTTTACGTTTTCCTTTTGATTTCTAATTCATTTTTCACAGAGAAATAAAATATTTTTTGAAGATTAGATTTAGTTTTATATAAATTTTATTTAAACAAAAAAATACAAAAAAAAAAAAAATTAAATAATAATTAAATTTAAATTCAAATATTATTAATATTATTCTAATTAGGATTAAGAGAATCATCCAATAAACAACAAAATTTCATTGTTTAGTAATATTTGTCTTTCCTACTTCAATAAAAATATAAAATAAACTATTTATAATTTTTATCTTGTTTTTTATAAAATCAAATCATTGCATTAATAAAACTTTACTCTTTTTCATATATTCCGTTATTAATTTTTCCTTTGATGACTGATATTTCAGCATTTATGTTCCTCTTTCTTTATTCTTACTATTTTTTCTATCCTTAGTCCTTAATTTATAATATATCTGTGATTTTGACCCTAGTAATTTCGAAGGAAATTATGAATTTTCATAGTCTTGAGTCCAAGATAGTCCCATTATAGTTCTAAAAGTTTCCGAATTATTTCCCAGTTTTGGCTCTGCTTTTCTTTAAATTGATTTTTGGTATTTCTATTCAAGAAGCTCAAGATAATTATTTTAGGGCTGATAAAACATTGATTTTTCTTTCTTTGGCGAAGTTTTATTTATTTCTTCTTGCTTTTTTAGTTCTATTATTATTATTATTATTATTATTATTCGATTTCTTGCAATTTTTGCATTTATTCTTTTAATTTTTTTTATCTCTGATCATATTTTTATTAAAGTTCATAGACTTTTGAAGATAGCATTTAATTTTATAAAATTGATGAAAATTTATCATAAATTATTTATTAAATCTTCTTAGATCTATTATTTTCTAATTCAATTGCAAAATCAACTTCTTTTATATTTTTTTAATTTGTTTTTGGAGGGCTTAAATTTCTTAATAATGTAATTTATTCAGCCTTTTTAAACGATTCCAATTTATTTCGTTCAGATTATAAAGATCTTGAGGAAATCTAATTAAATTTTTAATCAGTTCTAAAAGAATTCAAAGTAATTCGATCGGTTGAAACTTATTTTTTGGACATGAAATTTTCCATTAATAATTAAATTTATTTTTAATTATTATATTTTATAATTATTTCTTAAGTTTTTATTTAAAACAATTATTTATTAATGTTTCTTATATAATAACTTAAAAAAATTGTAAATTCTTATTTAATTAATATGTGTTTCAATTACAATTTTAAAGCTTTTCTAAAAATTATTTTCTTTAGTTCAAATATTCTTATTTTGCTTAAATTAAATCCTCCTTTGATTTTGCTATTTAGTCTTCCAATTGTTGTTTTAGTAAAATATTTTCTTCTTTCGAACTATGTATTTATTTAAGTTGATTAAAATTATGAAGAACTCTTTTAATTTAACCAATAATTAATTGTTTTTTTCATTACATAAAATAACTGTTTACTTTAAATCAGCATTTTCATTTTCTATTCTAGAAACAAAGTAAATAAATTTTTGGACTACTATTTTAATTAATTTTTTATTTCATTAAGTTCCATCGTCAATTAAAAATATTGATTTTTAGATTATTATTAAATATTTTTTCTCTTTTATTCCTAAGATGAAAAAAGTTCGCTTTTATCTAAAATAAGCTTATTTATCAAAATATTTTTAGGCTGCTCTCTTAAGTTTTAAAATTTAAATTATTTTGCAATGATGAATTTTAAATTTAATTTATAAATAAAACAGAAAGCAGCCATTATTTTTAACCTTCTTCTTAATCTTAAGTCTAAATTATTACTTCAGTATCCTATAAATTAAATTATTGATTTGAAATTACTTGAAACTAGTCTTATCCAACTGATTATTATTAATTTATATCGAGAGATAAAGCAAGTTTTTAAAAGTAAAATTGCTGCAAAGAAGTAAAAGTTTAACAAAGAAAAACAATTGCACTTATTTAATAAAAATAATATACCTTTTGATCTGTACTCGGAAGGAAAGCATAAATATCATCACAATTTTATTTATTCATTTTGAAAATGAAAATTTAAATATTAGTAATGAAACTAAAAAAATATAAATCTAATGTATTAATTTTTGAATAGGCCTTGATTAAAAAGGTCTGAAAATTTGAAAATATTATAAAATAATAATTTTTTATCAACTTTTAAATTTATATTAATTCACTAAGAAGAAAAATTAATTAATATTCAAAGTTGAAAAAAAAAAAAATAATATAATAAATTTTAAATTTTACACTGAAATATTATTACCTTATATACTTAATAATTATCGAATTATATTTATAGATGAAACTTATTTTAACATAAACATTACAAAATAATATGGATGATAAAATCTAAAAAAGGATTCATGACTTTTTAAATTAATAAATAAAATTATTATCTAAAAAAGCAACATAAAAACTCAATAAGAGAAACAGTGTTTGAAATTTCTCATCCTATTTATATTCATTTTCCTTCCAATTGCTTTAGCCTGTTCGTATTCATGGTTATAATTCCAATAATTAACTGTTTTATTGCTACTTGTAATGAACATGAAATGTGGATCATGTTATAAATCAAGAAATTCAAAAAAATTTTACTTAAACCCTCAAAAAAACGTTGAAACGTAGAGGTAAAAATTAATTTTAAAAAGTAGTCTTTATTATTTTTTTGATAAAAAAAATAAAATAAATTTTTTCTAAAATTTTAAAATTTAATTGATTAATTATTGAAAATAATTAAATTTAAATTATTCTAAAACTGATAATTTTTTTGTTTTTATAAAAAAATGGAAAATAGTAAAACTGATATTTATGATTCAAATCTTATGAATAATTAGCCATATCAACTAAGCAACCTTGGAGATAAGCCTAAAATATTTAAATAACCGCATTTTATATCAAAAAATATTAATAAACTAAAATCAATTTCACCTTCATATTAATATTAATCACTCTTTAGCGGTAAGTTAAAAAAATAAATTATTATTAAAAAAGAAAATTGCCTATCAAATATTGATGAAGAAAATTAAGGTGGAAAAAATATTCTAAGTTTTGGAAAAGCAAAAATTTCTTTGATTGCAGCAAACAAAAATATATAAATAGAAACTCTTACTAAAAATAAATAAAATCTTAATAATGAAGCAGTTAAAAATATCTTTAAAAAAAATTAAGACTTAAAATGAAAAAAACATCATCCAAACTATAATTTTTACAATTAAGGACCCTAATTTTTAAGTGATGGAAAAGTTGTGAATTATTCTATTGTTGGCCCAAGTGAAATCTTTAATAGATTATATAAATAAGAAATTTAAAAACGTGATAAATATTAAAGATCGACTACTTTATCTGGAACACATAAATCATCAAAATCACCTTTGATTAAATGACTGTAATGCAAAAATAAAAAATTTGGCGAAGTTACTTTATTTTAATAAATCATATAACAAATTTTGTAGGCTGTAGAATCTGAATTTTTAAGTTCTGAGGATAATGAGAAAAAATCAATTCAAATAGCGCAAAACTCCTAAATGTCAATAATATCTGATTCAAAATAATTTTAAGTTTAATTGATTTATAAATTAAAGTTTTAGTAGATGGCTAGTTCAAAAAAAACGTAATCTTTAATGCCTTTAGTTGCAAAAGAAAATATTGTAAAAGAAATTTAAACAATAGAAGAAAAACTTTAATATAATAGAGAAAAAGATAAAAAATTATTTAATTAGCTTGATTTTTAAACAAAATTAAAAAATCTTCATGAAAAAAAGTTATTTAATTTATTATATATTTAAATTTGTTTTTTACAAAAGAATACTAGAATCCTTTGATGAACAATCATTAAACTTTAAACGTGTTCTATCTTCTCTTGCATAAAAAGTCAATCGGCCAACAACAGATTCACTAATAACACGAAGCTAAGTTATAAATTTATTTTTTAATCTTTTTAATTATATTATTAGCATTTCCGTTAAAAATCCGAACAAATGCAATTATCTGAGCTTCGTGAGCATGATAGCAGTCGCTCAAATAACTACTGGTAAGAATGCTTACGAAGATATAAAACACCCAAAAGTTCAAATGAATCCTACCGAAATAATAAATAAATTAATAGAAAATTAAAAACAGAAGGCTTAACGAAGATTTGCAATGTGTTCCCATCTCCTTTAAGTTGAAATAGAGCAGAAGTTGAGAAGATTTAAAGGATTGAATTTGAGGAGCCAAGCAGTTAGGATGCTCTTTATGTTCAAACTTTTATTTACAAAATAGTAACAATGTTATTATTAAAGGTTAAAGGGGAAAATGCTTTTGCTTTAGAAAAAGAATTTATTTAAAATTCAAAGGAAAATGAATTTAGGAAGTTTATTGAAGCTGCCGAGTAATCTAAATTAAATAAAGGTTCCAATTCTTTATTTGCCAGATTTTAGTTATTTTTATAGAAGAAATTATAAAGGAAAACTATCCTAGGACTTGGATTAGTAAAAAAATTCTTATTCCTGAATGTTTTAAAACTATGCAATGAAATTTTCTTAAATTTTAATAATGAAATTTATTTAGTATAACGTATTTTATATAAAGAAATAATAATATTAATTGAAAAAAATAATAATAAAAACTAAAAAATAATAAATTATTTAAATGTAATTTTTTAAAGAGAAATATCAAAAGATTTCTCAAACAATCAGTGAAATAGGTTTAAAAGCGGATGAAAAATTTAAGTTGCAATAGCTTTCTCAAAAAGCCAAAGAAAAAGTTGTTTAAGTTTCAGGTAACCTGGAATCCTATATTTCCAGCAAGCTTTCAGAAGAAATTGAAAGCACTTACACTTAAATAATTCCTTAACTTTACTATATGAATTTCCCGAAAAAAGATTCTATTCCAAAATTAGCCTAACATTTGAATTAAAAGTTCACTGGGTATTATTTTGTCTGAAATTTGAGTGAATTTAACTACGAGCTCAGTTAATTTAATAATTAAGTTCAAATTGTGTTTATTCTATTAAATTTTGTTTTAGATTTCTGAACATTGTTGACTTGGCTATCCAAACCCCCCACTGTCTTAAATCTTTATAATTTGCAAGGATATTATTAGTTGGCTCTCAAGTGATAATAGGCATTAAGCATTTATTCATTGCCAAGCATCTAAAGGAAGAAGTGTGCTAATTTTGAGTTGCGTGTTAACATTACTTGGGTATTATAGCAATCCTATTGAGTCTTTGTCCTTTATTTGCAAGGTAAGGATTTAAAAATAAATAAATAATTGGTTAGAAATTGAAATAAGAAGAAGAAAATATTTTATTTCCTGCGTAGAAATTATATTTGAGGTACTTTCATAATGCGATTAATAAAATTGATGTATTTTAATTGATTTAAGAGCAACTTTTGTTTTAGGTGAATTATAAACCGCTAAAAATAATAAAAATAATGTTCAGTGATATCCCTAGAATAATGAACGATCAAAATAAAGAAATTGAAAACTTTAAACCCTATTTTCAAATTTATAAGGACTAAGAAATTTGTTATAATGGAATTAGTGAAAACTCATTTTAAAGTTATCAGAAATAGGATATATCATGTTGAATTGATATTAATTCAATAGTAACCACAATGTTTTCTAATTTATTTTTTAAAAGGTTCATGAAGATATCTTAATTAAATGCAAGCATTTTCAATCCACTTAGATTAGATTTCCTGTGTTTAGAATTCTATTAAATACCAAATTTGTTTATGAAAATGTTATTCGATTTTATAAAGTAAATTCTATTCACTTTTTGACTTTTTAATAAAGAGTGATATTGAATTCTCATAATATACAATCATACCAGATAATTTCTTTATTGATATTATGTTGGAATAAATTGAAGAATCATTTGAAGAAATGAAATAGAGAAAAGAAGAAGAAAATCTTGATTATTTGATTGAATTTTGTGGAAATTTTATGAAGCAATAATAGCAATAAAAAAAATTAATACAGCAAAAGGAAATTAATCAATCAAATTAATTATTAATATTAGAAGAAAATAATTAAGAATCCGATGAGTTAAATAATAAAATTTAAAATGAAATTAAAGAAAATGAACAATAAATTCAAAATGTTTTTGAGTCAAACGAAACTGAAAAAATCGAACAATAACAAAAAGAACTAATAAACAATGAGGAAACTAAATAATAATAAGAATCAAAATAGCAAGAATAGATTCTATTAGAAGAATTAGAACTTGAGGGAGAACCTATTGAAGAAAAGAATTCTGGAAATGAAGAAATAATGTAAAAATTAGCAGAGGAGTGGCAAAATGATGATGATAAGTTAAGTGGAGAAGATGTTGATGATTATTTAATATAATTAGAAAATAATACGACTTGATAACTGAAATTTTAATTTTATTTAATTATTTAAAAAAAGTTAGCAAAAATTTTATAAAATTCATTCTAAAGTCCAAATTAAATAATATTTGTCCACTTAAAATTACAAATAATGGGAAATTACTGCAAATCGAAGCAGGAAATTGTATCTCCTTTTCTTTAAAATTTATAAGCATTAAGAGAAAATATATCCCCTCTTCCTAATTCTTCAGATAATACTTTCAATTTTACAACAACAACTGATTAAGAATTTTTTAATCATTTAACGCAAACTCAATTGCACTACTCTAATGAAAATTAATTCAAATCAGTTGAATTGAATTATTTAGGCAAAGTTAAGGGAGATAATGAAAATATTGAATCGAATGAAAAAATTCAAAAATATGAAAAATTTCGTATGGAAAAATCTTTATCAATAGTAATATTAAAAAGCAATCGCAAGAGAAAAAATATATATTCAGAGAATTAGTTTGACTAGAGTGAATTTAGTTTTTGAAAATTAATTGTTTAGAGTTTAATGTTTTATAATTTCGCCAAAATTCTTTACAAAACTATTTTTTGTCCCAAGAAAGTTTTTCATTTTAGTTAATTATTTACATTAAAATAATCAAATAAAAATTTGATAATTTTTTGAAGCTCTATTATATTTAAATTTTCAAAGAAATTAAAAACATTGTTGATTTTTAATATTAAAATTAATTTTTATCTTTTAAAAATAAAAAATAAAATATTAAAATAAAAAGACAAATAATCTTTGAAATTATGCCATTTTCAGAAGTCCACTCCAATAACCCCTAAATGCAATATTACCCCGAGATGGAATAGAATAATACTGGTAATAACAAAAAAGCTTCCCGATTATTATTAATTTGGGCAATGCTTTTTCTTTTTACTATGATTATTTGTTCAACAATGGCTTTTGGTGGATATTATAAAAATGACAAAGGAGACATGAATAGAAATTTATAAGTAAAATTCTATTTTTTAAATTTAACTAATTTTTAGATCATGAGAGTTTTATCATAAAGTGATGCAACTTAGAATTAATGCTATTTGTCTTATCATAAAAATAGAAACGAAATAATGTCTTTGAACTCCTATTATGATAATTAACATGATGCTAATGATACATTTATTTTGATGAGTTTTATTTTTGCTTGGGCTTCACTTGCAATTTTGTAATTTGCTTTTTTTCATTTTATTATTGTTTTTTATAGCATGTTTGCTCACATTATTTCCTATCAAAAATAAACTTAAATCATAGCTTTGTTATTTATATTACTCTTTATTTTAAGCATACTTATCATTGTGGAATTCATTTATTATATGTCAGTAGGAGAGGAGTTTTAAGAAAATTTAGAAAAACTTAAAACAGATTTTGACAATAAATATGATCATGAATGCAAGTCGAGTTCCTATGGAAAAAGCAGTCTAGATTATGCAAGTGAATATATTTACACTGTCATAAATGTTGTGAGGCCAATAGTTATTGCAAAATTTATAATTACTTTAATCTTTTTGCTTGGGAGCTTGATTTTATTGGGATTTAGTAAGGTAAACAAATGAGATAAATTTTTTAAACTTTCAAAAATAAAGTATTAAACAAATTAAAAATAATTTTGAAATTTTATTTATTTTTAATTTATTGCTGGAAATTTATTTTTTAATTTATTTTTTTAATTAATTATTAAGTCAAACATGTTTTGTTAAAACTGGGATTTTCCAATCAGTAATAGTATTTGTGAAAATTTCACAGCAATAATATTTTAAATTTCTTTTATATCCCTTTGAAAACGGAGACCCATACTTTTCAGGCCAGTTTTTTAAATATGTTATTTTTTGCCAAGCTAATTTTTCCCCTTTTTCAATGTAAAAAAAAGTTAAATACACTTAAAATAATAATTTTTTTTTACATGTTGATAAGTTATTTAAAGCTAAAAAAGAATGAAAAATTATGAGTAATATAATCTAAAGAAAAAAGTACAAAAAGAAAAATCCTGCAAAAGCTGATAATACAAACATATATGGATTTTCCAGTAATTTTAGATCCTTTCTATGTTTAATTGATTAATACGTTGCATAAATTATTGAATTCAGTAAACTTCACAACTGCACAATCAAATACCAATAAAAAAAGCATCGATTATTCTAGCCTATACAATTTCCTTTCAAAATCAACAAAATTATTTGTAAAATTTGTTTAAATAATAAAATGCAAACCCATCCATGGACAGTGATGATCATAAAAAGCCACACATTTATGGCACTCTTTACAATGCTTTGTGCGAATTGGCTAATAATGCTTACCTAAAAGTTACTTAAATTGATAGTTAAAAACAAATAGAGCAAAATCTTTTCTGGACATATTGTATTTCCTCAATTTAACTTGCATTTAATTTTGTATCAAATTCATTGCTTTAATTATTTGCTTCCTTTGAAGAGCAATTATGAATTTCTTCAATTAACTAGTGAAATTATTTAAATTTTAATATTAAATACATTAGCTTAAATATTTTCTTTTGGCTCCATATATTTATTATCAATTTATTCAATATTGTTATTTCATTAATCTTAAATCAATTTTGGTTTTTCCTTGAATTAATCTTTTTCTATCCCAGTCTTTTAAAATATACAACAACAATAGACTTAAAAAAATTAACATCTTCACTTGAAATTTGATTTTCTTTGAAATTTTATCGTTAATTTTAAAATAAAGTATTTTCTTTAACAAACTATATAACAAAAATGTAATCCTTCATTCAAAAAATTAACTTAAATATGACTTTTATCCTAACTATCATCACAACTTGGCAAGGGCGAAATAGTATTTTCCTCAACTTAATTTTTATTCATAAAAATATTAAATGTTGATTATAATTACACCTACAAGCAAGTTAAATAATTCAAATTGAAGTTACTAACTGCATTTTTCATATCATTCAGATTATTGATTTCCTAAGTATTTGATGGTAAATAGCCAGGGTCTCGCAAATAAACAATTATATAGATTAGATTGGAAATAAGATAGCTCAGTCTGGAAATAAATACAAATGGCAAAAGGTTAATTTAACCAATAATTTATCGAAAATAGGTTTTTAAGATTTAATATTTCCGAATAATTCAGCAAGATCATAGTTAGTCCAAAGGCTTAAAAGAAAGCAAAAAAGAATGGTGCAACAGATTCTTAGAATATTTTATTAAATAAGGGTAGTTTACTTTTAAGCATACATGTCTATGATCGTAACATTAAAATTCTTTAAAAAAAATTAAAATTTTAAAAAACTCTTTTTTTTAAATTGTGAAGAAAAATATTATTAAAATATTCTTAATTTTTAAATATTTAATTTATTAAATTTTAATTTCAATTTATATTTGAATAATCTTTCTTGATTTTTTTGTTAAAAAATTCTAATTATATTATAAATTAACATTTTTCGCACTTAAAAATGGGAATCTCCTCCGCTTGCTGTTAAAATACCAACCCATAACTAATGCGATTAAACCTAGTTTATCCAAAATGCTCAACTCATATCCCAACAACTAATTAAATTGCACGTTAGCAAAAAGAAACAATAGAAGGTAAAAAGAAATGGATCAATTAATACGAAATCAAGCAAATATTAGGCGAAGGAAGCTTTGGTAAGGTACGTTTAGGTTTTGATGGATAACAATTAGTAGCTATAAAGGTTGTTTTAATTTTTTCAAACAAAATTATAATATAATAATTTTTGCAGATTTTCAATAGAAGATAACTGCGTAAAAAGCGAGAAGCCTTTCGTGATAAGGATGGAAGAATACAATACCGAGATGCTTTATAGGATGTGCTTTCGGAAATTGAAGCCATGGGAAAAGGAAAACATAATAATGTGATTTAATTGTATGAAGTACTTATTGATGAGCTGAAGGATAAAATGTATTTAGTCATGGAATATGCTGCAAAAGGTTAGTTGCTAGAATGGAATGTTGAAAGTTAGCAGGTTTGAAAACGTTTTTCTTGTATCTTAGAGGCGTTTTTAGTTTTATTATATGGACAAAAATAGGAAAGGCTTCCTAGAGGAAATGGAAATTAGAGGCATTTTTAGGTAAGCTTTGAAAGCTTTACTTTATTGTAAATTATTTTGATTTTATTTTGAGAGGATTATTTAGTGCATTGTAATGGAATTATACACAGAGATTTGAAGCCTTAAAACATATTATTTGATAAAGATAATAATGTTAAGCTAGGTTTTTTAAAAAAAACAATAATATATATATTAAGCTGATTTTGGAGTGGCTGTTCTGTTTGACACAGAAAAATACAAAAAAGAAGAATTAAAGGAAACAAATAATAATCCAAAAGAATAGAAACTTCCACCAAATTCCAACCCAAAACAAAAACTCAACCGTAATTTAACAATGCAAATTCAATGCGCTCCCTTTGTAGATATCTAATAAAAAAGCATTTTATATTTTTTTAAAGGCAGGAACTTACTTTTTTATGAGTCCAGAATGCTTGGATAAGAGTGCAATGGCTAAAGGAATTCGTGGAAAACCATTGGATATATGGGCATTAGGAGTTACGTTATTTGCATTTACTTTTTTGAATTTGCCTTTTTTTGCTGAATCGTTTGAAGAGCTCAAAAAACTCATTGAATTTGAAAAGTTTTTTTTTATTTGCAGCTAAAAATTATCTCTAGTCCAGTATTTCCTAAAACACGAAAGATATCGAATTAGTTAAAGGAAATATTTAAGAAGATATTTATAAAAAATCCAGATGAACGAGCAACATTAGAGTTTTTTTATTTAAAATAACAAAAAAATAAATAAAAATTTAGTTGATTAATTTGCCATCCATGAATAAATGATCATTGCAAATAATTATCTTCAGAAATGTAAAAAACTACTTTTTAAAAGAAAAACAACTTATTAATTATAATTAGAATCGAAGATTATCAAATGTCATTAAAATTAATCAGCAATTAAATTCAATATGAAAAGAAATAAAAGAATTTCGCAACTAAAAATCTCTAATCTTCAAATCATTCGTCTCAAGCAAATCTTCCTACAACAAATTTGCTTTCACATACAAATTTATTAGTCAAAAATCAGCACACTGAAAGTTAATAATAGTTAACTCCTTTTGAAATTTGATTAAATTTTTTGTTTTATTTTAGTTATTATATATATATAATTATGTTAACGATAAAGAATATAAATTAAAAAGAATTATTTTGAGATTTTGTTTTAAAATATAAAAATATAAATAAAATCACTTCTCAGTAATTTATAATTTTTTCTTTTTTTTGCAATTAATTATTTAAAAAATTTACTTTTAATTTATTAATTAGGAAAAATTCCTTTCAGGAGATTCAATACATGATTATTAAACCTGGTTATTGTTATTTTATGAGAATTATTATGATTATTATGAATATTAATCCAAGTTTTACAAATAATCCTTGAGGAGAGAAATTAACTTGCTTTTTGATTAATTTTCTTTCAAGGGACTTTCACAGATGGATTTAGTGGCTGGTTATTATTCAAAGATATTGAGCTGCTTCGCAATAGTTTCAATAATTGGCGTTTTTTTTTAATTACAAACTAATTTTTCAATTTTGGATTTATTTTTACTCCCAATTTAAACTTTCTTCTCCTCATTTCCTAGTTTCCTAATATGACACAATATAAACTCCTTAGCTGAATTACTATCCTTTTCTAATTTAAATTCTGGCAAAGTAATAGGCGTACAGGTTGACAAATTGGAAAGAGAAATCTAATGTGACGTAGCATTTAAACTTTCAACATCTTCATGCTTTACTGGAGTTTTAAACTAATATATTTACTCTAATTCCATTTAATTTTGCTATTATTATTACTCAAGGATCTTTTATTTTATATTTGTTAATTATTCCTACGCGATTCAGGAGGATTGGTATTTAGATTAATGAAGAACTACTGCGTGCATTCGGAATTAACCAGAGGATGGTTAGGATTTCAATGGAAAATATTTTTAAGATCTTTAAGCTGAAGCAACGATATAGGTGACTAGAGGTTATTTTTTTGGTAAATCTGTTGTAAAATTCATTTTTTTTCTTTAAAAATGCATAAAAATTAATTAATTCTCTTACCAACGATAACATTTTTTAATATCTGCTCGTGGGAAACCAAAATCATGTCCTAATGATTAGCCCTCAACAAAATAGATCATCCCATCTAAAAAACAAATAATAAATGCAAAATTATTAGTACTCAAGGGCTCTTTGTAAATTGATTCGGGATGCGTTTTATAACCCATTTTTTATAGTTAATAAGTTTGGCAGTAGAGGTCAATGTTTTTTAGAATGTGAGCGTATTAATTTCCTATTCGGAAATATTACTAATTAAACCAGTAAGGTGGGTGTTGGTTGACCTTTAAGCCATTTTTCAGCCCATGGAAAAGCAATTGCTTAATCTGACGGGGTAAGCTCATTTTTCATTAAATCTTCCATTAGGCTATTAAATATTTTTCTGATTGAATTTAATTATTGAAAAATATTAAATAAAAAGTTTTCCCCCCAACAAAAAAACTCAAATATTTTATATTGTATAAAAAAAATAAAGATATTAATAATTTATATAATATTTGAAAAAAATAAAACATTTATAAAAACATCTTTATTTCAACAAATAATAATAATTGATTTTTATGAAAACTATAAATGATTTTGATTTTTTATTTAAATATGTAATGATCGGAGACACAAGTAATTTGTTTTTTTAATTCTTTCAAAATTATCATAGATGTTGGAAAATCAAGCATTTTGCTGCAATTTGTAGAAAATCGTTTTAGACAGGAATACGGTTCATTATAATAATAATAATTTTATTTTAAAAGACCCAACAATAGGAGTTGAATTTGGATCCAAATTCTTCAACCTCTTTTCAAAGGATATTAAATTATAAATTTGGGATACTGTTAACAAAAACAAAATTAATAATTAACTTTTAGGCAGGATAAGAATCTTTTCGTTCAATAACACGATCCTATTACAGAAAGTTTAATTTATTTAAAAACTTTTTTTATAAAGTTCTATTGGAGCTATTCTAGTTTATGATATCACTAAAAAGGAATCATTTGATAATGTATAATTATGATTAAAAGAAATAAAGACATATTCCCATGAAAAGATTAATATTATTTTACTAGGAAATAAAATAGATTTAGACTCCAAGTTCAGATTTGTTTTTTGTTTAAAAGTAAAAAAATAAGTTTAAATTTAGGAGAGAAGTCACTAAAGATACTGCTTAAGAATTTGCAAGGGAAAATGATATTTGCTTTATGGAAACATCAGCAAAGCTTGGGCAAAATATAGAGGATGCCTTTATTATTTTAACTGAAAATATTATGCAATAGGTTTAGGATGGTGCAATTGATGTGACTAAAGAAGTTTTTTATATTTTTTTCGGAGATTTTTAGTATTTTTATTTCAGATTTATGGGATTAAAATTGGATCTAAAAACATTAAGCTAGTATAAGCAGAATCCACTGAAGAAATTTCAACAAATAATTAAGGTGAATCCTGTTGTTGAATGGAAATTTTATTATCCTTTTTTATTCTTAATATAAAAATAAAAACAAAAAATTAAGAACAAAATTTATATAATTTTAATCAAATTTTCATAATTGTTGTTGACTGATACATTTAATTCAATTATTAATTTTTTCACCCACTTTGGGAGTCATTATTGGTGGATACTAACAAATATTGCTCAAATATTTTTTATTTTTTGCCCTTTCTTTCGCAAATTACGTATTTTTGTAACTGCTTTATTAATTTGAAAGTCTTTTCAAAAACGCCAAATTTTCAATTGAAATCTGAACAAGTTATTTTTTTCTGTAGGTTTTATTCAGACTTTTAATATTTCTTGACCCAAATTCATAAGAAGCTGGCTATGATTATGGTCGGAAGACTGAACTTTGCTAGCTGGGCATTGCTATCGAAGAAAATTTGGAGTTGTTCGATTTTTACATTATATTAGTTATTTTTCCTAATAAAATTTTATTTTCTCTATCAATTTCTTAATATCTTTCTTCTAAAAGCTTCTCTTTTTTTTTCCGACTTGAAAGAAAATTTAATTATAAAGTCTCAGGTGGAGCATAATCAATTTAAGAGTGGATATTTGATAATTAATATAAATGTTTAGCCCTCTTGTAATCTCTGCTTTTGTCCGCACAAATTTTATTTGGCACAGGAATTGCTCGAAACATATAAAATTCAATAGTTTTATAAGAAATGTATTTACTACTTAATTTTTTTCTAAAAAATTAATTAAATAAAGCTTAATTTAATTTGTTTTTTAAATGAAACTATTTTATTAACTCAAAATTTAATTTTACAATTTTTTTCTAGACAAAATTAATTAATTAACAATAAAATTTTTATATTTAAAATTCAAAATTTAAAAAAATGAATAAATAGTAAGACTTCGCATATGTTTATTTTCATTTTTATTTTCAGAAAATATTATTATCATAGTTGTAGGATGAATAAATTAAAGAACTGATTAATAATGCGATGCATTAAGAAAGAATAGAAAATGAATAAAAAAATTAATAAGTAACTTATTTTATTTATTTATTTTAAAAAAAGGTTTTTGAAATTTTGTAAGAAAAAGATGAGCAAATCTAAATTTTGGAAGAAAAATTAGTAAAATTGGAGGTTCTTCTAATTTCATGAATAATTATTTCTAAAAAAAGTAAAAATATCTCAAATTAAAAAATTGCCCTGAACTATTTTCTTCAAATTTTGAATAAGATTAGTTATGCTCTTAATAATAAGAAATTATCAATGAACTTGAAAATAAAATAGAATTTCTTTAAGAAAATTTAAAGTTAAAGGAAGATAATGAAGTAATACTTAAAACTTAATTAGGAGATCTTTATGAATAATTTTAAAACTATGAATCCCTGAAATAAAAAGATTTAAATATTAGTACATTAAATTCTTAAATTTAGGACCTTGAAAAATAATTATACTAATCAACACGTTAAACAACTAATTAATTTTTAAAAAAACATAATTTCATAGAATAATCCCAAGAAATTTAATTCTTAAAAAATGACAACTTAGCACTAAAAGATTAAATTAGAGAATACTGTGACAGAGAAGCCTATATAAAAGAATACTACGAACATAAACTACAAAATGCTGCTTAGTATGATGATATATTTATGGAAAAAGATAGTTTAATATAAGATTTGGAACAAAAACTTAAGGATTAAGAAGCATAAGTCAAACTATTATCGAATTAATGTAATTCAATTCAAAATTCTCATGATGTTTACAATTTATTTAAGCTTTTTATTATATTTAGAATTTGCAGTAGAATTATTAAATTCTTGAAAATAAATATGAAATTTAGAATAGAAATATCTCTTAAGCTATGACTGAATGCATGCAACCTTTATAAGAGCAAAATACTATTAATTTATCAAAAATTTAATAATTGTCTGCTGATAAAGAAGAAATACTTACAAATTTAAACAAAGCTATGAGGTAACTGGAAAATGAAAAGAATTTAAAGCAATAATTAGAAAAAAATTATGAGCTGAAGATTAATCAACTATAATAATCAATTTAAAAATTATAGCAGCAATGAAATTAAGAGTAAATAATATAAAATAGTTAACTAGAAATAGAATCTACGAATTAATAAAAATCTGAATTAAAAGTTTTTCTTTCTTTTTTTTTATTCTTAAGCTCTAAGAATTATAAATGAGTTATAAAAGTGAAAGAATGAATTTGACTTAGCTTGAGAAGAAATATAATTAAATGTGCTAGTAGATAAATTTAAAAGATACTGATATTTAAAAATTAATGGAAGAAATTGACATTCTCACAAAAAGACTTGAGGATTAAGAAAATGTTTTTCAAAAACAAATTACAATACATTTTTAATTTTTTAGAGAGATTTGTTTGCAAGCAGTTCAGATTAAACTTTAATTTCCAGACTAAATGCTTAAATTACTTAAGCAAAACTGAAAGAATAAAAACTCTTAGAAAACAATGCATTTTTAGAAAATGCCTATAACGAATTACATATATAAATTACAAGCAGTTAAAATGATAATCAATTATTAAAAGCTAATCAAAATCTTGAAAATTAGATTTGCAAATATATTAATAATTTAAAATTGCAAGAAAATAAAATAGAATTATAAGAAAATGATATAAAAAATTTAAGAAATTAACTTTAAAAATTAGAAGATAGAAAAGGGGAATTTGACAAGAATCATGAATCAATTACCTAATAATTAAGAGAAGAAAATTACTCTTTAAAATAAGAAAAAATTGAATTAGAAGGTACTTTATCAATAATTTTATAAATTTACAATAGGTGAAATTTATAAATAAAAATAAGATATTAAATATTTATCAAGTTAGTAATCCAATGCGTAACAATCATAATTATAAGCATTAGATGCGAGTTAGAAAGCCTATGAAAATGAAAAAGACAAATTTAAACGAGAATTTGAAAATCAATTTCTAGAAATGAATAAATAATTTAAAATTTTTTAGGAGGATAATAAAAAATTAAAATTATAAATAGAAAATTATTAATAAAAATTGTTATAGTAAGAAAATGAGTTATAAAAAAAAGAAGCAACTAACCAAAATCTTTAAGAATAATTTTAATAATTTTCAAATTAAAATTAATTAAATTTATAATTTAAAAAAGAATATGATTAATTGATTGAAGAAAAAAATTCTTAAGTTTTCAATAAACTTTAAATTTATTTTTACTATTAGATTCAGAATTTAATAATTGAAATTTAGTAAATGAAAAATGAGCTTGAAAACTCTCATAATGCAAAAATTAAATTTGAAATGGAGTTAAAAGTAATTTTATTCTGTTTTTATTAAAAATAAAGAATTAAAATATGCAACAATTTGATCTTTCTAATAAGAATTAATAATTAAAAGAATAAAAGTAATTTTAATTTTTTTAATTGTTTCTGATTTTAGTAGAAAAATTGAATAATTATTAAAATAAATGGCAGACGAATAAAATGAAATTGAAGAACTATAAAACGCATAAATCGATATTTCAAAAGAAAATTGTCTTTATAAAAAAGAAATTATATAACTAAAAAGTTTCTTAATTTAATTATATTTATTATTATTTTATTTAAAGGAGAAATTGAAGTTATAAAATTACAAGATACTCATTAAATAAATGAAATAGATAGTAAAATAATTTTAGAGTTGCATAATCTAAGAAATATGATGGAATTAATTAAAGCTGAAAAAACTAAAATTTAATCCAGGATGAAATTCAGTGAGGAAGAAACAGAAAAATCAAATTCTGATTTACTAAATTTTATTAAATTATTGGATGATAAAAATAAAGAATTAGAAATTAAATTAAATTAGAAAGAAAACTAGTAAGAATTAATTTAAGAAAATCTAAAATTAAAAGTAATTTTGTTTTTCTAATTAAAAAATTAAAAAACAAGAATGAAATACAATAAAAATAAGCAGAATTGCAAGAAACTTGGAAAAAATAGGTTGAGATAAAAAATGAACTCAAGATGGAAAAGGAATTAAAATCAGATTATTACTAAAGAATTTAAAAGATGGAAGTTTCATTTACAGTACTTTTTTTAAATATTTAACCCTATTTTAAATTTAGTAAGAGATTGAATAAGCCAAATAATAAACTGGAGAAAAGTATTAAGAGAGTGTGAAAAACTTAGATGCAATTTAGATGCTTAGAGATTAAATTGTTTCATAAAATCAGAAATTTTAAGAAACTTTATGTTAAGATTAAACAATTATATTATTTTTCAATAGAGATTAAGGATAATCATATACAACTACTTTAATAGAAAGTTAATTTTGAGTTAAATGATGTAAGCAATAAATTGCATTAGTTATTTATTATTTAATAAATAATTTTTAAAAAGATTTATTTAATCCATAGAATCTTAGAAGAAAACTTAAATGACAAATAAGGATTTTAAAAATTTGGAACGTATTCTTGATAATTAAAAAGAAAATATACATTCTAATTTATCAGTTTAAACATATTATTAATAATTTTAATAGAAAGATGCAGTAATTAGATAACAAAAAGAAAAATTATCTCTGACCATAAATGAACTTAAAATATCGAAATAGAATCTTAAAGCTTTAAATGAATAAATTAATTTATTATAAACTGAAATTGATAAACATAAAAAAGTAATAAAAAAAATAATTATAGTTTTATATTTTAAACAAAAGATGTAATCCTCACTTGGATATAAATTTAATAAAAAATAGAATTAAGGCTCTTTATAATAATCCAAAACATTATAAAAAGCTGATTAATATTAATAACTTTTGCAGCAATCACAATAATTCTAATAATAATAGTAATACGAGAATCCTAATACCTTAAAAGAATTAGCATTATTAGAAGCAAGAATGCTATCATTAGAAATGGAAAATAAGAAATTGAAGGCATAAAAAGAATAGCAAACAGAATACATAAAATAAATAGAAGGAGATAAAAGCATTGGGATGCAAAAAGAAGAAAAATTAAGTAAAAATTAAAATAAGGTTTCTTTAAAAATTTGTTTAAGATATGTAAATAAATAATTTAACAAAATCTTTGCACACAATGGAAAAAAAGCATAAACATGAATTAAAAAGATTATTGTAAGAAAAAGAAAATGAATAAAATGTCGTAAAATAATAATAAAATCCTTAATAAAATGAATCCTTACTTTCAGATTTGCAAGAAGCTGAATAGTTACTACTACATTAGTTAATTAATAAACTATTAGAATGTTAAAGTAAGCAAAGGAAGAAGTATTAAGAAAAAAGGAAATGATATAAAGTTTAAAGGTTTAAAAAGAAGAAAAAGATATAGAAATAAAAGTATTACGATAGGAAATAGAAAGCGTTTTCATTTTTAAATTATTTTAATACTAAAAAGTTTTCTGGAGAAATTGAGAAAAATAAATATTTACTTAAAGAAAATTAAAGAAAGGATTAGATAATCAAAGAAATTAAAGAAAAGCTCGATTAACTGAAATCCAATGAAAAAGCCTTTACTGAAGAAAAAACAATACTTTAAGATAAACTTAAATCCTGTAAATCTGATTTAAATCGAAAGGAATGGATGAATAAAGATTTAAAGGAAAAAATAGAAAATACAATGTATAAAAATGAGGATACTCGTTTATTAGAGGAAGAAATTACCAGATTGAAAGATCAGTTCAAGAAAGCAAAGATTGATCTCGAGAGAAAGGAATAGAGTATTAGAAGTTTTAAATAAAAAATTGAGTAGTTAATAAATGAAAATGAGTAGTTAAAAAATGAGTAAATTAATAGCAACACTAATGTTTGATTATTTTGATATAATTTAAAATTTTTTAATAGATTACTCAAGTGGAAATTGATAAAGAATCTAAACGACATGAACGAACAAAATAAAAACTAAAAAAGTTAGAATAATAATATTAAATTTTAGCCTATTTATTTAAAAAAATCTATGCTGAAACCTTAACAATTGTATAATAATTAAAGAAAAAATTAGAAGTTAATCATTCCAAATAAGCTTCAAAGCATAATTTAACAAAGTTTGCAGAATCAATGAATATTTTAAAACTAGGATTTGAAGATTTGAATTTATTTTTAGATCCTTGTTTATAATTAATTAATAATATAACTATTTTCTTTAGAAAGCACTCAGTTTAACATGAAAATTGATGAAATGCTTTCTATTTTTAATAATCATTTAGCCGATGATGTCAATTTAAATTTTGATCATTTATATAACTTATTATCCTAAGCAATTAATGAAAGAGTTAATTATGAAAAATAATTTATATCTTGAGCAAATTATAATATTTTTTTTTAATTTCTAATAATTTAATTAAATTATATTTTAAAATTTAAAATGACTGAATTTTCAACAGAAAATGGTTATTAATTTTTTTAGTAATTTCCCTTTTAGAAATTCTTCCTGAAAAACATAAAAAAAGCTCTTAATTTTTTTCTTTAATCAAATAGTGTGCTGATACTGCTTTTAATAAACAAAAAAAATAAGTTTTATTGCATATTACTATTGATGCAATCTATTATTATGATTACATTCCTAAAAAATGAAAAAGTAATAAACTTATTCAATTTGATTAATTGTAAAAGGAAATTAATTCAAAAAACTAGTAAAATCACCAAAAGAAGGATTATTAATTTAAGATATTGCAAAATATTCTGGCTTAATAAATGAAAATAATTAATGTTTAATTTAACTGGAAATACCTAAAAGCAAAATTTTTTCATTTAAAAAAACTACTCATTCTGAACTCAAGATATTTGATGTTTAAAACAGTTTTTTGTTTTATTGTTTTATTCTTCTAATTTAGATTTTACAAAAATAATTGCAAATGAAAAATAAACAAAAAATAAAACAGAAATATGAACATTTTTTGTAAAGTATCCAGCAGATGCATCCAATGAAAATAAATAAGAAGCAAGATGAGTTAACTTGTAATAATTAACTAAATATTATAGATTTTAAAGCAATTGGATAATTATATAAATTACTTTAATTTTATATCATCAGACTAAGAGTAAGATGATTAATAAGAATAAATAGAATAATAATAAAAATATGAAGAATAAAAGAAATATGAAGAATAGAAGAAATATGAAGAATAAAAGAAATATGAAGAATAGAAGAAATATGAAGAATAAAAGAAATATGAAGAATAGAAGAAATATGAAGAATAAAAGAAATATGAAGAATAAAAATAAGAATTTTTAAAGTAATAATAAGATGAAGAAAAGTAAAAATAAATTAATAAAGCTTAAGAAATAAAAGCTCCAATTTTTACTGAAAATGAATAAAAAAGAGATAATTTATTGCCTTAGTTTCCATATAATCCATAAATTTAGGAAAATACTATTCTTTCTCCAATAAATGAAGAAAGTTATTAAAATATGTTTTATTAATATGACTTTTATAGGTTTTGATACAAAATAGACAGAAAAAAACGCAAATAATGAAATTCTTGAATAGTTTAATATTTAAATAATTTTTTTTTTTCAAGGAATTTACCAAACATTAATCAAGAGTTAGCTATAATAAAAAATTATCGATCTTCAGATTATTAAACACTTTAATTACGCTTTAAAGAATTTACTTAAATAGCTGATAAAGTTAAGAAAAAAGATTTAAGTTTATATTTTTTTATAAAATAAGAATTAAAGATGAAGATTGGCTAACTAAAAATTAAATTTTGCATGTAACGAAAATTGGACTTTATTGCTATTCTGATATTCCTAAAAACTGGACAAGTTTATTGCTTAAATTAATTATTGTTTTTAGAAAATAATTTTATATTATTGACTCAAGCCCCTTATGCAGGAATTAAATTGTGCGATATTAAAAAGCAGAGTTTATCTTATTTTGAATAATATTGTTCGCTCACAATCACCTTTAATAAAGAAAATTTATAATAGTTTGAGAAAAAAGCCAAATCGCCTTAATTGTAAGTGTAAAATGATGAAGATTAATATTAAAGTAATCTTTACAAAAATTATAATGTGTATAGAATTTAAGCCCATTATCAATAAAAACAAAATTGCCACGAAAGAATTGAATTGGTAATTTAAAATAGAATTTAAAAATTTAAATGAAATATAAAAAAAAGAAGCCTCCTTTGTAAATATTAATAATAAAATAATTTGTTTTATAGATATTAGAACAATTAAGTGATTTGCTTTCCTTGACTTAAATAGAATTAGAAAAATCTCAATAAAATGTACCATAATTAGCAATTTTTTCCTCTGAAAAGCAAGCAAACCAAGAAAATTTAGTAGAAAATATTGTAAATTATAATTGCTTTATGAAATGTAATTCACAATGTATATTAACAATATTTTGAATTTCTATTTATTGTATTAGATCAGGATATTCCAAATGTAGAAAGGCTGACATTTTAAAATAAGAATCTAATTTGAGAATTACAAAAAAATGACCCTCCAATAGGAATCAGCGCAAAGGTGCCTGAGGAAAATTCTGGAATTAACTATTTATTATAATAAAGAAAATAATATATTGAAGTTCAATAAAATAATAAAAATTTATAATCCAGTCAACAAAATGTCAATATTCTAGATTCTGAAAACAAATTATTAAGTGAAAAAAATGCTAATTAAAATATAGATAACGAAGAAACGAAATAGAATATTAATTTGTAATTTAAGGAAGAAAAATTTGAACAAAAAAATTAATAATGATAACATTTAATGGAAACACTTTCAGAAGATGGAAAAAAAGCTGAATTAATTTTGTAAAGTATAATGCCAGCTGGCTCAAACTCTAAAGAAATAGTAAATAAAAAGCTTTTCTCAGATTAAAAAGATGAAGACCATTTATTAAGCTCTCCAAATTGTATGCAATTCAATTAGTTTATTTTATATAGAAAATATTACTAATTTTAATAAAAATAATTCTATTTAAAATTACCCTAAATCAACTTTTTCAACTTAAAATAAACCTTCATGCTTTAACTCTTCATTTAGTCTCATTGAATTTACTAAAATATTTTACTCTTTAATAAAACAATTTACAACTAAATCCAATGAAAATACAGTCTATGAAATTTCCAATCTTCTTTCAAAATTTTCTTTAGAAGCTAAGTATCTTGTTCAAACTATTATTTCGAATTTTTCTTAAAATAATAATGAATTCACAATTAATTCTACAAATGAAGAGAATCTTTTTTTAATAACTGATATTAATAATTATGAGGATATTGAAGTTTGATTATCTTCTCCTAAAATTGAAAAATAAACTGATTTAATGGATTTATAGAATTAAGGAATATATTATTCTAATCAAAGAGCAAAAATGTTTTCTTAGGGTTTCAACTTATTTATTGAGTAAATTTTATTAGAATTATAAATTTATGATTAATTTTTTAATTAATTAATTGCAGGATTATATTTAAAATAAAAGTAACATTATTTAAGAGTTCCATTAGTTGCTTTAATTTATTATTAAGTAATTTTAATACAATACAATACAATAAAATTTATAATTAGGGTTTCTAAGCTAAAGTTTAGCTTGCATAAATTTACACAAAAGAAATTAAGCTGCATTAAATTTAAAATTATTAATAAAAGGCAGGATTTTTATAATAATTTTTTAATGAATTTCATTTTAAAGTAAATTAGAAATATCAATTTAATTTAATAGGATGAAAAAATATAAAATATTTCTTAAAAAATTATAATTAGATAAATTTTAAAAAAAAATCTTTCTAAAAGTTATTATCTCTATTATACTAATAATTAAATCATTGAAAATTCTAGTAAATAATAAAAATAAATTCCTGAATAAAAAATAAATTAAATAGTTAATGAACTAGAAAATTTAGAAGCAATCTTGGTTGATAGTTATTCTGTTTCACAAGTAATTTATAATAATTTATTAAAATTTTCAAGTATCTTCATTAATAAGCAATCAGTATTTAATATCTCAGTAATCTTTATTAAAAATCACAATAAAAATGACTGAAAAATTAATTTTTAATTGAAATAATTGTTCGAGCTTCAAAACAAATTTTAAATTATAATTTAACTTAATTTATTAGAAGAAATAATAATTGATAGATTCCTGCACTTAAAATGATTTACATAGAATTTATTAATCTATTATTTTCACGAAATAATTAAACAGAAAAATTTTGGAATGATACATTAATATCTCAAATTTTTGCATGCTTTAATCTTAAATTATAAGAAAATTAAACATTGCCATTTGGAGCGTTCCTGAATGCTATATAATATCATTATAAAATTTAAATTAATTGCGAAATTTATAATAAGTTACTTAAAATTGAAAATTCTTTTCCGACTTTTTAAATGCAGGAATTAACAGGTTTTTAAATTTGTTTTTATATTTTCATTAGAATTTTATTCTTTCTCAAAAATTATTAATATTTCTCTGATTAAAAAAAAATTATTATTAAATATTAGTGAATATTCATTTATAAATTATTAGCTATTCTTTAATAATTATGATAATTTTTCTCTTAAATATCTTTAATGATAAATAAATAAAACAAAATTAAGTTAAAAAGAACTCTTAAAACTAAAGCGAATATAATTAAAATTATTAGAAGATATTGATTAAACTTAATAGAAAAGAATTATATCTAATATTGAATGCGAAATTGTCGAATTAAATTTTTCTTTATAAGAGCATAATGATTCATTAAATTATTTTTCTTTAAATAATTTTTAAGAAATGCTTCAAGTTTTTAATTTTGTTTATATTTTAACAAAAGACTTAAAAAATTAGATCAAAGATTCTTTCATTAAAGATATGCAATTCTGAATAATAGTAAAAATAATTTTGAAATATTGTTTAATATTTATTAATATAAATTGAATTAAATTTTGGCTCGCAGCATCCTCTATTTTTTCTTCTATATTAATTTATTGGAACTCACACAAATTTGAAAATGAATGCTAAATTAATATTTTTAGAGAAAAGTTTAGCTTGTTGCAATTAAATTTTTGTAAATGAAAATCACTTTTTTATTTAATTATTTGCGTATTTCATTTAAAATTTAATTGAATAAAAAATGTTTGATGAAACTACTGAATATTTTTAAAGGATTGAAAAATTTCTTAAAATCTAAGAAATTGTAATTTTCATTAATTAATTTAATTTTTAATAGAAAATTACTTAGAATAGTAATTTGCTATAAGATTCAGAAGCTGAATAGTTTTTTTAATTACTTTAATTATCTGTATAATTTTAGTATGCTAAAATAAACAAAGGAATAAATATTAAGAAAAAAGGAAATGATCTAAATTTTAAAAGTGTAAAAAGATACTAAAACTGAGTTTAATTCGAAAGAATTGATGAATCAAGATTTAAAGGAAAATCGTTTATTACAAGAATAAATAAGAAAATTAAATGATGAGGTTAAAAAAACAAATCTTGATCTCAATAAAAAAGAATAGAGTATAATAAATTTTAAATAGACAATTGATTAGTTAATGAGTGAAAATGAGTAATTAAAAAATTAAATTATAAAACATCATTGATATATAAGATTTTACAATATTATTGTCCTAGAAAAATTCTAATTTATTAGTTAAATGATTAAAATAATTTGAGTAATTCAAAGTTAATTAACAATTTCAAATTGTTCTTCTAAACTATCTGAGTTATGTTCCTCTATCTCATAATGTTCTTCTATCAATTAAACACCTGGAATCATTTGACTTGGTTTCTCAAAAATAGGAGTTTAATTTAAAATGCCAATCCCCCAATTATTAAAAATCATATTGCCAGTCAAGAAATAACGATAAAGATCCTAAAACTCAAACTAATCATTAACAAAAAAGCCAAATCCTAACGAACTATCAATCTTACTAAAGGGAATTCCTCTAAGTTAATCCTTCTAATAACTTTTCACAATCTTCTCTTCCGATTCTTAACTAAAATCAATGCAATCTTAAACATAATGGGGATCAAGATATATCAAATTGTAATTTTAATATCCCACAAAATAAAGAGCTTCTTTAGGTTTGCCTCCCATTATTCCAACTGAATATGGACAATCTAATAAGTATTTTATTTAAGGAATGTATTCTGAATTTCCTCCTTATGCTGTTATTCGTAAACAAATTACTAATCAAAGGGAATGATCCCATTTACAACAATTTTCACATAAATTTTGCTAATAAAAATCAAAAATTTCTAATTTTTTATTATTATTATTATTATTACTACTACTACTACTACTACTTTTATTATTATTACGATTAAATTTTTAAGATGGCTGATGCTTAAACTCAAGATCTTCTTTTGATTCTAAAAATAAATAAGATTGTTATAATCGAGCAAATTCATCAGGTTTAATGCTTTCTTTTATTTAATTTATTGCATTTTCCTTTGAATTACTACTATTTTTATTTTTTTCAACATTAATTTTGCACTTTTAGCAAAGCTCCTTTTCTATCCTCACTCCTTTATAAATATCCTCTAATAATAAACAGCCATCACCTGCAACTTCAACCCATATTCCTTTTTCAATCATAACTTCTTACATTAAATAAGAAATCTATGTAATTTTTAGCCATTCTCCAGGAAATATTCCTTCTTTTTTCCACCCGAGTTCACTAATTGTTTGGATTGAAAATAATTATTTTTTGCAATCATCAAATTATTTTATAATATCAATTTTCTTCATATTAGTATGATCCTTTCTCCTAATCACATTACTTGCCATCATCTAGCCAACTCTCAACATACAGCCCCACCCTCGATCACTACTAATTCCAGGCTATTTAAAGCACTCTAGTCCTTAACAAAGATAAGGAAATTTTCTTCTATAACTAAATCATATTTACTCTGCCAGACTTTATATTAAACATTGCTGAGCCTCAGGGTAAGTGTAACAGAAGCCTAGATAGGAAAGAAAAGGAGTTTGGCTGTTTAGTTAGATTAGAGGTGAATTATTTTGTTAGATATTGTAACGTTGGTTTAATCTTAGAAAAGGGAAAAAGTTTTAACAAATTTTATAGGTTTTTACAAAAAATCTTGGAAACGGTCAGTATAGGATAAATGTGAATATGTTATTTATTTAGACTCATTAGTCATTGCGTTCTCTTAAAATTATATTGTTGAATATTATTAGTACAGAAAAGTGGGAGACCGAAGAAGTTTTATTTTTTTTGTTCTTATTGGCTTTCTTTTTCAATTTATTTTTTTTCTTCTATTTTTATTTCTTCCATTATTTGAAAATTATATATTAATTTTATAAATATTATATAATATACGATTATATTATGTATCGTATAGTATTTTATTGGTTTTTTAGATTCTTGTTTACTTGCCAAGGAGTTATAGAAATTGATGATAACCCAATAATCATTTTTAACTTCAAAAATTAAATTATTAATTAAAAATTTTTTATAGTATTAATAGTAAAAACTTAGTATCAGGTTGAAGTTAAATATCTGAAAAAAAAATTAGTTAAGATTTAAAGTAATACATTGCTGCAAATATTATGATTGTGGATGACAACCTTTTTAATTTATTTGTCTTAAAACTATAATTGAAAAAATTAGAAGAAAAATATAATAATTTTTGAAGCAGTGGAGAATAAGCAATAGATATTTACAAAAATTATTGTGGAATGAATGATTGCCTTTAAAAACCTTCTCCTGAAAATCTCTATTATTTAAGATTATAAATAAATATCTTTCTAAAAACAAAATATGATTAAATTTATTTTACTTTTTTACTACCAATTTTAATTGTTCAAAATTTAAAAAAGTAAATTAACGAAGAGTTTATCTTCGTTATAAAAATCAAAGACTATAATGTATTATGATTATTAAAACTATCAAAGTGATGAATAAGCTACTTTGGTTGAAAATGAATAATAAAAAAATAAAGGTTCCATTAAATAATTAAAATTATTAAAGTTTTAATTTTTTTAACTCAAAATTTTTATGTTCATAAGATTTATTATTTCTTAGAATTTAGAAATAGTTTTCAGTGACCAGAGCAAACCCACTTTAATAAAGTCAAAGATGTTAAAGGCGTTATTTTTTATATTGAAACCCAAGAGCATTAACAGCAATAAGCACAGCAATTGTATTATTATTTTAATTTTTATACTAATAGGAACTTTTAATTATTACTATTTCTAAAAAATAAGTAATCACAGTCAGCTTCCCATTTTTAATCCTCAAAAATTTAAACAGTTAAATCACAATTTAAACACCTTAATTTATTGCAAAATTTTTAATTAAAATTGCACTCTTAAGAAAAATAATTAGTAAGATAAATATTATTGCATTTTGATTTGCAAGAACTTTTATTTTCTTCCTTTTTTTTCATGGATTAACCATATTGATCATCCAAGATATCATTTAATAAACTATCAATATTATCATCGTTATACTTAGAATTTTATTTTATCTATTTTGAAGGGAAAACATTATTTTCTTCATTGTCATCAAAATCATCTAATTAATCTTTTTTAATTTCTTTTTATTCTTTTTTTAATTAATTAATAGTTGCTGGAAGTTAAAACTTTTGTTAATTTTAGGTTTCACTCCCTAATATATCGTCAATTTCTTTTACTAATTAATTCACTTCATATTTGCTCATTTTTGGAGAGTTATTTTATTAAATTATTATAAATTACTTATTATAACAAAATAATTTTTTATTTTATTTTTTTGAATAAAAAGCAAAAATTAATTAAACATGAATATAATAATTTTAATTAATTTCATTTTTTACAAAAAGGACAATTATGCTCAAAGCATTCCTTATGAAATATTTTTTTGCATTCATTACAAAATTTTGTTGTTTTAATATCAAAAATAAATAATAATTAAGGAATCCGACATTCTTAGCAAATTTAGCCTTTCCGAGTACATTTCTAAAGTATAAAATAATTTCAATAAATTATTTACTTTGCAGGAAAGAATATGCTTTAAAAATATCTTATCACATCGTTCTAAATATTTTATCAATTATAAATTTTTAATTTGCAAGATATTTTGAATACTTAATTAATTCTTAGGTAATAAAATATTTAAGATATTGAAATTTTGAGTTTGAAATTATTCTTCGACAAGTTAAGGTGTACACATCATATCATACATTAAATAAATTCTTCTTTATAATAACTATATAGTAAAAATTACTAAAAATTCTATACAATTACCAAAAATTAATATAATTCTTGATTTTTTAGTACTACTTCGCTATTGGCTTTATAATGCAATAAAGGTAAATCAAAGAGATCTTCTAGTTCTTTTTCAGCTGTCTTGCTCACAATAGATTACGTGAAATCATACTATTTTTTTATTTTCCATGGTAGATATTATTAATTCTCACTCATGCAATCCTTGCAAAATCAAAAGCCAGTATAAGGGCAATATTTGCAATTACTCTATAAAACAAGAAATAAGAAAAATTATAGCTTATGCTTACTGAAAAAAAGGAAGAATAGATTTTTTGATTGCAATTATGACATAGATAAGTTTATTCCTCTAACTAATTTATAATAAGCTTATAAATCAAATAATACTGTAATTTATTTTTTTGGCTTTTTTCTATATTAATGTGAACTCAATAATGAAAGAAATTTTGATTTTAACAGAATGGTGCTGTGTTTATCTTTCTTTTTTTTTGTAAATTTAAATTAAGGCTCTTATTATTTTTGCTTTGCTAGATATTAATTATCAAAAGAAATATTTTGAAATTAGTTCTATTATTATTAGAAATTATACTTTAAAATATCTTCTTGCGATTTATCTGCTGAGTAACTTAGTTTTAATTAATTAAACTAATCTGGAGTTTATTATATATTTTTAGCATACTTTTTTTCATCAGTTAATTATGTTTCTTCTTTATTCTAGAAGTCAATTATGTTATTAATTATTTGTTCTTCTTCACAAAATTTTGGTTGCAATTAATCTTCAACTATAATTATATTATTATTAATTTCCAATTTGTTTTCTTCTAAAATAAATTACTTTTCTTTTTCATTATCAATTTCAGGAAATTTCGTTGTTTCTTATTAATCATTTACTTAGCTTTCAGTTTTCATGTAACTTAATTCTTCATAATTAATTTATGAATGATTTTACTCGTAATCAGGAAGATTAAATATCACATTTTCAGATATATCATGAGGGTTTTCTAGAGATTCACAATTATTTTAAGTTTTTTCATGAGAAATAATTTTTAAATATTCTGATTGGTTTTAATTAATATTTTAATTTTCTTAATATAATTATTCATTGGAGATTATTTCTTAATTTTTTATTTCTTTATGTTTTCCTTCATTATTAGTTTTTACTTCTTGATACTTTATTTCATTTTTATTTATTTATAGAATTAGTTTATTCTCTTTTTCTGTTAATTCATTTTTTATTTCAGAAGTTTTGATCTCTTCCTTTTTTAGATTTTCATTTTCTGATTCTTCATAATTTTATTCAATATTTTTAACTTCTTTATTATCCTTTGCTTCTTCATTATTTTTTGCTTCTTAAGTTTTCTTTTTTACTTCATTATTATGATTTATTTATTTATCATTAACATTATTTAGAATTTTTAATTTTTCATGATTATTGACTTCTTAATCATTAAAATTATTTATTTCTTCATAAATTTTTAGTTCTTCATGATTATTGACTTCTTAATCATTATTATTTTTTACTTCTTCATTATTTTTTCTTTCTTCATTATTTTTTATTTCTTCATTATTTTTTATTTTATCATTATTTTTTACTTCTTCATTCTTTACTTCTTCATTCTTTACTTCTTCATTATTTTTTATTTTATCATTATTTTTTACTTCTTGATTCTTTGCTTCTTCATTCTTTACTTCTTCATTATTTTTTACTTCTTCATTATTTTTTATTTCTTCATGATTTTTTAAGTCTTCATTATTTTTTATTTCTTCATTATTTTTTATTTTATCATTATTTTTTACTTCTTCATTCTTTACTTCTTCATTCTTTACTTCTTCATTATTTTTTCTTTCTTCATTATTTTTTATTTCTTCATTATTTTTTATTTTATCATTATTTTTTACTTCTTCATTCTTTACTTCTTCATTCTTTACTTCTTCATTATTTTTTATTTTATCATTATTTTTTACTTCTTCATTATTTTTTATTTCTTCATTATTTTTTAAGTCTTCATTATTTTTTATTTCTTCATTATTTTTTATTTCTTCATTATTTTTTATTTTATCATTATTTTTTACTTCTTCATTCTTTACTTCTTCATTCTTTACTTCTTCATTATTTTTTATTTTATCATTATTTTTTACTTCTTGATTCTTTGCTTCTTCATTCTTTACTTCTTCATTCTTGATTTCTTGATTCTTTATTTCTTAATTCTTGATTTCTTCATTCTTTACTTCTTCAATTTATTTTACTTAATATTTTAGTTCTTCAATTTGCTTTACTTAATATTTTACTTCTTCATTCTTTTATTGTTCTTTCTTTATTTCTTCATTATTTTTTAGTTCTTCATTCTATATTTAAGTTTTATTGACTTTGTCTATACTATTATTAGTTCCCAAGACTTCTTATTAGATTTCAACTTTTTTTACTTCGACTGCATTTGGTAAATTTTCATTCTATGATTTTTCTTCTTAATTTAATTACTCATTTTTAGTTTCTTTATTTTCAGATTCTTTGATACTTATTTATTCAAAATGTTCTTGACTATTTACTTTTTATATATTTACTTTGTTGAAAATTTACTCAATTTACTCAACTTAGTTTAAATCCTCTAATTTTTTTTATATTTATTATTGTTAGATATTTTCATTATCATTTGTATTTTTAGTTTATTATGAAATATCATTTAGGCTTTATTCACTTTCTTAATAAATAATAGTTTCTTTATTATAATTTTAAACTTCTCTTTCTTATCTAAACGTATTTGAATCACAGCATTCATTGCTTTCATACTATTCTTATTTGTCTTGCAATGAAGAATATTATTCATTATTTGTTTAATCTTTTTCTTAACTTCCTTTGGCCAAATTAAATGTGGCAGTTGTTCTCATATCCTATTAAGTTATATTTTTTTCTTCTTCATTTGTGTTATAGTTAACATTGAAAGATTCTCTTTCAAAATTTTCTTAGCGGTTAAATACAGGAATTTCTTCATCATAAAGCTTTGAAAAGCAAATTTCATTTATATTTATTGGATTTGCATTGTTTTATTTATGAACTTATTATTTTTAAAATTTTTTTTCTTGCAATTCAACTTAATTTATGGGAAATTTTGAACTCTAATTTTGATTTGATAATTAATTAATTTATTACTCATCATTATTTTTAAATTCCTCCTCCGAAATTTATGATAATCTAATATTACTTTTCTCTTTAAATTACTACATTGTATTTTTTTAAGGTACTTTGGTTTCTTTTTATTAGCTTTGACTTTAATCTTGTTATTTATCTTTCTCCTAAATTTAAAATTACTTTATTTAAGGGCTAAATTAATAGCAATCATTAATAACACCTTATTATTATTAGCTTTTATGCAGCAAAGTTTAAGATTTTGATATTGAAAAAGGAGGTTGTCTTTCTAATCCCTTTGGAGTCAGAAATTTTAATGATTCTGTCTTGACTAGAAGAGATTTCGGTGTGATAGTTTATAGAGGCGTCGCAGTGGTAAATTCTGAGGACTAAGAAAAATTATCATTATTTTGGTTTGCTGAATAACAAAATTCTTCTGAATAAGAAAAAGCAGCACTTGAATGTATGCTTAGGGTATCCTATTTCTATCTTATAAATTGTTCAAATTATTTGATTAGTTCAGAGGATTAATAATTCATAGCAGCTTTATCTATTTCTTAGAACAGTTTATAAAATTTATCCTTTTTTTGTAATCGGGAATCATACTTTTAAAATGAAGATTTCTTTTTATAATTTATCAAATAACTAAACACCTTGCTGATTTTACGATAATATAATTATAGAATTAATCATTTTTCTTTTTAGTTTTATTACGATTTATGCCAGCTCGAAATAAATTTTATACTGTCCTTGTTTGAACAATGTAATTAAATTATTTTTCAGTAGTTTATAAATAGGGAATGAACTAGGAGCTGAGAATTTTTGGGATCATTTGATTTGAAGTAAAAAATACTTTAAAGGATATCATCGATTACTATTATTAAATCATTTAGAGCTTATTTGTATTCCTTCTGAGGTAAAACCTTTTAAAGCTTTTTCATCACATCTTAGAGAAGTTCATATTTAGTTTTGTTGTTCATATGCTTATATGCTTTGATTTTTAAAATTATTTTATTTATTTATTGGTGATTTAATAAATTTTTAAAAATCACTTTAATTCGCATTATGTGAATATTTTTGGCTATTCTGAAATAAAATTAAATTTAAAGCAAAACTAAATTTTTGTGAATGAAATAAAATAATTAAAATAATTGTTGTTTAATTGTAAATTTGTTTTTATTTTTCATTTTAATTGAGAAGCTTTTATAAAAATTTTTTCAGTAACTTTAAAGATATCTCCTTCTGGTGGTATTTTAAATATTTCGCCTTTTTTTAATTTTTTCCATGTTCTTACAATAAATTAAAACAAATTTAAATAAAGTACCCATTTTCAGAATTGTTATCAATCAAATAGAGTTTATTTTCTTCTGCGATAATTTTTGCTTGTATGTTATCGACTAAAGGATCATTAATCACAATTTAACACTTTTTAATTTTTATTTAAATTATTATAATTACATTCTCATTTCTTCCAATATTGATTAAATCATCTTAACTATTTAAAATGAAAGTTTAAGTTGATGCCATTTTTTAATATTTAATTAAAATTCTTAATTAAATTAGTCTTTCTTTTATTTTAGTCAAGTAACTTATTTCCAACTTAAAAATTCAAATTAAACCTCAAAAATAATTAACAATTTCTAAAGTAGTAAATCCAAAATTGAAGATTTCTCCTTCCAAAATTTTTAAATTGTTTTGAACTCTTATATAAGTTCCATTTTTGCTTCCCAAATCTTCTAAAAAATAATAATTTTCTTTCATTTAGTATTTAATTTGTAAATGCTTCCGACTTATATCAACTGATTTCAATACTAAATTTGCTTCCTCATGGTTTCTTCCAAGTATAATTGGCTCATCATCATCAAATGGAAAGGACATTTTCTGTCCTAATTTTGAAGATTTAAGAGATTCACATAATTATAATTCCAATTAATTATCTCTAAAAACTATTTTTTTAAGTAAATTTCAATATACTCAAAAAATGCATCCTGTGCATTTTACGATCTTCTAAAAGAAAAGTCTAAGGGTTATTTTTGTGATTCTTCAAAAACTTTTTCCAAACTTTGACAAATATTTAATGATTAATTTTCTGATTGAAAACTTAAAACAAATATAATTATTCCAATTTTATTTTATAAAAAAAAAACTAATTGCTTTTTAAAAGTTCTTTGCTTTCTAAAAGTGGTTTGCTTTCTAAAAGTTATTTGCTCCCTTTTTCAAAATTAATATTCTCCACCATTTTTTTATTAGAAAAAAAAATTATAAAGAAAAAAAAATTAACAAAAGATTATTAAATTTGTTTTACAATAATAATTTAATAATTTTTAATTAAGAGGATTATGAATATGCTTCAATTTAGAAGTTCTGATTCTTTTATTGTTTCCTTGACAGTCCCATCCTTGAACAATGATCAATATATATTTTTGTAATTACTTTTAGAATATATTTACGAGTTTCAACTAAATATTTTCGTCCATCAACAGTCTTCACTGCTTTTTAGACATATTTTTCAACTGTTCCTATAGGCATATCAGGATCTTCCATTTCGACGAATCTGACTGATTTTTTTTAATTAGCTACAATTAAATTCTATTTAAAAGCAAATTTTAACATTATTAGCGCTCAATAGTTAACTCTGCAAATTTCTTATCAAATCCTTTTAATGAAGATTTTCTTTCCTTTGATAATTCTTTCAATTCTATTGATCTTCTTGGAGATGATTACAATTCTTCCTATTATTTAATAATTTCTTTATTTAATTTAATATCAGTTGCAAAATCTATAACAATTATTATACCAAATGCTTTATGTCTATTAATGCCAATTCCAACTTTCTTATAAATGTGTTTCTTAAAAAAATTACATTAAATTCTTTTGAAAATATATTATTTCGATGGCCTCTTGATGCAAAACCATCATCAATTATCATTGAAGCAATAGCTTCCATTCCACTTCAATCGCCTTTATTAAATTGTTTAACCAATTTATATTAACCTAGTGATATATTTTCACTTAACTTTCCTTCACTATAGCCATATTTGCCAAGCCTTGAAAAAATAGTGGATCCATTAGCGCCAATATGGCCAACAATGCCCTTGGGGCCAATATCCTCAGCATGTTCCTAGGCAGCCTTCTGTAACTCCTTGCTTTTCGTTAATTCTTGCAGCTGCCCATCTTATTCCTAAAGAAACTATATAGCTTCTTTAAATGCTTATGGCCCCTCCGCGGTCATTAATGGGTGTTTGCCTTAAAGATGGAGAATATCGCCTTGAAAATGGTTGAGACGGTCAGTTAGGAAAGGAATTAGGCATTATGGAATCTTCCGGGATATGTTTAGGGTTTCCAAGACTTCTTTTTTGAGTTGGCTAAAACGGATGTTCTTTTTTTTATTCATTTTTTTTAGCTTTTTTTTAATTTTAACATACTTGTTTCTTATTATATAATTAGTTTATTTAAGTTAATATTTAAATAATTAAATAAAATTTTAGTGAAAAATATTAACAATTACTTTTTTTTCAAAAATCTAACTCAATATAATGCGAGGGCTTTACTAATACCAAATTCGTAACCACAACGAATTACAATAAATAGAAGTTGATCATTCCAACCCCTTGCTTTCAATTCAAAGCATTTTATCCCCTCACTTGCAATAAGCACGCTAACTCTATCCAAATAATTCACGCTAGGAATTGTTATAATAATAATAGTAATAATAGTAAAATTTGAATTCATAATTTTACTCTGATTTATCGGATGAAGAATTGAATGAAATTTAAGAGGAGTAAAGAAAAAGTGATGATCTTTTTTCATAAGAAAGATAAAAGGGAGTTAAAGTAGTTGAAGAAGTTTTTAAATGTTTTATTTGTTTGAGTAGAGTCTAGGTAAAAAAGACGTTTAAATAAATTTTAAATAATATAGGATGCTTAAATGTGTCCTTATTGCTCAAAAATGTGTTGTTCAAGGTGTATTAGAAAATGGCTGACTGAAAAAAAATCATAATGTCCAATGTGTAGGTACTAATTATTATATTTAATGCTTTATAATTTTTAATTTAGAAAGCCATTGAAAGTATCATAATTAGTCACTTGCAGGTTTGCAAATGAGCTTGCACCTGTAAAATATATACAAATTTACTGAGATTTTTATTGTTTTTTAGGTTTTAGATAATTTAGTCGGATAGAAATAGAAAAAAAAAGAAATGTGTAATTTACATAAAGCTAAATTAAGTTACTATTGCAAAACTTGCTCGATTCCTATTTGTTCGGATTGCGCAATGCTTGGCAAATAAGTTTTATTTTTTTTATATAATTTTATAATAACTATTTCTAAGCATAAAGATCATGAATTTGTTCATATTACAGAAGTTTATGATAAGTGTTTAAATGAAGTTACTAATTAGTTAGGAATCTTTCATAAAAAGTTTAATTTATATCTTAGCTGTCTTTTAATAATTGTTTTAGAATTGACTAATTAAAAGATAATGCATAGAATATTTAAAGTGTTGTTACAAAATTAAATGAAGCCAAATAAGAAAAATTATAGGAACTTTATAATCATGTAGAGTAGGAAAATAAATAATTAGAATCCGAATGCAACATAGAAATAAACAAACTAATGAAAGAAAAACAACAATTAACAGAAGAAATAGAATTTCTATTAAACATGCAAAATGAGTTAAGCGCATAAATAAGTGAATCTGGTAAATCAGCTTTAATTTAAAAAAGTGATGAAATTATTGTATTACTAAGGGATTTAAATTCAAAGGAAATTTAAGAAAAGCACTTTCAAAATATTGATTTATTTTAAAAGTTGAAATTACAAAGATAATAATAATTAATTTTTAAAGTTCAAAAGTGATTCCTGCCTATGAAGGAAGTTGTTTCAAATTGCATCCTTATAATTAACTAAGAGAAAGCGATGAAGTAATATATTCAGATATCTTAACAGTAAAAACATTACAATGGAGATTAAAAATTTATCCTAATGGAAATGGTGGAATCGCTAAAGGAAATTATCTTTCAATTTTTTTAGAAATGGTTAAAGTAAAATTATTATTTTTCTTTCAAACAAAATATTGTAATTTTCAGGGTTATGATAAATCTACTAAATATTAATATAAAATTGAAATGATCAATTAAAGAAATCCATAATTAAGCATTTAAAGGTCAATTTTAGATTATTTTAACTAAAATTTCTATAGGAAATATACTTCAGAATTTGAATAAGGAGAATCATGGGGGTATAATAAATTTTTTCAGATTGATTAACTTGAACGATAAGGATATTTACTTCCAGAATAAGATACCGTTATAATAATTAAAATAATAAATAATTATTTTAGATTATTCTCAAATATTATGTAAGGCCTTTAACTTATTATTAATATTCTATGGATCAAACGTAATTTATTAAACAATTAGAGGAAGATAAAATAGAATTAAAATAAAAAAATTAAGAATTGGCTGCTGAAGTAAAACTTTCATTGAAAATAATAATTATTGTTTTAAAGCTTCATTATCTTAAAATATCTATGTAATTAAAGGAAAGTAATAATAAAAAAGAGAAAATTGAAGCTGAATATATTGAAGAGGAATTACCTTTAACTATTTAAAAAGTGGAACAATAATAATAAGGAAAATTAATTGCAAGAAATTGCTTTGAAGGCTTGAATTATTATTGAATTCTTAATTAATTTAAGATACATTAGAAAAAAATTAGGATAAAAGGGAAATATTTTATGAAGAAGCTCTTTGTGAAGAGGAAGAAAAATAATAAATGAATTCATTTCTGTAGTTATAAAATCTTGAATCCTGTGAGGAAAATTAATTTTCAGACGCAAATTTTGAACTCTTTGAAGATGTAGAATAAATGAATGCAAATAATAATAGCCCATCAAGTGGTTCCAGCAGAAATTCATAAAATTTTATTAAAAATCTTTTGCCTTCATTTAATAAAGAAAGCAGTGAGTTTAATTGTTCGGAGGAAGAAAATTTTATTAGTAAGAAAAAAATATCGCCTGGAAAAATGCAATATATTGCAGACACACTTGCATTATCAGATCAGATTATTTAAAAACTGGAAAATATTAATAAGAAAAATTAATTTAATTCGATCAAAAATGAAAAAGAGAATAATTTAGAGTACAAGAGTTGTGATAATGATAAAGAGTAACTTTGAAATTTTAATTAAATTTTTTGTTTTTAGTGTATAAAAAGAAAATTTAAATTCTGATTAATAATCTCAAGCTTTATTTAATCATGCATTTCAAAAAATATGAAAGAAAATTTGATATTAATTAATTAACATTATAAAATATTGTATTTAAAATTATTTCATTAAATAAATTCAATAAATAATTACATACTCACTCATATTAATGTATTCATAAAAAATTTTTAATTAATAAAAAAGGAAAAATAAAACATAAATTATAAAATTTAATAAAAGTTGAAATTACCAATTAGATTCGTAACAAAAAGTGGAAGCTAATCTAATTGAAAGAAAATTGTTGTGTGATATGAAAAAAACAAAAATTTTAATAAAACATATAAAACTAAATTTGATTCTAAATATAAAATTTGCTGTAATTTAAAAATGGACCAAGATTAAAAAAAGCGTTCATCATCTCGTTCAAAGCGCCATTCACACAAGCACTCTCGCCGTCACCACCGTCACTCTCGCTCCCGTTCGCGAACTCCAAAGGAGCACTATCATTCTCATTCAAAACGAAGCAAAGAAATGAAAGAAGGAAAAGAGGGAAAAGAACAGAAAGAAAGCAAAGAAAGAAAAGAGAAATCCTCACGTAGACTTCGCCCCACTATGTGAAGCACTTAACCGCCTTCAGGTACAGCGGCAGGCAATCTCAAGGCAAATCAGCCGTCTAGTCTTGAAACAGCGATTTCTATTAACCTGCCGACTGGGGAACATCATAGTGATATGCCTGGAGCGCAGAGTGAGGAGTACTTGAAAAGATTGGCTGCTAATCCCGCCCTGGAAAATATTATTTCGTTTCCAAAGGGAGGCGCTGTCAAGGCTAATCCCTTGTATGAGAAGTAAAAGGAATTGTTTACAACCATTTTGACAGATCACCCAGAAAAGTAGTAAATGGTTACGTAGTCGGGATTAGTTGTTGAGGAATACAGGCCTTCCGATGAAATACTTAAATTGCAATAGTAATAATAACATTTTATGGCCAACCCGTAGAACATGGTCACAATATTAAACCCAACCGCTAGTAATATTAATAATCTTGCTGCATTCAATAACCCTATTCTTGCTTACCTCACAGACCCTACCAAAATTAAAAGGAAAATCAATGTCCCTGCTAATTAAACCTTTAATTTTACAGGACTTATTATTGGCCCTAAGGGATCTAATTAAAAGAGATTAGAAGAAGAAACCGGATGCAAAATTCTAGTCCGTGGCAAAGGAAGTTAAAAGGAAGGTATGCCCCCATAGCCTGATGATAATGAGCCCTAGCATATTTTAATTGTTGGTGATACTGAAAATTAGGTTCAATTTTATTATTGCTAAGAATTTAGATTGCCCGTGCGACGTCAGAAATAGAGAAGATTCTGTTTGCCGATGATGAAACACGGAATCGTATTCGCCAGGAATAGCTTAAGATAGTTGCATAAATTAAAAACGATCCTTCTTAATCCTACGGCTCCTTTGGAATTGATTCTTCTGGAATGAACCTAACTTTCGGCTCAAATGTAATAATAATTACTCTTTTTATAACAAAATATATCCCAAAAGGTTGATCTATCCTTGACAACTCCGTATGGCCCACCAAGTTAAGATGCTTTTATTATTCCAGTTCCAAATGATTGTGTCGGATTAGTTATTGGAAAAGGAGGTGAAACTATTAAAATGCTGTAGGTCAATTCAGGGGCTAGTAAGGTTTAAGTAGCTGCCGATAGGTATTAATAATCAATTATAACTATTCTAATAGTGCACCAAATTCTAATACAAGGAATGTATTTGTTGAAGGTGATCGAGAATCAATAGATAAAGTAAAGAGGATGCTCCAAGAAATAGTGGAAGCTTAATAGAAATTGAAATCGGCAATGACTGGAATGTCCATTAACGGACAATCCAGGCTTGAATACCCAGTTCCCAACAACTTAGTCGGACTAATAATTGGCATTATTTTTATTACTTAAAATAAAATAATTTTAAAAGGAAGAGGTGGTGAAACTGTGAAAGGGATTAATACAAGATCAGGTGCCTTTGTCTTTATTCCAAAGGAGTGCCCACCTGGCTCTGATGAAAGAGTCCTTGTAATAACTGGATAGCCAGAGTAAATTTAAATAGCCTAACGAGAAATTGAAGAACTTGTAAATATGGTAATTATTAAAATAACTTTATTATTATTTTTTCCTAAGGGATTAAAAAATATGGCGTTGAAATAATAATCAATCCTACCTTCAATGATGATGGGCGGAGCATTAGGACTTATGGGGGATCCTTCATAGTACGGTATGCCAGGCGGTGGTATGGACCCTATGATGCTAGGGTAAGGCCAACCGTTTATGCCTTAGGGCGGAGGATAAAACTCTGCTATTGAATAAGCTTCTTACTACTATATGCAAAATTTGTATAATTTATAATAGCCCACTGTTACTGAAACTATTGTTTAGGATAATAATTAAGATTGTTTATTATTATTATTTTTTGTTTTATATGTTTTTTTTAGATTAAAGAAGAAGGTGAGCAAAAAAAAAGGCAAAGTAAGTCCCAAATAAATTATAATTTTAATTTTTAAATTCAATTATTTTAATTTATCTTATTATCAAGCATATATATAGTTAAGTTAAGTTAAGATTAATTAATAATTATAACTTCAATATTTTTGGAGAAATCACCATTAAAATAAAAAAAAGATTTTTGAAGAATAATAATATCTTATTCATTAAAATTAATAAAGTTTTTAAAATTTTTCCTTTTTATTTTATTATTCAAAAAAATAATTATTTTTTGTCAAAGAATATTTAACGAAATGTTTTATAGATATATGTATATATATATAGATAGATAAATTAAAATATAATTTATCAAAAATGGATTTACTTTAGTATTATAAAACATATTTCTATTAAAATTATTTCATTTAATTAATCTACTCCTTATAAATTCCTTCCATTATGTTTATAAAATTCCAAGCTTTTCGCATTCATCAAACAAATCAGAAATTAAAATAGCTTTATTTTATTATTCCTCTGGTATAGTTAATTTCATACATATTACCTCAGAATAAAATTGTTTCCTTATAGCATCTGTTTGCCCAATATTTTGCATTAAAGAATTACCAGGGAACGTTGGAATTGAATTTCTATTATCTTAAGTATATTATTTGCTTTCTTCGCTGCAAACACTTGCTCTTTATAAAGTTTTCGAAAAAGCAAATAAATAATTATAATAAACCTTGAAGAGGCATCATAATTAGAAACTATATCATTAATCTTTATCATTCCAGGCATTACAACACTTGAATTTTTTAAATCTAGGTTAGCTAAATTCTGAAGTAATTTGCATTACTCTTTTCAAATTTCAATTTCAACTTAAATCTCTTACTATTATTAGTTTAATTAGGTAGCTTTGGATTCAAATAGTTTTAAAGTTTAGAGTTTTTCTTTTGTAAGTTTGTATCCACGTTATGAGATTATTAAGATAATTGTAGCTTCCTTTTTTGTTTATATTTAAAAAATAATTTATACTTATTAGTTTTTATTTTGTAAAAAATTATTATATTTTTCATACTCTGTTAAATAAATTACAATTTCTGTCGAAGAGTTTGAATTAATAATTGATTATAAGAATGAACAAATTTTTTCAGAAAAGTTTATTATATCATACATGCAAGCTTTATTCATAGAGAATTTTTTAAACATTAATTACTTATCATTAATTATATTAGCTACTTTCTATAATTTCATATTTAAATCAAAAATTTAATTTGTTTCTTTTTATTCATAAGCAAATTACTTTTTTTTATTCAAAATTTAATAACAATATTCTGAATGCTTTTCTACTTCGCTTAATTTAATATACTCCTCACAATCAACACAAAGGATTTCTAAATTATGATCCGTAACAGCAGCAGTAGTAGTAGTTTATTTAGACTAATTTATTGATGAATGACTACTAATTATAGTTTTAGCAGGCTGTTATTACTATTAATAAAATGGTTTGGCTTATAAAAAATGATTGGAAGTCACAGTATTAAATTTTTATTTAACTGATTACATTTATTTTGCTTTGTTAATAAATTCTGTTTAATAATTACAGTGGCCACGCAGACTACGACTATTAGCATTTGAATTTATATTTGAAGCGTTAAAGAAGGTAGTACCTGTTTTTGTTGAATTGATCTTAGAGTATTGATTATTTTAGAAAAATTATTTTGAATCATTATTATTAGTTGTTTCATTATTTGATGTTTAAACTCTTTTTAAATTTTCTCTTTAGTTTAAATTGTAAGGAGATTTTTCTTCTTTTTCTTTTATTTTTCCTTCTAGTAATTTTATAAATGATTCTTCAGTTCCTAAGTCATCAGCACCTATTTTAATTAAAAAATTAAATAAATAACAATTACCAGCCATAATTATTAATTAGTCTGTTTGCAAATTGAAGCTTGGCTCGTTTGTATTATTTTATAAATTTTTTCTTTATAAAAACAATAATAAGTTTAATTTAACCTTTCTTATTCACCCTTACTACTTGATGAACTGAAACTTTCACCAATTTCTTCTAGAGGAAGTAAATTAAATTAGAGTTCTGGTTGCTTGCTTCCAGGTTACACTATAAATATTTTAAAAATGAATTATAAAATTTTAAAATAATTTTTTTTTTTTTTTTATGATTAACATTTGTATTGACTTTAACGAGGATTTTAAGTGTAATTTTAGTTACTTCTTTTTTCCATGATATTTATGTCCTTTTTGTTTTGTTTCTTTCTTCTTTCAATTTATTATAAAATAACGTAAAGTTTTTGAGCAAAATTTACAATTATTATTATTATTATAAAGTTTTTAAATTTTATTTCAGAATTAACCTTAAATATTTTTTAATTCATGGTTTAAAATTTATAGTAAAAATTTTAATTTATTATAAAATATAAATTGTTTATTTTTTAATAAAATAATTATTATTAATGTAAAACACTTAGCCTTCAGATCCCTCGAGCAACTAAACAAAATTAGAAGAAGCCATTTCTTCTAAATTATTTATTGAGGAATAGAAGTCCTTTAAACAATAAATTCCAACTTCTACTAAAATCAAAAAGAAAATAAATATCCCTACTGATTAAGCAGTTAATTATATTGGACTTATTATTGGTCCCAGAGGATCAAATTAGAAAAGATTGGAAAAAGAAACAGGGTGTAAAATTTTCGTACGTGGTAAAGGAACTCAAAAGGAAGGTATAATAACTCCTTAATTCGATGACAATGAACAATAGCATGTTTTAATTATAGGTGATACTGAAAGTCAAGTTTAATTTAATTTAATTTTCTTATAATTTAAGATTGAACATGCTACCTCAGAAATCGAGGAAATTCTATTCATGAATGATGAGGAACGTAACCGTATTTGCTTGGAATAGCTCAAAATAGTATCATAACTCAATTAAATAATATTTTGAATAAAAAGGTGGATTAATAGTTAACAACATAAGATAATACTTGCATTATTACTGTTCCAAATAATTGCATTGGAGTGATTATAGGAAAAGGGGGTGAAACTATTAAAATGTTACAGATTAATTCTGGGGTTAAGATTAAAATAGCTGCTATGGATAAGTTAATTATTATTAATAATTTAGTAGTATTCTTATAGTGCAACTAATTCTTATACAAGGAATATATTTGTTGAAGGGGATAAAGAAGCAATAGATAAAGTGAAGAAAATGATTGAAAATATAGTAGGAGAAGTGTAATTGAAATTAAGATGAATAAAAATTATATTTTAAAATTTAAATTATTTATATTATTATTATAATTAAATTGCTTGACTAAATTAGTAAAAATTTCAAAATGTAAAAAGGTTCAGTAAGATTATCAGAAGAAACACCAGAATCCCGAAAATAATTAATTCTAAAACCCGATCAAGGCCAAAATGTTCTTAATTGCGAAGAAGTTAATATTAATAATAATTTTTTAAATATTATTTTAGGCATTAAAAGCATGCGGAGACTAAAATTGATATTAAATTCGTACAACTCTTTTATTATGCTTACAATGAACAATTATTGCTTTCTTACTGTAAGGACAGCCCTTTCTGTTTCTAGAACCGAAATTTTATTGTCGTAATGATTAGGGAGAAGTTTATGAGTTTTCAAATTATTTTTAAATATTAATTTAGATGTAAAGAAGAAGAAGGCTGTAAATAAAAGACTATTGAATTGGTTCCTGATAGTTCTCATAGTTTAGCAATGTAATTTGAATTATATTGCTCCAGGCGATATCTTTTATCTTTATGCTAAACATTATTTTTCGTTGTTTCAAATATTTCAACCCTGATATTTTCGTTCCTTGCGGACTTATATGGGCGTAAAAAAATAATCCTAATCTGCTACGTAATCGGCGTAATTCCTCTTCTCATCTGCAGTTTCATCAGAAACTGAATTGTCTTCCTTCTAGTATTCACAATAGCAGGAATCGGGCTAAACCCTTACTCAACAATTTGCTTTGTACTGCTAGCTGAAAGTGCAGGTGAAAAGTACAGGTAAGGAATGAGTGTCGGGCTATTAGTCACCTGGGGTTTGGGCCAATTATTATTAGTTCCAATTGCGTATAAATGGAGAAAATGGGAGGATCTATTATTGTGGTGGATTGCTTTTCCACTTTGTTTATAGATTGTTACTTATATTTGGATTTATGAGTCACCCAAATTCTTAATTATTAAGAAATAGTGGGACAAGGCTAAACTGTTATTTGAAAAAATTGCAAAGGTGAATAAAAAGTAATTACCTAATGGATTTAAAATTAAAGAAGAATAGGAAGAAAATTAAAGGATTGAGTAATAAAGATTACTTTCAGATGCACCGTCTTCCTCGTAAGAATAATCAAGGATCTATACTTACTATGATCTTATTCGATATAAATCATAGCTATTGCCTACTATTATTCTAAGTCTATGTTTTTTTGCTATTTATTTATCCTATTATGGAATGATCTTTGCTTTGGATACTATAGGAGATAATATTTATTTATCGGCTGTGTATTTAAATCTAGGAGAAATCTCGGCTTATTTCTTTGCAGGTCTAGTGTTTCTTAGGGTTAATTTATATTTTTAGGAGTTGTTATACGATATGTGAAAAGAAAAATCTCATTTCCAATGAGTTTCATAATTCTAGGGATCAGTTGTCTTTTCTTTTTAATTTTCCATGGAAATACATCAATGATTATCATGGCAGTGGTTAAAACAAAACAAAATATAAAAATATTTTAAATAATAAATAAAACAAAAGATCTCCCGTTTTTCCATAGCAATCTGCAACTGCCTGATCTATGTCTACACAGCTGAGATTTATCCTGCTTCAATTCGTTCAATAGGTATGGGAGCTACCAATTTTATAGGAAAATTCGGGTGTGCAGTCGCACCAGGATTAATACAATTCTGTGAAAATACACTTAATTTGCATCCAATGGCTGCTTTTGGAGTGGTTGCCTTAATTGCCAGTGTCTTAGCATTGTTTCTAACTGAAACTAAAGGAATGCCCTTATTGGATGATATTCCTGTTTTTTTTTGTTTTTGTTTTTTGGTTATTTTTTTTTAGGAAGTTCTAAAGTAAAAGAAAAAAGAAGAAGCGAAATTATCGTTTAGAATGGATGATGCATAAGGAAGGAGAAAGGATTCTAGCACTACTGATACTGATGTAAATAAGTATTTATCGAATTCTCCGATTTTATTAGATGAAAGTGATTTAAATATAAAATTATGAGTTGTTTTGTAATTATTTTATATTTTATTCAATATTTAATTACTAAAAATTATTATTATAAGGAATAAACAACAATTTATTTATTTTGTATTTGAATTGTTTAATAAATTTTAAAAATTGTTTATTTTTTATTTGAGGAAAAAAACCCTACAAAAATATGGCAACTGGAAATTTTTATCGTGGAACAAGCATTTCTTAAGATCTTCGTTTCTCAAACAAAGATAAAACCTTAATTAATAGTCGTAACTGGCCTTCAGAATTTGAATAAAAAGTTGACGTAACAAAAGTAAAAAAAAAAAACAAAAGCATAAAAATAATTATAAAAATAGGTAGAATTAACAGTAATAAAATCGTGGATCGATCAACGTGTAACAGAATTACTTGGAATGGAGGATGAAGTGCTTGTAAATTTAATAGTCTCTGAATTAGAAAGAAAACCTGAAAATATTAAAGAAGGAATTTGCCCTAAAAAACTATCAATTTTACTTGCGGGATTCTTGGAAAAAAATAGTTTTAAGTTTGTTAAGGAATTGTGGGCTTTATTGATTGAAGGAATGCAGGCAGCCAATGGAATTGTTTTTTTTTTATTGTATATAATTATATTAGCCCATAAGTTTGATTACTAAGAAATAAGAAGAATTGTAAGAAAGGAAATAAGAAATTATTAGTTAGAAATAATAATTAGAAAAAATGAAATTAATGCTTAATTAGTAGTAGTAGTAAAATTCAGCATAGGAGTAAAAATAAATTGAAACGAAATAAAAAAAGAATAATTCACGATCTAGAAGTTCTAGTAAAGAATTAAAGAAAGAAAGTGAAAGTGAATCCGATAATGATGATAGCAAACAAAAGAAAAAAAGGGATAAAAAAAGTAAGAGGAAAGATAAATCAGATAAAAATAGGAAGGATAAAAAGGATAGACATCATCATTGAAAATTTTATCAAAATTTATTAGTTTTATTATTCTTTTATTAGAATTAATAATATTTGTAAATCAAATTTTCAAGTTTTATTTAGAATGTTAAAGTAAAGTCAATATAATTCAAAGTTATAAATGCAAATTGTCTTAAAAAATAAATTATAATTTAATTATAATTTAATAATAATAATAAATAATTAAAATTAAAATATATTTAATTCTTTATTGATAAAATTTAATTTATCATTATCGCTAATTATTATTAGTTTTTTTTTCAAATAAAGCCTTAATTTTTGAAGCTTCTTCAATATTTCCTGTTTGATAATAATTTTACATTTGCCTTTATAAATCTATAGTTTAATTTTAATAAAATTATAAATAAATTTAACCATAGCTCAAATTCATTTCTTTAATTTTATTTTAATCAAAATTAACAATTCTATAGTATTCCTACAAAATCTTTTACTTTTTCTATTAATCCTTGAAAGTATTTTACTATTATCTTTATTTACAAAAAGTAATTTAATTAATATTTACTAAATATGCTTTTCATCATCAAACTAGACCAATTCATCCCTTTAAATTTTTTTATTTTTCTTGAGTTATTTCATTTCCCATTTTTAAATATCATAATACTTTTTTGAAGGAAACGATGCTGTATTATAATCCTCCACAAATGTCTCAAACAATTTTTTTTCTTCCACGTGGCTCATCGCTTCAATATTCATTTATTTCACTTCCCTTAATTTTAAATTATTATTTTATTTAGGGCGGGGTAACCTTAGCCAATGGCGAAATTCTTCCTTTTTTTTATTTAAATCAGCCATTGTAATCTATAGTATTTATTTAAAGGAAAAAAATTGTACATAGCCATATTTTCCATATCGTTCTTATTCTTTCTACAGCTTTGATTTTTTATGCTTATGCTTTTTGTGGTGTTTTTTTTTCTTTTTCTTTTATGCTTTGTTTAAAAAATTATAATAATTACATCTTTATGTTCATGTTTATGCTTTTTATCTTTTTATTGTGAGGATGAATCGACACTCTATCTTAATACAAATAGATGTTAATTGAGTGTTATTTTTAAAAAAGGGAACCTTGAAGATGAATTTGATTTTGAACGGCTTCTTGACAGTTTCTTTTTATTTTTCTTTTCTTTTTTCTTTTTGTGCTCTTCAGCCACTTTTTTCTTTTCAAATTCGTTTTCACTTGAAGGTGATTGCATTTTTAACAAAATAGGTTTAAAGCTTTAATTTATTAAATTTTTAAATTTTTTATATATTATAAAAAAAGTTCCATATCCTTATATTATCATGAAATTTAAATTTTCCCCTAAGAAAATATAGACAATTTTAAAATTAATTTAAAAAGCTTTTTCATTAAACCTTTGGAGATCATCTTTTATAATAATGAAAAAAAAATGAATAAAATTTAAAACTTTTTAATTTTAAAAAATGGTTTTCTTTAATTACTTAAAATTTTTTGCTTATAATTAGTAGAAATTTATAAAATAGAGGAAAACTTAAAAATAGTTTAGAAAAACAATTTATAATTTTCTAAATTAACAACATTTGAATCCTAAGTCAGAAAATAATAGACGGTAAAAATGATTTAAATTCGAATTTTGCTCTGAAAAATTATAATCATTAAATTAAAAAATATAAAAAAATTTTAAAATTTAAATAAACAAAACACAATGAATAGTAAAATTTCGATTGAAGAAAACTCTCCATTAAAAGAAAATTTGCTCTCAAATGAGCCTAAATTAGAAAAAAGAAGGTACTTGATTCTGTTAATGTACTTTCTGTTTTAGTAAAAACAAATTTCAATTATTAATTATTTTTAAATTTTATATAGAGTAACTGGAAACTCTTGCTTTTGCACGTACTCTGGGATTGATAAACAAGCAGCTATTTATTATAATACTGATGAGAGCAATATATTATGGTTTGCAAATTCATTTTTAATGATGTATGTTTTTGCATCTTATCCTGTAAAAAAAATTAATTAATTTAAATTTTTTATTTTGGTTTGTTTTGTAGTCTGCTTGGTGGATTTCATATAATTTTAAAAATGCTTATTATTTTGCAACATTTTTTAATGCTTTTGGAGGGTGGATCAGATATTGTGCATTTTCTAATATGCCAGTAGCTATATTAGGTTAAGTTCTTATTGGTGTTGGATAAAATTTTGGATTTCCTGCTCTCCTTTGTAATTAATTTTAAATTTTTTAATTTTTTTTTAATTTTTTTTCAAGATATTCCCGAACGATGGTTTAGCAAAAAAGAAAAATTTGCAGCACTTTGCATTTCAAGTTAAAGCATTTTTCTTGGCATGGGCTTGGGCTATTTATTTTCACCCTTGTACATTGGAAATGATCCAGTAATTTATTTTTTTATTGTTTAGACTTATAAAAGAATAAAATTCGATAATTAAATTTAATTGTTTCAATTGCATTAACTGTTCCATTTGCACTATATTTATTGATTGCCAAAGCTAAGCCTGATGAAGCTCCAAGTGAAGAAGCAGAATATTAAGAAGCTTTACCAAAAGTATCATTATTGGCATTCTTCAAAAACCTCTGGATCTTATTTAGCAATTTAAAGTTTTTAATGTTTTTACTTATTTTTGGCTTATGTAAAACAATTTTTTTCCCAATAAAATTAGAATTAATTCTTTTTAAAGGTTTAGGAAGTGGTTACAGTTTCTTATCCGCAATTGATTATTTTTTAAATTCCTCTGAATACACTCCCGTTAATTAATTAAAATCTATAAAATAATTTCTTTTTAAAGGTCAAAGTTGGTATTATTGGCTTAGTTTATGTTGCTGGCGGTAGTGTAGCTGATTTATTTTTTTCTGTATTAATCTTTAAAAGAAGAGATTAAAAGAATGTTTTATTCAATTATTGTCTTAAAGCATTATAAGTTATTTTGATAGCTGCACTAGTAATAATTAATTCAAACTTTATGATTTTTTCTAGATTGTTTTTTGTATTTTTATAGAAAAATTAGATTTCAATACAATGATGATAGTGGCTGCGTAATTATTTCTAATTTATTTGTTAATTATTTTTTAAAGAATATTAGGAATTGGCTATTAAGGAATGGTACCATTTGGACTTGAAATTTTAGAGGAAATTGGAGAAATGGATAATTAATTAATTTCAAATAGTTATGCTTTTTTTGGAAGCCTTTTAAGTGTAACTGGAAGTACTCTTATTGATATGAAAGCATTTAAATTTTATGGAATCTATTGTAATTTTTATTTATTTTTTTATTTTTTATTAGTTTTAATATTATTTGAAATTCCGGCACTCATTGTATTGATGTTTTTCTACAATTAATCAATGAATAAGCGGGAAATTAGTACAACAAATTCTGTTACTGATGAATAAACAGAGTAACCATGAGAATTGTTTCAATTGATCATGATATATTTTTGTTTTCACAAAAAAATTAAAAAAAAGAATGTAAATTCTAGGAATTTACATTCTTTTTAATTTATAAATTTTTATTTGTTAAAAATCTCAACTTTAATAATTTTAATTTCAAATAATTCAATTGACTAAAAAGGTAAAAAATTTATTAATTAATTTTATTGAATTATACAAATTTAAAAAAAAATGTAATCAGAATAGGATAATATTTTAGAATTTGAAGCTCCTTCTCATTAGACTGTAACTTATATTTGTGGAGGTGCAACCTTTTTTTAAATAATAAATTAATTATTTCATTAAAGGATGCGGTAAAGATGTTGATCTCAAGACAAAAGAAACAATCATAAGATGTATGCAGTGTGGATATAGAATTCTCTATAAAAAAAGAACAAGATAAGTATTGTAGTATGAAGCTCGCTGAAAAAAATGATCATAATTTATTGTATTTAAAAAATTATAAGGAAAATTAATTCTAATTATTAAATTCATTATTAATATAAAACTATTTATATTTTTTCCATTCCTTTAAATAATTGGTAGAAATAAATTTTTAAATAATTAATTGTTTAAAATTTAGGAAAAATTATTTTACATCATTAAGTAATTATGAGGAAATAAATAGTTTTTTCTTGCATTTAACAACTTAAACAAATTAATATATATTATAGTAATTTTTTAATTAAAATATTATCAATTAGTATTAATAGCAATTGATTATTTGTTTCGTTAAGCAAAGCATTAGCTTTCATTAAAAATTACATCTTTTCTTTAATTTTTCCAAGGCATATTTATTCCATAAATATGTTATTTATATATTTTTTCTAGTTTAAAAATTTATATTTAATAAATAAAAATAAAACTTTCTTTTTACAGTGTTTTACTTAAAATAAAATATTCACAATATCCAGGGCTAGAACAATCATTTTTTTAGCATCTTAAACATATTCTTAAATCAAATTATTCCAGAGGGTATTTTAATTATTACTATTCTGTCTATATTGCTTTATTTTCATTATATTCTTATGGTAGCAATGAACACGACATTTAAGATAAATTTTAACTAATATCATCATTTTATTAGATAAATGGATTTAAATTAAAGGCTCCTTTTTTTTTAATTTCACTTATATTCATTGAAAATTCATGGTCATATTCAAATTACTCAATATTATTTCCTGAAATTTTCAGTGGGCATTTATTAGTCTTTTTATTAAAATTAGATGTCTCTTAAAAATTTCATTATTAGCCAGTTTTTGAGTATTTAAATAAATTTTATGATTTTGATTTCTGTAATTCTTCAGGCTAATTCATATAATTTTTAGATTAAGATAAATCTTCCTAAAATGAACTAATTATTTCACTCACATCTTTGAAAATTATTAAGAAATAAAAATAAAAAATTACTTTGTTCATCAAAAATATCAGAAAAATCATTAATATTTTTTTCAAGACATTAATTATAAATATATTCTTATTCTTCATTTTATGAATTAATTGTTTCAATTTTTTTTTCATTAGATTTTTAAAAATTTTATTTCTAAGTTTTATTTTGAGGTGATTATTTTAGTGACTAGTAAAAGTTCAGCTATTCTTTGAGTTATTTATTTTCTTATTCAAGCTCAAGGATGGATCTTTAAATTTCATTTAACTTTCATTCATATTAATCTATTAAGTATTGCTTTTCTTGATTATTCTATATAAATTTTAAAAATTATTAAATTTAATTTTACTTCTTTTTCTTTGCTTTCTAATTTATTATCACAATTTTTTTACATTAATTCGAATTTTTCTTCACATGATTTCATGAGTTTCTAATATTATTCTTTAATATCTTAAATTTTTTATTTTTCTTGTCTGTGTGATTCTTATTTTTCTTTTAATTAATTTAATTCTTTATTTTAGTTTTAGAATTCATAATTTTACTCTTAAATCTAAAGTTATAAATTTTTAATTTTTTCTTCTTATTATTAAATTTCTTAGATTTAATTAGTGAAGCAGTTTTCAATTTCTAAATACAGTTTTTTTATTAATTCAGTTAATGTATCCACACTAAAATTTTATTTGTTCTGAATAAATTCAGTGAATTATGCTTCTATTACTTCAATTTCATTTATGCTGAATAATTTTGATAACTGCGATATAAATTCTTGCATTTCTTAAAGAATTCTACAAGTGTTTGAAGCTTCTTCTTTTATTTTCTATTCAAATTATTATTGTTAACTGATTTTTTCTTCTTAAAACTCTTTTTCCTGCAAAATTTTTGATTCCTTAAATTCTTTCAATTAAAATTCTAAACTTTCAATTTGTTTTTCATAATGAGTATTTGAGTTTTTAATAATTTGTAATTCGTCATTTTATTTTAATAATTCATTATTTTAATTTTATATATTTTAAATTTTCTTCTAATATTCCTAATGCAATAATTACTTTTGCTCAGATAATTTATCCTAGATCGCATCTCCTATTTATTGAAATAATAAAATTTCATCACTTTAAAATAAAAATTAAAAAATTTATAAATTTTTACATGTTTTCACATTCAGTTTCAATATTTTTTTCAATTATATCTAAATTTAATTAAAGCTTTTTTGCAAGGCATTAAATTTATTTTAAATAATTTTAATTATAGTGCTTTAGTTTTTAACTGAATTTACTTTCCATTTATTCTGGAAGATTAATTATTCGCTTTTCAAGTTTTTCTTTTTCTATTTACAGTTGATTAATCATTTCTATATTAGAACTTTCTTGAAGCTATAGCTTGCTCAAAACTTGAAAAATTAATTTAAAAATTATAAAAACCTTGCAAATTTTTTTCATATTCATCAATTTAATTCTCCTATTAATCTAATCAAAATGTTATAAATATTATAGTACTTGATTTTCCAGAAAGTAATTCATTAATCTTAAGCTCATTAGAGTATAATTAATTCAATCTAATGTTTTCTTATTTTAATTATTAGTTTTCGATTTCCATTTATTTTAATGCTTAGATTTTTTCTTATCAATCATTTGTATTTAATAATTAAAAATTGCAATCATCAGGAGATATCTCTTTAATTGAAATTTGTTCAATTTAATTGAATTTTTCCTCAAATACATTTAAATCATTTTAATTAAATTACTAATTCCTTTTTCTAGTTACAAAATTAAAAAAATGAACTCTTATAATTAAACTTCAATTGATATTTCTAAATTTTAAATATTTTTTAAATTCTGTTAACATTTATTAATTTCTGACTTAAATGAAGCAATATTAATATTAAATGAAGATTCTATTTGTTTAAGCGCATCCTTAGAAAAATCCATTCTTTTTTCTTTATATTTTTAGAATTCAAACTGCATATTCTAAATTAATTAATTAGTTTCTTTTTTCTTGAAAATTAATTTTTTTAGAATCTCTTTTAATTTCAAAATATCATTATTTTTATAAAAAATTTATTAGGATTATTATTAATTATTAATTTTTATTTTCTCATCTTTCTTGCTTTATATTGATGGTGATTATTATTTACATATTTCAGAAAGTGTAAATTTATTGTCTTAAATATTCAAAAAATTTTGATTAAAGCTCTAAAAATATTCATTTTCTTTATTATTCATTGAACTAGGACACACTGGAGGCAATGACGATTACATTGGTTTAAATTTTTCAGCTTTACGAATTTTTGGAGAATAATGTGGTTAATTAGTTTCTTTACTTTCTATAAAAAACAGTGTTTGTCAATAATATTAATTTACTTTCATTTGAATTTATTAAATCTTTTAATTTAATTTGATTATTTGAAGAGCTTTAATCTAATGCTAATGGTGATTAAAACGCTGAGGATTTTTCTGTTTCTAAATCCTTAAGTAAATCATTTAGAATATTGAGATTTTTAGAGCGATCAGTAATAGGTTGCTTTATAGTTGAAATCGGTTTTGGTAATGATTTCTATCTTAAATTCGCTTTTTTCATTAAAAATAATTTTAGCCTTATTTAAAAAATTAACAGAAAATTTTAAATTAAATTTATTGAAATAAAAATTGCATTTTAGTTAATTAATATTTCAATAATTCCACAACCAAAAATCAAAAAGAAATGAGGCAATACAATTAATATTTAGAATTTTTTAAAGTTGTTTCGTAGAAAATGTTAGGTTTTTTATTCTAATAAATTTAAAATTTAAATTAAATATATATAAAATAATTATAAATTTAATTAAGCTTTCGGAAATGTTATTAAATATGAATTTAACGAAATAATGTACAAGATATTTACGCAAAGGAGTTGGATTTGGCATGCACACTGAATTTTTAGCTTTTGTTGGAATTGGAGTTGTTTTTTCCAAAAACTTTACTTTAAAGCAAAGATTGATAGTTCTTATCTTGCATATTATTTACTCATTTATTTGAAATTAAAAATTTTTATTTTTAGCAAATTTATTGAATTATTTTATGTTTTATGATTTGTAATTAGATCGTTTTAAACGCTTTTTGAACATTATTTTTTTTTAAATAAAATCTTCAAAAAATGTTTTTTTTTTTGAGCAAACTAAACATTTTTATTGTGAAAATAAATTAGTATTTATATTTAATTTTAATATAAACAAAATTTTTTTTGAGAAAAACTTGACTTTAATAAGAACTTACTATTTAAATTGAACATTATTCCCTAATGAAGTAAATAAATGCTAATATACAATAACGTTTAGACAAAATCAAATAAAAGCGTGATTAATTTTTAAAATTTAGATAAAATAAAAAAGTATTTTGCACCTATGCTAAAACTTTTGGTGCAAAAACAGAGAGTTATAAATAAAATACATCATTACCAACATTTACTCCTCCAGCTTCTGGAACAAATTTTTCATTTAGTCTGTCTAATTAATAAACTGATAATAATTCTAGTGAAAATGATAATATAAATTAAGAAAATTTTAAACACGAAAAAGTAGATGGTCCTCTACCAAATATCATTGAAAAATTTGAAGAAGACGAAGAATTAGTAATAAATTAAAATAGCACTTAATAAAATTTAATTCTTTTTAAAATTAATGATATCTAAGAAGAAAGCAAAGCAGAAAGTGTTTCGACTGAAGTTCAAAATAAATAAAAAAAATAAGTAGCGAAATGCTGCTTAATTTTTTGATTAAAACTTTTTCAATTTTTTTTTCTTTTTATATATAGTATTTTCATATTAAATTCTAGAAATTCATTTCAAAAGACTAATTGTGTTTTTTTTGATAAATGTCTTAATTATATTGATTAAATTTATACGCTAATAATTTTATAAATCATAATTATAAAAAATTAATAATATTTTATAATATAAAACGCCTCAATTTTATAAATAAAATATAGTAAATAATTCATTTGTTTAAATTAAATTCATATTCCTTGTAATTTCATACATTTTCATATAGAAATATAGTTCCTCATCTTAAGTAAAATGAGCATTAATATAATGCAAAGCTTTTTTCATTTCTTCTTTTGTTATACAACCCTTAGGCAGTTTTTCACTTATAAATTCATAAAAGCCATTAAAAAAATAACTTATGCATACCAATAATTACTTAAAAATTATCTTTTAAACTACTAGAATACTTATCAAACTAGATGGATAGTTCATTATAATGCTTTAATTCAGTTTCTTTATCCCAGAGTTAATAATATCCAACAAGTTTTTTAAATATACATAAAATTATTGGAAGTTCTTGTGTTCTATTAGGGTCAATCACAATAAAATCTTCTTCATTATTTTCAATTAAAAAGCGAGCTACCATTAAAATATCACTATCATTTTTTAAATTGAATGGTTATTTTTTTAATATCTATTGCATCTGTTTCAGGGTTGCTGAATTTGATTCATTCATTTTTTTTGTAAATAATACCTTTTAGTAATAATTATTTCATTTTATTTTAAAAATAGACTTTTTATATTTCATCATATTTTACTTTATTTAGCAGTAAATTAAATTTCAGTTCTAAACCTAAATCCTGGACTTAATGAAAAAGGATTTTTGCTTGCTTTCTTTTATCAAATTTAGAATCATTTTCATTAGCTTATTCAAGTTTAATCTACTGGATTTATGCTTACTACTATAATACTGATTAAAATTATTCTAATAATTCATTATATTCTTCTATTTTCTAATCAAATTTATCTTATAATAAAATTTTCTATTTTATTTCCATATCAAGTTAATTCTAAATATTTTCGTTAAAAAAACTAATTTTTTACCTGATAATTAATTGTTGTGGTTACATTTTTTTCATCTAATTATTAAACATGATTTTATAATCTTTCATTATGTTTTTTGAGTTATTATATGGTTTCTTCTTATTTTCTATTAAAAATAATTATAGCATCAAAGCTTTTGTTTTTAACTAAATTTCTTATTTTAATTCCTTTTCCAAATTTTAATAATATTTTTTTGATTATCTGTTTGAATTTCCTTAGCTTTCTTCATTTTCTAGTTCCCAATCTGATTAACGATATTTTTTTAAAGTTTTTTCTAATTCTTCAATGATATTTTATTCTTAAGCTAATTATTTCTCTAAACCAGATACTTTTGACTAATATTTATCGAATTTTCGCTTCAAAAAAACAAAGTTTTAAAATATGATTTATTATAAACTTATTAAGCTACAATTTATTTATCTTTAACTTTTATATTCGATTATAATTCAATCAAATTTGCCTAATATTATTTCATTTATTTACATTTTCTTCCATATGTGTTTCTTAATATAAATTTTTAAAATATATTAATATTAAAATTTATTGTAACTTATTTATACTTTCTTCCAGCATAACTCTCATTCTTGCTAGTTCATCCTTTTAAGTATTGATTTCAATCTTAATATATAATAAATTATTTAAAAATCAATTAAACTTCTAATTCTTAACATTTTGTTGTCCTTTAATCTCTTTTCAATTTTTTTATTTCCTCATCCTTTTTTTTTAATGATTCTGATAGAATTTTATTATTTTTTTTCAAATTTGTAATCAAGGATGTTTTCTTTGATAAATAAAGAATAGTAATTTTTTACTTAAATAATATCATTTATTTAAGGTGTATCATAATTTATTTATTATTTTTCAAATTATTTTCCTTCTTATTATGATTGTTATTAAATCAATTATTCTTAAATATTAACAAAATTCTCAAATTGAAAAATTTAATTCTTTTAGAGTGATTAGTTTTAAAACAATAAATAAACTTATAATTACGTATTTTTTGTATTTAATTTTCTATTATATTATTCTGTAACATTTACAGTATTTCTAAGGGTTTAAATTTCTTCTTAGAGCTTTTCCTTCAAATAATTTATTTTAACTGTAAAAATACTATATCCGGCTTAGAAGCTGATACAGCAGATATTATTCTTCGATGGTTGCTATATTTTGAATTTGATTCTTTTAATAGAAGACTCCTTTATTTTATTTGTTTTAAAAACAAAGTAACTTTAAAGAAGATTTAGCTCATTATTATTAATTATTTTTAGCTAAATATTATTTTCCTTATAATTTATCTTCTAAAATTTATTATTTTATTGAAGTTGAAGGCCTATTCAATTTTCCTTTTATACTTTTCTATAAATCAATCATGCTTCTTTATTTATTTCATTTTAAGTAATCAATTGTTTAATTGCTATGCTTTTCACTTTCCATTCCGGATGAAATATTCTTTAACTTTTTACTAAGATTGGATATAAAATATAATAGGCAAACATTTGGAAATTGGTAGAATCAAAAAGTTTCAAAGATATTGGCTAGACAAATTCTTGGTTTCTTTCCTTTTTATAAAGAATAAGCAAAAAAATTGTAATTACAAGAATATTTTATTTATCTCTTTGATATTTTTCAAAATAATCCATTATGAAATAATTAGTTATAATTTTTATTAATGTTTATAAAAAATATAAAATTATTAAATAAAATAAATTTATTTATTTAAATTAACAGAAAGACTTTCTTAATTTTATCTAGTTAAATTTTACTTTAAACTTAATTCTATTAACTTTTCTTTTTTATTTTAATTGTTTATAATAAAAATTATTTAAAAACAAAAGATTATATAATAAAAATATTTAAATATATATTATATTTAATAATAAAATGATGTATTAATAAAATGCAGGTTTTAAGTTTTTTTCGTTTGGAGCTAACAAGAATATCAAAATTATCGAGCAAAGATTTCATCATTAAAATTTTTCAGCTGGAAATAGTCCCTAAAAGCTCAAAGAAAAGTAATTTGAAAATAAAAATTGAAAAGGAGTAATGCGTTGTCAATATAGAGAATATAGAGAATTACCTAAGCATGGGACCTTGCAATCTAACTTAAAATTTTCTTCAGAAGCATTAGAAAAGACTAATTATTATTCCCACAAAACTCCTGATAATGAGAAAAAATTGTCAAAGTTATCTAATCTTTTAACATACAGCCCAGAAAAATAATCGCAAAATAATTAATAATTTAATAAGAAATTTGGAGTTTCAATTAGTAGAATGGGTCCTCCAAGGTCATTTAAATGTTTGAAAACAAAATAAGCATTAATATCTGGAAATTATGTTAATTGTTTTTCTATTTAATTTTTATGAATAGAATAATAATACTATCTCGTCGCTGGTGAATTATTAATTACTTTCTAATATTGGTTAAAATAGCTCGTAAAATTTGGAACTCAAAACTAAAAATTTAGAATATAGAAAATAATTAATGGAAAAACATTATTAACATCATAAAACTGCAAGTTTACCCCCTAAAACATCTAAAAAAGGTTTTACTTATTATTTTATGAATTAAAAACAGGTGTATTTTCAAATACAAAAAATATATAAAATTTTGGCGATATAAATCACAAAATAGAAAATACTATTATCCCTTTAAGTGATCTTTAAAGAGTAGCACCAATAATTCAATATAATCCGAATCTTACTGCACAGCTCTCCAAATAATCAAATTAATTTAACTGAACATAGCCAATTGAAAGAAATAATTAATTTTATAAGTAAAGAGCTTAATCAGCAGTCAGCCAATAAGAAAAATTTATAGAATTATAACCAGTAAAGAAATAAAAGGCAAAATCAATTGCTTAAGCCTAAACTCTTTTAAATAATAAATGAAATAAAGTTTATTAATTATTATTTTTTTATGAGAAAAGATTTAATAATAAATACTTAATTCTTCAAAAACAAAAAGATAATCTTAAATGCGCATGAATTTAAGTGCAAAACCTAGATCTTAATTATAATCCGCAATAAATATTAAAAATTAATATAAATTTCAAGATTTTGATTCAGAGGGATATAATCAATTAATTAAAAGAGTATAAGAAAAGAATAAAATTAATACAAATGAAAAATTTACTTATAAATAATTGAAGAATTTATTAATAAAAAGAGAAGAAATTGAATAACGTAAAATTTTTAGTAGAAATTATAATTCAAAGAAAATATTTATTAATTAAACAATGATAGTGAAGAAGAGGATAATGCCGAAATTAATAAAAAAATAGAAAAACAGAATTTTAAAGAAGAATTCCAAGAAAAAGAAAGAGCAAAATTGGATCAGTTAGCAAATTTAAAACTATAAGTAAAATTTTAGTTTTTTATCTGGAAAATGAATGAATTAACTCTATTAAAATCAAGGCGAAAAGGCTTAAATTGATCCAACTATTCTTAAATTAATTTAAGAACATACTGAAGTAAGAAAACTCTATAGAGAAAAGTAATTATTTGCAATAATATTAAAAATAATAGAAAGTCAGCTTCTGCCTAATAGCAACGACAAGAAAATTCAAATGATAATTCTATTGAGAGGGAGTAAAATTAATATTATTAAGAGAGAGAATAAAAATTAGTAAATTTTGAGTAATATTTATAAACAAAAAAATATCAACCAAATGAGGATGAATAATTTGAAAGAGCTTGTCTTCAAGTAAAATAATCTAAAAAACCATTTTTTTATTAGAAAATTGACTTATTTTAAATTGGGACTTCAAATAGCGTTTTTATAAATAAAAAACTGAAAGCCAAATTTAAGCTTTAATTATAACAATTGAAAAATGAGTATACTAAATCTCTAAAAAAAGCGAGAACAAAAAAAATGTTATTAAAATATTTAGTTGCTGCATCAATGCATAAAATGACTGTGAAAGATGTATTATTTTAATAATTATTTTGAATTTTTAAAAGCTACTGAATTTTAACCCATTAAAAAGAGCTTCCTATAAAAGAGAAGGATCTTTCTGGTTTTTAAAAATGATAAAATATGGAAAAATCGAAGAAATAAAAGAAAAATTAAATAACGATAGATATTTAGCTTATGATATGAATGAAGTAATAAATATATTATTTTGTAAAAAATTTTAAAAAAGCTGTAATAATCTGCTTTGCATATAGCGTGTAAGTGTGGCTGGAAAGATATTATCAAATTATTACTTTCGTATCATGTTTTTATTGATTCATAAGATATGGTAATATTTACTTTTGCAAAGTTTTTAATTAGATGGGAAAAACTGCATTATATTATGCAGCAAAGCACTAGGATATTGAAATTTGCAAAGTATAATTAATTGTTTCTATTAAATTTATTTAATTTAGATGCTTTTTTATTATGGAGCATCACCTTGGTGTATGAAAAATTGCAATTATAATAAGCTAGATCTTTCTCCAGATTTATTTGCTCTTTTTAAAACGGCAAAGAAAGTATTATTACTTTACTTATTTTTTTATGTTTTTTATTTAACAAATTTTAGTTGTAAATGGGTATATCACTAGCTTCTTGTAGTAAAAGAGAAGAAATATTCTTAGCATAAAGAGATTAGCTTTTTAAATGAAATCAGTCTTTTTGTATTTATAAATTTTTTTTAAACTTTATAAAAACAAAATAGTTATAATTTTCTACAAATTAATTTTATTTTTATCAAGTAATGCCAAAATCAATCACAATGAGATAAATTGTTAAAAATATTAACAATGGAAATAATTTGCACTAATTAATGTCCTCAGTTTATTAAAAGTTAAAATAATTTATTTTTAGCTAATTATAGATCTTCGTGCTGTATTTAATAATTACCATAAATTTCTTATTAAACTGTCAGAGAGGAATGAAAAAAAAAGTAAAGATTTTAGTTTTTTGAAATAAAGCCCTCAGTAACAAAACTTTAAAATTGTTCTTCTGCAAATTCCCAAGAAAACTCTTTCAATCACTCAAAAACAAGAAACCTGAGATTAACTCATCATTATTCGGAACCCAAATTATAAACCAGTGTAAATTGAACAGAAATTTAAATCCCAACTCATAAATTTCACAAAAATAACTTTAGTATTCCTGTAAAGTACCCAATGTTTTGCACAAGCAATTTTAAAAAACTATATACAACTTAATCCTTTGCAAAGAAGGAAGTATAAGCAACTCCTTAAAAAAAATTTGATAGTAAAAAATTTGAGAGTTTAGTTAAGGGAAAATTTATACACCCTTTGGAAAAAATTATTTATTTAAGATAGGTTTTTAAAAATTCTGCTAAATTAAAGACAAACAGTTTAATAAAGCCGAAAACAGCGACTAATGATTTTTCAAAACAATAAGCAAATCTTATTTTAAATATTAATTAAAATAATTCTTAAACTGAAGATGCTTCTTAAAAACTTTATTAGTAAAAACAAAAATTACTTGAATAATCTATTAAGGATACTAATCTGAAATTAAATTTAACAAAATCTCCGTAATTCTTAAACAAAAGGAGATAATTTGTATTATATAAGCTTGAAAATGTCTTTTTTGGTAAGAAGTATAATGAAATTGATAATAAAGTTTGGGTAAAAGATTTCTAATGTCCGCCTCGTAATTAAATCTTATTAATTTGCTAAAAAACTTTCTTAAATTAGTGAAATTATCTTAATAATAGTTAACTAATAAAATTAAAGGCTATTTTTAAGCAACTTATCATTCAATTGTACCAAATAATGGAATATCTTTGTCAAACCTATAAAAATATTTTCCAGAATTATTAATGAATTAAAAATAAATTATTTCAAATCAAATATTACTTGCTATGAATATTTCGCCGACAAATAAAAATGAGACTTTTATTAAATTTGATTAATATTATGAATTTTTACAATTTTTTGTATTTCGTGAATGTGGAATGAAACAATTACTCTAATTTTTAAATAAAGTTAATTACCTTTTTTAATAATTATTTTAGATATTTAATTCCTAATCGTTTCTTACTTTAAATGTTTAAATAGAAAATGATAATTAATTAAGTTACTAAAATAATTACCATAAAACACTTGAAAAAAATCAGTTTTTATTAATAATTCAATAAATGTCTTAAAATATTCCTTAATTATATAATTCACTAGTAGAGCTTTTCTATGAATATTAGGTAGTTTCCAGATAAGATGAGATAATTAACTTTAAATAATTCAATTTTTTATTTGAATCAAAGAAAGTTGATATACATTTTTTTATCAATATGTTTTTTTTTTGATTTTTTCTATAAGATCAAATAAATGTAATTATTTTGATAAAAATTTATATTAATAATAAATTAAAATTTTTTTTCTAACTAACAATGTAAGGACCACTATACAAAGAAATGAAATAACGTTCAAAAAATCAATTTTTCTCTGGACAATTTGATTAACTTTAAGGAAAAACATCTTAAAGATCTATGCTAAAAACTGCATTATAATCCGATTGCAGTTTAAATAATGAAATTGATTTTAATTCGTAGAATTATCAATTATTTAAATAATTTATCAAATAAAAGCAAAAATAATTTGTTTGAGACTAAATGACAAATAGTTAATAGCAATTAACTGAAGCCAACCGTTAAAATGAATATTTATTAACAAAATTAAATTAAAATGAACTTGTAATATAAAAACTTTAAGACGAGCTGTAAAATGAAAAATAAAAAACATATACCTCAGAATTAGAGTTATAAAAGGCAAAAATCAAACTAAGTGAATTAATAGTTGATTATGAATCATGTGAACAAAATTTTGAAGAATTTTAAATCAAAACAAACAATGAACGAAAATCTTTACTTTAAAAGTTATCAGTACTCGAAAAAGAAATTTCTGGTTGAGCCAATTAAGAAAAACAAATGAAATTAATGTAGGATTAATAGGAGGCAAATGAAAGGGTAATTTAGGATTTAAAATTGCAAGTATAAACTCTGAGAGAATATTGAAATAGAGAAAGAGTTCGTTGGGAGAGTCGATTAAATTCGCTTGAGTAAAAATTCATTTTAGAGTTTTAAGGGGGCAGGAGGAATAATCAACATGAAGTTGATTATACTTTTAGAAAAAATTTAGATTAAAAAATTAATTATAAAAAAAGAGAAATTCCGTAAATGTTTTTGAGTCCTTAATAAAATAATAATAAGAAAGCAGAAGGAATGTTTAATTTTTCAAATGCAAGTTATTAGAAGTTAAGTAAAAATTTTGAATTTATGTCAACTACTTCACCAAAAAATAATAATTCTCTTGATAAAAATTAACTAATAAGTAAACTCTATAATACTTCTTGTAGCAATTTAAAGTAATAAGAAATTTCTAGCTAAAAAATTTAATAACTAAAAAATAAATATTTATTTTAATTGAACAGCAATTAATGAGTAGATAGATTTATTTATTTATTTTTTATTTTATTTCTTTTTTCAAATTTATATATTTACATTTATATATTTACATTTATTTTTATTTAAAATAATTTTGTATTTATCAAAATTTTTCCATTATTTCTTATGCCTTTCCTAATTCTTTTCTGAAATTACTAAATACTTCAACATACCTGATATTAATTCCTCAAGTTTATCTCTAAAAATCACAAAATTACATTAAGCTGGCTTTTCAGTTTCCTAATACGCAATATTTATTGAAGCATATTATGAATAATCTTCAGGTACATTTTTAATTTAATTTGAACTAATCATATCATTTATTGAATAATTTATTGAAACAAATTTTGAAGCTAATAATAATTAAAAAAATAACAATAAAACTTCTTGGAAATTTTTTTAATGCTGCATATTTTAATTTTTCTTTGTTTTCTTTAAATGCTTTTCCAATCATGTCACAATTTTCTTTTAAAATTGAAGTAATATCCAATATTATTGAAATTTACCTTTTGGCAATCCTAAATTAATCAACTCTTTTAATAATATAACATCAGAAATATCATATCTAGTTGAATTAGATAAAATAAATTCTAATGATGCAATTATAGAATTAATCTCTTCATTATCTATTATTATAAAAATAAAATAATAATTAAAATCTAAAAACTAAATCCAGAATTTCTCAGTAATTGATACACTTTTTCTTGCTAATAAAATCATAAATTATAATAAGTTATTTACATTATCTATTTCTTCTAAAAGATGCTAGATAATATGATTAAGGATTAATTTTAATTTAAGTGCAGTCTGAAATAAAATTTATCAGATAAATTATTGAGTACTATTTTTCCAATGTTAGCTGATTCAGCTAAAAACCATTCTGGACAAGTAAGATTGCCACAAAATTAAAATCTCATAATATAATCAAGAAATTATTTTTGAAAAAATATTAAAATTAAACTATAAAATAAAATTAATGCAGAAAAATAAATAAAATTAAACTCTGAAAAATTAGAGATAAAATTAAATTATTATTGATGACATGATTATTTCGTTAAAAGTTAAGGTTTTACTAAATTTTTTAATTCTAATTTTCATTATTTTTTAGCCTTTGCAAAGAGATTAGTTTGAATCATTAATGAGATTCCTCCAAAAACAATGAATAAAATTAATAATAAATATAAATTAATAATTATTGTCAATTTTGTTTTATGTATATATATATATATAAATATTAGGATGCTAAATTTCGAATCAACATTATGTTTCTTCAAATGGAATATTTTGCTTTTATGACTTTTTTAATCTTTAAATAAAGGTATCAAGCTCCTTTTTTTATACCTAAAGAAATTGAATAATAAAAATTAAAGACTAATTTATCCTGCTGAGCTTATTTTGTCATAACTTCAAGTGACTTATTTCTCAGCAAATTCAAAGCTTAATTTTATCTCCTTGCTTCACGTTCAAACTATATTTTTTTTGCTATTTTTGCTTAGCTATCCAGCATAGTTCCTAATTTGTCTTTCAATAAATTGCTTTATGAAAGTACTTTGCTAATAAATTTATTTCCATGAATTCTATTATAATCAATAAAATTTTTCAATTATTCTTCTTATTCTCCAGGATATTTGCCTGTAACTAATCTTTGAATATCTTTTAATTTATCCTCATCCTCGCAATTATCGTAAATCTCTTTATAATATGAAATAGCTTTGCTTTTTAATTAATTAAATGCATCAGAATGAACAAAATGCTCTTAGTTTTAATTTATATGCAAAAGGCCCAGTTTATACAGTTCACCTATACTCATTCCTTGAATATCCTTAGGTATTATAATATTTTTAGACTATATATCTCTGCTTTAGTTTTAAAGTGGGGAGGAAAACGAATATGCTGAGGAAAGGTGAAGACTTTCTGATGGTAATTCATATTTTTTAGTATTTTAAGTATTTTCAAAATTTAAAGGAGATTCAAAGGGATTTTTTATTTTTTATTTATTTTTTCTATCTAATGAATTATTAACATATGGGAAATTTTTCATTTCACTATTTTTTTGCATTACTTCTATAGATTTTTATAATTCTTCTTATTATTACTGATATTATTAATGCTTATTCGGGGGACTAAGATTAAAAGGTAATTTTAAATTATATAATTATTTAATTGATTTTAAAGCATTTCTTTACATCTAATATATAGACTTTGGTTTGAATTAATTTGCAGTTTAAATAGAAATTGGGCTAATAGATTATTAACTTCATGTTAATTAGTTATTAACTTTTTAATTCTAAAATTTTCTACGAATATCAATAATTTTTTTAAGCTTTTTGTTTTCAATAACTTGCTGTTCGATTTTTTCTTGTTTTATATATTTATCATAAGCATCCTCTTCTTTTGAAACAATATTTCCTCTAAATAATTGATTCATTTATTTATTGTTTGTTGACGAAAAATCATTCCACTTATTTTGAGCAGAAAGAGTTAACTTTAAATTCAGTGGCAATCTTTTATAGTTAATAGCTTTATTATCTACACAATCTATAAGACCAATTATGTCTTATTATTCAAGATTATTAAATTTTTGCGAACAATCAAGTTATAAAGCTTTTCTTTCCAATTTACGATTTGAAAGTCTCTAAAGTGTTTAACTTCGGTTTAATAGTAATTCATTAATTTTTCGATTATTATTTAAAGTGTTTTAATTTTCATTATTAAGCCATAATTCATTTAGATTATCTTTTGCCCGTTTGTTTAAGACTGCTTCAATTCTTTATAATTTTGGAATTTGTTCTGAGGAAAATCCTTTATCTTTAACAGAAATTACAGATAAGCATCTTGGAAGTTGAGGTTAAGTTTACTATAATTTCTCACTTGACAATTTCTCAAGCTTTTCTTTTCTAATCATTCAAAATGTATAACTTTATGGAATTAAAAAAAACAATTAATAATTAAATAATTTATTTAGAAAAAAACAATTTTTTTAGAGTTTGTCTATATTTAGCAAACTCTTTAAGAATAATTTTTTTTCTAAATTTTATTAACTATTAATATTACTTTTTATAAATTCAAAAATGTCAAAATAAGAAAAATTTTAAGCAAAATAAAGTAATTAATTTAAAGATAACATTTAAGTATCCTACCAAATTGGAATAGAGACATTTTCAGAGTTAGAAAACAATTTAGAATTGTTTCAACATGATGGTTTTACTATTTAATTTTACAATTTTATCTTTCTATATTTTTAAAATAGATTAGCTTGAATGGAATATGAGTTCTCTTGTAATTTTTATTATCATTATGAAATATTTTATTTATTTTTCTTCTTTTTTTTAGTAAGATTTCTTAGCTTAAGAAACAGAAAATTTTGATATTCTTTAATGAATCGGAAATGATAAAAATTAAATATAAAAAATTGCTGCTTTATAAGATTTCAAATCTATGATTTCCTTTGTTAGCAAGCATTTCAACCCAGAAGATACAATGAATTCTTTGCCATTTCAGAACTCCAAATAAAAATAATCAACAATTAATGACTAATTAGTTAAAGAATTATAATAGGAATTTCGAAATGAATTTTTGGGGAAAAGAAGTAAAAGTGAAGGAAGCTTGGATGACAGCTTTAGCAATTTAGAATTGCAGTTAAATGAAGAACAAGAAATGTAGAATCATGAGGGAAGGAATTTTAATTGAAGAAAAGAGTAAAATTCAAATAAAAAATGTAAAAAGCAGTTGAAAATTCTGAATAATTTTGAAGATAAAATTCATCAAACATCCCAAAGTTTTAATTTTCATTGGTAATTTTTATTAATTAGAAATAAATAAAGAAAATATTTGTTCTCATATAAATCAAGAATCGATTGACTCTGAAAAAAATAATTAAATAACTATAAATGATTAAATTATAGAAATGGAAAATAAAACAAAAAATTAACAAAAATGCAAATAAAAAAATAAAAAAAAGAATTAAAATTTAAAAAAGAAAATTGGAAACTAATTTAAAGATGAAATTAAAGAATTTGAAGAAAGAATGGATCTAATTGCAAAAAAAAATTCAGTAGAAGTTAAAGTAAAACCTAATTTAAGTTAATAATGGTTAGAAAAACTGAAATAATAATTAAATAAAAATAAATAAATTAAAATTTGATTATTAATAAATATACAATTATTATAAATTTTATTACTAATACAGAAATCCATGCCATACAAAAGGCATTTATAAACCTTAAAAGAACTATATTTGTTTTGAATTAAATTTTATGAATTGTGAATAAATTGTAAATTAATTGTAAAATTGTCTCGAATTGAAAGAAATAAAAAATAAACTATTTTCAAACATTAAAATAAAACAATTAAAATTTAGAATTAGTTTAATTTTAAAGGAAATAGGGGTTTAAAATATTTAAAATTTAAAAAAATTTTAAATAAATATATTGTGGAATGAATTTATGCCTTCAAAACAAAAAACAAGTTCTCTTAAAAATTTTTAGCTTACTTTTATAGACTTTTGTTTAAAAAAAGCCAAAAAAGGCATTACAAAATCATTTTCGGAGTATGTTTAATTTAAATTGCATATAATGTATTAAAAATTTGTTTTACTCTTAATAAAATTAGAAAAAAATCCTTTAAATGATTTATCAAATGAACTAATTTCAAAAAATAAAAATGAAGTTATAGAAATGAAATTACAGAAAGAAAAATAATTATGCCAAGAATTAGATTAAAAAACGTAATTTTAAAAAAAAGAATAATAGTAAAAACACTTCTAATAATTATTAAATCCTTAAACTCTTAAGCTAGGGAAAAAAATATAGTTAAGTAATTATTTTTAATTTTATGTAAAACTATAAGATTGCTTTAATAAATGAAGAAAGCAGCTATAGGATTGCTTTTTGGCAGAATAACCATTAATAAATATAAATGATTTGTTTTATATTTTTTTCTTTTAAATTTCTTATTTATTTTTAGGTATTAGCATCCATTATTAGAAAAAATCTTAGGTAATAATTATTCAGTCAAAGAAAAAAAAGATCAAGACTCAAATATTTAAATAATCTATAGTCCAGCTGATAATTTTAAAAATAGTAATGAAAATTAAAAATTGATTGATAATTATCAAGAGAAACCTTATAAATATGAAATTAATGACCCTAATTTAATTCTAAAATTGTAAAAATAGCTGGAAAAATAATAATTTTAGAAATCAAAATATGATGCAAACTTACAATTTAATAATAAAAATTAAAATTTAGAGAAAGTCTAACAAAATTAAAATTAGATGATTCTTTTGCCATTATAAAATATATCAATAGATTAAATTTAAAAGCAATATTAAAACAATCTAAATATATAAAATCAAAAATAGTTTTAATAAAGTAGCATTCCCCCATAAGATGATTAAAAGATTCAAGATTTAATTAATATTATATAAATCCTTACAAGCCAAGAATAAAAAAAAAATTAATAATAATATACTAATAATTATTCATCATGTTATTAAATCCCTTAATATTAAGAATAAAAACAAAGAAATTAATAGAATTAATTGATTTCTATTTTAAAATAATAATACCTACAATAATAATAATAATCTTACTAATAATAATTTGATATTACGAATTTTACTTCTAAATTTACATAATAGAATAAAATTAATGAATAATCAAATTACTTTCATTAATTTAATGAAATTATTAATGAAAAAGAGAATCAATCAAATAATTAAAGTTATTTTTTCTTATATTAAAATATAATTTAAAGGTTATTTTACTCCTGCTTAGTGTAAATCTAAAAAAATAAAATTTTGTTTTTGAAAATTAGAAATAATATTTATATAGATATTTTTTTCTTTTGGAAACTTAAATATATTTTTTTTTAATTCATTTTAATAAATTCTTAATATGCAAATTTCTCTAACTTAGGAAAATTAAAATTAGAAAAGCAAAAACTCTACATTTTTGTTCAAATTGCTCCAACAAATTTATATTTGAAGATTAAAAATTATTAGGATTTGCATTAATGATTAGCAATATTAATTAAATTAAACTTAGGAAAATAAAAATAATAAACAAATACCTCAACATTTTTGTTCAAAATACATGATTCTAACTAAATTTGATTTAGTTAAAATTAACTTTCCTAAATATTATCTGTTAAATATTTAAATTAATATAAAACTATTTCTGCTATTTTTTTTTGAATTTTAGTTGAGAAAAAAAATGAAAAAAATTGTTACTTTCGTCCTTCTCCTTAAAATAAAAAAAAGTAATAATTTCTATATTGTACTAATATTTTTGAATTTTGAAATTAATTTGAAGTAAAACACTTAAAGAACATTTTGCATTATTAAATGATAATCCATTCAACTGCAATAAATAATTACGATGCAAAAATTCTGAATATTTTAGAGATATTTCATCACTTTTATATGTTTACTTAATTAATTTTAAATTGCTATATATATATATATATATGCTTGATAAAAATTAAAGGAGTTATGAAATAGAATAGAAACATTTTTTGAGCAGGAAAGTTTCCTAAAATAATATAAAGGATACATATTCAAGGATTTCCTAAATACATTAATTATATTTTTTAAGTTTATTAAACATTTAAAGAAAACATAAATATTAAATATTATTATATTTTAAATTTTTTGTTTTTCTTGTAGAAATTAGCATTTGCTTAATATTATATATATAAGAACCATTTAATATCATAAAATTAGAATGAATTTAAATTAAAAAAAAATTAATGACATAATAATAAGTGCCAGCACAGCGTAAAAAAGGAAGGCCAAGAAAAAACCCTATAAATGAATAAAAGTAATAAAAAGCAGCTGATAAATTAACTTAAAAATAAGCAAACAGTGCCAAAATTAAAACAAGTGCAAATCCAGGGAATAAATAAGTTCAAACATCAAAAGTGTCAAATAATTAAACACAAGACGGAAACCAAGCTGCAACGAAATCCGATATTCTTTTTAAAAAAATTAGTGAAAGATTTTTAATCTATATGAAAAATTAATTGGGAGCTGGAGCATTTTCATCTGTTGTACAAGCTATCGACCTGCATAAGCCTAAACTCTAATTAGTAGCAAAAATAATTCTTCCCGAAAAATATAAAGGTAATATTCATATTATACTTAATTAAACTATATTTTTTGAAAAGATTACTACCGAAAACTTTAAATTGAATGCGAAATTGCTTGCCTAAAGCAATTTAACCAATTTACTCAGGATGGGTATCCTTATTTTTCAATCTTTCATGAGACATGTCTTACAAAAAATGCTTTCTACATTCTGCAGCCTTAGATCTTTGGGGAGAATTTAAAGATTCTTCTGGAACGAAGGAAAAGCTTTTCTTAAGATGAAGTGTTCATAATAGGCCTACAACTAGCAAGAGCTATAAAAATAATGGCCGAAAATGGTATAATCCATAGGGATATCAAGCCAGCCAATATTATGATGAATTCTAATTATTCAATTAAGATTTGTGATCCTGGAGTGAGTATAATCCTATATGATACACTGAAGGATAAATTGAAGAAAATTATTAAGGATGGTTGGAAAAATACAAAGCCCTATACTTCGAAATGTAATTATGCAGGGTCACCTGATTATATTGCACCAGAAATCAAGGAAGGAACCTTTTCTTTAGAAGGAAAATCAGATGTTTATTCATTTTCTATTGTGATTATTGAGCTATTGTTTGGGAGGAATTCAATGAGGCAGAGGATGAAAGAATATAATGATAAAATTACTAAGGATAAAAATAATAATAATCCTATTAAATTTTTTGATGATAAGAATCAACCAGATGGGTTAAATAGTTTTTGGATTGATTTAATAGATGATACTATTTAAAAGAAGTTTTTGAATCGGCTAAATCCCTTTGAATTAGTCAGTAGATTTTATAATAAATTAAATGAACGATCATTAAATAATCTGATTAATCTTCATTAATTATCTGCTGCGAAATAAACTGATTATTTATTATACCTATTCTCTGAATTCACCTTAAAGCTGGAATATTAAAATTTCAAATGGTTTGAGGAATTACGAAAAATAAAATCCAACGTGAGTGAAAATGAATAAAAAGAGTTTACTGAAAAAGAAACTATGCAATACTTTACAATTTCCGAACTCTAATAAAAATGTAATACTTCAATTAATGAATTAAAAGCAAGTTTTTCTAACATTGTTTCATCTTATTTTTACTAAATCCTTTTTTATTTTGAGATGCTTAAAGCATTTGAAGTTGACATTGTTTAAACTAAAATTAAAGCCTCATGCGACTTACAATATCAAGTATTTAAAATAATAATAATAAAACTTCTTGAATTCAGGATTAATACTTTAATGGAATCCTTACATTCTTATGATAAATCAAATACAAACTTAGTCAAGATGTATTATAATGAAGAGTGTGAGGAATTGATAGAAAATTGCAAATGAAAGAAAGTAATGGTAAAATTTACTAATTAAATCTCCCTAGTCCTTTAAAAAATAAACAAGATTAATCTTAAAAATCTTTATGAAAATTATCCTGATTAAAAATTACATTTTTACAAAGTATAAGGAATTCAGGAGATCTTAAACCTTAAAATGTGGATCACCAACTCAAATGAATAATTTTAGGATCTATATATTTAAGGCGCTTACTTTTTTTATTAAAGAATTATTGAATGGAATGATACAAATGAACTTGCATTTTAAAAATTAAAGATTTTTATCTTGTATTCTATCAATCTATTTGAAAATATTTACAAATTAGGAAATAATAATCAATATTTCACTAATCCTATTTCAGCATTTTCTAAGCTTTTTTAGCATTTTAATTAGGGAAAGGCTTCATTTGCATAGGATGATCATCCTATTGAACCTATCATTTGCTAGTAATTCAAAAATCTAACTAGAATCTAATAAAGCAATTCAATTTCTACCGCAGATACTTTCTTGAGTAGTTAATAAAATTTGGAGACAGAAAATTGCAATGTGTTTGAGAAGCTGGCTTTTAAAGTAGAAATGGAGATTGAAAAAGTCAAATCAGAGACAAAATGAAAATTATTATATCTATAAAGTTTTATTAATTTAATTTTTGTAAATAATAAATTTTGGCTTTAAATTATTTCAAATTTCATTTATTATTTTATAATTAAAACAATTTAAAAAATTGAATTTTTTTTAAAAATTTAAATAAATATAAAATTATGAATATTTACAGAAAAATTTTTTATCAAATAAGAATTCATAATTTTTAATACTTATTAAAACCTAAAATTTCGGAAACCGAATAAAATGGAGCAAAAAAAATTGATTGTCCCAGAAACAAATAAGTTGTAAATCTCAGGATTTCACGATGTTCGTTATTTCATGTTCATGGCTAAGATCTACCTGAAGAAATTTAAAGAAGTAGAGCTCCATGCGCTTGGTGAGGCAATTTCTACTTGTGTTCGCACTGCTGATGCCTTAAAAAAACAATAGCTTATTGCAATTGAAAAAATATCAACGTTTGCTTTTAACCCTGATAAGAAGGAAGGATAAACTGAAACTGGAGAAGAAGGAAAAATGGAACGCAAAAAAATTAAGATGGTTATTAGAGTTTAAAGATCTGCTGATTTTTTGGAGAAAACTAAAAATATTGATTGAAGTTGAAGAAAATTTTCAAAATCCATTAAATTTAAATTACAATTTTAAAGTTCAAGTTTAAATAATTATTCTATAATTTAAATGGTATTTTTTTTGTAACTAGTTTTCATTGCCTTATTTTCTTTTAATTTTAATGACTCTTTATTAATTCAAAATAATTTATTTCAAAAAAAAAATACTTAATACAATCTAAAAAAAGAGTATTCTTCAGAAATATATATTTCTTTAGTAATATATATTTATTATTGAAACTAATTTATATTATATAACATTATATATAAAAAATCTCACTATCCATTTTATTGAGCTCCATTATTATTATTATTATTAATTTTCATATTTTACATTTCAAGCATCATTACTTAATTTTTAATAATTGTTACAGTTTCATTTGAATCTCTTTAAATTAACGAAATATCCACCTCTGTATCCTCTTCAGGAATTTATTCAAGTACTTTAAATTTTTAACTTGGCAATAATTTCACCTTTTAAGCAAAACTTTTTCTTTAAAAAAAAATAAACCTAAAGAGCTTGCAAAGCATTTTCCTACATTTCCTTATTTTCAATTTTCTTACTAATATTCATAGCTTGCTTCATATATAATCTTAAACTATCCATTAAAGAAGGACGAAATGATTTGACAGCCAAATATCATAACAAATCCAATGAAAACAATACAATTACCTCCAGAAAACAAGTAGAATAAAACAGGAAGCTTTATAGCATCATCCATGAGACACCCTAAACTTTACCAAAAGAACTTAAATTATTACTCACTGCAAAATAGCCTAAATAGAATAAAGAACTTAATGGTAGGATTGCAATTCAGGTTAAAAACCACCAGTATCGAGTATAAATTGCAATCTTTAAATCCACTACCATTACTATTGAGGTAAAGTAAGTGACACTGAAACTCCAGAGATCTGAATTATAACCATCAATACTGATTACACCATATCTAAAGACACCAAAAGTTATTATAAAAAGAATAATTGCTTAGAAAACAGCAGTGCCAACCCAGAATGCAAAATTTTTTAAATTAAAAATAGTTTTGCCTTATCCAATATAATATATTTTAGCTAAATTTCTTTAAATATAATCGCACCTTATAGTTTTTAAAGGTAAATTAAAATTCTCTTCAACAATTTCTCCTTTTTAATTGACTGTTTTTAATGTTTCATAATGGACATCCTAATCAGTAATAGCCCTAATAGTTAAAGGCAATGCAGTAAAGAACATATTATATAAGGAAATATACCAATCATCAAATATTGTTTAGCCACTGTAAGCACAAACAAAAGCAAAAAAAAACTAGGGAATAGTAAAAATGATATTTTTATAAAAAAAATAAAGAATCATCTCAGCAATTCTTCTATAATTCCATCGTCCATGCAAGAAGATTAACCTTCAGAGACATCTAAATTCTCCAATTGCGAAATCGCTTGCTTAAACTGCGCGCATTCCTTCATTTCCAAAGACTCCAACGCCAATATCTGCCTCTTAGATCATATTCACATCATTTGCTCCATCGCCTATTGCAAGGGTCATTTTATTTTTTTTAAGTCTGACTAATCGGACCATTTAAGCTTTTTATTTTGGGGTACTACGACATAATACTACTGCTTCACTATTGACAGCCATTTCAAGAAATTGATCCTATAACAGTGGGTTTTGTAAAATGAGACCAAGACATTCTCCATCGACTAGTAGACCCTTTTTTTTGTTATTTTAAATGCAGAGAGAAAAAATATCTTAGAGTTACATCAGTTTAGATTGAATGTCTTGAATGTTTTTGACATCTAATTAAAGGATCTGCATTTCTTAGATAAATAGTTTGCAACTACGAGCAATATTTTCAGCTGTTTCCATTTTATCTCCTGTAAGCATTCATACTTTAATATCTTATAAACACTTCATTAAAAAATATCAATTAACTTGCACGTAAAAAATCATTTATTGTTTAAGGAACATTATCTTATAGTTTATCTTCAATAGCAGAACATCCAATTAATAAAAAATTTCTCTCAATTTGCTCTGCATATTCCTCTTAAAAAAGATATTTAATTTAAATAAGTAATTTATTTACATATTTTTTAATCCCTGTTTTCCATATTAATAAAATTTGCTAAATTCTAATTAATTTCTTGATAATCTTCTTCACTTAAATACTTCATTCCCATGCAAAGCGTTCTTAACCCTTATTTTGAATAATCATCAATCTTAAAACGAATCTTCTATATAAAGGGTTGCTTTACTTTTCTCAGACGCTATAATATTACGTTATCCGCCCCTTTTATATACATTTTAATCACTTATTCATCCCTTACAATTACTGACATTCTCTTTCTATCGCTATTGAATTCAAAAAGCTAAAGTAATTCTAATTATTTCTATTAACCAAAAACATCCAGTTAAATAAATCCTTTAGTATTTCCAAGGTATTTATACCCAATATTCTTAGCAGCATCAACCAATGTAATTTCATCAGGTGAAGGGCCTTAATAATATATTTCATTTTCTACTTCCTCAATTATACATTCATGGCAACAAGCAATGCATTGCCAAAACTCTTTAACTAAAATTGTAAATTCTGGGACAATTTCATCGATTTAAGTAATTCCCTTTATTTAGGATTACTCTTGTAATAAATTTTGTAATTTATCATCCTTAAAGGAAAACATCACATCCGATTTTTCAAAGACTATTGAATCTCTTTTGCTCATTTATTTCATTGCTTTGCTAATAGTGGGTTTTCTTTCTCGATTTTCTGCTTCCCCAAAACATTAATTTCCAATAGTAACATACCGGAATTCCATTTTATTACAAGTTAGAGTGCCTGTCTTATCGCTAAAAATATATTCAACCTAGCCTAAATCCTCATTAATAGAACAAGACATTACTTTTACATATTAATCCTTTTCTTTTGTATACATTTCATAGTCCCAACTTAAAAAATAAGCTTAAATTACTTTCACTATTTCTAATGTAACAATTAATGAAATTGGCAGCATTGTATTTAATAATAAAACATAAGTCCAAAACACTAAAAACACATCAAATCCTTTATTACTTTCCTATTTAAGGTAATAATGCCCTGAAAGATCCTTGAATTCAAAGACAAGGAGTCCAATAACTGGAACTAAGCATAATATAAATTAAACAACTAAAATTCCAATAATAATTAAATTAGTAATCCTTTCAATTCCAGAAACCTTTGCCTTAGCTTTTTCAGCATTACGCATAATCTTTGTATCTAATCCCGTATAAACAACCGTTCCTGCAATTCATTTTGTATTTCGAAGTACTGCTCCCCTCAGAAGCAATTACTTTTAATTTAATAGGATTGGCTTTTTATCAATTTCAATGCTACCTTCAAAATTGTACAGGAGTTAATCAGGTTTTTAAGCAAAAAATTTAGAATTTTCTAGTAATTCTTAGTTAATTGTTATTTAATTATTTTGCTTATTTCAATCTATGCATTCTACACTTTACTTTACTGCTGATTTTATCTTTAATGCTTTTTCGCCATCTAAACTACAGGTTTCAACAAAACAAATTCCATCAGTTTTATCACTACTTGCAAGAAGTATTAAATCAGCAGGAAAACCTTCATCACTTTAAACAATTATAATGTCTCCAACTTCGACATCTCTTCATAATTTGTCCTTTATTTTGGCTTCATTTTTTCCTGCTTTTATTAATACTTTACATTAACTTCTATTAAGCAATTCATCAGTTTTATGTCTTTAATAATCTTCTAGTCCTTCTCTCAACATACTTAATGATAAAACAAAAATCAATGGCATTACAGCAGTCACTGGAGTTAAAGGACTAATAGCTGGGATGCATTATAAAATAGCTGTAATCAAGAAATAAATATTCGCATACCGACGAAATTAAATTAATAAGGATTTTACAAAAAAATTGGTTGCAGTATATTTAGAAGTCTTAATATAGTTAGAAGGGAAAGAAAGGTTTGCAATATCATCGGAAAGAGATAAAAAGAAAGTTCGCGTTCCTATTGATTAGGAAATTCGTTTGGGCTTTAAATTAAAGCATAAGCATTTTCTTTCCATTAATTTTTTATTTTATTGAATTAATTTTAAAAATAGTATTAATACTTTATAAAGAATTAGTAATTTTTTTTTTCAAAATAAAATTAGAATAGCAAATAGTTTTAAAACAATTCACAAAATAATTACCCAGCATTTTAATATAAAATGATAAATAATAATAAGAAATTTTAGTACCCAAAAATAAATAGATAACTTAAAATTTTCAATTTCTTTTAAGATAGTGAAAAAATTAAATTCATTTAAAAAAAAGGAAATATAATTTAAATTTAAATGCTTTAAAAACACACTGTGTTTATTTCTATTATCACTCTTTTTTACCATTTTTTTAATCTTAGTAATCTGAAAAAAAGTGATCAGTATTGATAATTTAAGATTATTAATTGTTTTTATTGTCTATTTATCTGAAGTAATATTAAAAAATTATGAAATTATTTATTACTAAATAGTAATTTTTATAATTTCCTATGAGGCTAAATTTTCTTATTATTACTCCACTTTAATTAATTAAATTTAAGGTTAATCTTATTTAGCAATGTAGGAATAAAATCTATTTTTAATGCTGTTTTCACTGCGATTCATTAATTTTCCAATGAAACTCCAGTGTTTACCATATTAATGTCATAGCTGATTCAGCTGCTAATCTTCTTCATCACTGAATTTGTTTTTATTTATTCCAGGCCTTAAGAAAAAATTAAAAATACAAAAATAAATTAAAAAAATTTAATTAAAATTATAAAAACTTTCTAATCAAAAATATGAAGAGAAAACTATTTGATTTTAAAAAAAAATTAAAAAGAAAGAATAGCTATAAACCAATACCTTATTTTATTGAGATATCTCTCTCGAATCTATTTATTTAACTTATTTTCAAAGAATTATTCCAGCAATTTCCATTTTTAACCTTACAAATAATGCAATTAAAGAAAGTTCAATCAACCATACTCATTCACCAATTCTAATAAGAGTTCATCCTATTGTTTTGTGAATTTTGCCTAAATATTTTGATGTTATTCCCCTTTGATTTTTGACCAACGTAAGGAGCAAGATAGTGGTGATCGATTTACTAAGCAAGAGGATATGGCCTTCCAATTTTTGGCTTTATATTCAATCACTTTTTCTATTAATTTTTAATCCTCTTCTGGTGTCCAAAAATTAGTATATGGGCTTTTAATTTAGTTGTACTTTTAAAGAGCTTTTTTCATTTTTTTTAAAAAGTTTATTTATTTTTTATTTAACACTTATTCAGAGTTTTATGAAATCTGAAATCTTGTTAAATAAAATTCAAAATTATAAAAATTTTTTAAGCCAATAAATATAAATCTATTTGATTTTAAAAAAAAATAAAAAAAAAAAAAATTATGAATAAAATGAAAATTGTAATTTTATTGCAATTTTAAATTTATTTTAAAGAAAAGGAATAAATCTTTAATATTCAATACTCAAATTTTTAAATTTAAAATATTTAAACTTATTATTTTTAAAGATAATTAGCAAAATTTATACAATTGTATGATTTTTTCATTTTTTTTTAAGCTTATCTAGATTGATAAACATTTTTTGTTTTAAATCATTAAATGCTGCTGGTTTTTACAATATATCTGACATTCCTGATTTAAAAGCTGTTTTTTCTTCATTTTCTCCAATTAATGCTGTATATCCAACTATTATGCATTGACTATAATTTTCTTTTTAAATTTTCTGAGTTATTCTTTTTGAAGCTTCAAAGCCATTCATAATAGGCATTTCGCAATCCATAACAATTAATTAAAGATTTGAAGTATTTTACTTTTCATTCAATAAAACAAAAGTATCAACTGCTTGCTTTCCATTACTTGATTTTAATATCTTAAATTTTGAGCTGATTTTTTCAAGTTAGCTTTTGAGTACAAGTAAATTAAATACATTATCATCTACAATTAAAATATTTATTATCTCTTCAAATGAGTTCAAAACGCTTTCATGCATTAATTTAATCTCACTTTCTTAGTCCTAATTAGAAAATATTTTTGACATTGCGTCATATTCAACACAATATATTTTGTTTTAAGATATTTGAGAATAATCATCAGAATAAACCTCTCCACTTTTAATTTCTTCATTTTCTGCACTAAATAATGATTAATCCTTTTCTTTAATAGAATTATTCAAATTGGGATTTTATAAATCAGTATAAACCACAAACGAAAATTTCGATCCTTTTCCAACTTAAGTTTTCACATTAAAAAAATTATCAGGACCAAGTAATCCAATTAATTATTTGCAAAAGTTAAGGCCTAGCCCAATACCTCCTTAATTTTTGTTTGTATTTGTAGAAAATGTTGCAAAGGGCTTTCCTAAATTATCTACAACATCCTATTCAATGCCAGAGCCAGTATCTTCCACTGTAAATTTGACTCGGCTCTCAAAAGTTGAAGTCTTTACAATTAGTTTGATAAATCCTTAATCTGTAAATTTTATGGCATTTGAAAGCAGATTAATTAATATTTATTTTAATCTTCTTAGATCTGAAGTAATTTATAAATCCTTAGCTTTATTTTTAATAAAAAAATTGATTCCCTTTAATTCAGTCTAAATATTCATTAAATTAAACACAGATTTTAACAAAGTCTACAAATTAAATTCAGAAATTATCAATCTTAATTTATTATCCTTCATTTACGAATAATCCAAAATATCATTAATCATATTCATCAATAAATCAGTATTCACAAGAGACATATCAAGATCAGCAATCCTCTAAGCTTTATTATTTTATTCCTTTGATTAAGTGATTAAATAATTGATTGCATTTAATGGTGTTCGTAAATCATGTGATACATTTGCTAGTAAACGATCCTTGTATTTATCTTACTCTTGAAGTGATCTTAATTCATCCTCTTAGCTTATATTTTCTATTCGAAGTAAAAATTAGGTTTCGGAGTTCCAGACAAAGGGACAGAGACTTATTAAAAGCTTTTTATTCTAAAAAACAAAAGTTAAACTATAAGAAAATTACTGTTTAAAATATTCCTTGAAGTGCTAATTTATTCTCATTAATTTTGGTTTTTTTATCTTTATAATTTGCTATAAAGTCATTTATTTTCTATTACAAAGTCATAGTATTTGTCGTTATGCGATCATCATCATTTATAATTTTTATTTCGGATAAGAAATTATAAAAATTCTCGTCGGATTAGAAATTATATGTTTATTTTGCAAATTTATTTATTTCAATTAATTTCTAATAATTTTAAATTATAAAAAAATAAAATAAAAACCCAATTACAGATAGTATTAAAATTTTCTTGTTCTTAGGTATTTAAGAGGAAATTTTATTATTCACTTATTTTCCTAGAATTTTATTGAAATTTTTTCAATTATGGCTTTTTTTAAATTAAAGCTGTAAGTCCTGGAAATACTTCAAACATGATATATTTTCATATTTCTAAATTTTTTTTTTATATTAAATAAAGCTCTAAAAAATTTTTTCTCATATTTCTTTCTTTGTAAAATCTTGAAATCAATAATAAAATGGACTTTTTGTATTAATAAATGACTAAAAAAAATGATTACAAAGTAATTAAATAGAAATTTATAATAATATTCTTTGGATTCATAAGAGTTGATAGCAAATGTTGATATAATAATTTAAATAATGAACAAAATATTGGAAAAAGTAATATTAATTCCAATAAAAAACATAAGTATTTAAATGCTTCAAAAATATAAGGAATAAGCAAAGATAAGTTCTGATGAACCTTATTACTACCAATAAAAGTAAAAAATAAAAAAATAATAATAAACATTTTATGAATAGTAAATAATTATTCCAGAAATAGTTATATAAAACCCACCTACCTAGCAACAAGAGATTCCAAGGCTTGGTTTTTTTCAAATTAGTTAATAGAATAAAACAAGAATAATCACTGTGCCTAGATTCGTTATAAGAATTAGGTATTCAGCTTTTACTTCACTCATTAATTGAAAACTAAAATACATTGTTTAAGCAAACACACCCAGAATAATTGTGATCGAGAGTAAATAAATATTAGTTTTGTAATGTAATTCATCATATTTGTTTTAAACTTCCTTGTTTTCAAATTGTAGGGTTAACCAATTCATTCTTTTTTTCTAACTTCTTATTTTTAATTAATAAAAAATAAAACGATTATTTGATTTTTAACAAATATTGATAGTAAATCTTAAATTGTAAAAAACAAAAAAAATTTTAAAAAAAAATGATACTATATTTAGACATATAAAATTTTAATAATGAATAATAATCATTTATTTGGTGTTGTTCCTTCTTCTCATTTTTTTTTTTTTAACTTTCTGCTAAACTCTTTAAAAGTACTATGAAATAAAAATAAAAATGTATTTGCTTACCATCTTAATTTATTAAATTCTAAATCATTCATTTTCTAATTAACATTCTTAAACGAATATTCTTAAATTTCATTTTCAATAACTAAAATAGAAATAATAATAAAAATTAAACTATCAGAAAAAGCATTCTTATACAAATTGATTGACTTATTAGCACTAGCAAAACTGCTATTCTTATTTTCATTTCAGAATTCTTAAATACCCTTGATCCCAATACTGGACAATTTAGACTAAGAATAATAACTAGCAGTCTCAGGTGGCATTAGATTGACAGCTAGGTTTTCCCCAAATTTTGATTATTTTTACTTATCATTTAAAAAATAAGATAAAGGTGGTAGATCCTATTAAGATCCAGACACTTTGGAAGCAGGTGAGGCGTTTCCTGTCACTAATTTATTAGGGTTTTCAAGCTAAGGATGTTTAGAATTATGCACTGGCTTCCTTTAGCCAAAGTTTGATTAACTCTTTCAATCCCATTTAGTATCTAATGGAAAACCCTCTTGAGTCGAGATTTCCTTTAATTATCCTATTAAGTATGAGTAATCCGGTTTTTCTGTAAAGGTCAGACTCTTTGAATAAGTAATTATATTAACGAATTGTTCAGGTAAATTCTTGCAAAGTTCTTCAGGGGTAATTTTTTATTTCATTTCTCCGACTTTTCGAGTCTTATCAGCATCTGTGCTTTGTACACTTTATCAGGGCAATGAACCCTTTGCTAGAATTATTAAAACGTAAGCAAGACTTTCCAGATCATCCTTTCGGGATAATTCTATTCCAAGATGCGCTGATAAACTAGCATAACGTGTTGTTCCCAGGAATTACTTACCTTCTTTAAAGGGAATGTGCTTCCCGTTAGAGTCCTTGAAATGCTTCGAAATCCCAAAATCTACTAGAAATACTTGATCACTATCATTATTTTTTCCCATTACAATATTTTCAGGCTTGATATCACGATGAGCAATGCCAGCACTATGGCAGCCCTCCAGAATTTCAATTAATTAAATGCCTAACATAATAACAGTTTTCAATGAAAATTGCTTAAGTATTCTGAGATAAGATCCCAGATCACGGCCCAATAATTGCATTACTAAAACATCATAAGCGCCCATTCTTCCTTGCCAGTAAGTTTTGCAAATGCCTCGAATGTTTTGGAGCTTTTCTACTAGAGAGGCTTCTCGAAGCACTGAGATTATTCCATCCTCGCTCTGTTGAAAAATTAAAGGGGGGAAATATAAATTACATTATTTTTTTCAATCTTTATTGCTATTTATTCGTTCGTTTCTAAATTTGTTCCAGAATACACTGTTCCAAATGAACCTGAATTTATTTTTTTATTTGCTTAATATATTCCATGGAATATCAGTTTTTCCTCCTCTTTGTGTTCATCTACCATTTTGACTTTGTTTGTTATAATAAAGTAAAAAAACAAAAATATTATTAAATTTATAAAAAATAAAAATTAAAGGAAATTGAATTTTGATATTTGAGAAAAAATAGATAATTGATAAATTTTCTCAATCGACTTCCTCCATCTTATTCTAAGCTTCCTCACTTTCTTTAGGTTGATCTTCCTTCTATAGATAATATTAAAGAATAATAAAAAAGTTACAATAAGTTCTGGCATTTCCTCATCAATCTTATCATCCTCAATGCTCAATCCTAATTTAATCATTCTATGAATTCTATTAGCGAATTGACTGGAATCATCCAAGGAGAATCCAGAAGTCAATAGAGAAGTATCAAACAACAACCAGATAAGATCCTTAACAGTCTTATCAGTTTTATCAGCATCGCTCTTTTTCTTCAATTCAACGACAATGGAGTGATTAGGGTTAATTTCCATAGTCTTCTTGGAGATCATATAAGTAGACATGGATGCATCCCTTAAGGCCTATGCCTTCATAATTCTTTCCATATTGGCTGACCAACCGTATTCTCCAGTGACTAAGACACAAGGGGATTCGGAGATTCTTTATCCGACAACAACCTTTTCAACCTTGTCTCCAAGGACTTCCTTGATCAATTTGCATAAGGGCTCAAAGGCTGTCTTGAGTTCTTCGAATTTCTTCTTAGCTTCTTCTTCTTCCTCAAGATCAAGTCCCTCCTTAGTGCAGTTCTTTAGTTTCTTTCCATCGAATTCCTTGAGTTATTGAATGACATATTCATCAATTGGGTCAACCATGAAAAGCACTTCATATCCTTTCTTTTTAAGTTGCTCAATGAAGGGAGAGTTCATAACGGCTTGTTTGCTCTCACCAGTTATGAAGTAGATATCCTTTTGTCCTTCCTTCATTCTTGACACGTAATCCTTCATTGAAGTCAAATCATCACCTGATTTAGTTGATTGGAATCTAAGGAATTCAGCCAATTTAGCTCTATTAGCTTGATCCTCATGAATTCCAAGCTTCAAATTCTTAGAAAATTGTTCGTAGAATTTCTTGAAATCCTCAGCATTTTCTTACAACTCAGTAAACATTTCCATGCATTTCTTCACAATATTCTTCTTAATCACCTTCAGGATCTTATTCTATTGCAAGAATTCTCTTGAGATATTTAAAGGAAGATCCTCACTATCAACAACTCCCTTGATGAAACCCAAGTATTCAGGGATCAACTCCTCGCAGTTGTCCATAATAAACACTCTTCTCACGTACAATTTTATGTTATTCTTCTTCTTCTTTGTTTCAAATAAATCAAATGGAGCACGCTTAGGCACATACAGAATTGACTTGAATTCCAGTTGTCCTTCAACTGAGAACTACTTCACAACTAAATGGTCCTCCCAATCGTTAGTCAAGCTCTTGTAGAAGCTAGAGTACTCTTCCTTGGTGATTGTGTCTGTCTTCCTCATCCAGATTGGCTTGGTCTTGTTCACTTATTCTAGTTCATGAGAGACCTCCTTGACCTTTTTAGTCTTCTTTTTCTTTTCTTCCTTTTCTTCAGTGATTTCAACATCATCTTTCTTTTCTCCCTCCTCACCTTCCTTCTTCTCTGCCTCTTCCTCCTTCTTCTCTTCCTCGCCTTCCTTCTTCTCTGGCTCTTCGCCCTCCTTCTTTTCTGCCTCAGGTTCAGCCTCATCATCTTCGATTTCCTTTTCAGTTGTTTTCTCAACCATCAAATTGATTTCAAAACTAATAAACTCACTATGCTTTTTAATCAACTCCTTGATCCTCTTTTCCTCTAAGAATTCAAGATTGTCCTATTTCATGTACAACTGAATAATGGATCCCCTCTTCAATCCATAATCTTCATTGTCCTTAACAACAGTGAAAGTGCCACCAGCAGTACTCTCCCATTTCCATTGCTCCTCTGGGTTTTCCATGCTCTTTGAAATGACAACAACCTTATCAGCAACGAGATAACTACTATAGAAGCCGACACCGAACTGTCCGATCATAGAAATATCAGCACCACTTTGAAGTGCTTCCATGAAGGCCTTAGTTCCGGATTTGGCTATTGTTCCTAAGTTGTTGATCAACTCCTATTTGGTCATTCCAATACCAGTATCCTTGATTGTTAACAGATTGTTAGTCCTGTCGGGGATGATTTCGATCTTGAAATTGGGTTCAAGTTCGTTGATCGATGAATCAGTGATGCTTTTGTAACGGATCTTGTCCAAGGCATCTGAACTGTTCGAGATCAATTCTCTTAAGAAGATCTCTTTGTTAGAGTAGAAAGTGTTGATGATCAGTCCCATTAATTGTTGGATATCTGCATTGAATGCAAATTGTTCGGCTGGTTGTTCGGTTTCCATTTGGATTTTTACGTGAAGCGAAAATGATTTGACAAAACTATTTAAATTTTGGTTTTGGATTTTAGATTTCAAATTTTCATATAAGCTAAAAAAAAATGTTCGGGAATGTTCTCAGCTTAGCGAATCAATTAGTTTCAATAATTATTTTTTAATTCAGAAAAATCAATCTATTTTATTTATTTTCAAATTTTTTATATAAAAATTTAAAAATATTCAAATATTTTATAAATTAAAAAAATAAATTTAATTTAAATTTTTTGACAATATAATTTACAATTATTTTCTTTTTATGCAAAGCTTTTCTTTAAAATTAGACAATCAAGAATAATAATTTTTTTTAATAATAAGAATGTGAGAATGTAAAAACAAATAATATTTTTTTAAAATAAATAAATTTTTTGTAAATTATAAATATTAAACAAATAAATACTATTATTTTTGAAGTTTTAATAAAACAAATTTTACTAAATAGTTATCAGTAAAAGTAGAAATCAATTTCTACTATATTGCTTTTTGAAAATCATTGCGATGAAGAATACTACATAATTTTGTAAAATAAAAGGCAAAAAATATTATCTTTAGCAAGAATCTAACCAATAACAATTACCTAATATCTCAAATTCAAAAACAAATTCAAGATAAATTAAAATTTTAGAAATTCAAGATAAAGAACTACCATAGTTTATGAAGAATCCGATAAAATTTTGTAAAATAAAGGACAAAAAATATTATTTTTAGTAAGAATTATACTAATAACAATTGCATAACATCTAAAATTCAAAAAGAAATTCAAGATAAATTGAAACTTAAGATATTAAAGATAAAGATCTATAACAGCCTTAATATTTTAAATAGCATGACAACTTAAAAATCTCTTCAGGTAATTTAAAAATAGTTAGAATTTTTCATAGTAAATTAATAGAAAAATTGAAGTCTCAATGATTTATCAGAAAATACTTCAAATGAAAAAGATTATACACCAAAATCGGATCAAACTGCAATAAATTAGGAAAATAAAAAACAATAATAAAATACGAAACAAAATCCATAATTATCTAGTTTTGCAAGATTACATGAAAAAAATGAATTCATTTAAAATTAAAAAAAGACTAATAATGTTGCAGTTGAAAATTTAGAGAGTAACCAATTATAAGAATAAGAAAAACTAAATTAGCCATAATCATAAATAAATAATTAAACTCCAGAAAAAAATGAAAACTATGAGAAACTAATATCCCATTGTGAAAATTAAAAAATTTAAATATCAGAACTCAAACTGAAAATAAAAAAATATTAAGTAGCTTTAGAACATGCTTAAAATGAAGAAAAAAATAATTAAAATTATTTAGTTCCACACTTTTCTTTAAAAAAACAATATTAATAATAGTCTCCAGACTCAAAAAGTATAATAACACGAGAAAAGATTTAATTAGATTAACGATCAACTTCAGCTTCTAATAACTAATTAATAGCTGAAGAATAAAAAATACCTTCGTAAAAAAAATTTAGAGTTTAGCTTAATAATAAAAAATAACTATAAACCATCATAATTAATGAAGATAAATAAAGAAAAAATTCAAAGCACAAAAAGAAAAAGATAAATTTAATTATTCAAGATAGAGGCTCGAGAACAAAATTTCCTTAAATATCGCCAAACTATTCTAACAATAAGAAAGAAGAAAAATAATTTATTTTTGAGGAAGAAAATAATTAGAAAACAAAAAGAGAGAAATATTTAAAATAAGTTCAAAAGTATGGTTAAGCTGCAAAATTATTTTAGTAAGATTGATTTCTATTTCAAATCCAGAAAATTGATAAAAAAATTTGTGTTTTATTCTTCAGATTATTATTAAAAGACTTTTTTTCTAACTAAATGTCCTTAATACATACAATTAATTATCAATTATTAAATTTAAATTAAACTTTGAAATATTTCAATTAATAAAAATAAAAATTTAAATTATAAATATTTAAATATTTGCAATGAATTATTAATAAAAGGAAAAACTCAAAATAAAGGATCTAAGCAATTTGATAAAATAAGTAGCAAAAACCAATGATGCAATTCTTGGTCAAATCTAGGATACATCTCCAAACATCAAAGCCTTTCCTTAATAATAACAATAATAAGTATCAAAAATTTAAATGGCATAATAAAATTTAAAATCTGCATTTGAACCTCAATCCTTTTAAAAATTTAGTGAAACGATAGTTAATTAAATAATTTTTTTTAATAAAAATACAAAAATTAGGATAAATTTCAATAGTCCTATCCAAGCTCAGAATTGAGAACTCCTGTAATGACTGATTCTGAGAAAGGAAAATCTCCAGCAATTGAAACAAAATAATAATTTTAAAAAAATACTTAATGAAAGTAATAATAAGAATAAATTTAATACTTAAAATAACCAAAATCTCTCTTAAGTATATTATTTATTTATTTCAAACATTTATTAATAAATAGTGAATTTTTTTGAAAAAGAGCCTAATTTAAAATAGTAATCAGCTTAAACATTTTAAAATGCTTCATATAATGAACTATCTTAATCAAATTCAAAATAGCAATAAATTATTGAAAAATAAAATGAATAACTAACAAAACTAACAAAGAATTATGTATATTTAATAAATATTTAATTATTTTTTTTAAAGTAAATTCTTGAAATTTAACATAAATCACTTTTATATGAATATAATCAAACTTATAAAGAATTGCAAGAAGCTACAGAGAGAGAAATTGAATATAAACGCCATTTAAATTAATTGCTTGAACTTATTAATGAATAAGAATCCGCATTGAACTAATATTAACGAATTAATCTGACAAAATAATAGTAGTAGCTTTTAAATTAAGGGCAATAAGAAGATAATGTAAAAAAAGAAGAAAATAATGAACGCTTAGTTGAGTATGCTATGTTTTTGGAAAAAAATTAAAGTAATTTATAAGAAGAGTTAGAAAAAGAAAAAAAGAAAAATAATTAATTAATTAATTAGATTAAATAAAAAAATTAAAATAATTTATAAGAAGAGTTAGAAAAAGAAAAAAAGAAAAATAATTAATTAATTAATTAGATCAAAAAATAATCATAATAATAATAGGAATAGCCTTCTAAATAAAACAGCTAAAAAGTTTAAATTTGTTATAAATACTTAATTTAATTAGAAAAATGTTGAAGGACATTGTGCAAGAGATATTAATTCATTATTGCAAAAAATTAATCAGAAAATTTAAGTGATTGATGATAAAAAAATATTATTAGATAAATCATTAAATTAGCTTTTAAATTCTTATTAAGATTCTTAGCAAATAAAAATAATTTTAAAAAAAATTGATGATGAAAGATCATTGCATTTAAAAAATATATAAAGTAAAATTTATAGAATTTTTATAAAATTTTGTAAAAGCTTTGATCATTCAACTCAATAAAAATGATTTATTAAAATTCTAAGATAAATACTTAATGTAAAAAACTAATTTCAAAAAAGCTTTAGGAGAAAAAGAAAAACTATAAGGTTTAAAAACTAATTTACAAGTTACAATTTTTTTTTTTCAAAAGAAACTCTTGCAGCTTAAAAACTTTAGTTAGATTCTAATAAAAATGAATTAGTGAATCTTGAAGAAAAAATAAAAGATTTCGAGGAAGAAATCAAGCTTAATACTTAACAACACGAAAGCATTACGAAAAATCTTTAAAATAAAATCTAGCTTCAAGAAAAAAAGATCCAGAGTTTATCAAAAAAATTGATAAATGAAGTCACTGGATTTTAAACTTAATTATCAGAAAAAAATGCTGAAGTTTAATTTTATATCAGTTAAATCGATGTAACAAAAAAAAAAACAATATAATTAAATTCCATTAATTATATTATTTTATAAAGAAAATATAAAGTGAATCTTATTTCGTCCTCCCATAAGAAGCTTAATTTACACCTGAAATATCATTAATCTGCTTATAAGAGATTGTGCAAATATTATCCTAAAAAAAAACAAGTTCAGCGATTGATGGTCTTGCAGCTTATTAATTGATAACATAAATAATAAATATATTAAAGCATGGAATAGATTAAAATGCTTCAATAGAATTTGGAACTTATTAATAATTTGGAGAATCTTAAATAGAATCGCCAGAAAAAGTAGAGAAAAAGAAAGAAGATGAAGCTTGGAAGAAAGAAATTGAATAGATAAAATTATAGAATGTTTAGTTAGCTGATTAGATTTTAAATAAAAATAATAAGATTGATAATATGGAATAAAAAATTAGTAAACTTTAAGAACAATTATCTTATTAAAATGAATAGTCAGAATAAAATCTTACATCAAAAGAAGATTTTGCAAATTCAAATTATGAATTATTAAATGAAATTAATTAAAAAAATAATTTAATTTAAGAATTATAATAAGAAGTAATTCAATGTTAGACATAATTTGCAATAATTTAAAAAGAAAAATTTAAAGTTGATGAAGAATTAGTCACAATATAAGAATAAAGTGAATAAAATTTTAACTAAGCTAAATAAGAATTTATTAAGCTTAAAGCATAAAGAGATAAAATATTGCAAGTAGTACTAAATTAAAAATAATAATTTCACAATTAATTTTAATGTTGTAAAGATTTATTTACAAAATTCTCATCAATCTATAATTAATAGTATAATAATTTAAAGAATGAATAAATTGCTTTTTAAAAAGAAATTTAACAATGTTATTCAATTAATAATGAAAGCCCCGTTAATAATTGTTAAGGGCAATTAGACGATATTTAATAAATTATTTTAAATTTGCGTGAACAAATTAGCTAAATAAAAAGTAAATACAATTTATTTAAGGAAATTTGTTAAAAATTAAATTAGTAAAAAAACAATTTCAAAAGTAAAATTTTATAATAATAATTTCGGCTAAAGAATTCTTTAGTAAATTAAGAAAAATTTATTTAACTATAACAATTACATCAACTATAAGATAAAGAATTTAAAAAATGTTAAGAAAAGAATGAATCATTAATTGAAAATAATAAAATAATTTAAGAAATTAATATTTAATAAACTTAAACTATTAAATAACTTTCTCTAAGCAATGAAGAATTTTTTTAAAAAATTAAATAACTCTAAGCAGAATTAAAAAAAAAAACTGATTAAATAATTATACTAGAAAAAAAAAATGTTATAATCGATACAAAACTTAAATCTTTAAATAATAATCTTTAGTAATAATTTGAAACTAATATTTTTAATTAAATGGAATTAAAAAAAAATATAGTTAGCAATGATGATATTGATCAAGAATTAAAGCAAATAAATTCTGAATTCAAAAAAATGTAAAATAAAGCTCTTAAATTAGAAGAAATAAATAACAACTAGTAAAATTTGTTTTAAGGTGTTAAATAAGAACATTTTTTACTTGAGCAAAAAATAAAAGATTTTTCATAATTAAATGAAATAAGCATAAAAAAATTTTAAATATTAAATTAAAATAATTTAAATTTAGAAAAAAAACATCAAATTTAATCCTAAGAACTAAGAAAAAAATAAATTGAAAATTAACTTTTAATATCAGAAAAAGAAAATAATTTAAATTAAATCAATAAATTAAATGATAAAATAAGTCATTAAGCAAAAATTCTTGAATATTTAAAAAAAGAAAATAATTTAATAAAAAAAAGAAATGAAATGAATAATAAATAAAAATAATTAGAAAATAATCATTTATTTGATCAACTTTAAAAAGCTGAGCAAATAAATATTAATTTTAAATTAAAAATTATTAAGAATGTTGAATCTTTGAGTTAAATTATTACCTTACTTTAAGATCAAATTATAATTAGTTAATAAGATAATTTTCAAATTGCATAAAAAATTCTTAAATATCATAAATTTTTAGACTAAATAAAAGTATCGAATATTTAGTAAAAATAAGTTTTTTTACATTAAAATACAAAATTAAAGAAAAAGAATAAATTTTTAGTGGAATTAAGGAGAGATTATTAAAATTAAAGAATATCATTAATATATTAGTAAACAATTAATTTATAACAAAATATTGATAAAAGCTCAATAAAAACATAAAATTTAGAATAATCATTCATTCAAATTAATTAATAGACTTTTCTGTAAGAAAACTTTTAAAAATTATCTGAAACTTAAAAATAAATGCAAAACAAATTTTTAGAATAATCAAAAAGTCATACATCCTATTTAAAAACTAAATATGATAACTATAAAAAATAATTAGTGAAATAAATCTTATATATTCAAAACTTGGAAAGAAAATAAAAGGAAGAAGTTTAAATTATTCAATAATTAGAAAAGCAAATAAATAAAATAAAAGCTCAATAAGTCACTGAATAAAAAGAATTTAAAATTTAGCACTAAAGTTTGACTTAATAGAGAAATGAAGAACAAAATAAAAGCAATAATTTAGAAATTGAGAAGCAATAACTGTAAGATAAAATGAATTAGCTTAAGAGTGCTTTAGAAAAAGTTAATTCTGAATTATAGTCAACATAAATGTGCAGAAGTTAAGATGACATATAAATTAAAAATACAATAATAAATTTTTAAGAAAATATTGAAATTTTGACTAAAAAAGTAACAGATTTAGAAAAAGAAAAGGAATTATAAAAATAATAAATTGAATAATAAGAAAACATAATTAAAAATACTGATAAATAACTGAGGTAATTAAAAATAGAAAAAGTAGAATTAGAATATAAAATAGAATAAACCAAAACAATAGAAAATTGTTTATCTATTTAAAATTAAAAATAAAAAGATATGGAAAATAAATTTGAATTGAAAGAAGAAAAAATGAAAAATTATGAGAAGTAATGATTAATTATGAATGACAATAAATAAAATTTGTAAAATTTAATTGCAGAATTCTAAAAAAAATAAGATTTCTTACAAAATGAAGTTTAAAAGTAATAAAAAGAAATTTTCGAATTACAATTACAAGTTAGATCAGTTAAAAATGAAATAAGTCAGCAATTTTAGACTTTAAAAGAAGAAAACTCCAAAAAATATTTAATGATTGCTAAGTAATAATAAATACTTTCAAAAGATTATTCAATTTTATTGACAAATTTTTAGAAAGTTAAAACAGAAAAAAACTAATTATAATGAAAAAATTATAATTATTTAAAATAAATTGAATAACTAAATTATGAAAAAAAGTTATTAGTAAATTAATTTCTAGAATCTTCAGTAAAAACAATGAATTTTTAAGAGACAAATATTAATACTATTAAAAATTTAAGATAAATTAATCTATTTTCTTCTAATTAATAATCCAAAGCATTAGAAGATATTATATTTGATAGATAAAAGCTTTAAAATATTTTAAAATAATTTTCATCTTTAAAAGCTCTTCATAATTAATAATAAAAAACTTTAATCAATTAAGTTAAATAATAGTTAAAATAAAAAAATATGTATTTGAATTAATTAAGAAGAAAATATGTTAACAGTAAAGTATAGTTTGATGCTTTATTATTGAATAATAAAAATTTATAAAAAGTAGGAAGTGATTCTTCTTAAATAAATATTTAATTATAAAACTAAATCATTGAAATAAATTAAAAAAATAATAAAGAAAAAGAAGAATTTACCAAAATAAAAGAGCTATTTTTGTAAGAGAAAGATTAATCAAAATAATATATTGCTAATTATTAAAAACGTAATTAAGAGCTTAATCAATAATTAACAAGCTTGCAGAATGAAAAAAACAGTATTGAAAATGAGAATAGATAATTAGGAGATAGCAATATTGAAATTAAAGAAGAATTATAAAAAATTAAAATGTAGTTTAGCTAGTAATAAAATTAAAGCAATGAAGATAAATAATAATATCAAATTTAAGTAAATTCAAATTAATAAGAAATTTAAAGCTTAAAATAAAAATTATTATAATCTGAAGAAGAAATACTTTAATTTACTAATAAACTTAAATTTTCAAATGAAAAAAATAATACTATTCGCAAATATTATGAAATTATAATACAATTAAATTAAGAAAAATTTGATCTTAATAATTTATACCAATAATTACAAAATAAGGTATCTTGTTTAAAAACATAAAAAGATTATGATTTACAAAATATTTTGACTAATGTTTAAGCTTTTAATCAAAAAAATCTTTCCCTTTCTGATTAAATCCAAAATATTAATGAAAACAATGTTTTAATTAAAAAATAAATTAGTTAATTTTACAAAATCTCAGAAAATATTAAATAAAATCAAAAAAATTTCAATAATCAATTAAATTAATTAAGAATAAATGATTAAACTAATAAAAGACAAATGAAAGTATAGTTAGGTTTAATTACAACCTTATAAAAAACAGAAAATAATTCTTCAGAAATAAATGTTAAATTATCAAAGCAACTAATGGAATTTCAAAATAAATATGATATAGAAAAGTAATTATTTGATAAAAAATTAAACGAATTAAATAGTCAAATTGATTAATATTAAATTTGCAATAAAGAATTGAATTAACAACTAATAAATTAATAAAATGAAATAAAAAATCAAGAAATATAGAAATAATAATTGTTTGGTTAAGTAAATGAGTTTTAATTAAATTTTCAAAATTAAGAATAAAATCATAAATTATTAACAACTGAAAATTAAGAATTATTAAATTTAATTAATGAATATAAATTAGAAGCAAATTTAAACAAAGAATAATAACTTTTAAGTTAAAAAAAATGGCTTTAAGAATTAAAAAGTAAAGAGGAAGAAATATAAACTTTTAATAAAGAAATTATTGAATTTAAAAATCAAGAAAAAGAAATAAAAAATTATATAAATTAACTTCAAATAACTACAGAGAATTTATCAGAAAAAATAAAATCAGTTTAATAAGAAAACTTTTAATTAAAATCTGAAATTCAATTAACAAAAGAATAATTAATTTAAAAATTTAATGTGCAAAAAGAAGAAAACTCTATTAAATATCTATAAATAGTTAATCATTCAAAAATCTTAAAACAAGATAAGTTAAATTGTTAGGATAAAATTTCCAATTTTATTAATGAAAGCTAAATTTTAAAATAAAATAATGAGCATTTAAAATTTAAACTCAGTAATTCTTTGGAAGAAATTGAAAAAATGTGTTTATAAAAACAATTTTATACTTAAAAAGTCAGGGAATTTATAGACTACTATAATTTAAAGGCAATAAAATAAATTAGTATTTAGCAAGTGAAATCTCTTGAAAGTAGTAAGCAAAATAATGTTTTGATTGACAAAAAATATTAAATGATTTCTTAAGTGTTTACAGAAATTATAAAATAGCATACAATGTCTTAATAAGTTTTAATAAATAATGTGAAAAAACAAAATAAATAAAAAACAAATTATTTAAATAGATTAAGAAGAGAAAATACAAATAAAAAACTAGAGATTGAAAAGTTGCTTAAATTCATTGAAACTTTATAGCAAAAAGGAAATTACTCTTCTGAAACGAATCATTAATTATAAAATTAAATAATGGAATTGCAAAGAAAATATGAAACAGAAAAATAAATTTCAATTGAAAAATTAGAAGATTTGAAAGATCAACTTAATTAATATTAAACACTTAGCAAAGAACTTAATTATTAATTAGAAAATTCATAAAATGAAACTTAAAATCTATAATTAGAGAAAAAATAGCTACTAAATTAAGAAAATGAATTAAAAGAATCTCTATTGATAACTAATTCAGAATTAACAAAGTTATAAAAGATTAGCAGTGAAAATAATATTTAGCATTAATAGGAAATTAATGATTATGAAACGCAAGTAAAGAATTTATCAATTAAATTTGGAAAATAAGAAGAAGAAAAGCAAGAACTTTAAAATTAAATTGCATCATTAAATAAGATTGCAAAAGAATAAATAAATAAAATTTAAAAAACCAACCAATTATTGACAGAATAAACATAAAAGTATAAGCTTTTCAAAACAAAGATTGAATCAAAAATTAGTTAGTTTTGTGAAAAATAAAATAGTTTGAATAAATAAATTTATGAAATAAATAATAAAAACCAATAATTATAAAATGGAATAGCATCGATAGCAATCAATTAATTCTAATAAACATCAAATTCCTTACAATTGTAAAATATAATTAATAATGCAAATTCTTTGAAATAAAAAAATAGAGCATTTTATGATTAACTATTAATAAATAAATAATAAAATTTGCATTTAGAAGAAACAATTTAATAATTTTAAAATGCTTTTGCATTAGTTAAAAATGAGCATATTTAGTCTTAGTAAATATTATTGAATCAAACAGAAAATGTCTATAAATAAAAAAATCAGCATTTAGATTGGCTTAAAAATAAATATACAAAATTATTAATAAGTCATTAAATTCTATAAAAAAATGCAAAAAATTCTGAATAAATTAGTGAAAAAATTTAAAATGAAAGGCAGTTATTACAAAATAAATATGATGAGGAAAAGGAAGAATTTATAAAAATAAAATAAATATTTTTAGATGAATAAGAAGAATAAAAAGATCAAATTGACCACTATTAAAAATTAACTAAAGAATTAAATTTATAATTAACATAATCTCAAGAAGAAGCTATAAAGTTTGTCAAAGAAAAAAAATTATTTTTGGAAAAATACGATGACATTAATGATCTCTTAGAAAATACAAATTTAGAGTTATAAAGATTATAAAAGTCCAAATAAGAGAATGAAATTTATTATTAATAATAAATTTCTTAATATTAAGTAGAAATTGATAATTTAAAATAAAAAGACATTGAATAATAAAAACAAAAATAATTAAATGAAAATTAAATGTAGTTATTAAATTAGGAATTAACAGAAAAAATTAATCAATAGTAAGTTATCTTGAAAAATTAATAATAAAATAGTAAAGACTTGAATATTTAATATTAAGGATTATTAAATTAAATAAATGAATACAAGTAACATGCAAAATAAAATGAAGAATAATAACTTCTAAGCTAACAAAAATGGCTTTAAGAATTAAAAATTAAATAGGAAGAAATATAATCTTTTAATAAAAAAATTATTGAAATTAAAAATAAGGAAATAGAAATAAAAAATTATATAAATTAATTTTAGTAAACTAGGGAGAGTTTAGAAGAAAAGATAAAATAAACTTAATAAGAAAACTTTTCATTAAAATCTGAAATTCAGTTAGCAAAAAAATCATTAATTAAAGAATTTAATGTGTAAAAAGAAGAAAACTATATTAAATATTAATAAATAGTTAATAATTCAAAAATCTTAAAATAAGATAATTTAAATTGTTAGGATAAAATTTCCAATTTTATTAATGAAAGCTAAATTTTAAAATAAAATAATGAGGAGTTAAAACTTAAACTCAGGAATTCTTTGGAAGAAATTGAAAAAATGCATTTATAAAAACAATTTTATGCTTAAAAAGTCAGAGAATTTATAGATTACTCCAATAAATTAAATAACTAAATTTTATAAATTAACAATTAGTGTAAATAATTATAAGCTGATAAATTATTTGTGAAGATTTAAGATAATTAATAAAATGACATTAATTTAATATTGCAGAATACCCTTAATAATTTATAGGCAATAAAATAAATTAGTATTTAGCAGGCTAAATCTCTTGAAAGTAGTAAGCAAAATAATGTTTTGATTGACAAAAAATATTAAATGATTTCTTAAGTGTTTACAGAAATTATAAAATAGCATACAATGTCTTAATAAGTTTTAATAAATAATGTGAAAAAACAAAATAAATAAAAAACAAATTATTTAAATAGATTAAGAAGAGAAAATAAAAATAAAAAACTAGAGATTGAAAAGTTGCTTAAATTCATTGAAACTTTATAGCAAAAAGGAAATTACTCTTCTGAAACGAATCATTAATTATAAAATTAAATAATGGAATTGCAAAGAAAATATGAAACAGAAAAATAAATTTCAATTGAAAAATTAGAAGATTTGAAAGATCAACTTAATTAATATTAAACACTTAGCAAAGAACTTAATTATTAATTAGAAAATTCATAAAATGAAACTTAAAATCTATAATTAGAGAAAAAATAGCTACTAAATTAAGAAAATGAATTAAAAGAATCTCTATTGATAACTAATTCAGAATTAACAAAGTTATAAAAGATTAGCAGTGAAAATAATATTTAGCATTAATAGGAAATTAATGATTATGAAACGTAAGTAAAGAATTTATCAATTAAATTTGGAAAATAAGAAGAAGAAAAGCAAGAACTTTAAAATTAAATTGCATAATTAAATAAGATTGCAAAAGAATAAATAAATAATATTTAAAAAAACAATCAATTATTGACAGAATAAATATAAAAGTATAAGCTTTTCAAAACAAAGATTGAATCAAAAATTAGTTAGTTTTGTGAAAAATAAAATAGCTTGAATAAATAAATTTATGAAATAAATAATAAAAACAAAAAATTATAAAATGGAATAGCATCGATTGCAATCAATTAATTCTAATAAAAATCAAATTCCTTACAATTGTAAAATATAATTAATAATGTAAATTCTTTGAAATAAAAAAATAGAGCATTTTATGATTAACTATTAATAAATAAATAATAAAATTTGCATTTAGAAGAAACAATTTAATAATTTTAAAATGCTTTTGCATTAGTTAAAAATGAGCATATTTAGTCTTAGTAAATATTATTGAATCAAACAGAAAATGTCTATAAATAAAAAAATCAGCATTTAGATTGGCTTAAAAATAAATATACAAAATTATTAATAAGTCATTAAATTCTATAAAAAAATGCAAAAAATTCTGAATAAATTAGTGAAAAAATTTAAAATGAAAGGTAGTTATTACAAAATAAATATGATGAGGAAAAGGAAGAATTTATAAAAATAAAATAAATATTTTTAGATGAATAAGAAGAATAAAAAGATCAAATTGACCACTATTAAAAATTAACTAAAGAATTAAATTTATAATTAAGTTAATATTCAGGTGAATTGATAAATCATAAATAATAAGAATAAGATAAATAAATTGACTTTACATAACAATTACAAAAAGCTGAGGCAAACTTGAAAAATGTTTAAAAATAAAAAGACGAAGAATAAATTTAATATTAAAAGTAAATAAGTTATTATTAAAAAACAGCTGAAGATTTAACAAATAAATTTACTGAATAAGAAGAGATAAAAAATGCTCTAAATAAATAAATAACTGAATTAAAAATTGAAATTAAAGAAGTTAAGAATACTTATTAAGAAACAATGGAGAATTTTCTCGAAGAAATTGAAGAATTAAGAAAAATTAAATAAGATTAAGAAAAAACTCTTATAATTTATGAATAAAAAGCAAATGAAGGAGATTAAAAAGAAAAATAATTAAAAGAATAAATTGAACTTAATGAAAATTTATAAAATAGTATTGAAATATTAATGCAAGGTCAAAAAGAAATGCAATAAAAAATTGAGAAAAAAAAAGAAGAAATTAAAACTTCAGAAAAATAGATCGCTATTATCAGCGATAAAGAAGAAAAAATGGGATATTTAATAAATGAATTAGAGTAACGTGAAACATCTTTATTAAAAAGTACTGAAAACTTATAAAAATAAAATGCTTAATTGCAAAGCTAATTAAATTTAAAAGAAGAAGAAATAACGAAATTATGCTAAATAAAAAAGTAATTAGAATAAAAATTAACAGAATAAATGAATAGTGAACAAAATTTATAAGCTTAATTAATATAAAATAAAAATTCGATGTATTAACTTGAGACTAATTAAAAATAATATATCCTTGAGAAATAAGAACTTGAAGAAAAAATCAATGATTAAGATTATTAAATACAATAATAAAAAAATTAAATTAATGATAATAATAGATTAATTAATAAATTAAAATAGCAGCTTAAATCATTAGAAGCTGACTATTTATAAATAGAAAAGGAAAACTAAGAAGCTCGGCTTAAAATTGAGCAACTGAAAGATGAAAATGATGAATTAAGTGATTAAATAAAAGAAGCAAAAAATTAAATAAATTCAATGACAACTATGAACAATAAATTGAAAAATTAATTAATTGAAGAAGAGAGATAACATTTCCAGGATAATTAAAAGAATTCAAATTTAGTGACATAAATTGTTTAAAAGTAATCTTAATTAACAATTTCTGAGCAATCAATAGAAAAAATATAAACAAATTTAATTTAATCTTAAGAATAAAAAAATTCACTTGAATAATAATTGAATGAAGAACGTTAGAGCCGAAAAAAATATGAAAACGAATTAAAACAATGTTAATAAAGGGAATAAAATCTGAATTCAAAGAATTAACAATTTGAAAAAATCTTTGAAGAAAAATATTCAAATGAATCAAAAATTAATGATGTTATTAACGAATACACTAAATAAAATGAACAAATGAAAAGCGAAATTAGTCAATTAAATGAACAAATTGTTAAATTAGAAGAAGAAAAATTTTAGATACTAAATTAAAAAAATAATATTGAAAAAATTGCAAATAATAGTATTGCAAATGGAAATAATAAAATTTTAGAACTTAAAAATGAAGTTTAACACTCTTTAAAAGAGCAAGAAAATTTAATTTCGTTAATCTAGGAATTATAAGAATCATCAACAAATTATGCTAATGAATTTAATTAATTATCTGTTACATTTCAAGCATTTACTAAACAATATTAACTATTTAAAGAAGAAAACTAAACTATTTCGAAAGAATTAAAAAAAGTGTAATTAACAATTGAAAATCTTTCTAAAGGAATATTGTAGTAAATGTAACGTTCAAAATAAGATTTATCAAAATATAAAACAGCTTGTTAAAATTATGAATTAAATGAAGAAAAGAAGAAGAAAATAATAAAGGATCTAATGATGGAAAAGAATGAACTAATGTCCAAAGGAAAGGATATTATGAAAAAAAAGTAAATAGAAATAGATAATTTAAAATAAGAATTAGAAAAAACTAAAAATGAGTTCTCTACTTTAAACTAAACTGTTAATGAGAATACAGAAGAATTTGTTTAATAAAAGGAATTATTTAATAAAATGTTGTAAGAAAAATCTTAAAATGAATAAAGTATTCAAAAATTAGAAGAAATGTTAAAAATATTGAAATAATAATTACAGAAAAAAGGAGAAGAATATTAAAGTCTTTGGAGAGAAAACAATGAGAATAAACTAAAATATGATGAAATTTCTTTCGAATTAGAAGAAATGTAAAAAATTAAAGATAATTCTGAGTAAATCCAGTTATTAGAGGCAGAATTAAGAAAAAAAGAGGATGAATTAAAGAATGAATAAAGAGAAAGGGAACAATTAAAGGATGAAAAGGATTATTTAAAAGAATAAGTAGATATATTTAGATAAGAGGTTGAGGAGATTTAAAAAAATGAAGAAAAAAAAGCAATCAGATTGCAAATTATAAAAGAAATGCCTGAAAAATAAGAGGATATGGAAGACTTAATAGAAAAATTAAGTTCTATTCATGAGGATTAATTAGAATCTTTTATTGATGAGGTATTATTAGAAATTCAATTATTATTGTATTTATACTAAGTCTGGGGAAGGAAACAAATAAATTGAAGAATAAAAAAATAAAGAAGAAGAAATAAAAAAGGAAGAAACTCAATAAGAACTATTAAAACTAGAAGAATAAAAATCAGTAATATAATTATAATCAAATTGTATTTATTTATATAGGAATTATAAAATACAATAAGAAGATTATAAGGTGAAAATATTAGTCTTAAAAAGACTATGGAACATTCATTATCAATAGCAACACCAAGTTAACTTGAAATGCAAAGTTAAATTTAAATATAATAAAAGGAACTTAATGAGATTTAAGAAGATTAATAAATAAATGAACAAAAATTTATTAATAAGGTTTATCTTAATTAAAATAATTTTATTTTTAGATTAAATTGCTCTAAAATGATAAAATAAAATTAGTCAATGAATTTGATAGGTTGATGAAAGAAAAGAAAGAAATTGAAAATAAGTTAAAATGTTCATCATCGTTTCATGAAAAAGAAGCTATTAAAAAAATGATTGTCCAATTTTTTTAATTATAAGCATAAGGGTTATTTTATTTATTTTAAAAGAAAATTATTTTATTATCAAGAAATAAGGAATCTGAAAATATAGTAAAAATTATGTCAAAATAATTAGAATTTAGCCCAAAAGAAATTAGCATGCTTCTTGAATGCTATACAAAGATGAATCCAAAGAAAAATTTTTTAGGAATTTTTAAATGAAAAAAGACTATTTATTTAAAAATAATAATTAATGATGAAATTACTATTAAATTAATATAATTTTAAAATACTTCTTTAATTTCTATAATTTTTAATATAATTGTAAAAATAAGAAATTTGAGTATTTTCCAAAATAATAAATTTTTATTTAATTAAGATTGATTGATCATAATGATTGTTTTCTAAAATCACAAAATATTTTTGATTTCTTACTACTGACTATTGACTTCTTTTTTATTAAAATTTTAATAAATCTTAATAAATTCATCTAAAACTTCATTGCGATAAACTGCTTCAATTTTTCCATCCTCACTGCCACATTTAACACAAAATTTAGAAAATTTTGATTTGCAATTATAACAAAATGAATGTCCACACGGTATGCATGTCACAGGATTTTTCATCATCTTCCCACAGGAATCACAATTAAGTTTTTCTTAGAGCAATTTCTAAAAATAAATAGAAAAATTAATTTTTATTTAAACTAAAGATTTGGAAAAATTATCTATTTTTTGTAAATTGTACTACTTTATTTTTTATTCCTAAAATTTTATTATTTTTTTATATTCGTCTAGTTATTCTTAAAGATTTAGTTGCTCAGGCTCTTACTCAGTAGGCTTTTTTAAGGTGAATTTTTTATATTTAGCTTTTTTGCCCTTTGTTTGTTCATTATTATTATTATTATTAGTAGGAGAAGAATCTTTTAACTTTGGCGCTAACTGCTCTTCTAATTTTGTTAATTGATTTTGAAATTATTCATTTTAATTATTTTATACAATTAATTATAATTCTTATTTTTCTATTGTTTCTTATTTTTCAGTGAGTGATTATTCAAGTTTTTCTACATCAGTAATAAGTTTTTCTATTAATTTATCTTTTTATTTATTTTCATTTTACAAAAATTTTAGTTATGATATTCGAATATATAAATCTTTATTTTTTCTCTTTGTAAACATTATAAATAAAATAAATAGTAATAATAATAAACATCTTTTTCCATACATAATTTTTCTAAATATAAGATTTTTTATTCTTATTGAGTGTTTTTTTAAATTAACCCTTAAAATTTATTTGTAACAACTTCAAATTTTTTTTCTAATTTCATAAATTCGTTAGAATAAAAATCAGAATTCTATTAATTTTAATACAAAAAAAACTAATAAAAATTATAACATCATTTTAATGTTTAAGCTTAGTCATTAATTCGGAATGTTTATCATTTTATTTACCTGTCAGTGCTATTTAATTATCTCTTTCTGCTTATAATTACTATCTAACATTTTTAATTTCCTCTCTTAAATATTTAATTTCATCATATAAATCTTTCTTTCCCTCATTCATACCCTCAATTAACCTTCGACAATCATCTAATTCCTTTGTCTAAGCAAAGTATTCAGAGATTCTATTTTTCAATTTTTCAATTGTTTTTTATTACTTATTAATTAATTATTGTTAATCTTAAGTTTCCATTGTTTCTGTTGATGAATCTTTCATTTCTTTTGGAATTTGAGTTAATATATTATTATTAGAATTATTATTAGTATTATTTTAATTCTTTATATTTTCAGTTTTTTTGGCTGCGTTTGGCATTTGAATTAATTATTAAATTAATTAATTGACTCTAATAAGCTAAGAATTTTAAATTGTAATAATAGCTTATGCACTAAATAATTCTTATTGAATTTTATTTCTTTATTCAATAATTGCTTTGCAAAACCCAAATAAGCTTTAAAACACTTATTTAATCATAATAATGTTTTCAAGTAATTCAGGAAGATTTTCTTTTCCAAATATTATAAGATCTTTATCCTAATTTTCTAATAATAGTGGATAAGGCTTTTAATTTTTAGTTTCAACACCATCATATTATAATGCTTATAATTTTGGAATTTTTAAACCTAAAATTTTTTATGAAGATTTCTTAATATTTAATGTGGTTAAATTTTAAAGTTTTTGGCTTGGCAAACTAGAATGATTATCAACAATTAAACTATGTGGAGAATAACTTTCAAAAAATTTTTATTTTCCTTTATTTTATGCGATTTTATTCATTTATAATTTAATTAAAATAATGTTTAATTATTAAGAGTTTTATTATAATTTTGCAAAAATTTTCTGTTTTTATGAACAATTTTTTTAATTATTTATAAAGTTTTTGGCTAAATAAGTATAGTTAAATTTCTTAGTTGCCGACTATATATATTTTTGAATTGGAAATAAGAATAAATTAAAATTTTAATATAAATTAGTTTGATAAAAATAAAATTATTAATTTTTTTTTTATTTGAAACGATTAATTTTTCATAAATGGTATTTTATTAACTGTAGATTTATTAGATACATTATTTCTTTAGCCAGATGAAAAAACTAAGACTTATAGTTGCAAAATATTTCAACGAAGAACTGCTTTTTGTTCATTTTAAGTTAATGAAAACATATGATGATATTTTGAAGATAATATAAATTTTTTTTTTCAGTTAAAATCAAATTAATAAATAATTTTTATATAAACCATTTTTTATTAAGAACATATTTTCATTATTTTGATTTAAAATCATTTAAACTCATTTTTGTACGTTAGTTAGTTTCGATTAAACAAGAAGAATGTCTATGCAAGCAATTTTGGTTTTCTGTAATTTCTGGCTGCTCCTCTTAAGATTACTTTGCATTTTCTAATAAAAAAATTAAAAAAATTCTTAAAAACCGAGATTTTAGTTAGCTTAATTGCGTGATTGATTAAAACCTAAATATGATTATAATATTCCCATGCTTTAATTGTATTTTAAATATGTTAGTTCCTATACAATTATAAAATACTTTAAATCATTAAATTTTTGTTAATACTTTACTGTAAATGGTTTGTATTTTTTGAACTTGTGTATGTCTGTGAGACCTATTTTATATAATTTTTGTAAATAAAATTTTAATTAAAAGATTAAAAATTGTAAAAGACCTATTTTATTTAAAAGAGGCTTTAAATATATATATATATATATTATTTTTTTAATTTTAAATACAAATAATTAATAATTACTAAAAAATTGCTAAATTTTAAAATATAATATAAAAATAAAAATGGAAGTTAATATTGCCTATGCTTATTATTTAAGCAAAATGCAAACAATTTTAATGCTTAAATTTTACAGTTAAATTAAAAATTTTAAAATAAAATTATTAATAAAATTTTTAAATATTAATAAAAATAATTTAAAAAATAATAAATACAGCAATTAGCAAATAGCAAGCATAATTATTTTTTTTAATAAAAAAAAGTTTAAATAAAAATTAAAATGGCTGATTAAGAGCTTAAATAGCAAGATGAAATGAATAAAAGCTAAATGAAAGAAGAAGGAGAAAAAGCAGTACGACATAGTAGCCGCTCGAAACTCAAGGCAGACTTTCCTTGGAAAAAGTTTAATTCCCAATCAATTTAAATTAAATATTTTATTATTATCTAAGAGTGATAGTAAGAGAAGAAAGCAAGTATGAAAGAGATGATGAAGAATTTCGAATAGTAGGTGGTAGTGGTCAAAAGAAAAAAAAATCCGAAAAAAGAAAAGAAACAATGCTAATTAAACATGAGTAATAATAAAAAGAAGATAAAGCGCGGGAAGATTTTTTTGCCTTAGTTAATAAAATTCATGAAGAAAATTCTACAATAGATAGCTTGAAGGATACAATACATTAATTGAATAATAATTCAGATACTATGGAACATGTTATTAGGTTATCACATATTTTGGATTAAAATCTTAATGGAAACGAAATTTCCGAGATTATTAATAATGAAGCAATAAAATAGTTAATGAATACTCTTGCTTTTCCTTTAATAAATAAAGTTGCATTTCGCTGTATTGGAAAAATTGCTGCACTGAAATAAATAAAAACTAGTGTTTTATTAGCTGAATTTGGACTATTTTGAATAGTTAATCTTATAAAAAACTAAATAATGATTCCTTATCATGATGAGGTCATAGAAATACTGAATTAATTATTAAGTACATTGGAGGGCTAAAACCTTGAAAAATTAAGCAATGATATTTTGAATTGCCTAGAATTAATGGAAATTATAATAACCTTTGCTTACAGCACATTAAAAAAAATATAATAGCTCTAAGATAAATCTGAGGAATTAGCACGAAAGAGAAAAAGAGGTAGAAAACCAAAAAAGGGACCAAAATAAATTAATAAGATTTCTGATGATATTAAAGGAGAAGCCTTACTTGCAATTCTAAAATCTATGGATCCACGAATAATTAAAGAACATGCTTTATAGATTTTAATTAAAATTGAACCAAAGGATCTAATTAATTAAAAGTATGCTTTAAAATTTGGGATGCTTATAGTTAATTAACATTTCAATTTGGTTAAAATGAATAATGGCGAGGAAGTTGAAATTTCAGCTTGTCAGCTATTTATTAGATGTCTTTCTTATATTTAAGATATTCTCTGTATATTTATACAAATTTTTATTTTTTATTAGTAAGAAATTATTAAGAGGATATTAATATTATTCAAAAAAATTATTGCTTTTAATATTCACTGATTGAAATTTTAAAAGTAAAATAATGACCTTTAGATATTTAAAAATAATTTGCAGTTTATTGTATAGCTATCATTAAATTTTTTTTTGATTAGAATGTAGACAATGCTATTGAAGTTATAGGCATATTTTATTTAGTTTATGTAGGCTTTAAATCACGCAAATAAAAATTGGTATTAAAAAGTCCTAAGATAAATATTTTGGCCGATCAAAGGAGAAGTATAAATTTAAATAAATTTTTCAAATAATAGACTTCTGCAGAAAAGGAATAAATGCTAATAAATATCCTTGATATTTCAATAAAAGTTTCTTAAAGCATTAATTCTCATAATGAAGTGATTCTTCTTTAATGGGAGCATTTTTAAAATTTTGAATAAAAAGCTAAAGAAAATTAACTTTCATTATAAGTAATTGGCAAGCCATCTATACCTCAATTAATTGATTGTTATTTACCCTAAGTCTTTTATTAAAATTAATTTTAATCTCTAAAAATTAGATTAATGAATAAGTATTAACTCTTGTAAGAAATGCTTTAAATCTAGCACCTTCATTAAGTTAATTAGCAGCTATATTTAGTGATTTACCAACAGTGCTTCTTAATAAATTGTTTTATTTTAATGATTAACCAAAATCCTTTGAATTAATTGTTGAGTCACTAATAAAACTCATCTGTGATTTAAAAATTGAATTAAATAATAAAGCTTCACTTTTAGATAAAGCTAAGTAACTTCATTGTTTGCTCAATAGATTAGCTAATTTCAAATATGTGCATTTAATGAAGATGTGTGTAATTTTTGATTCTTTAGATTGTGGTAAATATAAGTATCCAGGATTTGTTGCTTTGAATGTTATTTAATAATATTAAGAAATTAATTTTTGAAAAAATTTGTTTTATCTCAATAAATAAATTAAAAACTTTATATTTTCACTTTTTTAAAAAAAAATGTCAAATTTTATAATAAAATTTAAAATTGCCTGAAACTATAGTTGCTTTTATTCTTGAATGGCAAAATAAAATTCAAATAAATGAGCAAACTATTATTTCTTTAATTGTTAGTTCTGATCATAAAAAATTTTAAATAAAAACTATTGTATTATATATTTTTTTTAGAAATTTATGAAAACAATAAAACTTTGTAAAGATATTGAAGTGATGAAAAATTATTAAAATTAATAGAAAATAAATAAATAAAGAGAATTTTAATTTCTTTATTAAAAATCAAATCTATATTTGAATATTTAGTGATTTTTAAATATTCTAATAAATTAAAAAATTTATTTAATCTACCTTAAATATTTTAAAAATATTAATTGATAAAAATTATAATAAATTTTTTTCTGGCTAATAATTTGCCAAATTTAACTCAAAAAATACAATTTTGAGTTAATTTTGGTAATATCTTTCAAAAAATGAAATAAAAATAATAAAAAAATAAAATATTTACAAAACAATGAAAAAAGAGATTAAAAGAAGCTCACATATTAATTTTTGGACGCTAAAAGAGGACTAAAAATTAATAGAAAAAGTGATTGAATATAAAGCCAAAAATTGGAAGGTCATATCATCTTGCTTAGTAAATCGATCAGCACTATCTTGTTCCTTACGTTGGCCAAAAATCAAAGGAGAATAACAAATAAATGTTGAGGCAAAATTCACAAAATAATAGGATGAACTCTTATTAGAGTTGGTAAATAAGTATGGTTAATTGAACTTTATTTGATTGTATTATTATTATTTTTTATAAGGTTAAAAATGGAAATTGCTGGAATAATTCTTTGAAAATAAGTCAAATAAATAGATTAGAGAGAGATATCTCAATAAAATAAGGTATTGGCTTATAACTATTTTTTTTGTTTTGTTTTTTTTGTTTTTTTTTGAAATCAAACTATTGTCAATTTATATTTTTGATTAGAAAGTTTTTATAATTTTTTAATTTTAATTTTTTTTAATTTAATTTTTTTCTTTAAGGCCTGGAATAAACACAAAAAAATTCAGTGACGAAGAAGATTAGCAATTGAATCAGTTATCACATTAATATGGTAAACATTGAAGTTTCATTGGAAAATTAATGAATCGCAGTGAAAATAGCATTAAAAATAGATTTTATTCCTGCATTGCTAAATAAGATTTGGAAACTTAAATTTAATTAATTGAAGTAAAGTAATAATAAGAAAATTTAGCATCATAGGAAATTAAAGAGTAATAATTTTATAATTTTTTAATTTTGTTTCAGATAAATAGAAAAAAAAATTAATTAATAATCTTAATTTATTAATCCTGATCACTTTTTTTCAGATTATTAAGATTAAGCACATTCTATTAATATAAAGTGAAACATCTTATAAATTAAACAATTTCAATTTGTTATTAAAAATTAAAAAAATTTTTTTTGATTTTAATTAAGTAATATAATATTTTTGAAAATTAAATAAGATAAATATTGCTTAGTAAATCGATCACCACTATCTTGCTCTTTCGTTGATCGAAAATCAGAGTAGAATAACATCAAAATATTCAGATCAAATTCACAAAACAATAGGATTAACTCTTATTAGAGTTGGTGAAGCAGTATGGTTCATTGCTTGATTGTATTATTATTTTTTTAAGGTTAAAAATGGAAATTCTTGCAGTAATTCTTTGAAAATAAGTCAAATAAATAGATTAGAGAGAGATATCTCAAGAAAATAAGGTATTAGCTTATAACTATTATTTGCTTTTTTTTTTTTTTTTTTTTTGAAATCAAATAGTTTAATGTTTATATTTTTTTTTGAAAATCAAATTGCTTCTTTTGTATTTATATTTTTGATTAGAAAGTTTTTATAATTTTTAAATTTTTAAATTTTAATTTTGTTAAATTTAATTTTTTTCTTTAAGGCCTGGAATAAATCGAATACGACTATTATTGCTTTAATTGTTTTGTCATATAAACTATTTTTTTTAGAGATTTATCGTCTATAGAAAAATAATTGTAATAATTATATAAACTACTGCACTTTCGGGTTTTATTTATCTAACTGAATAATATTTTTTTCAGGTACAAATGCCCATTTAAATCGCTCCCATTCAAACTCCTAATGGTTTATAAATCAAATACAACTTCTTAAATATTTAATTGTAAAATTTGATGTCTGCTATATTATATTACACTATGATTTTTTTTGTTGTGATAATCAAGAAGCACAATAAAACACTCTTTTTAAATTTTAAATATATAATGGATAAATATTTCAATTTAAAAAAAATTTGTTTATATAAGCTTTAATTGGCTAAAAAGTCTTAAGATAATGTTTTTTGCCGATTAAAGGAGAAATATAAATTTAAATACTTTTTCAAAGTCATTCTTCTTTAATAAAAGTTTTTTTCACAATTATAAATAAAACTAAAGAAAATTTACTTTTTTTTTTTTTTAAAAAAAATTTATGTGAATGAATCAGTATTTACTCATGCACATTTATTAAGTTAATTAAGATGTGTGTTAGGTTTTATTGCTTTGAATTTTATTTAATATAAAAATTTTGTTTATTAAAAATAATTTATATAATAAAATTTTTTTAATGTTTGTAAATATCTTTAGAAAAAAATTATGTAACAATTACTCAAATTTCTGAATAATTGAAAAATTAAAAAAAAATAAACTCTTTTAAAGAAAATGAAAAAAGCTATCCAAAAATACAACTAAATTAAAAGCCCACATACTAATTTTTGGACTCCAGAAGAGGATTAAAAATTAATAGAAAAAGTGATTGAATATAGAGCCAAAAATTGGAAGGCCATATCATCTTGCTTAACAAATCGATCACCTCTATCTTGTTCCTTTCGTTGGTCAAAAATCAAAGGAGAATAACAAATAAATGTTGAGGCAAAATTCACAAAATAATAGGATGAACTCTTATTAGAGTTGGTAAATAAGTATGGTTAATTGAACTTTATTTGATTGTATTATTATTATTTTTTATAAGGTTAAAAATGGAAATTGCTGGAATAATTCTTTGAAAATAAGTCAAATAAATAGATTAGAGAGAGATATCTCAATAAAATAAGGTATTGGCTTATAACTATTTTTTTTTTTTTTTTTTTTTTTTGTTTTGGTTTTTTTTGTTTTTTTTTGTTTTTTTTTGAAATCAAACTATTGCCAATTTATATTTTTGATTAGAAAGTTTTTATAATTTTTTAATTTTAATTTTTTTAAATTTAATTTTTTTCTTTAAGGCCTGGAATAAACACAAAAAAATTCAGTGACGAAGAAGATTAGGAATTGAATCAGTTATCACATTAATATGGCAAACGCTGGAGTTTTATTGGAAAATTAATGAATCGTAGTGAAAATAGCATTAAAAATAGATTTTATTCTAAAATTGCTAAACAAAATTAGGAGGAACTTTAAATTTAATTAATTAAAGTTGAGTAATAATAAGAAAAATTAGCATCATAGGAAATTAAAGAAATTACTATTTAGTAATAAATAATTTCATAATATTATTTCAGATAAATAGACAATAAAAGCAATTAATAATCTTAAATTATCAATACTGATCACTTTTTTTCAGATTATTAAGATTAAAAAAATTGTATAGAAGAATGATAATAGAGATAAATACATAAAATTTAATTTTATAAAATAATTTATTCATAAAATAAAATGGTTATATAATGCATTGCAATTAAATATTTATTATAAAATTCTGGCAAAATAAAATTTTAAATAAATTTCAAAATTAGTAATAAGCAAACTATTATATTGTAATTATTTTTTATATTGAATTATTAAAATAAATTTAATGGAAATTAAATAAAAAAGAGAATTTGTAAGTCATGACATTTTAATTTTTTAAATTAAAATTTATTTTTAAATACTTCTTTATTATTTTATTTTATTTACCTCTTTAATTTTTAACAAAGCAAAAAAAAACAACTAAACTCAATTTAATTAAACTTATACATAAAATTTTTGCAATATTGAAATGGGTAAACTTTTTAAATCTTTAATAAATATTTAGAATCCTTGCTCAATAAATAAAAATAAATAGCAGAGGATATAAAATAGCATTCAGGAAATGAATTAAAATATTAAGAATTAATACTAAATTATTTTAATGAAATTAATTAAATTAGTTCATAAGTTAAGGGATTATTTTTAGTGATAAATAATACTAAAGGGCAAATAAAATACCGATAAAAATTTCAAAAGTGCTGCATTATCAAATTGCTATGAAAAATAATTGCAATAATTATATAAACTATAGAAATAAGGTTTCCCTTTATTTTTTCTGACAAAAAATCTAATTAGTAAGTGGATATGCTTACGATTTACGTGAAGTGTCACTTAATTTTAATAAAATAACTCTTGAAATTTCTATTGTATATAGTTATATTTATTTTTGTTGCAATTTCTTCTTATTAGAAAATAATTCAAGCAAATCAAAACATTACACGTTTCCTGATAAATTTTAAATTGAAGAATAAGCAATATTTTAAATTCTTTAATTATATATACTTATTTTAGAGTGCCTATTAAAAGAATGAAACTCTTTATAAAACCTTAAAAACATTAGAATGAAATACTAATAATTTTTCTGAATATTAATTTAGAATTGTATTTACTCCTCCATAAAGAAAATAATTATGTTGTTTATATTTTATAAACATGGATTAAGTAAATATATATTTTTTTTTTTTTGTAAATAATAATTGTAAACAAAGTTAATTTGGGTGCGCGATGCTTTAACAATCAAGCGCTACCGAGATTTTATTTCAATTCAACTTAATAGCATTTTAAGATCCAATGCTCCAACTGAAGAAGAAAAAATTATGACTAGAAAAAATTAATTTGTGAAATTTGCTGCTAATTTTTATAAATTAGAAGTAATAAAAAAATAATTTGAATAAGATATGAATTTCGGTTTCGGTGATTTTGATGATGATAATGATCAATCTAATAATAATAATAGTAATAATAATAATAATGATAATAATAATAAAGAATCTGAGCATTAAGAAATTACCGATTATAATTAAAATAATTAAGAATAAGAAATTTATTCAATTCATCGAGAAAAAGAAGAATAGTTTGAAGCAGAGTAAGTTCATATTGATCGTATTAAAGATCATCAAATTAATTAAAATGAATAATAATAATAATAATAAGAATACTAATAAGTAATTGAAACAAATTATTAATAAATTGAACTAAATAATAATAATAATGAAGAAGAAATAAAATAATTAGATATTGGAAGATAAAAACATACAAGTGATTATGAGATGCAATAAAAATTTAATCCAATTAAAAGATAGTATTAAACGCTTGGCGGTATAGAAAATTCTGACTTTAAGAATTCATTCGGATTTCTTGATGAAAATAGTGCATTTGATGTAATTATTTAAAAAATAGGTTATTTTATTTGTTTTAAATTGAGTTCAGGAATGTTTAAACTTTAAATTCGAGATGGAAAAATTAAATTATTAGAAAATAAAGCAATGTTGTACTCTAAAAAAGGTAAGAGGAATTGGAAGGAAATTGAAATTCGTTCCGATGCTGAATTCCAAACAAGAGTTTATCTTTTTTTTGGTTTTCAATAACATTTAAAAAAGGAACAATTTATGGAATAAAAACAGAAATCATATAGTAAAAAGCTTGATTGGAATTAATCCAGTGTGAGTAAATACAGTAAACGATTTTTAATGAAAAAAAAGCTGTCAAAGGGTAAGAAAAAAAGCAATTACCTTGCAATTTATTTTGATGATAACTCACTATGGGACTTTTTAACTCAATTATTTAAACATTCTCCAGCTACTGAAAATGTTGAAGAGCCTCTTGAAAACAATAGTTCTTAAGACCATAATCATGAAGAATAAAATACTATTAATAATAATAATAATAATGCTCTAAATACTGAATAAAATGAACCTCATTTAAGTAATCAATCCATGCATAGTTTATCTAAATCTAATAACCAAGAGCCAAATAGTGAACTGGACCATGCAATGGTTGAACGGAATGATGATGAATAGGAATAGGAAGAAATTTTATAGAATAGCAATCTTATTGATAATGAACTCAAATAAAGGATTAATGAATAGTAATTATTAGAGCCTTTAGAAATTTTAGAGGAAGAATAATAGTAGTAGTAATAAGAAGAAGATGAAGATGAATAATTAGGCGGCTTGATGTAATATTTACCAGGCGAAGCAACAAATAAATAAAATCATGATGATATAAATTTTGAGCCGGATGATTCAGACTAGGACTACTAGCAATAACAAGAATAATAAGAATAACAGCCGCCAAGCATTAAAGACCCTTACGATTTAGAACTATCGCCACGTGAATTCGAAGTGTCTCCTCTCAAATAAGACAATATAATTCCAATTAATTCAGAAGAGCTTCTCTAACCTTAACTGTTCTAAAATCCACGAGTAATGATTGATGAGAAATTAAGGAAAAGCTATACTTAAGTGCATTAAGAATTATAGTCATTGTTTAAGAAAGAAGAGTTTGTGAAAAAAAAATAAATAATGAAGGAGGAGGAGGAAGAAGAAGGAGAAATTTCTATTGAAATTTCTATGGGGAATGACGATGAGGCTGAAAAGGAATAGGAATAGTTGAAGGAAAATAATAATCCAAATATTTAGGTTATTTGTTTTAATTTTTAGTATTGTAATTTGAAGGAGAATTAAGAGAAATAAATTAAGGAAGAAATAGAAGAAAAAAAAGATAAAGAGGATTCTGTAAATAAAATTTAGTAGGTTTAATTAAGGGATCACACTTCAGAACCTAATTCAGTATTAATTAATGAAAGGAAAAATTCAGTAATTTTTTTAATAATATTATTGTGATTTTGTTTTGCAAGTAACATTTTAAAAAAGATAATGCGATTAATTAGAAGTCTGAATCGTGTGCTATGTGCAACATTTTTTGATAATCAAATTTAATTAATTAAATTAAATAGCAAAATTAATAATTAGAAAAAAATTGTTTTGTTTTTTACTATTTATAAATTTTAAATACAACCCCATTTATTATTTGAAAATTGTACAAAAGCAACCCCATCCATAAACTCTTTTGCATCTAAATAAAAAGGTTTTTGCACTACTTTAAAGTCTTTATTTACATAACCATATTTATCATTTTCTTTTATTATAAAAAAATTATTATACAACTTTGAAATATAGTCATATTTTGGTTCTAATAAAAACTCATTAGCATCATTGATTATTCCATATTTATTATTTTGTCGCACAATAGAATAATATTCACTATCTTTATTTTTTTCATTAGCACTTGCAAATGGATTAGCATCTTCATATTCTTTATTGGGGCTAAGTTTATCTTTTTCTTGTAACATCATATATTTATTATCTTTTATTACAAGTAATGAATTATCTTTTGAACTACACCCCATTATAAAAAAAGAGCTAGTAATAGTTAAAACTACTAAACTAAGTTTATTCATAATATTTCCTTTTTATCTTTCATGTAAAGCATTATCTTTTGTTTTTAAAATAGGTTTTAAAATAAAATCAAGTATAGTTTTTTTACCTGTAATAATGTCAACTGTTGCAACCATACCTGGTATAATTGGAAGTTTTACTCCATTTCTTTCAAGATAGTTTTTATTTGTTTTTACTAAAACTCTATAATAACTTTTACCCTCTTTTGATTCTTTATCTACAATACTATCAGCAGATATTTCAATAATTTTACCCTTAAGTCCCCCATAAATAGAAAAATCATATGCAGTAATTTTTACTATAGCTTTTTGACTTGGATTAATAAAGGCAATATCTTTTGGACTAATTTTTGCTTCCACAACTAAAACATCACTTTCAGGAACTATTTCCATAAGGTCAACTCCTGGTTGAACAACTCCTCCAATTGTATTATAATAAAGCTCTTTTACTATTCCATCAACTGGTGAAGTAATAGTTGTTTTTGCAACTTTATCCTTATCTCCTACCATTTTTGCTTCAAATTTATTAATTGAACTTGCAGTTTCTTGAAGCTTTTTAGAAGCATCTGCTTTAAAAGTATTAATTTTTTCTGTTATTCTACTTTTTGCTTCATTAATTGCCAGTTTTGATCTTTTTACTGATAATAAGGCAGCTTCCAAATCACCTGTTGTTTTGTTATACTCTTTTTCTACATCCAATAAATCATATTTTGATTTAACACCTCTATTTACAAGTCTTTGAATTGTAACTCTTTGTTCTTTTATAATATTATAGCTTTTACTCAAGTTTTTGATTGTATTTTCTATTTCTTTTAACTCTTGTTCTTTTTGACCTACTTGATTTTCTAATACTTTTACAGATGATTTTAATTCATTAAATCTATTTACTAATAAACTTTTCTCTAAAATATCATATCTAGAAGGATCATTCATAACCTCTTTGGGAAATACTAAAGTAGGTAACTCTTTATTTATATCAATATTTGATTCAACCTCTAATCTTACTTTCACAGCAAGTAGACTTAGATACTCTTGTTTACTCTCTTCTAGCGTTGCTTGAAATCTTGTGGTATCAATTTTCATCAAAGGAGTACCTTTTTTTACAACTTGTCCCTCTTTTACTAAAATTTCTGAAATAATTCCACCATCAAGTGATTGTATTTTTTGTATTTTATCTGTAGGGATTACTTTCCCTTGACCTCTGGCTAATTCATCAATTTCTGCAAAGGCTGCCCAAATTATTGCAATTGTAAATAATGAAATAATAAATAAAAAAAGTACATTTGCAAGCTTTGTTGGACTTTCATTTGCATTTGAATAACTTGTATATATAAATTCTAAATCTTTAGTTTCTGGATCTTCTAGTCCATAAAGTTTTTTAAACCAGCCAGTAATATTACCACTTAAGTCTTTTACATTAATTACTTGCGACAATAATAATCTTACTTTACTCATTTTTGCCACCTTGATTTAAATTGTATAAAGACTCTTTTGGACCATCAAACACAATTCCTCCATTGTCTAATACAATTACTCTGTCAACAAGTTCTAATATTGAAGTTTTGTGAGTAACTATAATTACAGTTTTATCTTCTATTATATTTTTTAACTTTCCTATAAAAGCTTTTTCAGTTTGACTATCCATAGAGTTTGTTGGTTCATCTAACATTAAAATATTTGGGTTAGAGATAAGTGCTCTTGCTAAAGTTACACTTTGTCTCTCCCCTCCACTTAAACCATCTCCTCTTTCACCTACCATTAAATCAAAACCTGCTTCATGTCTACCTAAGAATTCATCAAGACCAGCTATTTTTGATACAGATATTAATTCTTCATCAGATACGTATTGTTCACCAATTGTTATATTATCTTTTATTGTTCCCATAAATAAAAATGGCTCTTGGGGAACTACTCCAATTGAACTTCTTAAGTCAATAGGATCTATTTGTCTAACATCAACTTCATCAACTAATATTGAACCATTAGTAGGTTCATATAGATTCATAATAAGTTTTAATAAAGTAGATTTACCCGTACCAATTTTCCCTAAAATTGCTACTTTTTCACCTTTTTTAATTCTCACGTTAAGATTATTAAGAATTTTATATTTACTCTCTTTATATGAAAATTCAACATTTTTAAATTCAATATCACCATTTAAATTAGGTCTACTAATGTAGTTTTTGTTTTCTTTCTCAACTGGCATTTTCATAATTTCATCTAAGTTATTTAGTGAAAGCATTGTTTTATCGTATCTCATTATTAAAGAAACTAGTTGTGAAACAGGAGCTATTGTTCTACCATTTAACATCATTGATGCAATAATTGCACCCATTGTAATATCACCTTTAGCTGCTAAATAAACTCCACCTGCTACAATTGCTATATTTGAAAACTGTGCTATATAAGCTGTAAAGAATGTAATGCTTTGAGATAAAAATTGACCCTTATCTGCATAATGCACAGTTTTACCAACACTTTGGTCCCAATTTGTCCTCATTCTATTTTGAGCTTTTACACTTTTAATAATTTCAAGACCAGTAACTGTTTCAATCAAAGTAGTTTGTTTTATTTGCTCTTCTTTTACTGATTTTTCTATTATACTTCTAAGAGGTCTTTGCATATACCAAGATGTAGCAATTGAAATAGCAACAGTAGCAAGAGTAATTAAAACAAGTGGCCCAGAGATATAAAATATGACAATTATAAAAAATACTGCAAAAGGAAAATCCACAAAAGCTGCAACAGTTGCACTTGTAAAAAACTCTCTAACACTCTCAAAAGATTGTAATCTACTTACAAATTGTCCAGTTGAGGCCGGCTTTGAATCAATTTTTATATTCAATACATGATTAAAGATTTTATTTGCAATAATAGTATCAGTTCTTTTACTAGCTATTCCTAAAAAATAGGATCTTAATATTTTCATTATAAAATCAAATAACATCACAAAACTAATACCAATAAAAAGTACCCACATAGTAGCAATAGCATTATTTGGCAAAACTCTATCATATACATTCATTGTAAATAAAGGTGTTGCTAAAATAAAAAGATTTATAAATAATGATACTAATATAACTTGATTATAAAGTCCTCTATTTCTAGCTAGTGTTCCCCAAAACCACTCTTTTGGTGTCTCTATTAAAATCTCTTTTTCTATTCTATTATTAAAATTATATTCTGGTTTTATAATTACCACTTCATTCATAAACTCTGAATTTAATTTTTCTAAAGATATTTCACTCTCTCCTGAGCTAACACCAGGAAGTATTATTTTAGCAATAGAGGTTTTTTCATTATAATCTAAAAGTACACAAGATCTATTTTTTTCCAATATTAAAACTGCGGGTAATGCAAGTTTTGTAAGATCTTGCACTTTTTCTCTTTTTACAGTTTTTGTTGTTAATCCAATTCTTTTAGCAGCTTTTATAAACATAGGTAAATCAAAAGACCTATTATGTATTGGGAGATTAAATTTTAGAGAACCTGCTGATGTTTCTCTTTTATAATATTTTGCTAAAAAAAGTAAACACTCTAATAATGTATCTACTTTTCTTCTATCTTGTAAGGTATTTAAATCTCGTTCTTTCTCTTCTGCATTATTCAAAATAAACCTTTCTTATAATTTTAATTATACTTTAAATACAACTCTTGATGCTTACTTATCCTATCAATTAATGGATTGTTTTCACTCAATTTTTTAGCTAATACTTTAATTTCTTCTTTTGCAGCTGTAGGAGTTTTATAAACTCCATATAAAACTTTTGTATATTTTTTACCTTTTCCAAATTCATAAATAAAGGCTTTATCAGCTATATTATTATTTAAAACAAATTCTCTAGCTCTATCTAGTTTAGTAAAAGTTGCTAAATTTATGGTAAAACTATTTTTGGGTGCAGATAATAAAGCATTATCCCTATTAATTTCTTTTTTACTTAAATCTTTTTTCTTCTCAGGCTTATTTTCTAAGTTTAATGCCTTTTCTATATCAGAAATTTCTTTTTTTTCTTTTTTTTGAGATAACTTAAAAGATTCAATAATAGAACTATCAGAATCACTTATCAAACTATTTAAATCTTCTTGTGTAGTCTTATTTTGTTTATCTGGTGCAAACTCTATTATTCTTGGTTTTACCTCTTCACAGTTTTGATTCTTTGATTCTAATATATTATCTGTCAATGATGAGAAATTATACATTAATTGATAATAGTTTACTATTCTATTATATTCTAAATCTATTAATGTTTTTACTGATTCGAACAGTTCATCTTGGGCATTTAATATATCTATAAAAGTCCTTGTCCCTGCTGAAAATTGCTCTTTATATATATCTACTATATTTGTATTAGCTTTTACATATTCTTCTACTTCTGATATTCTTTCTTTATATTTCTCATTTTTCCCATACAGTGATTTTACATTTGAAACTATTTCACCTGTGATATCATCTAGATTCTTTTTTTGTTCATTTAAAAATATTCTCTCTTGTTCTGTTGCTACTTTATCTTTGTTCCCATTATACAAGTTCCAGTTAAAATTCAATCTTGCTGCAATATTTTTTGTTGTTCCATCTCCTAACAAATCTAAATCTTTATCCAATGAGGCTCTTAGTTCTAAGTTTAATTTAGGCAGAAATTCACCTTTTGCTTGTACTATTTTCTCTCTTTGTGCTTTTATCTTTTCTATTTGTTCTTTTATTTTACTATTATTTAATATTGCTCTTTTGATAGCTTCTTCTAATGTTTTTGGTATCTTTGTCTCATCTATTACAGGTCTACACATTTTACCTTTTGGTTTTACACCTACATATCTTGTATATGATGCGATTGCTGTATCTTTTTGATCTTCTTCATCTATATATTTGTTTTTTACTAAATGCAATTTTGATGATACTTGATAGGTCTCTAATATCTCTCCACTTATCTTCTCATTCTCTTTTGCTATTGTCATATTATCTTCATTTAGTTTTACCATATTTTTGGTAACTCTTAATCTCTCATCACTTTTTACTAAATCCGTATATACTTTTACTGCTTCTAGTACTGTTGATTCTATTGTATCAAAGCTTCTATATCTATTTGACAAATCCTCATATTTTGATTGTGCTACTTGTGATGGTGTTATCCCTCCATCATACAAATATTGTTTTAATATTACTGTTGCAACATATCCATCTTGTTTTGTCCATTGCCCATCTGTACTTGAACTCTTCCTATCCTTATTATCTTTTGAACTCTCTAAGTATGTCTGTAAATCTACTGTTGGCAGATAATTACCCTCTCGGTCATCTACATATTTACTGTACCCTTTTTGATTTTCTAGCTCAGATTGAACTTTTGGATTGTTTATTAAAACTTTTGATACTGTATCTTTTAAACTTACGGCATTTAAACTAATAGAAGAGAAATAAATAATTAGAATAATAAATAATAGTTTTTTCATATATTTCCTTAAGATAAAACACACATATAATTTATTTTATTATATAATAATATGAATTATAGCAAAACTAGGTTAATAAATGATTACAAATAAATTGCAGCATATTAATAATAAAGTTTTACTTGATAAAATTCTTAAAGATATAAATGTCATGTATATAGAAGATGAAGTTAATATCAGAATGAATATAACTAAAACTCTAAAACTTATTGTGAATAATGTTTTTGACCTTCCAGATACAATAAATGCACTTGAAATATTAAATAATAAAGAAGTTGATTTAATTATTTGTGATATTAATTTGCCTAAACAGAATGGAATTGATTTTATTAAGATTATTCGACAAAATTTTCCAAAACTACCAACTATTTTATTAAGTGCTTCAACTGACAAAAAGTATTTGCTAGAAGCCACAAGATTAAAATTGATTGATTATTTAGTTAAACCAATTGATTTTACTGTTCTTCAAAATGCTTTATATAAAGTTGCACTTGAGATATTAGAAGAAGGTAAATATATACTTAAATTTAAAGATGATATTTATTATAACTACTTAGAAAAAAAACTATATAAACAAGATATTGAAAATGATATTCCTCTAACTTCAAATGAAATTTTATTATTGGACTTTTTAATTATTAATGATCAAAGACTTATATCACAAGAAGAGATAAAAGCTACTATTTGGGATAATGAAGAGTATGCTACTGATTCTGCATTAAAAAACTTAATTAGTAAATTACGAAAAAAGATAGGTAAAAATAGTATTATAAATACATCTGGATTTGGCTACAAAATAAACTATAATAGTTGATTTATTATAGTCTATTTTTATAAAGTTTATTTTCTATTTCTTTTTAAAAGATTCAATAATAGAACTATCAGAATCACTTATCAAACTATTTAAATCTTCTTGTGTAGTCTTATTTTGTTTATCTGGTGCAAACTCTATTATTCTTGGTTTTACCTCTTCACAGTTTTGATTCTTTGATTCTAATATATTATCTGTCAATGATGAGAAATTATACATTAATTGATAATAGTTTACTATTCTATTATATTCTAAATCTATTAATGTTTTTACTGATTCGAACAGTTCATCTTGGGCATTTAATATATCTATAAAAGTCCTTGTCCCTGCTGAAAATTGCTCTTTATATATATCTACTATATTTGTATTAGCTTTTACATATTCTTCTACTTCTGATATTCTTTCTTTATATTTCTCATTTTTCCCATACAGTGATTTTACATTTGAAACTATTTCACCTGTGATATCATCTAGATTCTTTTTTTGTTCATTTAAAAATATTCTCTCTTGTTCTGTTGCTACTTTATCTTTGTTCCCATTATACAAGTTCCAGTTAAAATTCAATCTTGCTGCAATATTTTTTGTTGTTCCATCTCCTAACAAATCTAAATCTTTATCCAATGAGGCTCTTAGTTCTAAGTTTAATTTAGGCAGAAATTCACCTTTTGCTTGTACTATTTTCTCTCTTTGTGCTTTTATCTTTTCTATTTGTTCTTTTATTTTACTATTATTTAATATTGCTCTTTTGATAGCTTCTTCTAATGTTTTTGGTATCTTTGTCTCATCTATTACAGGTCTACACATTTTACCTTTTGGTTTTACACCTACATATCTTGTATATGATGCGATTGCTGTATCTTTTTGATCTTCTTCATCTATATATTTGTTTTTTACTAAATGCAATTTTGATGATACTTGATAGGTCTCTAATATCTCTCCACTTATCTTCTCATTCTCTTTTGCTATTGTCATATTATCTTCATTTAGTTTTACCATATTTTTGGTAACTCTTAATCTCTCATCACTTTTTACTAAATCCGTATATACTTTTACTGCTTCTAGTACTGTTGATTCTATTGTATCAAAGCTTCTATATCTATTTGACAAATCCTCATATTTTGATTGTGCTACTTGTGATGGTGTTATCCCTCCATCATACAAATATTGTTTTAATATTACTGTTGCAACATATCCATCTTGTTTTGTCCATTGCCCATCTGTACTTGAACTCTTCCTATCCTTATTATCTTTTGAACTCTCTAAGTATGTCTGTAAATCTACTGTTGGCAGATAATTACCCTCTCGGTCATCTACATATTTACTGTACCCTTTTTGTTGTTGCAATTCTGCTTGAATAGTAGGATTATCGACCATTACAGTTGACACTGTATCTTTTAGACTTACGGCATTTGAATTTGAGTTTATAATTAGCATTGTAATTAAAAACAAAAAGAATTTATTTTGCAAAGTATTTCCTTTTAAATTAACTTAAAATAATAAAGTTTGTTATTATAGCTTAATTATTTCAATAAATTACTGATTTATTACATAAATTTTAGAATTAATAAGTTTTATAATTATTTATTATAATTATGATTACTTCTTATTTTATAATTAAAAAATTAATTTAATTATTTTAAAGTATAAAGAAAATTAGTGTCAGAGTAGTATCAAAGCATATGGAAAACTAATTATTTTCTATATGGCTTGAAAATAATTAGTAATCTTGGAAGAAGAAGTAAGGCAGAACATAACATTGCAATCATAACAATTACAGTTAATAATCCAAAATAAATAGTTGGAATAAGGTTTGATAAAACTAATATAGAAAAACCAAGTACTACTACTAAGGTAGTATAATACATAGCATAACCAATACTAGCATGGGATCTTTTCATAGCTTGTATATAATCATGATCCACTTTAAACTCTTCTTTAAATCTATGTATATAATGTATTGTATCATCAACACCAATTCCTATACTAATAGCTGCAATTGTTATTGTCATAATATCTAAAGGAATACCAAGCCAACCCATTATTCCAAATACAATACCAATAGGAACAACATTTGTAACTATGGCAATAAGTGCAACTTTTATTGATCTAAACAAAACAATGAACATCAAAAATAAAATAGCAATTACAAATCCCAATGTTTTGATTTGAGAATTAAAAAGTGACTGAAGCATATTATTATATAAAACCATAAGACCAGTTACTTTGTAACTTGCTTCAGTTTGCGGAACTATTTCATTTAACTCTTTTTTTATCTTGATTAAAAAATCGTTTCTTCTAAGATTTGGATTTGAATCTATTATTCTAAGACTAAATCTAGCCTCATTTTTTTTAATATCTATATAAGGAGACAATATTAGATTCTTGTATTTTTCTGGCAATTTATTATATAAAAGGGCTAATTTAAAACCATCAAGAGGTTTACCTTTATTTAAAGTTTTACCTATTTTCAATAATGTTGCTAAAGATTGAACATTACCTACTGCATCTAAACTCTCTAAATAATTATGCACTTTCATAATTAAGTTCATCTTATCTTCTGTAAACCAATATTGGGCATCATTTGAAGTTGATTCATACTCATCTTCAAAGGAGAAATCATCTGAAGAAGACTCTTTTTTAGGTTTCTTATCAACTTTAAAATCTAAGATAATATCTAATGGTGTTGTTCCACCAAGTTTTTTGTCAATTACTTCCATCCCTTTATAAATCTGAGTATCTTTTTTAAAATAATTAATAAAAGAATTTTCAACTTTTAATTTTGAAGTTCCAGTTAGACTAAAAACTATGATTAAAGCTGTCCCTATAAAAATATATTTTGATTTTTTCTCCACTATATATGAACTAAATGAAGTCAAAGAGGAATGGTTTTCAAGTTTTTTATGTGGTCTTTTTATCTCACTCATTATTAAAATTGCAGGGAAAACAATAAATGAAATAAGCAAAGACATTGCAATACCAGCACTCATCATCCAACCAAGATTTATAACAGGAACAATTCCTGAAAATACTAAAGAACCAAAACCAGCAATAGTAGTAATAATTGCAAAAAATGAAGGATTTAATTTTGAAAGCATTGTATTTATTACTAATTTATATTGACTTGCATGTATAAATCTTCCACTTAACTCTCTATATCGCACTATTAGATGTAATACAATTGAAATAGTAATTATCAACTGCAAGGCAATAAAATTAGAAGAGATAACAGTGATTTCCCAACCAAACAGCCCAAGTATTCCAGAAGTTGCAATAACTGATAAAATACAAATCAAGATAGGCAGAGTTATCCAAATGACTTGTCTAAATATTACCCATAAAACAACAATCAAAATAAATACAAGTGTAGTTCCATAAACTGCTAAATCATCTTTTACAAAGCTAATAACATCATCAGCAATCATACTTGTTCCACCTAGGAAAAGTTTTGCTTGATTATCATATTTTTTTATTATTGCTCTTACATCTAAAATATTCTGATGTTCTGCTTCTCTTAATTTGTCTCTATATACTTTGAATTCATTTTTTACACGTTCTAGTTCAATAGCTTCAGCACTAGTGATAGTTCCATCTCTTTGTTTTTTTATTAGAGCATTTCTTTTATCTAAAAAGTTAAAGTATTTATCATCTCTAATTAAATTTATTACTATTGAGGTTGTTTTAAAATCACTACTTACAAGAGCATTTTTATACAAAGGACTTGTAAGGAACTCTTTTTTTGCAAGTTTTTTATCCACATCTTTATCTTCTAAAAGATTTACTTTATCTACAAGATCTTTTATTTCTCTTACAGGTGATTCAAGCATAGGAACAGTTAAAATTGATGTTACTGATTCTACTCTTGGAAGTTTTTCTAAGTCACTTGAAATATCTCTTATCAAATCTAAACTACTTTTTGACAATAAATCATGTTTAGGAGTTACTGCTAAAACTAAAATATCCCTATTTTTATATCTTTTATTAACTTCTCTTGTTAATTTTAAGTCTTTGTCATTTTCTAAAAGTAGTGTTTCTGAAGAAGCATCAATTTGTAATTTAGTAGCATAATATCCTAAAAAAGATATTACCAATAAAAGAGCTACAAGAACTCTTTTAGGATTATTTAAAATAAATTTATCAAAAAATGATTTCATTAATTAGTTGTTTTAGTATTTAAAGTAAGCAATAAATCTTTAAAACTTTTATCTTTCAAATATCCTGCAAACTGTTGTCTATAAGTTTGCATAATACTAACCCCTATAATATTTACATCATAAATTAGCCAATCATCATTTGATTTTTTATAAAACTTGTACTCAATCTCATACTTATCATCTTTTCCAATTACGTATGTTATTAGTCTAATTCTTTTAGGATTTAGTTTATTTAAACTATCTATTTTTATTTTTTGATTTGTATAAAGATCTAGTTTATCAATATATGAGTTTTTTAATTTCTTTTCAAAAAGCTTTGTAAATTCAGCTTTTTCCTCACTTGATAAATTCTTCCAATCTTTCCCTAATGCAATTTGAGACATAACATTATAATCAAAAAGGGAATCCATAATAAAAAAAATTTTATCAGTTCTCTCTTTTAATGTTTTATCTTTTTGCTGTAAAATTTCTATAACATTATCTATCTTTTCTTGCATAACATCTTTTATTTTAGATTCTTCAATTGCAAATAAACTCTTTGAAAGAATCAATAATGAGAAAACTAAAACTAAAAACTTATTACCTATCATTTAACTATTCCTTAATCTCTTTTTCTCTTCTTTGTTCATAAATATCTCTTAAAAATGGATATAAATCAATTGCATCTTTTTTAATATCTTGATATCGTCCAATATGAAAAGAGTTTTCATTTAAATATCGACCTGTTGCCCAATAAATAGTCTCTTCATCATTATTTGGAATTTTATATTTTAAATCATTATCTCCAAAATTATTTAAAGGAGAGACATATCCATCAGCAACCAATCCAAAAGTATCTCTTAGATTTGAAGGCCCTAAAAAAGGTAAAACAAGTGGAAATCCAGAACCAACTCCATAAAAACCTAAAGTTTGTCCAAAATCTTCCTTATGTGCTTTCCAATGTAATTCAGTAGTCGCAGGATCCATAAAACCTAACAATCCAAAAGTACTATTTATTAAAAATCTACCTAACTCTTCTGCACTATTTGAAAACTTGAATTGTAATAAATTATTTACAAATCTAATAGGAAATAAAAGATTATCAAAAAAGTTTGAAACGCCAGTTCTAGCAACTTCTGGCACAACTTTTACATAGCCCCTTGTAACTGGATCAAATACATAAATATAAACTTTATCATTAAACGTTGTCATAACTCTATTGTATCCACTAAGGGGATCAAATACTTCTGCCTTTGGTTCACTAAATTCATTAGAAAAATCAACTGCTGTAGTATCATCAGATGCTAATGCAAAATTTAATAATAAAATTAAACTAAAAATAATCTTTTTCAAATACCTATCCTATTCTTTTATATTATTTTGGGATTATATTATAAATTTCATAATTACTTCATAAAGTGACATATTTAATAATTATTTTTAATGATTTAAATTGAATTTTCAATTTAATTTGTGATTAAATTCAGGAACAATCTCTTTTAATACTTTTATTTTATCTTCACTTATTAAAAGCTCATCAATCTTTTTATTTAATAAATTTATATCAAATAGTGTAGAACTACCAACTGTAATTGACTCATAATCTGTATTTTTATCACTATCATTTATAAGTAGTTCTTCATATAACTTTTCACCAGGTCTTAAGCCACAAAATTCAATTTGTATATTCTCCCTACCACTTAGTTCTATCATCTTTTTAGCTAAATCAACTATTTTTATAGGCTCACCCATATCAAGAATAAATATTTCTCCACCTTTTCCTATACTTGCAGCTTGTAATACGAGTTCACAGGCTTCAGGTATGAGCATAAAATATCTAGTAATATCAGGGTGAGTCACAGTAATAGGACCACCTGATTCGATTTGTGATTTAAACTTAGGAATAACACTTCCACTACTACCTAAAACATTTCCAAATCGTACAGCTACAATTTCTGTAGAATTTGATTGAACATTTTGTGCATAAAGTTCACAAATACGCTTTGTAGTTCCCATAACATTTGTAGGACGTACTGCTTTATCAGTAGAAATTAGTACAAATTTCTCAACCTCATATTTTATAGATAAATCTATGCAATTTTTGGTCCCTATTATATTATTTGATATTCCTTCTAAGATATTATCTTCCACTAATGGTACATGCTTATACGCTGCTGCATGAATCACTATTTGAGGCTTATATTTTTTAAAAGTATTTTCTATAAAACCAAAGTTTCTAACAGTTTGCATAACAGGAATAACAATATCTGAATTTAACTCTTCAGTTATTTGGTATAGATTAAATTCACTATGATCTAGTAAAATCAATTGTTTCGCACCAAACTTTTTACATTGTCTAGATATTTCACTTCCGATACTTCCACCAGCACCTGTGATTAATACTACTTTATCTTTTATGAAGTTTTCGATTTTATCTTTATCTAAATCTTTAGGATGACGTGCAAGTAAATCCTCTACAGAGATGTCTTTTAACTGTGTAGAGTAGTCTTTTTCTTGTAATATTTCACTCAGAGATGGAAGTATTTTAATTGTTTTAAAATATGGACTTAATTCATCATAAATAAATTTTATTCTACTTTTACTTGCACTTGGCATTGCTATTACTAAAAGTTCATATTTTTGTCTTTGAATTATTTTTTTTAACTTAGCTTTAGAAAGTATTTGTATACCATCAATACTTCTCTTTTGAAGTGTTTTAGAATCATCAACAAAATATTTTATCAAATATTGGCTATTTCTGTACTCTTCACCTAATTTTGTTCCAGCTTTTCCAGCACCATATATAACAACTCTTTTATCTTTTACTACTTTACATTTATTTATAAAATAGTTATAAGAATACATTAAAAAGTTTATAGAAAAAAGATACAAAAAAAGTTCACTAGCAAGAAGTGCAAATCTTACAATACCATAATATATTGGTAAGTAAACAACAAATGCTGCAAGATAAACAATACTTTTAATTAAGAATGTTCGTGTAGTAGATTTACTCCAAGATAAGGAATAATCTTTATAAATCAAAAATGAAGCAATAATTCTTATACATATAACACCTATAATAATATTTATCTGTGCCTTTTGATGAAATATAAAAAAAGTCCAATAAAATGTAATAAAACTTAAAAAGATAATTACTAAAATATTCAAAACTCTTTTATCTAAGATAAACATTATTCAAAAGCCTTTTTTTTATCTACAAAATATATACTAGCATACAAAAGAGTAAGAGATAGGATAAATGCTATAAAAATATTTGAAACATAGTATACAATAACAAATAATAAAATATTGATAAAAATAGATGCTATTACTACTTTCCTATGACTCCATCCACTTTGAGTAAGTCTTTGATAAGCATGTTTTTTGTGTGCTTGACTTAGTTTTTCACCATTTTTCTTTCTTCTATAAAGTGTCAAAGTAGCATCAAACCAAAAAACTCCAAATAAAATAATCCATACCCAGAAGTTTGTACTCTCTTTATTTGCATAATAAATAGTAAAAACAGCAATATTATAACCCAAAAGTGTACTTCCCACATCACCCATAAATATCTTAGCTTTATGCCAGTTCCAAATTAAAAAACCAAATACTGCTACAGCTAAAACTAAAAAATGATTTCCACCAAACAAGGCAAACCCAGCAAGGGCTAAAAATAAAACTTCACTTCCTGCATAACCATCAATACCATCCAAAAAGTTATAAAGATTTATAAACCAAATAATCATAAAAAAAGCAAAAACATTAGTAAAAATTTGATTATCTATTGAAAATAAGCCAAAATCAAGACTTCTAAGTCCATCTAAAACATATAAACCTAATAAAGCGACAAAAGATTGAACAATAAGTCTTAATTTTGCACTTAGTTCAAACAAATCATCAAAAAAACTAACCACAGAAATAATAATTCCAACTAAAAGTGCATAAAAAAGTGTTTGATCAATCTGATTTGTAAAATATAAATAAATCAAACCAATAAACCAAGTTATTGCAATAGCAATACCTCCACCATGAGGGGTAGGAGTAGTATGAGAACTTCTATCATTTACATGAGCAACAAGAGATTTTTTAATAGCATAGTTCTTTATAAAAAAAGTATTTATAAATGAAAATAAAAATAATACAATATATTCCAATTAATAATCCCCTTTTCTAAATAAACAGATATTTTCATCAAATATAGTAAATTCCACATCATATACAATTAAATATATTTTCATTATAATTATCAGCCTCTATATTTGTAAATTAATTTTAAAATAGTAGTTGGCAACATTTTTATTGTGAGTACAATAAAGTTATAAATATAAAATTTGTAAGAAAATCCTAAATTATTTACAATTTTATTTCTAAGTTTATATGTATCTAACAAATGCTTCAAATTCTTTCTTCTTGTTAATAATTCTATAGACAGTCTCACTCTTACTAAAGGTTCATTGATAGATGAAAACTTACATCCAGAAAGAAATCCGTTAAGCCATAACCATTGATCTTCATTTTTATTTGATTTAATATTATACATACCAGCCTTTTCAAAAAAACTTCTTCTGAAAAATGCTGTAACATGAGCTATAGCCGTTCGCCTTGAAAAACCATACTTAATATCACTATGAGTTACTGGGTATTGAACAAGCTTTTCCGTTCCTTCATCATAAAACTCTATAATATCGCTTCCACAAACATCAATATCTTGATGATTTTCCATAAATAAAAATTGCTTTTCTATTCTATCACTTCTACAAATATCATCAGCATCCATTCTAACAAAATAATCATAATTTTTTTCAAAACCATTTTCAATTAACTCATTTAGTGAATATGCCAGCCCTTTATTTTTTTCTCTTTTTTTTAATACTGTTATCCTATTATTTAAGTACTCATACTCTAAATAGTCTTCGAGTTCATTTGGTAACTTACCATCACATTGAATATATATATCAAAATCTTTGAAACTTTGACTATACAAACTTTCTAAAGATTCTTGTAAATATTCTAATTTATCATTTTTATATACTGACATTATTATTACAGTTTGAATTTCCATATACTTATATCCTTGTTATCTTATATAATAGTAAATTATAATCTCACTTTTAAAACTTTATACAATATACTAAACTTTTTAGTTAATTTTATTGATTTTGGATTGTTCTATTTCATTGACCAATACACCAATTGAAATAAAAAAAATCATAGAAGATGGATACTTCAAAACAACTTGATAATGTGACATAGATATGAAAAACATTATATACATAATTGAAAATTGAGAATACATTCTCTTAAATTTTAAGATTAAATAAACCAGTAAACTTAAAAAAACTATCATACTAAATAATCCATATCTAAAAACTGCATTAAATAAATCAATTTCACTTAGTCCAAATATATTATAGTAACTGTTTTCTTGACCAGAACCAATAAATGAATATATTCCATTTTCAAACAAACCACAAAATACTTTATTTAATGGGTCAATAATCATTGCATAAACATACCAATTTAACAATTCCTTAGTAAAAAAGAAATTTATAAAAGAAATAATACATACTGCAATACTAAAAAAAAAGATTAGTAAAAACATCACTTTCTGTTTAGTTAACTTAGTTTTTGTATACAAAGTTGTTCTTAAAGCAAGATATATTAAAAACATCAAATAAGCAGTTTTTGAACCACTCAAAAAAATTGCTATCAACATAATAAATAATGTAATTTGAAAACTATATTTACTTAAAAACTGTTTTGAATCATATAAAAAAGCGAAAATTACTACCAATAATGCCCCTGCAGCAGACGTATCAAACATTGGACCCCATGGTTTATTCGCCTGTCCAATAAAAGGATAATTTACATTTGGTGGATAAATATTTTGAGAACCAATACTTTCCAGGTAAGCTGATACTATCTCTTTAAGTTCTGGCACAAAATAATATAATAAAAATTCTATAATTATGTATAGAGAGTAAAATAAAGCAAAAGTCAATATATGTTTAGTAAAAATAGAAATATTATACTTTGTAATGCGTATGAAATAATAAATAATAATAGGAACAACAACATACAAAATTAAAATTAATTGTACAGATAAACTACCTCGCATTGAATTTATAAATAAATTAATTAAAATAAAAATAAAAAATAAAAATATCATAAAATCTATTTTATTTATTTTTAATGATTTACTTTTACAAGAATATATTTTTATCATCATTCCAATTAAAATTGGTGTTAAATTAATAATATATATGATATCACCAAAAAATATCTTGCTTATTCTAACAAATATACTCAATATTAATGTTAAATTTATTAGATATTTCATTTTATATTTTTCAGAATAATTTTTAATATATTTATAAATATATTAAAGATATAGCGAACTAGAGATATTTTTTCTTCATTCAACAATATAGAGTACAGATAAAAAGCTTTTCGGTAAGTTTTATCTGTTCCTCTATCTGATATAGAATTTATATCTACTCTATAATTTATCAAATTTTCATTTATAAGATACTCTTTTCTACCATAATATTTATTATCTATCCAAAATGCCCAATCTTCCAATGCTATTAAGAATTTATTTTCTCGAAATTTTATATCAGAGTTATTTCGCATTAAAACAGTGTTAATATTTATATAATTAGAAATGTATAAAATATTGATTGGTTGCATTACATACTTAAGCTTATTCAATGTTTTTTGATTATTAAATTGACCTGTTTGATTGCTTTGAGTATCTATTGTATAGGCAAATGAATGTACTATATCAATGTCACTATTATCTTCCAATATTTTAATCTGTTTCTCCAATTTTAACGAAAGCCAAACATCATCAGCATCTAAAAAAGCAATATATTTACCTTTTGCATTTTCTATACCTACATTTCTAGGTCTTGCAGGTCCTCCACTATTGTATTTCAATAAAATAACTTTTATTCTTTCATCTTTAATACTTTTAACTATTTCAATACTATTATCAGTTGATTTATTATCTACGATAATCATTTCCCAGTTTTTATATGTTTGAGATAGAACACTTTGAATGGTTTCTAAAATATACTTTTGTGCATTATACATTGGTGTTATAACTGAAATAAGAGGTTCTTTACTCATTTACTTTCTCCAGTAAATCAAAAATTCTATTAACTTCTTCACTCATTTTATCTATTACTTCAAAATTTATTATTGATTTTAATTTATAATTTTTTACCGATATATCATCATAAGTCATTTTATCATCATTGTTTATTTGAATTTCAATATTTTTATTATATTTCTTTTTATACTCTTTTTTCACAATATTCGCTAGTTCTAAAACTTCATAAGTTTTATTTGATGACAAGTTATATATAGTATTTGTAGCTTCTCTATCAAGTAGTTTTTCAACAATATTTGTAACATCCCCCATATAAATAAAATCTCTTTTTGCTTTTCCATTACTTTTAAGTAAAATCTTTTTCTTCTCATATGCCGATTTAACTAAATCATTCAATACTAGATACCATTTGTTACTATCAATAAAAGTTGGCATTCCATAACTGTTAGTTAATCTAAGAATTGTATATTGCAAGTTATGTGTAAATCCAAATTGTTTAATATAATATTCTGCAAAGAGATGTGTACTTCCATAGTCATTTTTAGGTTCTAAAGGACTCTCTTCTGTTATTTCACCACTTCTTGTACCATATACATGAAAAGTACTAAAGTAGATAAAGTTCTTAAGGTACTTTTTGCTTAATACTTCAAGTAAATTTCTAGTACCAAGGGTATTGATTTCTAGTGCTTTTTTTGGATAATCATCCAAAAAAAATTCATTAAAACTCGCAGTATGAACACAAAAATCTATATTAAAGTTAAGTTTGATTTCTAATTTCTTAATATTTGTAATATCTACTTCAATAATTTTATAGTCAATATCTTGAATTTTATTTTTTTCTTTTCTTGTTAAAACATAAACTTCATAGCCATTACGTGCTAAATATGTACTAACCCAGCTACCTAAATTGCCAAGGCCACCTGTAACTAGGACTTTTTTACCAAGCATACTGAATTTCACTAATATTAATATTAAGAGTTTCATTTGGATTGTGTTCTATACTTGCTAAGTTTAGAAGCATATTATATTCTTCCAACCCTCTAAATGCCACCCATAAATTTGGTTTAATTGTTACTCTTTGATAATTATGTTGTGAAATTTTTACACTAAAAAATTCTTGTATATTCTCATTATAGATTACAAACTCCACTTCACCGATTGGGACTACCAAATTTAAAGTCATTTTAGTATGTTTTTTCCAACCCTTGATATCATCTTTATTGACAGTTGAGAAATAAGCCTCTCCAAAACCATCAAACCCCTCATCACTTTTTTTCATCGCATGAAATACATCACCTTTTGGATGGTGGATTTGTTTTAAAGGAGTTAGAATTATTCCATCCATATCAAACCTTTATCTCTTGCCATATTTTCATATTCTGAGATTTGCGCTATTGTTTTTTCAAATATATTTGTATCAGATTTATAAAAATCATAATACCATTCACTTGTAAACCTAATTGTATCTTTATACTCTAAGTTTGCTTGCCATTTCAGATAAAAAAGAGCCTTATCACAATTTAATTTTAATAACCCTGCTTCATGGAAAGGAATATTGTCAGTAACTGTAAATGCATCGGCTACGCTTGTAAAGTGCCAATATTTACTTAAGTCTTCAATCAATTGCTTCACTGTGTGGTTTTGTTCCGCTCTTGGTCCAAAATTAAAAGCTTCTCCATGTAAATTCTTATTTTCATATAAAACCTGTCCTAAGTTTAAATAGCCACTCAATGGTTCAAGCACATGTTGCCAAGGTCTTGTAGCCTCTGGACTTCTTATCTCAACAGATTTATCTTGACTCCATGCCTCCATACAATCTACTACAATTCTATCTTTTGCCCAATCACCACCTCCTATTACATTTCCAGCTCTTCCAATGGCTAGTTTAATATTACAATCAGTTTTTTTAAAAAATGAATGGTAATATGATTTTATTATGAGTTCAGCAGAACCCTTGCTTCCGCTATAAATATCTTTGCCACCCATCTTATCATCTTCTTTATATCCCCATACTTGTTCTACATTATCATAAGCTTTATCACTTGTAATAATTATCGATGTACATTTATGATTTGAAGTTTTTAGTGCCTCTAATATATTTGCTGTGCCCATTACATTGGATGATATTGTCTCTATCGGATCACTATATGAAGTAGATACAATAGGCTGAGCAGCTAGATGAAATAAAAAGTCTGGCTTTTCATCAGATATGATTTGAGCCATTTTAGATAAATCTCTTATATCTTCTTGATAATATTTGATTTTAGCTTCTAACTTCAGCTCTTCAAACATAGATGGTTTTGTAGGAATATCTTTGGAAATACCAACAACATCTGCTCCTAGCTTGAGAAGCCATGCCGTAAGCCACGTCCCTTTAAAGCCAGTATTACCAGTAACTAAAACTTTTTTATTTTTATATATGTTATTAAACATTACCATACCTTCCATGGGGCTTTTTTTGATTCCCAAAGTTTATTTAAATCATTTTTATCTTTTAAACTATCCATAGGTTTCCAAAAACCATCATGTTTATATGTAAAAATTTCTCCATCTTTTGCAAGATTTTGGAGTGGTTCTTGTTCAAATACTACACTCTCTTCATCTTTTATATAATCGAACACCTTTGGTTCACATACAAAAAATCCTGCATTAATCCAACCACCATCACCTTTTGGTTTTTCAAGAAAATGTGTAACATTCCCATTATCTTCAATATTCAAAGCTCCAAATCTCCCATCAGGCTGTGCAGATGTCATCGTCATTGCCTTACCATGTGATTTGTGAAATTTTATTAATTCATCTATATTGATATCACTTACACCATCGCCATAAGTCAACATAAAAGGTTCATCTCCTATAAAACTTTGAGCTTTTTTTATTCTTCCACCTGTCATAGTATTTAGCCCAGTATCTAGAAGTGTAACTTTCCAAGGTTCACTTGAGTTATTAAGCACTTCCATTTTTCCATTTGACATATCTATAGTTACATCACTTTGATGTAAAAAATAATTTGCAAAGTATTCTTTAATATAGTAACCTTTATAACCAAGAAGTATAATAAAATCATTAAACCCATATTGTGAATATATCTTCATTATATGCCATAAAATTGGTTTACCACCTATTTCTACCATAGGCTTAGGTCTTATATCTGTTTCTTCGCTTAATCTTGTACCAAATCCACCAGCTAAAAGTAATACTTTCATTATTTAACTCCACTATATTTATTTAAATACCATTCAATAGTCTTAAAAATACCACTATCAAAGTTTTCATCAGCTTCCCAACCAAGTTCAGTTTTTAACTTTGTTGCATCAATAGCATATCTTCTATCATGTCCTGCTCTATCTTCCACAAAAGTAATTAACTCTTTATAACTTTTTTGTATTGGAACTTTTATATCTAATATTTCACAAATTGTATTAACTATTTGTAAATTGGTACGTTCATTTCCTCCACCAATATTATACGTGTTTGCAGTTTTACCATTATGGTAAACCAAATCAATACCTTTACAATGATCTAATACATATAACCAATCCCTTATATTTTTTCCATCTCCATAAATTGGAATTGGATTTCCTTCTAAGGCATTTCTAATAATTGTAGGTATAAGTTTTTCATCATGTTGTTTAGGTCCATAGTTATTTGAACAGTTTGTGATTACTGTATTCATCCCATACGTTTCATTATATGCTCTTACAATCATATCACTTGAAGCTTTAGAAGCAGAATATGGAGAATTTGGGGCATAAGGTGTAGTTTCAGTAAACAATCCTATTTCACCTAATGTTCCATATACTTCATCAGTTGAAATATGATGAAATCTACAATTTTGATATTTTTCTTTATATGTAAATGGTTTATCCATCCAATATTTATAAGCAACATCAATTAGAGTAAATGTTCCATTAACATTTGTCTGAACAAATACACCTGGGTTTTTAATAGAATTATCTACATGAGATTCTGCTGCGAAGTGTATTACACCTTGTATATTATATTCATTGAAAATAAATTCTACTAATTCTCTGTTACAGATGTCGCCTTTGATAAATTTATATTTTGGGTTATTTTTACATTCAGTAAGGTTTTCTAAGTTACCAGCATAAGTTAAAAGATCTAAATTTACTATATTATAATTTAAATATTTATCTAAAAAATATGGTACAAAATTACTACCTATAAATCCTGCTGCTCCAGTTAATAGTATATTTTTATTTCCCATCAAATTTCCTATAATAATCTTGATATGTTTGAAACAATTTTTGTTTAAATTCATTATTATCTATTTGATATTTTTCATTTAATATATTAACTTTAAATTCATCAATAAAATCCACTACTTCACCTAGTGTCGTTTGATAAATTTTTTTAGGCTCAATATATAATTCAATTATTTCTTCATTTTCTAAAATTGATAAAAATTCTTCAACTATATCTTGTACATAAACATATTCCATTCCGATATTTCTATCATAAATAGTAATTTCCAAATCATTAATGCTATTATATATCCAAGTACTAATAACAGAATTATAATTAGGTTTACAGTCTTCACCAAAAACATGAGGAAGTATATAAATACAACAATTAATATTATGATCCTTACTATAAGCTTCTATTAATAATTCTGATTTTCTTTTCGTTTTTCCATATTCATTTTTTAATAATTTTGCGTGAATGCTTGATGCCATTAAAATAGGAATAACTTTATTTTGTTTTTTAATGATTTTTAAAATAAATTCTGTTAATAAAATATTTGAGTTTTTGAATTCATCTTCTGTACTATTTGGTCTAACCTCAGCAGCAAGATGAAAAATAAAATCACTTTTTAATATACATTCTTCTAAAAAACTCTCAGAATCAGTTCTATTAAATTCTAGTATATTAAGATTACTACAAAGAGTAAGTTTTTTTAATAAGTTTTTACCAATAAATCCTTTTGAACCAGTTACTAAAATATTATTCATAATAATTCTTTTCATATTCAAATAAATTATTTATTTCATTTAATTTTGGTTGGATTATGTCTTTAGGAGATAGATTTAATTCTTCATTTTTTAGTATCCAATCTATATTTATATTTTCATCATTAAATGCAATTCCTCTATCAGATGCTGGATTATAATAATTATCTACTTTATAACTAAAAATTGTATCGTCTTCAAGTACTACAAACCCATGAGCAAATCCTCTTGGTACAAGCATCTGTTTTTTATTTTCTGCACTCAATTCAACAGCAACATATTGTCCAAAAGTTGGAGAGTTTTTTCTAATATCTACTGCAACATCTAAAACTCGGCCTGTGATTACTCGTACAAGTTTTGTTTGAGCATAAGGAGGAAGTTGATAATGAAGTCCTCTTAAAACACCTCTTGATGATTTAGATTCATTATCTTGACAGAAGTTTATCTTATATTCTAAAAATGCTTCTAACTTATCAGTACGGAATGTTTCTACAAAGTAGCCCCTATTATCACCATGTATTTTTGGTTCAATCACAATTACATCAGAAATATCAGTTCTTTTAAACTCCATATAACTTACCTTGATTTGCTCTTCTAATTAAATATTGCCCATATTGATTTTTACTCAAAGGAAGTGCAAGTTCTAAAAGTTTTTCTTTAGAAATATATCCCATTTCATAAGCTATTTCTTCAAGACAAGCAACTTTTAATGACTGTCTATTCTCTATTGTTTGTATAAACTGGCTAGCTTCTAATAAACTCTCGTGCGTTCCAGTATCAAGCCAAGCATATCCTCTACCAATTAATTCTACTTTTATTCGTGATTCCTTTAAATAATCTTGATTTAAAGTTGTAATTTCTAATTCACCTCTATCACTTGGTTTTACATTTTTAGCTTTTTTTACAACATCTGATGGATAAAAATACAATCCTACAACTGCATAGTTTGATTTTGGTTTTTTAGGTTTTTCCTCTATAGAAATAACATTACCTAATTCATCAAATTGTGCGACTCCATATCTTTCTGGATCTTTAACATAGTAACCAAATATAGTCGCTTTATTTTCTTCTTTTACATTTTTTACACTTTGTGCAAGGAGTTTAGTTAATCCATGGCCGTAAAAGATATTATCACCGAGAATCAAACACACATCATCACCATTTAAAAACTCTTCACCTAAAATAAAAGCTTGTGCTAATCCATCTGGACTTGGTTGAATCACATATTCTAATTTCATCCCAAGATCATGCCCATCTCCCAATAAATTCTTAAAATTAGATTGATCTTCAGGAGTTGTGATAATAAGTACCTCTTTTATTCCTGCTAACATTAAAACAGATAGAGGGTAGTATATCATTGGTTTATCATAAATTGCTACAAGTTGTTTAGATACACCTTTTGTGATAGGGTATAGTCTTGTTCCTGATCCACCTGCTAAAATTATACCTTTCATTTTTCTTTTCCTTCAAATAAGTTATAAAACCAGTTTTTAAAAGTATACTGTTCTATATTTGCATCATTACAAAAAGACTTCTTAAAAAAATTTAAATTTAAATTCAAATCATTTCTGTGAAGTATTGTAATATTTTCTTCATTATAGAATGGTTCATTAATAATATTTTTATTTGTTGTAATAAGCTTCAAGCCTGAACCAAGTGATTCAAAAGTTCTCATAGTTAAGCCATTTTGAATATTTAATTCTATATCTAAAATAGAAAAAGAGTGACTATATACATTGAGAATTTCTTTAATTCCCACAGTATATGTTTTAAAATATTTCATATCATTAACTTTTATAATTCCTAAACAAAACAATCTAAATAATCCCATTTTGGTTATATATAAATGATATTTAAATTCTAACTTATTAAGAATACAAAACTTTTCAACAAATTTAATGATTTTTAATCTATCACTATGATAAGCACCAAAAAAAGATATATCATATATCTTTTCAGATTTATTATATTTTAGATTTTCATATTCTTTAGAATAGTACAAAGGTAAATAACCAATATCAAAATTATAAGCATCATTTTTATCAAAAGTTTTGACAATATCAAAATATTGTATAATATCTTGATATTGACTTTGTTTATTAGAATCCCACTGATACATAATAAATTTTGCATATGGAAGTTTTTGCTTCAATTTATCCATAATAAAGGGAGATAAGATACCACCTCTTATAACAAATACAAAATCATATAAATCCTGAGTAATATTATGTAACATTTTATCAACATATTTTTGCTTTAAATATTTTGCAAATAAAGGTAATATTCTATTTGATATTCTATATAATGGTGTGTAAATATCTTCTAAGTAAAATGTAACTTTTGCATTTTTTGATTCCATGAAATCTACAATCTGCTGGTGGTAATTATAAAAAACTGGTGCTATAAAAAGTACTCTTTTATTTGATAGCTCTATCAACTAAATAGGTCCATATTTAATTTTTTAACATTCATCTAAAAACTTACCTTTATCATTTGTTTTTCTCCAAATATGAGCTTTTTCATCATATCTCTTAATAATTTTTGCTGGTGAACCAATTGCCACACAGTAATTAGGTATATCTTTATTAACAAATGAATTTGTTCCGATAACACAATTTGTACCAATTTTTGCACCAACTATTGAAACATTTTCTCCAATCCAACTGTTATCCCCTATAATAACTTCACTCTTAAATTGAATAGGCTGATTTTTAATTGGTTTTTTTATCTCTTCATAAGAATGAATATTATCAGATATATAGACTTTATCTGCTATTAAAACATCTTTCCCAATAACAACTTTTCTTAACGCTACAATATGAGCAAATCGACCTATTGTTGCCCCTTCAGAAATATGTAAATTAGGTTCAATATTATCTTGCTTATACGCTAATAACCAAGACTTAGTGCCTATACTTACTCTATTTTCAATATATATATACTCTTCACCTTCAATAATATCTGGAGATATTATTGAAACCTTTTCACCATAGTATTTAAATTGGCTTGCAAATAACAATCTAAATATTTGCCTTGATATATAAGTATAAGCCCTTTTATATAAATTATATTTAATCATTATCTTTTTTTTCTACTTCATTTAATTTTACAAGCGTCTCTTCTGGATTTTTAAAAAATTGAGATAGTTTTTTTAATTTTACATCATCAAATGTCCACCACATAGAAGCTTTAAGTTTTTCTCTAATTTCTTTTTTAAATCTGTATTTAATATGTTTAGCAGGAATTCCTCCAACAATACTATATGGCTCAACATCTTTTGTTACAACGGCACCCGCACCAATAACCGCCCCTACTCCAATAGTTACACCTGATTTAATCATTACATTTTGTCCTATCCACACATCAGATTCAATATAAGTTGTTAGCAATATATTTTCAAATTCTTTTTGCTCAGTAAAAAAAAATGGTAGAGGTTGAGTATTATCATAAAAAATAGGACATGTACTTACCATATGGGTAGGATGTGCCGCTAAACCTATAGTAACATTACTTGCTATAGAACAAAATTTCCCAATATTAGCATATAATACTACACTATTAGATTGAATATAAGTATATGCACCAACACTTGTATTTTGTAATACAACATCCGAAAATAGAACTGTATTTTTACTAATTATACTGTTTCTATCTATATTTACCCCATTATAAATTTTACTTTTGGGAAACTTTCTTTGTAAAACAAATTTTTTAATAACCTTTTTACAAATATTAAATATCACTATGAATCCTTTTATTTAAAATACTATAAATAAAATCAATATTTCTACTTAAATTATTTCCATCTAAAGGTCCTATATATTGTTCCATAACCTTTTTATTTAAAAATGATTCATATCTTGAATGTTTACTTTTAAAATCGTAATAAGCTTGAATCATTTCTTCAATTTTTGTTATTATAACTAATTCAGAATTATTATCAAAAGGTGCATTTAAAATTTCTGTATCATTTTTATAATAAACTACTGGTATACCAAGGCATGATGCTTCAAAAAGTGTTTGAGAACAAATAGATATATAAAAATCTGTTTTTTTAAGTACATCTATCATAGGAGTTGTTATTATATACTCTACTTCTAAATCTTGAAAATAATCTTTTACAAACTCTTTGTATTGTTCTAGATATCCATTTGGTCGTACTTTTATAACAATTCTACATTCTTCACCATTTGCTTTTAATATACTAAATGCTTGTAAAATATCATACATAAAATCAAATTCAACTGCAACATAAGAGTTTAAATCTGTAGGATTAAAACCTGAAGTACCAATTGTAACTGTTGGGTTATCTCTATTTATTTTTTTTTGTTTTAAATCAGCATACATATCCATTCTAGGATCACCAAGAGCTACAATATTATCCATATCTTTAAAATAATTTTCTTTAATACTTTTAGAATAAGCATTTATATAGGTAGCATATTTTGCTTCATCTTGATAATTATTTAATAACAATCCATTAACTATCAAATAACTAGGTATTTTCCTACTTTGACAGGCTAAATCAAATAATGTAGAAGTATGTCCTATATTTGCAATTAATATAACTAAATTTAAACTATTATTATCTAAATATTTAATACAACTATCTAAAGTTCTTAGTTTTGATGTTATTCTTTCTGAAATATTTTTAATTATAATCTTATATATAAAATCAGTAATATCACTATTATCAGATAAGACTAATTTATAAAACTTGTTTCTATCAAATTCTTTTAATAAACTAGCCCCTATATTTTCATATTTTTTTAAGTTTCCAGTTATTGGTAATAATCGTTCTTTCATATTATCTCTTTTATTAGAGAAACGAGAAAAATTTTCTAATATAACTACAAATTTATTATCATTTCTAAGCAATTGTATGATTTTTCTTGTAGGATGATATTCTTGAATAAAAACCCTAAATTTTGATTCCGAACTAAACAGTTTATCAAAAAAAATCATTCCTGTTCCATAATAATAAGAAACTTTTTCACGAACTTTATATAAAAATCCCTTCACACCTTTTGGTTTAATTTTACTATTTAACCATTTTGTAATCGGAAAATAATATCCACTTGAACTATCAATAGCCACATAATTAATAGTTTCATAATCAATTCCCAAATTATTTAAAATATCAATAATAGTTTTATCTAGAGTTCCTACATATAGCTTTTTAAAGCTATATGAGAAAACTTTTTTAAGTGACAAATAAATCCTTATAAAAGAAACAAAATCATTCCAAAACTCCAAACGAAAAGAAAAACCAAAAGAAACATCTTTAAAAGTAAAAATATCATTTCCATCTTTATCATAATGCCAATCTTTAAAAAATTTGTATATAAGGTAGTTATTATCTTCCATTGTCTTAACTCCTACTATATGATCCAAATATTCAGCATTACCTCCCAAATCTATTATATACTTTTTTAATGCAAAGTCATAAGTTAAAAATAAATCATTTTTTATGTCAAAAATAACTTTATAACTCTCAAATAATGCCTTTGAATCTATAATAAATATATTCTCATAATTTTCTTTCATTTTCTTTTCCTCAATATAAACTGATTTAATTCACTTTTTGTAATAGAAATAATCTGAGGGAAAAAATAAATAAAAATGCATGAAAATAGAGTATATAAAATACCACAAACTAAAAAATCATAAAGAATATTATTAAAATTAATAAATAATGAACTAAAATATGCAATCATTGAAAATACCACAATTGTATAAAATTGATGATAAATAAAAGATAACATCTTTATATTTAATGCTTTAGTATTAAAATAAAGTTGGATGTTTACTCCAATAACTTGAGCTAATATCATTTTTATACCAAAACCTAGTGCTCCTAATTCCCAATAATATATAAATAAATAACTAAAGACTAATCCAATCAAAGAAGAAACCAAACCTATATCACGATATAACTTTGTTGTTCCATTGGCAAAAAATAAAGAACCACTAAGTTGACCATAAGTTTGATGGATAGGGTAAAAAGCCATAATTGTCAACACAAATAGTGCATCTTTAAATTTTTCATCAGTAAATATAATTAAAAGATTTTCTGCTTGAAATGCTATAAAAACACTAAAATATGTAGCTATCGCATAAAGCATCGGAATATATCTTTTAAATAAACTTCTTACCTTGTCAATATCATTTTCTTCAAACGACTTAGAAAATTCTCTTGTAATAATTGGTGTCATCGCACTAGTGAAAAGAAAACACATAGCAGCAATAGAATATGCTATTCCATAAAATCCAGTTTGTATAGACCCACTAATACTTTGCAAAAGCCACAAATCAAATAAACTTATTGCTATAGCAACAACATTGAAGATAAATAAAGGGGAACTAAAGAGAAAAAACTCTTTTGAAATATTCTTATATTCAATTTTAAAATCTAAGACTTGTTTGCACAAGATAGATCTTTTAACAAATAGAATAGAAATAATCATTAAAAAAGAGATTAATGAAATAAATTGAAAATAAAAATAAATATTCAAATCAAACGACAAAAAATTTATCATATATAAAAGTAAAAATAAAGCTAATATTTTATGGAAAATTTTTGTCAGTTCAACAGAAACAGTTAAGGCATAAGCATCAGATATTTTTATATAAACTTGAGTAACCCAGGAAAAGAAACCAAATAAAGCACCAAAAAAAACATATTTATTTGGTATATCAGGCAATAAAAAATTAATATAATTAAACAAACCAGCCAAATATAAAAATATGAATAAAGAGATGAATAAAATAATTGAAAATATAAAATAAAAAGTAATCAGATATTTTCTAGTTGAATTAGCTGATAACTTTGTAAAAAAAGCCATGGAAGTTCCTGCATCTAAAAATGCAATAAATTGTGTAAAAAACTGCTGTAAATAACTAAATTGACCAAAAGCAACAGGGCCTAATGCTTTTGGAACAATTGCTATCAATACTATATTAATAAGTCCATTTATGATATTAGACAATAACTTGATAATATATCTTTTTTTTAGACTAGCTTCCATCAACTATTATTTATATACACTTCGAAATTAATACATGATTTAAAATCAAATGCTTTAAGCCAGAATTTTCAAATACATGTATAGCATCATCAATATCATTTACAACAGGTAAACCATGTAAGTTATAACTGGTATTTAGCAATGAACCTATTCCTGTGATTTTAGAAAATTCTTCTATTAAATCATAATACTCTTCATTTTGTTCTTTCGTTAAAATTTGAGGTCTTATGGTCTCATCATAGGGATGAGTACCTGCTTTTATATCATTTAAGAACTCTTTTTTTGTATCCATTGCAACAGCCATATATCGTGATTCAAAACCTTTTGGATTAACTAAATATTTATCCACATATGTATCAAGAACAGTTGCAGCAAAAGGCATCCAAAAATCTCTTCCCTTTATAAGTTCATTAATATGTTGAATAATATTTGGGTTAGAAGGATTTGCCAATATACTTCTATTACCTAATGCTCTTGAACCAAATTCCATTCTTCCACATACTCTAGCAACAACTTCACCTTCAGATAAAAGTTTTGCAATATATTTATTGTCTGCTTTAAGTATATTATATTTTTTGTCCAAATTATTTTTTTGGAGATATTCATCTACTTCATTCACAATATTTTCAGTACCTAAATTTAAATTATATAAAGGCTTATTATTTATGTTGTTTTCATAATTAGCAAAATAACATGCTCCAATACTTTGAGACTCATCGGAAGAAGAACCAGCAACAAAAATATCATCAACAAAATCTAAATCACCCAATGCTTTGTTCGCTTTAACATTCATAGCGACTCCACCACTAAATACAAAGTTCTTAAATCCTATCTCTTTAAATGCTCTTAAAAATAATTCATTTAAAATTTTTTCAGTATAAAGCTGGACTCCTCCAGCAATATTATCAAATCTATGATATTTTAATTTTTCATTTAAAAATTCATACAAATTAGCAGGTCTATTTTTATGTACTATTTTTAAACCATCAAATTGTAATAATTCATCAAAAATATCAGCAACTTTTTTTGAATATTTTTCTTTAGCATAAGGTGCTAATCCCATTACTTTAAATTCATGTTCAAGAGGTTTCATTCTAAGATACAAAGTCACCATTCGATAAAGTCTTGCAATTTCACATTGATTGCTGTCTGTTACTAATTCAAATTTATCATTTTCTATTTTCCATACAGTTTGGTTTTTGCCATCACCATATGCATCTACTGTTATTGCGATGGTTTTATCTTTTTTATTTGGATTTGCAAAATATCCATACATTGCATGACAAGTGTGGTGATCATAAAATTTTATTTTTTCTTTATTAATTTGCATAAAATTCGATATATCATTAACTACAACTTCCGTAATTTTACTTTGTAATTCTTCTGGGTCTAAATTATAAAACTCATCAGGAATAGTATAAAAACTTTTTTCACCCTTAAATTTTTTTTCAAAAATTTGTTTTGCATAATCTTTTGGATAATTTTCTCCAGCTAATTTTGGTTTCCAATAATCTTCCATCATATCAATATAATCATCTATATCAAAAACTGCATCAATTGGATAATTTAAATTATTCAAATCATTTCTGGCAATAGTAGACATTGCAACAATATCAATATTCTCATTTGATAAATCATATCGTTTCATTATATATTCGACACAATTTTTAGGGAAGCCTTTTTCGTTTTTTCGTTTAGTAAATCTTTCTTCTTGAATAGCACAAACTACTTCACCATTAATTGATAATGCAGCAGATGCATTATGGTCATCATATATACCTATTATTATCATCATTCATCCTTTGTTAAATTTAATTCCAATTTGCTATATTTAAATTTTCTTCTAAAATCTTTTGTCTTGCATTTGGTAAACCATTTCCTATAAAATTAAAAAGATTTGCAGTTGCCACAGCATCAATTTTTTCTCTTTTTAACCCCTCTAGTAATGATTTTCATTGCCGGCTCCACCTGCTATAATAAGTGGTACTTTTACATTTTGAGATATTTTATCAATCGTTTCAAAATCATATCCAAAACCTGTACCATCTTTATCTATAGAATTAAAATATATCTCTCCAATGCCTAGTTCTTCCACATACATTATATACTCATTAAGTGGCATATCTAACTTTTGCATACCATCTGATATAAAAACTGCCAGACTATTATCATTTATTTTATAATCAATATTTGCAATTACACTTTGAGAACCATACTGATTTATAATTTCTTTTACAATTTGCGGGTCAGAGTAAAGGATAGAGTTTAATACAAGCTTATCAGCGCCACTATTAAACAATAACTTTGCATCTTCAAGACTTCTAATACCACCACCGGCTGCTATTGGTATAAATACATCATCTACAAGTTTTTCTAATACTTTTGCAAATGCTTCTAAATTCTTTTCATTTTTAGAAGCATTAAGTACTATGAGTTCATCAAGACAAAAAGCTATCTCTTTAAACTTATAATTTCTTTCTAGCCAATTTATATCACCAACTTTCTGAAGTCTAAAATTTCTACTTTGGTTAAATTTACCATTTTCATATATGAGTGTAAATATTATTCTTTTTCTAAGCATTTAAAACTTCTCAATAAAATTTTTAAGCAAATTAAGTCCATTGGTTTGACTAAGTTCTGGATGAAATTGTGTTCCTACAATATTGTCTTTTTCATAAGAAGCTATAAACTCTTCACCATAATGACAAATCGACTGATTTATGTCATTATTGCTTTGTATTTTGTAACTGTGAGTAAAATAAAAATCATTAATTACATGAAATCCTTCATAAATTTTAGCATTTGCATTAATCCGTACTTGATTAAATCCAACATGAGGTACTTTCAGATTTTCAATACTAAATTTTTTACATTCTGCATCTATATATTCAAGACCAATTGCTCCACCATCTTCTTCACTACTCTTACAAAGTAACTGCATACCAAGACAAATTCCAAGAATTGGTTTTTTATCATCTAATACAACTTCACCTAATATTTTATGTAGTTCCATTTTGTTAATTTGATTCATTGCTTTTACAAAAGAACCCACTCCGGGTAAAAGTAATTTATCTGCAGATTTAATATCTTCATATTTATTTGAAATCACTATTTGATTTAACCCTAAATATTTAAATGCACTGCTAACAGATTTGATATTTCCCATTCCATAATCAACAATGACTAATTTCATATGTTAAATTCATCTCCAACTGTAAATTTTGGTTGCCAAATACCATCAATTTTCTCAAATAAAGCTTCATTTGCATATTTGTCAAGTACTGCATCAAACTCATCTTTAGTCATTTTATAATATTCTAAATAAGTATCTATTAATTCATAAGGATAGGCATTATCATACATCTGGACAAGATTTAATGCTTGTTCTCTTGTCATAGAACCTCTTCTTATTTCAATACCGGCATCTTGAGTTGCTCTGCCAAATCCAAATTTTAAATACATTAAATAAGCATGTAATGCATAAAGTGCTTGATCATTTTGAGCAAAATTAGTAAATGTATCATGATTACCATCATCTTTCTCTATCAATCCACAATGCTCTTTTGCTACGACATAGTTTCTATATGAATCCCATGCTTCAAAGTATGACCAATGAGTAAATGATAATCCTACTTCTGAAATTTTATCTTCTGTTGGGAATTGAAAAAAAGCTAAATCAGCATCACTTATATCTCCATCAGCTTTGATTCTCTCAAATACTTTTTCATGTCCACCCTCTAAGTATACTCTTTTCATATATTCTATATCGTAAAGTGCTTTATTTTTACTCTCTACTGAACCACCATATTCTATCTCACCATCTTCTCCATAAAATATTAATGGTATTTTAAAATTAGCAGCTGTCTTTATTACAGCAGTCATTATAGCTATCAACCATCCATAATATGGAAAACCTTTTTCTATAAAACCATACTTATTAAGCCTATCTAATACTTTAGGATTGCAAGAAATATGAATATGATTAAAACCTGAATGGATAAAATTATATAAATTCTGATCACCTATTTCTAAAGCTAAAGCTGGTCTAACAGTTATAGCTAAAGGATTCATTCCATACTTATGCTTAAGAGTATATGCAACATAAGAACCATCTTTCCCCCCACTAACAGGTACTATACAATCGAAATCACCATTTTTAGAACGATTTTTATCTAACAAAGATATTAATTCTTTTTGTCTTGTCTCCCAATCAATCTTTTTTTTCTCTTCCATCCATTGACATGCATTACACCACCCTCTATTATCAAAACCTATTCTTGGTCTTGTCGACATATTTAAACAATTTTTACACCAAAATATTTTTTCACTCATACTTTTATTTTCCTTTTATAAACTAAACCCATCATCTACAACGATATTTTGACCATTAAGATATTTACTCATATCACTAAGTAAATAAACCAATGTTCCTTTTAAATCGCTCTTATCCAACATACCTTTATTTAAACATTGCCCTTTATATTTTGATAAAAATACTTCTGGTTGGTGGTCGAAAATACCACCCGGACTTAAAGCATTAACTTTGATATTCATCCCTTTAAAATATTTTGCCATATATTTTGTAAGATGAATAAGTCCTGATTTTATTGCTGCATACTCTACAGGCATTGTCATAGGAGTATTATCATACACTTCAAATTTTGGTGCAACGACACCATAAATAGAACTAATATTAATAATATTACCATAACCTTGCTTCTTAAAATATTGAGCGAATTGTTGAGAAGACGTAAAGTATCCTCCTAGATTTAATCCCAAATTTTGTACAAAATCTTCATATTCAACATCAAAAAAATGTCTTCCATAATTTTTATTTCTTGGATATGCATTATTTACTAAAGCATCTATTTTACTATATTTACTATCCAAATATTGAATACATTCATTTAAAGATTCTTTAGAAGTAATATCAAGTTTTACAAAGTCAATAGTATTATTATTTAACTCTTTTGATAAATTTTCTTTTACTTTTAAGCCTATCTCTTCATTGATATCTGCTATGATAGCTATCCCACCATTTTCTACAATAGCTTTTACAAATTCTTTACCAATAAGTCCAGCACCACCTGTTATAACTACTACTTTATCCTTAAGCATTTTTTTCCTTCATCAAAAACTCTACAAACTTATAATCTAACTCTGTATCTATATCAATAGACCTAATTTCAGGCATCACATATAATCCTGTATTGTCTAAAAACAGTGAACTCTCATTTAAAATAACTTCTCGCTTCCATATATAAATTGAAGCATTCATATCATAGCTTTTAGGAGCATCTTGTCTTCGCACTACCGCATTATCTAATTTTTTTGATAGATAAACTTTCCCATTTTTATCTTGTTCTACAAGATTAAAATATGGGCTTCTTCTACTTGGCATTGCTGTTATCAAGTTATCATTATCATTTTCTTTAAACTGATTAAAAGAATCAGTTATATCGTCTATACTTCTCAATGGTGCTGTTGCATCTAAATCTATCAAATAATCAAACTTTGTATTGTAGTACTCTTCACTTCTTTTAAAAGCATCCTTGATTACATCAAGCTTTCCTGCTGTATCACTTGCCATTTCAGGACTTCTTTTAAAGAACACTTCTGCACCATATTGTTTTGCAACATTTGCAATATCATCGCTGTCCGTACTTATAACTATATGTTCAAAAAGCCCCGAAGCTTTTGCTTGTTCTATCGTATAAACAATAAGTGCTTTACCATTTAATTCTTTAATATTTTTATTTTTAATACCTTTACTTCCACCTCTTGCACAAATAGTACATAAGATATTACTCATTTATTTTGCTCCTGTATAGTTGATATAGTTTCCATCACTTCCAAAGCTTCTTCAAAAGTACATATATTTTGTTGTTTATTAAAAATATCTAAATGCATTTTTTCAAACATACTATTTCTTTCTAAATTTGAAAAAGAAAATATCTCTTCCAGTCTAGTTTTGTTTTTTTTAGTTAATTTAGCTGATATAAAATCTAATTCATAAGTATGTTCAAAAGTTTCAACAAATAATCTTCTATGAGTGTTTTTACTTATATAATCAATTGAAATATTTACCAAAATATCTTTGTATGTCTTTCCAATTAACATAGTTAAATCATCAGAATTTATCTCTAAATCTGAAATTTTTACTTGATAACTTTTTATCTCACTTATTTGTCCGCACAACCATTGTACATAGTCAATTTCATGACTTAAATCGAGGAGTACTCCACCACCTTCATCTTTTTTTGCACTATAACAATTTTTATAATCCGTACTTGGTCTCCAAGATGTTAAATATTGTCCACATTTTGCATTCACTAAAATAACATTTTCATTTTTTATAAATTCTTTTAATTTTTCTAATAATGGATGAAATCTAAGAACATATCCAACAAATATTTTATTGTTTTTAATTTTTAAATTTCTTTTTGATTCAAATAAAGGTTTTTCACAAAAAATAAGTTTATTTTTTACATTTTTTTCTAAAAATTGCAGTTGTTCGAAATGTTTGTTGGTTTCACTAGCTATTATAAAATAATCATATTGATTTATATTATCTACAACTTCTAAACTCTTATAGCAAATTTTATCTTCAATGTTTTGTTTAGTAACTAAATCTATAGTTTGTATTTGAGGAAATTTCAATAAAACTTCATTGTGCCTTTTTCCAATAGAACCAAAACCTATAATTAAAACCTTCAATTAAAATACCTCATCATATTCATCATTTGCTTTTTTGTACTCTTCCATTCTTCCAATATCAAGCCAATATTCTCGTAGAGGAAAAGATATAGTATTTTTATTCTCACTTATGAACTTTTCAAAAAGTGTTGGCATATCATAGAACTCATTTTTAGGTATGTATTTTAGCACATCAGGGCTTAACATATAAATACCTGCACTTACAAAAAAACTATGTGTTGGTTTTTCTTCAATTGATAAAATTTTACTTCCATTCATATTTACTACTCCATAAGGAACTTGAAAATCATACTCTCTTACACACATAGTTCCTATAGCATTATTTTCTATATGAAAATTATGTAGATTTTCAAAATTCACATTTGTAAGTAAATCACCATTCATCACAAAAAAAGGTTCAGCAGGTTTTTCTTTTAAAAGGCTCAAAGCTCCTGCTGTTCCCATTCTCTGTTCTTCCAGTATATACTCTATAGTTACACCAAACTCTCTACCATCACCAAAATAGTCCTGAATTATATGTGACTTATAATTCACACACATCACAATATTTATATATCCATACTCGGCAAACTTTTCTACTATTGTTTGTAATATTGGTTTATTCCCAACTTTTAGCATAGGTTTTGGAGTATTTTCAGTAAGTGGTCTAAGTCTTGTACCTAAACCTCCTACCATAAGAATTACTTTGTTTGTTTTTTCCTTTGGTTTTATAAGCTCCTCTATTTCTTGAATACCTACTATTTTCCCATCATTATCTATTATTGGTACTTGATGAAGTTTTTTTGAAAGTGCAAGTTTTAAAATTTCTTCTTTTGTATCAGTAATATTTGCTACTGTTGGTGTTTTATAAACTATTGTTTTTATAGAACTATTTAAATCTAAACCTTTTAACAATCCTCTTCTTATATCTCCATCAGTTAAAGTTCCTAATAGTTTATCCCTATTATCAATAACAAGAGCTATTTGCATAGCTGCTTTATCTATGATTTCTAAAGCTTCTTTTATTGTAGAATTTATATTCAATTTTAAATTTTCTATATCTCTCATGAAATTTCCTTTAAAAGTACAAAACATTCAGCATATTCACACCCAGAGGTAGCTCCTCTTAATGTAGCCAAAGCACGTAAGTTTTTTTCACTTCTTGGAAAAGGATGATCTATAATTTCACTTTCAAAAATTTTCATTATTTTTATTTTTTCTTCTAAATATTCACTAATATCTACAAAAAAATTTGGTATAAAAGTATCTTCTTTAGTACTTGGAGCAAACTCAGTTTCACTAAGTGTTTCAATCATATAAATTTTTTTTATAAAAGGATATCTAAAAGATTTAGTACAACTATAAGCAGATTCAAAGATCTTTCTATGATCACTGTGAACATCACCTTTAAAAGGAAGATAAATAATAGTTGGTTTTATTTCATTTACAACTTTAGATATTTTACTTATTAATTCACTCATTGAGTATTCGTCAACTTGCATAGTTTTCAACCTAAGGTTATATACAGTATCAAACTTATAAAGCTTTGAAACTTGTTCTATCTCTTTTTCTCTTGTTTCATAATAATCATGTTTTTTATCAATAGTTGTACAAATAAGCCAATGTATTTCATCACCATTTGCTTTATGTTTTAAAAGTGTTCCACCACACCCTAAAGTTTCGTCATCGGGATGAACAGCTATAATTAAAACTTTGTTTTTCATATCAACTCCACTTTTAAAGGATCTTCAGTTTTTGCTATCATTGATTTAAAATTTTTCGATTTTATTATTTCATAAGCCTTTTTTGCACTATTCCCATCACCATAAGAATTTTTCAATTCAGTTAAACTATTCATAAATTCTATTGAAATTGCTTTTTCAATACTATTACTAACATCTTCATAACTTGTTCCACAAAAAATAACATTTTTATCAGAAAATCTTCCTGTTTGTCTAAGTCCAACATTTATAGCAGGTATTTTTAAACTTGCTGCTTCACAAATACCAGAGGATGAATTACCTATTATAAATTTAGAATGTTTATATATAGACATAAAAAGATCTCTTTCTAAATTTTTATAAAATACAAAATTTTTATTGTCTTTATATTTATCAATGATTTTTAATAACTTATTATTTCCAGGATCAACATTAGGATAACTAACAAATGTATTAATATTTTTTTCTTCTAAATTTTTTAAAATATTATCAAAATATTCATCAACTTTTTCTATTTCTTCAGTTACTGGATGAAAAATCATTAATGAAAAATTTTGAAAATTTTCTGATAAGTTAAAATAAGTTTTTATATTCTCTTTAGAAATAGGTTTATAAGAAACAAACTTATCTAAAGAAATATTTCCAGTTACAAAAACTCTATTTGAATCTTCTCCCATACGAACTAATCTTTTTTTATGTTCTTCTAGTGTTACAAAATGAGCGGTTGATAATTTTGATGTTGCATGTCGAATAGGATTATCAATATATCCATCTTCTACATGATCTCCTGAAAAGACATGAATTGTTGGTATATGTAAATAGCCTCCAACCATAGAATACATTAATACATCTTCTCTATCACCAGCATATATCATTAAATCTGGATTAAATTTTGCAATAGTTTCTAAACTATTTTGAAGTAGTAAACTTGCACTCTTAACTCTTGAAAGCCCTGTATCTGAACTCAAAAGTGTTTCAATTTCAAGTAATATATCAAATCCATCTTTTCGAATTTGTTCTACACTATAACCAAAACTACGAGACAGATGAGCACCACTTACTATAATCTTAAAATCAATATCTTCATCATCATCAAGTAATTTATAAAGTGGCGACATCAAATCATAATCAGAACGAATTGAACTAAAAGCTAATATTTTTTTCATTAGAACACATCCGACATGATTAAATCTTTTTTAAAACAAACACCATTAAAAGAAGTATCAAATAATCTATATCCAAATATGTAATCAAACTCTTTTTTATCTAAATATTTATTTAAACTATGATCTATCAATAAATTATATTTCTTATCATTATCAAGATTTGAAAAATCAATACTATTAAAAACTATATCATAATTATCTTCAAATTTTTTTAGAATATTATTACTCTTTTTAAAATAATTTTGGTTTGGTTTAGATAGTCTCCACTCTATATTTTTTTTATCTTGAGTATTGAAAATTATTGAATCTGAATAATTCTTTTTCTCTATTTGTTGTAATTCATCATAAGAGAAACTAGCCACATATAAATCTTCTTCAAGCGTCCACCCTAATCGTTTTTTAAATCCTGGAGCTGATTTTTTATTTGGAAAACCACAAACAAATTTATAACCTAATTCAGTTGCTTTTTCATAGACTTCATCTGCTTGTTCTATAAAAATACCATATTTTCTGTAAGCTGTATCTACCATAGTTGTCATTGAAAGAACAACATCTACATTCTTTTGATTATAAATAAATTTTATTGGTATCACAGCATAATGTCCAACAAGTTTTACTCCATCAAAATAAAGTGAAACTATTGGATTCCCATTAGGATTATTAATATATGCCCAATTCCAAAGATTTTCATCCATTTTGCTATTAAAACTATGTTCAAACAATTCTAATATTTGTGTTTTGTATTGTAATAACTCATTTTTGTCATTAATCATAATTTTAGTAAACTCAAGAGGAACATAAAGTTCTGCTTCACCGGTTGTTACAATTTTATTATCAACTTCACAAATAGTTTTAAATTTAACTCTTCTTTTGTCTAAATCAACATTTGATACTGTAACTATTGCTTTTACAGTATCATTAATATAAACAGGTCTCTTAAAATTTAGTGATTGGTAAGTATATACACATCCTTCTCCTGGAATCTTAGTACCAAATAGAGCAGAAAAATAAGAAGCTGTCATCATCCCATGTGCTATTCTTTTTTTAAACCTTGAACTTTTAGCATAATTTTCATCTAAGTGCACTGCATTTCTATCTCCTGAAATCCCAGCAAATGATTTTATATCTGCATCAGTAATAGTTTGAGAATAACTTACGCTCATCCCAATTTCAATTTCTTCAAGTGGAATTTTATTAAAAACTAATGATTTACTCATATAATTTCATCCTCTTTGTAATCTTTTTTTGCGATAGTTCCAACTATTTCGTCCCATCGCATAGGATTTATTCCATTACCAGGTCTTTTTATAGTGATTTTATCTTTTGTTAAAATTTCACCTTTTTTTATACTCATTTTTGCAACTATAGATTTTCTAGCTATTTGCATATTTGGGATTTCACTCTTTGATGCCTTTTTAATACCATTTCCCAAGGCTAATTCAATATTTTTTATAGCTTTTACCATATCTCTTAATTCATCTGGTTCTAAAGAAGCTTTATGGTCTGGCCCATCCATAGTTTTATCGAGTGTAAAATGTTTTTCTATACAACTTGCTCCCATTGCAACTGCTGCAATATCAACTTCAATTCCTAAAGTATGATCACTATAACCATAAGCTATATCAAAAGTATTTCCAATAGTTACCATAGCTTTTAGATTGACATCTTCCATTGGAGTTGGATACATAGTATTTGCATGAAGAACTGTGATATTCTCTTTTTTTGTTCCTGCTTCTATCAAAACATCTAAGGCATCTTCTATCTCACCGATACCTGCCATACCCGTAGAGAGTATGACTGTTCTGTTTAGTTTCCCGATGTGTCTTAAGTAGGGAAGATTTGTTATTTCACCACTTGGAATTTTAAATATTTCTAAACCTAAATCATTTAAAAGTTCTATACTGTCATGGTCGAAAGGAGTTGATAAAAATATAATGTTTTTATTGTTACAGTAAGTGATTAGCTCTTTGTGCATTTGTACATCTAGCTCTAACTTTTTTATCATATCAAACTGAGATTCTTCACTATCAGTAGTCTGTTTTTGGTACTCAGCTTTTTGTGCATTTTTACTTACTAGGTTTTCTGCTTTAAAGGTTTGAAATTTAACAGCATCAACGCCAGCTTCACAAGCCATATCAATAAGCTTTTTTGCAAGTTCAATTGAGCCATTATGATTTACACCTGCTTCTGCAATTATAAACACTTTATTCATTTAACAACACTCCCCGCTTTTATAAATCCACTAACTTCAATACTTTGTTTAGAAGTAGCATTACTTCCAAAAAAGGTATTTTCTTTTACTTTTACGCCACCATTAATAACACTAGCTGTTGAAATATGGCAATTATCTGCTACCACAACATCATGTTCTAGTAAAGCTTTTGTATTGATTATACAATTTTTTCCTATTTTTACATTTGTATTAACTAAAACATTATGCATAATTACTGTTCCTTCATCTATAGATGAATGTTTAGAGACATAAGCTAAAGGAGAAATAATAATAGGCAAATTAAAACCTATTTCTTTTAATTGATTAAATAATTTTACTCTTAAGTGGTTTGAATCTATTTGCCCTAGCGTAATTATTGCATTTTTACAAGTTTGAAAAATAGTTTCCAAATCATCATCAGATCCAATTATTTCATAATTTAAAATCTTATTGCCAAATAACTCTTTTTTATCAACAATTCCCAAAATTTCATATTTACACTCTTGTTCTATGACATCAATAACACTATGGCAATGCCCACCACCACCAATAAGAACTATTTTTTCTTTCATTATAAGATCACCGAACTAGGAATATTCACAACTCTGTCTTCAAGATACTTTGCATTTTTTAAATCTGTTTTTTGACAATCTTTAAACATTTCAAGTTCATTCATAAGTTTCCAAACAGGTCTTGTCATTACACCGCTTTTATTCGTAAACTCTAAAAGTTCATTTCTTTGAATAATATCATTTAATAAAACAGCTTGAAGCCAATAATTTGATTTACTATTTTTAGGTTCTTCTATAAATATCATATCATTTTTTTCAAAAAAATCTTTATACTTTGTTGCTAATTCTCTTTTTGAAGTTAAAAATCTTTCCAACTGTTCTAACTGCGCAACCAAAAGAGCAGCATTGATATTTGGAAGTCTGTAATTATATCCTATTTCATCATGTACATATTCATATGGATGGGGAATTTTCGCTGTTGTTGTGATATGTTTTGCTCTTTTAGCTAATGCTTCATCATCTGTAACGATAACTCCACCACCACCTGAAGTTATAATTTTATTGCCATTAAAAGAGAATGCTCCAACTTTTCCAAAAGTTCCCGTATGTTTATTTTTATAAGATGAACCTAAACTTTCAGCTGCATCCTCTACAAGAACAATATTCCATTTATCACATATATTTTTAATCTCATCTATTCTACAAGGATGTCCAAAAGTATGCATAGGGACACAAGCTTTGATGATTTTACTAGTTGTTTTATTTACACATTTGTTCTCTTTAATTTCACAATTATTTTCTAAAAAAGATTTTAAAGAATCCGGACTTAATCCCATAGTATCTAAATCAACATCGACAAATATAGGTTTAGCACCAATATAACTAATAGCATTACATGTCGCTATAAATGTAAGTGGTTGAGTAATTACTTCATCTTCTTTTTTTACATCTGCTAATATCAAAGAAATATGAAGAGCTGCTGTTCCATTTACCGTAGCAATTGCGTATTTAGCTCCTACAGTTTTTGCAAACTGATTTTCAAAAGTATCTACATATTTGCCAACACTTGATACAAATGTAGAATCTATACAATCATTTAAATACTTTTTTTCGTTACCAATAAATCTTGGTTCATGTAAAGGTATAAAATCATTTGTTTTAAATATTTTTTTTATAAAATCAACTGTTTTTTGCATATATTCTACTTTATTTGAATTCAAAAAAAACTAAATTCTTAATTTCTTTTTTAAATTGTGTTTGATTAAATATTTCTAAATATTTTAACATAAAAAAATATTTTAAAGTTTGAACTTGTCCTTTATTAAAAGGTACATTTGGATTTACTTTCATTTTAAAATAAATAGGAGGTTCTTTTACCCATAAAGAATAATTCATTTCTTTTTGAGTCTTCAAATCTTCTAATAAAGTTATTTGATTCTCATTTGCCACAAACAATTTATCATCTTTAGAAAATGCTTCTTTTGACATCCCATTTAATTCATAATATCGTAAAACTCTACTTTTTGCTAGTTTAGAATACAGTTCATTCTCGACAACAAATGTACTATTTTGAACAATTTGCTCAGATATTTTAAAATTTTCAATAATACTTTGTTGATAAAACCAATCAATATTATATTTAAGTTGTTCTTTTAAATGAAAGGATACAAAAGAAATAATTAAAATTAAATATAAAAAATATTTAATCACTACTTTAAAGTTTAATAAATTTGAAATGATTTGAATTCCATAATATAAAATAAAACTAAACCCTATAGGCAATAACACTTGAAATCTTGAATCCCAATCATTTAAGTTAGGTACTTTTCCTACAGCTAGATAAGCAAAAGCTCCTAAAAAAAAACCTAAAAAACCTAGCGTAAATAAATAAACATCTTTTTTATTCATCTCATTATTTTGCCGTGAAAATAAATTAGATAAAAGCAATAGTAAAACAAAACCAATAATAATAAAAGATGATATATTTTGAATAGAAAGATTAATAGGTTCAATAAAACTCCATAAAAAAGTGTGATAATAATTATCTAAATTTAAAATATTTTCTATGTTAATTTTATTATAACCTTGTTCTTGATATAAACTGGTCGGAACAAAATATATAGATTTTATAAAATAAAATAAAATTGGTAATAAAATAAAATCTATTTTAGTCTTAATAAATACACTTAAATTCTTCAGGAAAATTATTTTTCTATTATATAATTTGTGAAAAATATATATTAAAATAATTGCATAAAATACTAAAATAGCATTATTCATAAAAGATAAAAAAAATATAAATAATATTAACACTCTTTTTATTAGCCCTAAGTTATCAATATATTTACTAATTAGGTAAAATCCAAAATAAAATAATGTTAAATATAAAAAGTTCATAATTAACAAAGAAACTTTTGCACTATACATAGGAGCTAAAAGAAAAAATATTGTTATAAAGAGTCGATCTTCTTTTGAAATAAATGAAAGTGTTTGAAGTATTTTATAAACAAATATTCCAGAAGAAAAAAGACAAACAACTGTTAAGATTCTATCAAAAAATATACCATTGCCTATACTCATTATTACATAATTTAAAATGCTTGAAAGATAACCTACAGCGCCTACTGATTGAACATACATATTGCTTATTGTTTCAAAATTATTCCTAATTAAAGCCCAATCATCCCAATAAATTCCATTATAATTTAAAAGAAAAAAAAAGTTACTTATCAAATATATAATGAACATAAATAAAATTGTTTTTCTATCACTTTGTAAAAAAGTCATTTATCGCCCCACATACTTTTCTTAAATCTTTTTCTGCTAATCCATAATACATTGGCAGTCGAATCAATTTTTCACTCTCTTTTGTAGTATTTAAGTCATCTTTATCAAATCTTCCAAATTTAAATCCAGCAGGTGCGGAATGAAGTGGTACATAATGAAATACTGCATTAATACCATTTTCTTTTAAATACGCAAGCAATATCGTTCTTTCATCTAGATTTCGGACTTTAATATAAAACATATGTGCATTTTGAGTACAATTATTCGGAATTATTGGTAATTCAATTAAACTTTTTATTTCTAATTGCTTTAAACCGTAATAATAATTGTTCCAACTTCGTAGCCTGTCTTGATTTATGTTCTCTGAACATTCTAAATTTCCCCAAAGATATGCTGCGCTAATATCGTTCATAAGATAACTGCTTCCTATATCTACCCACGAATACTTATCTACCATTCCACGAAAAAACAGACTTCTATTCGTACCTTTTTCTCTTATTATTTCTGCTCTTTGGATAAACTTTTCATCATTAATGATAAGAAGTCCTCCCTCACCAGCACTTGTGTAATTTTTTGTTTCATGAAAACTAAAAGCTCCTAAGTGTCCAATAGTTCCAAGCGCTTTACCTTTATAACTGCTCATCATCCCTTGCGCTGCATCTTCTACTACAAAAAGGTTATAGCGTTTTGCTATATCCATGATGCTGTCCATCTCACATGCCACACCTGCATAATGAACTGGTGCTATTGCTTTTGTTTTATCAGTGATAGCTTGTTCTATCTTTGTCTCATCTATGTTCATAGTATCTGGTCGTATATCTACAAACACTATTTTTGCACCTCGAAGTACGAAAGCATTCGCAGTACTTACAAAAGTATATGATGGCATAATGACTTCATCCCCCTCTTTTATATCAAGAAGTATAGCAGCCATCTCTAGTGCATGTGTACATGAAGTAGTCAAAAGAGCTTTTTTGCATTGCAACTTCTCTTCAAACCACTCTGTACACTTCTTTGTAAACTCTCCATCACCAGAAATTTTACTACTTTTCATAGACTCTAAAATATATTTTTCTTCATTTCCAGTTAGAAGTGGCTTATTAAAAGGTATCATTTTTTCCTCGCTGTTATAAATAAACTTCCACCAAAAAGATTTGGTAAAAATTTATTAATCTTATTTTCTACTCTTGATATAAGCAGTAAAATATTACTAACAACACGACTCATAGATATATCTCTACTGTATTCTTCTTCTCTTATTTTTGAGCCATTATCACTATTTATTACTCTTCTCAAAAACAAAAGTGGTGTTATACTTATAAAAAAGTATCTAGCAGTTAAAACTTCAAAGCCATTTTGCTCTAGTTTTTCAACTAACTCTTTTTTTGTATATCTTAATTTATGTCCAGCTACTGCATCCTCACGATTCCAAAGCCACATATGAGAAGGGACAGTTAAGATGATTTTCCCATTTTTATTTAACATTTGAACAACGTTTTTCAAAGCTATAGTATCATCAGGTATATGTTCCAAAACATCAAACATACATACAGCATCAAATTCATTCTCAAAAGGAATATCAAGTAAATCAAACTGATAACACTCTTTCATGCCATAGCTTTGAGCATACTTTAAACCATTTAAGTGCATTTCACCTACAGAGATATTTTCATATCCATTTTCTTGTAAATACCTAGCAACATTTCCTGTCCCTGCACCTATTTCTATAAGCTTTTCTTTCTTATTTACATATTGTTGAATATTCTCAAAAATAAACTCTTTTCGTGCTATAAACCAAAAGTGCTCTTCTTCTTGTTTATATAAGTTGTTCAATCCTTGAGCATTGTAATCTTCATGTGACTCATCTATACTTTCGTTAAATACTTTAATACCATTTACACTTTTGTACTCTTTTACTAGCATATCTTATTAGCCTTTTTTAAATATAAAATATTACAATTCCTAGAACAATAGATAATACTCCAATTACTTTAAATCTATTTATTTGTTCTTTAAAAATTAATACAGAGGTCATAAAAACAGTTAAATAATTCAAACTCATTATAACGGTGAAATATTTAAACATAATTAAATGCATAAGAAAATAAGAAATTAAAACTACTATAATAAATAAAAAATACCCACTAAACAAATAGTATTTACTTTTTTTTAAAGATGCTAATTTTAAAAATATTTGTCCTGCTGTAGTCAATAAAATACTTGATATAATTAATACATAAATCATTTACTTTTCCCAAGCATAAATGCACCAAAAATCATACAAGACAATCCTAAAATATTATTAATATTTATATTTTCTCCGAAAAGTAATATCGAATAGAGTAAAATCAACACTAGTACCAATGAATTTAACGGATATACACGAGAAAGCTCATTATATTTTAAAACTTTTTGCCAAAAATAAGCTCTCATCCCCATAAACAAAAAAGCTAAAGATAAAAAAAACAATACATAAGATTCATATATCGCTGCATACTTCCCCATTACGAAAGAAAAAGACTGTAATATAATCGTAATGCCTAATAATAAAGGCTTTTTAATCTCTAGCATCTTAAAAATGGGCTCTCAGTAAAGTACTTTTCCTGATAAATATTATCAAAATCATATAATTTTTGTCGTTTTTCATTTTCTTCAACAGCCACTCCATAAATATACTTATTGCGAATATGATGAATCATCTTTTCAGATAAAATTTTAAATGCAATATTCCGTAAAAGAGTAAATTTTGATAAATATGTTATCATTTTATTATGCTTAACATAACTAGCATTAACTTTGTGATTTATAATATTATTATCTTCAAAAAACTTATTAATACCAATAAAATCTTCAATCTCATTTAGAACTTGCTCTTTATTATTTTGAAAAAACTCAAAATCAATTAACAGTAGATTTCCTTTAAATGCCTTTTTAAGTTTTTCTACTCTTTCTATATAATCAAAAGATCGTAAGTCATAATGGTATTTTCTACTTTCAAAATTTATTTCAAACTTTTTGACAAATTCATCAAAACTTGTATTATCATAGTTTTGTTTTTGATACTGTTTATAGCATGACCATGCCCAATCATTAGGATCTCGTAATGTCATAATTACTTTTTGATTACTGCGATTCCAATCTTTTGTATTTTCTATAAAATCATCAATTTCCATATAATAAAATGGTGAGATATCAAACATTTTTTGACTACTTTTTGCATTTTGATACAATTCTTTAAACCACTTTTCACCTCTATCTTTATAGTTATATGAAAAATAATTAGTTTCTTTTACAATAGGTAAGTATATTTCAGGGTGTGGTGCTAAGGCTTCATACATATAAGTTGTCCCACCTCTTGGCATTCCAGCAATAATAACTAAGTTATCTTTGTTAATCTTTTTTTCTATCATATGAATCATATACGCTAATCTCCTTTGATTTTAAAACTTTGTCACTATTTTGTCCTAAATTAAAAATTACATCCAATATTGTTACTCCATGCTCAAATGGTGTAAAAAGCTGGGGATACTCTTTATACCCACTATAGTCCATCCACTTTACCTTTATATTTTCTTTTTCAGCTAACTTTTCATCAAAATAATCTTTTGCAGAAGGACCACTTATATATACATCTGCATCACAATCTTTGCAAATACCAAGCAATTTTTCTGTTTGACCATCAACCAGCTCAAATTCACTAGACCATCTTATCTTTGTAGTAATACCCAATATCTCATTTATAGTAGTTATAAATTCGTAGTTTATCTTGCTTAAATACTCTTCTTCACAACTTAAATATAACTCTTCAAAAATATTTTTATATTCTTTAAAATATGGAGCTTTTGAGTAGTTTTGTCTTATCTGTTGCCAATGTTTTTTTGCCCAATTTTTATCAGATATTTTTGTTTCATTAATTTTCTGAAAATATTTACCTTTTACATCAACTGGTATCGTTAACCATTTCGGTCCTTGCGAAGTTTGTATCTTATTTCTATTTCGCCAATCTCTTTTTGTATACTGCATATCATCATAGAGGATAAATTCATCCGACATATTGATAAGGTCAAAATAACCTTTCCATGGGATATAGTTAGATTGTAAAATGGCTATTTTTTTCATCTATCTTTTAATTCCTTTCTATTAACTTTGCCATTTTGATTTTTAGGAAGTATATCTAAAAAAATTATATTATTAGGTATCATGTATCTTGGTATCTTTTCTTTTAAATAACTTTTTATTTCCAGTTGTGTCAATTCTTCTTTTACTACAATATATGCTATTATTTTTCCATAATTTGAATTTTCTCTTTTGTATACTACTGCACATTCTTCAATAGCATCAATTGCATATAAAGCAAGTTCAATTTCTTCTAGTTCTATTCTATAACCCATATGTTTAATTTGATTATCTAATCTCCCTTTAAAATACAGTAATCCATTTTTTTCTTCTACTAAATCACCTGTTTTATACATGTGCTTTCTATAATGATTTTCATTTGTAAATTCAATGAAATTATTTTTAGTGCGTTCAGTATCATTATAATAACCTTTCCCAACATTCGGTCCAATTAAGCATAATTCACCTATTTTATTATCATATTCAGTTAAAATTATATATGAAAAATTTTGATTTATAGTACCTAAAGGTGGTAAGCCGTTTGTATCTTCAAAGTCATTTTCAATAATTTCATAGCTTGAACAAATACATGTACACTCTGTAGGTCCATAAACATTAATGAATCTTGAACGATATGAATATATGTCAAATAGTTTTTTTAATTCACTTTTAGGATACCCTTCTCCTCCAAAAGTAAAAATTCTTATTAATACTAAATTCTCTTTAGTCAATACTCTCATTGTAGTTAAATACATTAACATCGAAGGTACAGAAAACCATATCGTACACTTGAGCTCATCAATATATTTAACAAGTTCCAAAGGAGCAGTTAAAAGTTCTTTCTTGATTGGAGTTAAAGAAGCTCCACTAAATAATGCACCATAAAAATCAAATACAGAATTATCAAAATACATAGGACTAATATTTGCAAAATTATCGCTATTTGTTATCTTATATCTTAGTTGAATCCAATTTATTAAATGAATTATGTTTTGGTGTGTGATTGCCACTCCTTTTGGAGTACCTGTTGAGCCAGAGGTAAACATAATATAAGCTATCGTATCAGCATCAATGTGAATTTCTGTGTTTGTGTAAGCATTCGATACACAAATATCACCATATTGACAATAACTAATCTTATTTAGTTCACTTGTTTTTTTAATATTTTTAAAAATAAAACTAGAAAAAATAAATTTAGGTTTACATAGTTTTAAGATAGCATCAATACGCTTTGTTGGATTCTCTATATCAATATTAATATATGCAATACCAGATTTCAAACAAGCAATCATTAAAGCATAATCTTCAAATGACTTTGTACTTGCTATAGCAACTATATCACCTTGTGTTAAATTATTTTGTTGAAAATAGTTTACAAAATAGTTAGATTTCTCATCTAGATCATTATAGTTATATTCTATATCAATATAAACAATTGCATTATTACTACTGTTCTTTTTTGCGATATTTTCAAAAAAATCTTTTAAATTATAAAAATATTTCATCTATTCTACCAATATTGAACTTATTGGTATTTGCGTCAAGTCACCAACAACTTTATCAAACTTTACTATATATGATTCTTTTTTAAATATAATAGTATCTTCGTACACAAATAATACTTGATAATTTTTAAATTTTTTTGCATAACTTAATAAGTACTCATTCGTTAGTATTTCAATACCAAAAACTTTATATTTATGATTTAAATATTCAAAGTATGCACCTTGAGATTTGTTATTGAATGCCTTTATTTTATTTTTTATTTTTTCGATACTTTCCGTAAAAACAATAATTTTATCTTGTTCACTTCTAGAATAATATATATCTTGGCGATGGTGTTTTTGTTTAATTCTAGTTTGAAATTTATCATAATAAGCTAATTTAAAAACTTCTTTTTCTGCAATAAAACTTAATTGATACATTAATGAAACATCAAGGTCATTACTATATTCAATTTTAACTTGTGAAATAATATCGCCTGCATCAATGTTATCATTCATTATATGACATGTGGCACCTGAATTTCTATTGTATAAAATAGCTCCAATAACGGGGTCAATACCTTTTAAATCAGGTAATAAAGAAGGATGAACATTGATATATTTTTTATTTGGCATATTAGTAATAGGTAATATATAAGGACACCCATTAGAAATTAATATGTCAAAATCAGTTTTATCTAATTTGTCTAATAAATCAGTTTTGGAAGATATTAAAGTATAGTTCTTGGATATTGATTTGATATCTTTTTCCAAATGTGTATTCTTTATTACAAATATTTTTTCAATATTTAAACCTAAAGATATCATCTCTTCAAGTACAAACCTTCTATTACCTACAAAAATAAATTTCATTAAATTGTCAATCCTCCATTAACTTCAATAACTGTTCCAGTTACAAAGTCATTTTCTATAATATACTTAACACTTTGAAAAATATTTTCACTCTCTCCTAATCTTTTTAGCGGAGTGTTAGAAACTATGTGTTTTATATTTTTTTCACTTAATGCTATATTTGTAGATTCTGTATTTATAAAACCAGGAGCTATAGCATTGCTTCTTATTCCAAAACTCCCAAGCTCTTTTGCCCATGTTTTAGTCATCGCTTCAACTGCTGCTTTAGATGCACTATATGCTGTTTGTCCTGCATTCCCTTTCGCACTAATTGAACTTATGTTTATTATTACACCTTTTGTTCTTTTTAACACCATCTTTTCAGCTACTATTGAACTTAATATAAATACAGAATTCAAATTTATTTCTAAATTCTTTTTAAAAGTATCATAACTATGCTTCATAGAAGAAGGATTCATTATATTTATAAGTGGCTCATTGTAAATAACTCCAGCATTATTGACTAAAATATCTATCTTTGAAAATTTATTTATAATATCATCAATATACTCTTGAACTAACTGATAATTAGTAATATCAACATCATAAGCTATAAATCTTCTATCAAGTTGCTTTAATTTTTCTTTATCTATATCTAAAACTATTACAGTAACATCATTTTCCAAAAGTCCTTTTGCAATACTAAAGCCTAAGCCACCTGTTCCCCCTGTTACAATGGCTACTTTATCTTTAAGCTCCAATATCTACACCTTTATTTTTTAAAATTTCTATAATTTTTTCAATTGAAGTCATTTCTACAATCTCTAGCATCTCTAGTTCTACATTAAACTCTTTTTCAATTGATGTTACTAAATCCATTTGTGTTAATGAATCCCAACCATCAATATCATCTTTTGTTAAATCTATTTTTATGTCAGAAACTTTTATTTCAAAAATTTCTGCCAATATTTCCATTATTTTACTATTCATCTTTTTATTCCTATTTCATAAAATATTTTACATAATCAAGTGCTGGGAATCTATGTTTTTCTCCAACTCTAGCTAAAAAGACTTCATTAGCTTTAGTATTAGAAGAGATCAATACATGTGCTCCGATAATATTTAATTTTTCAACTTTAACTTGATTGACTACTGTTACTCCAACACCTACAAAAGTATTCGAGCCAATTTTTGCTTCTCCAGCGATAACACTTCCTGAAGCAATCCAACAATTATTTTCAATAACAGAATGATGTGCGATTGTACAATTAGCCCAAATAAAACTATTTTTTCCTATAGAAGAAAATGGCTCTATAACACTATTAGATAGGACTAAACTACCCTCACCTATATCATTATTATTGTAAATTTTTGCATCTTTATGAATATATGTTAAAACGGTAAAACCCAATTCTTTTATTGTATGAAATATATGTTCTCTATCTTGGTTAAGGTTATTATAACCCATTGCAATTAAAACTTCAAAATCATTTGGAGAGTAATAATCTAATAATTTTTCCAATGCAACTACTTTCTTACCAAATAAAGAGTTCTCTTCTATATATTCTTCATTTACACAAAAGCATTCAACAAAATACCTATCATCATCATTTACATAACTATATAATATTTGTGCAGTTATTGAGTTTCCGATTATTATAATCTTCTTTTTCATTGTTTATCCTCTGATACAGCTAATCCAAACCCAGTTTTTCCATAGCCATTTCCATTATATAGCATGTATTTTATATTTTTATGTTCAAAAACACATGGATAGCATATCATTTCACTATCCCACCCGGTTGAGCTTACATCTATTCCTGATTTATCATCTTTTCTAATCCAATTTACTGTATCTACAGACTCTGAGTAACCCATTCTATAAGTTTTTATAGATTCTGTTGCTCTATGAGCATACCACATATGATATTTTCCTTCCCACTTTACAACAGTTGGTCTTCCAAAAGCATATTCATATTCATCTGCAAAAGGAATAGCCATTCCCTCATCAAACTTCCAATCAAGTCCATTTTTTGATGTTCCATGATGTAAACCATATTTATGCTCCCAGTTTACACCTTGTTTTTCCCATTTTATGCCAGAGTTATACCAAGTATGCCATAAATCTTTCTCATCTATAAAAAATGCCGTTGCTGCTGCAAAAAGAGGATGATACCTATCTCTACCTATTATCGGTCCTAAAAATTCTTTTTTTAAAGTTAATGAATCCAATTCTAATTTTGCTCTACCTGTGTCACATATCCAAAGATTATCTGGTAAATTTTGCCAGCCTACATAGTACAAATAAATTTGATTGTCATTTTTTATAAGACAACCACTAATTACTCCATCACAATCAAAATATCCATAATCCCCTGGAGATAATGCTAGTTTTGGCTCAGACACTAACTCAATTTTTCCATTTTGAACATTCGCATATACTAAAAAAACATGAGATTTTCGTAAATGATCTCTTTTTGTAAAAGCAATTAAAAATCTATCATTTTCAATGTGAATAATACAAGGATGAGAAGCATGCGTCCAACCTTCATCTTCTGTCTGATACAAGATGCCTTTTTTTAGCCAATTAAACATTTTTCAATCCTTGTTTTAATAACTCCTCGATAAATTCCACTCTGCTTATTCCTTTATTATTAGCAAGTTTATAAATTTGATCTTTTAACTTTAAATCTATACCTTCAATTTGACCATAATATCTACTCTTTAATGTTCCACCACGTAAACCTTTGTGAGATACATCATAGTTAACATCAAGTTCTTTATCAGATTTTCTAAAACTAACAACATAAAAATAATAACTGCATTCCCAAGATATAACTACATCTCTAGCAGTGACTGGCAAATCTTCTAGTGGAGCATTAAAATCACACAATGGATTATTGACTATTATTATTTTACCGTGTTCAGTCTCTTTTAACCAAGGTGCTACAGTTTCATCACCAAACACTACCATTGCATTCTCTTTTGCAACTCTATTCATTTCAGAAATACCTTTCTTAATGTCAGGAAATAAATTTATACCACCAAAATGGTATACAGCATCGAATGAAGAGTCATTAAATGGCAAATTTGTTGCATCACTTACCGAAAATATTATTTCATAGTCTTTAAGATTTTCATTGTTATCAACTCTTTTTTGAGCTTCTTCTATCATTTGCTTTGAGAAATCTTGAGCATAAATAGTACCTTCTTTTCCAACCTTTTCAGCGATATATGGTAAATCATCACCAAGACCAGCTCCTGTTACCAAGACGATATCACTTTTTTTTAAATTTAATCGCTTAATTAAGCTTGTTCTTAATTCATCTTCTGAAGTTTTAAATGTTTCTAACACCCACTTCATAGAGTTATCATATCTTTCTCCAACTTCTTTTATATCTAAAGTATACTCATTCTTACTTCTGTCAAAATCAAAAATAGGTATTTTATTTTCTTTTAAAAAATCATAAGTATGTCCATTTTTACATGCTAATCCATTATTATGATCAAATAAACCTTCGTTACAATTTATACATTTATAAATGCTATTACTCACTTTTTCCCTTCTCATCATAAATTTTTTTGATTAATGTATATGGTCTAAGCTTTACCTCTTTAAATATCTTTGATATATAAATTCCTATAATTCCAAGTGTCATTATAGTTAATCCACCAAAAAACCATATTGAAGCTATTACAGATGCCCAACCATCAACTTGAATATCATAAATAAGTTTACTAATAATAATTTTTACTATATAAACACATGAAAAAAAAGTCACCATAGTACCGATTGAGAAAATTATTTTTAATGGTTTGTCGCTAAATGAAACAATAGAATTAAAAAACAAAGATAATTTACTTCTTAATGAATAAGTTGTTGGTGAACTATCAGCTTTATTTACTTCAATCGATTTTTGATTAAATCCAATATCAGAAAATATACAACCCAAACATAATTCTCGTTCATTATAGGATACGATTGCATCTTTAGCTTTTTTTGTTAAAAGTCTTATTGTTAATAAGTTTTTAGGAATAGAGATGCTAGATAAACTGTTAAAAAGCTTATAGAATATTTCACCACTAATTTTTTCAAACCATCCACCTTTACGACTTTTTTGTACTCCATAAACAACATCTAAATCTTCTTCTTTATGTAACTCTCCCCAAAACTTACTCAATAATTCAGGTTCTTCTTCTAGATCACTGTCTATAAGAAATACAAATTCTCCTTTAGCATGAGATAGTCCTGTCATGATTGCTTTATGATGACCAAAGTTTTTTGATAATTCTATCACTTTTACTTTGATGTCTTTTTCATGTAAAACTATTGCTTTTTGCAAACTATCATCAGGACTACCATCATCTACAAATATTATTTCATAATCATCAGTTATTTTTTTTGCCTCTTTTGATATACGAGTATAAAACTCATCTATGTATGGAGATGACTTGTATAGCGTTGTTACGATTGAAAGTTTCATTTTACATTTTCCCATCAAGATATTTACCAGTCTCTTTATGTCCAAAATCTGGAATCATTTCAAAAAACTCTTTTACAATATCTTCTTTTGTCCATGATAAATTTGATTTAAGATTTCTAATTGTAACTTCAAAATGATTTAACTTTTCTTCATCAAAAATAGCTTCATTTTTAATCACTCCAAGATTTTCAAATTTTTTCATATCTAAAACTTCTTTATCTGTAAAAAACTCTTCAAAATCTTTTTCACCTGTTGTATCGCTTGCAGTAAATAAACAAGGCCACTGTTTTGAATTTTGAATGTTTAATTTTGAGTTATTAATAAAAAAACTTCTTGCTTTTTCTTCATCTTTGCAAACATATGGCTCATATCCTAAGTCTTCTAGATATTTCACTGCTATATCTGAGAATGACATTAAGTGTAGATTTTCGCTTAGTTTGGGAAAGAAAATATCCCTATTTTCACCAAAAATACAAGACATCAGGCAAAGTTCACCTGATTCTTGTGGTGTTACAAAGTATCTTTTTATATCATTGGGTGCTACGATAGGTTGATTTTTTTGAATTCTTTGATTAAAACCATGAAGTAAACTTCCATCACTAAAAGCAACATTAGCAAATCTTGCCATTGAAACATCTATTTGTTTTGATTTTCGCATAACAAACATTTCCATTATTCGTTTACTTGCACCCATCATATTTACAGGATTTGCAGCTTTATCTGTACTTACACAAAAATATTTTTTAGTTCCATTTTTAATAGATTGTTGTAAAGTTTTATCAGTATTAAGAATATTTGTTTCAATCATTCGCATAAGAGTAAATGGATCTTTTTCACTTCTTACATGCTTAAGAGCTGATAAGTTTAAGACATAATCATATTTCCCATCTTGCTTTATAAAAGCATCATATTCTAAAGAAGCTATGTCAAGAGCAAATGTAGCAAAGTCACCATCTATATACCCTAAACTACTCCTTATATCACGCACTAATTCAACCATATTGTTTTCACTAATGTCTACAACATGCAATTTCTTTGGATTTCTTTTAAATATCTCTTTTGTAACAGCTTGCCCAATAGAGCCAGCACCACCAATTACTAAAAAAGTTGAGGATGAAACTATCTTTTTCAGATTGTCATTATTATTTGAAATATCATCTGTAAAAAGTTCTTTTGTTCTTCCTATTAAATTTAATATTTTATCCATTATTTAATACAATTCCTTCTAATATATTTAACAATAATTTTAACAGACTCTTCTATACTGAGTTTATCTGTATCTATTATAATTTCAGCATGCTGTGGTTCTTCATATATATCAGTAACGCCAGTGAAATTTTTATACTCACCTTTTAGTGCTTTTTCATATTTACCCTCAGTGTCTCTTCTTTTACAAGTTTCAATATCTGCTTTTACATATACCACTATATTATTTTTTACCATTTCTCTTATTGCTTTTCTTGACTCAGAATAAGGACTTACAAAAGAAGAAACAGTTGATACTGAATTTTTTTGTAAAGTTTTTATTAGATGTCCAATTCTATGCATATGTCTATTTCTATCTTCTCTTGTATATCCTATATCAGGTATTACATCCCTTATATCTTTTGAATCTAATCGTTCAATTGGGATATCAAGCTTTTCTAACTCTCCATAAACTCTATTTGCAATAGTAGTTTTTCCAGAAAGGGGTAATCCTGTAAACCAAATATTAAAAGGTTCTATTCTTTTTCTACCCCATCTAACTTTAAACCAAGCTCTCTCATGTGCCCAATAAAGACCTACTTTTAAAATCGTTTCGATTAAACCTGCAGCAATCGCTAAATCTAACCTTCTAAAAAAGACATAAACTATAATTATAGTTGTAGTTGTTGCAAGAATTCTCCAACTAATACCTTTAATTATTGACCTTAAGTTAGTATCCTTATACATTTATTTAAAATTCCTAAATTGAATATTCAAAATTACCCTTAATATATCCAAATCTTATCAAATATTTTATAATTATTTCAGTACTTTCTTGAATAGACTGGGTATCAGTTTTTATATGAATTTGAGGATTTTCAGGTTTTTCATAAGGAGAGTCTATTCCTGTAAAATCTTTTATAGCTCCAGCTCTAGCTTTTTTATATAAACCTTTTGGATCTCTTTTTTCACAGAGACTAATAGGACTATCAATAAAGACCTCAATAAATTCATCATAGTTAACTAAAGATCTTGCAATTTGCCTATCTGATTTAAAAGGACTTATAAAAGCTGTTAAAACAATAAGTCCTGCATCAACAAATAATTTACTGACTTCTCCTATTCTTCTTATATTTTCTACTCTTTGTGTTTCAGAGAAACCAAGGTCCTTATTTAATCCATGTCTTATATTGTCTCCATCCAATAAATAAGTTTTTATACTCATTTTATAAAGTTCTGCTTCCACAGCATTTGCAATAGTTGACTTTCCACTAGCACTTAACCCTGTAAACCACAAAATTGATGGTTTTTGATTTAACAAAATTTCTCTGTTTTCTTTTTTAATATTTTGATTTTGCCAAATTATATTTTGGTTTATTTCATGCTTTTTAATCATAGATTTAAATACCATTTATACATAATTTTAATTCTTCTTCAAGTTTAATCTTATATTTCAAACCTAATCTATGTAGTTTACTAAGATTTGTTAACTTTAGCATTGCACCATTAGGTTTATTTGTATAAAATACTAAATCACCTTTAAATCCAATAATATTTTTAATTAATTTAGCAAGTTTTTTTATAGATATATCTATATATTTATAGGGAAGAAACTCTCTTATTGGTTTCCTTCTACTCAAAATTTCAATTTTAACTTCCTTCAAACTAATGTTTAATAATGAATTCTGAATTCTGAATTCTGAATTTTCTTCTAATTGATCTTGAATTAAGAAGTATTGTTCTGAGTTTGAAACTATAAATTGACTTTCATATAATTTTGAGTTTCTTTGTACTGTTAATTGAAAAAGTGATTTATTTGAACAAAGTTTTACAAACTGCTTAGGCATTAATGTTCGGCTTATTGGCCATAGTCTTGTCCCTCTTCCTCCAAATAAGATCAAGTTAGTCATTTTTAGCACCTAAATAAAAATCTTTATACCAAGCTACAAATTCTTTTATTCCATCAGCTAAATTTGTATCTGGTTTATATCCAAAGTCCTGCATCAAGTCACTTACATCAGCAAAAGTTGATACGACATCTCCATCTTGCATTGAGATGAAATTTTTAGTTGCCTGTTTTCCAATAGCAGTTTCAATAGTTTTAATAAAATCGAGAAGTTGAACAGGAAAATTATTCCCTATATTATATATTTTAAAAGGTGGAGTTCCATAAGTTGGATTATCAATAACTTTTATTATACCACCAATAATATCATCAATATAAGTAAAATCTCTACTCATATTTCCATTATTAAATACATTAATTGCTCTATCATTTAATATTGCATCTGTAAAAAGCATTGGTGCCATATCTGGTCTTCCCCAAGGTCCATACACTGTAAAAAATCTTAACCCAGTTGTTTGAATACCATAAAGATGAGAATAGGTATGTGCCATTAGCTCATTTGATTTTTTTGTAGCTGCATACAAACTAACAGGAGTATCTGTTTTATCTGTAGTTTTAAAAGGTTGTGAAGTATTTGTTCCATAGACAGAAGAGGAAGAAGCATAACACAAATTTTTTACTTCAAAATTTCTACAAGCTTCTAATATATTCATGAACCCTACAACATTACTTTCAATATAAGCGTGAGGATTTTCTATTGAGTATCTAACACCTGCTTGAGCAGCTAAGTTACATACTGCATCAAATTCTTCTATTTTAAAAAGTTTATTTATAGATCCACTATCTTCTAAATTAACTTTTATAAATTTGTGTTTTGGAAAGTTATTACTAACTACAAATTTATTATCTAATATTAAGTCTTTTTCAATTCCCAATTCACTTAATCTTGCATATTTTAAATTAACATCATAGTAATCATTTATATTATCTAACCCTACAACTTCATTTCCTCTTTCAAGAAGTTTTTTTGCAAGATGATATCCTATAAAACCAGCTGTTCCTGTCACTAATATTTTCAATTCTATTTCCTAACTATCACTATTAAATATATCTCTTGTATAAACTTTGTCTTTTATATCAAGTATCTCTTCACTCAATCTATTTGCTACAATTACATCAGAAATATTTTTAAACTCCTCTAAACTTTTAACTACTCTTGAATTAAAAAACTGATCTTCACTTATAACTGGTTCATATACAACTACTTCTATACCTTTTGCTTTGATTCTTTTCATTATTCCTTGAATAGCTGAACTTCTGAAATTATCACTTCCTGATTTCATCACAAGTCTATATATTCCAACTATTTTTGGCTTTTTTGCTAAAATTGAGTCTGCTATAAAATCTTTTCTTGTACTGTTTGATTCTACTATTGCATTGATTAAATTTGATGGCACATCAGCATAATTTGCTCTAAGTTGCTTAGTGTCTTTTGGTAAACAATACCCTCCGTAACCAAAGCTTGGGTTGTTGTAATGTGTTCCAATTCTTGGATCTAATCCAACACCTTCTATTATCTGTCTTGTATTTAAATTATGAGATTGGGCATAAGAATCTAGCTCATTAAAATATGCAACTCTCATGGCTAAATATGTATTTGCAAATAGTTTTATAGCTTCTGCTTCAGTTGAGTCAGTAAAAAGGATATCGATATTCTCTTTTATTGCACCTTGTGCTAAAAGATTTGCAAATATTGTTGCTCTTTCACTTTTTTCTCCAACAATTATTCTTGAGGGATATAAATTATCATATAAAGCAAGTCCTTCTCTTAAGAATTCTGGTGAAAATATGATATTATCAGTTTTGAATTTTTCTCTTAGAATTTTTGTATAACCAACAGGAATAGTTGATTTGATTACCATTGTAGTATTTGGATTTATATTTAATACATCTGTAATAACATATTCTATTGATTTTGTATTAAAATAATTAGTTTCTGGATCATAATCTGTTGGCGTTGCAATAATTACATAATCAGCATCTTCATATGCTTCTTCTTTATCTAAAGTTGCAGTAAAATTTAAATCATCTATTTTCAAATACTTTTCTATCTCTTTATCTTCTATAGGAGATATTTTTTTCTTTAACATTTCAACTTTTTCAGGAATAATATCTAAAGCAACTACTTCATTGTGTTGTGATAATAAAATACCATTTGATAAACCAACATATCCTGTACCAGCTATTGCTATCTTCATTTGACCTTTTCCTCTTTTCTCATTCCCCTAATAAACTCTATAAAAAATACTAAAAATATTGATAAAATAAATCCTGTAACAAAAGCAACTGTTACAATTATTTTCTTTTTGGGTTTATTTATAGGACTATCATCTACTGTTATACTCCCCATCATTTTTGTTGGAATATACTTAGTATACATTTTTAATTTTTGTTCTTGTTTTTTAAGTAATGTTTCATATAATCTTTTTATTCTTGATTCAATTTTATCTTTATTTGTATTTCTAATAATAATCTTAATTAAGTTTGTTGTTCCTAACGGGATATCAATTTCTGATTCTGATTCTGATTCTAAAATATACTTTAAGTTAGATGGTTTATCTAGAGGAATTAATCCTTTATTTGAATTTATTTGAGCAACTTCAACTAAAACTGAACCTTTATAAACAGGTACAGGATTTTTAAATATTACAACATAAAATATAGATAATACTGTAATTATAAATGTACAGGTAAGTACAAAAAATTTATATCTCCAAATAGTTGAAAACAGTTCTCTTAAATCTATTTCATCTTCTTGTAGTTGATTATTTTGTACCAATATTTTCTCCTAATCTATTTTCCCACTCATATGCACTTTTACATATCAATTCTAGATCTTCATATTTAGGTGCCCATGACATTTTTGATTTTATTTTTCTATTATCTGAAATCAAAGTTACTGGATCACCAGCTCTTCTTGAAGCAATTTCAACTTTAAAATCTACTTTTGTAGACTCTTTAACAGTCTCTATCACTTCTTTTACAGAATAACCTTTTCCATATCCTGCATTAAAAATATCACTTGGATTATTTTCTAAATATTTTATTGCTTTGATATGTGCATTTGCTAAGTCATCCACATGGATATAATCTCGAACTCCTGTCCCATCTTTAGTATCAAAATCGTTACCAAATATAGACATTTTTTTTCTTTTTCCTATGGCACACTCACTTGCAATTTTTATAAGATGTGTTGCATTTGGGAAACTTTGTCCTATTCTTGGAGTTAAATTATTATTTTCATAATTTATATCAGCTCCTGCCACATTAAAATATCTAAATATTACATATTTAAAATCACTATTGACACTTGCAGTATCTTGTAAAATTTTTTCACTTATAAGTTTACTCATACCGTATGGGTTTATTGGATTCGTGGGATAAGTTTCGTCTACTCCAGTATCTGGAATATTTGGAGGTTCACCATATACAGCTGCCGTGCTTGAAAATATAAACTTTTTTACGCCATTTTCAACTGCACATTTGATTAGGTTTGTGGTATTAACTGTATTATTCATATAATATTTTAAAGGGTTTTCAACTGATTCAGGTACTACAATACTTGCTGCAAAATGGATAATTGTATTTATATTATTTTCTTTTAGGATCTCATTTATTTTATCAAACTCTTTTAAATCTAGCTCAATAAATTTAAACTCTCTTATTTTCTTTAAGGTATCAAGTGTTTTTATACTACCTGTTGAAAGATTATCAAGTATTATTATATTGTAAGTTGTAGTTTCTAGTAATTGTTTTGCGACATGGCTTCCAATATATCCTGCGCCACCTGTTATTAATATATTCAAATTCTATCCAATACTCTTAAATTTCGGTGTTGATTATATCGAATAGTATCTTTAATTTGTATTTAAATTGTTAATGAAAAGTTACAAAAAATATTTGATTTTGATAATTATTATGTTTAATGTAAAGACTAAGTATATTGATAATTCAGTTCCCTGCTTCTAACATTTAAATATAGTTTTGAAGTTTGTTTAGGTCAAAGTGGAGGAGGTAGCCGGACTCGAACCGACGCATGGTGGATTTGCAATCCACGGCATTACCAACTTTGCTATACCTCCAGCAAAAATCATTTTACACATAAGAAGAAAATGATTAATTGTAAGTGGCAGAGAGCAAGGGATTCGAACCCTCGGAGGCGTGAACCTCGCCGGTTTTCAAAACCGGTCCATTCGACCAACTCTGGCAACTCTCTAACATTTATATAATAGTGGTGCGAATGGTCGGAATCGAACCGACACTCCGAAACCGGAATGGGATTTTAAGTCCCACGCGTCTACCTATTCCGCCACACTCGCACTATTTGGTAGATTCAAAGAATGTTATTTCTTAAAATGGAGTGGAATTATATTAAAAAAAATATTCTTTGTCAATAGTTTTTAATTTTATTTTCCAAATTTTTTGATATAATCATTCGATATACAAATACGAAGGATTTATATGAGAAGTGATGAAGTAAAAAAAGGTTATGACAGAGCACCTCATCGATCATTATTTAGAGCTACAGGACTAAAAGATGATGATTTTGGTAAGCCATTTATTGGAGTTGCAAACTCTTTCATTGAAATTATTCCTGGACATTTTTTTCTAAACAAAGTTGCAGAGATAATAAAAGAAGAGATAAGAGCAAATGGCTGTGTTCCATTTGAATTTAATACAATTGGTGTGGATGATGGTATTGCTATGGGGCACGATGGTATGTTATTTTCATTACCTTCAAGGGAATTAATAGCAAACTCTATTGAAACAGTTATGAATGCACACAAACTAGATGCAATGATTGCAATTCCAAACTGTGATAAAATTGTTCCAGGTATGATTATGGGGGCTATTAGAGTTGATGTTCCTACTGTTTTTGTAAGTGGTGGTCCAATGGCTAAAGGTCATACAAAAGATGGTGTACCTATTGACTTAGCAACTGCTTTTGAGGCTGTTGGTAAATTTGAAAAAGGTGATATTACAGAAGAAGAACTTACAGATATCGAATGTAATGCCTGTCCAAGTGGTGGTTCATGTTCTGGTATGTTTACAGCAAACTCTATGAATACTCTTATGGAAGCTATGGGAATCGCTCTTCCAGGAAATGGGACAATCTTAGCTTTAACTCCTGAGAGAGAAGAACTTTACAGAAAAGCTGCAAGAAGAGTTTGTGAAATTGCTAAAGATAATGAATCAAGAGAAAAATTCAAACTATCAAATATCCTAAATGAAAATGCAGTTAGAAATGCCTTTGCAGTTGATATGGCTATGGGTGGAAGTTCAAATACTGTTTTACATATGTTAGCTATTGCAAAAGAAGCTGGTGTTAATTTTGAACTAAGTGATATTAATGCTATTTCTAAAAAGGTTTCTCACATAGCTAAAATCTCTCCATCTTTATCTACTGTTCACATGGAAGATATTAACAAAGCTGGTGGAGTAAATGCGGTTATGAAAGAGATGACTAAAAGGGGTGAAGATATTTTAATAGATAACTTAACTATCTCTGGTGAAACTCTTTATGAAAAAATAGCTGATGCTTACATAAAAGATACAAATGTTATCCATACAATTGATAATCCATATTCTCAAGTTGGTGGATTGGCTATTTTATATGGTAACTTAGCAGAACAAGGTGCTGTTATTAAAACTGCTGGTATTACAGGGGCTAGAGCCTTGACTGGGAAAGCGGTTTGTTTTGATGGACAACCAGAAGCAATTGCAGGTATTTTAGGTGGAAAAGTAAAAGCTGGTGATGTTGTAGTTATCAGATATGAAGGTCCTAAAGGTGGTCCGGGTATGCAAGAGATGCTTGCCCCTACAAGTCTAATCATGGGAATGGGTCTTGGAGATAAAGTTGCACTTATTACTGATGGAAGATTTTCAGGAGCTACAAGAGGTGCAAGTATTGGACATGTAAGTCCAGAAGCAGCAGAAGGTGGAATGATTGGCTTACTAAAAGATGGTGATGAAATTCATATTGATGTTGACCAATACATTTTAGAAGTACATTTATCTGATGAAGAAATAGCTAAAAGAAAAGCAGAATTTACACCACTTAAAAAACCATTAAAATCAAAATGGTTAGGACAATACAGAGCTCTTGTAACAAATGCAAGTAGTGGTGCAGTTTTAAAAACTGACCTTTAATAAATTGTGGGTAAGCCCACGATTTATTAACAAATATTAATCAATCTATTAATTTTTCATTTACGCAGACCAAATAAAATTTCATTATAAATAAATTTGAAAAGGATTCACATGAAAATAAAAAATGTTTTAATTTTTAATCAAAAATTATTAATCATTACATCCTTACTTGCTGTAAATATGTTTGCAAAGAGTATTGATTTTGATATGGCACCACAAAATCCACAAAGAGTAGCTCCTAATAAGATGAGTCAAATTTTATCATTTAATGATTCAATTAAAAATGCTATGCTTTCAGTGGTAAATATTTCTACAAAAACCCACATGAGTAATCAAGACGGGAATGTTCCAATGGAAATGTTCAATGATCCTTTGTTTAGAAGGTTTTTTGGAGATCAATTTGGGAACCAATTTAAACAAAACAAAATCCAAAGAGCCCTTGGGTCTGGTGTAATTGTTTCAAAAGATGGTTATATTATTACAAATAATCATGTAGTTGAAAATGCAGATGAAATAACAGTAACCCTATCAGGTGATACTACAGAATATACTGCAAAAGTAATAGGTAAAGACGCAGATTCAGATTTAGCAGTTATAAAAATCAATGCTAAAAATCTAACTCCTATAAAACTAGCAAATGCTGATGATTTAAAAGTTGGTGATGTAACTTTTGCCATTGGTAATCCATTTGGTATAGGTGAAACTGTAACCCAAGGAATTATTTCAGCACTAAATAAAAATAGAGTTGGAATAAATAGATATGAAAACTTCATTCAAACTGATGCCTCAATAAACCCAGGAAATTCTGGTGGTGCCTTAGTTGATAGTAGAGGTGCCCTTATAGGTATCAATAGTGCAATTATCACAAGAAGTGGTGGTAATAATGGTATTGGTTTTGCAATTCCTATTAATATGGTAAAAGAAGTAGCTACAAAACTTGTGGAAGAAGGAAAAGTTACTCGTGGTTATTTAGGTGTTGTTATTAATGACTTAACAAAAGAGTCAGCAAAAGTTTATAACCACAAAAGTGGAGCACTAATTTTAGAAGTTGGAAGAGATACCCCAGCAGCTAAATATGGTCTAAAAAGAGGTGATTTAATTTATGCAATTAATAATAAACCTATCAAAGATAGAGCTGCCTTGCAAAATACTATTGCAAGTTTTAAACCAAATGCTAAAATTGTAATCCAATTAGAAAGAGATAAAAAAGATATAGTTATAAATGCCCAATTAGGTAATAGAGATGGTTTAATTATAAGTGAATCAGTTAATGGAACTATTCTAGGTGGCTTACAACTAAGTGATTTAGATACAAATATCATAGACAGATTTAGACTTCCTAGAAATATAACAGGTGTTTTAGTTACAAATGTGAAACCAAAATCTGATGCTGAAAAAGTTGGTTTTCAAGCTGGTGATGTTATTATACAAATTGAAGATATTACAATTAATAGATTTTCAGATGTACAAGAAGCATTAAGAAAATATAATAACAAATATAAAAGAGTTTATGTAAATAGACAAGGACAAACTATTTTATTAGTTATTAAATAAAGGACTTACCATAATAAAAGTATTAATGATAGAAGATGATTTAGAATTAGCTGAAATCATCACAAACTATTTAAAACCCTTTGACATAGAAGTTACAAATACAGATAGCCCATATACAGGGCTATCTATGATTAAAACAGATTCAAGTTATAAACTTCTTATATTAGACTTGACTCTTCCAGAAATTGATGGATTGGAACTTATTCCAAAAATTAGAACAACATCAAATATACCAATTATTATATCAAGTGCCAGAGATGATATTCTAGATAAAGTTATGGGTTTAGAAAGAGGTGCAGATGATTATTTGCCAAAGCCTTATAATCCAAGAGAATTACAAGCTAGAATAAAAGCTATTTTAAAAAGATTAGATATAGAACCAGTAAAAAAACCTCAAAACTCTATTTTCGAACTAAACTTAGAAAATATGAAAATATTTTTCAAAGATACTCTTTTAGATCTGACAATGGCAGAATTTGATATATTAAAACTACTTATTCAAAGAAAAGGTGGAGTAGTTGCAAGAGAAGATTTTATTTACGATAGCCTGCACATTGAAGATGATAGTAGTTTAAAAAATATTGATGTAATGATATCAAGAATTAGAAATAAAATAGCATTGATAGATAACTCAACCACTTATATAAAATCTGTAAGAGGAATAGGATACCAATTATCTATATGAAAAATATATCTATAACTGCATTTATAAATACCATCTTTGTATTAGCCCTTGCTGCAATTACAACAACATTTTTATTTTTTGTAAAATTAGATAAAGAAAAATCTAACCAAGAGAGACAACAAAGATACAGCATAATTGCTAATAGTGTACTAAATAGCTTTGAGCTACAACCTAAAGAAGACCAATTAAGAAAACTATATTCACAGTTTGAAGTAAAACCTATAAAAGATAGAATAAAAAAATTAGATATTATAAACAAAGCAAAAGAACTTATGTTCCAAGAGTCTTCTTTAGGAAGAGTAAGGTTTTATGAATACTACAATAAATACTATATTTATGTGCAAAAGATGAGCTACAATGTTCTTCTTTTGGATTTAAAATCAAAACCCTATAATAGAAGTATTGCCTTAGTTATATATATATTTGCAGTTGCTATTTTTCTATCATTATATTTTGCTATACGAAAAAAATTCATTCCCCTAAGAACACTTGATAAGCAAATACAAAAATTCTCAAGTGGTGACAAGAATATAAAACTTGACTTCCCAAATAACGATGAAATAGGTAAAATTGCAAAAAGTTTTAACGCTGCAATAAGAAATATAAATAATCTAACAGACTCTAAAAATCTTTTTATGCGAAATATGATGCATGAACTTAAAACACCTATTACAAAAGCTATGTTCATAGTAGAATCCCTTGATGATAATAAAAATAAAGAGGTTCTAGGAAGAGCATTTGAAAGAATGAACAATATTATAAAAGAGTTAGCAACAGTTGAAAAACTCTCTTCTAATATGTCTGTTATTTATAAAGAAAATACAACATTTTTTAGTATATATAAAAGAGCTATGAATATATTACTTATTGATGCAAGTACAATAAGTACCAAAATGAGTAATTTTGATTTAAAAGTTGATATAGCACTATTTTCAATTACAATAAAAAATCTTATAGACAATGCAATAAAATTTTCTCCAAATCATCATGCAACATTGATAGCCACACAAAAAAGAATAGAAGTTATCTCTAATGGTGAAAAACTAAAACATGATTTAAATTATTATACAGAACCTTTTTCACAAGAGGAGAAAAGAAAAGATGGTTTTGGATTAGGTCTATATATAGTAAAAACTACCATAGAACTGCATGATTTTAAATTTAAGTATGCTTATGAAAATGGGAAAAATCATTTTATTATTGATATGAGTAAATAATTTATTTACTCATTTATCATTTTGTCTTCAACTCTAAACATTGAAAGATAAGGTAACCTTCCTGGTAACTTTATTTTGTTTGTATTTCCACTGTGTACTGAATCTAATTCTTTACCAGTTTCAGTTAATATCTTTTTAAAATTAATATAATATAAGCCATCTTTAAAATATATCTTTCCAATATCATTATCAACTTCTTCAATCTTTGTATTTACTGGAACAAAAATCTCTATATCTTCATTTGGATAAGTTTTATATTTACAATAAAAATGCTCTTCATCTTCAGTAACAAGTCCACTTACCTCATAAGTACCCTTACTTAAAGCATACTCATGATTTTGTGAATCTGTTCTTTCAAATGGTCGATGAATCAAATATGCATCAGTAAAGCCTCTATTTTTTGTAGTTGCTAACTCTTTTTGATATTTTTCTGCTTCAAAATTATTTGCATAAAAGTCATCTATTGCCATTCTATAAGTATAGGCTGTAACTGCTGCATAATAAGGCGACTTAGTTCTTCCTTCTATTTTTATAGAATCAACTGCTCCACTTTTTAATATTTCATCCACATGACTAGCTAGGTTCATATCTTTTGCATTGAAAATATATGTTCCAACTCCTGGTTCTTCTTCAAGTCTGAACATTGTCCCATGATCTTCATTTGCAGCATATAAAGTATACTCAAATCTACAATCATTAGCACAAGATCCTCTATTAGGTACCCTTCCCATTTGAACAGCACTTACTAAACATCTTCCACTATAGGCAAAACACATAGAACCATGAACAAATATTTCTATTTCCATATCTGGTAAATGCTTTTTTATCTCAGTTACATCTTTTAAACTTATTTCCCTAGCTGCAATTATTCTTCTAACACCCATATCGTAATATACTTGGGCATCTAAATAATTCATAACATTTGCTTGAGTTGAAAGGTGAATTGGAATATGAGGTGCAATTTCACGACAAAGTCGTACTACTCCAGGAGCAGCTACAATAAAGGCATCAGGCTCTACTTCTGCCATTTGAACTATATGTTTTTTTAAAAGTTCAATTTGAGAGTTAAAAGGAAATCCATTTATTGTTGCATAAACTTTTTTGCCCATTGAATGAGCATAATCAATTCCCTCTTTAAAACTTTCAAAAGTAAATTCTTTCCCTGATCTAATTCTTAAACTAAAGTGACTAACCCCACCATAAACCGCATCTGCACCATAGGCAAATGCTATTTTTAATTTTTCTAAATTTCCAGCGGGACTTAATAATTCCACTTTATTCATTAATATTTCCTTGTAATAAACACTATTTTATATTTTGCGGATTATAACCAAAAAAAAATATTAGAAAGATGAGAAAAAAATATTAAAATTTTGCCTTCAAATGACATAAGAATTTAACTATTTAGAATCAACTAAATTTTTTGCAAACTCATAAGCTTCTTTTGTAATATTTTCTCCACTTATCATTCTAGATATCTCTTCTATTTTGCCTTTGTCATCAAGTATTTTTACACTTGATACGCCATTTTGTTTATCCACAAAAAAGTGTTGTTTTGCAGCTGCTGTTAATTGTGGTTGATGAGATATTGCAAATATTTGATATGACTTTGACAACTCTTTTAAAACAGTTGCAATAGCATCACTCTCTTTACCACTTAAATTAGCATCAATTTCATCTAAAAATAAAATTCCATTATTCATAATTTCAAAGTTACTCATTGAAGTTAGAAGAGCAAGTCTAAGTCTGTTGAACTCCCCTGAACTAATAGTCTCTAAATTTACGCCATTTAACTCTAAAATAACTTCATCTTTCCCTAAAGCATCTATTTGTTTATCTTTTAAATAAATTTTTGCATTTGACAAATAAAGATATTTTAAATAATGATTTACACTCTCTTCTAAAGTCTTTGCACTCTCTTTTCTATAAGTAGTTAAAGCAGAAGCCAACTCTTCAACTTTTAAAGTCAATTGTTTAACCTTTTTTTCTAAAATACTTTTTTCAAAAGAGATATTATCATAAGAATCTAACTCTTTTTGTTTTTGCTCTTTGTATTCTAGTGCTTCTTTTATTGAACCAAATCTTTTTTGCAATGCCGATAATTTTTCTATTCTATCTAAAACAGCCTCTATATCTAACTCTTCAAGTTCATATAAAGAATCATTGAATCCTTCAAAAATATTTTCAAGCTCATTTATCGCTTCATCAAAAAATGAACTATCCTTATCCATAATATCCAAAGCCTTTGAAACACTTGTTCTAAATTCAAATATACCCTTTGACATAGATATTGCTTCTTCTATCTTATCTTTTTTAGCAAGTGTTTTTTTTATCTCATTGAGTCCTTCATATTCATCAATTTTTGGATTTATTGATTCTATTTTTTCAATCTCATACTTTGCAAACTCTTTTAACTCTTCAAGTTTTGATTCATCATCATTTATTTTTTTCAATTGTACAGATATGTCTAAAAGCTCACTATAATTATTTTCATACTCATCTTTTAAAGCTTCAAATTTTTTGTCCTTTGAAGATGCCAAACTATCTAAAAATTTGACTAATCTAACACTTTCAAAATCACTACTATCTTTTAAATGTAGATGCTTAACTAAAGAACTTGAAAATGATGTTAAAGCTTTTTTTGATATTGTTTGAGAGTTTAAGAAATATCGCACCTTATCTTTTTTTATCTCTTTTATAACAATATCATCATCAGGTTCTATTCCAAACTCTTCACTACTAATAGAAGAGTTCTCAATAGTTGTTTCACTTAAATTAGCTTTCGCCTCTTTTTTGCCAAACAAAGCTAAAAAAGCATCCATCAAGATTGACTTTCCAGCACCAGAAGGTCCTGTAAAAACTATTAAACCCTTTTCAAACTCCAAATCAACTTTTTGAAAAGAAAGATAATCTTCTAAATAAAATCTACTAATCATTTTTGCTTAATTTCCCCATCTTAATTTTTCGTTTAATACTTCGAAGTAGTTTCTTTGACATCTGTGAATTAATCTTGCCTTATTAGGTGAAATCTCTATTTTGACGGTTTCATTTTCATTTATATCATAGATATCTTGACCATCAATTATAACTAATGCTCCTTGTTTATCAGTAATTGTAAACTCAATTTTAAAATCAGCTGGTAATACTAATGGTCTTTGAGTTAGACTATGAGGGGCAACTGGAGTTACAATAAAGGCTTCAGTTAAAGGATAAACAATAGGTCCTCCAACAGATAAATTATAAGCAGTAGAACCAGTAGGAGTAGAGATAATTACCCCATCACCAAAATAAGAATTAAAAGGTATACCATCAATTTTTGCAGATAGACTTATCATTGAAGATACTGATTTTCTAGTAATTACTATATCATTAAAAGCAACAAAACTCTTCTCATTTGCAGACCCATTTATCATCATACGATGGTCAATTCTATATTTATGTTCAAACATCAAAGGCAAAAAGTTTTCAACTTCACTAAATCTAATATCAGTCAAAAATCCTAAAGTACCTAAGTGAACCCCAAGTACTGGAATGTCAAATTTAAAACTTCTTCTAACTACAGAAATAAGAGTTCCATCTCCACCAATTGATACCAAAAAATCACAGACTTGACATAAATTATCAAGTTCAATACCATCTTCATTGATCATAAGTGCACTTTGCTTTTCTAATATAACTTCTATATTAGCCTTTAAAAAGTGATTTTTAATCACCTCATAATCTTTTTTGATTTCAGGAGAATTGGGCTTTAAGATAAAGCCTGCTTTTTTGATTTGATTTAGTTTTTCATTGCTTGTAGTTATTTTCATGTTTGGATTATATCAAAATTATCTTTCAGGTAAAGCATCATCTTTATTTTTAAAAATAAAAGCCAAAAAAAAACCCTAGCTCAAAATAAGCTAGGGTTTTTAATTTAAAAGAGAAAGGCTAATTAACCATTTCTCTTTTTAATAATTTCGTCAGAAACATTTTTAGGAACTTCTTGATATGAATCAAAAATCATAGAATATGTTGCTCTACCTTGAGACATAGATCTTAAGTCTGTAGAGTATCCGAACATTTCAGATAATGGAATCATTGCAACAACAAGTTTTACACCAGCTCTATCATCCATAGATTGAACTTGTCCTCTTCTTTTATTACAATCCCCAATAACATCTCCCATATAATCTTCAGGAGTTTCAATTTCAACTTTCATGATTGGTTCTAATATTACAGCTTGTGCAGCTGCAGTTCTACAACCTTGTTTGAAACCCATAGAAGCAGCTAATTTAAATGCTAATTCAGATGAATCCACGTCATGGAAAGAACCATCGTAAAGAGTTACTTGAATATCAACCATTGGGTAACCAGCTAGGATACCACCTTGCATAGTTTCTATACAACCTTTTTCAACAGCTGGAATATATTCTTTAGGAATAGCTCCACCTTTAATTTCATTAACGAATACAAAGTTTTCTTCTCCACCAGCTGGAAGAGGAGTAATTGTCAAGTAAACATGACCATATTGACCTTTACCACCAGATTGTTTTGCATATTTGTATTCTGATTTAACTTCATTTTTAATAGTTTCTCTATAAGCAACTTGAGGAGCACCAACTTCAGCTTCAACTTTAAATTCTCTTTTCATTCTATCCACAAGAATTTCAAGGTGTAACTCACCCATTCCTGAAATAATAGTTTGTCCAGATTCTTCATCAGTTGCAACTCTAAATGATGGATCTTCTTCAGCAAGTTTACCTAATGCAATACCCATTTTTTCTTGGTCAGCTTTAGTTTTTGGCTCAACTGCAACAGAGATAACTGGTTCTGGGAATTCCATTCTTTCTAAGATAACTGGATCTTTCTCAGATGCTAATGTATCACCTGTAATTGTTGATTTAAGACCAACAACTGCACCGATTTCACCTGCATATAATTGAGAACACTCTTCTCTATTATTTGCGTGCATTTTAAGTAATCTTCCGATTCTTTCTTTTTTCATTTTTGTAGAGTTCATTACATAAGTACCTGATTCTAAGACACCTCTATAAACTCTTGCAAATGTTAATTGTCCAACAAATGGGTCAGTCATAATTTTAAATGCTAATGCTGCAACTTCACCTTCATCAGTAGAAGGAACAATAACAGCTTCACCATCTTGAGTTTCACCTCTAATATCAGCAACTTCAGTTGGAGCTGGTAAATACATAGCAACTGCATCAAGTAAAGTTTGAACACCTTTATTTTTAAATGCAGTACCACAAGTCATAGGAGTAATAGTCATATTTAAACAACCAGCTTTTAGACCTTTTGTAATTTCTGCTTCAGTTAACTCTTCACCTTCAAGATATTTTTCCATTAACTCTTCGATTTGTTCAGCAGCAGCTTCAACCATTCTTTCTCTATATTCTTCTGCTTGTTCTAATAAATTAGCTGGAATCTCTTCTACATGGTAGTGAGAACCCATAGCTGCATCTTCATCCCAAACAATAGCTTTCATTTGTACTAAATCAATAATACCTTTAAAATCTTCTTCTGCACCTATTGGTAATTGAATAGGAATTGCATTAGATTTTAATCTTTCGTTAACTTGTTTTTCAACCATAAAGAAATCAGCACCAGTTCTATCCATTTTATTAACGAATATCATTCTTGGTACTTTATATTTATTAGCTTGTCTCCAAACAGTTTCAGATTGTGGTTGAACCCCACCAACTGAACAGAATACTGCAACAGCACCATCAAGAACCCTCATAGATCTCTCAACTTCAATTGTAAAGTCAACGTGACCCGGAGTGTCAATGATGTTTATTTGTAAATCTTCACTTGTAATTGGGTGTTTCCAGTGACAAGTTGTAGCAGCAGAAGTAATTGTAATACCTCTTTCTTGCTCTTGTTCCATCCAGTCCATTGTAGCAGCACCTTCATGTACTTCTCCAATTTTGTGTGATACACCTGTATAAAATAAAATTCTTTCAGTAGTTGTAGTTTTTCCTGCATCAATATGAGCAGCAATACCAATATTTCTAACTCTGTTAAGTGGTGTTTTTCTAGCCATTTATAATTCCTACCATCTATAATGTGCAAATGCTTTATTAGCTTCTGCCATTCTATGCATGTCTTCTTTTTTCTTGAAAGCAGCACCTCTGTCGTTAGCAGCTTCGAATAATTCGTTAGCTAATCTTTCAACCATAGTTCTTTCATTTCTTTTTCTAGCAGCATCAACAAGCCATCTTAATGCTAAAGTTTGTCTTCTTACAGCTCTAACTTCAACAGGAACTTGATATGTAGCTCCACCAACTCTTCTAGATTTTACTTCTAAAAGTGGTTTAACATTTTCAATTGCTTTTTCAAATAATTCGATACCAGCTTCTTCACCTCTAGCATCTAAGTTTGCAATTGCACCATACATAATTTTTTCTGCAGCAGATTTTTTACCATCTAACATTACAGTATTTACAAATTTTGTGATCACTTTACTATTGTAGATAGGATCTGCTAATATTTCTCTTACTGGAGCTTTTCTTCTTCTCATCTTATTATCCTTCTACTTATTTCTTAGCCGCTTTAGGCTTTTTAGTACCGTATTTAGATCTTGCAACTGTTCTGTTTGCAACACCAGCAGTATCTAAAGCACCTCTAACGATGTGATATTTAACCCCAGGTAAATCCTTAACTCTTCCCCCTCTAACTAAAACGATAGAGTGTTCTTGTAAGTTGTGACCTTCACCACCAATATATGAAATAACTTCATAACCTGTTGTTAATCTAACTTTTGCAACTTTTCTTAAAGCCGAGTTAGGTTTCTTTGGAGTTGTAGTATATACTCTTGTACATACTCCTCTTCTTTGTGGACATTTTTCAAGTGCTGGAGATTTTGATTTTTCAACCACTCTCTTTCGCTCTTTTCTAATCAATTGATTAATAGTAGGCATTTTTTCCCTTTGTTTAAATTGGTTTGAGTAATTATAGCATTACCCAGGCTTCTCGATTGACTTGATATATACACCTGTATAATCAAAACGATACTACCATTTTAGAGAAACTGTAGTTGTTTTCTAAAAAAGTTAGGGATTATACTTAAAATAAAATTAATTTAGGCTTATATTATATTTATTACCTTGTTAGTAATCATTATAAATCTTTACAATACTTTCCTTTTTTATTATATTTTAACTTTTTTTCTTTTTTAATATTAAAGTCAATTTCTTTTATTATTTTTCTAGCATTAAATATTTCTTTTTTATAATATTCAGCAAAATTCCAAATAAGTATAGCTTTTTCAAAATTTTCTTTTGCTTTTATACATTCTTTCTTGTCTTTATAAATATATGCAATATTATTATAACTTGATGCTAAATCAGGATGTTTATATCCTAAAATCTCTTCTCTTAACTTCAAAGCTTTTTCTTGATATTCTAAAGCTTTAGTTAATTCTCCCATATCTTGATAAATCGTAGAGATATTATTATAACTTGATGCTAAAGCAGGATGTTTATATCCTAAAATCTCTTCTGTTAACTTCAAAGCTTTTTCTTGATATTCTAAAGCTTTAGTTAACTCTCCCATATCTTTATAAATCGTAGAGATATTATTATAACTTAATGCTAAATTAGGATGTTTATCTCCTAAAATCTCTTCTATTAACTTCAAAGCTTTTTCTTGATATTCTAAAGCTTTAGTTAATTCTCCCATATCTTGATAAATCATAGAGATATTATTATAACTTGATGCTAAAGCAGGATGTTTATATCCTAAAATCTCTTCTCTTAACTTCAAAGCTTTTTCTTGATATTCTAAAGCTTTAGTTAATTCTCCCATATCTTGATAAATCGTAGAGATATTATTATAACTTGATGCTAAAGCAGGATGTTTATATCCTAAAATCTCTTCTGTTAACTTCAAAGCTTTTTCTTGATATTCTAAAGCTTTAGTTAACTCTCCCATATCTTGATAAATCATAGAGATATTATTATAAATTGATGCTAAAGCAGGATGTTTATATCCTAAAATCTCTTCTGTTAACTTCAAAGCTTTTTCTTGATATTCTAAAGCTTTAGTTAACTCTCCCATATCTTTATAAATCGTAGAGATATTATTATAACTTGATGCTAAAGCAGGATGTTTATCTCCTAAAATCTCTTCTATTAACTTCAAAGCTTTTTCTTGGTATTCTAAAGCTTTAGTTAACTCTCCCATATCTTTATAAATCGTAGAAATCAAGTTATAACTTTTAGCACTTTCTTTTGATTCTTTTCCAAAGGATTTTATTCTTATTTCTAAAGACTTAGTTTGTACTTCCATCGCTTTTTTATACTGTGCTAAAGAGTAAAAAAGATAAGTCAAAGAATCAAGTATTCCACAAATATACTCATCTTCTTTATCACTAAATATATCTAATAATGATTTTATTATAGGAATATACCCATTTAATTTATTTGCAATAATAGTAGAATCATTTGTATCAATATAACTTCCTATATTAGTTAAAATAAATGTTATGTCATCATAAGGTACCATATATTCACTCATTACAAAAGTTTTTATAATTTGATGAAGTTTGTAACTGTTCTCTTTTTTATTTAACCAACCACGCTCTACTAATTTTTGAAGATTAACCTTTAATTTTTCTAAACCTATTGATCTATTTAAAATCTCAAATTCTATTTCCATTGAAGGATATAAAGCCAATATTTGCAATAACTTTTTTAATTCTGGATTTGATTCAGAATTAAACTGTTTATTATAAGTATTTTGAAGATGTTCTTGAAATGTTTTATCATCTTTTGAATCAATTTTTGAAATAGTATTATTTTTTATATTTTCTCGTAACTCTTCCAAAGTTACATATTCTTGAGATAAAGATTTTGCAGTTAGATTAATAAAAAGAGGATGATTATCTAAATAAATCAATATATCATCTATTTCAGTATCTTTATCATAAATACTTAGGAATAATTTTTTTGCATCGTCTGGATTTAAAGTATCTAAATTAAGTTGATTATCTGCATCAATATCTTTAATCCGAGTTGTTATTAATAAATCAAAATTTACATTTAAAACTTTTATCTTATCAAAGTCATTTCTATTTTCTAAATTATCAATTAACAATAAATTTCTACTTGGTAAGCCTTGTAATCTTTGTATTACGCTATCTAAATTTGATTTTTCATCTAAAGAAAACGTCTCTTTAAACTTTCTTATAAATAACTCTTCCAAAGAACTTGTTTCTTTTGTAATTTCGATAAATGCTATATTTTTATATTTATGTTTATTTTCATGTAGATATTGATATGAAAGTTCACTTTTACCAACTCCACCAATTCCATTTACAATATAAGTTAAACTATTGTTTAATAAGTTTTCTTCAATTTGTTTTAATTCCTCTTTTCTACCAACAAACTTATCATTTATTGCAGGTAAAGTTGTTAAATTATATGCACTTTCGTGATAAAGATTTTTTGTTTCTAAGATAGATGCATCTTCACCTTTATTAGTTTCCAAAGTAGAGAGAACCTTTAATTTCTCAATTAAAGGTTCTCCATGATTTTCATATTCTATAACTTTTATATTTCTATTTAAATCTTCTACAATTGAACCTTTTTTGCATAAAATATAATGTTCATGACTATTTTCACCAAATATTTCTATTGTTCGATTTAATTGTTCTACTATGAACTCATCATCTAAGCTAAAACCTATAAATAAAAGTGATTTTGACTGAATCACTGCCCTTAAAGTTTCTAAAGCACTTTTATATTTGCTATCTTGTGAGTTTTTCGTATAAAGTTCATTGTATTTTTTTGAAGTTAAAATAATGTTATTGACATTATCAATGTGCCCATGAATATGCCATACTATTGGCTTAGTTATTTCATCTCGTAGTGAAGTTGCTTGCTCATGTATTGCTTCGATATCCCAATATTTTTTATTTATATCGTTACAAGAATTATAAATGACTTTGTCATAATTAGTTGTAATTACTAAATTGCTATTCAATCCCCAAACTGTTTTTGCCAATAATAATGTATTTTCATCAATTTCGGAAAAATTTATATCAAATGATTCTTTGATTTTTCTATTAAATTCATTCTTAGTTAAACATTTTTCAATTCTATCTGCTATATCTAAATAATCTATTGGTTTGTCATCTAAGAGTGCATCAATTACATTTTTTTTGCTATCTTCTTTTATATCAATTACAAAACTTCTTAGAAGTTCTTCCCAATTAGGAAAAACTTTTGAGCCATCTTTATATTTTATTTCTTTTGATACTCCAGCACCAACAAAAGGAATCACTTTATTTTCACTAATTAATCGTTGTAATTGACTTTCCATATAAAACCTTATAAATATTACAAATTAAACTAAAACTAAATATTTTATCTAATTATAAATTAATATTAATATCTCCAAACTATCACAATAATATAACTTTCTCTCTTGAAGAGGTAAACCTCTCTGTTTCTCTTACTTTTACCTTTCAGGATTTAGTCACTTCGTTTCCGCATGTATTGACGAAAAATAAGCAAAAGCAACTACGGCTTAGGAGGCAAAGGTTCCCTCACTTATTATTTTTATCTTTTCTAATTGGTAAAACTCGTTTATTAAAACTTGCATTTAGCAACTTTTAAACACTCAGACAGTTACCAATCTTATTTCAAAAAGAGAAAAATAAACGTTCGGCTTCTGTAGATGTAGCAATATTATTTGGTGTCTATATATTACTTTATAAATAAAAATTTGAACTATAGGTATTTCTTTCTGCCTTTGATGAAGCTGAAAGTTTTATGTTTATTTTCGGTAAAGCCCGAAACTATTTGAACGTTAAAAAATGACCTAAACGGTCATTTTAGTGAGTTTTGCAGGGCAGGAAATAAATATATAACTGGAAGGTAGCTTTGCCTTCATCAACTCGGCAGTCTTTTTTGTTTACTTTTTCGAGATCAAAAAGTAAGAAAAGCGAAAACCTTTAGGTTTTCATGAGAAATCATTTATACTAATAAGGCTAAAGAAATAGCCTTATTTTTAAGATTTTCTAAATTTCTTTTTATTTACATTTTCAATGATATTTTTAGCAATAGCAGAGGTATTCACTGCTATTTCTTGAGTATGATTTGCAACATTTGCATTCTCTTGAGTTCTTGAATCAAGACCTGCAACTGCACCATTGATTTGTTCGATTCCTTCTTTTTGTTCAGTTGAAGCAACTTCAACATGAGATATTAGTTGTGTAGTTTTATTTATATTTTCATTTAATTCTGCATATCCACTAATCATCTCATCTGCATTTTTCTTACCAGTATTTGCTTTTATTGTGGCATTTTCTACTAAATTTTTTATCTCTTTCGCAGCTTCTGCACTTCTTGATGCTAGATTTCGAACCTCTGCTGCAACTACAGCAAATCCTTTTCCTGCTTCTCCTGCTGTTGCTGCTTCTACTGCTGCATTTAATGACAAAATATTTGTTTGAAAAGCGATTTGATCAATTACTGTAATTGCTTCTGCAATTGCACTTGTTTGTTCATTTATCTCATTCATTGATTCAACTGTTAGTTTTGCTAAAGCTTGTCCTGAACTAATTGATTTAAGTAAATTATTTGAATAAACTGCCATTTGTGAAATATTTTGAGTATTTTCTACAATAGTTGATGTAATCTCTTCAATTGAAGCAGAAGTCTCTTCTAGGGAAGCTGCTGTGTCTGTTGATGATTTATTAAGTGTATTAACATTTTCTAATAGTTGTTTTGCATTATTTTCTAAAGTTAACCCTAATTGGTAATTTTCTTGCAACATTCCATTAATAATATCACATAAGCCATTTAGACCTTTTGCCACTTCCCCAGTAGCATTATCTATATTTTTCTCAAAATCAAGTTTTGAATACTTTTTAAGTGCAGCTAAAATTGTATTGATATTGTTATTTACATTTTTAGCATTTGCTTTTATCATATCATTTAGAATATCTTTTAATTCATTTAATGATTCTTTTGAAGAAGTTTTTTCCACTTGAACATCGAGATTTCCATTTTTGATTTCAGTAACTACTTCTTTTACATTTTCAACTAGTAGCCTATCTTTATCTATTCCATCTTTTACAAATTCTATCTCTTCATCAATTTTTCTTGCCATATTTCCAAATTCATCATTTGTTTGAATATTTAATGGTTCTACTGTATTTTTTGTACCTTTTAAGTATTCAAAAAAATCATTTAACCCTGATTCAAGAGTATTTATTGGATTCAATAATTTTTTTAGTAAGAAATATAAAAGTAATAAAATTATAATTAATAATCCAATATAAATAGCTATTTGTTCTAAGATATGTTTATTTATCTCTTTATATACACCCTCTTTACCTAATTCAACAACCAAATACCAAGAAGGAATAGAAACTTTACTATAAGCTACAAGTTTCTTAACTCCATTTTCAGTAGCTTCTGCAAATTTATTCTCTTCATCTGACCTAATGCCTTTGAATAAAAGACTATCTTTTTTCAATAATTCTTTATTTTTATGAATTATCACTTTTCCATCATTTGATAAAAGATAAGCAAATCCATCTTCACCTAACTTTAAATTTAATATCTCATTTACAACAGTGTCTAAAAATATATTCGCACCAACAACACCTATAAATTTTCCATCTTTAACATACGGAGAGAAAACTGTAATAACTAGTCTTTTAGTAGTATTATCAACAAAAGGTTCCGTTACTCCTGAACTTTGTATTTTTATAGCTTTTTTATACCATGGTCTAATTCTAGCATCATAATTCATAGTTGCGATACTTTTCAAGACACCATTAAACTTAATCAAATCGCCACTATCTTCCAAGCCTAAATACATACTTGCAAAATCACCTGCTTTTTTACCAAGCATAAGTTGATTTACTAAAACTTTGTTGTCTATTGTAAGATTTTGATTTTCTATCATATTAGCAACAGACTCTACTACAGTAATCTTTGATTGAAGATAATCATTAATAAATTTTGCAGTTTGTTTAGCTAATGCTGATTCATTTTTCTCTGCTAAAGAAGCCTCAGTTTGGTATTTACCTGAGGCATCTTTATATCCAAGTATAAGAAATGAACAAGAAATACTTATAAACAATAAAACTAGAAGTTTTGATTTTATGCTAGAAATATTCATTTTTTTCCTTTAGGAGTATTTTTATAGCTATTATACATAAATAATGTGTCATTAGTGTGATAAATTTATATTCATTTAACTTTGATAAAAGACTAAGGCATAAAACACTAAAATTCCCAAAATTTAAAATAAAGATACTTTTTATGACAAAACAATTATTGCCCCTAGCCCTAGGTGGTCTTGCTATTGGTACGACAGAATTTGCAATTATGGGATTATTACCAGATGTTGCAAATGACTTAAATATAAGCATTCCAGTTGCAGGACACTTAATCTCTACTTATGCTCTAGGAGTAGTTATTGGAGCACCAATATTAGTAGCTTTAAGTGCAAAGTTTCCTGCTAAAAACATCTTAATAGCTTTTATGATTCTATTTACATTTTTCAACTTCCTATCTGCCATTGCACCTAATTATTCCACACTTTTAGTCTCAAGATTTTTTAGTGGCTTACCCCATGGTGCTTTTTTTGGTGTGGGAACAGTTGTTGCTGCAAAACTTGCCCAAAAAGGAAAATCAGCACAAGCGATTGCAGTAATGTTTACGGGGCTTACCATTGCAAATGTTGCTATGGTTCCCCTTACTACATATCTAGGTCATACTTTTAGTTGGAGATTTGCTTTTGCTATAGTTTCTCTAATTGGGTTAATAACAATCTTCTCTTTGTACAAAAACCTTCCAAAACAAAAAGAGATAAAAACTATTACACTAAAAGAAGAATTGCAATTTTTCAAGACAATCAAAGCTTGGCATATATTAGCCATAGTTGCAACTGGATTTGGTGGATTGTTTGCATGGATTAGTTATATTGCTCCTTTATTAATTTATGTTACAAATTTTGAAGAAAGTAGTGTTTCGTATATGATGATCGTGGCCGGTCTTGGAATGTTAGTTGGAAATATTGTAGGAGGATATTTAGCAGACAAAAGAAATCCTATAAAAGTAGCAATCTTCCTTTTATCAATGATGGTTTTATCTTTGGTATTAGTATTTTTCCTATCTGAATATAAGTTTGCAACTGTTATTCTTACATTTTTATGCGGAGCTTTTGCTATGTCAATTGGGGCACCTATTAATATCATCATGTTAGATAGTGCAAAACATTCAGCCATGCTTGGAGCTGCATTTTTACAAGCCGCTTTTAATGTAGCTAATTCTTTAGGTGCATTTTTAGGTGGTATTCCATTATTTTTAGGATTAAACTATAATTATCCTGCTCTAAGTGGTGCATTTATGGCTTTATTAGGGGTTGGACTATGTTTATATTTCCTAAAAAGATATAAAATTGAAGGAAAAGTAGAATGAAAATACTTGGCCATAATATTATAGGTAGTGGCAAAAAATATATCTTAGTCCTACATGAACTAATGGGAGACCATAGCAATTTTGACCCAATCTTACCATATATTGATACTACAAATTTCACCTACATTTTCATAGACCATAGAGGATATGGTTTATCAAAAGATATATTAGGAGAATATACTTGTGATGAAGCAGCAAATGATGTAAAAAACCTCATCACAAAACTAAATTTAAAAGAAGTAAATCTTCTAGCCCACTCTATGTCTACAATGATAGCTCAAAAAGTAGCCCTAATAGATGATAGAGTAAAACAACTAATTCTAATCACTCCAATTTCAGCTGCTGGCATAAAGATGAAACCCCAAGCCCAAGCAAAACTGATTGCAAGTATGAAAAAAAATGAAAACTTCATTGAATATGTAGTTGAAAGTGCAAGTAATAGATACAATCAACCATGGAAAGATTATAGAATCAAAATGGGATATGAAGCTTCAACTTTAGAAGCTAGAACTGGTTATATGATTATGTATCTCACAACTGATTTTATAGATAAAGTGAAAGATATAAAGATACCAATAAAAATAATGGTAGGTCATCATGATTTACCTGCTTTTCATAAAAACAATGTGAGAAAACAGTTTGAAGAGTATTATAATGATTTTGAGATAATAGAGTGCATGGAAGCAGGACACTATCCAATGATAGAGTGTCCTGTTTATTTCTCAACTGAAATAGAGAGGTTTTGTAAATAGGTTTGCTCTTGAAGAACAAGTTCTTCGCTTTCTCACTTTTTAATTGTAAAAAGTAAGACAAAAAGCAACCAGACGAATTGATGAAGGCACAGCTATCCTACAGTTATATATTTGTTTTCTGCCCTGTAAAACTCACTAAAGAGTGCATTTAGCACTCTTCTTAACGTTCAAACAGTTTCGGGCGTAACCGAAAATAAACATCTAACTTCCGGCTTCATCAAAGTCTGGGAAGAAGGAAAATACAAACTATCATATATAAATTTACTTAAGAAAAATCATGAATCTAAACAATCAAAAATGTAAAAATCAATATCCCATTCCAACATCTACAGAAGCTGAACGTTTGTTTTCTCTTTTCGAAAAAGGCTTGCAACTGTTTGAGTAAATAAATGTGCTAAATGCACATTTATTTATGAGTTTTGCAAGGCAGAAAAGATAAAATAATAAGTGAAGGAACCCGAAGGGCTTCGCAGCCGTTGGTGGCTTTTTGTTTTACTTTTTGCCACCAAAAAGTAAAGAAGCGAAGACTACAAGTCTTCAAGAGAAAAGAACTACCCTTTTATATAACGAATAATTTGTCCATTAAAAGGCTCATCCAAATAATCCTCAGTACCTAACGGTTCACTTTGACTATGCACATAACCTAATGCCACCATTATTTTAGAAAACTTTGCATGATTTCCTCTACCTGGGTCTACTATAATTATCTCACAAGACTCATTTGTATGTTCATTTAAAAATCTACTTAAATCCTCTAGGTGAAACTGTTCATATAAAATATCACTTGCTATTATTAAATCAAATTTTCCTAAGGTATCATCATCATTTGCCCAGTTTGCACATTCGAAGGGGATTGTTTTTCCTTGATTTATTCTTGTGTTCTCTATCAAAAATTTTTGAACTTCTGGGTTAAAATCTGTTGTTGTTATATTTGCATTTCTATGATTTAATACCAAACTTGAAAGAGCTATTCCGCACCCTACTTCTAGGATTCTTTTATCTTTGATATTATAGTTATTCATTAAAGTTGCTAAAATTTTAGATGAGGGCCAAAGAACTCCAAATAGTGACCAGTTGGCAGATGATATTCCTATAGTAGGATTTAAATCACACTCTTCGTCGTATTGTTGTGTATCTTTTAAAGTTCGGACATGTATATCCATAGTATCAAACTCTATTGTTTGATATGTGTATCGTAGTTTTGGCATAAGAACCTTTCAAGGTTCAGTATACTCTTTATTTAGAGTATCTGAACTAAAAAAGTTCTATGATTCTAAAATCGCTTTTAAGCTTTTTACTGTAAAAAGTTTAACACCCTCGCTCTTTAGTGCTTTTACTTCATTTGTAAAACCGCTTTTTGAAAATAATAAAACATAATCAGGAACTATCTCTAACTTTTCACAAAGCTCTTTTAGTCTTGTAAGTTCTGTTTTTTTTACCTTATTATTTGTATATTTGCAAGAACCTACAATAATCTTCCCAGATTCTGTTTCTGCTACAAGATTTATCTCATCGTTTTCATCCCAGTATCTTCCAATCTCTTCAATTGAATCATCTTTAAAAAGCTCTTTTACATACTCATGACTTAGTTGTTCAAAGATTAGTTGCATAAATTCTGCATTGTAGTTATTAAATCTCTCAAAGAACTCTTTATATTCAGTTCTTGCAATTCCCCTATAAAGTGGAGATACAAAGGCAAACCAAAATCTTAAAAATGGAGCATTGAATAATAACTTATCAGCTACATCATTATCTTCAAATTTATTTGTAATATGGTCAATAGATGTTTCAGTACTTATTATCTCTAACTCTTCTAAATCATATAAAGCTTTAATACCTTCAGCATACTCTACATCAGCACGTTTAAATGCACTATTAACTCTTCTATCACCTAAGGCAATACCAGTTAGCACTTTATAATATGGCAAAGAGTTTTTAGTAAGTTTAGAAATATACTCTTGCAAGTCATAATATTCATCTAATATATGTCTCTCTATTAGCTTACCAAGAGGTTTTGTTGTATCGATTTTTATATCAAGTCCACCAAATATAGCAAAATAGTTTAATGCAGTTTCCATATCTTTTGGGTTGTTTTGTTTACAGAAATATTGAAATTGTTCCAATATTGTTTTAGTATTAAGTATAATAATAAAGCCTTTTATTGTTTTTGGGATTATAACATAAATCAGATATAATACCTTATGAATATCAAATTTGCCACTTTCAATCTATTTCAATTTACAGCCCCTCCTTTTTCTTGGTACTTCAAAAAAGACAAATTTACAAAAGAACAATGGGAACAAAAAGTATCTTGGATAAAAGAACAAATCAAACTTTTAGACGCTGATATTATTGGTTTTCAAGAAGTATTTTCAATAGAAGAGTTAAAAGAACTTTGTAAAGAGCTAGGCTATGAATACTTTTTAAGTGTAGATAAGCCAAAGATAAATAAACAAAATCCAACTATTTATAAAACTACAGTTTTAGCACTTGCTTCTAGGTTTCCAATTATCTCAAATAAAAATGTTAGATATGATTTAGCAAGTATAAAAAAGCACAACTTTAAAGATAAATTTGCTTTTTCAAGGGTTCCAATAAAAGCCATAATAGAACTACCAAACAAGACAAAAATAGCTGTTTATGTAAATCATCTCAAATCAAATAGACTTAATGAGTTTGAATATATCTTTAAAGAAGGTACTCCTTTAAAAGAGAAAATTGAAAAAACAAAAGTTGCTTTAGAAAATGACTTTTCAAGTGCATTAAAACAAAGATTAATAGAAGCCTCTTCCCTTTATATGGATATAAAAGAGTCTAAAATACCTACAATATTTTTATGTGATTTAAATGACAAAGAATTTTCTATGACAATTGATGCTTTGACAAACAAAGCCTATCATGAAGAGTTAGAAGAAGATGAATATATACTTTTTGATTCATATTATCATTGTGAAAAAGAGATTTATAATCCCCATCCAGAACAAAAAGAGATAAAAAGAACTCCTACAAGTTATTATTTTTCAGATGAAAATGTGATTGATTTTATTTTTGTATCAGAGCAGTTGAAAGATAAAATAGTCTCATATAAAGTATTTGATGAACACTTACAAAAAAATAGAAATGGCACTCTACTTGAAAGTGACCATGCTCAAGTTGTATGTGAAATAGATATTGATTAGATTTTTTCTAAAGCTAACTTAATCCCAAAACTAATAAAAAGAACTCCTACTATTTTTTTGATAAATTTCTCAAAAAATTTATTAAAAGATAGTTTAGAGCTACCTTTTATTGCAAAATAAGCAATTATAATATTAACAATTGTTCCAAAAATAATAAAAATTAAACCTAAAATCAATAAGGCTAAACTTTTAGTTTCACTATTCACATCTACAAACTGAGGTAAAAATGTGACAAAAAATATGGCAATCTTAGGATTTAAAGCATTTATTAATACACCTTTTATAAAAGTTTCTTTTATACTTTTTTTATCTAACTTCTCTTTTATCTCTAATTTTTTATCTTTTTTTATAAGCATCATCAAACCTAAATATATAAGATAAATAGAACCTAAATATTTGACAATTAGAAAAGCTGTTGGGGAGTTTTGTAAAAGTGTACTTAATCCAAGTACAGCCAAAAGTACATGAAATAAACAACCCGTACTTATACCAAAGGTTGCAATAATACCAGCTTTTAAACCCTTTTGAAAACTATTTGTCAAGATATATAACATATCAGAACCAGGTGTTATATTTAGAAGTAATCCTGCAATTATAAAAAGATATAAATCTGTAATACCATACATTATCTTTCCTAAATTTTTAAATTTTTTGTAAAAACATATTTAAAGAACTTGCAAACTTTTGTACATCTTTTTTATTAAAAGGAGCTGGGCCTTTTGTCATCTCTCCTGCATCTCTTATACTTTGCATCAAGTTTCTTATGGCTAAATATTGTTTGATATTATCATCTGTATAGGTTTCACCTCTATGATCGATAGCATGGGCTTCTTTTTCTATTACTCTAGAAGCTAGTGGAATATCAGCAGTTATGACCAAATCACCTTTTGAAACCTCATCTACTATTTTATTATCAGCTTCATCCGCTCCCAAATCCACAACAATATATTTCACATATTTTGATTTTCCAATATCTATTTTCTTATTTGCAAAAACTAAAGTCTCCAAGCCTTTTTTTTCAATGGCTCTTAAAACTATGGGTTTAAGCATATTAGGAAAAGCATCTCCATCTATAAAAAGTTTCACTATAAAATCTCTTGCACTCGTCCAACTTGACCATCTTGTAGTCTTACTTTTATACCATGGGGATGAGTAGGAGAATTTGTCAAAATATTTTTCACTATCCCTTGGGTTAGATTTCCCGTTCTTTGGTCTTGTTTTAAAACTATATTTACCTTTGCTCCAATTTTTACATCAAAACGTTTTTTACCATCTGCCATTTTTTTCCTTTTATTTATTTTGTAGTATATCAAAATCTTATAAAACTATTTATTTATATATTTCAGGCTATTATTCTAAAGATATCTATAAAAGAGAGATTTAAATGGAAATATTTGTATTAAAAGCTATTACCGTTATTGCTTTAGTTTTAAGTCTGACAGTAATTGCTGAAAAAGTTAGTCCAAAACTCTCTGGTATACTCTCAGGTCTTCCCCTTGGTAGTTCTATTACTTTAATATTTTTTGCTATAGAGTATGGAGTAAATTATGTAAAAGAGACTGCTTTATACAACATACATGGAGTTTTTGCAGCCTTGGCTTTTTCTATTGGTTATTATATTAGTACCTTTTATACTGGAAAGTTTGAGATAATATTAAGTTTGATTATCTCTTTTATTTCATATTTAATAATTGCCTTTATCTTATCTTTTATTCCTCCACATGTAATTTTCACCCCACTAATTATCTTTACACTTCTAATCATTAGTGCCATATATTTCTCAAAAAAAGAAGATCATAAAATTGTAAAAATATCAAAAGTCTCAATCTATGATTTAGCAATAAGAAGTATACTTACCTTAATCATTTTCCTAATAATTTCAAATCTACCTAAATATGTTCCAGCAAGTATTGCAGGTATCTTTTCATCATTTCCAACTATTCTATTACCTTTACTTTTGATAATACATTTCAATCATAGTAATTTACAAGCAAGAACCATCATAAAAAATACTCCATTTGGACTTACTAGTGTTATTATTTATTCTTATGTGGTTTATTTTGCATATCCAACTATTGGAGTTGTGTGGGGAACTATAGTTGGTCTTTGTAGTTCTGCTTTATTGATATTTATTCAAACAAAGGTATTTAAGTATTTTAAATTTATTTAGCTTTATTTGAATTTGGAATAAAATACATAACAGTTTCATATATGCCTTCCATATAATGTCTTAGATAAATATCATACTCACTTTCTATATCCAAGACTAATTGGGGAACGTTATACCAGTCTTCAGCCTTATGATATATACAAATTGCAAGTATTGGCTTATATTTCTTTATCGTCTCTTTAGCACCTCTTATTGTATCTTGTTCTGCACCTTCGATATCTAATTTTATATAATCAACTTTTTCGCTTATGAGATTATCCAAGCTATTTATATTTGTGGCTTGATAATCATGGGCACAATTATTTTGCAACTCTTCTTTTATATCAGATGATATTTTTTCTCTACCTAGTCCACAATTTATAAACTCAATATTATCAATATCTCCAAAATCTCTTTTTGCTATATTTATATGTAAAGTATTTGGTTCGATACAATATATCTTTTCAAAATCTGGATAGTTTTTAATAATCTCTTTTAATGTATCCCCAACATACCCACCACCATCTACAAATCTTATATTTTTTATTTCTGGAATTATCTCTTTATCAAAATATTGTTTTTCATGGTCATTTGTAAAGCCTTGCATAAACTCTAAGTCATAAGATATTTTAAAATTAATTATCTTTTCAAATATCTCTTTTGATTTATCATCTGCTAAAAGATTGTAACTCTTTTCATACTCGTTTCTTTTTTTTATAAAGTCCTCTTTAAAATCATCTATAAAAGGAGGACTTATTAATTGTAAATCACTATATTTACAAAGGGATAGATAATTTATATTTTTAAAGCCCATCTTATCAAGAGAATTTTTTACTTCAAGGGGACTTCCACTTGAAGTTGATAATATCAAAGCATCTTTTGGAACATCTTCTATTTTTAGAACTGTTTTTTTTCGAGAACTTTGTACTCTTGTAAAATCATCAATTATCCCATCTACTTCTATATCTTTTAATACTGATTTTGTAAGTTTGTTTATACCTAGAATATATTTTTTAGTAGTTTTAGAGAAGACAAAGAGTTCAACTAACTCTTTGTCTTTTTGATTTATGTAATCTAGTTCAATTAGATTGATGATTTATCCTTTTTCATTTAAAGGATTATATCATCATATTATTTTAGTAAATCTTTGTTAGCACTCTCATGACCTAAATATTCATGTGCCAAATAAGAACTTCTAGCATATGGAGTTGAGTGTACAAATTCAAATCCTAAATCCATAGCAAGTTCTTTATATCTTGCGAATTGTTCTGGTTTTACATACTCAATTACTTTTGCATAATCTCCACTTGGTGCTAAGTATTGTCCAATACTTAAAAATTTACAGCCAACAGCAACAAGGTCTTTAAATACTTGTACCATCTCTTCTTCTGTTTCACCCAATCCTACCATAAGAGCTGATTTAGTTTTGATTTTATCTCCACCTAGCTCTTTTAGTCTTTTTAATACTTCAAGTGATCTTTCATATGAAGCATTTTTTCTGATTTTATAAAATCTTGGTACTGTTTCAATATTGTGTCCAATAATAACAGCTCCAGAATCAACAACAGTTTGTAGTGATTCTTCTTTTGCTTTAAAATCAGGTATTAAAATCTCAACTTGAGTTCCTGGACATTTTTCTAAAATATCTTTTGTCACTCTATAAAATTGTTGTGCTCCACCATCAGGTAAATCATCTCTAGCAGGACTAGTTATAACCACAAATTTAAGTCCAAGATGTTTTACAGAAGTCGTAACTTTTTGTATCTCAGATAAATCAACTTCTGTTGGAAGTCCAGTTTTTACATTACAGTATGAACATCTTCTTGTACAAATATCACCAAGAATTAAAAATGTTGCATTTTTCTTAGCAAAACATTCACTTATATTTGGACATTTAGCTTCTTGACAAATTGTATGTAATCCACCCACATCTTTTAAAAGAGACTCCATCTCTTTTTGTGCACTTGGTGTTAATCTTTTTCTTAACCATTCTGGTTTTTTGAAATTTGCTTTTTTCTCAGCAAATTCCATATTAGTTGGCATAGTCATATTTATCCTTTAATAACTCTTCTTTTTTCTTTTTTTCTTTTTCATTTAATTGTGAATCTATCAATTCTACTTTAAAACTTTCATTAAAAGATTCAATTAACAAATCTTTTGCTTCTTCATATGTTAGTTTGATTCCTAAGTCTTCTAAACTTATTCCAAATCTTTCATCAATAGTGTTTTCATTTTTCAAATTTGTGTTACTTTTTTTCACACTGAATAAAGGAATTGAACCGTGTTGAAATATCACTTTTTTTGTTCTTCTTTGTGCATTTCCACCAATTTTTTGTCTATTTACCAAAATATCATAAGCTTCAAAACCCACTTGACAAAACTCATTTTTAGATAGATTTACACTCTCATCATCTTTAGCAAAACTCGTTTTTAGACCCAATTTTTTATAAAAATTTAGCAAAAAATAACAAATCTTCTCATATGATTGTTTAATATTGTAACTTTTTAGCATAGGTGTTGGTATGACTAGAGAGTATGATAAATCATGACCATGAAATAATACTCCACCACCTGTAACTCTCTTAGCATAATTGCCATTATACTCATCACAAAATGAATAAGAAGAAAAGTCCTGTGAAACCCCTATAGTAAATGATTTAGACCAATGATAAACTCTTAAAATAGCTTTATCATTTTCTTCAAAAGATGATATCAATGCATCATCTATTGCCATATTTACTCTAGCAGAATTTTCACCATCTTTTATAACTCTAAATGAGCTTTTTTCTTCTATCATATAAACCTTTTCCAAATAAAAAATAATTATTTTTATCTTAAACTTAAATTTTAATTAATATTTTACATATTTTTAACATATTTTTCTAGTAAAATATACAAAAATTTGTTGTTTTTTCATTATATTTGATAATATTTCTAATATAACTTAGTTTAAAATATTAATTTTTTAATTTAAGTTTAAAATAATTAGAAATAAGTACCATATGACCACAATTCGATAAACTCGATAATGGGCTTACATTATTTTTACATTTTGGACATATGTTCACCAGTAAATATAGAGAAAATCGCAATTTCTATTAAAAAATCTAACAAGGATTACGAAATGTCAGTTGAAAACTTAAACGATGTCTTGAAAGATCTTGATCCGCAAGAAACACAAGAATGGATTGATGCTTTAGAAGCAGTTATTGAAGAAGAAGGAAGCGAAAGAGCTCATTTTCTTTTAGAAAAACTTATTGATAAAGCAAGAAGAAGTGGAGCATATTTACCATATAATGCAACTACTGCTTATTTAAATACTATTCCAGTAGAACAAGAACCTAAAATGCCAGGTAACTTATCACTAGAGAGAAAAATAAGATCTATCATTAGATGGAATGCACAACTTATGGTTTTAAGGGGTTCTAAAAAAGATTTAGAATTAGGTGGACATATCGCATCTTTTCAATCTTCTGCAACATTATATGATGTTGGATTTAACCACTTTTTTAAAGCACCAAATGAAAAAGATGGTGGAGATTTAATATTTTTCCAAGGACATATCTCTCCAGGTATTTATGCAAGAAGTTTTTTAGAAGGTAGACTTACACAAGAACAATTAGATAACTTTAGACAAGAAGTTGATGGTAAAGGATTATCTTCATACCCACACCCAAGACTTATGCCAACATATTGGCAATTTCCAACTGTATCTATGGGATTAGGACCTATTCAAGCTATTTATCAAGCAAGATTTTTAAAATACTTAACTGATAGAGGAATCAAAGATTGTTCTAATCAAAAGATTTATTGTTTCATGGGTGATGGTGAGTGTGACGAACCAGAATCATTAGGAGCAATTGGATTAGCTGGAAGAGAAGGATTAGAAAACTTAATTTTTGTTATTAACTGTAACTTACAAAGACTTGACGGACCAGTTAGAGGAAATGGAAAAATTATCCAAGAACTTGAAGGTGAATTTAGAGGTGCTGGATGGGAAGTACTTAAAGTTATCTGGGGAAGCAAATGGGATGAACTATTAGCTAAAGATACATCTGGAAAACTACTAGAACTTATGGAAGAGACTGTTGATGGTGAGTACCAAAACTTTAAACAAAAAGGTGGAGCTTACACAAGAGAAAAATTCTTCAACAAATACCCTGAAACTGCAAAACTTGTAGAAAATATGAGTGATGATGAAATTTGGATGTTAAACAGAGGTGGACACGATCCAGTTAAAGTTTATGCAGCATACAAAAAAGCAAATGAAACTAAAGGTAGACCATCTGTTATCTTAGCTAAGACTGTAAAAGGTTACGGTATGGGTGAAGCTGCTGAAGGTAAAAATATTGCCCATGGTGTTAAAAAAGTAGATTTAAAATCTTTAAGACAATTTAGAGATAGATTTGATATTCCTGTGACTGATGAAGAAATTGAAAAATTACCATACTATTTACCACCTGAAGATTCAGAAGAGATGAAATATATCAAAGAAAAAAGAGCTGCACTTGGTGGATTTGTTCCACAAAGAAGAGAAGCCTTTACTGAAAAACTTGAAATTCCAGAATTAAGCGCTTTTGATGCTATTTTACAAGGAAGTGGTGATAGAGAAATTTCTACTACTATGGCATTTGTAAGAGTTTTAAATACACTTGTTAAAGACAAAAAAATTGGAAAAAGAATTGTTCCTATCGTTCCTGATGAAGCTAGAACATTCGGTATGGAAGGTATGTTTAGACAACTTGGTATTTATGCAGCTGAGGGTCAAAAATATATCCCACAAGATAAAGATCAAGTGGCATACTATAAAGAAGATAAAAAAGGTCAAGTACTACAAGAAGGTATTAATGAGTTAGGTTCAATGGGTTCTTGGATAGCAGCAGCTACTTCATACTCAATCAATGATTGTCCTATGATTCCATTTTATATTTTCTACTCAATGTTTGGATTCCAAAGAACAGGTGATATGTGTTGGGCAGCGGGAGATCAAAAAGCAAAAGGTTTCTTAATCGGTGGAACATCTGGTAGAACTACACTTAATGGTGAAGGTTTACAACATGAAGATGGACATTCTCATATTATTGCTAATACTATTCCAAATTGTGTTACTTATGACCCAACATTTGGTTATGAAGTTGCAGTTATTGTTCAAGATGGTGTTAGAAGAATGTATGGTGAAACACAAGAAGATGTATTCTACTACATTACAACATTAAATGAAAATTACCACCAACCAGCAATGCCAAAAGGTGCTGAAGAAGGTATCAAAAAAGGTATTTATAAATTAGAAACTGTAAAAGCTAAAAATAACTATAAAGTTAATTTATTAGGTTCAGGTTCAATTTTACAACAAGTTAGAACTGCTGCTAAAGTATTAGCAGATGATTATGGAATTGCAAGTGATATTTACTCAGTTACTTCTTACAATGAATTAACAAGAGATGCACAAGATGTAGAGAGATCTAATATGTTAGATATTAATGGAAAAGATAAAGTTCCTTATGTAACACAAGTATTAGGTGATGACGAAGAGTCAATCTTTATATCAGCAACTGATTATATGAAATCATATTCTGAGCAAATTAGCCCTTATTTAAAAGGTAGCTTCAAAGCTTTAGGAACTGATGGATTTGGTAGAAGTGATAGTAGAGCTAACTTAAGAAGTTTCTTTGAAGTTGATTCTGACTTTATTGTATTTACTACTTTATCACAACTTGTTAAAAATGGTAAATTGAAAAAATCTATTTTAGCTGATGCTATGAAAAAACATAACATCAACCCAGACAAAATTAACCCAGTAAAAGCATAAGGAGTAGAAAATGAGTACAATTCAAGATATTTATATTCCTGATTTAGGTGCTGACAAAGATGTTGATTTAATTGATGTTATGGTTAGTGTTGGTGATACAGTTGAAGTTGAAGATGGTTTAATTACACTTGAAACTGAAAAAGCATCTATGGATGTTCCTACAACTCATGCGGGTGTTATAAAAGAGATACTTGTAAAGGTTGGAGATAAAGTAAATTCTGGTGATTTAATTGCAAGAGTTGAAATTCAAGATGAAGCAAGTGAAGAAGCAGCTCCAGCTGAAACTGCGGCATCAGCTCCTAAAGCAGAAGAGAAAACAGAAGCACCAGCTGCTTCTGCTCCTGCTAGTTCAGAACCAATGGATTTAAAATCAGCAGAAGCAGAACTTCAAGCAATTTCAGCTTCAGGTGCACAAGTTTCTTGTCAACTAATCCAAGATCAAACTATTTGTTCAGTAATTGAAGAAGTTCGTATTCCTGATTTAGGTGCAGATAAAGATGTTGATTTAATCGACATAATGGTTAATGTAGGTGATACAGTTGAAGCAGAACACGGTTTAATTACACTTGAGACTGAAAAAGCATCTATGGATGTTCCAGCACCTTTTGCAGGTGAGATTTTAGAACTTTTTGTTAAAGTTGGAGATAAAGTAAATTCTGATGATTTAATTGCTAAGATGGTTAAAACTGTAGTTATGGAAAGTAAAGTTCCAACTCCAGCACAAGCACCTAAGCAAGAAGCTCCAAAAGAAGAGAAAAAAACACCTGCAACTTTACAAGCAGCTGTTGCGACATCAACTGTTAAAGAAGAGACAAGTGTATTATCTCAAAAAGCTAAAAAAGTTTATGCAAGTCCAAGTGTAAGAAAAATAGCAAGAGAATTTGGTGTTGATTTAGGTTTTGTAAAAGGAAGCGCTAAAAAAGGTAGAATTCTAAAAGAAGATATTAAAGCTTATGTAAAAGAGCAACTAAATAAACCAGCAAGTGCATCTGGAAGCGGATTAGGATTTAATCTACCAGAACTTAAAGAAGTAGATTTCTCACAATTTGGTGAAATTGAAACTGTTGAGTTAGGTAGAATCCAAAAAATTTCAGGACCAAGTTTACATAGAAATTGGTTAGCAATGCCTCATGTAACACAATTTGATGAAGCTGATATTACAGAATTAGAAAGCTTTAGAAAAGCACAAAATGCTATTGCTGATGGATTTAAACTTTCTCCTTTAGTATTTGTGGTTAAAGCTGTGGCAAAAGCCTTAGCTATTCATCCTAAATTTAATTCATCATTAAGTGCTGATGGTCAAAACTTAATTATGAAAAAATATTTCCATATTGCTATTGCAGTTGATACTCCAAATGGTCTTATGGTTCCAGTTATTAGAGATGTTGATAAAAAAGGATTTAAAGAGATTGCTATTGAGATGGCTGAGCTTTCACAAAGAGCAAGAGATGGTAAACTAAAAGCTGCTGATATGCAAGGTGCTTCATTTACAATCTCTTCTTTAGGTGGAATTGGTGGAACTAAATTTACTCCAATTATCAATGCTCCTGAAGTTGCAATCTTAGGATTATCAAAATCTGAAATGAAACCAGTATGGGATGGTGAAAATTTCATACCAAGATTAACTTTACCGTTATCTTTATCTTATGACCACAAAGTAATTGATGGTGCTGATGGTGCAAGATTTACAACTACATTGTCACAACTATTAAGTGATATTAGACTACTAAGTCTGTAAGGAAAAAGAATGAGTAAAATTATAGATATTTTAATTCCAGATTTAGGTGCAGACAAAGATGTTGACTTAATTGATGTAATGGTTAACATTGGAGATAAAGTAGAAGAAGAAGATGGACTTATTACCCTAGAGACTGAAAAAGCCTCTATGGATGTTCCAACGACTCATGCTGGTACTATAAAAGAGATACTTGTAAAAGTGGGAGATAAAGTAAATTCTGGTGATTTAATTGCTAAAATTGAAGTTGAAGACGAAGCTTCAGCTACTCCTGCTGTTGAAGAAAAAGTACAAGAAGCACCAGCTGCTGCAAAACCAGCAAAAACTTCTACAAACACTGATGGTGCAGAAGAAATCAAAGGTCAAGTACTAGTAATAGGAGCAGGACCTGGTGGTTATTCTGCTGCATTTAGATGTGCTGATTTAGGTTTAGATACAGTTTTAGTAGAAAGATATACAACTTTAGGTGGAGTTTGTCTAAATGTTGGTTGTATCCCTTCTAAAGCACTTCTTCACGTAGCAAAAGTTATGGAAGAAGCAGAACATATTGAACATGCAGGAATCAAATTTGCAAAACCTGAGATTGATTTACCAAGTATAGCAGCTTATAAAAGTGGCGTTGTAAAAAAACTAACTGATGGTTTAAGTGCAATGTCTAAAATGAGAAAAGTAACAGTAGTTCAAGGTTATGCTAAATTTTTAGATAAAAACTCTGTTATTGTTGAGCACACTGATGTTGAAGGTAAACAAACAAAAGTCTCTTTTGATAATTGTATTATCGCAGCTGGAAGCCAAAGCTCAAAAATGTCATTTATTCCACATGAAGATCCTAGAATTTGGGATTCTACTGATGCCTTAGAAGTAAAAGAAGTACCAAAAAGACTTCTAGTTATGGGTGGAGGAATCATTGGACTTGAGATGGGAACTGTTTATCAAAAACTAGGAAGTCAAGTTGATTTTGTGGTACGTGGTAAACAACTAATGAGTGGAACGGATGCTGATATAGTTAAAATGTATACTAAATCAAATACAAAAAGATTTAATATAATGTTTGAAACTCAAGCACAATCAATCATTCCTAAACAAGATGGTGTTTATGTTGAATTCAAAGGTAAAAATGCTCCTGAAGGTGCTGTAGTTTATGATGCGATTCTTGTTGCAATGGGAAGAAGTGCAAATGGTAATAAACTAGACCTTCAAAATTGTGGTGTAAATGTTGATGATTATGGAATCATAAAAGTTGACAATCAAATGAGAACAAATGTACCTAATATCTACGCAATTGGAGATATTGTTGGTCAACCTATGCTTGCACATAAAGCAGTACATGAAGGTCATGTAGCAGCTGAAGTAATAGCAGGTGAAAAAGTCTTCTTTGAACCAAAACAAATTCCATCTATCGCTTATACTTTCCCAGAAATCGCTTGGGCTGGTATGACTGAAAATGAAGCAAAAGCTGCTGGAGTTAACTATGAAGTAGCAACTTTCCCTTGGTCTGCATCTGGTAGAGCATTGGCAAGTGATGTTTCAAGTGATGGTATGACTAAACTTATTTTTGATAAAGATACTCACCAACTAATTGGTGGAGCACTTGTTGGAGATAATGCAGGTGAATTGCTTGGTGAAATTTCACTAGCACTTGAAATGGATTGTGATGCAGAAGATATTGCTCTAACTATTCATGCACACCCTACTTTACACGAATCAGTTGGTATGGCAGCTGAAATATTTCATGGAAGTATTACAGACTTACCAAACGCAAAAGCTAAAAAGAGATAAATCTCTTTTTAGTTATGTTATAATTATGTATGACATTTTACAACATACTAGATTTTATATTCTTTTTAATACTATTTTTCCTAATTTATCACTCTTATGTACAAAAAACATATCTAAAAATCTTTGAATATTTTAAAATCTTTATTATACTTTCAATCTCAGCAAAACTTGCTCCTGAAAGTGCAACCTTATTACAAAAGTTTCATATAACAAAAGCAGATACATACACTACACTTATATTAATCGCTTTTATTATAAATTTATTAATACTATATTTTGGCTGGGATTTTATTTTTAAAGTAGCTTCAAAATTTGTTGATAGTCAAAATATCAAATCTTTGTTAGCAAAAGTTATAACAATTGTAGAGATAACTATTTTAACTACACTTTTTTTATATACAGTAATGCAATTTTATCCTGCAAAAAAATATATTTATCCTTCTGTAAAAAAGAGTTATACTTATCCAAAAATTGAGAAGTTTTATACCCACTTTTTAAATGATAACTTTGTCTTTATGATACTAAATCAAGATACTGCTACAAACCATAAAGAATTACTCTTTAAAAGCTTTAAAAATAGTTTCTAAGTTCACTTGCCCAAGCAACATAAGCTTTCATATTTAGATGCAAGCCATCAGTTGTATAAATATTTAATAAAACCTCATCCCTTGATAATACTTTATTTAAATCAACATAGGTAAGATTATTATCATTGCAATACTTTTCAAGTCTAATATTTATCTCTTTTACTTTTTTATTAAAAGAGGTCATTTGTGTATAAAGTATAGATTGTACAAAAATTTTTGAAGAGGACTCTTTTTCCAATCTATTTAATATTTTTATGTAATTCTCAAAGATTTTATCTAAGCTTTTGTAGGAATTCATATCATTAATACCAATCATTAAGAAAATATTTTTAGAATGAACTTCAATAGCTAAATTTAATCTAGCTAGAATATCACTTGTAGTATCGGCATCATGTCCAAGGTTGATAACTTTTTTAGGATAAAGAATAACATCCCACTCTCCTCTGGCTGTAAGAGAGTCACCTAACATTACTATATCAATATTATTTTTCATCTTTCCCAACTTTATACTTTATTGATATATTTTATTAGTCTTTGGCTTATTCCTTTATCAAACTTTTATTTAATCTATATATTGTAAGAGTAAGTTTATCAATAAAACTTTTGTGATGGGATACTATTATCATAGATTTTTTTATGGAATTTAATATCTCACATATAGTATTTTCACTCTTTTCATCTAAATCGTTCGTAGGTTCATCTAGAAGCAATATTTTAGGTTTGGTAATAAGAATACCAGCTAAGGCAACAATCTTCTGCTCACCGCCACTTAAATCGTGTATAACCCTATCTTTTAGCTTCTTTATATTTAGACTTTCTAAAACTTCAATAGCTTTTTCATAAGATTCATCTTTTGATACACCTTTTGCCCTTAAAGCAAACATCACATCTTCTATTACAGTGGGGCATAAAAAGTGATTTGAAACATCTTGGGGTAGATATCCTATATCACTTCTATATTTTCTAAAATCTTTTGAGGAGTTCATCTTATCATGAAATATTTCAATATATCCAGATGAAGGAGAGATTAGACCTGCAATTATTTTAAGTAAAGTACTTTTACCACTTCCATTTGCTCCAACAACAGCAACTTTTTCTTCATGTCCTACATTTAAATTTATATTTTCCAATAAACTTTTGCTTTCACACAAATAGTTCACATCTACTACAGTTACAGAACAACTCATAAATTTACCACCATTTTATTTATTACTACTACAAAAACTAAGATTGAAAGAAAGATATAGTTTTTATTTTTTGAGGGCATTTCTAATAAATAAATCTCACCATTAAATCCCCTTGAGATCAAACTATCTCTCATCTCTTCTGATTTTCTAACTGACTTTATGAACATCATTGCAAATACATTCCCATATGTTTGATAGCTAAAAAGGTTACTTCTTGCATGAAAGCCCCTAAGTCTAAGTGTTGCTTTTATTGTTTTAAATTCTTTAAAAAGATACTCAATCATCACAATAGTAAAATAAAATATTGTCACAAATTTTTTGGGAAATCGAAGTGAATTAAAACCTCTTACTATGTCATAGCCCTTTGATTTATAAAAAACAAGTAGATTAAATAGTAAAATAAGATTCGTTCTAAAGAAGAGTTCAATGGCTTTATTCACATCATGAAAAGATACAAAAATCACTAAAAATATTATAAATAAATTTATTAAAGCAAGTTTTTTAAGTATCTTCAAGACCTCTTTATACTCCACTACTACCATATATAAAATTGGTAATAAATAGATGTACTCTAGGTCTGAAGAAAAAGCTACAATGCTAGAATAAATAAGTGAAACTAATAATTTAACTGGGTATTCGTTCATTTTCTCTTTACTTTTTTAATTAGAAAAAATATTATACCAATTAAAAATAAAGAAATAACTATTTTATAATACTTTTGAGTCTCCTCTTCTTGTATATGTTTTGTTAGGCTTTGGATATGTGGCTTTGAAACTTCTATCTTCTCTTGTGCCATATGACCACCTTCAGCATCAACTATTACATCTATATTTTTATACTTTGAATTATATATGTATTTTCCCTTATTATCAAGTTTATCTTCAAATACAATTTTATCTTTGTTTTTTATGATTAATCTACAGTTTTGACAAACTGCTCCACTTGCAAAATAAGCAAAAACATGTACATTGCTATCTTCATTTGTTAAAAATACATTTAATTTATGAGCCCATACACTAGAAAATAGTATTAAAATTATAAAAATATATTTCATCATTTGGCCTTCAAAATTTTTGGATAAGTTTTTTTGATAAACTGCAATAAAAACATACTTATTATTCCTTCAATTATCATAGCCCCAGAATCAACTATAAATATCGTATATGAAGCATACTCATACTCTGGTTTTGAGAAAAGTAAGATTATCGCTAAAAAAAGTGTAGCAAAAAACGTACCTAAAAATCCCACTAGAAAAAACTTTACTTTTTCATTTAATCTATTTGCAATATCCATATTATATAAATAATACACAATAATTGCTGGCATTCCCATAACAAAAAGATTTACTCCTAGTGATACAACACCTCCGTAACCTAAAAGTAAAGCTTGTAGTACTAAAGCTATAAAAATACTAATAAAACTCATCCAACCAATTAATATACCAATCACCCCAATAAGCACTAAGTGTATTTGGGTGACTCCAAGGGGGACATGAATAAAGGTTGCTATAAAAAACATAGCACTCATAGCTGCTGCTAAAGTTATCTTTTCATCTTTTATAGATTTAATAGAAATATATAAACAAACTAAACTAATAGCACTAACAACTGCTGTTGATTCTAAAGTTAAGACACCATCTGCTATATGCACTAGTAAGCCTTAATCCATAATAAGGCACCATTTTCTACTGGATACTCTTTACCATCATCTTTATTTTTAATTTTACCCTCTTCAATTAAAGCAGCAAATCCCCACCATCCTTTATGATTCATTACAAAAGAAAAAACACCATTATCATCAGTTTTAACTACTTGTGTTACATGGCTACTATTTGGTGCTTTTAACTTAAAGTTATTATATAGTTCCACCTCTACTTCAACATTACTAGCTGGTTTACCATTGTGTAAAACTTTTCCTTGAAATAAATTACCTGCATATAATCCAAAAGGTTTAACCATAGGTATAATCTCATATTTTAATCCAATAGGTTCATCCCAACCCTCTTCTAAACCATAAGCGTCAACAATTAATTTTGGTACATGTATAATATATTTTCCTTCTGCTGGTTCAAAATATGGTTGTGGCTCAACAAAAAATTTATACACACCTGGCATATTTATTTTATATTTTGCACTCCATGCTTTATGTCCTAATTTAGTAGTTTCCTTTACAGGTATTTTATTATCATTACTATTTACAAATAATTTTGGCTTTTCCATTGTCATTCCATTTTGTTCAAAAGGGTGCATAAATGAAATATCAAAATTAAGCGTTGAATCCTTTTTATCATCAACAACATCAGTGTTTGACATAAAAGTTAAGAAGTGAGCTTGTGATAGTGTAAGCAACATAATAAGAGTCGAAATAATTTTTAACATGTGTTTCCTTTTTAGTTTTGGAGATTATAAATCCATATGCGTTAAAGCACACTAAATAAAAACTACACTTATGTATTTTTAGGAATTTTTTAGAAAAATAATAAAAAGAGGTAAAATCTACCTCTTTTTATTAATCTTTAGGAAGTAGCTTCACAGGTACGATTTGGAATTCATCCATATTCCATACTTTATTTACAACGTATGGTTCATTGTCTAGCCAATCATTTAATTCATCTTCACTTTCAAAATTAACAAATAGTGTAGAACCAACCATTTGATCCTCTTCAATTAAGGCACCAGCATCAATTATTTTACCTTCAGCCATAAGTTTTTTTGCACCTGCAACGTGAGCATCTCTTACTTCTAATCTTTTATCTAAAGCATTATCATTATCATAAGCAATTATTAAATATTGCATTGTATTCCTTTGAATTTATTTTAAGAATTAGCATTCTAGCATTAAAAAAGTATGATATTAATTATGTGTTAAAAAGAAGTCCCGTAGCTACAGCAAAACAGAAAGGATATAAAATAACATTAAAATATCTAAAGAATAGTGTTATTTTGATATTTATTGGCATTACTTCATGAATTTCTAATCCAGAAGATAATTTTTGCATCATATTTAATTTAAAAGCCAAATCAAAAAACTTGATAAGAATAATACTTGACATCCAAAAGCCATAGTTTGATAAATATATTGATACAGCAAGTGTATAAAAAAATGTAATGTGTAAGATAAAATATAAAAAGATATTTTTACTAAATACTTGATAGTTGTTGTAAATTAAACCATAAAGGTTATCATGTCTTTGCCAATTTGACTCAAAGAGTTCAAGAGCCATAAAAAGTAGTAATAAAGAGTATAAGTCCATGATTAAATATCACAATAGAGCAAAAGCTCTATTGCCTATTTTTCGTGTGTACTAAATTTGATTTTTTGATCTTTATAAAGACCAGTTCCAACTGGTATAGTTCTACCAATTACAACATTTTCTTTTAAGTCTTCTAATAAGTCCATTTTTGCACTTATTGCAGCTTCTGTAAGAACTTTAGTAGTCTCTTGGAAAGATGCAGCTGAAATAATAGAATCAGATGTAACCGCAGCTCTTGTAATACCTAATAATAAAGGATCAGCAATCGCAGGTTCTCCACCTAGTCTCATAATTCTTCTATTTTCAATTTGGAATCTTTTCTTAGAAACCATGTCTCCCACGATAAACTTAGTATCTCCACCATCAAGAATAGAAACTTGTCTTAACATTTGAGATAAAATAACCTCAATATGTTTATCAGCAATATTTACCCCTTGAGATCTATATACTTGTTGTACTTCAGAAACAATAAAGTAATGTAATGCTTTTTCACCTAAAATTCTAAGTACATCATGAGATGCAACTTGTCCATCAGTTAATGCCTCACCAGCATGAACGAACTCACCTTCATGTACTAAGATTTGTTTAGATTTATCAACTAAATACTCAATTTTAGTACCTTTATCATCAGTTATGATAATTCTTTGTTTATTTCTTAAACTTTTCCCAAAAGAAACTACACCATCAAATGATGCTAATACAGCAATATTTTTTGGTCGTCTAGCTTCAAATAATTCAGATACTCTTGGAAGACCCCCAGTAATATCTTTTGATTTTTGAGAAGCTTTTGGAGTTTTACCAATAATATCAGCTATCTCCACTTTTTGTCCTTCTGAAACAAAAAGAGATGTTTTAGGATCAAGTGTATATCTAATTAATTCATCAGATGCAGTTGCTAAAACAATAGTTGGTTTAAATCCAGCAGGAACATATTCATTAATAACTAATTTAGATGTACCAGTTAATTCATCAAATTGTTCAGATGCTGTAATTCCTGGAATAATATCTTCAAATGTTACAGTACCAGCTTTTTCTGAAATTGTTGGGTTTGCATATGGATCCCATTCAGCAATAACAACTCTTTCATCAGCTTCTGGTTTAGAAAGAATAGTCTCTTTTTCAACTGCTGTATTATCATCTAATTCTATAACAGAACCTCTTGCGATATAATGTCTTAAAGCTTCTCTATCATCACCATCAACGATAACAGCAAAAAGTCCTTTATCTACAATTTTGTCTCCAGCTTTAATATCTGGTCTTCGCTCTAAATAATCTCCAGTTAATTTATAATATTTAACTGAACCTTTAGCTCCTGATGTAACTAAAGTAATGATAGGTGCACCATCTTGAACTTTCAATTCAGATGCAAAAGGAACTCGGTTTGGAACATTCCATCCATCTTTAATCATCTCAACAATTGATTCATTTTCTTCAACTTCTTCACCATCAGCGTATGGTAAGTAAAGTTTACCTTCAATTTTACCAGATACACCTGCTAGTTCATTCGGTTTTGCAACATCATTCTTTCTTAAATAGAATTTTTTCTCTTCTTTTCCATTAGTAATTGTTAAAATTGTCTCTTCATGAAGAGTTTCAGTTATAATTTTACCTTTAAATGGTGCATTAATTTTTGGCTCAACTAGTAAGATACCTGCATTTCTTCTATTTGCAACAATTCTCTTATCAGCTTTAGAAACATAAGTTTTGATATTATAATATCTAATAAACCCTTCTTTATCAGCTCTTAATTCTCTCTCAGTTTGAGTTGCACTCGCAGTTCCCCCAACGTGGAAAGTTCTAAGTGTAAGTTGTGTTCCTGGCTCTCCAATTGATTGAGCAGCTAAAACCCCAACAGCTTCACCTGGATTTGCTTTTCTTTGCTCACCAAGATTTAGACCATAACATTTTGAACATAAACCATTTTCTATTTTACAAGTTAATGGTGTTCTAATTACTACAGATTTAACTTCTGATTCTCTTACAACTTTTGCATCTTCTTCAGTAATTAATGTACCTTCAGTAAACAGAATTTCATTAGATATTGGATCAATAATATCTTCTGCTATTACTCTACCTGTGATTCTTTCTTCTAAACTCTCAGTTAATTCATTACCACTTGATAAATCAGTAATTTCAATACCTTCATGAGTTCCACAATCATCAGCAGTAATTCTTACATTTTGAGAAACGTCAATTAGTTTTCTTGTTAAGTAACCCGCATTTGCAGTTTTAAGTGCAGTATCGGCAAGACCTTTTCTAGCTCCGTGAGTAGAAATAAAGTACTCAAGTACGTTTAGACCCTCTTTAAAGTTAGAGATAATTGGTGTTTCAATAATAGAACCATCTGGCTTAGCCATAAGACCCCTCATACCTGCAAGTTGTCTAATTTGAGCAGCAGACCCTCTAGCCCCTGAATCGGCCATCATATAAATAGAGTTAAATCCATTTTTATCAGTCTCAACTAACTCCATCATTTCTCTACCAAGTTTATTATTAACTTCTGTCCAGATATCAATGATTTTATTATATCTTTCTTGCTCAGTTAATAAACCTTGTTCAAATTGTTTTTGAACTTCAATAACTTCTTTTTTAGACTTAGCAATGTGTGCAGCTTTAGTTTCTGGAACTCTAATATCATCAATAGAAACAGAAATACCAGCATCTGTTGCATATCTAAAACCAAGATTTTTAAGGTTATCCAAAAATCTTGGAGTAACTTCATATCCACCATGTTTATAAATATAATCAACTAAAATACCAATATCTTTTTTCTTTAAAATTTTATTCCATAATTCTAAAGGAACAAAGTCAGGTAGAATATTATGAATAATCAATCTTCCAACTGTTGTATGAATAATTTTATCATTCATTTTTGTTCTAATTTTTGCATGTAGATCTACTTGTTTCATCTCTAATGCAATAACCGCTTCATCAACACCAGTAAATAGTTTATGCTCACCTTTTACACCATCTTTTTCTAATGATAGATAATAAATACCTAAAATCATATCTTGTGATGGTACAGCAATAGCACGACCAGATGCTGGTAAAAGAATATTCATAGAACTCATCATAAGAATCTTAGCTTCTGCAATAGCTTCTTGTGATAAAGGTACGTGAACTGCCATTTGGTCACCATCGAAGTCGGCATTAAATGCAGAACATACTAAGGGGTGTAATTGAATAGCTTTTCCATCAATCAAGGTTGGGTGAAATGCTTGAATTGAAAGTTTATGAAGAGTTGGGGCTCTATTTAGCATAATTGGATATTCATCAACAATTTCACTTAAACATTCCCATACTTCATTTGTTTCAGCTTCAATCATTCTTTTTGCTGATTTTAATGTAGTTGCATAACCCTTTTCTTCAAGTTTTGCCATTAAATGTGGTTTAAATAACTCTAAAGCCATTTTTTTAGGGATACCACATTGATCCATATTTAAAGATGGTCCAACAACGATTACAGATCTTCCTGAGAAGTCAACCCTTTTACCAAGTAAGTTTTGTCTAAATCGTCCTTGTTTACCTTTAATGATTTCTGATAAAGATTTTAAAGGTCTTTTATTTGCACCTTTAACTGCATTTGCAGTTTTACCATTATCAAATAAAGCATCAACTGCTTCTTGAAGCATTCTTTTTTCATTTCTTTGAATAATTTCAGGTGCATCAAGTTCTGATAATCTTTTAAGTCTGTTATTTCTATTTATAACTCTTCTATAAAGGTCATTTACATCAGATACTGCAAATTTTCCACCATCAAGTGAAACAAGTGGTCTTAAATCTGGTGGAAGAACAGGAAGTTGAGTTAACATCATCCATTCTGGTCTATTTCCAGAATTAATAAAGTTTTCAACAACTTTTAATCTTTTGATAATAGTTTTAGTTTTAGCTTCTGATTTAGTAGATTTCATCTCTTCTTTTAAGCTATGTAATAATTCCATTAAATCAAGGTTTTCAAGTAAATCTCTTACAATTTGTCCACCCATATTAGCTTCAAAACCAGTATGTTCAAAATGATCATGGATAGTTCTATATTGCTCTTCATTTAAGATATCATATTTCATTACTTTTTTAGTGTGCTCATTATCATAATAAGCTTCACCTGGTTCATTTACAATATATGCTTCGTAATATAATACTCTTTCTAAATCTTTTAGTTTAACACCAAGTAAAGTACCAATTCTAGTTGGTAATGAACTTACCATCCAAATATGAGCAACAGGAGATACTAAATCAATATGTCCCATTCTGTGTCGTCGCACTTTTGCAGAAGTTACTTCAACTCCACATTTTTCACAAACAACACCTTTGTATCTCATTTTTTTGTATTTACCACAAAGACATTCGTAATCTTTTACTGGTCCAAAAATTTTCGCACAAAATAAACCATCTCTTTCAGGTTTTAATGTTCTATAGTTAATTGTTTCAGGTTTTTTAACTTCTCCACAAGACCAAGAAAGAATTTTTTCTGGACTTGCTAATCTTAATTGAAACGCTGAAAAATCTTGTGGTCTTTCTAACTCTTTTATTTCAATTGGTTCTAATACTGTATTTTTACTCATTATTTTCTACCTCGTCAAAAATCTCTACATCTAAACCTAAAGCTTTTAACTCTTTTGTTAATACAAAGAAAGTTTCAGGAACACCTGAATCTGGAACATTTTCACCATTTGAAATTGCTCTATAAGCTCTCGTTCTTCCTTCTACATCATCCGATTTTGTTGTAAGCATTTCTTTAAGAACAGCAGTTGCTCCATAAGCTTCCAATGCCCAAACTTCCATCTCCCCAAATCTTTGACCACCAAATAGTGCTTTACCACCAACTGGTTGTTGTGTTACAAGTGAATAAGGTCCAGTAGATCTTGCGTGAACTTTTTCATCAACTAAGTGATGTAGTTTTAGCATATACATATAACCTACATTTACTCTCTCTTTCATCTTATCACCAGTTTTACCATCAATAAGTTGAGTTTTACCATCTAAGTCAATTTTTGCTAATTCGAATAGTTTTAAGAATTCATCTTCTTTTACACCATCAAATACTTGAGTTGCAAATCTTACACCTTTTGTCCAATCTTGCGCATAATCAACTAATTCATCATCACTTAATTTAGATAAAAATTCTTTACCATTCATAAGTTTTGCAACATCAGCGATTTCAATCATTTTAGCTCTTAATTCAGATACAAATTCAGTTTTCTTAGCATCAAAAATGTCTTGAATTTGAGTTCCAAGTCTTTTCCCTACTAATCCTAAGTGCACCTCAAGAATTTGTCCAATATTCATCCTTGATGGAACCCCAAGTGGATTTAAAATAACATCAACAGTTGAACCATCTTCTAAATATGGCATATCAACTTGTGGTACGATGTTAGAAACAATACCTTTGTTTCCATGTCGTCCAGCCATTTTATCCCCAACTTTGATTTTTCTCTTAGTTGCGATATAAACTTTAACTTGTTTGATTACACCTGATTGTAAAATATCATCATGTTCAAGTACTTCAAGTTTTTCTTCATGGTCAGTTCTTAATCTAGATTTTTGATTAATAAAATACTCTTTAATATCATTGTATTTTTTCTCAACATCTTTATCATAAGAAGATACAACTTTTTTCATTGCAAATCTATTTACGTTAGATAATACATCTAAAGGAATAGTTTGACCTTTTTTATAAACTACATCATCTAAATCAACATCTTTAGATAATACTGCTTTTGATAATAAATCATTGATTTTTAAAATCTCTTCTCTATCAAGCATTAAAAGTTTATCATGGTGTTTTAAATCAAGTTCAGCTTTTTCTGATTCTATTTCAGCAACTGCTCTTGAATCTTTTTCATAACCTTTTTTAGTAAATACTTTTACATCAACAACTGTACCTTCCATAGAAGTAGGACAGTATAGTGATTTATTAATAACATGACCAGCTTTTTCACCAAAGATTGCTCTTAATAGTCTTTCTTCTGGAGTTGGTTTAATTTCACCTTTTGGTGTAACTTTTCCAACCATAATCATACCTGGCTTAATGTAAGTTCCAACTTTTACAATTCCTGATTCATCAAGATGTGTAATTGATTCATCTTTTACACCTGGTAAATCTCTTGTTATCTCTTCATTACCATGTTTAAGTTCTCTACACTCTACATCTTTTTCATAAATATGAATAGAAGTAAAAGCATCTTCTTTAATTAATCTTTGTGATAATACAATCGCATCTTCATAGTTATATCCATTCCATGGCATGAAGGCAACACACGCATTAACACCAACTGCTAATTCACCTTTATCCATAGAAGGACCATCAGCAATTACTTGACCTTTTTCAACAATATCACCCTCTTTTACTGCAATTCTTTGCCCAAAAGATGTATTATTATTTGTTCTTACGTTTTTGTTTACACTATAATGGTCAATAAAGGCACCATTTTCATCTTCACCTCTAACGTAAATATTTTTAGCATCAGCTTTTTCAACAATACCAGTTCTATCAGCTTTAATAGCTTCCCAAGCATCTCTTGCAACTGTTTTTTCTAAACCAGTTCCAACGATTGGAGCATTTGGTCTTAATAATGGAACTGCTTGTCTCATCATATTTGATCCCATAAGTGCTCTATTGGCATCATCATGTTCTAAGAATGGAATTAAGGAAGCAGCAACCCCCATAACCATTTGAGAAGATATATCAATTAGATTAATTTTATTTCTCTCAACAATTAAAATTTCACCATCTTGTCTAGCTTCAATTAATGGCTCAATAATTTTACCATTGTCATCAACTTTAGTAGAACCAGGAGCAATTAATAATCCCTCTTCTTGAGTTGCAGTAACATAGATAATTTCATTTGTAACAATACCATCATTAACTTTTTTATATGGTGCTTCAATAAATCCTAATTCATTTACTTTTGCAAATGTAGATAAGGTATTGATAAGACCAATATTTTGCCCCTCTGGAGTTTCAACTGGACAAATTCTTCCATAGTGAGTTGCGTGAACATCTCTTACTTCAAATCCAGCTCTCTCTTTTACAAGTCCACCCTCACCTAGTGCAGAAAGTCTTCTTTTATGAGTAACTTCTGATAATGGGTTAGTTTGGTCCATAAATTGTGATAATTGTCCAGATGTAAAGAACTCAGTAATTGTTGATGTAATCATTTTAGAGTTAACTAAATCATGTGGCATAATATCTTCTAATGTACCAGATAAAGTAGTCATTTTATCTCTAATTGCTTTTTGCATTTTGATTAAACCAGAATGCATTTCATTAGCAAGTAATTCACCAATAGCTCTAATTCTTCTGTTACCTAAGTGATCTCTATCATCGATATGTCCATGACCAGATTTAACTTTTACAAGGTATTGAACAGTTTTAATAACATCTTCATAAGTAAGTGTTGTAACATATTCAGGAACATTTACACCTAACTTATGGTTCATTTTCATTCTTCCCACTTTAGTTAAGTCATATCTTTCTGGATCAAAGAATAATTTTTTAACGAAATCTTTAGCAGCTTCTTTAGTTACAGGCTCACCTGGTCTCATTACTTTATAAATTCTAATAGCAGCTAAATCATTTTCATCTTCTAATTGCTCAGTTTGTTTTAATAATTTTAAAGACTCTGCATCTGCAGCAAATGCATTGATAATAGAATCATCAACACCTTCAGCTAAATCATTTGCAATATCAAAAGAATCAAAACCTAAGTCAAGTAATTTTTTTAATTTTAATTCATCTAAATGAGTTAAAGAATCAAATAATACTTCACCAGATTCTGGATCAAAAATTGTACCAGCAGTACTTCTATCCATCAATAATTCAACTGGATATTCAACTAATTTTAATCCACCATCAACTAAAGCTTTAGCTTTTCTAGCAGTTAATCTTTTTCCAGCAGCAATTACTAAATTACCTTTATCATCTTTAATATCAAATTCAACTCTTCCTGTGAAATCTTCAGGACTAAATTCTGTTAAGAATTTATTGTTTTTAATTTTAATATTTAAAATTGGGTAGAACATTTTGATGATATCTTCTTTAGAATATCCTAATGCTCTAAAAAGAATAGTTACAGGAACTTTTCTTCTTTTATTGATTCTTACATATAATACATCTTTTGCATCATATTCAAAATATAACCAAGAACCTCTATCTGGAATAATTTGTCCAGTATAGATTAATTTATTTCCAGCAGTATTTGATTCTTCTTCTTTGAAGATAACACCAGGAGATCTATGTAATTGGTTAACGACAACTCTTTCAACACCATTTACAATAAATGAAGTTCTATCTGTCATTAAAGGTATTTCTCTAACGAATAAAGATTGTTCTTTCATATCTTTAACGCCGATTTTTTCACCAGTTTTTTCGTTAAGATCCCAAAGTGTTAATCTTATTTTGATTTTTAATGGGATTGAGTAAGTAAGACCTCTAACCATAGACTCTCTTACGTCGTATTTTGGTTTACCCACTTCACTTTCTATATAATCAAGAGTAATTCTACCCTGAGCGTCATGTATTGGGAAAATTGATTTAAATACTTTTTCTATTCCAGCATCAGTTCTGCTCTCTTTTCCGACCATTAAAAAGTTGTCATACGAATTTTGTTGTAATTGTAATAAATTAGGAATTTCAATATGTTGTGGATTTTTAGCAAAATCGACTCTAAGCCTATTACCAGATTTTAAAGAATTTAGCATAGTTCACCTTGTCAAAAATTTGATTTTTTTTTGCTTTTTAGTATAAAGCACAAAAGCATCCCTAAAGGATAGGGTTAAAATTCCTTAGAATTTTAACCTTAGCCTTCAAAGATGCTATCTATATACAAGGCGCGTAGGCCTTGTATTACATAGAATAAATTACAAGTAAGTAATTATTTTAATTCTACTTTTGCACCAGCTGCTTCTAATTCAGCTTTAGCTGCTTCTGCATCTTCTTTTCCAATACCTTCTTTAACGATTGCACCAGCTTCTTCAGACATAGCTTTAGCTTCTTTTAATCCAAGACCAGTTAATGCTCTAATTGCTTTAATAACATTAATTTTTTTGTCTCCAGCATCAACAAGAACAACATTAAATTCTGTTTGCTCTTCACCAGCACCAGCTTCAGCTGCAACAGCTCCACCAGCAACTGCAACAGGTTGTGCAGATACACCAAATTTTTCTTCGAATTCTTTAACTAATTCTGATAACTCTAATACAGATAAACCAGAGATGTATTCTAATACGTCTTCTTTAGAAATTGCCATTTCTTTTCCTTATTTTTTTAATTTTTATTTAAATAATTGTTGCTTATTAAGCAGCCTCTTCTTCTTTTTTCTTTCTAAGAGCATCAAGCCCAATAGTAAAGTTCGTAACTGGTGCCATCCATGTAGCAGCAAGCATACCAAGAAGTTGTTCTCTTGATGGTAACTTAGCAAATGCATTAACAGTAGCAAGATCAGCGATTTTACCTTCAATGATACCAGATTTGATAGCAAATTTATCTTTGTTATCAGATGCAAATTTATCAGCTACTTTACAAGCTGAAATTTGATCTTCTGACCATAAGAAAATGTTTGTACCAGTTAATTCGATATCACCTAACTCAGCATTTTTTACAGAAACAGCAACAAGAGTATTTTTTGCAACTTGTACTTTAGTTCCATTATCTCTAGCGTCTTTTCTTAATACTTCTAACTCTTTATGAGTTAATCCTTTATAATCACAAACTACGATAGCTTGAGACTCTTTGAATTCAGAAGTTAAAAAATCAACGATTTCTGATTTTTGTTGTTTAGTCATCATTATGTATTTCCCCCTTTCAAAACATCCAACTTCGGCGGGTTTTACAAGATACGGGGGTATCTAACCAGCTGTCTTCAGTTTTATATCAGTGCCTTGAATAACACTCAAAAATATTGATTATATCAACATATTTGAATGTTATTAAATAAGGAGTTAATCCTTATTTAATATCCATTACTTCTAATGCTTCCAATTTAACAGATGGAGACATAGTTAATGAAATCGCTGCATTAGTAATATATCTACCTTTTGCAGTCGAAGGTTTTGCTTTATTGATTGCAGCAATAAAAGCTTTAATATTTTCAGTAATTGCTTCATCAGAAAAAGATACTTTTCCAACTGCAGCTTGCATATTACCTTTTTTATCAACTCTATATGTAACTTGACCACCTTTAGCATCATTAACTGCTTTAGCTACATCCATAGTAACTGTTCCAGTTTTAGGATTAGGCATTAAACCTTTTGGCCCTAAAATTCTACCAATTTTACCAACCATACCCATACAATCAGGTGTTGCAATTAAAACATCAAAATCGATGTTTCCAGCTTGAATTGATTCTACTAAATCATCATTTCCAACAATATCAGCACCAGCTGCTTTTGCTTCATCCATTTTTGTTCCCTTAGCAAATACTGCAACTCTTACAGTTTTACCAGTACCATGAGGAAGAACAACTGCACCTCTAATCATTTGATCAGCGTGTCTTGGATCTACATTAAGATTAAGTGCAACTTCAACACTTTCATCAAATTTAGCTGATTTTAAATCTTTTACACAAACAACTGCTTCTGCTAATGTGTATTTTTTATCTTCGATTTTTTCTAATAAACTTTTATATCTTTTTGAAACTTTTGCCATTTTATTCTCCGCAATTTTATTTTTTTCAAGGAGTCTTAGTTTTTATCAAACTAAAGAATACTTGTTTGCTACCGCCGTTTAAGCCTGGTGGTAAGGCTAAGAAATAGAAATATTAAATTTCTACTTCAATTCCCATAGATCTAGCTGAACCAGCAACAATTTTAGCTGCTTGATCTCTATCATCTGTATTTAAATCTTTGATTTTCATATCAACGATTTCCATAACTTGATCTTTAGTTAATTTACCAATTTTGTTTTTAAGTGCGTTATCGCTACCTTTTTTAACACCTGAAGTTTTTTTAATTAAGTCAGTCATTGGTGGTTGTTTAACTAAAAATGTAAAACTTTTATCTGTATAATAAGTAATTTCTACAGGAATACTAAACCCTGCTTTATCCTTAGTTTTTTCGTTAAAAGCTTTACAAAATTCCATAATATTGATACCTCTTTGTCCTAATGCAGGACCAACAGGTGGTGATGGGTTTGCAGCACCAGCAGGAATTTGAAGTTTTAAAACACCAGCTATTTTTTTAGCCATCTTTTCTCCTTTTAAATTTGTTGTTTAATGATTTAGACATTAGGCAAGAAAACTCAGAAGCTAATTTTTTTGCCTAATGTCTATATTCAAAGAGTAATTAAACTACTCTTTCTACTTGTGTATAAGAAATCTCTACAGGAGTATTTCTTCCGAAAATTGATACATTTAGTTTTAATATACCAGAAGCTATATCAAACTCTTCAACTATTCCATTAAAGTTTGCAAATGGACCTTCATTTATTCTTACCATTTCACCATCATCAAATGATACTTTTGGTTTAGCTGCTGCTCTATTATTAACTTTGTCTAAAATAGAATTAATATCTTTTTCTGATAATGGTGTAGGTTTTTTAGACTCACCAATAAATCTACCAACTTTTGGCATTGATTGAATTCTATGCCATAATGCAGTATCTAAATCAATTTTAGCAAAAGCATATGCAGGATATAAAGGTCTTTCAACAATTGTTTTATTACCTTTTTTTATTTCAATTAAATCTTCTGTTGGAACTAAAACCTCAGCAATTTTCCCATCAGCCATTTCATCGGCTAATCTTACTAATGCTCTTTTTACTGTTAATTCACTACCAGAGTGAGTTTGAATTGCATACCATAAATGTGCCATTATTATTTCCTTAGTTTATTACTGAAGACAAGCTAAAAGACATTACAGCATCTATTAGAGCTAAAAATAACGAAATAACCGTCACTACTACAAATACAGAAATATAAGCAGATCTAATTTGTTCTTTAATTGGAAAAATTACTTTTCCTATCTCTTCTCTTGCATTTTTATAATATGTTTTTAACTTACTCACAATCGACTCCAGAGTTATAATTATTTAGCTTATAAATATTTTTTAAAAAAGTTATTTGTTACTACTTTAAGAAATATTTAGTGGCAGGCCAGGAGGGACTCGAACCCCCAGCCATCGGATTTGGAATCCGGCGCTCTACCATTGGAGCTACTGACCTGCTTAAAAGATAAAGGGTTAAGTAAAGTCTTACGACTTTAACTTAACTTCTTTATGAATAGTGTGTTTTCTTAATCTTGGACAATATTTGTTAACCTCAAATTTCTCAGTGTGAGTTTTTGGGTTTTTCCAAGTAGTGTAGTTAATATCTCCACTTTCTTGACATTTTAATCCGATTTTTATTCTAACTGCTGCCATATTAATCCTTATGCGATAACTTCAGCAACAACTCCAGCACCAACAGTTCTTCCACCTTCTCTAATAGCGAACTTAGTTCCCTTTTCAAGAGCGATAGGAGCAACTAGTTTAACTGTCATTTCTACATTGTCACCTGGCATAACCATTTCTGTACCTTCAGGTAAAGTACAAGAACCAGTTACGTCTGTTGTTCTTACATAAAACTGTGGTCTATATCCAGAGAAAAATGGAGTATGTCTTCCACCCTCTTCTTTAGAAAGGATATAAACTTCTCCTCTAAATTCTGTATGTGGAGTAATTGTTCCTGGCTTAATAAGAACTTGTCCTCTTTGTACGTCTTCTTTTTTGATACCTCTTAAAAGAATACCTGCATTATCTCCAGCTTGACCTTCGTCCATTTCTTTTCTGAACATTTCAATACCAGTTACAGTAGTTTTTTGAGTATCGTGAATACCAACGATTTCAATTTCTTCACCTAATTTAATAGTACCTTTTTCAATTCTACCAGTAACAACAGTACCTCTACCTTGGATAGTAAATACGTCTTCTACAGGCATTAAGAATGCTTGATCAGAATCTCTAACTGGAGTTGGGATATAAGCATCTACTTCATCCATAAGTTTATAGATTTTTTCAGACCATTCACCAGCTGTACCAGCTTTTGCTTCTTCTAATGCTTTGAAAGCAGAACCAGCAATAATTGGAGTATCATCACCTGGGAAATCATAAGTAGATAATAATTCTCTAACTTCCATTTCAACAAGTTCTAACATTTCTTCTTTATCTTCATCATCAAGTTGATCTTCTTTATTTAAGAAAACAACGATGTAAGGTACACCTACTTGTTTAGATAATAAGATGTGTTCTCTAGTTTGTGCCATAGGTCCATCAGTTGAAGCGATAACTAAGATAGCTCCGTCCATTTGTGCAGCACCAGTAATCATGTTTTTAACGTAATCGGCGTGACCTGGACAATCTACGTGTGCGTAGTGTCTAGTTTCAGTTTCATACTCAACGTGAGAAGTAGCAATAGTAATTCCTCTTTCTCTTTCTTCTGGAGCGTTATCAATTTGATCATAATCCATTGTTGCTTGACCATTTTTTAGTCCAAGAACCATAGTGATCGCAGCAGTTAATGTAGTTTTACCGTGGTCAACGTGACCAATAGTACCAATATTTACGTGTGGTTTACTTCTGTCAAATTTTTCTTTTGCCATAGAATTTTTCCTTTAAAAGATTTAATTAAATTGCCCTCTGAGCAGATAAGCCCAAAAGCTGATCTATTCAGAGGGGTAATGTGAGACATTCACATAAGTTAAATGTACGAATACAACTAAATTATGTCAACGGGTCGCAATTATACACTAAAAAAGATTACAAGGAGATTACAATGTAGTAAAAGAGTTATAATTTTTGCTATATATAACTCAGCTCCCAGAATCAATAAAAAATAAATGGAGCGGGAGACGAGACTCGAACTCGCGACAATCTGCTTGGAAGGCAGAAGCTCTAGCCAACTGAGCTACTCCCGCTCATTTAATGGTGGTGAGGGAAGGATTTGAACCTTCGAAGCCGTAGGCGGCGGATTTACAATCCGCAGGATTTGACCACTCTCCAACCTCACCGGTTGAAAATTATTAATCTGGTCTAGCGCTGATCTTCTAAACTGAAGATTTCGCAGACTTATAACTTATATGGAGCTGGTGAAGGGAGTTGAACCCCCGACCTGCTGATTACAAATCAGCTGCTCTAGCCAACTGAGCTACACCAGCATATAAATATATTTACAAAAATGGTGGCGCGGGGCAGAATCGAACTGCCGACACAAGGATTTTCAGTCCTTTGCTCTACCGACTGAGCTACCGAGCCATCGTTTTTGGACTGAAATTATAATGTCTATCATATTAATTCTAGCTTAAAGCACATACAAGATTTTTAAATTCTTCTCCCCTGTGCTTATATGAGGTAAATTGGTCCAAAGATGCAGCTGCTGGGGAGAGTATTCCTACACTATTTTCGCAAGATAATTCATCAATTTTTTCAACTGCTTTATTTAAATATTTTAATGCAAAAACTTCAATTTTAGATTCATTTGCTAATTCAACTATTTTTTCAGTATTTGAACCAATTGCAAAAATTGTTATATTATATTTTTTCATCTCTTCAAATAATGGATTTAATTTTGCACCTTTATCATCACCACCTAAAATAAGATTTATCTTTTTATCTTTATATGATTTTAATGCATTTATTGTTGCATCAACATTTGTGGCTTTACTATCATCTATCCATAATCTGTTTTTTTTATCAAAAAACTCTTCAACTTTATGTTTTCCAACAACAAAAGAGTTTATAAGTTCATAATCCAATTCATCAAAAAGTATTTTACTACAAGCAAGTGCCATTATTGAATCCAACAAAAATGGTTCTTTGAATTTTATTTTTTCTTTTTCTATTCCAAACTCTTTACATAAACAATCACTATTTTTATAAGTAATTACACAAGCATCAGTTTTATAATCTTTAAACTCTTCTGGAATAATTGCAATTTCACTCTCTACCATAAAATCCAAGGGTTTTAATTTGGCTTTTTTGTACTCATCAAAACTTCCATGCCACGTTATATGATCTTCACTTACAGGAAGAAGTATATATATGTTTGCTTTTGCTTTATTTGTATAATGATTAGTAAAGGAAGAAGTTTCTAATATCCAAATATTTGCATCTTTATTTAATAAGGCTAATGGAGTTCCAATATTTCCACCACAAACACTACCTTTTTTTTCTAATAGATGTTGAGTCATTTCAGTTGTAGTAGTTTTTCCATTTGTTCCAGAAATCCAAATACTAAAAGGCATACAATCAGCAAATAAATCATATTCACTTATAATGTTATTGGAATTTTTAACCATATTATTAGAAGGCATTATGCCAGGACTTACAACAGTAATATCATTTGAAGATTTATCATAAGTGTGAAAATCACTATCATCATATAATTTAGTATCACTAAAAGCTTGTTCAATAGCTTTAGCTGTAACTCCTTTACCTAAAACTCTAATCATATTTTCCTCTATTTTAGATTTCTTATCTAATTTTAAAACTCAATAGTGCAAAAAGGTTTGCCATAAAAGAGATAATCCAAAATCTTACTATTATTTTATTCTCTTTCCAACCTTTATGTTCAAAGTGGTGGTGAATAGGAGCCATTAAAAAAACTCTTTTTTGTCTTAATTTAAATGAACCAACTTGTAATATAACAGAAACTGTTTCCACAACAAAAATAAGACCGATAATAAGAAGTAATATTTCACTTTTTCCTACAATTGCCATATATCCCATAAATCCACCTATAGGTAAAGAACCACTATCTCCCATAAATACCTCAGCAGGATGAGAATTAAACCAAAGAAAAGCAATCAATGAACCTATTATTGCTGAGCCTAATATTGTTAATTCTCCTGCTAATTTTATATTTGGAATAAGTAAATATGCACTAAAAATTGCATGTCCTGAAATATAAACAATAACAGATAAAGTAAAAAATGAAATTATTGAAGGTACCGTTGCCAAACCATCAAGTCCATCAGTCAAATTTACAGCATTAGATGTTGAAACAATTACTAACATCCAAAAAACTATTGAATAAATTCCCATATCAAAAAGGGGTAACTTATAAAAAGGAATATATAACTCCGTAGTATGGGAATAATAATAAAGTATAGCTGATACTAAAAAAGCACAAATAAACTGCAATATAAGTTTAGCCCTAGCACTAAGTCCTGCTGAGTTTTTTTGTTTAAAAATTTTTGATAAATCATCTTGCATCCCAATTAAACAAAATAATACAAGTGTCAAAAGTCCACCTACTACATAAAAATTATTTAGCTTAACTGTTAATAGTGTCGCAATTATAGTTGAAAAAATAAAAATAACTCCACCCATAGTAGGAGTCCCACATTTTACTTGATGAGTTTCAGGTGCATACTCATATATAGGCTGATTAGCCTTTTTATTTTTCGCCCACTTTATAAATTTTGGCATTAAATACATAGTTAATAAAAAAGATATTAAAAAAGCAATTCCTGCACGAACTGAAATATATTGAAAGATATTAATCTCAAGATGTCTATAGAACCAGTAAAACAAATTTAAACCTTCGTTTAGATATAATCTCAGGATTATAATATATTAATAATTTTAAAAGGTTTAAATAATGACAAATAAAACAATTCTAATCATAACAGATGGTATTGGTCATAATAATTCATCAAATTTTAATGCTTTAAAAAATGCAAATACTCCAACTTATGATTATCTATTTAAAAATGTACCTTATTCTTTAATACACACTTATGGAACACATGTTGGTTTACCAGATGGACAGATGGGAAATAGTGAAGTAGGACATATGAGTATAGGAAGTGGAAGGGTTTTGTATCAAGATTTGGTAAAAATTAATTTAGCAATCGAAAATAATACATTAAAAGATAATGAACTTTTAAGTTCAACTATTGAAAACTCAAATAACATTCATCTTATAGGATTAATTAGTGATGGTGGTGTTCACTCTCATATTAGTCATATAATTGCACTTGCTAAAATCTCTAAAAATCTGGGTAAAAAAGTATTTATACATATAATAACTGATGGTAGAGATGTTGCTCCTAATTGTGCTAAAAAATATATAAAAGAGATAGAAAACATTTGTGATAATGATATCTCTATTGCTACTATTTGTGGAAGATATTATGCAATGGATAGAGATAATAGATGGGATAGAATAAAAAAAGCATATGATGCCATTGCTTTAGGTCTTCCAAAAACAAATGAAGATATAAATAAATATATTGATAATTCATATAATAATGATGTTTTAGATGAGTTTATTGTTCCTGTATCTTTAAACAATTACAAGGGATTTGAAGAAAATGATGGAGTTATCTTTTGTAACTTTAGAAGTGATAGAATGAGAGAAATGTCAAATGCGATAGCTAATAAAAACTTTTCTCAATTTCCAAGAGTTGAAAAAAATCTAAATATTGCAACAATAACTGAGTATGACAAAAACTTTTCTCTTCCTGTACTTTTTCCAAAAGAGACTCCTAAAAATACCTTAGCCGAAGTTATTTCTAATAATGGTCTTAAACAACTTCACACAGCTGAAACTGAAAAATATGCCCATGTGACTTTTTTCTTTAATGGTGGATTGGAAGAGCCTTATTTAAATGAAACTAGAGTATTAATTCCCTCTCCCGATGTTGCTACTTATGATTTAAAACCAGAAATGAGTGCACCAGAAGTTGGAATAGAAGTTAGACGAGCTATGGATGAAGAGTATGATTTTGTTGTTGTAAACTTTGCAAATGGAGATATGGTAGGACATACTGGTATTTATGAAGCAGGTATTAAAGCTGTAGAAGCAGTGGATTTAGAACTAGGCAAAATAATAAAAAAAGCAAAAGAGAAAAACTATAATTTAGTATTAACCTCTGATCATGGAAATTGTGAAATGATGAGAAATGATGAAGGGGAAACCTTAACAAATCATACAGTAGGAGATGTTTACTGCTTTGTTATATCTGATAAGGTAAAAGAAGTAAAAGTAGGAAGTTTAAATAATATTGCACCAACTGTATTAAAACTAATGGATATTGAAATTCCTGAAGAAATGGATGAAGCTTTAATATAAGTTTATAATATGGCAAAAATTATAATTAATAAACTTCAAATTAAAAACAATAACAAAGAGCTAGTTAATTTAAGTTTTGAAATAAATAAATCAATGGCACTAATAGGTGAAAGTGGAAGTGGAAAATCACTTACCCTAAAGGCCATTTTAAATCTTTTGCCATCAAATTTAGATTCTTCTATTAATATAGAACCTACAAGTGAACTTGTTAAAAGTAATATAGGCTTCATACCACAAAATCCATTTACCTCTTTATCTCCAATGACAAAAATTTCTAAACAATTTTTTTGTGAAGAGATAAAAAAAATAGAATTATTAAAATTAGTTGGATTAGATGAATTTGTTTTAAACAGGTTTCCCACACAATTAAGTGGAGGACAACTCCAAAGAGTTGTAATTGCAATTGCAATTAGTCAAGATCCAAGCTTTTTATTACTTGATGAACCAACAACAGCACTTGATACAGAAAATAAAGAGATAATATTACAGCTCTTAGAAAAATTAATAAAAGAGTTAGATTTAAAAATATTATATGTCACACATGATATATATTCAATAGAAAATTTATGTGAAGATATTATAATTTTAAAAAATGGTAAAATAATAGAAAGTGGTAAAACAAAAGATGTTTTATCCAATCCAAAAGATAAATATACTATTGAATTAATAGATTCAAACTTTATAAATAAAAAATTTAGGGAAGCATAATGATAAAATATATTTTAGGAATTATTACTATAATTGGACTAGCAGTGGCATCTTGGCTAGTTTATTTATATCTTAATTTAAGATTTGATATAGATAAGATAGTTAATTATAAACCACCTTTGACAACTCAGTTTTTTGATAAAAATGGAGAGTTAGTTGCCAATATTTTTGATAAAGAAAATAGATTATACGTAGATTATGATGATATACCTCCAAGAGTTATTGAAGCACTATTGGCAATTGAAGATACTCAGTTCTTTGAACATGGAGGAATAAATCTTGATGCTATAAGTAGAGCTTTAATAAAAGATATAAAAGCTGGAAAATTAGTTGAAGGTGCTAGTACATTAACTCAACAATTAGTAAAAACTATTCTACTTACTAGAGAAAAAAAACTTATAAGAAAAATAAAAGAAGCACTACTTTCAATTAGAGTTGAACAAGTATTAACAAAAGAACAAATCTTAGAAAGATACTTCAATCAAGTATATTTTGGTCATGGATACTTTGGTATAAGAACAGCTGCTCTTGGGTACTTTAAAAAAGAACTTTATCAATTATCATTAAAAGAGATTGCTATATTAGTGGGTCTTCCAAAAGCTCCTAGTTTTTACGATCCAACTAGAAATCTAAAATTCTCACTTGCAAGAGCAAATCAAGTTATAAATAGATTAAAAGCTCTTGGCTGGATAAATGAAAGCGAATACCAAGAAGCTACTGATTCTGTACCAACTGTTTATAACCAAACTTTAACTAAAAACAAAGCTCCTTATGTTGTTGATTATGCTTTTAAAGAGTTGAAAAAAAATATTCCAAATATTAAAGAAGAGGGATATATTATTAATTTAACTATCGATTTAAAAGCACAAGAAATAGCAAGAAAAGCTTTAAATCTCTCTTATAATAATATTATTAAAAGAGACCAATACTTTAGATCTCAAGCTTTCAAAGGCTTAGACGTTTATCCTATGAGTTTAATCGAAGAACAAGAAGCATTTACAAAAACTTTAAATGGTGGATTAATTACAATTGAAAATAACACTGGTAAAATTCTAAGTTTGGTAGGTGGAGTTAATTATAAAGAATCTTCATTCAACAGGGTTATTCAAAGTAAAAGACAACCAGGAAGTGCAGTAAAACCTTTTATTTATCAACAAGCTTTAGATTTAGGTTATTCACCAGCAAGTCTTATAGCAGATATTTCAAGAACTTATGAATTTGATGATGAAGAGACAAAAAAAGCAAATACAGAAAACCCAGATGTAAATGAAGTAGATCCTCAAGCAACAGATGAAACAGAAGAAGATACAAGTAAAAAAAGATGGCAACCTAAAAATTATGAAGAAGATTATAAAGGATTAATTACTTTAAGAGAAGCACTCGTTCACTCACGAAACCTTGCAACTATTAATTTAGTAAATGATATAGGTATTGACGTTATTTATAAGGGATTAAAAGCATATGGACTTAATGATTTACCATTTGATTTATCTATTACTTTAGGAAGTTTTGGTGTTTCACCAATGGAGTTCTCACAAGCTTACTCGATGTTTTCAAATGGTGGAATTCAAGTAAAACCTTATATTGTAAGTTCTATAACAAATAGATATAAACAAACTGTAAATTTTGAACCTGAAGAGAAGTTCATAACAACTCCTGAACAATCTTTTCTAATGACAACTATATTAGAAGATGTAGTAAAAAGAGGTACAGGAAGAATGGCAAATGTAGATGGTATAGAAATAGCAGGTAAAACTGGAACTTCAAATAACAATGTTGATGCATGGTTTTGTGGATATACTCCTACTTTACAAACAATTATTTGGTTTGGGAATGATGATAATAAACCAATGAGAAAAAGTGAGACAGGGGGAAGAGCTGCAGGTCCAGCTTTTGCATATTTTTATAAAAATTATTTAAAACTTCATCCTGAAATTAAAAGAAACTTTACACAACCAGCAAATGTAAAAACTACTACATTAAATGGACAAAAAGAGTACTACACAGAAACTTCAAAACTTCCATTAAATAAAACAAGACTTCTAGAAAAAAATCAAATACAATTTTAAAAATTAAGCATAAAAAAAAGCTTGGCTAAAAAGCCAAGCTTTTAAAAACTTATTCTTGTTATTAACAAGAATAAGTACTCATAAATTCAAATGCAGTTGGTCTAGCTTCATCAGGCCATACTTGAGTTTCAAATTTGTAATGTTGATAAGTATCAATCATATCTTGTGTAAATACTGGTTTTAAGAAATCATTATCTCTAATTAATGCTTCTAATGAACCTCTTAATGTATGAGGCATTTGAGGGATTTTTCTCTCTCTAATTTCATCTAAAGGCATTTCAAATAAATCTTCATCCATTGGACCAATTGGTTCAACTTTATTAGCAATACCATCAAGCCCAGCCATTAACATTGCTGCAAATCCTAAATAAGGACAAGAAGTAGAATCTGGGAATCTCATTTCAATTCTAGTAGCTTTTTCACCTGCTCCATAAGGAACTCTACAAGAAGCTGATCTATTTTGAGAAGAGTAAGTTAAGATTGAAGGAGCTTCAAATCCTGGAATTAATCTTTTATAAGAGTTAGTTGATGGGTTAGTAAATGCAGCAACTGCTCTTGCATGTTTAAAAATTCCACCAACATAATGTCTAGCAGTTTCAGAAAGATTTCCATACTCACCCTCTTTGTAGAATAAGTTTTTACCTTCTTTCCAAATTGATTGGTGTACGTGCATACCATTACCATTATCACCATAAAGTGGTTTTGGCATAAATGTACAAGTTTTACCATTTAAGTGTGCAACCATTTTACAAACATATTTATATTTTTGAACATTATCAGCAGCTTCAATTAAGTCACCAAAAACAACACCAATTTCACCTTGAGCTTGTGCAACTTCATGGTGTCCTAAAACAACTTCTAAACCAACTTGCTCTAAAACTAACATCATTTCAGCTCTTAAATCAACCATTGAATCTGTTGGTTGAACTGGGAAGTACCCACCTTTAGTTCTTGGTCTATGTCCGATGTTTCCGCCTTCGATTTCTCTTGAATCTGCCCAACAACCCTCTTCAGAGTCAACTCTATAATAAGATTCATTAATACTATCTATAATTTTCACATCATCAAAAATAAAGAATTCATTTTCAGGTCCAAAGTAAGCAACATCACCTACACCAGATTCACTTAAATGAGTTAATGCTTTTTTAGCAATAGATCTTGGACATTTCTCATATAATTCACCTTTGTAAATATCATAAACATCACAAATTACAATGATTGTTGAATCTGCAGTAAAAGGATCTAGAAATGCAGTACCTACATCTGGTTTTAATAACATATCTGATTTATTAATTGGTTGCCATGCATCAACAGATGAACCATCAAAAGGTAAACCATTTGTTAAATTACCTTCATTAACTGCACTTAACATATATGTTAAATGATGCCACATTCCTTTCATATCTGTAAATCTAAAATCTACAAACTTAACTTCATTTTCTTCACAATATTTAAAAAACTCTTCAGTATTGTTAACAAATTTACCCATGTAATAATCTCCTGATATTTTAATTTATCATATCTTATCAAAATAAAGTTTATAAATTCCAAAATTTTTGTATAAAAAATAAACATTTATTATATTACTTAAAAGATATTTTATAAAACTTCTGGTTAAAAACTAACCAACTTCCTATCTCTACTCTCATACGTTGCAACTTTTGTAAAACCAAAAGATTTTACATAATTTATTACTTCTTCATACTTAAAACCTATTTGGTCAACACTATGTGCATCAGAACTAAGTGTTATAGGAATATCAAGTTCATAAACCAATTCTAAAATATCTTTTGAAGGATAAATTTCTTTTATTGGTTTTCTCAATCCTGCTGCATTTATTTCTATTGTCATATTAGATTTTTTTATCTCTTTAAGGGCATTTTTTGCTATTTTTTTTACATCTTTTTTAGGTAGATACTTAAATATCTTTATTAAATCAATATGTCCAACAATGTCAAAATGCTTTGACTTTGCAAGGGCTTGAACTGTATCAAAGTAATCTTGCCAAATCTTATCAATATCACTATTTTCATATTTACCAATAAATTCTGGGTTATCAAAACCCCAACCATCTAAAAAGTGTACAGAACCTATGAGATAATCAACTTTAGCATTTAAAATCTCATCTAGCATTTTTATATTTTGCATAAAATCAACTTCATATGCCAATAAAATTTTTATTTGATTTTTATACTTTTCTTGTAGTTTTTTAACTTCATTTTCATAATAATCTTTTTGAGAAATATTAAGTCTATATTCCTCATCAAAGTCCATAGGAGCATGTTCAGAAAAACCAAATTCATCAATTCCTAATTCAATTGCCCTTATTACATACTCTTCCATTGTTCCAGTAGCATGGTTACAAAGTGTTGTATGATTATGCAAATCTACTCTCATGCCAATATACCAGAACCCTCTATTTTAGTACTTCTTTCTTGGGCATAAACTCTTTTACCATCCAAAATATCATATTTCCAAATGGGAGCAGACTTTTTAAAATCTTCCACAAATTCATCTATTAATTCTAAAGCAACTCTTCTTTTAGGAGAACAAACAGCTGCAATATATGAACTTTCATGATTAAGAACATCTCCTCTGCTATGAGCCATAAGTACAATTGCATTTTGTGCATTTGCCTTCTCTTGCCAAGAATTAAACCAATTATTTAAAATTGGTTCATAAATATCAAAAGATAAACCCTCAATCCCATCTTCATCCCTTACAACTCCCACAAAAGTAATAATTGCACCAAAATTGGAACTTTTAAACTTTTCATACCAAGTATTTGTAATTTGCTCAACAGGCAAAGACCCATCAAATAATTGTAATTTATTATCACTATTCATTATTCATTATTCACTTTTCATTAATTTTTTCATCCACCACAAACAGGAGGCAATAAAGATACTTTATCTCCACTACTTAACACAACATCTTTTGAACTAACCATAGTGTCATTTACTGCAACTGCACAGTTTTCAAGCCACTTTACCATATCTTGGTCATCTTTTAAAAATATACTTAACTCTGATAAATTTTTTATATCTAAAGTGAGTGGTTTTTTATTAATTGGTCCTAAAAATTCTATAGTTACCACTTTAACTCCTTTTTACTAATTTTTAATTATTATATCAAAACTATTTTAAAGGAAAACAAATAAATGATATTTGCAAAAATCGATTATATAAATTTATTACCTTTTCACGTATATTTTAAAAAATATATTAAACCGGCAAAATTAAAAGCAATTGTTAATTCTAAAAAATCATATCCGTCTGATATTAATAAAAAATTTTTAAATAGAAAAGTTGATGCAGCTTTTATTTCTTCAATCAAATCAAAAGGTCAAAAATCATTAGATTTTGGAATAATAGGGAAAAAAGAGATACTTTCAGTGTTATCAATTCCAGGTGATTATAAAGAAGACCATGAGTCAAACACTTCTAACTTATTAGCAAAAATTTTGCAATGTGAAGGACAAGTTCTAATAGGAGACAAAGCTTTAAAATATTATGTTAGTCATGATAAAGATAGCTTTGTAGATTTGGGTAAACTTTGGACAAAAAAACATAACCTACCCTTTGTTTTTGCAAGACTTTGCTATAACAGGCATGGGGATTATTTAAAAAAATTAACTAAAAACTTCAATAAAAGAGCAGTAAAAATTCCTCAGTATATTCTAAAAGAGTATTCACAAAGAACAGGTATTTCAGTAAAAGATATACAATTTTATCTTACAAAGCTCGATTATAAAATAGAAAAAAAAGAGAAAAAAGGATTAAACCTTTTTTTCAAACTTGCAAAAGATATAAAATAAAGGTAAAAGATGCAAATTTTTGATTCAATTGTATTAGGTGTAATAGAAGGATTTACAGAATTTTTACCTATCTCTTCTACGGGACATTTAATTGTAGCAAGTGAATTTTTAGGATTAAAACAAGATAGTGTAAATAAAGCTTACGAAGTAATAATCCAATTTGCTGCAATTTTAGCAGTTATCTTAAACTATCCAGACAAATTTTCAATTAAAAAGATTGAATTATGGAAAAAATTGATTTTAGCTTTTATTCCAATTGGTGCCATAGGGTTTCTTTTTTCACATCAAGTAAAAGCTATGTTTTCAATAGAAATAGTGGCAACTATGTTTATCATTGGTGGAATTGTTTTTTTAATTGTAGAAAAATTTTATGATGAAAAAAAATCCCATATAACAGATGTGGAACAAGTAACTTACAAACAAGCTTTATACATAGGAATTGCACAAATATTTGCCCTTATTCCTGGAACTTCAAGAGCTGGTTCTACAATAATAGGAGCTATGTTAGTTGGACTAAATCGAAAGGCTAGTGCTGAGTTTTCTTTTCTTTTAGCTTTTCCTGTTATGTGTGCAACTACTGGTTATGATATATTAAAACATTATAAAGATTTCACTGATGCAAATCTTATGATTTTAGCTATTGGTTTTGTAGTCGCATTCATTGTAGCTTTTTTAACAATTAAACTGTTTTTAAAATTTTTACAAAACTTTACTTTTGTTGCTTTTGGTATCTATAGAATTATATTTGGTGTAATCTTACTTTTGATTTTCACTTAATATAAAATCTATTATTTTTTTAATTGCATCATTTGAAATCAATGTTGATAGATTTTCAGATATAGATTTTATATCACTATTAATAGCTTGAAATAAAATATCTTTATTTAACTCTTTTTCCCTAACTAAAAATGCAAGTTTTTTCTCTTTTAAAAACTTTGCATTTCCATATTGATGATCTTGTGCAGCATAAGGGAAAGGAACAAAAAGTGTAGGTAGACCATTTGCCACCAGTTCCCACAATGTTGAAGCCCCAGATCTACTTATTGCAAAATCTGCTTCTTTCATTTTCTCAATTAATTCATTTGTAAAATCAAAAACATCTACATCTAAACCCAATTTTTCATATTCACTTTTAACTCTTAAAAAATCCCTATCTCCAGTTTGATGAATAATTTTAATTCCCATATCATCTAAATCTTTTGCAACACTTATTGCAAAACTATTAAGGGCAACAGCACCTTGTGAACCACCTAAAAAAATCACTTTTTTTACTTCAGTTCTTATTCTTGAATTCAAAAAGAACTCAGAGCTTACTGGATAATCTTTTATTTTAGACTCTTCTAAATATGAAGAAAAAACTTCAATTGCAAATTTTGAAGTAAGTTTATTCAATCTACCCATATAAGAGTTTTGTTCATGTATATATAATTTACAAGAGGGAATTAATATTGAAGCAAAAGTTGCAGGAGCAGCAGAAAAACCACCTACACTAATCACACTCTTTACATCATTTTTTATAAAATAAATACAACATTTAAATGTTTGAAATAGAATTTGTCCCAAGGCTTTGATTTTTCCAAACAAGCCTTTATTAACTACACCTCTAGTATTTAAAAAATATGCCTTCTCTACATTTTTATAATCACTGAACCATTTTTTATCTTGCCCATTTATTGAACCTATAAAGATGGGTTTACTATTTCTATTAATAGCCAATTCATCAATAAATGCTTTTGCAACTTTTAAATGACCACCAGTACCACCACCAGTGATTACAATTTTTCCACTCATTTTTTTCTCTCTTCTTTTGCTAATTTACTTATTGATAAAATTAAACCTATGGATATCCCAAGACTAAGCATAGAAGAACCACCATAACTTAAAAATGGAACAGCAATCCCTTTAATTGGTATCATTCCTGATATTCCATAAGAATTAATTAAAAAGGCAATAATAATCATCAATCCTAATCCTAAAGTAAATAGATGATAAATAGGATTTTCTACTCTTTTACTTATTCTAAATATTCTCCAAACAATCACATACATAATAGCACTTACAATAAATAGACCTAAAAAACCAGCTTCTTCAGTAATACCAGCTAAAATAAAGTCAGTATGAACTTCCGATAAAAATCCCAATTTTAAATTACCTTGTCCCAAACCTGTACCAAAAAATCCACCATTATGAATAGCATTTAAAGAGTGAGACACCTGATAAGGTTCTGGTAATTCTTCAATTCTAAGATGTTCATCAGCCCATTTTGGAAGTATTGATAATATCTTATCTTGATTTAGTGCCCACCAAGAATAGATTCTTTGTACCCTATGTGGTGCAGCTAAGATTAGAGATACAAATCCAATAACAATTAAAAACCCTAATGCTAAAAATATTTTAAAACTTCTATTCGCAAAAATTAATAGAATAACTAGAATTAGACCTAATAAAACAACTTGACCTAAATCTTTTTGCAAAAAAGCTACTAAAAACACTACAAGTAAAAAAGCTACAAAATATGGTAGTAATAAGATACTTTCTTCTTTTAAACCCATTTTTTTAGGCTTATCCATAACTCTTCTATGAAATGACCAAGCAAGAAAATAGATAAATCCTATTTTGAAAAACTCAACAGGAGATAAAGAAAAACCAGGAAGTCTAATCCATCTATTTGCTCCCCCTGAACTTGTTACCATAGAAGCTGGCAAAAATGGCATAGCAATCATTAAAATTAAAAAAAGTATAAATAAAAACATTCCTACTTTTCCAATAATAAAATCGGGATTAAAAAATGAAATTCCCCACATCAAAAATATTGACAAGACACCCACTAACAGCTGTCTCTCAAAGAAATGATATTGAGAATAATCATAAAATACAACAGTATAAACACTTAATGAATATGAAAAAATTATACTCACAATTACTAATAATGATGCCAATATAAACAGCAAATAGTCTGGTTCTGAAAAGTTCTGATTTGATTTAAACATTTTTTGGATAAAATTCATTTCACATTATAATCTAATATGGATAAAGATGTCTTCAAAAAACATAAACAAAATTACTAGAATTAAAAAAATTTTTATAATACTTATTTTTATTTTCTTAAGCATAATACTTTTACTCTCAAATGTCTTCTTTACTATTACAGATAAAAGAAGGCTTCCTAATTTAGAAAGTAGTAAAACAGAACTTGCAATAAGAGGAAATATATTAAGTGAAGATAATTTTAAAATTGCTTCTTCGATAAAATTATACAAAGCAACAATAGACACTAGATTTTTGGATATAAAAAAAATAGATCTATTTGTAAAACTTTTTTCTATCTATAGTGATATTCCTGAAGCTAAAATATATGAAAAGGTAACAGAATCTCTCAAAAATCCAGGTTCAATTGTTCTTTCGTATAATATTGATTCAAAAACTGCAAAAAACTTAAAAGAGTTAGGCTTTAAACTAAGACATTTAAATGTTTTCAAATCTATAGAAATCAATGATAATAAGATATTAAGAGGATTAAATATAAATGAAAGTGGAGAAAAAAGATTATATTCATATGAAGATACTTTAACTCCAGTTATTGGTTACATAAGAAAATATGAAACTGACAATGGGAAAACAAAAGTTAATGGAATTAAAGGATTAGAAAAAAGTTATAACAGTGTATTAAATAATACAAAAGATGGAAAATTAGAGGGAACAAGAGATGTCCTTTCTTATATCTCTTTTAACAAAAATTCAATTATACAAAATAGAGTTGATGGTGCAGATTTAATTTTAAATATACCTCTTAGACTCCAAAAAAACTTGGAACTTATGCTTGATAAATTCAAAACAAAATTAAGTGCAGATGAAATCATAGTCTCAGTAATGGAGAGTTCTACAGGTAAAATAAAAGCTTTAGCTTCATCAAATAGATTTAATCCGGGATTAATAAGACAAACAGATATACCTTACTTAGATGTAAGTGCTATAGAGTTTTTATTTGAACCAGGTTCAATTATAAAGCCTATTTCTATCTCACTTGTTATGGATAAAAATAGAATCAAAAAAAATGAACTATTTAATGCATACAATAAGGGGAAAGTAAACTCAAAGGGTGAATATCCAAGGGGAAAATATAAACTTGGTAGATTTACTATTGGAGATGATCACGAATTTACAAAACATTATTTAACAGTTGATGATATCTTTATTTATTCTAGTAATATAGGAACTTTACAATTAGCTCAAAGATTGAGTGGTAAAGAGATGTATGAAGGTCTTAAAAGTTTTGGAATAACAGAAAAAACACAAATAGATTTACCCTATGAAAAAGTTGGAGTAATGCCAACTATAAGACAATTTTCTGCTGGTGAAGATAAAGGTGAAGACAATGTTTTTAAAGCAACAATTTCATATGGGCAAGGTATGACAGCTACTTTTATGCAAATGCTTAAAGCTTATTCTGCTTTTAATAATGAAGGAGTAATAGTAACACCAAAAATTGTTCAAAGTTTATCAGTAAATGATAAAAAAGTTAGTTTAGCAGATGACACTAAAAAAAGAGTGATTTCTAAAAAAACAGCCCATGAAATAAAAAGGTTACTTATAAAAACAATATCACAAGGTACAGGAGTTAATGCTCAAATTGATGGTATTGAAGTTGGTGGTAAAACAGGAACCGCACAAATTGCAAGACATGGGAAATATCAAGATATATATATTTCATCATTTTTTGGTTTTGCAAATGACAAAAATAAAAAATACACAATAGGAGTAACAGTAATAAATCCAATATCTACAGGAAAATATTGGTACTACCATTATGCTTCATGGTCAGCTGTTCCTGTTTTCAAAGAAGTAGTTAATAATCTTGTTAAACTTGGCTATCTAAATAAGAGTACAGATAACTAACTTATTTAATCTCTTTAATACAGAAAATTGATATAATTCCATAAATTAAAAAGGATAAAAATGTTTGGATTTAAAAAAGATTTAAAAAAATACGATTTACCAAAAGAAGAGTTAGAAAAATTTCAATATGCAAAAATTACAACAGATAAAGGTGTAATTTTAGTTAAATTATTTCCAGAATCAACGCCAATTGCTGTATCAAATTTTGCAACACTGGCTAATGATGGTTATTACAATGGATTAATTTTCCACAGAGTAATTCCTGGATTTATGGCACAAGGTGGATGTCCAGATGGTTCTGGAATGGGTGGTCCAGGTTGGGCTATTCCTTGTGAAACTGATGCTCCTAATCAAATTCATAAAAGAGGTACATTGTCAATGGCACATGCAGGAAGAGATACTGGGGGAAGCCAATTTTTCATCTGTTTCGTACCTTGTCCTCATTTAGATGGAGGACATACAGTTTTTGGAGGTATTGAAGAGAATGACTCTGAAAGTTTTGAAACACTAGATGCGATTAAACAAAATGATAAAATCATTTCTATAGAAATTTTAGCATCAAAAGATGATAAATAATATAATATTATTTATTCATGTAATTTCAGCTACCGCCTGGGTTGGTGGTGGCTTGTTACTTTTTGGTATGGGTATCTATTTTAAAGACCCCAAAGTCCAAAATACAATTTACTCTCATATTGGTCCATTTTATGGATATTTTCAATTAATTTGGCTTACGCTATTACTTATTACAGGTTTACTTTTGTTAAACCAACATAATCTCTACTCAATAATATTAACTGAAGAGTTTAAGAATACACAACTTGGAATATTGCTTTATAGAAAATTATTCATTGTACTATTAGTTGTGATTGCTACATCTATACATATGTATGTATCGCTAAAAGCACATGGAAGAGAAAGAACTAATAGAGAAAAAATAATATCAAGAGCTTCTTCTCTTTTTATATTTATATCAAACTTCTATATTATTTGGTATGCAATAGATATATCAAAATTCTTTACATAAATTTTTCTAATTAGCTATATTAATAAACTAATATAAACTTTCATAAGTCCAAAATATAAAGAAGATAAAGAAGAATCTAAGAGGTAACCCTATTTAAAAGAGAAAAGAGTATATAGATTAAATATAGGATAATAAGAGATAAAAATCCAGAAAGATATAATAAATAATAAATAAAATATATCCTGTAAAAAAAGAGCTAAAAAAAAGCCTCTATCAAATAACTAGAAGACTAGTAATTAGATAAAGGCTTTAAAAACTCAAGAGTTGGCGACGACTTACGTTTCCACAAGGGGACCCTGCAGTATTATCAGCGATGAAGTGCTTGACTTCCAGGTTCGGAATGGAGCTGGGTATTTCCACTTCTCTATAATCACCAACAAAGTTGAGTAAAGAAAGAATAGTAAATATTCACTCTTTACTCAACTTATGTTTCTTAAAAAAGTTTACAACTTTTCCAAGGTAACATATCATCTTGAGATAGAAGTTAATGTTAAAGTCTTTACACACATACAAATTAAGTATGTACTTAATAAGATAGTAAACCAAGAAATATATAAAATAAGCCAAACGATCTATTAGTACTAGTCAGCTAAACGTCTTACAACGCTTACACATCTAGCCTATCAACCAGCTAGTCTTGCTGGGATCTTCAGGGAAAGTTCATCTTAGAGTTGGCTTCGAGCTTAGATGCTTTCAGCTCTTATCACATCCGTACGTAGCTACCCAACGATGCTCTTGGCAGAACAATTGGTACACCAGTGGTACGTTCATCCCGGTCCTCTCGTACTAGGGACAAATCTCTTCAACTTTCCTACGCCCACGGAAGATAGGGACCGAACTGTCTCACGACGTTCTGAACCCAGCTCGCGTACCGCTTTAAATGGCGAACAGCCATACCCTTGGGACCTGCTCCAGCCCCAGGATGCGATGAGCCGACATCGAGGTGCCAAACCTCCCCGTCGATGTGAGCTCTTGGGGGAGATCAGCCTGTTATCCCCGGCGTACCTTTTATCCTTTGAGCGATGGCCCTTCCACACAGAACCACCGGATCACTATGACCGACTTTCGTCTCTGCTCGAGTTGTATCTCTTACAGTCAGGCTGGCTTATGCCATTATACTCATCAAGCGATTTCCATCCGCTTTGAGCCAACCTTTGCAAGCCTCCGTTACTTTTTAGGAGGCGACCGCCCCAGTCAAACTACCCACCAGACATTGTCCTGAACGAGGATAACTCGTCCCAGTTAGTAACTCAAATATTCAAGGGTGGTATCTCAAGGGTGGCTCCCTATGTACTTGCGTCCATAGTTCATAGCCTCCCACCTATCCTGCACATGAATATCCAAGCTACAGTGTCAAGCTGTAGTAAAGGTGCACGGGGTCTTTCCGTCTTTCCGCGGGTAGGAGGAATTTTCACCTCCACTACAATTTCACTGGATCCCTGGTTGAGACAGCTCCCATCTCGTTACGCCATTCATGCAGGTCGGTATTTAACCGACAAGGAATTTCGCTACCTTAGGACCGTTATAGTTACGGCCGCCGTTTACTCGGGCTTCAATCAAATGCTTCGCTTACGCTGACATCATCAGTTAACCTTCGAGCACCGGGCAGGCGTCACACCTTATACATCCTCTTGCGAGTTAGCAAAGTGCTGTGTTTTTGGTAAACAGTCGGGAGGGACTCTTTGTTGCAACCTCTTACGCTTTCGAGAGCAAGTCTCTATACATAAGTAGGCACACCTTATACCGAAGATACGGTGCTAGTTTGCAGAGTTCCTTAACCAGGGTTCTTCCACGCGCCTTAGAATACTCATCCCACCCACCTGTGTCGGTTTACGGTACGGGCAACAAATAATATACTTAGTGGCTTTTCTTGGCACGACAGTATCATCGATTCTGAATTGATTCCGAAGAATCGCAACAGCCTGTAAGATCTCGGATTAGTGATAGCCGGATTTGCCTAACTATCATCCTACGTCCTTCGAGCCACTATTCCATCAGTGACCTCGATTAACTCTATGCGTCCCCACATCGCGCTTATTTGTTGGTATTGAAATATTAATCAATTTGCCATCGTCTACCCCTTTCGGACTCGACTTAGGTCCCGACTAACCCTACGATGACGAGCATCGCGTAGGAAACCTTGGGTTTTCGGCGTTGAGGATTCTCACCTCAATTATCGCTACTCATGCCTGCATGCTCACTTCTATCCGCTCCAGCACTCCTTGTCGGTATACCTTCAACGCTGAATAGAACGCTCTCCTACCACTTGTACAAGTACAAGTCTAAAGCTTCGGTGTACATCTTAGCCCCGTTATATTTTCCGCGCAAAATCACTAGACCAGTGAGCTGTTACGCTTTCTTTAAAGGGTGGCTGCTTCTAAGCCAACCTCCTGGTTGTCACAGTAACTTCACATCGTTTTCCACTTAGATGTAACTTTGGGACCTTAGCTGTTAGTCTGGGTTGTTCCCCTCTCGACGATGGATTTTATCACCCACCGCCTGACTCCTATGATTACGCATATAGTATTCGAAGTTTGATAGGGTTTGGTACCGCGGTAAGCAGCCCTAGCCCATTCAGTGCTCTACCCCTATATGTTACTACATAAGGCTATACCTAAATATATTTCGGAGAGAACCAGCTATCACGAAGTTTGATTGGCCTTTCACCCCTATCCACAAGTCATCCCAAGACTTTTCAACGTCAGCGGGTTCGGTCCTCCACTGGCTCTTACACCAGCTTCAACCTGCTCATGGATAGATCACTTCGTTTCGGGTCTGCAGCATCTGACTATATCGCCCTATTAAGACTCGCTTTCGCTACGGCTCCGTACTTGACTTAACCTTGCCAGACACCACAACTCGCAGGCTCATTATGCAAAAGGCAGTCCGTCACCCTGATAAATCATAGGGCTCCGAATGATTGTAAGCTAATGGTTTCAGGTTCTATTTCACTCTCCTCGCTGGAGTACTTTTCACCTTTCCCTCACGGTACTTGTTCACTATCGATCTGTAAGTAGTATTTAGGATTGGAGGGTGGTCCCCCCAGATTCAGACAAAATATCACGTGTTCCGTCCTACTCAGGATACCATTAGAGCTATCAAGAATTTCGTATACAGGAGTTTCACCTTCTATGCTATACCTTTCCAGATATTTCTACTATTCTTTTTAGTCTCACAGCATGGTCCTACAACCCCCTATGCAAGCATAGGGTTTGTCCTAATCCGCGTTCGCTCGCCGCTACTTACGGAATCTCATTTGATTTCTCTTCCTCTGGCTACTGAGATGTTTCACTTCACCAGGTTAGCTCCCCGCAGGGTAACATATATCTCTATATGCTGGGTTGTCCCATTCGGAAATCCTCGGATCAAAGCTCTTTGGCAGCTCCCCGAGGCTTATCGCAGCCTAATACGTCCTTCATCGCCTCTTACAGTCTAGGCATCCACCATTAGCCCTTAATAGCTTATAATTTGTATAACTAAATCTCTTTAGTTACCTTTTTGATAATTATTCCTTGGCTACTATCTTATTAAATACAATATTTAATAAAACAGTAATTGTGTGTTTAAATTGTTTTCTATTTTAATTAAAATAACTTTCATTATTCCAATTCGAAAAAATTTTAAAGACTTTAACATTAAATTTTTAAATAACATTTTGATTCGAAAACCAAATATAAATCTTATATTTAAGACTTATATTTAGTTTTTTATCTCTGTTCTACTTGGTTTAGGTGCTAATGTTGGTGGAGAATAGCGGGATCGAACCGCTGACCTCCTGCGTGCAAGGCAGGCGCTCTCCCAGCTGAGCTAATTCCCCAACAAAGATTATCTTCTTCTCATGGTGGGCCTACCAGGACTTGAACCTGGGACCTCACGATTATCAGTCGAGCGCTCTAGCCAGCTGAGCTATAGGCCCATTCTTCACCTATTATTTCAATAACCTTTACAAACCGAATATGATATTGGATATTTACCCATTGTTTATTTCTTGAGAAGATAAACGAATATCTTCTCATTACTCTGAAAGGAGGTGATCCAACCGCAGGTTCTCCTACGGTTACCTTGTTACGACTTCACCCCAGTCGCTAAATCCACTGTGGAAGGTAGCTATTTTAGCATCCCCGCTTCGAATGAATTCAACTCCCATGGTGTGACGGGCGGTGAGTACAAGACCCGGGAACGTATTCACCGTAGCATAGCTGATCTACGATTACTAGCGATTCCAACTTCATGTAGTCGAGTTGCAGACTACAATCCGAACTGGGAGGCATTTTTGAGATTCGCTCCACGTCACCGTATCGCTGCTCTTTGTATACCCCATTGTAGCACGTGTGTAGCCCTGGTCGTAAGGGCCATGATGACTTGACGTCGTCCTCACCTTCCTCCTACTTGCGTAGGCAGTCTCGTTAGAGTTCTCAGCCGAACTGTTAGCAACTAACGACGAGGGTTGCGCTCGTTGCGGGACTTAACCCAACATCTCACGACACGAGCTGACGACAGCCGTGCAGCACCTGTATGAAAGCTCCTGCAAGCAGGCACCAATTTATCTCTAAAAAGTTCTTTCTATGTCAAGACCAGGTAAGGTTCTTCGCGTATCGTCGAATTAAACCACATGCTCCACCGCTTGTGCGGGTCCCCGTCTATTCCTTTGAGTTTTAATCTTGCGACCGTACTCCCCAGGCGGTACACTTAATGTGTTAACTGCATTACTGCAAGGTCTAGCCTCACAACAACTAGTGTACATCGTTTAGGGCGTGGACTACCAGGGTATCTAATCCTGTTTGCTCCCCACGCTTTCGCGTCTCAGCGTCAATTATGTTCCAGTAGATCGCCTTCGCAATCGGTATTCCTTCTGATATCTACGGATTTTACCCCTACACCAGAAATTCCATCTACCTCTCCCATATTCTAGGTTAACAGTTTTGGAAGCAGTTCTATGGTTGAGCCATAGGATTTCACTTCCAACTTATTTACCCGCCTACACGCTCTTTACGCCCAGTAATTCCGAGTAACGCTTGCACCCTCCGTATTACCGCGGCTGCTGGCACGGAGTTAGCCGGTGCTTATTCATATAGTACCGTCATTATCTTCCTATATAAAAGGAGTTTACGCACCGAAATGTGTCATCCTCCACGCGGCGTTGCTGCATCAGGGTTTCCCCCATTGTGCAATATTCCCCACTGCTGCCTCCCGTAGGAGTCTGGACCGTGTCTCAGTTCCAGTGTGACTGATCATCCTCTCAAACCAGTTAGGTGTCATTGTCTTGGTGAGCCATTACCTCACCAACTAACTGATACCGTACAGGCCGATCCTAGAGCCATAAATGTTTCCCTTGCAGTCTTTAGACTTAAAGGCATATGGGGTCTTAGCAGACGTTTCCATCTGTTATCCCCCTCTCTAGGGCACGTTACCTATATATTACTCACCCGTGCGCCACTTAGCTGACAGTTAAAGCAAGCTTTAACCCGTTCTCGTTCGACTTGCATGTGTTAAGCACGCCGCCAGCGTTCACTCTGAGCCAGGATCAAACTCTCCATAAAATGTTTAGTTTAATCATGACTAGTGTCTAACTCTTTTATTCAACTTCCGAAAAAGTTAATTGCAATTGTTTACTGACATTACTCATTGTTTTTTTAATAGACGAGAATTGTATAAATTCTCTTGTTTTATATCATATTCGGTTTATAAAAGTTACTTACTTCTTTAAACCGTAGTTTGTTAAAGAACATCAACTCTTCGCGACGTTTGTCACTCAAATTGGACGGGAATTATAATAGGTTTTTTTGCCTTTGTCAAGAGCTACATATTAATTGTAGCTTAAATTTTGAAATTTTTAGAGTTTTTCTATAAATCCAGTATTTGCATATATTTTAATACCCACTATATCCCCTTTTTTAGATGTGAAATTTATTATACAATCTTCATTTAATAAATATGAGGATGCATCGTTTTCTTCTGTACTTAACTTTGAATAGACTTTTCCATCACTTCCAAAAGATAATTGTCCTATTGAAGAAGTAGTACTATTGCATGTCATGGTTATATTTTTTATTCCAAATTTTTTAGTTAATAAGACATATTCACTATTTGAATTATTTTCTTCACACTTATTTGAAGAATAAATATATTTTTTTGTCAATGGGTCTTTTAAACTCTCATCAGCATTTGGATGTCCTTTCATATTTATATCACTAAATATAGAATAATAAACACCACCTACACTTTCACTACAATTGAAAAACTTCAATGTCCATCTTTTTCTAAACCATTTAGGATTTGATACATCATATTTATCATCAATAAAAGCTTGAAGCCTTGTTTGATTTAGATATAGAATTAATCTATCAATTGCTACTTTAAATTCTGGTTGATTATTTTTTGGAAAAAGTGAATATGAGAAATATGATATTAGAAGTATTACAAATATAAGTTCAAATAAAAAGTATGATTTTTTATTGTTTAATTTTTTGTACATAGATATCTAATAAATCTTTATTAAAATATTTTATTGTAAATTTATTATCATATTTTATAGGACTATATAAAGATACAAAGTAATCATTACCTTTAACGATACCATAAAACTCCAATCTCTTTTGTAGTTTTCGATCAAAAGTTCTTATATTATTAATATTATTTTCTTTTAAAATATTTGCAATATCTTTTGCAAAAGAATAATTATAAGCAAAATGTTTTTCTGGATTATCTAAAATCAAATAGAGTGGTTTATTATATAAAAGTAAAAAAGTATTAATGAAAAGTAAAAAAAGAGCTATCTTCACAATATTATAATGAAGTTTTCTAAATTCAGGTAATCTAACCCTAAGGGAATGCATAAAAAGTTTTAACATGATTGGAATAGATATTACAACATATGGGGCAAAGTCTTCTATATATACTTTTTGTCTAAAAGAAAAAAGAAGTGAAAATATCATAGCAGTAATTGATATGTACCAATAAATAGAATGTGTTCCTTTCACTCCAACTCTATATAAGGAATAAAAGAAATATAAGAAGATTAAAGGAGAAAATATAGAAGCATATATTCCAAATGTATCTAAGAGATAACTTCTTGGTTTTCCTGTTGCATCGAAACCATAAATATACATTGATAAACCAAATAAAACTAAAGATATAACTAATAGCTTATTTTCATTTTTACTCAATGAATAAAAAAATAAAGCCAAAAATAAGATGGCAAAGGAGTTATCAACAAATAAAAAGAAAACTAATAAATAATAGTTATGTTTTGAATAGAGTTTATAATAATACAAGTAAACTAAAGTACAAAAAATAACAACAATAGAGCTATTTATTAGTAAAGCAGCACTAACAACTCCAGGAAGAAACATAAATATAAGCACATTAACTAATCTATCTATCTCTCTTTTAAAATAGTTTTTCGTAAGTAGATACATTAAAATAACACTCAAAACATAAAGAATAATAAAAGGGAGTCTAATAGCTATATCATTATTACCTAAAAAATATGTACTAGATTTTGTTATATAAGATAAAACAGATTTATTCACTAAAACATTTAGTGCCTCATTATATGAGATGCTTAAACCATTGGCAACAAAAATTAGTACAACAAAAAAGCTGGCTAGTGTAAATCCAAAGATGTAGTTGTAAAATTTTTGTTTAATCATTATATTTTTAAGAAATTACCAATTATTTCATATCCATGTTCACTCATGATTGATTCTGGATGAAATTGAACTCCATATATTTTTTTACCCTCAATCTCTAAAGACATAATTTCATCATCATCTAAACTTTTAGAGGTAACTTTAATACAAGATGGTAAATTATTCTGTTCAACTGTTAAAGAGTGATATCTAGTTTCAGTAAATTCATTTGGCAATCCATTAAATAAAATTGTATCACTTAAAACTTCTATTTTTGAAATTTTCCCATGCATCATATTATCTGCTCTTACAACTTTTGCTCCAAATGCCTGTGCAATACTTTGATGCCCTAGGCAAATACCAAATATTGGTTTTTTGTCAGCAAAATATTCAATAACCTCTAAACATATCCCTGCATCATCTGGAGTTGCAGGTCCTGGAGAGATTATTATCTTTTCAGGATTTAGTTTTACTATTTCTTCTACGCTTAATTCATCATTTCTTATTACTTTTAAATCAGCACCTAACTCTAAACAATATTGCACAATATTGTAAGTAAAAGAGTCATAATTATCAATCATTAATATCATCTAACATTTGTCCTTGACTATTTTTTTAATAGATTATTTTATAGACAAATATTATAACCACTATTAAATTGTTTTTAAATTAATTTATTTTTTACTAATAAAATCTTTTATAAGAATAAAAAATTTAGTTAGTTTAGCAATTACTGATAATCATTCTTATTATTAAGGATAAGCAAAGTTGTTTTTATTTATAATCATCATTTTAAAATTACTATTAATATACTAAAAGGATTTTCATATGTTAAAAATTTTTATACCAATTATATTACTCCTAGTAAGCTCACTTTATGCAAGTGGTGAAGTAAATGTTTATTCACATAGGCACTATGATACAGATAAAAAAATATTTAAACTATTTGAAAAAGAGACAGGTATCAAGGTAAATGTCGTAAAAGCGATGGCAGATGAATTAATAAAAAGAATGGAAACAGAAGGGGATAAATCTCCTGCAGATGTTCTTATTACTGTTGATGCTGCTGGTTTATATAAAGCTAAAACAAAAGGTTTATTACAACCTATAAAATCAGATTATTTAGAAAAAAATATTCCAAAAAACTTAAGAGATAAAGATAATGAATGGTTTGGTGTAACAATAAGAGCAAGAGTTGCAGTTTATAAAAAAGGTGAAGGGATAGGAAAAGAGTTATCAACATATGAAGATTTAGCTGATCCCAAATATAAGGGTCAAATTATGGTTAGATCTTCAAACAATGTATATAACCAATCATTATTGGCAGCTGTTGTAGCTCACCATGGAAAAGAATATGCATTAAAATGGGCTAAAGGAATAGTTGCAAATATGGCAAGAAGTCCAAAGGGTGATGATATGTATCAAGTAAAAGCTATCGCTTATGGTATTGGTAAAATTGGAATTGTAAATACATACTATGTTGGAAAAATGTATGGAAGTAAAAATTTATCAGATGTTGATGCTGTAAATAAAGTGAAAATATTTTTTCCTAAATTTGAAGATGGGGGAACTCATATAAACATAAGTGGAGCAGGAGTTGCAAGATACTCACCAAATAAAGCAAATGCAATAAAATTTATAGAATTTTTAGCAAGTCCAGAGGCACAAAAACTTTTTGCTGAAGAAAATTATGAATATCCTGTTTTAAAAAGTGTAAAAGAAGCAGCAGTTGATAAATCTTGGGGAACATTTACTCCTGATAATATTTCACTTGAAGAATTAGGTAAACACAATGCTGAAGCAGTAAGAATATTTGATTCAGCTGGTTGGAAATAAGAAAGGTTTTACAATAATTGAAATATCTCAATAAATTAACGATAAGTAGTCTTTTTTTAACTCTACTTATCTCTATGCCAACACTATTTATTTTATCAAATATATTTGTAACTACTCCAAATTGGACACACTTAGTAGATACAGTATTATTAGGATATATACTTAATTCATTGTACATCATGGTTGGTGTTGCAATTCTAACTTCAATTATGGGGTTTACAACTGCTTATATAACTTCATTTTTTACTTTTTCAGGCTCTAACTTTTTCCATTATGCACTAATTCTTCCCTTTGCAATACCAACTTATATTGTTTCTTATGCTTATGGAGGTATGTTTGATATAACAGGAAGTGTTACAACTTTTATTTTGCACCTACTTGGTAAAAACTTAGGAGAGGTTTACTTCTTCGATATTATGTCAATAGAAGGTGCTATTTTAGTAATGTCATTTGTTTTATATCCATATGTATACTTAATCTCAAAAACATACTTAAACTCTGAATCTTCTTCTATAGTTGATGCTTCAAAAACAATGGGACTTACAAACTTTCAAATATTTTATAAGGTTATTATTCCAATATCAAGACCAGCAATCGTAGCAGGTGTTATTTTAGCAGTTATGGAAGCTGTTTCTGATTTTGGGGTTATGGATTATTATGGAGTTTCTACTTTTGTAACAGGTATCTTTAGAACTTGGTTTGGAATGGGAAGTGTTGAAGATGCTTCAAAATTAGCTTCTATGCTTATGTTATTTATATTTGTATTAATCTTTTTAGAGAGATATCAAAGAAAAAACACACGATATAGAAGTGCAGGAAAAGATTTTAAACCAATCAAAAAAGAAAAACTAAGTGGATATAAAAATATATTAGCTTTTATTTTATGTTTTATTCCCTTTTTCTTAGGCTTTTTACTTCCTTTTTCTCAAATGAGTTATTGGTTTTATTTATCTTATAAATCAACTATAAATGATGATTTTTTAACTATCTTTTATCAAACTTTATCTTTAGGAATTGGAACATCTATTCTAATTACTTTTTTAGCCTTTGTTTTTACATATAATGTTAGGGTACACAAAAGTAAATTAGCAGATTATATAACACAAATATCAAAGCTTGGATACTCTATTCCAGGTTCAGTTATAGCTGTTGGAATTTTATCATTCTTTTTGATTATAAACAAAGCCTTTGATATCTTACTTGTGGGAAGTATTGTTGCTGTTATTTTTGGATATGTAGTTAGATTCTTAGCAATTTCAATCAACAACTATGAATCTGGATTTGCAAAGATACCTCAAACTTATGATGACGCTTGTAAAACTATGGATATAAGTACATTTGGAACTTTTTTTAGAGTAATATTCCCTTTGATAAAAAACTCAATAATTGTAAGCTTGATAATTATATTTATAGAAGTAATAAAAGAGTTACCTTTAACTATGATATTGAGACCATTTAACTTTGATACACTTGCAGTATTTTCACATGAGTTAGTTGGGCAAGCCCAAATATTTGAATCAAGTGTTCCGGCAATGTTTATTGTAATACTTGGAATTATATCTGTTTTAATTCTCGCAAAAAAAATGAAAAATTAATAAGGAATTTAATGATTGGCATTAGTATAAAAAATTTTTCTATAGCTTTTGGAGACAATGAGATATTAAATGATATCTCTTTTGATGTTCAAGCTGGAGAAATAGTTACAATATTAGGACCTAGTGGTTGTGGTAAGAGTACTATTTTAAGAAGTATCTCCTCACTAGAAAGTGGTTACACTGGCTCTATATTTTTAAATGAAACATGTTTATTAAATGGAGCAAATAAGTGTAATAAAGATATTGGTTATATCTTTCAAGATTATGCTTTATTTCCCCATTTAAATGTAAAAGAAAATATAGAATTTGCACTATTTAAACTAAAAGCAAATGAGAGACAAAAAAGAGTTGATAAATTATTAAAACAATTCGACTTAGTAGAGCATAAAAATAAACAAATTCATGAATTAAGTGGTGGTCAGCAACAAAGGGTTTCAATAGCAAGGGTAATAGCCTATGAACCAAAGATATTACTACTTGATGAACCTTTTGCAAATCTTGATTCTATTTTAAGAGCAAAAACAAAATTCTGGTTAAAAAACCTAATAAAAGAGTTGGGATTATCAGCTATTTTAGTTACCCATGACCAAAAAGAAGCTTTATCTATGTCTGATAAGATAGGAATTATTCATAATAAAAGAATTGTGCAATTTGATACTCCAAAAAATATATATAAAAATCCAAATAGCTTTTATATTGCAAACTTTTTAGGGGAAGTTAATACTTTACCAAAATTTATTGCAGAAGATTTAAATTTAGACTTGAGTAAAACAAGTATCATAAGAATACATGAAACAAAAATAACAAATAAAAAAAACAACTACAAATTAAATATTGTAAACAGATTATATTGTGGTGAATATGAAGAAGTAATTCTTAGCTTTGAAAAAGAGTTAAAGTCTCAAATTAAGCTAAGAGTATATATAGATAGTGATATCTCTTTAGAAAAAGAGATATATTTAGATATAAATAAAGAAAAAATTATAGAAGTAAACAACTAAAGTAGATTACTACTTTAGTTTATATTTGGAACTTAGAAATAAGTTCATCTGAGCAATCTAAAATCCCACGACTTCTCAAATCATCAATCACACTTTTTGTGCAATCAACATCATCAGGCCATCTTCTTTGAAAATTATCATATGAGTTTTTATTTGTAGCATCAACACCTAAAGTATCATTTGCTATAAAGATATCTCTATTTGAATCAATATTATTACAAACTCTCCAAATAAGCATGTAAGGATTGCTTACATCATTTTTAGCCTCATCTACTATGATTAATATTCTTAAGTGCTCATATAGAGGTTTAAGCTCTTCAAATAGATACTTTTGGCTTCTAGTTTTATTTACAGTTATTATTGTAACTGGATTTTTTGTATATTTATAATATTGTTTTAGATTAATAATATCACTTGAAATATCTTTCATCTTAGTTAATAGTTCATCATCAGCTAAAACTTTTACTCCACTATCACTTATCTCTTTTCCTGTACAATCAAGTCCTAGTTTTCCACCAACTGCGAATTTTGGACTTGAGTGATCAAGTGCATCAACTACACCCCTTGAGATAAAAAGATCATTTATATCTATTCTATTTAAAATGTGTTTTGTTATCTCTTCATGATTTGTAAGTTCTGGGGCATCATGGTTTACAAAAATTGCATGTTTTACAAAACTCATTTGCCCTACTCCCCAAAATGCATGCATCATTTGACTTGCATGTCCTGGGTATAGAGTTTTTATTTTAGCAATTATTAGATTATGAAAAACACCATTTTCAGGCATATAATAATCAATCAAATCAGGTGCTGTAGTTTTTAACAAGGGTAAAAATATTCTCTCAGTTGCATGTCCCATATATTTATCTTCTAAAGGTGGCTTACCAACAACAGTTGCCAAAAACGTTGGTTTTACTTTACTTGTAATAGCTGTAACTTCCATAAAAGGATATTCTTCTTCTAAAGTATAGTAACCAGTATGGTCACCAAAAGGTCCTTCAATTCTCATTTTTGAAGGATCTACAAAACCTTCTATTATAAAGTCATTGTCCCTTGGTACATATATATCATTTGTTATACTTTTTACAAGCTGTGCATTTTTATTTTTAACAAAACCATAAAGCATAAGTTCAAAAACTCCTATTGGTAAAGGTGCCTGTCCACACCAAATATACATAGGATCTCCACCAACACCTATTGATACTGGCATTTTTTTACCTGCAGCTTTATATTCATGGAAGAAGTGATTACTATCTTTATGTATTTGCCAATGCATACCTAAAGTATGGTCATCATAAACTTGAAGCCTATACATTCCTAAGTTTTTAAGTTCACCATTTAAACTAGTTGTATAAACTTGTCCCATAGTAATAAATGGTCCACCATCTTGCTCCCAAGTAGTCAAAATTGGTAAATCAGATAATTTAGCCTCAGCGCCAAGTTTTATCACTTGTTGACATTCACCTTTTCCTTTATTTTTTTTAGGAATTGTGTTTTTAAGTGCAAATAATTTTCCGAAAGTTGAAAGTTTTTCACTAAAAGTTGTAGGTGGCTTCATTTTTAGTAAGCTTTCAATCTCATTTCCTATCTTATCTCCATCGCCAATGAAGAGTTTTACTGCTTTTTCATTACAAAATACATTCATCAATACTGGAATGTCAAATTTTTTTCCACTTTTTTTATCAATAGGATTTGTAAATAAAATTGCCTTTGAATCTTCTTTTTTAACCTCTACATATGAGATATGTGGTATCTCTAAGTAAATATCCAACTCATCATCAATCACTTTTAATAAATCATTTTTTCTAAGTAGCTCTATTGCTTTTTCCATATTTTCCTCTAAGTAAACAAATAATTAGTATAAATCTTATATCATTTTATCAATAAATAATAGTTTATAATAGAGGTTTTACATATGTTTGATAATATAATTGATAGAAAAAATAGTTCATGTGCTAAATATGATGATTTAGAACACTACTTTGGGAGAGCTGATTTAGATCCATTTTGGGTTGCTGACATGGATTTTGAAATACCACCTTTTTTACAAGAGGCTATCAAAAAAAGAGCACAACACAATGTCTTTGGATATGGGAAACAAAATAAAGAGATATTTGAAGCAATAAAAAACTGGATGAGTTCTCAACACCAATGGGAAATAGATACTTCTTCAATATCATTGTGTAATGGTGTAGTTCCAGCATATGCAGCTTGTATTGAAGCTTTTAGTAATATTGATGATGAAATAATAGTTCAAACTCCTGTTTATTTTCCTTTATTTCAATGTATCAAAGCAAATAATAGAAAAATCTTAGAAAATCCATTAAAAGAAGATAATGGATACTATACAATGGATTTAGAGCACTTAAAAACAATTATTACACCAAAAACAAAGATGATAGCTTTATGTTCTCCCCACAATCCAGTTGGAAGGGTTTGGGATAAAAAAGAGTTAGAAGACTTAGCAAATATTTGTATTGAAAATAATATCATTATTATAAGTGATGAAATACATGCTGATTTAGTATTCAAAAAATTCACTCCAATTGCCTCTATTAATAATAAAATTGCAAATATTACTGTAACCTTAAATTCTCCTGGAAAGACATTTAACATTGCAGGCTTAAATGCTTCATATTGTATCACTTTAAATGATAAGTTAAAAAATAAATTGGACAATATTATAAAACAAAGAGTAATTGGAAATATAAATGTTTTTGGTTTAATTGCTATGCAATGTGCATATGAAAATGGAACACAATGGTTAGAAAGTCTAAGAAAATACCTTGAATCTAATATTGATTTTACTATTGAAACACTTGAAAATAATAGTAAGATAAAAGTACATAAGCCCGAAGCTACGTATCTTATATGGTTAAACTTTGAAGAATATAATTTGCCACATCAAAAAATTAAAGAGCTATTACTTAATGATTGTAAAGTTGCTTTAAATGATGGAATAAGCTTTGGAAAGAATGGAAAATATCACTTTAGATTTAATGTTGCAACTTCAAAAATTCAACTTAAAAATGGTTTAAAAAAAGTTATTAATTTTAGCAAATAAAATAAAATAAAAAATAAAGTATTACCTTTTTTCTCACTTTTTTTACTTTGCTTTTTTTTGTAACAAATGCTAGCTATTTGAAATAAACTTAGTGTACAATCAACTTACATATTATTATGAAATGGATTAAGCATGTCAAATGAACTATTATTGTCAGCAGCAATTTTTATTGTAATAGGTATTGTTGTAGTATCAATATTTATACTTTCAAAATTTGTTGGGCCTCGAAATAGAGAGGATAAATCAAAAAATACCGTTTATGAATCTGGGGTAAGTAACCCAGTTGGTGGAACTAAACTTCGGTTTAGTATCAAATTTTATTTAGTAGCAATTTTATTTGTACTATTTGATGTCGAAATAATTTTTATGTTTCCATGGGCTGTAAATATTAGAGAACTAGGTTTTTTAGGTCTTGGTGAAATGTTTATGTTTATGGGACTATTATTTGCAGGTTTAATTTACATCTATAAGAAAAAGGCATTATCATGGGAGTAGGAGCAGAATCAGTATTAGGTGATTCAGTAATCACAACAAGACTTGACAAAGCAGTAAACTGGGCAAGATCATATTCATTATGGCCAATGGTATTTGGTACAGCATGTTGTGGGATTGAGTTTATGTCAGTGGCAGCTGCAAAATATGATGTATCAAGATTTGGTGCAGAAGTTGTAAGGTTTTCCCCAAGACAAGCAGACTTACTAATTATCGCAGGAACTATTACATATAAACAAGCACCTGTATTAAAAAAGATTTATGACCAAATGTGTGAGCCTAAATGGGTTATCTCAATGGGAGCATGTGCAAGTTCTGGTGGATTTTATGATAACTACACAACTTTACAAGGAGTTGATCAAATTATCCCTGTGGATGAGTATGTTTCAGGTTGTCCTCCAAGACCAGAAGCAGTACTTGATGCAATTATAAATATACAGAAAAAAGCTCAAAATGAATCTATTATAGTAGATAGAGTAAAAAAGTTCAAAGGAATCCTTGATGCTTAAACCAGATATGTTAATTTCTCAAAATGAAATTAAGTCAACTATCAAAAGATTAAAAGATCAAGAAGGATATAACTTACTTCTTGATATCACTGCAATTGATTATTTAAAATACCCAGATGTAACTCCTTCAAGATTTGCACTTATATATATACTAAGAGATAAAACTTTCAAAAAACAAATTGTTATAAAGACGTATGTTGCTGATAATAATTTAAATGTTGATACTATTAGTGATTTATATGAAGCTGCAAATTGGGCAGAAAGAGAGACTTATGACCAATATGGTATTAACTTCATTGGTCATCCAAATATGAAAAGAGTTTTAAATCATCATCAATTTATTGGATATCCATTAAGAAAAGATTACAATATTACTGATGGACAAATTTGTACTGAAACTGAAGATTTGATGGATGAAATGGTTCCATTACTAAAATCAAAAGGTTATAGTGAAAGTGATTTAGAAGAGTTGATGTTATTAAATGTTGGTCCTTCTCATCCAGCTTCTCATGGTACTATTAGAAACTTTGTTGCAATGGAAGGTGAAACAATCACTGCCTGTGTTACAGAGATTGGTTATTTACATAGAGGATTTGAAAAAGCCTGTGAAACTCATACATATTCTCAAGTTATTCCATATACAGATAGACTTAATTACTGTTCAGCTATTTTAAATAATATTGGATATGCAAAAGCAGTTGAAGATATGTTAAAAATAGATATTACTCCAAGAGCTAAAATGATTAGAATTGTTATTGGAGAACTAAGTAGAATAACTGACCACCTTGTTTGTAATGCAGCTAATATGGTTGATATGGGTGGTTTAACAAACTATTGGTATCTTTTTGCTCCAAGAGATAAAGCTTATGATATTTTATCAAAATTAACAGGTGCTAGATTGACAAACTCTTATACTAGAATTGGTGGTTTAGAGTTTGATTTATATGATGGTTTTGAAAAAGACTTAAATGAAGTTTTAAGGGATGTTGAAAAGGGAATTGATGATGCTTTATCATTAGTTGAAAGAAATAGAATATTCCAAGATAGAACACAAGATGTTGGTATTATTGATGCTGAATTTGCACTAAGTGCTGGAATTACAGGTCCTAATTTAAGAGCAGCTGGTGTTCCATTTGATTTAAGAAAAGACAAACCATACTATGGTTATGAAAACTTCGATTTTGATGTTGTAGTTGGTTCTCATGGTGATGTTTATGATAGATTTATGTGTAGATTCGAAGAGATGAAACAATCAATTAGAATCATAGAACAAGCAATGAAAGAGATGCCAGATGGTCCTATTAATGTAGGAGCACCAGGAGTATTTTTACCAGCTAAAAAAGATGTTTATGGAAATATCGAAGGTTTAATGAACCAATTCAAACTTACATTTGAAGGGATTAAAGTTCCAAAAGGTGAATATTATGGATTTACTGAAGGTGGAAATGGAGAGTTAGGTTTCCATATTACAAGTGATGGTTCAGGAACACCTTATAAAGTAAAATGTAGACCACCTAGTTTCTACTCACTTGCAGCTTATGCAAAAATTGTAGAAAATTCAATGTTAGCTGATGCGGTTATCACAATGGCATCAATGAACTTTATTGCAGGGGAGTTTGATAGATAATGGCAAAATTTCAATACACAAAAGAAAATGAAGAAAAATTCCAAATAACAGCTAAAAAATACCCAAAAATAGATGCTATGTTATTACCAGCTTTATGGTTAGTACAAGAGCAAGAAGGATGGGTAAGCCCTGAAGCTATGATTTTCGTAGCTGATAAAATTGGAAAACAACCAATTGAAGTTTATGAATTCGCAACATTTTATACAATGTTCAACTTAAAACCTATTGGAACATATCATATTGAGTTATGTAAAACTCTATCATGTATGTTAATGGGAGCAAACAATCTTAAAAAATTTATAAAAGATACAATTGGAATCGAACCAGGACAAACTTCTGCAGATGGAAAATTTCACTTAAGTGAAGTTGAATGTTTAGGAGCTTGTGGTGGTGCACCAATGTTTGCTTTAAATGGTCAATACCATGAAAACCAAACAGTTGAATCTCTTAAAAATCTTATAGAGGAGTGTAAATAATGGCTGCAAATGACATGATTGTAAAAATCGTAAGTAAAAATTTTGACATTCCTGATTCTCATAAACTTGATGTTGCACTAAAAAATGGAAGATACACTTCTATTGAAAAACTATTTACTATGGCTCCTGATGAAGTTACAGAAGAAGTTTGTAAAAGTGGATTAAGAGGAAAAGGTGGTGGAGGTGCTGCATGTGGACCTAAGTGGAAACTTATGCCACCAGTTGATGAAAGACCTAGATACTTAATTGTAAATGGGGATGAATCAGAACCAGGAACTTTCAAAGATAGACAAATATTCCAATATGATCCACACCTTTTAATAGAAGGTATTATTTGCTCTTGTTATGCAATTGGAGCACATGATGCTTATATTTATATTAGAGGTGAGTATAAATGGTTTATTGATAGATTAAATGAAGCTATCGATGAAGCTTATGCTGCAGGAATCATTGGAGATAAAATCATGGGCAAATATGATTTTAGAGTTGATATAACTGTTCATAGAGGTGGTGGAGCATATATTTGTGGTGAAAAATCTGCACTTATTGAATCACTTGAAGGTAAAAGAGGACATCCAAGACTTAAACCACATGGTAAAGAGTGTGAGTGGTTCTATGGAATGCCAGCAACTGTAAATAATGTTGAAACAATTGCATCTGTTCCCAATATTGTTGAGAATGGTTATGAATCATATACAAAATATGGAACAGAAAAAGCTCCAGGAACTATGCTTTTTGCAATGAGTGGCCCAGTTAAAAACCCAGGTGTTTATGAGTTACAATATGGTTGTAAAATGACTGATGTAATTAATGAAATCGGGGGAGGAATGCAAGATGGGCTTAAATTAAAAGCTGTAATCCCAGGTGGAGCTTCTTGTCCTATTTTAACTGCCGAAGAAGTTGAAAAAGCATATTTGGATTATGAATCTATGTGGGATATTGGTTCAACTTTAGGAACAGGTGGAATGATGATAATTCCAGAAGGCGTTTCTATGGTTGATGTTGCTAAAAATCTAATCGAATTTTATCACCATGAATCTTGTGGTCAGTGTACACCTTGTAGAGAGGGAACTGGTTGGATTGATAAGATTTTAAGAGAGTTAATAGAAGGTGTTGCAAAAGAAGATGATATAGAGACGCTTTTAGATGTTTGTGACACTATGAATGGAAAAACCATTTGTGTTTTTGCACCTGCTGTAAAAGATATTATAAAAAGTATTGTTGAAAAATATAAACATGAATTTCTTGAATTAATTGAAAATAAACTATAAGGAAAATAGATGGCAAAAGATACATTTACATTAACAGACAATAGAAGTGGTAAAACTTATGAGTACAATATTATAGATGGTACAAGAGGACCAAGCGTTGTTGATATTAGAACATTTTACAAAGATACTGGAATGTTTACTTATGATCCTGGTTATACATCAACTGCATCTTGTGATTCAAAAATCACATTTATTGATGGTGAAAATTCTGAATTAAGATACAGAGGATATGATATTTCTGATTTAGCTGGTAAACACTCATTTTTAGATGTTTCTTACTTACTTATGAGAGGTCAACTTCCAACAGAAGAAGCTTCAAAAAACTTTGATTTAGAAATAAGACATAGATCTTTTTTAAATGAAGGTATTATTAGATTATTTGATGCTTTACCTGATGGTGCTCACCCAATGGCAACTATGGGAGCTGCAACTATGGCATTAGCAGCATTTTATAAAGATCACTTACATTTAGAAGATGAAGAACAATTCAAAATGATGAGAAGAAGAATCTTAGCTAAAATGCCAACAATTGCTGCAATGGCATATAGAAACTCTATTGGTACACCACTTATTTACCCAGATGTAGATAAATATTTCACTGAAAACTTCTTATATATGTTAAGAGCATATCCAGGTGGAAAAATGAAATACCTAGGAAATGGTAAAAGCCAAGAGATAAGACAAGTTGAAGTTGATGCCCTTGATGCAATTTTCACTTTACATGCTGACCATGAACAAAATGCTTCTACAACAACAGTAAGAAATGTTGGTTCTACTGAAGCTCACCCTTATGTTGCAATTGCATCTGGTATTTCTGCTTTATGGGGTTCTGCACATGGTGGAGCAAATGAAAAAGTTATGGATCAATTAAGAATGATAGGTGATGTTAAAAATGTACCTTCATATATTGCTAAAGCAAAAGATAAAAATGATCCATTTAGATTAATGGGATTTGGACATAGAGTTTATAAAAACAGAGATCCAAGAGCTGAAGCACTAAAAGGATTACAAGATAAATTAAGAGAAGAATTACATCTTGACTCTAAACTACTTGATATCGCAGCAGCAGTTGAAGAAGCAGCATTAAGTGATGATTACTTTATCCAAAGAGGCTTATATCCAAATATTGATTTCTATTCAGGTGTTATTTTAACTGCTCTTAGAATTCCAATTGCAATGTTTACACCAATCTTTGTTATTGGTAGAACTCCAGGATGGTTAGCACAATGGTCTGAATTAAAACAAGATAAAACTGCAAAAATTGCAAGACCTAGACAGTTATATACTGGAAAATAATTAATACAATAAAATTTAAAGAGGATTTATTAAATGAGCGAAATGGTAAAACTGATAATCAATGATCAGGAGATGGAGGCAGAAAAAGGAAGTCTCTTAATTGATAAATTATTAGATGAAGATATACATATTCCTCATTTTTGTTATCACAAAGCATTGGGGAAAGATGGAAACTGTAGAATGTGTATGGTTGAAATCGCTGGACAAAAAAGACCCCAAATTGCCTGTGATACTCCTGTAAAAGAAGGAATGGTAGTTAGTACAACAAGTGATAATATTATGGCTGTAAGAAGAGATATCTTGGAGTTAGAATTAATCAATCACCCTATTGACTGCCCTACCTGTGATCAAGCAGGAGAGTGTAAACTACAAGATTTTTACATGGAATCAGGATTCTATGAATCTAGAATAAATGTTGAAGAAAAAAACCATGCTAGAAAAAGAGAAGATTTAGGCTCTAACGTAATGTTAGACCAAGAAAGATGTGTTCTTTGTACTAGATGTGTAAGATTTTGTTCAGACATAACAGGAACAAATGAATTAGGTGTAATTAATAGAGCTGACCATTCAGTTATTGGTACATTCCCAGGAAGACCTTTAAGTAATCCTTATGCTATGAATGTAGTAGACTTATGTCCTGTTGGTGCTTTAACTTCAAAAGATTTTAGATTTAAGCAAAGAGTTTGGTTTATGGAGACATTTAATGCTATTTGTAATGGTTGTTCAAAGGGATGTAATATCTTTGTTGACCATAGAAAAGAGAAGTATGAAGATGACAAAATTTTCAGATTTAGACCTAGACTTAATAATGAAGTTAATGGTTATTTCATGTGTGATTATGGTAGATTATCATATAAAAATGAAGAAGAAAATAGACTAGAGAAAGCCCTAGTTAATGGTAAAGAAGACTCTACAAGTAATGCAATAGCTTCTTTATATACAGAAGTTGCAAAAAATAACAATGCCTTATTTCTTGTAAGTCCAAACTTATGTTTAGAAGAATTACAAAATGTAAAAGCATTTGCAGATGCTGTAAAAGCAAATATTTCTGGATATTCACCTCAATACATAGATGAAACTTTTGGTGATGATTATTTGAAAAGAAATGACAAAAGTGCAAATAGAGCATCTTTTAAAGAAGTAGGTATAGCTGAAGATGAGTCTTCATTTAAATCTTATTTAGAAGCAGCATCACTTGTAGTTATTTTTGATAATACTTATTTTGATGATAACTTTGAATTACTAAGTGGTAGAAAAGTTATTTCTTGTTCTTCTCATAAAACTAAAACTGTTGAGAAATCAGATGTTGCAATTCCAACTGCATCTTTCTATGAAAAGAATGGAACTTATATAAATGTTGATGGAATAAAACAAAAAAGTGTTTCAGGTATGAAAAGAGATAATCAAGCAAAAACAATATCATCAATAGTTGAAACTATTAAAACTATGATAGAAAAAGGAAATATATGAATACAGCATCAATAGTTGTTATTATAGTAAATATTCTTTTAGCTGTAGTACTAGCAGTTGGTTTAACACCTGTGTTTGTATGGTGGGAGAGAAGAATAGCTGGATTTATTCAAGATAGATCAGGACCAAATAGATGTCATATTGGACCAATGAGACTAGGTGGATTGATACAAAGTTTAGCAGATATGCTAAAACTTGTATTTAAAGAAGACTTCACACCAGGACATATTAAATATAAATTTATGTTTACTATTGCTCCTTCTATAGTATTTGTTTGTTACTTCTTAACATTTGCAGTTATTCCTTTTGCAGATAACGTTGTAATTGACGGTCAATCACATCCAATGCAAGCCCTACCAATGCAATTAGGTATTATGTGGTTCTTAGCATATGCTGGATTATCTGTATACGGAATCATTTTAGGTGGTTATGCATCAGGAAGTAAATATGGTCTTTTAGGTGCAATTAGAGCATCAGCTCAAGTTATCTCTTATGAAGCATCAATGGCATTAGCTTTAATCTCTATGTTATTAACTTATGGTTCTATTCATTTAAATGAAATTGTACATTTTCAAGGTGGAACTTTTTGGGAAATAATTCCTTCATGGGGTGCATTTATGCAACCACTTGCTGCTATTATTTTTATTGTTTGTGCTTTTGCTGAAACAAATAGAACTCCTTTTGATATAGCGGAAGGTGAATCAGAAATTGTTGCAGGTTATCATACAGAATATAGTGCAATGAGATTTGGACTTTTCCAAGTATCAGAATTTGCTGCTATGGCTGGGGCTTCAGCTATTATTGTGACTTTATTCTTTGGTGGATATCAAATCCCATGGTTAGATACACAAACATTAAAAGCAAATATTGACATCGTTATTATTATACTTATGGCTTTATTACCTATTAAAATTTATATCTTTACAAAATGGATTAAGAAAAATAATAATTGGTATGATAAAAATGATATTAGAGCAAAAGAAACAGGTATTTTAGTAAAAGCATTTTGGACTATAGGTATAGTTTCATTTATAGCCTTAGGTGCCTTATTAGCTACAGGTTTAGGTGAAAATGGTTCAAGTATTGCAGTTGCTGTTATCCAAGTAGTAACTTTCTTAGTAAAATTCCTTTTTATGGTATTTGTATTTATGTGGGTTAGATGGACTTTATTGAGATTTAGATATGACCAACTACAAATGCTAGGATGGAAAATTTTACTACCATTATCACTATTAAATATTGTTATAACTGCTTCAGTTATAGTTTTGACAGGAATGTAATATGGGTATTAAAATAATAAAAAGACAGGGTCAAACCTTTAAAGATAAGCTTTTTATACCAGCTATTATGGGTGGTATGAAAACAACTTTAGGTCACTTTACAAAGAATCTAAAAGATGTTTCAAATTTAACAACTATTCAGTATCCAGAAGAACAACCAACAGATGTAGCAACAAATGCTAGATACAGAGGGGTTCATCGACTTACAAAATGGGAAGACGAATCTGAGAAATGTGTTGCATGTTATATGTGTGCAACTGCATGCCCTGCTGAATGTATCTTTATTGATGCAGAAGAGAGATTTGATGGTAAAGCTGAAAAAAGACCAAAAGAGTTTAAGATAGACCTTTTAGAGTGTGTATATTGTGGATATTGTGTTGAAGCTTGTCCATGTGATGCAATTAGAATGGATACAGGTATTTTAAGTTTTACAGGAAGTTCAAGGGAAGAATTTGTTGTAGATAAAAAATACTTAATGAATAACGAAAGAGCAAAGGATTTATCAAATGACTGATATTTTATTTATTGGTTTAAGTTTTATGGCAATAGCTGGTGGACTCACTATGCTAATACATAAACAACCTATGTATGCAGCACTTGGATTATTAATCTCTATTTTATCTGTATCTGGACTTTTTGCATTGTTAAGTGCAACTTTCCTTTTTATGGTTCAAATAATAGTTTATGCAGGTGCAATTATGACTCTTCTTTTATTTATATTAATGTTTTTAAATATTGATGAGCATGATTTACCAAAAGAGCCTAAAAAAACTAGAAATATTATTATAGGTGCCATTGTTATGTTGCCATTAAATATTGTAATATTAACAGCTGTATCTGCTTTACCAAATAAAGACATGAGTATTATTGAGACAAATTTTGGTGGAATAAAAGAGCTTGGAATGCTTTTATATCAACATTGGTTAATCTCATTTGAGTTAATTTCAATACTACTTTTAGTTGCCTTAGTTGGTGCTATTGTATTGGCTAAAAGAAAAAAAACTAGAGGACAACAATCATGATATCACTAACATCATATGCATTTGTTTCAATGATGCTTTTTTCAATTGGTGCAATTGGAGTTATTGCAAGAAGAAATATTTTTGTAATATATATGTCAATAGAACTTATGTTAAATGGAATAAATCTATTTTTAGTTACTTTTGCTAGATACCATTTCAATATGGATCCACAAGTAATTACAGTAATGGTTATTGCAATAGCTGCTGCTGAAGCTGCCATTTTCTTATCAGTTATAATTCTTTTATTTAGAACAAAAAGATCATTAGATACTGATTTATTTACAGCACTTAAACAAGGAGAAAAATAATGCATACAGATCTATTAGTATGGATAATATTAGCTCCATTACTTGGTGCTATATTAAATGGTGGATTCTACTTTTATAATATAAAGAAAAGACCCTTACCACAAAGATTATTTTCATTAACAGGTACAATAGCTCCAATTATAGGTTTTATTATTACTTTAATACTATTTATAGATATGGTTAATAATAATGCTACATATCACCAAACTATCTTCACATGGTTAGAAGTAGATAAATTAACTATTGAGATGAAATTTTTAGGTGATAACCTATCAATCTTTATGGCTATGTTTGTAACTTTTGTTGGATCTTTAATTCACATTTATGCAGTTGGTTATATGCATAAAGATGAAGGTTTTGGAAAGTTTTTTGCTTATTTTAACCTTTTCTTAGCATCAATGTTAATTCTAGTACTTGCTGATAATCCAATTATTTTATTCATTGGTTGGGAAGGTGTTGGTGTTTGTTCTTACTTACTAATTAAATTTTATTATGGTAACAAAGAGAATGTACTTGCTGCAAACAAAGCATTTATCGTAAATAGAGTTGGAGATTTTGGATTTATCTTAGGTGTAATTACGTTATTTTTTGCAATAGGACAAGGAAACTTATCTTTTGAATCAATAGAAGCAAACTTAACTAATGCCTCTCCTAGTTTACTTATTTTATCTGGTTTCTTACTATTTGTAGGAGCTATGGGTAAATCAGCACAGATCCCATTATATACTTGGCTTCCAGATGCTATGGCAGGACCTACACCAATTTCAGCACTTATTCACGCAGCTACAATGGTAACAGCTGGGGTTTATATGGTTGCAAGATTTCATTTCCTTTACTCAGGAATTGAAGGTGTTGGTACATTTATTGCTTATATTGGGGCTTTTTCGGCTCTATTTGCAGCAATTATTGCAACTAAGCAACAAGATATTAAAAAAATACTTGCCTACTCAACTATGTCACAACTTGGATATATGTTTATAGGGGTTGGATTAGGTTTTTATTCAACAGGGCTATTTCATGTATTTACACATGCATTTTTTAAAGCAATGTTGTTCATGGCAGCAGGTGGTATGATTATGGCTCAACACCATGAACAAAATATCTTCAAAATGGCACAACATAGAGTTAGTACTCCAATCGTTGGATTTTGTATGTTAGTTGGTGTTATTGCAATTTCTGGTATTCCTCCATTTTCTGGTTTCTTTTCAAAAGATGCAATTTTAGGTGCAGCATTTCATGAAGGAGAATATGTAATTTGGGCAATTGGAATGTTTACAGCATTTTTAACAGCCTTTTATATGTTTAGATTATATTTTATTCTTTTTGTTGCTCCAAATAAAAACAATACCAATCAATATGTTTATACATCTAAAACAATAACCTTACCATTGTTAGTTTTAGCAGTTGGTGCTATATCTGCTGGTTTCTTAAACCTACCAGAAGTTTTAGGTGGTCATCACATGGTTGATACATGGCTTGCACAACTTGATTCAAAAGAGTTACACATGAGTCATAGTACAGAATATATTTTAATGGTAGTATCTGTTTTATTTGCAGTTGCTGGAATATATGCAGCATATAAAAAATATGCAAACTTTGATATATATAATCCTGAAAGTGAAGAAGGACTTGTTGCTAATAAATTCTATGTTGATGAAATATATAACGCAGTATTTGTTCAAAGTACAAAAAAATTATCAACTTTTATTGATAAAGTTGTAGATGAAAAAATCATTGATAACTTCATCATGGGAAGTTGTAACCAGTTTATCAACCTTGGTAAAGTTGTTGGTAGGCTTCAAAATGCAAATGTAAGATTTTATGGTCTATTCATGCTTGTTGGCATGAGTGCAATCTTCATTTATTTATTTATTTCGTTAGGATTATAGTATGAGTGCAGAAAGTTTATCATTTATTATATTTTTACCAGCAATTGTTGCCTTTGGTTTAATGATTACAACAGCAAATGTTGAAGCAGTTAGAAATATAGCATTTTTAACTACTACTGTTATTTTAGCATTAGTATTAAAAATCTATATCAATTTTGACCCAAATGCGGGAATGCAATTTGTTACAAATGCACCTTGGATTCAAACTTACGGTATAAACTATTATATTGGAGTTGACGGTTTTTCTTTAACAATTTTGATGCTTATTGCTATTTTAATTCCTACCTCATATTTATTATTATGGGAAGGTAGAACAAAAGGTTATTGGATCAATATGCTACTTGTACAAACAGGTGTTACAGGGGCATTATTATCACTAGATGTTATTTTATTCTACTTCTTTTGGGAAGTTATGTTATTACCAGTATTCTTAATGATTGGTATTGATGGTTTTGGGGATAAAGTATTTACAACTATTAAAGTTACTATTTACACAATGGCTGGTTCATTGTTGATGTTTATTGGTATTATTTACCTTGGTGTTACATTTTATAATGAGTTTGGTTTTTGGTCTTTCCAATACAATGACTTTACAAAAATTACAACCTTATCTTACCATGAACAGGTATATTTATTTTTAACATTTGTTATTGCCTTTGGTATTAAAATTCCAATTTTCCCATTACACACTTGGATTATGGATACATATAAAAATGCTCCTACTGGTGCCGTTTTCTTATTATCATCAATCATGGCAAAACTTGGGGTTTATGCAATCGTTAGATTTATGATTCCAATATTTCCAGAAATTTATATTGAATACTCTACTTGGTTTGTATTTATTGGATTATTTGGGTTAGTTTATTTTGGAATTGCAGCACTAATGCAAAATGACATTAAGAGGATGTTTGCATATTCATCTGCATCCCACTTAAGTTTTATAGCAGCAGGTATATTTTCATTAAATGCTTATGGTATTAATGGAGCTCTATACTTAATCATTGCCCATGCCATTGCTACAGGTGCATTATTCTTACTTGTTGGTGTTTTACATGACGAATCTAAATTCAAAACAATTAGTGACTTAGGTGGAATTGCAAAAGTTGCTCCAATATTTACTTTTGTATTTGCAGTTATGCTATTTGCAAATGTTGGATTACCTGGAACAAATGGATTTGTTTCAGAACTATTAATCATTTTCGGAATTTATGAATTCAATCATACATTAGGTTATATCTCAGCTCTTACAGTTATTATTGGAGCTTCATATATGTTATGGATGTTCCAAAGAGCTATTTTACAAGATAGAGTTGGAGAACCAAGAAAAATGAGAGACCTTAAAATAAAAGAGATTATTGGTTTAGCACCATGGATAATCTTAGTATTTCTAATGGGTGTTTACCCAGAACCATTCATTGATAAGTTTGAGCCAAGTGTAACTCACTTTTTAAATGACATATTAAAAATTGGAGTGATGAGATAATGACTGAATTCTTATATCTAGTACCCCTTATAACTGTACTTGTAGGTGCTCTTGTATTGATGTTCATGAGTATGTATGACAAGTTTACACTTAAACATTATATTACGACTACATCAATATTTTTGATAATTGCCTTAGGTTTTTCTGTTGCAGAATTTGGTGATCTTTTTTCTGCTAAGCCATATAATGAATTATTTAATAATGCATTAGTTTTTGATACATATGCAAACTTTTTTGGTGTATTATTGATTTTTGGTACACTGTTAATCGTATTAATTGGTGAACATTACTTTTATGATCATTCATACTTTAAAGGGGAGTTCTTTTCTGTATTAATGTTTGCTCTATTTGGAATGATGTTAATTGCTAATTCAAATGAATTAATCACTGCATACATTTCACTTGAAATTGCATCATTTGCAATATATATATTAGTTGGTTTCCAAAGTGAAGATGGGAAAAGAGTTGAGGCTATGTTTAAATACTTAGTTTTAGGTTCTTTTATTGGTGCATTTTTTCTATTAGGAACAGTATTAATTTATGGTGTAAGTGGAAGTACAAACTTAAATGATATTTCTACTTATATTACAACACATAGTGGAAGCGATTTAAATCTTATTTATATTGGTATAACATTATTATTATTTACTTTCCTTTTCAAAATTGCAGCTTTCCCATTCCAATCTTGGGTTTTAGATGTATATAGAGGTGCTCCAATGCTTGTTACTGCATATATGGCATCTACATTTAAAGTTGCTATATTCTCGCTATTTTTAAGAGCATATTTACAAACATTCTCAACTATTCAAAATTTTTGGGACCCAATTTTATATGTACTTATTATATTTACACTTGCATATGGTACATGGATTGCAATTACACAAAAAATTATTAAAAGAATGCTTGCTGCATCTTCAATAGTTCATACAGGATATATTTTACTAGGGTTTATATCTTTAGGACAAAATATTGATAATGCTTATGCAATTATGTTCTATTTAATATCTTATTTATTAACTGCAATTGGTGCATTTGGGCTTATTTCTCATATTATTTCTGAAACAAAAGTTAGAGTTACATATGAAGACTTCAAAGGTTTGGCACATGAAAGACCTTTCTTAGCAGCTGCTATGACTATTTTCTTATTTTCTTTAGCTGGAATTCCTTCTACAATTGGATTTATAGGAAAATTTTATATCTTTACAGAAGCTATTAATTCAGGATATGCAAGTTTAACTATAGTTGCGATAATTGCTACTATCATTTCAGTATACTACTACTTTAGACTAATTGCTATGATGTACTTCTATCCAGCAAGTGATGCTTGTAAAAGTGAAGGTTTTGATGACAAAAGAATATCTACATATATTGTAGCATTTTTGGCTGCTTTAGTTGTATGGGGTGGTATAGGTTCAGCCATAGTATTCTTCATCCCTGCTCCAAATATTGATGCAATAATTGAAGTTTCAAAATTAGCAATTGAATCTTTGTTTCTAAAGTAAACACTGTCAATAAATTAGTATATTAATGTAAAAAATTATTTTTCTAGCATTAATTTTTTAAAGGTCGATTAAATCGACCTTTTTTTATAGCAAAAAATTATTAAAGATTATTACTTAAAGAATTAATTGGATTTTTAAAATTCTATTCAAGATTATCTTCGCTATAATGACGCTATGTTTTAAAAGGAATATTTTAAACTTTATATTCCATCATAAATTAAACACAAAGGATTGATAATGAGTGACCTAATAGAAGGTTATTTAGGCAAAACAGTTGAAGGGAAAAAAAGTAGAACTCCAGCAAAATTGGATTATTTACAAAGTGCGACAGGACTATTCCTTGGTCTATTTATGTGGGGACATATGGTATTTGTCTCATCAATTTTAGTTAGTAAAGACTTTATGTATACAATTACAAAATTCTTTGAAGCTAGTTTTATTTTTAATGAAGGGCAACCTATAATTGTTTCTGCAATTGCGTTTATTGTATTTGTAGTATTTATTTCACATGCAGCAATGGGTATGAGAAAATTACCAGGTAACTTTAAACAATATCAAGTTATGAAAGCACATGCAGACAATATGGGACATGAAGATACTAAATTGTGGTTCATTCAAGCATTCACTGGTTTTGCCATGTTCTTCTTAGGTTCAGTTCACTTATACATTATCATGACTAATGCTGATAAAATTGGACCATATGCAAGTGCAGATAGAGTTTGGTCTAATTGGATGTGGCCTTTATATATTCTTTTATTATTAGCGGTTGAATTCCATGGGACTATTGGATTATATAGACTTGCTGTTAAATGGGGATGGTTTGACGGTAAAGATCCAAAAGCTTCAAGAAAAAAATTGAAAGCTTATAAAAAAATCCTTACAGTATTCTTTTTAGTTTTAGGATTTGCTACATTAGCAGCTTATATGAAAATTGGTATGGATCACGCAGCTGCAGGAAAAGTTGGAGAAAGATATACTCCAACAGCACAAATAATGGAATATAAAATTAACAATGGGAGAGTGGCATAATGAAAATTAATTATTGTGATGCATTAGTTATTGGTGGTGGTTTAGCAGGTCTAAGAGCTGCAGTTGCTGCACAAAAAAAAGGCTTAAATACAGTAGTTTTATCACTTGTTCCAGTTAAAAGATCTCACAGTGCTGCAGCACAAGGTGGTATGCAAGCAAGTTTGGGTAACTCTAAAATGTCAGATGGGGATAATGAAGATTTACACTTTGCAGATACGGTAAAAGGTTCAGATTGGGGATGTGACCAAGAAGTTGCAAGAATGTTTGTAAATACTGCACCAAAAGCTATTAGAGAATTAGCTGGTTGGGGTGTGCCTTGGACAAGAGTTAGAGAAGGTGCAAGGGAAGCAGTTATCAATGCTAAAAAAACAACAATTACTGAAGATGCTGATAGACATGGATTAATTACATCAAGAGACTTTGGTGGTACTAAAAAATGGAGAACATGTTATACAGCTGATGCAACAGGACATACAATGTTATTTGGTGTTGCAAATGAAGCTTTAAAACATGAAGTTGATATTAGAGATAGAAAAGAAGCTGTATCAATTATCCATGAAGATGGAAGATGTTATGGTGCTATTGTAAGGGACTTAATTACTGGTGAATTAGAAGCTTATGTTGCTAAAGGAACATGTATAGCAACAGGTGGATATGGAAGAGTATTTAAACAAACAACTAATGCAGTTATTTGTGAAGGAATTGGTGCAGCTATTGCACTTGAAACTGGAATTGCAACTCTAGGAAATATGGAAGCTGTACAATTTCACCCAACTCCAATTGTACCATCAGGTATTTTATTAACTGAAGGGTGTAGAGGTGATGGTGGAATTTTAAGAGACGTTGATGGACATAGATTTATGCCAGATTACGAACCTGAGAAAAAAGAACTAGCATCAAGAGATGTTGTTTCAAGAAGAATGATTGAACATATTAGAAATGGTAAAGGTGTACCTTCTCCATATGGTGATCATATTTGGTTAGATATCTCTATTTTAGGTAGAGAACATATTGAGAAAAACTTAAGAGATGTACAAGAAATTTGTCAAATCTTTAATGGTATCGATCCAGCAGATGAAGGTCCAAAAGGTTGGGCCCCAGTTTTACCTATGCAACATTATTCAATGGGTGGTATTAGAACAAAACCAACTGGTGAATCACAAACATTAAAAGGACTATTTGCTTGTGGAGAAGCTGCTTGTTGGGATATGCATGGATTTAATAGACTTGGAGGAAATTCTGTTTCTGAAACAGTTGTTGCTGGTATGATTATTGGTAATTATTTTGCTGATTTCTGTTTAGAAAATGATGTAACAATTGGTACTAAAACAGTTCAAAAATTCCTTGATGAAGAAGATGCATATTTAGATGAAATTTTAGCATATAATGGTAAAGAAGATATATTTAAAATTAAAAACAGAATGAAACAACTAATGGATGACAAAGTTGGTATCTTTAGAGATGGTCCACATTTAGAAGAAGCTGTTATTGAATTAAAAGAATTATTAGCTAAAACTAAAGAGATTAATGTTAAATCAAAAGAAAGAGTTGGAAACCCAGAGCTTGAAGAAGCATATAGAGTTCCAAAAATGTTAAAAATTGCATTGTGTGTTGCTAAAGGTGCTAGAGATAGAACTGAATCAAGAGGTGCACACTATAGAGAAGATTATTTAAAAAGAGATGATGCAAACTGGTTAAACAGAACAATCACTTCTTGGCCAAACAAAGATGCTTTAGAGCCAGAAATTACTTATGAACCACTAGATATTATGAAAATGGAAATGCCTCCAGCATTTAGAGGTTATGGTGCGAAGGGTATGATTATAGAGCATGAATTATCTGCAAAAAGACAAGCTGAAGTTGATGAAATAACTGAAAGAATGCAAGCAGAAGGTAAAGATAGATATGAGATACAAGATGCACTTATGCCATTTGAATTACCAATGAATTATAAAGAAAAAAATGAAAGAGTAGGAGATAAATAATGAGTGACCACAAAGGTAGAGAAGTTACTATAAAAGTACTTAAATTTAATCCAAGAAGTAAAATTTCTAAACCTCATTATGTAGAGTATAAATTAGAAGAAACACCAGGTATGACTCTTTTTATTGCTCTTAGTAAGATTAGAGAAGAACACGATGCAGATTTAGCTTTTGACTTTGTATGTAGAGCTGGTATTTGTGGTTCTTGTGGTATGGTAGTTAATGGAAAACCTGCCCTTGCTTGTAGAACACTAATTGCTAATTATCCAGATGGAGTTATTACTTTACTTCCAATGCCTGCATTTGAATTAATCAAAGATTTATCAGTAAATACTGGTAAATGGATGGATGCAATGTCTAATAGAGTTGAATCTTGGATTCATACAAACCATAAACCAGACATCACAAAAATCGAAGAAAAAATTGATCCAGATATTGCAGATCAAACATTTGAATTAGATAGATGTATTGAGTGTGGAATTTGTGTTGCTTCTTGTGGAACAATGCTAATGAGACCTGATTTCGTAGGACCTGTTGGCTTAAACAGAATCGCAAGATTTGAAGTTGACCCACATGATAATAGAACTGCTGATGATTTTTATGAATTAGTTGGTGATGATAATGGTATCTTTGGTTGTATGTCATTAATGGCATGTGAAGATCATTGTCCAAAACATTTACCTCTTCAAAATAAGATTGCTTACTTAAGAAGAAAACTAGTATCACTAAGATAAATATACAAGAGATTTTTTCTCTTGTATAAACAAAAAGTATAAAAAGTTAATTACCTTTTGGGTAATTAACTTTTTGTATTTTAGGGATATTGAAACTAATTTTATTTTTTAAATTATTTTTTATAAGTACAGAAAAAGCCTTTAATGGAGATTGAATGTCATTAGTTAACGATTATTTTTTACTTTACCATGGTAAAAATTGTGAACAAAAAATTACATATGGAACAGAACATTATAAAAATAGAGATGAATTTTTTGAAATAGCAGCCTTAGTATTAGCACCTACAAGAAAAGATTATGAAAAATATATAACATTAGATAGTTTTAAAAAATTAATTACACATGTTACAAATAAAAAAGTAAAAAGCTTAGATGATTTAAATCAACTACAATACTGCATAATTGAATCAATCGGAAATGATACAAAAAGTTGTCAAATAGAGAAACTACACGAAAGTTTAGAATACTTAAAAAAAGAAAATATTTTAGAATCATCAAACTTCAATAAACTAATCTCACTTTTTGACCCAAAAGAACTGGGACTTCAAGCTCAAGATTCAAAAGATGAACATATTCATATTGATGAATCTAAATCATTCAAAGAGACAAAAGTCGATTTTGAAAATTTAATAAAAGAACTACATGAAATTTTTCAATCTGAAGAGTACAAAGAAGAGTTAGAAAATACAAAAAAATATCTAGAAAACCAAAAGTTCTCAATAGGAATTACAGGTGTTATGAATGCTGGTAAATCTACAATGTTAAATGCCCTAATGGGAAAAGAGATTCTAGGTAGTGCAGTGGTTCCTGAAACAGCAAATTTAACTATTGTAAAGCATGGTACTCCTGAAGCAAATGTTTTTTATTGGAATAAAGAAGAGTGGAATAGAATTGAACAATCAGGAAAACAGTTAGAATCAATAAAAGAGTTTGTACATGAAACTAAAAAAATATTTGGTGATGAACTAAATAATTATATTCAAGATGATTCATACAGTGAAAAAGTCGATATAAATAATCTTGCTGCTTATACATCAGCTGAAGCTAGTGGTAAAAAATGTAATTTAGTAAAATACGTTGAATTAAAATCAGATTTAAAATTTTTACAAGATGGAATCGAAATTGTTGATACTCCAGGATTAGATGACCCAGTAATTCAAAGGGAAGAAATAACAAAAGAGTACTTAAATCAATGTGATTTAATGATTCACTTAATGAATGTATCTCAAAGTGCAACGTTAAAAGACGTGGAGTTTATAATAGATGCCCTACTTTACCAAAATATAACAAAACTTTTAATCGTAATAACAAGAGCAGATACCGTTGCAAAAGAACAATTACAAGAAGTTATAGACTACACTAAAAGTTCTATAGAAGCACAATTAAAACTTCAAAATAAAGATAGCCAGTTAGATTATATACTTAGAAGCATAAAATTTATACCAATATCTGGGATGATGGCATTATATCATAGAACAGGAAGAGAAAATAAAGCAATAGAAGCTGGTTTTAAAATAGAAGATACAGGTATTTTAGAAATTGAAAACTATCTTGAAGAGACACTATTTGGTAAAAGTTCATCAAAAACTGAATTAATAATAAAAAGTATAAAAACTCAACTTAGAAAAACAATAGAAAAAGAGATAAAATCCTTTAATTATGAATTAATTTTATTAAGTAAATCAAAGGAAGAACTAGAAGAAGATTTAAAAAACTTTGCAAAGAAAAAATCTACAAATGAATCAATTTTTGAAGCAATGAATGAAGATATTGTAGTATACAAAAATGATGCAAAAAGTTATATACTTACCTTAGAAACTTTCCTAGAAAATGAGCTTTTAGATTTACAAGAAATTATTAGAAAAAGAGTTTTTTCAGATGTTAAATACTCCTTTGAAAAGACTAAAAAAAGACCAGAATCAAAAAGAATCAAAAGTATCGTTGAAACAGCTATAAAAGATGGAATTATAGATGTTATTAGAGATTATAGATATAAATTTATCAAAAAGTCTCAAAGTATAGGTGAAGTATTTGAACAAAAATACCAAGAAATGGGATTTACAATTGGGCACAAAAATGAAAATTTTGATGCTAGGGGCTTTTTTGAAAATGATTTTAAATCAGGTTTCTTAACATCATCAAATGAAGTATTAATAAATAAAATAACAAATGAAGTCTCAAAAAGTAAAGAATCAAAATTAACTGAATTAGATATAAATTTACAAGGTTTTATAAAAGAAGAGTTTGAACCAATAGAAAAAAATATAAAAGAAAAAGCTCAAAGTATTTCTCAGGTTTTAATTGATAACTTCTTTACACAAATTTCTGAACCACTTAAAATCTTTGAGAAAAAACTAATAAAAGATGAAAAAGCTTTACAAGATAGAATCTCTTCATTTGAAGAAAATGACTCAAAAAAAGATGAATTAACTATAGAAATTCATAAAAAAGTTAAAAAACTTGAAACATTTAGTAGGGAGCTTAAAGCATGAGTATCTTAAATAGTTTTGTAAAAGAATATAGCGATAAGTTTTTTAAAAAAGAAGAAGTCTTTGAAACTGGATTAGTAGGTGATATTAAAAGAGTAAGCTTAAAACTTATGGACGAGAAATTTCATCCATCTTTTCAATTAAAATCTATATTAGACAAACAATTAAGAAGAGCTAGATACCCAATGGAAGTTGCAATTACTGGACAGTTTTCTTCAGGTAAATCTACATTCCTAAATGCCCTACTTTCAAAAAATATTTTACCAACAGGAATTACACCTGTTACCTCAAAAGTTAACTTTTTAAATTATGGAGAAGAGTATAAATTAAAAATAACTTATTACTCAGGTGCACAAGAATATGCTCCTATTGAAGCAATAGCTGATTTTACAGATCAAAGAAAAAATGAGATGAGTGAGATAAAATACCTAACACTTTATGCACCTATGGACATATTAAAAGATATCTCTTTTGTGGATACACCAGGACTTAATTCTCAAAGCCAAAGTGATACAGACACTACAAGAAAAGTTTTAAGGGATGTTGGTGGTATTATTTGGTTGACACTTATTGATAATGCAGGGAAAAAATCTGAAGCAGAAGTACTAGAAGAGTATATGGAACAATTTAAAAATAAATCCCTTTGTGTACTTAATCAAAAAGATAAATTTACAGAAGAACAAATCGAGACTACAACAAAATATGTACGAGAAAAATTCTCTAAATATTTTGCTCAAGTTACTCCAATCTCAGCGAAAATGGCACTTCAAGCAAGAGCCCATGATAAAGATGTTTTGATAAATGATGAATATGAAAAATTCATTAGTGAATTTAAAAATGATTTAAAAAATAATGAAGTTGAATCTTTAAACTTTTTTGAAAATAAATTCACAGAATACAAAAATAAAATATCTAAAATAAATCTTCAAGATTCAAAGGATAATATAAGACTTCAAGAGGAATCAAATATACAACAAGTAATTGATTTCATAGAAAATACAATAAGACCTCAAGCATTAGAATCAAAAGAGTTTGCTATAAAAAGAGACCTTAAAGGTATTTGTGACATTTTGATGAATGAATATCAAAATATTCTTGGAGTTTATGATAATTTGGTGGAAATATTAAAATCATCAGAGAACGATATTTTAAACGCATTGGATGATATTCACAAAAAGTATTCTAAAGAATTATTTTCCATTTATAACTCATTAGAAGTTATTATGGAAAAAATGGCCCATGAAACATTTAAAAATATTAAAACAGCAAAAGCCAATAGATATGAAAATAAAACCGGTTTTTTAAATAAAGAAAACTATGCAAAAATTGAATATAACACTTATTGGATAGATAGTGATAATGTATACAAAAATCTATTTTATGATGATCAAACAATTGATAAAATGTTTAAAAAATCAATTAAAGACTTAAAACAAATAGAACTAAGTGCAGATGAATCATTTAGAGATGTTTACAAAACACTTAAAAATAACGTTCACAGATGGCAAGAACCATTTGAGTTGATTAAAAAAAATAGAGATGTTGCCTCAGATATAGAGTTTTCAACAACAAGACACTTTGCTGCAAAAGTTTATGAAAATGTATTAAGTTCATACCATAGAGCAATACTAGAAAATATTTCAGCACTTAGAAAAAAGTTTGCATACTTCAATGGAGCCTTATCATATAGTTATATTCAAACGACACAAGCTACTATTGCCCATTTTGAACAGCAAATAGCTGAATCAATACTTCTATATGAAAAAGAACCTACAAAATTTACAGTATACCATCCAAGAGAAGATGAAATACTTACAAAACTAAAAGCAAATTTTGGTTTTGAAAAAATTGAAGATTTTTTAACTTCAAAAAGAAATTATTTATTTAAAATTATAAAATACTCAAAAGAACAATATTTAGAAATAAATGAAGATAGAATAAACTTTGTTGAATCAAGAAAAGGAGAATATATTGATAAAATAGAGGATTTAAAAAAGATAAAAGATGAGATTTAATAAATTTAATCTTAAATTTTAGAATTTAGATAAATTTAAGCGAAATACTATTGACAATATTGTATTTTTTTAATATTATTTCAGTCCATTTTGATTGGGGTATCGCCAAGTGGTAAGGCCTCGGCTTTTGGTGCCGATATTCGCAGGTTCGAATCCTGCTACCCCATCCAAATTGTTTTTTTATGTGCGAGTGTGGCGGAATAGGTAGACGCGTGGGACTTAAAATCCCATTCCGGTTTCGGAGTATGAGTTCGATTCTCATCATTCGCACCATAAAAGAGCGGGAGTAGCTCAGTTGGCTAGAGCTTCTGCCTTCCAAGCAGATTGTCGCGAGTTCGAGTCTCGTCTCCCGCTCCACTTTTTCATGTAATGACCCGTTAGCTCAGTTGGTAGAGCATCTCACTTTTAATGAGGGGGCCAATGGTTCGAATCCATTACGGGTCACCATTACAGTTTTTTTATACCGCGGAATAGAGCAGTCCGGTAGCTCGTCGGGCTCATAACCCGAAGGTCGTAGGTTCAAATCCTGCTTCCGCAACCAAAATTTAGCCATAGTGTCAAGGTAGCTCAGCTGGCTAGAGCGCTGGTCTCATAAGCCGGAGGTCGGGAGTTCAAGTCTCCCTCTTGACACCATTTCTAACACACGCTGGTGTAGCTCAGTTGGCTAGAGCAGCTGATTTGTAATCAGCAGGTCGGGGGTTCAACTCCCTTCACCAGCTCCATTTTATAAATTACACACTAATAACAAATATAGAGAGTTGCCAGAGTTGGTCGAATGGACCGGTTTTGAAAACCGGCGAGGTTCACGCCTCCGAGGGTTCGAATCCCTTGCTCTCTGCCACTATTCACCTAATCAATAATCAAATCAAAAAAATATATAATTTACAAAAACAAGAAGTTGAAATGATAAATTTAGAATATACAGATGTATTTGATAACAATAAAACCAAAGAAATAAAGTTTTCCAAAAACCTTATTAAAACTCCATACAATGAGAAGTCACTCTTAGCTATTTTAGTTGATGGTAAATCAATGGAACCTGTTATAAATCACAAAGCAGTAATAGTTGCAGATATATCAAATAAAAAACTAGAAAATGGAAGTATCTATTTAATTTATTATGAAAATAAAATGTGGGTTAAAAAATATGATTCAAAAAATAAAACCTTTATATCTATAAACCCTAATTTTTCTCATTTAATTTATAAAGAAGAAGAGATTCATTTAGTGGCAAGAGTAATACTTACTTTTACAAATCTCTAAACTTCTTTTTATATTCGAATATTTCTTTGTAAATAACCAATCATATCTTTATTTACAAAATCCATACTACTTTCCATCCTTTTTGTACTTTTTAGCTTTATAAGAGTGTTTGTGTATGTTTCTATTTTATTGGTTAATTTTCTATCATTTAATAATAAAATTATTTTGGCAGAAGTTTTTTTTATCTCTCTTAGCCTTTCATCAATATCCCCCTCCTCTATTGATAAAATATCCTCTGTCAATTTTGAAAATAGCTCTAATTTTTTATTTCTAAGCCATTTATTTTGTTCAATTTTATTATTAATTTTTGTAGAAACAAGGGTATCAACCAATTTAGTAGCAACTGCTCCAACTAATGCACTTTTGGCTACTGAAGAAATCAAAGTTAAATTTAGCATAATATATCCTTTTTAGTTTCCTGATTATATGAACAATAAACTTAAATCTAAATTATAATGATAATAAGTATCATTAATATTATTTTAAGGTCACAATAAGTATCATATTGATAACAATAATCAAGGTTAATAAAATGAAAAAAATTGAAAAATTATCTTTATATAAAAAGAATTTAAAAATTCACAGTAATCTATGGAAAGTTTATTATTCAGCACTATTTTTTGCCATTTCCTTTGTCATAATAAAAGATTTAATTAATGCTTGAAAAAAACGAACTTCAATTTAATAACTTATTAAAAAAATACAGACAACACTTTAAAAACCTAAAATTAAAAAATACTATACAAAAGGATTATCTTCTAAAGGCTTTATACTACTCAGAAGGTCACTTAAGCGCAGAAAAACTAACTAAAGAATTAAAATCTCAATATAAAATAAATATATCTATTGTAACAGTGTATAAGATTTTAAAATTATTTGAAGAACTTAAAATAGTAAAATGTTTAAAAGTCCTTGAAAATGCAAAGTTTTATGAATTAAACTTTTCTAACCATAACCATCTTATTTGTAATTCTTGCCGTACGATTATTGAATTTAAAGATCAAGTTATAGAAAATAAACAATTAACAATAGCAAAAAGCAATAATTATATTCTTAAAGATAATGTAATAACTATATATGGGTTATGCCCTAAATGTCAAAAATAAAACAAAATCTTTTTTGATAATGATTATAAGTTTATAATAAGATATTATTAAGACTATATACACAATAATCTAAAAAAGGACTAAATTTGATTACTACAGAAGAAATTATAAATATAGCAAAATTTTTTACAATAATTGCACATACTCCAGGAAGATTGAGAGTAAGAGTTAACCCTAAAATAAAAGATTCTGCTGGAAATATTTCCATTGAAGATATAGAAAAACTACCAGAAAAAATATCTGGAATAGAACATATTAAAATAAACAAAATTATTGCCTCAGTTACAATTAAATATGACCCAAAAATATTCAAACCTAAAACTTGGGAAGATTTAATACATCAAAAAAACATAGACGAAATAACTGTTTTAATAAACAATTTAGCAAAGGAGGTTATTTAATTGGAAACAAACATAGATGAGCAACTTTTAATAAGTGCTAGAGTTGATATAAATAGTCAAATACCTATTACAACTCAAATACTTAGAATTGCTGTATATGATGAATATAAAGCTTATGAAACCTATACAAAAATAATTGAAAAGTTTGGTTTAATACGACCATTTGTAAATATCAAAGAAGCAGAAGCAATTCATTATGGTGTTTTGATTAAACTAATGGAAAAATATGCAATTGAAGTACCTATTAATGATTGGTATGAAAAAATTGAAATTCCAAATACAATTATTGAGTGTTGTGAGATGGGGGTTGCAGCTGAAATTAATAATATTGCAATGTACAATAATTTATTAAGTCATGTAACTCAAGATGATATAAAAAATGTGCTTTATCAATTACAAGCTGCATCTTTTAATAACCATCTACCTGCTTTTAGAAACTCTGTACTTATGCATTATACAAGCAATACAAATGCAAATCAAGAAAATATGATGGAAAAGCTTGGAGAATATCAAGCTTTATTAGATGAAATTATGGCAGGAAATATTGATGAAAGTTCCATTACAAAAATATTTTCGAAGCTTAATTTATCTATGACAAGTGGTGCTGTTTTTGGTGGTGCAATCATTGCACTTATGAATAATTATATTTCTAAAAATCAAAATGAGGAGTAGAAAATGCCATTACCATTCTTAGTCGGTGTAGCCGTAGGAGCAGGTGCTGTACTTGCATATAACAAATCAGATAAAGTGAAAACAAAAACAGATGAAATAGTTGGTAAATCAAAAGAATTTGCAAATGAAACAATTAGTAAAACCAAAAAAAATGTTAGTGAATTAAAAGATAATTTATGCTCAAAAAAAGAGACTAAAGAAAAAATACAGAAGGAAGAAAAATGAAAGAGATCGTTATAAATACAGGAACTCCAAGAAATGTTCTAGGACATGTAATTAGTGGAGCTATTGCATCTGCTGTTATTAGTGGAGCTATCAATTATAAAAAAGTAAAAGCAAATGAAGTAGAAAAAAAAGATGCAATTAAAGATACTATTAAAAAAACTTCACAAGGTGCAATAGCAACTGGTGCTGCTATTGCTACTGCTAATTATTTAGGTGAAAAAGGTGGCTTATTAAAAGCTGTTACTGCACTTTCTGTTGGAGCAATGGGAATTTATGCCCTAGAAGTTATTGAAGAACAGCTTGATAATAAATATCTAACAAATGAAAACTGTCTTTTAGAAGAGGAAATTAATGAATAATAAATACGATATAAACATAGAAAATAGTAGACCAAGTGATATAAAAGCTACTGCTAATATAAATCAAAACCCATATATAAATCAAAATGCGAATCTTGTAAATAATCCACAACAACAAAATATTGAACAAGCACAAAGCGGATTTAATACAGGAGATTTTGTAAAAGGTGCATTAATAGGTGCAGCAGTTACATATTTGCTTACAAATAAAAATGCTCAAGAAAAAGCTATGCAAGTTTTTGGAAAAGGAAGTGAACTTTTTCAAGCAGGCATTGAAGAGTTAAAAGAGAAATATGAAGATATGAAAGCTCAAATGCAAGCGAATAATGAATAAACCTATGAATAATAACTTTATTAAAGTACATCAAACCTCTTCAAGGCTTAGATATAAATATTTTTTACTAAAAGAAAAATTTATAGATGAACTTATCTTAAAAAAGTACTTTGAAAAAATCAAGCATGTTGAAAGTGTACGAATAAATAAAAAAGCCTATTCAATTATATTTGAGATAAATAAAGACATTACAAGTGAAATTGAGTCTGTTTTAAGTAAATTAACACTTGATGAACTACTAAACAATTGTCAAAATGAAGCTGTTTGTGTATCTTGTGTAAGTAATGAAGAACCATCAATAAAAGGTATGGTAAGAGCTTCAAGTGCACTGATTTCTGAAAGATTTGTAAGCAATAATTTATTAAAAGCTAGCATTACTACAAGTGCATCTATTCCCCTTTTGATTGATGGTTCAAAAGAACTTTTAGAAGAAGGTCTTACTTCAAAGGTTTTAGAAAGTGCAGCTGTTGCCATCTCAATTTATAGAAAAGATTATCTTGCTGCAAACTCTACAAATATGATGCTTGAACTTGGTGAATATATAGAAGAGACTACTGTTCATAAAAGTGATGATTTATTAAAAGAGTTAGCCAAACCAAATGTAGAAGAAGCTTGGGTTGAAAAAGTAGTTGATGGAAAGATAACTGAAGTTTTAATCAAAAGTAATGAAGTACAAGTTGGAGATATAGTAGTTGTTGGTATTGGAAATACAATACCAGTTGATGGACATATTCTTGAAGGAACAGGTAGTGTAAATCAAGTATCTATGACAGGAGAAGCTGAACCAGTTGTAAGATATAGAGGTGATAGAGTTATCTCTGGAACTATTGTAGAAGAAGGAAGATTTAGAATCTGGGCTGAACATGTAGGTTCAGATACAGCAACTCAAAGAATCAAACATTACATCGAAAATTCATTAAATGAAAAATCATCAGTTCAACTAAAAGCAAATAAATTAGCAAATAAATTAGTTCCTGTAACACTTGGACTTGCTGGTGTTTCATATATATTTGCAAGGGATTTTGAAAGGGTTGCTTCTATTTTACAAGCAGATTACTCTTGTGCTTTAAAACTAGCAACTCCTGTTGCTTTTAAATCAACTATTTCAAAAGCTGGACATAATGGAATTATGATAAAAGGTGCAAAATCTATTGAAGCCCTTAGTAATGCAGATACCTTTGTATTTGATAAAACTGGTACTTTAACTTGTGGGGAACTTGAAGTAATCTCAGTAGAATCTTATAGTGATGATTGGACAGAAGAGGAAGTATTAAATTTAACTGCTTCAACGGAAGAGCACTATTTTCATCCAGTTGCTGAAGCTGTTGTAAAAGCAGCAAAAGAGAGAGGTTTTGTACATATGCACCATGAAGAAGTAGAGTTCATAGTTGCACATGGAGTTAAAACAGAAGTAAAAGGAAAATCTGTAGTAATTGGAAGTAGACATTTTGTTGAAGATGATGAAAAAATAGACTTCTCTAAACATAAAGATAAAATCAATAATTCACTAAAAAATGGTAAAACTCTGCTTTATATTGGTTATGATGGAAAGCTTTTAGGAACTATTGGACTCTCTGATGAATTAAGAGAAAATACAAAAGAATCTATTAGTAAATTAAAAAAACTAGGTGTCAAAAATATCATAATGCTAACAGGGGATACGAAAGAAAAAGCAAAACTTATTGCCGATGAAATTGGTATTGATGAAATACGAGCAGAATTACTCCCACAAGACAAAGCAAAAATAGTAAAAGAGCTTATGAGTGAAGGGAAAAAAGTTGCATTTATTGGTGATGGAATAAATGATGCACCTGCACTAATATCTGCCCATGTTGGAATATCTATGAGTAGAGGTGCCGATATTGCAAAAGCAACTGCTGATATTAGTCTTTTAAAGGATGATATTGCCTGCGTTGTCGAAGCAAAAGAGTATGCTAATAAAACAATGAATTTAATTAATAACAATTTTAATGCAACAGTTGGAATCAACTCTTGTATACTTGCAGGTGCTACATTTGGCTTATTTTCTCCAATTGTAACAGCTGTTTTACATAATGGGACAACCATTGGATTATTGCTTAATTCAATAAGGGGTGTCAAGCAGTAGTAATTGATAATAGTTATTAGTTTTATTTAAGTTTCTTTAGATAAAATATTGATAATTATTATCAAAAGGATTAACATGCCATTTTTATTACCGCTTGCCACAACTTTAACAGCAATTTTAACAGTGAAAACTATAAATAAAACTGCAAAAGTTCTAGATAAAAGGAAAAAAAGAAATGAAAGAAATGCCAATTGATTTAGAGATTCAAAAAGAAGCTGCAAAAATTGGAATGACAGCAACACTGGGAGCTACTGTTGTAACTTCAATGTTTATGAAAAATAAAACTGCTAAAAAAGTCCATGTAGTAGCTGGCGTTGCTTTTTGTGGATTTGCATTATGGCATCATGTGTTATATCAACCAAAAAATAAAAGTAAAAAACCTATTCCCTTAAAAGAAAGCTAAAGTTTTATCCTTTAGCTTTTCTAAGTTTTCCACTTTCTTTTATCTTATTAGGTATTAACCCTGCTTCTTCTTTTAATACTTGGATTTTTTCTAATAGCTTTTCAATATCCACTTCTATTTTTTCCATCTTATTCTCCTAATTAAAATTATTCTTTATTATTGATGTCCACGATTCAACTCTTTGATTTGTAAGATCATCTTGAGAGTCTTCATCTAAAGCTAAACCTACAAATTTATTATCAACTACTGCTTTTGATTCATCAAAACTATAAGTATCATCTATATCCCATTCACCAATAATATTTGCACCTAAACTTTTTACCTCTTCATAAAGAATTCCCATAGCATCCAAATAAGTATCTGGATAACCATCTTGATCACCTAAACCAAACAAAGCAACAGTCTTAGAAGAGAAGTCTATATTTTGCAACTTTTTAAAATTGTCATCCCAGTCATCTTGTAAATCACCATCACCCCAAGTTGATATTCCTAATATTACATTTTCAAACTCATTTATCTTTTCTAGATTCACATCTGCAATATCATGTACTTCATCTACTGATAACTCTTTCCCTATTAATTCCGCCACATTTGAAGTATTTCCTGTACTACTTGCATAAAATATTGCTGTTTTCATTACAATCCCTTTTTTTCATAATGTCATTTAATGAATAAGGTATCAATTTCACCATATATTCATCACCAGATTCTTCAAGTAATGGAATCTTTACTTGAATATGCTTATTAAAATTTTTATTTTTTGGATATACAAAATATACATATTTATATTCACTATTAAGTACTACATCACAAGCAATTTTTACCTCATTTTTTATTGATAAACTTTTTTTATCCATATCTGTGCATATAGGAATTACTTTTATAGATGGATGATTTGACAAAACTATATCAATACAATCTTCACATTTTTCTACAAATCTATTTTTTGTATTTCTTGCTATTTTTCTATAAACATAATTAAAAAAGTTCTCGTTTGTATTTTTATTATCATGTATTGAATTAATTAAATTAGTACATTCATTAAAACTCATATTTTATCCTTTGTATTGATAATCAATATCAAGAATTATAAATTAAACGAACTTAATGTTTTCTTATATTGATAATAATTATCAAAATATATTTATTTTTACTTACTTATTTTTATACATTAATTAAGCAAATTTCTATATCAATTCAGGTATAAATGTGCAATTAAAACTAATAAACATTACTATGATTAAAATTCGGAGAAATAATGAATTTACATGAGTATCAAGCAAAAAACTTATATAGAAAATACGACATCCCTACTACAAAAGGGAAACTTTTAACTCACCCCTCTCAACTAAATGATATATTAAGAAGCGTTGGAAAAAACAAATGGGTAATTAAAGCACAAGTTCATGCAGGTGGAAGAGGAAAAGCTGGTGGAGTTGTTTTGGTTAATTCTAAAAAAGAAGCCGACGAAGAAGTAAGAAGATTACTAGGAAGTAATTTAGTTACTCACCAAACAAATGCCCAAGGACAAGCTGTAAACTCTATTTATATAGAAGAACCTTGTGATATAAAAGATGAAATATATTTAGCCTTTATTGTTGATAGAACGAGTCAAAGAATTATGATAATTACTTCTAGTGAAGGTGGTATGGATATTGAAGAAGTGGCAGAAAGGTTTCCTGAAAAAATTCTAAGAAACCCTATAAATCCTATTGTTGGAATCATGCCAGCTCAATGTAGACAAATCTGTGAAGACTTAGGTTTTGGCAAAGATTTAAGTGTTCAAATGATAGATTTGATGAAAAATATTTATAAAATGTTTGTACAAAAAGATTTATCACTAGTAGAAATAAATCCTTTAGTTGTGACAAAAGACAATAAACTTATTTGTTTAGATGGGAAAGTTGTAGTTGATAATTCAGCCCTTTATAGACAACCAAAAATGAACGAGATAAGAGATGATTCACAAGAAGATGAAAGAGAACTAAAAGCTGAAAAACTAGATTTAAATTATGTAAGTTTAGATGGAAATATTGCTTGTATGGTAAATGGTGCTGGTTTAGCAATGGCAACTATGGACTTAATCAAAACCCATGGAGGGGAACCTGCAAACTTTCTTGATGTGGGAGGAAGTGTAAATGAGAAAAGAGTTATAGAAGCCTTTGAAATTATTCTTTCTGATACAAAAGTAAATGGTATTTTGGTAAATATCTTTGGTGGAATTGTAAGATGTGATATTATCGCTGCTGGTATTATTGGAGCTGCCCAAAAGATGAATATAAATATCCCTATTGTAGTAAGACTTGAGGGTACAAATGCAAAAGAAGGACTTGAATTGATAAAAAATTCAAATGTAACAGTTTATGAAGAGGCTGATTTAGATAAAGCTGCATTAAAAATCATTGAACTATCAAATAAAGGAGCTAAATAATGGCTATTTTAATTGATAAAAATACAAAAGTATTAGTTCAAGGTTTAACAGGTTCACAAGCTAGTTTCCATACTCAAAGGGCTATTGCTTATGGTACAAATGTAGTTTCAGGGGTAGTTCCAGGAAAACGTGGTCAAAGACATCTTGACCTTCCTATTTATAACACAGTTGAATGTGCTAAAAGATTGACAGGAGCAAATGCTTCAATTATCTATGTTCCTGCACCTTTTTGTAAAGATGCAATTATAGAAGCTAGTGAAAATGGAATAGAAACAATTGTTTGTATAACAGAGGGAATACCTACAATTGATATGCTAGATATAAAAGCTGTTGTTGATTTAAATGGTTCAAGACTAATAGGTCCAAATTGTCCGGGAATAATAACTCCTGATCAATGTAAAATGGGAATTATGCCTGAGAGCATTCATATGGCTGGAAGTGTTGGTATTGTATCTCGTTCGGGAACACTTACTTATGAAGCTGTAAATCAATCAACCCTAGCAGGATTTGGTCAAAGTACTTGTGTAGGTATTGGTGGAGATCCAGTTCCAGGAAGTGATTTTATAGATATATTAAAAATGTTTGAAGAAGATCCTGATACTAAAGCAATCGTAATGATTGGAGAAATTGGTGGAGCAAAAGAAGAAGCAGCAGCTGAGTATATAAAATCACATATCACTAAACCAGTTGTCTCTTATATTGCAGGAGTAACAGCTCCTAAAGGTAAAAGAATGGGACATGCAGGTGCAATTATTGATGGTAGTAAAGGAACTGCTGAAGAGAAATACTTAGCCCTAGAGAGAGCAGGAGTAAAAACAGTTAGAACAATTACTGCAATTGGTGCTGCTTTAAAAGAAGTTCATCCTAAATAATAGTGAGTATTAAATGAAATTAACACAAGAACAAATAGAACAATTCGACAAAGATGGTTTTTTGCTTATCAAAGATTTTGCACCACATGATTTATGTGAAAAAATCTTAGAAAAAGCAACTTATCATTTAGAAAACAAAATAAAACCAATAGAGACAGAATCTGAGTATTTAGAAGCTGATGATGAGACAAATACAGTAAGACGCCTAAGACAAGTCTATCAAAGAGAAGAGGTTTTTAAAGAGTGGATGACATATGAAGAGACTCTTCCAATGCTTCAACAATTATTTGGCGAAGAGGTAGTTTTAACCTTAGCACACCATAATTCTATTATGACAAAGATGCCAAAGGATTCATCAAGAACATCTTGGCACCAAGATAGAAGATATTGGCATTTTGAAAACAATGATTTGATTTCTATTTGGCTTAGTCTTGATGATGAGTTTATAGAAAATGGTCTTTTAGAATTTGTTCCAGGAAGTCATAAACTAAATCTTGAAAAAGATCAATTTGATGAAAAATCAAACTTCTTAGATGAACATCCTAAAAATATAGAGATAATCAAAAATAGAGTTCATACAAACCTAAAAAGAGGTGATATAGTTCTGTTTCATTGTAAAACTTTGCACCATGCAGGGAAAAACATAACAGATAAACCAAAAATCTCTTTTGTTTATACAACAAGAGCTCTTAGTAACAAACCTCTAAAAAACACAAGAAGTGATGTAGAAGAGGTATTGCTTGGATAACCTAATAACACTTTTAGAAGAGAAAACCTCTTTTTCTAAAAGCGTTATTCAAAATATTTTACAACTTCTTAATGATGGTTGTACTATTCCTTTTATTGCAAGATATAGAAAAGAGCAAACTTCAAATGCAAGTGATGAAGAACTAAGAGTTTTTGAAGAGATTTATAATTATTCATTAAAACTTTTAAAAAGAAAAGAGGAGATTTTAAATCTTCTTCAAGAAAAAAACTTCTTAGATGATAAAATCAAAACAAATATAAATAGTGCTACTACACTTCAAGCCTTAGAAGATATTTACACTCCCTTTAAAGACAAAAAATCATCTAGAACTACAATTGCTATAGAAAATGGATTAGAGCCCCTAGCAAACTTCCTACAGTGCTTAAAATACACTAAAAAAGAGTGTGAAGAGAAGGCAAAATCTTTTTTAAATAAAGAAGTTACAAGTGTAGATATTGCACTAAAAGGTGCAAGTGATATTATCGCCCAAAGATATGCAGATGATTTTAAATCAAAAGAAATAGTTAGAAACAATATTTTAAATCATGGGACACTTCAAACAAAACCCACAAAAACATTCAATGAAAATGGTCTTTACAAAAACCTAGCAAATATAAATGAAAAAATAAAATATATAAAATCATATAGATTTTTAGCCATAAATAGAGCAACAAATGAAAAAGAAATAACTTTTAAAATAGAAGTTGATGAGGATTTTATTTGTGAAAATATAAAAAAATATAAAATCCCAACTTGGGCAAATAGTTCAAGTGAACTTGTATATGAAGCCTACAAAGATGGACTAAAAAGATTACTACTTCCTAGTTTAAAAAGAGAAGCTATAACAATCTTGAAAGAAAAAGCTTCATATGAAGCAATAAATCTTTTTGGTAAAAATCTAAAAGAGTTACTTCTAACTCCCCCTTTAGTTAATCAAACTATTTTAGGAATAGACCCTGGCTTTAGAACTGGTTGTAAAGTAGCAGTTATAAGTGATGATGGATTATTTTTAGATAGCGCAGTTATTTATCCAACAAAACCAAAAGAGGATTTCGCTAACTCTGCTAAAACTCTGTTGGCTTTGATAAAAAAACACAAGGTAAACTCAATAGCCATAGGAAATGGAACAGCTTCAAATGAAACTGCCTCTTTTGTATCAAACTTTATAAAAGAGAACTCTTTAGATGTAAAATTTGCAGTTGTAAGTGAAATAGGAGCAAGTGTTTATTCTGCTTCAAAAATAGCCAATGAAGAGTATCCTAACCTTGATGTTACAATTAGAGGTGCTATTTCCATAGCTTCAAGGCTTCGAGACCCAATGGCAGCCTTAGTAAAGATTGACCCAAAATCACTAGGTATTGGACAATATCAACACGATGTAAATCAAAAAGATTTGGCTTCAAAATTAGAAAATGTAACAATTGACTTAGTAAATAAAGTAGGAGTTGATATAAACTCTGCTTCATATAAACTTCTATCTTTTGTATCAGGTTTTAGTGAAACTATGGCAAAAAATATTATCGCTCACAGAGAAAGAATCAAAAAATTTAAATCAAAAAAAGAACTACTTGATGTAAAAGGAATAGGCTCAAAAGCGTATGAACAAGGGGTGGGATTTTTAAGAATAAAAGATGGAAGTTCTATTTTGGATAATACTGCAATTCACCCAGAAAATTATGCTTTAGTAAATACCTTACAAAAAAAATACAAACTAGAAGATATAAAAAAAAGTGATATTGAAAATATAGCAAAAGAGCTAAACACTTCAAAACTTCTTTTAGAAGATATTATAAATGAGTTACAAAAACCAGGATTTGATGTAAGAAGTGAATTTGATGAGATAGAGTTTTCAGATGATATCAAAACAATAGAAGACCTAAAAGAAGGCTTTTTTGTCTCTGGAATCGTACGAAACATTACAGACTTTGGAGCTTTTGTAGATATTGGACTTAAAAATGATGGAATGATACACATCTCACAAATGAGCGAAAAAAGAATCTCTCACCCAAGTGAAATACTAAGCATAAACCAACAATTAAAAAAGATAAAAATCATATCAATAGATTTAGAAAAAAACAAAGTAGGACTTAGTCTAAAATAAGAACTCAAACATACATATAGTCGTACTTTGTATTAATAATCAATTAATAAAATAATCTTATACTTCCATATACATAAGCAATTATCAAAGGTATAAATTATATGAGTATCACTCGAAGACAATTTACTTACTTAGCAGGTATTAGCACCCTTCTTGCAAGCCTACCTTCATGGGCAAAAGAAAGTAGCAAAATAGCTCCTGCCCTATTTATAGGACATGGAACACCTATGAATGCCTTTGTCGAAAATAGATTTACTAAAGAGTGGGAAAAAATTGCTCGTATATTAAAAAAACCAAAAGCTATCTTAGTAGTTTCAGCACATTGGGAAACCATGTTTCCAGCTGTTAGTACAGCTGCTAATCCTGAAACATTATATGATTATTATGGCTTCCCTGAATTTATGTATGAATTTAAATACCCAGCCCCAGGAGCTCCAAATATTGCGAAACATGTTTCAGAGACATTCAAAGAAGAGGTCTTTACAGATCCAATTAGAGGTTTAGACCATGGTGCTTGGACTGTATTATCAAGACTTTTTCCAAAAGCTGATGTTCCAGTATTTGAGTTTAGCTTAGCCCAATCAATGACTCCAAAAGAACACTTTTTACTAGGAAAAGAGATGTATGAGTTAAGAAAACAAGGGGTCATGATAATAGGTTCAGGAAATATTGTTCATAATATTCCAAGTGCAAAAAGTGATACTATGCATGGAACTAGAGATATAGTACATGATTGGGCAAAAAGTTTTGATGAAAAAGTAACTTCAAAAATAGATAGTGGTGATTATGAAGCTTTAATAGATTATAAAAATATGGGTAAAGATGCTCTAATGGCAGTTCCTACCCCTGAGCACTTTTTACCACTTTTATATGTTTTAGGATGTGTGAAAAAAGATGAACCATACAAATACTTTGCTAAAGGTTTTCAAGAAGGCTCTTTTTCTATGAGATCTATTATATTCTCATAAAAATTATTTAGCCATTTTTTCCTTATAAAGTTTATGGGGAGTTGGTTTTTTATTAAAATCAATTGTCACTAAAACCACTTCTTCAACTTGAACTATTACTTTATTTGTCGTTTTATTTCTAAGTTCACATTTCAATGTAATTGAAGTTTTCCCTACTCTTACTAGTTCAACTCCTGTAATTAAAATATCACCAATATTTGCAGCACTATTAAATACCACTTCTGAAACTTTTGCTGTAGCGATTCTACTTGTTTCTAACAAATTTGCAGCATAAACCATAGCATCTTGGTCAATCCAAGATAAAGCTGTCCCACCAACTAAAATACCAGCAGCATTTAGATGAGGATAAGTTACCATTCTTTGTGTTGTATATTCCAATCCAAAACCTTTTTTCTTATTTTCAACTATTTTTTATAAAAACTAGATTAAACAGGAGCCCAAAATCATCTGTATTTCGAAATGCTTTTTTAATGCTATGTAAAATTAGTATACTCGGAAGTAAAAAGGAGTATTTATGCAAAAGTTTTTATATATTACTGACCAAACAGAATATAGTGATAATAGTTTCATTGGCCCTTTATTTGAAAAATACTTAACAAAACACTTCGAAATACATATTATTTATTTCTCTAAATATAAATCATCTTTTGAGAGAAAAGAGAATAATAAAATTATTATACCTCTTGCAGATAAATTAAATGTTATAGATGTTTTAGGACATAATGGCATAGATTTAAAAGAGTATAAAATAGTAGCTGTAAGAAATGATACAAAAATATTAAAAGAAGTTCTTAAAAAAAGAATTGTTTATGAATATAAAGTTGCTTTTAGATTATCTTTTCCAAAAAGAATTGCTAAACTTCAAATTGATGAAGCAAATAATAGAAAAAGCTATTTTGATATAATCTCAAATAAAATCAAACTACATCAAGAAACATCACTAATAAATGATTGTGACCTATTTCTTCCAACAACTATAAAAATGAGAGATAACTATTTAAAAGATGTAAAAACAAAAACTTTTGTTATTCCCTCAGCTATTGATCCACAAGTTTTACATGAAAATATACAACATGAAGGTGAAGAAAAAAGATTTTTTTATGCGGGTACTTTAGATAAGTTAAGAGAGTTTGAAACAGTACTAGATGCCTTTTCTGAAATTGAGAGTAAAAATTTTAAAATCATGATTTCTACAAAAGACCCAGAATATGCCCAAGAATTATTAAGTAAATATCCTAACTTAAGAGCAAATTTTGAATTAGATAATGCTACAACAAAAGATGAGTTGTTAGATTTAATTGCTAAAGCTGATATTGGTTTATCAATTTTACCTGATATTGACCTATTTAACACCTCAACACCTGTTAAAATTATGGATTATTACTCTTCTGCTGTTCCTTGTATTATGTCAAAAAATGATAATAATCTTTCTATTTTTGAAGATAACAAAACAGCTTGGCTTTGTGATTTTAATAAAGAAGCAATTAAATCAAAACTTGAAGAGATAATTGCCTTATCAAAAGAAGAGATTGCTCAAATTGGAGAAGATGGACAAAAAAGACTCTTGGATATAAGAAATTATGAAAGAATAGCTGATGCTTTAGCACATCAGTTAAATATCTTATAAAAATATGCAGCTAGCATATTTTTATAATTCAAGTTCTTTTAGATAATCTGCAATTTTAGGAATATTATCTTTTCTACATACTAAACAAGTAGGCATATCCCAAGCATTTTTACTCAACTTCAAAACTTTTACCTCATCTTCAAATCTTAATTTTTTTACAATACTTAATGGCAATATTGATTTTCCCATTCCAGCTTTTACACACCCTAAAATTGTATCATAGCTACCAAATTCTAACTTTTTGTGTTCTACTTGCGTTAGTTCAAAAAGATAATCTTGAGCAAAATCACTATATGCACACCCTTTTTTAAAACTCAAAAATACATTTGGAACCACTTCCTCAAGTGGTTGAACTAAAACTAGCTCTTCATCTATTTTATTTAACACAATAAGTTCATTCTCTTTTGGTATTCCACTAATAAAAGCGATATCTACTTTATACTCCATTATCATTTCTTTAATCACATTTGTTGTATTTGTAATAAGTTCTAATTGGGTATTTGGAAATTCCTTATGCATATTTATTAAAAAATTTACTATTCTCGTAACAGCATTTGATTCAGTTGAAGCAATAATTAATTGCTCTTGTTTTAACATATCTTTCACATCTAAAACTGCCAATTCAATCTTTTTTATAATCTCTACAGCATGTGGGTAAAGTCTTTCTCCTTCTTGTGTTAAAAGAACTCCTGAAGGAATCCTATGAAAGAGTTTACAACCAAGATTTTTTTCTAATTGTTTTATTCTAGAAGTTACATTTGATTGGGCGTATTTTAAACTATCTGCTGCCTTTGAAATTGACTTTTTATTAGCAACGCTTACAAATACTTTTAATAATTTAGAATCCATATCACTTTTCCTTATATCACTAATCATGATTAATTATTTGACATAATATCATTCTTAGTGATATTATATCAAAAACAAAGGAATATAGTTTGAAAAAAATAAACCTTTTAGATAAAGATTCAAACGCTTCTATTATACTTGCAGGAATCCTTGCACTAATTATTGGAGTTGGAGTAGCAAGATTTGTATTTACATCTTTACTTCCTCCTATGCTTGAAGATTATTTAACTGTTAGTTTTGCTGGAATTTTAGCTTCTGTTAATTATGCAGGATATTTAGCTGGTTCTATTTTTGCTGTATTCATAAAAGATATATATGCAAAGGTAAAGTTTTTTAGACTTGGGATGATTATCTCTATTCTGACAACCTTAGTTTTAGCTACAACACATAATGAAACTTTATGGCTAATCTCAAGAATAATCGCAGGATTTGGAGCAGCTATGGCTTTAGTTGTGGGTTCTGCAATTGTAATGTATAAATTAAAAATAGATAATAAAACAAAAGCTATGGGGATACATTTTTCAGGTATTGGGTTTTCTATTTTAGTTACTGATTTAATTGTTCGTGCAGTATTTTATTTCCATGGGACTTGGCAAGAGGCTTGGTTAGTTTTAACTATCTTTGCATTTTTTGCATCTTTTTATTCTATGTATGTTTTATCTTTTGGTAAAAGAGTAGATGCAAATGTAGTAAAACACCATTTTGATATAAAACTATTTTCACCCTTTGTAATACTTCTTATTATCGCATATTTTTGTGAAGGTGTTGGATTTGTTGTTCAAGCAACTTTTATCCCTGATATTATTAATTCACTTGAAGGTCTAAAAGGATATGGTAATCTTACTTGGACCCTTGTTGGACTAGCAGGTATTCCCTCTTGTATCATTTGGATGAATTTAGCACACAAATATGGAAGTGTAAATATAATCATTATTGCTATGTTATTACAAGTAGTTGGAATACTAATTTCAGCACTTACAAATAATCTATACCTTAACTTATTATCTGGTGTTTTATATGGAGGTACTTTTATAGGTCTTGTAGCACTATTTATGAACCTAGGGGGTAAACTCTCAGGTGCAAACCCTGTTGTTCTAATGGGAGCCCTAACAACTGCTTATGGAGTAGGACAAGTTTTAGCACCACTGTATAGTATAGCCTTAATAGACAAATTTGGAAACTACACTTATGCACTTTATTTAACTGCTTTTATAGTATTTTCAGGGGTAGCATTATTGTTTATTTCAAAAATTTTAAATATAGTAAAGGAATAAATATGCCATATATAAACGTAAAAATGACTCACGAAGATGGAGGAGCAACAAAAGAACAAAAAGAGAGACTTTCTAAAGGTATCACTGAACTTTTTTCAGAGATTTTTGGAAGAGGAGCCTCTAGTGCTGTTGTTCTTATAGAAGAGGTTTCTACTGATAATTATGCAATTGGAGGAAAGACAGTTACAAATATAAGAGAAGAGCAAAAGAAGAGTTGATTTAAATCATACTTTTACTTTTAGCTTTTTGATAAGATTCATTTATTTCTTAATAAATGGATTAATATATGAAAAAGTTTTTTAAACAATTCAAAAAAGTAAATACAGAACCTATTGAAAGAGCTAATATTATTTGGTCTTGGATAGGTTCATTTCTAGGTATTTTAGCTATCTCTTTATTTCACAGTGATATTCTAAATGATAATGATTTGACCTTAGTAATTGGTTCTTTTGGTGCAAGTGCTGTATTAGTTTATGGAGCGGTTAATTCTCCCCTAGCCCAACCTAGAAATCTCATTGGTGGACATATTTTATCCGCACTTATAGGAGTTATATCTTTTAAACTATTTCATAATCATATATTATTTTGTTCTGCTTTTGCAGTTGCCACTTCTATTTTGATTATGCAAGTAACTTTAACACTTCATCCTCCAGGAGGTGCAACAGCTCTTATTGCTGTAATTGGTAGTAATCAAATACATGACTTAGGATTTTTATATGTTTTATATCCAGTAGCATCTGGAGCTTTTATTCTTTTGATAATTGCAGTAGTTGTGAATAATATCCCTGCACATAGACATTATCCACATTCTCATAAAATCTTCAATTTTAAATGGTTTGCAGATGATTAATTAATCTCTTTTAACCCAAACCTTAAATTTCCAAGCTGGACTTTTTATTTTGCCATCTTCAATTATGGCTTCATAATCTTTTTGTTGGGCTAAATCCCAAGTAGAGAAATCAATCTCTTCAAGGTAAGCATCTGCTTCTCCTGAGTAATCAACTTCACTCAAATACATTTTATCAACATAATCAAATAAAGTTTTATAAATAGTAGCCCCTCCTATTATAAATAATTCCTCTTCACCTCTTTCTCTAGCGAAGTTCAAAGCTTCATGTATATCATTAAAGGAATGAACACCCTCATGTTCAAAACCATCCTTTGACAATACAAGTGAAATTCTATTTGGTAAAGGCTTACCTATTGATTCAAAAGTTTTTCTTCCCATTAAAAGATGGTGTCCTGAAGTAATAGTTTTAAAATTTTTAAAATCCTCAGAGATATGCCATAGCATTTGATTATTTAAACCTATTTCCCAATTATTCCCATAAGCCACTATCATTGATACAATCATACACTATTCCTTTTAATTGGTTCCCAATAAAAAGGAACCATTTTTTATATATCTACTTTTTAATAAAGGAAATAAATTCCTTTTAAAAGTAGCAAATTCTAAAGAAGACAACAAGTTGCCTTTTGGCTATACAGCCATTACTCCCTTAATATGCTCGTGAGCTTGGTAATTACTAAGTTCAAAGTCTTCCATTTTAAAATCAAAGATATTTTTAATATCTGGGTTTATTTTCATAGTTGGTTTAGGAAATGGTTCCCTTGTAATTTGTAGGTTTGCTTGTTCTAAATGGTTTGAATAAAGGTGTGCATCTCCAAAAGTATGTACAAAATCCCCTACTTTTAAATCACAAACTTGTGCAACCATCATAGTTAGAAGTGCATAAGAAGCAATATTAAAAGGTACTCCCAAAAATATATCCGCACTTCTTTGATAAAGTTGGCATGATAACTTTCCATTTGCAACATAAAATTGAAAAAAAGTATGGCAAGGAGGAAGTGCCATTTTTTCTATTTCTGCCACATTCCAAGCACTTAAAATAAGTCTTCTCGAATCAGGATTATTTTTAATTTGTTCTATTAATTCAGATACTTGATCAATAGCTTTCCCATCATTTGTTTTCCAACTTCTCCATTGGCTTCCATAAACAGGACCTAGCTCTTTTACTGTATCACTATTCTCATACCCTAAAGCAAGGCCTTGATTATCTGCATTTGCAGTCCATACAGTTTTTTTACCTATAATATTCTCTGCTTTATCTCCATAATGAATCTCAGCTAATCTTCTCTCGTCAGTTGAGCCTTCTAAGAACCAAAGAAGCTCTGAAATAATAGCTTTCAAATGGCATTTTTTAGTAGTTACTAAAGGGAAACCTTCACTTAAGTCAAATCTCATTTGATAACCAAATACAGATTTTGTTCCAGTCCCTGTTCTATCTTCTTTTAGTGTTCCATTTTCTAATACATGTTTCATCAAGTCTAAATATTGCTTCATTTCGTTCCTTACATAAGTAGTAAATGTACTACTAAATATTGAAGAATATTTTATCTAAGATTATATTTTTTATTAATAAATTTGCTTAAAAGATGAGTAAATGTGTTAAAGAATAAGCAATATATAACATCAAACAACCAATTGCAATATCCAAGATTTTCCAGGTATTTGGATTTTTGAATAAAGGTATTAAAACCCTTGCCCCATAACCTAAAGCAAAAAACCAAGTTGTAGAAGCCATTGAGGTACCTAGTATAAAATAGATTTTTAAACTATCTTCTATATTTGCTCCAATACCACCAATAAGAAAAACCGTATCTAAATAAACATGTGGATTTAAAAATGTAAACATGAAAAGTAAAGAAAATACTTTTTTAATAGGATCTGTTTTTATCTCATTATCTATTTTAAGACTCTCATTTTTAAATGCAGATTTAAAAGAACTAAAAGCATAAAAGACTAAAAATGATATACCAAATATTGCCATTGCATTTATAAAGGTTTGGTTTCCTTTAATAAAAAAGCCTAAACCTAAAACCCCTAAAGTAATTAAAAGAATATCAGTAAAAATGCAAAAAATTGTTGCTTTGAATACATGTTGTTTAAGCAGTCCAAGCTTTAAGATATAAGCATTTTGTGCACCAATTGCAACGATTAAAGGAAGGCCAACAAAGTAGCCTTTTAAAAAAATATCAAGTTCCATTAAATATACGTTTTAGATAAATAAATGATTCCTGAGACTATAAATTGTATAGCAAGTGCTCCAACAATAAGTCCCATAAGTTTTGTTACGACATTTTGACCCGTAACTCCTAAATATTTTTTGATATAAATTGAATTTCTCAATACTAAATAAAATAAAAAAGCATTAATACAAAAAGCAAGAACAAGGGTAAAAAGCTCTATTGAATTCTCAACTTGATTTTTAAAAATAATAATCGTAGTAAAAAGCCCAGCTCCAAAGGTAATAGGAATACCTAATGGGATAATTGCCATCTCTTCATCTTTTTTACTACTTTTTTTATCATCTTGAGTTTCACTAGAAGAACTACCTCTTACCATAGTAAGTGCCATCAATAAGAGTACTAATCCACCCATAACTTTAAGTGATTCTTCACCTATACCAAATAGTTTTAAAACTAAATCTCCGCTAATTAATACAACAAAAAATGCCACTATAATAGTAATACTTGTTTTTCTAGCAATTATAGAAATTTGTGTTTTTGAAATATTTGGACTAAGGATTGATAAGGCAATTGCACTTATTCCAATAGGATCAATTATGGCAAAAAATGTAATACTTTGTTGTAAAAAATTTTGAAAAACTTCCAATTAACTCATTCCACCTTTTAACGCCATTCTTTTCTCTATTCTATGTCCTATAAGACTTAATACAGAAGTTATACAAAGATAAAGAAGAGCTACAATTATCCATGTTTCAAAAGGAGAAAAAGTATTTGCAACAATCTCTTTTCCAACCTTTGTCAAATCTGTAATAGAAATAACAGAAACCAATGATGAATCTTTTACTAAAGCAATCATTTCACCAATAAGTGTTGGTAAAGCTCTTTTGAAAGCTTGAGGTAAAATTATATATCTCATAGCCTGAAAATTAGATATGCCTAAAGATTTTGAAGCTTCAAGTTGACCTTTATCAATAGATTGAATAGCTCCTCTTAAAATCTCTGCCATATATGCACCAAAGAATATCCCCAAAGATAAAACCCCTGCTACAAAACGATCAAATTCAAAAATATTTGCAACTATAAAATAAAATAAAAAGATTTGTACTAGTAAAGGAGTACCCCTTACTATTGTTACATATACTGTTGCCAAATCTTTTATAAACACTATGGGGGATAACTTCATAAAGGCAACAATAATACCAATAAAAAAAGTAAGTATAGCTGCAAAAAATGATATCTTTAGAGTTATCCATAAACCATTTAAAATAGGTCCTGCTCTTGTTACTGTTTTTGTAGCAATATAATCGCCACTATATACATTTTCACCTACTTTATACTCAAATGAAAAACTACTATCTAACTTATTAAGAGCTACCTTCTCATCATCACCCTTAACATAATATTTACCATTTTCTAATACTAGTTTTCCATCTACTGGGGCTTCTATGGTTATAGTATCTTTATATGCAAAATACTTAGGAACAGAATTCCATTTCCAAACATAATTGATATGTGAAGCAGCTGCATATAAAAAATAACCTAAAACAATAAATAAAGCTAAGGCAATTACATGCCCTAGCTTTTTATTTTGAGCCCATGATTCTCTTCTTGCCATAGACTATTGAACTCTTTTTAACCAAGCAGTATCTTTCAACCACTTATCATTTAACTTACCATAAAAATCAACTACCTTGTCACCTTTAATTTGTGCTAAAAAGTTATTTAACCAATTTAAGAAATCAGGATCACCTTTTCTAATTGCCCATGCTAAAGGTTCAAATGTTAAAGGAGTATCTAAATGAACTAATTTACCCTTACCCTTATCTGCCATAAATAAGATATTATATGGTTGGTCATATACAAAGGCATCTGCATTGTTATTTAATACTTCGCTTACTGCATCTGCTTCAGTTTCAAATGTCACAATTTTTGCTTTTTTATAGAATTTTCTTATTGCAATTTCAGCTGATGTTCCAAGTTTTGTTACAATTGTATATTTTGGGTTATCTAAATCTTGTGCAGATTTAACTTTACCTTCTAAAGATTTGTTCAATAATACAGTTTGTCCAACAACTAAATACGGGTCTGCAAAATTTACTTTTAAATTTCTTTGTTGAGTAACAGTCATACCAGAGATAATAATATCACATTTCCCAGTTACAAGTGCTGCGATAATACCATCCCAAGCAGTAGGAAGAAGTTTTAATTTAACTCCCATTTCTTTTGCCATTTTTTTTGCAACATCCACATCATAACCGATAATTCTACCCTTTTTATCTTTCATTTCAAAAGGCATATATCCAGGTTCTAAACAAACTTGCATTTCACCTCTTTCTAAAATTTTATTTAGAGTAGAACTCTTCCATAAGTTTATATCCGATGCCACTAAATTAACTGTAGCAAATACTAAAATAGCTAAAACTATTTTCTTCATTTTTTCTCCTTTTTTAATGTGTTAAAATTTCATTTAAGAATTTTTTTGCTCTATCACTTTTTGGATTTTCAAAAAACTCTTTTGGTGTAGCTTCTTCTACTACAACACCATGATCCATAAATACTATTCTATCTCCAACTTCTTTTGCAAACCCCATCTCATGAGTTACACATACTATTGTAAAGCTTTCATGGGCTAAATCTTTCATTACAGCTAAAACATCACCAATTGTTTCTGGATCTAAGGCAGAAGTAGGTTCATCAAAAAGTATTATCTTAGGTTTCATTGCTAAACTTCTAGCAATAGCAACACGCTGTTTTTGACCACCTGATAAATCTCCAGGATAAGAGTTAGCTTTATCTTCTAGTTTTACTTTTTTCAAAAGTTCCATTGCAATAGTGCGAGCATCTTCTTTTTTTATATTTTTGACTAAATTAGGTGCTAAAGTAATGTTTTCAAGTATAGTTAAATGTGGGAAAAGATTAAAATGTTGGAATACCATACCAACTTCGCTTCTTATAGTTTGTAGATTTTTTTTGCTTCCATGTATATCGATGTTATCAACAAAAATTTCACCGCTATCTATCTCTTCTAGACCATTAATACATCGGATTAATGTTGATTTCCCTGAACCTGAAGGTCCACAGACAACAACAATTTCACCTTTTTTTACGTTGAAATCAATTCCTTTTAAGACATGAAATTTGTCATAAAACTTATCGATTTTCTTCATACTTATAATATTATCCATCATCTCTCTTTAATTAGACTAAGATGATATGATAGCTAAATTTATTTTAACATTCCTATAGAACATGTATATATTTTATACATAAAATAATCTTTTACTTAAATAAACTATGGGTACAATGCAGATTTTATTTTAGGAGTAAAATTGAATAAAAAACTATTAGAACTAAGAGCAGACATTTTGCTTTTAACTGTCGCTATTGCTTGGGGTGTGACTTTTTTGATGGTGCAAGATGCTATTAAGTCTGTACCTGTTTATGCATTTTTATTTTGGAGATTTGGAATTGCTACTATTTTAATGGCAATAATTGCATATAAATATTTTGACAAATTAAATAAGCAAACTATTCTTTATGGAGTTATTTTGGGCTGTTTTTTATTCTCTGCCTTTGCTACTCAAACCTTTGGTTTAGCCCATACAAAAAGTTCTATAATAGCTTTTTTAACAGGTCTAAATGTAATAATTGTACCTTTCTTAGCCTATGTTGTTTTTAAAGAGCATGTTAGAAAAATGGTCTTTCTAAGCTCACTTATAGCTGTTTGTGGTCTTTATTTATTAACTATGAGTGGGAGTTTATCACTTGGTGAGGGTGAAATATTAGGAATAATATGTGCTTTACTTTTTGCATTACAAATACTTTTTACAGATAAATATTCAAAAAGAGTTAATGTATATCTTTTAGTACTATTTCAATTTATTACTGTGACAATATTATCTTTAATTTTTTCATTAACCTTAGATAGCGTAACTTTTAATTTAGATTTTAATTATACATTTTTAAAAGCATTGATAATCACTTCTATCTTTGCAACTGTTTATGCATTTTTGATACAAACTTATATGCAACAGTTTACAACTCCTACAAAAACAGCAGTTATCTTTTCAATGGAACCTGTAAGTGCTGGTTTTTATGGCTATTTTGTAGGAAATGAGCTTCTTAGTTCAACTCAACTTTTTGGAGCTACTTTAATCATACTTGCCCTACTTTTAGCAGAAATCAAATTCAAAAAAAAATAATTTACTTTTAATTTACCTCATAGTTTTACAATTTCAATATAAATTTTATTTTGAAAAGGTAAAACATGTTAAGCAATCAGTTATTCGATATCAAAAGTATCCATGACTCATATAAAAAAGGTGTAACTCCTAAGGATATTGTAACTGAGGTTTACAATAGAATAAAAAAAGTAAATGATAATGGAATATTTATTCATCTACAAGCAATAGAAGATATATTTGAACAAACATCATCTTTAGAAGAGATGAATTTAAGTGAAAAACCACTTTGGGGAATCCCCTTTACAGTAAAAGATAATATTGATGTAGCGGGTATTCCTACAACTGCTGCTTGTCCTGCATATGAATATATTGCAAAAGAAGATGCATTTGTAGTAAAAGTTTTAAAAGAAGCAGGTGCCATTTGTATAGGAAAAACAAATCTAGACCAATTTGCAACTGGCTTAGTAGGAATTAGAACACCCTATGGAGCACCTAAAAATGCCCTTGATGAAAAAATCATTCCAGGTGGTTCTAGTTGTGGTTCTGCTGTTGCTGTTTCTCACCAATTATTTAGCTTCTCCCTTGGAACTGATACAGCAGGTTCTGGAAGAATTCCAGCAGCACTTAATAATCTAGTTGGACTAAAACCAACTTTAGGGGCTTTTTCAAAAAGAGGTGTTGTACCTGCTTGTCTTACAGTTGATACTGTTTCAGTTTTTGCTTTAAATATTGAAGATGCTTATGATATTTTTGAAATTGCTAGCAAACATGACCCAAAAGATCCCTACTCTAAAAAAAGACCTAAAAACAAATATAAAAATACCCAAGATGTAGTTGTGGCTATTCCAAATAGCGATTCTCAAATTTTTATTGATGATGAAATTCAAAGAAAATCATACGAAGAGACAATCTCACTTATAAAAGGAAAAGGTTTTAAAACTATAGAAATAGACTTGAAACCTTTTTTTGAAGTTGCACAATTATTATATGAAGGTACTTGGTTAGCTGAAAGATATACGGTAATTGGGGATATGATAAAAAATCAACCAGATGATATTTTAGATATTACTAGAACACTAATTCAAAAAGCAGAAACCTTTTCTGCAAGTGATGTATATAGAGATATTTATAGATTCAATGAACTTAAAAAAGAGATTGAACCAGTATTAGAACAATTTGACATCTTATGTTTACCATCAATGCCAAGGGTTGCAAGTGTAAAAGAGATAGAAGAAGAGCCAATAAAAGCAAACTCTAGACTTGGTATTTATACAAACTTTGTAAATCTATTAGACCTAAGTGCCATAGCAATTCCAGTAAATAAAAGAGAAGATGGTTTTGCAGGAGGAGTTACTATCATAGCAAATGCCTTTGAAGAACTAAAACTTGCTAAGTTTGCAAAATATATCCAAAAAGATATGAGTTTGACTTATGGAAATAGTGATGTTGAAGTAAAGTTAAGTGATGATGATACTTTTGGCGTAAGTTATGATGAGATAGAAGTGGCTGTTGTAGGAGCACATCTTAGAGGAATGCCACTAAATAAAGACTTAGTTAAATTAAATGCAAGGTTTTTATATGAAGCAAAAACAACTCCAAATTACAAACTTTTTAAACTTCAAGGAGAGGAAATACTAAAACCGGGACTTATTCAAGATGAAAATGGAGTTTCAATTGACTTAGAAGTTTGGGCAATGCCAATTGAAAATTTAGGAGAATTTGAAAGAACTATTTCAAAACCATTATGCATTGGTTCAATTGAATTAGAAAATAAAAAAACTGTAAAAGGTTTTTTATGTGAACCAAGTGGATTAATTGGTGCTGTTGATATTTCAAATTTTGGTGGCTGGAAAGCTTTTTTAAATTCAAAAAAAAATTAAATTAAAGGATAAAAAATGGAAAGAAGAGATTTTATGAAAATAGCAGGGGCTGCTTCAATACTGCCTTTTTTAAGATATTTACCAACTGAAGCAAATGCAGCAACAGGAAATAATGGTGTTTTAGTAGTTGTAAGTGGAAACAATATTAATAGTTTAGATTTACATAGAAAAGGTACAAATAGACCTAGTTATCAAGTTACAGTAAATATTTATGACAGACTTGTGAAATTTGGAGTTAAAACTCTTCCTGATGGCTCAATGTCATATGATTCTACAAAAATAGAACCAGAAGTTGCCCAATCATGGGAGTTTTCTGATGATAAAAAATCAATTATTTTTAAACTCAATCCAAAGGCTAAATTTTGGGATGGTACACCAGTTACTGCACATGATGTTAAATGGTCTTTTGATAGAGCTGTTACTTTAGGTGGTTTCCCAACTGTACAGATGAAAGCTGGTTCTATGTCAGATCCTAAACAGTTTGTTGTTGTTGATGATATGACATTTAGAATTGACTTACCATTTCCTTCTAAATTAACACTTCCTGATTTAGCTGTTCCAATTCCTTTTATTATCAACTCAAAAGTTGCTAAAGCACATGCTACTGCAAATGACCCTTGGGCTACAGAATATTTACATAAAACTCCTGCTGGTTCAGGACCATATAAAATCTTAAGATGGGATCCGGGTCAACAATTTGTTTACCAAAGAAATGAAGATTATGCAATAGCTCCAAAACCTGCAATAAAAAGAGTAATAGTAAGAGAAGTACCATCAGCTTCTACAAGAAGAGCATTATTAGAGAGAAAAGATGCAGATCTTTATACAAATGTTCCTCCAAAAGATGTAAAAGAGTTCAAAGAAGAGGGCAAAATAAAAGTTTCTGGTGCTCCTATTGATAACTGTATACATGTTTTAGGATTAAATGTAAAATATAAACCTTTTGATAATAAAAAAGTTAGACAAGCTATTGCTTATGCTATTCCTTATGAAGAAATTTTATCATCAGCTGCTTATGGAAGAGGAAAACCTATGTTTGGAGCAAGTAATAAAACTCCATCAAATATTGTATGGCCTCAACCATCTCCTTATAATACAAATATAGAAAAAGCTAAAAAACTATTAGAAGAAGCTGGATTTAAAGATGGCTTTGAAACAACACTTTCATATAATTTAGGTCTTGCATCATGGCAAGAACCAACAGCACTTCTAATCCAAGAAGGATTGAAAAAAATAGGTATAAAAGCTAAGTTAGACAAAATTCCAGGGGCAAATTGGAGAACAGCAGCACTTGTTGAAAAAAGACTTCCTATGCACTTAGAAAACTTTGGAGGGTGGTTAAATTACCCTGATTATTACTTTTTCTGGGCTTATAAATATGGACACTTATTTAATTCATCAAATTATAAAAATGAAAAAATTGAGAAACTAACAGATGAAACACTTCATATGGAAATAGATAATCCAAAATATGAAAATATGATTAAAGAGATGATTGAAATAGTTTATGATGATGTTCCTAGAATACCATTATACCAACCATATCTAGACGCAGCAATGCAAAAAAATATAAATGGCTATGTTTCATGGTTCCATAGACAACTTGATTGTACAACCATTACAAAATCATGAAAAATAAAGTAATACAAATATTAAGAAGATTGTTTCAATCAATCCCTTCAATTATAGGTATTGTCATAATCTCTTTTTTATTAACAAGAGCACTTCCAGGTGACCCAGCAGTTTATTTTGCTGGGGCTATGGCAGATAAAGAATCAATTGAGCAAGTACGGGTTTCTTTGGGTTTAGATAAAGGTATTGTTGAACAATTTTTTATCTATGTACAAAATCTTTTTCATGGTAATTTAGGTATGTCTTTAAATACTGGTATTCCTGTTTTACAAGAGTTAACTACTAGACTTCCAGCCTCATTGGAATTAACTTTTTTAGGTCTAAGTTTTGCATTAATAATTGCAATTCCCTTAGGAATTTTATCTGCAACGAAACCTGGAACTTGGATTGACCATCTAACTAGAGTATTAGTTACTATGGGAGTATCTTTACCTACGTTTTTTACGGGACTTTTTTTGATATACATTTTTTATTATCTTTTAGGAGTAGCACCCTCTCCTATTGGGCGACTTGATATTTTGTATTTATCACCTCCCCATGTAACAGGATTTTATACTATTGATTCTTTATTAGCAAATGATATGGAGACATTTTGGGCAAGTGTAAGACAGTTAATGTTACCTGCAATTACACTAGGAATATTTGCTCTAGCACCAATTGCTAGGATGACAAGAGCTTCCATGTTAAATGCTTTGTCAAGTGATTTTATAAGAACTGCAAGAGCAAATGGTCTGCCAAGAAGTAAGATATTAATAACTTATGCCCTTAGAAACTCTTTATTATCAATACTTACAACACTAGGAATGGTTTTTTCATTTCTTTTAGGTGCAAATGTATTGGTTGAAAAAGTATTTTCTTGGCCTGGGATTGGTTCTTTTGCTATTGAAGCACTTGTGGCTTCTGATTATGCAGCGGTTCAAGGTTTTGTACTTACTATGGCATTACTTTTTGTTGTGGTAAATTTAACTATTGACATAATTTTAACTCTTATTGACCCCCGTGTCTCTATAGATAATTAGGAAAAAATATGAAACAATTTTTTACACATTTTAAATATATTTTAAAAGATAATTTAATTACAGCATTTTCATTTTTCATGTTTTTTGCTTTTGTATTTTTGGCTATATTTGGTTCAGCTATTGCACCTTATGATCCACTTTTGACAAATGCACATGCAGTTTTATCTCCTCCCTCTTGGGAGCACCTATTTGGAACTGATAACTTAGGAAGAGATGTTTTAAGTAGAGTAATAGTTGCTACAAAACTTGATTTATGGATAGCTTTTTCAGCAGTAATTTTATCCTTTATCATTGGTAGTGCTTTTGGGGCAATTGCTGGTTATTTAGGTGGTTGGGCTGATAAGATAATTGGTCGATTTTCTGATGCAATTATGGCTTTCCCACTTTTTGTTTTAGCAATGGGAATTGTGGCAACTTTAGGTAATTCTATTGAAAATATTATTTACGCAACTGCTGTTATTAATATACCATTTTATGCAAGAGTAACAAGAGCCGAAGTTTTAATAAGAAGAGATGCAGGATATGTACAAGCTGCAAGACTAAATGGAAATTCAGATTTTAGAATCCTTACTTTTCAAATATTTCCAAACTGTTTGCCACCTATGATGATACAAATTTCTTTAAATATGGGTTGGGCAATATTAAATGCAGCAGGATTATCATTTATAGGATTAGGTGTTAGACCACCTGATGCAGAGTGGGGAATTATGGTAGCTCAAGGAGCCACATATATTGTTTCAGGAGAGTGGTGGTTAGCCTTATTTCCAGGACTTGCACTTATGCTTGCAGTATTTTGTTTTAATCTATTAGGTGATGGATTAAGAGATTTAGTAGACCCTAAAAAAAGAACATAAGGAGCTAATATTATGTATTCATTTTTAAAAATAGATGAGTTATCAATAGATTTTAAAACACGAAATGGAACAGTTCATGGACTAAAAAAAGCCTCAATGAATATCCAAAAAGGTGAGATTTTAGGAGTAATTGGAGAGAGTGGTTCTGGTAAATCAATTACAGCTTTTACAGTAATGGGATTATTAGATAGTGCAGGAAGAGTATCAAATGGAAAAATAGAGTTTGAAGGATTTACTTTAACAACTGCAAAAGAGAAGGATTTAAGAGAAATCAGAGGAAGAGAAATCTCTATGATATTTCAAAACCCAAGAGCTGCTTTAAATCCTATAAGATATGTGGGTAAACAAATAGAAGATGTACTTATTTGTCACCATCAAGCAAGTCCACAAAATGCAAAAGAAAAAGCGATAAAAATACTTGAAAAAGTAAAAATAATAAATCCCGAAGATAGATATTGGTCTTATCCTTTTGAACTATCAGGTGGAATGTGCCAAAGGATTATGATAGCAATTGCAATTGCTTGTAATCCAAGACTTTTAATAGCAGATGAACCAACAACAGGACTTGATGTTACTACTCAAAAGGTAATAATGGATTTAATTAAAGATTTGGCAAAAGAGCACCATATGGCTGTTATGTTAATAACCCATGACCTTGGAATGGCAGCAATGTATTGTGATAATATTTGTGTTATGCAAAAGGGTGAAATAGTAGAAAAAAATAGTGTTTATGAACTTTTTACAAAACCAAAACACCCTTATACAATAAAACTAATAGCAGCATCCCCTGGTCCAAAATCTAAACTTTCAGATTTGACTGCTATTCCTGAAGAGATGGAAGGTGAAAAGATAGTCTCAAAAAAGCAAATACACAACGAAATAACAAAAAAAGGTGAAGTTATTTTAGAAGTTTTAAATTTAGTTAAAAAGTTTCCTCTAAGGGACAAAAGTAGCCTCTTTGCAAAGAAAAAAGAAGAGAATACTTTCACAGCAGTAAATGGAATAAGCTTCAATCTAAAAAAAGGTGAAAGTTTAGGATTAGTAGGAGAATCAGGTTGTGGTAAATCTACAACATCAAATATGATTACAAAACTTTTAGACCCAACTTCTGGTGATATAATTTTGGAAAATGAAAATATCACAGCTTACACATCTAAACAATTTGCAGCCATGAAACAAAGAAATAAAATACAAATGGTATTTCAAGATCCAACAGATAGTTTAAATCCTAGATTTAATGCTTTTGATTGTATTGCAGAGCCCCTTAGACGACTTTTGAAAATGAGAGACAGAAAAAAAATAAAAGAAAAAGTAGAAGAATTATCTTTAATGGTAGGACTTCCTATTCATTTACTCTCTAGATTTCCCCACCAACTTTCAGGTGGTCAAAAAGCAAGGGTAGGAATAGCAAGAGCAATATCAGTAAATCCAAAGATTTTAATTCTAGATGAGCCAACTTCTGCCCTTGATGTGTCAGTTCAAGCTGTAGTTTTACAGTTATTGGATAGATTAAAAAAAGAGTTAGGTATGAGTTATATCTTTGTTTCACATGATTTAAATGTTGTAAAACTATTATGTGAAAGGGTTATTGTGATGAATAGAGGTGAAATAGTTGAACAAGGAACTGTCCATGATATTTTGGAAAATCCACAAAAAGATTATACAAAAAAACTTATTGCATCGATTCCTCATTTTGAGCCAAATAAACTAAAAATGGCTTAATTTGCAAAGAAGAAGAATAGGATATAATTCCATATGAAAAATATATTAAAATACCTTACTGTACTATATGTTGAAGATGATAATGAAGTAAGAGAAAATATCACAAATACTATTTCAAATATTGTTAAAAAAGTCTATTCAGCCTCAAACGCCAAAGAGGCTTTAGAAATATATGATGATGTAAAGCCTGATATTATCTTTACAGATATTGATATGGAAGGTATGAATGGACTAGAACTTATCAAAGAGATAAGAGAAGAAGATAGCCAAACTCCAGTTGTAGTAATAACAGCTTATAAAACAGAGAGCTTTCTAATGGAAGCTGTCTCTTTACATCTAGAGTCTTATATCATAAAACCTATCTCTTATACCTCTTTAAAAGAGGCTTTATTTACTTGTTCACAAAAACTATTAGAAAGAAATAAATTCGAAATAACATTCCCAAATGGTTCAAAATATAACTTGCATAACCATATATTTACTAATAATACAAATGAAATAGAAAAACTACAAAATAAAGAGAGACTTCTTTTAGAAACATTAATTGAGTATAAAAATGAACTTGTATTTTATGATATTATTGAAGAAAATGTTTGGGAAGGAGACCTTTTAAATAAAGGAACACTAAAAGTATTAATTGGAAAACTTCGTCAAAAAATAGGGAAAGAGAGTATTTTAAATGAAAATGAACAGGGTTATAGGCTTTTAATTTGATAGGAAATAAATATAAACTACATGTATCTTCCATAATAATTATTGGACTATTTTTATCCATATCAATTAGTTATCTTATTAATAATATTGAAGAAAAAAATATACAAGGTAGATTTCAAAATATAGTCGATGATAAAATAAAATCTTTTTATAGAGAAATTTTAATAAATCTTGAAACTCTATATACCCTATCAATTCTTTATAATAATGACCAAATACCAAGTAGAGAAGAGTTTTCAATAGAAGCAAAAAAGATTATAAAAAGACATAGTGCTATTCATGCTTTAGAGTGGATTCCAATAGTTTCAAATGAGAAAAGAAAACTTTTCGAAAAGAACTTCTTTTTTACAGAAGAATCAAAAAACAATAATATGATAAAAGTAGGGGAAAAAGATGAATATTTCCCTGTATATTATGTGGAACCTTTGAAAAATAATGAAAAGGCTTTAGGCTTTGATTTGTCAAGTGATAAAAATAGATATAAAACCATAAAAAAAGCTTTAGAAACAAAAAGCCCACAAGTTACTCAAGCAATAGAGTTGGTACAAAAAAAGAATAAAAAAGGTTTTTTAGCTTTTTTACCTATTTTTGATGAAAAGAAAAATATCAAGAGTTTTATTCTTGGTGTTTTTGTTATAGAAGATATATTTAAAAAATCAATTTTAGAAGAGGATAAAACCTCAAATGAAATAAATTTCAAAATATTTGATACTACAAATAATATAAATGAAGAGATTTATTCCCACAACTCTTTAAATAAAATATATAGACACTTAAAATATAAAAAAGACCTGCCAGTTATTTGGTCTAGACAATGGACTTTTGAAGCAATACCTAGCTTAAGATATATAAATGAAAGAAGAAGTTTTGTTACAGAACTAAGTCTGTTTATTGGAATCCTTTTGACAATTATTGTTTCATATAGAATCAATAAATTTTATAACTTGAAATATGAATCAATACAAGAGCTTAAAAATAAAGATGAGATTTTGTATATCCAATCTCGTTATGCCACAATTGGAGAAACCCTATCAAATATCGAACATCAATGGAGAAGTCCTTTATCAAAAGTATCTTCAAATATCATCTCCTTACAAAGTGAGATAGAGTTTAAAGGTATGCCATCTCAAGAAAAACTCCAAAGTTCACTTAATAATATGCAAAATACTTTAGTGTATATGAGTAATCTTGTAGATGAATTTAAAAATTTCCATATTCAAGATAAAATCAAAACTAACTTCTTATTTGATGATACTTTAGATATCGCCCTAAAACTTTTAGAACACGATTTTACAAAATTAGAATTAAGAGTTAAAAGGGATAATAAAAAGAATCAAGTAAGAATATATGGCTATCAAAATGAATTTTCACAAGTACTTATTAATATCTTATCTAATTGTAGAGATGCCTTTATAGAAAGAAGAGTAAATAAGCCTTTAGTGGAAATATTTACCTATGAAAAAGATAATAAAAAGTTTATAACAATAAGAGACAATGCAGGTGGAATAGATGAAAAACATATCGAAAATATATTTGAACAATTTTTTACTACAAAACAAAGTTCAGGTATAGGATTGCACTTATGTAAAATGATTATAACTGAACATATGAATGGAGAAATAAGTGTAAAAAATGGCACCTTTTATATAAATAAAGAGAAGTGTACTGGTGCTATATTTACAATTGAGCTTCCAGTTTAGAAGTTAGGGAACAAATCTTGTATTAGCAATATGAAAGCCAATAAAAGGATTCAAAATGTTCTCTTTTCTAAAAAAATTTATAAGTAAAACCTTTGTACCTAAATCTAGAAGTATCTATACTTTTTACAAAGAGGACTCCACTTTTTAGTTATTCTCTTTTTTCATATAATCATAAAGATATAAGTATTGTCTTAACTCTTTTAGAGTTTCATATTTTAAACCTTGTTCAATCCATTGTTTTATTTCAAAGGGGATTTCAAGGGGTTTTAAAAGCTCTTCTTTTTTCTCTTTTGATATTTTTTCATGCTCACTTAAAACTGAAACATGTGATAAAATAGAAGTCAAACCCAAGTCTCTTATTTGTGCTATCTCTTCTACTGTTTTCCCATCTTGAATTAACTCAAAAGTCTCTAAATATGTTTTCGTAAGTTTTTTAAGTGGAGCTTTTTCTTCTAGTTTTTCACTAAACTCCTCTTTTATACTTTTGCATAAAGCTAAAAAACTCTCACCATATTTTTCATATTTTACAAGACCTACTCCATTGATATCTAACATCTCTTCTTTTGTAAGGGGAAGTTTTGAAGCTAGCTCTTTTAGAGTTTTATCCCCAAATATTACATATGCTGGTACTTCACTCTCTTGGGCTATCTCTCTTCTTAAGGTTCTAAATTTCTCATATAACTCTTCATCAAAACTTAGTTCAGTCTTTTCTTCTTCAATCTTTTGAGCAATACCAAGTTTATCACTATCTATTAGAACTTTCTCATTTCCTTTTAGTATCTCCATACCAAGGTTACTGATTTTTAATGCTCTAAATTCACCTAAATTTAAAGCTTGTATATCTATAAGTTTATCAGCAATAGCCACCCACTCATTTTTACTTTTATCTGCTCCCAGACCATAAACACTAAGTTTATCATGTGCAAACTCCAAAAGCTTTTGATTTTTTGAACCCCTTAAAATATCTATAATATGATTTGCTCCAAATCTTTGACCACTTCTATAAACAGCACTTAAAAACTTTTGAACATCTATACTCACATCAACTTGTTCAATATCACCTTTTGTACAGTTATCACACAAAGTTTTACAATCTTCACACTCATCTTCAAAATAGTTTGCGATAATTTTATGACGACAATTATTTGATACACAATATCGATACATAGCTTCAAGTTTGTCAAGTCCTGTTTGCTTATATCCTGTATCTATGGCATCTTCTATTTGTATTTTTCTTTTTACCTCATCGGATTTTGAATAAAGTAAATATACATAAGACATATCCCCATCTCGCCCTGCTCTACCTATCTCTTGGTAGTAGTTTTCAAGTGTTTTTGGTAAGCTTGTATGAATAACAAATCTTATATTTGATTTATCAATTCCCATACCAAAAGCAATAGTTGCCACAACAATATCTATCTTCTCATAAACAAAATCATCATAAACTTCATCTTTAACAGCTGGTGATAATCCAGCATGATAAGCCTTAGCTGTATATCCATTTTCACATAAAAATTGTGCCGTACTTTCTGCTTCTTTTCTTGTAAAAGTATAGATAATCCCACACAAGCCTTTGTGTGCTTTTAAAAAACTTAGTATCTGTTTTTTACCATTTGAAATTCGAGGTTCAACTTTTATATCAAGGTTATTCCTAACAGTTTTTGCCCTAAAGTGTTTTGCCCCTTGTAAGTTTAAGTTAGAAGCAATATCAGCTTCCACCTTTTTTGTAGCAGTTGCAGTAAATGCAGCTATTGGAGTATGGGGAAACAGTCTTTTTAATTTATCAAGGTTTCTATACTCAGCTCTAAACTCATGTCCCCAAGCAGATACACAATGGGCTTCATCTATTACAAAATAGTTGATATTGATTCGTTGTAACACTCCTACAAAATCATTTGAAGTAAATCGTTCAGGTGCTACATAGATAAACTTCAACTCCCCTCGTAAAAGTTTCTGCATAGTAAAGCCATTTTCTTCACCACTTTGTGATGAACTTATCATGTCAGCCTTTATATCCAATTCATTGAGTGCTTTTATCTGGTCTTGCATAAGGGCAATAAGTGGAGAGATTACAACTGTCGTTCCGTTCATAAGAAGTGCTGGGAGTTGATAACAAAGTGATTTACCACCACCAGTTGGTAAGATGGTCAATACATCTTGTTTATTGATGATACTATTTACAACTTCCTCTTGAAAGCTTCGAAAGTGTTCATGTCCGAAAATATCTTTTAGTATTTTGTGTTTATTATTCATTGGGGGATTTTAGCATAGTTAGTGTTAGGGGTGTATGAAAAAATCATTACATTATGATTTTAAGGGTATTTTATATAGAATGTGAACAATTAATTATATCTGAGGAATTTAGATGGGATTGCATGTTCATAACTTAGGAAATCTACCAAACACTTTAGATGGAAGAGATTATTTTATTTATGTTTTAGATTATGGTTGGAAAGAGCCATTAACAGATGCTTTAGTTGCGAACTTTACAAATATGGCAAGAATGGCTTCTGAAACAAAAGCTTTAGTTATCGCAGGAATAGAACCTATACATTTCGCAAATGAGGTTTTTTCTTATCATGGAATTAATGGGGAAAAAGGAGATGAGATATTGCCTGCAATATTAATTAGTACATTGACACCTTCATATTTTAAAGAAAGCTATGATGAATTTAACCATTCAAAAGAAATTAAGGATAAACTTCTTGTTATCCCCTTAAAAAAAGCCTGTAAAACAACTGATGATGTTATTGAACTAATAAAAAGTATCTTTTCAGATATTAAGGATAAAAAACAATTATCAGGATTTAGTGTAGCTAAAGAAATTAATAAGAATGGCTTTAAAAGATTAGCTGACGCAATAATTTTAGAACCTAATTTTGCTGGAGTTGGTGTGGATATTAGAAAATTATTTAGTTAAAAATACTTGATTATACTATTTTCATAAACACCTAAAGGTATTCACTCCTCTTACTTTGTATGGACAAAGTAAACAAAACCACCAACGGCTTCAAAGCCCTTTGGGTTCCCTCACTTATTATTTTTATCTTTTCTGATTGCTAAAACTCGTTTATTAAAACTTGCGTTTAGCAACTTTTAAACACTCAGACAGTTACCAATCTTATTTCAAAAAGAGAAAAATAAACGTTCGGCTTTTGTAGATGTTGGAATAAAAGGTGGGATAAAGACATTTGCATTTTTGATTTGTATAGATTTCAAACTTTTACTTATTTAAATTTACAAATAATAGTTTGAACTGTAAGGATTTCTTTCTGCCTTTGATGAAGCTAAAATTTTAGGCTTTTTTTTCGGAGAACAGTGAGGACTGTTTGAGTAAATAATGACCTAAATGGTCATTATTTAGGAGTTCCGCAACGCAGAAAAAAAAGACTGAAATTTTAGGAAGCTTTGCCTTCATCAACTCGGCAGTCTTTTTTGCTTACTTTTTCGAGATCAAAAAGTAAGAAAGCGGAAACCTTTAGGTTTTCAAGAGAGAATATAAAAATATTATAACACTACTACTTTATTTCTCCCCTCTTCTTTAGCCCTATATAAAGCCTTATCTGCCCTTGATATTAAACTTTTTATAGTATCCCCTTCACAATAAAGAGTGATACCAAAACTTGCTGTTTTATTACCTACAATAGAAAAACTATTATTTTCAATTATATATCTTAACTCCTCTGCAAGTTTTTTTATACCTTCTATATCCGTTTGGGGACAAATAATTACAAACTCTTCTCCACCCCAACGTCCAACTATATCTGTTACTCTTGTTTTTGTTTTTAATATGGTTGCAAACTCTTCAAGTACTTTATCTCCTACATTATGTCCATATATATCATTAGTAGATTTAAAATGATCAATATCCATTATAATCACTCCAAAAATATGATTAAATCTACTTGCCCTATTGATTTCACTCTCCAAAAAATCGTTAAGTTTTCCACGGTTGAGAAGTTTAGTTAAGACATCTGTAGAAGCTAGCTTTTCAAGTTTTTTATTTGATATTTCAAGTTCTTTAGTTCGCTCTTTTACAATATTTTCCAACTCCTCATTTATACTCTTAAACGTCATGATTTCATAATACCTATAAAAATAAAGAAGATAAGATACCATTAAATAAGCTACACAAAAAAATAAAAATGAATATTTATTATAAGGAAGTAAAAATAGTGTAAATATTGATATAAAAATACTAAGTAGCACAATAGACCATAATATCCCTTCTTTAGGACCTCGTATAGAAAATGAAGCTATGGGATAAAGTAAAACAAAAACCATACTATTAATCTCTTGATTTCCATCTAAAAATCCAATAATAAATAAAATACTAATAGTAATCATAAAAAATCTAGAATTATATATATATTTATTAGCTTTCTTACTATTAATAAATAAATATACCATTAGTACTGAAAAAATATTTAATGAAATAGCTAAGTAGTTTATACCCATTTTGTAATATATTGGTGATAATAATACAGAAGTTACAAATCCTATAAGAAGATACTTTTTTAAAAGTTCATTTCTATATTTATATTGGTCAAACAAATTATTTCCTAGCATAAATTTTCACAAAATTTAGTTAGTTTATCAAAATAAATATAAATATATTTAGAATTTTTTAAATAGGTTTATTTTTTAAATTTATATATAAAAAGCTTGAAGAGAGTTGTTTTAGATTTTAAACTTGCCGCTAATTACTACTATTTAACTCAGTCAATATAGTTTTTAACTCATGAACTAATACTTTATCAGTTACCATACCCTTATCATTAATCTTTTTATTCACCATTGGTACAGTTAAAATCAAATTTTCATTTATAGTTCCTGTTAAAACTTTTATCAAGTTCACAAGAACTGTATTTGCTTTATCTCCACCCATAGCTGAAGTTGAAGCACTGATTACTGCTACTGGTTTATTTACAATATCAGTACTTGAGACTAACCAATCAAGAGCATTTTTTAAAACACCAGATATTTCAAAGGCATACTCAGGAGTACTAATTATTATTGCATCATGTGTTGCGATATTTTTTCTTAACTCTTTAATTAATTGTGGTGAATCATCTTTTTGTAATGTATGATTATCAATATCAGGGTTAAAAAATGGAAGTTTCCCCAAATCTTTATATATATTTATATTTGAATCTATATCTTTTAGAGCATGAAGTATTGCTGTGTTATATGATTTTTCTCTAAGAGAACCAGATATTGCTAAAATTTTCATTTTAAATCCTCACTTATTGTTTCTCCAAAAGTTTTTGCATATGTTTGTGACCAAATCAATATCTCATCAATTACAGGTTTTAAATTATTCCCATATTCAGTTAATGAATATTCTACTTTTGGTGGAACATCAGCAAATGCTTTTCTATGGATAAGGTTTAATTGTTCCAACTCTTTTAATTTTATTGTTAATGTTTTTTTCGTAATAGGTTGTAGATATTCAAAAAGTTCTTTAAATCTAAGGGTACTATTTTTTAAATACCAAATAATCATAAGTTTTAATCTATCATTAAATATATCAAAAAATATTTCTGAGGATGAACTATATTCTTTATTATTAAATTTTATCATAAAAAAATTATAACTATAAGTTTATTTAAATACCCTTAGTATATTTTAGTAAACTTTTATTTTATACTAAAGGAATATAAATCTCCGTTCTTAAATCCTCAGGTTTACAAGTAATTGGATTCTTATTCAAGTACTTTTCAACAATAGGCAAATCCCTTAATTCAACACCACTTTGAACAATCCAATCAGATACACCATCATAAGTATTGATTAGTTCTTTATAGTCACCCTTATGTAAAAATACAGCGTATTTCCCACCATCGATTATTTTACTTTGAATCTCACCTTTTGGCTGAATTGTTTTATCCACCCATGAAAGACAAGCATCATATCTTAGTTTATTGGCATCTGTTATATGTGGATTATCATGCCCTATTCCAAACATCATTACATCATCTCTTATAAAATACTCTGTGCCCACAAAGTTTATAAGAGTTTCCCATGCTTCAATACTACATTTTGTATATTCACCTGTTTTTCTTACATACAAGATCTCTATATCTTCTAGCTTTACTATTTTTGGCTCTAACATCTTATTTCCTCTTTTTAATTTTGCATTTTTTGCAAACTCTTTGGGAGTTATTCCAAAATGCTTTTTAAAAGCTTTTGAAAAAGAAGCATTGGTTTCATAACCACTATTCATGGCTATTTGAGTGATTTTCTGATTTGTTTTAAACTGCAAAGTAGTACTTTGAAGTCTCACTCTTCTAATATAATCAACCATACTCTCACCAACAATTGATTTAAAAATACGGTGAAAATGATACTTAGAAAAGCTGGCAATCTTTGATAACTCATCAAGGGTTAAATCACTATTATAATTTTGCTCAATATATAAAATTACTCTACATACACTTTGAACATAATCATCTTTTGTACTCTTACTCATCCGCTCTCTTTCAAACTCTTTTATGTGGAAATTGTATTAAGATTTAGAAATTAAAACTACTCCAAGATTGCTATTATATTCTATAACTTCTAAAATAAAAAGGAAAGGAAAGTCTCTTTGGAAACTAGATTTAAAGATAGTTTTGTGCCTAATCTTAGAGTATTAAGATTAGGCATATTAGAATATTAAATTCTATTTTTAGTTTTTTTCTTCTTGTTTTGCCCAAAAAGAAGCAATAAGTGATCCTGAGATATTATGCCAAATACTAAAAATAGCACCTGGTAAGGCACTTAAAGGAGTAAAATACTTACTAGCAAGGGCAACTGCTAGACCTGAATTTTGCATTCCTACTTCTATGGCAACAGTTTTACACTCTTTTTTATTATATCCAAATAGTTTTGCTGTATAGAAACCACCAACTAATCCTGTTAAATTATGTAGCATAATTCCAACTAACAAATATAACCCTATAGTATCAATTCTTGAATGATTTAATCCAACAACTATCGCAATAATAAAAACAATTGAAACTATTGATAAAACAGCAAAAATATCATTATTTTTATCAATAAACTTATGGAAAATATAATTTACAATAACACCTAAAACAACTGGTGCTAAAACTATTTTTAATATACTTAATAACATACTTAAAGCAGGTACTGGTACAGTTTGACCAACATAAAGCAAGGTTAAATAAGGTGTAACTACAATAGATAAGAGTGTAGAAACTATTGTCATAGTGATTGATAAAGCAACATCTGCTTTTGCCAAATAAGAAATTACATTTGATGCTGTTCCCCCAGAAACTGCTCCAACTAATATCATTCCAACTAAAAGTTCTGTTGAAAAACCAAATACTTTTGAGATAACAAAAGCAGCTAGTGGCATTAATAAAAACTGTAAAACAACCGTCATAGCTATAATTTTAGGTTTTTTAACAACCCTTTTAAAGTCTTCAACTTTTAAAGTAACTCCCATACAAAACATTATTAAAACAAGTAAAGGAACTATCCAACTTTTAAAATCAACAACCATACTTGATTCATAATATGCAAAAATTGATGCTAATATCGCCCATAAAGGGAAAAGAAATGTAAATTTTTTTATCATTATTATCCTTTTGAAAAAGTTTGTTATTCTACTCAAAAAGTATTAAAATAATTTAAATACAAATAAATACTTTTATTCTTGTTCTTGTTTTGACCAAATACCTGCAAGAATAGAGCCTGAAATATTATGCCAAATACTAAATATAGCCCCAGGAAGTGCACTTAAAGCAGAAAAATACTTCATAGCTAAAACAACAGCTAAACCAGAGTTTTGCATACCAACTTCTATAGCTACTGTTTTACATACAGTTTTATCATAACCAAATATTTTCGCAAAATAATATCCAGTTATTAGTCCCAAAAGATTATGGCAAATTATTGCCAACATCAATGATAAGGCGATAGTAGAGATTTTACTCTCATTTATACCTATTATAATTCCTATAATAAATACAATAGAAATAATAGATAAAAGGGCAAAGATATCATGTCTTTTCTCAATATATTTATTAAAAATTTGATTTAATATAAGCCCTACAATTACAGGTACAAATACTATTTTTAAGATACTAAGAAGCATACTAAGAGCTGGTACTGGTACTGTTTGTCCCACATAAAGAAGTGTTAAATATGGAGTAATAATTATTGATAAAAGAGTTGATACAATTGTCATGGTAATAGAGAGTGCCACATCAGCTTTTGCCAAAAATGCTATTACATTTGAAGCAGTTCCACCTGAAACTGCTCCTACAAGTACCATTCCCACAAGTAATTCATCGGATAAATTAAATACCTTAGATACTATAAAAGCAAATAAAGGCATAAATAAAAACTGCAACACCACAGTCAAGGCTATGATTTTGGGTCTTTTAAATACCCTTTTAAAATCATCAATTTTTAAAGTAATCCCCATACAAAACATAATAAGAATCAAAAGTGGAATAATCCAAGATTTAAAACCAACCACTAAACTTGGTTGAGAATATGCAAGGAGAGAAAATAGTACTGCCCATAAGGGAAACAGTATAGAAATCTTTTTTATCATAAGCTATCCAATAGTTTTTCTTATTCTACAAAAATAGGTTTAAATTTACTTGTATTAATCAGAAACTATTTCTGAACAACTTACCATCTTCGCATAAGTACCTTCAAGTGCTGCCATAAAAGAGTTATGTACTGATTTTGCAGGAACAACTTCCCCTAAAAATTCTAAATCTCTTGTCGTACAAGCATCATGCACAACTGTACAACCATATCCCATATCACTTGCAGCTCTAGTTGTGGCATCCACACACATGTGACTCATCATCCCACATATTACTAACTCTTTTATTTCTCGTATTTTTAACTCATACTCTAAAGATGTATCTAAAAAACTATTTGGAAAGTTTTTTTCTATAATAGGCTCATCTTCACGCGGATTTAGATTTTCATGTATTTTCATTCCATATGTATCTGGTAAAAAGAATGTTGCTCCTTCATATAAACTTGTATGTTGTACATGAAGTACTGGCATATTTTTCTCTCTAAAATATTCTAATAACTCTTTTGCTTTTAAACTTGCCTCTTGTGCACCTACTAATTCGCAAGCTCCACCTTCAAAATAATCATTTTGAATATCTATAATTAACAATGCTGTACTCATCTTTTCTCCTTTATTTATTTAAAAAGTCTTTTATATTTTGTGCAACTTTTTTCATAAGTCTATTTCTTGATTCACTTGAGCCCCAACCAATATGCGGTGTTAAAAGTAGCCTTTCTTTATTTACAACTTTTAATAATGGATTAGTACGCTCAATTGGTTCTTTTGCAAATACATCAATACCACAATAGATTTTTTCTTCATCTATAATTTTAGCTAAATCATCTTCATTTATAATTCCACCACGACCAAGATTTAATAAAATAGCACCTTCTTTTATATTTTTCATATTCTCATAAGTCAATAGATTTCTTGTATCTTCATTTAAAGGAGCATGAACAGATATAATATCGCAACTTTGTAAAAGCTCATCTAGCTCGACTCTTTTGTAGTTTGAATTAGAGTTTTTTCCACTAGTTGAATAATAAACAACTTCACAACCAAAAGCCTCTGCTTTTTTTGCTAAGTCAACTCCAATATCACCAAAGCCTATAATCCCTACTCTTTTTTTGTCCAATTCAAAAAAGATATCATCTGCATCATTGAAAGCTGGTACTTTTCCCCAATTTCCATTATTAAGATACTCTTGATAATGATTTAATTTTTGAATAAAATAAAATATCATCCCAAAAGTAACTTGAACTACACTAGAAGTAGAATATCCAGCTACATTTTTTACTTCTATATTTTTACTTTTTGCATACTCTATATCAATATTATCCGTTCCCGTTGCAGTGATACAAATAAGTTTTATAGAAGAATCATCCATTTGTTCTTTTCCCAAAACTACTTTATTTGTAATAACTATATCTGCATCTTTTGTTCTCTCTTTTGACTCTTCTTCACTTGTTGTAGCATAAGATACAACTTCCCCAAACTCTTTAAAAATATCTATATTTATATCTGATCCTAATGTTGCTCTATCTAAAATAACTATTTTCATTTTATTCCTTTCTTCTTTTTATTTATTAATACTATTCCAATTATTATAGTAAATATTCCTATGATTTCGCTAAATTCTATTTTGTCACCCAATAAAAAATATGAAACAATAGCAGCACTAACTGGTACCAAATAAAAAATAGAAGATACTTTTGATACCTCTCCATTTTTTATCATAATATATAAAAGTGACAAGGCACCAATACTCACTCCAACTGTCATATAAAGTAAAGCAATACTAAAATGAATATTCCAATTTATATGAGAATCTTCAAACAATAAAAATGGCAAAACTAAAATTGTGGAACTAAAAGTCTGTATTGCACCACCAGAATAAAGATTCATATGAGAGCAATACTTTTTTTGATACAAACTTCCAATACTAAGACCCAATAATGAAATAAAAGCCCAAAACAGACCAAGAGCTGAAAAGGAAGTTTCAAGTTTTGAAAAAACCACAAAACCTACTCCCACAAATCCTATTATTAGTCCTGCCCAAACTCTTATGTTAATATCTTCATTTAATAATTTTAAGGCTAAAACAGTTACAACAATTGGTTGCAAAGCTATTATCAAAGCATTTGTTGCCCCAGATATACCATAACTAACGGCTAAAAATCCTCCTATTGAAAATGTTCCAACAGTTAAACTTCCAGCAATGACTATATGGAAAACTTCTTTTTTAGTTTTTGGCATTGGTAGTTTAAATATAATAGTAATCAAAAATAAGATACAAAAAGCAATAAAAAACCGTACTTCTAAAAATGCCATTGGAGATGCATTTTGTAAACCATATTCACAAAAAATAAATCCACTTCCATATAAAAACATAAAAAAAAATGGCAAAATAGATTTTTGTATATAAAATCTCACACTTATCCTTTATTTACTATAGCTTGAACTTGCTGTTTTTTATTAATTAAATTCATAGCAATAAGTACAATAACAATTCCTACAAACACATTTAACTCTAAATCTTTACTCAACACAAAATATGCAATTATTGATGAAGAAACAGGTAAAAGATAAAACAGTGAAGATACTTTTGACACCTCTTTATGTCTAATCATATAGTACAATAAAGACATAACTCCAATACTTACAACAACTGACATATATACTAAAGCAATAATGAATTCTGTAGTAAAATTAACTCTTATATCTTCAAAGTATAATAAAGGTAAAACAATAATTGCAGATGCAAAAGTCTGAATCACTCCTCCTGTGACCAAATTCATATTTGAGCAATATTTTTTTTGATACAAACTTCCAAAGCTTCTACCTATTAAACCTAATATAGCTAATAAAACAGCTATTAATTGATTTTTATTAATTTCTCCATCAAGCCCTAAAACAAGAGATACTCCAATAAATCCTAAAATTAATCCAACCCATGCTCTTTTACTTACATTTTCATCTAAAAATTTCATAGCAAAAAATGAAACTACAATAGGCTGTAAAGATATAATCAATGAAAAAAAAGCAGGTGATAATCCATAGTCTATTGAATTAAAACTACCTATAGAAAAAAGCCCTGAAGATAAAATTCCAGCGATACTTATATGAAAAATATCATTTAAATTTTTTGGAAATTTCATTTTAAATATAAATGCAATAAGTAACAAAATAACAAAAGCAACTATATATCGTAATTCTAGAAAAACCATACTACTAGAATATTCTAAGCCCACTTTTATACATACAAACCCAGAACCAGATAGTATAATAAAAACAAGTGGTACAACATAAGGTTTTACTTTTTTTAACATTTTTTCTCCTTGACTATATAGTCAATAAGAAGTATAGCAAAGTCTTGACTATATAGTCAAGACTTTTGAAACTTATTTTTTGAGTTTATTTAAAAAGAATTCTAATTGGAAAAGACAGTCTCGAAAAACTCGACCATCTTGAGATTTTTTTGCAGTTCCTAAACACCCTTCAAGTGAAGCTACGATAAAAATAGACATGTTTTTTGTATCTTGGCAATCTATTTCATTCTTTAATACTGCTTTATCTAATACTTGTTTGATAATACTTTCAAAGTGAAGATATACATACTCTAAAGCCTCTTTAAAATCTTTATCTTTATAAGAGAGTTCTTGAACCAAATTATTAAGTTTGCATCCAAAATTAAAATCAAAGCCTTTTCTATCTTTTAAATAAGTTATCAATTCATCAATTATATTTTCTTCATATTTTAATAACTTACCATATTTCATATCTATATATGAATAAATTCTCTCTTTTATAACTGCAAGAGCTAGCTCTTTTTTTGACTTAAAGAAATGGTACATACTTCCTTTATTCATATTTGCTTGTTTTAAAATTTTATCAACTGAAGTTGCATGATAGCCATTATGATAGATTTCATCATAAGCTACATCTAAAAGTTTTTCTCTACTGTTCATTTTAATTTCTTCTTTGCCCAGGCTTTGGTTCACTTACCTCTTTTTGTAAGTCCACACTAAGATTATTATAAAACAATTCACCATAATCTGTCAATCTATTTATTGTCTCATATGCTTGTTTTATATTATTATTATATTTTAAAGCATCTTGTAAAATTTTTATAATTTTAACTGATTCTAAAAAGTTTACGTGACTAGGTGCTTCAATAGGAGAAGAATAATACTTATGCATACGCTCTACTAAGTTTTTATTTCTGATTTCAATAAAAACTGACTCAATGGGAGATTTGAAAAAAAGTACCTTTTGTTTAACATTGATAGAGATATAAGTTGTCTCCATACCATATATTTTTCTTGAAAAAGAATCAAACAAAAATAGCTTTTTATTGTAGTTATTATTAAACAGTTCATAAATAAGTTCAAGTATTTTTATCTTCTCTTCTTTTGTATAAAAGTTCCCAATACTTGCAAAACAAAATGAAAGAATAGACTTTATAGAGTACCACTCAGTTGTATCATAATCATATCTAAGCATTTGGTTTATTCTATTTTGTTTAAGCATTTCTATTTCTGAGCTTGTTTGAGTTCTATATGTTCTTTTTACTGCTGTATCCCTATACATAGGTCCTGGAAATTGTGCTTGAATTACAAATCTTCTATTCTCTTCTATTTCCATTATATATCTCATTCTTCCACAATAATCTTCATCGATTATTCTTACTTCTTTTTGTGGGATTTGAGTAATTGATTTTATAAATTCTTCATCATTACAAGCCTCTTCCCAAATATAATCTGGGTATCTAAACAATGCACAAATTTTATCTTTAACACTTGTTGATGGTTCAACATCTGTTACTCTATCAACCCAAGAAGTAACTGTTCTTCTATCTTTTTGAATTAATGATGCAAATTTTGATATACTTAAATTAGATCTTTTATATATCTCTATTAGCTTATCTATACTTGTTTTATAAGACATTTCTTCCTCTTTTTATAATTTTAACTAAAAAATTGTACCATTTTTATACATAAAATCAAATATTGTACAAAATAATTCTATCTGTAAAGAACTTGTGTTTTTCTTTTCAACTATTATACAATACATACATTTCACTATGATGTATACTAACAATATAAAACTACAAAAGGATTTACATGAGCGCAGGAAAAAGATTTAGAGAAGCTCTTAAAGAAGAGACACCATTACAAATTGTTGGTACAATTAATGCTTATCAAGCGTTACAAGCTACAAAAGTAGGATTTAAAGCTATTTACCTTTCAGGTGGAGGTATAGCAAATGCTTCTTATGGTTTACCAGATTTAGGTATGACTATGATTGAAGATGTATGTATTGATATTAGAAGAGTTACTTCAATTTGTGATACTCCATTAATCGTTGATGCTGATACAGGTTGGGGACATGCATTTAATGTAGCTAGAACTGTTAAAGAATTTATCAGATCTGGTGCTGCTGGATTACATATTGAAGATCAAGTTGCTGCAAAAAGATGTGGACACAGACCAAACAAAGAGTTAGTTTCAACTGAAGAGATGTGTGATAGAATCAGAGCTGCTGTTGATGCCAAAATGGAATTAGATCCAGATTTTTATATCATTGCAAGAACTGATGCACATGCTTCAGAGGGTCAAGAAGCTGCAGTTGAAAGAGCAAAAGCGTATGTTGAAGCTGGGGCAGATGCAATTTTTGCAGAAGCAGTTCATACATTAAAAGAATATAAAGAATTTTGTGATCAAATGTCTGTACCTGTATTAGCAAACATTACTGAGTTTGGGGCAACTCCAATGTTTACTACTGAAGAATTAGGAAGTGTTGGTATTGAAATGGTACTTTATCCATTATCAGCATTTAGAGCTATGAACAAAGCTGCTTTACATGTATACCAAGAATTAAGAGATAAAGGTACTCAAGAAAGTACTTTAGACACTATGCAAACAAGAATGGAACTTTACGAAATGTTGGGGTATCACGAATATGAACAAAAAATGGATTCATTATTCGCAAAAGGTAAAGCTAAATAATTTAGCTTTACTAAAATAATTATAGATAACAAAAACAAAAGGAGACAATATGAGCACTACAACTACAGGATTTAAGCCAAAAAAATCAGTTGCACTTTCGGGGACTGCTGCTGGGAATACAGCTATTTGTACAGTTGGAAAATCGGGGAATGATTTACATTATAGAGGTTATGACATCTTAGAATTTGCAACTCAAGCTGAATTTGAAGAAATTGCATATTTAATAGTACATGAAAAATTACCAAATAAAGCAGAACTAAAAGCTTATAAAGAAAAATTACAAAGTATGAGAGATCTTCCAGATGGTGTTAAAGTTGCATTAGAACAACTACCAAAAACTGCACACCCAATGGATGTTATGAGAACAGGTTGTTCAGTTCTTGGGGCAATTATGTCTGAAGATGAATCTCATCCAAAAGAAGGAGCACAAAATATTATTGATAAATTAATGTCTTGTTTCCCTTCAATATTATGTTACTGGTATCACTATGCATACAATGGAAAAAGAATTGAAGTTGTAACTGATGATGATACTATTGGTGGTCACTTTTTACACTTATTACATGGTGAAAAACCAAGAGAATCTTGGGTTAAGGCTATGCACGTATCTTTAATTTTATATGCAGAGCATGAATTCAATGCCTCAACATTTACTTCAAGAGTTATCTCTGGAACAAACTCAGATATGTTCTCATGTATAACTGGGGCAATTGGAGCTTTAAGAGGTCCTAAACATGGTGGAGCAAATGAAGTTGCATTTAGAATTCAAGAAAGATACTCTTCAGCTGATGAGGCAGAAAAAGATATCAAAGAGAGAATGGCAAGAAAAGAAATTATCATTGGATTTGGACACCCTGTATATACTACAAGTGATCCAAGAAATGTAGTAATTAAAAAAGTTGCTGAAGATTTATCTAAAGAAAACAATGACATGTTAATGTATGATGTTGCTGAAAGAATTGAATCTGTAATGTGGGAACAAAAGAAAATGTTCCCAAATCTTGACTGGTTCTCAGCAGTTTCTTATAACCAAATGGGAATTCCAACAGATATGTTTACTCCAATTTTCATTATCTCAAGAGTTACTGGATGGGGAGCACATGCTATTGAACAAAGAGAAGATGGGAAAATCATTAGACCATCGGCTAATTATACAGGACCTGAAGGTTTAAAATTCGTTCCTTTAGAAGAAAGATAAAAAAACTTAAAATATTCTAGTGCCACCTTTGGCAAACACTATAAGGATAAGCTTTTGCTTATCCTTTCAAATTCAAACTAAATGGATATAAATATGACAAATGAAAAATATCTTAAAGAACTTGATGGTTTTAACACAAAATATTATGATGTAAAAGCAGCCGTTGAAGATATAACTCCTGGTTCTTTTGAGAAACTTAACTATACATCAAGAGTATTAGCAGAAAACTTAATAAGAAAATGTCCAAGTGCTGATTTAAAAGATTCACTTATTCAACTTATTGAAAAAAGAACTGACAAAGATTTCCCTTGGTTTCCTTCACGTGTAATCTGTCATGATATCTTAGGACTTACAGCTTTTGTTGACCTTGCAGGTCTTAGAGAAGCAGTTGCAAGTAAAGGAGGAAATCCTGATAAAGTAAATCCAGTAGTTCCTACTCAACTTATCGTTGACCACTCGCTTGCGGTTGAGTGTGGTGGATTTGATCCAGATGCATTTCAAAAAAATAGAGATATTGAAGATAGAAGAAATGCAGATAGATTCCACTTTATAAACTGGACAAAAGAAGCATTTAACAACGTTGATGTTATTCCTCCAGGAAATGGTATCATGCACCAAATCAACTTAGAGAAAATGTCTCCAGTTGTACATAATATAGATGGAATAGCATCTCCTGATACATTAGTTGGTACAGACTCACACACTCCTCATGTTGATGCACTTGGTGTTATCGCTGTTGGTGTTGGTGGATTAGAAGCTGAAAATGTAATGCTAGGAAACCCATCTTATATGAGAGTTCCAGAAATCATTGGTGTAGAAATTACAGGTGTTAGAGCAGAAGGTATCACGGCAACTGATATTGCACTTGCTATGACTTCATTCTTAAGAGAAAACAATGTTATTTCTGCTTATTTAGAATTCTTCGGTTCAGGTGTTCAGTACTTAAACTTAGGGGATAGAGCAACAATTGCAAATATGACTCCTGAATATGGTGCAAGTGCTGGTATCTTTGCTATTGATGAACAAACTATTGATTATCTAACAGTAACAGGTAGAGATGCTACTCAAGTTAAACTTGTGGAAGCTTATGCAAAAGCAAATGGATTATGGGCAGACCAATTTGATAATGCTACATATGCAAGAACTATTAAATTTGATTTATCAAAAGTTACACGTTCTTTAGCAGGTCCATCTAAACCACATAAATTAGTTCCTACTTCTACTTTACAAGCAGAGGGTATTACAAAAGAGTGGAAACAAGAAGGTGATTTTATTCCTGATGGTGGTATCTTAATTGCTGCGATTACATCTTGTACAAACACTTCAAACCCAAGAAATGTTATTGCTGCTGGTTTAGTTGCTAAAAAAGCAAATGAGCTTGGTTTAACAAGAAAACCATGGGTTAAATCATCTTTAGCACCAGGTTCAAAAGTTGCAGAATTATACTTAAAAGAATCAGGTCTTTTACCAGAACTTGAAAAACTAGGATTTGGTATTGTTGGTTTTGCATGTACAACTTGTAATGGTATGAGTGGGGCTTTAGATCCAAAAATTCAGCAAGAAGTTGTAGATAGAGATATTTATACTACTGCTGTATTATCAGGAAACAGAAACTTTGATGGAAGAATCCATCCATATGTAAAAGAAGCATTTTTAGCTTCACCTCCACTTGTAATTGCTTATGCTTTAGCAGGTACTATTAGATTTGATATAGAAAAAGATGTATTAGGGAAAGATAAAGATGGTAATGATATTAAATTAAAAGATTTATGGCCATCAGATGAAGAAATTAATGCAATTGAAAAATCAGCAGTTAAACCTGAAATGTTTGGTGAAATTTATGATCCAATGTTTGCAAGAGATATATTGGGTGATATTAAAATCGACCCATTCTATAAATGGAACCCTAAATCTACATATATCAATAAACCTCCTTATTGGGAAGATGAATATATGCAAATGCCAGCACTTAAAGGTATGAGACCATTAGGTGTGTTCCCTGATAATATTACAACAGATCACTTATCGCCTTCAAATGCGATTTTACCAACAAGTGCTTCTGGGGAATATTGTTTAAAAATGGGATTACCTGTTGAAGATTTAAACTCTTATGCAACACATAGAGGAGATCATCATACAGCTTCAAGAGCAACATTAGCAAATCCAAAACTATTTAATGAAATGGTTAAAGATGAAAAGGGAAATGTTAAACAAGGTTCATTGACAAAAATTATGCCAGAAGGTAAAGAATCAAGAATGTGGGAAGCTATTGAGACATATACTCAAAGAAAACAACCACTTATTATCATTGCTGGTACTAATTACGGTCAAGGGTCTTCAAGAGACTGGGCTGCAAAAGGTGTAAGACTTGCAGGTGTTGAAGTACTTATTGCTGAATCAATTGAAAGAATTCACAGAACTAACTTAGTTGGTATGGGTGTCTTACCATTACAATTCAAAGAGGGTGAGACTAGACATACTTATGCTATTGATGGAAGTGAAACTTTTGATATAGAAGGTAAAATTACTCCAAGATGTGATTTAACTGTAGTTATGACAAGAGCAAATGGTGAAGTTGTTAAATTCCCTGTATTATGTAGATTAGATACAACTGCTGAAGTTGAAGTTTACAAAAATGGTGGTATTTTACAAAAATTCGCTAAAGATGTTATTGCAGAAGGTAAATAATCCTCAGATAAACTCTTCTATTTTAAGGGCAATTGCCCTTAAAGTATTTATCAAAGAATCAAAAGATTTTTTAATAAATATTTTAAACTTAATAAAGGAAATCAAATGGCTTACCAACCACAATTTAAAGTAAGAGCAACATATATGAGAGGTGGAACTTCAAAAGGAACTTTTTTTAATATAGCTGACTTACCAAAAGAGGCACAAGAAAATCAAGAAGCAAAAAATAAACTTTTACAAAGAATTGTTGGAAGCCCTGATGCCTATAAAAAACAAATAGATGGTATGGGTGGAGCAACTTCAAGTACCTCAAAAACTGTAATAGTAGGGAAAAGTGAAGTTCCAGGACATGATGTTGATTATTATTTTGGTCAAGTTGCTATTGATAAAGATTTTATGGATTGGTCTGGAAACTGTGGAAACTTATCAAGTGCAGTTGGTCCTTTTGCTATAAAAGAGGGTTTAGTTGACAATGTACCCCAAAATGGTGTTTGTTGTGTAAAAATTTGGCAAGCAAATATCAAAAAAACTATACTTTGTTATGTAACAATGGCAGATGGAATGGTTAAAGAAATAGGTGATTATGAAATCGATGGGGTTACTTTTCCAGCTGAAGAGATTAAATTAGAGTTTGTTGAACCTGTTGATCCAAGTGAAGAGTTATTTCCAACTGGTAATTTAGTAGATGATTTAGAAGTTCCAGGTATTGGTACTTTTAAAGCTACTATGATAACAGCTGGTATTCCTACAATTTTCTTAAATGCTGATGAGATTGGATACACAGGAACTGAACTTCAAGGGGATATTAACTCAGATGTTGAAGCACTAAAAGGATTTGAAACAATTAGAATAGCAGGTGCTATGAAAATGGGACTTATGAAAGACCCAAAAGATGCAGAGACGCAACAACATGTACCAAAAGTTGCCTTTGTAGCACCACCATCTGATTTTACAACATCAACTGGAAAAACAATAAAAAAAGATGAAATTGATTTACACGTGCGTGCTTTATCTATGCAACAACTACACCATGCAATGATGGGAACAGCTTCTGTTGCTATTGGAGTGGCAGCTTGTGTTCCTGGAACATTAGTTAACTTAGCTGCTGGTGGAGGAGAAAAAGATGATGTAAACTTTGGACATCCATCTGGAACTTTAAAAGTAGGAGCATCTTTAACTAACAAAGATGGTAAATACAAAGTTGAAAAAGCAAGTATGAGTAGAAGTGCAAGAATTATCATGGAAGGTAATGTTTATGTACCTGCTGGAACTATGGAAAAATAAAAAATTTCAATTCAATTACAAGAGGGGAAAAGATTAATCTCTTTTCCCCTTTTTTAATTTTATTTTGGCAATAATACTTTTTTATAAAAAAAGGCTTATCATGAAAACTTGGCAAGATGTTATTAATAAACAAAAAGAACAAGAATATTTCCAAAAATTAGAAAATGAAATTAATCATTTATATGATAAGACAACCGTCTTTCCAGAAAAAAAGAATATATATAATGCCTTTGATACAACTCCTTTAGATGAATTAAAAGTTGTAATTCTAGGACAAGATCCCTACCATGGAGCAGGTCAAGCACAAGGTTTAGCTTTCTCAACTCCAAAAGAGATAAAAAATCCACCCTCAATGGTAAATATTCTAAAAGAGATAAAAGATGATTTAAAAAGAGATTCTTCTTGCCTTGATGGAGATTTAACACCTTGGGCAAAACAAGGAGTACTATTATTAAATACTATTCTAACGGTAGAAGAATCAAAGCCTAAATCACACCATAAATTGGGTTGGGAAATATTTACAGATAATATCATTAAACATATCTCAGCAAACTGTGAAGATATAATCTTCATACTATGGGGAGCTCCTGCTATTGCAAAAACAAAATTAATAGAGGATAATAAACACTATATACTAACAGCACCCCACCCTAGCCCTTTATCATCTTATAGAGGATTTTTTGGATGTAAACACTTTAGTAAAACAAATGAGATATTAGAATCATTGGGAAAAAAAGAAATAAATTGGTAAAACACTTAAAAAGTGTTTTACTATTTTACTAAGGCAGAAATACCTTTAAATTGTGGATGTTTTGCATTTACTGTCAATTCAAATAAAAGTGACTCATAAGTTGTAGGGATTACTCCCGATTGAACAAGTCTTGTAATTGCGACATCTGTATCCTTTTGTTTTCTTGAAGTTACGCAATCAGTCACTAAGATTACTTTATATCCAGCTTGTAATAAGTCAATACAAGTTTGAAGCACACAAACATGAGTCTCTATTCCTGCAACTATAATTTGTTTTTTACCTAAAGTATTAATTGCAACCATTGTCTCTTCATTTTTACAACAAGAAAAAGTCGTCTTTTCAAAGTGTGGATAATCATCAACTAACTCTCTTAAAGAAGGAATAGTCTCTCCAATACCTTTTTTATATTGTTCATTTACTATAAATGGAACTTCATGGAGTTGTAAACCTTTTACCAAAGTTAGTAAATTCTTTTCTACCTCATCTTTATTAGTCATGTGGGGATAAAGTCTTTCTTGAACATCAACTAAACAAAATGCTACATTTTTTACATCTATTCTCATCTTTACTCCTTGTGAAATTGTGATTTTAAATTCGTTATATTATCAACTAATTTATTATCATACATAAAGCAGTAAAAAAAATCTAGTAAAAATTACTCTTTGGAGAAGGAATTAAAAAAAAGTGAGAAGTTTATAAACATGAGGGGTAAAAAGCCCCTCAAAATGCTATTTAAATGCTACCTTTTCAGCGCGTGCTAGCAACTCTTTAGCACCTTGGTCAATAAAAGTTTGAGCTAAAGTTTGTCCTGCAGTTTTATAATCATTGATATTAATGACTAACTCTTCTTGAACATATTCACTACCATCTGGCATCCCAACTATTGCTCTTACATCTACTGAACTTTCATCTAAAATAGTCGCTTTTACTCCAATAGGAACTTGACAACCACCTTCTAAAGTATGTACAAAACTTCTTTCAATAGTTGATTCTATTTCAGCATTTTTATCATGTAAAACAGATAATATCTCTACTAATTCTGGATTATTCAAGGTTTCAATACCTAAAGTAGCTTGTCCCATAGATGGAATCATCTCATCAATAGAAATTGGTGTGAAATATTTTACTTCATCTTCTATTTGAAGTTTTTGAACACCAGTTGCTGCTAAAATAATAGCATCATATTCGCCAGCTTTTAGTTTTGCAATTCTTGTATTGATATTTCCTCTTAAATCTTTAAGTTCAATATCTGGTCTTAAAAGTTTTAACTCCATTCTTCGTCTTAAACTTGTAGTTCCAATTATTGCACCCTTTGGTAGTTCACTAATGTTTGCATATTTTTCACTTAGAAAAGCATCCCTTGGATCAAATCTTTTTGTAAGTGCTGCTAATACAAATCCTTCTTCAAACTCAACTGGAACATCTTTTAAAGAGTGTACGGCTATATCTGCTTCTTTGTTTTCAAGTGCTATTTCTAACTCTTTTGTAAAAAGTCCTTTTCCACCTATTTTTGCTAAGGGTACGTCTAATATCTTATCAGCTTTTGTTGAAAATGTTTTTAGTTCTATAACCATATCTGGATAATGTTTTAAAAGCTCTGCTTTGATATATTCACTTTGCCAAAGTGCTAATTTACTCTTTCTAGTTGCTATTACAATTTTCTTCATTATTTACTTCCTAAAGTCTCATATTTTAATCTACTCTCATCTTTTTCACCATTTACAAAAATAGTTGGAGTCCCTTTTACCATAACATCATCTCCCTTTTTTACATCATCTAGAACTCTTGCCATAACTTCTGTAGAATTTATTTGTTCTTTTGTAATATTTGTTTTAAAGACTTTATTAAAAGCACTTAATATCTTATCTTCATCTTTTGAACTTACAGGAAAATATTTTTCCCAATTTGTAGTATAAACTTTTCTCTCAACATCTTTTAGACCCATTTGTCTTGCTACATCTATAGCTTTTACCATAGTTGCAGATGCAGGATGAACTCTTAAAAGAGGGAAATTATAATAATAAAGAGCTATTTCATTTTTATTATCTTTTACATGGTCAATCAAGTCAGGAAGAGCCTCTATACAAAAAGGACATAAAGGATCAGAAAAAACTACTATTTTATCTTTTGCCTTTGCATTTCCTGCTATTAAATGATCTTCTTGATAATAGCTTGCATTAAGTTTTGGTTGTAGTAAATCTTTATACGATGCACCTGTTTTCAAATTTATCAACTCAGGAGCTACAACTTTCCCATTTGAAAAAATTATATCTTTTGCATTTATCTCTTTGTCTTTTACTTTTGCACTTATATCTATAATAAACCCATACCAGTTTGTCATTGGTTCTGGCATTTTTTGTTTCACACTTATCTTTACATCTTTTATCTCAACTCTCGCATTATTGGAAAGTCTATTTTTCTCAAAACTTATAACATCATTATCAAAAGTTGTAGCACTTAAACTAACAGTCATAATAGAAAAAATACATATTAATTTTTTATAATTCATAATACCTCCTAAAATTTATATTTTTGTTTTTACTGTTATTTTTTTTATATCAAATAACTCTTTTGCTTTATTTACCATAGAAGAGTTTAATAACTCTTCCATTTGAAGCTCCTTTTGTGAAGGTTTTGGATCAACTGTATCATGCATACTTCCAACACAACCAGCTCCCATTTCCACATCTTCTACCATTGAGCTTATTTCTTCTTGTTCTTCCTCATTTTCGTAGTCTAAATTAACATCTTCTTCACTTATGTCATTTGTAGTTGTTTCTACTTTTTCTGGAATTACATCATTTTTTTTTTGCTCTTGAATCTCACCTTTTTTAAATTCTAAATCAATATTTACACCAAAAACATCTTTTGCAAAGGTTTTAATAATACCAAAATATTTATATAAGAATTTTCTATCCTCATCTTGGGCATAAGATATTATATTTAAAATGTTGTTTTCAAAACTTTCAAAAATAAAGTTTTTTTCAAAACACTCTCCCAAGTCATGATTTCTCTCATAAACTTTTTTGGTAAGTTCACCATATAACTCAATATTTGGGTCTACTACTTCTTGAGGCTTTTCAACTTCTACTTGCACTTCTTCTTCAATAGCTTGTACATTTTGCTCTTGGGGAGTTTCTAAAACCTCTTTTTCTACTGGTATTTGTGTTTGAGTATTTGGTAATTCTTCTTTTGCATGTTCTACTACTACTTTTTCATTAATAGCACTTGTCATTTTATTTGCACTTGACTGAGATACTGACTCTTTTATAGGAGAAGATTGTACCTCATCAATAATTTCATCCAATGTTTTTAAATTTGTAGCTTCACTCATTTTTGAAAGTGTTAAAATTAATACAAATGTTGGATCAGAGTTTATTGATAAAAGATGTTTAGCATCACCTAAGATTCTAAAAAATCTATCATACAAAAAGATATTAAATTTTGGGTCTTTCCCATATAACATCTTATTTTTTAAATAAATTGTCATCTCATCGCAAACAGAACCAGCTTCATACTCTTCAAGTACTTCTATTATAGGAGTTATATCTCCACAAGATAAAACCACATCAAAAAGTTTATCTAAAAACTCTGGATCAATGAGTCCTAACATATCAACAACAGCATTTGTTGTCACTTTTCCTTTAGCAAAAATAATTGCTTGGTCCAATAAAGTAAGTGTATCTCTTAAACTTCCTTGTCCACTTCTTGAAACGATTTCTAAAGCTTCTGTTTCAAACTCTATTTGTTCTTCATTTAAAATATGAGTTAAGTGATTCATTACATCTTTTTGAGATATTTTTTTAAATCTAAAGTGTTGAGTTCTACTTAAAATTGTTGCAGGTAGTTTTAAAGGATCAGTTGTAGCTAAAATAAATTTTACAAATCCTGGAGGTTCTTCAAGTGTTTTTAAAAGGGCATTAAAGGCTTGAGTTGTAAGCATATGAACCTCATCGATTATAAATACTTTAAATCTAGCACTACTTGGTTTATATTTTGTATGTTCAATTAAATCTTTAATATCATCAATACCCCTATTACTAGCAGCATCCATTTCTATGATATCTAAGTGACGATTAGTATTTGCACTTACACAGTTTTCACATACTTCACAAGGTTTTGAAGTGGGACCATTTGAACACAACAGAGCTTTTGCCATAATTCTAGCAGTTGAAGTTTTTCCACTTCCTCTAAGTCCTGAAAACAAATATGCATGTGATAATCTATTTGAGTCTAATGCTAATGATAGTGTTTGAGAAACTGTTCCTTGTCCAACTAAATCTTCAAATCTTTTTGGTCTATATTTTAAGGCTAAAACTCTTTTTTGTGAATTTTGGTTCTCACTCATTTATATTCCTTACCACTATTTTCCCACCATTATTCCATGAATTTAATATCTTACTTATCATTGTCTCATTTATATCTGAAGTGAAGTATACATTTACTTTCAACATACCATCATTAAAATGTCCACATTTTTTAGATAAATCTTTTAATCTATTTGCAATAGCATAACCTGTCTCGATTAGATTTGTATTTTCACCCATTATTTTTTTTATTACACTTTCAACTAAAGGATAATGGGTACATCCTAAAACAATAGTATCAATACCTTCTTCTTTCATAGGTTTTAACCAATTTTGTAACATCTCAAAAGTCTTTTCACCTTCAATATCACCATTTTCAATTTGTTGAACTAGCCCTGGACAAGCTTGTTCATATAAAGTAATATTTGAACTTGTATTTGATAATTTATCTACAAGTAATTGATACTTTTCACCCTTTAAAGTTGCAGGTGTTGCTAAGATTCCTATTTTTCCATTTTTGCTCAAAGAGATTGCTGGTTTTATACCAGGTTCTGTTCCCACAACAATTAGATTAGGAAACTCTTCTCTTAACTCTTTTATTGCAGCTGAAGTTGCTGTATTGCAAGCAACAACTAAAGCATCAATATTATGTGTTTTAACTAAATAATTTGCAATATCAAAACTATGTTTTAATATCTGCTCTTTTGACTTTTCCCCATATGGTGCAAACTTTGTATCTGCAATATAAAAAATCTCAGCACCCTTTAGTACTTCTGTTATGGCTTTAACAACTGTTAAACCACCAATTCCAGAATCAAATACGCCTACTTTCAAGTTATACCTTTTTTATAATAAGGGAATATTCTAGCATAAGTTTTTATATAAAATCATTAGTGAAAAGAGTATGTATTAGTTAAATTTGGAGAGGAAGGTTATTATAAAAAAGGAAAAGGCTTGAAAACAAGCCTTCTACTTAATATATTAAAATGCAGGTATTATAGAACCTTTATATTTTTCTGTAATGAATTTTTTTACTTCTTTTGAATTTAAAACTTCATCTAAAGCTTTAATATAAGGTTTGTTTTCATTACCCTCTTTTACAACAACAATATTTGCATATGGTGAATTAATTGATTCTAATGCTATTGCATCTTGAATTGGATTTAATCCAGCTGGTAAAGCATAGTTTGTGTTGATAATCGCTGCATCTACTTCATCAAGTACTCTTGGTAACTGAGGAGCATCTATCTCTTCTATTTTAAGATTTTTTGGATTTGTTTTTATATCAACTGCTGTTTTTAAATCAACATCATTAAATGTTAATAAACCTTGTTCTACTAACATATCTAAAGCTCTGCTTTCATTTGTAGGATCATTTGGAACTGCAATTGTTGCACCAGCTTTTAGCTCATCTAAAGATTTGATTTTTTTAGAATAAATTCCCATTGGCTCTAAATGTACATTTACTGTTTTTACAAGGTGAGTATTTTTATTTTTATTAAACTCTTTTAAGTATGGTAAGTGTTGGAAAAAGTTTGCATCTAATTCACCTTCGTCAACTGCTATATTAGGAGTTACATAATCAGTAAATTCAACAATTTTTAAATCATAACCTTTTGCTTTTAATAATGGTTTTATAAACTCTAAAATCTCAGCATGGGGTACAGGAGTAGCTCCCACTTTTATAACTGTTTTTTTCTCTACTTTTTCTTCTTTAGAATCTGTACAAGCTACAAATCCAAATACAATGGCACCTAAAAGTGCAAATTTTAAAATATTTTTAATCATTTTTATCCCTTATTTTTAATTTATTTTTTTGTAATTTTATATAAATAATCGCCCAAACTTTGAATTCCTTGAACCAAGGCAATAAGTATAATAACTGTATAAATCATAGTATCAGTTTGGAATCTATAATAACCATACTTTATGGCAACATCACCTAATCCTCCTCCGCCAACAGCACCAGCCATAGCAGAAAATCCAACTACAGTAATAAGAGTCAAAGTTATAGCTGAGATTATTGAAGGTAAAGCCTCTACACACATCACTTTAAATATTATTTGCCAATCACTTGCTCCAAATGATTTTGCAGCTTCTACAACACCATTATCAACCTCTTTTAAAGCACTCTCAATAAGTCTTGCAATAAAAGGAGCAGCACCTATTGTCAAAGGAATAATTGCAGCTGTAGTACCAATACTTTTCCCTATCAAAAATTTTGTCAAAGGAAAAAGTACAATCATCAAAATAATAAAAGGGAAAGATCGTAAAGTATTTATAACAATATCTAAGATTGAATATATTTTTTGATTTTCTCTTAATCCACCATTTGAAGTTAATATCAAAATAATTGCTAAAATAAAACCAATAACAACTGCAAAAAAAGTAGATACTAAAGACATATAAATAGTTTCACCTAAAGCTGGTAATAAAATCTCAGTCATTATAATACCTCCCAAACAATATCATGCTCTTTTAGATAATCGATTACTGGATTTTTTTGTTCATCTTTTATATTTATAACCATATTACCTACAATATGTGTATTTATCTCTTCAAGTTTTCCCCAAACAATATCAAAATCCATATCAAGCTCTCTTGCCATTTTTGTGATAAAGGATTGGAAAACATTATCTTTGGGAAAATATATTTTTATATTTACTCCTTCATTAGGTACAACTTCTGTCTCACCTAAGAAGTGTTTCATTTGCTCATCTGGTTTTAAAAATAACTCTTCTGTATCATCAAAGCCAATAATATTTCCATGTTCTAATAATAAAGCTCTTTGAGCTATTTGTTTTACAACTTCCATCTCATGTGTTACAAGCACTATTGTGATATTTAGTTTATTGTTAATCTCTTTTAATAAATTCAAAATCGATGTAGTAGTATTTGGGTCAAGAGCTGATGTTGCTTCATCTGATAATAAAACATCAGGGTCTAAAGTCAAAGCTCTTGCAATAGCAACTCTTTGCTTTTGCCCTCCACTTAACTCATTTGGATAAGAATCAAGCTTTTCAGCTAAACCTACAAGAGCCAATAAATCTTTTACTTTTTTTGTAATTTCAGCTTTTGTATAACCCCAAAGTTGCATCGGTAAAGCAACATTTTCAAATACAGTTTTTCTCTGAATTAGTGAGAAGTGTTGAAAAATCATCCCGATATTTTTTCTAAAAGCTCTTAACTCTTCTTTCCCTAACTCTTTTATCTCTTTTCTATTTACTTGTAAGGAACCATCACTATAATCTTCAAGTCCATTTATACATCTCATCAAAGTAGATTTCCCAGCACCACTGTGTCCAACGATGGCAAAAATCTCCCCTTTTTTTATATCAATAGAAATATTTTTTAAAACTTGTGTATCACCATAGTATTTATTCAAGTTTTTTATATTTATCATTTCTTTTCCTTATTGAGGTGCGAATATTATAGAAAATTTCATAAAATACATGTTAAATTAAAAGTATAGTTTATTTAAAAGTTATTTTATAATAGTATATAACAAATAATATAAAGGCTATTTTTGTTTTTTCACTTTCATCCATACAAACCATTTCTAAATCAAGATACAGAAAAAATCATAGTAGGAACTCTACCACCTCCAAGATTTTGTACTAAAGAGTTCAAAGAAAGAGATGTAGACTTCTGTTATGGCTCAAAAGATAATCTACTTTGGCAAGCTATAAATAAAATCTATAATCTAAACCTAGCCTTTGAAAATACAAAAGAAGAGATAAACAAAAGAAAAGAGTTTTTACTAAAGCAAAAAATAGGTATCTGTGATATTGTAGAGTCATGCAATAGAGAAAAAATAGATGCAAGTGATATTGGTATGAGTGAAATAATTCTAAGGGATATCTTAGGATATATAAAAGAGTATAAAAACATCAAAACCATAATCTTCACAGGAGGATTATGTAAAAACTCCCCAGAATATTTTCTTAGACAAATCCTAAAAAAACAGAACATAAGCCTAAAAATAGTCTTAGATAAGATACCAAAAAAACATCAATTTGAATATGATAATAGAGTCATCCAAACCATAAGCCTAACTTCCCCATCAAATGCAGCAAATAGAAGTATAGGGGCAAATGCATATTATAAAAAGATGAAAAAAGAAAATCCAAACTACACAACCTTTGATTTTAGACTTGAGCAGTATAAAAAAGTTTTTAAATAACTATTGCAATATCCCTTTTCGAATACTTGCATAGTTTTTCAACGCCAATCCAACATGCCATCTAAATACCTTATCAAAGATTCTCCTAGGAACATTTGCTATTCTCAACACCTCTTCCATATCATAATCACCAAGATTTTCTTCAAGCAACTCAATTATTCGCATAACACCAAACTGAGATTTACTAGGCTTAAATCGATTTTGAAAATAAATATCCAACTCTGATTCAAAATTATCCAAAGTATTCAAAATATTTTTTTGCAAATAAACAGGCTCTTTAGCATGGTGCATAAGTTCATCCATAAACTCCTCATAAAAAAAAGAAGCCCCCGCACCCTTAAATCTTATGACGGCTAAATTAATATTCTCAACAGATTTTATAATCACAGATTCTTCATAAGCATTGATTAACATAGCTTGAAAACTATCTAAAATAAAAGCTTCTTCATGAATAAGAACTTCACAACTAACATTTTGATTAATCAAAACAATCATCCCGCCATTTGGTTTTAATTCATAGGTATTTGTATTTTGTATTAAATCGTATGATTCTATATATTTTTGTAATTTTTTGTGCATGGGAGTATTATAGCAAATTATTTATTTTCAAAATAGTTTTTTCTCTCTCTTGAAGACCTAAAGGTCTCCGCTTCTTCACTTTTTGGTGGCAAAAAGTAAAACAAAAAGCCACCAACGGCTGCGAAGCCAGAGGTTCCCTCACTTATTATTTTTCTCTTTTCTGCTTGGTAAAACTCGTTTATTAAAACTTCCATTTAGGAACTTTTAAACACTCAGACAGTTAGCAAGCTTATTTAGAAAAGAAAAAAAATAAACGCTCGGCTTCTGTAGATGTTGGGATTTAAGAATAAGGACATTTGATTTCTTACTGTTTCAAATGCCTTTTATATTTATCCAACCGCCATTTTTGCAATATTTTTCCAAAGGAAAGGAGGTATTTCTTCTTCTAATTCCCAATTTATGCTCATTGGTTGACTACCATAATGTGATTTATAAAAGACTTTTCCTAAACAAATATAAGTCATTGTATTCTTGTTTTTATCATGATTAGATTCTCTTACAAATAAGACTATGTTTTTGCCTTCTTTTTCATGATTTATATATGATTTTCCTTTAGGAGAATCAGGTTTTGTTGAGTTTTGGGATTGCCAATGAAAAAGCTTTTCACTAATTGCATAATCATCATACATAGTTGTAGGAGAGTATTTATCTTCTGTTTTTTCTAATGTAACAAATAATAGTTCTGTATTCTTTTCTTTTATATTTAAAACACCTTCTCTACTGCTATATTGCTTAGTAAGTGTATTTAATCCAAATGCAGATAATATTTGTTCTCTTGTATATTTCGAATGGAGTTTAATAGGAACATTATATGGAAGTACTATATCTTTCTCTATATAATTTATTTTATCAATTAAAATTCCAATAATCTCTTTCATTTCTTTTATTAGTACTTCATTGAGTGATATTTCTTTTATTGATTCTTCTAGATTATTGAATAACTTTGGTTTCTGCCAAAAATCATAATAAAACATCATTAACATCAATTTTTCATTTTCCGATTTTAAAATTGATAAATCAAAATTATTCTCTATCAATTTTTTTATAAACTCAAAATAACTTAAAGAATTTGATAATAACCATTTTTTCAAAATTGTTCGTACAAACTCAATTTCATTTTTTCCATCATAATTTTTAATTACTCCTGCTTCAAAGCATAAAGAAGAAAAACTCCCTCTTTTGTATATTGCCTCTGCTTCTATTTGATTGATTTGTAAAAAGTTACTAATATTCAAAGGTAAATGAGTATCGTTTTTGTAGTTTATAATTTTATTAATCAACTTATTTTTACTTAAAGTAGTGGCTTTCTTAATATTGTTTAATATATGTTCTTTAGCTTTCTTTTCTAATATTATTGAACAACCTAATGGTAAATGTGGAAATTCATTTTCTATCTCTTCTTTAACAGAATTATTTGTTTTACCAATTATACTTCTAAATTTACCTTCAAAATCATATTCATCTCTTGCATTACCAACAAAATCTAAAACTGTTAAGCACTCTTTGTTATCTGAAAATCTTAATCCCCGTCCCAATTGTTGTAAGAAAACAGTTAAACTCTCCGTTGGTCTTAAAAATAAAATTGTATCAATTTGAGGAATATCAACTCCTTCATTAAAAATATCTACAACAAACAAATAGTTAATCTCTTTAGATAATAGACTTCTTTTTATATTATCTCTTATTTCTTTAGAAGTATCACCACTAACTAAATAATTAGATTTTAATCCCACTTCATTAAATTTTTTACTCATAAACTTTGCATGTTCTTTTGATACACAAAAACCAATAGATATGACATCATGAACATTTGTTAAATATTCTTCACATTTTGAAATAATCTCCCCAACTCTATTTTCTTTATTATAAGCTTCTGTTAATTCAGTTGGTGAATACTTCCCATTTTGCCATTTAATATTTTTTAAATCTATACTATCACTTATCCCAAAATATTGAAAAGGGCAAAGCAGTTTCCTATTTAATGCTTCAGGCAATCTAATTTCAGCTGAAATTACATCACAAAAATCAGACAATATATTTTCATTATCCATTCTTTCAGGAGTTGCTGTTAATCCCAATAAAATATTTGGATTAAACTTTTTTAATATAGGTCTATAACTATTTGCAGCGATGTGATGAACTTCATCAATAATGATAAAATCATAATACTCTTTTGATAAATTTAAATTATCAATATTATTTTGTAAAGTTTGAACAGAAACAAAAAGATGTTCATTTGATATTGCAGTTTCTCCATCAACCCAAAGCTCACCAAAATTGTTATCTCTTAAAACTCCTCGAAAAGTTGCTAATGCCTGTTTTAATATCTCTTTTCTATGAGCTACAAAAAGTAATTTTGCTTTAGAATTTAAATTTTTAAATCTTTTATAATCAAATGCACTTATAACAGTTTTCCCTGTTCCTGTAGCTGCTACAATTAAATTTTTAAATCTATTATGTATCTTTCGTTGAGCTTCCAGTTGCTCTAAAATTTCCTCTTGATAATGAAAAGGTTTTAACTCAAAATAAGTATTAGCAATATTTTTGTCTTTTATTCCACTACTGTTAAGCGCTTGATGTAATTTAGTTATATCTGCCTTTGTAAATGTTTCAAACTCTTTATCTTCCCAGTATGTGTCAAAAGTTTTTTTAAATTTATCTATAACATGAGAAATTTCAGAAGTCGTTACTTTTAAATTCCATTCCAATCCACTTGTTAATGCACTTTTTGAGATATTAGAAGAACCAATATATCCAGTATGAAATCCTGTGTCTCTAAAAAAGAGATATGATTTAGCATGTAACCTTTCATTTGCCGTATTATATGAAACCTTAACTTCTGTATTTGGTAAACTGGATAAAAATTCAACTGCTTTTAAATCTGTTGCACCCATATATGAAGTTGTGATTATTTTTAATTTTTTACCTTGTGACGTAAATTCTCGTAACTCTTTTTCAAAGATTCTTATTCCAGCCCATTTAATAAATGAGACTAAAAAATAGATTTCATCGGAAGATAATATTTCCTTTCTTAATTCACTTTCTAAAGAAACACCTGTATTACTTCCCGTGAACAGTTCACTTTGAGTTAATCCTGTATAAGGAGTTATTTCTTTTAAATGTTTTTCAAAATCAACTATACTACTATCAATTTTAGGAAGTATTGCAGTTAATAAAGAAGTATTAATATCCAATAAATTTTCTGTAAAATCTTGTTTCTCAATTTCATTCTTAAGTAAATGTATTATTTTATTTACCAGTTGAATTTGATTTTCTATTGAATCTTCACCACTAATTGAATTTAGAGAAAAATGTATAATTTTAGATAAGTACTGAGTTAAAATAAGTGAAGCTTCGTTTTTCTCAATCTTTGAGGTTTTAATATAAAATTCTTCTTCTTTTATACTATTAAGTTTTTTTGAGATTAAATTATTTATTAATTGTTCATATACACCTGTCATCATATGATTACTTATACATTTTCAAGAAGAAATTCTTCTAATTCTTCTTTAGTATATTCTTTTGACCCATCAAGTTCAAATATTCCACCATCATGTGCTTTATATTCTGTATATTCTAATTTTCCATGTGAATTAATAAATCCAACAATAAACTTATCATCTTTTTCAACATATATATTTTCACACATAATACAACCTTCTTTAAATAATAAATAATTATATCAATTACAAACTTTTATTATTAATAATAAAATATTCTTAAGAAATAGCTTTATAAAATTGACTATTTTTTAAAAGTTCAAGGCAGTGGGGTAATTTTGTGTAGGAGCATACTAAAGTATGTGAGAAACAAAATTTCCGCGCTAACGCAGAAATTTTGAAAAAGAGACAAATTTATAAAGCTATTCGTTCATTCCTGCGAAGAAATCTTCATTATTCGCCGTTTTCAACATCTTACTATAAAGAAATTTCAACGCTTCTACTTCATCCATAGATGCAATTGCATTTCTTAGTATCCATGTTTTTTGTAAGATATCAGGAGTAAGAAGTAATTCTTCTTTTCTTGTACCAGATTTGATAATATCAACAGCTGGGTAAACTCTTTTATTTGAAGCTTCTCTACTTAATACAACTTCTGAATTACCTGTACCTTTGAACTCTTCGAAAATAACTTCGTCCATTTTTGAACCAGTATCAATAAGAGCAGTTGAGATAATAGTTAAAGAACCACCCTCTTCTATATTTCTAGCAGCTCCAAAGAATCTTTTTGGTTTATGTAGTGCATTTGCATCAACCCCACCTGAAAGTACTTTACCACTACTTGGAGTTACTGTATTGTATGCTCTTGCTAATCTTGTGATTGAGTCAAGTAAGATTACAACATCTTTTTTCATTTCAACCATTCTTTTTGCTTTTTCAATAACAATTTCAGCAACTCTTACGTGATTTTGAGCAGGTAAGTCAAAAGTAGAAGAGTACACTTCACCTTTTACACTTCTTTGCATATCTGTAACTTCTTCTGGTCTTTCATCTATTAATAAAACCATTAAGTGAGCTTCTGGGTGATTTCTTGAGATACCATGTGCTAGTTCTTTTAAAAGTTCTGTTTTACCAGTTTTTGGAGGAGCAACAATAAGTCCCCTTTGACCTTTACCCATAGGAGAGAATAAATCTAAGATTCTTCCTGTCATTTTATGTGACTCATACTCAAATTTAAATCTTTCAGTTGAGTATAAAGGTGTTAAGTTATCAAATAGTGGTCTGTTTTTTGATTCATGAATTGGTAAGTAGTTTATGGCTTCAATTTTAAGTAAAGCATAATATTTTTCACTCTCTTTGTTTGGAGGTCTAACTTGTCCTGTTACAATATCTCCAGTTCTTAGTGCGAACTTTTTAATTTGTGTTGCACTCACATAAGAATCATTAGATGTATCAGAAAAATTTCCATCCATAGCTCTTAAAAATCCAAATCCACCATCTTTTATTTCTAAAATACCTGTGAAAAGTATAAATCCACCTTGATCGATTTGAGTTTTCAAAATTGAGAACATTAGTTCTTGTCGTTTTAGTTCTTGAGGGTTTTCTACATCGAGTTTTTTAGCTATTTGGAGTAGTTCTTCTAAAGGAAATTCTCTTAGTTTTTCTATCGTATGCCCTTCTACAGGGATATGAGTCCTAGTTTTTCTGCCATTAGAATTCCCTTTTGCAGGAGTATTCTTTTTAGTTTGAGTTGTTGTCTCTTCCATTTATATTTAGACCTTTGTCATTTTCAGTAAAGTGATTTTTTGTAGTTAATTCTTGTAATCAGAATTTTAAGTGGTGTAATTTTAGTCTTTATTTCATAAATTGTCAAATATTTTGATTTTAGTAAAAAAAAGGTGCCAATTTCTTGACACCTTTTTTTAATAATCTAAATTAAATATTATAATTTATCTGCATTTTTAGATAAATATTCAGCAACACCTTCAGTAGTATCTTTCATACCTTCGTCACCTTTTTGCCAACCAGCTGGACAAACTTCACCATGCTCATTAGTAAATAACATTGTATCTACCATTCTAATCATTTCATCAATGTTTCTTCCTAATGGTAAGTCATTGATTACTGCATGTCTAACAGTTCCATCAGCGTCAATTAAGAAAGAACCTCTTAATGCAACTGATTCACCAAATAATACATCATAATCTTTTGAAATTTGTTTACTTAAGTCAGCAACTAATGGGAATTTAACTCTTCCAATTCCACCATTTTCAACAGGAGTTTCTCTCCAAGCAAAGTGTGAGAATTGTGAATCAACAGAAACACCAATAACATTTACTCCTCTTTCTTTGAATTCATCAGCTCTTTTAGAGAATGCTATAATTTCAGATGGACAAACAAATGTAAAATCTAGTGGGTAAAAGAATACAACTGCACCTTTTTCACCAATGTTTTCATATAAATTAAAATCCTCAACAATTTGACCGTCTGCAAGTACAGCTGTTGCTGTAAAATCTGGAGCTTTTTTTGTAACTAACATATTTTAATTCCTTTATTTAAGTTTTAAGTGATGTAATTATAATATAATATTCTAAAATGAACCATCAATTATAATGTTTAATTTTATATTTAAGAAAATTTTTATTTTAGGATAAAAATTATCCATAAGATAGAATACTGACTAATATTTATATATTATAACTAATACACACAAACAAAAAATTCACTACTTATATATAATAAGTATAATAAATGTGTAAAAAAGGTATACACTATTAAAAGTACAAAATTTTTATTTTTTTAACTTAAAGAGATAAATTTTACTATTTTTAATGAAAATATACTGATTTTTTATAAAAATAGTTAATATTTCTAAAAAAAAAAGAGCAAATTTCTCTATTTTTAGTGAAAAATACTACAATAAATTTTAAAGTTATATTTATATTTGATGTGATAGAGTTACTCAAAATATATTAAGGAGATAAAATGGCAGTAGTAATTACTGATACATGTATAAGCTGTGATGCTTGCCTTGACGAATGCCCAGTTGAAGCGATAGTTGATAATGACGAAAATCCTACAGGTGAAGATATCTATTATGTTTATGAAGACAAATGTGTTGAGTGTATAGGTCATAATGATACACCAGCATGTGCTGATGCATGTCCAACAGAAGGATGTATTGTATGGGGTGAAAATCCTGATACAGAAGGCGCTGTAGCCGGTACTCCTTGTGTAGAAGACTAATTTAAAAAATATTTTTAACAAGTAAAAAGGTAGGTAATTTTACAATTACTTGCCTTTTTTTATTTTTTTAGATATAATCCGCGACTTGAAATTCAAAATAGGAAAATATCATATGGAACAAACATTATCTATCATCAAACCTGATGCTGTTGCAAAAAATGTTGTAGGAAAAATCTTAGACAGATTTGAATCTGCAGGATTAAGAATTGCAGCTACAAGAAAAATGCAATTAAGTAGAGCGGATGCTGAAGCTTTTTATGCTGTACATGCTGAAAGACCATTTTTTGGTGAATTAGTAGAATTTATGATTTCTGGACCTGTTGTAGTTTCAGTTTTAGAAGGTGACAATGCAATGTCTATCAACAGAGATTTAATGGGTGCTACTAATCCTAAAGAAGCTGCTGCTGGTACAATTAGAGCTGATTTTGCTGATTCTATTGATGCAAATGCAGTTCATGGTTCTGATTCTTTAGAGAATGCAGCTAATGAAATTAAATTTTTCTTTTCAGATAGAGAAATCTGTTAATAATTATTTATGCAAATAGAATTTAGAAAAGTCCCATTTACTCCAAAAGAGTTTACAACTGAACTTGATTCAGTTAAATTAGAGGGTACTTTTTGTAAAATGTCGCCTACATTGGCTAAAGTTGAAGCAACTTTAGTAGGTTCTACATCTGTAGATTGCTGTAGATGCGGGATTGAATACACTATAGACCTTAATGAAAATTTAGAATTTTTGTTATCAAACAGAGTGTATGAAGATGAATCTGAGTTGGAAAACTTAGTAATTGAGATAGAAAACGATATGATTGACTTTAATGAAATAATCGAAAGTGAAATTTCATCTATAAGAAGTGATTATCACATATGTGCTCTTTGTTTAGAAAATAAAGATAGTATAGAAAAAGAATATTAAAAGGAGAATAACATGGCAGTACCAAAGAGAAGAGTGTCACACTCAAGATCAGCTAAGAGAAGAACTCACTATAAAATTACACTTAAAAGACCTGTAAAAGATAGTGATGGAACTTGGAAAATGCCTCATACGGTAAATCCAAATACTGGCGAATATAAAAACTAATGCTAAAAATAGCAATTGATGCGATGGGTGGGGACTTCGGTCCCGAACCTATTATAGACGGTTTAATAGCCGCTCTTAGAATAAATACAGCTTTTTCTGCAATCGCTGTAGGTAAAAAAGAAGAATTACTAAAACTTATCCCACCTGAATACTTAAGAAGAATAGAAATCCTTGATTGTCATGATGTTATATCTATGCAAGACCATGCAACTGATGCACTAAAAAGAAAAGATAGCTCTATTTATCAAGCTATTGAACTTGTTAAAAACGGTCAAGCAGATGCTGTTGTTTCAGCAGGACATTCTGGAGCTTCAATGTCTTTAGCGACGTTAAGAATTGGAAGAATCAAAGGTGTTACTAGACCTGCAATTGCAACACTTATGCCAACTAGTGAAAACCAAAATACTTTGGTATTAGATGTTGGGGCAAATGTTGATTGTGATGAAAAAAATCTATTTGAATTTGCAGTCATGGGACAAATCTATGCTCAAGATGTTTTGAAACTTGATGAACCAATTATTGGATTATTAAGTAATGGAGAAGAGGAATCAAAAGGTAACGAAGTTACTAGAGCAGCTTATGAATTATTAGCTAACTCTCAAATAAGAAATTTTGCTGGAAATGTTGAAGGTAGTGATATCTTCAAAGGAACAGTTGATGTTGTTGTTTGTGATGGATTTATTGGAAATATTTTATTAAAAACAGCCGAAGGTGTCGCAGATACTATTGGTCAAATATTGAAGAAAAATCTAAAAAGATCTCTAATCTCTATTGCAGGTGCTGTATTGATGAGAAAAGTCTTCAAATCGCTAAAAGTTAGAGTCGATTATGCAGAATATGGTGGAGCTCCTTTATTAGGTGTTAAAGCTCCAGTAATTATAGCCCATGGAAAATCAAATCCAAAAGCTATAAAAAATGCAATAAATCAGGCTATAAGTGCAGCGAGTTCTAGACTAGAACAAGATATAGAAGATAAACTTGCAAAATATAGAAATTTTTAAGGACTAAGAATGGCTTATGCAGCTTTTAGATCAATAGGTGCTTATATACCAGAAAAAATCATGACAAACTTTGATTTCGAAAAAATCATGGATACGTCTGATGAATGGATAACAAAAAGAACTGGTATTAAAGAAAGAAGGGTAGCAGCAAAGGATGAATTTCCATCTGATATGGGTGCAAATGCAGCCAGAATTGCTATTCAAAGAGCAGGAATAGACCCAGCTGACATAGACTTGATTGTTTGTTCAACTGTAACTCCTGACTACCTTTGTATGCCCTCAACTGCTTGTGTATTAGCATCAAAATTGGGTTTAAGAGATGTGCAAGCATTTGATATGAGTGCTGCTTGTACAGGATTTATTTATGCTTTATCTGTTGCAAAAGCATTTATTGAATCTGGTATGAAAAAAAATGTACTTATTGTTGGTGCTGAAAAATATACTTCTATCTTAAATTATGAAGATAGAGGAACAGCTTTTATTTTTGGAGATGGTGCAGGTGCAGCAATTATATCTGCAACTGATAAAAAAGAAGAAGCAATAGTTGATGTAAAATGTTCTAGTGATGGTGATTATGATCACTTAATCATGACTCCAGGTGGGGGAAGTAGAAATCCTTGTTCACCTGAAGTAGTAGAGCAAAAATTAGCATGTATCCAAATGAAGGGTGGCGAAACTTTTAAATTAGCAGTTAAAACTTTAACTTCTGATGTAAAAGAGATGTTTGAAAAACATAATTTAAAGCCTGAAGACATTAATCACTTTATTCCTCACCAAGCAAACTATAGAATTATAAAAGCTGTTGGTGAAGCATTAGGACTAAATGACGAGCAAACTGTTGTAACTGTAGATAAATATGGAAATACTTCAGCCGCTTCTATTCCTATGGCTATGAACTATGCTTATGAACAAGGTAAAATAAAAGCTGGTGATAATGTACTTTTTGATGCATTTGGAGCTGGACTTACTTGGGGAAGCGCTTTATTCCCATTCTCACCTAAAAAATAAATTTAAAGAGGTCAAAAACCTCTTATAAATTTTTTCTCACTTGTTAAAATTTAATCTATATTTATTTTAACGACTTAAAACCCAAAATATAATACCTACAATTATCATTATTTCAAAAATATATCCTATTAATGCAATTTTATTCTTCTTTTTTAATTCCTCACTAGTCCCATTTATAATAGGCATTGTATAACAATATATTAAAGTAATAATAATATTAGGAGTAAAAATAAAAATCAAGTTTATAAATACTAAAAATAGTGTTCCTCTTAATAAAGTTTCATTCATAAACTCTGTAAAAGGAATATATAAATAAATGATATTTAAAAAAAATAATATAATTTGAAGTATATCTATAAAGTATTTAATTACTTGTTTATAGACTTGTTTTACTATTATAGTTGAGCCACAATTAGAACATTTACTCCCTTCATTAGTTATATAAAGATTCTTAAACATTGATATAAACTTTATAGTTCTTTTATTGCATGAAGGGCAAGTCCTTTTAGGTAGCACAGTTTTTCCTTAAATAAAAAATGTTTTTTATCTTTTATTGAAATTTCTTATTATTCGGATTATTTTTAAATACATTTAGTGATTTATGCAAAGAAGCTTTTGAACTTGTGTTAAATTTTTCTACAGTTGCTACTGGATTTATCAATAATATTGATTCATCAATTACAATTTGAAAAACAGATTCTAAAGGAATTGTTACTGTCGATCCAAAGTTTTCAGAACCGAAACCTGCTTCAAATGAGATAAATTCATCTTCAATTTTTATAGTTGTATAGGTATAATTACTTAGAACAAAAAGTGAGAATTTAGCTAATTTTTTTTCTATAGCACTTGGCAAAGCAGGATCAAAAGTTGCTCCATTTACATTTACTGTTATTGCAAATTCACTATTTCTTTCCAATAAAAAAACTATCATATCTTTTACTTGTTTAATCATAAGATTCTTAAATTCAACACTCTGTATTACATCATTTACCATATTTAATTCCTTTTTCCAAAAATCCATGATATTATACAAATACATGAAAACAATTACAATTATTTTACTGATTTCAACATTAATATATGGTCATACTCTTCAATTTACTCAAAAAGATATTGCAAAAATAAAAGCTGATCCAAATGAACGTGCAATTATTATTAGAATAAAAAATTATGAAGAACTAGAAAAAAAAATAAAAAACTTCTCCACAATTAGAAAGCTTGGTCACATCAATAGTTTTTACAATCATATACTTCCTGAACAAGATAAACAAAAATATGGAATAAGTGATTATTGGAGTACAAGAAAAGAGTTTCTAATTGCAGGTAGAGGTGATTGTGAAGATTATACTATTGCCAAATATTTTTCTCTTCTTGAAAATGGCTTTTCAAAAGATAGTCTTTTTTTAGCAGTTGTAAAAGTTAAAGGATACACTACAAACCATATGGTTTTATTCTATTTTAAATCAAAAGATGAGATTCCATATGTCCTAGATAATCTTAGTTTTAAAGTACTACCTTTAAATAAAAGACCAAGCTTGCATGTAAAAGTTATCTTCAATGAAAAGGGTTCTTTTTTAATGAATGGATATAAAATAGGTAAAAAAGTAAAAATCGACTGGGGTAAAAAGGATAAATGGAAAGACTTACTAAAAAGAGTTTATGTAAATAAGGAATAAAATACTTCCTTATTTTACACAGTTATTTTTTCTTTTTTGATACAAAAACCTCAGCAACATCTTTTGCGTATTGAAGTTCACTAGTAATTCCTACACATGAACAATTTATTTCTGATAAAACATATTTATCACTTCCATCTTCATTGTAATCCAAAATATAATCCATAGTCCAAAGAAGAGGATAATTTTGTCCATTTAGATAAGGCTTTAAATCTTTTAGCCCATTCATTGTAAGTTCTACAACTGTTTTCCATTTTGGTTCAGTTGGTGATTCATATTTATATTTTGCCCCTGAAAATAGTGTTGCAGAAAATTGTCCCTCTTGTGGCTTTTTATGAACAACTGAGATAGGCTTATCATTTACAAGTAAAACTCTAATCTCTCCTTCAACAATTCTTTCTAAATATCTACATCCAACAAAACCAGTTTTTCCAGTAAAATATGCAGCATATTCTGAAATATTATCTTCAAACTTTGGTTCAAATTTATGCAAAAACTCATTAATATCATCATAATAAAACTTTTGATTGTTTACAGCTTCTACAGAGAATATAGAACCATCTTCTTTTTTAGAGACTAAATAAACACCCTCCCCTGTTGAACCATAGTTTGTTTTTAAAACTCTTATTCCATGCTTATCCAAATCTGAGGGAAATCTTGTGGCAAAATCTGTAAAAGTATGATAAAAATAGCTTTCATCATCTCCTAATTGTGTACCTTTTAATTTGGCTAAAATATCTTTAAAATCAAGATTTATCATAACATCTGGATGAGTATGTACTGTAATACCAGAATTTCCCAAAGCCTTTAAAAACTGAAAGTACTCATCTACTTCTTTTAAATTACCAGGATTTATTCTACTTATTACTGCAACTGCTTTTTCTTTTAAATAATCTAATAAATCATATTTTCTATTTGGCCTATAAAATACAATTTCAGTCTTAAATTCTGTTACTTTTTCTATAGCTTCTAAAATTGGTTTTGTATCTGGTCGAAACCCATCAAAGCCTTTATCACTTCCTTTTGCATATTCAATTATGAATATAGTATTTTTCATTTTGTCTCCTTTTGTTGTCACACAAAAGGATTCTATATTAGAAAAAAAACTTTTTGGTTACAATTTAATAAATAAAAGTAGGATTTTCAATTATGTCAAAATCAATCATTGCATTCATAAGTGCAAACTTTTTTGCCAATTTCAAATCTTCTAAGCTAAGGTCTTTTTCAATAATATTTTTTGATTCAAGGTATCTTTGTCTTGTAGTACCTTTTAATAAGGGGGTTTTAGGTGTATACCAATTTTCTCCATCATATAAGGCTATATTTGCAATAGAGGTGTCAGTTAATAAAAAGTTTTTTAATATAATAATTTCATGTGCATCTTCTTTTTTTGTATAAAGTTCATCTAAAGAACTTCTATTGAGATACTTTTTTGAATACTCAATTTTATCATCATAAATTATTTTAAAACTTTTTATCTCTCTTTTTTTATATTCATCATATCTTACATCTAATATCTCATCATCATTATATATAACTTTGCATTTTAAAAGTTTACTATTTAAAGGATAGACATATTCATTTAAATCTATATTTTTCCCTATAGTATTGGATATTCTTAAATTATGAAAATTAAGATTAAAGACCTCTTTATCTTCACACTTGATTGTTTCAAAATATTCCATATCTTTGACCTAATTTTTTTATTATTTTATCAAAAAAAGTATTTTTAGTCTCTTTTTTGCTAAAATAAAAAAAATATCACTAGGCCATAAATGAAATATATATTTTTCTTTCTACTTATATTTAACTTTTTATTTGCAAATTCTCAAAAAGAGATTTTACTTTTACACTCTTATAATAGTGGATTAAAATGGAGTGATGAGATAACCAAAGGATTACAAAGTGTTATTTCTAGATATCCAGACTATGAACTTTCAATTGAATATATGGACACTAAAAGAAACCATACTAAAGAATACTTTGATATTTTATCTTTATTATATAGTAAAAAATATTCAGATAAAAAATTTGATTTGATTATCACAGCTGATAATTATGCTTTTAATTTTGCACTTTCAAATAATAAAAAAATATTTCATAATACTCCAATTATTTTTTGTGGTCTGGAAAACTTTGATAAAATAAAAATTCCAAATAATATGAAGAATTCTGTTACTGGTGTTATAGAATACAAAGAAATTAAAAAAAATATTCAACTTATAAAAGATTCTATAAAAAACTTAAATACTTTATATATAATAAGTGATAATACTCTCTCTTCAAAAGCAATAAGGAAACAAATACTTGATGCCATTGCTGAATATAAAAATAAATTTAATATTATTTTTGATACAAAAATTGATATAAAAACAGTAAATGAAAAAATCAAAAAACTTCCAAAAAATAGTGCTGTACTTTTTACAAGTTTGTATGAAGATATAAATGGAAAATTTATTTACCCTAAAGATTTAAAAAATTTATTCGAGAAATCAAAATATCCTATTTTTGCACTAAATAAAATACACTTAGGGCAAGGTATAGCTGGTGGAATTATGGTAGATCCATATGAACAAGGTAAACTAGCAGGAAATAAAGCTAACTATTTTTTAAATGGAAAACCCATTAAAGATATAGATATATTAACTCCTATATCAAAACAGTACTCTGATTACAATGTTTTAAAAAAATTTGATTTATTGAATTCAGATATTCTAAGACACTCAATAAGTATAAATAAACCAAAAGGTTTTTTTGAAAAAAATAGAAAACTAATAGATAGTACTTTTATTTTAATGCCTTTACTTTTTCTTTTGATTATTGGATTAATTGTTAATATTGTTAAAAAAGTCAATTTAGAAATAAAACTACTCGAACAAGCTAAGTTAGATAATGTTTTATTAAATAACATAAAAAGTATAATTTATTGGAAAAGTAAAGAAGGTATAATTTTAGGTTGCAATGATGCATTATGTAAGCTTTTAAATCTTTCTAAAAATAAAATTGTAGGTAAAGATTTAAGTATTATTTTTCCAGAAATTTGCCAAAAAGTTGATGATAGTAAAGCATTTGTAAGTGATCTTGAAACAACCTTAAGAAATAGAAATAATGAACTTATACATGTTTTAATTAGACGAAAAAGATATTTAAATAAGAAAAATGAAGAAGCAGGAATTGTTACAATTATAAATGATATTACTGATTTGAAGAAATTAGAAAACCAAAGAAAAAAAGATGAACAATTTATGATACAACGGTCAAAGCTTTATGAAGTAGGAGAAATGATAACTTCTGTTGCCCACCAATGGAAAGCTCCACTAATAGAGATATCAACCATAGCCCAAGAGTTACTTTATAAAAAAGATATTTCCAAAAATTCTAGCAAAGAGTTTGTTGATGAGATTATGACTCAAGTTAAATATATGACAAATACTATTGATGATTTTAGGGATTTTATAAAGCCCTCAATTAGAAAAAGTGAATTTGAAGTAAATTCTGCAATAAATCAACTCCTTAGAGTAGTCGAACATAATACAAAGTATAACTATATAAATGTGGAGATAAATTATGAAGAGGATAAGATTTACACTATATATGGTTATGCAAATGAGTTTAAACAAGCTATATTAAATATACTAAATAACTCAAAAGATAGTATTTTAAAAAGAAGACAAACAGAAGATTTCCAAGCAAAAATATCAATATCAATATCTTCAAAAGATGACTTATTGTGTATTTCTATAAAAGACAACGGCATTGGAATAAAAAATAAAAATTTAGAAAAAATATTTGAACCATTTTTTACAAGTAAAAAAGATGGTGATGGATTTGGACTTTATATGGTAAAACTAATCATTGAAGACAAAATGAATGGCACAATAAAAGCCTTACCATCTGAAGAAGGAGCAAATATTTTTATCTGCATGAAAAATAGGACAGAAGAGTAAAATGAAAATATTATTATTAGAAGACAATAAAAGATTATCAAAGCTTATCATTGAAGCCTTATCAGAAAAGAATTACAAAATTGATTGGTTTGAAGATGGGAGAGAGGCTTTAAATGCAGTTTATAATGGTTATGATTGTTTTATTTTAGATATAAATGTACCAGGGATAGATGGACTTAGTTTGTTAAAAGAGATTAGAGTTATGGATGAAAAAACGCCTGCAATAATTATAAGTGCCAATGTGGAATTGGAGACTATAAAAGATGCTTATACTAATGGTTGTGATGAGTATTTAAAAAAACCTTTTTATATCTATGAATTAGAATTAAAGCTTGATAAATTTTGTAAAAAAGAAAAAGAAGTAATAAATCTACTTGAAAACTATACTTATAATACAAGTAGTGAACTTTTGTATGATGAAAATAACCAAGAGATAAAATTGGCAAAAAAAGAGATTTTACTTTTAAATTTATTTATAAAAAATATAGACAAGATAGTTACCTTTGAACACATAGAACAGTATGTTTGGGAAGGTGATTTAACTAGCAATGAAAGTATTAGAACACTTGTAAAAAGACTAAGAAAAAAACTTCCAAAGGATACAATAACTTCACAAATTGGGATTGGTTATAAACTACATATTTCCTAAAATGGTAAGTAAATTTTATCAATCATCTCTTGATACTCTAACTTAACATTACTATCACAAGTAATTCCACCACCACTTTTATAATAAAGATTTTTATCTTTATCTTTTTGAATAAACCTAATCATAACAGAACTATCTAAACTCTTCCCATCAAAAACTCCAAAAATACCAGTGTAATACTCCCTATCGTATCCTTCAATATCTTTGATTATTTCTACAGTTTTTCTCTTTGGTGTTCCAGTTATTGAACCAGCTGGAAGAAGTGAAAGTAAGATATTTCCTAATTTTTCATTCCAATTACTTTGCAATTGACCTGATATTTTAGAACTTACTTGAAGAAGTTTTTTATCACCTGCCTTGATTTCATCAATATATCTAAATCTATCTACTCTAACTTTATTTGAAACTATCCCCAAATCATTACGAAGTAAATCTACTACCATCGTATGTTCAGCCATTTCTTTAATATCGTCCAAAATTTTAGCACTAGCATTTGCTAAGCTTGCATCAATAGTGCCTTTCATGGGATAAGTGTAGATTTTATCTTTTTTGATTTGTATAAATCTCTCAGGAGAAAAACAGACAAACTCATCTTTAAATTTTAGTTTAAATTTTGCCTTTGATTTTTCATAAATTTCATCTAAACCCAAATCACACTCTATTTTTGTTTTCGCTGTTAGATTTAGCAAATAACTATTTCCTGAAGCTATTTGTTCTTGTATATAGTCAAACTTCTTTTTATACTCTTCAAAATTCATTGGATATTTTATCAGAGCCTCATTTTTTATTGAACTTTTTTTCTCTTTAGTTGAAATCTCATATTTTATATCTTGGGGTAGTTCTTTTAAGGGCTTTAAAAAGTAGTTTGTTAAATCATAACTTATCATAAAAAAAAATGGCTCTTTAGAAGAGCCATAATTATTAAGTTGGTTTATTAAATCTTGATTATTCAAAAAGATACTATTGAGAAAGTATTAGTTTCTTTAGTACTGCCATTCTAACTGCAACACCATTTTTAACTTGTTTTAGAACTTTTGATCTAGGGTCTAATAACATCTCATCACTAATATCAACATTTCTATTTACAGGTCCTGGATGAAGAAGTAAAATATCTCTATCTCCTAGAACTTCTTTTGTAATACAATAATCTTTTGCGTAATCATTAATTGATTGAAAATAGATTTCATTGTGTCTTTCTAATTGCGTTCTTAAGCTCATCACAATATCAACTTCATCAATTACTTCTGAAATATAGTCATATTGTTTATGCTCATTTGTTTCTGATTTGAAACAATCAGGTGCTACAAAACATACATCTAAACCAAATCTTGGTAAAAGTTTTCTATTAGACCCTGCAACTCTTGAAGTTCTAACATCACCTACTATTGCAATCTTTTTACCCTCGACTTCTCCCTCAAAATGTTCCATTATAGTAAACAAATCAAGTAAAGCTTGTGTAGGATGAGCATGTTTACCATCCCCTGCATTAATTATTGGACAATTTACATGTTCAACCAAAGTTCCTGGTAAGCCACACTCTGAATGTCTTATTATAATAGCATCTGGACACATCGCATTGATATTTGCAACAGTATCAAATATAGTCTCACCTTTACTTCTAGAACTTGTTCCAACATCAAGTGAAACAATCTCAGCACCTAATCTTTTTGCAGCTATTTCAAAAGCACTTCTAGTTCTTGTAGAGTTTTCAAAAAATAGTGTAACTATTACTTTCCCTTTTAAAATATCCCTTGATTTCATATCTAAAAACAATTTCGCATCATCAAATAATGAAATAATCTCCTCGTTTGTAAAGTCTGAAGTTCTTATGAGGTTTTGCATCTATTATCCTTGCCTTTTTAAAAACAAATTTTATCAAAAAAAAGATTAAATTGGTTATAATATTTTCCTATTTTAAATAAGGTATTTAATGAAATTTTCTCTTTTGATAATATTTATAATTACATTTTCGTTTTCAAACGCAAATGCACAATTCAATGAAAAAGTCTCTTTTAACGAAATCACAAAAGAAATCTCTTATAAAAATGATATAAAACCTATACTAGATAAAAGATGTGTAGTTTGTCACTCTTGTTATAATTCACCCTGTCAATTAAAGATGAGCTCACTTGAGGGTCTTTTAAGGGGAGCCACTAAAGAACCTATTTATAAAAATAGATTAAAAGCTGGTGAGATGACAAGACTCTTTGTAGATGCGACTACGACTGAACAATGGAGAAAAAAAGGCTTTTATCCAGTAAATGAAAAGATACCAAATTTAAATGCTTCTATCATGTCTTATTTATTAAATCAAAAACAAGAATTTCCCAAGATAAAAGGAAGTTATGCCCCAGAAGATGATGAGTTAACTTGTATAAAAGATAAAGATGAACTTGAGAAATATTTAAATGATAAGCCCTATCATGGTATGCCCTATGGTTTTCCAGCTTTAAAAAAAGAAGAACACGATCTTCTTATGACTTGGCTTGATAGGGGAATAAAAAAACCTGAATCCTTACAAAATAAAGAACCAAAAGAGATAAAAATCTTTGAAGACTTTTTAAATAATCAAGATATAAAATATAAAGTAACAGCTAGATATATTTATGAACATCTTTTTTTAGCTCATATAAAATTCCCAGATAGTAATGATTATTATGAACTAGTTAGATCTTATACAAAACCAAATACAAGTATCAAAATAATAGCCACAAGACTTCCTTATAATAAAGTAGAAGAACCATTTTATTATAGATTTCAGAAAATAAAATCAACTATTGTGCATAAAACACATATGGTATACAATCTTGATGAAAATAAATTAAAAAGATACAAAGACCTTTTTATAAATAGAAATTGGGAAGAAAAACCTACTTTAGTAAGTTATGACTCAAAAATAGCAGCAAACCCTTTAACAGCTTATGAACAAATACCTGCAACATCTAGATACAACTTTTTACTTGATAATATTCACTATTTTATTATGACATTTATAAGAGGTCCTGTTTGTAAAGGTCAAATTGCACTAAATGTGATAAATGACCATTTTTGGGTTGCCTTTAAAGATCCAAAATATGATATAACGCTCCATGATAGTAACTTTATACACGACAATTTAAAAAAGCTAAGTGTACCAAATGAATATGGACCAAATGCTCCTATTTTAGATACCTTTGATTTTTATGATTATGACCAAGATACCATAGCTTATTATAAAAATAAAAATGAACTTTACAAAAAATATTATAAAAATGGAATAGATATAAATAGTATTTGGAAAGGTAATAATAGTGATGAGAAAAACAATGATGCTATTTTAACTATTTATAGACATTTTAATTCTGCTTCAGTTCAAAAAGGAGCCTTAGGTGATATTCCTAAAACTATGTGGGTTATTGATTACCCTTTATTAGAAAGACTTTATTATTCTCTTGTTGTGGGATTTGATGTATTTGGGAATACTCCCCACAAATTGCTTGTAAGAAAATATATGGATAGATTAAGAATAGAAGGTGAAAGTAACTTTTTAGAATACCTTCCAAAAGATATAAGAAAAACTCAATTTGACAAATGGTATTTAGGATATACTGCAAAATGGCTAATAACTTACACTCCCTCTCAAAATAACACCTTAGTAAAATATAAATCTAAACAGTACAAAAGAGAGTTGATTTTAGATATATTAAAATATACAAATACTCCAAAAGATGAAATGAATTTTATAGAAAAAGGCTATAAACAATCTCCCATATTAAAACAATACAATACAAAAGCCCAAATAGAAAGAAGTCTTAAAGATATGACCTTAAAAAAGAATATGACTCTTTTTAGGGACTATTCAAGTAATAATTTCAATCTTTCATATTTAAGAATACAGATGAATAATGGAGATAATTATGTTTATTCAGTAGTAATAAATAAATGGCATGACAATGTTGCCTTTTTATTTAATGAAAGTGAAAGATTAGATCCTAGCAAAGATAGAATAAATATAGTAAGGGGATTTGTAGGCTCATATCCAAATTTATTTATTGTTGTTAAACAAGATGAGTTAAGCACATTCTTTAGTATTTTGGAAAATTATAAAAAGAATGATAATAAAAAATTAGCAAAATATTTTATAAGTAGAGAAAATAAAAATTTTTGGGAAGTGTATGATTGGTTTCAAAATGAATTTGACAAAGAGCAACCTATAGACTCAGGAATTTTTGATTTAAATAGATATTTTAGAAAATCTATCCTTCCCGAAACTAATTAAAAATATATTTTCGATATAATAAGCATATTTTTTTAGGAAGTTTACAAATGTTAGAACAATTAGACAAAGATTATGTATTAAATACTTATGCAAGAAATTATGTTAATTTTAAAAGAGGAGAAAATGCTACTCTTTTTGATGATAAAGATAAAAATTATATAGATTTCACTTCAGGTATTGGAGTTGTTAGTGTTGGTCATGGAAACAAACAAGTAGCAGATGCTATTTACGATCAAGTTAGTAAAATAACTCATATATCAAACTTATATGCAATAGAACCACAAGCACTTTTGGCTCAAAAAATAGCGCAACTTAGTGGTTATGATGTGGCAACATTTTTTGCAAATAGTGGGGCTGAAGCAAATGAAGGTGCAATAAAAATTGCAAGAAAATATGGAAAAACAAAATTTGCAAATAAAAAATATAAAGTTATAACTTTAGAGCACTCTTTCCATGGAAGAACTATTACAACAGTAAGAGCTACAGGGCAAGATAGTTTTCACTCTGAAAATTTTTCTCCATATCCTGAAGGTTTTTCATATAACAAACAAATCAATGATATCTTTAACTCTATAGATGAAGAGACTGTTGCTGTAATGATTGAACTTGTTCAAGGTGAAGGTGGTGTTCAACCTTTTGAAAAAGAAGAGATTCAAAAATTAGCCGCATTTTTAAAAGAAAAAGAGATTTTATTAATCGTTGATGAAGTTCAAACGGGAGTGTTTAGAACTGGTGAATTTTTAGCTTCAAATCTATATGAAATAGAACCTGATATTATAACTTTAGCAAAAGGTTTAGGTGGTGGAGTTCCTATTGGTGCTATATTGACTAAACATAAAGATATTTTCTCACCAGGAGATCATGGTTCAACTTTTGGAGGTAATTATTTAGTTACAAGAACAGGATTAGAAGTTTTAAAAATCTTAGATGAATACAAAGATAAAGGTGCACTAGATGAAGCAATTATCTATTTTGAATCAAAACTAAGTGCTCTTTTTGAAAAATATCCAAATATCTTTACTGCAAAAGTTGGGCTAGGTCTTATGAGAGGACTTAAAGCAAAAGACCAAGAGACTCTATTGGCTATTATTAAAAATGCTTTTGAAGAGGGAGTATTAGTATTAAAATCAGGAAGAAATACTTTAAGATTTTTACCAGTATTAACTATTACAAAAGAAGAAATTGATGAAGGGTTCAAAAGGCTAGATAATGCAATTTCTAAGATTTAGACTCTCACTAGCAACTATTGTACTAGTTGCTAATTCTTCTTTTGCAGCACAAAGTGATAAATTAGATGAATCGATTCTTTCAAAAAAAAGATTGGAAATATTTGATTTATCAAAAGAGCAAATAGAAGAAGATAGTTCAAAACTTAAGAAAGATTGGATAAACCCAATAAATTATACCTACTCAAAAGTTTATGGAGATAAATATGATACTGAAAAGTCTCTTATCTCTGTAGACCAACCAATATTTAAAACAGGCGGTATTTATAAAGCCATAAAATATGCAAATGCCCAAAGACTATATTCACATTTAGATTTAGATTTGCAAAAAAAAGCAATGATAAAAGATACTACAACTATTTTATTCAATATTCATAAACTAGAATTACAAATAAAAAAACAACAGCTCTTAGTAAAAAATGGTGAAATAGATATAAAAAGGAAAAAAGAGCAAGTACTTAATGGTTTTGCGGACACCTCTTTACTTGATAATGCCATACTAGATACAAATACAAGTAGAAATGCCTTGGCTGATTTAATTTATCAAAAAGAAGAACTAATAAATCAATTTAGTACTTATGCAAGTGGTGACTACAAAACTTTTACTTTGCCAAAATTTCAAATTATTAATAAAGAAGCTTTTATACAAGACAATCTAACTTTAAAAAAATCAAAAGCAGATATAAGTAGTAAAAAAGATTTTTCTTGGATGACTATATCAAAATATCTTCCAACAGTAAGTGCAACTTTTGATTATACAAAATATCACTCAAGTAATAATCCTACAATAAATACAGATGATGATATCCAAAACTATGGAATAAAAATAACTATGCCCCTTGATACAAGAACATTCAATGATATTCAAAGCACAAGAATAGATTATTTAAAAGCGAAATTGGATTTTGATAACCAAGTTTTAGAACAAGAGAACTATTTCAAAAGTAAACTATCAAAAATCAAAATGATAGATTCTAAAATAGCTATTGCAAAAAATGATTATGTATTATATAACTCACTACTTGATGTGGTTGTGGAAGAAAAAGAAGCAGAACTAAAAACTCAAAGTGATGTGGATACGCTACTAAATTCTAAGAAAATAAGAGAATTAGACCTCAAAATTTATAATATCGATAAACAAATTGAATTATTAGATATTTATTCTAAAATAAGCTAACAAAATAAGAAGATTATTTCTTCTTATTTGTAGGCAAATTTAAATAATATTCAATCTCACCTTCTGTTAGGATTTTAATAGTATTTGTACTTCCTGGTATCCCGGCTGGATATCCAATAGTTGCTATATATGGTCCTGTTTTATCTAAAATATTTCTAGACTCTAGATTTTTTAACATCTTTTGAATCATTTTAGAAGCTTGTCCTTCTTTTAATACTGTAATAGGATAAACACCCCAAATAGCACTTAAAGAGTTTAATACTTTTCTTTTATGAGAAAACGCTAAGATTTTTGTTTTTGGTCTATATCTTGATATTTTCATTGCAGATTTACCTGAACTTGTAAGTGCTAAAATACCTTTTGCACCTAAATCATCTGCAAGTTTTGTAACTGTTCCTTGAATAACATCAAATTCATCCAAATAAGCTAATTTAGATTGTTTATCAAAGTTATAAATCTCTTCTGTTTTAGCAATAATATTACTCATTGTTTGCACAACATTAATAGGATCTGTTCCTACAGCACTCTCTTCAGAAAGCATTACTACATCAGTTCCATCTAGAACTGCATTTGCTACATCTGAAATCTCTGCTCTTGTTGCTCTTTCATTTTCTGTCATAGATAGAAGCATTTGAGTTGCTGTTATTACTGGTTTACAAGCTGCATTTGCTTTTTTGATAAGGCTTTTTTGAATAGTTGGAACTTCATAATAAGGTACTTCAATTCCTAAATCTCCCCTTGCTACCATAAGACCATCACTTACTTCTATTATTTCATCAATATTTTCAACTGCATCAAATTTTTCTATTTTTGCAATTAGTTTTCCATGATAACCATTTAAAAGTTTTCTTGCATGTTCCATATCTTTTTTATTTTGTACAAATGAGATTGCAAAATAATCAACTTTATTTTCAACTCCCCATGCAATATCTTTTTCATCTTTTTCAGTAATTACATCAATATCTATTATAGTATTAGGAAAGTTTACACCTTTTCTTGAACCTAATTTCCCATGATTTTCTATTTCTGCTTTTACTTGAGCTCCTGTTTCTATTACTTTTGCTCTAATTGTTCCATCATAAAGATATATATATTCATCTTTTTTTACTTTATCAAGTAATTCTGGATAATTTAAAGAGGCTACATATTCAGTTTCACTCTCTTTATATCCTACTATATCTTCTTTTACAAATCTTATAGTATCTCCTTTTCTCAACTCAAAAGGCTCTTTTAGATCCCCCAATCTTACCTTTGGTCCTGAGATATCTTGTAAAACTGCAACAGTTGTATTTAGATTTTCCATTGCTTTTCTTATATTATTTAAGGTATTTAAATGATATTCATGGCTTCCATGTGAAAAATTTAATCTAAACATATTTGCCCCAGCTTTTATCAATCCTTCTATTATTTCTATTGTATCACTTGCTGGTCCTAAGGTTGCTAATATTTTTGTTCTTTTATACATAAATTAATCCTTTCGTATTTTATGGGTGATTATACCATAATCCCAGTTACACCCTAGTAACATTTTATATACAGTTTTAGATACTATTATTTTTATGAATACAAAAATTAGTGATTATTTTAATAATTAGCTTTATGGTTAAAGTAGAAAAACATATAAATACAAGCAAAAATTATTTGAAAAAAGAGTAAAAAAGTGCCAAGAAAAAATTAAAACTTGGCACAATTTATAATTTTTAGAGATCTACCATTTAGTATTGGTTAAATCACATTGAATCATTTCTCCCCTATGTGCAGGAGTTCCTGGTTTTTCAGCTGATTCACAAAGTAAAGTAGTCCCGTAGTCATTTCTTTTATCATGGGCATTAGTTCTCGCCCAAACAGATACAAGGGCTCTTTCTTCTGGTTTTGCTTCACATTTTCCATCTACTTCAAAAGCATGAATTGTATTTTCATGAAGATAAAGAAGTGAGTTATTTAAAGCACTTCCTGAGACCCACATATCAGGCTCATTTTTTGCTCCTGCATCAAATTGAACTCTTCTAAACTTTTTATTTACTTCTACTGTTCTTAATAAAGGATTATCTGCTCTTATTGCAAAACTTTTAAATTGTTTTACACAAGCAGGCATTCTCATATTATAATAAATTTCAGGCATTGCATGATTGTGATAAGGGTATAAAGAGTCTACTACTTGAACTGTCATACCAACTTCAGCTCCAACTTTTTGCCCATTAATTTCATCAATTCTTAATAAACCCCAATGTCCTAATATTTCAGCATAAGCATATCCTCCACGAATAATAAGAAAGTTTTTTTCATTTCTTTTACTCTCCTCTGCATACATTGGGAACCAACCTGCTGCAGCCCAAAGATTAGGTAAAGAGTTTGCACTTACATCATAAGGAAAAGTTTTTGGCATATGAATCTCATCACCTGTTACCATTTTATAAAAGTTTTTAGTAAACTCTTTTCCTCTTTTTCTTACATCTTTATTTTTAACTTTTTTGTCAAAGAACTCTTCAAAAGTCATACGATTTGCCCATTTAGCAACAGGAGATTTTTCTTGAAGTTCTCCACCTGGGTTATAAATCCAATTTACATCTCTTCTTGCAGAGAAACAAACTTTTGCTTTTTCTTTATTAAATAAGATTTGATAGATATTTTTTACCATATTCTTCATATCTCTTCTATCCATAATACACATTTTATTATCTTTTTTTGTTGTATCATAAATAGCTTCATCTGAATTCATACAGTGATTTAAATCTCCATTAGTTAAAGCTAAAGCATAAGCTTTTAGATAAACTAAGGTTTCATCCCAAAGAATATCTACATATTTTTGATCTTTTTTATTATATTTTACAGGTTTAGATAAACACTTAAACTCTGCATTTAAGATATCATTTTTATCCAAATAATTTGGGATTTCCAGTCCTGCACCATATAACAAATTTGTTAAAATTAATATAACTCCAAGTTTTTTAAAAATAAACATACCATTACCTTTTTTTCCAATAATAAAATCTTTTACAAAGCCCAAATAAACAACCTAGAAGTTATTTATCAGCTGTTTGTATTCCATATTTTTTATACTCTTTTTGAGTTTCAAGTTTTTTCTCTTCCATTTTATCTTTATAAATACTATGTTCTGGCTTATAATAATTTAGAACATTTCTTAAATTTTTATGACCAGCATCAAAGTGACATGAGGCGCATGAAATTTGTTTTTCTGTTCCTTTTAATTTAGCATAATGATTATGCATTTTTTGCGCTTGTTTACTTAAAGATACTAAATCTCTATCAAAGGCATTACCATGGCATTCTAAACATCCAGAATCATATACAAAAGTATTACGATGTTTAGTTTTTTCTTGCCAATTTATGTCATCAGGATTTCCAAAAAAATGAATTCCAACTTCCACAACTCCATTTTTCGCTTTTGTGAAAATATAATTAGCTAAACTATCATGGGGTAAGTGACAATCTACACATCTTGCACTAGCACCCAAGTCACCTTTTCCACCATGTGCATCTTGTTTATAAGAGATAACCATAGGATCCATTTCATGACAAGAGACACAAAATTTTTGTCCACTTGTTTTATGAATTCCATAATAAGTTCCATAAGAAAGAGATAATCCAACTAACCCACCAATAAACAATAGTGCTATTATAAATAATGTAGGTCTCATGGTGTCTCCTTCATCCAGATTTTATTTTCAATCTCTTTTTGATGACATTCTGCACACATATTTGTAGAAGGTTTATGTTCATTATGGCACTCATCACAATATAAATTTGGTCCATCATGAACCGAATTGTGAGGGTTTGCTTTATGAACATCCATAAAAGACAATCTTTGAGCCAAATAAACTTTTGTTTTATGACATGATAAACAGGTTTTTTCTTCTACTGCTTCAAAGTGTTCAGGGTCATCACCTTGATTTTTATGACAAAAAACACACTCTAAAGACAAACTTTCATGCACTTCTTTTAAAGGATATTTTGCTTTTTGTTCAGGTGTTACACTTACTATATTTTCTTCACTTTGAGGAAAAGGCAAAAGCTTTTCCTCTTTTTCATTGGCAAATAAAAATAATGATAGAAGTAAAATAGTAATGCCACCCATTACTTTTACTATATTTTTCATAATTATATATTTTCTCCTGCTACCATACCAAATACTAAACAATCAGGAATTGAACAACTTCCTAATCTACTTGCTCCATGTGTTCCCCCTGTAATTTCACCTGCTGCGAATAAACCAGGAATTGGTTTTTTAGTTGCAGAAGAGATAACTTGTGCTTTGGTATCAATTTTTAATCCACCCATTGTATGGTGAAGTTTTGGTACACCTTTAGTTCCATAGAATGGAGCTGTAATAATTTGTACATTTTCTGTTTTTTCAACTGGTTTACCAAGATCTGTATCTTTGCCATTTTTTACAAAATCATTATATTGTTTAATTGTTTTTTTCAATTCACCAACTGGAAGTTTGTATTCAGCTGCTAAAGCATCAATAGTATCGAATTTTTTAACAACTCCAGATTTTAAAGCTTTTTCTGCAATTTCTGGAATAATTTTATCAACCGCAGTTTGATCACATATATTAATTGGATAAGAATTTGTTTCTTTTATTACTTTAAACATTGCTTGTGCTCTTGTTCTTCTATCTGCAAGTTCATTCATAAATCTTGCTGCTGTTTTAGGATTGACGGAAATTCCATATCTAAATGTTGCGTTAATATTAAAGTTTGAAGCTGCACCAAATCCTTTTTCATCTGGACAAGCCCAAGGACCAAATTGAATCCAACTCAATTGAACAGGAACTGCTCCAAGTTCAAAGGCTTTTAATAAAACTCCAGCAGTTGCACCTGGTTGATTTGTTGAGTCTGTATCCGCAGGAATTCTTGGATCTTGTTGTTCTCTTAAGAATTTATCTCTACTAAATCCTCCAGCTGCTAAAACAACACCTTTTTTAGCTTTATAATATTTTACTTTACCACCTTTATTTTCAGAATCATCATCTTCTAATTTTTTATCAAATCTATATTTTTCTCTAACTTTAACCCCAACTACTCTTCCATTATCATCTAATACAAACTCATCAAATCTTGTTCTTTTTTTGATTGTACCATTTGGTAGTTTTTGGAAATATTTAAGCATTGGTAAAACAATTCCTGAACCACTACCATTTGCAGAAAGATAAGTTCTAGGAACAGAGTGTCCTCCTAAGTGAGAAAGTTTTTCATAAAATTTTGCACCACATTTTTGTACTAATTTAAGTGCATCATTCCCTCTCTCTCCAATTACTTTAAGTAACTCAGGATGATTAATATATCTACCTGCTTTCATACTATCTTCCATATAAAGATCAATAGAATCTTTAATTCCTTCTTTTTTCTGTTTTGGATTATTTACAACAGCTAAAAGACCTCCATTAATAACAGAGTTTCCTCCAAGTCTTCCCATTTTTTCAACAATAACAACTTTTAAACCTTTTTCAGCAGCTGTAATGGCAGCTGATAATGCAGCATAACCAGAACCAATTACAACAACATCATACTCTTCATCATATTTAACACCTTTTGAATCAATAGCAGCTGCATTTGTAACTGTAGTTCCTAAAGCTAATGCACCTGCACTAACAGCACCCATTTTAAAAAAATTACGTCTTGATAAATTACCCATAATAAACCTCCTTAAATTATATTTATAAAAGAATATTAATATAAATAAGTAATCAAAAAATAACCTTTTTATTTAAAAAGGTTATTTTATACAAAAAAAAGAATTATTATTTAGTTTAAGTAGTTATTGGTGAGTGCTGTTGATTCGATATCCACAGCCAGATATATTTTCAATTATGTCATTATACGTTTTTTGACGTATCTTTTTTATTCTCATTCTAAGTGCTTCAATACTCATACTCTTTTCTTGCCAAGCATAACTCTCTATAGTAGAATATTCAACTATTTTATCCATATTTGAAATTAATAAATGAAGAATTTCCATCTCCAGTTTTGTTAATTTTATAATCTCTGCATTTGCATTTGTCAATTGCTTTGAATTTTTATCATAAATAAAACCAAATTTTAAATTAACTCGAAAATTGTATATATCTTTAGTTGCCATAAGTAAGGAGGTTTGTAAATCTTCAATCACAATTGGTTTTCTCAAATAGTTATAAGCACCCTCATTAATACTTTCTGAGATATTTGAAGGGGTATCATAAGAAGTGATTATTATAACTGGTAAGTGAGGAGAGATTTCATGCATAGCATGAACCATATCTAAACCATTCATTTCTGGCAAATTTATATCAGATATGACAATATCAGGTTTATATTGTTCAAACATTTCAAAACCTTCTATGCCATCTTTTGCAACATCCACACGTTTACAATGCATGCCTAAAGTTTGCCTTAATGCAAAAGCTGTTGTTTCATCATCTTCCACAATTAATACATGTATTTGAGAAAGTTTTTTTAATATCTTTAAATCAATCATTATCATCCTTTATTTTTTTAGGGAAAATAAATAAAAAAGTTGTTGGGTTTGTATAAGTTAAAATAGTCAAATCTCCCAAAAGTTTATTTCTTGCAATTAATCTTGATATATAAAGACCATTTCCTGTTCCCTTTTCTCCTTTTGTAGTTTTAAAAGCTTCAAAAAGAGTTTTTCTAATAGTTGGTTGAATTCCTAAACCATTATCTTCAATTTTTAAATGATATTGATTTTGAATCTCTTCTATTATAATTTTTATAAATTTATTTTTATTATTTTTATCATCAAGTAAAGAATCTCTTGAATTCAAAACTAAAGCAGTTATAATTTGTTGTAATTCATTTTTATAACTATAACAATTATATTTTCTCTCTTCATGAATTACATTAATACTAATACCTGAATTTTTAAAATGTGGTTCTAGTATTACTTTTGTCTCTTCTATAGCTTCTATTATGTCAAAGCATTCTATTTTTTTACTTGGCAAATAAAAATTTTTGAAAGTATCAATGGTATCTGAAAGATAATGGGCACTAGAAAGAACACGATTTAGATTATCTTTAAAAACCTCATCACTTAAACATCCCATTTCTTTAAACTGTAGAATATTACCTATAAGCAAAGATATTGAATTTAAAGGTTGCCTCCATTGATGCGAAATTGCCCCAATCATCTCACCTAAATCTGCCATTTTAGATTGTTGAAATAAAATATCTTCTTGCTCTTTTTTTAACTTTTTAGATATCTCTTTTTTAGTAACATCTTCCACAAAAAAGATAACTCCTTTATACTCTTTTTTTGCATCTAAGACAGGAATAGAAGTAAAAAATAAAAATACTTTTTCTTTTTTCTCAAAAAAACAAAAAGTATTAGTATATGTTTTATGTTTTTCTTTTGTTGCTTTTAATTGTTTACTAATACAATCTGTTATCCATAAAGGAAGCCTTTTAAAAAGTTCTGTACATTCAAACAGATTTTTATCAGAAAGTCTATTCTCTGAAAGATATAGTAATTTAGAAAATTCATTATTATAATAAGTGACTTTTTCTTTGTCATCAGCAATTAAACATCCTCTTATATCTGATAAAAGGAAGTGTTTCATTAAATTCTTTGATATTTCTAATTTTTCATCACTTTGTTTTTGAGTTCTATTATAAAATAGATTCAACCATAAAAATATAATTAAACTTATTAGATATATAGTAAGGTTTATTTTCAATTGTAAATCTACTTTTTCATAAACCTTTTCTTTATTTAATTGTGAGATAAGATACCAATTCCCATATTTTATAAAACCTTGGGAAAAAATACTATCTTTTGTGATAGTAAGAGTTCCTTCTTTATCAATTTTTTGATTAAATTTTTTAAACAGTTTTTCTTTTTCTTTATGAACTAAGATTCTTTTATTCTCATCAAGTAAAAAAACATTTCCATCATAAGGTAAAGCTATTTTTAGAATTTCATTTTCTATATATTTTAAAGGAAGAATACCACAAACCACACCACTTTGACCCCTTTTATCTTTTGTGGGACTACAAACAGCAACAACTAATTTGTCTATAATTGCTGATACATAAGGATTAGTTATTGTAATATCTTCATTTCTAATGGTTTCTCTATACCATGGCATAGATATAGTACTATAAGTTAAAGGTTTTAAAATAGTTCTACTTGAAATAATTGTATTATCCCCATAACCAACAAACATATAAGGAAAATCAGCAACAGAAGAACTATGTTCAAGTAAGTCTTCAATAGCATATTTATTTTGAATATGATCCATATTAGAAATTAATTTTTCCAAATTTTTTACAACATTAATTTTCTCTTCTGTCCACTTTATAATCTGTTTTGAAGCATTTTCAATAGCATTTACTTGTAAATCATTTATTGCACTTCTTAAAATATAAAGATTTATAAAATAATTTGCAAGTACCAAAATAAAAAAAAGCATGCTGACAAATAAAATAAATCCTGTACGTTTAGACAAAAAAAACCTTTAATTATGAACATATGCACATTATAACTTTTAACTTATTTTAATTTTCTAAAATAAAAATTATTTCTCAGTTATTTTTTAGTTATTTTTAAATAATACAATAATAAAAATTAAACTTGTAATATTTATTAGTAAAATAATTATATAATGTATGAGTAAAAAGGATAAATTATAGTTATGTTTAAAAGAAGTAATTTCTTATATTTTTTTATCATATTTCTAATAAGTATAATATTTTTTGCTCAATATTTTTATAAAAAACAAAAAGAAGAACAATACTTAATTCAAGTAAATCAAAGTAAATCAAAACAGATAAATAATTGGATTTTAGAAAAAAAACATTTTATGGAAAAATTATCAAAAAATATTGAAAATAAAAACTATAATAAAGAAGTTTTTCTAAAAATAATGAAAGAAACAAATGAAAAAATGAAAACCCACAGTGTTTTTTTGGGATTAGAAGATGGAAACTATTTAGATACTCAAGGATATTGGATAGATGGCTTTGATCCAAGAGTAAGACCATGGTATATAGAGACTATTAAACAAGAAAAAACTACTATTACTGGACCTATGTATTATAATGATATAAGTGGACAAGAAATTAACTGGTGGGCAATATCTTCTTTGATTAAAAAAGAAGGTAAAAATTATGGAGTAATTAGTAGTGAAATAAATCCTGAAATGCTTATCAAACTTTTAAGTGATGTTAAAAATAACAAAATAGAAGATTTATTTTTATTTGATAAAAATAGTGGAATTATAATTGCTTCTATAAAAAGAGAAAATGAATTGAAATTAGTACAAAATATTTTTTCTAAAAAGTTTTTTGAAAACCTACCTAAAACAAAAGAAACAAGTCTTATAAAAGTAGATGAAAATAGAAAAGCAATAGTAACAAATCTTAAAGAAGCCCCATGGATTTTATGCATGATTGTAAAATAAACAAAGTAAGTTTTAGATAAACTTAACTCTATGAAAAAACAAAGATTTAGTGAATATTTTAACAATTGGCTTTATGGTGAAGAGGGATATTATACAAAATATAATGCAATAGGAAAAGATGGAGACTTCTTTACAGCAGTTTCTACTTCAATATTTTTTGGAGGAAGTATTGCAAAAAAAATAGTTGATACAATCTTAGATAATAAACTTCCAGTAAATACTACTATTGTAGAAATTGGTGCCCATCATGGCTACTTATTAGCAGATATTATCCAATTTATTTATACCTTAAATCCTAAGCTTCTTGAAAGCCTAAACTTTGCTATTGTAGAGAGATTTGAAAACTTAAAGAATGAACAAAAAGAGTATTTGAAAAACTCCTTTGGAGATAGCATTAAAGTCAAATTTTACGATGACATAAGTGAAGTAAAACTTGACAATGCTTTTATTGTAGCAAATGAGATTTATGATGCTTTTGCTTGTGAATTAATCTATACAAAAGATGATAACTTACAAACTGCCTTTATGAAAAATGGAAAAATAGAGTTTGAAGATTGTTTAGATGAAGATATTAAAACTAAATGTAAAAAATACAAAATTACAAAAGGTGAATTAGCTTTAGGGTATGAAGAATTTGCAAAAAATATTTGTGAAAATATTAAAAACTTCTACTTTCTTAGCTTTGATTATGGGGAAAAATATCCAAGAAATGACTTTTCTTGTAGGGTTTATTCACAACATCAAGTTTTTCCAATCTTTGAAGAAAAACTTGATTTAACTAAACTATATAAAAATTCAGATATCACTTATGATGTAAACTTTTCCCATGTAATTGATAGTTTTAATAGTTTTTGTAACTGTGAAGTTGAATATCAAACTCAACTAAAAGCCCTTGTAAAATTTGGCATTTTGGACTTACTTGAAATTTTACAAAAAAATGTAAGTGAAGAAAACTACTTAAAAGAAGTTCAAAAAGTAAAAACCCTACTTGAACCAACAGGGATGGGAGATAGGTTTAAAATGCTACTAATTAAAAAGTAGCATTTTGTTTTTTATAAATTGTCTTTTTCTACTTCTTTATACTCTTCATCTGTAAATATTCTAGATTTTGTTATAAATTGATAACCCAAATCTATCTCCAATGAAAAAGAATTACCAAAGGCAGCCTTTTCTTCTTTTACATCAATAGTTATTTCAGAATGTCTAAAGTACTCAAATTGCTCTTTATCTATAAAAAACTCACATCCACAGATTTCTCCCATCTTCACATTTCGAGAAGGGACATAAAAATCACTTTTTGCATAACACATAGGTGCTGTACCATCACAACAGCCACCACTTTGGTTAAAAACCAATTCACCATTTTCTTTTTTTAATTGTTCTATTACTTCTGCAGCTTCTTTAGTAACTAATACTCTTTTTATTGCCATTTTATATCCTTAAAATATCCCATTTTAAGGGATCTGTTCATATTAGATTTCTTTTATCACAATTTATAAAAAATTGTTAAAGAAACAAACCCTAAAGAGAATAAACGACTTATTCTTTTTATGCAACAAAAAAAAATGCATAGAAGAGTTCTTCTATGCATTTTAAACTTATTTACTTTAAAGTAAAGGCCTAGAAAAATCCTAAAGCATTTTTGCTATAAGAAGTTAAGATATTTTTAGTATGTCTATAAGAGTTTAACATCATCATATGTGTTTCTCTTCCAATTCCTGATTTTTTATATCCACCAAATGATGCATGAGATGGATATAAATGATAACAATTTACCCAAACTCTACCAGCTTCAATTCCTCTTGAGAATTTATGTAATTGGTGAGCATCTCTTGACCAAACACCAGAACCTAATCCATAAATAGTATCATTTGCAATAGCTAAGGCTTCATCTTCATCTTTAAAAGTAGTAACAGCTAAAACTGGTCCAAAAATCTCTTCTTGGAAGATTCTCATTTTGTTGTGACCTTTAAATAGTGTTGGTTGAATGTAGTTTCCATTTGGATATTTTTCACTTTTATATTCATCCCCACCAATTAACAGTTCAGCACCCTCTTCTTTACCAATTTTGATGTATCCCATAATTTTTTCTTTTTGAGTAGTTGAACATTGAGCACCCATCATACAAGTTGGATCTAAAGGATCTCCTAATTTGATAGCTTTTACTCTCTCTAATACTCTTTCCATAAATTTATCATAAATTGATTCTTGAATTAATGCTCTTGATGGACAAGTACAAACTTCTCCTGAGTTAAATGCAAATAATACAAGTCCTTCAATAGCTTTATCTAAGAATTCATCATCAGCATCCATAATAGATTCTAAGAAGATATTTGGTGATTTTCCACCAAGTTCTAAAGTAGATGGAATAATATTTTCAGTTGCATATTGCATAATTAATTGACCAGTTGTAGTTTCACCTGTAAATCCAACTTTTTTGATATCTGGGTGAGTTGATAAATATTTACCAATTTTTCCACCTGCACCATTAATAATATTAATTGCACCTGCTGGTAATACTGATTGAATTGTTTCCATTAAAATTAAAATTGACATTGGAGTAGCACTTGCTGGTTTCATTACAATACAATTTCCAGCAGCTAAAGCAGGAGCTAATTTCCAAGCAGCCATTAATAATGGAAAATTCCAAGGAATAATTTGAGCAACAACACCATATGGCTCATAAACTTCTTGAGAGATAGTATTTTCATCTAAATCTGCAACTGTTCCAGACTCTGCTCTAATAACTGAAGCAAAATATCTAAAATGATCAATAACTAAAGGAACGTCAGCTGCTAAAGTTTCTCTTACAGCTTTACCATTATCTAAAGTTTCAGCAATAGCTAAAGCTTCTGAATTTGCTTCAATAGCATCAGCAATTTTGTTTAAAAGAGTACTTCTTTCAACTACTGAGGTATGTTTATAAGATTCAAATGCTTTGTTTGCAGCTTTAATTGCTAATTCAACATCTTCCTCGTTTGATCTTGGGATTTTTGTTAAAACTTCACCATCAACTGGAGAAATATTATCAAAATATTCACCACTTTTTGGTGCTACCCACTCTCCACCTATAAAATTTTCATATTGAGATTTGTACGTTGGTTTTGCGTATGCCATTTTTTTTCCTTTTATATGTGTTAAAATCTGAAAAAGTTTGATTATCAAATTTTTTCTGTAATGTAATTCTACTCCACAATTATAGCCTGAATATAGCCATCAATATAGCTTGAGTATAGCGACAAGTTTTAATTGTTACAAGTCCTATTATATGGGCTTGATAGCTTTTTAAATTTTATTTTATTTTTATGAAAAAAGTATTTTTTTATGTTACAATATTTTTATGAATACATACAATTATACATATCAAAATCATTCCTTTAAAAAAGAGATAGATTATTCATTTTTTAAAGACAAAGAAAATATCCTGATACAAGTATTTTGTGGGAAAGATCCAAATACTTTAAAATATATTATTAACCTTTTGGCAGATAATATACCACATGCAACTATAATAGGTACAACAACTGATGGGGAAATAAAAGACAAAAAAGTATCAACTTTTAAAACTGTTATTTCCATATCAGTTTTTGAAAATACTACTATTAAATCCTCTATAAAAGAAGGAAGTAACTCTTTTAATAGCGGATATGAAATAGCAAAAGATATAGTAACAGACAATACAAAATTAATCATTACCTTTACAGATGGAACAACTACAAATGGGGAAGACTATTTAAAAGGAATAACAGCTTTCAATAAATCTATAATGGTAGCTGGTGGAATGGCTGGAGATAATGGTTTATTTAAACAAACTTATGTATCTTGGGGTAGAAAAGTATTAGCTAATGGTGCTGTTGCCGTATCCTTAAACTCTGATACCCTACTTGTAACAAACGACCATAAATATGACTGGTCTCCAATTGGAATTGAGCATACTATTGATAGGGTTAAAGGTAATAGAATTTATGGAATTTCAGGAATGGATGCCATGGAGTTTTATGAGAAGTATCTAGGAAATAGTGATTCTTACACAGAATTTCCATTAATAGTTCAAAGAAATGGTATGTCTGTAGCAAGAGCAGTTCTTACAAGATATCCAGATGGGAGTTTTGGGTGTGGAGGTAATTTATATAAAGGGGATAAGGTAAGATTGGGTTTTGCAAATGCAGAACTTATTATAAAAAATCCAATCCAATATTTAAAAAGTATACATGAATATCCAGCTGAAACCTTCTTTATATATTCATGTATGGCAAGAAGAAGATATATGCAAAGTCTAATCAAACTTGAGATTGAACCATTTGCTGCTATTGCTCCTACTTCTGGATTCTTTACATATGCAGAGTTTTTCCATGAAAATGAAAGAAATGAACTTATGAATCAAACAATTACTCTTGTAGGATTGACTGAAAATATCCATACAGTAAAAAAAGATATCCCTAAAATAGAAAAACTAGTAAATCAAAATGAAAGTTCTTATGCAAAAACTATTCAGGCTTTAACAAATCTAATTCAACAAAGTGCAAAAGATCATGATGAACAATCAAAAAGACTAGAAGAGCAAATCTCATATTCAGAAAATATACTAAAAAATCAAAAAATGTTCTTAAGACATGCGGTTCACGAAACAAATACTCCACTATCAGTTATTATGAGTAATATAGAATTACATGAGATGCAATATCAAAAGAGCGAATATCTTTCAAACATTGAAGTTGCCATGAAAAGTATCTTTTCTATTTATGATGATTTGAGTTACTTAGTAAAAAAAGACCAAGTTGAATACAAAGTTTACTCTCTTGATTTAGTGGATTTTGTTAGAAGTAGAGTATACTTTTTTAAAAATGTAGCAACACAAGTATCTTCAAAATTTAATTTAGAGTCTAATAGAGATAAGATGATGATTAATTTTAGTGAAACAAAGTTACAAAGAATAGTTGACAATACTCTGTCAAATGCTATAAAATACACAAATAAAGGCAAAGATATAAATGTAAAAGTTGAAGAAGTAAATAACTATTTAAAATTTACAGTATCAAGCAACTCAAAAAAAATACAAGACCCAGAAAAAATATTTCAAGAATATTATAGGGAAGAGAAATCAAAGAATGGTTTTGGATTGGGTTTAAATTTAGTTAAAAGAATTTGTGATGAGGAAGGTGTTATCATTAAAGTTAATTCTGACGTTGATAGTACTAGTTTTACATATATTTTTAAAGGTCAAAAATGAAAATATTGCTACTTGAAGATGATATTATGCTTAATAAAGCAATCAAGACTTATTTAGAATCAACTGGACATGTAGTTCACTCTGTTATGGATGGTAAACATTGCATAGAAACTTTAGAAAAAGATCAATTTGATTTATTAATTTTTGATATAAATGTTCCAGATGTAGATGGACTAACAATATTAGAAGATTTGCATAAACAAAAAAGAATGGTTCCTACAATCTTTATTTCTGCACTTATTGATATAGAAGATATTACAAGGGCTTTTGATATAGGTTGCCATGATTATTTGAAAAAACCATTTCATTTAAAAGAGTTAACATTAAGAATAAACAAATTTTTAAAAACAAATCAAGTTCATCAGCAACACAAAAGATTATCTAAATCATATAGTTATGATTCTAAAAATATGATTTTATTATTTAACAATGAACCACAAATACTACCTAAAAGACAAATTCAAATAATAGATTTATTAGCTGCAAATAGATCTTTGGTTTGCAACTATGATATGTTTAGAGTATATGTTTGGAATGACGATTATATTGATAATGCCACAATAAGAGCAGAAGTAAATCGTGTAAAAAAAGTACTAAAAGAAGATTTTATTTTAAATATTAGAGGTATTGGTTATATGGTTGAAAGACCAAATTAGGCACCTCTAACCTAATATTAACACTATTAGACTAATAAATAAGCACTATCAAACAACTATTTAAGCAAAAAAAAAGAAGAACTATTTTTTTTAAAACCCTAGAATATGAAAAACTTAAATAGGGAAGAATTATGTCAAAAAAAATTTCTAAAGTCCTAGTAGCAAATAGAGGGGAAATAGCTCTTAGAATAATAAGAGCATGTAAAGAATTAGATATTAAAAGTGTTGCAATATTTTCAGAAGTAGATATTGAGGGTATTTGGGTAAAAAAAGCTGATGAGTGTTATCCTTTATTAGGGGATCCTTTAGATGCATATTTAAATTATGAAAAAATCATATCTCTTGCTTTAAAAGCTGAGTGTGATGCTATTCACCCTGGTTATGGATTTTTAAGTGAGAGTGCAGAATTTGCAGAAGCATGTGAAAAAGCTGGTATCATTTTCGTAGGTCCAAAAGCTGAACATATAGCACTTTTTGGAGATAAGATGGCTTCAAAGGTTGCAATGAAAAAAATTGGAGTTCCTGTATTAGAAGGAACAAGTACTCCAATTGTTGATGTAAAAGAGGGTGAAAAAATCTCAAGGGAAATTGGTTTTCCAATTATCATCAAAGCAGCTTTTGGTGGTGGTGGAAGAGGAATGAGAATAGTTAAAGAAGAAAAAGACTTTAAAGCTATGTTCGAAGCAGCAACTGCAGAAGCTAAAAAATTCTTTGGAAAAGGTGATGCCTTTATTGAAAAATATGTGGAAAACCCAAGACATATTGAAGTTCAAGTTATAGCTGATAAATATGGAAATGTTCTTCACTTAGGTGAAAGAGATTGTTCTATTCAAAGAAGACACCAAAAAGTAATAGAAATAGCTCCAAGTCCTAGATTAAATGAAAATGTAAGAAGAGAGTTATATAGAGTTTCAACAAAAGCCATGTTCAAATTGGGTTATGAAAGTGTTGGAACAATTGAGTTTTTAGTTGATGCCCAAGACAATATTTATTTTATTGAGATGAATACAAGAGTTCAAGTAGAACATCCAGTAACTGAACTTATAACTGGTGTTGATATTATTCAAAGAATGATAGAGATAGCAGAAGGTGATAAACTTCAATTTTTACAAGAAGAGATAAACTTTAGAGGATATGCAATAGAGTTTAGAATTAATGCAGAAGATCCAAAGAAAAAATTCATGCCAGCATCTGGAACTATCAGCAAATACTTAACTCCAGGAGGACCAGGAGTTAGAATTGATACAAGTGTTTACACAGGTTATAAAATTCCACCAAACTATGATTCAATGGTAGGGAAACTTATTGTTTGGGCACTTGATTGGGATGGTGCTGTTAGAAAAGCAAGACGGGCTTTAGATGAGTTTTATATAGAAGGACTACCTACAAATATTCCTTTACATAGAGAAATCGTGAGAGATGAAGATTTTATTGAAGGAAAACTTGATACTAGTTATTTGGATAAAAAATTAGAGAAATTTAATATGGATGCAATTGACCATATTGAAGAAGAAGAGACAAAAATGAAAAATATAACTAAGTTAATAGAGCAAATTAAGAAAAATAAACTAAATGTAAGATAATCTCTTACATTTAGTTAAGCTTCATTTATCAAAGCCAAAGAGTTTTGTTTATTTCTATAAACTGGTTCGCTTGTAGATTTTAAAGCAGTTTGTACTTTATCCAAAACAACTTTGTGGTAAGAAGATTTATCACAAACAGGATCAGCTTCATTCATATCTTTTGTAAGTGCATATGCTTGACATCTACAACCTCCAAAATCAGTCTCTTTTTCAGGACAAGTTCTACAAGGCTCTTTCATCCACTTATCACCCCTAAAAAAGTTAAATGCTTCAGAATCATTCCATATTTCTTTTACTGAAAAATCTTTTACATTTGGAAATTCCAAGGGTAAAGTATTTGCCGTATTACATGGAAGGGCAACCCCATCTGGATTGATAGTTAAAAAAGTAGTTCCCCAGCCATTCATACAAGCTTTTGGTCTAGTTGCAAAATAATCAGGTACCACAAAAAATACCTTCATATCATCTCTTTTTTCCCTATAAAAATCCACCTCTTCTTTTGCTTTTTTTAGTTGCTCTTCTGTTGGTAAAAGAGCATCAATATTTTTTAAAGCCCAACCATAATATTGTATATTTGCTATTTCTAAATAGTTTGCTCCAATAGAGTTTGCAAACTCAATGATTTCACCTACTTGGTGAATATTTTGTCGCGTAATACACGAATTAACAATAAGTTGCAAACCATTCTCTTTGCAAGCTTTTGCAAAGGCTAATTTATCCCTTTGCGCATTTTTATTATTTGTAATTAGTGCTGTTGTTTTCGCATCATGTGATTGGATTCCAAGTTGAACTGTTTTTAATCCAGCCTCTTTTAATTTTGGAATTATAGATAAATCAGCTCCCACACCAGAAGTTATAAGATTAGTATAAAACTTCAAATCTGCTGCTTTTTTAACTATTTCCAAAATATCTTTATTTAGAAGTGGTTCACCACCTGAAAAGCCCAATTGAACAGCTCCCATTGCCCTTGCCTCTTCCATAACTCTAAACCAGTCTTCTTTTGTCATACTATCTTTTGTATTTGCAAAATCAAGTTGGTTATAACAATATGTACACTCCAAAGGACACTTATGAGTTAACTCTAAAAGCATCCAAAGTGGTGGTTTAATATCATTTTGCATACATCACCCACTTACGCTCTAAAGCCTCTTTTAAAAAAGCTTCCACATCTTTTTTTAAATCAGGCATTTGAAATTTCTCTTCTAAGATTTTTGAAATATCTAAACAGCTTTTTTTACCATCACATAAATTCATTATCTCACCAGCACTTTGATTTAACTGCACCATTCCTTCAGGATACAATAGTACAAAACACCCTTGTGCCTCTTCATACTGCAATTGGAAATGATCATTCACTGCAATTGATTTTTCTAGTTGCATTACATCCCTTTATATTAAAATATGGTGGTCGCTTAAGTTCATATGCCAAATATAAAGCATCACACATAGTCCAAAGAATATCTAATTTAAACTGTAAAATTTCACATGCCTTTTTTTGTAACTCAATAGTATTAAACTCTTCAAGTGTCAAAGCCAAACCATGTTGAACATCACGTCTAGCTTCACTCAATCTTTTTTGAAAATATCTCAATCCATTTTGCTCAATCCAAGGATAGTTTTTAGGCCAAGTATCTAGTCTTTGTTGGTGAATTTGAGGTGCAAACATCTCCGTTAAAGATGACATTGCAGCCTCTTTCCATGGTCTTTGTTTTGCAAAATTCACATAAGCATCAACTGCAAATTTAACTGCTGGTAATACATATTTGTGAGAAATTAAATCTTCCTTTTTAAGGCCTACTGCTTCACCAAGTTCCAACCAAGCTTCAATTCCTCCACCAACACTATCATGATCAATAATTCTATCTATCCACTTTCTTCTATCTTCTAGTGGTGGATTATTTGACATAATTGCAGCATCTTTAATTGGAATTGCTGTTTGATAATAAAATCTATTTGCAACCCAACCTTGAATCTCCTCTTTAGTACAAGACCCCTCATACATTCTTATATGAAAAGGATGATGAATATGATACATCTTACCCATACCTCTTAGTTTTGCTTCAAACTCTTCTTTTGATAATAATTGTTCCATTTTTTTTGTCATTTTCTTCTCCTCTTATAAATTAACTTTTTCTAATTTTTGTATATCTAAAAGTTCTAATTTACCATCTACAGATTGAGCAAATTTCAAAAAATGTTCTTTTTTCATATGCTCATCTAAAAGTTTTGCATTTTGCCAAGTTTCTACAAAAGTAAAACTATTTTCATCATCTAAATTTTTGTGCAAATCATATTGAATATAGCCCTCATCATGTTTATGAGTTGCTTCATATAATTTTAAAAGTTCAGAATAAACTTCATCTTTAAATCCAGCTTTTACTTTAACTGTTGCTACAATTACTATATTTTTCATGATATTTCCTTTTTTTCTTCTTTTACTAAATCTCTATACTCATACCATCGTAGGACACTTCAATTCCATGGGAAATAAGTTCCTTGTACTCATCATTTTCTTCATCAAGTATTGGATTTGTATTATTTATATGTATTAATATTTTTCTTGGTTTTTCCAAAGTATCAAGTATCTTAATAAGTCCCTCTCCACCACTTAAAGGGATATGTCCCATATCTGTTCCAAGTTTTGTAGAGAAACCATTTTTTATCATTTCATCATTTGTCCATACGGTTCCATCCACAAGTAAAATATCTGCATCTTTCATCTCATTTATAATATGTTTTTCTACAACACCTAATCCAGGAAGATAAAAAAGTTTTTTACCAGTGATTTTATTTCTAATCACAATACCAATATTATCCCCTGCTCTTGGTTTATCTCTATATTTAGAATATGGAGGTGCATTTGAGATAAGAGGAAGTGCAAAAAACTCATAACTTGGCATTACTGGTATTTCAAAGCTTTTATTATTTGGAGTGATTTCATTATATTTAATTCCTCCACCATCCCAATGTGTCAACATCTTAAAAAGTGGAAAGGAAGTATTTAGTTCTTCATGAACCTCTTTTGTGCAATATACTTCATGGGGACAACCTTCCCTTAACATCAAAAGACCAGTTGTATGATCTATTTGGGCATCAATAAAAATGATTGCTTTTATTTTAGTTTCACGTCTTTCCTGCGGTTGTAAAAAGGGTGAATTATGTATTTGTTCTAAAATATCAGGTGAAGTATTAAATAAAACCCAATTTTTACCATCTTCACTAATAGTAATTGAACTTTGAGTTCTTCTTTTAACTGTTTTTTTGCCTTCTCTATATGCTTTACAATTATCACAATTACAGTTAAACTGAGGAAGTCCTCCACCAGCACTTGAACCTAAAACTTCTATTTTCATAATAATCCTAACTCTTTTTTTAATTGAATTTATCTATTATAAACTCAAGTAAAAAAAATAAAAGCTAGAGAAAACCTCCCTAGCTTTTAACTTTACATTTGAAAAGTTTTATTCATGACAAATATACATTGTCACTTCAAAACCAAATCTATTATCAACGAACATTGGTGTTTCCCATTTCATAATATTATCCTCCTTTTCAAGATTTTTATTTGTGTAATTTAAATACTATTACTGTTCCACCTTGGTTGATGTTTTTAATTGTTTTTGCAACTTCACCACCCCATAAAGGAACAGCTCCACCCCAACCAGATACTATAGCAATATATTGTTCACCATTTTCTTCCCAAGTAACTGGAGAAGATACGATTCCAGACCCTGCATTAAATTTATATAAAACTTTTCCTGTTTCATCATCAAATGCCATAAATTTACCCTCAGGAGTACCTGTAAATACTAAACCACCTGCAGTTGATAATGTTCCTGCCCATAATGGAGCTTTATTTTTGAATTCCCATTTAATTTTTCCAGTCATTGGATCAATAGCTTTTAATGAACCAATATGATCTTTAAAAATTGGTTTAATTGTAAATCCAGCACCTAAATATGCAGCACCTTTTTTATAAGAAACTGGTTGATTCCAAATTTCCATACCCCATTCATTTGATGGAACATAGAACATTTTTGTTTTTTTAGAATAAGTAATTGGCATCCAGTTTTTTCCACCTAAGAATGATGGTACATTAAATACAGCTTTCCCTTTTGTTCCACCATTTGGATCACCAGGTCTACTATCTTCGTTGTAAATTGGTCTACCGTTTTTATCAATTCCTTTTGCCCAAGTAATATTTTTAACAAATGGATGTGCAGTAACAAATTTACCATTTTCTCTATTTAATACATAGAAGAAACCATTTCTATCAGCAGTTCCTGCTAATTTTTCAACTTTACCGTCTTTATTAGTATAATCAAATGAAACTAATTCATTTACACCATCAAAATCCCATCCATCATGTGGAGTAGTTTGGAAATGCCAAACGATTTTTCCAGTATCTGGATTTATAGCTAATCTTGATGAAGAGTATAAGTTATCCCCTGGTCTTAAATGTGAATTCCATGGAGCTGGATTTCCTGTACCAAAGTATAAAAGATTAGTTTCTGGATCATAAGTTCCACCAAGCCAAGTTGCAGCTCCACCTGTTTTCCACATATCTCCAGGCCAAGTTTTACCAGCTTCTCCCCCAGTAATTCCATTTGGCTTACCATTTAAGTATCCCATATTTCCTTCAACTGTTGGTCTAGACCAAATAACTGCTCCATTTTTTGGATTTCTAGCTTCAACTTTACCTACAATACCAAATTCACCACCAGCAACACCAGTGATAACCATATCTTTTACAATAATTGGTGCAGCAGTAATTGAATATCCATCTTTATAATTAGCTACTCTTTTTTTCCATACTACTTTTCCAGTTTTTCTGTTAAGTGCAACTAGTTTTGCATCCAATGTACCAAAAATTACTAGATTGTCATAAATTGCCACCCCTCTATTTATAACATCACAACATGGTAAAATTGCATCAGGTAATCTTGCATTATATTGCCACAGTTCATCTCCTGTTGCTAAGTTTATAGCAAACACTCTTGAATAAGATGCTGATACATACATAACACCATCTTTTATAATTGGTTGAGATTCTTGACCTCTTTGTTTTTCACCACCAAAAGAGAAATTCCATACAGGAACTAAATCTTTTACTGTATCTTTATTGATTTGAGTTAGAGGTGAGTATCTTTGACCTTTAAGACCCATTCCATAAGTTAATACATCCCCTGTTGATTTCTCATCATTTAGGATTTCCTTATTAGTTACAGGTGCATATGATGGTTTTGTAACCTCACTTGTGCTACCATTCATAGTGCTGTTCGAAGTAACGCATCCGCTAATTAGTGCAGCTAGTGTAACGGCAACTGCGCTAGTTAGTAGTTTCTTCTTAATCATCTTTTTCTCCTTTTTTCATTTATAACAAACTGAAAATTTGTCTGATTGAAAGTATACATGAGTTGTATAGCTTCAGTTTAGCTATGATTTACTTTTTTACTTTTGAAGCCAAGAAACGCCATAATAAGGCTGATTGCCAAGGAAATTGCTAGTATTAAAAATACTTGTAAATCAAATTTCATATAAAGTGAAAATCTTATTGCTTCAACAATATAAGTAAATGGATTACAAGAAGAGAGATTAAAAAGAAAAATTGAAGAATCTTTTATTTTCCAAAGAGGATATAAAGCACTACTTAGAAAAAACATAGGAAATATTACGAAATTCATAACAGTAGCAAAATTTTCCAATTGTTTTATAACTGAAGAGATAAATAGTGCAAAGGCATTTAAAATAATAGATGAAATCATAATTATAGGAATAGTTATTAAAATTGCTACATTTTCAATATCAACCCCATAAAGTTTTGCAACTATTAAAAAAGTAATTGCTTGAATTGTAGATACTACAGAAGTTGCAAACATCTTACAAAATAGTAAATAGTTTCTATTTATATATGAAGTTAGAAGTATCTTCATACTTCCCATTTCCCTATCAAATATCATGGTTAGTGAACTTTGCATACCATTAAAAAGTAAAACCATTCCCACAAGTCCAGGAACTATATATGTTTCATAAGTAATATATGTCTCATAAGGTGGTGTAATTGCCAAACCAAGAGCCGTTCTAAATCCAACTGAAAAGATAAATAACCAAAGTAAAGGTCTTACTAATGCTGAAAAGAAACGACTTTTTTGTTTTAAAAATCTTATCAACTCTTTATAAACAATTCCCTGCATACAATATAAATATTTTTTCATCATTTATCCTACAAGAAAATTAAAAGTATCAATAAGATTATCTTTTTCATACTTTTGCATTAAGTTTTGAACAATTCCACTATCAACTATTTGTCCTGATTTTATGATTGATATATTATCTTCTAAATCTACCTCATCAAATAAATGGGTAATCCAAAGTACAGATATACCATCTTGTTTTACTAAATTTCTTACATAATTTAAAATATCAAATCTACTTTTAACATCAAGTCCAACTGTAGGTTCATCCAAAAGTAAAAGTTTTGGCTTATTTATCAAAGCTCTTAAAATCTCTACTCTTCTTCTATGCCCACCATTTAATTTTCGCACTTGTGTATTTAAAACTTCATCTAACTCTAATTTTGTTATTTGAGAATCAATTGATTCTAATGTTTGTTTAAAACTTAAACCCTTTAATGAACCATAATAAAACAAGTTTTGTTTTACAGTCAAATCTAAATCCAATGTTGGTTCTTGAAATACAATACCAATATCTTTTAAAGCTTTTGAATAGTTTTTTATAGGATATCCATTTATATCTATCTCACCTTTTTGAAGATTTCGCAATCTTGTTATTAGTGAAAAAATTGTAGATTTTCCTGCCCCATTAAGTCCTAATAATACAGAAAATGTCCCCTCTTCTATTGAAAAAGAGACATTATTTAAAGCGACTTTTTGTCCATATGAATAATCAACATTTTTAAAATTTAAGATATTATTTTTCATCTTTTTACTTTGGAATTACAGCAAGACCCCAAGGGTATCGTCCTACTTTTATACTTTTTTCAACTTTTAAAGAAGCTACATCTATAACTGATACATCTCCACTTACACCATTTGTAGTATATAGTTTTGTTCCATTATTTGCAAAAGCCATATGCCAAACTCTTTTTCCTACTAATAGGTATTTTATCACTTTATATGTTTTTGTATCAACAACTGCAACATGATTTGCAGGTCCCAATGCCACAAAAGCATATTTCCCATCAGCTGTAAGTTTTATACCAACTGGTTGAATTAAGTCTTTAAATATTCCTGGGATTTTAAAACCTATTTTAGCAACCATCTTTTTTGTTTTTGCATCTACAACCATAACTGTTCCACCTATTTCAGATGATGCCCAAACCATATCCCCATTTTTAGAAAATTCTATATGTCTTGGTCTTTGATCTACCAATGTTGTATTTATGATTTTTTTTGTTTTTGTATCAATCCATTGTAAAAAATTCGAAGTTTCAGTTGTATTTATAGCAACTTTTCCATCAGGACTCACAGCCATTCCCTCTGGTTCTACTCCCACTTCTATTTGAGCAAGTACAGATTTATTTTGAGTATCAACAACTGTTACTATTGCATCATTTTCATTTGATATATAAAGTTCTTTTCCATCAGGAGTTAAGGCAAATTGTTCAGGATCTTCACCTGAGGGTAAATTATAAAGGATTTTTTTACTTTTTAAATCTAATACTTGCACAGTATCATCATCACTTGCACAAATATATAATCTTGTATTTTCGTTATTTAAAAGTATACCTCTTGGTCTTTGTCCCACATTAATAGTATCTACTACTTTATTTGTATCTGAATCAATTACACTAATAGTGTTGTCCTTTTCATTTGATACATATATGGTATCTGCTAAGAGAAGAGTACTAATAAGGCTTGAGGCTAAAACAATTTTTTTCATTTTATTTCCTTTAAATTAAATTCCCTAATTGTATATGATATTTATAGCCTAAGTTTAGCGATATCTTTTTTGCTAAACTTAGGCTATAAATATTGTATATACTAAATAAAAAGTTTTAAAGGGAAAATATGAAATTTTTACTATTAACATTTATCTTACTTAGTTTTTTAAAAGCAGAACTTTTAAATGTAAATATTCTATACCTAGAACAAAAAATACAAAAGCCTCCTGTTTTATCAAATGTAATAGCTGATCCTGATGATTTAGGTATAAAAGGAGCAGAACTTTCAATAAAAGATAGTAATAAAAGTGCAAAATTTCTAAATCAAAATTTTACTCTTGAAAAAACAATCTCTTTTGATAAAAAAGAGTTAATAAAAAGTTTTGAAAAATTTATAAATGCTGGTAATAGTTATGTGATATTGAACGTGGAAGATGATTTATTAAAAGAGTTACTAAAAAATCCACTATCAAAAAAAGCATTATTCTTTAATGCAAGTAGTCAAACTACAAGTTTAAGACAAGATTATTGTCAAGAAAACCTCCTTCACACAACTCCTAGTTATGCCATGCTTTATGATGGATTAGCACAATTTTTAGTAAAAAGAAATTTTAAAAATATATTTTTATTAAGTGGTAAAAATCCAAAAGATATTGAAATAACAAAAGATATAAAAAGAGCTGTTAAGAAGTTTGGTTTAAAAATAGTAAAAGAAAAAGTTTGGGAAAACAATACTGATATTAGAAGAAAAGCTAGTGCAGAATTTCCTTCATTTACCCAAGCTGATGATTATGATGTATTAGTTGTGGCTGATTATTATGGGGACTTTGGAGAATTCTTGTATTTTAATACTTGGCTTCCACGACCAATAGCAGGGACACAAGGATTAATGCCAGTTTTATGGCACAGGGTAATTGAAGCTTGGGGTGCAGCTCAAATGCAAAAAAGATTTGAAAAATTTGCCTCAAGATGGATGCAATCAAAAGACTTTTCAAATTGGATAGCTGTTAGAACAATTGTAACTTCAGTAATGAATACAAAGGCAAAAGATTTAAATACAAATATGAAATATATACATTCAAAAGATTTTGAATTGGGTGCATATTTAGGAAGAAAACTCTCTTTTAGAGATTATAATGGGCAAATTAGATTGCCAATTTCCCTTGTTCAACCAAGAGCTTTAATATCTACTTCCCCACAAGTAGGATTTTTACACCCTATTACTGATTTAGATACTATGGGAATCGCACCCTTTGAAATGAAGTGTAAAAAGTAATGAAAGCATTTTTTCTATTTTCACTACTTTTCTGTTTTTTAAATGCTGATTATAAAATAATTGAAAATAAAAATCTATTTTTAGTGGAAGTTACTAATTCTAGTTTTGAAAAAGATTTAGTTGATTTAAAAGATGAGATAAATTATGAAGGTTTTACTATCGTTTATGAACTAAATCTTGCAAAAGCTACAAATGAATTAGCAACTTTTCTAGGAGAAGAAGGAGTTTTAAAAAAGGGCATAAACCTTGGCATTTGTAAAAGTAGTTTTACTTTACAAATGATAAAAGAAAATTTCAATAATATAAACTATTGTCCTTTAGCTATATCAATTTACAAAAAAGATAAAAATAAAACTTATATCTCATATAAATTCTACAAAACCTTTAAAGATAATGACAAAATCGCCAATAAAATCAACGAAACACTAAAAAAACTGATTTTAGATAGCTTAGATTAAAGCCTATAAAAAGGCTTTTTCTAAAATAAAATCATCTTTTCCTTGACATTAGTTAGATATCTAACTATAATTTCGATACAAGTAGTTAGATATCTAACTAAGACAAAAGGATAAAATATGAAAAAGAGTCTTGGAATATTAATATTTGTTATTTTTGCTTTTACAGCTTGTGTAAATAATACAAATTTACAAAAGCAAAATAAACAAATCACAAAAAAAGAAAAAGTTGTTGAGTTATTAAACTCAATTGAAACAGGAGATACAAAATCAGTATCATATATCAATCAAAATAAATATATTCAACACAATTTAGCTGTAAAAGATGGAGTGAAAGGCTTTGCAGAAATTTTGAGTAAACTTCCTAAAGGAAGTGCTAAAGTTGAAGTCAAAAGAGTTTTTGAAGATGGAAATTATATATTTACACATACAAAATATAATTTCTTTGGAGAAAAAGTGGGTTTTGATGTATTTAGGTTTGAAAATGGAAAAATCGTTGAACATTGGGATAACTTACAACCTATTTCAAAAACAACAGCAAGTGGTAGATCTCAAATTGATGGTGCTACAAAAGTAGAAGATATAGAAAAAACTATTCAAAACAAACTATTAATTAAAAATTTTGTAAATGATATTTTAATGGGTAAAAAACCAAATAAAATCACAAACTATATTTCTACTAAAAAATATCTACAACACAATCCAAATGTAAAAGATGGATTAAGTGGTTTAGGTGAAGCCTTAAGTGCCTTATCAAAAGCTGGTATACCAATGATATATGAAAAAAATCATATGATTTTAGGAGAGGGAAATTTTGTTTTAGCAATAAGTGAAGGAATTTTTATGAATAAAAAAGCTAGTTTTTACGATTTATTTAGAATAGAAGATGGAAAAATTGTTGAGCATTGGGATACAATTGAAGAGATTCTTCCAAAATCTAAATGGCAAAACTCTAATGGTAAATTCTAATCAAAGATTAAATGTAGCTATTTTTGCTGCATTTAAGCCCTTGACAATAATTAGTCATCTAACTATAATCAAAAAATGAAAAAAGAATTAATTGCCCTTGCAAGTAAGGTAACTGATTTATCAAATAAATTAATTATCTCCCAATTAGAAAAAAACAATATAAATGGTATTGTTCCATCCCACGGTAGTATTTTTATTTTATTGTATGAAAATGAACAAGTTACCATGAAAGACATAGCAGACTTTGTCCATAAAACAAAACCGACCGTTACAATCTTAGTAGATAAGTTAGTAAAAATGGGTTATGTTAAAAAAGAAAAATCAAAAACAGATTCAAGGGTTACCTTTGTAGAATTAACACAAAAGGGTAAAGATCTAAAACCAGTATTTGAAGAAATCTCAAATAACATAAATAATATTATTTATAAAAACTTAACTACAAACGAAGCAATTCAAACAGAAAAAACTTTAAAAAAAGTAATTGCCAATCTAAATTTTGAAGATATAGTTTAATATTTTCCAAATATTTTATAAGTCTTATCTTCAAATAGTACAAAAACTGTCTTAGGACTTTTCTCATTTTCATATGCTGGAAGTGATAAACCTATGGCATTTTTTGGTTTTCTTTTAAAAAAATCTTTTATAGCTCTAGCTGGAACATTTCCTTCAAATACATAATCATCTATGATAGAGGTATTACATGATTGTATCTCTTTTGGAATACCTATTTCTTTTTTTAGATTTTTTACATTCATCAAAGAGACTACATTTACCTCTTTTACTTCTTTTGTCATATCTTTAATCCAATCTTGGGGACAAGTTCCTGTTACTGGTTTATATATTTGCATCATAGAGTTTTGGGCGCTTAAAAAGCTCGCAAATATTGAGATAAAAATTAACTTTTTCATATCTTTCCTTCTAAAATTTTAGGGTATAAATCTAAAATTATATTTTTCTTTTCATCTATTTTTTTAATATCTGATTCTTGATTATTATCATTTTTATAATCCAAAATCTTCGTAGCATAAGTAGAGCTTAAAAAGATTATTCTACTTGATAAGTGTACAGCTTCACTCAAATCATGGGTTACAAGAATAACTGTAGGATTAAACTTTTTACAAAAAATCAAAAAATCTTTTTTCAAAGCCATTGAAGTTGGATAATCAAGTGAAATAAAAGGCTCATCTAAAACTATTATTTTAGGTCTATTTATAAAAGCTCTTATTAGTGCAATTCGTCTTTTCATTCCACCTGATAATCTATTTGGATACTCATTTAAAATATGATTTAAGCCAATTAAAGAAAGAAGTTCTTCTATCTCTTCTATATCTTTTGTTTTTGAAACAAGAAGTAGATTATCTTTTATATTAAGCCAAGGCAGTAATCTATCATCTTGAAACATAAAAGAGAGTTTTGAAAAATCCCCCGATAAACTCCCTATATAATTAGTATCTAAGCCTGATACAATATTTAATATTGTGGTCTTTCCACAACCAGAAGGTCCAATAATAGAGATAAGTTCACCCTCTTCAATGGAAATATTTATATCTTTTAATATAATAGTTTTAGCAAATTTTTTTTCTAATATATTTATATTTAACATCTTATTTCCAAGCTTTTAATTTAATATCTATTGGTTTTAATATCTTATGTTCTATTAGTAAAATTACAGAAATAAATGCAAAAGAGTAAGCCAAAATAGAAGAGATATCAAAATATTGATAAAACATACTTATTTGAAAACCGATTCCATCACTTCTACCAAGTAATTCTACTACTAGAACAATTTTCCAAATAAGAGAAAGGGATAATCTAGTTGTTGCTAGAAGATAAGGGTATAATTGAGGAAGATAAATATTAAGAAAAATCTCTTTTCTTGATAATTTATATATCTTTGCAAAATCCATATACTTTTTATCAAAAGCCTTTGTTCCTTCCCTAATATTTACAATCACGATTGGAACTTTATTTATAACGACTGCTAAAATAGCTGAGAAATCAGTAAGTCCAAACCAAATATAGCAAATAATAATAGTAACGAGTGCTGGAATATTTAGACCTAAAATTAAGAAGAAATCAAAAAAATCATCAACTTTTTTATAAAATCCCATGAGCAAACCAAAGAGTATCCCTATAAACATAGTAATAAAAAATGCTACAAATACTCTACATAAAGTAATAAATAGATTCCAAAAAAGATCTTTATTTTTAATGTGTTCCTCTAAACTTTTTACAATATCAATTATACTAGGAAACAAGTCAGAATTAATCAGCAAAGAAAGGGCTTGCCAAAGAATCAAAAATAGCATAAAAGAGAATATTTTAGTTTGATTTTTTTCCATTATTTCAACCAAAATATACTTTCATCAAAAGGTACATTTTTACTTATATAGTTTGCACCAGCTTCTTTTGATAATATCTTATAAACTTTTTTTAACTCACTTATATCTTCTTTTGTAAACTCTTTTATTATTCCTTTTATATACTCTTGTTTTAAAGTAACAAAGATTTTATTATCTTTTGTTTTTACTAGTTTTTTTATCTTATCCCATTGTTTATCATCACTTGCTAATAACTCTTTTGATTGTAAACTTGTATTTAAAAAAGAGTTTATTAAAGCTTTGTTTTTCAAAGCAAAATCTTTATTAAATATCCATCCTACAAAACTTATGTCACTATTTACTCCTAAACTTTTTAAAATATCACTTATTTGTACCAAAGGAGCAAACTTTTCTTTTGGAAGTTTAGCATTAAAGTGCCAGAAGTTAATTGCTGCATTTAAAGAGTTATCCATCATCTTTTTATATAAAATTGGAGGGGAAGCAAATACTGGCTTAACTATCTCTTCAAATTTTTTACCATTTTCTTTTTTATAAAAGGCTCTAAAAAGCAACCAAGTTTTATCATAGATTCCACCTGAAATACCTAATTCTCTATTTTCTAAATCACTTAAGTTATTTATTCCACTTTGTTTATTGACCATCAACGTACCCAAAGCCTTTGAATATGGATAAAAAAGAAAATTTTTACCTTTACTTTTTTGTTTATTTACCCAAATCCAATCATTTACTATCAAATCAACCTTATTTGCTTGTAAAGAGATTAGTTGGGCATTTTTTGATGCTAATTTTACTATTTCTAAATCAAAACCATTTTTCTTATCAAGACCATTTTGTTTTAAAATTTCTAAGCCCCAATTTACAGTTCCATATGCTAAAATCCCCACTCTAAGTTTTTGTTGGGCATTTAAGTTAATTAAAAAAAAGATGAAAACTAAAAATATCTTGTATTTCATGATTACGCCTTAAAATAGTGATTTGTAAAATTGTATACAAAATTTATAGCTTGAATTTAGCGTAATTAAAAAAAATTTAATCGCTATAATCAGGCTATAAAATATTTGTATAGTTTCGTTATCAGAAAATTTTACAAAGGAAGATAGATGAACAAAATACAAAAATTAGGTCTTACTGTTTTACTTTCAACAGTATTTGCATATGGACATGGAGATGTTGTACCTCAACCAATTGATACAAAAGGATTAAAGCCACTTGGTAAAGAGTGGTTAGAAACAAATCCATATGTTGGTAATAAAAAAGCTATAGAAATTGGAGAACATGGTTACGAAGAAAACTGTGCTAGATGTCATGGACTAGAAGTTGTTTCTGGTGGTATTGCTCCAGATTTAAGATACTTAGATACAGGACCTGATGGAGATGAATGGTTTATGGAAAGAATTAGAGGTGGGGCAGTTAGAAATGGTAATGTTTATATGCCACCATTTGAAGGAATTCTGAGCCAAGAAGCTATGTGGGCAATCAGAAGTTTTATAGTAAGTAAACATATAGAAGAGTAAAAATGAGTATTCTTAAATCAGCACTCATCATTTTAATTTTAGCACTTAGTATTCATGCAAGAAGTATTGAAGATATCAAAAAAAGTGGAGAAATAATTATTGCAGTTTATAAGGATTTTCCACCATACTCTTTTAAGGAAAAAGGTGTAGCAAAAGGAATTGATGTTGATCTTGGCAAAATAGTCGCTAAAGCCCTTGGAGTAAAGCCAGTTTGGTATTTTACAGGTTTTGATGAGGATTTAGCCGCTGATTTAAGAAATACAATTTCTAGGGGGAATAAGGTACATAAAAACAGAGCTGATGTTATGTTTAGAATTCCTTATGACTATTCATATATGAGATTAACTGATAAACAAACAGGTGAACTTCAAAATGACATGGTCACAATAAAAGGCCCATATCAATCTGAGAAATGGGTTATAGCAACACATAAAAAAATAATTCCTAAGATAACTACCTTGGGAATTTTTGCTTATCAAACAATAGGTGTAGAAGTTGATATGCTTCCAGACCTTCATTTAAGTGGATTTGCTAGAGGTTTGATAAGAAAAAATGTTAAACACTACAGAAACTTTGATGATGCAATAAAAGATTTTAAACTAGGGAAAATAGATGCAATAGCAGGATTGAAAACTCAACTTGAATATTTATTAGACTATAAAAACAATAAAGATAAATATTATATTTCTGATAATATCCCTATGATGAAATCAAAATGGGATTTAGCAACAGCAGTACGTAGTAACTATAGAGCACTAAGCTATTTTATTGATGGTGTAATAGAAAAAGCTTATAAAAATGGTGAAATAAAAAATATTTTTAATAAATATGGAGTTGATTACTTACCTCCAATTGCAAGAACACAATAAAGGAATTATTATGAAGAATATATTTTTTGCTCTTTTTTTGATTATAACTTCTCAAAATCTTTTCGCTAATAACCCCATTAGCTCACCCACATTTAAAGACATAATAAATGATGTTATAAAGGGTGAAAAATATATTTTTGATGATAAAAATATAATAGTAGATGTTCCAAAATTTGCAGATAATCCAATACAAGTTCCAATTTTCATAGACGGAAAAAATATTAAAAATGCAAAAAGAATGATTGTTTTTGCTGATTTAAATCCAATACCTGTAATTGTAGATATGAAATTAATAGATTTACTTCCATTAATATCAGTAAATATAAAAGTTGCCCAAGAGACTCCTTTAAGAGCCTTGATTCAAGATGATAAAGGTATTTGGCATATAGGAAGTGCAAATATAAAAAGTTTCGGTGGAGGTTGTTCTGTTTCAAGTGTATCTTCTAGCGATACAAATTTTGATAAATATTTAGGAAAAGCCAAAGGAGAGATTTTTCAAAAAGGTGATATTACTAGAATAAAAGCTTCAATTTTTCATCCAATGGAAACGGGCTTAGTATTTGGGAATAGTGCTTTTTACATAAATAAAATATCTATTTTTACAAAGAATAAAAAACTCTCTGATATAACTTCTTATTCTGCAATAAGTGAAAATCCTAGATTTATCTTTGAAACAAAAAATAAAAGCAAAGATTATAAAATTAATTTTTATGATACAGATGCAAATGAATTTTCATTGGATATAAAATGAAAACTCTATTGTTATTGTTAAGTATTTTTACTTTTTGTTTTTCCTTTGATTTTAAATTAAAACCAATAAAATTGGCTAAAAATAGCTACTATTTTTATGGAAAAGAGGAGTATTTTTCTATTAAAAATGGTGGAAATATTTCAAACACTGCTTTTATTATTACAAAAAATAGTGTTATTTTAATAGATACTGGTAGTTCATATGAGTATGGAGAAGAAGTAAAAAAGAAAATAAAACAAATCACAAATAAGCCAATAAAATATGTAATCAATACTCACCATCATCCTGATCATTTTTTAGGAAATAATGCTTTTTCTAATAGTGAAATCTTCTCAACAGAATTTACAAAAAATGAAATAGCAAAAAATGGGGATTTATATATTGCAAATCTAAATAATCTAGTGCAAGCTGCTATGAATGGTACTAAAATAAAAGTTCCAAATGAAATATTAAAATCAAATGAGTTAAATCTAGATGGATATAAATTAAAACTTTTTTATTTAGATGGTCATACAAAAAGTGATTTAGTAATTTATGATGAAAATACTAAAATACTTTATGCAGCTGATTTAGTTTTTAATAAAAGAACTCTTGCTACACCACATGCGAATATTCCAGATTGGATAAAATCCCTAGAAAAATTAAAAAAAATAAACTATAAAATCTTAGTCCCAGGACATGGAAAAATTGATAGGACTAAAAATGCTATAAATGAAGATATAGCTTATTTACACTATTTAGATAATACCTTAAAAAATAGTGCTAGAAATGGTTTTGATATCTTCGAAATTCTTGCTAGACCAATTCCTAAAGAGTTTAAGAGTTTTACAATGTTTAAAGAAGAGTTTGAAAGAAGTATTATAAATCTTTATCCAAAATATGAAAAAAGAAGAATGAAAAGTTATCAAGAATAGCTAAAAAAGCTATTTTTGATTTTGCATAAATTCTAAAAGAAGTCTAACACCTGCGCCACTTGCTCCATAAGGATTATAACCCCATACTTTTTCTCTATAAGCTGCTCCTGCTATATCAAAATGAAGCCATTTGTTTTTATTCTCATCTTTTATAAAATTATCTAAAAATAGTGCAGCAGTTATTGCTCCTCCAGCTTTTGATCCAACTGAGTTTACAATATCAGCCACACCGCTTTTTATCATAGGTGGTAAATATCTATTAAAGGGTAAAAATCCAACTAATTCCCCTGATTTATCGGAGGCTTTACTGATTTTTTCTTTTAGTTTTTTATTATGTCCCATTACACCAGTTGTATATTCTCCCAAAGCTATAATACAAGCACCTGTTAGTGTTGCCAAATCAAAGATATAATCTATATCTTTAATCTCATCTTGGGCATAACATAAACAATCAGCAAGTACAAGTCTTCCTTCCGCATCTGTATTTCTCACTTCTATAGTTTTACCATTACGAGCTACTAATACATCATCTGGTTTATAAGCATCTCCGCCAATCATATTTTCAACAGCACCTAAGATTCCATGAACTTCATATTCACAAGCAATAGCATTTAAAGAATTCATTACTCCTAAAACAGCACTTGCTCCACTTTTATCACATTTCATAGAGACCATACCCTCACCTGATTTTAAACTCAAGCCTCCACAATCATAAGTTAAACCTTTTCCTACAAGAACAATTTTTCCCTTTGGATTTTTGGGTTTATATGTTAAATGTATAAGTTGGCTTTCATGTCTTGAAGCACGTCCAACAGCAAGCATAGCATTCATGCCATGTTTTTCTAAATACTCTTCTCCTTGGATTTTACACTCTAAGCCATTTGCAAAAGATATCTCTTTTGCTTTTTCACCCATTGTAATTGGAGTAAAATCTTCAGGTGTAGTATTAACAATATTTCGAACTAAATTTACACTTTCACAAATTGCTATTGCTTTATTTAATTTATTTTGTAGATCACTTTTTTTATATTTTGAAGCACTATTATCAATATAAATATTTAACTCTTTTTCCTCTTTTTTTGATTTATACTTGTCAAAAGAATAAGCTCCTAGAGTTAAGCCCTCAATGATATCTTTTAGATTTAATTCATTATCTTTATTTACAAGGGAAACTTTTATATTTTTATATTTTGTTTTTAATATAGCTTTTATAGCATTTGAAAAGGCAATTTTTAAATCTTCACCTTTTAATTTGTTTGCACCCACATATAATCTCTTTTTTTGAAATAAAATTTCGCCTTCATTTGCATTGAAGCCACTTTGTTTTAATAACTGTTTATCTTCTTTTTTAAACTCTTTTAAACTTTTTAAAACCACAATCTCTATATCAAATTCTTCTATTTCATTTAATTTTATTTTCATACTTTATATCCTGTTCCTAATATTTCAGAAGCTTCAGAAATTATCAAAAAAGCTTCAGGGTCATGTTTTGAGACAATCTCTCTTAATAATTGGATTTTACTAGCTTCCACCGCTACAAATATTATATTTTTATTTTTCTCTTGATGCAAACCAACACCATTGATTACAGCACCATGCTCTTCAATTTTCTCTCTAATGTGCCAACTTAGGTGTTCCGTTTGATTTGATATTATATGAACAACTTTTTTAGATGGTCTTCCTGTTAATACCATATCAACAATTTTTGATGTAATATAAACCCCAATAAGACTATAAAATGATTTCTTAATATCTCCATATACAAATATTGAACTAATTAAAATCAGTGCATCTTGGGCTAATAATACTTCAGATACTTTAAATTTTGTTTTTGAAGCTATTAATTCTCCTGAGATAGAAGTACTACCTGTTGATGATTTACCTTTTATAATAAATCCAACCCCTAGCCCAACGAATATACCACCAAATATAGCTCCTAAAAGAATATCATTTACTAAAGGTTTTAACTCTAAAACTATTTTAAAGAAATCTGTAAAAAATGATAATAATAACATTGTAACAAGTGTCTTAAACGTATATTTTTTACCATAATAGATATACCCCACAAGTATAAAAGGAGCACTCACTAATATAATATATGTACCTAAAGTAAGATTAGGAAATACATAATGAATAAGTAAAGCAATACCTATTCCTCCACCTGTTATTATCTCATTTGGGGATAGTAAAGTTACAGCACCAAAAGACAAAGACATAGTTCCTAACAAAATATATAAATAATTTAATAAATCTTTTTTCTTCATATTTACCTTAATAGAATTTTTTGGGATTATACCTATTTTATATTAAGTATTATTTAGACATATGTAATAGGTAAATAATAATCTAAAATAAACTTTTCATCATCTTCTAAAAAATGATTCTTTTTATATATTGAATAAGAAGGTGCTGTTTTAGTCTCATATCCACTATTTAATAACCAAGTGTGATAAAGCCATCGCATAAATTTTAAAGTATCTCCATAAAAACCTTCTAAATGAAATTTTGCATATATTCCATCTGGAATTAAAAATGTTGGAAGTGAAGACTTTTCTATTTCCATATCATCTTCTAATACAATACAAGCTATATATTGACACTTATCAAGAGGTGTAATTACTGGATTGTCGTGGTAAATACCTATTTGTTTATAATTCTTTATATTATTTGTAAGAGTCCAAGTGTAAAGTTTTTGCCAGATATTTTTTATACTATTATCATATCCTTCATGTCTTATATAATAAGCTCTTAGTTTGGGCATTTTTACAATTTTTGCTTCAACTTTAAATTCAGGAATATTTAAATCCAAAGAATCAATAGAATCCTTTAAAATCTCTTTAGAGTACTCTTTATAACCATCTTTTTTCCATTTTTTAGGAGTACAATTAAATCTTTGTTTAAAAGCCCTTATAAAAGAAGTTTGGGAACTATATCCACACATAGAAGCTATTTGAGTAATAGTTGAGTACTTATTTGTAATAAGTAAAGTAGAAGCCTTTTGTAATCTTATTGATTTAATTGCTTCATAAATATTTTTTCCAAACTCTTCTTTAAATATACGATGCATATGAAATTTACTTATATTTAAATCCATACTTAGGGTATCGATATTTATATCTGTATCAATATATTTGTATATATAATACATAATATAATTAGTGATTTTTGCTCTTTTTTCTAAAGTCTCTTTTTTCATAAAAACATTATATTATATTTTAGCAAGAATAGATAGTTTTTATAGCAAAAAGTGTAAAGAATAAAATTTTAAATTGATATATCATTTCACTAAAAAAGAGGATTAAATGAAACGTTCATTTATAAGAGAGATACTTGAAGCAATAGATGAAGAGACAATATCTTTTGCTGGTGGTTTACCAAATGGTTTATTATTCCCAGTTGATGATTTAAAATTATCAGCAAATAACATCCTAAAAAAAAGAGATGTTTGGCAATATAGTTTAAGCAATGGAATTAAAAGCTTAAGAAAAAAAATTGCAAAACAATACTCTAATGAAGGGTTTGAAACTGATGCTGATAATATACTTATTACTACAGGAAGCCAACAAGCTTTATACATCTTAGCAAGATATTTCCAAAATAAATCTATAGTCTTAGAAGATCCCTCTTATTTAGGTGCAATAAATACTTTTAAATTAAATGATTTAAAAATGAAAAGTGCTCCCTTAGAAAATGATGGTATAGAAATAAAAGCTTTTGAAAAGGTTTATGAAAAATCTAAATTAACTTATTTAATTCCAGATTTTCAAAATCCATCAACTAGAACTTATTCTAAACACAAAAGAAAAGAAGTAGCAAAAATTGTTAAAAAATATGATGGTTTAATTATAGAAGATAGCCCTTATACAGAACTATATTTTACTGAAAAAAACACAAGCATAAGCTCACTTATTCCAAATAATAGTTTTCATCTAGGTTCTTTTTCAAAAACACTTTGTCCATCACTTAGAATTGGTTGGATAAGAGCAAATAAAAAATTAATAGATGAACTTTTAGTAATAAAAGAGAGTATTGATTTACATAGTTGTGGTTTATCTCAACATCTTTTAAATGAGTATTTAAAAGATACTAAAAAATATGAAAACCACTTAAATATTTTAAGAAAATATTATAAAGAAAAATCAGAATACTTTTGTGAGCAATTAGATAAATATCTACCAGAATTTATCTATGAAAAGCCAAAAGGTGGGATGTTTGTATATGGTGAATTTAAAGATGTTGATAGTTTTGAACTTTTAAATAAATGTATGAAAAGAAAAGTTGTATTTGTACCTGGCTGCGAATTTTATGTAAAAAATAAAAATAAAAATGAGATTAGATTTAATTTTACAAACTCTAGTTTAGAAGATATTACAAAAGGTATTAAAATAATCGCAGAAGCTCTTAAATCTTAATATTTTTATTTGACTTAACATAAAGATATTTTTGATAAAATCATTACTAAAATAAACCTGTGTGGGGAAAAGTGTAATGACTCTTATTATAAATGGCGAAGAGAAGAACTTTCAGGAGGGAATCTCTTTGCAAGAAATTATTACTTCATTAAACATCGAAGATAAAGTTATGGCAGCAGCTGTAAATATGGAAATCGTCAAAAAAAATGAGTGGACAAACTATAAACCAGAAAATGACGATAAATTAGAATTACTACAATTTGTTGGCGGTGGTTGATGTTAACTTCTGATATAAGCTCTGTTTGTACTTATTGTGGAGTTGGATGTGATATTACTGCCCAAGTTCAAAATAATCAAATATTAAAAATTTATGCTCAAAATGATGGATATGTAAGTCAAGGTAAACTTTGTATAAAAGGAAAACTTGGCTTTGATTTTGTGGATTCTGACAAAAGAGTAAGAAACTGTAGAGTAAAAAAAAGTTTTATTGATAATAACTTCTTAGAACTCCCACGGGAATTAAAAGCTAGAGTTAGAACTTTAAAAGAGTTTGATGAAACTTATTATGAAGCTCCCTATGAATTTACTACTTCTTTAGCCGCATGGAAATTAACAGAAATAAAACAAAGATATGGAAGACATAGTTTTTGCGGAATGGGAGGAGCTAGAACTTCCTGTGAAAGTGCCTATATGTTCCAAAAATTTGTAAGAACTGCTATGGATTCACCACATATTGACAACTGTGCTAGAGTTTGTCATTCACCTTCACTTAAAGGAATGAGAACAACTATTGGAGAAGGTGCAGCGACTAATCCTTATGATGATGTATATGAAGCAGAAAACATTATAATAATGGGTTCAAATACTACAGAAGCTCACCCAATAGTTGCAAATAGAATTATAAAAGCAGCAAGGGACAAAACAGCAGAACTAACTGTAATTGATGTAAGAGAGATCCAAATTGGGAAATTTGCCACAAATAGTCTAGTAATACCCTATGAAGCAAACTTAATGGTTCTAAATATGATGGCTTATGTAATACTAAATGAAGAGCTTTATAATAGTGAATTTTTAGATACTAGATGTGAGGGTTTTGAAGAGTATAAAAATTCAATATTAAATGATGAATTTGCAAATCCTGAATATATGAAAAACCTAAAAGGATATGAGCAATTAGCTGAACAAATTCCAGCTATTGCACGAACTTATGCTAGCAAAAAATCTATGTTTTTCTGGGGACTTGGAATTACAGAACACCTTGATGGTTCATATGCTGTTATGGCTATTACTCACCTTGCAATGCTTACAGGAAATATTGGAAAAAGTGGAGCTGGTCTTATGCCACTTCGTGGTCAAAATAATGTACAAGGAGCCTGTGACGTAGGTTGCTTACCATACTATGATCCTGATTATAAAGAACCAAAAGAAGTGGGTCTTATGACTCCTGATTTAATCGATGAAATGATTGCAGGCAATGTAAAAGCCTTATATGTTATGGGTGAAGATGTAGCCCATATTCACCCAAATCAAAATAAAGTACATAAAGCTTTAGATAATTTAGAAGTTGTAATTTCAAATGAACTTTTTATGAATGAAGTATCAAAATATGCAGATATTGTTTTTGGAGTAAAATCAGCTTATGAAAAAACAGGTGTGTATGTAAATGCCATGAGAAGATTACACCTTTCTCAACCCTTAGTTGAATCAGACTTACCAGATGATTGGGAAGTTTTAAGGGATATAGAGAATAAAATCAATGGTGAATTTATATATGAAACTAGTGAAAATGTTTGGGATGAAGTAAGGGATGCAGTTAGTTCTAGATTTAGTGGGGCAACATATCATAAACTATCAAAAAATAGAAATAGAGGAATGCAATGGCCAATAGGAAAAACTGACACTCCAATTTTACATATAAATGAGTTTAGAACAGAAGATGGAAAAGGTAAATTTGCCTATCATAAATATAATTTAAGAGAACAAGTAGAAAAACTACTAAATAAACAAGAGCGTCCAGAAAATGAGTTTTATCTAACCACAGGAAGAACAATAGTTCATTATAATAATGCAGCCCAAACAATACATTCAAAATCTTTAAATTCTAGGTATGATACAGATATTATTTTAGCTTCAATAGAAGATAAAGAAAAGTTTCTTAGTGAGAAAGTAATACTAAAAACCCAACATGGAGAGACTAATCCTATGCCTATTAAATTTGTAAAGACAATTAAAAAAGGAACACTCTTTACAACTTTTCATCATGTTAATTCAAAAGTAAATTACCTTTTTGGAGATGAAGCTGATGAGTTAATTAAAACTGCTAGATTTAAATCAGTAAAAGTTAATGTCTACTCAGCATAAAGGTAAATATGCAGAAACAAAAGCTTGTGAGTACTTGAACTCACAAGGCTTTAAAATAGTTGAGCAAAACTTTTTTGCAAAAAAAATAGGTGAGATTGATATTATTGCTTCAAAAGATGAAACTTATCATTTTGTGGAAGTAAAATCTGGACTTGAATATGAAGCAGCTGTAAATAATATCACTAAATCAAAATTATCAAAAATAAAAAGAAGTGCTGAGTATTATTTGCAAACCAAAAAACTAAATGTTGCCTTTTGTATAGATGCAATTATTATCGTAAATGAAGAGCTAGAGTTTTTAGAAAATATAACTCTATAAATCTTCATCCCTATTTCTAGCTCTTTGTTCTTTTAATTTTCTATAAATAAGTTTTCCTATTTTTGCTATATTTTCAAAGAACTTAGTTGTATAAGTGGCATGGGTATTATTAATCTCTTCTCCTAGATTTACATCTAGTGCTTCTGATTTTTTCATGGCTAAAAGTTGAGAAGGGAATACACTTCTATGTCCTGTCATCAAAAAGGCAATAATAATTGATAAAGCTGCATAATGGGCAACATTCATACCAAAAAGTTCAACTGCCATAATCATAGCTGCAATTGGAGCACTAGTAGCACCTGCTAGAACACTCACAAAACCTAATGCTGCAAATAGTGGAATATATCCATCAACTAACCAACCAAAGAAATTTCCACTTGTAGCCCCTATATAAAATACAGGAGTAATAACTCCTCCACTTCCACCAAAACCTAAAGTAAGTGCAGTAAAAATAGTTTTAAAAATAAAAGCATACCAAGGTACATTTTCATGAAGTTCAAAACTTGAAGATAGGGCACTTTTAATGGTTTCAAATCCTAGCCCTAAGTAATCAGTTCCAAAAATCATTGTAAGAATTACAATTACAACCCCACCTAAAAAAGCTTTTAACATATAATTCATTTTTAAATTATTTGCAAATTTTTCAACAACTTCCATAGTAGTAATAATAAAATCTGCAACTAAACCAAAAAAGATACCACCAATTAAAATTTTAGCAATTAGTGCATAATTAAAATCAAATACCGTATAAAAAGCTATATCAAAATATGTGTAACTAATACCAAATAACATTTTTGCCACAAAAAAAGCAGAAAATCCAGCAACAATAGATGGAAGTAAAATATCATACATCAAAGCACCGACAATTAATATCTCAACACCAAATATTGCACCAGCTAATGGAGTTCCAAATACAGAGGCAAAACCAGCACTAATACCACAAATAACCATCTTCTTTTTATCTCGTCTTGAGAACTTAAATAAATTTGCTATAAAAGAAGCAGCAGCAGCACCTATTTGTGCACCTGGTCCCTCTTTACCAACTGAACCACCTGCAAATATAGTTAATACAGTTGCAAATAATTTTACTGGTATTACTTTTATATCCATTTCACCAGATCTTTTATGCACAGCTTCAATAACTTTTTCTGTTCCATGACCTTGTGCTGTTGGTGCAAATTTTTTTATTAAAAATACAGTAAGAACAAGGGCAAAGGGTAAGGTGTAATAATAATTAAAAGGAAGTAGCTCTCTTGAGTTTTCACAATATTCTAAAAGCTTTAAAAATAAAGAGACAATTGCACCAACAAGTGCACCAATTAAAGAAGAAATCAATATCCATTTTGTGATACTTGCGAACATTACTGTTTGTTCAGCAAGGTGTTTGTTTAAGTTTTTATTTGTCATGCTAGCTACTTTAAAAAAGTGTTTTATTAGTAAGCGATTATATCAGAAAAAAAATAATATTTAGTTTGAATAAACCCTAAAAACCAAAGATTTTTAAGATTTTATATTTTCCAAATATTGATCAATTGTTTTAAACTCTTCTATGCCTTTTGGCTCTATTTTTAAAATGTCAGCCATTGACTTTACACCCATTGATAATAGGTATTGTAAATTTGTATCAAAAGTAGCTTCTTCTATTACTAAAATTTTATCTTTATGAACCTCAAACATAAATCCACCATTTGGAATTGGGGTCATAGAAAGTGTAACAGTATAGTGATCTTTAACAATACTCTCATTTGTAGAGTACATAAGTCCAATATTATAATCTTCTTTAGAAAATCCTCTTATTAGAACAACTAGTACTTTCTTTTCCCCAGATTTTGAAGTATTGAATATATTTATAAGCTCTTTTACTGTCTCATACCCAGGTATCTTAGAGTAGATTTTTTGAACAAAGTCTCCAAGTCTTGTCTCTACAAAAATTCCAACAATATATGCAATAAAAAGTAATAAACAAACTCCAACAATAGTCCAAATAAAAGGGAAATGTTCTGGATTTATCCCAATAGTTTTAAATAAATATCCTGTTATTGAATCTATTTTTCCATATATCCAGTTAATAATAACAGTAATGGCAACAATTGGAGCTAACCAAAAAAGACCTTTTACTATTATTTCAAAAATATGATTTTTACCATGACTTAAAAAATCTCTTAACTTATTTAACATATTCATCCTTTAAAAAATTATATCATTATTTGGATATTTTATATACAAATAATTTTTCTATTATTTAATTTTTTTGATAATATATCATATGGAATCAATACTATTTATTTTATTTATATCATTATCAATTTCGACTATTTTAAATATCATATTTAAAAAACTATCAGTATCACATATTTTAGGATATATCATAACTGGTACGCTAATAAGTACCTTATTTAATTTTAATGGTGAAGAAGATCTTGATGCTTTAAATCTAATTGCCGAATTCGGTATAGTTTTTTTAATGTTCTCAATAGGATTAGAAATGCCTATAGAAAAACTAAAAAGAATGAAAAATGCTCTGATTTTTGATGGTTTATCACAAGTATTTATTAGTGCAATTATTATATTTCTTATTTCTAAATTTGTCTTTTCAATTGATACAAATTCATCTTTAATAATTTCACTTGCATTTTCACTATCTTCAACTGCCATTGTTTTGACTTATTTAAAACAATCAAAAGATATATATACACCCTATGGACAAAGGGCAACTGCAATTTTGATATTTCAAGATTTAGCAGTAATTCCAATACTCTTACTTATTAGTTTTTTATCAAATGACACCTTAAGTTTGCAAGAAGTACTTTTAAAAACAGTAGTTTCAGCTGTTGGAATTATAGCTTTTATGTTTATTATTGGGAAAAAACTTATTTCATTGCTTTTGAGACTTTCAACTCAAACAAAACTTGAAGAGTTATTTTTAGCTTCTGTTTTATCAATAGTAATTGGAACTTCTATTTTAGCCCATAGTTTAGGATTTACATACTCTCTTGGTGCTTTTATTGCTGGTATGATTATTGCTGATAGTTCTTTTCATGTAAAGGTTGAATCGGATATTTCATCTTATAAAGATTTACTTTTGGGTACGTTTTTCTTTTCAGTTGGGACAAAAATAGATGTTGGTTTTTTACTTTCAAATATCCATTATGTCTTATTAATCTTTTTAGGTGTTATGGCTATAAAGGCTTCTGTAATTTATTTTATTATTAAGTTCAAAGAGAATAAAAGTGACTCGGTAAAATCAGCAATTGCCCTTTGTCAAGTGGGAGAGTTCTCTTTCGCAGTTTTCGCCCTTGCTGCAACTAATAATATTTTATCAGAAGAGTTAAGTAAATTTTTGATTTTGGTTACTGTCTTATCTATGATAATTACACCTTTTATTGTAAATAATATCTATAAATTAGCTTCTTATTTTGTAGTTGAATTTTATGAATCTGATAAGATTACACCTATTGATCAAAGAAACCATACTATTGTTTGTGGATACTCTATGCTTGGAAGAATGATTGCAAATACTTTAGAAGAAAAAAAAGTACCTTTTGTAATTATCTCAGATGACTTAAGACACGTTTTACTTGCTAGAAAAAGGGGCTTTAAAGCATACTTTGGACACTTAGATAAACTTCCAGTATTGGAATCATTAAAAGCTGATGAAACTTCAAGTATCATAATAACACTTGATAATATAAATAAAATAAGTCTTATTTGTACTGCTGTATTATCATTTTATAAAGATGCAAATTTAGTTGTAAAAGTCGATAGTATAGAAGAGAAAAAAATGCTAAAAGAGTTAAATATCAAGAAATTTGTATATGCTTATCAAGAGGTTGCTGAACTGCTTGTAAAAGAGAGTTTGGAGTTTCAATAAACAACCTTTAATATTTGACTATTTTGGTGAATGTCAATTATAAAGATTGTAAATTTAAGACTTGTATATAAAAAATTAATATTGAATATTAACTTATAAAAATAGCAAAAGCATAGCTAAAAGGCTTAAATCGTATTTAATGAATAATTAACTATAATCTCTAACTAAATTTAGGGAGATTCTTTTGTACGAAAAAGAACTTAATGCTATAAAAAAATCTAACTTATATAGACAAAGAAAGATCTTTGATGAAAATCTAATAGATTTAGCTTCAAATGACTACTTAGGTCTTGCAGGCAATGAAACACTTTTCAAAAATGCCTATGAAAATGTATTAAAACAAAAATACAGATCCCCAAAAGCTTCAATCTTAGTAAATGGATATAGTCCTATTCACAAAAAATTTGAAGATGATTTAAAAAAAGCAAATAAATTTGAAGAAGCTTTAGTAGTGGGAAGTGGATTTTTAGCAAATGTCTCAATGATAGAAGCATTAGTTCGAAAAGGTGATACACTTTTTATTGATGAAGAATATCATGCAAGTGGAATACTTGCTACAAAACTATTAAAAAAAGAGCAAGTAATTCTTTTTTCACATAATGATTACCAAGATTTAGAAAATAAAATTAAAAATAAAGAAACTAAAGGTAGATTTATTATTGCTATTGAAGGTGTTTATTCAATGAGTGGGAATATTGCCCATAAAGAGTTCTTCGATATATCAAATAAATATAAGGCTTTATTAATAGTTGATGAAGCACATAGTTCAGGTATTATTGGAGATAATCTTTTAGGAATATTTGATTATTACAATATCAAACCACAAAAAAATCATATAAAAATGGGAACTCTTGGAAAAGCTTATGGAAGCTATGGAGCATATATTTTATCATCAAAAAATATAATTGATTTTTTAATAAATAGAGCAAAAGCTGTTATTTATACAACTGCTCCCTCACTATTTGATATTGCCTTAGCTAATGAATCTTTGAAATATATATTAACAAATACAAATGAAATAAAAACAAAAATTAAAGATAGACAAAAAGTTGTAAAAGATGAGCTAGGCATTGATGCTAAATCTTTAATTATAGCTTATGAAATTGGTGAAAACAAAAAAGTTTTAGAAATACAAAAAAAAGTTTTAGAAAAGGGCTATATAGTAGGTGCTATTAGGCAACCAACAGTAAAAAGTGCTATTATTAGAGTTATTCCTAAAATTGATGTTTCAATAAATGATTTACAAAAAGTTTGTAAACTAATTAAAAAATAACCGAGAGGAAATTATGGATACTATTAAAAGATTAATTATGGGAAATGAAAAGTTCAAAAAAGAATATTTCCCTTACTTTGAAAAAGATTTAAAAGAGAGTGTTCAATTAGGACAAAGGCCCGAAGTTTTATTTATTGGATGTTCAGATAGTAGAGTTACTCCTGAATTAATGCTAGATACTCAGCCAGGAGATATGTTTATTTTAAGAAATGTTGGTAACTTTGTACCACCATATAAGCATGATGAAGATTTCCACGGAAGTGCTGCTGCTATTGAGTTTGCAGTTTCAGTTCTAAATGTAAAAAATATTATTATTTGTGGACATTCTCATTGTGGAGCATGTAAAGCACTGTATGATGATATTTCCGATGATTCTAAAATGGTTCACGTAAGAGTATGGCTAGAGCTTGGTCAAGAAGCTAAACAAAGAACCATAAAAAGTCAAAAATTTGAAACACTAGAAGAAAAATATAGAGCGACTGAAAGAAATTCTATTAGAAATCAACTTGAAAATTTACTAACCTATCCAGAAGTGAAAAAAAGATTTGATAATGGTGAAGTTTTAATTCATGGGTGGTATTATGATATAGAGACTGGTAATATCGATTTTTATGATAAAAATGAAGATAATTTTAAACCATTAAAGGATTTCATACTATGAGTGAACCAGAAATTAGAAAAATACCTAAGAAAAGTATAATTATTATAGTAGTTTTAATTATTTTAGCTATTGTTGGTTATTTATTAATAATCTTATCAAGAGACGCTAAAATAACAGAAGTTTTAAATTCACTTGGTTATAAGCACATAAGTAAAGTAAAAGTCTATAGTGCTGCACCAGTAGAAGATAAAACAACTAGAATACAAAGTAAACTATATAAAGTCAGTTTTATTAACGATGAGACTAAACAAGAGTGTTATGGTTTTATAAATGAGCATAATGGAAAATTTAAAAAAGAAATAGAGTGTAAATAAAATGAGTATTATTGAAAAATTAGAAAGAAATGAAAGATTAAATTACGAAGAAGCATTAGAACTTTATGATTTAGATTTATTTGTTTTAGGTAAATATGCAAATAAATTAAGAGAAGAAAAACATGGGAAAAAAAGTTATTTTAATGTAAATAGACATATAAATCCCACAAATATCTGTAAAGATGTATGTCAATTCTGTGCATACAGTGCAAGTAGAAAAAACCCTAAACCTTATACTTTAAAACATGAAGAGATTATGGATATTGTTAAAAACTCTACATTAAATGGCATAAAAGAAGTGCATATAGTATCTGCCCATAATCCAGAAACTGGATTAGAGTGGTATTTAGAAATTTTCAAAAAAATAAAAACTGCTTATCCTAATATCCATGTAAAAGCCTTAACAGCAGCAGAAATTCACTTTTTAAGTGAAGAGTACAATAAAAGCCATAAAGAAATAATTGATTTAATGGTTGAATATGGTGTTGATTCAATGCCAGGTGGTGGAGCTGAAATCTTTGATGAAAAGGTGCGAAAAAGAATCTGTGGAGGTAAAGTTACATCACAACAATGGCTTGATATCCATGAATTATGGCATAAAAAAGGTAAAAAAAGTAATGCAACTATGCTTTTTGGACATATAGAAACAAGAGAACATAGAATTGACCATATTTTAAGACTAAGGGATTTACAAGATAGAAGTGGTGGATTTAATGCATTTATTCCCCTTGTTTATCAAAAAGAGAACAACTTCTTAAAAGTAAAAAATTTCCTAACAGGACAAGAGATACTAAAAACTATGGCTATTTCTAGAATCTTACTTGATAATATTCCTCACATAAAAGCTTATTGGGTAACTTCAACAGTAAAACTAGCCCTTGTAGCTCAAGAGTTTGGAGCAAATGATTTAGATGGAACAATAGAAAAAGAGTCAATTCAAAGTGCAGCAGGAGCTGCAAGTGCAAATGGTCTGCCAATTGGTTCATTTGTTGATTTAATTAAAAATTCTGGATTTATTCCAGTTGAAAGAGACTCAGTTTACAACGAACTAAAAGTTTGGTAAACTATTTGTTTTGATTAAATTGAAGTCCAAAATCGACTTCAATACTTGAGTCTTGATTTTTCAAAAATATTATTGGATAAGATACATTTATTGAGTATAACTCTTTATTTAAATTACTCAATAAATTAAAAAACTCTATAGGTGAATTTATAACCATATTCACCCTATAGTTATATGTAGAAATATTTAAATTAAATGTTGAATCATATACTAACACTGCGCTTTTAGGTAATATAATTTTTAACTGATCAGTTACTCTTTTTACAGGCATAAATCCATCATCTATATATTTTGGAAGTGCTGCATTATATATCTTACTTGTATCAATTTCAACTGGATCACTATTATATATACTTACATCAAGGGCAATATTTTTTGAATCTTTTACTTGTATATTTGAATACTTATAAAATTTTAAAAGTTTAGGTTGTATATCTTTAATATAAGAATCAGGGGTTAACATTTTCCCAGTAATGGTTGAATTATCACTTTTTACTTCTAAACTATCTATTACCATATCATAAGGAATAGCATTTAGTAAAACAACAATATCATCTCTTATTTGATTATTTGCATTTATGTGATTTGGCAAGGGATATTTTTTTTCAACTACTACTTTTTTAGGTTCTTCTTTTTTTGCCGTTTTTATTTGTTGAACAATATTAATAACCTTATCTTTGTAATAAATTCCAGAAGCTGTTAATGCCAATAAAAATACTAACAATAATAAAATCCATTTAGTTGATGATTTTCCTTTTTTAACTCTTGGTTTTACATAACTTTGTAATAGTCTATTAGGACCTCTTGAAAGCTCATAAATAGAATCTTTTAGTGAAATATAGTGATAGTGAGTACTTATCATTATATCATCTTCTAATTGCTGAATTTGCTCATCACTTAATTGTTTAATGGTGTACAAGATATCTATTTTATCTACAAAGCACTCACTCTTATTAGTATAAAACTCTTTAAGTGTTTTAGAAATAAAATTTTGTAATTCTAAAAAATAGACTTCATCATAAAGTTTTTGACCCAATACTTCTGATTCATAAAATCTAGAATCTTTTATATCTTTGAACTCGGGAACTTTTTGTATTTTGTTAAAAACAATTTTATTTAACTCATTTACAATTACAATATAAATATAATCACTAACAGTTAAAACAACTAGCGTATTAGAAGTTGGATTTTGTTCTAAATGTTGATTTAAAACTTGAAAGGGAGAAAAAACATAATCCAATCCTGTAAACTCAAAATAGTGTTCTACTTCAAAAAGTTTCTCTTTTTTTACAACTACGTCAAAGCTATTATTTAATTGAACTTTTGAGTATTCTAATAGTTTTTTATTGGTTTTATTGATTATCTTTTCATCTTGGCATAAACACAAAGTAGAAATAAAAGTTTTAGGAACTGCTTCTTGCCATTGATTTATTTTTTGTGCAATATCCCTTGAAAGTATTTCGTCATGGGTTATAAAAGTTGATTCTTCTGTTTTATCTAAATCTTCATTTTTAAGTTTTTTAAAATCAATTTTTAATTGTGTATCATATTTTAAAATACTTATATATTGAGAATTTTTTGCAAACATAAAAACCTCTTTTATTTCATTGCATTAACTAAAAGTTTATTTTGTATAAACTCTTTAGCTTGGGGCATATCTAACTCAGATACACTAAACGGCTCACTCACATAAAAATCTATCACACCAAATGGTTTTGGAATAATAAACTTATCCCAAGAATTAAATTGCCAATATTTACTTGGCTTACAATTGAATGCTAAAATTTTAGCATCTGTTTTCTTATGAATTGCTACTATTCCATCAGCAACAGAAAATCTAGGACCTTTTGGACCATCAGGAGTGATTGCAATATCATCTCCACCTTTTAACTCTTTTATTGCACCAATTAAAGCTTTAGTTCCACCTCTTGTACTTGATCCCCTAATAGAATAAATTCCCAAGTATTCAACAGTTTTAGTAATTGCCTCTCCATCTTTATGGTCACTTATCATCGCACTTACTTTACCTTTTGGTTTAAGTTTTTGATAATTAAAAGGTTGCATTAAAAGTTCACCATGCCAAAAAGAGACAATATAAACATCATCTTTTAACTCTTTTGGATGGTGAAAATTCTTTTTATTTGTTAAATATACAAATCTTACAAATAATTGCAAAAAGAATGGCACAATTCGTGTTATAAAAAAAAGCTTCATTCGCTTATTACTTCACCTTTTAATGCCGTTCTACTTGCATCATTTATTTTTACTTTTACAAATTTTCCAAGAAGTTCATCACTTCCTTTTACAAAAACTTGACACCAATTATCTGTAAATCCACAAACTTCTCCATCAGATTTTAGATTCTCAACCAAAATCTCAACAGTTTTCCCAATATATGAATTCATATGTTCAACTAAATGTTCTTTATGCAAGTCAATTACTTTTATTAATCTAGCACCTGCAATCTCATCATCTACTTCTTGATCTTTTAAAGCTAAGGCTGCTGTATTTGGACGAGGAGAATATTTGAAGTTGAATATTTGATCAAATTTAACCTTTTCTATTACATCTATAGTATCTTCAAAATCCTCTTGTGTTTCCCCTGGAAAACCAACAATAATATCAGTTGTAATTCTAACATTTGGTACAAGTCTTCTAATTTTTTCTGCTCTATTTAAGAACCACTCTTTTGTGTATCCTCTTTTCATAGCTTTTAAAATAGAAGTTGAACCACTTTGAAGTGGCATATGGATACATTTACTAATTTTAGGATTAGAAGAAAACTCTTCAATAAACTCATCATCCATATGTAAAGGATGAGGAGAAGTAAATCTTATTCTTCTTAAGCCCTCTATTTTAGATATTTCTTGTAAAAGTTTTGTAAAAGTTGTTTTTGCTCTTTTATCTGAAAATCTTCTTCCATAAGAGTTAACATTTTGTCCTAAAAGCATAACTTCAACTGCACCTTTATCTACATCTTTTTGGATTTGTTGAACAATCATTTCAGGTGGAATAGATATCTCATCACCCCTTGTTGCAGGAACAATACAATATGTACACTCTTTATCACATCCAATTGAAATATTTACAGAAGTTTTATACATAGAAGTTTCAGTTCTCGCAAACTCATAAGTACTATCGTCATTTTCAATTGAAATTTCAACAGCACCTTTTACATCAATAATATCTTTTATTTTTGAAATATTTCGTGCACCTACAACAAAATCAACATAAGGAGCTCTTTTAATAATATCTTTTCCTAAATGTGAGGCAGTACAACCACAAACACCAATTTTAGCTCCATCTTTTTTCTTAGCATTAAATTGCCCTATTTCTGAAAAAAGTTTTTGTACTGGCTTTTCTCTTACTGAACAAGTATTAATAATAATAAGATCTGCATCTTCCATACTATCAGTTGTTTTATAATCTTTATACTTTTCTAGTTCAGCAATTATGTGTTGGCTGTCAGTATCATTCATCTGACAACCAAGCGTTTGTATAAATAATTTTTTAGATTCTTCTTTGCTCATTATTATTTCACTTTAAATTAAAGTGCATGTACCTCATACATATACTCATCCTCAGCTAAACCATATCTTACTTCTCTAAAGTATACGTTATACCCCTCACCTTCTAAAGCATCAACTAATGCCATCATATCTTTATGTGAATTATCTTTATCAAAATAAAATATTTTTTCTCCAAGTTCTTTTAACTCTTCGATTATCTTATCAATTTTTACTTTTTTTGGTTTTTCATTTAATTCGTTTCTTGCGAACAATAATTCCATCTCTATAAGCCTTTTATGTTTAAATTTAACTATATATTTTATCTTAAAGTTACTTTTATTTTTATAAAAGAAGTTTTAGATATAATATTGTTCTACATTCACATTGAAAATCACAAAAATCATAGTTCAATGTTAAAAAAGGTTATAAATGGATAAGATAATTGATATATTAGATTCTATTGCTTATGAAAAAGGAATTAAGTCTGAGCATGTTGAAACTGCGTTAAAAGAAGCATTAATTAAAACTGGTGAAAAGATGGTTGACCATACTTTAATTTTTGATGCAGAAATTGATAGAAAAAACAAAAGATTAAAACTTTTTCAAAAAATTGAAGTTGTAAAAGATGATGACAAAAGACTTCAAGGTGAAGAAGTTGATCAATATGACAACATTATAAACCCTGAAAACTTTATTCCTTTAAGTGAAGCAAAAGAGATTGATGAAGACTTAGATATTGGTGATTTTTTAGATTATGATTTAGAGTTTGAAAATATGGGAAGAAATGCGGCAACAATTCTTCACAACAATTTCGAGTATAGACTTCAAAGATACATAGAAGAGAATCTAGTATCAAAATATAAATCTAAAATTGGAAAAATCATCAACGGTTCAGTTACAAGAGTTGATAGAGCTGAAAATACTTTTGTTGAAATTGGTGAAGTAAAAGGTATGCTTACTAGAAAAAGTAGAATCAAAGGTGAAACTTTTAAAGTTGGAGATAACTTAAAAGCTGTTGTAAAAGCTGTAACAATTGATAAAACAAATGGTTTAATAATTGAATTATCAAGAACAAGTCCAAAATTTCTTGAAGCACTTTTAGCACTAGAAGTTCCTGAACTAAAAGATGAAAGAATCACAATAGAAGCAAGTGCTAGAATCCCAGGTAGTCGTGCTAAAATAGCACTTTCAACTATGGATCCACAAATAGACCCTATTGGTTCTGTTGTTGGGGTTAAAGGGGTGAGAATTACATCAGTTAGTCAACAATTACATGGGGAAAATATCGATTGTGTTGAATATTCAACTATTCCTGAAATGTTTGTAGCACGTGCTCTAAGTCCAGCTATTATTAAAAGTGTTCAAATTATAAAATCTGAAAAACATGATGAAAAAGATAAAGCAATTGTTACAATCTTAAGTGACCAAAAATCAAAAGCTATTGGAAAATCAGGTTTAAATATTAGACTTGCTTCAATGCTTACAAAATGTGAAATTGAACTTGTTGAAATTGGGGATAATACACAAAGTACTGAAGGTTCAACAGAAATTCCAAATGATGAAAAAAGAAAAGATACTTCAGAATTAGAGGCTTTATTTAAATAATGGACAAAATATTCATTTATGACTCTGTAAAAAAAGAGAAAGTTTTATTTGAACCTATAGTTGAAAACCAAGCAAAAATATATGTTTGTGGACCAACAGTTTATGATGATTCCCATCTTGGACATGCCAGAAGTGCAATAGCTTTTGACATGTTACATAGAGTCTTAAAATTAAATAATCTTAATGTAACCATGACAAAAAACTTCACAGATATTGATGATAAAATCATAAAAAAAATGAATGAGTCATCAAGAACTTTAGAAGATATCACAACCCAATATATAAATGCATACAAAGCTGATATGCATGCACTTAACATCTTAGATAATACCCTAGAGCCAAAAGCAACCCAAAACCTTGAAGCTATGATAGAGATGATAAATGATTTACTTTCAAAAGATATAGCTTATAAAATTGATGATGGTATTTATTTTGATGTCTCAAAAGATAACTCTTATGGAAATATTTCAAAAAGAGCAAGTGATGAAAACTCAATTGCTAGAGTTGAAGTAAATACTCAAAAAAGAAATTCATCTGACTTTGCCCTATGGAAACTTGAAAAAGCAAATGATGTGTCATATGAAGCTAACTTTGGGAAAGGTCGTCCAGGATGGCATATAGAGTGTAGTGCTATGATTCAAAAACATTTAGCATACAAAGATAAAGATTTTCAAATAGATATTCATGGAGGTGGCGCTGATTTACTTTTTCCACACCATGAGAATGAAGCTGCACAAACAAGATGTTTTTCCCATAAAGAGTTGGCAAAATATTGGATGCACAATGGTTTTGTAACTATTGATGGGGAAAAGATGAGTAAATCACTTGGAAATTCATTTTTCCTAAAAGATATTTTAAAATCTTATAGTGGTGAAGTTGTAAGGTTTTATTTATTAACAGCCCATTATCGAACAGATTTTAACTTCAATGAAGAGGATTTAATCTCATCTAAAAAAAGACTTGATAAATATTATAGAGTGAAAAAAAGAGTTTATGGAAGTGCTGCATCAACTGTAAACAGTGAATTTAAAGCAAAAGTTTTAAGTGCCCTAAATGATGATATAAATAGCTCAAAAGCCATCTCTATAGTTGATGATATGATAAATAATGCAAATGATAAATTAGACAAAAATCCAAAAGATAAAAATCTAAAAAAAGAGTTAATTGCAAACTTTGAATTTATAAATGAGATTTTGGGAATATGTTTTAATGATGCATATGAATACTTCCAATTTGGAATAGATGAAGATACAAAAAACAAAATAGAAGAGTTAATAAACAAACGAACAGAAGCTAAAAAACAAAAAGATTTTGAAACAGCTGATAAAGTTAGAGATGAGTTAACTGCCTTAGGAATATCTGTAATGGATACGCCAAATGGTGTAGTTTGGGAGAAGTTATAAACTTCTTCTAAACCCTATAATCAACACTACTAATAACTCCCGCTTCACCATTTTCTTTCAAAAACATTGAACTTTGTCCTCCATTTACTGAAGATACATTTGCTAAGTATATTGCTCCAATTCCTGAATCAGCTAAAGTTACTAAGGAACCTTCACCATTTGCTTTCTTTTCCCAAACTCTTAAGTCATTGAAAACTGAATCATTTTCATCAATCCAACCATTTCCATCTTCATCATATTTACTTAATTCTTTAAAGCCATCATTTGTATTTACACCAAAAAGCTCATTTCCATCGTCAACTTTATTATTTCCATTTTTATCTATTGCTAAATAGCTTGCATTATTCTGTAACTTTGATATATCATTACTCTTTTTATCTTTATTCACATCAAATTCAAAGCCCATATCTCTTGGTACTTCACTTGTATCTCTTCCATCTTTTTTCATATCAATAGAAAAGGGATTATCTCCTTTTCCATAGGCATTTATTTTTGTTTCATTTCTTCTATAAAACTCATTTGAATAAGAAAGGCTAAGATTTATTTTAAACTCTCCATTAGATGTTTTAATAGTTGCTTGAGAACTAAAATCTATTGTTGTTTTTTCATAATACTCTTCTGTACTTTCATATGAAAATCCCCACTCTTGATTATTACCCTTTGAGTATGGATTATCCGGCACTTCAATTTTAGTAGAAGAATCATTTGGATACAAAGTGATCTTTTGATTACCCTCTAATAGATTATTGAGTAATTGTTCTATTATTCTCTTTTTAATTGTATCTGCAACAGATAAATCTGCTTCACTATTAAAGACCAATTTTTTAGGATCAATATTTACTGACAAATCTTTTTTTTCATCTGGATTTTCTGTTTTTGTAAAAGAACTAGCACTTGTATGTTTCTCATATTTTTGTACAAAAGAACTATTTGCTTGCAGATTTACTTCATAAGAGTCTATTTTCATTTTCAATCCTTTTATCTATATTTAAGAATTGTACAATGCTTATCATTAATATTTCGTTAAAAAAACTTTTTAGTTTATGTAGAATTTTGGGCATAAAAAAAGGAAAGAAGATAATCTTCTTTCCTTTTTTAAAGTAGTAACTAAAACTTATCTAGCGTATGCTGCATCAGTAAGGTTTTTAGTATCAACAATATATGGAACTAATGCCATATGTCTTGCTCTTTTGATTGCTAATTCTACCATCTCTTGAGCTCTTTTAGAATTTCCAGTAAGTCTTCTAGGCATAATTTTACCTCTTTCACTCATAGAAATTTTTAAAATTTCAGTGTTTTTATAATCAATGAAATCAATTTTCATCTCAGTATATTTACAATATTTTTTTCCGTATTTTCTTCTCTCAGCCATTTTTTTATCCTCTTTCTAGAACGGTATTTCGTCTTCGTCTATATCGATTTCTGGTATTTTATAACTGCTATTTTCAGTTGTAGTTTTTATACCACCTTGAGCGTAGCTGTTTTGAGCTGGTTGCTGCGGTTGATTATATTGATTACTAGCTGGTTGTTGAGTTTGTGGTTGAGAATACTCACCCTCATACCCAGTATTAGCACCATTTTGTGAATCAGATTTTGAATCTAACATTTTCATTGTATCAACTCTTAAAGAGTGTCTACTTCTATTAGTTCCATCTTGTGCAGTCCATTGTTCAAAAACAAGTCTTCCTTCTAATAATACTTTAGAGCCTTTTCGTAAATATTGATTGGCAACCTCAGCACTTCTATTGAATATATTGAAATCCAAAAAACAAACTTCATCTTTCTTTTCACCAGTACTAGTCTTATAATTATAAGATGTTGCAATTGCACCTTTAGCTATCGCTGCACCACTTGGTAAATATCTTAATTCAATATCTCGTGTAAGATTTCCTATCATAACTACTTTATTATACATTTACGGCTCCTTTTATAAAATTATGCCTTAAGCAGACTTTTTAGCTGCTTCATCGCTTAGTTTAGTCCAAGCAGTAACTTCTTTTTTACTCTCATATTTGATGAAAATAAATCTAATAATATTTTCATTAATTCTATAATTTCTTTCTAATTCTAAGATAGAAGTTGTTGGTGCTTTAAAATAAATCACATAGTAGTGACCTCTTTTATGTTTTTCGATTTCGTAAGCTAGTTGTCTAGTTCCCATATCATCGAAAGATACAATCTCTCCACCATTTTTCTCAATGTTAGCTTTCACTAACTCAATCTGTGCTACAGTTTCTTCTTCAGTCATCGTAGGCTTTACAATAAACATTGTTTCATAATGTTTTATTCTTGACATTCATTCTCCTTTTAGTTTTCGCCGGTATTATTAAAAATATCAGCAAGGTTTTTGTAAAGTCTGAGATTTTATCTAAGTTTGTCTGAAAATTTTCTTAGACTAGCTTGAATATATGCATTATGATCTGGGATTTTTGAACTTTTTAAATCCAATTCCAAATCATTTAAAAAATTAAACAACTCTAAAAATAGTTCTGGCTTTATTTTTATGGCTAATTTTGTCTTCTTCTCCCAAATATTTTGTGGAGGAATATATCCTAGTATCTCCTTTGGATTTGGAGTTCCTATTGTTCTTGAATATGAACTTATCATAAAAAGTTGATGTAAAAAAGCTCCAACTTGAGTTACTAAATTTATCTCATTCATTCCTTCTTCAAGTAAGAAATGCAAATCTCTTTTTACTAATTGTCCACTTAACAAATTAAATAAAAAATCTTCTAAAGAGACTGACCCAATACCAAAACAATGAATTTCAACAAGTTTTGAAGAGATAGATTCTTCATTTAAAATAGCTAATTTTTTTAAGTCATTTACACTTAAGTTCAAATCATTTCTATGCATAAAATAAAGATGATTTAAAGCTGAAACTTCATATTTCAAACCCAATGTCCTAGCCTCAGATTCTAATATTTGAATAGCTTCTCCTGGATATGGGGTAAACATTCTTACACTTACACTATTGTTTTTGTTTGTAAAATATCCACCCATAGTTTTAAAATCACCATCTCCCATACAAGCAAATATCACTTTTGAGTCTTGATTTATATTACAAGCTTCTATTAACTCTGTAATCTCATTTTTATTTAATTTTTTATTTAATTTTACAAGCAAGATATTTCTACTTGCAAAAAGAGATGATTGTAAAAGTTTATTTTTTACATATTTAAAATCAAAATCATCAAAATAGACTTTTTCTATCTCTTCCCCAGCTGCAACACTTGTTGCTACAAGGTTTGCATATTTTTCTATTAAATAATCACTTTGCCCATAAAACATATATGCTGAGAACTCTTTATTAGCTCTTAATAATCCATCAAACTCTTTTTTATACATTTTTTATTGTTCCAACTATATTTTTACTAATCACATCACTTGATTTTATTGTTACTTTTATTTTAAGAAAAAGTTTTTCACCCCTATAATTATCCAAATGAATTCTAAGTCCTGGCATATCTTTATAGAATTTTGCAATTCCTCTTTCTATATCTACTATTTGTGCTTTAAACTCTTCCCCAATATGATTTTTTGCCCATCTTGCATATTTTCTATCTTCATAATCCCAAACAAGCTGGTCTACTTTTCTCTCATTTGCAGATATATGTTCACAAATATCATCAATATCATCTGGTATTTTTTTAGTTTTTAACATTCTATGAAGAACTAGATCAGAATATCTTCTAATAGGACTTGTAAAGTGTGAATATGAATCAAATCCTAAACCAAAGTGACCCAAGTTTTTAGATGAATATTTTGCTTGTGATTGGGATTTTATGATTAAATCATTTATCTCTTCAACTAAAGCACTATTTTTTGCTTTTTGTTGTATGTGAGTAATTGTCTCATGAACCGATGATTTTATCTCTGCTTTTATTCCAAGTAAATTTACTTCATCTACTAGTTTTGAAAGGGATTGGAAAGATGGTTCATCATGAATTCTAAATATTCCCACATTAGTTAGTTTTTTACTAGCTTCAATATTTGCTAATAACATACACTCTTCTATTAGTTGGTGGGAAGCTGTTGATTCTTCTACAGAAATTCCTTCCAATTCTAAATTATGATTTAACTTTTGTCTATACTCTTTGCTTATAAAATCATAACCCTTTTGTAATCTTTTTGCTCTTATTTTTTTAGTAATTTCATACAAAGGAATCAAATAATCAAAAATCTCTTTTTCTGTTTCGTTATATTTATCTAAATGACCTTCTATTACCCTATCGATTCTTCCATAGGAGAATTTTTTATGTGATTTAATTATCGCTTCAAAAAGTTCTGATTTGATTATCTCATAATCTTTATCTAAATATATTTTAAAGACATAAGAGTATCTATCAACATTCTCCTTTAAAGAACACATCTCCTCACTTAAACTTGGAGGAAGCATAGGTAAAACTTTATTTGGAAGATAAATAGAAGTTGATTTTTGTAAAGCTTGTTTATCAAGTTCGCTATTTTCTTTTACAAAATATGATACATCTGCAATAGCCACATAAAGTATGTTCTCTTTTGTATCAAAATAAATAGCATCATCATGGTCTTTTGCACTTGCTGGGTCAATGGTTGTAAATGGTAGAGCTGTTAAATCAACTCTTTGATTTTTATCATTCATCTTAGCATCAACATCTAAATGTTTTTCCAACCTTATAAGTTCATCATATAAAAACAATGAAATATATTGGTCAACCTTTGGATCTTCTATATTTCCAATCTCTTTTTCTATATCAAATGTTTTACTATTTATTACATAAATATTTCCATTTGCAAAAGAGCTAAAATCTTTTTTAGAATCTAATTTTACGCCCTCTTTTACACTAAATACTTCACCTTCATTTACATAAACTAAAAGGGAAGTTGCATGGGTATATAATACTTTTTCAACTTTTGCTTTAAATGAAGACCTTGGGTTAAAAACTCTTTTTACTAAAATCAAGTCATTATTATAAGCACCTTTTAAATCATCAATATCTAATTTCAAATTTTTATGTTCATTATCCAAATCACTTAAAGAGGCAAATTTATTCTTTATTTTTACAATTCCAACTCTATACTTTGAATTAAGTTTATATGTACCATTTTCATAACTTACAATATCATCTTTTATAAATGCAGCTAAATAATCTTTTTCATTTTCTGTAAAATTTTCACTGCCAGATATAACTTTTTTAAAAATAGTTTGAATCAAAACTTATCCTAATTTTCTTTTATTTAAGTATACATTATATAACTCTTTTATTTACATTTAGGTTACTTTTGATATAATCCTCAAAAATTATTTTAAAGGATTATTTAATGGCAATAAATGTTTACTATGATAAAGATTGTAATATAGAACTAATCAAATCAAAAAAAGTAGCAATGATAGGTTTCGGATCACAAGGTCACGCACACGCTGAGAATTTAAGAGATTCTGGAGCTGAAGTTGTTATTGGACTAAGAAAAGGTGGGAGTTCTTGGGCTAAAGCTGAAGCAAAAGGTTTTGTTGTAAAAACAGTTGCAGAAGCAACAACTGGTGCTGATGTTGTTATGATTTTATTACCAGATGAAAATCAATCTGAAATTTACTATTCAGAAATTAAACCAAACCTTAAAGATGGTGCTTATTTAGCATTTGGACATGGTTTTAATATTCACTATGGAAGAATTATTCCTGATGCAAAAACAAATGTAATGATGGTTGCTCCTAAAGCTCCAGGTCATACAGTTAGATCTGAGTTTACAAAAGGTGGAGGAATTCCTGACCTTATTGCTGTTTATTCTGATCCAAGTGGAGATACAAAAGAAGTAGCACTTGCTTATGCTTCAGCTATTGGTGGTGGAAGAACTGGTATTATTGAAACTACATTTAAAGATGAAACAGAAACTGACCTTTTCGGAGAACAAGCTGTATTATGTGGTGGAGCTGTTTCTTTAGTTCAAGCTGGATTTGAAACTTTAACTGAAGCGGGATATGAACCAGAAATGGCATATTTTGAGTGTTTACATGAGTTAAAATTAATCGTTGACTTAATGTATGAAGGTGGAATTTCTGATATGAGATATTCTATTTCTAATACTGCTGAATATGGGGATTATGTATCTGGAAAAAGAGTTATCAATGCTGAAAGTAAAGCAGCAATGAAAGAGATTTTAAAAGAGATTCAAGATGGTAGATTTGCTAAAGACTTCATCTTAGAAGGTCAAGCTGGATACCCAAGAATGAACGCAGAAAGAGCTAATGCAAAAGCTTCTTTAATTGAGCAAACTGGTAATAAATTAAGAAAAATGATGCCTTGGATTTCTTCAAGCAAAATCGTAGACTTAAATAAAAACTAATTTTTAAAGTAAGGTTTAAAACCTTACTTTAATGTTCTAACTTAATGGCGAAAAGAAAACCTCAAAGACGTAAAAAAGCTAGTAAAAAAACCTATAAAATTTCTACTATAAATAAATTTTTAGCCCTATTACTATTTTCTTTACTAGTAACCTTATCAGCATATTTTATTCTTTTAAAAAATCATAACGATAAAATAAATGAATCAACAAAAATAGAAAAAGAAAAAATTAAGCATGCAAAAGAAAATAATATTGATAATATTATTGAAGAGTATAATAAAACTACTAAAGATACTAAAGCCGATAAATTTGAAGAGTATAATAAAGAGTTCGAAAATGAGTACATTCATCCAGTAGAACCTAAAGAAAATAAATCTAATTTAGAAGAAAAAGACAAAGAAATACAATCTACAGAAAAACAAGTTTTCCCAGAAAATAAACAAACATTGATAAATCCAAATGAACAACAAAAACCACTTCTTCCTGCCTTAGAAGATGATAAAATGCATAAAGAAGTTGAAAAGAAAAAAGAAAAAGTTGTAAGTAAAACCTCTAATAAACCAAAACTTTCTATTGTAATAGATGATGTTACTCTTCAGTCTCAAATAAATCATATCAAAGATATTGGATATACTATTAATATATCTTTAATGCCTCCTACAAAAGGGCACAAAAATTCTGCTCGTATTGCACGTAATTTACCTTTTGCTATAGTTCATTTTCCCCTACAAGCAGGAATTTCTAGTCTTAGATTTGAAGAAGATAATACCTTAAAAGTGGGTGATTCTTATGAAAAAATTGAAAAAAGAGTTGCACAAATTAGAAAATGGTATCCAAAAATAAAATATACAAATAATCATACAGGAAGTGTTTTTACTTCTGATAAAACTTCTATGGAATATTTAATAAAAGCCCTTAAAAAATATAATTTCCAATTTATAGATAGTAGAACAACTTCCCATAGTGTTGTTAGGGAAGTAACAAAAGAGTTTGGAATGCCATATATTGCTAGAAATATCTTTTTAGATAATAAGAAAGATTTTAACTATATTCAAAATCAATTAAAAAAGGCTATAAAAATAGCTAAGAAAACAGGCTCTGCAATAGCAATTGGGCATCCATATCCAATTACTATGAAAGTACTAAAAAGTTCTAAATATTTATTAAAAGATCTTGATTTAGTATATATAAATAAACTACCTATTCACTAAATTTTCTTTATTATTTTGTAAAAACAAAACTCTTTGGAGTAGCTGGACAATTACCAATTATAGAAAAATCTGTTCCACCACTATTTGGTAATTGTTTCATATTTATTCCTAAAGCTGTAGTTTTATCTTTTGTTTTAGATTTTTCATCCCTAAAAACCCATACTTCATAAAAATAAGGTTTATGGTGCAATACTACTCTTTTCTCAACTAAGTCAAACTCTGTATAATCACATTTAAGATAAATATTTCTCATGATATCATTAAATAATACTTCTGAAGAGACTATACTTTTTCCCTTTTTTCCTCTTATTTTTGTGTTAGAATAATAGCTTGCTTTATCAGTATCTTTATACTTTACAAATTCATATGGTTGATTTGTATTCTCAATTTTTTTATTAATAGATGAAATAGTAGCATTCTCTAAATTACTATAACAACCAGTAAAAAGAGTAATTATACATAATAGTCCGATATTAAAAATAACCTTTTTCATATATCTCCTTTTAAGTTGTAACTTAATTGTACTATCAATAGTTTTAAAATTTTAAAAGAATCATTATTTTTATCTATTTTTGAATGTATATTTTTAAGAAATAGGAAATTTTCCTACTTCTTAAAATTTTTTATTACTTAAATCCGAAACCATCTCTTTTGCTATGGAATCAGTTTTTAATGCAATACTTTTAGTTTCAGCAGCAATACTTGCATTTTTTTGTGTTTGTTTATCTAATAAATTAACTGCATCATTTATTTGAAAAATACCTTGCTCTTGCTCTTTTGAAGCTTTTGCAATATCTTGAATTGTGTTAGTAGTTTTACCTATATTTATTAATAATTCTTCATAACCTAAACTCATTTTATCACTAATACTTTTTCCATATTCTGCTTTTGATGTTGCTTGTTCAACAATATTTTTTATCTCTCTTGCTGCTTCTGCACTTCTTGTTGCCAAATTTCTTACTTCCCCAGCAACTACCGCAAATCCTTTTCCTGCTTCACCTGCAGTTGCTGCTTCTACTGCCGCATTAAGACTTAAAATATTTGTTTGAAATGCAATTTGATCAATTACTCCTATTGATTCATTTATAGTTTTTACTTGCTCTGAGATTTCAGTCATAGCAGAACTTGTGCTTTTTGATAACTCTTGTCCTTCTTTTGCAGAGTTATTAACTTCATTGGCAAAATTTGACATTTGAATTACATTGTTTGAATTACTTTTTACTGTTCCTGTAATCTCTTCTAAGGCTGCGGCTGTCTCTTCTAATGAAGCTGCTGCTTCGTTAGAACTTATATTTAATTCATTAACATTTTCTATTAAGATTGCAGAAGAACTTTCTAATGTTTTCCCTACACTTAATGATTGATTTAACAAATTAGAAATAACTTCTCCTAATTTATTTATTGAAATAGAAACTTCTGAATATGCATCTGGAACCTTTGCTCTAAAATCATGATTTTTATAACTTTCTAAAACATCTAAAAGAACAGGGATATTTTTTGCAATTGTTTTTTCTAAATCACTTTGCATACTTGTTAAAATATCTTTTAACTCTATTAATGATTTTGTTTTAGTATTTTTATCTATTTTAGCCACAAGATTACCATCTCCAATCTCTTTTGCAAATCTTGCAATATCTTTTACAAACTCATCATCTTCTTTAATTGATAATTCAACTGCATGTACATTTGTATTAATTATTTGTGCCATTTGTCCCAATTCATCTTTACTATCTAAATCTATCATTGATGAATTAGCGGTTTTTTTATTTAAAAAATCAAAAAAGTCTTCAAGTCCAGCTCTAACTTTATTTACTGATTTAACAATTTGATTAGATATCAAAAATGCTATTAATAAGCCAACTAACAAAGAAACAATCAAAACAGAAACCATCTCATATGAAAAACTACTTGCTACAGCCCTAGCTTTCGGCGTTGCTATTTGATTTTTATTTTCTTCATAATCTATAAACTCATTTATTTCATTTAACCAAGTTCTTAAATTACCCTTTGCTTGTGTTATTAATAAATCTTTTGCTTCTTCGTCTTTATTATTACTCTTCAATTCGATAATTTTTGATATTAAAGGAAGAGTTTTAGCTTCTGTGGCATTAATTCGTCCTAAAATCTCTTTCTCCTTAGCATCCACATTTAAACCTTTATCAAATATCTCTTTTAAAGGTTTTGCTGATTCTATATAATAAGCTTCTAATCTTTTTATATTGGCATATGAAGTTTTAAATAATTCATCATCCTTATTTTTTGCTAATACTAAATCCCTAATAGCAATTGCTCTATCATGAACACTTCCTCTAAAATTGATAGCATACCTTTGTTTTACAGAATTTATTTCTGCAATTTGATTCAAAGTATTATCAATAAAATTTACTTTGAAAATACCAATAACAGTAATAATGATAATAATTGTTATCATAATAAAAAACCCTGAATAAAGCTTTTTTGAAATTGTCATATTTTTAAACATTTTTTCTCCATTTAATAATTTTTTTCTTTTAATAAAATTTATCTAATTATATATATCTTCTCTTAATATATATTTAAAAATAACTATTTGTATATAATGTGGTAATTATTCTAAGTTTAAATACATAAGATTTAAAACAGCCTCTAACCATAAAATAAGTTTTTTATAGAGATAATATAACAAAATTTAAAGGATAATCATATGAAGAAACTTCTATTTGCAATATTATCATCATTACTTGTATTTATCTTAACAGGCTGTGGAGACAATGAAAAAGAACAAAAAAATGAAAAAAAGGTTTTAAAAGTTGGTATGGAATTAGCTTATCCTCCTTTTGAAATGAGTGATAAAGATGGAAATCCATCTGGTGTTTCTGTTGACTTTGCAAAGGCTTTAGGTAAATACCTTGGGCGTGATGTTGTTATTGAAAATATTGCTTGGGATGGCTTAATACCATCATTAAAAACTGGCAAAATAGATTTGATAATCTCTTCTATGACTATTACAGATGAAAGAAAAAAATCAATTGACTTTTCTATTCCTTATGCCCAATCTTCTTTAGCAATTTTAGCAAATAAAGATTCTGGTATTAAATCAATTGATGATTTAAATGTAAAAGGGAAGACTGTTGCAGTTAAAAAAGGTTCTACTGGTCATATTTATGCAAAAGAGCATTTACCAAATGCAAAAGTTCTTGTATTTGATAAAGAAGCTGCTTGTGTGCTTGAAGTTGTTCAAGGTAAAGCTGATGGATTTATTTATGATCAATTAACTATTTATAAAAACTATGCAAAACATATGGATACAACTGTTCCTTTATTACAACCATTCCAAAAAGATTTTGAATATTGGGGTGTAGCACTTAAAAAAGGAAGTCCTTTAAAAGCTGATGTTGATGCCTTTATTAAAAAAGCAAAAGCAGATGGCACTTTTGACAAACTTGCAGATAAATATTTAAGTGATGCAAAAGCAACCTTTGATAAATTAAATATTCCATTCTTTTTTTAGGAAATTATTATTAAGCTAAAAGAGTTATTTATCCATGAACTAGGGTATAAAAAGAATAAAAAATTAAAACCAATAATTTATCTTTTTAACCTAGTTCTACTTATATTTTTTGTTGTCATAATATTTTATTTCATGTTTAAAAATGTCTCTTACACATTTAATTGGGATAGTGTTTATGAGTATAGGCAAAAATTTATTGATGGTTTTATTATGACTATCATAATATCTTTTTTTGCTCTTATTTTAAGTTTTATAATTGGTCTTTTTTTTACCTATGCCCAAAACTCAAAACTTCTATTATTGCGATTTTTTTCTAGATTTTACATTGAGATTATAAGAGGAACTCCTCTTTTAGTTCAGATTCTAATTTTCTTTTATGTATTTGCAAATAACTTAGGCTTTGAAAATAGATACATAGTTGGAACTATCATTTTAGCACTATTTGCAGGGGCTTATGTATGTGAGATAATAAGAGGAGCAATAGAATCAATTGAAATTGAACAATTTGAGACAGGTCTAAGTTTAGGAATGACTAATTATCAAATATATAGATACATAATCTTTCCCCAAGCATTTAATAGAATGTTACCAGCACTAACAGGGCAATTTGCTTCTATAATAAAAGACTCTTCTCTTCTATCAATTATCTCTATTAGTGAATTTACAATGAATGCCCAAGAAGTAAATGCTTATACCTATTCAACATTTGAAAGCTACATTCCTTTGGCTATTGGATATTTGTTACTTACTTATCCTATCTCTTATTATACAAAAAAGCTTGAAAATAACATAAAAAAATAATAATTATGTAATTTTAAGGAAATTATTATATAATTTTACACTTGATTTTATCTAGGAGTAAAATGAATTCTACTATTGATTTTGAAATACCTGAATTACGAAATTTAAAAAAACCAATAAAGACCTTATTTTATAAAGGTAACAGCAACTTATTAAAAAAACCTAAAATATCCATCGTAGGAACTAGAAGGACTTTAAATTATACACAATTTGTCACACACCAATTAACATCAAAACTCTCCCTTGCAGGAAATTGTATAGTAAGTGGTGGAGCAATTGGGGTTGATGCTATTTCCCACAAAGCGGCAGGGACAAATAATACTATTTTAGTAAGTCCTTGCGGAATAAATCATAGATATCCAGCAATAAATAAAAAACTCATAGAAGAGATAGAACAACAGGGTTTAGTTCTTAGTTCATTTGATGAAGATTTTAAGGCCACAAGATACAGTTTTGTACTTAGAAATGAGATAGTTGTTGCTTTAGGTGATATTTTAATTGTAACTCAAGCTGATTTAAATAGTGGTAGTTTAAGAAGTATTGAATATGCCTTGAAAATGCAAAAAGAGATTTTTGTATTGCCACATAGAATAAATGAAAGCCAAGGGACAACTATATTGGCAAAAAAAGGATTGGCAAAAATTATTTATGATATAGATGAATTTGTAGAACAATATGCAAGAACACCTATAAAAAAAGAAAAAGATAACTTTTTAGAGTATTGTAAAAAAAATCCCACTTATGAAGAGGCCATAATTAAATATGACTCTTTAGTATATGAATATGAACTAACTGGGAAAATCCAAATAAAAAATGGCTTTATTGCTCTCCCTTAATTTATATTCCACAAACTTTTTTTGACTTTGCAAACCGTAAAATCAAATAACCAAAAATACCTGAAAAAAGTGAACCAATTAAAATAGCTAATCTATCAGTATAAAAATATCTTGTATCATCTGTAAAAGCTAATGAGTCAATAAACAAACTCATTGTAAAGCCAATACCTGTTAAAACTGCTATTCCATAAATTTGAAGCCAACTTGTACATTTTGGTATATTTGCAAGTTTTAGTTTTACAGCTATAAAACTAAAAAGGAAAACACCTAATTGTTTACCGAAGAAAAGTCCCAACATAATACCAAGGGGAACACCATGAGTCATTTTAGTAAAATCAATCTCCCTTAAATCTACTCCCGCATTTACAAAGGCAAATAGGGGTAAAATAAAAAAAGCAACCCAATTATGTAAATTATGCTCCATATGCCTAACAGGTGAATTTATTTTATCATCAGTTTTTGTTTTAAGTGGAATAGCAAAAGCTAAAATAATCCCTGCTAATGTTGCATGAACTCCTGATTTTAAAACAGTAACCCACAATATAATTCCAACAATAAAATATAAAGAAATAGTTGAAACTTTCATACGATTCATCATAAACAAAATAAAAATTATAAATAAAGATACATATAAAACTTCAACTGATAAATTTGATGTATAAAATAAAGCTATGATTACAATTGCACCAATATCATCAATAATTGCTAATGCCATTAAAAATATTTTTAAAGAGACAGGTACTCTTTTTCCAAGTAGGGATAATATTCCAAGGGAAAATGCAATATCTGTAGCTGTTGGTATTGCCCACCCATTTAAAGCATTAGAATCATTTTGATTAAAAAAGAAGTATATTAAAGCAGGACAAAGCATCCCTCCAAGAGCAGCAAAAGCTGGCAGGGATACTTTTGACCAAGAGGATAGATGCCCTTGTAACAGTTCTCTTTTTATTTCTAAACCTACAACTAAAAAGAATAAAGCCATCAAACCATCATTTATCCATAAATAAAGTGGTTTATCTATGACTAAATCATTGACAGCAACATGAATAGGAATATGTAGAAAACTGTAGTAATATTCAGAAAGAAAAGAGTTTCTTAAAACCAAGGCAAAGATAGTTACAAAGATAAGAATAATTCCCGATGATGTTTCACTCTTCATAAAATTATTGATTAAAATCTTCATAACTATTCCTTTAAACTATTTAACTATTTTCCTTAATTGGTAAGTTATATCTCCAGCACCAACACCTACAACTATGCCTTCATTATATGTTTTTAAAACTTTATTATCTTTTATAATATCAATTGCACAATTTTTTGCAAGTATTTTATCAGCAAAGATTGGATTATACTGCTTAAATGTTTCAACAAAATCTATCTCTAAAACATGTTCTCCAGGAATAGTCCAAATTGGTAATATTACTAATTCATCGCATCCTTTAAAACATCTTTTAAAACCTTCAAGGTTATCAAAAGTTCTGCTATATTTGTGTGGTTGCCAGATGATTACTCTTTTTTTAAGATTTTTAAGATTATCATAAAGCTCAACTGATTTTATAGTAGCTTCTATTTCTGTTGGATGATGTGCATAATCATCTATTAAAACAAATTTTTCACACTTTTGCAAAATATCAAATCTTTTTTTAATTCCCTTATAGTTTTTAAGATTTGTTCTTATTTGTTCAACATCAAGCTCATTTAAAGCAGCTAATACAGCTAAAGAAGTATTAACAGCAATATGATAACCAAAGCCCCAAACTTCAAAATATCCTAAATCTTTTAGCTCAAATTTTGTATAAGGTTCATCATCTTGTAAAATATAAGAAATATTTTTTATATCAACACTTGGATAAAGTTCAGTTGCATCCTCTATGCCAAGTTTTTTAATATATTCATCTTCTGCATTTATAACTTTTTTTGTTCCAAGATTTATGAACTTTTTGTATGTATCAAAAAATTTCTCATAATCATAATTATAATATTCCATATGCTCTGGTTCAGCATTTGTAACAATTGAACAATAAGGATTTGAAAGTATAAAACTAGCATCACTCTCATCAGCTTCAAAGGCTACTATTCCATTTTTATATCTAAAGTTTGAACCAAAATCTTTTGATATTGCTCCAATTATTGCTGTACAATCTAAAATAGAAGCTAAAATAGATGTGGTAGTTGACTTTCCATGAGCTCCTGCTACACAATAATTTTTTCTATCTCCAAGAACTATTGGCAAAGCCTCTTTTCTTGATAATGTTCTTATTTGTCTAATTCTTGATTCTATTAATTCAGGATTTTCATCAGTTACTGCTGCTGAATATATTACTATCTCTGGATCTTTTATATTTGAAGCACTTTGAGGAGAATAAACTTTTACTCCTTCAGCCTTTAATTCATCTGTAATTGGTGTTTCTTTCATGTCTGAACCACTAACTTCATGACCACTATGTTTTAAAAATCTTGCTAAGGCAGAAAGACCTATTCCACCAATTCCTATAAAATGTATTTTCATCTTAAGCCAATAAATATTTTAAATTTTCATATTCTGTATCTAGAACCGCACTATTTTCTTCTAAAAACTCTTTTGTTTTAAAATTAAATGAAACAATAAAATAACCATACTTTTCATCTACAGCAGTTGTTGAATTATTTACATTTTCTTCATAAAACTTATCCAAATCAAAATCTTTTGAACAAGCAATTAAGTGCACATTTAAAGCGTTACATAAAAGTTCATCTTCTATAATATTTGATAAAACAAAAAATAACTCTTTTGCACCCTTTAAATCATTATAGCTCCATTTTTCAATAGCATGCTCATAAAATGCTCTAGTGTAATAAAGTCCATCACTTTCTAAAGTTATTTTTTTGCCACTATTTACTATATCTTCTACATTTTCAAAAGAGATTTTTAAAATATTTTCATAAACAGTATTTATCTTTTCCTCATCTAAATCCAAAATTAATAAAGAATCTAAAACTTCATAAAGTGCAGAGATATTTTTGCTCTGTATTGCATCCTCTTTTGTTTTTTCCAAATAGTTTAAGAACTCTGGGTTCGTTCTAGCTTCGTGCAACTCTTCATTAGTCATTCATAAAATCCTTCAATCTGTTTAATACCTCTTTTGTTTTTTGTTCATTTTCAACTAAGGCAATTCTTACATAACCTTGTCCTATCCCTTCTCTTCCTAAGAAACTTCCAGGTAATACTTTTATATTTTTTTCTTTATATAATCTTTTAGTAAATTCCAATTCATCACCAACTTTTAGCCAAATATAAAAAGTCGCTTGTGGCATATCAAGTCCCAAAATCTCATGTGCCAATTCAAAATTCTTTTTATAAGTATCCCTAAAAACTTGCACATGTTCTTGCTCACTCCAAGCAGTTGCAGCTGCATATTGTAAAGGAATAGGTGCGGCACACCCTATATATGTTCTATATTTCATATAATCTTTTAAAATCTCTGCATCACCTGCAATAAATCCACTTCTTAGACCTGGGGCACTACTTCTTTTTGAAATAGAGTTAAGAACAAGTACATTTTTAAACTCACTATTTCCTGCATAAATACTTGCTTCTAAAAGTGAGCAGGGTTTGTTTTTTTCATCAAAATATATTTCAGAATAACACTCATCATTTATCAAAACAAAATCAAACTCTAAAGCTTTTTTAACCCATAAAGATAGTTCTTCTTTACTCATATTTGCAGCTGTTGGATTATTTGGATAATTTAATACGACTAAATCACATTTTTTTAGTGTTTCATCATCCAAAATTGCTTTATAATCATTCTCTTTTGTTAAATTTATATGAACAACTTCTGCCCTACTTGCAATTGCAGCACCTTCATATATTTGATAAAAAGGATTTGTAAAAGCAATTGTTGGATTAGCTTTATCAAACAAATAAAACTGAGGGAAGTTAAATAAAACTTCCCTTGTACCAAAACAAGGAATAATTTGATTTTGTTCTAATCTTACATCAAATCTTTTATTTACAAACTCAATCATTGATTCAGTTAAAAAGTTCTCACCTGCAGTTTTAGGATAATTTCTTAAAAATTTAGTATGATTAGCTAAACTGTCTTGGATAAATTGTGGTGTTTCAAACTGAGGTTCACCAATAGTTAAAGCACTTGCTTCGTATGAGCTATTTGGCTCAATTCCATCTAATAATTCATTTAATTTCTCAAAAGGATATTTTTCAAATACCATCTCTTACCTTCTTACCTTTATTTAATTTTCTACTACAGGAATTAGTAGTTGATTGTTTTCTTTTATATCAAAAGACAATAAATCAGAATTTGTATAGAAAAGTCTATTAAGTTTTCTTCTTAAAAACATATCTTTTTTAAGTGGCAAAATCTGAAGTATATTTTTTTGATTTTTTAACTCTCTTATTGGATTTTTTTCTTTAGAAATGATTTCAACTTTTTGTCCAAATATTTTTGCCAAGTTTTCAAAGTGATCTAAGATATAAGATTTATCAGATTGTCCAGTTGGGTCCATATTAAATATTTTTGTTCTAAGTTTTAATTGACTTGAAACATCAAATATTATTGGAGATATTTGTTCATATGATTTTGTATCATTCAATAAAATTATACTATTTTTTATAGTTGTTATATCACCTAAACCTGTTTTTAAAATAGGTATTCTAAGATCCACAAGTTTAGAGATTCCCTCTTTGTTTTTAAATAATTCATATGAAATCATCATAAGACCAATATCAAATGTTTTTAAATCCTTTTTCAATAACGCATCAAAACCAGAGTTTCCATAATCTATTTCAATAATAAGATTGTTAACATCACCTAATTCATTTTTAATAAATCCCATTAAATCAACAGTTGTAGGTCTTGTAATTCTTAGTATTAGTTTTTGGTTTTTTATTACTTGATTTAAATATTTTACCTCAACAACACATTTTTTAACTGTCTCTATAGTTTGTAAATATAAATCTAAATACAAATACAAATTATGCCCAAATGGCATTGGGAATTGCCCTTGTGTTTTTCCTATTGCATTATATACTTGCATTAAAACTTCAGGTTTTCCTATTACCAAAATAACATCATTTGGTTTTAATATAAGAGAAGGTTTGATTTTTATCATTTGTTGTTTTCTATACAAGCCAAAAATTTTCCACTCTCGCTGTTCGATTGAGCCTATATATCTATATGCATATGAACTACCAAATGGAATTCTAATTTCCATTATTTCACCTTGCTTTAAACCTATATTTTGAGCAACAACTGGGATATTTGGAAGTCTTTCAACCATTCCATTAGCAAGAACATCTATTCCTTTATAAATATTTATATGCTGATCTGATAAATCTATTCCCCAATAATCCAAAATACTCATTTGCATTTTTGGTTTTTCTTCTTTAATATTTTTAATTACATTTAACATTTCATCTTTTGAATTAAGTGCAATAAGGGCTTGAACATGAATATCTTTATCTAAAACCATTGCTAGTTTTGATTTAGAAGTAGGATCAAATTTAAAAAATGTGAAATTTGAAGGTCTTTTTTCAGGAATGATGGCTTCATTCATATAAACAACATCGTATGAGTTATCACCAGTATTTGTCTCGATGACTCTTTGAAGAAGTTTTTTAGCAACAATACCGTCTAATATAATTAATATCTTTTTCATTAAGATATTATATCTAAAACTTCTAAAGATTAATTTTATTTACTTTTTGAGCCTAAAATACTCGAGATAGAAATCATTTAAGTTTTTGAGTTTAGGATCATTATTTTTAAAAAAATATACTTTTTTTACATTTGCAAAGGCAAATACTCTTAACTTATCATCTTTATTTGCAAAATCTTCATTCATTATCTTTGAAAACGCATAAAAATCATTATTTAAATCTTTTCTAGTGAAACCAATGCCAGTTAAAAAAATCCGTTTTGATTCTTTTATTATTTCAACTTGTTTTTTTATTTGTGGGTTTATTCTAATCATAGAATCATATAAATCTTTTGTAACAACAGAAATACAATCTTTTTGAAAAAATACTTTTAATAAATTTTTACTTGCTTTTTGTTCATTTATTAACTTTTTTAAAATAGTTTCTTTATTTATATTATTCTTATATATCAGGTACTCTAGCCAGATTTTTTGTGATTGGTCATTATAATAAATATTTTTAATATTTTTACTACCAAAATTAGACTCTGCATTTATATTTTTGATTAAATAATATTGATCAAATATTTCAGCAGATTGGCTCATTCCCCATACATAATCTTTATATTTATCAATAAGTTTTTTATTTTTATAATAAAATTCTGGATCAATAACTATATTAGTGACTTTTTTATCTACATAGTCATTTAATAGTTTTTTACCATCTTGATAAAATTTTATTTTAAATTTATGTCCATATTTCTTATCTGTTATCTGTTTTAGAAAAACTTTTACTGCAATTTCTGCTTTATTTTTATCTTCAAAAATTTTTTTATATAATATTCCTACTATTATGCTTTCATGAGCAACTAGTGTTGTCGAAAACATAAATAAAAAAAATATTATTATAAATATCTTATGCAAGAATATTTTTCTCACTTATTGGTAAACTAATAGTAAAAACTGCACCAACTTTACTATTTTCAACTTCTAATTTACCATGCATATTCTGTTCTATTATAACTTTTGACATATATAAACCTATTCCTGTTCCTTGACTTTTATGTTTAGTCGTAAAATAGGGATCAAAAATCTTTTTAATTACATTACTTTTTATCCCCCCAGCATTATCTTCTATTTTTAAGCATACATAATTATCTTTTTCAAAAAAGTAAATTTTTATTTTAGGCTCTTTAATTTGATTTAATACAATTGCATCTTTTGCATTAGATAAAATATTTAATAGGGCTTGAGAATATTCATTTGATATTCCATATGCTTTTTTATCTGTAGTGTAATTTTTTTCTATTTTTATAAAATGAAAATCAAAAGTATCTTTAACTAATTGTAAAGAGTCTTCAACTTTTTGTTTTACATCAAAATAATCTTTTTCTTTGTCTTTTTTAAAGAAATTTCTAAAATCATCAATTGTTTTTGATAGATAATTAGATGAGTTAATTATTCCACTAAGTTTTTCTATTTCAGATTTATTATCATCTGTTATACCAAGTTCTTTAATTAATTTCATTCCACTTGCTGTTGTTGTTATTACAGAAAGAGGTTGTCTCCATTGATGTGCAATATTTCCTATCATTTCTCCCATTGCAGCTAGTCTTGATTGTTGAAGCAATAGAGCTTCTCGTCTAAAGCCTTTTTCAATCTCACTTTTTAATTGTTTATTTGATCTTTTTAATTGTTTGTGGGAAAGTTCTATTTTATGAATCATCTTATTAAAAGAGTTTGCTAATTCTCCAATTTCATCATCACTTTCATAACTACTTCTAAGTTCGAATTGCCCTTTTGAAATATTCTTTGTAATCTCATTTAAATGAATAATAGGTTCAGAAAATATTTTTGCAATAATATAGGATAAAAATATAGTTACTAAAAAAATTAATAAAAAAAGCATTATAAAATTTCCATACATGTTTTCTATCAATTTATTATATTTATCCAAAGAGATACTAATATGTAACCAACCCCAATTTGTATTAGAAAAAACTATTGGATAGACATAATGAAATACCCTTTCTTTTAATATTGGTGAATAAATTATTTTATAATTAGGTACATTTTTCTCTAACTTTGTATATATATCATCAATCTTATTTTCAGAAGACCAAGCATCTTTTCTTATTACATAATTTCTCTCATTTGTTTTTGAAAATATTATTGATTTTATTGTTTCATCTTTTTTCATAAAATTTCTTGAATAATCTAAAATTTTATAACCATCATTTAATATAATTCCATCAGTATTTACATAAACAATTATATTTGCCATAGAATTAGCTTCTAAACTTAAAGACTTTAAAATCTCTTTTTTTTGACTAAAAAACATATATACATAAAAAATTAAACTAAAAAGCATTATTGTTAAAAATATTACTTTAAAAATTTTGATTAAAATCTTATTATTTTTAAAAAAATGCATACCTTCCCTTTTATAACTTATTACTAATTTCTTTTCCAACTAATTTATCAATTGTAGCTAATGATATTAAATAATTATGAACACTTTTTAAATACTGCGTTTTTACAAATATCTCCATAATCAAAGATTGAACTAAATCACTAGCTTTTACCATCTCATATTTATAAGCATCAAAATTAGTTTTGCTACTTTCATAAGCTATTTTTGAAGATTCTTTTAAGTTCATTATCTCTTTATAGCCATAAGAACTTTTCAAAAACTCATTTTTTAATTGTACAGCTATCATATTTTTTATTAAGTATTTTTGCTCATTTGTGATTTTTTTATCGATTTTACTCTCTATAATTCTATTTTTTGTTTTAAAACCATTGAATAAAGGTATTTTAACTACAACCCCTAAACTCCATCTATTTTTATTGTCTTGACTCAAATATCCATATTTATATGAGTTATATGTATGACTTACATTACCAAAAAGATTCACCATTGGATAATCTTCTGATTTTGCTTCTTTGATTTTCTCATCTTTAATTTTCAATGCCAAATTTATACTATTTATATCAGGATTTAAAGTACTTGCTTCTTCAACTAGTTTTTGTATATTATTTTTTTGTTCTAAGATTTTTGATTTATCATAGATAATTTTAATTTTATCATCATATTGTAAACCAACTAAACTTCCAATAGCACTTTCTAACATCTTTTTATTAAGTTCTAATTTTGTTAAACTTGATTTTAATAAAGAGTTTAATAATCTTATATTTAAATAATCTGTTCTTTTTATTTTTAAATCTGTTCCTTTATCTAAAAATTCTTTTGTTAACTCTTCACTTAGGCTCATATTTTTATAAACACTCTTCAGTAACTTATATAGTTCGTCAGTTAATATGTATCCATAAAAATATTGTTTTACATCAAATACAATGTTATTTTCACTTCTAACTATTGCCTCTTTTTTAACATATTTATTTAGTCTTGCTTGTTCAATTATTGAAGATATTTTACCACCTGTATAAAGTGGATAGTTAAATTCAACTTGACCTCTTACAGTATCTCTTCCCTTCGCAACTGTATTAATGTCAGCATTCAAAGTTCCTGTTGAAAAAGAGCTTGCTGGTTGGGCATTAATTGCTGCTTGTGCAGCTGCTTGATTTGCTGTTGGTAAAGATAAAGTATTTGCCAAAGCAAATAGTTTTGTTGTTTCGGGAGACAGAGTAAATACACCTCTTTGTTCAAAAATGGTATCTTTATCATCTCTATTTGCATATAGTATTGTATCTATTGTTGGATAGTTTGCACTAAGTGCTTGTTCATATTGGGCTTTTGCAATTTCAAGATTAAATCTTGAAATTTTATTTAACCCATTATTTTGTAAAGCTAAGTCAATAGCTTGTTGTAAATTTAAAGTAATCTCCTTTGAATAAACACTAGAGATAAAAAGAATACATAAAATAATCATTTTCATAAAATAATAAGCCTTTTTAAAAAGTTATTATTTTAACATAACTATTATTACAATATAAAAACATCGCTAAAATACTTGTTAATTTAACTTTAGATATAATCACATTTTTAAAAGGAACATAATTATAATGCAGTTTAATATAGATGGAAAATCTTTTCACAAAACAAGAGCTTGTACAATTAAAACAGCTCACAGTACAATACAAACACCTGTGTTTATGCCAGTTGGAACCCAAGCTACTGTAAAAGCTTTAGATGCCAATGATATGCTTAGCCTTGGAGCAAAAATAATATTAGGAAATACTTACCACTTATATTTAAGACCAGGAAGTAAAATAATTAAAAAATTTGGTGGACTTCATGGGTTTTCAAAATTCCCAAACTCTTTTTTAACTGATTCTGGTGGTTTTCAAGCTTTCTCATTAGGGGATAATTCAAAACCTGATGAAAATGGAATCATGTTTAAATCACACATTGATGGTAGTCGTCACTACTTTACACCTGAAAGTGTTCTAGATACTCAATATGAATTGGGTTCAGATATTATGATGATTTTAGATGATTTAGTGGCACTTCCTAATACAAAAGAGAGAATCAAAAAATCAATTGAAAGAACTACAGATTGGGCAAAAAAGGCAATAACTTATCATAAATCACAACAAGAAAAAGGTATAGGAGTAGATCAAAATATCTTTGCTATTATTCAAGGTGGAACAGACAAAGAGTTTAGAAAATTAAGTGCCCAACAACTTTGTTCATTAACAGACTTTGATGGTTTTGCCATAGGAGGATTAAGTGTTGGTGAGCCAAATGTTGATATGTATGAAACAGTTGAGTGGACAACTGATTTTATGCCGCAAGATAAACCTAGATATCTTATGGGTGTTGGGACACCAGAAGATTTAATAGAAAATATTGAGCGTGGTGTTGATATGTTTGATTGTGTAATGCCCACAAGAAATGCAAGAAATGGTTCATTATTTACAACATATGGGAAAATAGCAATTAAAAATGCAAAATTTAAAGAAGACTTTGAGCCAATTGACCCAGCTTGTGAATGTTATACTTGTAAAAACTTTACAAAAGCATATTTAAACCATCTATTTAAAGTAGGTGAAATCACATACTATAGACTTGCGACTCTACATAATATCCATTACTATTTAACCCTTATGAGAGAAGCTAGAGAAGCAATTTTAGCTGATAATTGGCTTGAGTTTAAAAAAGAATTTTATAAAAAAAGAGGCGTTGAGATTTAATCTTATTAACCCCCAACAAAACTCTTTTTAGATATAATCCAAAAAATTAAAAGTAGACAAATATTTTAGGTCCCTTTAAAAGGGTACCTTTTAAAGGAAAGAAAATGACTATTGATGATAGTACAATTGATAAATTAGCAAAGCTTTCTAGTTTGGAAATTGATGAAAGTAAAAGAGAATCACTAAAAAATGAATTGGGTGATATTATTAATTTTGTTGAAAATCTAAATGAAATTGATGTTAGCCACATCGATGCTACCTTTACAACTGTTGAAGGTGGAACACCATTTAGGGAAGATATCCCAAAACAAGATTTAGATATGTCAAAACATATACTTTCTCATGCACCAAAAAGTGAAAATGGATACTTTATAGTTCCAAAAATAATTGAATAAGGTTTTTTGATGATAACTGTTTATGGAATCAAAACTTGTGGAAGTGTACAAAAAGCACTAAAATTTTTCAAAGAGAACAATATAGAAGTGGATTTTTTTGATTTTAAAAAAGAGACACCAAGTGCCCAAAAGGTAAAAATATGGAGCCAAAAAGCTGATATAAATATACTTTTTAATTCAAAAGGAACAAAATACAAAACTCTACAATTAAAAGAGCTAAACCTAGATGCCAATGGTAAATATGAATGGTTATGTAAAGAGCCAATGCTTTTTAAAAGACCAGTTATAGAGTTTGATGATAAGCTTATTGTAGCTTTTGATGAAGAAATTTATAAAAAGACTTTTTTATAAGTCTTTTTATAGGCTAAGCTAAATAATCATGCTCCACACAAGTCTCACAAGAGATAATATCTTCATACATAACTTTTTGTAATTTCAAGTCTTTAAACTCTTTTGAAATTATTTCAATAGCTTCATTATTAGCTGAATATATTAAAGATCTACCTTCATTGTTATTTACATAAACAACATCTTTTGTCTGTTCTAAAATATTATTTATGTGTTTCTCCCAATACTCCAAAAGTTCTTTATTATCACCAAGTTCATCATATTTGATATCCCATTGCAAACATAAATCAGGTAACAAAGCACAAGTTTTCTTATCAAAAAAGTCTAATGTTATACCCCATAGTTCCATAATAAATCTCCTTTATTATTATTTTAATCCATTAAACTTAAAAAAATGAAAATTTTAAAAGTACTTGTTTGTTTTCAGTTTATATATTTTATCTAATTTAATCTATACTTAAAATAGGTTTGTCTTTTACATTAAAAGTCTCTACTATAAACTCATTGTTCATATGCGTTACTAAAATATATGATTCTTGATTTTCTCGATTTTTTAGCATAAAAGAGGTATCTTTATCAACTACAATTTCATCAAAACCTAATGGTTTATATTGTTTTATTAAATCCTCTTTTAATTGCTCATAAGTAGTTTCGTATCTATCATCAATAACCATTTTAAAGCTATTTTCATTATCAATAAATTCTATCTCATTTAACTTCTCTTCTGTCTCAATAATAGGCTGTTTGGAAATTATATATTCATAAGTTACAGATAAAAAACCAATAGTAAATACTGTTACAAAAATATTTAATAGTGAATATAGAATACTCAAATCAGAAGAGATTAAAGCCATAAGAAACTTAATTACCAACCCATAAACAAAACTAACAACAGTAGCAAAAATAATAGGAAAAATAATGACCATCATAAAAACTAATAATTTATAGTTTTTTGATAAAGCAAGGGCATCACCGAAATCTAAGGGCTTATCAATAGCAATAGAAGGGAAGATTAGAGATATTCTTGAAGTAATCATTCCAATAAAACCTACAAGAACTACAACAACTAATATATTGTAAAAATATGCAACATTAGAGCCAAAAAAGCCTTGAATAAACTTACCAAGAAATAGGGAAATAAAATATACTAAAAAAAATACTAAGGCCATAAGTAAACCTAAACCAATACCTTTTAGTATAAAACTTATTTCCCTTTGACCAAATTTATAAACACCCCATTTAGGTGTCTCTTCTTCACTTAAAAGTAGTATTCTATGTACATTTATAGACATAACAATTGTCACCAAAAAAGATAGTGCAGTTAAGATATAAAAAGTACTTTTACTTATCATTATATGAGTACTATAGTATTCAATAATAGCTAATATAAGGAAAGGTATAAACAAAGCTCTCATTAAAATATACTTTTTTTCAAAAAGTAAGTCTAAGGTTCTTTTTATAATCTCTTTGTACATATTCTTTCCTTTTGAAGTTTTATCTTCTAGCTTCCTTTAAAGTCTCAGCAATCATAAATGATAATTCTAATGCTTGATCCGCGTTTAATCTTGGGTCACATTGTGTATGATATCTACTTGCAAGTCCCTCTTGAGTAATAGCAGAACTTGTACTTCCTGTACACTCAGTTACATTTTGACCTGTCATTTCAAGGTGAATTCCACCTGCAACTGTACCTTCGGCACTATGTATTTGGAAGAATTGTTTTACTTCATTTAAAATCGATTCAAAATCTCTTGTTTTGTATCCATTATCAGTTTTTATTGTATTACCATGCATGGGATCACTTGACCATAATACATTTTTACCCTCAGCTTTTACTCTTTTTAATAAATTTGGATAGATATCACCTATCTTTTCGGCACCCATTCTAACAATAAGATTCAATCTTCCAGCTTCATTTTCAGGATTTAAAGCATCAATTAATTTGATTAATTCATCTTCTTTCATAGAAGGTCCTACTTTACATCCTATTGGATTTTTGATACCTCTAAAGTACTCTAAATGTGCACCATCTAATTCTCTTGTTCTATCCCCTATCCATAACATATGAGCAGAACAATCATACCAATCACCAGTTAAAGAATCTCTTCTTGTAAGCGCTTCCTCATAATTTAATAAAAGTGCTTCATGTGAAGTATAAAGGGTAGTTTGACTTAATTGTTGTGTATTTTCTGATGTAATCCCACAAGCATTCATGAAAGCTAAAGTTTCAGAAATCTTATTTGCTAAATCATCATATTTTACACCTAAAGTGTGATCTTTAATAAAATCTAAATTCCACTCATGAACTTGTTGTAAATCTGCCATTCCACCCCTAGAAAATGCTCTTAAAAGGTTTAGTGTAGCTGCACTTTGGTTATAAGCTTTTAAAAGTTTTTTAGGCTTTGGTAATCTTGATTTTTCATCAAACTTAACAGAATTTACAATATCTCCTCTATAAGAAGGAAGAGCAAGTCCATCAATATTTTCAAAATCTTCACTTCTTGGTTTTGCAAATTGACCTGCTATTCTTCCCACTTTCACAACTGGACAACCACCAGAAAAAGTTAAAACAATAGCCATTTGCATCATCACTTTAAATAAATCTTTAATATTATTTGCATTAAATGCATCAAATGATTCAGCACAATCTCCACCTTGAAGTAAAAAAGCCTTTCCATCTACAACATCTGCTAATTTACTTTTTAAGTTTCTAGCTTCCCCTGCAAAAATTAAAGGAGGATAAGAAGCTAACTCTTTTTCTACTTTAGTAAGTTTTTCTAAATCATTATATGTTGGTTGTTGTTTTATCGGAAAATCTCTCCAAGATTTTGGATTCCAGTTATTCATACTATTTACCTTTTTATATTTTAATTATTATGCTTTTAGTTTTGATAAAAGCTCTTCAAATGATACTTTAAATGATTCTAAACCATCAGTTAATAGTGTCTCATAAATCTCATTTATATCAATATCATGTTTTGCAAGCATTTTGAAAAACTCATCACACTCACCTTCACTGATTATATCACTAGGTTCCGTGCTACCACTTTGTACATAGTCTTCAATAGTAGCGAGTGGAGCTGTATTTACGCTATTTGGATAGAGTAAATTATCCACATAATAAGTTGATGGTAATTCATCCCCTTTTACACCTGTACTAGCAAAAAGTGTTCTAATATTATCATTATGGAATTTATTTATTTCGTGATAACATTTTACAGCATTTATGATACCTAATTTGGCTTTTTCTATACCTTTTGCCCCAAATCTATTATCACATAATCTATCAAATCTAGATACAAAAATAGAAATAACAGCTTTTGATTCTGTAATTGATTTTTCCATACCTCTATTTAAGGCATTTGCACAACTAATAGCTTGTTCTGGTGAAAAGATTAGTGTTGCATTTACATTTATACCTTGTGAAGCTAATTCTTCCATGGCTTTATATCCAGCTTTTGTTGCAGGAACTTTAATCATTACATTATCATATGCAATTGTTTTATAAAGTCTAATTCCCTCTTCAATAGTACCCTCAGCATCATCACTAAGTGTTGGGTCAACTTCTAGTGAGATAAATCCATCATCACTATTAATTCTATTCATAGGCTCAAGTATTTCAGCTGCTCTTTTAATATCAGTCATAGCTACTTCTTCATAAATAGTCTTAGCTGTATTTACTTGTAAAATTCCTAGTTGTTGTTTATATGCAACAGAGTTTGAAATTGATGATGCAAAAATAGCAGGATTTGATGTAGCACCTTGAATAACTTCATCTTTTACCAAATCTTGAAATTGATTTTCTAAAAAATCTCTTTCAATAAAATCACACCATAACGAAAAATTTATATCTTCTTTTAAACTCATTTTAACTCCTTTTAATAGTCCCTAAAAATAGAAACCTTTTCTTTTAATACCTCTTTTAGTGATGAAAAAATTCAACCCCTAAAGAGACAAATCCTAAAAGCGTTCTAAGACGCTATTTTTTAAATATGTTCCAAGATTTGTGTTAAATCTTTTGTATCAACAATGATATTTGCCTCTTTTTTCAAAATATCTTTTGCACAAAAAGCAACTCTTTTGTCTGCATATGGAAACATTGAAACATCATTTGCTCCATCTCCTGCAACTAGTGTATTTTCTTTAGAAACGCCTAACATTGCTTGAACTCTTTGTATCATATCACCTTTAGAAAAACCAAACATCATATCCCCACCAACAAGTCCAGTTAGAATTCCATTTTTATGATGTAAGATATTTGAAAAATCTGCATCAAGTCCAAGTTTCTCTTTAGCAGGAGTTGTTCCTATTCTAAAGCCACCTGAAAAACATACAACTTTGTATCCCTTCTCTTTTAGTTTTGCAACTGTTTCCATTGCTCCTGGCATAAGTGGTAGACTTTTACAAATATCTACAGCCAAAGAGTTTTCTAAGCCTTTTAATAAAGCCACTCTTTCAATAAGTGATTCAAAAAAGTCCAATCTTCCAGCCATGGCTTCTTCTGTGATTTTTGCAACTTTCTCTTCAAGACCTAAAGGTTTTGCTAGAAAATCAATAGTTTCTCCATCCATCAAAGTTGAATCAAAATCAAATACAGCTAATTTCATCGTTTATCCTACTCATATATCATTGTTTATATTTTTAAAAAAGATATATATTACCAAAATTATACTAAAATGATTACTTTACGGTTTCAAAGTAAAGATAAGGAAAATGATTGAAATTAGCATCTATTGATATAGGATTAAAAAGAATTGGCGTAGCTTTAAGCCTTACAGAGTCCATAGTTACCCCACAAACAGCCATTTTAAGAAAAAATAGAAATCAAGCTTCAAATGATGTTGATAGTTTTTTAAAAGAGTGGGAAATAGAGAAACTTATTGTTGGCTTTCCAAGTTCAAGTGATGATATGCAAAAAAGAGTAAAACACTTCGTAAATCTTCTAAAATTTGAAGGAGAGATAGTTTTCCAAGAAGAAAACATGAGCTCCATAGAAGCAGAAGAGCTAATGAAAGGTGATATCAAATACAAAAGGGATGGAAGAGTTGATTCCCTTGCAGCTAAAATAATACTTGAGAGATATTTGACAAAAAATTAATTATAGGGGAAAATCCCTATAACTAATCAAACTACCAAGTCACAGTATCGTTTGATCCAATTTTTCCTATAACTACCTCATCTTCCCAAGTTACAAGTCCAGTTTTAATATCTGTTAGTGAGAGTTGGAAATAGTATTCAACTATTTGGTCATCTTTATTTGCTTTTGCTGTTCTTTGTAAAATACTTCCTGATAATGAAAGACTAGGTGCATAAAGTGTATTTTTTTGTATTGTAGTACTTTTTTTGAATTCATCATTATTTCTTAGTTTTCTAGTATCTTGAGCTAAATCATCCCTTTGAGTTCCAACAGCTGATGTAAGTATTGCTTTTCCTGAATTTAATATTGCTATTCCTAACTTTTTAGTTAAAAATTTTACATCAAACCTTTGAGTAGTATCATTTACAATGTCACTCATCATAACTACGCTTTTTCCACCACCACTTTTATCTAAAGCACCGCTTGATAACAATGATTTAGCCATATCACTAGCTGCTTTTTCAAAATCTTGTCTATCAATTCCCATAGTTACAATTGAAGATTTTGGAGAATTTTCTGGTAAATACTCAGGTTTATGTGTACACCCTGCAAAAAATATTGTTCCCATAAATAGTGTTGAAATTATTAGTTTTTTATTTTTCATTTTTTTCCTTAATTTTGATATTCATAATGGCTACTATCTTTTCTTTGTTCATCATCTCTACTTGTATCTTGTACTCTTATTACAAAATCTTTGATTTGATTTGAAGGGGATACGCCATTAATAGTAAAATCCCTATTCTCTTCCACTGTTGCCATTTTCCATTTAGATAAAATTGTTTTTACAATAAAACCATTTTTATCTATCCAATCTATCTTATAAGCTACATTTCTATTCATATAAGTTGTATTTTTAAATCTAGCTTGTACAACCCAAAAGCCATCACTTTTTTGAAAATAGTTTAGTTTTTCAAGCTTTAACCAGCTATCCAAAGCTTTATCTATTACTATGTGTGAGTCATCGCTTATTTTAGGCTCAACTTTTACTTCTTTTTGTGCACACCCACTAAAAAGCATAACACTTATTATTGTAATAATTAAATATATCTTTTTCATAAATCTCCTTTAAAATAAAATCTTATGAATTATATTATTTCCTATGACTTGTGATTTTACATAAATTAATGCATTTTTATCATTAGGAATAAAAACTTCTTTTATAATTTTACCTTCATTATTTTTAATTTCAATTGGTTTTCCATCAAGTTTTACTCTTAAACTTTGAAAATTCTTAGGTAAAGCAGTCCAGGACCTCACATCAGCTCTATTTGTAAAGCTTTGATATAAAAACCCTAAGAACCCAGCTAATGGACTAGAATCATTGAGTTGTTTTTGGGTAATCGTTTTTGTAATTGTATTTGCTATTGCCTCACTTAAAATAGCTGGAAATCTTTTTTTAAATTCTGTTTTTATTACATTATCCATATTACAAACTTCTGTTGTATCTTTTCCATTAATATCTAAATAAGCATAAGAACTACTTCTTTCAACAATTTTTGGCAAAGCAATACCTGTATATATGACATTTCTTGAAAATATAAATAAAGGAATATCAATTCTTATCTCATCTTTTATCATCCCTTGCCCATTTTCATATATAATCCAAGCATATTTTTCTTTTGATTCTCTCAAAGATGAATCAAGATATTTGTTACTAAGTTCATAGTCACTTTTTATTTGCTCATTTGATGGTTGCATTTCCATAGACTCTTTTAATAAATCCCTTGCCTTAACTGTATCTCCATCTAATAAAAAATATACTCCAGCCATATAGGTTGTAAAAGGATTTATAAAATCAGGATATGCTTTAAAATCATTTAACAAACTATCATATTGTTTATATACAGTATCTTCTGCTTCTTTGTTCTCTTTTTCTAAATTCGCCTCTTTTTTTTGTATCTCACTTCTAAAATAATCTTTTGCTCTTCTTTGTCTATCCAAAGCTCTATTAAACTCTACTCTTGCATTTGCACTATCATGCAAACTAGCGTAATTTAAAGCTTTATAAGTATTTACCATCACTTTTTCATAAATATTTCCCTCATACTCATTTGCATTATTATTTACTAAAATACTTTTTGAAGCCTCTAAAGTATTATCAAAAACTGTGTCTTCATCTACTGTTTGTTTATACTTCTCTTCTGCTTCATCAAAAAATCCATTACTTTTTTTATAAGCAAAACAATTTCTTGCCAATGAACCACCTTGAATACCCCAAAGTATGGGGTCATCATTATCTTTTATCTTTTCTTCTATTTGAGTATAATCACAATTTTTTGATTCTAAGTTATTATCAAAAGTATTCATACTATCTTGATAACCACTTATGGCTGCACACCCACAAAAAGAGAATACAAATATAGTATTAAAAAAAAGTTTTATACACTCTTTTCTTCCCATGATTAATTTTTCTCTAAGGCTACAACAGCTATTGCAAAACCAGTATCATGAGTAATAGAGAGATGGGCACTTTTTATTGAAAAGTTATCTATAACTTTTTGTGAGAAAGTTATAAGAGGAGCATTTTTAACTGTTTTTGAAATAATAATATCATGAAAACCGCACTCTTCGCCTATTCCACAAGCAAGAGCTTTACTTGCAGCCTCTTTTGCAGCCCAAAAACCAGCAGCAGTTTCAACTTTTTTTACTAATTCTATTTCACTTTTATTTAAAAATCTTTCATAAGCTTTATTACCAAACTTCTCATACAGCTTTTCAATTCTTTTTATACTTACTACATCTATACCAATCATTTTTAACCTATGTGAATGTAAAACATCCTATGTAAATTATTTTAAAATGATATTATACCTAATCATTTTAATATAATATAACAATGATTAATACTCTACTAACTAAATACAAATTTCCATTATTTATTCTCTGCTTTTGTTACATCAATTTTACTAATTGTTAAATATGCTACAACAATCAAAATAATAGTAAAAAATGCAATATTTATATTTCCTGCAGGAATTCCCATACCTCCATCAGCTGGAGCTTGAATAAATAAATCACCTAAAGATGCACCTATTGGACGTGTTACTATAAAGGCTATCCAAAATGCCATAACACCATTTAATATTTTTGCATAAAATAATCCACCTGCGATTAAAAAGATACCACCAAATAACATTAATGAATTTAAATATCCAAAGTTCAAATGCTCAGAAACGGTATCTCCTACTCCTGTTCCTAGCGCAAAGGTAATCAAAACAATTAACCAATAAAAAACTTCTCTTCTATTATTTGTAATTTTATGAATTGATAAAGTACCTTCTTCTTTGTACCATAACAAAAATCCTAAAATCATTGCTATTGTAAATACAATGTCTAAAGTTATTAAACTAACATTAAAATTATCAACAAGAATATCAGTTATCAAAGTTCCTTCTATACTCATCATCACAATTAAAAACCAATAAGCTGGTGCAAAATATTTTTTTAAACTAAAATTCCAAAGTATTGCTCCTAAAGTAATTACTCCCATAAGCATTGTTGTTCCTGCTAAGCCTAAATTCATATCTACTGCAACAAAATCAGCTGCTGTTTCACCAACAGTTGTAGATAATATTTTAACAATCCAAAAAAATAGTGTTAACCCTGCTACTCTATTTAATGTAAAGTTTTTTTCTATCATATTTGACTCCTCAAATTTTAATTATTGGAATTATTCTATTTGAAAATGAAATGAAAATTAATTTTCATTTCATTTATTAAATCTAGAATTTCAAAATAATAAAACTATTGATATAATGGTTATGTAAGTAATAAGGTAAAAATAAATTATGAAAATTTTAATTATAGAAGATGATGAAAATATATTATCATTGTTAGAAAGAGGATTAACGGAAGAAGGTCATGTTATTCAAAGTGCTGTAGATGGAGAAGATGGTGAATATCTAGCAACAGAAAATAACTATGACATTATAATCTTAGATTGGATGCTACCTAATAAAAACGGCTTAACAATACTAGAAAATATTAGAAAAAAATCAATAACAACACCGATACTAATGTTAACTGCAAAATCTGAAATTATCGATAAAGTAAAAGGATTAAAAAGTGGTGCAGATGATTATCTTGCAAAACCTTTCGATTATGAAGAATTACTTGCTAGAATAGAAGCCTTATATAGAAGAGAAGTATCTAAAGGAATTAATATAATAGAAATATCAAATATTACTATTGACATAGATAAAAAAATAGTAGCAAAAGATAATATTCCACTACAATTAACATCAAAAGAGTATGATTTATTTCTTTTTTTAATAAAAAATAAAAACTCAATGATTTCAAATAGTATGATAGAAGAACAACTCTGGAATGAAAATGAATTTATCAATAGTAATGTTATTCAAGTAACTATGTATAATTTAAAAAAGAAAATTGGTAAAGATATTATCAAAAATTTTAGAGGATTAGGGTATAAACTTGATGTTTAAAAGTTTAAAAACAAGAATATTATTTTGGTTTGGAAGCATTACATTTTTATTACTTATAATATTTAGTATTGCTTTTAACTATTTTTTTGAAAAAAGTGTTTATTCTAGTATTGAAGCAAAATTATATGAAGAAGCAATTTATTTTAAAGACAATATAAATATTACAAATTTTGACAAAGTCATCTCAAAAAATAAAGAATTTAAATCAAGTATTGCAATAGTAAAAAATAATGAGATTATAAAAAAAACACATAATTTTAATGAAAGAAATATACAAGAATACCTCAATAAAAAGAAGTCTTTTTTAATTATTGATTATGGAGAAACTCTAGAAGCTTTTTATTTTATAAACCTTTCAAAAGACACATTAATTATCATTTCTAAAGATGACATTGATGATAAAGTAGAAGATGTTACAGATACAATGTTTGTAATTGAACCTTTATTATTATTTGCACTTATTTTTTTAGCTAGTAAAATGATAGATAAAATATTATTACCAATAAAAGAGATTACAAAAGTATCTGAAGAGATTTCAATCAATAACTTCTCAACTACAATTTCTATCCCAAGTAAAGACGATGAAATTAAAAAACTAATTAGTACCTTTAACCATATGATAATTAGGCTACAAGATGGTGTTGAAAACCTAGATAGATTTAATAGTGATGTTTCACATGAATTAAAAACACCATTAACTGTAATAAGAGGCGAAATTGATTTGACTTTAAGAAAACAAAGAGAACCAGAATATTATATAAAAACATTAACTACACTTAATTATGAAGCTAAACAAATTGAAAAAATTGTAGAAAATTTATTATTACTTACAAAATATTCAAAAGAAAATATTCAAAAAACATTTGAAAAATGTTATTTAAAAAATATCTTATTAGATACTCTAATAACATACAAAAAAAATATTGATGAAAAGAATATTAATATAAATATTAAAAAATTAGAAGATTTAACTATATTTGGTAATTTACAACTAATAAAAACTGTTTTTTCAAATCTTATTGACAATGCAATAAAATATACAAATGAAAATAAAAACATTTTTATTTCATTGGAAGCACGAAATAAACACATTTATTTTAATATAATTGATGAAGGAATTGGAATACCAAAAGAAGAACTTTCTAATGTACTCAATAGATTTTATAGAGTTGATGAATCAAGAAATAAAAAAATAAAAGGTTTCGGACTTGGACTATCTATTGTTAAAAATAGCATTGACCTGCATGGTGCTAAATTTAAAATAGAATCTACATTGAATAAAGGTACAAAAATCACTATAATATTCTAACTTTCCGTCATTTTCATTTTAAATTCATTTTCAACTTCTACAATCATTAAATACTTTACAAAAAGAAGAACAAAATGGATATTTTAAATAAACAATTATTTTTAATTATAAATTCGTATGCTAATAAAAATCATATTCTTGATTTCATCTTAATTAAACTCTCTCAAGACTTTATTTGGTTTTTAATTATAATGGAGTTTTATCTATTTTTTTTTAAAAAAGAAAAAGATATTGCATTATTTGGATTTTACTCTTCAATGCTTAGCCTAAGTATTAACTCAATTGTAGGAATATTTTATTTCCACAATAGACCCTTTATGGATGGTTTAGGAAATTTATTGGTTTATCATGTATCAGATAATTCTTTTCCTTCTGATCATACATCTTTTATGCTAGCAATATCTATTACATATATAATATTTAGTAATTCTATTAACTTCAAAAGTGCTATATTACTTTTTTCTATACTAAGTGCAATATCTAGAGTTTTCATAGGAGTCCATTACCCTATGGATATATTAGCAGGAATAATTATTGGAGCTACAAGTTCTATTTATATATATATATTAAAAAAAGAATTTTATAAAATAAATCAATACATAATATTAATTTTCAATAAATACTCTATAAAAAAAAATTCTTAAAACCCATTATTTCTAAAAAAAATAGTACTTAAACTAACCATAATTTAGCTATGATTTCATCATCAAATATGCTCAACTTATAAGGGATTTATACAAAAGAGATGAAATTGTTTTTTAGAAAATTGATATACCTTATTATTATGCTTTTTATTATTAGTCTAATATCTTTTTTAGCTATACATCTTGCTCCTAATTCATTTTTTGCAAGTGGAGATTTAAATCCAAACATCACAGAAGAGTCAATCAAACACTTAAAGTCTATTTATGGCTTAGATAAACCACTTTATGTACAATATTTTTCTTGGCTTTTTGCAATACTCCACCTTGATTTTGGTATCTCTTTTAGCTCAGGAGAAATGGTTAAAAATGAGATTTTAAATAGAATCCCAATAACACTTGTTTTAAATATTACCTCTATGATTTTTATATTTATATTATCACTTTATTTAGGTATTAAATCAGCTCTAAATAAATCAACTTTTTTTGATAAATTTACTGGTCAACTTTCACTTTTAAGTTTTTCTATGCCCTCTTTTTATTTAGCACTACTTGGTGTTTTAATTTTTGCAGTTAATTTTGAGGTTCTACCTATATCTGGATTGCATAGTGTAAAAGATGATGGAAGTTTTAGTTACTATTTAGATTTTGCAAAGCATTTAGTTTTACCAATATTTATAATTGTTTTTGGGGGAATTGGAAGTTTGACTTTATATATAAGATCACTTACAATTGAAATACTAAAAAGTGATTATATCTTTTTTGCCAAAGCTAGAGGACTAAGTAAAAAACAAATTTTGAGATACTATATTTTACCAAATTTGTATCCACCTGTTATTACAATACTTGGTTTATCCCTTCCAGGAATTATTGGTGGGTCTGTTATACTTGAAACAATATTTTCAATAGATGGGATGGGCTTATTATTTTATCATAGTGCTTTAGCCCATGATTATCCAGTAATTATGGGAATACTAATTATTGGAGCATTTTTAACTCTTCTTGGGAATATATTGGCTGATTTAGTTTTACTAAAACTCAATCCAAATTTTGATACAAAATAGAAATAATAAAAAAATTATTAAAGGAAATTTATTGAAAATAATTAATACTATAGAAGAATTACAAACTATTAGAAAAGAGTTAAAAGGAACAATTGGTTTTGTTCCAACTATGGGTGCTTTACATGAAGGGCACATTTCACTTATAAAAAATGCAAGACTAAATAATGACATTGTAATAGTTTCGATTTTTCTAAATCCAACACAATTTTTACCAAATGAAGACTTAGACAAATATCCAAAAAAAGATGCAGCAGATAAAAGAATCTGTGAACTTTGCAAAGTAGATTATCTCTTTATGCCAGATGTTAAGTCTATGTACCAAAGCAATGATGAGATTTCCATAAAAGCTCCAAAAATAACTGGCTTTATATTAGAAGGGGAAAAAAGACCAGGTCACTTTGATGGAGTATTACAAGTGGTTTTAAAACTATTTAATTTAGTTCAGCCTCAAAATGCCTATTTTGGTAAAAAAGATGCCCAACAACTTTCTCTAATCTCACAAATGGTTAAAAATCTTTTTTTACCTATAAATATAATTGAATGTGACATTATACGAGAAGCAGATGGTCTTGCAATGAGTTCAAGAAATATTTATTTATCAATTGAAGAGAGAAAAGAAGCTTTAGCAATTTCAAAATCTTTAAATATGACAATTATTGCTGTTACAAAAGGTGAAAGAGATGCTGAAGTTATAAAAACAAAAATGAAAGAAATAATGTCAAATCTAGATATAGAGTATATAGCAATAGTAAATAGAAATTTTGAAGAGATTCAAACAATAGAAGTAAAAAATACAATCATACTAATTGCATGTAAAGTTGGTAATACAAGACTTATCGATAATATGTGGATATAAACTCTTAAAAGAGTTTATATCGTACATTTTTTACTTATTATACATAAAGGGCAAAAGTTAGCTAGTCCTGCTAATAAAGGCAATATACCTAAATAAAACCAGGCAATACCAGTATATACTCCTGCTAAGATTAAAATTATACCTATGGCAATTCTAAACTTTCTACAAAAAAGTTTTATTTTATCAAATTTATTCATTCCAAAATCCTTATTTAGATAAGTTTTACTTATTTAAAATTATACATATTATGAGCATATTTGTCAAATATAATTATAACAAATTATTATAATTAAATATTATAATTTTTCCTATTTTTGATAAATTCAAACTATTATGCTAAAATTCCAAAAAAACTAATAGGTTATATATGAAATTTTCAACACAAAATCCCAAGAAGTCACTACACTTAGTTAGCCTTGGCTGCACTAAAAATTTAGTTGATTCTGAAATCATGCTTGGTAAACTAAAAGATTATACAATATCAAATGATGCAGAGACCTCTGATGTAATTATTGTAAATACATGTGGTTTTATTGATAGTGCAAAAGAAGAGAGTATAAATACAATTCTAAACTTACATGAACAAAGAAAAAAAGATTCAGTTTTAGTTATGGCTGGATGTTTAAGTGAAAGATATAAAGAAGAGTTGCAAAAAGAATTACCAGAAATTGATATTTTTACAGGAGTTGGAGATTATGATAAAATCGACACACTTGTAAATGAAAAAAGAAGTGGCTTCACAAATGAAGTATTTTTACTAAATGAAACAAATGATAGAGTTATCACTGGTTCAAACTATCATGCCTATATCAAACTATCTGAAGGCTGCAATCAAGTTTGTTCGTTCTGTGCAATTCCTTCATTTAAAGGGAAACTTCACTCTAGAACCTTAGAATCTCTTCTTAAAGAGGTTAAGAATCTTGTCTCTCAAGGTTTCTGTGATTTTTCTTTTGTTTCACAAGATAGTTCATCTTTTTTAAGGGATTTAAATATTAATGATGGATTAGAAAGACTTGTTAATGAAGTTGAAAAAATAGAAGGAATCAAAAGTGCCAGAATTTTATACCTTTATCCCTCTACAACAACTTTATCACTTATCAAAAAAATAGAAGACTCTCCAGTATTTAAAAACTACTTTGATATGCCATTGCAACACATAAGCTCTAAGGTGCTTAAAATCATGAAAAGAGGTAAAGGAGTAGAAAAGCTTAAAGAACTCATGGGTGCCATGAGAAACACTCCTAATTCCTTTGTAAGGACTACTTTTATTGCAGGTCATCCAGGTGAAACACAAGAAGACTTTGAAGAATTATGTTCTTATGTGGAAGAGTATGGATTTGATAGGGCAAATGTATTTTCATATTCTGATGAAGATGGCACTAGTGCATATGAACTTGATGGAAAAGTAGATCAAGAGATTATTGATAAAAGAGCTGAAACTTTAGGTGAAATAATTCAAAGAAAAACTTTAGAATCTTTGGAAAAAGAGATTGGACAAATAGTAGATGTATATATTGATGGAGAAAGTGATGAACATGAATATTTACTTAGTGCTAGAAAAACAATTTGGGCACCTGAAATTGATGGAGAGATTTATATCAATGACAATGAAACAGGAAAAGAGTTAACAGTAGGAAAATCATATCAAGTAAAAATAAGTGAATTAGCAGGTGATAAACTACTTGGAACAGCAATTAAAGAGATTTAATGATTAATTTTAATATCAATACCACAAAAAATCTTTTGGCATTTTCAGGTGGTATTGATTCTTCTGCCCTCTTCTTTTTACTCTTAAATGAAAATATTCCTTTTGATATTGCAATTGTTAATTATAATCAAAGAGAACAATCAAAAGATGAAGTTGCTTATGCAAAAGAGTTAGCTAATAAATACAATAAAAAGTGCTTTTTAAAAGAGGTAATATTAACAAATAACTCTAACTTTGAAAAAGAAGCAAGAGATATAAGATATGACTTTTTTGATGAAATAATCAAAGAGTATGATTATGATACATTAATTACAGCCCATCAATTAAATGACAAACTAGAGTGGTTTATGATGCAGTTAAGCAAAGGGGCTGGATTAGTTGAACTAATTGGATTAGAAGAAAAAACGAAAAAAGATAACTATACTATTTATAGACCTCTTCTTGAACTCTCAAAAGAAGAACTTGAAATATTTTTAAAAGAAAATAATCATAAATATTTTATTGATGAATCAAATTATGATGAGAAATACAAAAGAAACTATTTTAGAAAAAACTTTGTAAATGAGTTGATAAAAGAATACAAAAATGGTATTAAAAATAGTTTCAAATATTTAAACAATGATATTCAATCTTTAAATGTAAATTTTGAACCCATATATAAAAAAGAATCTTTAGAAATCTTTGAAAACAAAAAAGATGACAATCTAAATATTAAAATAATAGATAAATCTTTAAAAAAAAGAGGAATACTTTTATCTAATGCACAAAGAAATGAAATACTTAAACAAAAAGAAATAACAATATCTGATAAAATAAACATTTCTATCTCAAAAGAGTATATTTATATCTGTCCAAAAACTATAAATGCGATGGATAAAAAGTTTAAAGAAATTTGTAGAGTACATAAAATTCCAAAAAAGATTAGAGCATATCTTTTTGAAAAAAATATTGAAATAAAAGAGCTATTTATTTAAAAACTTTTTCATTTGGGTAATAGATTTCATCTGTTCTAAAATATTTTCTCTATGAGTATATAAAAAGTTAGCATTTTTAAAAAGTAATTCTCTTAATTTTAAAAGTTCTTCATGTGATAATTCAAAGTCAGTAATATTTGTAGTAGTTAAATAAGTTTCAGTCCAAGACCTTAAGCCCTCAGCTCTTTCTTCTTCATCTAAAGAATCAACATAAGTTAATCTCTTTAGTGCTTCTAAAGACCAGTCTCGTCTTTCCATGCTTCTATTAGACCTTGAGTTACTTTTTTAACTTGGTGTATTAAATTTACATTATCATTAATACCTGATGTGAAAAGTGTCTCTATTTGATAAAGATATAAACCATCTAAATAATGAGCGATATCTCCCCCATCAAAATCTAATATATTTCTAAGTTCATCAAAAATTGCGATTGATTTGTTAATATAAATAAATTTTTCTTCAACATCTCCATTTTCCATTGCTTCTTCTGCAAAAGATAGATATCTCAATAATCCCTCATAAAGCTTTAGTATTAAAACATAAGGATCATTACTAACTGCATTTTGTTGATTATAAACCTCTATTCCCACAAATCATCTCCATTTTTTTATACATAGGAGTATAGTATATTCAAACTTAAATTACTTAGAAGTGCTTTGATTAATCATCATCTCCAAACTAGAAAATTGTGCATTAAATTGATTTATAATTACCCCATACGCTGAAAACTGATTTGCAAGCTGAGAATACTTTGAGTCTAAACTCTCTGTCTCTTCTTTTAATTGTTTATCTAGTTCTTTCTTTCTTGATGTCATATTATTTTCATATGTAGTTATAGCACCATCAGTACCATCCATAGCATCAACTATTGTTTTTAATTGTGTACCAAAGCCCTCTTTCTCAGCAGTTCCTATAAATAAATCTTTTAGATTATCAAAATCATCACTAACTGCTTTATTAAAATCACTTTCATTTAATGAATAATTACCATTTTTATCAACTTCTAGTCCAAAATTAAATAGATTTAAACTACCTTCTTTAACAGGGTTTCCATCTGTACCATCATTACTATCTTGACCATAATTTTTAAACATCATATTTTTTATTTGAGATTGTATATCTCTTAATGTTGATCTATCTTGTACCTTTGAATCACCTGAATAAAGCTCAGCATCGATTGCTTTAGATAAAGTATTAAATTTATCAATAAAATCTTTAAACATTGTTGCTATTTGTGATTTATCTTTTTCAATAGAAATAGATGAATCACCAACTTTCGTAGCAGAGATCTTTAATCCTCCATCAACGGTTACAACATTTGAAGAAACATCATAATCAACACCATCAATTTTTGCTTTCATGTTTTGTGCAGTTAGAGTATGATTCTCATTGGTTAAATTTAAGCCTAAATCATCATTTGTAACTTCAACTGCACCTCCATCACTTCTTGTTATTATAACTTTACCATCAGCATTAATTCCTGCAGCAAATGAAGGATCAGCGTTAATTCGTGAAATAAATTGACTATTTGTTTCATTTCCACTAGTAGTAAAAGTTGTTCCATTTAAAGTCAATGATAAACCAGAATTAGGAATTGTTCCCGAAGCAATTGTGGAACTTGAAATAAAATTATTAAGCCCTAAATCAACACTAGTCTGTGTTATACTTAAAGCATTATCAACACCTGAATCTTCACTCTTTATAACCATTCTATAAGAATCAGTTCCTACTGCTTCTATAGAAGCATTTAATTTTGAACTAAAATTAATCTTATCAGCTACTTCTTGATATGTTTTATTAAAAGTTGAATATTCAGCTCCATTTATTGTTATAACAGAACCTGGTACAGTTGAAATTATTGCATCTTTATCAGTAAATGTTGAAGTTTGATAAACATCCCTTTGTGCAATTTGACTTACACTCACATTTGTAGTTCCTGTATTTAATTTACTTGCATCAACAGCATCAAATACTACTGAATCACCCGTAGTTGTAGCCGATTTTTGGGAAAAGGCATTTACTCCACCTACCACAAATAAGTCAAAGGGTTTAATTGCATCAAGTACATCTTGAACTTGTAATTTAATATTTGCAACTTTTACACCTTCTTCATCCAAGTCTTTTAAACTTGTTTCAATGGGTTCTACTGTAGCTTTTCTCTCTGCTGCTTTTAACTTATCAATTAACTCTTGATTTAAAGAAGAAGCTTGCCCTGTTCCTAGTCCTAATACACCCTCAGCCATAATTTACTCCTTATCTCTTGATTCCAAGAAGAGTTTTTAACATTTCATCAACAGTTGTTATCATTTTTGCATTTGCAGAATATGCTGATTGAAATTTTATTAAATTAATCATCTCTTCATCATTATCAACTTTTGTTACCAAATCATATGAGTTATTCATTGATTCACTAACTGCCTTTTGAGTCTCAACTGTAAAGTCACTGCTCTCTTTATCCCTTGATATATTTGTTCTAAGATTTTGCATATATTGAGAAAATGACATAGTTTCATTATCCCCTGATACTTTATCATTTGATTTATCTTGACCATAACCTAAAAATGAAATATTTTCTTCCCATTGATGACCTGCTAAATAGTCATAATCTTTTTGTTCTAAGTTACCTACAACTTCACTATGAAACTTCATTGTTCTAACACTAGAACCACTAAATAAGTTTATATCATCTGCAACTCTTATATCATTATCCGTTGCAATTTCACCACTAACATATGTTCCATCATCATTTTTAATATAACTAGAAGTCATATCAACAAATGTTTTAGCAAAAGAGTCTAAGGCATCTTTATACTCTTGAAATTTATTTTTTCCAGAATCTGTAGTTAAATTTTCTATTATGGCTTTTAATTTACCACTTGAAAAAGATATTGGATCATCTTTTGAAGTTATACTTACAGCAGTATTTGCTAAATCACTTCTTTTCTCATTTTTATAAATAGAATTTGAGACAACACCTTCTTTATTATTTATAACCATAGTAGATGTCATAGTAATAGGCGTTAATCCACTAGGTGCCGCATTATCTGTTATTGAAAAACTATATGTTTGATTTGTATTAACAGGAGCCAATTCATTTGTATCTGTAGTAAAACTAAAACTCTTAACCCCTGGTGGAATAGTTATTTCTCCGGTTTCGGCATTATAAGTTATGGTATCAGGTACAAATTTAGGTGACAAGTCAAAATAACTTCCTGTATCATCACTAAAAGATACTTTCATTACTTGCGCCGTTGTTGTTGCATTTTTCAATTCAACAGTATGTGTAATACTACTTCCATCAACTGCACTTAAACTTTTTATAGAACTAACTTGTGTTGTTCCACTAGCTTGTGTAGCACCTGTAACTGGATTGACATTGGGAATTGCACTAACTAATGGATTCGAATTTGTATTTTCCGTTGAAACTTCAAAATTTTGTGTTATATCTTTACCATCATTTACAACATTAAGTACAGAAGTAATATTACTCGTATCTGAACCATTTGTTTCTGTTAAAGATAAAGTATACTTTTGATTTACTCCAAATAAAGCAGCTGCAGCTTCAGGACTTCCTGCTTCACCTTCAGCAGAATTAATGGTTATTGTAAAAGAGTCAATCCCTGCAGGAACTGTAAGTTTTTTTGTACTAGCATTATAAGTAACACTTGGTGGAACAAAAATTGGTACAGCTCCTGATGTTGAAGGATTACTAGATATATCAATATCAAAAACTTCAGAAGATGTTGTAGTTGCCCCTAAATTTACAGTATGAGTTAAGCTTAAGCCGTCATTTGCGAATTTACTCTCAATTGAAACTGAATTATTATTAATTACAGGACTAACTGTAACTGTACCTTGATTTATAGAGTATGGCTCTTCTGTGAAAGTAACTCTACTATCAAATTTACCTTCAATTCCTGGAGTTTTTGATTCAACTAATAAAAATTTATCTTGACTATCAATAGTTGATTTATGACCATATTTATCAACATCATATGTACCATTATATGCTTTTACTTTAGATGCTAAATCAGAAGTATTTATTTTATGAACTAATGCCCTTACATAATTAGTTTCATCTACTTTTACAGTCTCATCTACTCCATCTCCATTTAAGTCAAAAACCATTGTTTCGCCATATTCAACACTAACTGAATTTTCATTATCTAATTCAAAGGTAATTACATCTTCTTCATCAAAAGTATCTGAAGGACTTAAGATACTACTTTTTGATCCTTCTTGTGTAACATATCTATCTATTTGTGCTTTTTTCTCTTCTCCAACTTCTAGTTTTGACATTGTAGTATTTGAAATAACTGTTTGATTACCAATTTTTAATTCATAAAAATCTTTATCCCTATCAACAGTTATATTAGCATATGTAGATATTTCTTTTTCTAATAAATCTCTTTTATCAAGTAAATCATTAGAAGCAAAACCTTGCTCTTTCATTTTTAGATTAATTCTTTGAATTTGTTCAAGTTTTGAATTTATTTGATCAACATCTTCAGTTAAAGATTTTTTAAAAGTATTTTCTTGTTCTTCAATTCCATCATAAAGAGCGTTTAAATCATCAATTACTTTTTGTCCAGTAATTTTTAATTGATTTTTATATACTTCATTGTTTGGATTTGCTCTTATACTTTCAATTGTTTGAAAATATTTGTCTAAATCAGTTGATAAGCCAGCAGTATCAGTCTCTTTAAATACTGCTTCAATATTTCCTAACATCAAAGACATTTCTGATTGATAATTATCTTTACTATTTTGTTTTATTATATTATCATATAAATATTGACTAGTGATTCTAACTGTATCATCAACTGATACACCTCTTCCCCACTGTCTATTATCACTTTGAGTTAATTCACTTGTCTCTACAACTCTTTTTTTATATCCCTCAGTATTTACATTAGCAAGGTTATTCATTGTATTTTCAACAGCTATTTGTGCTGCTCGTAAACCTGATTGGGCTACATTTAACGCATCTAACATTGTACCTTCCTTTGGGATAATATCCCTAATTATTACATTACAATTCTTAAAATTAGATTAAATCAGAAAGGCCAAAGCATTTTTAGCAGTTTTGTACCCCAAGGAACATGCATAACATCTTGTTCTTCCCCATCTTTTTTATACAAAACTTTTAAATTTGCAATTTGAGATGACTTTATAGAGTTATCTGGACTTATATCATAAGGTCTAATAACCCCCGAAATTATTATCTCTTGCTTCTGTTCATCTATCAACATCTCTTTAGAACCTTTTATATAGTAGTTCCCATTCTTATATGTTTCCTCTATTATAACAGAAAGTGTCGTAGAAAAAGATTCATCAGCATTAGCTTTTATCTTTCCTTTAAATGAACTATTATTACTTGAGTTAAATTGTACACCACCAATACTATTGATTTTATTTGCTACAGATTGTACTGTAGAGTTTAAAGGGACATTATTTCCTGTAGCTGGAGTTACTAAACCACCACCCATAGATTCAGCACTTGTATTTGTAAGTTCTCTTTTATTACTTGTATTTGAAGTTAAAGATTCATCTATAACTACTTGAATTATATCTCCAACTTGTAAATCTTTCTTATCAGCAAATAAAGAAGGCCCTTTTCTTGAATATAAAGAACCCTTATTATAATGTGGAGTTGGTTTAGGTTTTAAAACTTGAGCAGGTGGTTTCTCAAATTTTAACTCTGGTTCAGTTGATACGCACGAATTGAAAAAAAATGGAATTGTCAAAATTAAAAGATACTTACTTTTCATTATATTTACTTTCTATTATATATTTTATATCTATAACAATTTTTATATTGTTTAAATCATTTTTAATCAAAGCTAAAGTGCCATACCTTACTTTTAAAGCATCTAAATTTGTATCAGTATCACAGACTAATAATATTTTATTTTTTACTATTTTTACATCTTGAATATGCTCTTGTCCCACTAATTCAACAGCAGTTTCAACTTCTTTATATATCAGTTTTTCGACATCTTTTGAGTCTTCTTTTTTCGTATCTTCTATATTTGAATTTGTTTTTTCATTATTTGAAGAAAATTGATCACTCATATGAAAATAATAAGCAGTAAACATAGCAACTAATGCAACTACTGAAATTATTTTCATTACATAATTTTTAGGCCCACTATTCTTTACTGTTACTATCATTTTGATTACTTAATAACAAAAGTTGTAAATAAGACTTCTTTAATACTATTTTTTTGAATCTCAGAATTTGTTGCAGTTGCATCATTTAAAACTTTATTAATTTCATCTACTAGTTCATCTTTTAACAAGGCTTTCCCCCCTACTGTTAAAAGTTCTTCTGAACTTCTAGCACTAATTTGAGAGATAACAACATCTACTATTTCTGCTTTATAAGATTCCACTATTGATTCTATTGCAGGGTCATTACTTTTTAGTGTAAAAGAGAGTTTCATAAGTTTTTCTCTACCTTTTGCATTAGTAATATTCAATACTAAATCATTAATAGCAGCTTTATACATCTCTTTTGAATTGCTCTCTTCTTTTTTAGCCATCTCTTGCATAGCTTTTTCTTCTTGAGGATTAAATACACCTTGTGAATATAAGAAATATCCACCTCCAATAACAGCCAATAACAAAACAACAATTAGTGCAATAAGCACTATCATTAAACCTTTTCCACCACTATTTTTTGGTTTTTCTTCTACAACTTCTTCAGCCATTATTTCCCTTTCTTACTTTCATCAACTACTGAGTAGTTTTGGAGCTTTTCAGTAATCTTCGAAGCATTTTTTACAGTCATTGATTTCATAATTTGAGTGACTTTTGCTTCTTTTAATTTCAAGATTATATCAAAAACATCTTCAATTTTTCCATCATCTATCAATTTATTAAATATTTCAGCTGCATTTTTTGGTTTCATTGCATTATATATTTTTGAAGTTTTTGTAACAACTTCGCCTTTTATATCTTTTAAAAGTAGTTGATTTTTATCATATATATCTTGGATATTTTTCTTTTCAGTTTTTATTTTAGCTAATAAAGTTTCTAGTTCTTGTTTTCTTGTTTTATATTCTGCTTCTTTTGTCGTATAAAATTGATTTAACTCTTTTTTTAACTCTATAATCTCTTTTTTTTCTTTAATAAAACTTACCGCTGTATCTTCTGCAAATAAATGTATTCCTAAAATTAAAACTATTATTAAAAATCTATTCAATCTATGTCCTTCTCATCCCGTAATATATTTACTTTGTATAAATTCACTTGCTTGCTCTTCTTCTGCAAGAAGTAATTTTTTGTATAACTCTTTCTTTTCTTCTTTTAGTAAATAATCATACTGTTCAGACTCTTTTTGTAACTCTACAATTTCTAAGTTTACTTTTGTCAATTTTGAAAGTAAAAAATTCTTTTGTGACTCTAATTTTTTAGCTTCTTTTCTAAGTGATTCTTTGTGAATTTCTAATATCATAAAATCAGAAATTGCTCCGTGTCTATCTACAGTTGCTGTATTTATATTTCTTTTTAATTCATCAATTTGTTCTTCAAAAAGTGAAATTGAATTTAAAAGTTCAGCTTTAAACATTAGTTTTTGATCTGTTTGAGATTTTTTAAGATTAAAAAGTTTTTTTATCATCCATTATTCCCAAAGATTAAAATCATATTCCATAATTCTTTAGTATAAGTACTAACATTATCCCCAATCCAAGGCAAAGAAATCAAAATAAAAACTGATACTAAAATAACTTTAGGTACAAAAGATAATGCTGCATCAGAGATTTGAGTTACTGCTTGAAATACAGAAATTAACAACCCAATTACCATACTTACAAGCAATGAAGGTAAGGCTAATAAAAGAATAATTTTTACTGTACTTTGAGCAATTCCCAATAAATCCATATTCATTCTTTTATCTTTACAGTAATTTCTAAGGCTTTACTTTCTAATAATTTAGATAAGAACTCTTTGATATCATCAGGATTATCAAGTTTGATACTCATCTCTTTTGCCTTATTTTGGATTTTTTTTGCGACTTTTGGTTTAATATCTTTTCCACTAAATACATTTAAGATATCCTCTTCACTTAGTTCGTCTAAAGATGTGATATCTTCTAAATTGATATATTCATCCAAATCTTCTAGTGATTTCATTGAGTCATTAGATTCATTTGACTTCGGTTCAGCAACTGGATTTTCGTTATTTTCAATCATTTGTTCATCTTTATTGATAATTTCTTTTTGAATTTCTTCTTCATTTTCAGTTTCTTCTTCAATTTCAGGTTCATCCTGTGATAATAAATCTTTTAAATCATCAGTTAATTCATAATCATCCTCTAAATTTTCATCTAAATTCTCACTTTTATACGCATCATTTACAATATCTGTAATAGAGTCATGAATTTGTGTTCTCTCTTCAGATTCATCAAGTTCATCACCTAAACCCAATTCTTTCATCTTTTTTAAAATATATCTAGAAATATCATGTATCGAATCAACACTAAAATCCTCAATACCTTTCTCTTTTAAATAACTTTGTTCTATTCCATCTTTAGGCTTTAAAAACTTTATTTTAGAGTTTATTAAATTTTCTTTTATTATTTTAGTATCATCTATTAAAAATATATCATCACTATTATCTTCAATAAGTTCTTTTAAAGTACTCAAAGAACGAACTTCTTGAATTAAGCCCTTACCTTCTAATTTATAATCAATTAGAGTTCTACTTAACTCATCTTTAATATCTTTTTTAAAATTTTGATTGCCATAAATATAAATATTCAAAGATATTCCTAATTTATTTTTTCATTTATAATATCTAAAATTTATATAAATTTAGATAAAATAAATCAATATTTATACGAGGTAAACTATTTGAAATTCATTTTTATATTTTTTTTATTTTTTACATCAATTTACGCTCAAACAATAAAAGATATTACGAATATTGTTGGTATTAGAGAGAATCAACTCTTAGGATATGGCCTAGTGGTAGGACTTGCAGGTACTGGAGACAAGTCAACTTTTACTATGCAAAGTCTACAAAACTTACTTAGAAATTCATATATTAAAATACCAACTTCATCTATTAAGTCAAAAAATATAGCAGCAGTTATGGTAACAGCTATGCTTCCTCCTTTTGCAAGACAAGGGGATAAAATAAAAGTAAAAATTTCTGCCATTGGGGATGCAAAATCAATCAATAATGGTGAACTACTATTAACACAATTAAAGGGTGTAGATGGTAATGTATATGGCCTTGCTCAAGGTACTATTATTGCTGATAGAGATAATGAAACTACAGGTATGATTTATGATGGAGCAATGATTGAAAATGAAGTTCCATTTACCCTAAAAAATGAGAAGGACTTAACCTTAAGTTTAATAAAAGCTTCTGCTACTGATGCAGATATGATTCAAAGAAAGATTAATGAAAAGTTTGGAGCAAAAATTGCTTTTGCTGAAGATACAAGAACTGTAACAGTAAAAAAACCACCTAATATATCTATGGTTAGATTTATTGCCCAAGTTCAAACTATAAATTTGGATTCATCATTCAAAAAAAGAATTATTATTGATTTAAACAGACAAATGATAATATCAGGGAATGAAGTTCCAATAGGCCCAGTTACTGTTTCAAAAGACAATTTTATTATACGAATCAAAAAATCAGATTTAAATGATGAACAATGGGATAATGTAGAAGTAAATAAGGGTAAAAATATTGGTGATGACATTGTTATTGCTGATAAACCTGTTGTAGATTTAGATAATACAATGATTAATACAAAAGGTACACCTAAAGTATCTGACTTAGTTCGAGCAATGAAAGTTATGAAACTACCTATGAGTGATATAATTGATACACTAAAACTAATAAAAGAGTTAGGTGCTCTTGATGCAGAACTTGAGATAAGAGGATAAGAGATGGCAGAGTTTTTAAGTCAAGATGAAATTGATGCTCTTTTAGATATAGCCGAACAAGGCGAAGATATTGATAAAACGGCAGAAGAGCCAATAATATCAAAAGAAAAAAACTATTCTATTTATGACTTTAAAAAACCAAATCGTATCTCAAATGAACAATTTAAAGCATTCTCTACACTACATGATAAAATGTTAAGGGACCTTATTACTGACCTTTCAGCAATGCTTAGAAAAATAGTTGATATAAAATTATACTCAATTGAACAAATGACTTATGGTGAATTTATTTTATCAATTCCACAATTAACTTCCCTAAATACCTTATCAATAAAACCACTTGATGGAAGAATAGTAATTGAGTGTAATCCTGGTATTTCACACAAAATTATTGCAGAACTATTAGGAAGTGGTTCGGTTGCTTCAAGTGACAATTTAGATAGAGAGTTAACAGAAATTGAAGTTGAAATTTTTGATCACTTCTATAAACTAATTGTTTCTCATTTATACAAAGCTTGGGATGAGATTACAACCCTAAATTTCAAAATAGAATCAAGGGATACAAATGCAAATGCTATTCAAATAATTTCAGACCATGAGATTGTTTTACTAGTTGTTTTAGAGTTTACAATTGATGAAGAGTCAGGATTCTTGTCTATTTGTTACCCTATTTCTTACATAGAGACTTTATTAAATAAAATTGTTACAAAAATCTTTGCAGAAGGTAGAAATAAAAAAGCAAGTAGAAAAAAAGATATTACAACTTTGATTTCTGGTGCAAAGATGAATATAGAAGCAATTATGGCTGAAACAGTTTTAAAAACTTCAGAAATATTAGATTTAAAAGAAGGAGATGTTATAGTATTTAACAAAAACTCAACATCTGCCACATCTAAAGTTTACATAAATAAAAAAGAGAAATTCCTAGCAATTAGTGGACTCTCAAATAATAGAAAAGCTGTTCAAATAAAAGCTAATATTGATCATGAAAAAATGGAAACACTTGAAACATTAAGAGGAATGAGAGAAGAGAGAATTCTAAAAGCTAAAGAAACACAAGAAAAAATTGCTCAATTATTATCAGAAAGAGACGACTAAGTCTCTTACTTTATACTCCAAACTAACTTTTGATTATTATACATAGGTACAACATTTTCACCAAAATCTTCATAAAGATTAGGTACAGTAAACTCTTCTTTTACCAATGTAATATCTTTTTTTAAAGCTTTAAAGTCATATATCTTTTGAGCATTTAGGCTTAAAAAAGCATTTAACTTATCTAAACTATTATGTTTTTCAAAAAGCTCAGCTAAAACTTGCAGAGCAATAGGCGAAGTAAAAACACCAGCTGCACAACCACAAGACTCTTTTTTATGCTTAGGATGTGGAGCAGAATCAGAACCAAACATAACCTTTGGATTGCCAGTGATTGCTGCATTTAATAAAGAATCTCTATCTTCATATCTTTTTGCTATTGGTTTACAAAAAAGATGCGGCTGAAGCATTCCACCTGCTACATCATCTAAAGTTATTATTAGATGGTGCAAAGTAATTGTTGCATATAAATTATCATATTTATCTAATAAATCAACAGCATCTTTAGTTGTAATATGTTCCATAATAATTTTTAATTTAGGAAAACTTTTTGCCAAACCTTCATATATCGGCATAAACTCCTTTTCCCTGTCCATTACAAATCCATTTGTTTCACCATGAACACATAAAGGAATACCCAAATCACTCATAGCCTCTAAAGTAGGTCTTAGACTTTGGGCATCTATAGCTGCTACTCCATTTTCAGAATTTGTAGTAATTCCAGCAGGATATAGTTTTATTCCAATAATTTCATCTTTTACTTCTTCTAAGAATTCCCTTGAATATTCTTGAAAGAATAGAGTCATAAAGGGTTCAAAAGTATCCCCTTTACATGCTTCAAGTATTCTAGACTTGTAAGATAATAAAGCCTCTTTAGTTGTAATAGGAGGTACAAGGTTTGGCATAACCAAAGCACCTGCAAAAGTTTTTGAAGTAAGAGGACCAACTAATTTTAGCATCTCCCCATCTCTTAAGTGAAGATGCATATCTAAAGGTGAGTTAAGTGTGATTTCTTTACTCACTAAATTGCTTCCTCGTCTTCTTCTCCTGTTCTAATTCTAACAATTTTTTCAATTGGAGAAACAAATATTTTACCATCACCAATTTTACCAGTTTTAGAAGACTCAGTAATCAATTGAATAGTTGAATCAACATCTTTATTTGCAACTATAAGTTCAATTTTGATTTTTGGTAAAAAATCTACAACATATTCAGCACCTCTATATAATTCTGAGTGTCCTTGTTGTCTACCATAACCTTTCACATCAGAAACTGTCATACCTGTAATTCCAGCTTCAGTTAATGCATCTTTTACATCCTCAAGCTTAAATGGTTTGATTATTGCTTCAATTTTTTTCAATTTTAATCCTTTTTTTAATTCTTATATTTTAACAAAATAGTTTTAAATAAACCTAATCTTTTTAAATAAAGCTTAATTTACTATTTTCCCTACAGTTTTAAAATGCCCGTTTAAACTCTGGATATGCTTCTAGTCCACACTCATCTACATCTAATCCTTGCATCTCTTCATCTTTTTCTGCTCTTAGAGGTATAAACTTATTAATTATATATAATACGATAAAAGATGATACAAAAGCAAACACTCCCACAACAACTACACCTTTTAATTGACCTAAAAGTGTTATATCATCTCCATTTGATGCAAAAATACCAACAGCTAAAGTTCCCCAAATACCATTTAATAAATGAACTGATAAGGCTCCAACTGGATCATCAAGTTTTAACTTATCAAAAAAACTAACTCCAAAGATTACTAAAATTCCCCCTATTGCTCCTATTAAAATAGGAGTATAAATATCATATAAATTTGGACCTGCTGTAATTGCAACTAAACCACCAAGTGCTCCATTTAGTACCATTGTAATATCAAGTTTATGATATCTAAAGTACATATAAATACCTACAAGAATTGCTCCTGAAAGACCAGCTGTATTTGTATTCATAATAGTCAAAGCAACAGCATCTGCGCTCTCTTTAGATGCAATTGAACCAATACTTCCACCATTAAAACCAAACCACCCAATCCATAAAAGAAATGCACCCAAAGTTACAAGGGGAATATTAGAAGCTGGTATTACTTTTACTCCTCCTTCTTTAGGATATCTTCCTCGTCTAGCTCCAATTATTAATATTGCAGCTAATAATGCCCAACCACCAGTGCTATGAATAACAGTTGAACCAGCTAAATCATACATATTTAAATCTAATATTGTACTTTTTAGCATATCACTTCCCCAAGACCAATTTACAATTATAGGATAAATTAATGCACCCATAACAATTGTAAACAACCCAAGAGGTAGAACCTTTGCCCTTTCACTAACTCCCCCTGACATTATGTTAATTACCTTACCAACAAATGCCATTTGAAATAAAAATGCAGCCCATTTACTCATACTATCACTTCCAAAATCACCAAAAGCTACTGAGTAACCAAGCAATAAAAAAGCCAGAGAAGCCACTGCATAAATCATCGTATTGACCATTAAAACTGCACTAACATTTTTAGTACGTACAAGTCCAGCTTCCAACATAGCAAAACCTGGAACCATAAAAATGATTAAAGTCATTGCAAAAAGAGCAAAAAAGGTGTCAATCACATAAGCAATATTTGCATCCATTATTATCCTTTTAATATTTTAAGCAAATTATATATTATGTAATTAATTTTTTATTTATTTAAGTGGGTGTTTTTTATACACAAAATAAGGTGATAATTTTATATATTAAGTTAAGTAGTTGTTTTTTTGTATAATTTATATACAAAATAAAGAAGTGTCAGAGATAACACTTCTTATATTTTGAAAAAAGTATTTACTTTTTAAAACTAAACCGCTTCGCTACCAGTTTCACCAGTTCTAATTCTAACAACATTTTCAATAGGTGTAACGAAAATTTTACCATCACCGATTTTACCTGTTTTTGCTGCATCAGAAATAGTTGCAATAGTTTTATCTACATCTTCGTCATTTACTATTAATTCAATTTTAATTTTTGCTAAAAAATCAACAATATACTCAGCACCTCTATATAGTTCAGAGTGACCTTGTTGTCTACCATAACCTTTAACATCATTTACTGTCATCCCAGTAACACCACTTTCAACTAAAGCCTCTTTTACATCTTCAAGTTTAAAAGGCTTGATGATTGCTTCGATTTTTTTCATTCTTTGTTCCTTTTAATATATTTTAAAAAATTCATCTTCTCGAAAAAGGTAAGAGTTCTTACCTTTTTATAAGCATTTATGCTCTTTTAAACTCTGGGTAAGTTTCAAGTCCAGTTTCATGAATATCTAAACCTTGAACTTCAATCTCTTCACTTACTCTTAATCCAACAACTAGATCTAAAATTTTCCATACTACAAATGAAGCTATGAAAACAAACGCACCAACAATAACGATACCTTTTACTTGAGCCATAATTGTAACTTCTGGATTGAAAATACCTACAGCTAAAGTTCCCCAAATACCAGCAACTAAGTGAACAGATAAGGCACCAACTGGATCATCAATTCTTAACTTATCGAACATAGGAACAGCAAATACAACTAAAGCACCACCAACTATACCTTCAATAAACGCAACCATCATACCTAAATCTGGTCCTGCAGTACAAGATACAAGTCCCGCTAAAGCACCATTTAATACCATAGTTAAATCAACTTTTTTATAAATAAGTTGAGTTAAAATTGCAGCTATAACAGCACCTGCACAAGCAGCCATATTTGTATCAGCAACAACTAAAGCAATACCATCAATATCAGCTTTTGAACCTAGTGCTAATTGAGAACCACCATTAAATCCAAACCATCCCATCCATAAAATGAATGTACCAAGTGTTGCTAATGTTAAATTTGAACCAGGAATTGGTCTAACTGAACCATCTTTACCATATTTACCTTTTCTAGCTCCTAAGATAAGAACACCAGCTAAAGCAGCCCATCCACCAACAGAGTGAACAATAGTAGAACCTGCGAAGTCAGAGAATCCAGCCATAACACCACCTAATTCACTTCCTCCCCAAGACCAATGTCCTTGTATTGGATAAATAACACCACTTAAAATTACTGTAAAGATTAAGAAAGGCCATAATTTCATTCTCTCTGCAATTGAACCTGAAATAACAGATGCAGCAGTAGCAACGAAAACAACTTGGAAGAAGAAATCAGCAGCAGCAGGATATGCAGCATCAGCAGCAGTTACCATACTAATTGTTGAGAAGCTACCCATTATAGATCCACCATCTCCGTACATTAAGTTATAACCAACAAAATAATACATAATACAAGAAATTGCAAATAAAGCAAGATTTTTTGTTAACACAGTAGCATTATTCTTTGATCTTGTTAAACCAGATTCTAACATAGCAAACCCAGCTGCCATCCACATTACTAGGACTCCCATTACAATAAATAAGAACCCATCAAGAACATATTTTACATCAGCAAAATTTTCCATTTTTTTCCTTTTCAAATTGATATGAACAAGTATAAAATAAATTAAAAACTTTCGCTAGACTTAATCTGTATAATTAGTATACAATTATGCTTTTTTTTACTTTTAATTAAAATGATATAATCTAAACAACTTAAATAAGGGAAATATAAATGGAAGAATTTTTAACAATATATGATGTAAATAAAGACAAAATAGAAGACTTTATTTTAAACAGTATCCACAACTTAGGGAATATAAGAGATTATGAGAGAAGTAATTATGCAAATTTATTTTCAATTTTTCCTTCATTGGAATTAGTTTACACTGTAAATAAAGACACAAAAATACAAAATTCTCCAAACTATTATAAAAAAAGAGTGGACAAAAGTGCCAATAATGAAAGTCGCACTTATATCTTAGATAAACTACACTTTAGGGATAAAAATACCGCTTTTTCTTCTCCATATATAAGTAGTGCTACAAGAAGTAATTGTATAACTCTTACAATAAAAGAAGATGATATCATTATTTTTTTAGATTTTAAAATAGAGACTTTACTTGAAAGATTAGAATTAATAGAATTAAATAAGCCCTTCCATACACTTACAAAAATATTTTATGGCATAGCTGGTTTTTCTTTAGCCTTACTTGCTTTATTTCTTATAATATACTCACTTGGTACTTTTTTGACAAGTATGGTTTTACATAGTGATTTTACTCTTGATGCAATATTTAAACCTATCATTGCACTTACACTTGGAATAGCAATATTTGATTTAGCCAAAACCATATTAGAACAAGAAGTATATTTTAAATCCTATTCAAGGAATTCTAAAGTAGATACAAAAATGGTAACTAAATTCTTAATTACAATTATAATTGCCCTATCAATTGAAGGTCTAATGGTAGTTTTCAAAATAGCAATAGAAAATTACACTCAAATGATAAATGCCCTTTATTTGATAACTGGTATATCTTTTATAATCATTGCCCTATCAATTTTCATTTATTTAACTTCAAAAAAATCTAAATAATTGTATACTATATATACAAAATTAAGAGGATAATTATGCAAGAATTTATAGCTTTTTCGGAAATATCTAGAGAAATAAAAAACTCAGCAGAGTTACTGAAGTCTCTAGATATCAATGCGTTAATAACTGGACAAAAGGGTGTAGGTAAAAAAAGTTTAGCTAAATATATAACACAAGATTCAAATATTTATAGTGCAAAAACTTTACAAGATGATATAACAGATAATGTAATTTCTATTTCAAACTGTACTGTTATAATTGAAAATATTGATGAGATTACAAATATTGATTTATTTATAAATTGGGTTGAAAATAACTCTATTAAAGTTATAGCAACATCAAAAAAAGATGAGTTAAATGAAAAGCTCGCAGATATCTTTTCTATAACAATAAATATTCCACCTTTGGATACAAGAAAAGAGGATATAAAACCATTAGCAAATAAATTTGCAAAAGAAGCGGGTGAGATTTTAGGAATAGATGAAAAACCTTCTAAACTAATAGTAAATACCCATGAAAATGCTTATAGTTTAAGAAAATCAATATTTTTCTCTTATCTTTTTGAATCAATTGGGGAAAATGAGATTATGATGCTTTTAGAAAACTATATCCTTGATAATATGGATGGAGAAAATGGATATAGAGATTTTGTATATTTATTTGAAGCACCACTTCTTCGTGCCTCACAAAAGAAATATAAATCACAAGTTCAAATGGCAAAAAATCTAGGCTTAAATAGAATAACCCTAAGAAAAAAACTAGAGATGCATAAAGAATTAATATGATAAATGAGATGAATCTGGAAGTTGAAGAACTTATAGAAAAAAATGCTAGCGACTTTCAAATATCTAAGGTATTTAAAAAATATATACAAAATTATGTAAACTCTATTGATACAAGTATTGATACAAATGGTGGTAAAGATTTTTTTGTACAACATACAAAAGTTACTGATAAGTTTTTAATCTCACTTTACAAATATATTCTTAGAAAAAATTTTGGTTCATACCAACCAATGAGTACATCTATCCCAATCTCTATCATTGCTTTAGGCTCTTATGGAAGAGAACAACTTTGTATTTATTCTGACATAGATTTATTACTTCTATATGAAGATATCAAGGGATATAATGTCAAAGATATAATTCAAGAATTTATCACCCTAGCTTGGGATTGTGGATTAAAATTAGGATCTAGGGTTCATGAACTTAATGATGTAGCAGAATCTGTTAAAGAAGATATTACAATCAAAACTGCAATCATAGAATCAAGATTGATTTATGGGTCAAAATATTTATGGTTCGGTTATGAAAATGTATTAAACAGAATAAGAAAAACTGACCAACTTCAATTTATTTTAGAGAAAAAACAAGAGCATATGGATAGACTTCTAAAATATCCTTTAAAGATGGAACCTAACATAAAAGATGGATATGGTGGTATGAGAGAAGCAAACATGGTTTTTTGGATTGCAAATATAGTTTTTGGAGTTACAAGACTAAGACACCTTATGGATAAAGAGTTTAGTGAAGAAGAGTACAAAAAATATAGAATATCTTTAGAGTATATTTTTCAAGTAAGAAATCACTTACATAATATTGCAAAGAAAAAACTTGACACAGTAAATTTTGACATCCTACCAGAATTAAGTACTAAACTTGGATTTAAAAATACTCCAAGAAAAACAAAAGAGACTCAAGCTATGAATAAAATTTTTGAGTCTTTACATAATATTCACTTTTTTACAAATATTTTAACTAAAAAATTCACGCGAGCTTTAGAGTTTAAAAATCAAAATTATGACTTAGTAAGAGAAAATAGATTTAAAAAAAATCTTTTTATCTATGAAGGGAAAATCTATACTTCTTATTTCAATAAACCAAAAACTTTGACTGCATTTTTAAAAGAACTTATATCTTTACCAATAAGTGTAGAAAGATTTGATCAATCATATGTTTATTATGCTAGCAAAACTATCTTGCCGCAAAAACAAACAAAAGAGCACAAATTATTATTAAGAAGACTTCTTTATAAAGAGTCTTTATATCCAATAATAAAACTTCTTTACAATGCAAGAATATTTGAATCAATATTCCCTATTACAAAAAAAATAATAAATCAACCACAATTTGATGGCTATCATGAACTTCCTGTTGATGTACACTCTATAAAAACATTAAAACATCTTACTAATATAAAAGATGAATTTGTAAAAGAGTTATATGAAAGTTTTGATAAAACAGAACAATCAATAGTAAAAATTGCAACATTTTTCCATGATGTGGGAAAAGGAAGAATTACAGATCACCATATTGCAGGTGAAAAACTATTTAGAAATATGGCAAATGGACTTAAATTTAAAGTAGAACATACCCAAGTCATAGCAAAACTAATAAGATATCACAATATGATGAGTAAAGTAGCTACAAGTGAAGATATATACTCTGAAAAGGTTATTAGAAACTTCTCAGGATTGGTACAAAATAAGAAGTTTCTAGATATGTTATTTGTATTAACTTACGGAGATATTTCAGCAGTTGGAAAAAATATCTATAAAAGTTCAACTTCAACTTTATTAAGGGAGTTATACCATCAAACTTTATATGCCTTTGAAAATACTACTCTTTTAACTGAAAGTTCAAGAAGAATTGCAAAAATAAATAGTATCAAAAAACTAAAACAATATAATGAATTACCTCCAATACTAAAAAAGAAAATAACATATATTGCCTCAAATCAAATCTTCTTACAGCTTAAAGCTGCTGATATCTTAGATTTAGTACTTAAAGCAAAAGAAGTAGAGACTTATACATATAAAATACTGAATGACAAAGCTCTAACCATAAGAATAATAAGAAAAATTCCTTTGAATTTAGGATATTTACTTGGTAAGCTAGAATTTTTAGATATTTCAGTTATGAATATATTTAAACTATTTGATGATAAAAAATGTTTCGAAATCCAATTTACAGAAAAGGTTGATGATGGCGATTTATTACATATAGAAGAGATTATAAATGCCTCTTTTGATATGAATAAAAAACTAACCCTAAAACAGCCTATTATTCTAAAAAATGAAGTCGAAGTAAATTGTAATCATACTTCATATTTAGCAAGCATGAGAATACATGCTATAAATCAAAAAGGCTTATTAGCATATATTACTAAAATCTTTGATGACTTTGGAGTTGAAATTGAGAGTGCAAAACTATCATTAAATAAAAAAAGAGTAAGAGACTTATTTTTGATTGAAAAGAATGGTAACTTTAGTGTTAACTCTGATAAAATAGTAGATATGATTTGTAGTAACGACTAAAAATCGCTACTACTAAAAATGTTTATTAATTATCTCTAAAAACTCTTTTGGATTTTTATATCCAACTATTTTTGAAGCATTTATCTCATTATTATCTTTATCCCAAAAGATTATTCCAGGAGGTCCAATTATGCTAAATCTTTTTTGTAACTCTTTATCCTCTTGGTTATTAGCTGTAACATCAGCTTGAAGAAGAGTAAAACCTTTTAGCTTTTGTATAACTTGTTCATCTTTAAAAGTAGTACTTTCAAACTCTTTACAAGCCACACACCAATCAGCATAAAAGTCTAACATAACTGGTTTATCTGATTTTTTTATTTCAGCTTCTAACTCTTTTAAATTTTTAATTCTTTTAAATGTAATTCCAGCTTCACTTGCAGAAACAACTTTGCTTGAAGTAAATTTCTCCAAAGGATTTAGCACATTTGTTGCTCCACTTACAGCACCAACGAAAGTCAAAACTCCATATATCAAAATAACTAAAGTAATAAGTCTCATTAAAATATGTTCATATAATTTTAAATAAAGTGCTGTTCCTAAAAACAGTAGTGCCCATAAATACATAGTAATAATTGGCTCAAGTACTCTATCTAACATCCAAATAGCAATAGCTAACATTACTATTCCAAAGATTCTTGTGATATTTTCCATCCAACCACCAGGTTTTGGCATAAACTTTCCAGCCCCAAGTCCAATTAAAAGTAAAGGAACACCCATTCCAAGGCTTAGCACAAATAAAGCAGCTCCTCCTAAAAGGGCATTTCCTGTTTGTCCAATATAAACTAAAGCACCAGCAAGTGGTGGAGCAACACAAGGACCTACAATAAGAGCTGATAAAAATCCCATTATTGCTATTCCAAAGATTCCTTGTTTCTCTTTTCCTTCTGTTGTTTTGTTTATCTTATTTTGAATACTTTGTGGTAATTCTAATTTATAATATCCAAACATTGAAAAAGCTAAAGCCACAAAAATAGCTGCAAAAGCACTTAAAACATAAGGATTTTGAAGTGCAACTTGTAAGTTCGCTCCAAAAAGTCCTGCAATTATTCCAGCAATCGTATAAGCTAAAGACATAGAAATTACATAAACTAATGATAAAAAGAAACCTCTTTTTACACTTAATTGTTCATTTTGTCCAGCTTTTACAATAATAGAAGACAAAATAGGAATCATAGGGAAAACACAAGGTGTCAAAGATAATAAAAGCCCAAATCCAAAAAATGTAAGCAAAATAATAAAGAAATTACCATCTTTTAAACTATTTGCAATGGTATCTGTTTCATTTAAATCATTACTACTCTTTGTAAAACTAGTTGAACTAGTAGTACTTTGAGCTACAAAATCATCTGGTATTTTCACGAGAGTTGTTTTACTCATAGGAGCATAACAAAGTCCAGCTTTTGAGCAACCTTGGAAGTTTAATTCAATCTCATACTCTTTTGCATCAACTTTAGATTTTAATAGTGAAAATGGAACATCAATATTTAAATTATGTAAGTAAATTATATACTCTTCATAAGGTATTGGTTTTGGTAAAACTAATTCTTTTGTTATATCAATTTCTTGAGGTTTTTTAATTTTAACACTTACTTTATTGGCATATAAATATATCTCTTTACCTAAATCAACATTTATATTTAAACTGTTATTTCTAGTTTCAAAACTCTCTTTAAATGCTTCACTAGGAGATAAAAAAGCCTCTTGAGCAGCAAAAAGGTAAATAAAACTAAAAAGTAAAAAAACTAGTTTTTTCATCTAATATCCTATTATTTTAATAAATATTTATTAACATTACTATTTATATCACTAACACTTTGTATACCAACGATAGATTTTACTATCTTACCATTTTTGATATATAAAACAGTAGGAATACTTTCAACTCCATATTTAGTTACAAGTTCCCTTTGGTCATCAATATCTACTTTATAAATAGTTACTTCATCTGGTTTAGTATCAGCATATTCATTTATATTTTTACCAACAATTTTACAAGGTGGACACCATGAAGCATAAAAGTCCACAATAACATTTTTATCTTTTATTTTTTCTGCCATATTATCTACTGTTAAATGTTCAAATGCAAATAAACTAGTAACAAATAAAGATAATACAATTATAAGTTTTTTCATATCAATTCCTTTTGTGCAATTATAGTAAAAAAGTGTGTAAATATTGTTTAGTCAATTAACTTTTATATAATACTTTATTATAAGAATTCTTTATGTAAGATTGAAAAAAATTATTAGGATTTATAATGAATAACATTTTAAAAAATGTCCATCCACAAGACATAGAACCTTTCATAGATGAAAATACACCAATAATAGATATTAGACGAAATGATGAGTTTATAACAACTGGAATAATAAAAGGTGCCCATAAATTAACTTTTTTCAATGAATATGGACAACATGACTTAGATACTTGGTTAAAAGAGTTTAAAAAGATTGTAAAAGATAAAAAAGAAAAATTTATTTTAGTTTGTGCCCATGCAAATAGAACTAGAGTTGTTGGTGATTTTTTAGCAAACAAATTATCTTATGAAAATGCTTATCATCTTGAAGGTGGTATGGCTTTATGGATAGAACAAGGTAAAGAAGTAGTTTTTTAAAAGAAGCCAAGAATTTTGGCTCTTTTATTATTTTTTAACTTTTTGTAAAACTTCGATTACTTCTTCTAAATTTGCATAAGGAATATGAGATTTCCACTCAACATTTTCACCATTTAGTGAAATACCAATACTAACAACATCATCAGTACCTTTTCCGTAAGGTTCAGTAATATTAGAGATAAATATCTTACCTTTTTTTGTTCCTGCTAATTGAATTTCAGCCAATTCTGTAGTTGTAGACATATCTTTTCCTTTTATTTGATTTATAACATTTTACAAAAATAAACTTTTATAATGTTAAACTTAGTTATTATAACTTAGTTTTTTATTTTTTACTAATAACTGTACCAAATAAGATTTTTTGATTTGTTAAATTTTTTAGTTTGATACTATCTTTTTCCCAAATCATTACTACTGTTGAGCCCATTTTAAAGTAACCTAAACATTCACCTTTTTTAATATTTAAATCTTCATATTCGTAAACTTTTATCTCTTTTGCATCAACATTAGTTTCAACAGCACTTTCAAATTCAAATACCATTTGTCCCACATTTAAAGCCCCAACAAATACCATATAAAAAAGTTTTTTCTTTTTATCAATACATTCTAAAATAACTCTTTCATTTTGACAAAATAAATCTATCTCTTTATTTAGATATTTTAAATTTACTGGATAGAGTTTCCCAGGTACATGAATAAGTTTAGTTACACTAAAATCACATGGAGCATGATATCTATGATAATCTTTTGGAGAAAGATAAAAGTTCATAAAACTTCCATCAAGTACTTTTTCTAAATTATCTTTTTTTATATGATATGTTAATAACTCTTCAACATTATATTCCATACCTTTTATTTGTAATAAAGTATCTTTTTTCAAAGCCCCACACTCTGTTATTAAAGAATCAGTTGGTGAAATAACCAAATCATCATCCAACTCTATTTCCCTTTGAATTGCTAATTCTCTTGTAAATAAATCATTTAAAGACTTATAATATTTAGGGTTTCTAAACTCACTCATATCTAAATGGAAACTTTTCACATAAATGCTATTTATAATACTTTGAAAAAAAGAGGGAAACTCTTTCTTTGCAAACTTACCAAAATACTGTGAAATCAAATTTGTAATATGCATTTTAATCCTTATAAAAAATGTATTTTATCTAATTATCACTTGATTTTTAAAATTAATATTTAACTTCTCTTCCTAAGAATAAAAAAATCTTAATTTGATAATCTTCCAATAATTAATTTAAAAAGGATAATAATGCATACAATTAAAGTAGAACATGTTTGTGGTTGTTTTAAAAGAAGTGATTTAGAGAACAATTTACAAATTGAAAATAAAGATGATGCTTTAGTAAAAGCTATGGCAATGGCTACAACAATGAACGAAGATTTCTGTGGTAAACATGATTTCCAATTAGTTGAAAATGATAATAATTTTATAATCTCTTTCAAACAAGAGGCTCCAACTAATACTACAAGCGGATGCTGTGGTGGCGGATGTGGTTCACACTAAAGGTTTTAACCTTTAGTTGGGAACTAAAATATATAACTCCCCCGCTTCCTTCATCCTACCAGCATATTTTTCAGCCTCTTTTGCATAACCCCAAAAATAATCAGCTCTAATGTCACCTTTAATAGCTCCACCAGTATCTGCTGCAACCATTAGTTGATTTATCTCTTCATTTGTAACTGGATTTTTGGTATTTATAAAAACTGGCATCCCAAGTTGTATATATCTTGTATCAACAGCTAATGTTCTTTCAGGCACCAATTCAATTCCTAAACTTCCAGTTGCACCTTGAGATCTTTTTTCAAAAAATACATAGCTTGGGTTTTTATTCATTACTTCATCAACTTTTTTAGGATTATCTTTAAACCATTTTTTCATACCCTGAATAGAAGCTTTATAGTTTGAGTTTCCACCTATATAACCTTTTTGTATCATATATTTACCAATAGATTTATACTGTTGTCCATTTTGATTTGCATAACCTACATTTACAATATCACCATTTGGCAACTCTACTTTTCCAGAACCTTGAATATGTAAAAAATATAAGTCTATTTTATTATCAACATATAATAAAACATCATCTTCTCCATTTTTTACTATTTTTTTTCTTGAATCGTAAGGAATAACTCTATTTCCTACTAGTTTCCCTCTCAAAGTATATTTCTTAAGTTGAGGATAAATACTTTTTAAATCTACAGTTATTAAGTCATCTGGTACTTTATACACAGGATATTTGTATTTATCTGTTTTTGTAAAACTTCCATGTAATAAAGGTTCATAATATCCTGTAATTGTTCCTTTGTCAGTTCCATCTTTATTGTATAGTTTATATGGAGTGAAATTTTTCTCAAAAAATACTTTTGCATTAGTTGCTTCATTTGCTTTTAAACAAACCTCTTCAAAAGTCTCTTTTCTAGAACTCTTTGTACAAGCTTTTTTAAAAACATCTAAGGCTAGTGATAAATCATCTTTTTCAAAATCTTTTATATCAGAAAAAGAGACCTTTTCTAAGTTTGCCTTTGAATTATCGATTTTTTCAAATTTTGGAGCACATCCAGAAAAAATAGCGATTAATATAGTAATGAATATAAGGTTTTTCATGATTTAATCTCCTGTCTTGGGATTTTATCAGCTTTAAGTTAATAACAATTTAATTAAAATATTTAATTGATAGAATGAACTTCTTTTAATCCACATGATTTACAAACATACTCAATCTCTTTTACCCCTGAACAGCCATGATCTTTTAATAATCTTGTAGTGATAATTTCATATTTAAATTTTGTATTTGTTTTTGTATCAAAAAATTCTTTTGACTTTTCATTGCAAGCGGGACATTGTCCATTGTTAAGTTTTTCTAATCTTGAGGTTTTAGTTTTAAAGTAAAGTAAAATAGAGAAAGATACTATTAAAAATAGTAAAAGAAGGAAAAGAATAGTTTGCATGAAGTAGAGATTTACTCTACTTCTGCATCAATAACGTCATCGTCATCTTTTTTAGCTTTTGCATCTGGTTTTGCTCCAGCTTGATCACCTTCTTTTTTATACATTGCTTCTGCTAATTTATGAGAAACTTCAGTTAAAGCTTTAACTTTTTCTTCAATTTGCTCTTTTGTTGCATTTTCATCTTTTAAGATTTCTTCTAATGCAGCTGCTGCGTCAACAATTTTTTTACTCTCTTCTTCAGAAACAGCATCACCATTTTCTTCTAAAGTTTTTCTTGTACTATGTAATAAAGCATCAGCTTGGTTTCTAATTTCAATTACTTCTTTTTTCTTAGCATCAGTCTCTTTATTTGCTTCTGCTTCTTGTACCATTTTTTCGATTTCTTCATCAGATAATCCAGATGAACCAGAAATAGTAATTTTATTTTCTTTACCAGTTCCTTTATCTTTAGCACTTACATTTAAAACACCATTTGCATCAATATCAAATGTTACTTCAATTTGAGGTACACCTCTTGGAGCTGCTGGAATGTCAGATAATTCAAACATACCTAAAGATTTATTATCTCTTGCAAATTCTCTCTCACCTTGTCCTACGTGAATAGAAACAGCAGGTTGATTATCATCAGCTGTTGAGAACACTTGAGATTTTTTAACTGGAATTGTTGTACCTTTTTCAATAAGTTTAGTCATAACTCCACCTAAAGTTTCAATACCAAGTGATAAAGGAGTAACATCTAATAATAATACATCTTTAACATCACCTTTTAATACACCAGCTTGAACAGCAGCACCAGCAGCAACAACTTCATCTGGGTTTACACCTTTATTTAAATCTTTTCCAAAGAATTCTTTAACTACAGAGTTAGCTTTTGGTAATCTTGTAGATCCACCAACCATAATGATTTCTTGGATTTCACCTTTTTCTAAACCTGCATCTTTAAGAGCTGTTTTAATATGGTCTAATGTTTCTTTGATTAAATCTTCAGTCATAGACTCAAATTTTGCTCTTGTTAATGATTTAACTAAGTGAACTGGTCCTGCATTTCCCATAGAGATAAATGGTAAGTTGATTTCTGTTGATTCAGCAGAAGATAACTCTTTTTTAGCATTTTCAGCTGCATCTTTTAATCTTTGTAATGCCATTTTATCAGTTTTAATATCAAAACCATTTTCATCTTTGAACTCTTTTGCTAACCAATCAATAATTCTATTATCGAAGTCATCTCCACCTAAGAATGCATTACCATCAGTTGAAAGAACCTCAAATGTACCATCACCAATTTCTAATACAGTAACGTCAAATGTACCACCACCTAAATCGTATACAAGTACTTTTTCTTCACCTTTTTTATCTAAACCATAAGCTAATGAAGCTGCTGTTGGCTCATTGATAATTCTAAGTACATTAAGTCCTGCAATTGTTCCTGCTTCTTGAGTTGCTTTTCTTTGTGCATCATTGAAGTATGCAGGCACTGTAATAACAGCATCAGTTACAGCTGTTCCTAGATATTCTTCTGCATCAGCTTTTAATTTACCAAGAATTTTAGCTGAGATTTCTTGAGGAGTATAAACTTTTCCACCAATTTCAACAGCTGCAGCACCATTTCTATTAACGATTTTATATCCTACTTTTTCTTGTGCTTCTTTAGCATTTTCTTCATCCATCATAAGACCCATAATTCTTTTTACAGAATAAATAGTTTTTTCTGGATTTGTAATCGCTTGTCTTTTTGCTGGATCACCAACTAAAACTTCACCTTTATCTGTAAAAGCAACGATTGATGGAGTTGTGTTTTTCCCTTCTTTATTTGAGATAACTTTTGCTTCACCATTTTCGTAAACTGCCATACAAGAGTTTGTTGTTCCTAAATCTATTCCAATAACTTTTCCCATTTTATATCCTTATCATTTTTATTATTAAATTTTAAATTCAATTAATAGTTTTCTGACATTGCGGTCAATGATGCTTTGCATCAAATGAAAAATTTTCTAACTATTCTTCTTACTCTAATTTGCGATGCTAACCATTGCAGGTCTTAAAAGTCTCTCTTTTAACATATAACCTTTTTGCATAACTTGCACAATTTCACCTGTTTGTTTATCTTCACTATCCACTTGCATAATTGCATTGTGAAAGTTTGGATCAAACTCACCATCTGTTTCTACAACTGTAATATTGTGTTTTTCAAAAGCTGTATAGAAGTTTTTAATTGTAAGTTCTACACCCTCTTTTAATTTAGCAAGTAAATCTTCTGCACTAAGATTTGTTGCTGCTTCTTCAGCTGCTAATGCCATCTCTAATGTATCAATTGGAGATAATAAGTCTTTTGCAAATTTTTCACTTGCATAATCAATTGCTTGATATTTTTCTTTTTCTAATCTCTTTTTGATATTTTCAAAATCCGCATGAACTCTTAAATACTTCTCTTCTGTCTCTTTTAATTTCGCTTCAAGTTCAGCAATTTTGTCTTCTGCTGTTAACTCTTTCTTTTCTTCACTTGCAGTTTCTTCTTTAGAACATGAAGACTCATCTTTACAACACTCTTCGTTTGTCTCAACTTCTTGTTCTATTTCTTCGTTCTTTGTATTTTCTGTATCTTTACTCAAAATAACTCTCCTAATTCATACTTATTTTATTATAAAAGAATTCATAATCTTTTGACAGTTCTCCAACCACCAAAAGTTTAGATTCTTTACTGTTAATTATACAATCATGACAAATACCAATATATCCCTCAGGGACTATTGTGTCAAAATAAATAGCATTTTCAATGCTCTCAAAAATAGTTCCTTTTAGAAACTTTTCAATAGTATCTTCATCATAATTAAATCTTAATACCAATGAAAAAAATTCTTTAGTATTAAAAATTCTAAAGTCTCTATTTTTCAAAAATTGGTTTACTGATTCATATACTTCGTAAGCACCAACTTGCTTAGAAATATTTACAATATGTATCAGTTCTAAACCTATCATATCACTTAAAAATCTATAAAGAGCATCTGTAAACTTTACAGTTACATTAAAAGTTGAAAACTCTAAAATCATATATCGATTTTCTACATTAAGTATATTTTTTAAAACATCGCTAGTTTGTTCTAATATAAATGCTGTCAATCCAACTTGAGAAGAATAATAATCAACTGCTTTTTCATCTACAAAATTGAGTTTAAAGTTTAACTTTGAACTCCAATATTGTCTCAAAGCTTCTGTTGTAGGTGTTCTGCCACTACTCACATGTTCTTGAGCCAAATATCCCTCATCACCCAACTTTTTAAAGTATCCTCTAATAGTAGCTGGTGAATATGTGATATCATACATATTCTTAAGCTGTGAAGAACCTATAGGCTCTAGATGCTCAATATATGCTTTGATAATAGATTGTAATAAAAACTCTTTTTTGTCAATCATTTCCAACCAATTTTGTTTATTTAGCACTCATAATCTTAAACTGCTAAATAATTATACTCAATTGAGTGTTTATTTGTCAAGTATTTTTTAGCAATTAATAAATAAAAGTGCTAATTTGTTATTTAGAGTTGAGTTAGTGGGGTTTATAGAAACTTAATTTTAAGTAAATTTATACAATTCTATTCTCTTGAAGACTTAGCAGTCTTCGCTTTTCTTACTTTTGTATTGACAAAAAGTAAGCAAAAACAACTACGGCTGCGAAGCCAAAGGTTCCCTCACTTTTTATTTTTATCTTTTCTGATTGGTAAAACTCGTTTATTAAAACTTCCATTTAGGAACTTTTAAACACTCAGACAGTTACCAATCTTATTTCAAAAAGAGAAAAATAAACGCTCAGCTTCTGTAGATGTAGCAATATATTTGGTGTCTAAATATTACTTTATAAACTAGCAGTTAAAACCATCGTCTTTTCTTTCTGCCTTTGATGAAGCTGGAAGTTATATATTTATTTTCGGTAAAGCCCGAAACTGTTTGAGCGTTAAGAAATGACCTAAACGGTCATTTTAGTGAGTTTTGCAGGGCAGGAAATAAATATATAACTGGAAGGTAGCTTGCCTTCATCAATTCGGCAGTCTTTTTTGCTTACTTTTTCGAGATCAAAAAGTAAGAAATGCGGAGACCTTTAGGTGTCCATGAGAGTATTAAATTAAATCCAATTCTTCACTAATATCTTTGATAAGTTTAGAAAGTGGACGTTTATTTATATCTTTATCCTCTACATAACCACCAGTTATATGTTTTAAAACATCTTCATGATTTTTAAACAAAGTTCCCTCATATTTTTGAAAAAGTTCATCAACATAACTTTCATTATAAACTTGTGCTTTTTGGATAAGTTCTAAAACGATGTCCTTGTGTTCTTGATATAAAGTTTCCAAAGCAAAATCTTCTTTTATTTTTTTTGCTTTATCATCTAGTGTTTCAAGTTTTAAATCAAAGCCTTTTTCATCATAAAAAAATTTGCTATTTTTAATTTTTAATTTAAATTTTGCATAATCATTAAAACTATCTTTGTATGGATGAAGATGTGTAATAGTTGAGAATTTAGCTGTACTTTTTAATCTTGAATTACACAATATACAAGATGGTATCAAATTATAAAACGATAAGGCTAAAATTGGATATGTTCCTTTGTCATAAAAATGGTCAAAATCTGGTCTTGTTGATTTACTATTTTTATCTTTTATTGTAAAAGTATAGTTTCTATTACAATATGGACAAACATTTACTTTTAATTTTTTGGCTAAATCATAAGCATTGTAAGTTGTTGTTCCTTTTGATGAAAATTTTGAATAACCAACACTTCCACCACAATCTTTTCCACCAACAAATGCTTTTTTTAATTTGTTATTATCAATATTATTTTGTTTTATTATAGATATAATATTTTCAAATTCATCAGGTTTTGCTTTTAAAATATATTCAATATTTTGTTTTATAAAAATTCTTTCTCTGTTTTGTAAAACTTCATATTTTATATACTGTTGTACTTTTTCTACATGATTTTTTAAAATCTCTTCTTCATTTTCAAGATGAATTTTAATCATTACTCAAAATCATTACTAAGTTTTAAAATCTTTGTTTCAAGTTCTTCTAAACTATCTCTTAAAATATCTTCCACAATTGCTAATCTAACTCTTTCATAATCATGAGCAATAAAATTTCTTACATCATAAGAACCTTTAGCTTCTTGTGTCAAATTATATTTATCAATAATTTCTTTATCAATTTTATTTAGACTCTCTCCAATTTGAAGTAAAGCCATCAATATTGCAGGTTGGGCTTCTAATTCATCTTCAAGTGCTTTTACTATTCCACCATGTTTTGAAATAATTTTTTTAATATTATCTATCATCTTTAAGATAAATTTTGTTTTTGCGTAAGTTGAGATATTAGACATATTTTACTTCTTTTAAAATAAACTCTTTTCCAATCTCATTTAAAGTATCTTTATCTACAAAATCAACCTCTTTTTGTAACTCTTTTTTTAAAAATTCTTTTGTATCCGCAAGTTTTGAGAAAGCAGTAAATCCTTTATATTTTTGCATAAAAGCTTTTATATCTTGTATTTCATAAAGAATATCAATATCACTACTATGAGTATAATCTCCCCTTGCATAAGAACCAAATATACCTAAAATATTTATTCCATCACTATTAAGCATAGGTTTGATGAGTTTTAATTTTTCATAAATATCATTGGCACTCATTTTATTTTTTTCCTTCTAATTTTTCTAGTTTTTCTGTTAATTCTTTAATTTCTTCTTTTATTGTATCAATTTCTGTTTTATTTGACAACTCCATTTTGTTTTTTAACATTCTTTGTAGTTCTCTTTTTATAATGGGTTCACCAATTATATTTATAATATTTTGAGCATCTTTATCATTATTTATTGTAGCATTTTTGTCATTATTTAAATATTTTATTACATTATCAATTTTACTCTTAGCAAACTCACCCATAAGCCCATCTTTCATAAAAAAACCATGAGAAAGTAAAGTGTGAATGTTTGCTCCAAAAGTTTGTTGATTATCTTCAAATGGGCAAACTTGTTTTCCTTTTTCTAAAAATACTACATTTTCTTTTGGTAAGTCTGAAAGAATAAAAGGTGAATGAGAAGAAATTATTAGATTAAATTTAGTATCAAGTTTTTTTATAAAATCAATAATTTCTATTAAAAATCTTTTTTGCCAATTTGGGTGTAAACATAGTTCTATTTCATCAAAAGTGATTAATAAATTATTTTGATAATTTTCTATTGTTCTATAAAAAAAATAGAGATTTAAAAATATTCCAAAAAACATTTGTTCACCAGTACTTAAAGAGCTCCAGTTTCTTTCTTTTGAATCAATATAATCTATTTCAAAAAAATAGTTAAAATTATACAAATAAAAATCTTTTTCTTCTTTCTTTAATAAATCTAAATCAAGTATTTTTTCATTAAAAAAAGTATTGAATTCTTCTTGTGTAATATAACTTTTATCTTTTTTAAATTCATTTTCTAAATAGTTAATATCATTTAATTTTTCTATTTCAAAAAGGTTATTTTCTAAATGAAATAAAATAAGAAATTTATGATAGTAATCATCTATTTCTTCAAATAACTCTAACAATTCTGAAGAGTTAGTAACTTCTTCATTTTCATCATAAATTATCTGATTAAATAATTCAGAAAAGTCTATTGGCTTGATTATTATAGTTGATGGAAAATAAAAGATTTGATTTTTTGGAAAAGGTTGCTCTTCTTGAATATGCATACTCATAAGTTGGTTTATTTCAAAATTAGACAATTTTATATTATTTATTTTATTTTTATAATTTAGATGTCTTTTTTTATCTTCACTATATTTTTCTTCTATGCTGTTAAAATATGTTAATACCGATATATTATGAATATCTTTAATTAGAGTATTTTCTTTTGTAAAATCAAAATTACTTTGATAGTGTATATGATTATTTATTGATATTAAAAGAATATATTTTGTTTTTAATTCTATATTTATTTTAGAACAAATTATATTTAACAATGATTGAATAGAAGTCTTTCCACTTCCATTCTCACCAACAATAGCAGTAACATTTATATCTTTACTAAAAAAATCTTTCAAAGGATTTTCTTTAGAAGTTATTTTTAACTCACTTTTTTCAGATAATTTATCATCTTCATAAATAGGTGTAAATTCACACTCAAAATTCGGAGAAAAATTAAATCCCTGTTTCTTTATATTCTTATAGTCCTCAACCCACAAATAAACTAATTCCATAATAACTCTTTAAATAAAATATTTATAGATATGTTACATGAATGTTATTTAAAAATTAGAATTTCGACACTTTATCAAAAATACAAAAAAGCCATATTTTTGTAAAGGTCAAGGCGAAGATTAAAATTGATGATTGAGCTTACAGAAGGTAAGTGATTGAATTAATTTTGATATTCAACGCAGAGATTTGCAAAAAGATGGCTTTTTTATTCTATGTCGATGTCCCAGATGACAGATACTCCGTACTCTTGACTTAGCGTTATATACTTCTGATAAGTAACCTTATCTTTATACTTCTTCGAATGAAAAGTAACGACCACATCTTCTCCATTTAATAAAGCTCTTACTTCTCTTTGATTTAAATACTTCCCATACTTCCTCAAAGAATTTTGCCAAATCTTAAAATCACAAGTTGCATCAGGAGTAAGTTCAAAGAGTTCTCCATCTTCACTGTACCACTTAGCATTAGAGCAGGCATAAAGTTCTACTTTCTTGCCATTTATCTCTTTTTTTCGTACTTCTATTTGTCCATTTTCACAATAAGGACATTTTCCTAGAATCAATTATACGCCTTAAATATTTTTCTATTTGAATATACAAAAATAAAAATTACACAAAGTAAAAACATACAAAGATATATTGTGTTGTTCCAACCAAAAGTTTGATAGAACATTGGAGGAATAATTGAACCAACTGTTCCACCTATGTAATAGAAACTTAAGTACATACCTGAGGTTAATGATTTTTGTGATTCTTTTAGGGAGTTTGCCATTCTAGTACTAACCGTATGAACTGTAAACATTCCTAAACAAAATAAAAATACATTTAGAAATATGATAAGTGGATTTTCTACAATATATAGTGCTGTTGAGATTAAAAAGATTATTATTCCAAAAAGTATAGTTTTCATCTCTTTATCAAAGAATTTTATAATCTTATGAATGAAAAGTGAGACAACTATTCCAACCCCATATCCTAAATATAAAAGTCCTATCTGGCTCTCACTTGTACTTGGATCTAACTCTTTAAGTCTAAAAGGCAAAATATTTAAAACCCCTGCAAATACAAAAAATATAGAAAACATCAAAAGATATATTACAAAAAATCTTTTATCTTTTAATATATGTGTTATATCTTTTATTGTGGCTTTTGTTAAATGTGCTTGGGCATCGTAATTTAATCTTGTGACAAAAAATAAGCCAATAAGTGAAGCGAAAGATAGAGATAAAAAAACCATTTGCCAAGAAAAATATGTGGCAATATATCCTGAAAATACCCTTCCTACTAAACCACCAAAAACGGTTGATGCCACATAAATTGACATATTTAGTTTCACATTTACTTTATCTATGTTTGCTAAAATACTCATAGCTGCAGTTAAAATTGCTGGTATTACTATTGCTTCTATTGTTCTTATTGTTAAAAACATCTCATATGATGTAGAAAAAGATAAAAAAGTATTTGTAACAGCTAAAATAAGTGAGGCTGTCAATAAAACTCTTTTTGCATTTACTCGCTCTAATATATAACCATAAATAATAGGTGCAATTGCTAAAAAAAGCATAATCACTGCTGTAAATTGTGAAGATTTTACAATTGATACTTCAAACTCTTTTGCAAGTAAGGGTTGAAGTGGTTGAGTTGCATACATTACTGATAATACAATTACAATATTGTATATTATTATAGAGAGTTCTTTTGTTTTCAATTTTGTCCGATTTTAATATAAATAAAAAAAGGTGAGAAATAATTCTCACCTTTTTAGAAGTTAAATATCTATAAATTACATATATGGTAATTCTATAATATAACCGTAACCTTTTTGAGAAATGATAAAATCATCATCAATAATTTTATCTTTTAGTCTTTTCATCACTGTTCTAAATGCAGAATCATTTGTTGTCAAGTCACCCCAAACATCTTCTTTAAATTTTTCTACAGAAACTACTTCACCTAAGTTTTTAATTAAAACTTCTAAAATTTGAGACTCTTTTTTAGATAGTTTTACACTTAATCCATCTTTGTATAATAAACTTCTTGATCTATTATATGTATATGTATTATTTAAAACTAAAGGAGAATCATCCTCTTTAGCATCTTTTTTAGCACTTATTAACTCATCATTTGCTTTTTGAAGCATATCCATCATATCATCTACATTTAATGGTTTAACAAAATATCCTAAAACTTTCAAATTAATAAGTTTTAATAAATCTTCTTCATTTTTGTGCGCAGAAACTATAATAAACTTTTGATCTGGAACAATTTCCAAAATTTCATCAATCATTTCAATACCATCTTTATTTGGCATTTTAATATCTGTTAAAACTAAATCAAAACACTTATCATTATTAAAACTTTCTTTATAAAAATTGATTCCTTCTTGTCCATCACTTGCTACGACTACTTCGTCGAAGATTGTATTTAAATAAAAAGATAACGTTTTTCTAGCGACTTCTTCGTCTTCTACTAGTAAAACTCTAGTTGTACATGTACTCATACAGAGCTCCTATGTTTTATATATAATTAATTATTATACTTATTATACCATTTTTTTACTTTTTTTCTTTAAACAGAAAAATTATAAAAATTAATTTAATTTAAATTAATATTTAGTACTTAACTTGTGATAAGTATAGTCCATTGGGAAGTGCTGGGGTTTTATAGACATATTTTTCCCTCAAAAGCTGAGATTTTAAATCACTATTTGAAAGTTTTCCTTCTGAGATTTTTAATAAAAAACCAACCATAATTCTAATTTGAGACCTTAAATAAGAGTTTGCTTCAAATCTAAAAATATAAAAATCCTTATATTTGTAAAATTTTGCATCAAAGATCTCTCTTACTTTATTATCTTTTTCACTACCACTTTTATGAAAATATTCAAAATCATGGACTCCAATAAAAAGTTTTATTGCCTCTTTTATTTTCTCTTCATCTATTTCTTTTACAAAGGTAACATAATTTGTTAAAAAAGGACTTACTTCTTTTGTAGAGATTACATATCTATATACTCTTTTTTTAGCATGAAATCTTGCATGAAACTCATCACTTACTTTTTGAATCTTTCTTATTCTAATAGAACTTGGTAACTTATAGTTCATAACTTGCTTTAACTTTGAAAAATTTGACCAATAAGAAGGAATGACTATATTAAAGACTTGCCCTGTAGCATGAACTTGTTTATCTGTTCTTCCACTAAGAGTTATTTTAGGCTCTATATTTAATATCTTAAAGACTTCAATTAATCTATCTTCTACACTTTTTTTATTTGTCTGTCTTTGTGAACCTTGATAAGAAAATCCATCATAAGAGATTGTCATTTTTACATTCATCAATAAACTTTTTTTACAGTTAACTTATAAATAAAATATGACATAATTGTCCAAAAAACAATTATTGAAGGAATTGACAAAAGGCCAATTGATTTAGTTAAGGGATCAGAAATTAAATAATACATTACAACACTAATAACGGCATATGCAACTGATCTATTCTTTTCATATCTTGGATTAAAATATCCAAAAGCAACCACCAAATAAATAGAAATAAATGGAAAAATTGAAGTTAAAACATAAAAAGAAAATTTTGCAACATCACCATCACTATTAACTCTTTGTTTCCAATACTCATATGCATTTGTAAAAGGAGTAAGTTCTGAATCACTTAAGGTATCATTTATATGCATAACTTTATAATCTATTTGATTGATTTTATTTTTTTCAAAATAGAAAGTTTTACCATCTTTTAAAACAAAACTCAAATCTCCTAAATCGTTATTTAATCTTGCATTTTTAGCAATAATAAATTGATCTGTACCTTTGTTCTCTGTTTTAAATAGTTTAACTTCTTCATAAAGTTTATCATCTTTTTTACTTATGTAGATAAGCCAATCACCAAATTTTTGTCCAAATTCTGAGGCTTTTATATTAAAATTTGCTTCTTTTGTTTTTTGATTTATCATCTCTTCAGATAGATATTTTGTTTTGGGAATTAATCCTATTGAAAGAATAAGTAAAGACAAAGAGATAAGAAAAGTAATAGGTAAAAATATTTTCAAAATATTTGAGGGATTTAAACCAAAAGAGGTCACAACTATCAGCTCATATTCACTAGATAATTTAGATAAAGTAATTACCATAGCTACAAAAAAAGATATGGGCATAGTATAAAAAATAATATTAGGTAAATTATATGAATACAAAGTACCAAGTTCAAATATATTTAAGGTAATAACAGATGTTATAGAGGCTATTCTTACTAAAAAAATAATTGAGGTAATAAAAAAAAGTACTAAAAATATAGGGAAAAATGTATTTGAAAATTGTGATAATAAATATTGTTTTAACTTCACAAAATAACCTTTGAAACTTGAAATATATACTCAACAAAAAAACCTAAAGACAAATATGGAATAAAGGCAGTTTGCTTTTCACTGTTTTTGATATTATTATAAATTGATGGAATTATAGCAAAAAGTGCTGCTAAAAATATAGCTACCATACCAGAAGTTAAACCTAAAAGTGCTCCAATCACAGCAATAATAGGTAAATCTCCCTCTCCTAAGGCTCTTTGTGTTTTTAAAGTCTCATCTTTTAATATCTTTGATTTAATATTTTGAATATAAAAAGTTATGAAAAAGTCCAACATAACAAAAGCTCCAACAAAAATAAAACTATTTTTTATAGAGTCTAAAAAATTATTATAAACAGAAGAGAACCCTAAAATGACTACAACTAATAAAATCCAATCTGGAACAGCTTTATACTCTAAATCAATAAAAGATAATACAAGTAAAGTATAAAACATTGCTAATATTAAAAAATATTCCAATGAAAAACCAATCTTCACAAAAAGCGCTAAAGCAATGATTGCAGATAAAACCTCTACCAAAAAATAGTTTATAGAATATTTTTCATTACAATATTTACACTTTCCTCCAAGAATAAGATATGAAATAATAGGAATATTATAGTACCAAGCTATTGTTTTTCCGCATTTAGTACAATGACTTCGTGGAGTAATAATAGATTCACCCTTAGGAGCTCTATAAATCACTACATTTAAAAATGAGCCAATAACTGCACCAAAAATGAAGATAATAGAACTAAACAGAACCAAATCTTCTCTCTCTATTTTTAAAATCACTTAATAAATCATCAAATTCATTTTTAGAAAATTCAGGCCAATAAGTTTTTGTAAAAAACATCTCTGCATAAGCACATTGCCATAATAAATAGTTTGAAATTCTTATTTCCCCACTTGTACGAATTAGCATATCCACATCAGGAATACCAGCAGTATCTAAACAAGACTCTATATTTTCTTGATTTACTTCAAGTTTTTTATCAACTACTTTCTTTAAAGCCCTTGTAATCTCATCCCGTGAACCATAATTTAATGCAAGTATTTGGGTTAAGCCTTTTGCATTTTTTGTTTTTTCTTCTGTATCTTTTATAACTTTTTGTAAAGAGTTTGAAAACTTTGATAAATCACCTATTGCTTTAAATTTAACTCCATTTTCCAAATATACTGGCAATTCATTTTTCAAATATCTCTCTAAAAGTTTCATCAAAAATTCAACTTCTAATTTTGGTCTTGACCAGTTTTCAGTGGAAAAAGCATATAAAGTTAAATACTTTATTCCCAAATTATTAGCGTGTGTTGTTATCTCTCTTACAGTTTTTGCACCCTCTTCATGACCAGCAGTTCTATTTAAGCCTTGCTCTTTTGCCCATCTTCCATTACCATCCATGATAATTGCAACATGTTGTGGTAAACTACTCATGAAACTCCAAAGCTAGAGTATTTATAATATTTAAAGAGACATCAAACTTATTTCCATCTAAACTAACTGTTTTATCACTTACCATTAATTCTATTTTATTTGAGTCTGAGCCAAAAGTATTATTTTCATCAATTATATTTAGACAAACAGCATCAATGTTTTTTTGAACTTTCATATTTTTTGCATTTTCATATGCAACTTTTTTATCCATCTCAGCTTTGAACCCAATTGTATAAATATCATCTCTATTCAGACTTGATAAGATATCAATATTTTGTTTTAATTCTAAATCCCACTTTTCACCAAGCATAGATTTTTTTAGTTTTCCATTTTGAGGATATGAAGGAATATAATCACTAATAGCTGCTACCATAAAAAGATATGGCTTTTTTTGTATCACACTTGGATTTGAATCATCCATTAAAGTTGTAGAACTTTTAGTTCCTCTTTTTGCTACAGTTATAGACTCTTGTAGATATTCAAACATCTCTTGAGAACTTTGAGTATTTATAATATGTATACCTTTTGGTAACTCTTCATATCCCCTTGAACTTACCAAACAAACATCTGCACCTTTTAAATAAAGAGCTAAAGCTAAAGATGATGCCATCTTACCTGAAGAAAAGTTTGAGATATATCGAACATCATCTATCTTTTCAACAGTTCCACCACCACTTAAAACAACTTTTCTATTTTCCCAATATTTATCTTTTAAAAGTTCCCTTACTGTAGCATAATAGATATCATCAACTTCACTTAAAGCACCTGTTCCAATATCTCTACAAGCTAACTCTTTTGAAACTGGTTCTATAATTTTATAATTACAAAGTTTTAGCATCTTCATACTTGCACTTGTAATTGGATTTTGTATCATATTTGTATTTGCAGCAGGACATAGAAGTTTTACTCTTGGATATGCTAAGGCTATTTGAGTCAAAATATTATCAGCTATCCCATGACTTAATTTATTGATTGTATTCGCACTTGCAGGAGCTATTACAAAAATATCAGCCCACTTTCCAATTGCTATATGATTATAATGTGAATCTTTATCCCAAGACTCACTGACTTCATCTAAAATTTGCGATTGAGAAATAGTCTCAAAAGTCAAGGGAGTAATAAATTTTTTAGCAGAAGAAGTCATGATAACTTTTACATTTGCCCCAGCTTTTATATATAATCTTATAAGTTCTAAAGTTTTGTAAATAGCAATTGAGCCTGTAACTCCTATTAAAATATTTCTGTTTTTAAGCATCTTTTTTCCCAAAGAATTTATAAAAATATCCTTTTACTACTTTTGTAGCAGCCCTTGTTAGAACTAAATCACCTTTTTTTACATTTTTAGTAACTGTACTTCCTGCACCAATTAAAACATCATCTTCAATAGTTACAGGGGCGACTAGTTGTGTATCACTTCCCACAAAAACATTTTTTCCTATTTTTGTTTGGTATTTTTTTATCCCGTCATAATTACAAGTGATTGTTCCACAACCGATATTTGTACCCTCATCTATTTCACAATCTCCAAGATAAGATAAATGTCCAGCTTTTACACCTTTTAGAATAGCTTTTTTAGTCTCTACAAAATTTCCTATATGAGTATCTTTTATAATAGAACCTGGTCTTACTCTTGCCATTGGTCCAGCATCACTATTTATAAGAGTTGCATCTTCTATTACTGTATTTGTTTTTATATGAGAGTTTTCTATTTTTGTTTTTCCTAAAAGAGTAACTCCATTTTCTATAATACTCTCACCAATAATTTCAACATCAGACTCTATATAAATAGTCTCAGGCAATCTCATAATAACCCCAGCTTTCATAAAAGATTCTTTTATTCTATTTTGGTGAATAACCTCAGCAAAAGCTAACTCATATTTAGAATTAACACCTTTGAAATTTTCTTCATTTACAATTAGTGGTTTTAATGTTTTTCCATTATTAATAGCTATTTCAACTAAATCTGTAATATAGTACTCTTCTTGGGCATTATCATTTGATAAAAGAGGCAAAGAGTTCAATAAAAACTCTGTACAAAACTGATAAATCCCTGCATTTGCACTTGTGATTTTAAGCTCTTCAGGACTTGCATCTTTTTGTTCAACTATTTTTTTTACTTCACCATTTTCTATAACTACTCTTCCATATCCATCTGCGTTTTTCAACTCTAACACTGACATTACAATAGTCGCATCTATATCAAGTTTTTTAAGTTCATTTGCTTGAATTAGTGGCATATCAGCATTTAAAACCAAAGTTTTTTCATACTTTGGTTTTATCCCCATAACTGCACCTCCAGTTCCTGGGAAGTTAATATGGTCTTGTATCACAAAATTAACTTTATCATTAAAATACTCTTGTATAGTCTGTTTTACTAAATCAGCTTTGTGATATAAAACAACTGTAATATCATCACTTAATTCTAAAGCTTCTTTAATACTATAGTACAACATAGGTTTACCAGAAATTTTATGTAATACCTTTGGAGTTTCTGATTTCATTCTAGTTCCAGCTCCAGCTGCTAGAATAATAATTGATTTATTAAACATTTACACCCTTACTTTAACGCTTCTGCTATTTCTTTTCTTAAATTATCTGCAACTTGTTGAAGTGAATTTCTCATCTTCTCATCAGTAATATTATTCTCCACTAATTTATCTAAATTAGCCTCTTTCTCTTTGAAAAAACTAGCTACTGCTTTACTCTTTTTAGCTCTATTATACATCAAAACTCCAGAGGCAATAAGTACCATCACAAGTTTTGCATGTCCTAAAATCGCAGCATAATTTAAAATCGTAAATCCTGCAAGATCAGGCTCATTCATATCTGCACCTGCTGATATTAAAAGCCTTGCAATTTTATAATTACCTTTCCATTGAGTATGATGTAAAACAGTTCGTCCTTGTTTATCTTTGATATTTAAATCTGTTTTTTTAGATAAAAGTTTTTCAACAAGTTCATAATCATCTGCAATAACTGCTTTGTGAAAAATTGTTCTTCCATCTCTATCTACACTATTTACATCAACTCTAAATTTAAGCATAAAAACAATTCTCTCTAAAAACTGTTTTCTCTCATTTTTTGTTTTTGCTTTTAATCCAGTATCTATCATACATGATAAAGCAGTATTTCCTTCATTATCAACTTTATTAATATCTGCACCATTATTTAAAAGAACTTTTATTAACTCAATATTATTATAATTTATTACATCAAAAAGAATAGTTTTTCCATCACTTCTTGCTTGATTTAATTTTGGTCTTTTTATTATTATTCTTTTTAAAAGTTTAAAATAATCCCCATTTTCAACAATATCCAAAAATCTTCTTGAATGGGCTCTTTTGCCATTCTCTTGAATTAAAATCATCTCAGCTAAATCATCAACAATAGTTCTTTCATCAAAGTCTTGATGGTCTACATCTATACCTTTATCAAAAAGATAATCAATCATTTCATAATTTGAATATCCTTTTAAACACTCTTGAAAAAGAACTGTTTTACCATCCCTATCTTGTGTACTAATATCTGCCCCTGCATCTAAAAAGAACTCAATTAATTCAAAATCTTTATTCTCTACTGCATAAAAAAGAATACTTTTCCCTTCTTCATCTTTTCTATCAATATCTAAACCATTTTCAATTAATATTGTTAAAAGTTTTTGGTAATCATTCTCTTTTTTTACATATTTATAATCAGTTTGCCTATATTTATCTAAATTATTTTCTCTTACAATATTAAATATTTTTAATATTTCATCTAAAACAGTTTTACCTTCAATATCTTTTTGATTTATATTTATATCTCTTTGTAATAAAGCATCAATGGTATCAAGATGTTTAGCACCTTTTAAAGCTATTTTGAAAAGTACATTTCTTTTATTTTTGTCTAAATGATTTATATCTAAACCAAATTCTATTAAATATTTCATAATTGTTTGGTCATCTTTCAAACTAGCCAAAAATAAAACACTTTCTCCTTCATTATCAGAGATATTTATATCATCTATATTATTTAAAATCTCTCTTACAATTCTAATATTACCACCTTCTACTGCATCAAAAAGTACTGTTCTTCCATAACTATCTTTAAAAGTTAAATCAGCACCATGGGCAAGCAAAAGTTGAAATACTTTTAAATTCCCTTCTAGGGCAATATCTTGAATAAGTATTCTTCCTGAAGAGTTTATATAATTTAAAGAGGCTTTTTTATCAAGTAAAAATCTTATCATCATACCATCAGCTGAAGAAGCGGCAATTGATAATACTGTTTTCCCTAATTTATCTTCGTGATCAATATTTACACCATTTTCAATTAGGATTTTCATACCTTCTATTCGGCGTTTTTGTACAAGTTCAAAAAGAAGAGTTCTACCTTTTTCATCAGTAGCATTAATATCTATTCCACTATCAATAAGTTTTTGTATTTTTTCTTCATTTACATAGTCTTTTAGCAACTCTTTTTGTAAAGTTGTACTATCATCTGAACGAAATAGATTAAGCATCAATTCTCCTCTGTAATACTTCCAATGTTCGCAATTATATCTAAGGGAAGATTAAAATCTTCTCCTTGGTTTAAACTCTCTTTTCTCTCTTGGAGGAAAGGGTCTTTTATTCTCTAATGGTGCTAACTTTATATCTTTTTTTAAAGAGTTTTCCATAAATTGGTTAAAAGAAGTTCTAGCAATAGTAGCTTTTATACTATCTGGAAACTGTTCTGGTAATTTATAAGATAACCATAAATAAAGAGATATTTTTTTAATCTCATCTTCTACTAATAACAAATCCTTTTGCGTTCTTGCAACTTTTGGTAGAGTAATTGAAGGTTTATATCGTATTACTCTATTTTTTAAAACAGCCGAAATATAAATATCATATGCTTGTAAAATAATCTTCGATTTTAAAGAAATAGGTGCTTGGGATAGCATATATTTATCTTCTAGCTTTAAATTGAATTTTTGATCTACAATAGTTGAAGCACTAAGCATTGAGCCAATTTTTGCTGCAACAAAAGGTCCTTCAAACACCATATTTGTAGAAAAAAACTTTAATACTTTGGTTAAAGATGTTGTTTTTAGATGCATCGCTAAATTTGTAAGCTGTTCATTGTTTATTTTTACTTTAAATGGTGGCTTAATGGTCTTAATTGGTTTAGAATACTCTTCTTTTATATATTTTAAACTATCTTTTGTAGTAGCTCCAATAAAGCCTTTTTCATGATGCCCATATCGCCCTGCTCTTCCTGCTATTTGAACTATTTCATTTACACTTATTCCACGTCTTGAAATACCATCAAATTTCATATGAGTTGTGAAAAGTATTGTTTTAATAGGAAGATTCAATCCCATTGCAATAGCATCAGTTGCTATTAGGATATCTGTCTCTTTTTCCCTAAATCTTCTAGCTTCATCCCGTCTTACTTCAGGAGATAAGTTTCCATAGATGATTGAGATTTTATGTTTTTTTTGAAGTTTTTGTTTTAATTTTAAAACATCACTTCTTGAAAAAGCAATCAGTGCTGTTCCACTTTCTAAATTTCCCAAAGCTGTATGTTTATCTAAAAGTTGTAATTCATTTTTTCTTTTAAATTTTTCTATTATCAAATCTTCTTCTAGATATGCAGCTATTTTCTTAACTGCTTCTAGGGCATTTACACTTCCTGTCATAATTATCTTTTTAGCAGGGCAACCAATAATTGCATTTACCCAAGCCCAACCTCTATCCTCATCATCGAGCATTTGAACTTCATCAATAATAGCAACATCAACATCCATATTGAAATCAATCATTTCAATAGTTGAACAAACATGTGCTGCATCTTCATTTAGATTTTGCTCTTCCCCTGTGATTAGTGAAGCTGGTATTCCCTCTTTAGTCAAATCTTCATACCCTTCTAAAGCTAGTAGCCGTAAGGGTGCTAAATAAAGTCCACAATCTGCTTTTTTAAGCTCAGTCATTGCTTTGTATGTTTTACCAGAATTTGTGGGTCCCACAAAAAAGTGTAATTCTCTTTTCATAGTTCTTGCAAGGGGATAAAGGGATTTTATATCACAATTTAAAAGTTCTTTTAGTTGATCTTGCCAATTTGTTTTCATATTATTCTTTTTAATTTTATAAGTATTAAATTCATTTTATCATAAAATAATAATATTATAATAAAAGATTTTAAGGGATTTTGATGACATGTGATTATTTTGGAAAATGTGGTAGTTGTACTTTGTACCATATGAATTATGAAGAACAATTGAATTATAAGCTATCTAGAGAAAAACAGAGATTTCAAGATATCACTACAATGGACTTTGAAATAATAAGAAGTGAGGAAGAACACTTTAGAAATAGAGCAGAATTTAGATTTTGGAAAAATTATGATGATGAAAAAAATCCAACACTATCTTATGGAATGACAAGCTTTGATAAAAATATTTTAGAAGTAGACAAGTGTTCAATTGTCTCAAAACAAATAGACGAACTCATGCCAAAACTATTAGATGAAATTTCACAAAATGAAATATTAAACTATAAAATCTATTCAGTAGAATTTTTAGGTTCAACTACAAATGATATGCTTGTTACTTTAATCTATCACAAAAAATTAGATACTGCTTGGGAAAAAGTTGCAAGAGAAGTTCAAGAAAGACTAAATATCAAAATCATAGGAAGAAGTCGTAAACAAAAGATAGTTTTAAAAGAGGATTTCATTAAAGAAGAGTTAAATATAAATGATAATGTTTTTAAATTCCATTATAAAGAGGGTGGATTTACCCAACCAAATACAAAAGTAAATATCAAAATGATAGAGTGGGTTTTAAATAATATTGAAACAAAAGATGATTTGTGTGAACTTTATTGTGGGGGTGGAAATTTTACTATTCCTTTATCTACTAAGTTCAACAATGTCTTAGCAACAGAGATTTCAAAAACTTCAATTAACTCTGCACTTTTAAATTGTGAATTAAATGACATAACAAATATTGACTTTATAAGAATGAGTGCCGAAGAGTTTGTGGAAGCTTTAAATAGTGTAAGGGAATTTAGAAGATTAAAAGATATAAACTTAAGTAATTATAACTTTTCAACTATATTTGTAGATCCACCACGTTCGGGACTTGATGATACAACAAGAGAGTTAGTTAAAGATTATGAACAAATAATATATATATCTTGTAATCCAGAAACTTTGCATAGAGATTTAAAAGAATTAGTAAAATCTCACCAAATCTTAAATTTTGCTTTATTTGACCAATTTTCCTATTCTGGGCACATCGAAACAGGAGTAATTCTCAAAAAATCTTGTTAAAATTTAGTATAAAAGCTCTAACAAGGTAAATAACATGAGAATAAATACAAACATAGCTTCGCTTAATGCACAAGAAGCGGCAGCAAATACTAATAAGAAAATTTCTACTTCATTAGAAAGACTTTCTACTGGACTAAAAGTTAACAAAGCTAGTGATGATGCTTCTGGTTTAGCAATTGCTGATAAACTAAGAACTCAAGCTTCATCAATTAGTCAAGGTATAGATAATGGAAATTCAGCTGTTGCTTTAATCCAAATCGCTGATAAATCTATGTCTGAACAATCAAATATCTTGGATACTGTTAAAGCTAAATTAATTCAAGCTAATACTGATACCACTTCTCCTGATGGTAGAGAAGCTATTAGAAAAGATATTGTTAAATTACTTGAGCAATTAGATAATATCGCTCAACAGACAAGTTACAATGGTATTACTCTATTACAAGATAGTTATGATAGCATGTCAAGCTCAATTGAATTGAAATTTCAAATTGGTGGAAACAAAGACGATATTATGCAAAGTTCTTTCATCCAATCAAATACAGTTGGATTAGGTGGAGGAAAAGAAGCACTTGACCAAGTTTCTGGATCAAGTACAAGAAATAATGTAATTTCTCAAGGCCTATCAACTGTTATAAGTGGAGATGGAACAAATCCTATTACATTAGATGGTTATGCAACAGGAACGGCTATAAAAGTAAATATTACAGGAATACCTGGAGATATAACTGCAAATGGACCTACAGAAATTAGTAAAGTAGATTCAACTACTCAATTGGTATTAGAAGCTTTAGCAAATGCAACAAGTGGTGTAAATGGAAGCCCTGCCACAGTTGAAGTAAAAGATGTAAACAACAGAGTAATAGGAACTTTTACATTAGAAACACCTGCTGGTACATCAATTGCTAGTGGACTTGTTATGCACTCTACTCCTGGTTTAAATGGTGCAGAACCAACAGTGACTTTTTCTCTTGCATCTGGAACAACAATAGGAATGGGTGGTAAAACAATAAATACAGTTGAAATTGCAGGTAAACCTTTAAATACTTTTACAATAGGAGCAATGACGATTACTCAAACTTCAGCATCAGGAAGTATTACTTTTGATGCAAATGCTCAAAATCTTAATATCCAAAATCTTAATAGTGCTAATGGACAAGAGTTAAAAGTAACAACAGCAACTGGTAGTATAACAGGTGGTGGTACATTAGCTGGATTAAAAGCTTTACAAGCTGGTCAATTAACACAAAATCAAGCTGTTAAATACCAAGGAATAGTTGATGCTGCTTTAAGTCAGATGAATACATATCGTTCTGATTTGGGTTCTACCCAAAATCAGGTTGAATCAGCGGTTAGAAACTTGATGACACAAAAAACAAATGTAACAGCAGCTGAATCAGTCATTCGAGATGTTGATTATGCACAAGAATCTGCAAATTTCAACAAACAAAACATCATAGCTCAAGCTGGAAATTATGCCATGTCTCAAGCAAATTCTGTGGCACAAAATGTACTTAGATTACTTCAATAAAACTAATTTTAATTTACAAATTTAAAGAGAGTTTAAAAGCTCTCTTTTTTTATTGTCAAATTATATTTAATCTATTTTTAAGAATTGGTATGTAATAATTCTTTTTACAAAGTAGGGATTAATTGATTCCAAAGAGTTATTTTACTCTATGCTCATTCACCTGAGAATGTATTCGGTGTGATTTATCACAATGTGTCATAATTAAAGGATTTATTATGAGAATTAATACTAACGTTGCTTCATTAAATGCACAAGAAGCAGCAACAAATACAAGAAACAAAATTACTAGTTCATTAGAAAAACTTTCTACTGGATTAAAAATCAATAAAGCATCTGATGATGCATCTGGTTTAGCAATTGCTGATAAACTAAGAACTCAAGCTAGATCTATTGGTCAAGGTATTGACAATGGTAATTCAGCTGTTTCATTAATCCAAATTGCTGATAAATCTATGTCTGAACAATCAAATATTTTAGATACTGTTAAAGCTAAATTAATTCAAGCTAATACTGATACTACTTCTGATGATGGTAGAGAAGCTATTAGAAAAGATATTAATAAATTACTTCAACAATTAGATAATATTGCAAAACAAACTAATTATAATGGTACTACTTTATTACAAAACGGATATAGCGATACAATTGGTTCAAGTCAATTAAATTTCCAAATTGGTGAGAATAAAGATGATATCATTCAAACTCAATCAATTCAATCAAATACATTGGGACTTGGTGGTGGAACTGAAGAACTAGAACAAACATCTGGGTTAAGTACAAGAAATAATATTATTTCTCAGAATACTTCAATGGTTATTTCAGGAGATGGTACAAATGCAATTACAGTAGATGGACTTGCTAGTGGAACTGCTCTAAAAGTAAATGTTTCTGGGGTAACAGGAGACCTTACATTTAATGGAGCATCTACAATTAAAGATGTTGATGCTAATACTAATTTAATTTTAGAAAAATTAGCTGCTGCTTCTGGTGGAAAAGCAGTTGAAGTTAAAGATATAAATGGAAATGTTATTGGTACATTCACTGTAAGTGGTGCTTCAAGTGGTTCAGGTATTACAAAAGTTCCTGCAACTGTCGTTAATGGAGTAGTAACTGAAGCTGCATCATATACAGTTGCATCTGGTGTAACTATTTCATTTGGTGGTGGAACTATTGATACAGTAAATACTTCTGCAACAACTACAAGTGGTGCTGCACCAGCAACACTTAATACATACAGTATTGGTTCAATGACAATTGAACAAACTTCTAGTTCAGGAAGTTTAACTGTTAGTGCAAATGCGCAAAATTTAAATATTACAAATTTAAATAGTGCAAATGCACAAGAAATTACTGTTACAACTGCTGCAAGTGGTGGTAAAATTACTGGTGGAGCAACTCTTTCTGGACTTAAATCTTTACAGACTGGTCAATTAACAAAAGAACAAGCTGATAAATTCCAAGGAGTAGTTGATGCTGCTATTACTCAGCTTAATACATTTAGAGCTAATTTAGGTTCTACTCAAAATCAAGTTGAATCAGGGGTTAGAAACTTAATGACTCAACAAACAAATGTAAAAGCAGCAGAATCTGTTATTAGGGATGTTGATTATGCACAAGAATCTGCAAACTTCAACAAACAAAATATCATATCTCAAGCTGGATCGTATGCTATGAGTCAAGCAAATTCTATCCAACAAAATGTATTAAGATTATTACAATAATAATTAATCTTAATCTTCTTAAAAGTAGTGCCCTTTGGGTACTACTTTTTTTATTTAAATATTAAAAAAATCTTTCTAAATTCAGCTATCTTTAGAGCTATTATGATAAAATATTTATTAAAATAATACTTTTTTACTTAAGTAAAAAGATTTATATAAGGTATAAAATGTCATTGGATCAAGTTCAACAATTAGCATTACAAACTTATAATGAAAATTTAAAGTTTTTTGAAGAAAATTATCCTGATTTATATAAAACTTTAGAACTTTATGCAACAGCAATTGAATTAGGAGAAGTAAATCCTCAGTTTGAACTTCAATACTTAAATACCCACTTTGATATTGTAAATCCTAAAACTAAAGAATTCTTATATATACAAAATTCAAATGAAATATCTCAAAAGATAGCTAATGACATAAGTTATGATGCTACAGTCAATAGTTTTAAAACTTATTATGAATTTTCAGTTAACGATAAAATAGCAAAAAATGCCCTTAATCAAGATATCTTAGCTCCATATACAATCGGGAATGCTCCCATAATTAATTTAGTAAATAAAAACTTATCAAATCCACAAAATGTAAAAGAGTTTCATAAATTTATAATTTTTGGTGTTTTATTAGGAATCCATATTCCTTTGATACATGAAAAACTCAATTCAAAAGTATATTTAATAATTGAACCAAATTTGGAGTTTTTTAGACTATCTTTATTTGTAACAAACTATGCAAATCTAGCTACAAAAACAAAACTCTTTTTTTCAGTTGCCCAAAATGAGTATGAATTTAAAAAAGTATTTGATAGTTTTTATGGTGAACTTTTTATTTATAATCATTATTTTAAATTTGTAAATATATCTTCTGGGTCAGATATGTATATGAAGGTAATCCAAAATTACTTAGTATCTCAAGGTCATTTATTATATTCTTATGATAGAACATTTTTAAGTTTAAGTAGAACAAACTCATACATTAGCCAAAATTTTAAATTATTAAATATAAAATATAAACAAAACCTCAAACCTTTTGAAAAACCTGTTCTTTTTCTTGCAGCTGGTCCCTCTCTACAATATAATATTAACTTTGTAAAAGAAAACCAAGACAAATTTACAATAATTGCGATATATGCAACCCTACCAATTCTAGAAAGAAATGGTATAAAACCAGATATCGTAACACAGTATGATGAACAAGATACACAAGTACTTAATACCTTAGATAAACTAAATGATATAACCTATTTTAAAGATTCCATTTTCATATTTGCTTCGCATGTAAATGCAAAACTAATGAATAGTTTTCCGAAAGAAAATATTTTTATTTTCCAAGCAATGTTTGAAGTAAAAGAAAATTTTGGTTTACTCACAAGCCCAAGTATTGGTGAACTCACCTATGCTTTATTGCTTTTATTTAGTGCTAAAAGAGTTTATCTATTAGGTCTAGATTTAGCTATGGATGTGGAATCAGGGAGTACCCATATTGAAGGTCACTCAGGTTCTGGAGCCTTTAACAAATTAAAAGATTTAGAAGAATCCTCAGATAAAAACTACTCTTTTAGAAAAAATACTATTATTGTAAAAGGTAATTTTCTTCCAGAAGTAAAATCTGTGCCTGTATTTAAAACAAATATTGATACATTTGCCCAATTTACAGAAATGTTTAAAGACACTACACAAGAAATATATAACTTATCTAATGGTGCATATTTAGTAGGTGCGATTCCTTTAAAAATAGAAGATATTGATTTATCAAATTTTATTGAGAAAGATCAAAGTGTATTAAAAGAAGAACTTTATAGCTCATTAGAAAATATCAGTGAAGCTGGATATAATGAAAAAGATTATGAAAGAATAAATTTAAAATTAAGTAGTGTAAAAAAAATAAAAAAACAGCTTGAACAATTTCAAAAAATAAAAAAATATAAAGATATAGAAGAGTACAATAATCAACTAATCAATGTTATTCAAAGTATTTTATTTGAAAAACATCACTGTGAAGATCTACAATCAATACTAATAAATTATTCTTCACATAACCTTCATCACATATTTTATTTATTGGATTTAGATGATGATAAAGATAAAAAAAAGTATATTTATGAGATAAATAAAAATCTACTTACACAACTAAACAAAATAATTGATGCTTATGTGATTTGTATATCATATTCAAATGATGAAAATAGTCTTTTATTAAAAAAATTAAACAAATATTTAAAAGAGTACTCTGTAAAAAATAGTATCTACTCTGAACCATTTTTTAAAGAATTAGTTGAAACCTCACAAAGAGGTTATCAATATGATTTCAAGCCAAATTCAATTGGCTTTTTTGCAATAGAAGATAACCTTACAAATAAAGATTTTATAAATTATGTGAAAGAAGTGTTAAAAAGATTTCCAGAAGTAGAGCTAAAACTTTTCTACTTTTTTGAGTTTCAAAAAATTCAAGCACAATTTGTATTTAAACAAGAGTTAAATAAAATCGAACTTTCAATTCCAAATAATATTTCAAATATAACTTCAAGTGTAGAGATATGGCTTGAAACATACGATAATACAATAAATATAAGAAAAATAGATGACATTATTTTAAATAACTATGAAAATATCTATAGTGTAATGTTTGATAAGAGTGAAAAAGCATTAAAAGAACTAGAAACTGAATTAATTGTACCAAAAAAGTTCACCTTTGCTAATAATTTAAAAGAAAACTTTATCCTTTCAAATACCAGCTATTTTGAATTTGCAAATAGTCTAAAAGATGATATTGATAAAGATTTAGTCAATGAAAAGTACCTAAAAGAACACATAGGGTTCTTTGCAATAAAAGAGAATCTTCAACAGGAGTTTGTAAATAAACTCGTAGAGATTTGTAATAAATTTCCAAATGTAAAATTTTCTGCTTTTTATTTTGATGAAGAAATTATAAAAGAGTACATAACTATCTTTGGAGCTGTAATAAATAGATTTAAATTTATTTGTCCTAAAAATATTTATGAAATTGCAGAAAATACTGAAGTTTGGGTGCAAGCTAAGATTCCTAATCAAAGTTTTTTACACAATAAGATTTATTCATTAATTAATGATACTGTACATGTATATCCAATAATTTTAAAAGAAGAATATATCATTAAAGATATGTTCTCAGATAATTATTTGGAAAGTTTATTTGAAAACTATGATGAAACTATCTTTGTAAAACAACTTAATAGCAAGTTAGATGAAAAAAGGTTACAAAATACAACTCCAAAAGATGATATAGGATTCTTGGCAACAGAAGATAATTTAGAAGATATAGAATTTATAAAATTTATGTTTATTCTTTTTGAAAAAAATTATAGCATAAGATATAAAGCATTTTACTTTAATGAAGAACAAAAAGAATTAACTTCAACAATTTTTGAAGAATATATTCACCAAATTGATTTTATAATTCCTACAAATATTTATGATATTGTTGAAAATATATCTACATATATTTACTCTTATATAAACTACAAAAAAACTAAAACTAGCAATTATCATAAGATATGGCAAATTTTAAATGAAACAAAATCTAATTTATTTAAATTACATCTATATGATGAAATAAATGATATATTAACATATCATAATAATATTATTTTATTTGATACTTGCAATTTAATATTTAATAATAGTATATTATTTGATTTTTTAATTGGATATAATCAATACAACCGTATTATTTTTAATCATAGTTTAAAACAACCTATTAATAAAGATAGACTTAAAAATACATATCTTAAAAATTCTATAAGCTTTTTATTAACATATGAAAATTTAATAGATGCAAACTTTGTACAATATATAAAAGAATTAATACAATTATTTCCTGAAGCTATATTTAAAGGATTTTATTTTTCTAAAGAAGAAAAAGTACTTATTGATAAAACCTTCAAGGATAATAATATCGAAACCTTAATCCCTAAAAATATTTATGATATAGTTGAAAACAGTGAAATTTTTATTTTTGATTTTAATTGTAAAGAAGATAGAAGTATAATATTTACTATTGGAAAATACTGTAATAAAATATTATATTTAAATACTCATTTAAAATTAAATTTTCGAAATAAAACTTTACTTGAATTAGATAATGATTTTAAAATAAAAAATGATAAGGTATATACAGATCCAGAAAAATTTGATTTTTCTACTGATGAAATAAAAAACTACAGTAATAGTTATCATAAATTAGTTTATAATAAAATATTCAAAATACTAAATATTGATTTAGTTGAGATGTCTACCAATGCATTTCAATTTCACTCAATAGATACTATTAAACTCGCATTAAAATATACTACCTATAAAGAATATATTATCAATTTAAAATGTAAAAAAATAAATTTAATAGAGACTAATAATGAACTATGATCAATTCGAAAATTATAATAATGATTTAGTTTCAGCAATTACGAAACATATGAATATTTATGAAAAAAAGTATCCATATGTCTGGTATGTTAACAATATTAATTTGAGATATGCAATTGAAAGAGAAATGTACTTTAATTTTGTTACAAAAATAGATTACTTTTATAAATTATATATTAATAAACAAGTTGATTATTCTATAAAGAAATATAAAAGCGATATATTAAAATTAATGATTGGTGAGGATATTCAACTACAAGAAATTAAACAAATCAATAAAGATAATTTTCTTAATACAAAAATATTAAAATACAAATATAAAAAACCTAAGATTCTTATATCTATAGTTTCTTTAAAGTTTTTAAAATATGCAGAAACATTTATCAATAGAATAAAAATAGATTTTCATCTCTTATGTTTTGATAAAAATAATGAATTAATAAAATATATAGAAGAAAAAGGTTATAGGTATACTTTATTCGAAGCCTATTATGATGAATCAATTTTTCCAATGCATTTGAAAGGCTTAGTTTCTTCTGTTCTTTTACAATCACTTTTAAATAACGTATATAATATTATGCCATCAATTATATTAAATTTTGAAGGTTGTCATATTTCAGATCAAATATTATCTGAAATTGGAAAACTTATCAAGATAAAAACTATTTGTCTGCAACATGGATATGCTCCTTTTTATCCAACTACATTTAGAAATTTTAACTATACTAAAGTACTAACTTGGGGTGAATATTTTTCTGAAGGATTTAAGCCTTACAGTAATGATACAAAATTTATTGCTGTAGGTAATCATATAATATCTACTTTTTTAAACACAAATAAAGAAGTCAAAGTTGTTTCATTCTTTGTTCAAGCTTGTAAATATTATATTACAAAAGAATACTATGATAAATTTATTAATCTTATTATTCAAATAGCAAAAAATAACAATACTTTAAAAATAATAGTAAGAGAACATCCCTCAAATCCTATTCCTGAAAAATATATTAACATATTAAATATTGAAAAAAACATTGTGTTTATGAATAAACAAACTCATTCCATAACAGAAGTATTAGAACAAAGTGACCTTGCAATAAGCATATCATCAGCTTCTTTAGTTGAAGCTTTGGAAATGAATATAATCCCCATATATATAAATTTGCCTAAATTAAAAATGTTTGAAAGATTAAAGAAAAAAAATCCAAATATTCCAATGCCTAAAACTATTAAAAGTTCTGTTGAAATTATACAAAAATTAATTGATGATAAAATACATTATAATAATATAAAAAAAGCTTTATTTAATTCTAAAACTTACTTATTTAAAGCTAATGGAGAAGAAGCAATAAAAAATATAATAAAAGAAATCAGATGATCAATAAATACATTACAATCAAAAATAGAAAAATTGGCTTAGATTTTCCTCCTCTTGTGATTGCAGAAATTGGAATCAATCATGAAGGAAATTTACAAACTGCTTTTGAAATGGTTGATGCAGCATTTAGAGCAGGGGCAGAAGTTATAAAACATCAAACTCATATTGTTGAGGATGAAATGAGTCAAGAAGCAAAAAAAGTTATTCCAGGAAATGCAGATATTTCGATATATGAAATAATGGAAAGATGCGCATTAAATGAAGAAGAAGAAATAAAACTTAAAAACTATGTTGAATCAAAAGGGATGATATTTATAAGTACACCTTTTTCAAGAGCAGCGGCAAATAGATTAGAAAAAATGAATGTCTGCGCATATAAAATAGGTTCAGGAGAATGCAATAATTATCCTTTAATTGAGCATATTGCAAAATTTGGTAAACCAATGATTATAAGTACAGGAATGAATAATATTGAATCTATTCAAAAGACAGTTACTATTTTAGAAAAATATAATATCAACTATGCTCTGTTACATACTACAAATTTATACCCAACTCCATCTAATTTAGTTAGATTGGGAGCTATGCAAGAATTACAAAACTATTTTCCAAATGCAATAATAGGATTATCTGACCATACCACTTCAAATTTAGCCTGTTTTGCTGCAACTGCATTAGGAGCTTCTATTTTAGAAAGACATTTTACAGATAAATTAGATAGACCAGGTCCTGATATTATAAACTCTATGGATCCAGATTCGATAAAAGAACTTATTGAAGGAAGTGCAGAAATTGCAAAAATGAGAGGTGGGAAAAAAGAAGCTGCAAAAGAAGAACAAGTCACTATAGATTTTGCTTTTGCCACTGTTGTCACTATTAAAGACATAAAAAAAGGAGAAATATTTACAAAAGAAAATTTATGGGTAAAAAGACCAGGCACTGGAAAAATTAAAGCTGAGTTTTATAATGATATATTAGGTAAAGTTGCTTCAAAAGATATTTTATGCGATACACATATTAGTGAAGATGAGATTATATGATAGATATATTTTCAAAAATAAAAGTTTTTAATATTAACCCTTCAAAATTAAGAAGTAAAGATTTTTATAAAAATTTTGTAATTGATGAAAGAAATAAATTTTGGAAAAGAAGAAGTATACTTAATAAAAAAGACAAAGATAATTGTTGTTTTCTATGTGGAAATAAAAAAGACAATAAAAAGTTTTTAAATTATAATGGCTACAAATTATTTGAATGTAATAAATGTTCTTTAATATTTGCAAATATAGAAATAAATGATAAATATAATGAAATTGTCTATGATAATAATCAATATGAGGAAATGATAAAAAAAGAAGTACTTGAAACTTATGAATATAGAAAAAAAACTTTTGGAAAAGAAAGATTAAATTATATTTTAAATAAATGTGATTTTGATATTAAAAATGATATTTTATTAGATTTAGGATGCGGTCCAGGATATTTTTTAAGTCATTTAAAAGATGCATATATTAAAGCTAAGGGAATCGAGTTAACTGAATATTTAGTTGATATTTGTAAATCTCAAAATCTTGATGTAGAAAAGAAAGATATAAGTGAATTAGAAAATAACTATTTTAAAATAATTACAATGTTTGATGTTTTAGAACATTTATCAAATCCATTGAAATTTTTTAAAACCTTAAATACTAAATTGACTTCAAATGGTTATATAGTAATGTATACACCAAATATCAATTCCTTTGCCTTTTATTTTCAAAAAGAAAAACAAAACCTACTCTTACCTTATGAACATTTATGTTTTTATACTCTTAACTCTTTAGAATATTTAGCCAAAATTTCTAGTTTTAAAATAATCAGTATAGATTATTATGGTCTTGATATGGTCGATTATTTATCAATGAAAGAATATGAAGATAATATTAATTATAATGAAAAATTAAAGGAAATTATTCCATACCTTCAAGCACTTATAGACTCATCCAAAATGAGCAACCATATGAGAATTATCTTTCAAAAGGATTAATATGAATTATTCAAAAATAGTTTATTTTTTACAGTTAAGCCATAAAAACCAGAATGCCTACCAAAATAGACATCATCCATTAGCAATAGGTATATTATCAGAGTTTTTAAAAAGACATACATCTATTGATAACTTAAAAATTAAATTATATAAAGACCCTATTGAGCTTGAAAAGGATTTACATCAGGAACAACCAGATATTATTTTTATAAGCATTTATATGTGGAATGAAAATTTGTCTTTAAAATTTGCAGAAGCCATTAAAGAGCGTTATAATAGTCTTATTGTCATCGGTGGACCCAATATAAGTATAGAAGATAAAAAAAATAGTACATTTTTAAAGGAAAAACCATTTATTGATATTATTGTGAGAGGGGATGGAGAAAAAGTTGTTACTAATATTGTAGAAAACTTTTATACTATAGACAATATCAATAAAATAAAACAATTGACACAAGGGTACTCGTATGCCTCTATAAATTCAGATATAGTGATTCAAGAGGGAGATGATGCTCGGCTAGGGGCAAAAGGCAATGATAAGCTTGATATTTTAGCATCTCCCTATAATACAGGAAGTATGGATAAATTTTTTATAGATGGTTCTATTCCCCTTATTGAAACAAATAGAGGATGCCCTTTCTCGTGTACTTATTGTCAACAGGGAAATAAATATTTCTCAAAGGTCCGAAACTACTCAATGGACTATATTAAATCAGAAATAGAATACATCGCAAAAAAAATATATAAAGATAAACTCAATATAAGCATTTTAGAAATTGCTGATCCAAATTTTGCAATGTATGAAAGAGATACAGAATTTATTTTATTTATTCGACAAATGCAAGATAAGTATAACTTTCCAGAAGAGATCTGGTGCTCCACAGGAAAAAACAAAAGTGAACTGATTGTATCTAATATTAATCTTCTTAGGCCAAATAGCATTCTTATGAGGGCTGCCGTTCAATCTGTTGATGAAAATACACTAAAAGCTATTAAACGAAAAAATATTAAATTAGACACCTACTATAAAATTATGACCCAATACTCAGATAAGGGCCTTGCAACGGGTGCAGATATTATGCTTGGCCTACCTTTAGAAAATAAGCAGACACATATTAATAGCTTTTTTACCTTAATTGATAAAAATATTACTGAATTTGCATCTTTACAAACTATTCTGTTAAAAGGTACAGAGATGGAGTCACAAAACTATATTGAGGAATATAATTTAAAAACAAAGTATAGGGTTATTCCAGAATGTAATAATGAGTATACCATTAACAATAAAACTTTTTATATATGTGAATATGAAGAAATTATAATTGAAACAAACAGTTTAGATTTTTTAGATTATTTAGAATGTAGAGCCTTTAACTTTCTTGTCATGGTCTATCATAATACAAGATTATTACAACCTGTATACAAGCTATGTGATTATTATAACATACCCAAAAGTCATATTTTAAAAGAGATTAAAATGTTAATAACTAAAAAATATACTAATTTTACAGCGGCATTTATTGAAGACACTAAAAATGAGCTTTTAGACTCTAATAGAATGTCATTTTCACAAAATAAGATTAAAGAATTGACAAGTAATAAAATCTTTAGACATTTAGCATTAACACTGTTTCAAAATAAAAACATGGTTATAGAAGTTTTAAAAGAAGCACTTCCAAAAGTTTTTAATAAATTACTTAATCTAGATGAAGTTTTAAAGATTGTTGAATTAAGTATTATCGATATTTTTGATTCATCTCACAAAAAAATTAACTACAAAATAAAAGACCCCCATCTACAAGAAATTTTAGGTATGGAATGTGATGTTATTGTAAGAGCTGAACAAATTAATAAAATTAATTTATTAAAAAAGATTTATGATTCTGAAACTAATATTATTAATAATATTATGTATCATTTAAGGCCAAAAAACTCAGTAAAAACTTTAAGGTTTGTAAGATAATGAAAAAAATAGTTTTTTTAACCGGAACAAGAGCTGATTTTGGGAAAGTAAAATCATTAATTACTATATCTCAACAATCTCCAAACTATGAAGTACATATTTTTGCTACAGGTATGCATATGAATCCATTATATGGATTAACTATTGATGAGATATACAAAGCTGGTTTCAAAAATATTTATCAATTCATAAATCATGAAACAATTGGGCATATGGATAGAACTCTTGCACGGACAATTGAAGGCTTCTCAAAATATATTCATGATATTAAACCTGACTTAATTATAGTTCATGGAGATAGAGTGGAAGCACTAGCGGGTTCAATAGTAGGTAGTTTAAATAATATTTTAGTTGCTCATATTGAAGGTGGTGAAATATCTGGAACAATAGATGAACATATTCGTCATTCTATTAGTAAAATGTCTCATATACATCTTGTTGCAAATAATGAAGCAAAAAATAGACTTTTACAATTAGGAGAATTGAATGATTCTATTTTCATTTTAGGTTCACCCGATTTAGATTTAATGAATCCAAAATCTTTGCCATCAATTGAATTTGTAAAAAAATATTATGGTATTACCTTTGAAGAATACGCTTTAGCCATGTTTCATCCTGTTACAACAGAATATGAACAAATAAAAAAAAATATAACATATTTTGTCGATGCTCTACTAGAAAGTGATTTAAATTATATAGTTATTTATCCTAACAATGATTTAGGTTCTATTGAAATACTAACAGAATATAGGCGATTAGAAAATAATCCTAAAATCAAAATTTTTCCATCTTTAAGATTTGAATTTTTTTTGAAATTACTTGAAGAATGTCAATTTATTATAGGAAATTCAAGTGCAGGAATTAGAGAAGCCCCTTTTTACAATGTATCAAGTATAGATATAGGAACAAGACAATTTAATAGAGCAAAATTAGAGTCAATATTTCATTGTAATTATACAAAAGAAGAAATATTAAAAACTATTAAAGTAACTAAGCATTATAAAAAGAAAAGTTCTATTGATTTCAAGAATTTTGGAGAAGGGAAAAGTGATAAATTATTTTTAGAATTACTAGATAGTGAAAAACTTTGGAATATTTTATGTCAAAAACAATTTCAGGAATTTTCACAATGAGAATTTTAATAATTGCTTCAACTGATTCGTATAATGTTTCATTATTAAAAATTGCTTTAGAATTTAAAAGAAATGGTGATGATGTTTTAATTCTTTTTAGTCATAAAGAAGATGTTCATAATCATATGTTATTTAATAAAGAAGTAAAAACCCTATATTGGGATGAATTTGATGAATACGAGAAATATGAAGTAGCAATTTATGGAAATATATTAAATAATGAAGTGTTAAACAATGTCTTAAAAGAAAACTACTTAAAAATAAGTTTATTTTTTCATTTAATTCCTGATGAATATGTATTAGGGGGAGCTCATTTATATGCAGATTATACATTTTGTTTTGGTGAAAAATTTGTTGATAATCAAATTAAAAATGGGATAAAACATAATATAATTCCTATTGGTATACCTTTTGATATACATCTTTCACAAAATATTTCTGAATCAAAAAAAATATTTTTGTTTTTAGAACAACATTTTTATCCTTCAGGGAAAAAAGGCAAAAAACAATTAGCAGAATTTTTAATAGAGTTAGCGCAAAAACATAAAAACTATAATATTGTAGTTAAACCCAGAGCTTTAGAAAATGAAGAAAATACAAAACATAAAGCCGAACATTTATATAAATTTTTTAAAGAAATACCAACTAATCTAATATTATTAAAAGAACATATAGACTTAGAGGAATTAACAAAAAGAGCAGATATTGTTGCAACAACCTTTAGTACTGCCGTAATGCCTGCTATTTTATTAGATAAACCTGTTATATTTATTAATGGATTTAGTATGATAGAAACTTACTTTTATAATATTCCTATGGTAAATAATTATTACAAAATGTACAAATCAACAGGTAATATATTTAATTATAAACTATTCCCAAATAACTTAGATGAACTAAAAGTTATAAATAAAGATTTTAAAAACTATTTATTTTATAAAAGAGAAAAAAAGTTTGAAAAAAGCATAATAGAATTTGCTTATTTTATGAAAGAATATAAAGGAAAACTTCTTTTTTCCACGACAATAGATAATTATAAAATTAACGTGAATAAAAAATTAAATACTTTTCCTCAAATATATAGAACTATGAATTCAATACTAGAAGAATTTTATAGAATAAATATAATTACAGGTTTTAGATTAGAAAAAGAAAGAAAAGAATTACTTTATGAAATCAATAACAATAACTTTCTAGAATTAGAAGAAAATTTACAAAAAGAAAAACTAAATATATTAAAAAATAAATACATTGAAGAAGGCCTTAATAGAATTTTAAAAGACTATAAACACTATCCAATTGGATTTAAAGGCTTTTATTTGAAATATCTCTATGATAATAAATTAGAAAACAAAATGATGGACCTTCCAAAGAATTGGCAAATAGCTGATTACTTTTATAATTTATATCTTTTCAATAGAGATACGAATAAAAAGTTATCTATAAAATACTTAAAGAGATATATAAAGATATCACAAAAAGCACAATATAGATTTACACATTTATATGAAGATTCGATGATAGAAAAAGCAAAAAATATTTTAAGAAATTTAGGAGAATAGATGAAACTAATTGCAGAAACAGCATGGCACCATGAAGGAGATATTGATTTTCTAGTTGATTTAGCAAAAAAGATCAAACTTAGCAAAGCAGATATCGCTAAATTTCATCTTTTATTAGATTTAGATGAATATATTGATAAAAGTCATAAATTATATGAGGGTTACAATAAATGGAAAATATCAAAAGAAAATTGGGAAAAAGTTTTAAACATATTTAAACCTGAAGAATTAATGCTTTTATGTAATGATACAAAAGCAATTGAATTCGCTTGTACTTATAACCCTAAAATCATTGAATTACATGCTGTTTGTATGACAGATTTAAATTTACTAGATTGTTTAAAAGCGAATAAACCTAAAAATACGAAAATTGCATTAGGAATAAGTGGAAATACTATTGAAGAAATTGATTTTGCTTTAAATTATTTAAATACAAATGATATTATCTTGATGTATGGTTTCCAAAATTATCCTACAAAATTTGAAGAAATAAATTTCAACAGATTAAAAAAGATTATGCAATTTTATCCAAATTTAGAATTTGGTTATGCTGATCATTGTGGATATAATGAAGATTTCAATGAACTTATTACATTAACAGGAGCTAGTTTAGGTGTTAATTATATAGAAAAACATGTTACTTCACAATTTGGTATTGCAAGATTGGATTATGAAGCAACTATAAATTTTGAAATGCTAGATAATCTTCATAATAAAATGGAAATTATTTCAAAATCTTTAGGAAATGGTTCTTTAAATTTTAGTGAAGGTGAAAAAAACTATTCAAGAGTAGGGATATTAAAGAAAGCTCCTATTTTGAAACAAGATATAAGCAAAGATGATATATTAACTAAAGAACTTTTAGAATATAAAAGAATAAAAACTGATCTTAATTATTCACCGTTTGAAATAATCAGTAAATTTGGTATGAAATTTAATAAAAACCTTTCTAAAGGTGATTTAGTATTAGTTAGTGATTTAAAAAAGGAATAAAATGAAAATAGGTTTTTTAATAACAGCAAGATTAAAATCAAGTAGATTAAAATTAAAATTACTAAAGCCTTTAAATGGTAAAACCGTAATAAAAAGAGTAATTGATAGGGCAAAAGAAGTAGTTGAATGCGATGATATTGTATTATGTACATCTGAACACAATCAAGATTTACCATTAGTAAGAATTGCCCAAGAAGAAAATATTTATTACTATAATGGGAGTGATGAAGATGTGCTTGAGCGATTAAAATCAGCTACAAAATTATTTGGTTTTGATTTTGTCATATGTATTACAGCAGATAACCCTTTATTTTCTATTTACCATGCAAATATATTATCAGATTATCTGAGAAAAAATTCTGATGTAGATTTTATTACTACAGTTGGGATGCCAATAGGTGTAAATATTTATGCAATAAAAGCAAAAGCATTAGAAACTGTTTGTGCAATTAAGCAAGAGATTGATACAGAAATTTGGGGACCGTTAATACATAAAGATTTTTTTAATGTAAAAGAGCTTGAGGTTGAAGATCTATATAAATTTAATTTGCTTAATAGATTAACATTAGATGAAAGTGATGATTATAATTTAATTAGAAATATTTATAAAAATGTTAAAGGAGATATTCCAGATATTCTTGATGTGTATGATTATTTAAGCAAAAATATAGAAGTTGCACGAATAAACTCACACATTGAACAAAAATCTTTAGACAAAAATATTTTAGAAAGAATAAACACTCATTTCCAGAATAATAAAGAAAATATACTTTTAATAAAAGATGGGATTTACAATGCATGAAAACTTTTTAAAAAAATTTCTAGAATTATATTGGTTACGCCCTGAATCAGCAATATTAACATCTCTTTTAGCGAAAAATATTCCAAATGATTATCTTAAGCAAAGAAAAAATACTGCTGATATAAATTGCGGAGATGGGATATTTTCCTTTATTGTAAATGGAGGGAAGTTTGAAAATTCTTTTGATTTGTATAAAAGTACAAAAATTGACTCATCAATTGTAAAAAAAGAAGATATTTATAACCATTATGATGAATCATATATTACTCCTATAAAAGAATATTCTAATTTATCATATTCTTATGGAATAGATATAAATGATAAAATGCTATTAAAAGCAAGTTCTTTAAAAATATATGAAAAAAAATTACTTTATACTGGTGAAATTAATTTAAATGCTGGATCAGAATATTCTTTACATACACTAAACAACGAAAAAATTTCACTCAATAATTCGCTTGATTTAATTAGTATTTTTTCATCAATTTATATGTATTCTAACACTTCTTATATTCTCCAAAAAATAAATTACTTACTTAAAAAAGATGGTATTTTCATTGTAAATACAAAAACAAATTTATTTAAGAAATTTTATGAATCATTCGAAAACACTTACCCAAAAGCTTTTTCAAGTTATATTGAACGAGATATGAGATGTATTCTACAAAGTTTACATAAAGAACAAGAGTGGGAAGATTTTTTTAAATTACATAATTTCGAGATTATTGAAAAAAAACCAACTTTACAAAAAAACTTAGTTCCTATTTGGTCTATAGGACTTAGATTTTTAACTCCATTATTGGTGAAAATGTCAAATAATGTTACGGATAAAGATTCTTGGTTTGAAGTCAAAAATGAATTTGTAAATACTTTTTATAAAGTTTTAATAGATTTTTATGAAGAAGATATCAATCTAAATAATGCTTCTTCTTTTTTATATGTGCTAAAGAAAAAGAGTTAATTGATGTTTGTTTGTTTAATGTATCATTATATTCACTCGGAAAATGATGATAAAATATTTAAAAATCTAAAAGGATTAACAACCAACGAATTTAAATATCAAATAGAATATATGTTGAAACACTTTAAACCTATTACCCATCAAGATTTATTAAATTTTTTCAATAACAAAAAACCTCTACCAAAAAAATCATTTTATTTAACTTTTGATGATGGCTTTAAACAGCATTATACAAATGTTTTACCTATTCTAAAAGAATATGGATTGACTGGAAGTTTTTTTGTTCCAACTATTCCATTAAGCGATAATAAAATTCATTTCCTAGAAAAACAAAGGGTTTCACAATATTGTATTGTTGATACATATGAAGAGTTTTTAGAACTTTTTTATGAAAACTCAAAAAAACTACTAAATAAAAAGAAGTTATCATTAATTGAACCAAACCAAACAAATATAAAAAATAGTAAAGATTTTCTAAAAGAATGCAGTTATTACACAAATGAAGAGAGATTTTTTAGAAAAATAAGAAATTTTATTCTATCAAAAAGTGAAATAGAAAATATTATAAATAAAATATTTGAAAATACTTTTGATAACACTTTTATAAATCGATATTATATGAATATAAACAATTTAAAAGAGATGCATTCAAATGATATGATTATTGGTGGACACTCTCATACTCACCCTTATTTAGAAACTTTAACAAAAAATGAGTTAATATATGAATTATCAATTAGCTTTGATTTTCTAAAGAATAATATTAATAAAACAATAAATTCTTTTTCATATCCTTTTGGTACATATAACCAAAATGTTTTAGATTATGTAGAAGCTATTAATTTAGAGTATGCATTTACAACAAAAGATGAAATCAATTCTGATTTAATCAGAAAATATGAGATAAAAAGAGTTGATGCTTCCTTGTTTTCTAGGATATTTAATGTTTAATCTTAACTCCTATAAAAATATAATACTAGATTTTGATGGAGTTATTTTAGATAGTAATAATATAAAAAAAGATGCTATATATAATTGTGTTCAAGAATATGCAAATAAAAATAAATCAATAGAATTTGTTAATTTCTTTACACAAAATAATGGTCTTCCTCGAGAGATAAAAATTTCTACCTATTTTGAGGATAAAATTGCTAAAAAAATATTACTTAAATATAATAAAAGATTAGAAATAGATTTAAAGAATTGCGTATTTACAAATGGATTTGAATATTTTTTGAATTTATTAAATATTAAACCTTATATTTTATCAGGTGGAGATAAAGAAGAAATAATAACTTTTTTAAAAGAAAAACATCTTTTTCAAAGGTTTAAAAATATTATGGGATCACCTTTAACAAAATATGAAAATATAAATAATTCTAATATAAAAGGAAAAACTCTTTATATTGGAGATAGTAAAATTGATTATGAAATTGCAATACACTATAATTATGACTTTATATTTATGTTTAGATATACTCAATTTTCAAATTGGTCAAATTTTTTTAAAGAAAAACCAAATATAAAATTAATAAAAGATTTTGAAGAGTTAAATATGGAGATAGAATGCTAAGAGTTGGAATTAATGGTTTTGGAAGAATAGGAAGAGCAATATTTAGAACAAATATGAACAAAAAATTATTTGAAATTGTTGCAATAAATGATATAAATCCTGATAATGAAAATATTGCTTATCAACTAAATTATGATACTTTATATGATCAATTAAAAGATAAATTTAAAATTGATAAAAATCATATGTATAATAACGATTATGCTATAGAAATTTTTCATCAGAAACATATTGATGAAGTAAATTGGAAATCAAAAGATATTGATATTATTATAGATGCTTCAGGTATTTTGGATAATGTAATTAGAGCTAAGAATACCATTGAAAAACAATCTGTAAAAAAAGTGATTATAACTCACTCTCCAGATAATGTAGACTTTACATTAGTATTAGGTGCAAATGAAGATAAACTTGATCTTTCAAAACATCATGTCATATCATCAAGTATTTGTGATGCAACAGCAATTGGTCCTGTGATAAAAATTATAAAAGAAAATTTTGGAATAACCTCTGGGCATTTAACAACATTGCATCCTTGGCTTGGTTATCAAAATTTAATGGATGGACCTGCTAGCTCTTGGTCAGTTCCTGGTGAAATCTATCATCATTTTGCGTTAGGAAGATCAGCGGTTGGCAATATGATACCAAAACCTACTTCTGCATTAGATGCTTGTGCTAAAGTTGTTGAAGATATTTCAGCTGATAATATTGGTTCTTACTCAATGAGAACACCAACTCATATTGTTGGTAGTGCAGATTTAACTCTTCTGTTAAAAAGAAATACCTCTAAAAAAGAAATTGTAGATGTTTTTGAACAATATTCTAATTCTCAAAAATGGGAGATTATTAATAATAATTTTGAACCTTTAGTTTCTCTAGATTTCAAAGCTTCAGAATTTTCTGCCAATGTTGATCACCGATTTACAAACTTAATACAAGGGAATATGTTAAAACTCGTTTTATGGTATGACAATGAATGGGGATATGCAAGTAGAGTATGTGATCAAGTTAAATTTATATCAGATAAAATGAAAGGCTAAAATGAATATAGCATTAATTATAGGAAAAGATAAAAGTACAGGGGTTCCTGGTAAAAACATTAGACAAATATTAGGTAGACCAGCAGCAGAATATGCATATATTGCAGCAAAATATGCAAAATGTGATAAGATTTATGTTTCAACTGATTCTTTAGAAATTGCAGAAATTGGTAAACCCTACAATGCAATTCATATTTTAAGACCTGAGCATATGGCTTTACCGGATTCTTTAACTGAAGATGCATTATTACATGCTTATGAATATATAAAAAAAGATATAGGTTCAAATAATAAAATTGAAACCATATCTCTGTTATTTTGTAATAACCCTGCTATTAATGTGAATTTATTAAAAGAAGCTATAAGTTTTACTTCAAAAACACAAGAATTTGACTCTTGTTTTTCAGTAGCAAAATATGATATGTTCTCTCCTGCAAGAGCTAGAAAAATTGATTCAAATGGAGAGATGCATCCATTTGTTGATTTAAAATACATTGATAATGTTTCTTCAATTAGAGATTCTCAAGGTTCAACTTATTTTTGTGATTTATCAATACAAGTAATGAAACCTATATGTTTTGAAGAGATGGATCAAGGACAATTACCTTTTAAATGGCAAGGTAAAAAATCAAAAGCTATTGAAACTGATTTTGGTTTTGATATAGATTCAGAATGGCAAGCTGTTGTTTTAGAATATTGGCTTAAAAAGCATGGTTTTACTGAAAATAATATTCCGTGGGAAGTATAATGTTAAAAACAAATTTTTTAAAACAAAAATTAGAAAATGGCAAATCTGTACTTGGAACTTGGTCTATAATTCCATCTACAATAACAACAGATATAATTGCCAGTAGTGGAGTTGATTTCATAATTATTGATGCGGAACATGGTCCCATATCTTTTGAAACAGCACAAAACATGGCAATTGTATGTGAATCAAGAAAAGTTTCTCCTGTCATGAGAGTGGGAAACATAAATGAAATAGATATCCTAAAAGCTCTTGATATAGGAATTCATTGTATCCAAATACCAAATATTAATACAAAAAAAGATGTGGAACAATTAATAAGTTTTGCTAAATATCCACCAATTGGAAAAAGAGGTTTTTCTCCCTTTACAAGAGCAGGAGATTACTCTATACAAAATAGTACTTCACTTACACAAAAAGCTAATGAAAATATATTAATTGCCATAAATATAGAAGGGAAAGAAGCAATCGATGAAATTGATTCTATTCTTCAAATCAAAGAGCTTGATATTATATTTATTGGCTTATTTGATTTATCAAAAGCATTAGGTATTCCTGGTGATGTAAATAATCAAAGAGTACTTGATTATTTAGAAGAATTAACATCAAAAATTAATAATGCAGGTAAATATGCAGGTACAATAACAACTTCAAAAGATAAAATTACTTCATTCATCAATATTGGAATAAAATATATTGTACATTTGGTAGATTGTGAAATGTTAAGAAATTCATATCTTGAAATAAAAACACATTTTGATAAGGTTACGAAAAATGAATAGAGTTTATATTACTGATTATATTGATAATCCATATATTGAAAAAGAAGTTTTAAAATCAGAGTTATCTGATCAATTAAATAAAAATATAGAAGTTCTTTTAGTATGGCATGAACATATTACAAAAAAGTATATTAATAATCTTCCAAATCTTAAAGGCATAGTTAGATATGGAGTAGGTTATGATGCAATAGATTTAGAATATGCAAAAAATAAAAACATTTTTGTTTGTAATACACCTGATTACGGAACAGAAGAAGTAAGTGATACAGCAATTGCTATGATTATGAATATATCAAGAGGCATTACAAGGTATGATTATCAATGTAGAAGTTATACTAATACTTGGCAAGAAAATACGATTACATCAATAAAAAGAACTTCTGATTATAAACTTGGAGTGATTGGTGCTGGAAGAATTGGAGCTAGTGTACTTTTAAAAGCAAATGCTCTTAGATTTAATACCTATTTTTATGATCCTTATGTACCAAGAGGACATGAAAAAATGTTAAACACTAAAAGAACAGATACATTAGAAGAATTACTTGAAACTTGCGATATCATCTCTATTAATTGCCCTTTATCAGATGAAACAGAAGGAATGATTAATCAAAAGTTTATAAATAATATGAAAGATGGGAGTTCTTTAGTTAATACTGCACGGGGTGGAATAATAAAGGATATTGATGTTTTTTATGAGGCATTAAAAAGTGGTAAATTATCAAATGTAGCATTAGATGTAATTCCTAAGGAACCTCCTAAAGATTCTCTTTTAATAAATGCTTGGAGAAAAAAGGAAGAGTGGCTGGATGGTCGATTTATATTAAATCCACATACAGCATATTATAGTGATAAAGCATACTTTGAAATGAGAGAAAAAGCTGCTCTAAATGCAAAAAGAATTTTAGAGGGCTTAGAACCTTTTAATATTGTGAATAAATAATATGAAAGATTCAACTAAACGAAAACTATTACAATCTGTTCTTTCAAGAAAAATATTTCAATCATTTCAAAGTCTATTTTTCAAAGTCACTTATAAGAATGAACCTTTATTAAATGAATATAAGAAAAATGGACTAGTTGTTTTATCAAATTTTTTTTCTATAGAAGAGTGTGACAAAATACTTACTATTGTGGACGATACTATAAAAATCTGTAAGAATGGATCATTATATAGTACTAAAATAAAGACTATTGATAGTGATCAAATTTATTATAATTCAAAAAGATTAATTTATTCTTTTGATTTTAAAGATACGGATAGTTATATAAATAAAATTGTAAATAATACTAAAATAAAAGAGATATGTGAATATTTAAATCACTCTAAACTTAAGCCTATTCAACATTGGACAAAAAGGGTTTACCCAAGAAACGAGCTTCAAAATCATAAAATTATGATGAATGAAAGTTGGCATCAAGACAGTGGTGGCTTAAGTATGATTAGATTTATTGTATATTTAAATGATGTAGATGAAGAACAAGGACCTTTTGAATATATAAAAGGAAGCCATAAAAAAGAGATTAAAGATATCTCAAAATATATAAAAAATAATAGAGATAAGATTATGAAGATATCTGGGAAAAAAGGCGATGTAATTATAGCAGATGTTACAGGTGGATGGCATAAAGCAAATAAAGTTATTTCAGGACAAAGAGATACATTACAAGTTGCATTTATGTCTCCTTTATCAGATAAAATCAATAAACTCATTGGTTTTGGTACATATCTTAAAAAAAGTTAATTAGAATGAAAAATACCCCTTTAGTATCAGTTATTTTAACAACAAAAAATAGAGAAACACTATTACAAAGAGCTATAAATTCAATATTAAATCAAACTTATACAAATTTAGAAATTATTATTATAAATGATGCATCAAATGATAATACAAAAAAGAACCTAAAAAAATTAAAAGAATTAGACCATAGAGTTGTAATAATTAACAATAAAATAACATTAGGGTCTAATCCATCAAGAAATATTGGCATTAAAAGAGCTAAAGGAAAATTTATAGCTGGAATTGATGATGATGATGAATTTATCTATAATAGAATTGAATTATTAGTAAAAAATTATGATAATAATTTCTCATTTATTACTTCAAATAATCAGTTAATTTTTGAAGACACTACATTTTGTTCAAATATGCCAAGAGAAGTAACTTTAAATCAAATGTTATGTGAGAATGTTATTATGAATCAAGGTTTAATAGAAAGGTCTAGAATATTTGATGTTAATTTATATGATGAAAAACTCCCTTCCTGTCAAGATTACGATTTATGGATTAGATTAATATTACAATTTGGACCAGTTAAAATAATTCAAAATGTTACCCAAAAAATATATCTTGAAGAATCAAGAGAAAGAATTTCTACGTACTCAAAAAGTAAAATAAAAGGTTATTTTATGTTTTATAAAAAATATAAATATCTAATGAGTGAATATCATAGAAAAATTCAACTTGATAGGTTGTACACAATAAAAAACAAAAAAAAATCTAATCTCATAGGATATATATTATCATATAACTCATTTTTTAAAAAACTCTATTGGGATAAACTTTATAATGAAAGACTTGAGAAAGAAAATTTAATTTATAATTCACAAATAAATTTAATAAATAATATTCACAAGTTATTTAAAAATAAAAGTGATAAATATATTATCTATGGCTTTGGTACAATTGGAAAATTAATCTACAATTTATACAAAGAACAAATAATTGGTATTTACGATAATAAATTAGATTTAACTAAAGAAGTTGAAAAAAATAAAATCTTGAGTAAAGAAATGCTTAAAATAAACTATCCAATTATTATAACTCCATATAAATATAATGAAGAAATTTCAAAAGATTTATACAATTATAATAAAAATACTGTTACTATATATTAAAAATAAAAGGGTTAAATGTGGTCAATAAGTGGATAAAAGAATACACTAAAAATAAAAGTTTTGTAGATATTGGAGGACTTTGGAATACAGTAAATGAAAGAGTAACTGTTGCATATAAAAGTGAAGCGAAAAGTGTTACAATGATTGATATTCAAGAAAAAGATAATATTTGGTGGGAAAAATTTCATGATAGATGCAAGGAATTTGAAGTTAAAGAGTATAACTGTATGGTATCTGATATAACACAAAAAGAAAACTTACAAAAAATTGGGAAATTTGATATTGTACATTGCTCTGGAATACTATACCATTTACAAGATCCTTTAGTTTTAATAGACCACCTTTATGAGATTACTAATGAATTTTTAATGTTAGGAACTACTACAATACCAGATGTAATCAATATAAATAATGAGCAACTTGTTACTGAAAAAGGTACAACATATTTTATTCCAAATTTAGGAGAAAATCAGAAAAAATTTTTCAAAGCACATTTTGATAAAGAAAAATTATCTATTGCTGGTATTTCGAATAATACACCTGTACACTGGTATAATGAGAAAGGTGAAGTAAACTATGGTCCATGGTGGTGGCTATTTACAAAAGATTATATTATTTCTTTATTAGCACTAAAAAAATTTGAAGTAATTGACACTTATGAAAACTGGGAGAATAAAGCACATATGTTTCTATGTAAAAAAATATCTGAGAATCAAAATGACAAATAAAGAAAAATGGTCTACAGGAATAGAACATGAAATTGAATTTTGGAAAAAATGGTTTGATACAAAAGGTTACTTATGGCCAGAAGTATATGCTTTTAGAACAAATCCAAATTCTCAATTACAAAGTAACATAGAAAAATATCTTGAGAAATCAAAAATTATTAAAATATTAGATGTTGGTTCTGGACCATTAACAGGAATTGGTAAAATAAGTAATAAAGGAAAAGTTGAAATTTCATCTACTGATGCTTTGGCAGATGAATATAAAAAGATTGCTCCTCCTGAATTAGATTTGTCTATGCTTTACAAATGTGATACAGAAAATTTAACAAAAGAATTTAAAAAAAATACTTTTGATGTAGTACATGCATCAAACACATTAGACCATAGTTATGATCCATTTTTATGTATTTTAGAAATGTTTAAAGTATGTAAACCAGGAGGAATTTTAGTTTTCTCACACTCATCAAATGAAGCAACAAAAGAAAATGGAATAGGTTTTCACCAATGGGATTTTTTTATAAAAAATAAAAAATTTTATGCAAAAAAATTTAAGTCTAATAATGAACAACTTTTATTTAAAGAAATAGAAGATAACTATACACTTTTAGATATAAGTGACGATAACTCTAATTGGTGTTACATAACTATTAGAAAAAATAATTTATGAAAAAATTAGTTGTTCTACTTCCTGTATATAATTCAGAAGAATTTTTAGATGAGGCTATATTATCTTTATATAATCAAACCTTTACAAATTTTGATATTATTGCATGTGATGATGGTTCAACAGACAATAGTTACCAAATATTATCAAAATACAAAAAAAAATATAAAAACTTTATAATTATAAAAAATTCTATTAATTTAGGGATAATCAAAACTAGAAATTTACTTTTAGCTTATGCTAAAGATTATGAATACATTGCATTAATGGATTCCGATGATATTTCACAAAAAGATAGATTTGAACTTCAAATTAGCTACTTAAGTAGAAATAAAGGTACATTAGCCGTTTCTTCTGATATTATGATTATACCCTTTAATCAGATTATTAAATTTTCTAAATTTAATAATCTGATTAGAGAAAGAATGCTATTTACAAATTTGATAAATAATCCTTCTTCCATGTTTAAAAATGAAGTAATTACTAAATATAACTTAAAATATGATGAGAATCTTAAAAGTTCAGAAGATTACGACTTTTGGTTAAAAGTACTTAATCATGGTGAAATATATATAATTCCTAAAATTTTACTTCACTATAGAAGACATGGGAAACAAGAAACTACATTAAATAGAGAAAGGCAAGATAAAAGTAGAAATAAAATTATAATAAATTATTTTTCAACACTTGAAATTAAACTATCTGAAGATGATATTTTATTATTACTTGAACCTCATAATATTGAATCTATTAATAAATTAAACCGATTAATAATGCTTTTTAAAATTATTACAACGAATAATGAAATAAATAAATTATACAATTCTAAAAAGTTAAAAGAATTAATGAAAGACAATATTTTAATTGCACTTAAACATCTTAATAAAATTCAAGCTTATTATTATGTTTTATCAATTTTAGATTTTAGAATTTTACCTAAAGTACTAAAATATCTGTTTTTTTTATTTTTATATAAATTTAAAAAAGGCTCTAATTTACCTAATATTCAAGCTAATAAACTATTAAAAAAAGTAAAATCTCATAATATTAAAGATTTTAACATTTATTGTGCAGGAGAAATAACAAAACATTTAATTACACAAACAAGAAACAATTTAAACATTAAAATTGAACAAATATTTGATATAAAAGCAATTAACTCTGAATATTCATTTAATTCATTCAAAATAAAATCACCTGAAAAAATAAAAAATATTAATAATAAAGTAATTGTAATTGCATCTTATGAATATAAAAATGAAGTTTATGAATATTTAAAAAAACTTTTAGATGAAGATATTTCAGATTACATAATAATACAACTCTAGGTAAAGGACAGAAATGAAAAATAAGTCAGTAAATAATTATGTTACAATTATTACTTTATATATAAATAAAACTTACAATGATTTAAAAAGAAGTATATTAGAACAAACAATATCTAATTGGATATGGTTGGTTATTATTGATGACAAAGAAAAATTTTCTATTTTAACTAAAGAAAATAATGATAAACGAATTAACTTTATTTATTTAAAGAAAATAAATAATACTTCTTTTAAATTTTTATTAAATAATATCACTTCAAATGCTATACTACTATTAGATTACTCAACAATCTTTCTTGAAAAAACTACTTTTGAAAAATATTTATTAAAAATGATTTTTAATCCCCAAGCCAAAACTTTCAAATCTTACAATATTTTTGAAGACAAAAAAAATATTCAAGAAATAAAATTTAATTTTAAAGAGATTAATTCTATTTTACTAAATAAATATATCAGCTACACCTTATTTTTTGAAACAAATTTTTTCAAAAAGTTATTTTTGGATAGTAATATATCATTTACAGAATTTTTCAATGATTCAATACAAAAAATTTTAATAGAAAAGTATTCAATATCCGTTATAGAAGATTATTTAGAAACTATTCATTTGACAAAAGAATGTAAATATAACTATTCAAATTTTAAAAATTATAAATATACTTTTGAACAAAATCCTTATAATTCTTTTAAAAAATGTTTACCTAAAAAACTTTTTAATATTAATAAAAATAATTATAAAAATTCTTTACTTTTAATTGTACCTTGGTTAGAAATCGGGGGAGCGGATTTATTCAATATTAACTTACTAAAGGAATTAGTAAAATTTAATTGGAACATAACTATTATTACAACACTAAAATCTAGCAATCCATGGTATAATGAGTTCTTAAAAATAACAAAAGATATTTTTATTTTACCTAATTTAGGTCCACAACAGGTATCTTTATCAATTATAAATCATATAATAAATTCTAGAAAAATTAATATTGTTATGGTTTCTAATAGTATGTTGGGATATCATTGTGTTCCATATCTGAAAACTCATTTTCCTAAATTAATTTTTGTTGATTATAATCATATGGAAGAAGAGTATTGGGAAAATGGCGGACATGCATTTACAAGTGTAATTTTTCAAGATTATTTTGATAAAAACTTTGTTGCTTCTAAACATTTAAAAAATTGGATGATTACAAAAGGTGCAAAAAAATCTAAAATTGATGTGTGTTATATTGGAGTTGAAGAAAAAAATTTAAACCTTACAATAAATCTTCCAGAAAGAATTAATTCATTTTTAAATAAAGACAACTATCCAACAATTTTATTTGCAGGAAGATTTGTTGAACAAAAACAGCCTAATGTACTTATTAAAGTTATTGATAAAGTATTAAAAAATACAAAAAAATTTAAAGTAATTATGTGTGGTGATGGTCCAATGTATAACGATATGATTACAATGGTTAAAGAATTAGAAATTGATGATAAGATATTATTAACTGGTGCACTAGATAATAATTGCATTAGACATATAATGCAACATTCTGATATTTTCTTTTTACCCTCTAAATGGGAAGGAATTGCATTATCAATATATGAAGCAATGTTATTAAATATGGCTATTCTTGGTGCCAATGTAGGAGGACAAAAAGAACTTGTAACAGAAAAATGTGGTAAATTAATTGAGTTAAATAGTATTGAAGAACAAATTGACACTTATACAAAATTTTTAACTAATTGGTTGAATAATAATAAAAAGTTAAATTATTTAAAAACTAATGCTTCAAATACTATAAAAAATAAATTTTTAGTTACTTATATGGGACAACATATGAATACTGAACTATTAAACTTAGTTAAAAAGGGAACAATAATTAAAAAATCTGATTTAAATCCTATAACTTCTTATATGTTTACCTATAGAACAACAACATTATTGCATAAAAACGGTTTAGTATAATAACTAACTGCAAGAATAATATTATTTAATATGGTACAAATTAACCTAGCAGTAAAATCAAAAGTTATCAATAAAATGAGGCTAAGTTCAAGAACTTACTCAGTCTTATTTTATTTAATAATTAGTAAATTTATAATAAATTAAAATAAAGAGTTTCATGAAAATAGCAATTGTAAGCAAAAGTGATAGATTGGGAGGAGGAGCAAGTAAAGTTGCAGAGGACTTAACAAATTTATTATATAAGAATGGCCATTTTGTACATCATTATAGAAGAGATTTGTCAAAAGGCTACACAGATAATTCAACTTCTGTTTATGGTTCATGGGAAAAAATAGCTAAGAAAGTTTATTATAAATTAAAATATTTTGGCTTTCAAGAAATTATTCCCTTTGAACTTTTACACCTACTAGAAGAAATTAAAAAATATAACTATGATATAATACATTTTCATGACTTGAGTACTGCTATCTCACCGTTTACACTTATGTATTTAAGTTCTAAGATACCTGTAGTTTGGACTATGCATGATTGTTCAGCTTTTACTGGTGGATGTATTTATCCTATGGAATGTGAAAAATATAAAACTAGTTGTTCTCCCTGTCCTCAAAAAAATATCTGGCCAATGGGAGGGAAATTTGATTTTGCTTTTTTATATTTAAAAATTAAATCTAAACTTTATAGAAAAAATATTCATTTAATATCTCCTTCTAATTGGCTAGCTAATTTTTCAACAAAAAATACTATTATTAAAAAAAGACCAACAGTCATTCCAAATGGTATTAATATAAATACTTATCAACCATTAGACAAAAAACTTTCAAAAGATACTTTAAATATTCCAAATGAGCGATTTACAATATTAATTACATCTCATAATATTAATGACCCACGAAAAGGTTTTAACTTTGCTATTAAAATTATACAAGAAATTAAACATTTAAATCCTTTTTTAATACTTGTAGGACAAATAACTATTGAAACTAAAAACTTACTTAGTGAGTTTGACTATTTTTCTTCAGGATATATTAGTGATTATCAAGAACTAAATAAACTTTATAGTGCTGCCGATATTTTTATTAACTGTTCCCTATCAGATAACTTACCACTAGTAGTGCTTGAAACTATGGCTTCAGGAACTCCTACATTTGGTTTTGCAACAGGTGGAATTCCTGAAATGATTCAACAAAATATCAATGGATATTTAGTAGAAAATAAAGATACAAAATCTTTAGCAAATAAAATTGAAGAAGTTTACATAAATAATCAATTGTCTACATATAGTAAAAATGCTAGAAAACTAGCTGAAAATAAATTCAGTCATAAAATATTTTTAAAAAATCATTTAGATTTTTATACATCAATAACAAATAAAAAAAACACATACTAATCTTCTTCAATTGCTACATTATAAACTGTTTACAAATCATTTGCAACAACTTTCCTATCTTTCTAATATATATCTTAAAAATGAACGAATTTAATGAACTATAGACTTTTAAATTTCAGCTTTTGGATAAACTTCTTCAATTGGTTTATTAAATCCATTTAAACTATCAATTGCAAATCTTTATTTTTTAATTCATTGACTAAAGTTAACTAATATTTTGGTGTTTCTTTTTTTCCTATCAAAATTCCCAATATTTCTTTCTTACTATCAATTATAATACTTAGCATTATTATATATATTACAATATTTTTAACTACTCTATCAACTCTTATTTATAAAACTGTAATATCATAAAGATAAATAGATATATTATTTCAAATAGTCTTCTAGACCATTCCTTGGCTTTTTCAATTATTACATATATATTTTGAAATTGTTTCTTCTGAAAGTTGATAGCCATATAAAATGATTTTATATAAGTCTAACACTAATACCTTTAATATAGAAAGGATTAAATCTTCACTCCTATTAAAAGTCTTTCTATTTTTCTACCTAATTGTAGTTCGAATATTTCATTTTTTCTCTTTGGATTGCAACACCAAATTTACCATATTTTGATTTTTAAATCTTTTCCTTTGTTCTATTACAATAATTTGGATTGTCAGACTCTTGCTCTTTCTAATAGCCTAAAGGTGAGTCGATTTCAACTTCAATGGCTATTTAGTTTAGATAGATTCTCTAAAAAGGTTTTTAAATTCCTATAAAATTCCATCTAATGAAATTTCTTTTCCTTCTTTAATTTGTTTTCGTAGTTCTTCTTTATTTAATATATTCATTTGCAAATCCTTCAAATAAAGTTACTATATAGATCTTTTATTTTATCTAATAAATTAATACTTTTGAATTTACACAGTTAGTTTTGCACTACTTTAAAACTTTTATTATTTTGTTTGAATACACTATTTAATTTCTCAACCATAACTGATGAAAATACAACAGATGCTATTATAAAAATCCTTTGATTAGTTTCTATAATTTCTTCTGGTGATAATATTCTATATCCCATAAATTCTTTTTTTGAAGGTTTTGTTTCTATCAAATATTTTACTTTTATATTTCTTATCAACAATTCTGGTAAAAGATTTAAGAAAAATTCTCCAATTCCATAAATTGAAACTTCAGTAAGATTTATTTGATCAATTTTTTTTAATAGTTTATCTAATTTAACTTGATTGATATCTTGATCTCGATTATATTTATTTTTAATAAAATCTGAATCAATTGAAGTAATTGTACCCTCTATCCAAGGAATTTGCTGCCAATATATATATTTATTTGTTTTGTATTTAGTATATACCTCATCAATACCAATACTATTTAAAAAATCTCTACTTTCTTTCGATATTAAAGTAATAGTTTCTAATGTATTTTCAACTGAATTAATATTTAATTTGCCCAAATATTTTACCTCATAATTCGTAGGGAATTCAATTACTCTTACCATTAAATTTAATATATCGTCAGATTTAAATATATCTCCTTTTTGGTTATATTTAAAGGATAATTTAAAATAATCATCTATTCCTTGATTAAATGCATTAATAATAGTTTCATCTCTAATATCTTTACATTTATCTAATATAGGGACAATAGTATTTTTAACTTTTTTATATCCCAATGTAGTACTAAGCATACCGTTAAATAATATTTCAAAAATATCTGGAGACCTTCTTAATAACTCAATCTTATGTTTATTTTTTTCACTATATGAAATATAAGTATATTGTTTTTGATTTAAACTATTCTCAAAACCTCTTTTAGTTCTATAAAAAAGTACATTTATAAAACTAGCATTCACTAATTGTGATATTTTCGTTTGCATTGAAGAGTTTGCACCAAAATCGAATAGAACAAACTTTTCTTTAAATTTTAATGAATACCAATATTTTAAAAATAATTTTAACTGTTCATCTTTATTTTTTAAAATTTTATCTTCGTTCTTTTTTAAATCATCAGTTATCAGATTAAATATTTTATCAGATTTTTTAATTTCTTCTATTAGCTTATCTTTTATAATCACAATTTCGTTATTTTCAATTGTCAAACCAAGCTTATTATAAAAATCTTTTATTTTCCAATTTCTATATAAACTAAAGTTTAAATAATCCAAATCATAATCTTCTTTACTTAAAGAAGGTAAGAAAAGTGCTTTTCTAGAAACATATATTTTTTTTAGGGAAAAATTATTTTCTATATTTTCTTTTTTTAAAATAACATCAAAATACTTTCTAAATATATCTCCTTCTCTTAGCATAAAACCTAAATCATAACTGGTATTTTCTAAACAAACTCTTTTTAGCCAATGAGAAAAAGACCAAAAAACAGGACCAATAATTGTTGCACCAAAATTATAAAAGAATTTACTTTTTTCATCCTTATATGGATTATTCACCGCTACCAAATTTCTTAATGCTAATAAATTTTCAGGATATTCTAAATAATGTTCTTCATTTCTAACTTGCTCAGAATGAATATAATCATAATTATAATATATTGTTTTTATATTTTTGACGTTGGCAGAGGAAATATCTGTCAATAAGTTATCACCTATATGAATTATTTCTTCAGGCTTAATACCTTTATCTTCAAATAAATAATTATACATGCTACCAGTTTGCTTTGTCTTTTTTAAGTCACTTGAGACAAAAATATCATCTACTTCATTTATTCTTTTTAACTTCTTTAAAATTATGTTAAAAATTTGTTCTTTTTTTAAATACATATCAGAAATAAAAATCACTTTTTTATTATTTTCTATTGCAAGATTAATCCAATGTTCTAACTCTTGATTTACAAATAAATATTTTTCTTCTGTTTTTAATTCTATTTTTATTAATTTTGCTTGTTCTTCTTTTGTAAGATATGTAAACTGATTATAAATATCATAAATTGATATTTCTTCATCTTTTGATTCTTTTCTTGCAAACTTTTCAGCTGTAATTCTTAGTTGTTTAAAATTTGAAGCATTTTCAAACAACTTCTTTACAAACTTATTTAAATGCATTTTAAGAAATATATCCGTTGGTTTATTTACTTTTCTAAAAACTAAAGTATCAAAAATATCAAATGAAATATATTTTATATCATTGTCAGTTAAATACTTTTTAAAGGTCAAAAAGGATTGAGTATTATCAAAAATAGCCATATGTTAAAATTCCAAATTTTATTAATTAGTATTGATAATATCATTATATTTCTTTATTTTAAATATACTTTGATATACTCATATTTTAACTTTTATTAATTAAAATAAAGAAATCACTATGAATAAAGAAAATCCGAGAATCTCAATTTTAGTCCCAATATTTAATGTTGAAAAATATTTAAATGAATGTTTAAACTCAATTATAAATCAAACATTAAAAAATATAGAAATCATCTGTATAAATGATGGCTCAACTGATAATTCACTAAATATCATTAAATCATTTATGAAAAAAGACCCCAGAATAAACCTTATAAATAAATCTAATAGTGGCTATGGTGATTCAATGAATCTAGGATTAAAACTTGCTACTGGAGAATATATTGGTATTGTTGAGTCAGATGATATAGCAAAAAAGAATATGTTTGAATCTTTATATAAGCAAGCAACAAAGTATAATTTTCCAGATATTATCAAATCAAATTATTATGAATATTGGGCAAAAAACAATGGAAAAAAAATTAAACTTAATCTTCCAAAAAACTCCTATAAAAAAGTATTTTTACCTAAAGAGAATCAAGAAATATTTAAATCATTACCAAGTATATGGGCTGCCATATATAAAAAAGATTTCATAATCAATAATAGCATATATTTTAATCCAACACCTGGTGCTTCATATCAAGATACAGGATTTAACTTTAAAATTTTAACTCTTGCAAAAACAATGGTATGTGTAAAAAAAGCATATTTAATATATAGAAGAGATAATGAATCATCTTCTGTAAATAACCGAGAAAAAGTTTTTTGTATATGTGATGAATTTCAATTGATTGAAACATTTTTAAAAACTAATCCATATTTACAAAAGAGTCTTAAACCAATTGAAACTAGTATAAAATTTTCAACATATCTAAGAAATTATCATAGAATAAGTATAGATTATAAAAAAGAGTTTCTTAAATTTGTAAAAAATGAATTAAAAAAAGAGAAAGAAGAAGGTTGGATAAAAAAGGAAAAATTTACTTCTTCAGAATGGACTCTTTTGAAAGCTTTATTAGATGATAATTTTGAAGAAGTATTAAAAAAACAACATAAAAAATACTTAGACTTTTATATAAAAAAATTAAACCTTAAACTTAAAACTATCAATACAAAAAAACATATTATACTTTATGGATTTAATGATTTAGCAAAAGAACTTTACAAAACTGTGATAAATAAATTTGATAATATTGAAATTATAGATAAAAATAAAGCAGGGAACTCATATAAAAATACTCAAATAAAAAGTATAGAAGAAACTCTACTAAGTCAAGATAAGATTATAGTTATTTGTACAATAAATGAAATCTTTATAAAAGAGATAAAAAAAACAATTTTAAATATGAATAAGGATATTCAAATAATATCCTTATAAAATATTATAATTCAAATGTTGATTTTATAGAAAAAATATCTTCAAAAGAGTCATTTATAATCTTTTTAGAAAAATCAAAATCCTCTTGACTCATATCTTCTTTTGTATATCTTCCTTTAGATGTAGCATCATTAAGACAATACATATCATAATTACCTGAAAGAATATCCCTAGATGCAATAACACAATCTTCTTTTGTTCTTAATTCAATATGCTTTCTTTTTTTTACAAAACTTGATACTTTTGCAGGATAAAATTTTCCACTAACTAGTTGCCAATATCTAAATAAATATTGGTTTATATCTTCATTATCTCTAAACTTAGATTCTGAAGTTTTTTCTAGATTTTCTTTTTCCTTTAACCATACTTCTTCAAATGTTGACTTTAAATATGAATGTGGATGGTGATAATCTTTAAACCCTGTAAATGTTTTCCAATATAATAAAAGAAGTGAAGGGAAAGAAGAAAAACCATAATTTGGATGGAACCACTTTAAAAGGTTTTTCTTTATAATCCCCCTTTTTGTAAGCTTTTTTCCTACATGTCTATTGAAATTTTTATTTATTAAATCAATATCATTCATAACAATATGCTGTATTAATCCTTCATGCATAATACTTGAAATTGCCATATCAACTGGCAAATCATTTTTAAAGAAATCTTCTTTTTTCATAGGCTTTAAAATAAATGTATCATCATTAAAATACACAAACTTTTCACTCATACCTTTTATTCTATGAAAATTTATTTCAATTGGATGGGAACTAAAGGTGGGTAAATATTTTTTATCCATATAATCTTCATGTTTAACTATGACTAATTTAGGATGATTTGTATTTAACCACTTTGGGAAATGTCCCCAAGTAACAAAATAAATTTTATTTACCCACGGAGTAAATTGTTCAAAAGCTCTAAAAATATATTGTAAGTTATCCCAGTCTTTATACCTATCTTTAGTATTCAAAATTTTATTTGTAGGAGCATATTTATTAAACTCATCTAACCATTTTGGATCATTTCCATCAACCCATGGTATTACAAAATCTATTTTATCAACCACTTAAAGTCCTTGAAACACTTCTAATGAATGTTCAACAATATCATCCATATCATAATATTTATATTCCGCAAGTCTTCCTACTAAAACTAAATTCTCAAACTTTTTTGAGTATTCTAAATATTTATTATAATTTATTTGGTTTTTTTCTGTAAAAATTGGATAATAAGGAGTGTTCTCACCTATTTTATACTCTTGCGGATACTCTTTTAAAATAGTTGTTTTATCACTTTTAGTAGGATGTATATGCTTAAACTCTGTTATTCTTGTGAAGTTATAATCATTTGGATAGTTTACTGTTGCTTTTTCTTGATAAAACTCTTTTTCAACTGTTTCAAACTTCATATCAACACTTCTATATGGTAGTTCTCCGAATTTATAATCAAATAGTTCATCTATTTGCCCTGTATAGATAACCTTACCATCGAATTTTGTATCAAATAAATAAAAGTCTTTTTCTCTTAAACTACATACTTCTTTAAAATCTGTATTTGTCATGATTTTTATATTTTTATGACTTAACATATTTTCTATCATCTTTGTATAACCATTAGAAGGAAGCATTTGATAGCTATCATTAAAATATCTATTATCACGTCCTATAAACACAGGGACTCTAGCAGTAACTGCTGAGTCCATATCTTCTGGTTTCATACCCCACTGTTTAGCTGTATAATTCACAAAAATCTTATCATAAATATAATCAGCTAAAAATGCCAAATCTTTATCCTCTGATTTTTTAAGTTCTAAAATTGGTATTTTTGAATTATATTCATAGTTTTGTAAAAGTTTATCTGCTAATGTTTTTGCCTTTGACTTGGGGAAAACTTCATTCAAGGTATTAAAGTTAAAAGGAATAGAGACTTTCTTACCATCTATATAAGCTAATACTTCATGATTATATATATCCCAAGAGGTAAATTGAGATAGATAATCAACTACTTCTTTATTGTTTGTATGAAAAAGATGTGGACCATATTTGTGGATTAAAATATTGTTTTCATCTTTATAATCAAAACAATTTCCACCTATGTGATTTCGTTTTTCTATTATCAATACTTTCTTATCAAGTTTATTTGCAATTCTCTCAGCTAATATGCATCCAGCTAATCCAGCACCTACAATTATATAATCAATCATCTATTTACCTTTTAAAATCTTTGTTGGTTTTTCATTATCAAAATGACCTCTGATTCCATCAAAAAAAGAGTTTGAAGCAAAAACCACTCGTACCCATTTTTTATCATCATAAAAAATAATATCTTTTATTAAATCAAAGTATAATTTTATAGCTAAAAAATATCGCTTATAGCCTTTACCATATTTTAAAGCTATAAAAATAGAATTCCTAAGCCCAAAATACTTAAGCCAAAGTCTTTCAAACTTTATTCTATTTTTTTTGAATCCTAAAAATTGTCGCTCACATTTCTCTTCTTGACGTTTTTCTTTGTGATAAATTCTACTATCATTTATCATTAGTATTTTACCAAGAGTAGCAAGTCTTAGACTATATTCTGTGTCATCATGATGTATAAAAAACCTCTCTTCCGGAAGCCCTACTTTTTTTACAGAAGATATAGGAATAAGTATTCCAACAAAAGAAGCCATTTCTATTTCACTTTTTTCTTTTTCATACTCTTTTAAATCAATTGCTTTTTGAAAAGCTGGTAAACAATTTTCATAATCAAAAATACCCCTATGACCAAAGGCTGAGATAATATTGTTTTCTTTTGTCCCAATCAGAGTTTTGGGAGCATAGGCACTGTATTTCGTATCATCTAGATTATTTATCAATAGTTCTAAAGCATTTAATTCAGGCTCTGCATCATCATCCATTAGCCATACATAATCATAATCATTTTCTTGTGCATACTTTACACCAAAGTAAAATCCACCTGCTCCACCTGTGTTTTTTTCTAATCTTTTATAAATAATCTCTTTATTATCTAAATATCCATCTTCAACTATTTTTTTCTCTGTCCCATCTATTGAAGCATTATCTACTAGCAAAATATCATTTTTAAAAGTTTGATTTAAAAGGGAATCTAAACACTCTTTTAAAAGTTCATATCTATTATAAGTAACTACAACTGTGCAGATTTTCACTATTGCTCTTTTCTTCTTATTTTTTTAAATCTATCAGAAAAGTTAGTTCTCTCCACAAGATTTACTTTTGTAGGTATTTTATAGTTATCTAACTTTTCTTTACAAAAAGATCTAACCAATTTCTTTAACTCTTTTTTGTCAAGTTCTTTTGAACAAACTACATCACAAACTACTGTTTGTCCTGTAATTGCATTTTGTTCGCTATAAACCATACAATCTTCTATCTCATCCATAGATAAAACAACAGATTCAACCTCAGCAGGTAGAACTTTTTCTCCACCTACATTGATTACCTCTTTTCCTCGACCTATAATTTTTAGATATCCATCTTCTATCTCTTCAACTAAATCTCCAGTTTTAAACCAACCATCGCTTGTAAAAGAGTCCATGTTAGCATTTAAGTATCCTAAAACTTGAGTTTTACTTCTAAGCCAAAGCTCTCCTTCTACTATTTTATACTCTTGATTTTCATCTTCTATTTTCATATACAAAGAATCAGATGATTTAGAACTTGTAGTACTTATTCCTGTCTCACTTGTACCAAAAGTTTGTAGAAATTTTACCCTTGGAAATATCTCTTTTAGTTTTATCAAAAGTGATTCTGGCATTGCTTCAGTTCCATAAGTTATCATTCGAAGAGTTCGCAAGTTATAATTTAAATACTCACCTGAGATTAGAATAAGATTTAAAAATGTAGGACTAGAAGGTAATACCATGATTTTATAATCTTGAATAAGCTCACAAATTGTCTTAGCATCTCTATTTTTAGGAATAATTAGACAAGCACCCATTGAAAGAGCATTGAAAAGTGTATTTAATCCACCTATATGGTCAAACATAAGGAAAACCAGCATATTCATAGCTTTTGCTCTTTTGTCTTTATATGTGCTTATTAAGTTGTCTAGATTGTGTATCATAGCTTTTGGTTTACCAGTACTTCCACTTGAAAAAAGTACTAGTCCAGAGTTTTTATTATCTTTTAGATTCTTTATCATATCATGGGAACTATTTACAGGTAATCTATCTATTTTTATTTCGCCATCAATTTTTATACTATATTCACAAAATGATTCTTGCATATACTCATTTTGAAGTTTTTCTAAAGGTGTAGTTATGGGTACTATTATATTTTTATTATCATATAAAGCAAAAAACAAAGCTATGTTTTCAAAGGAATAATCTCCTAAAATAGATACAACAGATGAATTTGGAATTTTATCTTTTAAAATTGCTTGATATTCATAAATTTTATTTAATAAATCTTCATAAGAGTAGCTTTTATCTTCAACTACTATGGCATTTAACTCTTTAAATGTAGAAAATTTATCAAATAAATAATTCATTAGTTAGAAACCCCACCAAGATATATTATTTGTCCCGTTACAAAATCACTTTTTCTACTTATAAAAAAATCAATCACATTTTTTATATCATCAAATTGCCCAAATCTTTTTATGGTTTGTTTTGCCAAAAGTTCATCTATTTTATCTTTGGGAACTGCTTTTATTAGGTCTGTTTGAACAGGCGTTGGTCCTATGGCATTTACTGTTATATTAAAAGGTGCTAACTCTTTTGCAGAAGTTTGTGTGAAGTTTTCTATTGCTGCTTTGCTTGCAGCATATATTGCTTCCCCTTCAAGTCTAAGAGCACTTGCAACTGTTGTATAGTTTACTACTCTTCCATACTTTTGTTTCATCATCACCTTTGATACTTCTCTTGTAAAAATAAATGTTCCTAAAAAATTTGTAGCAAATATTTTTTCTACACTTGATACAGATGTTGTAAGGATATGATTCATAGATGCCATTCCAGCATTATTTAATAAAATATCGATTTTACCAAACTCTTTTTTTACTTCTCGAATCATTTTAATAACTGCTTTTTCATCATTTACTTCTAAAGAAAAGTGTCTATAGTTATCATTCTTTATAGAACTCTCACCCCTTGAACAACCTATTACTATCTCACCATTTTCTAAATAGTAGTTTGCTAAAGCTTGCCCTATTCCTTTTGAGGTTCCAGTTATAAGTATAATTTGACTCATTACTCTTCCAAAAGTGATTTAATATAAATTGTTAGACTCTCAACACTTCTAAAAGGAGAAGTTTTAGCACTCATAGCCTTTTCATCTGCTAAAACAATATCTTTATCAAACTCATCACTAATTCTCTCTTCTAAATCAGTTATAAATGATACTAAAGCTAGTGAATCCATGCCATTTGTTCCATAAAGCTTTGTTTTGCTTGTAGGATTTTCAAAGTTTTCATTCTCTAACTCTTCATTTAGCTCAACTAAAGTTTCACATATTATATTTTCTATTTTCTCTACCATCTTTTCTCCTACTCTACTCTATCGCCCAAAGTATAATCTTTTGTAGCCTTTGTTCCTATTATATCTTTTTTATATTTAGGATGTTTACCATATCCTGGTCTTACACTTTTTATATTTTCTTGTGAAAAAAGTTCACCCTTCTTTATATCTTTACATACATATAAACTTCTACAAAATCTTCTTTGAGCTTCTCTTTTTTCATCAAGGCTATAATCAACTCTTCCTAGTAGTTTTTCAGTATCTCTTATATCTTTTACCATTTTGGTAAATTCAAGCTTATTCATTGAAAACTCACTATCAGGTCCCCCAATAGACTTGTCCAAGATAAAATGTTTTTCTATAACTCTAGCTCCTAAAGTTACAGCAGCTATAGGAGCAGTACTTCCAATAGTATGATCTGAAAATCCACTTATTACTCCAAAGGTTTCAGCCATATCTGGTATCATTTTTAAGTTTGCTAACTCCATTGGTGCGGGATAAGCACTTGTACATTTTAGAAGTATGATATTTTTATTTCCAACACTTTTACAAATATTTACCACATCTCCTATCTCTTCATATGTAGCTATTCCAGCACTTATAATTATGGGTTTCATTTTAGAAGCTACATACTCTACAAGTTCATAATCAGTGATTTCAAAAGAGGCTATTTTGTAAGCACTTGGATTAAACTGCTCTAAAAAATCAACTGAACTTTTATCAAAAGGAGTTGAGAAAATATCAATATCAAGACTTCTTGCATAAGAAAAAAGTTCTTCATGCCACTCCCAAGGAGTGAAAGCTTCTTCATAAAGTTCATAAAGGCTCTTTCCATCCCACAACGTTCCACCATCTATCATAAAATCATCTTTTTTGCAATCTAAAGTTATGGTATCAGCTCTATAGGTTTGGATTTTAATAGCATCAGATCCAGCTTCTTTTGCAGCTTTTATAGTATCAAAAGCTGTTTGTAAAGAGCCATTATGATTTGCACTAAGCTCTGCTACTATGTATGTTTTATCTCTAGTAAAATCAAACTTCCCTATTTTCAAACTTCAACTCCATCATAAGAAATCATCTCAAAATCAAACTTTTTAAACTGTTTCATTACTCTTTTTAAAAATGCTTTCTCTTTTGCATTTTCAAACTCTAGCTTGCTCATCTTCATAGATATTATTTTATCATCTTCTTTAAAAATTTTAAAGCCTAAGTTTTTATCATAAGATATTGTATTGATATTATCTTTTTTAACATCTAAAAATATCTCTTCTTTTTGAAAAGTTTTAAAAATATACTCTAAAAAATAGATTGGAACAAGGGATTTAATCATAATATTCGCCTCTTCTAAAAAGAAAATTCCCCATTTAATATCTTCTTTTATATTAAAAATATTTACTCCACCTATAACTTTATCTTCAAAGATTATGGCAAAAAACTTTTTATCACTATTTTTTAAGCCCTTTACAAAACTTATATGATTTACAAGCTCTATAACACTTGTGTCTAAAGATACATTTCTAATATACTCTTTATTTCTTATCTCTAAAAGTTCTTTATGTTCTTCATTTGATAAAAAAAGATAATCTTTTAATACTATTTTATTCATATCTTTGCCTCAAACTTTTTTAAAAACTCTTTTTTTGAAAATCTTTTCATACAAGCATATCTGTTCTTTTTTAGATATTTCATCATAAACTTTTGATTTGAAGCTGTTTGTATGGCTATAAACTCTTTATTTAGGTATATTATTTCATGTAGTATTGTACTTGGACTTACTATTGCTAGATCTATTTTATGAATTAGTTTAGCTACATTTTTACTATTTATTATTAGTTTTATATTCTCAAAATCTTTTATAAACTCTTTTAGGCTCTTTATATTTTTATTTGCATTAGTTGTCAAAAGATAGATTTTTATATCTTTTTTCTTTTTTAGGCTTTTTAAAACTTTTAAAGAAATATTATCAAAATCACTTCCACCAAAGGCTATTAATATTTTTTTACTTTTTGATTTATTTCTTCTTAGATGTTTATAGTACTTAAACTCTTCTCGTATTAAAGTATATTTTTCACCACATCTTAACTCACAAAAAGATGGTACTAAATCTTTATACTTTTTTTCTTGGGCATAAATGTTGTGATTTAATAAAATATCACAATAGTGTTTTTCATAAGTATCATCAAAAACTAAAACTTTCAAACTAGGATTTTGATTTTTGATTTGTTCTTCATAATTACAATCTATCTCATAATGGTCAATTATTAGAAAATCTATATTTAAACTCTTTATTAAATCATCTAACTCTTCCACATTATTTGAGTTTAATATTTTTAAATCATAACCTGCATCTAAGATTTTACTATTTATATTTCCCTCTAACTCTTGACAAGCAAAAGTTATATTTGAGTTAAAGTAGCGCTCTACTAAAACCAAATCCCTCATAATGTGCCCAATACCAATTAAAGATGAGGAATCAGCTCTAACTAAAATATTTTTCATGAAATTTTCTTTTGTCTTTTTAGAACTTCATATAAAACTTCTGCTCTCTCCCAATCTTCCAACGTATCAATATCTTGAACTAGATATCTTGGTAAAACAATTGGGATACTATCTTTTCCAAAAATTATATCTGTAGCTTTTTTATTTAAATTTGTCCAATAAAATTGTCCAGCATCTTGATAAGCTTCTTCCAAATCTTGACTTCGTTTAGAAAAGTTTTCAGGCCAAAACATCTCACATCTATCATTATTGATTTTAAAAGTTCTCTGAATAGGAAATGGCATAGAAGTTGCACTAAAGGAGTGAACAGCATCACTATTTTGAAGTCTCTCTAAGCCCTTTTGTATATACTTCACTTGAAGTAATGGTGCTGTTGCATAGATACTGCAAACATAATCATACTTTTCACCCTGATTTTGCAAAAAAGATAAAGCATGGGATATAACAGCACCCGTTCCAGTAAAATCATCACTTAATTCAACTGGTCTTAAAAAAGGAACTTCAGCCCCATACTCTTTAGCAACCTTAGCAATAGTTTCATCATCAGTTGAGACTATAACTTTGTCAAAGAGGTTTGATTTTAAAGCAGTTTCAATAGTATATGAAATAAGAGGTTTACCAAAAAAATCTTTTATATTCTTTTTAGGAATTCTTTTACTACCCCCACGAGCAGGGATTATACAAACACTCTTAGACACCTAGCACCTCTAACATTGATTTGATTACATAATCTTGTTCTTCATTTGTCAAGTTTGGATAAAGGGGTAAAGAAATAGCTTCTTTATAATACTTATCCATAACTGGTGTATTTTCATCTCCATAACCTAGATTTTTATAATATGGTTGTTTATTTATTGGAATATAGTGAAACTGTAAACCAATATTCTTTTCTCTCACTTTAGTTACAAACTCTTTTTTATTAGTATCAAATCTATCAAAATCAATATACACTACAAAAAGATGATAAGCAGATTCATTAGTAAAATCATATATAGGTTTTATAAAATCATACTTTTCAAAAAGTTCACAATATCTTTTAGCTATTTTTCGTCTTTTTTCTAAAAATTCATCCAGTCTTTTTAATTGTGAAATACCTAAAGCACAAGCTATATCTGTAAGCCTATAATTAAATCCCAACTCACTCATATCATAATGCCAAGGTGCAATTTCACTATTTGCTTTCATTCCATGATTTCTCAAAACTAAAAGCTTTTCATAAAGTTCTTTAGAATTTGTAGTAATAGCGCCACCCTCACCTGTAGTAAAACCTTTTACAGGATGAAAAGAGAAAGTTGAGATATCACTATTTTTACAAGAACCAGCTTTTATACTGTCATTTACTGCTCCAATAGAGTGTGCACAATCTTCTAATATCTTTATATTATATTTATCTTTTAACTCTTTTAATCTTTTTTGATTTACACTAAGTCCTGAAAAATGAACCACATAAATTGCTTTAATAGAAGAGTCTTTTTTTAAGGCCTCTTCACAAAAGTCTAAATCAATATTTCCATCTTCACAAATATCCACAAAAATTGGTTTTGCATTTACATAAAGAATCGAATTAGATGTGGCTAAAAATGAGTTAGAAGTTGTTAAAACTTTATCATTTTCTTTTAAAAGTACAAGTGAAGCTAAATGTAAAGCTGCTGTTCCATTTGATACTGCCACACAATATTTAGCACAAGTATATTTACAAAGAACCTCTTCAAATTCTTTTATCTTTGGTCCAGTAGTTAAATAATCACTTTTTAAAGTACTTACAACTGCCTCTATATCTTCATCTGATATATTTTGTTTACTATAAGGAATAAAGTTCATAAGAAATTAAATCTTTTTTATTAAATTTAAAAACTCTTTCTCATCCAACCACTCACTATTTTTAGTTGAATTGTATTCAAAGCCTTGTTCAACTTGAACACCTTTTTCTCCTAAATTATTTTCAAAATAATCCCTAACAGAGTGAAATTTAATAGTAGGTCCAATTACAAAATGGTCTTCAAACTCTATTGTTAAATGTGAGTCATCAGATGGACACATTATTTCATGAAGTTTTTCTCCTGGTCTGATACCTACTATATCATGAGGTAATTCTGGAGCCATAGCCTTTGCTAAATCTACGATTTTCATAGATGGAATTTTTGGTACAAAAATCTCTCCACCTTTCATTCGCGCAAAATTTTTAAGTACAAAATTAACACCTTGTTCAAGTGTTATCATAAATCTTGTCATTTTAACATCTGTAATAGGTAAAGAAGAAGTTCCATTTTTAATTAACTTTTCAAAATAAGGAACAACAGAGCCCCTACTTCCTAAAACATTTCCATATCTTACTACTGAGAAAGTAATATCTCTTTTTCCTACTAAATTATTAGCTGCAACAAACAGCTTATCTGATACTAGTTTTGTAGCCCCATAAAGATTTACTGGATTTGCTGCTTTATCAGTAGATAAGGCAATTACTTTTTTCACCCTATTATCAATGGCTGCATCAATAACATTTTGGGCTCCATCGATATTTGTTTTTATACATTCCATGGGATTATATTCTGCTATTGGTACATGTTTTAAAGCTGCTGCATGAATTACAAAATCCACATCATTCATAGCTTTTTTTAATCTATTTGCATCCCTTACATCACCAATAAAGTATCTCATACATTTATTGCTATAATCCTGAGACATTTCATATTGCTTTAGTTCATCTCTTGAATAAATTATTATTTTATTTGGTTTATACTTTTCAAGTATCATCTTAGTAAACTTTTTACCAAAACTTCCAGTTCCGCCAGTAATCAAAATATTTTTATCATTAAACATTAAAAGCCTTTTATTATAATGGTTAATTTTACCCAATATATTATTTAACTTTTATTTTAAGAGCAAATATGCAATAATTTAATAAATTCAAACTTAGGTATTTTATGTCAGAAAATTTCATTCCAGAAGATATTATCAAGATTCAAAAAAAACTTGCTAGCTTTGAAAAGGGTTCAAGGAATTATAAAAAATATACTAAAATACTAGCAAAGCACATAAAAAAATTTACTATGAGAAAAAGAGTTACCTCTCATATTAAGACCATTGAAAACATTCAAAAAATTGATGAAGAGCTAAATAAAAAAGATGAAGAATAAATTTTTATTACAATTTGTAATAATTTTTCTTAATTAAAAAACTTTCTGATAGAATTACACAAAATTAAAACACGCAGGAAAAACGATGGATGATAATCAAAAAAAATCACTAGAATTAGCAATTAAACAAATTGACAAGGCTTTTGGAAAAGGTTCACTTGTAAGATTAGGGGATAAAGAAACCGTTCCAGTTGAGTCAATAAGTACAGGTTCATTGGGACTTGACTTAGCATTAGGGGTTGGAGGATTACCAAAGGGAAGAGTAATAGAAATATATGGTCCTGAATCTTCAGGTAAGACTACACTTACTTTACACGCAATAGCTGAGTGCCAAAGACAAGGTGGAGTTTGTGCCTTTATTGATGCAGAGCATGCACTTGATGTTATTTATGCAAAAAACTTAGGTGTTGATACAGATAACTTACTTGTTTCACAACCAGATTTTGGTGAGCAAGCTTTAGAAATACTTGAAACTGTTATTAGAAGTGGAGCTGTTGATTTAATAGTAATTGACTCAGTTGCAGCACTTACTCCAAAAGTAGAAATTGATGGTGATATGGATGACCAACAAGTTGGTGTTCAAGCTAGACTTATGAGTAAGGCTCTAAGAAAAATCACTGGGATTTTACATAAAATGAACTGTACTGTAATCTTTATCAACCAAATCAGAATGAAAATTGGTATGACAGGATATGGAAGTCCAGAAACTACAACAGGTGGAAATGCACTTAAATTTTACTCTTCAGTAAGACTTGATATTAGAAGAATAGCAACACTTAAACAAGCAGAAAACTCTATAGGAAATAGAGTAAAAGTAAAAGTTGTAAAAAATAAAGTTGCACCTCCATTCAAACAAGCAGAATTTGATATTATGTTTGGGGAAGGTATCTCAAAAATGGGTGAACTTGTCGATTATGGTGTTAAACTTGATATTGTCGATAAAGCTGGGGCTTGGTTTAGCTACAATGATAGCAAAATCGGTCAAGGGAAAGAGAACTCAAAAGTATTTTTAAGAGAAAACCCAGATATAGCAAAAGAGATTGAAGATAAAATTCTTGAAGCTATGGGAGTAAATGATGCCATACCATTTGAAGGTGATGAAAGTTCAGAAGAAGGTGAAGATTAATCTAAGAGAGAAGTCTCTTAGATTAAAATAACTTTATACATACAATATAGAAAACTACCCCAAATATTCACAAATACCTCCAATCACAAAAGAACTTTAAAATAAAATTTTAGATAAAATGATATAAATTTAAATATTTATAGGAGACCTACGTGGTATATATTGATAACATTTATGCTGATGAAGTATTAGATTCAAGAGGAAATCCAACAGTTAGAGCAACAGTAATTTTAAGTGATGGGACAAAAGAGAGTGCTATTGTACCAAGTGGGGCAAGTACTGGTAAAAGAGAAGCATTAGAATTAAGAGATGGGGATAATAGATTTTTAGGGAAAGGTGTTTTAAAAGCAGTTGAAAATGTAAATACTACAATTGCAAATGAACTAATCGGTCTAAGCCCTTATAATCAAGCAGAAATTGATGCTACAATGAAAGATATAGATGGAACAAACAATTATTCAAACCTAGGAGCAAATGCAGTTCTTGGTGTATCTATGGCAGTGGCTCGTGCTGCGGCTGCATCTTTAGAAGTTCCTTTATATAGATATTTAGGTGGAGCAAATGCTATGACTATGCCAGTACCTATGTTTAATATTATAAATGGTGGAGAACATGCAAATAACTCTGTTGATTTTCAGGAATATATGGTTATGCCAGTTGGTTTTGAAAACTTCAATGATGGATTAAGAGCAGTATCTGAAATCTACCAAAATCTAAAAAAAGTAATTGATGAGATGGGTGAATCAACTGCAGTTGGTGATGAAGGTGGATTTGCTCCAAATTTAAAATCAAATGAAGAACCTATTCAAGTTATTTTAAAAGCAGTTGAAAAAGCTGGATATAAAGCAGGTGAGCAAATTGCAATTGCACTTGATGTTGCAGCATCTGAAATCATAAATGACAAAGGTCTTTATGTCTTAAAATCTGAAAATAGAGAATTAACTTCAAAAGAGTTAGTTGCTTATTATGCTGATCTATGTTCAAAATATCCAATTGTATCTATCGAAGATGGATTAAGTGAAGATGATTGGGATGGTTGGAAAATATTAACAGAGGAACTTGGTTCTAAAATTCAACTTGTAGGTGATGATTTATTTGTTACAAATGCAAATATCCTAGCAGAAGGAATTCAAAAAGGAATTGCAAACTCTATTTTAATCAAACCAAATCAAATTGGATCAGTTAGTGAAACAATGCAAACAATAAGACTAGCACAACGAAACAATTATAATTGTGTTATGTCTCATAGATCTGGTGAATCAGAAGATGCCTTTATTGCTGATTTTGCTGTTGCATTAAATTGTGGACAAATCAAAACAGGTAGTACAGCAAGAAGTGATAGAATTGCAAAATATAATAGACTATTAGAAATTGGTTCTGAAATTGCTTATGCTGAATATTTAGGGAAACAACCTTTTTCAAAAAAATAGTAGCAGAGTAAAATGGCACAAAAAAGTAATCGTTTTATAAGTAAAGAGGTCAAACGATTTACTGTAATAGCAATAATTTCTATTGCTATTACACTTTTTCTAAGCTATCATGTGGCAAACTTACTCTTTGGAGTAAATTCTTTTGAGGTCTATAAGTCACTTAAAAATAAAAGGTCTTATTTGACCAGTGAAATTAATAGACTTCAAGAGAGTAATGCAAGATTACAAAAAGAGTATTTTGAATTAAAAAATTTGGAGCCAGAAGAATGAAATCTTTACCTTTATTTGTTACATCACTACTAATGGTTGCTTCTTTAGAAGCAAGAGAAAATCCGTTTATGCCAACAAAAGCATATAATGATGAAGTTGCAAGACTTATGGAAATAGACCAAAATTATCCACCTGAATTTATGGAGAAAAATCAAAATATTGAAACAGAAGATATGACTCCTATTTTAAGGGAAGGTGATGTAAATAAACCAGCTCCTACTGCTGTTGCAAAGAGTGAAGAAGAGTTGAAAAAAGAGCAAATGGAAAAAGAAGCTCAAATGAAAAAAGAAAAAGAACTTCAAGAAGCTCTTAAAAAAGTGGAAGCAGCTAAAAGAGAAGCAGCTATTGCAAAAAAAGAGAAACAAAAAGCACTAGAAAAAGCTAAAGAACTTGAAGAGAGAGGTCCTGTAGTTTATGTTAAACCAAGAGCTACTACAGAAATTTCACCAGAAGATACTACTGAACAAGCTTCTACTGTACAAGAAGATAAAACTATGCCTGCTGTTAAAAGTGTAGATATATTGCCATTTTTAAGACTTGAATATTCAAATGATAAAATGACATTAAACACAAAATATAAAATTATGAAAAAATTTTATATAGAAAATGAAAAAAAATTAATTATTGATTTTAAAGCAAATGTTTCATTTTTTACTAAAAACATAGTTTTAGACTCAACTAACTTCAAAAAAATAACTGTAGGAAACCATGGTGAAGAACACTTTTTTAGAGTTGTTGTTGAAGTAAATGATATGCCTTCAAACTATGATGTTTCTTTTGATGACACTTTAGTTTATATTGTCCCTAAACAATAAATTATTTAATAATTTTATTATTATCATTACAATTAGAACTTCTAAGATAGAAGCTAATATAAATGCATAATAATAAAATTGCGTAATACTATGATTATGATATGCCAAAGTGATTACTGCTATTAAAAGAGTAAGTGGCATTGAATGAGAAAGTCCTATTAAAAGAAATTCTCCTCTCTTTAAATCTTTCATAAACAAAAGAGAAGCTACAAGTCTTATGAAAATCATAGCCGCAACAATCATCAAAGCCTTTGCAAAAAGTCCATCATGGAACAATGACTCTAATTCAAAGGAAGTTCCAACATGAATAAAAAATATTGGTACCAACCATCCAAATCCAAAATGCTCCAATTTAGTTGGAAGTGCTTTATTATGTTCAAAGAATGTTTTTATAAAAGTTCCAGCAATAAATGCCCCAAATGCAACTTCAAGCTTTAAATAAATCATTATTGTAATCAATAAAAAGAAAATAGCCATAGATACACGGATATCTTGTTCTTGATGATCCTCTTCTGGCATAAGGTATCTTTTGATTTCAGGATACCACCATAATAAATTATGAAATATCTTGTAGATGATAATAAGAACAACTAAAAAAGCTGTAAATAACATCATAGTTTTTGCAAATTCCCAACGAAAACCAAGTTCCAACCCTGCAGAAACTGCTGTTAAAACTATAATAGAAACTATCTCTCCTACTAAACCTATAAGAATAGATAAAGAGACCCAATCTTCTTCCCCATACTCTTTTTTTAGTGCTGCAAGCATTCCAATAGATATCAAAGGAAGTGTTACTACAAAAATATTACTTAATTCAAAATACCAAGTAATAAGAAAAGACAAAGAGAATAATATGGCATTATAAACAAGGGATTTTTTCAAAATTTTAGGATCTGAATCAATTATTCTTCTTAAATCAACTTCAAGACCTGCTAAAAACATCAAATACAAAAATCCAAGTTCTGCTACTAATTCAAAAATAGTATGTTCAACAATAAGTGAAAAATATACAGCAAGTGCACCTAATATAATCTCAACAGGAACCGTTGGTATTTTAGTAAACTTTGATACCAAGGGAGATATAAAAATTATAGTTGAGATTGTGATAATTATTAGGATTTCATCTGTCATTTATATTCCTGTTTTAATCTCTTTCTCTTTTTATTCTAAAGCCTAACTTTTCAAGTTCTTGCATATCTTCAAATGGAGATTTTCCAGCAGTTGTTAAATAATCTCCGATAACAAAAGCATTTGCACCTTTTTCGAAAATTTTATATTGCTCTTCTCCAAACATTAACTCTCTTCCTCCTGCAACCATGATTTTCATAGCATTTGGTACCATTTTTCTAGCTAGCGTAATCAATTCAAATGCTTTTTCTCTTGTAAGATTACTCTCAGCAATAGGTAAAGCTTTATTGTGAATAAAAAAGTTTAAGGGTACATTCATAGGCTCTAATGATGCAATTGATTCAAGCATAGATACTCTTTGCTCTTGAGTCTCACCAAGACCAAATATCCCACCACATACAAGTCTCAATCCCACTTCTTTTACATTTTTACAAGTTTGATATCTCTCTTGCCAAGTATGAGTTGTAACAATTTCAGGATAAAAATCTTCTGCTGTTTCTAAGTTATGATTATAAGCATCAACACCTGCTTCTTTTAGCGTTTGTAACTGCTCTACACTTGCAGTTCCATTACAGGCAATTAAAATAAGTCCCAGATTCTCTTTTTTCACAGCTTTTGCAGCTTCAACAACAAATTTCAATCTCTTATCGTCTAAACCTTTCCCAGCAGTTACTAAACAAAATCCATTGGCATTATTTGCTTTTGCTCTTTTTGCTTCTGCAACAATTTGTTCTATCTCTTTTCTTTTATATCTTAAAATATCTGCTTTGTATTTTACACTTTGTGTACAAAATTTACAGTCTTCATTACATGTACCACTTTCAATATTACAAATAGCACATAAAAATATTTCTTTATTTTCGTTCATATCTAATCTCTTTTTTTAAAAATTCTTTTTCATTAATATTTCTTGAGTAATACTTAATTATATACTCATTTGGGTTAATTTCCAACAATACACACTCACTCAAAGGTTTTTCCCTAGCGCATATTTCACCAGGATTTAAAAACAAAGTTCCCTCTTTATACTCACTTTCAAATATATGAGTATGCCCAAAAATCACCACATCGCTATCTGCATTTAGATAAAAAGGTAGATGCATAAGTTTAAACTTTACATCTTCAATTTTAAATAAATAAGGTTCATTTTCTATTTTATACTCATTTGAAAGACGAACTAAAGAGTTATCATTATTACCATATACACATACATAAGGTAAAGTTGACTCTTTTAATAATTCTAAGTTTTCTCTCAAACACAAATCACCTGCATGGACTAAATACTGTGCACCTTGTGATTTTAAAAAATCAATAGCTTCCTTTGTCAAATCAACTTTATTGTGACTATCAGAAAGAACTGCTACTTTCAAATTTATTTCTCTTTTTTAGCAGTTGTTTTCTTTGTTGTCTTTTTTGCAGGAGCTTTCTTCGCTGGAGCTTTTTTTGTTGTTGTTTTCGACGTTGTTTTTGCAGCTGGTGCTTTTTTAGCTGGTGCTCTTTTTGAAGTTTTAGAATCATTTTCAATAATACTTAAACAATCTTCCAACTCTAAAGAGGCAGCATTTTTACCCTTTGGTATTTTATAGTTTTTTCTACCTTGTTTAATATAAGGTCCATATCTTCCATCAAGAATTTGAATTTTTTCTTTTTCAAAGTTTTTAATAGTAGCTTTTGCTTTTTCTTCATCAATTTGTTTTATTATCTCTAAAGCTCTTGGTAATTCAATTTTATATGGATCATCTTCTTTCAATGAATAAAATTTTGTTTTTACTTGTAAATATGGACCAAATCTTCCAATATTTGCTTTAATATCTTCACCTTGGGCAGTTTGTCCTACAACTCTAGGAAGAGTAAATAAAAACATCGCTTCTTCCATAGTAATTGTATCCATATTTAAATGAGATGGGATAGCTACGAAAAGAGGTTTCTCTTCATCATCTTTTGTCCCAATTTGAACAAATGGACCAAATCTCCCAACTCTAGCACTTACAGGTTTCCCAGATTTTGGATCAGTTCCTATTTCTCTTATTTGTAAATAATCTTCTTTATTTACACTCTCTTCTTTTTCATCAATAGTTTTTTTGAAATCTCCATAAAACTCTTTCATTACTTGTTGCCAAGCAATTTTTCCCTCTGCAATATCATCAAACTCTTCTTCAACTTTTGCAGTAAATCCTAAATCTAAAATATTAGGGAAGTGATCTGTTAAAAATGAATTTACAATTTCACCAGTTGGTGTAGGTATAAGTTTTTTATCTTCAGATTTAGTTATATACTCTCTTGCTTGAATAGTAGAAATAGTAGGAGCATAAGTTGATGGTCTTCCTATTCCTTCACTTTCTAATTTTTTTACAAGAGAAGCTTCTGTATATCTTGCTGGTGGTTTTGTAAAGTTTTGCTCTAAATCTAATTTTTCCAAATCAAGTTTTGTTCCAACTTTAATTGACGGTAATATCTTTTCGCTACTATCAAGTGCAGATTCAGGATTATCACTTCCTTCTGTATAAACTTTCATAAATCCAGGAAAAATAATTCTTTGTCCCTTAACTTGAAATTCATACTCTTTATCTTTTCCTGCACTTATTTTATATGTAGTATTTGCTATTCTTGCTGTACTCATTTGAGTAGCAAGTGTTCTTTTCCAAATAAGGCTATAAAGTCTATATTGAGCATTATCAACATAAGTTTTTATCATACTTGGTTTCAAACTTAAATCAACAGGTCTAATAGCCTCGTGAGCTTCTTGTGCTCCCTTAGCTTTTGATTTGTATACCCTTGGACTTTTTAGGCTGTATTCAGCTCCATATGTTTTTTCAATCACTTTTTTAGCTGCACTTGTAGCAACTGTTGAAAGATTTAATGAGTCTGTTCTCATATATGTAATCAAACCACCAGTATGATTTGGAATATTTTGAATATTTCCCTCATATAATTGTTGTGCAATTACCATAGTTTGTTTTACAGAATATCCAAGTTTTCTACTAGCCTCTTGTTGTAGGGTAGAAGTTGTAAAAGGAGCTGCTGGGTTTCTTTTACTTTCATTCTCTTCTATATCAAAAAGTTCAAAATCACCTTGATTTATTGAAGCTTCTATCTCTTTTGCTTCTTGTTCATTTTTGATTTTTTTTACTTTTCCATCAATTTTTGCTAATTCTGTATTTAATTCTGGATTTATAAAATCAGCTTTTATTTTCCAAAATTCTTCAGGAACAAAGGCTCTAATTTCATTCTCTCTATCAACTATTATTCTAACAGCGACACTTTGAACTCTTCCTGCACTAAGACCATATCTAACTTTTTTCCATAATAATGGTGATAGTTCATATCCAACAGCTCTATCTAAAATTCTTCTTGCTTGTTGAGCATCAACTAAGTTTTGATTTACTTCCCTTGGATTTTCTAAAGCTTTTAAAATTGCACCCTTTGTAATTTCATGAAATACAATTCTTTTTAGTGGGTTTTTTTCAACTTTAAGTGCAGGGATAAGATGCCAGGCAATAGCTTCTCCCTCCCTATCCTCATCGGCTGCGAGGTAGATAGTTGTATCTTTTGTTATCTCTTTTTTCAAATCAGCAATTACTTTTCTTTTATCCGTGGAAATCAGATATTGAGGTTTGAAATCATCAGCAGGGTCAAACCCCAATTTTGATTTTGGTAAATCTCTTACATGACCCATAGATGCCATAACTTTATAATCTGATCCTAAGAATTTTGAAATTGTTTTTGCTTTTGCTGGTGACTCGACGATAACTAAATTTTTCACTATAAAAATAACCCTTCTGATTTTTTTTGAGCAAGAATTCTAACATAATTAGATTAAAAGCACTTAAGCTTTAAAATTAACATCTTTATCTAAAAAATTATTACCTCTGTTTGTAAATCAATATTAAACTCTGTTTTTACTCTTTCTTTTGCTAGATTTATCAAATAAATTGCATCTTCAAAAGTTCCACCACCATTATTTACTAAAAAATTAGCATGTACTTTTGAAAAAGACATTCCATTTTTACTAAACCCTTTTAATCCAACTTGTTCAATCAATCTTCCAGCACTATCTCCCATTGGGTTTTTAAAGCAACTTCCAGCACTTGGAGTTTGTGGTTGATTATCTCTCATTTTAGAAAATAGTTCATTCTTCTCTTTACTATACCCACTTGATATGTTAAATACAAGTTCATAAACTATAGTATCTATATTTGTATATCTATATCCGTATTGTACATCTTCTTTTTTAATATATCCATCTTTTGTCTTAATAGAATCAATGTAATTAAAGATTTCCCACTCTTTTAAACCTGCATTCATCTTAATCAAACCACCAAGATTTCCAGGAAGTTTTCCAAGAAATTCAAAATTTGCTAGATTATTTCTTTTTGCATAAGATAAAAGTTTACCAGATTTTGTAGCACAACCAACATAAAGTTTATCATCAACTTGTTTTATATAATCAAATTCTTCACCTAAAACTGCAAATTTTGGAGGAGTATTTGAGACTAAAAGATTATTTGCACGACCAATTATTTGATACTTACTATAATCTCCTATCTCATTTATAACCAACACCTCTACTATTGGTCCTATGTGAATTGATGAATATTTTGAAAAGTCGATGCTCTTTGTGTAGTTATTCATTATTACTTATTACGAAGTTCTTCATATTCACTTGGAATTAAAAACTCTCTTGATTTTACAAGACTATTATAGAAGCCACGTTTATAGCCTAATTCATATAGTTTATCTAAAGCATCATATTGAAGTTCACTCAAACTTATAGAATCATCATTTGCATAAAGGTCTAAATACTTATCAAGTGTTGGAGCATCAACTCTAATTAATCCTCTTTCCAATAACATATCAGATAAAATTTTCTTATTTTTATTTGCAACATGTACTGCTTTTATCAAAGTATTTTCATAATCAATTGCGTAGTTTAAAGGAATTGATCTTCTTAAACACATTCCACCAAGGGGAAGTGGTAAATCTTTTCCAGCTAGCTCTTGCCAGATATCCCAAATCTCACGTTCTACTTCTAAACTATCATCATAATTTAAAATTGACTCATGGATTAAAACACCAGCATCAACAGTTCCATCAATTACAGCTTGTTCTATATCTAAAAAGTTCATATAAGTAATTCTAGCATCTGGATAAGCGATTCTAAATAAAAGCCCATTAGTTGTATATTCACCACTTAGGGCTACTTTGAAGTTTTTCTTTAATTTTGTCTCTTTTTTCTTTACTAATTTTGGTCCATATCCATTGCCAAATGAAACCGCTGTTTTTAAAAGTGCATAATCATCTTTTACAAAAGGGTATAGAGCAAAAGAGATTGCACAAATATCATATACACCATTTAAAGTGGCTTGATTTAAACTCTCAATATCATCAGCTATATTTTCAAATAGAGTATCTTTTGGAGTAACCCAACCAAATTTTATAGCATAATACATAAAAATATCATCGGCATCTGGTGAATGTGCAACACTAATTTTTCTCAAAGTCTATCCTTCTTTTTTTCTGGAGAAGATTGTATCAAGTTATGGTTTTATCTTTGGTTATATAAAAATATGAATACTTATTCAAAGATTCTACTTTTTACATTAAAATAAGAGTATAATTAAGTAATCTAATTAAGGAGATTATTATGAAAGCATATAAATTAGTCCTTGGATTTTTAGCCTCAGCAACATTAGTTTCAACACTAAGTGCTGCTAATTATACACAAAAAGGACCTATGAGTTTTGAAGAGTATGACACTAATAATGATGGCTTTGTATCTGAATCTGAATTTTATGATTTAAGAGCAAAAAAAATGGAAGCAAAAGTAAATCAAGGTATGAGAATGAAAAATGCTGCAAATGCTCCAACTTTTGAAAGTTTTGATACAAATGGTGATAAGAAATTAACTAAAGCAGAACTTTTAGAAGGTCAAATGAAGAATATGAAACAAAAAATGAACCAAAAAGGAATGGGAAATAAAATGAACTCTGGTCAAGGTATGAACAAGGGTAAAGGAATGAATAATTCCAACCAATAATTTTCTTCACAAGGTCATATTTATGACCTTGTGTTTTTTAGTATCCAGCTATTTGAATATAATAAGAGATAATTTCAAGTAAATTTTGAATAAAAAATATTGAAAGAATCATAAACACTGCACAAGTACCAACGATTACTTTACTAGTTGTTGTAGCATTTACCATAAATTTTATTCCATCAACACTTGGTTCTTTTAAGAACATATAAACTATAGGTCTTAGATAATAATAAGCTGCAATTGCAGAATTTAAAGCCATAATAAGAGCCAATGCCATATATCCACTATTAACAGCAGCTCCTAAAAGATACATTTTACCCCAAAATAGTGCAAAAGGAGGAATCCCTGCAAGTGAGAGTAAAAATAAACCAAAAATAACAGCAGTCATAGGAGATATTTTTATAAGCCCAGCATATTTTTCTAAAGCATGGTCTGTGCTAAAAGTTTTATAATCTTTACTTCTATTTAACCATAACATAGCAAAAGCACCAAGATTTGTAACTGAAAATAAAATCCAATACAAAAACATAGCAGTTGTAGCTTGTGTTGTACCTATCATAATTGCGGCCATTGCAAAACCTGCATTTGATATAGAAGAATAAGCAAGCATTCTATTTATATCCCTTTGAAGTAGTGCTATTATATTTGGAATAGTCATTGTTAAAACAATAATCCCTATTAAAATAGCTTCCACAAACATATTTCCAGAAGATACAAATATCTCAAAAAATCTTAAAGCTACAACGAAACCTGCTATTTTTGGAACAATTGACATAAACCCTGCAAGAGAAGCTGTTGAACCTTCATAAATATCTGCAACCCAAACATGAAAAGGCACAAGTGAAAGTTTAAATCCTAAAGCAGATAAAATAAACACAATTCCAATTAAAATAAGAGGATAATTTTCAAAATCACTTGTAAACAATACTTCAGAAATCTTACCAAACTCTACAGTTCCCGTTATAGCATAAAAAATCATTGACCCAAAGGCAAAAAAAGCTGCTGATAAAGCACCCATTGTAAAGTATTTTATAGCTGCTTCTATTGCATTTGCTCTATTATGCATAGCAATCATAGTATAAAGTGCCATTGAGGCAGTTTCAAGACCTACAAATATAAGAATCAAAGAATCAGAACTTACCATAAATTGGAAACCAGCAATCATAAATAAATATAAAGCATAAAACTCTGGATATCTTTGTTCATTAAATCTTTGTTTTGTAAAAGACAGTAAAATAAATAAAATTGAAGCGACTATCATAATTGCTTGAGAAAGAATAGAAATCCCATCAACCATCATCAAGTCAAACATACCTCTTACATCACCGTTATAACTTATAACTGTTGCTAAATCTACTATTAAAAATAGAACTGCCAACATGATATATAAAGATTTATCAAGCTTTTTATTTACCAAGTCTATACATAAGATAACTAAAGCTCCTACAATAGCAATTGTCATAGGAAGCAAAGTTTGAATATTTAAATTTGCAAAATCTATTGAAATAGCTGGTATCATAATTTTGTCTCCCCAATTGTATTTGACGACATTAGCTGTACTTTTGAAGCTGGTTGCTGTGCTTTTATCTTCATAATTTCGACTAAATGTTTCACAGAAGTATTAACTGGCTCTAAAATAGGTTTTGGATAAATTCCTAAAATAATAACCAAAGCAACTAAAGGAATCAGTGCCACTAGTTCTCGTCCCTTTGCATCTTCCAAGTTCTCATTTTTTGCATTTGTTATTGGTCCAAAGAAAGTCTTTTTATATAAAACAAGCATATAAACTGCCCCTAAGATGATAGTAAGCCCAGCAATAAGTGTAAAGATTGGTGATACTTTAAAAAATCCTAATAGAGATAAAAACTCTCCCACAAAGCCAATAGTTAAAGGAAGTCCAATTGAAGCCATAAGCATAATTGCAAAGATAGTTGCATATTTTGGCATAACCTTAGTCAAGCCTCCAAATTCACTCATCATTTTGGTATGTCTTCTATCATAAATCACACCCACAAGCATAAACAGAGCTCCTGAAACAATACCATGGGAAATCATTAAGAAAATTGAACCACCAATTCCTTCAACATTTAAAGCAAATGTTCCTAAAATAATTACACCCATATGTGATACAGAAGAGTAAGCAACAACTTGTTTTATATCTTCTTGGGCATAGGCTACCATTGCTGTATAAACTATAGCAATAAGAGCTAATATTGCCATTGGTACCATAAAATGTACAGCAGCATCTGGAAACAATGGAAGTGAAAATCTTATAAATCCATAAGTTCCCATTTTAAGTAACACAGCAGCAAGAATTACTGAACCAATTGTTGGAGCTTGACCATGGGCATATGGAAGCCAAGTGTGAAATGGCACCATTGGAACTTTTATGGCAAAACCTAGGAAAAATGCTACAAATAACCAAAGTTGCATATCAAATGGTAGAATAAGCATATTCCAATCTAAAAGATTAAAACTCCAAGAACCTGTTGTCACAGAATAAACATAACCTAAATAAAGCATACCAAGAAGCATCACTAAAGAACCAGTGAAAGTATAAATGAAAAATTTAATTGAAGCATAAATTCTCAAATTTCCACCCCATGCTCCAATTATGTAAAGCATTGGGATAAGTGATAACTCCCAAAATAGATAAAATACAATTGCATCTAAAGCTAAAAATACTCCTACCATAGTCATCTCTAAAAACAACACTGTGATAATCATATTTTTTAAAGCTCTTTTTTCAGTCAAGCCTATGATTGAAATCATTGTCATAAAAGTAGTCATAAGAACTAAAAATAGTGAAATACCATCTATTCCTACAACATAACTTATTCCATAAGCATCGATTAGTGGCATTGTTTCTAAAAACTGCATATCAGGCATTGAACTATCAAAACCATACCAAACAAATAATGAAATCAAAAACTCAATAGCTGTTACAATAATTGCATAAGTTCTAATAGAATCACTCTTTACTAAAAACCCTATAAATGCAGCAAATGCCGGAAAAAATATTAAAATTGATAAAATATGTTCCATACTTTCTAACCCTTTACTTTAAAAACCCAAGCGCTACACTTAGAACTAATAATAAAACAAACCCATAAACCATCACTTTTAATAGTGTTGATAAATTACTTGATTGAAGAGGTCTAACCCCTTTACCTGATGCATAAACTATTTTTCCAATACCATCAACAATAAAATCAATAATTTTAAGATCAATATATTTCCATGCAAATTTACTTATTGCCAAATATGGTCTTGTTATTATATACTCCAAAAAGTGAGGCATATAATATTGATTTGCCAATAGTTTATAAAAAAAGCTATCTTTTACATTTTCACTAAAATAAGTACCTGCTCTTACATATCTAAGTGCTGCAAATAATACCCCTGCTATTGCCATCGCACTTGTAACAATAACAAGTATAAGTACAACTTCTTCATGAACATGCACATTTAGTCCTGGTAATACTTCTATTATCATCTCTTCGAAAGTACGTCTAAACCAACCTGTTACAATTGCAAGTATTGCAAGTGGAGTCATGGCTGCTATTACAAAACCATAAGTTTCATGGGGATGATAATTAAGTTTTTTAAATCTCTCTTCACCAAAAAATACATACATAACAAGTCTAAATGAATAAAATGCTGTTAAACCAGCTGTTACCCAAAGGATAGTCCATAAAATATATTGATGGGCTCCAAAGGCAACTTCTAAAATTAAATCTTTAGAGTAAAACCCTGCAAGTGGCCAAATACCTGAAAGAGCGGCGGAAGCTATTATCATAATAATAGCAGTACCTTTCATATGCTTATACAATCCACCCATATTTTTTATATTTATCTCATCATTTAAAGCATGCATAACATTTCCAGCTCCCAAGAAAAGAACTGATTTAAAAAAGGCATGGGTTGCTAAATGAAACAGTGCTACCCAATAAGCTCCAAGTCCAGCTGCCACAAACATATATCCAAGTTGAGACAGGGTTGAGAAAGCAACAATTTTTTTGATATTAGAAGCTACCATCGCTTGAGTTGCTGCAAATATAGCAACAAAAGCACCAAGACAAGCAATACCATATCCTACTTCAGGAACTGCTGTAAAAATTGCATTTGCACGTACTAGTAAATAAACCCCAGCTGTTACCATTGTCGCTGCATGAATTAGTGCAGATACTGGTGTTGGACCTTCCATTGCATTTGCAAGCCATTGATTAAATGGAAATTGTGCTGATTTACCCATAGCTCCAATAAAAAGAAAAGTTGCAATTGCTATTATAATTCCATGTGATAAATTTCCAATATTTGCAAATACCACATCATATTGTAGTGTTCCAAGATTCCAATAAATCAAAAATATTCCAACTAACATACCTAAATCTGCAACTCTATTCATAATAAAAGCTTCATTGGCTGCATATGAAGGTGAGATTGAAGAGTATGGTGAAAGAGTAGAGTATGGTGAGTTGTATACATCTTTTACTTTTGCTTTATCCTCTTTGTGATACCAAAATCCAATTAATCCCCAAGAACAAAGACCAACACCTTCCCATCCGATAAATAATCCAACAAAATTATCACTCATTACTAAAATCATCATAGAAAATACAAAAGCTGATAACCAAGCAAAATATCTATTAAATGATTTGTCATGATCCATATAACCAATTGAATGAATATGAACCATAGTTGAAACTATTGTTACTACACTCATCATAGTAGCACTAACTGCATCAGCTACAAAACCAAAAGGAATACTTAGATTTCCAATTACAATCCAATCCATAAGTTTTACACTTATTATCTCATCTGATGAATAAATTGTAAAAAGTAAGAATAATGAGGCAAACATTGAAACTGTTAACATCAAACTTGTAAAGATTCCAGTAAATAGTGTCTTAGGCTTCAATGAAAATAGTGAAGCAACTAGGGAACCAACTAAAGGAGCAAATAACGCAATATATACAAATTTTTCCATTTACCCCTCCATATTCTGTAAAGTATCTAAGTTAATAGAATTTTTTCTTTTATATAATAAAATTAATAATCCCAAACCAACAGCAACTTCACTAGCGGCAATTGCTATTATAAAAAATGCAAACATTTGACCTGTCAAATCTTGATGAAAGTGTGAAACAGCAGCAAGTCCAATATTTACAGCATTTAACATTATCTCTGTTGAAAAAAATAGCATCAAAAGATTTTTTCTTCTAATTACACCTAGTAAGCCTAAACAAAATAGAAGTGATGAAAGTATTAAATACTCATTTAAACTCATTTGCTATCCTTTTCATTTGATGATTCAAGTGCATCTATTTCATCTTCACTAAGTTCTGAATATGATACATCCATTTTTTTACCCGCAAGTATAATTCCACCTATCATAGCAACTAATAACATCACAGCTGCAACTTCAAAAGGAACTAAAAATTTTGTAAATAAAACAACTCCAACATCTTGTGTATTTCCATACTCTGGATGAATTGCATACTCTGAAATTATATTATTAGATACAATTGGAGAAAGAAAAGCTACAACAGTAATAAGTGCTGCCAAGCCACTAAATAAAAATACTAATCCTGGATTTTGTATTTTTTCTTTTACTTCACTCATAGAATCAAAAAACATCATTCCAAAAGCATAAAGTGCAATAACAGCACCTGTATAAACTACAATTTGTACAATTCCTAAAAAATCTGCATTTAACAAAAAGAAAAAAGCAGAGATAAAAATCATACCAGCTGCAAGGGAACTTAGTGCATATAAAGCATTATTTGTAAATACTGTTATTCCAAACATAAATATTGTCAATATTGAAAACAAATAAAAAGCTACAATTTCAAACATCATATCTCCTAATACTCTAATGGAGTTTTTTTGATTTTTTCATCAGCATCAGGTGATACTGCACCAAAACCTTCATACTCTCGTTGTTGTGCCAATTTATCAAGGGGTGTTAATAAATCATCTTTTACAACAAAGTGTGCTCGTTGTTCCCCTGCATTTTCATACCTTCCACCATGAACAATAGCAAGTTCTGGACAGACCTCAGCACAATAGCCACAGAAAATACATCTACCGAAGTTTATTGTATATTCTAAAACCTCTTTTCTAGAGTTTTCATCAATTCGTGTATCCATTCTAATACAATCAGAAATACAAATTTTTTCACAAAGTCCACATCCAATACATCTATTTTCCCCTGATTCTAAAAGAGCAAGCAATTTATGTACAGCTCTATATCTAGGTCCTATTGGTAATTTTTCAGCAGGATATTGCACTGTATGCATTTGCTTATTAAATAAAGCTTCTTTCATCATAATAAAGGTGATTTTTAGTCCTGTAAAAAGTTCACCTTTTATTGATCTTTTAAAAACTTGTTTAAACTCTTGCCAAGGTGTTTCAAGGGAACTATTATCTTGAATATTTATATAATCATGTTCGCTTATATTTCTATTTTTCAAATCTTCTAAATTCATCCTAAACTCCCCCAAGTATCATTACAAATGCACCAGTAAGTAAAATATTAACTACTGCTAGTGGCATTAAGATTTTCCAACATAACCACATCAATTGATCTGGTCTTACATGTGGCCAAGATGCTCTTGTCCATAAAAAGAAAAAAATCAAAAATGATACTTTTAAAATAATCGCTAATCCACCTGGAATAAACCATAAATCATTGTATCCACCAAGAAAAATTAGTGATATCAAAAATGAGATAGTAAATAAATTTGCATATTCACCTATAAAAAACATTCCCCATCTCATACCAGAATACTCTGTTGCATACCCTGCAACAATCTCGGCTTCATGCTCAAGTAAATCAAATGGCGTTCTATTTGTCTCTGCAAAACCTGCCATTACAAAAAGAATAAAAGCCAAAGGTTGACTCCAAATAATCCAAGAAGTAAATCCAGCACTTTGGTACTCATTTATATCAATTAATGATAAAGACCCCACTAACATAAGTGGTGCTAAAAGAGCAAGTCCAGATACAACTTCATAAGATAAAAGTTGAATTGCAGTTCTTGCACCTCCTAGAAGTGCCCATTTATTTCCACTACTCATACCAGCTAACAAAGGTCCATAAAGTCCAACTGAAGCTACACCCATTACAAATAAAACACCCACATTAATATCTGCGATGATTGGTCTAATTGTATATCCAAAGATTTCAAACTCTGGAAAAAATGGAACTGCTGTCATTGCAATAAAGGCTGTGGCTGCTGTTATAATTGGAGCAATCATAAAGATTGGTTTTACAGCATTTTGAGGAATAAAATCTTCTTTTGTAAATAGTTTTATCCCATCACAAACAATTTGTAAAAGCCCATAAGGTCCCACATTTGTAGGTCCTAATCTTCTTTGCATAAAAGCTAATATTTTTCTTTCAATATAAGTTGTAAACCCAGCAATTGCTGAAAATACAGCTAATATAACTACAGCTTTAACAATTGTCTCAATTATAATACTTGTCTCCATATTACACCTTTTTTACATTTGCACTTGTAAATCTATATCCATCAAAAAGAGCTTTTGTATTTAACTCTTTTTCAAAACTTGATACATATGCAATTTTCCCTGATACTTGATTATCAGCATAAACACTTACTTCTATTTCACTTCCATTTGCACTTAAAAGTACTTTATCTCCAGCGCTTAATTCCAACTCTTCTAAAAATGCCTCATTTGCAAACATTCCACTTTCTAAATTATCTTTAAACTCATGGGCTATTGCTGTGAATTCATTAAATTGATTGATTGGATTTGCTTTATAAATAGTTATTTCTGAAGAAGCAACTTCAAAACTTACATTTTGTTTTTGGGCTATTTCATCACTTGCTTCCATATCAAAAGTATTTAAAATATAACCTCTATGTTCACTCCAATCATTTGCAAAGTAGTTAGTTAAACTATCAAATTCAACTGCTTGGAATCCTTTATCTACTGGTAAAGATTTTGTATATGAAATGGTATGTTCAACTTCTGTTCCTAATAAACTATTTACAATATCATTTAAGACATAACCTTTATATGGTAAAGCTGCATTTGTAGGAACAACTCTTTTATCTATATTTGTAAATGTCCCTTCTTGTTGATTAAGGGCTGGCATATCTAAATCTCCATCCCCTAAAGCTGATAGTTGAAAGTCTGCTTTTACATTGTACCCTACGCAATAACTTCCTTCAACTTCATCTAAATCACAAATCAAACTTACACCTAAAGTATTTGTAGAAGTAGGAATAATCACAACCTTAAATTGTGTATATTTTTCAACTACTGCTGCTAATTTTGCAAGATTTTGTGAATTTGGATGAGTGATTAAATCTTCACCTAAAATCAAGGTGTAGCTATCTTTTTTATCTTTCATAGTTTCAATAGTTTCAAGCAGTGTTGCATCTGCATTTATCTCATCAAGTAATCTTGTATATTCATACTCAACTTCTTTTGTAACTTTTTTAGGAACCATTTTAGTTACTTCTTTTTCTTCACCACTCTCTTCATCTTTTACAATAGATACTACTTTTTCTTTTATCATCTCTGTAACTGATTTTAATCTTGTCTCTTTATATGAGTTAAGTGTTGTTTGAATAGCTTCTGGTAAATCTTCACCAAATCTATCTAAGATAAAGTATAAAATAGACTCTTCAGCTAAAGGCTTGTGGTAAATGAATTCTGTAGTTTTTCCTCTTTTACCACATTGTTCCATCACAGGGTCACCCATTGGATGAAAATATAATCCAGCTCCTTTATTTATAACAACTGAATTATTAAAAGCATACTTTGTATTTGGAGAATCAGATTTTAAATAAGACCCAACAGAAACCACAAAGTTAGAATTATGTATATCTTTTAAATCTGCACTATAAAGTGATCTACCACTAACACTTGAATATGCTTCAAGGAATTTTTTATAAGCTAGGGCATCACTATTTACAAGTTTATATCCAAAATTCTCTTTTAGCTTTTGTAAAATAAGAGCCTCTTCATTTGTAATAAAAGAGTTAAACTTAATAGTATCTGCTTTTTTAAAGGCTTCAATTGCTTTATCAAAAGCTATTTCATCTTGACTTTCAACTCTATTTTCAAAGTCATATCCAAATCTAGCAGCTCCATTTATTGAAGCATAGTGATGCTCATTTGTAACCCTATAGATTTTTTGTACATTATGATTTACTATTGACTCATGTTTCACTTCATAATAAAGCAAGGCACAATCACTTGAGTGAGGGTTTGCTGCTGGTATTTTTGTAAGCTCCCATGAGTTTGATTTATATTGGAAATCATTTGATACAAGTGCTCCTACAGGACAAACAGAGATACACTCTCCACAATCAACACACTTATCTTCTTCAAACCCTATAAGTGATTTATTTAGTTTATTCCACATAGCATATGCATCTTTTGGCATACTTGCTTTAAACACACTAGGAAGAGAATCAGCTCCTCTTTTTACAGTTGATAAAGCATTTGAACCAATCATATCTTTACATACTGTTACACACTTCTCACAAACAATACAAAGTCCTGGGTCATAATTCATTACTCCCCAATGTTGTCTTGGTCTATTTACATCTCTTATGGCATAACTTTGAGAATCTACTTTTTGATAAAGAGTATAGTTTTGAAGTTCACAATCACCACTTTGGTCACAAACTCCACATTGTAATGGATGATTTACATCATAAACTTCCATTACTGCTCTTCTTTCTTTTTCTATATTTTCAGTTGTAGTTATGATATTCATACCATCTTTTGCTTTTGCATTACAGGCATAAATTTGTTTCCCATCAGATTCAACTAAACATAATCTACAGGCTAATGTTGGTGAACATCTAGTTAAATAACAAATTGCAGGTATAAATATCCCATTTGCACGAGCAATATTTAATACAGTATCACCCTCTTTTGCCTTTAACTCTTTGCCATCAATTGTTAAAGTAATCAAGTCACTCATTCTTCAACCTTTTCAATTTTTACTTGCTTATACCGATATCCTAAAGATAAGAAACTATTATCTTCTTCTCTTACACCACAAATTGCAATAGTCCCTTGCAAGTTTTTATCTAATACAAAAGTTTTTTGCAAAGATTCTTTTCCATAATTTAAAATAATATTGTCTTTATCTTCTATCTTTGCAACCCTAGCAAATGATTCACTTCCATATACAATACCTTTATCTTCAGCTGTATTATATTTATAAATCACTGTTCCATTGTATGAACTTAACTCTTCTACCTCTTCAAGTGTCTCATCTGAAGTTATTTCAACAGAAGTTAATAAAACTATATTAAAATCAGTAAACTCTTCAAAAACTTTTAACATAGAGTATAGATTTTTTACTCTTTTATGGCTAAATAAATCTTCTCCCACTATCAAAGTTTTAGTTTTTTTATCTACAGATCTTTCAACCATCTCTTCAAACTCTTCTTCACCTGCACTACTTTCAGCTGAAATATAACCATGATCTAAATCATTTAAATACTTCTGTAAAGAATCACTTCTATTTTTTGCAAAGAAATCTAAAAGTAAAGCTAATACTCCCTCTTCACTTCCAACTTCATACTTCATAAATTGTGTATAAAAGATTTTTAAATCAATATCATCAATAGGATGCATATAAATAAATTCTGCTTCATTTTTTGCAATAGCTTCTAAAATCAAATCTTTGACTTCTTCATTATCTCTTGAAATCATAGAGCCTAAACATATAATGTAATCACTTTTTGAAACTATTTCTAGATTTGTATTTTTATTCATCGTCATCATCTTCATCTTCTTCGTCTATTTCTTTTTTTGGTTCTTCTTCAAATGGTTTTATTTCTGGTTTTACTTTTTTTACAACTATTGTCCAATCTACTTCATTGAATTTTAAAGAGTTCATTAAAGTGTATCCAGCTTCATAAATCACATCTGCTGATTTTTGAATATGTGAAAAATCTCCTATTTCAAAAAGAAATATTGCATTTTCACCATCTTTTATATCTTTATCCATAAGTTCTAGCATTCTAGAGTAGAAATTATCTTTTAATGGTCTTAAATCATATCTTTTCACAAATCGCCTCCGTAGCTTCACTTCGTTCAGAACACTTCGGTTCCGAAGCTAAAAATATAAAGTAGTTTATTTTTTTCACGCTTCTCACCTATCTATCAATCTCACCAAAAACTACGTTCAAGTTACCAATAACAGTAACAACGTCAGCTAATTGGTGACCAACTAATATTTCTTCTAAAATAGAAGTATGCCAAAAAGAAGGTGCTCTTAGTTTCATCTTGTAAGCATAAGGACTTCCATCACTTACAATCATAAATCCTAACTCACCCTTTGGTGATTCTGTTGCAACATAAACTTCACCACGAGGTGGTCTCATACCTTGAGTTACTAAAACAAAGTGTTGCATCAAGGCATAATTTTGAGTCATAATATCCTCTTTTGTAGCAGAGATATATTGGGGCTCATTTGCCATAAGTTGTGAAGGAGAAGCTTTATACATAGGAATTAATTGTCTTAATATTTTTGATGATTCTCTCATCTCTTGCATATGAATTTGGTATCTAGCAAAACTATCTCCAGCAGTTGCTATTGGTACATCAAAATCAAGTTCTGGATATATTCCATAAGGCATCTCTTTTCTTAAATCCCATTTTTGACCAGTAGCTCTCAATATTGGTCCCGTACATCCCCAAGATTTTGCTGTTTCATTATCTATTACTCCAACATTTTCAAGTCTCATTCTCCAAATTCTATTATCTGTCAAAAGTCCTTCATATTTTGGAATTTCTACTGCTAGTATGTCTAAATATTTTTGTAAATCCTCACACCAATTATCAGGTAAATCTAAAGGTACTCCTCCAATTCTAACAGCACTATGAGTAAGTCTTGCTCCACAATAGTCTTCTATCAAGTCTAAAGCAAACTCCCTTTCCCTAAAGGCATATAAAAATACAGACATAGCTCCCACATCTAAAGCATGGGTTGCTAACCAAAACAGATGGGAGATTATTCTATTTAGCTCTATTAACATAGTTCTAATGATTTCCGCTCTTCTTGGTGCTTCTATTCCTAATAGTTTCTCAACTGCAAGGGCATAACCATAGTTATTTGAAGTAGCAGCAATATAATCCATTCTGTCTGTTGTTGGTAAGAATTCATTATAAATCATATTCTCACCCATCTTTTCCATACCTCTATGTAAATATCCAATATGAGGTCTTGCTTTAACTATCTCTTCACCTTGCAATTCTAAGATAAGTCTCATTTGTCCGTGAGCAGATGGATGTTGTGGTCCAAAATTGACCACCATAGTATTATCTTCTCTCTCAAAGTTTATATTTTCAAAAAAAGGTTTTAGTCTATTGGTTTGTTGCATTATCTACCTTCTCTCATCTAATGTTTTTGATTTTTTCTCATCAAAATCTTTAACAAGTCGTTTTCCAAAAAGTTTAACACCACCCTCTTCTGTATAAGCAAGAGGTGTTTCTTTTTCTTCTCCCTCAACTATTGGTGTTCCAAAAGGAACTTCATGCCCCAATCTTGCAAATCTTGTAGTGTCATATCTATCAATAGCTGCATCATCTCTCTCTTCTGGACCTATCTCTTCCCTTGCTTCTTTTCCAAAGATATGGTCTACTTCATACCATTGTGCAACTTCATCACCATGTAGGGGATATATTTTTCTTAAAGGGTGGTCATACCAATCATCTGGCATAAGTATTCTTTTCATATTTGGGTGATTTAGTACTTTTACCCCATACATATCATACATTTCTCTCTCTGACCAGTTTGCCATTTTAAATAAAGAGTAAACTGATTCTATACTTTCCTTCTCTTCAATAAAACATTTAACTCTCATTCTTTTATGTTTATTCATAGAAAGCATTTCATAAAAGATTTCAAAACCTTTTCTAGTAGCTAAATAATCTATTGCTGATAGTTCCATAAGCATGTCATATTCTAACTCTTCTTTTAAAAGTTTTAGTGTAGTTAGATTATTTTTGGGGTTTATATATATTACTAATTCATTATTTTCAATATATGCCTCTAGTATTTGAACTTTTGAACTTATTACTTCAATATCTTTTTCATAAATTTCATCACCTCTTGGATCAGTTCTAGGAACTATAGGTGATACAAAAAATCTATCATTGTAATATGATTTTTTTTGTACATTATCTTTAGGAGTATATTTTCTCATTATACTAACCTCTTTTTCTTTTTAGATAAAAATGAAGATTCTCTTCTTATTTTCTTTTGAAGCATCATAAGAGCATATTGTAAAGTTTCAGGTCTTGGAGCACATCCAGGAAGATAAATATCCACAGGTATTACTCTATCTACTCCTTGAACAGTGGCATAGGTGTTAAACATCCCACCTGTATTTGCACATGAACCCATAGAAATAACCCATTTAGGATCTGGCATTTGGTCATATAGTCTTCTCATATATTCAGCATGTTTTTTTGTCAAAGTACCAGCAACAATAAGCACATCTGCTTGTCTTGGACTTGCTCTAAAGATAGTTCCAAATCTATCAAAATCGTATCTTGAAGCACCAGAGGCCATCATCTCGATTGCACAACATGCCAAACCATAAGTCAAAGGCCATAAAGAGTTACTTCGTCCGAAGTTTACAATTTTGTCAACAGTTGAAAGAGCAATAGGTGCTCCACCGTCTTGAAAATATTTTATTTTATGCTGTGCCATTCAAGCGCTCCTTTTTTCCATGCATAAATAAAGCCTATAGTTAGTAGAACAATGAATAAAATCATCTCCACAAATCCAAACCAACCTAGAACTTTAAAATCCACAGCCCATGGAAACATAAAAATAATCTCGATATCAAATAAAATAAATAATAAAGCCATAAGATAAAACTGTACAGAGATAGTATTTGGCTGTTTTGTAACTTCTGGACCACATTCATAATATGTAGTTTTTAGTTTTTCTGTATCTAGCCTTGCCATTTTTCTGCTTACAAGCCTTGCTAACCAGACTGTTGCAACAAAGGCACCAAAGGTTAGAACAAACATAATAAAAACACCAAAATACGGATGAGAGGAATCCATATGAGTCATAAGTATATCCTTAATTTATTTATATTCAGAGAATTTAGTTTTTTCAGTTTAAGTTATATTCAGTTAGATATTAGCAAAATGCTTTTAAATCTAGACTTAATATTTCTGTACATAAAACATGCATCTAATAAAAAATTTATTCCATATTTACACACTTTTACGAAAAAACTCTTCTATTATGGATTTATAATAAGCTTAGCTTAAAATAAAATAAACAGTTTATATTAGTTTTTTTAATAATTACTTCCAAAGTTCTATATATGCAATATTTATTCCATTATTTTACTCTTAACTCTTTTAAACTATAGAAATAACTTTTTAGAAATGGGAAAAAATGAAGATATTATCATCAGTATTTTTTGTAGTTTGTCCAAATGTTACTACAAAAAATAGAAATGTCGAAGTAAAAAACTAAAATAAGTACTCTTTCGAGTACTTATAAAATAGCTCTTCTTAAAAAAATCCAACTTTATTTTCAGAGTCAAATTGAGATTTTTGCTCTTTTGTAATATGCTCTTGGAAGTCTTCCATTTTGAAAATTGGATCGTCCATAACTGCCACTTTATAAGCAGTATTTTTAATCACTAACTCAATTTGCCCACCAGTTAGTTCGATTTCTGATATTTTATTTATATCAAAATCTTTATCCAAGGGGATATTTTCTGGTAATAATTTTTTCCAAAGCTCTAGTCTTTGTTCTTTGTTTGGTTTTACAAACTCTATTTTATAATTGAATCTTCTTGAAAATGCTTTATCCAAACTCTCTAAAAGGTTTGTAGTAGCTATTAATATTCCATCAAATCTTTCAATTTGTTCTAAAAAGATATTTTGCATCTGGTTGTGCATCTTATCACTACCACTTGTAGATTCTGTTACCCTTGAACTTAAAAATTGATCTGCTTCATTAAGTAAAAGTATTGGTTCACTTTTAGTTCTATCTCTAATGTCATTATATGTTTCAAAGATTTTTCGAACATTTTTTTCACTCTCACCCACATACATAGATAAAATTTTAGAACAGTCAAAGGCTAAAACCTGTTTTTTTAAGGATTTTGCCATAGCTAAAGCTGTAAGGGTTTTACCAGTACCTGCGATACCATAAAAAATAATTCTGGCATCAATTCCTTTTTTTCTATCTTTGATTCCCCACTCTTTAAGTCTATTTACTACTTTTTTATCAACTTGTTGTAAAAGGGCATCAAGTGTTTCTCTTGTCTTTGGATTTAAAACAACATCTTCCAATGTCTTATCAGTAGAGATTAGTTCAAACATATCTTGTTCTTTTATTACATTATCAATTTTGATTTTTGAAGTTCTTGTTTTCTTTTTTGCAGGGTGTGAGATTTTATATAAAACTTCATCTGGAATATAAAAGTTTCTATTTATACCACCAAAGGGAGTAAGCATCTCATCATAATCCACAAGTCCAGTTGAAACTAGTTTTGAGCTCTCTTCTAGTAAACTTCTATTTTTGATTTTTTCATAATCATCATGGGAAATCAAATCAATAAGTGAATTCATATCTCTTATTGATTCATCACCACCTGAATATTCCTCTTTTAATAGAGCTATAAATATCATTTGCTCTTGTTCATTTAGGTCATTTTCTTTGAAAAATCCCACAAGCATGATTTCATTTGGTGTTGCTATTACTCTCTCTTTTATTCTATTTTCCAAAAGTGTAAGTTTTGATTTTAGTCTTTTTATATTTGGTGATTTTTCATCAAAATTGTGTTTAACCACATTTAATTTTTGTGCTAAATCTATTTTGAAAAACTGGTCTTGTAAATACTCCAAGTGATCACTATATTTTGTAACCTCAGGTAAAGACATATCCATAGAGCCATCTTCCATAAGTTTTAAAAATGAGGGGGTTAAAGATACACTAGAGTTAAGCAACTCCAACTTTGATAATTCACTTAGTTTTACAGGTGTAAATGAATTTTGAACTAACCATCCTAGTTCAAGTAACGATTTGATAACTTCTAGTTTCTCTAGATGCTCATATTTTTTTACATCATAAAATTCTGATAAAATATCAATCACCATCAAAGCATCTCTTCCACTTATATACTCTTTTGTAAGATATTGAAGTATTTTTCCCTCTTCTAGGTTACACTTCAATTGTACAAAAAGGTCCTCTTTTTGTAAGTCTATGCTTTGTATAAATTTAATTAATTCGTTCATTTAATAGTTATTCCTGTTTTTGTTATATCTGTAAAATTTACTTCCATAAATATCAATAATACATTAAAAAATCTTAAAAGAAGATACTCTATTTTAATCTTTTATTTAAGCCCTCATAAAAAGTATCGGAGTCAACTTTTTCTTTAAAATATAACTTCTCATTTCCTTTAGATGTATTGATTAAAATATTTTTCTTATCTCTTTTTATTTTTTTTATTTCATCATACTTAATATATACATTTTTTGTAAAATCTATATTAAATTGATTATTTATAATTGTTATATTATCTTTACATAAGCCTTTAAATCTTGATTTATATTCATAAATTGTATTACAAGAGTGGTTTTTATAAAACTCTTCTATCATATTTATATTAGATGAGTCCATATATAAAACCCAAGCAATGGCAACCAAAAATGGAGAAAACAAAAGAAGTAAAATCATAAAGTAGTTCCTAAAATTTTTTTTATTTTACATGAGTTTTTATTAAAGTAGATTATGAAAATATAATTAACTAAAGAGATAATTTCTTCTCCTTAGTCAAAAGATGAGATTTTGTAATTGATTTTAAATACTAAAGAGAAAAAGATTTTTCTATCATATCTTTTATTTTTTCTTGTAAATCAGGATTTTTATCTAAGATTTTTAAACTATTATAAATCTCTAATAATTCTGATTCATCAAATATTGAAATATCATCAGCTGCTGCATATACAAATTCAAGTTTTATGTAATCAACATTTTCATCACTTGTAGTTTTTACAGAGATTTGACTATTTGCAAAGGCATTTTTTTGTATGTTTTTTACAATATCATCACTAAAACTCAAAGGAAGATTAGGATTAATTGCTATATGAATAAAGATTTTATTGCTTCTTATTTTTATAGAATCAATATCTACACAATCATAATGTTCATAAATTATCTTATCGCTTTTAGCAAATAAATCATACAAAGGACAAACATCAAGTACATTTTTCTTTTTGAACTGTGGTAATGCTGATATCATAAGAAAATAGTTATTAAATTGTTTTCTATCAAGTGGTCTTGCTACTATTTTTTTATGTTCAAAACTACTATTAAAAAGTGTCGCTGTTCTATTTAAATCAAGAGTGTTGTTATTTTTTTGCTCATTGTTGTTTATCATAAACCATACCTTTATTGTCTTAGGTTTATTATATATTTTTGAAGATTTTTTTAAAATGATTTTTTGTGTGAAAAGAGAGGAATTAGAGATGAAAAAGAGTTTCTTAAACTATTTTTAAGCAAAGTAATTCGTTTTAGACTGATTTTTTTGATTTAAAATTATAAATCTCTCTTGAGCACCCTTCGGCTGTCTCGTTCCTTTCTTCTTTGGTGGCAAAGAAAATAACATGCACGAACAAAGTGAGCAAATTCTACTTGAAGATAAAGAAAACTCTCAACGGCTTCATCGGTCTTCGACTTCCCAAATCTTATGACTATGATTTGCTTTCAAATAAGACTTAATAATTCAGCTCAACGCACAAAATTTGCCTTGTTATTTAACACAAGTTTTTCTCTGTTTCGATGTTAAATTTAAGGGATAAGGATATGAAATCATTTACTTTTAAACCCCTAACATACTATTAGACAACAGTTTTTTCCTACTCTCCCAATCACTTAAATACTTACCAAGTAACTCTTTAAATCTTTCATTATGATGTCTTTCTAGTAAATGCACCATTTCATGTACTACAATATACTCTATACACTCAACGGGCACTTTTGCAAGTTCAAGATTAAACCAAATATTTTTAGCTTCTATATTACAAGCTCCCCATTTGGTTTTCATCTTTTTTACATCCCAACGATTTAGCTTTACACCTATTTTCTTTTCCCATTTAGATACTAACTTTTCAAGCTCTTTTTTTAATTCACTTCTATACCATTCATTGAGTACTAAGAGCTTATTTTGATATGTAGTATTTTTATTTACATAGAGTTCTAAAGTTGAGTGTTGTTTTACTATTTCATGTTTTCCATGTCGGTATATAACTTCAAGTAAATATCTATTTCCTAAAAAATAGTGACTTTCAGCATTTAACATCTCTCTTTTACTTTGTCGAGGTTGATTTTTAAAATTCTCTTTTTGCTTTTTTATCCATGCCAATCTTGATACCACTGCCAGTCGTATACTATCATCACTTGTGTGTAGTGGAGATGCAACTCTTACCCTACCCTCGGGAGGATATACTCCTATATGGATATTTTTAATATCTTTTTTAACTACATCAATATCTATATCACTAACATTGATTTTACTAATATTATTGGTAATCATGTTGTTTCTTTATTATATCCATCAATGATTCTATTACCTCATCATCTAAGCCTGTCTCTCTAGCTATTGAAACAGATATTTTTCTCTCTTTCATTGGATGACCTATCCAATTATCCTCTTTAGTTCTTTCTATTATTTCATCTATTTTATTTGTTAAATCTTCTTTACTATCAAGTTTATCATAAATAGCTCTTTTTGCTAAACTTCCTTTTATACTATCAGGGTATTCTACATCTTCATTTTCACTAGGGTCATAAACCTTTGAAGCTAAATCTTTTATCTTTTCTAAATACTCTTTATACTCCATAGCATTTTCTTTACGCTCTTGGATAAGTTCATCTAAAAGCTCTGACATTTTTTCATAATATTTAGGGTTTACCGATTTTTCATCAATGATAAGTTTTCTTACATTGTTTTCTATAGCTTCACTCATCGCTTCTTCATTCTCTTGCATACCTTTAGGCATACTTTTTACAAAATCTTCACTTCGACTTTTTATTAAAAGCTCTAATACTCCCATCTCTTCAAAATCTACAACTATCTCACTATCATCAGCTTTTACATACTTATCAATAAGCTGTCTCATATCAGGCTCATATTTTTTTAAATCTATGTAATCACCACTTGAAAGCTTTATCTCTTCTCTTACTTTCTCATAATGCTTTACTTCTTCTTTTATTTCAAGTATTTCACTTTCACTATATCCTGCTAAATCATATTCATTGGCAATATTTGCATAAGCTCTTATAAGTGCTACCACACATTTATAAAGAAGTATTCTTTTAGCTTCATTATTTTTTATAGCCTCTTTATCATCACTAAGTCCTACAAAATATTTTTGATAATCGGTTATATCTTTAGGCTCTTCAACTGGTTCACATAAAGCTTTTATATTTTCCCTCGCATTTTCAAGTCTCTCTTTTGCTTTTGTAAGTCTATTTGATATTAGCCCCTCTACATCTTTAGCCTCAAATTCTTCAAATGCTCCACTTGTATAATCTTCAATAGAGCCTTTAAGTTGGTTAAATAAATCTTGATAATCTATAATATAACCATATTCTTTACCATCACCATCAAGTCTATTTACCCTACAAATAGCTTGAAAAAGTCCATGATCTCTAAGTCTTTTATCTATATACAAATATGTAGCACTAGGAGCATCAAAACCTGTAAGAAGTTTATCTACAACTATTAATAGTTTCATTTGAGCAGGTTCATTGACAAATCTATCTTTTACTTGCTTTTCAAACTCATCTATTTTATTTACAGCTTTCTCTTCATCTTCATCAAAGTGTTCTGCTAACATCTTTCTATATACTTTGTATTTCTTTTGGTTTTGCTCAGTTGATTCCTCTTTTATATCTACAATAGATGGTACATAACTTGTTACTATGGCACATTTGCCTTTTAAATCTGTTTCTTGAAACATCTCATAGATTCTACAAGCATTATAAATCTCATCACATACAAGCATAGCATTTCCACTACCATCTATTAGTCTATCTCTTGTTTTCATATCTTTTACAATATCAAAAACTATAGTAGATAATCTATCTTTAGATGATAGTACTTTTTTCATAGTTCCCCATTTTTGTTTTAGTTGAACTTTTGCCACATCATTTAAACCCTTTGTAGCTATCTCAAACCATTCATCTATTTTTTTCTGGTTTCCTGTGTACTGATCTATATCTCTTGGCTCATATTGTAAATCAAGTACTACACCATCTTCTACTGCTTCATCAAACTGATAAGTATGGATATAAGTACCAAATTTCTCTATACTTGTTTCTTTATCCTCTTTTAGCAACGGTGTACCTGTAAAACCAATAAACATAGCATTTGGGAGTATCTCTTTCATAGCATCATGTAAAAGACCCGATTGAGTTCTATGGCACTCATCAACCAATACATACAAATCACCTTTTGGTTTAAAGTCACTTGGGATAGATTTCTTTAACTCTTTGATATATTTATCTGTTTCTTTTGAAGCTCTTTTTTCATTTGCTCCAAATTTATGTACTAAAGTACACATTAAAGACTCACTACTACTATTTAAAGTTCCTAGAAGTTCAACACTTCCACTAGTACCTGAGCTAGGTTTGATTCTATAGATATTTTCTTCAACCCCTACAAATACTTTTTCTATCTGCTCATCTAGCTCTTTTCTATCTGTTACGATTAAAACTCTAGCATCTTCTATATTCTCTATTATCCATTTTGAAAGCCACACCATGGAGAGTGATTTACCACTTCCTTGGGTATGCCAAAAGATACCACCTTCTCTTTTTCTTACCCTTTCTTGCATAGCTTTTACACCAAAATATTGGTTTTGTCTGGCTATCTTTTTAATCCCTTTATCAAAAAGGATAAAATCATGTAACACTTCTATCAATCGCTTTTTATTTAAAAATCTTAAAATATCACAATCAAGTCTTGTAGTCCCATGTTCACAATCATAAGGAGATAAAAACTTTTTATCTTTTTTATCTACTTTTGGGTTATACTCAGGATTTTCCTCTTTCCATGACAGATAATACTTTTCTTTTGTTCCTATAGTACCATACATCAAACCTTGTGTATCGTTACCTGCCATAACTAACTGCATTGAACTAAAAAAATCTTGAATAAATATTTTTTCTTGATTGATTAAATTTTGTCTTATACCTTTGAGTACATCATTAGAAGAGCTTTTTAACTCAATTACCCCTATTGCTATACCATTGATATAGATTACAATATCGGGTCGTTTATTTTTCTCTCGACCCTCAACTGCTACTTCCTCAGCAATATAAAAATCATTTGCTTCTATATCTTTCCAATCTATAAGCCAAGTTGTAGATGTGTGCTCATTTCCATTTTCATTTTCTTTTATTTTTACACCATATCGAAGTAGTTTATAAAACTCTTTATTAGCTTTATATAAGTATCTATCTCCGTTTAAAGATAAAGCTTCATAACACCTAGATAGAATTTTTGATATAAGTTTAGGGCTAATACCTCGCCCTTTTAGCCAAGATGTAAGTAGGTCTTCTTTTAGATTTGTATTTAACTGCTCAGATAAATCACCAAGATACTTATACCCAAGCTTTTTTTCCATAAGTTTTAATACTCTTTTTTGTGTAACTATTTCAGGCTTACCTACATCACTCATATCTTTATCCTTTTATTAGTCTTGTCTTTCCTGTTAGAAGCTCATCCATCATCGCTTCTTTTATTGCTTTTGTTTTTTTTAATTTTTCTTTTAAAGATTCTATCTCTTTATCCATATCTGATAGTATAGTTGCTATTGCTTTTTGTTCGTCTATTTTTGGAACTAAAATTTCAATATTACTAAATTCTCCAATCCAATGTCTCTTATGGTCTGCCACTTGATATTTAATTTGTTGCATAACTTCATAAATAAACTTTAAATTAACATCTGAATTTTTAGGAATTAACATCTTCATTGCAGAAGATTTGACTTTAAAAGGGAAATTAACAAACTTACTTGAAGTAGTGAAATCATCAAAAATTATAACAGGAAGATTATCAAATATTCCAAATTCTTCATTCGTATATCCAAGAATAAATGTTTTTCCAGCAGTTAAAACTGGAACCTCACTACTGTCACTATACTTAGTATTTAATACTAAATATTTTGTAGGTTGTTCATACTCTAAAAAGTCTCCAAGATTTTTTTCTTCCCACTCTTCAGTAAATCCTTTAAGTCGTTTTTTACCTGTTAAAAGTTGTTGCATAGTTCCTAGTTTGATATTCTCTTTTTTATCTATTAAATTTTGAAGAGAATCGATAAGTTCATCAGTATCACTTAAAGCTTTTGCTATTGCTTTTTGTTCTTTTTCTTTTGGTAAAAATACTTCGTATTTTCCGACGGATTCTTGAGTAATCCCAAAGAATGTAGTTCCTGATTTTGTCAAATCTATATGTTTTAAAAATGGTTTATAATGTAACTGATAAAATAGAAACTTTGGATAATATCGGTTGTTTTTTGGTCTAAATACCAAAAGGTGACTATTTAAAGATGCTTTATAAGGATATGGAATATTATCTACATAAAGAAGCTTACCTATTGTTCCATCTTTTGTCATTAAAATATCATCTATCTTTAATTGAATTTGTTTAGCTTCATTATATCGTTCACTAGGAATATGATAAACTTCATCCCATCTGATTTTTCCATCTTTAAAATTCATTCCTGTTATTAGAAAAGGATCGTCACTTCTAAAAGTAAATTCATGCTGTTTTAAACCTTGCCAACCTATTCTACCATGCATAGAGCTAATATCTTTAAATAATTCTAACTCCCATTCTTCAGGAATAACACCAATATCAGTTAATTTATACCCATCTTTTACCATGAAATCCCCATAGCTTTTAGGTGTTCTTCTACTTTTTTATTTAAATCTTGTGTATTTTCTTCTAGTTTTGAAAGAGGTGTTTTATATCGTTCTTCTAAAGTTTTAATTCTATTGGCTAATGAGTTTGTTACCCTTTCAATCTCTTCTTTTATAGAAGTTACAATAGTGTTAAGCCATTTATCTTCTATCACTAACTCTTTTATCTCAAAAATTGAAAGAGTTGGGTACTTTTCATATACTTTTATATTTAAAGCTTTGATTGCATTGTTTAGTGTTGTGTTAGCTTTTGTTTTTGTTTCAGTTAGCTCTTTATACTTTTTAAACACCTCTCTATCATCTTTATCTTTTGTATTTTTGATAGCTTTTTTTAGTGCATCGGCTGTTATATTACCTTTGTCATTTCTTATGGTATCAAGTACACTATCCTCTCCACTATCTTCCTCTACAAAACTCTCTAATCTACCTATAGCCTCATCAAGTTTTACTTGAAGTTCATCTATCTCTTTTTGTTCAACATGAAAATACTTAGCTATCATAAGATGTGGAGGGATAAGGTCAGCTACATATCTTTTCTTAGCTTTTCCTATCTCAAAATGGTGTTTCTCTTTATATTTATTTTTACCATTTTTATCTTTTACAGGTTTTAAAAGCCTTGGTTCATTTCCTACTTTCCAACCATCAATAGAAATCATATAACAATCATCTTGCATAGTCTCAACCCAGTAATCCATCAATAGCTGATAAATTTCATATTTATTTATAAGTTTCACATTTCCAAATACTTTTAAAATACCTTCAGAGAGCTTATTTATTAACTCTTTTGGATGAAATCCCTCTTCTAAGTTTTCCAATATTTTAAAGTGATTATTCATCCACTGTTGATAAAGTTTAAGAGTCTCATCTTTAAACTCTTTATATTCATTATGATTTAAAATAAAGCTTTTCACTTCATTTGATTTTATTTTTATATCACTATACCCATCTTTTTTACTTGGAGTAAATAGTTCAGTTTTTAATTTTGGGAAAGTATCCCAATACTCTTTTAAATTTTCTATATCATTATTTGGTATTCCACCATTTAAATGTGCATATAAATTATGTATATCTTCTTCTTTACTACTATCTATATATCTTGGAATATTTAGATTATATTGATGAGCTTCTATCTCTTTATATGGAACCATACGAGAGTATTTTTCTATCTCAGTTTGAGTATTAAAAGTATCTATTATTTTATGTACATCTTGGTCTCTTAGGCGATTTTTATTTCCATCTTTTTTAAACCCTTTAGAAGCATCTATCATAAATATACCACTTCGTCCACCAGCTCCCTCTTTATCAAGTACGATGATACAAGCAGGTATCCCTGTACCATAAAAAAGGTTTGCAGGTAATCCTATAATACCTTTAATATATCTTTTTACTCTGATAAGTTGCTCTCTTATTGTCGCTTCTGCATTTCCACGAAATAGTACTCCATGAGGTAATATAACAGCACCTTTACCCTTTTGTTTCATAGATTTTACAATATGAAGTAAAAAACCATAGTCTCCATTTTTCTCTGGTGGTATTGCATCATATCCATCAAATCTTCTATAAACATCAGGATTATGTACTCCATTTGTCCAAGCTTTTAAAGAAAATGGGGGATTCGCAACCACAAAATCAAAAGTTTTAAGTGTTATATCATCCTCTTTAAAATATGGATGTGATAATGTACTTTGACCACCTGGGGCAATTTCATAAGTTTCTTGTCCGTGTATTATAAGATTCATTTTACAAAGTAATGTAGTAGCCGCTTCTTTTTCTTGTCCATAGATACTTAAACCATTTGGTGCTTCATTGGAACACTTTAAAAGAAGTGAACCACTTCCACAAGTTGGGTCATATACTGTTTGCTTTTGAGTAGTATTTTTATCTATACCTATTATTTTTGGTAGGATTGTTGAAACTTCTGAAGGAGTATAAAACTGTCCTTTACTTTTTCCTGATTCAGTTGCAAAGTGACGCATAAGATATTCATACGCATCTCCAAGAAGATCATCCCCCTCAGCTGTATTTGCCCCAAGTTCAAGGTTATCAAATATTTTTATAAGCTTTGATAAAGTATCTACCATTTGCTTATCTTTACCTAGCTTCTCTTCACTATTAAAATCAGCTGTAGTGATAACATTACCCAAACCATTAGCATCAGCAACTTTTCGGATGATTATATTCATCTTATCACCGATCTCTTTATCACCACTTAACTTAACAATATCATCAAAACTAGCACCCTTAGGGATTATTATCATACTGTGTTTATCATTTTTATGTTTATCTGATACATATTTCATAAATAGAAGTGTAAGGACATAGTTTTTATATTCACTAGCATCCATTCCACCTCTAAGCTCATCCGCACTTGCCCATAGAGAGCTATATAATTCTGTTTTTTTGATTGCCATTTATTTCCAATAATTATTTATCTATTTAAGATAATTATTTTACAAAAAGTTTTTAGTGATACATATAAAATAGATAAATAAAATCTCCTTATCCCCTTTTATTCCAACATCTGCAAAAGCCGAGCGTTTATTTTTCTTTTTTCCAAACAAGTTTGGCAACTGTTTGAGTGTTTAAAAGTTGCTAAATGCGAGTTTTGACAAATGGAAAAATTAAAAATAATAAGGGGATGGAACCCGAAGGGCTTTTAAGCCGTTGGTGGCTTTTTGTTTTACTTTTTGCCACCAAAAAGTGAAGAAGCGAAGAACTTTAATTCTTCAAGAGCGTAATAAAAGAAAAAGGATTTTTCTTTTATTTTTCCACTAATTTATACAAATTAGCAATCTCCTCTGCCCAAATTTCTTCGTTTATCGTCTCTAAAACCAACGGAATATCATCCATTCTCTCATCATTCATAATAAATTTAAAAGCATCCCAACCAATCTTTCCTACACCTAAAGAATCGTGTCTATCTACTCTACTTCCTAAGTCTGGTTTTGAATCATTTATATGCATACCCATTAAGTATTGTCTTCCTACTACCTCATCGAACTCTTTCCAGGTTTTATCATAGGCTTCTCTTGTTCTTATGTCATATCCAGCTGTGAACATGTGACAGGTGTCTATACATACTCCTACTCTACTTTTATCTCCGATTTTATCTATGATGTAAGCTAAGTGTTCAAACTTGTATCCTAAGTTACTTCCTTGTCCTGCTGTGTTTTCTATTACTAGTTTTACATCATTTGTTGCATCAATTGCTTTATTCATAGAAAGGGCTATATTATCTAAACACTCTTCTTCACTTATCTTTCGCAAGTGACTTCCTGGGTGGAAGTTTAGTCTGTCTAGTTTTAGGATTTCACATCTCTCAATCTCATGGATAAATCCATCTAGTGATTTTTGACGACTCTCTTCAACGGGATGTCCTAAGTTTATCAAATAACTATCGTGCGGTAAAATATGCTTTGGCAATATTCCACATTTGTCCATCTCTTCAAACCATTTATCAAGAACATCATTTTCGAAAGGTTTTGCCGCCCATTGTCTTTGGTTTTTTGTAAAAAGAGCAAAAGCTTTTGCTCCTATTGCTGTTGCATTTATGGGTGCATTGTACACTCCCCCACTTGCGCTTACATGTGCTCCTACGTATTTCATTATCGGTTCCTAATATCTTTTTAGGGGGATTTTACTCAATCTTGGATTTTATGTTCCTTATTGTTTCATTTTAGTTCAGATATTAATAAATGCTAGATAAATGCTATTTTTATCATGTGAATATCATTTCCTTTAATTATTATTTAGCCTGAAAAATAAGGAGATTTTATGGAGATAAGCACACAAGCTCTTTTTGCTGCACTACCTATATTTGTAGCAGCAATATTATTAGTTGGATTTAGATGGCCAGCTAAGAAAGCAATGCCAGTTGTATTTATAGTGACTGCACTTGTAGCCTTTTATGTATGGCAAGTAAGTTTTAATAGAATACTTGCATCATCAATTCAAGGTTTCTTGATTACCATAGCAGTTTTATGGATAATCTTTGGTGCAATTTTATTGTTAAATACACTTAAACACTCAGGAGCTATAAAAGCTATTAGAGAAGGGTTTAATAACGTGAGCCCAGATAGAAGGGTACAAGTTATTATCATAGCTTGGTTATTTGGTTCATTTATTGAGGGTGCATCTGGATTTGGAACACCAGCTGCTATTGCAGCTCCACTTTTAGTTGCTATTGGTTTTCCTGCTATGGCTGCTGTTATGATTGGAATGATGATTCAAAGTACACCTGTATCATTTGGTGCAGTTGGAACTCCAATTTTAATTGGTGTAAATAAGGGATTAGACTCTGATACTATTAGTCACTCTTTACAAGCAGTTGGTTCAAACTGGGATAGTTATTTACAAATAATCACAAGTGAAGTTGCAATCATTCATGCTATAACTGGAACATTGATTCCTCTATTTATGACTATTATGATGACTAGATTTTTTGGTCAAAATAAATCATGGACAGAAGGATTATCAATCTTACCATTTGCTATTTTTGGTGGATTAGCCTTTACTATTCCTTATGCACTTACAGGCGTATTTTTAGGTGCTGAGTTCCCATCACTAATTGGTGCTTTAGTTGGACTTCCAATTGTAGTATTTGCTGCGAAAAAAGGATTTTTACTTCCTAAAGACTCTTGGGATTTTGCTCCAAAAGAAAAATGGCCAGTTCATTGGGTATCTAAACTTGAAATGAACATGGATGCAATGAATACAAAAGTTGATATGTCATTAGCAAAAGCTTGGATTCCATATGTACTTGTTGCAGTTATTTTAGTTATTACAAGAGTATCAAGTGAAGCAAAAGCTTTTGTTACATCTTGGGTAATACCTTTTAAAAATATTTTAGGTGAAGGTTTAGGTTATTCTATTACTCCTTTATATTTACCAGGTGGAATTTTAGTGTTTGTTGTGTTGATTACTTATTTCTTACATAAAATGGAATTTAAAGAGATGCAAGCTTCACTAAGTGAATCTTCAAAAGTAATGTTAGGTGCTGGGTTTGTTCTTGTATTTACTATTCCATTAGTTAGAATTCTTATCAATTCTGGAGTAAATGCTTCTGGATTTGAGTCTATGCCTGTTGCTATGGCAAAATATGTAGCCCATTCGGTTGGTGATATTTATCCATTATTCGCCCCATTAGTTGGTGCATTGGGAGCATTTATTGCAGGAAGTAATACTGTTTCAAATATGATGTTAAGTCAATTTCAATTTGGGGTGGCAGATGCACTTGGACTTTCAACTGCACTTATGATAGCTCTTCAAGCAGTTGGAGCAGCAGCTGGAAATATGATAGCAATACACAATGTTGTTGCAGCTTCAGCTACTGTTGGCTTACTTGATCAAGAAGGTGAAACATTAAGAAAAACAATAATACCTACTATTTATTATTGTTTAGTTGCAGGAATTCTTGGTTTGATTTCTATGTATTATTTAGGAATAACAGATCCATTAGTTAAATAAACTTACAAGGAGAGTCTTTTCTCCTTGTAAATATTACTTACAAATTTTTTGATTACTTTTTTTACTATACATTCCATTAATGGCTTTTTGTAAAATATGTATTTTATAACAAACTCTTCCATTAGTTTTACTTCTATTTACTAATCCTGTTATCTCATAGATATCCATTGATTTTGGATTTGGGAAAATTCCATTTACTGGCTTATACTTAGAGACAAAGATTTTATTTGCATCAAAAATATAATAACTCTCATATTCATCATATTTTACTATATTATTTTTTCCAAACTCAATCATAAAAGGTTCATCAAAACTATTATAAAAACCAAAAGATATACCAACTCTTTCACCGCTTTTTTCATCCAACTTGCTCATCTCCCAAGTTCCTATGATTTTTTTGGGAGTTATAGCATTAATAGTTGAAATTAAAAAAATTATTAAGAAAATTATTTTCATACAAAACCCCCTATAAAAAGCTTTTTATAAAGTTATTTTACGCTAATAATATTAAATAATTCTTAAGATTTATAATTGTATTTTTAAGGAAAAGAGAGGAAGAAGAGTGAAGAAATAAAGCCTATTAAAAGGCTTTAATCTCTTTATTAAAAACTTTCCCACTCATCATTATCATTTGATTTTTGTGGTGTGATTATTTTTGTTTTTTGAGTAGTATTTTGTTCTCTTGTTTTCTTGTCTGTAGTTTTAGGAGTTTGAGTCACTTTTTGTGTACTTTGAGTGTTTTTTTGTGTACTAGGAGTTTGTTCTTTTTTTACTACATCGACATGTTTACCTTTCCCCTCAAAATTATTTAAATTTACATTATTTACAATATCTATTGCTATTTCATTTGTTTTTTGTGCAATATCATTTGTTTTATCTGCAACTGCTGCATTTTCTTGTGTAAACTTATCTAATTGTCCAACTGCATCAGATATCTGTGCCATACCAATCGATTGCTCTTTTGCTGCATTTGTCACATCAGCTATTAATTTACTTGTTTCTACAATTTTTGCTTCAAGATTAGTAAACCCTTCAATCATTTTATTACTTATTGTTTTACCATTATTTGCTTTTGAGGTAGCACTTTCAACTAAATTTTTTATCTCTTTTGCAGCTTCTGCAGAACGAGATGCCAAGTTTCTAACTTCTTGTGCAACTACTGCAAAACCTTTTCCAGCTTCACCTGCTGTTGCTGCTTCAACTGCTGCATTTAAGCTTAGAATATTTGTTTGGAAAGCAATTTGATCTATCACTGTTATAGCTTCATTTATATTTATAACTGTATTATTTATATCTTCCATTGCACTTACCGTATTATTTGCTAAATTTTTACCTTCAGTCGCTGATTCTTTTGTTTGATTTGAGATTGCATTCATCTCTTGTGCTTTATGATTTGTTTGTTCAATTGTACCTGTGATTTCATCTATTGAAGCAGCTGTCTCTTCCAATGAAGCAGCTTGTGAAGTAGCATTTGCACTTAGTGTTTTTACATTTGAAGTAAGTTCATCTGAACTTTCTTGTAAAGATAATCCATCCTCTTGATTATCCCTTAACATATCAGTAATCATTCTATTCATTTCTATGATTTCTTTCCCGATTTTTCCAGAATGTTCACCATTTAATGTAGCTGTAAAATCTCTTCTCATATATGAGGATAAGGTTTCACTTATTTTATTTAAATCTTCTCCAACTAATTGTTCTAGATTTTCTAACATAGTATTAAGAAGATTTTTTAACTCATTAAGAGAATCTGTGCTTGTACTTTTATCTATTCGTTTATTTAGATACCCTTCCCCCACATGATTTACTACATCTTTAACATTTTCAAGTAGTTCATTATCTTGATTTATTCCCACTTGAATTTTAGTTATATTTTCATTTATGCTCTTAGCCATAGCACCAAATTCATCATTTGAATTGATTTCAATTGCTTCTGTTTTATTTGTCTCTTTATTTAAATACAAGAAAAATCCATCAAGTCCTGTACCAATTGAACGTAGATTAAGATTAAGTTTTTTAGTAGTGAAAACAACTACTCCTGTCATTAATAAAATCCCAATTAAAGCAGCTATAATAGAGAAATTTCTTATAAAATGTGCATCTTGTAGGTACTCATTTTCAGGTACAGTTAAAAATAGATCCCAATAAAGACCTTCATTTCCTATAGCAATAGCTTTTGAATAAAAAAAGTCTCTTAAACCATTATCTCCTACACTTGTAAAAGTTGTATCTTTATGCTCTTGTGATTTCTCTATAGCATTTTTAAATTTTTCTGTTGAAGGAAGTAAAACTCCCAATTTTTCTCTTTTTGGATGAGCCAAAATATATTTATGTTGCCCTACAAGAAAGAAGTATCCCGTTTTATAATATCTCGTCTCTTTTGCTTTTTTGGCAAAGGTTTCTAAGTTGATATCGATTCCAGTTACACCTATATATTGGTCATTATTATACATAGGTACTCCAATACTTACCATAAGTACTTTTTCTCCATTTACAGGATATAAATAGGGCTTAGTAATATATAATTTGCCACTTTCTTTAGGACCTTTTATCCAAGCATCTTTTTCCGAATAAACAGCTCCAGGAGAGACTTTTATTCCAGAATCTGTCTTTGTAACATATGGATTAAATTGTCCTACTTTATCATAACCTTCTTTTCCTGCCAATTCCATATTTTCGGGGAAAAGTAAAGTCTTATCTTTGATTTTAAACCAAGTACCAACGATAATCTCATTATGCTCTAAAATATCTTTCAGATATTGTAGTACTTCTTTTGGCTCTAAATGAGTGTCAGTTTTAAAAGGTGCTTCAAACTTTTTACCCATCAATTTAGTAATAAGAATCGTTTTATCAACTTCTCCTTGTATGATACTAGCTTCTTTAAATGCAGCTTCTTGTAAATACTGCTTGGCTTCACTTTGTGAGGAATCATATGAATATTTAACAACAAAAAACATTGTTATTCCAAAAACAATAACCATCGTACTTAAAACTTGTAATAATAACTTATTACCAAAACCCAACTGGCTTCTCATCTTTTCCCCTTTATACTTAATTGTTAATAATCTGTTAATATTATACTCTCCTTTAGTTACAAAATGAACCATAATGATAATATCTTCCAAACAGAATAAAGTTGTGAAAATACCATTTTATGGATATTAATAAATTGTATTTAAGTTATTTTTAAGAACTAAATATAATTTACAAATGCTTAATAATAAACTTACTATAATAAATAAAAACAAGGTTAGTTTATGATACTTGATTATGAAAAAATAGATGATTTAAATAAATACAAAATTATGTCAGATACAGTAGTTCCTAGACCAATCGCATGGATAGTAACAGAAGATAATGGAGTTTTAAATGCTGCTCCTTTTTCATACTTTATCCCAATATCAAGTAATCCCGCAACATTAATTGTATCTATTGGAATAAAAGATGACGGTAGTCCAAAAGATAGCTTAGCCAATATCTTAAAAACAAAAAAAGCTACAATTTGTTTTGCAAATAAAGACAATGTGGATAAAGTAAAACTATGTTCTACTATGCTAAAAAAAGAACAAAGTGAAATAAAAGAGTACGATATAGAAGTGCAAAAAATACTTGAAGATTTTCCACCTATGATTTCATCTTCTCAAAGTGCTTTGTTTTGTGAATATTACGACACAGTGAAAATTCCTGGAAAAACTACACCTCTTATTTTAGAGATAAAAAAGCAGTTCATAGAAGATGATAGAATCAATGAAAAAATGCATGTAAATGTGGAAAATATTGGAAGAAGTGGAGCTTTTTTTAAAGCTATGGTAGACCTTTAAATCTTAGGTCTTACCATCTCTTGGGGTTTTACATACTCCTCAAACTCTTTTTCAGTAAGTATTCCCAATCTTAACGCTTCTTCTTTTAAAGTTGTTCCATTTTTATGTGCAGTTTTTGCTATAAGTGCTGCCTTTTCATATCCAATATAAGGATTTAGTGCAGTTACAAGCATCAAAGAATCATTTAGGTATTTTTCTATATTTTTATTATTTGCACTTATTCCTATTGCACAATTATCATTGAAAGCATTCATTGTGTCACTCAAAAGTCTAATTGATTGTAAAATATTATAAGCAATCACTGGTTTGAATACATTTAATTCAAAATTTCCTTGACTAGCACTAATACTAACTGTTGTATGATTTCCCATAACTTGAACAGCGACCATTGTCATAGCTTCACTTTGGGTTGGATTTACTTTTCCTGGCATGATTGAACTTCCCGGTTCATTTTCTGGGATATTTAACTCTCCTATTCCACATCGTGGACCTGAAGCTAACCATCTTATATCATTTGCCATTTTCATAAGATTACTAGCTAAAGAATTTAAGGCTCCACTTAAAAAAACTTCTCCATCATGGGAAGTTAAAGAGTGAAATTTATTTGGATGTGAGATAAATTTATATTTTGTATTAGTATTTAAATTTAAATTTTCACAAACAAGACGTGAAAAATCTGGATGAGAATTTAGTCCTGTACCAACAGCAGTTCCTCCAATAGCAAGTTCACAAATATACTTCATACTGTCATCTATTTGATTTAGTGCTTTTTCTAACATCTCAACATAAGCTGAAAACTCTTGTCCTAAAGTAAGTGGAGTAGCATCTTGAAGGTGTGTTCTTCCTATTTTAATGATATTTTCAAACTCTTTTGTTTTATTTTCTAGGGTTGTTTTTAGTTGATTTATTGAAGGGATTAGTTGTTTTTGTAACTCTAAAACAAAAGCTATTCTCATGGCACTAGGATATGTGTCATTTGAACTTTGTCCCTTATTTACATCATCATTTGGATGTATTAGTTTTTCGACTCTAAAATCTTTTCCTAAAAATTCAGTTGATCTTGAAGCTATTACTTCATTTAGGTTCATATTTGATTGGGTTCCACTTCCTGTTTGCCAAACAGCTAAAGGGAAATTATCATCAAGTTTTCCCTCAATTATTTCATCACAAACTTTTGATATAACATCTTTTTTTTCTATTGGAAGTTTTTTTAAATCAAAATTTACTATTGCGCATGATTTTTTTAAATATGCAAAAGCTTTGATTATCTCTTTTGGCATTTTTTCAATACCAATGGGAAAGTTTTCCAAACTTCTTTGGGTCTGAGCTGCCCAATATTTATCATTTGGAACCTTGATTTCTCCCATAGTATCTTTTTCAATTCTATAATCCATCATAATTCCTTTGTTTTTATTAATTATATATCAAAAAACAAAGAGATTATTTAAAAATTATTATTGAACTATTTGATGAAGTTTAGAACACTGTGAAAGTAATACTTCTGATCCTGACATATCTTTTAAAATATCTTCAAAAGAGTGAAAGTGTGCATTATAAACATAGATAAATATCTCATCATCTTTTTCTAAATAGTGATGTTTACCAAAATCAGTATAAGCAGTAGCCCCTGCTGCTATTAAGATACCTTTTTTATTATTTATTTCTTTAAAATATTGAGGTAAAGCTTCAAGTGGACCTACTTCTTCTTGAGTATTAAATTTATCTATCATCCAATCTTTTAATTGACCAAAAAAGTATGAATATGAATTTACAGCACTAACTGTTCCATAATCATATACAATTCCATCTCTTTTTAAAAATGAAGCGATATGGTACTTGTTTAAAATTCCACTTTCATCAAAACTATCTATTTCAATAAATTCTGGTGCAATTCCCTTTGATGATTTTCCCCAATTCTTTTTAGTACTTAACATCTTCCCATCTTGCACCCTATTTGAGCAATCATTAAATGCTCCAAAATATTTTGGTTTTAAATCTACTAATTTGTTATTTTCATATACAAAATCACAAATTAATCCTACTTCTGCTTCAACTTGTAAATGCTCTATTCCATTATGATTTATCTTATCTGTACAAATAGGAAATTGTCCTAAATAACTCTCCTCATTTGGAATATAAAAAGGAAATAAGCCCTTTGGTGCATCTTTTTCCTCCGTTTTGATTACTGAAAACTCATCGGCTTCACCTGCTTCCCCTAAGTGATTTGCGAAGTTTCCTGCAACACCAAAACCTAAATAATCTTTTAAGTCTTCTGTATTTATATTATATTTTTTCATTTTTTTGCCCTTAATTTTAAAAATTTAGACAATTTATTTTTTATTTTGGGATGATTATTTTTTAAAGTGAGAATATTTTCGTGAAGTTTATGTGGGTAGTTAAATTATCTTATGTAAAACTCTACCAGCGGTGTAAACTCTTCTCACTGCAGTTGGCGAGCATGACGACTTTGTTAATTATCATTATTAATCCTTTCATAGTTTTTCAGATAAGAATATTATCCTCTTATCTGAAAATTTAGCTTAAAAAATAAAATTAAGTGAAAAATCTTTTTTCTACTTCATCTTGAAGTTTTCCACCAGAGAATTTAGCTCTTTGAACTAGTTCCCAAAAATATCTGTAGGTTGCTCTATCGTGGAGTTCACCATCATATTGAATAGGTCCCCATTCTGCATCTTGTGCAGCTAATAATATATTTTGTGCAGCTTCAAGTTCTGTAAAATCTGGTTTCATCGCATCTACGATTGCTTGTACTTGTGTTGGATAAATAGACCACATTCTCATAAATCCAAACTCATTTCTAGCTCTCTCCGCATCTTTATACGTTTGATATGGATTTTTTAAATCTAAAGTTACATTGTGACAAGGAATAACATGATTTTCAATTGCTGCTTGGCATACTTTTGCTTTAGCAGCTGCAATTAATCTATGTTCAAATTGCCCTGGACTTCTCATATTGATAGCTGGAATAGCACCTTGATAACCAGAAACAAAGTCCATAAGACCGAAATCTAAAACTTGTAACCAAGGTAAAGTTGCAGTTTTTTCAACATCTCTTAATGCTCCATGAGTTTCAATTAAAATATGAATAGGAATCTCTCTTTTTATTCCAGCTTCTTTTGCCACTTTTTGAATATACTCAATTTGAGTTTTAGCATCTTCATAACAAGTAGATTTTGGCAGAGTAATATATGCAAGTTTTTCACCAGCACCAGGTACTAAAATATCAATATCTTGTCTCCAATCAGGGTGTGAGAAATCATGGATTCTAGTCCCTGCCATCGCATAAGGATTTGCTTCAGAGTTTACAACTCTAACAATCATTTGTGCATGTTCAACTTCTTTTCCTGTCTCTGCTCCATCTTCACAATCACAAGTGATATCAAAAACTGGTCCTAGTTTTTTTTGCATTTCAAAACCTTTTAAAATAAGCTTTTCACTACCTGCAAAGTGCTCACAAGTTGGGATGATTGGTAAAGATTTTCCTGATTCAAATAGTGCTTCGTTTGGGTGTGTCATAATATTTTCCTTTTTTAAATTTATTTTTGTTTTTTTGGTATAACTACTGTGTAGTCTAAGTCTAATACAACTTCTTTTTTATACTTCCCATTTTCATCAAATGCTGTATCAAAAGTCTCTGGTCTTTGGTTTTTAAGAGCAACTGTTCGAAGTCGCAATAACCCTAAATCTTCTCTTTTATGATCGATAGTCTCAACTACCTCAGTATAAGCATAAATAGTATCTCCTGCATATGTTGGGTTTGCATGAGCTCCACTATTTATAGAATAAATCCATTGGGCATTTTGTAAACCATTAAATGAAATACTTCTAGCTATTGAAATAACATGTCCACCATACATAAGTCTTTGACCCATTGGAGTAGATTTCATCATAAAATCATCAAAATGTACTTTTGCATTATTTTGATAAAGTTTAGTTGCAAGTGTATGATCACTATCATCAATAGTAATACCTTCTGCATGATTTAATCTCTCACCTGCTTCATAGTCTTCAAAAAAATAATTTCCACCAGTTACATCTGTATTTATATCTTTTAAAACTGGGATATTTATTTCTTCTCCTATGGCTTGAGTTTTTGCAAAAGTTGGAACTATATTTATTCCACTCATTTCACCTTTATTTCTCTTATGAACCATAACCCATCTTTTAAGATTTAAAACTTCATTTTCATCTTGATTATATCCAATAGAGTGAACATAAACCACTCCACTTTTACCATTTGAGTTCTCTTTTAAACCTATAATTTCAGTTTCAAGTCTAACAGTATCTCCTACAAATACGGGATTTGGGAAAGATACTTCTGCATAACCTAAGTTTGCAATTGCATTTAAAGAGATATCCTGAACAGATTTTCCAAATGTTAAATGAAACATCAATAAATCATCAAGGGGCTTTTTTGTATAACCCATCTCTTGAGCTAAAATATCCGATGAATTTAAAGAAAATCTACTTCCAGTAAGGGCGATGTAAAAAGATACATCACCATCACTTATTGTTCTTGGAAGTGGGTGAACTATTTTTTGTCCAATTTCAAAATCTTCAAAGAAGTTTCCAAAATTGATTTTAGTACTTATTTTAGACATTTTTCTTCCTTATTTACCAAATAGATTTTGACCTAAAGATTTATATGTTTCATAAAGAGTTATCATCTTTTTAGCCCATTTGATTCTACTAATATCAACAAGTTTATCTTGATATAAAATTACTTCTTTCCCATCTTTTACAGCATCTTCATATAAAGAAATCATCTCTTCATACTCTTTTACCTCTTCTCTTTTTGGAGTAAATATATCATTTATATACTCTATTTGTACAGGATGAACTAAAGCTTTTCCATCAAATCCTAAATCAAAAGCATCTTTTGTAGAATCTTCACAAGCAAACTCATCATGTACATCATAATGTGGTCCATCAATTACTACTTTATCATATGCTTTAGCAGCAAGTGCTATTTGAGATAGATAGTTAATAATAGCTTTTGAACCTTTTTTTACATCTATTTGAAGTCTATTTGCAAGTTTATTAGAACCTGCAACTACAACTTCAACTCTAGAAGTTGCAGCACATATCTCTTGGATATTTAAAACTGCCAAGGGTGACTCTATCATTATCATCATTGTTAATTCAGAATTTACCTCATCAATCAATTTTGCTGCTTCTAAAACATCTTCTTTATTATCAATTTTAGAAAATAGTATTCCATCAAGCTCTAGCTCTTTTGCAAGTTCTAAATCCTTTTGCAAATCTTCACTTCCTAAATTATTAACCCTAAGAACTCTTTCTGATTCTCCAAATTTTGAACCCTCTTCTTTAAATACCTCTTTTAAAACAGCTCTTCCAGCCTCTTTTTGTTCTGTTAAAATAGCTTCCAAATCAAAAATTACAGTATCTGCTAAAACAGTTTTTGCTTTTTTCACATACTTTTTATTGTATGAAGGAACATATAAAAGTGATCTTCTCGCTTTATATTCTATAATCTCTTCACCAACACTTAAAGCAGCCTCTTGTTCATGGATGTTTTTAACAAGTTGTTTTCTTAAAACTTTACCATTTTTAGTTCTTGGATAATCACTCATGGCAAATATTCTTTTAGGCGCTTTGTATTTTGCCAAGTTTTCTTGAGAATATTTTAAAATCTCAGCCTCTTCCTCTTCACTTAAAGGCTTATGTCCAATTACGGCAATAGCAACTAAAGTTTTATCCTTTTCAATATCTAAACCAAAAGCAACACAATCGGCAACTTTATCATGGGTTTTTACAACTCTTTCAATCTCATGTGGAGATACTCTAAAGCCAAAGGTATTGATAATATCATCTTTTCTACCTATGAACCAAATATATCCATCTTTGTCTTTTTTAGCATAATCACCTGTAAAAAAGTATCCATCATGTTTAGCTTTTGCTGTTTCATCATCCAATTGCCAATACTCTAAAAATAAACCTGGATCATCAACTCCAATACAAATCATTCCCTCTTCTTCAGTTCCAACTTCTTCTAAAGTATTTGGATCTAACAGTTTTACGATATGTCCTGGTTGTACAAAGCCTGCACTTCCTGGTCTTATTGGATTATTAACAGAGTGTGAAATATAATAAGAACATTCACTCATACCTATTGCTTCATAAATATCTTGTTTAAATCTTTCTCTCCAAAGTCCTAACATCTCATCTGATAAATGTTCTCCTGCACTCATGCAATATCTTAAACTTGGACAATCATCTATTTTGAAATCAGTTTTTTGAATAATTTGTCTATAAATAGTTGGAACTCCAATAAAAATAGTACATTTATGTTTTTTAATTAAATTTATCCAAGTTGAAGCATCATTTGCACCTTCATAAGCAATAACTGTATGACCATTATATAAAGGATCCATCAAAGCTGAACCTAAAACATAAGTCCAGTTAAACTTCCCAGAATGCATGATTCTGTCATTTTCTTTAAAGTTAAACCAATACTCAGTTGCAGGAGTTCTTCCCACAAGTGATCTATGTGAATGTAAAACACCCTTTGGATAACCAGTTGTTCCTGATGTATATACTAAATATGCTGGTTCACCTGATTTCGATTTATAGTGATTTGGTGTTGCGTCACCATTTTTTAAAATCTCATTTAAAGCATAAACATTTATACCTTTTGGTTTTTTGAGATTATCTACACTATCAATTGCTGCTACAATTATTGTTTTTAAGTTATCTACATTTTCTAAATATGGAACTAAGTTTTCATACATAGTTGCAGACATAACAATAGCACTTGCTTGTGAATCTTCCGCAAGATACTTAACCTCAGAACCACTTAAAAGTGTAGAAGTTGGAACTGCAATGATTCCAGCTTTTATTGCCCCAAAAAATGAAATTGGATAAGCCAATGAATTTTTCAAACAAACTAAAACCCTATCCCTAGCCCCAATTCCAATACTTGTAAGGAAATTTGCAACTTGGTCAGATTTTTTTGCTAAATCTTTATATGTTATTTCATCAGTCCCTAACTTATCATCTTCTATAACCATTGCTGTACTATTCTCTTTTGGTGTTCCCAAATGAGCTGATGTACAAGCAACCCCTATATTTAAAAATTCAGGTACTTCGATTTTAATAGTTGAACTCATATTCTCTCCTTACTATATTTGACCATAAGGCCAGTTTTCTTTAAACGTATGTAACGGCATTTTATTTAGTACTGTTAAAGCAAAAGCTTGATCCTCTTTACTTAAACTTCTAAGTGCATATCCTCTTAGAAGATTTTGTAAAGACTTACCAAACATTGGAGGATCTAACATCTCACCTTTGTATCTAATAGCTCCACTTAAAAGTGCATCTGCTTCAATTGCTGCACTTAATATTTCTATATCTTTTGCTATTTCTTTAGGACTTGGAGTAAAAGCAACTTTACAAACATTTATATGGTTTGGAGTAATTACTTGTTTACCTGTTAATCCCATAGCTGTCTCTCTTTTAGCATGTTCATAAACATGTCTTGAAGCATTATCTCCATGTAAATCTAACCATCTTCTAATATCTTTTTTCTCAACACAAGAATCAGGTAATGAATTAGGAGTAAGTAAAACTTCAACCCCTCCAATTACACCTTTACCTTTAATTCTAGCTTCCATTGTAAGCATATTAAAAAAAGTCTCTAACTCATCAATCCAACCCTCAGGTGTAATTTTATATGCCATTGCTTTTGAGAAGTCATGGATACCAAATACCACATGTTGAACAGTTGAGTGACTCATAAGTCTATCAGCTATTTGAAGTGATTTTGGATGCTCAATGATTGGTTGAATTTGTAAACTACTACCAATAGATACTAACCAAGAAGATAAATCTCTAATCTCAGCATCTCCATAAACCTCACCAGCTTTTGCTAATACAATTGCATCGATGTATTTATGAACTTGTTTTAGCATCTTTAAATCTTCTTCATACTCATCAGTTCTAAAAGGGTTGATTCTAATAGCTATTTGAAAATCCCTTTGCGGGAATTTTGGTAACTCTTGAATTAAAAGTTCCCTACTCATAGCTTTTTGTCTACAACCATCTTCTAAATCAAATAACACTGTATGTGCCTTTGTTTTATAAGCATGTTTTTGAAGTCTAAGTTTTGCTTGTTCCATACTCTCATAGCTTCCATCTAGTGGATTAAACTTAATTGGGGGATAATATATTTGAATCCCTGGCCAATATCCACCAAGTACCGGTTTCAAATCGTCATTTGCTGTCAATTTTGATAAATCTATTACAGAAGAAGTCATGATATTTACCTTTATAATTTTCTTTTTGTAAGGGAATTAATCCATAGGTAAAATAAACTCAAATATAAATTATAATATTAATTTTTGGGTTAAGTAATATTTTATAAATAACTCAATAGCCCATTTCTAAGGGCTTTTATAAAATGTTTCAAAAGCAAGTTTCACATAGTGAGAAAATTTTTTCAATAAATCTTGCAATCCAAAATAAAACTTTTGTAATTGTTTAATTAAAATGTTACTTTTGGTCAAATAAACATCTATTAAGCTAAAATTAAACATACATAGATGAAAACAAAAGCAATTTAAATAAAAAATGTTAAAATAAACAAAATTAAATAAAGAGATAATATATTGCAAAATCAAAATAAGTCATTAACAAAAGGTTTGTTAATCTTAAAATCAATCATGAATTCAAGCAAACCCTTAACAGCTAATTTTTTATGTCAAACCCATGATATAGATAAAAGTACCATGTCAAGACTTATCACAACTTTAGTAAATGAAGGTTTCATTGAATATGTTGAAAACTCTAAGGAGATAGTTTTAAGTGATATTATGAATAATATATCACAAATAGAAGCTAGAAATAAAATAGTTGAGAAAACAAGAACTTTACTTGATGAAATATTTTATTTAACCCAAGAGTGTTCATATATTGGAATACTTGAAAAAAATGCCGTTTTATATTTAAACCAAGTGGATAAATCAAACCGGGTTTTAAAAACAAAAGACTCAATAGGTCTACATGCTCCACTACATGCCAATGCCTTTGGAAAAATTTTATTAGCATATGAAAATGTTGATTTTAAAACCTTAGATTTGAAAAAATACACAGCAAATACAATTACTACTGTTACTAGATTAAAAAAAGAGATTGAAGAAGTGAAAAAAAATGGTTATGCCATTGGTTTTGAAGAGTACGAATTTGGACTTTTTTCAATAGCTGTTCCCTACTTCAATAATAAAAAAGAGTTTGTAGGGACAGTTGGGATATCTGGATTATCTGCAAGGGTAAATAAAGAAAAATCCCATGAACTAGGTAAAAAGATTTTTGACTTGGTTAATCCTGTTATCTAATCTTTTTTTACCTTTATTAAAATATTATGTTCTTTATCCCTAAAAACTGTCTCTTTTTTGTTGTTATTAAAAATAGATTCTAAAAAATCATCTTTATAAGAGCTGTTCAAATATTTTTTATTGAACTCTTTTAAACTTTCACACTCAAAAGTAGAAGTACAAACTCTATCTTTATATATTTTCATATCCAAAATAGTTTTCCCCGCACTATAAATTTGAACTTGAGTATAATTATTAAACTTAGAAATAAAGCCTTTATCATAAAACTTCATCGCGGGTGTTTTTATAAGAATCGTCGCACTTGTAGAGTGTATAACTTGTTTTGATGCACAAGATGAAAGAAATAAAATAATGAAAATAAATGTAGTGATTTTTTTAAACAAAATGTATCCTCTTTGAATTTGAAAATAATTTTACTATAATACGATTAAATAAAGGATTTAAATGCTCGTTCACATATGTTGTTCCGTTGATAGTCACTATTTTTTAGAAAGACTACAACAAGATTTCCCCGATGAAAAATTAGTTGGTTTTTTTTATGACCCTAATATTCATCCTTACAATGAATATTTACTAAGACTAAAAGATGTTGAATACTCTTGCCATAAATTAGGTATAGAATTAATAGAAGGTCCATACAATCTTGAAGAGTGGCTAAAGAAAGTAAAAGGACTAGAAAATGAACCTGAAAAGGGTGACAGATGTACAGTTTGTTATGATGACAGATTAGAAACTAGTGTAAAAAAAGCTATTGAATTAGGTCATGATAAATTTACTACAACACTTCTTATCTCTCCAAAAAAATCACAAGAAAAATTAGAAATAATTGGAACCGATTTAGAAAAAAAATATGGTTTGCAATGGATTTTTAAAGATTATAGAAGTGGTAAAGGAATGGAAGAACAAGCAAAAGTAGTAAAAGAGAACTCATTTTATAGACAAAATTATTGCGGTTGTTTATTTGGATTGACTCCCCAAAGAGAGCAACAAAATAAAATCATGGATGAGATGTTTTTACCAATTTCTAATCAAATCTTGCCCCAATCAATAGAGTATAGATTGGAGTTATACAATAATAGAACAAATTTAGATGAGACAAATATTCCATATAAAATAGTAAAACAAAAGTTTCTAAACTATAGACTTTTAAATGCAAAAGTTAAAGTAGATAAAGAAGTTATTCCCTCTTATTTCTTATGTTATTCAACAATAAGTAAGGGCAGAACAAGTGGAAAAATTGCATTTGAAAAAGCAGAAATACACTATTTAAATAAAGATGAAGTAAAAATCATCACAATTGATACTTTTAATGACTTTACACAATCCCACTATAGAGATGTAAAAGACTTAATGTATCATCCCTTAACCTTTGAAGCTGAATTGAAAATTCGAGATAAAATTACTCAAAATCCCTATGGCTTATCTGCAATTATAATAGTTGATGAGATAAGTGAAGGGAAATATGAAATTACAATTGATGCAAAAACCTATGAAGATGTAAAAGAGGTAATAATATAAATGAAACTTCTTGTAAGTGCGATGGAGACTTCTTCAAATATACATTTAGCGGAGTTAAAAAAACATCTAAGTGATGACATTGAACTTCTTGGAATCTTTGATAAGAAACTAGGCAAGCCAAATTATGATATAGAACAACTTGCTATCATGGGCTTTGTAGATGCACTAAAAAGATTACCTTTCTTTTTTAAACTAAAAGATGAAATGGTAGAATTAGCAAAAGATGCTGATAAAGTATTACTTATGGATTCATCTGGTTTTAATTTACCACTAGCAAAAGCAATTAAGAAAAAATATCCAAATAAAGAGATTATTTATTATATTTTACCCCAAGCTTGGGCATGGAAAAAAGGAAGAATTCCTAAGATTGAAACATACTGTGATAAGCTTTGTTCAATCTTACCTTTTGAAAAAGATTACTACTCAAAAAAAGATAAAATCACTTATGTGGGTCACCCTTTACTTGATGAAATAAAAGATTATAAAACTACCGCTTCTACTACAGGGAAAATAGCTTTTATGCCAGGAAGTAGAAAAAATGAGATAATAAATCTTTTACCAATATTTAAAAAGCTTATAAAAAGTATTCCAAATAAAGAGTATATTTTAATCATACCAGCAAAATTTGATGAAGAGTATATTAAAACTATTTATGGTGATATTTCAGAATTTACTATTTCTACTAATGCCCATGAAAGTCTAAAACAAAGTGATTATGCCTTTATTTGTAGTGGAACAGCCACTTTAGAAGCAGCACTTATTGGAACACCTTTTACCCTAAGTTATATCGCTAAAAAACTAGATTACTTTATAGGTTCTCGTCTTGTAAAACTTCCAGCTGTAGGATTGGCAAATATCTTCTTCTCTAAAATGGGAAAAGAGCTAATTCATAGTGAGTTTTTACAAGAAAATGTTACTGTTGAAAATCTTTTAAATGATTATAAAAAAATAGATACAAAGAGATTTATGGAAAATTCAAAAGTGTTAAGAGAATATCTTAAATTTGGAAGTTCTAAGAATGTCGCTCAAATAATTCAAAACTAATTTAAATTTTGATAGAATATATGCCTTAAATAAAAAGATATAGGAAAAATATATGCTAGACGTTACACAGATTCAGGAGATACTTCCACATAGATACCCTTTTTTACTTGTAGATAGAATTACAGAGATGGAAAAAGGTAAAAGTATTATTGGATATAAAAATATCTCTATTAGTGAACCTGCTTTTATGGGACATTTTCCTGGACATCCGATTTATCCAGGTGTATTAATTCTAGAAGGAATGGCGCAAGCTGGTGGAATCTTAGCTTTAAAAAGCAATGATTTATCGTATGAAGAAATGAAAAATAAAGTTATCTATTTCATGAGTATTGATGGGGCAAAATTTAGAACACCTGTAAAACCTGGTGATAAATTAGAATACAGAATTGAAGTAAAAAAATTAAGAGGAAATCTAATAGTGCTTGCTGGTGAAGCTTATGTTGATGAAAAGCTAGTTGCTGAGGCTGAATTAAAAGCCATGGTAGTGGATAAATAATAAATATATGAATAATATCCATAAAACAGCTATAATAGAAGATGGCGCAATTATCGGTGATGATGTTACTATTGGCGCTTATACTATCATAGGCTCTAATGTAAAAATTGGAAATGGAAATATAATTGGCTCTAACAGTGTAATTGAAGGTAAAACTACAATTGGTGACAATAATAAGATTTACTCACATGCAGCCCTTGGAACTGATCCTCAAGATTTAAAATTTGATGGTGAAGAAGTTGAACTAATTATTGGGAATAATAATAAAATTAGAGAATTTACACTTTTTAACCCCGGTACTAAAGGTGGAGGTTCAATTACTAAAATAGGTGATGACAACCTATTTATGGGTTATGTTCATGTTGCCCATGATGTAATCATTGGTAATCATTGTGTCTTTGCAAATGTTGCAACACTTGCAGGACATGTTGAGATAGATGATTATGTAGTTGTTGGTGGATTAACACCAATTCACCAATTTTGTAAAATTGGAAGCCATGCAATGATTGGTGGAGGTTCTGTCTTAACTCAAGATATACCACCTTTTTGTTTAGCAGAAGGAAATAGAGCAAATCTTAGAGGTCTAAATCTAAATGGACTTAGAAGAAGATTAGGAAGAGAAGATATCAATGCTATTAAAAAAGCATACAAAGATATTTTTGAATCAGGACAACCAATCCAAGAAATTGCAAATGAACTAGTAAAAACTCAAGATAATAAATATGTATTAGAATTTGCAAATTTTATTATAAATACAAAAAGAGGTATTCCCTTTATAAGAAAGCAGGAGAGATAGAATATATGAGCAAATTAAAATGTGATTTTTGTGGAGCCCAAGATAGTGCTCAAAATCCAGTGATATCAGGAGACAATGCTTGTATTTGTAAATCTTGTGTAAACGCTGCCCATGATATTATTAGTGGGAAAGAACCAACTGAGGATGTACAAGTATTAAATCCTGAAGAAAAAGCTGAAAGTGAAATCAAACTTCATACACCAAGTGAATTAAAAGCTTTACTTGATGATTATGTAGTTGGACAACATAGAGCTAAAAAAGTTCTTTCAGTTGCGGTATATAACCACTATAAAAGAATTTTTAGAAGAGATGAAATTGGTGAAGATACAGAGATTAATAAATCAAATGTTTTACTAATAGGACCAACAGGTTCTGGAAAAACACTACTTGCACAAACAATTGCAAGATATTTAGATGTTCCTTTAGCAATAGCTGATGCTACAAGTTTAACAGAAGCTGGTTATGTTGGTGATGATGTTGAAAATGTTATTACTAGACTTTTACAAGCAGCTAACGGTGATATTAAAAAAGCAGAAACTGGAATTATTTTTATAGATGAAATTGATAAAATAGCTAGAATGAGTGAAAATAGATCAATCACTAGAGATGTATCAGGAGAAGGTGTTCAACAAGCTATGCTTAAAATCATAGAAGGTAGTGTTGTAAATGTTCCACCAAAAGGTGGAAGAAAACACCCAGGTCAAGATATGACTCAAGTAGATACTACAAATATCTTATTTATTTGTGGTGGGGCTTTTGATGGTTTAGAAGAGATTATCAAAAGAAAAAAAGGTAATAATATTTTAGGTTTTAACCAAGTTAAAAGTAGCAAAAAAGATGAAGATGGACTTATCTCTTTTGTTGAAGCAGATGATTTGGTAAAATATGGTTTGATTCCTGAATTAATTGGAAGATTACATATGATTGCAACACTAAATGAAATAACAGAAGATGATATGGTTCATATTTTAACAGAACCAAAAAATGCTTTAATAAAACAGTATATTAAACTTTTTGAGATGGACAAAGTAAATTTAGAATTTGACAAAGATGCCTTACTTGCTATTGCTAAAAAAGCAATTGAGCGAAAAACTGGAGCAAGAGGTCTTAGATCAATTTTAGAAGATATTATGCTTGATATTATGTTTGATTTACCAAATTACAAAGAAAAAACTATTACTATTACAAAGGATGTAGTAAGTGATAAAAAAGACCCAAAAATCGCTTAATTTAAAAAGGAGAAAGAGTATATGTTTTTAGACAAATTAATTGGATTCTTTTCTAATGATATGGCTATCGACCTTGGTACTGCTAATACTATCGTTTCTGTAAAAGGAAAAGGTATTATTATCAATGAGCCATCAGTTGTTGCCGTTCAACATGATAAGTATGGAAAAGATAAAATATTAGCAGTAGGTGTTGAAGCTAAACAAATGATAGGTAAAACACCTTTGAATATTCAAGCTGTTCGACCGATGAGAGATGGAGTTATTGCAGACTTTGAAATGACAGAGAGAATGATTAGATATTTTATCGAAAGAGCTCACTCAAGAAAATCTTTCATAAGACCTAGAATCATCATTTGTATTCCATATGGAATTACTCAAGTTGAAAGAAAAGCTGTAAGAGAATCAGCATTAAGTGCAGGGGCAAGAGAAGTATTCTTAGTGGAAGAACCAATGGCAGCTGCAATTGGAGCTGGAATTCCTGTTTCTGATCCTTCTGGTTATGTTGTTGTAGATATTGGGGGAGGTACAACTGAAATTGGTGTTACTTCACTTGGTGGACTAGTTCTATCTAAATCAATTAAAACAGCTGGTGACAGATGTGATAAAGCGATTATGGATTATGTTAGACAAAACTACAACTTATATATTGGTGAGAGAACTGCTGAAACTATCAAAATAGAAATAGGAACTGCTGTTAAACTTGACCAAGAGTTAAAAATAAGAGTAAAAGGTAGAGATAACTCTGGTCTTTTATCTACTATTGAATTAGGTTCTGAAGGTGTTAGAACAGCAATTAAAGAACCACTTAGAGAGATTGTTGCTGCTGTAAGAAGTGTATTGGAAGATATGCCACCTGATTTAGCAGGTGATGTTGTTGACAATGGTGTTACACTAACAGGTGGTGGAGCACTTATTCGTGGTTTAGATACATATTTAGCTGACATTATTAAATTACCAGTTAGAGTTGCTGATGAGCCACTTTTAGCTGTTGCTTACGGTACAAGTAAAGTATTAGATGAGGAAGCTTTATTAAGATTAATTTCTAATGAATAAACTACTCTTCGTTCTCCTTTTTATAATAATGGTTGGTCTATACATTTTCAATGTAGACCAATCATTATCTTCAAAATTTATTTTTATCAATAAGATAAAAGATTACTACACAGAAAAACTTGTAATTGTTGAAAAAACTTTAACAAAATACTTTTTTCAAGCCCAAACCATAGAAGACCTTACACTAGAAAATCAAGATTTAAAAAAATTCAGATTACTTTATGCGGAGAAAAGTTTAGAGCTCACTCATATAAAAGATGCCCATGTGGATTTAAAAAACTACAAAGCTGATTTAAGACTCGCACAAGTACTATCATATGTTGAATTTGATGACTTTACAAAAGTATGGCTAGATGCAAAAAAAACAGACTCTAAAATAGAAGGATTAATTTCTGAAAATTATGCAGCTGGAATAGTTGTAAATAAAAATAATCAAGCACTAGCTTTATTAAATGGAAATGAAAAAAGTAATTATGCGGTTTATATTGGTGAAAATAAAGCACCGGGAATTACTCATGGTAAAGCAAATTCAAATATCCTTTTAGCAAAATTCATTCCAATTTGGATAAATATAAAAATAGGAGATGAAGTAATAACTTCTGGCATGGATAATATCTTTTTTGAAGGTTTAAAAGTGGGTAAAGTAATAGCTATCAAAAAAATGGCAGATATGCAAGAAGCTCAAATAGAACCTTACATTAATGCGCTTAATCAGAATTTCTTCTATATATATTCAAAAAAATCACAAAAAAAAACTAAATAATTTTATTAAGTCTTCAGTAAGTATCTTTATGATTAAATTTATTTATAAAGGATTCTTATGTCGACTACACTTATTAATGATTTATCAATTCTATATGTTGAAGATGATGAAACTGTTAGGGAATCACTTTCATCTACTTTAAAACTTCTAGCAAAAAAAATTTATCCAGCTAGTGATGGACTTCAAGCACTAGAAATAGTAAAAAATCAAAAAATTGATTTAGTTATAACAGATATAAAAATGCCAAAATTAGATGGACTTGAACTATCAAAAAAGATACAAGAATTAGATTTAAATATACCAATTCTAATCACAACCGCACATGATGAAATAGATTACTTACATAAAGCAATAGAGTTAAATATTGATGCTTTTATCACAAAACCATTAAATATATCTTCTTTAATACAATCAATTACAAAATTAGCAAAAATCATATCAACAAAAAAAGAGTTAGAGAAAAAGAAACAGCAGCTTGAACAATTCAAAAAAGCAGTTAATTTCTCAAATTTGATACTTGATATTTCACAAGAGGGTGAGATATTAAGTATCTCTACAGAAAATTCAATAGAATTTGATTTATTTAATCCAGATAAAATAAAAATAACAAATATAAAAGAGTGTATAAGTGATGAAAACTTTTTACATATTTTAGAAAGTGTTAATGACTTAAATATATTTCATAAAAACTTATCTTTAAAAATAAATGAAGAACAATATACTGTAAATATAACTGCATTTGCAAATGAATATGAAGATGATGTAAAAACGATAAATCTTATTCTCAAAGATTTAACAAAAACATTAAAGAAAAAAGATGAAATAATAGAAAGCCTCTATATTGATCAAAGTACAAATTTAAAAAATAAATTTGCTTTATATAAAAGAATAAATGAACTTTCTACTAGTGATTTGATGCTTTGTATAATTGATTTAGATGATTTTAGAAAACTTACAAAACTATATGGATATAAAATGGGAGATGAAATTTTAAAAATCGTTTCCCAAAAAATATTAAAAATCATAAATGTAGAACAAAAAGATGGGCTTTTATTTGAATTATATAAATTAGAAGCTGATAAATTTGTGCTTTTAGTTTTACCAAAAAAACCTTTAAAAGAAGAAGGTGTTAATGCAATTATAAGTAATTTAATAGATAAATTAGAAGATAGTTCATTTGAAATAGAAGAGAATGTATCTTTAGATATATCTTTTACTTTTGGCATTGCATATAATGAAGATGATGATATTTTAACAGAAGCTTTAATTGCAAAAGATGTAGCAAGAGAATCCAAAAAAGACTTTGTTATTTATAATAAAATTAAAGGAATAAAAAATATCTTTGCTAGAAATCTACAGTTACAAAAAAAGATAAAAAAAGCTTTTGATGAAGATAAAATTGTTCCTTATTTTCAGCCAATAGTAGACAAAGACAAAAATATAGTGAAATATGAAGCATTAGCTAGAATAATTGACACAGAAGAGAATAGAGTGTTAACTCCTTTTTTCTTTTTAGACCAAGTAAAAGCTTCGAAAAACTACTCTAAATTTACAAAAACAATTATAGAAAAATCTTTGAAATGCACAAATGTTTTACAAAAAGAGATTTCTATAAATCTATCTTTTGAAGATATCTCAAATCCTGAAATCATACTTTTTCTAGAAGAAAAACTATTAAAATATAGTTCTATTATAACCATAGAATTATTGGAAAGTGAAGGATTAAAAGATATAGAAAAGACTATTAATTTTTGTAACTTAATGAAAGACTATGGGGCAAAGATTGCTATTGATGATTTTGGAGCAGGATATTCAAATTTTGAGTATTTTTTTACTCTACCAATAGATAAAATAAAAATAGATGGAAGCTTAATAAAAAAGGTAAATGAATACAAAGGATATGTTTTAGTAGAGTCTATAGTTGATTTCTGCAAAAAACTAAATATCAAAGTTGTTGCTGAATTTGTAGAAGATGAGAAAACTTTTGAAACTCTCAAAAGCCTTGGTGTTGATTGGTTTCAAGGGTACTATTTTAGTAAACCAAAGCCTATAGAGGATTTTAAATAGTGGAACAAATAAAAAAAGAAAACTATCTAAAAAAGTTTAGTATATTATTTATCTTATCAGCTGTATCTTTTACTATTTTAATACTATGTTTTGCACTATATGAAATCGTAAAGTATAGAGAAATCCTTTATAAAGAAAAAGCACAACATGAATATTCACAAAAAACAAATACTATAAACAAATACTATAAAAACTATAAACAACTTTTAAAATCTATAAAAACAAACTCTTTATTTATAACTTATATAAAAGACCCCTCTAAAGAGAATCTAAAAAACTCTATATCCCTTTTTGAAAGTTTTATATCTTATGATAAAAACATAACACAATTAAGATATATCGATATAAATGGTCAAGAACAAATAAGAATTGATAGGCCTAATATATCTAGTGATTATAAAATCATAAAAAATCATGATTTACAAAATAAAGAACATAGAGATTATTTTGAAAAAAGTATCAAACTAGTAAAAGGTGAAGTTTATACCTCAAAAATCGATTTAAATATAGAAAATAAAAAAATAGAAATTCCTTATAAACCAGTTTTAAGATTTGCAGTACCTATTTTTGAAGGGAATAAAAGAGTTGGTATCCTCATAATAAATATTTTTGCAGAAGAATTATTAGACATTATAAAAGAATCAAAAGATTTTGATATAACTATTTACGACCAAGATAAAGAAGTTTTAGTATCTAATAATAACTTACAAAATGAATGGACAAGGTATTTAAAAAAAGCAAAAGTAATAAATAAAAATTCTATTATTTTTGAAGATTTATTAATAAAAAGTTCTGATTATGAGAACTTGTTTATAGCTTTTTCTTCAAAAAGTTGGCTCAATAGATTTTTGGCTTTTTTTGACTATAAAATCTTTTTATTATTTGCCTTAGTTATATTCATAGCTTTTCTTTCAGCTTATTATTTAGCTAAGATTCCAAAAAATCTTTTTAATAGAATTACTTCTCAACAAGAAATACTAATCCAACAATCAAAAACATCTGCAATGGGAGAGATGATAGCAATACTTGCTCACCAATGGAGACAGCCTTTAAATCAAATCTCTGTTTTAATACAAGAAATAGAATTCAAAAAGAAATTAAATCTTTTAAGTGATGAAGAGTTCGAAACAATTTCAAACAAAATAAAAAACAGTCTGTCTTATATGTCTCATACAATAAATGACTTTAGAGATTTTTTAAAACCCTCAAAAGAAAAAAACAAATTTAATATTTTAGATGCAATAAAAAATACTATTACCTTAATTGATGCAAAATTTTTAAATGATTATGTATCGTGTGAGATTATAAATAGTTCTAAAAATTCAATCAATGAATATACTATAACTTCTTATGAAAATGAGTTTAAACATGTAATAATAAATATCTTAAATAATTCAATAGATGCATTAAAAATGAGTAATGAAGATAATGATAAAAAAATTATAATAGAGTTATCTAGCAAAAAGAATATTATAAACATAAAAATTTCTGACAATGGAGGTGGAATAGAAGATTCTATAAAAGATAAAATCTTCGAACCTTACAAATCAACAAAAGAGGCACAACAAGGGACTGGACTAGGGCTTTATATGTCTAAATTAATTATTGAAAATAACTTTCGTGGTAAAATATCTGCCAAAAATTTAGACAATAAAGCAGTCTTTACAATTACATTAAATAAAGACTTAATATGATGCCATCAATTTATCAACTTGTCCCCAAGTTAAATCATCACTTTTTTTATCTTTTTTAAACATATTGTAAATATATCTTGCAAACATATCTGTTTCTAAATTTACTTTTGAACCTATTTTGTAAGTTTTAAACAAAGTATTTTCAACAGTGTGGGGAATAATTGTAAGCCTAAAAGAGTCTTCCATCACTTCATTAACAGTTAAAGAAACCCCATCAATACTAACACTTCCCTTTGGAATAATATATTTTGAATACTCTTTTGGTAAAGAGATTATAAAATCAGTAGAATTTCCATTTTTCTTTATTGATTTTACAGTTCCTAGACAATCCACATGACCTTGTACAATATGTCCTTCAAATCTATCACCCATCATCATAGCAGGCTCCATGTGAACCTTACCTTTATAGTTTTCCATAGCTAATATTTTTTGTGACTCAGGAGAAAGTTCTACGCTAAATGTCCCACTTGCAACCCTAACAACTGTTAAACATGCTCCATTTATTGAGATAGAATCTCCAATCTTTGGTTCATACTTTGCTTTTAGTGTAAGTACATTTGATTTGAAACTTAAAACCTCAGCCATCTCTCTTATTAGTCCTGTGAACATATTTTTCCTTTAAAATTGCTGTAAATCTTGAAATATTTGGTATAATACCGAAAACTTATTGAGAAGCTAATTTTAAACTATTCTAATTTTTTAACCTAACTTTCAAACACTTTTCAATATAAACAAAAAAAGACAGAGATACATTAGACAATTGTATACTTATGGAGATGAAATGAAATATGATGTAATCGTAGTTGGTGGAGGACATGCTGGAATTGAAGCTTCACTAGCAAGTGCAAGAATGGGTAAAAAAACTCTTCTTGTAACTATGCTAGTAGAACAAATCGGAGCAGCAAGTTGTAACCCCGCTATTGGAGGATTGGCAAAAGGACATTTAGTAAGAGAACTAGATGCTCTTGGTGGAGAAATGGGACTTTGTACAGATAGTGCAGGTATTCAATTTAGAATACTAAATGCAAGTAAAGGTGCAGCAGTTCAAGGAAGTCGTGCACAAATTGACATGGATAGATATAGAACTTACATGAGAAAAGTTTGTCACAATACAGAAAACCTAGAAATCTATCAAGATGAAGTAAGTTCTCTTTTGACAAAAGATGAAAATGGTCTTGAAGTTTGTGGTGTAAAAACAAAACTTGGTGAAGAGTTTGAAGCTAAAAAAGTAATTCTTACAACTGGAACATTTATGAAAGGTCTTATTCATATAGGAACTTCAACATATGATGCAGGAAGAGCTTGGGAATTACCCTCTTCTACTTTATCAACACAGTTAAAAGAGCTTGGACTAAATGTTGGAAGACTAAAAACAGGAACACCTGCAAGAATTGATGCAAAATCAATAGACTTTTCAAAAATGGAAGAGCATGGAGGAGATGAAAAACCAACTCCTTTTTCATTTAGAACAGATAAGTCAACTTTTAACCCAAAACAACACCCATGTTATATCACATACACAAACTTGGGAACCCATGGGAAAATAACTAGTAACTTCCATAGAGCACCTTTATTTACAGGACAAATCAAAGGAAGTGGACCTAGATACTGTCCAAGTATTGAAGATAAGGTAAATAGATTTTCTGAGAGAGATAGACATCAACTATTTTTAGAACCTCAAACTGCTATGTGTACAGAATACTATATCAATGGACTTAGTACTTCTATGCCAATTGATGTTCAAAAAGAGATGATACACTCAATAGCTGGTTTAGAAAATGCTAAAATAGTAAGATATGGATATGCCATAGAGTATGATTATGTTGATCCAACAGAACTAAAACATACACTTGAAACTAAAAAAATAAAAAATCTATATCATGCTGGACAAATCAATGCCACTACAGGATATGAAGAAGCAGCTTCTCAAGGTTTAATGGCAGGGATTAATGCATGTTTAGCAATTGATGGGAAAGAGCCTTTAATACTAAGAAGAGATGAAGCATATATTGGTGTTTTGATTGATGATTTAGTTACAAAAGGAACATCAGAACCATATAGAATGTTTACAAGCCGAGCTGAGTATAGACTACTTCTAAGAGAAGAAGGAGCAGATATAAGACTTAGCCATTATGGCCATGACATTGGACTTATAAATGATGAGACTATTCAAAAAGTTGAATATAAAGAAAAATGTATAAAAGAAGCAATTGATTTTATGAAAGAAGAGTGGTTTACTTCTAAAAAAGAGAATCTAGAACTTTTAGAAAAACTTGGACAAGATAAAATCAAAGATAGAGTTCTATTAGTTGATATAGTTGGAAGAAATGGTGTTACAACTGAACATTTAGATGAATTATGCCCTCAATTTAAAGAGTTAAGTGAGTATATAAAAGAGCAAATAATCATCGAAGCAAAATATTATAGATATGTTGAAAAACAACAAAAACAAATAGAAAAAATGAAAAAAATGATTCAATTAAAGATACCAGAAGATTTTGATTATAAAGAAATCCCTGGACTTTCAAATGAAGCAATCGAAAAGCTAGAAAAATTCAGACCACCAACACTTTTTAATGCAGGAGAAATTTCAGGAATAACACCAGCTGCGGTTGATGTTATACATTTGTATATAAATTTACAAAATAAAACAGTAAAAACTGCTAGTGCATAAAAACAAAACTCATCATCTTATTTCTAAAGGCTAAGTTCAAAAGAACTTAGCCTTTTTTTCTATTTTTAAATAAAATAATAACTCCAAATATTCCTAAAAGAAATCCAAGAACACTCAATATTTTCAGATATCTATCATATGGTACTTTTTCATATGATTTTACTTTAAAATTTTTATCAATATTGATTTTGAAATCTTTAAGATGTGGTCCATGATTGCTTGGCACATTTATTTTAACTCTCCATTCACCATAAGAATCAGGCATAAAAGCAAAATTCCCATTTACATCTGTTTTACCTTTTGTAAAAGGAAGAGATCCTTCTGGTGCATATATAGTAATAGTTGCATTGCTTATAGCTATATTATTTGGTGCAGTTACTCTTATTCCTATTGCACCATCAACTACTTCATAAAAAACCCCATGTGCAAAAAGTGAAATATTTAATAAAATTGCACCTAAAAATATTTTCAAATTCATATTATTTTACTTCAAAAGAGATACTACTTTGTAAAGTAATATCATTTACATTAGCATCATTTATTTGTCCACCATAATAAACTGCTGCAATTATTTGTAGGCCTTTATTTTTTATAGGAACATTGGCTATTCCAAATTTATTTGTTTTGATATTTAGGTTTTCATAATCAGAAGTTTCAATACCTGCATTTGCAAAAGCTTTCCCATCTTTTATTACAAGAATAGGTAGAGTTTGACCTGCTTTAACTTTAAGTGGATTAATCAATGGAATTACTTCTATTTTTAATCCAATTGGTTGTAAAAACTTTTCACTCCAGTCAAAATATCTTTTTCCATATTTTATACTTTTTAAACTTCCGTAAACTATTCCTTTGTATTTAGAAGGGTCTTTGATATTCTTAAATCCATCTTCTCCTTCTACCCAATATCCAGCATCAAATGTAAGTGCAATCATTGATGGCTTTTTAGCTGTTAAAAGCGTACCCTCTTTTGAATAATCAATACCAGTTTTGATTTTATGATTATTTATATCATAAGCAGTTGCACCTTTAAGTTGTTTTGGTGCAAATTTTTGAAAATGACCATGAGCCCAAAATTCAGCTTTGTAAGTGTTGTTCGGTCCTTTTTTTGCAGTGATTTGATGTGCAAATATAGATGTTGCAACAAATAATAATGTAATTGTTAATTTTTTCATTTATCTCCCTTTATTTAAGTAAAGAGATTGTAAAGCAATTATAATAAACAACTTATAATAATTTTATACGCTTGTGTATTTTTAGCACAAACTAAAAAAGACTAAGTCAAGATAAATGAGCCTAGTCTTTTTATTTTTAGATATTTATATCAAATTTTATCTATTTTTATACTATCTTTTCCGTGAAATTCTTTTTCATCTGCATGTGAAACTATTCTTTTTGATATGATATCAGTTTCTCTCGCAACTTCATTTGTATTTTGAGCGATTGAAGCATTTTCTTGGGTTTGTTTATCCAAAGTTGCAACTGTTTGTGCTATTTGTGAGATTCCAGCTTGTTGTTCTTTTGAAGAGGTAGAAACCATTTGAATCAGCTCCATTGTATTATTAATATTAGAACTTAATTTCGTATAACCATCAATCATAGTATCTGCAATATTTTTCCCCTCATTTGCTTTTAAATTTGCACTTTCAACTAAATTTTTAATCTCTTTTGCTGCTTCTGTTGATCTATTTGCCAAGTTTCTTACTTCTTGTGCAACAACTGCAAATCCTTTACCAGCTTCTCCTGCAGTTGCTGCTTCAACGGCTGCATTAAGAGATAGAATATTTGTTTGGAAAGCTATTTGGTCTATCACTGTTATCGCTTCATTTATAGCTGTTACTTGAGAATTTATTTCATCCATAGCTAAAGTTGTTTTTTTAGCTAGTTCTTCTCCTTTTTCAACAGAATCATTTACTTCATGGGAATAATCAGCCATTTTCTGTACGTTTTCATTATTTGATAAAAGATTACTATTTATCTCTTCTAAAGCAGCAGAGGTCTCTTCAATAGATGCAGCAGCAGAGTTTGTATTTCTAGATAAAGTAGCAACACCTTCAATTAGTACATTAGAACTCTGGTCAAGTTTCATACCATTTGTTTTATTATCAATCAACATATTTGTTATAGAATCACCTAAATTATTAACACCATTCGCTAGTTGTAGTAACTGTTCTTTAAGACCTGTTGTACTTACTTTTTCTAAGTAGTGGTAGTTTGTATATTTGTCTAATACACTTAAAATATTATTGATATTAAGTTCAAGATTATCTACCATCTTATTTAGTACATTTTTTAATTGACTTAATGATGGATTTAAAGAATCAGATTGAATTCTTTTATTTAAATCACCTTTTTCAAATCCAGATAAAACATTTACAATTTCATCTATCAATTCTCTATCTTTTTCAATTCCCACTTTTGTTCTATTAATATTTTCATTTACAACTTTTGACATTTTACCAAGTTCGTCTTCACTACTATCATCCAAATAATCAATTTGTTTTGTCTCATTATTTAGATATTTGAAAAATGAAATTATCCCATTTTCAAAATTCTTAAGGGGTTTCAAAATAGTATTTCTTAAAAAAGTTATTGATATACCTATTATTACGATTAGAACTATTACAGATATAATCATTAAGGTAATATTCAAATTAAAAATATCTTTTAAAGCTTCATCTTCTTGTATTTGAGAAATAATTGCCCATTGTTTATCAAATACTTTTATTCCTGTATAAGCAGTAAGTACATCATTACCTTTGTTATCAACTGTAATACCTGCTCCTGTTTTATTTTTTAGTGCTTGTTTTATTAAATCATTTTTAATTTCATATAAGGAAATGGTTGTATTAGCACTTTTCACACTTTTATTATCTATATTTTTAATAAATCGATGATTACTTCTCATCTTATAATCACTTCCTAAAAGATAACTAATTCCTGTATCTCCTAACCCTGACTCCTCATACTTTCCTTCAAAATTCATAATTTTATCTATAGAAGCGGGTGATAACTCTATGATTAAATTTCCTACTCTTCTATTTTCACTATTAAAAACAGGTGATGCTAAAAAAGATGCAGGCATATTATAACTTGGCTCAAAAGGTTTAAAATCAGAAAAAGCAACTTTTCCTTTTTCAAGTTTGTATGCTTCTTCATTTACTTTTGCTAATGCACTATTTGAATAAACTCCCTCTTTCAAGTTTGTACCAAAATCTTTTTCTTTAGCAGTTGTATAAACCACATTTCCCATCATATCGACTAAAATAACATCATATAGTGAAAATTTTTCTAATAAGGTATTAAATGTAGGATGAAATCTCATGTGGGCAAAAGTATAATTATTAAGGAATAATGTAGTTTGACTCATTTTGTTTTTTTCGCCAATTTTAGCTTCATTTTTTATAATATATATATATTGGGCCATAAGTCCATTTTTATTTTTAGGTAAATACTCTTCAAGAGCTCTTTTTTTAGGAACATTTGGTAAATCAAAATTAATTTTATTTATATATGAATTTTTATAATGCTCTAATACCTCTTTTTTTACTTCATCTATATTTTCAACATCATTTCCAATAGTATAAAAACCTCTTATGAGATTTTTCATTGCATCTTGGGTAGAAGCAGAGTTTGCGGTAGATACCAATAATCCTTCAATCGTTTTAAAGTAATCAGAGATATGTTGTTTTTTTGCAGAAACAATTGATTTTAACTGATTTAGTTTCTCATTTTCAGTATTTGTTGTACTTTTATACGCCGTAATTACCAAAATAATTGAAGAAAGTAAAACCAAGCTTATTATAATAAGACTTATAAGTTTAAAATTGATTGTCAATTTTTTCATCTTTTGTAATCCTTTTCACCTGTAATTATTTGTTTTGGGCTAATTATTACTAAAGACTGTATTCAAATAGTATCTTTATGATTTTTTTTTGTTATTTATTATTTATAAGAAGAGATTATAAGAGAATTTGGGGGGGCAAGTTCAAGTGAACTTAGCCAATTTTTAAAATAGCATATCACTACTCGAATTTTTATCTTTTGATTTTAATTTATCCATTTTAAATTTCAAGTATGAAGTATTTACATTATGAAAGTCAACATTTTTTGAAAAGTCTTCTTTTTTTGTTATTTGATTTATAATCACTTCCATTGATTCGATATTTTTTATCTCTAATTCTTCTTCAAGTTCTCCATAAGTACTCATAAGTGAATCAAAGGCATAGTGATAATCATAAGCTAATGAACCCTTATCATTGAGAAGTTTTTTTATAAAAACCCATCTATCAAAGATTATAGACCAAGCCTTTTTTTGTTCAGTTGTTGCACATAAATTAGAAATAATCTCTTTCCATTTAAATAAGGCAAAATAGGCTTGATGACTAACCCACAACTCTCTTATCCACCAATCTTGATATTTTGGAAATCCTGAAAAAGTTTTTAGCTTTACTTCTGGAATCTTTATTTCTTTTAGTTTATTGAGTTCATTATTAAGACTTTTTATAATAGATTCAAGTTCTTTTATCTCTTCTTTATCACTATTTTCTTCGGATTGTTTTTCTTTTAGTAACTCTTCTTTTTCTGCTAAAGAGGTTGTGAATTTTTCTCTTTTTGCATTTATCTCATTTACCACTGCTTCTTTTTTTTGCAAAGCTCTTTCATTATCAAATTCAATATTATCTATTATATTTGAACTTAATACATAAAAATGCAGAACAACAATTGGAAGAAAAAAATCAATAGTTGAGAGTTCTTGTATATTTTTTTCATCTATTTGATCTTTTATTGCTTTAAACTCACTTTTTATATCTTCCAATTTTTTACTAATATCATTTAAATCACCAAGACCCAACTCAATTGATTTTGTAGCCATTTCAAATAGTTCTTTATCTTCAAAATTCACATCTATAGGTAATTCTTCTATTATTCTTAAAGCTTCTAATTTTTTATCATTGCTTTGTTCAACATTTAACTTTATTCGAGAAGGTTGTGCATCAAAATACTTCTTTCTTTCAGCAAGGAAAACGAGTCTTTCTTTCTCTTCTAATTCCTTTCCTTCAATTGATTGAAGTTGTTCTAGCATTTTTTTATATTTTTCCACAAGCTCTGTTGCTATTTCTAAAGAGTTTTCTGATGAAGCAAGAGCCATTCGAGAAAGTTTATTGATACCCGCTTCATGATTTTTTATTTGTTGTTTTTGTAAAGTTATTTTTGTTTCATTTTCTTTGATAAGTGCTTCTAGTGCGACAATACTTTCCATGCTAGTTTTCCTTTAGGAATATTCTCCAAAATTATTTAATCCAAGCATTTAACAAGTCTGAGTTAGAATCAGAATTATTTTTTATACTTCCACTACTATTCTTAAATTTAATTATACATTTATTTTATACTTATGCTTACTCTTTATATTGTAAATTTCAATTAATAGTTTATTAAAAAGTATAATTATTTTATTTAGTCATATTTAGATTATACTAATATGTCTATTTAATTTTTATTTAAAGGAAAAAACTATACAATTCTTAAATATAGTTGAAAGGATAAATCATGCAAGTAAAAGAATTACCTGAACCTACTCCCTTAGATGAAGAGACCATAAAAGCAATAAGAGCAGCTAGGGAAAAAGTAGAGCAAGAAAGAAAAGAATATGTTCCCACAAGTGATCAATTAAAAGAAAATCCTTGGTTAAAAAATGCAGCAACTGGTCTTAATAAAGTCTCAGATATTATTAAAGATTATGAAAATGGTGTTGATGGCTCAGGAAAATTTACATTGTCAAAATTAACAAATACTTCCGCAGATATATTAAATGATAAAAATGAAACTATAGGTACTTATGGCATTTTTACAAAAGTAGAAGAAACAACTACACACCTAGCTTGGGATGATGAAAATTATATAAGAAAAGGGACAACAGAGACTAATAGTATGAGTTTTAACTACACATATAATTCATACGAAAGCAATCGTTTTGAAAGTGCTAACATAAAATTCGATGTTAAAAATGCAGATAAAGAAATTGATTTTAATAAGCTCTATGATAAATTAAAAAACGACAAAGAGTTTGAAAAAGACTTTATATCTAGTTTGGACGATTATATTAATAGTAATGATGCTAGAAAACTAATTAATTATTTAAAACAAGCTTTAGAAATTGAAAATGCAACTTTAAGTATAAAAGAGCCTAGTGATTTAGCAACATATGGGAATAAAGGAAACTTAAATTCAATGGAAAATAATAGTTCACATTTAAGTCTTTTAGCATAATATATAAACTACAAGAGGAATAGATTTTATTTTACTACTATCTAAGAGGTCACTTCCTCTTAGAATAAATATTTTTATTAACTCATTGCTAAATGAGTATATATTGCTCTAAAAGATTCATCAATAGATTCTTTGTGTTCAGCAAATTCCTCTTTACTAGCCTTACCTAATGCTTCTAATTTTGCTTTCCCCTCTTTTATTTTTATCTCTACTGTTTGAATTTGTTTATCTATTTCAGCATTAGCTTTTGTATCCGATGGAGATAATTTAGATTTTAACTCTTTTAGTTTCCCCTCACACTCATCTAATTGAAGTTGCTTTGCTTCTAAATATTCTTTAATATCTTTCATCCTAATTCCTTTTACTTAAATTTGTTTCTATCATTATTATAATACTTTATCTACCTATTATCAATAATTAATAATAAAATTACATCAGAAAATTTATTATTAGCATTAAGATTTTGTTAAAATTTGTAACAATATCACTTAAAACTCTTTAATATAACCATATCATCAAGAGAGTTTGATTTTCTTTTTCTAAATCTTTCTAAAAAAAGACGAAAATCATCTATCTCTGATTCTTTCCATACATTAAGCAAGTATTTTCTAATTAGTTCATCTTTATAAGAAGCATCACTTTCTTCTTCATCATTTATTTTAACTTTTTTAACATTTTTTAAAATATTTGAAAGTGCCTCATCTATGATTTCATTTTTATCATAACTTTTTGTATTCATTTTTTCTATTTCTTCTGATTGTGTTTGATTTGAGTTATTTGAGTTATTTGAGTTATCTTTTGCAACTGAACTTAGACTAAGATGAATAGAATCGTTTGAGTCATCATTTTCATTTTGAATAGGTGAACTATTACCTATATTGACATTATTTTGAAATACTTTAATACCCTGACTTACTGTTGCAAACGAATTAGTTGAGTTTATTGTCATAATAGTATCCTTTTCTCCAATTCTTATAAATAGTTTAACCATTGTATTACAATAATATAATTTTGTCAATTATTTTTATATAATAATAATTATCTAAAAATATTCTATTTTTAATGATAAATTTTATCATCTAATAAGTTTTATTTAATTTAAAATCTAATAAAATACTTTAAGGGCAATTTAATTTGTTCTAAAAATTTTAAGGAGACATTATGAAAAAGTTTGTATTGACAAGTACCCTAGTGCTTTTTTCAGCCGTAAGTTTGTTTGGAATGACAGATTCTGCTTTATTAGAAAAAGCAAAAAATTCAGGTTTAAAAGCAATTCCTCAAAGTGAGTTAGAGATCCTAAAATTGGTAGATGACCCTAATAATCCTATTACAGCTAAAAAAGTAGAATTAGGTAAAAAACTTTATTTTGAGCCAAGATTATCAAAAAGTGGTCTTATCTCATGTAATACCTGCCATAATTTAGCAATGGGTGGAGTAGATGGAGTTTCAGCTGCAATTGGACATAAATGGACAGCAAATCCTCATCACTTAAACTCACCAACTGTTTACAACTCTGTTTTAAATAAAGTACAGTTTTGGAATGGTAGATCTCCACACTTAGAAGATCAAGCTCAAGGACCTATTCAAGCAGGTCCAGAAATGGCAGCACCTTCAAAGCTAGTTGTAAATAGAGTTACATCTATGAAAGGTTATGTTAATGAGTTCAAAGATACCTATGGAGATAACGTAAAAATTGATTTTAAACTTATCGCAGATACTATTGCTGTATTTGAAAGAACACTTATTACACCTTCAAGATATGATGATTTTATGAATGGAAATCTATCATCACTATCAAAAGAAGAAAAAAAAGGTTTAAATTTATTTATTGACAAAGGATGTATTGGATGTCACAATGATATTGGATTGGGTGGAACTATGCAACCATTTGCAACAGCCGCTAAATACAAATTTGCAAATTTAGGTGATTTTAAAGGAGATAAAAATGGGATGGTTAAAACTCCAACTTTAAGAAACATTGAAGAGACAGCTCCTTATTTTCATAATGGTGGAGTTTGGTCTTTAAAAGAAGCAGTAAAAGTAATGGGTTCTACTCAACTAGGTTTAAAAATTTCTGATAATGATGCAAAAGAAATAGTAACTTTTCTTAAATCACTTACAGGTGAAAAACCAAAAATTACATATCCAATCCTTCCTATTGCTACAAAAACAACACCAAAACCAGATATGAATTAATTATTTATATAAAAGACATAGATTTTAGAATCTATGTCTTTAAAAAATTATTCAATTGCAGTTAATAATTTTTTTAAAAGTACTTTCAAACTTCTTTTTTCTTCTTCACTTAGTATTCCATATACTTTATTATCCTCAACTACAAAAATATCCAGTACCTCAGCTGCTAACTTTGCACCCTTTTCTTCAAGTTGTACAAGCATACTTCTTTTATCTTTTTTATCAGCTATTCTACTTATGTACTTATTTTCTTCCAATTTTTTTAAAACTTTTGTCATACCACCAGAAGAGAAAATTGTACTTTCATATAACTCTGTTGGAGATTGAATATATCCATTAAAATAGAGACTAACAAGCACATCTATTTCTGAATGATTTATGCAATAATTATCTTTCATTATATTTTCATGCTTATTAAACATACTTTTATAAATCAAAGTTAAAGGTAAAGAAATAGCAAAGCATTCATACTTTGAGTCTTCCTCTATATTTTCATAACAATTTTTTATATAATTTTTATTCATGATGCAAGAATAACATAAAAAAGATTAAATATATCTTTCTCGCAAGATATATTTAAGCTATAAGATGCTATCTTTTCACAAAAAAAAGGAGTAAAATGAAAAAAATACATTTATTATTTTTCTTACCTATTTTTTTATGGAGTCAAGATTTAAGTGAATTGATAAATATTTCTCAAAAAAATAAACTAATTCAATCTTCACAAGAAACAGTAGAATCTATAAAAGATGAATACAGTAGTGTAAAAAGATCATATTTACCAAATGTAAGTATTGGAACTTCTTATCAAAATACTAATAGAGAGAGTCAAAGTATGCCTGCAAATGGTTATACCTCTTATGCAAAAGTTGGATTAACACTATATGATGGAAACAAAAGATATAACTTATTTAAAAGTTACAAATCATATATAAAAAGTTCTAAAGAGAATTTATCTGCTCTTAAAAATGAAGTTGCACTTGATGTAGTAAATTATTATTATCAATATCTAACTTTAGAAGCTCAAAAAGATGCTAAACAAAAAGAGATAGAACAATTAAAATCAGAAGGAAATAGAGTCAAAAACTTTGTGGATGTTGGTTCTGCTACGACTGATGAATATGATAAAATCGAATCAAGAATTCAAAGTTCAATTTTCGATCTTAATCAAATTGAATTGAATATTATAACAGTGTTACATACTCTTGAATATGTAACGGGTCAAGAAGTTAGTATAACTGCTGGGTCTTCTATAAAAGATATTAATACAAATAGTGATTTAAAAGCACAAAGACCTGATCTTAAATCTTTGGAATACAATATAGAAAAATTAAAATATGATGCAAGACAAGAGAAAAGTGGTTATTTACCAAAAATCACCTTGGATAATACATACTCATATTATGATAGAAACTATAAAGACAACTCTATTCCAGAAGAATATAAAGATCAAAATGTATTTACTGTAAATCTTTCATGGGATATTTTCAACTTTAATTCTACAGGTAAAAAATATAGTGCAAAATATAAAGAATATTTAAGTAAAAGATCAAACTATGAATACCAAAAGAAAAAAGCTGATACAGAATTAAAAACAGCACTAAAAACTTATGAAATAGGGAAAATCAAAGTAAAAGCAGCAAAGGCATCTTTGAAAGCAGCAACGAGCGTATATGATTCAATAAAATCAAAATACCAAAATGGACTTGTGGATAATGTTACTTTTCTAGAAGCACTAACTGAAAAATATGATGCTTTAAGTCAATTAAAAAGTTCACAATATGATTTAGAAATTAACAAAGCCACAATAATTTATTATAGTGGGAAAAATGTAGGAGATTATATAGAATGAAGAAAATATTAGTAGGTTTATTTATTTTAGGATTAAACTTTTTATTTGCAGCTGGACAACAAATGCCTCCGCTTCCTGTAAAAGCCTATACTGTAAACACAAGTGAGACAATAGTAGAAAAGGATTATCCTGCTTTAATAAAATCAAAAAGTGAGGTAAATATTATTGCTAGGGTTCCTGGAAAACTAGTAAAAAAATATTTTAATGATGGAGATTTTGTAAAAAAAGGTACTTTATTGTACAAAATAGAGCAAGATACTTATCAAGCAAATTTAAATGCAGCACAAGCACAATTAGATAAAGCAGAAGCTTTACTTACAAAAGCTACAAAAGATTGGAAAAGAGCAGAAAAACTATTTGCTTCAAAATCTATAAGTGAACAATCAAAAGATGATTACCTATACACATATCAAGATGCCTTAGCTGATGTAAAAAATTATAAAGCAAAAGTACAAGATGCAAAAATTAATTATCAATATACACTAATAAGATCACCTATAAATGGTCTAACTGGTAAAAGTGCTTTTGATGAAGGGAATTATGTAGGTTCAAATGAAAATAATGCAAAATTATTAACTATAACAAATACAAATCCTGTATATGTAGAGTTTTCTTTACCTCAAAAAGATATTGCTAAATATTTAGATCAAATAAAAAAAGGTAGTGTTAGTTTTAGTATTTCTGCAAATGGGAAAACTTATTCTGACGGTAAACTAAATTTTGTCTCATCAAAAATTGATACAGACACAGATAGTTTATTATTAAGAACAACTTTTGGAAATAAAAATAATGAACTTATTATTGGTGGTTATTCAACAATAGAAATAAAAAATATAAAAATAAAAAATGTTTTCACTATCCCAGAAATTGCCATTTTACAATCAGCTAATGGAGCAGCAGTTTATGTAATTGAAAATGGTGTTGCTACAATTAGACCTATTAAAATTGGTAATTTAACTTCAAGTGGAGTGCTTGTTAAATCTGGGTTAAAAGCTGGAGATAAGATTATTATTAGTAATATTGCAAAAGTAAGACCAAATGCTCCTGTTCAAATAATAGGAAATAAATAATATGTTTTCAGCATTTTTCATAAATAGACCGGTTTTTTCAGCCGTTGTATCTATCCTTATTTTCCTAGCTGGATTACTTTCAATGATAAATTTACCTATTGAACAGTATCCAAAGGTTGTTCCACCTCAAATTATTGTATCAACTTCATATCCAGGTGCTAGTGCAGAAACAATTTCAAAAACTGTTGCTGCACCACTAGAAGAGAAAATTAATGGTGCCAAAGATATGATTTATATGAATTCATTGGCAGCAGATAGTGGAGTTGTTAGTATCAATGTATATTTTGAAGTAGGAACTAATGCTGATGATGCCAAAATCGATGTAAATAACCGTGTACAATCAGCCTTAGCAAAACTTCCAGCAGAAGTACAAAAACAAGGGGTAACAGTAACAGAGAGATCTCCTAGTTTACTTCAAGTAATAAGTTTCTATTCACCAGATAATTCTAAAAATGCTACTTATCTTTCTAATTATGCATTAATGAATATTGCTGATGATTTAAAAAGAATCAAAGGTGTTGGTGATGCTACAATTTTCGGTGCAAAAGATTATGCTATAAGAGTTTGGGTAGACCCTGAAAAGTTATCAAACTTTGGACTTACTACAACAGATCTTATAAATGCGATTAAAGAACAAAATCATCAATATGCAGCAGGTAAGTTTGCAGCAGAACCAATTGCAAATAAACAAATGTTTACATATACCTTACGAACTCCTCCAAGACTTAGTTCTCCAACAGAGTTTGGTAACATAGTAATTAGAGCGAATAAAGACGGTAGTGCTTTATTATTAAAAGATGTAGCAACTGTGGAATTAGGAGCTAGTAGTTATAATTTAAATTCCAAATTAAATGGTCTTCCTTCAATTCCTATTGGTATATTTTTACAAAGTGGTGCAAATGCTATTGATACAGCAAAAGCTGTAAAAGAAGCACTGCTAAAGGCTAGTGAAAAATTTCCAGCTGGTGTATCTTATAAAATACCTTATAGTAGTACGGACTTTATTGAAATATCAATAAAAGAAGTTGCAAAAACTTTTGTTGAAGCAATTATTCTTGTTGTTGCAATTATTTTCTTATTTTTACAAAATTGGAGAGCAACACTTATTCCTGTTTTAGCAGTTCCTGTCTCTATTGTTGGAGCATTTGCAGGAATGTATCTGCTTGGGTTCAGTATAAACTTATTAACCCTCTTTGGTTTAGTATTGGCAATTGGTATTGTTGTTGATGATGCTATTATTGTAATTGAAAATGTTGAGAGGCATCTAAGTGAAGGAATGGCTCCAAAAGATGCTGCCTTTAAAGCAATGAAAGAAGTTTCTGGAGCATTAGTAGCTATTATATTAGTACTTTCTGCTGTATTTATTCCTGTTGCATTTATTAGTGGTTTATCAGGTGTAATGTATAAACAGTTTGCCATTACAATTGTTGTTTCTATTGTTATTTCAGGATTTGTTGCATTAACATTGACGCCTTCACTTTGTGCAGTTTTATTAAAAGATGGACATATAAAACCACAAGGTTTTTTTAAATGGTTTAACAACATGTTTGATAAGTTTACAAGTGGTTATTCTTATATGGTAAAAAAAACAATTAGATATTCTATATTAAGTTTTCTTCTATTTGGAGGCTTAATATTTATTACATATAATATGTATGTAAATATGAAAACAGCACTTGTTCCTCAAGAAGACCAAGGTGCAATATTTATTTTCTCTTATAACCCTCCTGCTTCATCTTTGAGTAGAACTACTAAATTAACAGATGAAATTTATGATACGGTTAAACAAGATAAAAGTGTTGGAAATACATTAACACTTAGTGGATTAGACTTTATGACTTTTGCACTAAGAACAAATTCTGCTGCAACAATTGTTAAACTTAAAGACTGGGAAGAAAGAAAAAAACCAGAAGAGCAAGCAAGTGCAATTGCAAATAGATTTACAGGACAATTAATGGGTAGAACTACAGATGGGTTCTCATTTGCAGTACTTCCTCCTCCAATTATGGGAATGGGTGTTTCTGGTGGTTTTGAAATGTATGTACAAAATAAATCAGGAAGTGGTGTTGAAGATTTAAATAAATATGTTCAAGAGATAATTCAAAAAGCAAATGCAAGACCAGAATTAACAGCAGTTAGAACAACTCTTGCAACAAATGTACCACAATATTCACTTAAAGTTGATAATATAAAAGCTAAGTCAAAGGGTGTAAATGTTGCAGATATTTTTTCAACTCTTAGTTCAACTTTTGGAAGTTATTATATAAATGACTTCAACTTATATGGAAGAACATATACAGTAAATATTCAAGCAAAAGGTGAATTTAGAAAAGGGGTTGAAGATTTAAATAAAGTATTTGTAAAAGCTTCAAACAATGAACTTCTTCCTGTAAGTTCTTTTGTATCAATTACAAAAACAACTGGTGCTGATTTAGTTGAGAGATTCAACCTTTTTACATCTGCAAAAATTTCAGGACAACCAGCTCCTGGATATAGTTCAGGTGATGCATTAAAAGCTATTGAAGAAGTTTCAAAAGAGGTTTTACCAAATAACTATGCAATTTCTTGGGTAGGAACTGCCTATCAAGAAAAAAGAATCTCTAGTAAGAGTTATTTAGCCTTTATTTTTGGTATATTATTTTTATACTTAATCCTAGCAGCACAATATGAAAGATGGATGATGCCAATTTCTGTTGTTATGGCTATTCCTTTTGGGGTATTTGGTGCAGTTGTAGCAACTATGATGAGAGGATTAGAAAATGACATTTACTTCCAGGTGGGTATTTTAGTTTTAATTGGACTATCCGCTAAAAATGCAATTTTAATTGTAGAGTTTGCTATGCAACAAAGAAAAGAGGGTAAAAGTATTTATGATGCAGCAATTAATGCAGCAAAATTAAGAATTAGACCAATTATTATGACATCTCTTGCATTTATGTTAGGAGTTCTTCCTTTAGCTATTAGTACAGGGGCAGGTGCTGCAAGTAGACACTCTATTGGAACTGGTGTAATTGGAGGAATGCTGACAGCTACAATTATTGCTATTGTCTTTATTCCTTTATTTTATATTTTCGTTTCAAAACTAAGTGAAAAAAAGAATAAAGAGACAAATCTCAAAGAAACTGAATAAATATTCATAAAAAACAAAGAGTTAAAATATATTTTAACTCTTTGTTCGCTACTATAATAAATCCATTTAACTCACACCTAATTATACAAAAGGTAAACATAGTGAAAATATATATTTATGCCAAAAGCGGTCATGCGATAGGATTAGAAGCGACTAGAACATGTTCTGCAATTGCTTCAAAACTTAAAGAATATGATCCTATATTGTGTACTTGTGATTTTAGAGCGGGAGCTTATGCAAAAGAAGAACTAGGTATCAAAAAATATGTAAGTGTTGATGTCTTAACAAATCTTCCTAATATAATGGAAAGAGGTGATATTTTAATCTTTGATTCAGATGAAACTTCAGATATCATGGAAAAACATATGAAAGATTTTTGTTCACTTTTATACAAAGTGGGTGTTAATACACCCCAATATATAGTTGATAATAAATTATTTAAGAAAAATCCCAATCCAAAACTTGAAAAAACTCTTTTTTTTGGAGATGATGATTATAATGATTTATTACAAGAACTTACTAAAAATAGTTCAAAAAAACAAATGAACTTACTTTTAGGTCACTATTTTTTCTTAGGAAATGAGGTAAAACTAAAACCTTATTTCGAAAAATTATTTACGGATGAAGAGTATATTGATACTATTTTTAATTCTAAATTTTTATTAACAACTTCTGTACAAAGTTGTATGGAATCTATAGTTTGTGGAAATAATCCAGTTCTACTTTTAAGAAAAGATAAAAATTATAATTTGCAATTTATTGAGAATTTAAACATTCCTACAATAAACTATAACGAAAACTTAGATAAAATAGTAATAGAATTTGAAGATATTATTTCTTCTTACCCCGACCTAAATGATATTGAAATTTTTGATTTTGAACCTTTAGTGTTACAAATAAAGAAAAAAACTAGTTCCCATAATGAAATCAATAGCTCACAATTATAAGTTAAACTTATGATTTTATTATGCTTCTTATAAGTTCTTATCTTCTATAATTCAAAAAACTAAGGTGAACAATATAAGTTCACATTATGAAAGGTTAAAAAATGGCTTCAGAAAGTATTCAACTTGCAAAAAAAACACCATATCGAATTAAAAGATATTATGTTTATTTAGCAGTTACAATTATGGCCCTAGCTATTCCCTTTATTAGAATAAACGGGAATCACTTATTTTTATTATCATTTGATAAAAAACAATTACATCTTATGGGTGTTGCATTTGATATGCAAGAACTTTATATGATGCCTTTTTTATTGATGCTACTATTTTTAGGTATTTTTGCTGTTACAGCAATCGGAGGTCGTGCGTGGTGTGGTTGGGCCTGTCCACAAACAATCTTTAGAGTTGTATATAGAGATTTAATTGAATCAACTTTATTGAAATTAAGAAGAATCAAAAACAAACAAAAAGAACCAGATTATTCAAAAGCTGAAAATGCAAGTAAAAAAATAGTTGGTATTATTTTATGGGCAATATTAGCTCTTATTGCAGCAGCTGATTTTATGTGGTATTTTGTTCCACCAGAAGATTTTTTTACATACTTACAAGATCCATCAGAACACATGTTTTTAATAGGTATTGTTTTATCTATTGCTGCATTTTTAGTATATGATGTTGTAAGATTAAAAGAAGACTTTTGTGTTTACATATGTCCTTATTCAAGAGTTCAATCTGTTTTATATGATGATAATACCTTACAAGCAATTTACTCTACAAATAGAGGTGGTGACATCTATAATAAAAATAAAGAGAAGATTATTTTCAAAGAGAAAGATTTACCAGATCCTGCAAATGAGTGTACTACCTGTGAATCATGTGTAACAGTATGTCCTACTCATATTGACATTAGAAAGGGGTTACAATTAGAGTGTATCAACTGTCTAGAATGTGTGGATGCATGTACTACTGTTATGGGTAAACTTGGTAAAGAATCGTTAGTTCAATGGACAAGTACAAATAATATTAAAAATAATATCCCTACAAAAGTTGTAAGAAAATCAACTATTATGTATAGTATTGCTTTATTAATTGTAATTGGACTTTTATTTGTAATGGGTGGAGAAAAAGAGTATATGCTTTTAAATATCAATAAAACTACTCAATTATATCAAGTAAAAAAAGATAATCTTGTTACAAATAACTTCTTATTTTTATTCCAAAATACAGATTCAAAAAGACATAAATATGCACTAGAAATAGTAGATAATAAAGATATATTTATAGAAAGATTTCATCCATTCTCACTAGGTGCTGGTAAATTAGCTAAAAAAGTTGTAATTTTAGGAACTAAATCTGAATTAGTAGAAGATAATACAAAAGATACTCCAATAACAGTTACTATTAGAGCTTATGCCCAAGATGAACCAGATAGAGTTCAAGTATTTAGAAAAGCAGTCTTTATATATCCAAGAGAAGATATGCTTAGAAAAAAAGAAGCTCTACTTAATAAATAAAACTCTTTGTAAGTGTAAATTTAAATATTTGCACTTACAAAAATCTTGTAAAAAATTAAACCCTACTTAACAATACTTTAGCTATAATCGCGGCTATAATTAACTACTATTTTTTACGGAGTATCACCAATGACTAAATTTATATTTGTTACAGGTGGAGTATTAAGTTCCTTAGGAAAAGGAATAACTTCTGCCTCTATCGCCACTATTTTGAAGCAATCAGGTTACAGAGTAACTATGCTAAAAATCGACCCATATTTAAATGTGGATCCGGGAACAATGAGCCCATTAGAGCATGGAGAAGTATTTGTTACAGCTGATGGAGCAGAAACAGATTTAGATTTAGGAAATTATGAAAGATTTATTGATGTAACTCTTGGTGCAAAAAATAGTTTTACTACAGGACAAGTTTATTTATCTGTAATAAGAAGAGAAAGACAAGGTGGATACTTAGGAAAAACTATTCAAGTAATCCCACATGTTGTTGATGAAATCAAAGCAAGAATCTTTGATGCTGCTGAGGGTTATGACTTTTTAATTGTTGAACTTGGTGGAACAGTTGGAGATATCGAAGGTCTGCCATTTATGGAGTCTATTAGAGAAATAAGACATGAATTAGATAAAGATAGAACTATGAATATTCATGTAACACTTGTTCCTTATATTGCAGCTGCTGGTGAACTTAAAACAAAACCAACACAACATAGTGTTCAAGAATTAAGAAGAATTGGTATTACACCTCATATGCTTGTATGTAGAAGTGAAAAGCCTCTACCAAAAGAGTTAAAGAAAAAACTTGCAATGTCTTGTGATATAAATAACAATGCGGTAGTTGAAGCAGGTGATGCACAGTCAATTTATCAAGTTCCTATGAACTTCTTAAAAGAAGGTATTTTAACTCCTTTATCAGAACACTTTAATATCAAAATAAAACCAAATATGGAAAGATGGGAAACTCTTGTAAAACATATTATTCTTCCTCAAGATGAAGTAACAATTGCTTTTGTAGGTAAATATATAGAACTAAAAGAATCTTATAAATCTTTAACAGAATCATTAATTCATGCAGGAGCTCACTTAAATACAAAAGTTAATATTAACTGGTGTGATAGTGAAAGAATAGAGGATAGCGGAGCTTACGATATTATAGGAAACTCAGATGCAATTTTAGTTGCAGGTGGATTTGGTAATAGAGGAGTTGAAGGAAAATTAAAAGCGATTGAATATGCAAGGGTAAATAATATTCCATTTTTAGGAATTTGTTTAGGTATGCAACTTTCTATTGTAGAATATTGTAGAAATGTTCTAGGAATTGAAGATGCAAACTCAATTGAGTTTGACGAAAAAACTGCCAATCCTGCTATTTATCTGATTGATGAATTTATGGATCAATCAGGAAATAAACAACTAAGAACTCACAAATCACCAATGGGTGGAACAATGAGATTAGGTGAATATCCATTTAATCCAAAAGCTGGAACAAAACTAAAAGCTGCTTATGGAAATAATGAAACTTACTATGAAAGACATAGACATAGATATGAAGCAAATCCTGCTTATAAAGAGAGATTAGAAGAGGCAGGAATGATTATTTCTGGGGAATCAAATGGACTAATTGAAGCAGTAGAAATTAAAGATCACCCTTGGTTTGTTGGTGTTCAATTTCACCCTGAGTTTACATCTCATTTAGAAACACCAAATCCAATAATAACAGAATTTGTAAGACAAGCTACTAAAACAAAGTAATGTCTAAAGTCACAAAACAAAAACTTTTTGACCTACTATCTGCAAGACATCTAAAGAGTACCTACTCTAAGCTTGCAGATATCCCTCCTCCTACAGGCTTTAAAGATATACAAAAAGCTACAAAAAGAGTAAAACAAGCAATATTAGACAATGAAAAAATCACAATTGTTGGTGATTATGATGTGGATGGTGTCGTTTCAACTTCAATTATGATTGATTTTTTTAGACAAGTTGGTTATGAAGTTGATTATATCATTCCAAATAGATTTGAGCATGGATATGGACTCTCTGATAAAATTTCTGAACGAATTGATAGTGGATTAGTTATAACTGTTGATAATGGAATTTCAGCATGTAAGGCAACCCAAATATTAAATGATAAAAATATAGATGTTATCATCACTGACCACCACACAGTTGGAGATGAAATTCCAAATGCCTATTCAATTATTAATCCCAAACAAGATGATTGTAACTTCCCCTTTAAAGATATCTGTGGGGCTCAAGTTGCTTGGTACTTTTGTGCCTCAATAAAAAAAGAGTTAAACCTAGATATAAATATGACTAATTTTTTAGACCTTTTATGTATAGCAATTATTGCAGATATGATGCCAATGACAAGCCTTAATTACATTATGGTTAAAAATGGTCTAAAAAGAATTGAAACCTCAGATAGAGCATCCATATCATATCTACGAAGTGCTATGAGAAAAAACTCTTTTATTTCAGATGATATAGGTTTTATAATTGCTCCTAAAATAAATAGTGCAGGAAGAATGGATGATGCCTCTATTGCTTTATCTTTTTTATTATCTAATAACTTTGAAGAAGCAAGTGAAGCTTTGGAGTTATTAGAAGAGTTAAATAATAAAAGAAAAATTTTACAAGAGAGTATCTCTTTAAAAGCAAAATATGAAATAAATCTTGAAGACAAAGCAATAGTTGTATGGGGTGACAATTGGCATGAAGGTGTTATTGGGATAGTTGCTTCAAAACTATCCCATGCCTTTAAAAGACCTGCTTTTATTTTCTCAATAACAGATGGAATAGCAAAAGGAAGCGCAAGAGCAAATGCAGATATTAACTTGCATACAATTATCTCAGAGGCACAACACCTTTTATTAGGTTTTGGTGGACATAAAAATGCAGCTGGTATCTCCATGAAAACAGAACACTTAGAGGAGTTTAAAGCTATTATTAACTCTGCCCTAAGCAAAGCATCAAAAGAGTTATACATAGAGCCTATAACACTAGGGGAGCTTGATGTTTCAAGTGTAGATTTAGAGTTTATGGATATTATAGAGATGTTTGAGCCATATGGCTTAGAAAATCATAAACCAATATTTAAAATATCAAATGCTAAAGTAATAAAATCAGAACTTTTTGGTAAAGAGAAAAATCACTTAAAACTTTTTCTAAATGTGGATGGTTATGATTTTGAAGCAATAAAATTTTATAGTGATAAAATAGAAAAAGATAGTGTTGATATGATTATATCAATAAATAAAAATGAGTTTAGAGGAGATATAACTCCCCAGTTTTTAATTCAAGACTTTTTATAAAACCAAGGGTTCATAAACTGTATTAGTAGAATCAGGAGTTCTTTCTAAGTCCAAAATTTCATCATCTATCAAAGTAGATGCAGTTGATGAACTTAAGATTGTACCAGTTCTTACATCAATAAGTTTTATAAAAACTATTAATCTTTTTGTTGTAACACTATATGTACCTACAACTGCAAAGTTTTCATCAATAACTTGATTATTAATCTTATTAGAATCTCTACTTAATACATTAAAACCACGTTGTCCAATTTGGAAATTATTTCCAAGTTCAACTTCTCTAACTAAAATATTTTTACTCAGCAAAGAGTTTTTTAATGTATCTGATAATAAGAAACCTAACTTTGAATGATTTTGAAGATTATCAAGGTTTACAAAGTCAGAGACTAAAACTGTTTCATTTTTGGCAATATTTTTATTAAGTTTTGCAGATGAGCTTTCAACTAAAGCTCTTAACATAGATTGAAAGTTATTAGCACCATCAATATCTTTATATACACAAGAAGTAAAAAGCAGGGGAAGTAAAAGAGTTGCTAAAAAAAGTTTTAGCATTCTTTTACTAAAGAAGTTTAATTTCATAAATTATTATTCTTCTCGCATTATTTTTATGGTTCTTGGAGGTTTACAATCTTTAAAAATAACACAATCATTTCTTAAACCGTGTTCATATGTAGCTCTAGCACTTGTGATTATTTGACCTGTAGAGTTATCTAAAACTCTCGCATTTAACATTATTCTTCCATATTGTCTTGAATATGTTCCAACTACTATAAAACTATTTTGAACATTTTCTTTCATCTTACTTGTATTTCTAGTAATAAAGTATTCACCTTGTGCATTTACAGAAACACCTAATTGACCTCTAAATTCAATAATATTGAATCCTCTATTAGATAATTCATTAATCAAACTCTCACTAATAACTCTTCCAAACTCAGTAGTTTTTTTGAAGTTATCCAATCTAACAAAAGATGTAATTAATACAGATTTATTTGTATGCATCTTATTATTTTGCATCATTTGAGTAGCAAGCGAAGAAATAGTAGCTTCTAAAGAATTTTGTGTTGTAACATGTTGTTGCATATCTTCTGCAATTTTCATATGTTCTTTTGTAACCTGAACTTTCTCATTAGCTTTATCAATTCCTGCTATTTCACTTGGATTCATAGTTGCTTTCATAGATGAATCTGATGAAGCACACGAAATTGTTAATGTTGATAAAAGAACCAAACAAGAGTTTCTCAATAGCTTAAGCATGTAATACCCCTTTTTGTAATTGATAAATTTTATTTAAACTTTACTTATATGTACTTGAATAGTTACTATTTTATCTCCCTGAAAAGAGTGTTTAATCTAATATTAATAAATGTAATACTATACATACTCTTTTATTTCTTTTAACATAAGAAATATGCTAAAATACTACCAAAAAGGATTTCATAATGGCAAAATTATTAGTACCTATTTCAAATGGTTTTGAAGAGATTGAAACAGTAAGTATAGTTGATATTTGTAGAAGAGGTAATATTGATGTTACTTTAGCTTCTATTGAAAAAATAGATGTTCAAGGGGCACATCAAATATCAATAAAAACTGATAAACTAATATCAGAAGTTCAAGAAAAAGATTTTGATATGATTGCTTTACCAGGTGGACTGCCAAATGCTTTTAATTTAGCAGAAAGTGAAGAGTTACAAAAAATACTTATACAATTTAAAGAAAGTAATAAAAATATTGCTGCAATATGTGCCTCTCCTTTTGCTCTACACAAGGCTGGAGTATTAAATAAAAATTATACTTGTTATCCTGGATTTGAGAGTAAAATCAAAGAAGAAGGATATACTAAAGATGAAAATATAGTAATCGATGGTAAAGTATTAACTTCAAGAGGACCGGCCACTGCCACACTTTTTGCTTTGGAAATTGTAAAGATTTTAAAAGGTAAAGAAGAGTATGAGATAGTAAAAGAGGGGCTATTAGCAAATAATTGCTAATAGCTTGTTATTTTTTATCAAAGGGAGGGATTCTTCCTACCATTGCTTCGAGTTCTCTAAGCTCATTATCATCATGACCTCTTAGTTTTTTTGCATGTTTTATGCTCCCATCTGCTAAAACCCACTCCATTTTATGATGAGATGCTTTATAAAACTTATGTGCTTTTGCTGTTTTTAATTCTGTTTCCCCATAACAAGTACAAAAATATGATTTCCCATCTATATGCTCTACATAAACACCAGTACCACGAATACCTGCTGTCATATTTTCAGTTTTGACCTCATGTTTATCGCCACCTTTACCAAAAACGGCTAGAACTCCACCTGTTACTACGTTAAGTGTTTTTAACCCACCTTTCTCTTCTATTGAAAATTTTGTATCAGCATTTGCTAAAAAAGCATCTTTACCTATATTAAATTTCACTTTTGAATTTTTACCAGTTTTTATAAAATCACCAAGTTTTACAACACTTGTTTTTGTAGCTTTTTTCCCATTTATATATACATCTCCACTACTTATTACACTATCTGAAAATACATTTAGAACAAAAAGGAAACAAAGCCCAATTATAATTTTTTTCATGTTTGCCTCTCAAACAATAATTTAGTACATTTATTATATCATAAGCCATGAAAATTTTTATTAAGCATAAGATATTATTCTTTTTTATCTCTTTTATATTATTAAGCTTTTGCTATTTAAATTTTAATAAAATAACTAGTAATTTTGATGAAAAAATTAGAGAAATATTTTTTGAAATAAGAGGAGAAATTCCTACTACAAATAAGGTAGTAATAATCGATATTGATGAAAAATCTATAAATGCACTTGGACAATGGCCTTTTAGTAGAGATTATATGGCTCAAGTTTTAGCAAATCTTACAAATGCAGGTGTTGGAATTATAGGTGTTGATATTATATTTTCAGAATCAGATAGAAATTCCCCTTCTTATATGGCAAAAAAACTAAACGTACAAGGTGAATTTAGAAATAATGACCAACTTTTAGCCGCTGTTATTTCCCAAACACCTACAGTTTTAGGATATTATTTTACAAAAGATTTATCAAAAAATTCCAAGCCAATTCCTGTTACAAAATTCACTCCTAATTCATCACCTCATCTTTTAAATTTTAAAAATGTAGTTACAAATATTTCGCCCATACAAGAAAGTGCTTATTCTTCTGGCTTTTTTAATGCTTTTAATGACCAACAAGGGAAGATTATTAAAATGCCATTATTATTACAATATAAAAACAGAGTCTATCCCTCTTTAGTTTTTGAAATGATTAATATTGCAAGTAATACACAAAATGTAAAAATAGTTCAAGATAATTATGCTATTTCTGGTGTAAAACTTTCAAATATTAATATACCAACAGATAAAAATGGTTTTATGAGAATAAATTTTAGGGGTGCAAAAAAGAGTTTTAAATATATCTCTTTTTTAGATATTTTAAATGGTAACTTTAACCCAAAAGATGTAAATGGAAAATTTGTTTTAATAGGAAGTTCTATTACTACTTTAGCAGATTTACGTTCAACAGTATATGATTTAGCCCTACCAGGAGTTGAGATACATGCAAATATGATTGACAATATCTTAAAAGGTGATTTTTTATATGAACCAACATTTGGAAAAGCCATTGATATTTTAATTATATTTCTTTTAACTGTAGTTTTAGGCACACTTTTACTTTTTCTTTCATCTACTAATATTATAATTGTTATTCTTTTATTATCTACTATTCTTTATTCAAGCTATTATTATTTGCTCTTCTCTCAAGGTCTTATTTTAAATCTTTTTTACCCAATAGTCTCAATTATTCTAACAAGCCTAAGTGCTTTTTATATCAACTATCAAAAAGAGCAAAAGCAAAAAGAGTTTATAAAAGATAAATTTGCAAAAAAAGTTTCATTAGAAGTTGCTAATGACCTATTATCAAATGATAATAATGATTTTAAAGCTAAAGAACAAGAACTAACAATATTCTTTAGTGATATAAGAGGCTTTACAAATATCTCTGAAGAGTTTGAGTCTCCACAAAAACTAATTGAAGTACTTAATAAATATTTTGAACCAATGAGTGAGGTTATTATTCAAAACCATGGAACAATCGATAAGTTTATAGGTGATGCAATTATGGCATACTGGAATGCTCCATGTGATGTGGAAGACCATGCAGATAAGGCTCTACAAAGTGCAATAAGTCAACTTAAAAAATTAGAAGAACTCAATAGAGAGCTTAAAAAAGATTTTAATTTATCTATTCAAATAGGTATAGGAATTCATACAGGAATTGCTGTTGTTGGAGAGATGGGTTCATCGGGAAGAAGTGATTATACCATTATTGGTGATAATGTAAATTTAACATCAAGAATTGAAAATCTTAGTAAATATTTTGGAGTAGAACTATTAATAAGTGAATCTACAAAAATATCATTAAAAGATAATTATCATTTGAAATATTTAGCAAGTGTTATAGTAAAAGGTAAAAGTACTTCAATAAAACTCTATCAAGTAGTGTTAGATAAAGATTATGAAGAGTTTCAAGATATCCAAGAAGATTATGAAAAAGCTATTAAACACTACCAAAATAAAAACTTCACAGCTAGTAAAAATATTTTTGAAGAGATTGAAAATACTCATCCTTCAAAAATAAATAGGATTTATATAAATAGATGTAAAGAACATATAAGCTCAAAAGAAAACAACATAGTTTTAGATTTTGTCATGGAAGAAAAATAAAAGTTCTTACAAATTAATTTATTTTTATCACAAAAATCTTCAAAACTATTTTTTATATCTTTATTCTCCATAAAGCTAAGAGATTTTTGAGAATAGCTTTTATATAAATCTTTATTTTCATAAAGCATTTTTATACTATTTATCCACTCATTTTCATCATTTATATCCAAAATAAAACCACTTTTTGAATTTTTTACAATCTCTTTTGGTCCCCCTTTATTTGTGACAATCACAGGAAGAGAAGAACTCATAGCCTCCATAACAACTTGCCCTAAAGTATCTGTAGTAGAGGGGAAAATAAAAACATCAGAACTAGCATATATATGTGATAACTCTTTTCCTAATTTCATTCCTAAAAAATAGATATTAAACTTTTTTAACTCTTCTTTATACTTTAAAAAATGTCCATTTCCTACGATGATTAAATCAATATTCAAGTTTAAAGAATATACTTTTTTAAAAAGTTCAATCAAAAACTCTATATTTTTCTCTTTTGTCGCTCTTCCCACATATAAAAACTTCATACTATTTACTCTTATTTTATAATCATTCCAGATATTAATATCTCTAAAAGATGGAGAAAAACTTTTGGTATTAATACCTGCATTTAAAATATATATTTTTGATTCATCTATTTTCAAATCATTCATCACTATACTTTTATACTCTTGGGTTCTAACAAATATCGCTTCAAAGTTACTATAAAAAAATCTTAAATAGCATTTTGAAATATATCTAAAGATTTTTAAATTTGTATTTTTATAGATGTATGCTGGAAAGTCCGTATGATATATCCCAGCTTTTGGTATTTTGTAAATCCTAGTTAATATTGAACCTATTATTCCAACAGGACCAGGAGTAGAGATATGTACTAAAGTAGGAGAGAGTTTTTTTAATAATTTTGACATTTTAAATGGATTTGGAAATACTAAATCTAACTCTTTATAAAAAGGCATAGGGATTCTAAAAAAAGGTTTTATATTATAAATAGATTTTTTTTGTGAGAAAGCACTCTTTTTAGTAGATGTTATTATTTTAAATTCATCTTTTGATATATCTGCAAAATCATTTAAAAATCTAGATACTCCATTTAAGTCATAAACTGTATCGCTAAATAAAACTATATTTACATTATTCATTTAAATATACTATCAAGTAATGGTTACAAAAATATTACTAAAATGATGCCATAATGTAACCATATATAATTAAAATCTATTTATGAAATACAAATCAATATTTATATCAGATGTACATTTAGGTACAAGATTTTCTCAAGCAGAAAAGTTAATTGACTTCTTAAAAGATAATGAAAGTGAAAATCTTTTTTTAGTGGGTGATATTATTGATGGGTGGTCAATAAGAAGAAAATTTGTTTGGCCACAAGCCCACTCTGATGTTATACAAAAAGTTCTAAGAAAGGCTAGAAAAGGAACAAATGTATACCTTATAACTGGTAATCACGATGAATTTTTAAGACCTTTTGTTCCTCTTGTTTTAGGAGATAATTTAGAAGTTTCCAATGAATTTGAGTATATCTCTGTTAAGGGAAAAAGTTATTATGTTACCCATGGTGATTTTTTTGATTCTATTACTATGACAAAAAAATGGTTAGCTATTTTGGGAGATTATGGATATGATTTTTTACTTTATATAAACTTTATATTAAATAAAATAAGAAAAACATTTAAAATTAATTCAAAATGGTCACTATCAAAATATATAAAAGATAATGTAAAAAGTTCTGTTAATTTTATAAATGATTTTGAAAAAGTTCTGACTAACCATGCAAAACACAAAGGTTATGATGGTATCATTTGTGGACATATTCATAAAGCAGAACAAAGAGATATAGAAGGAATTGAATATAAAAACTGTGGTGATTGGGTAGAATCATGCACTGCACTGGTGGAGACTTATGAAGGTAAATTTGAAATTATTACTTGGTAAAAAACATGACTAAATTTGCACTTTGCTTAAGTGGTGGAGCAGCAAGGGGTGCTTTTCATTTGGGTGCACTAGCTTTTTTTGATGAACATAATATCAAATTTGAGGCTTTTAGTGGAAGCTCAATTGGCTCAATTATTGTATCTTCATATGCAAGTGGAGTCTCTCCTTTAGAACAATTAAAAATATTCAAATCAAAAGAGATAAAAAAATGCATAAAATTTAATCCATATTTAAATGGTTTACTGAAAATTGACATAACAAACCCTTTGATAAAAGAGCTATTACCAATAGCAAAAATAGAAGATGTGCCAAAACCTTTATATATTTGTGTTTATGATTATAAAAATAAAGAGTTGGTCTATTATAATAAAGGTGATGTGATTAACTTATGTATAGCTTCTTCTGCTTTAATTCCACTATTTAAGCCTTTAAAATTTGAAAATAGAAAATTATTTGATGGAGGATTATTAAATAATATACCAATTGAGCCACTACTAAATAAAAACTATAAAATATGTGCCCTTGATCTTCTCCCTAGAAAAGAGAGAACTCTACGAAAAAATTACAACCCAATAAATCTAGTAAAAAAAAGAATATTTAAAACTTGGCACCAAAATATTGACTATGCAATAAAGCATACAGATATTTATATTACAAGCAATAAATTAAGAGATACAAAGATGTTTACTTTTGATGGTTTGGATGAACTTTTTAAGCTAGGGTATAAAGAAGCAAGTAATCATATAAATTCATTTAACTAATAGATTCTTTAAGATATAATCGCCTAATAAATATCCAAGAAAAGAATTATTATGTCACAAATACCTGAATTCACACACTTACACTTACATACAGAATATTCGCTCTTAGATGGTGCTAATAAAATCAAAGAGTTAGCAAAAAAAGTCAAAGCTTTAGGAATGAAAAGTGTTGCTATGACAGACCATGGTAATATGTTTGGAGCTATTGATTTTTATAAGGCTATGAGAGCTGAAGGCATTAAACCAATTATTGGTATGGAAGCTTACATTCATAACTCGGAAGAGTTAGATGATAAATCCCATAGAAAAAGATTTCACTTATGTTTATATGCAAAAAATGAAAAAGGTTACAAAAACTTAATGTTTTTAACTTCTCAAGCTTATATGCATGGATTTTATTACTATCCAAGAATTAACAAAAAAATACTAAGAGAAAACAGTGAAGGTCTTGTATGTAGTGCAGCTTGTTTACAAGGTGAAGTAAACTGGCATCTTAATACTCAAAGTGAGAGAAATGTAAAAAATGGGGCAAAAGGGTATGAAGAAGCAAAAAGAATTGCTTTGGAGTATAAAGAGATATTTGGAGATGATTTTTATCTAGAAATTATGAGACATGGTATTTCTGATCAACACTTTATAGATGACCAAATTTTAAGAATATCAAGAGAAACAGGTATAAAAGTTGTTGCTACAAATGATACTCACTACTTAAAGCAAAAAGATGCCCAAGCACATGAAGCTTTTATGTGTATTGCCATGAATAAACTTTATGATGATCCAAATAGACTAAGACATAGTGTTCATGAGTTTTATTTAAAATCATCAGAACAAATCTCAAAACTATATGCAGATATTCCAGAAACAATAGCTGCAACGCAAGAGATAGTTGATAAATGTAACTTAGAGATAAAACTAGGAGATCCAACTCCTCCAAACTTTAAATTTACAAGGGAAAAATCATTTGAACAAGGCTTGACTCTACCAGAACCAGATAAAGAATACTCTTTAGAAAATGATAAAATTTTATTTGTACATGAATGTTGGAAAGGTTTAGAAAAAAGACTTGAAATAGTACCCCAAGAGAGACATCAAGAGTATAAAGATAGATTACAAGTCGAAATAGACATTATCAATAGTATGAAGTTCCCTGGATATATGCTTATCGTTTGGGATTTCGTAATTGCCGCAAAACAAATGAGAATACCAGTTGGTCCAGGAAGGGGTTCTGCTGCTGGAAGTTTAGTTGCTTTTTCCCTTGCTATTACGGATATTGACCCATTACCTTATGGTTTACTTTTTGAGAGATTTCTAAATCCAGAAAGGGTATCGATGCCAGATATTGATATGGATTTCTGTCAAGCTAGACGTCAAGAGATTCTTGATTATGTAATTGAAAAATATGGAAGAGCCAATGTTGCCCAAATCATTACCTTTGGTAAATTACTTGCAAAAGGGGTTATTAGAGATGTTGCTAGAGTTCTTGATATGCCCTATGCTCAAGCTGATGCAATGGCAAAACTTATTCCAGATGAACTTGGGATTAACTTAACATCTTCATACGAAAAAGAACCAAAGATAAAAGAACTTTGCGATTCAAATCCTCAAGCAAAAAGAGTTTGGGATTTTGCACTAGCCCTTGAAGGACTAAATAGAAATGCTGGAACTCACGCAGCGGGAGTTGTTATTTCAAATGAACCTCTTTGGAATAAAACACCCCTATTTAAACCTTCAGGAATGGAAACCCTAGCTACCCAATACAACGGTAAATATGTAGAAGATGTGGATTTGATTAAATTCGACTTCTTGGGTTTAAAGACCCTAACTGTTATTGAAGAAGCAAATAAACTAATAGAGCAAAGACATGGAAAAAGAGTAAATTTCTTAACCGTGGATGTAAATGATAAGGGTGTTTACGACTTAATTCAAACAGGAAATACAATTGGATTATTCCAAATAGAGTCAGATGGTATGCAAGATTTATGTAAAAGATTAAAACCATCAAACTTTGAGGATATTATCGCCGTTCTTGCTCTTTATAGACCAGGTCCAATGGAGTCTGGGATGCTTGATGACTTTATCGATAGAAAACATGGTCGAGCTGAAATCAACTACTTCTATGATGAATTTGATGCACCTTTAAGACCAATACTTGAAACAACCTATGGGGTTATCGTTTACCAAGAGCAAGTTATGCAAATCGTACAAACAATTGGTGGATTTAGCCTTGGTGGTGCCGATTTAGTTAGACGGGCAATGGGTAAAAAGATTAAAGAAGAGATGGATAGACTAAAAGGCGAGTTCGCTGAAGGTGGAGTGAAAAAAGGATATGTAAAAGAACATTGTGAAGAGCTATTCGATTTGATTGTAAAATTTGCTGGATATGGATTTAATAAATCTCACTCAGCAGCTTATGCACTTGTGACATTTTATACTTCTTATTTGAAAAAATATTATCCATCAGAATTTATGGCTGCACTTTTAACACTAGAAAAAGATAATACAGATAAAGTTGTAAAATATGTGGATGAAGTAAAAAGATTAAAACTAGACCTATTTCCACCAGATATTAATAAATCAGACCTTGTATTTGCGCCTAAGAAAATTGATGGACAAGAAGTAGTAATGTTTGGAATGGGTGCCATTAAAGGTGCTGGAGACGTTGCTATTAAATCAATTTTAAAAGAGAGAAATGAAAATGGAAATTTTGAAGATTTTGCAGATTTTATTTCAAGAGTTGATGGAAGTAAAGTAAATAAAAGAGTATTTGAATCTTTAGCAAAAGCTGGTGGTTTTGATACCTTTGGATACTCAAGACGAGCAATTTTAGAACAAATTGAGACCATAAATGAAACTGTTGGAAAGGCAATGGCTGCTAAAAAAATGGCAACAGGTTCACTTTTTGGAGATTCAAAAGAACTTACAAAAGTTGAAGTTCAATTAGAAAAATTTGAAGAGTATGAATTAAAAGAGTTATTAGAATTAGAAAAACAATCTTTAGGATTTTATGTATCAGGACATCCCCTTGATGAGTATAGAGAACAATTAGATGGAATAAACTATACCCTATCTTCTGAAATAGAAGATTTAGGAGATGGAAGTGAAGCTCTTTTTATTGGAAAGATTGAAACTATTAATGAAAGAATCTCTAAAAAAGGTAATAAATTTGCAATTTTAAATCTTATGGATTTACATGGAAATATAGAATTAATGCTATTTGAAGATAGATTAAAAGAGTTAAGAGAAGATTTTGACTTAAGTGAACCTATTGCTTTTAAAGTGAGAATTTCAAAAGATGACCAATTTACTAGAATCAGTTTAAGAAAGATAGAGACCTTAAAAGAGGCAAAAAAAGAGAAAATTAAAAGAAAACAAAAAGAGATAGAAGAACCACCAATAACAGTAGCAGTTAATTTTGCAGATGACGATAAAATCATGTATGACCTTTTTGAGATTATTGCACATAATCAAGGGAAAAGAGAGTTAAAACTATTGGTAAAATCAAAACTAGCTGATATTGAACTTGATACTGGATTTAAAGTGACTTCAAATATAGAAGGACTAATAAAATCACTTGATGGAGTCTTTATAGCATAATGAAACAAATACTTTTAACAAATGATGATGGATTTGATGCAGTAGGATTAAAAGCTTTAATAGATGCCTTAAGTCCAATAGCAAAACTTACTGTTGTAGCTCCAGCTAAAAATAAATCTGCTTGTGGTCACTCTATGACCTTAGATAAACCACTAAGAATGATTAGTGTTGATGACGATTATTACAAAATTGATGATGGTACACCAACTGATTGTGTTTTTATTTCACTAAATAATCTATTTAAAGAGGGGTATAAACCTGACTTAGTAGTTAGTGGAATAAATATTGGTTCAAATATGGGCGAAGATATCACATATAGTGGAACAGCTGCTGCTGCTATGGAAGCTACCTTACAAGGAATTCCAGCAATTGCTATATCACAAGTATTTAATGACTTGCCAGGTGGTATAGATCCAAAAGAAGACTTTACTTTAGCAAAAAAAGCAATTTCTACAATTGTAAAAAAAATATTTAAAAAAGAGTTCCCTTTAGAAGATAGAAAATTTCTAAATATAAATATTCCTCCAATACATGAAGATGATTGTAAAGGTTTTAAAATAACAAAAGCTGGATATAGAATATATGGAAATGATACGCATAGACACCTTAATCCTAGAGGAGAAGAGTTTTATTGGATAGGGCTTCATCCTTTGATTTGGGAAGAAAGTGAAGAATTAGATTGTGATTTTGAAGCTATAAAAGCAAATTTTATCTCTATTTCGCCTATAATGTTAGATATGACTTCATACGATGACATAACAAATTTAAATGATTGGATAAAGGAATAACGTAAATGAATTTTAAGAAGGCTCTAATCTGCAACATAGAAAAACTTGTTGGAGAATTAAAAGATGAAACAGAGTTAAAAGAAATTTTAAAAAGAAAATTTACAAAAAAAGAGTATAAAGTTTTTGTTGCTTCTGAAGAGGGACAAGATTTTGAACAAATTTGCGAATTAATTGATGAGAAGATAGACAGAGTTGAAGAACTTTACAAATCTGCCATCAAAAAAATAAATCAAGAAAAAATTAAAAAAGAGCTAGTTGATTTATAATATCTTATAATGAAGCTGGTTTTACTCCAGCTTCATTTAAAACTACCTCTTTATAGTGCTTTTTTGAAAACTTCACCAGAACCATTCCTGCAAATTTATTATCATCTTTATTATAAAATTCTACTCTATATATCTGTCCTTTTACATCCAATGAAAATCTTTGAATAATTTCATTTTTTTCAATTTCAAGTCCAGATTCATTTTTATGAGCTTTATTAACATATCCAATAACATTTACCCTATAATTATTTGGATAAACTAAAAAACTATTTGAAACATCAACCATTGAACCGATTTTTATCTCTTTTTCTTTGCCATCAATTTTGAATTTCACTTCTTCTTTTTTTCCACTTACATCTAAATAATCTGGTTCTAAAATAGATAATCTTCTATTTCCATAATGTATTGAATAAGTAGAATTACTATTTTTTATTACAGTCATAACTGGACTACTTGGTTTAAAATCTATCTTTCCATCTTTTTTTACTGGAAAATAACTTATATAATTTCTTACATCTGATAAAGGAATTTTTATTTTATCATCATAAAATGAGATATAAATATCATTGTCTATTACATCTCTTAAAGCTAAAGGTTCTAAGTCAAATTTTCGTTTAAACTCTATTCCCATAATATGCATATATTTTTCAAGAGCTAAAAGGTGATAATAAGTTCTTTCATGTACTGGTAACTCTTTGCTTGCTTCATTTCCAAAAGCTGCTTTACCATTGTTTATTGCATAATAAGTTAATGTTTTTTCCATCTCCTTATCACCAAGTTTTGTTTTTGTATTGTGAGTATGATACGCATCCTCTTTTCTAATCAAATGTGCATTAACTTTTTCACAAATTTCTTTACTTATTTCAGCAAGATTTCCATATACAGGAACATTTATACTAGCTTGATCAATAATTGAACTTTGTCCCCATCTATAAGGTGAATGATAATTATCTATAAATTTCTTTCTAAAATATCCACTCCCATCATGTAAATTTACTATTAATTTTACTTCAGGTTTTTTTATTAACTCTTTTATTCTCTCCACATCAACGTAATCTGGATCATCTTTAGAAATATATGCAAATTTTCTATTCATATCCCCAAAAGGACCTCGTGATCTTTCAATAATAGATGTAAAATTTAAATTAGGAACAATCCAAACAGAACCTTTTGTTATCTCATAATGTGTTGCTATTAAAGATGCAGCCATAAAACCTCCAGGCTCATCACCTTGGATACCACCTACTATTAAAAGTGTATTATCATCTTGTACACCCTTTTTAATAAATTTAAAATTTAAATCACTACTATGCGCATATAAATTCTGTAAAAATAAAAAAACAAATAAAACTCTAAATAACTTTAACATGCCAAGGTTCATACCTTACTCCATCCTTATTTCCAATTGTGTATCTCATATCAATATATTTTAAACTTTTCATCTCAGTAAATTCATGTGTATGAGCAAATCTTTCTGTAAAGTTTGCTGCACCTAAGCCTTTTTTACCAACATCGAAATCTCCAACAGAGTGATATGTAAATGCTGGAGGTGCAATTGATTTTGATGCCATAGATAAATTAAGATTTACAGAATCTAATTTGTCCAAAAATAGTTTCATTTGTTTAACAACAGATCTTACTCCTGATGTTAAATAAATAGTTGGACCAATATCTTTTTTCATTTTTAAATAAGCCTCTTTAGGTTTACCTTTAAATATATAATGTCCTGTATATGGTACTTTTTCTATCTCTTTTTTATTTATTGATGCAGTTAAATCATTAGTTGTTCTATCACCATAAAAACCATGATATGTTGGTTCATAGTAAAATATATGCTCAATAAAAGCTAACTCTTCTTTTGTAAATACTACATGATCTTTAGAATATTTCAAGATATTTATAGCTTCATCAAAAGATATAATATTAAAATTTCCATATCCTACATAGTGTTGAATATAATTAATCTTTTTTTGTACATTTCTAAAAGGTACATGGTATTTTTCTTCTAAAAAAACATCTTTTGATATATTGCTAATACTATTAGCTATAGGTATCATATCTTTTGGAGAGAAATTTTTCTCTTCAAAAATATCAGTAGAACTTGCACTTCCAATTATTGGATACATTGTTGAACAAATTGCTAAATTTTTTGCCTTATCTAAAAATTCTCTTCTATTCATTGTTTCTTCTTTATAAAACCATTTTTACATCATCATGATTACCTAAAAGTTCATAAATCATCTTTCTATCATCTTCATTATGAACAATTAAGTCTAAAGTATAACTTTTAAATTTTCCCTTTGAACTTACTTTTGATTCAGTTAACTTATGTTCCCTCTCAATTATAACTTCTTTAACAACTTTTTTTATATTTACATCTTCAACAACAACAACTTTATAAACCCAAGAACATGGATAATCAAGTTCTAACTTATGTTTATTTAAATCAATCATCGCTTAAAATCCCCACTTTTCCCACCAGATTTACTCTCTAATTGAATATTAGAAATAACCATTGATTTATCAATAGCTTTTACCATATCATAAATAGTAAGTAAGCCAATACTAGTACCTGTTAAAGCTTCCATTTCAACACCAGTTTGTCCATTTAACTTAGCAGTAACTATCAATTTAAAACCAGGTAAGCTAGGTAACTCTTCAACATCACAGTTTATTCCACTTAATAATAAAGGATGGCACATAGGTATTAATTCACTTGTCTTTTTAACACCCATAATTGAAGCAATAACAGCAGTTTGAAGTACTGGACCCTTTTTTGTATTATTACTAATAATTGCATCATATGCTTCTTGTGACATAGATATTTGTCCAGAAGCTATTGCTACTCTTGTACTATCTTTTTTATCAGATACATCTACCATTTTAGGTCTATTATTTTCGTCTAAGTGTGTTAAATCCAAGGTTCTTCCTCATATTCTTTAAATAAGTCATTATATCAAAATATGGTTAAATTGAAATTAAGTATTATTTAAATATAATGCAACCCTAAATTTTAAAAGAAAGAGGGTGATTATAGTGCCAGGTATTAAAGTTAAAGATAGCGAATCATTCGACGAAGCTTATAGAAGATTTAAAAAGCAATGTGACAGAAACCTAATCGTTACTGAAACAAGAGCAAGAAGATTTTTTGAACCTATGACTGAAAAGAGAAAGAAACAAAAAATTAACGCTAAGAAAAAAATGCTTAAAAGATTGTATATGCTTAGAAGATACGAATCTAGACTGTAATAGAACACTATTACCTAAAAGGGTCTCTATTTTAGAGACCCTTTTTTTATGCCCAAAATACTGACATTTAAAGCTAAATTATCAGAAAAAAATTATTATACCACCAAATTGACACTAAATCCATGTATAAGAAATTAAATACTTGGTGAATTCCATATTTTGATTTACTATTCAAATAATAAGATTTCACAAATTAGAACTTGTATATTAATAAAAGGAGTAACTTGATGCAAAAGAATGCACGAGTTGAGTACGATTACTCAGTTGCAAAAGCCTTTACCTTTACCGCAATTTTATTTGGTATTTTAGGTATGATAGTTGGTGTTACCTTAGCCTTTCAATTGGCTTTTCCCCATTTAAGCAATTTAGCTGGAGAATATGGTACTTTTAGTAGATTAAGACCTATTCATACAAATACTGTTATATTTGGTTTTACTTTAAGTGGTATTTTTGCTGGATGGTATTATATGGCTCAAAGAATTTTAAAAGTTTCTTTGAAAGAATCACCATTTTTAATAATTATTGGTAAATTACATTTTTTACTTTATTTCATCACAATTCTTTTAGCTGTTGTTACACTTTTAGCTGGGTATACAACATCAAAAGAGTATGCTGAATTAGAGTGGCCACTAGATATTCTTATAGTGATTTGGTGGGTGTTATGGGGTATCAGTATTTTTGGATTAATTGGTATTAGAAGAGAAAGAACACTATATGTTTCAATCTGGTATTTCATAGCTACTTTTATAGGTGTTTCAATGTTATATTTATTTAATAACATGGAAGTACCAACAGCATTAGTTTCTGGATATGGTTCATGGATGCACTCAGTATCAATGTATTCAGGTACAAATGATGCTTTAGTACAATGGTGGTATGGGCATAATGCGGTTGCTTTTGTATTTACAGTTCCAATTATTGCTCTAATTTACTACTTTTTACCAAAAGAGTCAGGACAAAATGTTTATTCATATAAGTTATCTATCTTAGCTTTCTGGGGATTAATGTTTGTTTATTTATGGGCTGGTGGTCATCACCTTATTTATTCAACTGTTCCTGATTGGCTGCAAACTATGGGTTCTGTTATGTCTATTGTTTTAATTTTACCATCATGGGGATCAGCTATTAATATGCTTTTAACAATGAAGGGTGAATGGCAACAATTACAAACAAATACCTTAATTAAATTTATGATTTTAGCATCAACATTTTATATGCTATCAACAATTGAAGGTCCAATCATGGCAATTAAATCAGTTAATGCGGTTGCTCACTTTACAGATTGGGTTCCAGGACATGTACATGATGGTACATTAGGTTGGGTTACATTTATGATTATGGCTGCCTTATATCATATGGCTCCAAGAATGTACGGTAGAGAGCTTTATTCTAAATCGTTAATGGATACACAATTTTGGTTACAAACTACAGGTATCGTATTGTACTTTACATCTATGTGGATAGCAGGTATTACACAAGGTATGATGTGGAGAGCATATGATGAATATGGTTCATTAGTTTACTCTTTCATAGATACAGTTACAGTATTAAAACCATACTATACAATTAGAGCTGTTGGTGGATTATTGTACTTAATTGGTTTCTTTATGTTTGCATATAATATGTATAAAACGGCAACTGCAGGTAGAGTTCTTGATAAAGAACCAATCAATGCAACGCCAGTAGCCGCATAAGAAGGAGGAATTATTATGTTTCATTGGTTCGAACAAAGACCGTTTTTCTTTGCGGTATTAGTATTTATATTTATATCTTTTGCAGGTATCATAGAAGTTATACCAGATTTTGCAAAACAAAGTAGACCAACAGTTGGTACAAAACCATATACTGTTTTAGAGTTAGCAGGTAGAAATGTTTATATAAAAGATTCATGTAATGCTTGTCACTCACAATTAATTAGACCATTTAAATCAGAGACTGATAGATATGGTATGTATTCGCTGTCAGGTGAGTATGTTTATGATAGACCATTTTTATGGGGATCAAAAAGAACAGGTCCAGATTTACATAGAGTTGGGAATTATAGAACAACAGATTGGCATGAGAATCATATGATGGATCCAGCATCAGTAGTACCAGGTTCAATTATGCCATCGTATGCACATCAGTTTACAAACTTGGCAGATATTGATACTGCATATGGAGAAGCAGTTACAGTAAAAAAAGTATTTAATACTCCATATGATGTAGATTTAAATGGAGATGGGAAAATTGATGTTCCATTAGGGACTTATGAAGAGGCAAAAGCTGAGACTTTAAAAGAGGCGAAAGCAATTGCTGCTGATATGAAAAATCAAGCTGTAAAAGATGCCGTTGCTAACGGTAAGATTCCTGAGATTGTAGCGCTTATTGCGTATTTGAATTCTTTAAAATAAGAGGTTATTATGAGTTATCAAGAAATAGTTGACTTACAAGGTTATACAAAAATAATATTAATGTTTATTGCGGTTGTAGTATTTTACTTTTGTGCTTATTCAATCTATAAAAGAGATAGAAAAGGAGAAAGAAACTACGAGGAATATTCAAACTTGGTACACGATGATTCACTAAACTCAAAACCCCTTGAAGAGAGGCATAAAAAAAGTGATAAAAACGAGAAAAATATTTAAAATATAACTCTAAATAAAAAAGGGAAAAGTTAATTCTTTTCCCTTTTTTTATATCTATAATATTTGTTAAACATTAGTAGTTAAAAGTTCTATTTAAAAGTTAAAGAAATCAATAAGTAAATAAGAAGTGGTGCTCACAGTGGGAATCGAACCTACAACCTCTCCCTTACCATGGGATTGCTCTACCGTTGGAGCTATGCGAGCTAAATATAGAGAATAACTAATAATGAATAGAGAATAATGACTATTGGCACATAAAAGTAGAAAATAAATTCTAGCACGAATAATATTATAATATTCAGTAAAAAAAGGGCAAAAAAAAAGCTTAGCACAGGATAGATAAAAATCTATAAAGAGCTAAGCTTTAAAAACTCAAGAGTTGGCGACGACTTACGTTTCCACAAGGGGACCCTGCAGTATTATCAGCGATGAAGTGCTTGACTTCCAGGTTCGGAATGGAGCTGGGTATTTCCACTTCTCTATAATCACCAACAAAGTTGAGTATTAAAAACAATGAATGTTCTTAATACTCAACTCTATCATCTTGAGATAGAATATTAATGTTAAAGTCTTTACACACATACAAATTAAGTATGTACTTAATAAGATAGTAAACCAAGAAATATATAAAATAAGCCAAACGATCTATTAGTACTAGTCAGCTAAACGTCTTACAACGCTTACACATCTAGCCTATCAACCAGCTAGTCTTGCTGGGATCTTCAGGGAAAGTTCATCTTAGAGTTGGCTTCGAGCTTAGATGCTTTCAGCTCTTATCACATCCGTACGTAGCTACCCAACGATGCTCTTGGCAGAACAATTGGTACACCAGTGGTACGTTCATCCCGGTCCTCTCGTACTAGGGACAAATCTCTTCAACTTTCCTACGCCCACGGAAGATAGGGACCGAACTGTCTCACGACGTTCTGAACCCAGCTCGCGTACCGCTTTAAATGGCGAACAGCCATACCCTTGGGACCTGCTCCAGCCCCAGGATGCGATGAGCCGACATCGAGGTGCCAAACCTCCCCGTCGATGTGAGCTCTTGGGGGAGATCAGCCTGTTATCCCCGGCGTACCTTTTATCCTTTGAGCGATGGCCCTTCCACACAGAACCACCGGATCACTATGACCGACTTTCGTCTCTGCTCGAGTTGTATCTCTTACAGTCAGGCTGGCTTATGCCATTATACTCATCAAGCGATTTCCATCCGCTTTGAGCCAACCTTTGCAAGCCTCCGTTACTTTTTAGGAGGCGACCGCCCCAGTCAAACTACCCACCAGACATTGTCCTGAACGAGGATAACTCGTCCCAGTTAGTAACTCAAATATTCAAGGGTGGTATCTCAAGGGTGGCTCCCTATGTACTTGCGTCCATAGTTCATAGCCTCCCACCTATCCTGCACATGAATATCCAAGCTACAGTGTCAAGCTGTAGTAAAGGTGCACGGGGTCTTTCCGTCTTTCCGCGGGTAGGAGGAATTTTCACCTCCACTACAATTTCACTGGATCCCTGGTTGAGACAGCTCCCATCTCGTTACGCCATTCATGCAGGTCGGTATTTAACCGACAAGGAATTTCGCTACCTTAGGACCGTTATAGTTACGGCCGCCGTTTACTCGGGCTTCAATCAAATGCTTCGCTTACGCTGACATCATCAGTTAACCTTCGAGCACCGGGCAGGCGTCACACCTTATACATCCTCTTGCGAGTTAGCAAAGTGCTGTGTTTTTGGTAAACAGTCGGGAGGGACTCTTTGTTGCAACCTCTTACGCTTTCGAGAGCAAGTCTCTATACATAAGTAGGCACACCTTATACCGAAGATACGGTGCTAGTTTGCAGAGTTCCTTAACCAGGGTTCTTCCACGCGCCTTAGAATACTCATCCCACCCACCTGTGTCGGTTTACGGTACGGGCAACAAATAATATACTTAGTGGCTTTTCTTGGCACGACAGTATCATCGATTCTGAATTGATTCCGAAGAATCGCAACAGCCTGTAAGATCTCGGATTAGTGATAGCCGGATTTGCCTAACTATCATCCTACGTCCTTCGAGCCACTATTCCATCAGTGACCTCGATTAACTCTATGCGTCCCCACATCGCGCTTATTTGTTGGTATTGAAATATTAATCAATTTGCCATCGTCTACCCCTTTCGGACTCGACTTAGGTCCCGACTAACCCTACGATGACGAGCATCGCGTAGGAAACCTTGGGTTTTCGGCGTTGAGGATTCTCACCTCAATTATCGCTACTCATGCCTGCATGCTCACTTCTATCCGCTCCAGCACTCCTTGTCGGTATACCTTCAACGCTGAATAGAACGCTCTCCTACCACTTGTACAAGTACAAGTCTAAAGCTTCGGTGTACATCTTAGCCCCGTTATATTTTCCGCGCAAAATCACTAGACCAGTGAGCTGTTACGCTTTCTTTAAAGGGTGGCTGCTTCTAAGCCAACCTCCTGGTTGTCACAGTAACTTCACATCGTTTTCCACTTAGATGTAACTTTGGGACCTTAGCTGTTAGTCTGGGTTGTTCCCCTCTCGACGATGGATTTTATCACCCACCGCCTGACTCCTATGATTACGCATATAGTATTCGAAGTTTGATAGGGTTTGGTACCGCGGTAAGCAGCCCTAGCCCATTCAGTGCTCTACCCCTATATGTTACTACATAAGGCTATACCTAAATATATTTCGGAGAGAACCAGCTATCACGAAGTTTGATTGGCCTTTCACCCCTATCCACAAGTCATCCCAAGACTTTTCAACGTCAGCGGGTTCGGTCCTCCACTGGCTCTTACACCAGCTTCAACCTGCTCATGGATAGATCACTTCGTTTCGGGTCTGCAGCATCTGACTATATCGCCCTATTAAGACTCGCTTTCGCTACGGCTCCGTACTTGACTTAACCTTGCCAGACACCACAACTCGCAGGCTCATTATGCAAAAGGCAGTCCGTCACCCTGATAAATCATAGGGCTCCGAATGATTGTAAGCTAATGGTTTCAGGTTCTATTTCACTCTCCTCGCTGGAGTACTTTTCACCTTTCCCTCACGGTACTTGTTCACTATCGATCTGTAAGTAGTATTTAGGATTGGAGGGTGGTCCCCCCAGATTCAGACAAAATATCACGTGTTCCGTCCTACTCAGGATACCATTAGAGCTATCAAGAATTTCGTATACAGGAGTTTCACCTTCTATGCTATACCTTTCCAGATATTTCTACTATTCTTTTTAGTCTCACAGCATGGTCCTACAACCCCCTATGCAAGCATAGGGTTTGTCCTAATCCGCGTTCGCTCGCCGCTACTTACGGAATCTCATTTGATTTCTCTTCCTCTGGCTACTGAGATGTTTCACTTCACCAGGTTAGCTCCCCGCAGGGTAACATATATCTCTATATGCTGGGTTGTCCCATTCGGAAATCCTCGGATCAAAGCTCTTTGGCAGCTCCCCGAGGCTTATCGCAGCCTAATACGTCCTTCATCGCCTCTTACAGTCTAGGCATCCACCATTAGCCCTTAATAGCTTATAATTTGTATAACTAAATCTCTTTAGTTACCTTTTTGATAATTATTCCTTGGCTACTATCTTATTAAATACAATATTTAATAAAACAGTAATTGTGTGTTTAAATTGTTTTCTATTTTAATTAAAATAACTTTCATTATTCCAATTCGAAAAAATTTTAAAGACTTTAACATTAAATTTTTAAATAACATTTTGATTCGAAAACCAAATATAAATCTTATATTTAAGACTTATATTTAGTTTTTTATCTCTGTTCTACTTGGTTTAGGTGCTAATGTTGGTGGAGAATAGCGGGATCGAACCGCTGACCTCCTGCGTGCAAGGCAGGCGCTCTCCCAGCTGAGCTAATTCCCCAACAAAGATTATCTTCTTCTCATGGTGGGCCTACCAGGACTTGAACCTGGGACCTCACGATTATCAGTCGAGCGCTCTAGCCAGCTGAGCTATAGGCCCATTCTTCACCTATTATTTCAATAACCTTTACAAACCGAATATGATATTGGATATTTACCCATTGTTTATTTCTTGAGAAGATAAACGAATATCTTCTCATTACTCTGAAAGGAGGTGATCCAACCGCAGGTTCTCCTACGGTTACCTTGTTACGACTTCACCCCAGTCGCTAAATCCACTGTGGAAGGTAGCTATTTTAGCATCCCCGCTTCGAATGAATTCAACTCCCATGGTGTGACGGGCGGTGAGTACAAGACCCGGGAACGTATTCACCGTAGCATAGCTGATCTACGATTACTAGCGATTCCAACTTCATGTAGTCGAGTTGCAGACTACAATCCGAACTGGGAGGCATTTTTGAGATTCGCTCCACGTCACCGTATCGCTGCTCTTTGTATACCCCATTGTAGCACGTGTGTAGCCCTGGTCGTAAGGGCCATGATGACTTGACGTCGTCCTCACCTTCCTCCTACTTGCGTAGGCAGTCTCGTTAGAGTTCTCAGCCGAACTGTTAGCAACTAACGACGAGGGTTGCGCTCGTTGCGGGACTTAACCCAACATCTCACGACACGAGCTGACGACAGCCGTGCAGCACCTGTATGAAAGCTCCTGCAAGCAGGCACCAATTTATCTCTAAAAAGTTCTTTCTATGTCAAGACCAGGTAAGGTTCTTCGCGTATCGTCGAATTAAACCACATGCTCCACCGCTTGTGCGGGTCCCCGTCTATTCCTTTGAGTTTTAATCTTGCGACCGTACTCCCCAGGCGGTACACTTAATGTGTTAACTGCATTACTGCAAGGTCTAGCCTCACAACAACTAGTGTACATCGTTTAGGGCGTGGACTACCAGGGTATCTAATCCTGTTTGCTCCCCACGCTTTCGCGTCTCAGCGTCAATTATGTTCCAGTAGATCGCCTTCGCAATCGGTATTCCTTCTGATATCTACGGATTTTACCCCTACACCAGAAATTCCATCTACCTCTCCCATATTCTAGGTTAACAGTTTTGGAAGCAGTTCTATGGTTGAGCCATAGGATTTCACTTCCAACTTATTTACCCGCCTACACGCTCTTTACGCCCAGTAATTCCGAGTAACGCTTGCACCCTCCGTATTACCGCGGCTGCTGGCACGGAGTTAGCCGGTGCTTATTCATATAGTACCGTCATTATCTTCCTATATAAAAGGAGTTTACGCACCGAAATGTGTCATCCTCCACGCGGCGTTGCTGCATCAGGGTTTCCCCCATTGTGCAATATTCCCCACTGCTGCCTCCCGTAGGAGTCTGGACCGTGTCTCAGTTCCAGTGTGACTGATCATCCTCTCAAACCAGTTAGGTGTCATTGTCTTGGTGAGCCATTACCTCACCAACTAACTGATACCGTACAGGCCGATCCTAGAGCCATAAATGTTTCCCTTGCAGACTTTAGTCTTAAAGGCATATGGGGTCTTAGCAGACGTTTCCATCTGTTATCCCCCTCTCTAGGGCACGTTACCTATATATTACTCACCCGTGCGCCACTTAGCTGACAGTTAAAGCAAGCTTTAACCCGTTCTCGTTCGACTTGCATGTGTTAAGCACGCCGCCAGCGTTCACTCTGAGCCAGGATCAAACTCTCCATAAAATGTTTAGTTTAATCATGACTAGTGTCTAACTCTTTTATTCAACTTCCGAAAAAGTTAATTGCAATTGTTTACTGACATTACTCATTGTTTTTTTAATAGACGAGAATTGTATAAATTCTCTTGTTTTATATCATATTCGGTTTATAAAAGTTACTTACTTCTTTAAACCGTAGTTTGTTAAAGAACATCAACTCTTCGCGACGTTTGTCACTCAAATTGGACGGGAATTATAATAGGTTTTTTTGCCTTTGTCAAGAGCTACATATTAATTGTAGCTTAAATTTTGAAATTTTTAGAGTTTGTGTTTTTCTCTAGTAATTATATACATATTTTAGATAATATAGGTGTGTTAATCAATTATGTTTATAAAGTATAGTTAATTATGATATTTAAAGATATTATTAAGCTTTACATATTAAAATATCAACTGTATAGATAAAAATACAAAAAAGGAAGACATAATGTACAATAGAGATTATTTATCTCATAAAGATACAACGCAACAATATACACATGAATCATCTAAAGTTGAATTAATGAGCTTTTTAAAAGCTACTTATCAATTATTTGCGGGTTCATTACTTGCTGCAACTGCCGGAGCTTATATCGGATTAGGTATGGTTTCAACAATTGCTAGTTGGTATTGGGGATTAGTTATTTTAGAATTTATCTTATTATTTGGACTATTTGCAGTTAAAAATAAACCAGGAATTAACCTAGCGGTTCTATTTGGGTTTACTTTTGTAAGTGGTTTAACAATTACTCCTTTACTAGCTTCAGTATTTGCAATGCCAGCAGGTGCATCAATAGTAGCACAAGCATTTTTAATGACTTCAGTAGCTTTTGGTGGAATTTCAATGTTCGCCCTTACAACTAAAAGAGATTTTTCTGGTATGGGTAAAATGTTGTTTATTGCTCTTATTATATTAGTAGTAGGTTCTATTTCTAATATTTTCATTCAAGCACCATTATTACAACTTGGAATAGCTATGGTGGGAGCAGTGTTATTTTCTGCGTTTATACTTTATGATACACAACAAATTATAAAAGGTGGATTTTCAACTCCAATTGAAGCAGCAATTGCTTTATACTTAGATTTCTTTAATCTATTTATTTCATTATTACAAATACTTGGTATTTTTAATAGTGATGACTAATTCATAACTCCTTTTGGAGTTATGATTACTTCTTATAATATGAATACTACAGAACTTAGACTTATTGATGCAAATTTAAATCGCCTAAGAGAGGGAATTAGAGTTGTAGAAGACATATTTAGATATGTTTACAATGATAGAAATATTGCTTCAAAACTAAAAGAGCTAAGACACCAATCAAGAATAGCTATATATGATGAACTTTTAGATTCAAGAGACATAAAAAATGATGTTTTAAAAGAAACTACAACATCAGAAAAAAGTAGAGAGGACTTAAACTCTATATTAATAGCTAATTTTAAAAGAGCTCAAGAGAGTTCTAGGGTACTAGAAGAAGTTTGTAAACTAGAAGAAAATAATAGTAGTGAAGTTTTTAAATATATAAGATATGAACTTTATGATTTAGAAAAAGCTTTGACAAATATAACTTCAAACTCTAAATAATTTAAATTATACTCTTTATATAACTTTTTAGCATCTTTAAATTCAAGAGTATTTCCACCACTTACACCTGATTTCTTAATATAATCAAATAATTTTTTCTTATTATCAAATTCTAAATTATAAGTTATAGTTTCAAATTCACAATCACAATATTTCATAAAAGCTTTTTTTATTGATTGTTCATCTAATATTGGTGATTTTTTATCTGTTATTGTTTGTATTGTTTTAAAAGTATTTGAAGTAAATAAAGCAGCATAAATCTTAGGAGAAATAGAACTAATAGCTTTAACTATCTTGCTTAAATCTTTTGACCACTGTAGGGCAGAAGAAGATATAACAACATCATATTTATCATTTTTAATATTTTCAAAAAAAGCATCACTATCAAAATCAAAACATTCTACTTGTATGTTATTTGCTTTAGGATGAATATCACACATATTTTGTGAAAAATCCATAGCTTTGTAAAAATCATACTCCCAAGAGACATTTTTAATAACTTGTCCAGAGCCACAACCTAACTCTAATATTCTTTTAGGTTGAAAATTTATATCTCTAATAATAGATTTTGCTGCAATTTGTTGTACAATATTGTATGAGTTATATTGATTTGCGTATTTTGAAAATTCGTTTTTTACGGACATAATCGAATCTTAACTTTTTTTTAATAAATTTTGGATAAAATACCTACCATTTTTTCAAAGGAATAAAATTATGACATCAACACTTTTAGTAGTTCAATTTATTTTAGCAGTACTATTAACAATTTCTATCTTACTTCAAAAAAGTTCAAGTATGGGATTAGGTGCTTACAGTGGAAGTAACGAATCTTTATTTGGAGCAAAAGGTCCTGGGAACTTTTTAACAAAAGCAACTATGGTATTAGGGTTAATTTTTGTTTTAAATACTCTAGTTTTAGGATATTTTTATAATGAAAATAGACAAAAAAGTGCAGTAGACAATGTACAAACAGAAAGTTTAATTCCAAAAACTCCTGAAAAAGCTCAAGCACCAGCTGCTCCTGCAGCGCCAGCAGTACCAGTAGAAAAAGCTGCACCTACTGTTCCAGCTGTACCATCAGTTCCAACTACTGAAAAATAGTTGATCCAAAAGAAGTAGTTCAAATGAAATTTTTTTCAAAGAACTACTTCACATTTTAATAAAAAAGAAAATATGTTTTCTTTTAGCTTTCAAAGAGAATATATTAACAAAAATTTATTTCAGTTTAGTATGCCAATTAATAAATGGTATAATATGCAAAATTTAATAATAAATCAAAGGAGAGAGAATGTTAAATGAGATTTATTCAGAAGCAAAAGAGAAAATGGATAATGCAATAGAAGCATTAAAAAGAGACTACAAAACACTAAGAACAGGTAAAGTAAGTACTACAATTTTAGATGGTATTAAAATTGATTATTATGGAACACCTACAGAATTAACTCAAGTTGGTTCAGTACTTGCACCTGATGCTACAACAATTGTAATAAACCCTTGGGAAAAACATCTTGTAGGTGATATTGAAAAAGCAATTCAAAATGCTAATATTGGTGTTAATCCAAATAATGATGGTGAAGTGGTTAAACTATTTTTCCCTCCTATGACTGTTGATCAAAGAAAAGAGAGTGCAAAACAAGCAAAAGGTATGACTGATGATGCAAAAGTTGCTATCAGAAATATCAGAAAACATGCAAATGATAGAGTAAAAGTTCTTCATAAAGATAAAGAAATAACTGATGATGAGAACAAAAAAGCTCAAGATGAAATACAAAAAATTACAGATTCTTATGTAACAAAAGCTGATGATACTTTCAAAGCAAAAGAAGCTGAAATTTTAAAAGTATAATTATGAATGTAGAACAAATATATAAAGATGCAAATGCCCTATTAGAAGGTCATTTTAAATTAAGTTCTGGAAATCATTCTAAATATTATTTACAATCTGCAAAAGTTTTAGAAGATCCTAAAACTGCAAAATTATTAGCAGAAGAATTAGCAAAACAAATTAAAGAGTCTGGACTAAAAGTTGATGCTGTTTGTTCACCCGCTCTTGGTGGATTGATTGCAGGATTTGCACTAGCTACTGCCCTTGATGTAAGATTTATCTTTGCTGAAAGAGTTGATGGAGAGATGACTATAAGAAGAGGTTTTGAAGTAACTCGTGGTGAAAAATATATTATCTGTGAAGATATTATCACTACTGGTGGTAGTGCCTTAGAAGCAGCACGTCAAATTGAAAAAGATGGTGGTGAAATACTTGCATATGCAGCCTTAGCTAATAGAGGTTTTTGTTCAAGAGTTGGAAGTGAAATAGAACCAAAAGATAATTGTAAGCTACCACTTGATAAACCACTTTTTGCTTTAGATGACTTTACCTTTGAAATGTATGCTCCTGAAGATTGTCCTATGTGTAAAGAAGGCTCAGTTGCATATAAACCTGGAAGTAGAGGAAACTAATCCCTTATGAGTAGATGGAGAGATATAAAAGCTGGTAAAAAAGACCCACTTAAAGAAGAGTCTAAAAACGATGATTTAAACTCTAATATCTGCACCTCTATTCCTGATAGAATTAAGGCCTTTATTGTAGACATGTTTATGATAATGATGCCTTTAGCTTATGCTACTACTTATGTTTTTATGAATGGAAAAGATGACTTTCAAGGAAGCCAAGAAGCAAGATGGGGTCTATCTATTATTTATGGTTTGATTATTATTGTTTTTTGGATAGCAAAAGGTCAAACTCCTGGATTAAAAGCATATGGTTTAAAACTTATAGATGAAAAAACAAGAGAAAAGATATCCTTTCCAAAAGCTATTTTAAGATATTTTTCATTTTTATTTGCAGGTACTACTATTATTCTTACATTTTTACCATTTTTTAGAAAAGACAAAAAAACTTTTCAAGATTTAGTTGCAAATACCCTCGTAATCAAAATTCAAAAAAAATAGATGCTTTTTTTCAACTTATCTGCATTTTATTTCTTTTATTTTGCAGCGGTTGCAGTATATGTTATATTTATGCCGAAAGTACTCCATGACATAGGATATACCCCTTCACAAATTGGAGTAATTTTTGCCCTAGCCCCATTGATGAGATTTGCTACACCTTTTTTATTTTTAAAACATATTAAACTCGATAGAAATATTTTTAGATTAGCTTTATTTACTTCAATTCTTTGTTCCATTGGATTTTATTTTACACTACACAATTTTTATGCCTTTATGTTAAATAATGCTCTTTTGGGAGTTTGTCTAAGCCTTATACTACCTTATATTGAAGTTATTGCTTTAAAAGATTTAGGTAAAGAAAAATATGGAAGATCTAGATTATATGGCTCTATTGGTTTTACAGTAGTAGCTTTAGTTTTAGCAAAATTTTTAAGTGAACCACAAATTGCTTTGCACTATTATTTAACCATAAACATCTTTATTGTACTTTTCTCACTTTTACTTTTAAAGTATGATGTTGAACACAAAGATACAATTAGTTCAAAACCATTTTCTGTTTTTGAATATTGGCCTTTTTGGTTAAGTCTATTTTTTATGCAAATAAGTTTTGGTGGATTTTATAATTTCTTTACTATATATGAAACGGAACATGGAATATCATTAGAAATGACCTCTTATCTTTGGTCTTTTGGAGTTATTTGTGAAATACTTATGTTCTATTTCCAAGCACCTTTATTGAAAAACAATCTCCTAAATATAATAAAGTTCTCAATTTTTTTGACAGCAATTAGATGGTTATTACTTTATTTATATCCAGATAATTTATATATTACTTTTTTTACTCAAGCAATACATGCCTTTTCTTTTGGACTATACCACAGTGCAGTGATTATATATTTATATTCAATATATGAAAACAAAAAACTTGCACAACAGTTTATGTATGGAGTTGCCTATGGACTTGGTGGTTTTATTGGTGCTTTAGTTGCAGGATGGCTATATGGAGAAAACCTATTCTTATATTCGAGTATCTTCGCAACATTTTCATTATTTTTTGTTAGTATATTAAAAACTGAAAGAAAAATTTAATTAGATTTATAATAAGATTATATTATATTATTTTTATTCTACTTGCACTGAAAGAGACCTACAATGATTAAAACATTAAAAAATTATTTCCGCATTTCAATACTTACAATTAGTTTATTACTTTTTCTTATATTCTATTTCTTTTCATCAACTATTCATACAAATTTAACAATTCAAGAAAATGAAAAATTATCACAATCTTTATCAAAACAAATATTTAATTCAATGTATCAAGTTATGAGAAAAGGCTGGACAAGAGAAGAGATAAATGAATTTATGGGCAATATTAAAAGTTCATTTAAAGAGTCTTCATATGATATTGCTGTTTATCGTTCAAAAAAAGTTGAAGATCTTTTTGGAAAAATAAACCAAGGAGAAATTACAGAAAACCTGCAATATGTTTTTGATACAAAAAAAGAATTTAATCTTTCAAAAGATAATAAAATCAAAAATATAACTCCCATAATAGCAAAACAAGAGTGTTTAGCTTGTCACACAAATTCAAAAGTAGGTGATGTTTTAGGTGCAGTTGATATACAATATGATTTTAATTATTTGATTGATCAAACTAAACACCAATATTTTTTACTATCACTTATAATTTTACCATTTATGATACTTTTTGCATTTTTAATCTCAATAAATCTACTTAAAAAAATAGATATTTCAATTATAGGTTTTAAAGACAAAATAGAGAGTATCAATAGTGTAAAAGATTTTAAAACTTTAGATTTATCTCCTCCTAAAAAAAGTTTTGTAGAGTTTAATCACATAATGAATGGATTAAATGATTTAAGTAATAAATTAAGAAATATAGCAGTTGATAAAGATATATTAGAATTTGAAGTAAAATTACTAGATAAGATGATAATCACCTCTGATGTAATTAGAGACTGGAAAGAGTATATAAAAGATTTATTACATGATATAAATCTTGTATTGCCTGTTCATTGTCTTATTACTATATTTAAAGCAAATGATGAATTCTATGAGATTGAAGTTTTTTGGTTAGGAAAACCAAATGAAAAAGTAATAAAACATATTGAAAATGTAGCTTTTGAGATGATTAAATCCCACCACAAATTGGATATCCTTGATTGCAGTATTAATCATAACTTTACAAATGAAAACTATTCACTTATTACTTTAGATATTAAAGATATAGAGCATGAAGCAAAATCTATTCTTTTAGATGCACCAAAAATTGGAGGAATTGTAGGACTCGGTATTCAATCAAACTTGGAAAAAGATTCAATTCATTCAATAGTTATAGATTCAATTTTAACAACTTTATTAAATCTTGTAGGTTCAATAAAAGCTATAAACAAATACACAGAAAACTTAGAGTTTTATGCAACTAGGGATCCCTTAACATCACTATTCACTCAAAGAGTTTTTAGAGATTTAATGGAATATGAAATTAAAAGAGCTAATAGACATAACTATGAATTTGGATTATTAGTTATAGATTGTGATAATTTTAAACCAATAAATGATACCCATGGTCATACTTTCGGTGATGAATTTTTAAAAGCACTTGGAAATATACTAGCTGATTCAAAAAGAGCTGAAGATATACTTTCAAGATATGGAGGAGATGAATTTACTTTAATCTTACCAGAATGTGGGAAAGAAGAGACTTTTTCAATTGCACAAAGAATCCTAAATAACGTAAGTGAGCTTGAGTTAACAAGCCCTGATGGTACTAAATGTAGTATGACTGTATCTATTGGTATGGCTATGTATCCTGAACATTCAACTTCTCAAATTGAACTCTTCAATATCGCAGATGCAATGATGTATGAAGCAAAAACTATGGGTAAAAATTCAATTAAATATCCAAATGAATATGATTTAGAAGAGATTCATAGGGAAGCTGAAGATAAATCTATGATTGTGTTAAATGCTATTAAAAATGAAAATATTATTCCTCATTTTCAACCAATTGTGAATTTAAAAACAAATAAATGCGAAATAAATGAACTTCTAATGAGAATAGAAATAGATGAAGAGTATTTACCAGCTGCTAAGTTTATAGAAACAGCGGAAGCCTTAGGAATAGTTCATAAAATGGATTATATGGTAATAGAAAAAGCTTTTGCAAAAATCAAAGAGACAAATTATCAAGGTCTATTATTTATAAACCTTTCTCCAAAAGCTTTAATTATAAGCGAATTTATAAATAAAATTGTGGTGCTTGCACATAATTACAATATAAACAGAGATAATATTGTATTTGAAATTACAGAAAGGGAGACTGTTAAAAGTTTCTCTTTATTGGAAAGATTTGTTCAAAATCTCAAACTACAAGGCTTTAGTTTTGCCATAGATGACTTTGGTTCAGGATTCTCTTCTTTTCATTATATTAAAAAATTTCCAATTGATTATATTAAGATTGATGGAGATTTTATTATAAATATTACTAAAGATAAAAAAGATGTAGCTTTCGTAAAATCAATTGTTGCTTTGGCAAAAGAGTTAAAAGTAAAAACAATCGCAGAGTTTGTAGAGGATCAAGAGATTTTAGAATTCTTAAAAGATATTGATATTGATTATGTTCAAGGTTATCACATCGGAAAACCAGACAAAGAGATAAGAATGTAAGAATCACTAATTATTTTATATTCATAATTAGTAATTTTATATTCTTTTTTTCTTGTATTTCGACTAACTCTAATCCTGGGATTTGGGTATTCATAAACTCAGCTATTGATTGAACATTTTTTTTAGCAAGAGTATTTAAAACCATACCCCTATAATGCTTCGCCCAATGGGATACAACTTTACCATCTTTTAGAAATTTCATGGTGATAACAGTTTCACTTTTAGGAGTATAAAACTTTTCGTAAAAGCCTGCTCTTAAATCAATAATTTCATCACCAATATATTCATCTAAATCTTTTGAAAAATTATCTTTATAAAACTTTTCAATACTCATATTAGGAAGCTTTGCCCCTTGTTTAAATTTATAATCAGGTATTTTATCGCTAGCTTTTATAGGTCCAAATAAATTAGAAAATAAAATTACATTTTCATCAATATAATTTTGCTCTTCTTTTGTTAATCTATTGTACTCTAAAGCATCAAAAGCTACACCGTTATATCTTTGTATTGCTTTCATAGAAGGTTTGTTTCTCAAACTCTCTTGATACTTCTTTACATCCTCTAGTTTTTTTATTCCAAACCAAGAAGATAGCTCTTCTAAACTTAAACTTTGTACATGCTTTTCATAAGCTTCAAAAGCCTCTTCTCTAAAAGAGAATTTTTTTTCTAAAAAGAAATTCTCTTTTGAAAATGGCTTTTCATTTCCACCTTCATTTTTTGTTTCTGCTGGAGCTAATAATATTTTCAAATTTTGCCTAATCATCTAAAATTTTTTTATTCCTATATAGCCATTTCCCATCTATTTTTAAATATCTATTATGACCTCAAGGGGAGGGGAATAAACACTTTTTAATTCAGTTAATTCTTAAAGTTAAATAACATTTTCATTATACTTTTTTTCAAATTCATTTGAACTTATAAAATTAAATAATACTTACCCCTTCATTAAAATATTTTATAGCTGGATAAATGAAAAATTCAATAAGTCTTCTCTTTCCTACTTTAAGTTCTGCTGTTACAGTCATACCAGGTCTTAAAAGTTTTTTTTCTCCATTGTAAAGTAAATAATTACTCTCTAACAGCAAATCAGCCTCATATACTAAACCTACTTTTTCCCTTTCAATAGAACTATTAGAAATTTTCTTAAGTTTTGCATGTATAAAACCATACTTTTGAAAGTCAAATGTATCAATTTTTAATAATGCTTCAATATTATCTCTTATATATCCAATATCTTTATTCTCAATATCAACTTTTGCCATTAATTTTACAGTATTTGGAACAATTGTAATAAGTTTTTGGGCAGGAGTAACTACACCTTCTTTAGTATTTATATCCAATTTTAAAATATATCCATCTACGGGAGATAGAATATTATATTTGTCTTTTTGTAAATGTAATGTTTTCACTTCAGAGATAAGTTTATTTTTTTCTTGACTTATTTTTACTAACTCTGTATAGTATTTAGTATTATTTGAAAATTTTATCATCTTTTTTTGTTTAAGTAATTCTTGTAAATTATTATTTAATCCCTTTAATTTATTGTCATAACTCTTAATCTCATTTTTTAAAGATTCTATTTTATACTGTTCTTGAATATATTGAACTCGTGGAATAATATCAATAACTCTTTCAAAACTTGCTTTTTTTTGCTTTTCTTCTGATAAATTACTAATTTTATTTCTTTTTTCGAGCTTTGCAATATTTATTTTTTGTGAAATATCACTCATTTTTTCTTCTATTAAAGAAAGCTGTTGATAATAAGATTTTTTTTCATTTAAATAAATATCTTTTTCTTGATTATAATCTTCTTTCGTCATAGAATCTCTAAATTTAAACTCCCTATTTTCTATTAAAGAAACTAGTCGTTTCATTTTTGTATCTAATTCTTTGATAAACTTCTCTTTTGTATTTATTTCATTATTCAAAATAAAAGGGTCTAACTCAATTAAAATATCACCTTTTTTAACACTATCACCCCCTTTAACAAATATCTCTTTTATATTTCCACTGTAAGTGGACTGTACTGTTTTAATATTACCACTAGGTTCAATTTTACCCCGTGCTGTTACTACTACATCGATTTCAGATATACTTAGCCAAACAATTCCAATAAAAAAAATACAAACAATGGCCCAAAGAATAAAATTACCTACTGGACTCACTGGTCTATCTTCTATTTCTATTAAAAGAGGTTTAAAAGAATGTTTATCTTGTAGTAAATATTTATTTGATGACATCTTAGATGCCAAATACTGCTTAGCTTTTAAAGAAACTTTACCAACTTTATTAGGAATACCAGTAACTATTTTCTCTTTATTCTTTAAAAAAAACTTTCTCATTTACCTTTCCTGTTGCGTTACTAAACTATAATAGTAACCCTTTTGCTGCATTAACTCATCATGTGAACCAAACTCTAAAATTTTACCTTTATCTAAGGCATAAATTACATCACAATCTCGTACTGTTGATAAACGATGGGCTATAATTAACATAGTTCTATTATGTTTTATCTTTTCCATATTATCTTGAATAATTTTCTCACTTTCATAATCTAAAGCAGAAGTAGCTTCATCAAAAATTAGTAATTTTGGATTAGTAATAAGTGCTCTAGCGATAGCAATTCTTTGTCTTTGTCCTCCAGAGAGAGATGATCCTCTCTCCCCAACAGCAGTATCATATCCCTCACTGAATTCACTAATAAATTCATGAGCACCTGCAATAGTAGCGGCATTAATAATTTCATCCATTGAAGCACTTGGTTTTGACAAAGCAATATTATCTTTAATAGTACCAGAAAATAAGAAGTTTTCTTGAAGAACCACACCAATATGTCCTCTTAGCCATTTAGGATTAATATGTCGAGAGTCTACTCCATCCATATATATAATTCCAGAATTAACCACGTAGAGTCTTTGTACCAATTTAGTGATGGTACTTTTTCCACTTCCACTCCGCCCAACTAATCCAATAGTTTGTCCAGATTTAACAGAAAAAGTTATATCATTTAATACATTAGGGGTATTAAGTGAGTATTTGAAAGTAACATTATCAAATCTAATGTCACCATTCAAACTAGATAAAGTAATGGCATTATCTACATCTTGTTCAGTGGGTGTATTTAAAATATCACCAACTCTATCTACAGAAAGTAAAGCTTGTTGTAAATCATTCCATAAATTAACCAGTCGTAAAATTGGTCCAATAAATTGGTTAGCAAACATTTGAAAAGCAATAAGTTGTCCTACAGAAAGTTTCTGATCAATAACTAATAAAACTCCAAAGTATAAAATACCAATGGTCATAAGTTGTCGTAAGAAAGCACTAAATCCACTTAAAACATTACTTAATTTAGACAAATCAAAACCAGCCTCAACATATTTAGCAAGGTGGTTATTCCATTTTTTTTGCATAGAGCCTTCAATATTTAAAGACTTTACTGTTTGGACACCTGTGATTGATTCAACTAAATAAGAATTAGAATGAGCTGCCATTTGAAACTTTTCTTCAAGTTTTTTACGTAATAGTGGGGTAAATATTAAATAAATAAGTCCAATTATAGTCACTATTCCTATTACTAGGAAAGTAAGTTTTACACTATAAAAAAACATTACTACCACAAACACTATAGAAAAGAGTAAATCTAATAATACATTAATAGATTTGTCTGCTATAAAATTTCGTATTTCGTCAAGTTCACGTACTCTTGCACTAATATTCCCAACTTGTCTACTCTCAAAGTATGCAATAGGTAAGGCAAGGAGATGTTTAAATAACTTAGACCCTAAGGTAGCATCAAGTTTGGAAGAGGTATGAAAAAAGACATAGTTTCTTACTACCCCAAGTAAAAAATCAAAAATACTTACTACAACAAAAGCAAACCCAATAACTTTTAAAGTAGATAAACTTCCATGGGCAATAACTTTATCTAAAATTACTTGTGTAAATAGCGGAGTTACTAAAGCAAAAAGTTGAAGAACAAAGGAAGCTAAAAGTACTTCAGACATCACTTTTTTATGATGTAAGATTTGTCGATAAAACCATGAAAAACTAAATCTAATTTGCTTTGTAAAATATTTTTCTGATAAAATCAAATAATTCTCTTTATCAACATTTAACTGTGAAAATTCAATAATTTCTGGTTCTTTTTTATTAGTATAAAAAATAACTGCTTCAGATTTTTCCACATCAACTTTTAAAATTACAGCATAAGAATTATCCTTAAGCTGTACTATCATAGGTAATGGGTAATGTTCAATCAAATCTTCTAAATCCATTTTTTTAGCTTTAATAATAAAACCTTCATTTTTGGCGATTAAGATTAGTTCATCTAAAGAGAGTTCCTTTTCTTCAATTGCATATTCATTGATAATACTATCTATATTAATAGGTACATCATAAAAACGTCCAATAAGTTGTAGTGAAATTAAAGATGAGTGCAAAGATTATCCTTTTCTAATATAATAGTAATATATTTTTTAAACTCTAGATTTTCAAACTTTTTTTGAATATTAGTTAATTCTTCATTAAGTAATTTAATTTTTGAGTCACTAATTTTGTATTTAAACTCTAACCCTTCATTATACATTCTGGTATTATTCTCTAACTCATCATTAAGAGTATAAATCCTTTCATCACTATTTTTTTTAAAGTCTGCATAATTTTTTATTGAAAGTGCTCTTTTTTTAAATTCAGATATGGCTTCTTGTTTAGCTTTTTCATATAAAATTTCTTCATTTTTAATTTCCAATAATTTTCTTTTTTTCTGAGCCTCATAGTTGAAAATACTATTTAATGACCATTTTATATTAAATCCAACACGATAATCTCTTTTATTCTTATATTTTACAGAATCACTTGAATCTTCATTATAAAAATTATTAGTAAAATATACATCAATAGTTGGCATAGAAGAAGTTTTAGAATATTTTATTTCTTTTTTAATTTTATTTATTTTTTCATTAAGGATTTTTCTTTTAATTTTACTATCCAAATAATATTTATCAATTGCATTATAATTTAACTTTAAAGGAGCAAGTCTTACACTATCTTTTAATTCATATCCCGTTTTTATTTTTAAGATAGTTGTATAATATTCTTTTTTTTCCTTTTCATCATTTAAAGCTTTAACTGCATTTAATAAAGTTGTCTTATCTAATATTAATTCAGTACTTCCTATTAGACCATCTTCATAAAGTTTACTTTTCATCTCGAACTTTTTGCGATGTTCTAGAACTAATTTCTTAAGTAATACAATTGATGCTCTACTTTTTTGAATAGAACTATAGATGCTTAAAAGATTTAAAGATGAATCAATCTTATTTTCACAAATGCTTAAATCTCCAATTTTAACTTCTTTTTTTAAGATATCAATCTTTGCTTGTTTACTATTAAAATCATAAACTCTTAAATTAGTATTTATAGAAAAACTTTCTTTTCTTGTTTTATATGGACGGTTATCTCTCTCAAAGTCTTTAGACGATTTATAGTTGTTATACTCAAAATCCACTTGAGGATAATATCCCAACTTTTCAAGACTAATATCCTCATTAGTAATTAGTTTTCTATTTTTTATTTGTTTTATGTCGAAGTTGTAATCAATTGATTTTTTAAAAAGTTCAGAAAAACTTATTTCATCTGGGACATTTTTAATTGTTTTTTTTAAAAATACGTTATTTGAAAACCCATTTGTAAAAAAGAGACTTATTACTACTGCTTTTTTTAAAGCATTTATGCACTGCATTAATTACTTGTCTCCAAAAGTAAAATAATATCTTCAATTTTAGATATATTTTTCAGTTTTTCTACAGCTATTGGTTGTTTAGTCACTTTTTCTAAAGCAAGTGAAAAGTCAACCAAATCTAAACTATCAAGCTTCAAATCATAATAAAAACTACTATCAATTTTAATTCTTGACCTTTCAACTTCAAAATCATTAACTAATATTTCAACAATTTCATTAAAAATAATTTCATTTTTCATATTAAAACCTTTATTTATATTTTTTAAAAATAAGAGAAGTATTAATTCCCCCAAATGCAAAATTATTTGTTAATGCAATGTTAACTTCTTGTTCTCTTACTTTTTTTATATAGTCTAAGGGAGAACATTCTTCATCTAAGCTGTCAATATTGAGATTTGAAGGTAGTTTATTTAACAATAAAGATGATATAGTAGCTATGGACTCTATTACTCCACAGGCACCTAAAGTATGTCCAATTTGACCTTTAATACTACTAACTGGCACTTTATCTTGAAATATCGCATGTATTGCATTTGATTCAACTATATCACCTAAGTGTGTTGAAGTAGCATGGGCATTCAAATAATCAATATCGGTAATTTTTAAATCTGCAATATCTATTGCTGATTGCATTACTTGAATAATGCTATCTTGATCAGGATTTGTCATATGACCACCATTACAATTAGTAGAATATGATATTATTTCTCCATAAACTTTTGCCCCTCTGTTAAGTGCACTTTCCATATCTTCAAGTATCAAAGTTCCTGCACCTTCAGCAACAACAACACCATCTCTATTTTTATCAAAAGGTCTGGAAGATTTTTCAGGTGTTTCATTATAAGTACTTGAAGCGGCTCCTACTACATCAAAAATAGAGGCCATAGCATGGTGCATTCCTTCAGAACCTCCACAAATTGCTCTATCAAGTTGTCCATTTTTTATTAATTCATACCCTAAACCTATAGCTTGAGAAGAAGAAGTACATGCAGAACAAATAGGTAAGCACATTCCTTTTATATTAAAAAAAGAGGCTAAGTTTGCACATACAGTATTAGACATATATTTTAAAAAATCCATAGATGTTTGTTTCATATAAGAATTATCAACCCTTAAATCTCCAAAAACTCTTTCTAATGTTGCAGATCCTCCTACTGTAGAACCATATATAAGACCTGTTCTAAATGAAGAAAGTTCTTCTTGACTTAAGGCTGAGTCAGAAATGGCATCTTTGCTTGCTATAGCTGCTAAAATTGAACCTCTATCCATAGAACGTCTATTTTGTCTAGGAATAATTTTCTCATCTATAAAAGGAACTATACCTGCTACTTTTGTTTTTAATCCGATTACAGTATCCCAGCAATCCATTGATTTAATACCACTTCTCATATTAAATAAATTTTCTTGAAATTCAATTAATGAGTTTCCAATAGGACTTTTAATTCCAATACCTGTTATAACAACTCTTCTTTTCACAATATCAATTATCCATTTGGTCTAGTTATTTTTACAGTTTCTTTCTCAAAGTCAATTTTCATTCCACAACAAGTATATATCTTTGATATATCTACTTTATATGTACCTTCATATTCATTTTCAAAATACTTAGTTAAATAATCAAAAAACTCCCAATAATTATTATTAGTAGAAAAAAATTCAATAAACAACAAATTCTCACCAGTATTAATCTCTTCTTCTTTTATATCTCTTCTATTTTCTAATAAATCTTCAAGAACTTCATCGCTTACAAAAGCCCAAGAGGCGAAGGTAATAGGGAGATTAGTATCTTTTTCTCTTAGTAATTGAAAATTTCCAACTTTTATAGTTTCTATAAATCGTGCATAAAATTCAGTAATAGTAATGTCTTTATAATCTTCACTGTGTAAAGCTAAAAAAAGAACATCACTTAATATCTCAATATCCATTCTATTTAAATTATTTTTTGTATTCATTATTTACCTTTTTTTAGTACACCAACATCCACATAGTTCTCTAATAGCATTTTAATATGGGGTTCATTTGAGAAATTCTGAAAAATATTAAGCGTTTCTACAAATCCTTGTATTGGCATAGATATGATATTATTAGCTTTAATACTTGATTCATTCTTCTGGTTTCCACTATAAAATTTTTTTGATAAATCATCACTTCCTAGAATAATATGAACTATCCCATTACTTATATGTATCCCCATTGCACTATCTACGTGTATTTTATTCATCTTTTCTCCCTATTTAATATATCTGCTATTATAATATATTAGGCACTAGCTTGTCTAGTACCATCAGATTGTTGGCTCCAAGCTAAAAGTACATCATCTTTAAACTCTTGTGACTTATCAGTCATAAAACCATTATTTCCTATTGTTTTATCAGATGTAGCCATAATCTCAATTAATTTATCAAAAATATCATTATCAAGATATTCATACTCTACTATATCTCCTGCACTATTAGTTGTTACTGAAGTTACAATAGCGGCTCTTTTCTCATAACTTTCAAAGTAATCCTCTACTTTTAATGCACCAAACTCTTCGAACCAATCTTGTGAATCTTCTTCTGCTGATGACTTTCCATTATAATTATGAATGATTAAGTCATTATCTTCATGTTCAAACCATAAGTTTTCATATGAAAAATTATTAAATACAATCATATCCGATGATTCAATATCTGTGATTGATCCCTCTATATTTTGTTGAGTTAATACAAAGATATCTTCACCTTCTCCTGCTGAATACTCATTATTAAGTCCACCTATAAAGATAGTATCCTCTCCACTTCCTGTATAAATTTGGTTATTTTTAGATTTTGATCTTGCCATTACTGTATCATTCCCAGAATCTGTTTGAATTATACTATCATATGCATATACATCTATTACATCTTCTCCATCTCCACCCATAAGGTGATTTTGGTTACCAAATATTTTAGCTTGGTCATTTCCTGCTTCTAGGTGTGCTTTATGCCCTGATCCCATAATAACAGCAAAGTCATCTCCTTCTCCTGCATTTATATCATGGTTATTTCCAGTTGATACGATATAATCATCTCCTGCTCCACCTTTAATTAAACCTCTATCTCCAAATGCCCACAGTTGATCATTCCCATCTCCACCAAATAAATTGTTATATCTTCCTGATGCAACAACCATATCATTACCTTCTCCACCAATAAACATATGGTTTTGTCCCATCATAATAGCGGTATCATCTCCTGTATTACCAGAGAAGGTATTCCCTTCTCCCATTAGATATCCAACATCATCTCCTTCTCCTGCCCATACATTATTATTAACACCAAGTAAAGAAATAAGGTCTTTCCCATGTCCTCCCCAAACAAAGTTTTGAGAACCAGTACTTACAACCATATCCCCATCTTCTCCTTCATCCATAAATCCACTTTCAGTAAAGAAAGTTAACATCTCATCTTCCATATTAGCAGCATCACTACTTAATGATTTACCTAAATCATTTATTAAAGTAGGCATTTTTGTAAGCATAGACGGTATAGATAAAATATCAAAAAACGAAGGCATCTTTAAGCCAGAAAATCCAAATGCTTTTCCTTCTGGTTCAACTAGGCTACCAATGGTAAGTTCTGTTGTAATAACTTGTCCAAAGTTATTTTTTAAACTATTCTCATCCACTGAAACTGTTAATACATTATTTACTTCTTCTGCAAAGGTAATAACTAATTTCCCATTTACAATAGAAATACTATCATTCTCTGTTAATGAATCTTTACTTCCATTACCTTTTAAATCTACTTTTATACTATCTTTCAACTCAGCTAAGCTTGCAAAGTTATTTTGTACCTTATCCCCAAAGTCTATAGTAAGTATTTTTTTACTCTCATCTAGTTCATATACACCTGTACTCAGTGATTCTACATCAATTGTATTTGTTATAACTTTTCCAGAGGTATTTCTTAAGCTATTTTCATCAATTTGAACATTAAGAAATTGACTTGATATAACATTTTCTAAAGTTACTACTAGTTTCCCATCTTGTATTGCAACACTATCATTGATACCTAATAAAGTAGCTGTTCCATCACCATTAAGATCTATTTTTACACTTGCTTTTAATTCATCTAAAGAGGCTGTATTATTAACAATATTATCACCAAAGTCTATAGTAATTATTTTCCCTGTTTCATCTATACTATATACAGCGCTACTTGGTGCTGTTGCATCTACTTTTGTATTATATTCTTCTTCTATAACACTCCCTGTATTATCTTTTAAACTATTTGCTTCTATACTTACTGTTACACCTTCTTCTGGTGCCTTATCTAGTGTAATAATAAGTTTTCCATCTTCTATTGCTATACTATCTTCATTTCTCAAAGCAGTTTTTACTGGACTACCATCAATAGATACAAATATCTTTTCTTTTAAAGCAGCTAGGCTACTTAAATTGTTTGAAATATCAGTTTCAAAGGTAAGAGTAATGATTTTCCCACTCTCATCAATATGATTACTTACAGTTTCAACTATCTCATCAGAAATACTTTCCACTTCACTTCCATCATCAACAGGTAATCCCAATGCACTTAAACCATTTTTAACCATATCAACACCAACACCACCCATAGCTTTGATATTATTTATCATTTTATTTGTATTGGTTAATGTATCAATCATTGTTCCACAACTTTCTGGAAGTATGGTTGTAAAAAAGTCTTTTATGATATTTTTATTTGGGCTTTCTCCTGTAGTAGAGTACATTGTTCCATCAGAGGTATATCCCTCTCCCACCCACTCTCCAAGAGTAATATCATCAGTCATTTCTGCTAGTCTATTTCCCATATTTTTATACGCTTGTGTTTTTATATCAGCAGGTGAGAACGTAAAGGTATTTGTAGGTGCTCCTGTTGAAGAAAAACCTTGTTGCATTACTCCAAAGAAAGAAGCTAATGTTGTATCTAATACAGATGATATTGTATCTGCAAATATAAATGAGAAGTTACCATTAGCTAAGATAATATCAGAACCTTGTCCTGCAACTGTAAAGTTTACTGAGGTATTTTTAACACTATTTTTAGCATTAGTTATTTTCCCTTTCATCTTTTCTTTTATACTTGCATTTGGGGAACTCTCACTACTGCTCCCTCCTCCTCCATTTACTGCATTATTTAAAGTAGCCTCTACATCATACATAATCCCTCTACTTGAAACATCATTTTGGCTACCTACATCAAAGAGTGTTGTATAGTCCACACTACTTGTTATATCAAGTACACTCATATTTGTAGAAAAGTTTTTCGCTTGCTCAAAGCTCCACAGTTGTTCTTGTTCATCTGCATTTGCACTTCCCATACTTTGTAAGGTCTCAGAAATACCACTTGCTCCATCAAAGGGATTCATAAAAGGTATTATAGGAACTGACTTATCTAACATAACAATAAAGTCATTTCTTTCTCCTTGGTTAAAAGCAAGGTTTCTTTGTCCTATTAACATTTCAGCACCTTCAAATGCTGTATATCCTCCAGATTCAACAGTAACTGTAGTATCTCCTCTATCACCTAGGCTAATCAAGGCATTATTATCCCCAAACATTGCAGTTTTATGTCCACCATCTCCTATTTTTATATCTATATTATTACTTCCATAGTATAAAGATGTATGCTCTCCATCTCCTACATCGATTTGGATATTTCCTCCTATTTTTTTTGCTTTAGTAGGTTTTTCACTTGTAAGTGAATCTGCTACTGCATCTCCCATTTCTGTTTTTTTAATAGTTTTATTAACATTTAAATTTCCTACTTTTTCAATACCATCTTCTATCTTACTCATTTTCTCTGTATCGATTACTTTTGTTTTTGTTCCTGTAGGATCATTTGGATTAATATCATTATTTGCTAAAGAATCTCCAACCTTATTCATATCAACTGTCTCAAGATTTACTTTATCTTCATGTACTAGTCGCTCTGAATTCCTTAATCCCAACTCTTTGTCATTAGCGTTATTTATATCTTTTGCAGAGTACACATTACCTTTATTTGCTACTTGTTTAACAACCACTTCTCCATTTGCATCTATTGTATACGTCGTTTTTGCTGAAGAAACTTTATTAAAGAAGCTTCCTGATTCTCCACTTCTTGTTCCTGTTCTTCCATCCTCTGCAATTGCAACATAAGCATTTCTAACAGATACATCTGTTTCTACTCCATCATTATGAAGTATGGTAATAAGGTCTTTCCCATAGTCACTATCACTTAACCTTTCTGAACCTTCCCCTAAATTACACCCTTTAAGTGATACTTTATCTAAAGAATTTCCATTTTCTATCAAGGTGCTATTTAATGTTTTTACTTGTTCTGCAAACTCTTCGGCTGTTCTCCCTCCTAAGGTTTTTTCATCTCCTGTCGTTCTTCCATGTCCTACGGCATTTATTCTTAGACTTTTACCACTTATATCTCCTAATTCTGTTCCATAAAGATGTTTTATATTTCCAAATTTATCCATTGAGATAATAGTTGAGTGCTCTGGATGTTTAAATGCCAAGTTTACTGCAGAATTTCTTACTAAATCTTCCCCTTCCATCACAATTATCACTTGATGGTCATAGTCTGATGGTTCAGATTTCCCATCATTTTCTGCACTATTTGTTAACTTCTCTGTTTGTTCTGCTGTTAATTCATTCCATTGGTCTACTGTATCATTTAAAAATTCTGTTGTAGCATATAAATCACTATCACTTACTCCTAAAGCATTTCCATCTACACCAGCAAGAAGAACAGGAATATTTCCACCTAAAGGAGTACGTGAGTTTGCTTCCAATATTTCATTTACATTTGTAGCGTTAATACCATGTTTATCAAGTAACTGACCTAAATTCTCTGAAGGATCCCTTAAATCCTTTTGTCCTTCAATTCTTTTCTCTTTACCCTTAATAACTTCTGTAAATATATTTCCATATTGTCTAACAGTAATCACCTCTGCACCTTCTGGAATATCAAGAAAAGGAGAAGAAATTATTTTCTTCCCATCTTCATTCATATAAACCTTTTCTATTTTTAGATATACATCTCTGTGAACTTCCCCTGTAGTATCTTCTATTTTAGAACTATTCTGTATATCTTTATCAAAAATTATTTCTTTTGTATCATCAAAAGGTGATGTAATAACTAATTTATTAAAATTATCATTAGGATTTTCAATAGCATCAATTATTTTTAGAGCATTAGATAAACTAGCTATTTCTAAATTTTCAACTCTTAAATCTTGAATAGCTTCAATACTATTTTTCAGTATAATAAATGCATTTCTTATTTCTAAACGATTTTTACTTTTAATAGCTTTTGATAAATTATCATTTGCCTCCTTTAATTTTTCATATGGATCTGAAGAATTTCCATTCCTAAGCTCCATAGAAGAGTTTTCCTCATTTATTTCGGGTTCATAATCAAACTTAGAGATTACAGTATCTAATTCCAAGCCTTTTTGTACAGATTTGATAGCTTTTATATCTTCAGAAGAAAGTTCATCATTATTAGCATAATAAATTCCTATTGCTTTTATCGCTCTATTAAGCTTATCATCAAAATTATCACCATAAGAATTTCTTAAAGCTTTTTTAATATAATAAACTAATCCATCCATGCCTAAAAACAGAGGGAATAACATACTAACAAAAATCTGACTTACAGCAGTAATAGATTTAAGATTATTAGTTTCTGTTTCATCTGCTTGATTTTCTGGTTTATCTGGTTGATTTTCTGGTTCATCTGGTTGACTTTCTTCTCCTCCGCCATGAATATAGGAATCAAAACTATCACCATCTATTCCCATAGCCGCAAGTTTTGTAAATATCGATGTCACTCCAAATACTAAGAACTTTTTAAAACCATTTATAGAAAAATCTAAGTAAGCTTCCTTTTTCTTCATAGTTTCATAAATAGGTCCTAATATTTTTCCAAGTAGACCACCAATTTCTTTCATAGCTTTATAAATATTAAAAAATTCTTTTATCGTATCATTTTCCTTTAATATTTCATTTTCCTTTAATATTTCATTTTTCTTTAATATTTCATTTGTTAAACTTTCAACCATCTTTTTTTTAGCAGATTCATCAGTAATTTTATACCAACCTTTATTCATTTTTATTGAACTTGTTTTTATTAGAGCATATATCACTTCACCAATCACATCACCGATAATATTACTTCCAACTCCTACTGCATAATCATTATCAGCTTTACGATTTATAGAAGTAGTACCTATTAAATATCCTATGCTGTATGAAAGCGTTAAAAAACTGCTGTCAGCAATACTATTAGTGGATTCTATATCCACACCATCCTTTGACTTAGTAAATAAATCAAAAGAATTTCCTATAAAAGTTTGAGCAAACATACTTAGTGCCTCTCCTATTGCTACGTTGATAATTGTATCTACTATAGGAAAACCTGTTGATTTTATTGATAAACCGACTTTAATGAAATATTTAGGTAGTAGCTTTAAAATCATCATACTAACACCAGGTAGCATTTGATAAAGAAACGTTGGATTAAGTCCAGTAGCAAGTTCCTTTGCTAGTAAACCAGTCTTTGCCTCAAGTTTTGTTGCAAGATTATTTCTTAGTTCTGAAATTCTTTCTTCTTGTTTATCATCAGATTCAAAAAATTCAACACCCTCAACAGTAGTTTTATCATACAATTCCTTATGATTGTGATAATCAATTCCCTCATAAAGAGATCCACTTCCTATCTTAATATCTCCTACAACGTCACCCTTCTCTTTCTCAACGGGAATAGAGTATGAATATTTTTTATCAGCACCTATTGACCGAACCAAAGAAATTTCTTCAATACTAGGATCTACAACATCTCCTCCAACTCTTTTATAGGTAAATCCACCTTTTCCATCAGATACTTTATCATACAATACAATAATTTGTTTAGGAGAATTTTCATCTACTAGTAGAACCTCATTCATCAATTCAGGCATAATAGCATGTAAAAGATTACCTTGTGAACCTGCTGCCCTAACCTCCTCATTGAGTAAATCTTGCCAAATTTGTTCAAAATCAATTCCATTAACATTATTTTTCACTACATGTGTTAAGTTATTTGCCGCATTAATATCATTTTCTTCTATCTGTTTACTTATAGTATATTTCTCTTCTTCCAGGCTTTCAAGTTGACTCTTTTTATCAGCGTTTGCATCTATGTTTTCGTTTATAAATTCTTGCTGCTTTTCATCGTAATTAGGCTCTCTATTCTTGTCTATTGCCTCTTTAAGTTCATTAATCGCTCCATCTACTACTTCAAGCTCTTGTGTTAACTCAGCATCTACATCCCTATTTCTTAAGAATTTTTTCGTACCTTCAATATTTTCTTTCTCATTTTTAATGTCATCCAATTCTTTTGAAGCTTCGCTTATAAAATTTTCCAGTTCTTCAATTTCTTTTTTTGCTAAATCAATTGCGTCATTCTGTGGTTCAATTAATTTTTCAAGTTCAGCTTTTGCAGCTTCTAATGCTACTTTAGCATCTGCCTCAGCCTTTTGAAGATTTTTTAAGGTTTCACTATTTTCATCTTCGCCGTGAACTTTCTTAAAAGCTTTTTCAAAATCTGATTCTTTTTGATCCTCTAGTGCTTTTACTGCTTTTTGATATTTCTGATCAGCCATTGAAATACTCACGTTAAGAGAAACATTATTTTTTTTAATTTCAGTCTTTTCCTCTTCGGCAGTTTTTATCTCTTCTTCGGCAAGTTTTTTCTTTTCTTCGGCAAGTTTTTTCTTTTCTTCGGCAAGTTCTTTCTTCCTTTCAAGCTCATCTAATTTTTTTTGAAAATATTCCTCTCTCTGTTCAGAGTCCCCTCCTAAAGCACCTAACTCAATATCAAGGGCACCTTCTCTATCTGTACTTCTAGATATACCTTGAACTTCAAACTTTTTCTCTAAAGTATCATCTGTATTCGTTGGAGTATCTGTACTTTCAGAAGTATCATTAGTAGAACTATTTGATTCATTGATTATTTTTCTTAATTCATTTAATTTAGTAGCTAAATTCTTAGCAGCACTATACTTCTCAGCTATATATTTAATAATATTATCATCAAGTGTTAAACTTCCAGTATTAGCTCTTAATGCTTCTATTGCTGCATCAAGCTCATCTTCAATGCTTGTTCCATCTACATTCTCTATTGATTCTAAAACTTCTTCTATATCAACATTTAGGGCAGCAGCACCTGCCTCTATTCCATTCTTAATTTCTTCTTCATCAATTCCATCTTTTAATTTTTCAGGCAAAGAATCAGAAGATGTTGATGTATCAGGATTATTAAATTCACTTTCAAATCTACCTTCTGATACTTGCCCACCACTTGCACTTGCATTTGATTTTGTCTTATCTTCTTCTCCATTTGATGCAGAATCTGCTCTTCCTTCTGCTTCATTTTTTGCTGCACTTGCTTCATTTGTTGCAGAATTTGCTTCATTTCTTGCTGTATTAACATTACTTTGTGAAGCATTTGCATCTTTATTTGCTTTTATCTCATCTGATTTAGCTTGGATATATTTCTCTTGTGCATCATCGATTGTATCTTGAATATCTACATCTGGATTCTCTTCATTTGAAGTTGTCATTGCATCTTGTACTTGCTTTCCATAAGTATCTAAATGCTCATTTACATCTGAATTTATAGTTGAAAATTCAGCTCGTATATTACTTCCATCTGCTATTTCTTTTTTATACTCTTCATAACTTCCTTCTGCAATAGTATCTATATTATCTTCTGTAGAAAAATCTGACCCACTACTTGTAAGTTCTGAACCTATTAATGATTTTATATCACTTGCATTTTGTTCTAACTCATCATCATCTACATCATTTATATCATTTTCAAAACTATCTATTTTCTCTTTTTCACTTTCTACTTTAGCTTGGCCTTCTGCTATATCACTTTTAGCTCTATTAGCATCTGAAGTAGCATTATTTTGAGCATCTATTGCTGCTTGTGATTGACTTTGACTATTTCCTTCTATATCATCTTTCTTATTCTCATCATAATCATCTTGATTCCCACTCTCATTAGTACGTGTAGCATCTTGAGCAAAGTTGCTTGAATCTACATTACTAGTACTATCATCGGTTTGGCTTACACTTATCCCTTTTAATTCAGAAGGAGCTTCTATATTTGGTACTGTATGTCCATGTCCTGTTACAGTTCCCTCTTCACTCCCATTTACAATAGTAGCAATTGTTCCACTTGCAAGTAAAGATATTGATGTTCCTTTTAGTTCTGATAATAAAGCTTGTACTCTACCTTTTTTACCTGTTTCATAAGCAATACCATAGTAGTCTCCATTTCCTATTTTAATAGAAACATTCCCTCTTCCAGCAGCTGCATATATACCTAAGCCATCTCCAAACTGAATATTAAGATTAGCTTGGCCTTTTGCAATACTGATGTTTGTTCCATCTCCTACTTTGGTATTGATATTTAAATCACCTTTTTGTGCAGAAATATTCATACCATCACCTACAATAGTTTGAACATTTAGTTTTCCACTCATAATACCTATATGTAAACCATCTCCTACTTTAGTAACAATATTTGCTTCACCTTTTGCAATAACAGCAGAAGAACCTGATCCTACTTTAGTAATAATATTTGCTTTTCCATTGGCAGCTTGTATACTATCTCCATCTCCTACAACGCTTAAGATATTTGCTTTTCCATTGGCTAGTACGACTGATCGTCCATTCCCTACTTTTGTAATGATATTTGCTTTTCCATGTGCTACTATATTTGTAGCACCTCTTCCCACATGAGTAATAACATTTGCATCACCTAGAACAAGACCTGATAATACACCACCTGTTCCGTTTACAACATCACTCACTGTTGAGTCAACTAATGTCTCCATTCCACTAATAACACTATTGACTACACCCATTGGGTTAGAGCTAATATCTCCACGTGCTAGTATTCTATCTTCTGGTGCTACTGGGTCTGCTACGATTCCATCTAAAGGTGCAACGGTAACACTAAAGTCATCCATTGGTCCCACTTTAGTTACTACATTTAAATTACCTTTAAGAAGGGCATAGGTATTACTTTGTTCACTACTGATATGTGTTACTACATTGGCTTTCCCATATAGTGCTGTAACAAGCTCATCGTTACCTACTTTAGTAATAATATTTGCTTTTCCAATAGCAATAGCTGCTGTTAATCCATCTCCCACATGTGTCATTACATTTAAGTCACCCTGCATCAACGCAACTGTAAGTCCATCTCCTACTTTTGTAAACACATTGGCTTTACTTAGTGCCATAATAGCTACACTTGTTCCATCTCCGACATGGGTAAAGATATTTGCTTCACCTTTTATCATAGCTGCAACAGTTAGTCCATCTCCTACTTTTGTGAAGATATTTCCAACTCCTCCAAACATTAATGCCCCAGAAATACCATCTCCTACATGCGTAAAAATATTCCCTACTGATATACCTGTTTCTGACGGTGGAGTTAACATAACTGCAAGTGCTGGTCCATCTCCTACTTTTGTAAAAATATTTCCAAGTCCTAGCATAACAGCACCAGTAGTCCCATTTCCTACATGTGTGAAGATATTCCCTTTACCTAGCATAGCTGCTACTGTTATTCCATTTCCTACTTTTGTGAAGATATTTCCTGTAGCTGCCATAAGTGCCAATGTCGTACCATTACCTACATGGGTAAGAATATTTCCAGCTCCTACCATAACTCCTACAGTTAAACCTTCTCCTACTTTAGTTAGAACATTTCCAGTCCCTACCATAAGTGCTGCTGTTGTTCCATCTCCTACATGTGTGAAAATATTCCCAGCAGAGAACATAGCTGCAATAGTTAAGTCATCATCTGCTATTCCATTTCCATTTAACTTACCACCTATTTTAGTAAAGACATTTATCCCACCTGCCATAATAGCAATAGAGTCTCCATCTCCTTTATGTGTAAAGACATTACCCACACCTATCATTACAGCAAGAGTAAGATCATCTTCTTTCCCCCCTACTTTCGTAAAGATATTCGCTCCACCTATCATTGCTGAAACAGAATCTCCATTTCCAACATGTGTGAAGATATTCGCTCCACCAAATAAGGCTCCAATAGTAAGTCCATCTCCTACTTTTGTAAGAACATTTGCTACACCTAGCATAACTGCAGCAGTCGTACCATCTCCCACATGAACTAAGACATTTAATCCACCTGCCATTAAAGAGTAAGCATCTCCATCCCCAGATTTTACAATGACATTTGCTCCACCTAACATTCCTGCATATAGGTCTCCACTTCCTACTTGCCCTATATAGTTTATCCCACCTGCCATAAGGGCATAGATAATTCCACCATTATTTCTTTTTAATAAGACATTTGCCCCACCTAACATAAAGGCCTTAATATCTCCATTCCCCTTCCACTTAACAACATTGGCTCCACCAATCATGATAAGTCTTCCAGAACCATCACCTCTTCTATTTACAATATTACCAATTCCAGCTGCAACAATATTGGTTGTTCCATTTTCTGAATTATTTGTGAGAATATTAGCTGCTCCTAATCCCTTGAAGCTATAGTCTCCACTTTTTGCTTCTAATTTAACAACATTGGCAATTCCACCTAACTCTGCAGTTAAATTTGCGTGAACTTCTGCTTCTCTTGTAACTTCTGTATATCCACCACCACCATTTACAACAATATCTCCTGCTTTAGTAGTATGTACAACTTTATTATATAGTCCTGCCAAAGAGATATTTGCAGAGTAGTTTTCATCGTTTTCAATTTCTTGAGTAGTATCATTAATTTGAAATGCATTTTCCCCTGTGGTAAATGAAGTATTCCCATTCTCCCATTGTCCACTTTTTTTGATGACAACATTATCTATTCCCCATGATTCATCATCAATATTTTGATTTAAAGTTGAACCAAATCCTAGTCTTACTTGTCCCTTATCATCTAGTGTAGCTTGTAGGGTATAGTGGTGTATTTCATCATTATACTTATTAAAAACATTTGAAGAAGTTTTTGTACCTGTAATTTCACCAACATGTAGTTTTTCTGCTAGCTCTTGTTCTCCATTAATAAAAACTCTAAACTCTTCATTATCCCATGAATCTATCTCATACATATCAAAGTTAATATCAACCACTTGTCCTGCATTTTGCAATCCAAAGTCATAGGTTTTAAAAACACCTTCATTCCCTTTTGTGCCACCCATTCTTCCTAGAAAACTTCCCAACTCTGTATTAGTTTGTGAAACTTTGGTATTACTCCAACCTTTAGCACTTCCCTCTTCAAAGTTTTCAGAAGAAAGTATTCTACTTCTTGAAGTATTGGCTTCTTTATTTAAAGCTTCCCAATCTCCAATAGTAGTCATTTTTACATTATCAATTCCCCAAGATTCATTATCTATACTTTCATTTAAAGTTGAACCAAATCCTAGTTTAATATTTCCATTCTCATCTACTTGCGCTTGTAAGCTATAAGAATGCATATCTTCAGAACCCCAACTTTTATATACATTTGCAGACGTAGCAGTTCCTGTGATTGTCCCAACAGCCATTGTTTCATTTATAACTTCATTATCATTTACAAAAACTTTAAACTCTTCATTATCCCATGAATCTATCTCATACATATCAAAGGTTATATTAACCATTCTTCCAGCATTCTCAGCCCCTAGGTTAAATGTTTTATACAAGCCTTGATTTCCGTTTGTTCCACCAAATCGTCCTAAGTAATCTCCCATTTCAGATTCTGTTCGACTTGTAGTATTATTACTCCAACCTTTTGCAACTCCACCATCAAAGGTCTCATTCACAATAACTTTCTCATTCCAATTAGCACCTTTTGACAAGGTCACATTATCAATTCCCCATGATTCATTATCTATACTTTCATTTAAAGTTGAACCAAATCCTAGTTTAACTTCACCATTTTTATCAACAGTAGCTTTAATACTATAGTGGTGTATTTCATCATTATACTTATTAAAAACATTTGAAGAAGTTTTTGTACCTGTAATTTCATACTGACGTAATTTTTCTACTAGTTTTTCTTCTCCATTGATAAAAATGCTAAACTCTTCATTATCCCATGAATCTATCTCATACATATCAAATTCTATATCAACTGTTTTTCCAGCATTTTGAATACCTAGGTTAAATGTTTTTGAAAGTCCTTCTTTTCCTGAAGTTCCACCCATTCTTCCTAAAAACTCTCCTAGTTCTGAATCTGTTTTTGTGGTTTGATTATTTGTCCAGCCTGTAACTTCTTCTCCATCAAAGGTCTCTTTTATTAAGATGTCACCATTTTTAGAACTTTCAGTAAAACCTTCATCAAACTCTTCTTCCCAATCTCCAATGGTTTTTAGTTTGATATTATCTATTCCATAAGATTCATCATTAATATTTTGATCTAAAGTTGAACCAAACCCTATTTTGATTTGACCGTTGTTATCTACTTTTGCTTCTAAGGTATATCTATGCATCTCATCATCATACGTATTAAAAACATTAGAAGAGACTCTTTCCCCTGTGATCTCTTTGCCAATAAATCCTTCATTTACTACTATTTTATCATTAACAAAGGTTATGAAACATTCATTGTCCCATGAATCTAATTCATACATATCAAAGCTTAACTCTACCATCTTTCCAGCATTTTGTATACCTAGATTATAAGTTTTATAAACAGCTTGTTCCCCATTACTTCCACCAAATCTTCCTAAAAAATCTGTTAAATTATTATGCGTAGTTAATCTTGCGGCACTATCATAAACTAGAACACCTTCATCATTAATCAATGTTGGTGTTTGAGTATCAAGCTGTGTTAAGGTAATATTCTTTAAGGTTGCATCTTTATGTCTAAAAGAGGTATCTACGTAGAGATTTCCATATGATTTGATAGTTGAAGTATAAAATACTTGATCATTTTTTAGATAACTAATAACATTACCTGTTCTTTGTACACTTAAAGTATCTCCACTTTTATAGCTTCCAAATGTTCCTTTATTTTCTCCATTTTCATATACTTTTAAATTACCACTATCTTCTAAATATACAGCATAATCGATTGTATCATAACTTTTACTGCTATCATCACTTGAAAAACCTATCATTCTAGACTTATTAGTCTCAAGAACTGTAGTAGAAACTTTTCCATCATCACTTATGAACTCTTCAGAAAAAGAACCAGCATTCCAACCTGCAGAACTTGTCTTTGTGATATTATTTCCAGATACACTTACTCCCTCTTGATTTATCAAAGTAGGTATCTCATAAGTACTCTTTGTAAGCTCTATTTCTGAAAGTGTTGCATCTTTATGTCTTAAAGAAGTATCTACATGAAGTTCTCCACTTGAAGCCACACTTGAAGTATAAAATACTTGATCATTTTTTAGGTAAGTAATAACATTACCTGTTCTTTTTACACTTAAAGTATCTCCACTTTTATAGTTTCCAAATGTTCCTTTGTGCACTCCTTTTTCATATACTTTTAGATTACCACTATCTTCTAAATATACAGCATAATCGATTGTATCATAACTTTTACTACTATCATCACTTGAAAAACCTATCATTCTAGACTTATTAGTCTCAAGAACTGTAGTAGAAACTTCTCCATCACCTTCAAGTGATTCTTGCGAAAATGCTCCTGCGTTCCAGTCACTATTATTGGTTTTTTTCTTAAGTGTTTTTCCATCTTTATTACTATTCCAACCTAGAGCCTCTCCCCCTTCGAAAGTCTCTTCTAACAAGACTTTACTATTCCAATCATATCCTGTATTGATTTTTAGGTTATCTATTCCATAAGATTCATCACTTATATCCTGATTTAAGGTTGAACCAAATCCCAATCTAACTTTTCCATCTGCATCTACAACAGCTTCTAGCTTATAATGATGTATTTCATCAGTATACGAATTAAAAACATTTGAAGAAGTTTTTGTACCTGTAATTTTATCACTATTTAATTTTTCTGCTAGTTTTTGTTCTCCATTAATAAAAACTCTAAACTCTTCATCATCCCATGAATCTATCTCATACATATCAAATTCTATTTCAACTGTTTTTCCAGCTTGTTCTACACCAAACTCAAAGGTTTTAAAGATACCTTCTTTTCCAGAAGTTCCTCCAAATCTTCCTAAAAAGTTTCCTAATTCAGAACTAGTTTGAGTCAAAGTTGATGCATTGGTCTTATTAACCCATCCTGAAATATCAGAATCTTCATAGCTCTCACTTACAAGATTATAACTATTCCAATCTCCTGCGGTTCTAAACTGTACATCATCTATCCCCCAAGATTCATTAATACTTTCATCTAAAGTTGCTCCAAATCCAAGTTTAACTTTCCCATTTTCATCTAGAACAACTTTTTTTGTATACTTAACCTCTGAACCATTCTCCTCACTGGTTTTTTGTTTTACTCCATCTTCAGCCCCATGAATTACTATCTCATCATTGATATATGTATTTAAAAATCCATCATCCTTAGAATCTATCTCATAAAATTTAAAACTAAGTTCAACTTCTCGTCCTGCATTTTGAATACCAAAGCTATAGGTCTTATAAACAGCTTGTTCTCCATCTGTGTTTCCAAATCCTCCTAAGAATTTTGTCAATTCACCTTTTTCAGTAATAATTTCACTACTCCAACCTGAAGTATCTCCTTTTTCAAAACTTTCATAACTTAAAAGCAGACTTTCATTCTCTCTTTGAGTATAATCATTTTTAAATACTGAAGAAGTATCAATTAAATCTCCTGACAACCCTTCAATGGTGATTCTATTTGAGGCTCCTACTCCTTTAAATTCTAGTGCCCCTTTTTTCATCTTAATATTGATTTCATTATCAATACCAACTCCCGAAATAGTAACATCTCCTTCTTCACCTATTCGAGTGATTTTTGAGCTAATGGCAAGTCCAGAAACTGTAGTATCTCCAAATCGTGTAGCATGTATAATCTCATTTCGTAAACCAGCTACATCAGCTATTAAGTCTCCTGAAGAGTTATCATTAAATTCTCTACCTTTTTTCTCTATATAATTTCGTCCACCTAAGGCTTCAACTTTTGTATCTCCTGTTATTGAATAATGTCTAACTTCATTATTGATTCCAATTAAATTTAAGTCTACATTTGAATCTTTACCATATCGAGTGAATTTCCCATTTCCAGCAAGTGTAAATCCTGTCATATCTCCAGTATCTACTGTACTAATAGCTTCAACCCAGGCTCCTGCCCCATTAATTGTTAAATTCCCTCTAGAATTAGCATATCCATTACTTTTTCTCTCAAGTTTAAGATATGCAGCTCCTCCTGCAAAAGTAAGATCTCCTACTTTTGTATGTAGTTTAAAAGAAGTATGTGCAGCAAGTGACCCTGCTGTTAAGTTTCCAATACGCCCTTTTCGTAATGCCGTACTTGAAAGTGCAACACTTGCAAGGTTTAGATCTCCACTCTCTCCTGTATGTTCAACAAGTAATCCTCCTGCTGCTCCTACATAATCAAGATTCCCTTCTCCTTCTTTATATATCTCTGTATATCCACCTGCTCCTACTACATTTAAATATCCTGTGGTATCTATAACTTTAAGGTTAAAAGCAGCTGCGATTACGTCATCATCTCCACCTTTTGTGAGAATCCCTCTTCCCCACCCCAGATTCATTGAAACAGCTACAATGTGATCATTACCTTCTGTTCCTTTATAGGTACCAGTAAGAAAATACTTTATAGCTTCAAGTCTTTTTTCTACAAACTTTACTACTGCTGACATGACATAATCCTTACTATATAATGAAATTAATTATTTTTATTCTTCTCTTCTGCTTTTATAATACCTGCCTTTTGGTAAGCCTCTATCGTCTTTATCATCTTTGGATCTTTTAATAAACTATCTATTACTGATGCTGAATACAAAAATCCTGGCAATGACATATTTATTACTTTATTACTTTTCATTTTTATTTCACTCTTATTCTCACTATCTTCTTCTAAGACATTCTCTAAATCTTGACTTGCTAGAACTATTTTTATTACTCCATTATTAAAATTAATCCCTA